>NZ_CP176504.1:0-11989 GCF_046267975.1 Streptomyces flavusporus | reverse complement strand
GCGGTGTTCGCGCATGAGCCGCTCGACGCGCTTGCGGTTCACCAGGCGCCCCCGGCGGCGTAGTTCGGCGTGCACCCGGGGAACGCCGTACGTCTTCTTCGACGCGACGTGGATGACGGTGATCTCGTGGACCAGGGCGAGGTCCTCGCGCTCGCGTACCTCGCGGGCCTGCTCTCCGGCTTCCCAGGCGTAGTACGAGGAGCGGGCCACGCCGAGGACGGCGCACAGCAGGACGACGGTGAAGTGGGCCTTCTCCACGCGGATGAACCGGTATATCTCGCTCACCGGTCGCTCTCCTTCGCGAAGAAGGCCGTCGCTTTTTTCAGAATCTCGATCGTCTTGGCCTGGTCGGCGGCGAGCTTGCGCAGTCGCTTGAGTTCCTCCCGCTCGGCCGCATCCAGCCCGCTCCCGGCGGCCACCAACGTCCCCGCTCCGGTCTGCCCGGTGCCGTTCGTCTTCTTCACCCAGCCCCGCAGACTCTCCGAGCTGATGCCCAGTTCCCGGGCGACCTCGGTCACCGTCCGGCCCGAAGACGCCACGAGCGCGACCGCGTCCCGCTTGAACTCCTCCGAGTACCGCTTCGTGTACTTACTTCCCACCTGGCACTGCTTCCTCTGGGCTCACACGTCCCAGTCTCCAGGTGTCCGCGATCAAGGGGAAGCTTCAGGCGAGGGTCTTGGCGGTGGCACCGGGCGGCACCAGCAGGTACGCGACCGGCACCTGCTGGTGGGCGCGTCCGGGCGGGGCGGGGTGTTTGCGGGTGTGGGCGAGGTGGCAGGTGCGCCCGACTTCGAGCAGGGCGGTCGTTTTCCCAGCCGCGGCGGGGCCGGTGACGATCAGCGAGGGCCGGGCGGTGGTCTGCTGGTGGCGGCCGAGCAGCATCAACGTGCGGACCTGGGTGGCGAGGGTGTCGATGGCGGGGGTGCGGACGGTGACGAACGCGGAGTGGTAGGCGAGGCGTTCTTCCGTGCTGCGGGGTGCGTTGCCAGGCTGGGGCGGGGCGAGAGGCGGGGTAGTGGCGAAGTTGTGCCAGCCCTGCCAGGTGGTGATCGGCCACTCCGGCTCTGCTGCGTGCGTGCCGGGCAGCGGTACCTCGGTGTCGGTGGTGGCGTGGTGGTTGCGTGCGGGGCTGGTCACCAGTTGAGGGCTTCCTGGGCGGGGTCGTAGAGGCCGAGTCCGGTGTACGGGACGGGCGCGTCGCCGTTGTCGACGGTTTCGTCGTCGCCGTCGGCCTGTTCAGCGGCGTCGGGCAGGGTGTCGAGGTCGTCGAGGCTGTCGTCGTCCCAGCTGTCGGCCTGCGGGTCCAAATCGTGGGGAGGGCGGGTGTCGGCCGCGGTCGGGGGTGTTTTCAGTGGTGCGGTGCGGGTGATCAGGCGCTGTTCGCCGGGGGTGGCGGTGCCGGTGTGGGCGCGGCGCATGAGCTGGTCGAGGGCGTCGGCGAGGTCGGCTTCGTGGGTGTCGCGGTCGCCGTGGCGGGCGGTGATGGTTTTGATGTGCTGCCAGGTGGCGCTGTTGAACGGCTGGTGGATGTGGTCGCGGTGGATCCACGGGATCTCTGTCAGGTGTCCGTCGGGTAGGCGGATCCAGACCTGGCGGGCGTCGTGGGGGTTGGTGTGGATCTCCCATTTGCCGCCGCGCGCGGTGACGGGGGAGGGCTGGCCGCGGTAGGGGGCCAGGACGTCCGCGTCGTAGGTGCGGTGGTCGATGCGGATGCCGCGTTCGGTGATGGCCTGCCAGCGCACCGGCAGCAGTTCGAGGTAGTCGCTGCCGCTGAGGGGGAGGGGCACGTGGCCGGCGACGGCGATGAGGGCGGCCCACATCTGGTTCGGGGTGAGCGCCTTCTTGGGCAGGGTGGGGTGGCGCAGGCCTTCGTGGGGGCGGTGGTGGTAGTGGATCAGCCATTCGTCCAGCAGGTCCTGCAGCTGGGCGACGCTGAAGCAGGCCTCGGTTTCGGCGTCCGGTCCGCGGCGGGTGACATCGGAGCCGGTGTAGCCGGGCAGGTGCTGGCACAGCAGCGCGTTGATGGTGCCGAAGGTGCGCTCCACGATGCCTTTCGCGGCGGGGGCGTGGGGCGGGGTGGGCTGGACGCTGATGCCGAGGGTCTCGCAGGCGGCGCTGAACGCCGTGGACAGGTAGACCTTGCCCCGGTCCACGACGATCGTCTCGGGCACCACCACGGGCCGGGCCGCCGCGCCCTGGAGCCGTTCGTCCAGGCTCATCAGCCGCTCCAGTTGGGGGAGCGGGGCGCGGGCGAGGCACAGGGCGTCGGGCCGGGTGGGACGGGCCGGGTGCGGCACGGCCATCTCCGCGAGCAGCAGGGCCGCATCGACGGCCTTGGTTCCGGCGGGGCGCAGAACGGCGGCGAGGATGGCGCGGGTGGCAACGTCGACGGCGATCGTGAGTTCGGGCCGGCCGGTGGTGCCGTCGTCGAAGACGGCCAGGACGTCCAGCCGCGTGGTGTCGACCTGCACCTGCTCGCCCGGCCGCAGCGCCACGGTCGGGGTGAACGCCCGCCTGCCAGCCGGGGTGTTGAGGGCGCGGGCGGGGCGGTGGGGGTGTTCGGCGGGGGCGGCGAGCTGGTGGACGAGCCGGTAGAAGGTGGCCTGGGAGGGCATCGGCACCGTGCCGCGGCCGTGCCGATCCTGAAGGATCTGCGCGACCAGGGGTGTCAGGCCTTTGACGGTGCCCTTGGAGCGGCCGCGCTGGCGGCGCAGTGCTTCCTCGATCGCGGCGATGACGCGTTCGTCGGTGCGCCCGGTGGGGCTGGGGCGGCGGGTGGTGCGGTGGTCGACCAGGCCCCACAGGCCCTGTTTGCGGTAGGCCAGGCGCATGCGCTGCACGGTGGTGCGTGAGACAGCCCCGAAGCCGATCGCGGTCAGCTCCGCGGCCTTGGTCTCCTCGCGCTGGGCGAGCGTGAACCGGTCGGGGTCGTACTCGGCCCGGGGCACCCCACCGGTGCCGGGCCCGCCGGGGAGGCCGGACTCCACCTCGCGGATGTGGCGCTGCCAGGCCAGAGCCTTGCGGCGCGCGTGCTCGGGCGCGGTCTCGAACAACCCCCACTGCGTCACCGCTTGGGGCATCTCGGCCCCCACGATGGTGAAGGAGTCGTCGGCGAACAGGTGCCCGGCCAGCACGGTCTCGTCGTCTCCGCTCTCACCCGCCAGGTGGACCTGCTGCCCGGTCAGGGCGACCACCTGCCAGGTGCCATCCCGGAAGCGGACATGCGCGCCGACCTCGAGCACCGGCCTGCCACCGCGCCGCCCGCTCACCACCCACCCCCGCGATGGCGGCCGTCGGTTCTGGATGCCGCGTCCCCGGCGCCGTCCGTCGCGAGGTGTTCGTCGGCCGACGCGCTGCTGGAGGCGAGGCTCCCGGTGCTGGTGCTGGACCGACGGCCTTCGCCGACGCCGCTGCGAACGAGGACGCGCTCGTGCAGCGGTACGTTCAGGGGCGTGGTGAGGTGTCCGTGCCACAGGGCGTGGAAGACGGCGGGCAGGACTTCGATCGGGTCGCCCACCGCTTCGGCGCCCTCGATCAGAGGCCGCGGCTGTGCGAACACCTCACGTACGGCGGCCGCGAGACGGGGACGGCCGGCGTTGCGGGGATGGCGGTAGCCGGCCAGCCATTTCAGGTTCGCCGAAAGCGTCTTCTCCAGCGGCTCGAGGCGCCGGTAGTTCCAGCCGGCCTGCGCGCACGCCGCCTCTAGGACCGTCGCGGCCCGCTGCGCCCGCTCGCCGCCGGCTTCCGGGTGGCTGGGGCAGTCGGCCAGCAGGGCGGTGCCGTCGCGGTGGCGGGCGAAGAGCTGTGGCACCCACGAGCGGACCTGGCCGCGCGCGTCCCGCCACAGCAGACGGACCGGCCGCCCGGCCAGGCCGACCACCTCGGGGTCGCGGTCCAGCACCATCAGCTGCGCCCGCATCGGGGCCGACCCGCAGGCCACATGCCGGCCGGTCGTCGCCGACCACCACTGGCCGGGCCCCCACCGCCGCCCCGGCACCACCGGGAACGCCGACACCGGCTCCAGCTCCTCGAAGGCCACCGCGAGAACCGCGTCCGCCCACCGCTGCTGCACCACCTGCCCGATGGGGTCGACGAAGACCGCCTCCCACTCGGATCCGGTATCCGTCTGCATGTGCTGTGAGCGGTCACCCGATGCGGCCGCTGCGTCCTTGCTGCCCACGCGCCCCAGTCAAGCCCGTCCTGCCTGCGTGGCGGGCGGCTTCACGGATTTTGATCACGAGTGCCGGGCAATGAGGTATCGCCCTGCGGATGACGGTTCCGTGCACGCCTCCCTGCCTCCTGGCACTTGCTCACCGCTCCTTTCCCGGCTGCCCGTTGCGGTGGGCCGCGAGTGCCTCGGCCAGGACATCGGCCGGCAGGCGGACCCAGCGCGCCAGATCCTCCAGTGCCATCCCGGCCGCGAGGGCTGCTGCTGCGGTCTCCCGTACAGCCTGGTCGATCAGCGTGGCGGCATGGCCGAGGTTGCCCAGCAACTGCTGCGCTGCGTCGGCGGTCTTGCCGTACTGGGCACCGCGCAGCTGGGTCAGCTGCTCTTCGGCGTCGTTGACCAGGCTGGTGATCAGCGCCCGCTGCTCGGCCGGCACCGCAGAGCGCCACGTGGTGCCCGAGCCGGGCGCGCTGCGTTCCTTGGACAGGACGCGCAGCTGTCCTGCCATGGTGGCGGGCTCGTGCTCCTGCCTCAGCCACCACGGATCGTTGCCGTAGCCCGGCGGGCCCCCGGCGCCGCGGCGGATGCGGATGACGGCGCCCATCCACGAGGTCAGCGGGCCGCCGTAGTCGGTCGCGGCCAGCGGTCCCAGCCACGTACGGCCCACCCGCTCACCCAGCCGGCGGCAGAACGCCCCATCGGGGGGCAGCGGCCGCGGCTGCCCCGCCCCGCTGTCCCTCCACACCAGCTCGGCCATCGCCGGGTCCAGCAGCGCGTCGGCCACGGCCACCACCTCGGGGAAGACGACCGCGTCCCGGCCCACGATCCGCCACCGCTCCAGCTCCGTCCCGGCGTTGCCGCCCGCGACCTGGTGCAGCCGCCGCGGCCAGACCGCCTCGCGCTCACAGTGCAGAGCCTGCTCCCACCACCGGGCCACCACCGCGTGCGCCAGCGCGAACACCCTCTCCGGCTCTGCTCCGGCCCGTACCGCCCGCCGCGCCACTCCGAGCCACCGCCGCTGCGCCGCGGCCACTTCCGGCACACCCCGCACGTCCAGATGCTCAAGAGGCTGGTCGGCGTCCGCGTCCAGCAGCCACCGCCCGTGCCGGACACACACCCGCTCCCATCGCGGCGCGTACCGCACCACCCGCACGGCCGTCCCCGTGCGCCGGGCCGCGCACAGGCGGCAGCCGAACGCCACCGGCCCGGCGACCGCGCCCCCGGTCCGCCACGCCGCCGCCGGCACCCCGTGCTTTCCGGCCGACAGCTTGGCGTCCTCCTGTCCCCAGGACGGCAACGCCCGCGCCAGCACGTCTTCCTCGACGCTGCACAGGCCTGCCAGGAGCTGCCGTCCGGCTGCGTTCAGCAGCACCTCGGCGTCGGCCCGCGCGCCCCCGCCGTCGTGCCCAGGCGGGTAGTTGCGCCACTGCCAGCACGACCGCAACGTCTTCGCTTCCATCCCGTAACGGCTCGCGATGCGGCAGATCAGCGACGAGGTCGTCTCCCCCTGCAGGGGAGCGGTCCGCAGCAGGCCGGGGTGATGGGTCACTCCACCACGGTCTCGTGTCCGCCGTCCCGGCGGGCGCTTTCGCAACCGATGCCCAGCGGAATCCAAGCAAGCCGGTTCCCCCGAGGACGGCTGAAGAGCTGATCTCTTTCGCAAGCTGTCTCTCGGCTCCTTCGCCAAGCCGGGGGTCACCCCGAGGTCATCCCAGCTGCTTTCAGTCCCAGCGCACGGAGCTGTCTCTCCTGGTCCCCACAGCGGCCGCGGCGCGCGGACCCAGGTGCCGCGAGGACGGGACACAGGGCAGGACTCCAGCATCGACGCCTACCCAACGCAATTCGTACGCGATACGTACGGCAACCGTACGCTATCCGTACGGTTCCTGGGCTAGGGTGTTGCTCAGGAGGTGTTCCATGTCCGAGTTGTTCGATCGGATCGATGCGCTGGTTGCGTCCCGGTCTGCGCTGCCGCCGCCAGCGGAACGTAAGCGGCTGCGCCAAGCCCACGGCCTGACACTGGACGAAGTGGCTTCAGCCCTGGACGTTCGGCGCGCGACGGTCAGCGGCTGGGAGTCCGGCAAGACCGAGCCGCGGCCGCCGGAGCGCGAGGCGTACGCGCGACTGCTCGGCAAGCTCGCGGAGCTCTACCCCGCCGATCCCAACGCCACGGTGCCCGTTGAGGGCACGGCCGTTCCGGAGACCTTCTCGAGCGCTCCCGCCCCGGCTCCGCAGGCGCAGCCTGTGCCCACAGACGCGGTGCCCGAGGCTGCGGCCATGACGACCGAACAGAACACCCAGACCCGCCCCGCCGCCAACGCCGTGCCTCCGGCTGCCGCGCCCATTCCGGCGCGCACCACCAGGCCGACGTCGTCGCCGTCGCGCCGCCCGGCCGCGAAGAAGGCCGCCCCGGCGAACACCCCGGCCGGTGGCACGGACCTGCGGTTCGAGAACGGTCCGCTGGCGGTCGTCGACATCGACGCCGACGGCCAGGTCCTCGCGTACTGCACGGGCGGGCTGGTCCTGGATGTGCCCGCGAAGTCGATCCCGTCCCTGGTGGAGTGGACGCACAGGGAGGCGAAGCTCGGGGCGCCGAAGCTGTCGGGTCCGGGCAAGGATGCCGATCCGCTGCTGGTGCTCACCGAGGCGGCGCTGGAGCGTTTCGGCCTGCCGGTCGCCCTCACACAGGAGGAGCGGCTCGCCGGGCGGATTCCCGAGGGCCACAAGGTCATCAAGCAACTGGTGCGCGCGGAGTGGAAGCTGACCAAGCGCGGGTTCGGGCCGTGGGCGCGGATCTACCGCCCCGCGCAGGGCTCGGAGCGCGCTTGCGTGCAGCTGTGCATCCCGTCGTGGAACGCGCTGGACACCCGCCACTGGGGCGAGGCCGGGCAGCTGCCGCCGGCGGAACTCGCCCGCGTGCTGGGCGTGTACGGGTCGCGGGTGATGACGCCGCGCGGCTCGACCGCCGTCACCGGCCTGGAGCTGATGACCGCCCTGCACCCGCCGACCCGCGCCTCCGAGCCCGACGCGACGGGCAAGCGGCACTCCGAGCACAACCCCGGCAGCCTGGGCAAGGACCCGGTGGACTGCGCCCCCTGCGAGGCCCCCGACGGGCACCCGCTGCTCAAGGACCTGCCACGCTTCCACGTGCGTGGCCCGGCGGAGAAGCTGTTCGAGGAGGCGTACGACTGGGCGCGGCCGATGACGGATGCCGAGTGCACGCTGCGGCACTTGGTGGGCATCGACGTGAACATGGCCTTCGCCGCCGGCGCCAACGGCCTGACCGTCGGCCTCGGCGCGCCGACGCACGTCAAGAACCCGGTGTTCGATGCGAAGCTGCCCGGCTCGTGGCTGGTCGACCTGTCCCATGTGGATCTGTCGAGGGTGAAGGTCGGCAAGGACAAGTGGGCGGACCTGGACGCGAGTCTGCTGCCGAGCCCGTTCACGCCGAAGGGCGAGCGGCCCGAGGGTCCGGCCTGGTACGCGACGCCGACCGTGGCGTACGCGGTGGAGCTCGGCTACGACGTCACGCCGATCGAGGCGTACGTCCGCTACGAGAACGGCCGTTACCTGGACGGCTGGTACAACCGGCTCCGTGACGCCTTCCTCGCCACCATGGCCGACCTCGGCGTGGACGCCGACCTGTCGCCGGCCGACTTCCTCGCCGCGATGGACGGCTACAAGGAGCGCGACCCGGAGCTGGCGATCGTCGTATCGGCGGTCAAGGCGACGGTGAAGGGCGGCCTGGGCAAGCTGCGCGAACGGCCCCGGGGCGAGGGCTGGAAGCCGGGTGAGCCGTGGCGGGCCCTGTCCCGCCCGACATGGCGGCCCGACATCCGCGCGGCGGTCATCTCCCGCACTCGGATCAACCTGCACCGCAAGATCGTCAAGCACGCGGCGTTCACCGGCCAGTACCCGGTCGCGATCCTGTCCGACTGCGTCGTCTACGCGGCCAACGGCACCAGCCCGCTGGACTTCCTGCCCTACCGGGACGGCAAGCCGCTGCCGGGCGGCTTCAAGCTCGGCATCAACCCGGGCCTGGTCAAGCACGAGGGCACACAGAGCGTCCTGTGGGGCGAGGAGGTCCGCGAGCGGTTCAACGCGCCGGAGCTCAACCTCGCCCGGTACATCAAGGACGGGCAGGTCACGGACAAGGACAGCGGGGAGTAGCAGGAGATGAGCATGTTCGGGGACGGCCTGGACCAGGCGGTGCAGAAGGCGTTCACACGCCCGGTCCCGAAGTCAGCCGGCGCGCAGATGCGGTACCTGGTCAAGCAACTCAAGGGCACCAAGGCCGTCGCCCAGATGCTGCGGGTCTCCCAGCGCACCGTCGAGCGGTACGTGAAGGACCAGATCAAGAAGCCGCGTCCGGACCTCGCCGCGCGCCTGGAGCGCGAGGTGAAGGCCCGGTGGCAGCCGCAGATCCGGGCGAAGGCACGGGAGAAGGCGGCGACCACCGGCGGCATCGTCATCGACACCCGGGCCCGGCTCGGCTACACCGCGCCGATCGGGTCGACGGACCAGGACCGCATCCGGCACCTGACCGTCGCCCTGCCGCCCCGCTACGCCGCCCGTCTCTTCGAGGCCCAGGAGCAGGGCGCCACCGAGCAGCGCCTGAAGGAGATCGCGGCCGAAGCGCTCAAGGAGGTGTACTTCCAGGACAACGGCCGCCGCGCCGGCCAACTGGAAGAGGTCCGCTTCACCGACATCGAGCACCTCGAGTTCGACCTGTAGATCTCGAACAGCCGCGAGCCCGACAGCATCATGCTGTTGAGCCGAAGCACGGTAGTTGCCACAAGGGCGCGCTTGTTGTCACCAAGAACGGCGTAGACCCCTGTAGGGGTCTACGCATTCGGAGTTTTCGAGGTGGTTCTGTACGGCCCTGGTGTCCATCTCTGGCCCGGGGGATTCCTCTACGGGGCAGTGCCGTGTCACGCGCAGCAGGTCTCAAATCGTGTAGCTCTGCGTGTCACAGGCGTCCCGACGATCGGGTTGGTTAGCCCCATCCTGTCGGCAGACGATCACCATGATGCGATCTCTCGGGTTGGTGTCGGTGGTGGTGAGAGTCGGTCGCGCTGGTCCAGGGGGTGGGTGTTACGGGGCTGGTCAGCGGCTGTTTACGGGTGGGTGGTCCGCTGTCATGAGGTGAGAGATTGATGGATGGGATTGCTGTCGTGGGGCTTTATCTCATGGCGGCTGATGTTGTCTCAGGTTCGAGAGTTCTTATGCGGTGAGGTTGGCCCGGTCGGTGTGATCGTGGGGTGGATCAAGAGGTAAGGGCCGGTCGTGGGGCTGTGCTGCCCAGGGGGTTGGTGGTGCGTCGTCTGCTGGAGCGGCAGCAGGCGGGGGAGCTGTCGACCCGGCATGTGCGTGCGGTCTCTGAGACGGTGGGTGTTTCGGAGCGCACGGTGTGGCGCTGGCTGGAGCAGGCCAAGACGACCGGGCAGACGGAACCCGGGGCCCGGCAGGGGTATGCGGTGTCGGACGAGGTGTGGGCGCTGCTGGGCGAGGTCGGAGGGAATGTCGCTGAGCTGAGACGCCGGCTGGCCGCGGTTGGTGGGGCGTCGGTTCCGTCGGCGTCGACACTGCACCGGGTGATCCGCAGGGACCGCCGGGCGGGGCGGGCGTTGATGGTCGAGCGGGAACCGGTGGTGGCCGGGCCGAGCAGGCCCGATCCGCTCAGCGAGCTGGGCTTGAACGTCGTGGCCGGCCAAGGCACCGGCGGGCAGGTTTTTCTGCGGGAGCAGAAGCACCTGGCGCAGGTCCCGGTCCTGGTGCCGGGCGCCCAGGTCGTGCACACGTCCGCTGTGCGGTCGGTGCTGCGGACGGTCGCGCACGCGGCCGCGGTGGGGGCGGTGGTGTGTCTGTACGGCGATGCCGGCCAGGGCAAGACCGTTGCGTTGCAGTACGCCCTGTCCCAGCTGTCGCACCCGGCCCGGGTTCGCCGGGTCCACGTCGGTGTGCACCCGACGGTGCCGGAACTGCGCCGGGTGCTCGCGGATGCCCTCGAGTTGGGCAGGCGTCTGCCGCGCGGGGCGGGGGAGGCCGATCTGATGCTGGTGAACGCGCTACGGCAGCCCCGCGTGCTGGTCCTGGACGAGGCACAGCGCCTTCCGGGGCCGGCGCTGGAGTTTCTGCGCGGGCTGTGGGACCACCCGGACACGGACACGGCCCTCGTGCTCGCGGGTGCGGGCAGCGAACGGGCACTGCGCCGAGTGCCCGCGCTGGCCTCTCGGGTGCTGACCTGGGAGCTGGTGCCGCGTCTTCGCCCGGGCGAGGTGGCAGCGGCGATGACGGCCTTCCACCCGCTGTGGGAGGACGTGACCGCGGACGATGTCGCGTGGGTGGACGAACATGTGGGACACGGCAACTTCCGGACCTGGGCGAAGCTGACCTCGCACCTGACCGCCGAAATCTACGGCAAGAGCCGTGCGGTAGTGGACCGCCGGATGCTGGAGCGGGCCTGCGCACGGCTCATGGGGCCGCTGTGACCGGCGCGACCGGGCCGACAGAGGGCGCTTCCCGCTCCGGCATGCAGGGGAAGGACAGGGGGGTGCGGGGAGGCCTGCCTTCTTCCTCCCTGTCGGCGCTGCGCGGTCCTGCCGTGCGCCGACTGCTCGCCCTGCGGCAGGAACAGAGACTGACCACCCGCCATGTACGGCTGATGGCTCAGTCGTTGGAAGTGACCGAGCGCACGGTGTGGCGGTGGCTTGCCGCTGCCGAGCGTGACGAGACCGCGGCCGCGGAGCCCGGGGCACGGGCCCAGAGCAAAGACCGCTTCTCCGTCACCCCCGAAGTACGCCGCCTGCTGGCCTTGTGGAAGGGGAACGTCGCGGCGGTGCATCGTGAGCTGACCGCTCGCGCGGCCAGGGGCGAGGGGGATCCGCCTCCGTCGATTCCGACGCTGCACCGGGCGATCCGCCGTGATCTGACGCCGGGGGAGCGGGCCGGGCTCGCGGGAGGGGAGCGGGCGGCGCGCAAGCACGATGTGTTCCTGACCCGGCCACGCTCCTGGCGCAACCATGTGTGGGAGACCGACCACGTCCAGGTGCCGGTGCTGGTCGACGTCGACGGCAAGGCCCGCAGGCCGTGGATCACCTGGTTCACCGACTGCGCCACCAACGCGATCACCGGTGTGGCAGTCACGCCCGGGCATCCGTCGCGGGAATCGGTGCTGGCCGCGCTGCGCTCCGCAGTCCTGCGCGATGACCCCTACGGCCCGTTCGGCGGCGTGCCCGAGAAAGTGCGGGTGGACCGCGGCAAGGACTTCCTGTCCCGGACAGTGACCGCCGCGTTCGATCTCCTCGACGTCACCGTGGAGGACCTGCCCGCCTACACCCCCCACCTCAAGGGCACCGTCGAGGGCCTGAACCGTGCGGTGGAGACCATGTTCCTGGCCTCGCTGCCCGGCTACGCCCGCCAGCCGCGCCCCGGCAAACGCTCCTCCCGTCCGAAGGACGAAGTGCTGCTGGGCTTCGAGGACTTCACCACCCAGCTTCTGGCCTGGACGCTCTGGTGGAACACCGAGCACCGCCCGGCGCCGTTGCGGGGCAAGACTCCGCTTCAGGCATGGCAGGACGATCCCACCCCGCTGCGGGACGTGCCGGCCGCAGATCTGTGGACGTTCACCCTGGAGGACGCCGGCACCCGCACGCTGACCACCCGCGGCATCCGCTTCAGGAAACGCGACTACGTGGGGCCGTGGATGACCGGCCAGACCGGGATCCAGGTCCGTATCCGCTTCATGCCCCACCACGACCACCGCATCGAGGTCTACCACGCCGCCACCGGCCGCTACCTGGGCCCCGCGGACCTGGCCGA
>NZ_CP176503.1:8190000-10014678 GCF_046267975.1 Streptomyces flavusporus | reverse complement strand
CGGCGGCCTCGTCGACTGGTGCCGGGACAAACTCGCCCTGACCTTGTAGATCGTCAAGCGCACCGACGACATGACAGGGTTCGTGGTGCTCCCCAGACGCTGGGTGGCGGAGCGCACGTTCGCCTGGCTGATGAACTCCCGCCGTCTGGCGAGAGATTACGAGACGCTGCCCGCTTCCAGCGAGGCGATGATCCGGTGGTCGATGGTCACGCGGATGAGCCGGCGCCTGGCGCGGCCACGGGCCGCCGGCCGGCGCTGAACGCTCCCGACGTCTCCTGCAGCAGCCACCCGCGCTCCGCCAGGCGCCTGGCCTTCGAGCGCACCCCATCGACCTTCGCCGGTGTCGTCCCCAGGCCCAGCTGAACCGCGACCTCCTTGGCCTTCGCCGGTCCCTCGCCCGCTGAGCGCCGCTCCTCCAGCACGCCCAGAATCCGCTGATAGTCCGGCGCCAGCACCGTCACCGGCAGCCCGTCCCGCCACGGCGGCACCGTCGAGCCCGGCACCGGCACGGTCGATGGCGCCCTTTCCTGCTCCGCCCCGCTCTCCGTCACCGCAGTGGACTCGGCCGCAGACACAGCCAGGGCCTCGAGCAGCTCCTCCCGCGCGATCACCCGCCGGTCCAGCTCGATCTCCGCGGCCTCCAACACCTCAGCCAGCCGAGCGGCTTCCTCCCGCAGACCCTCCACCCGCACACGGGCAGCCGCCTCCCGCTCCTCCAGCATTCCCAGCACCGACGCCACCGCGCACCCCTCGGTCATGAAGCGGACACAAGACGCCGCATCCCTCCCTCACCCCGAGCGAAACCATTCCTGACCAGCAAGGATCAACCGATCACGTTCGGTTGAGAGACGGCTTCTCACCCCCTGCCCGAAGCAGGACACCCAACCCAACTCTGGGTCATCCCGAACAACCGGACAGATCTCGATCATGCAAGGGACCCTGGTGCGGAGCCGGTCGCGTTCTTCTCGGAGCGTGGTGATTTCCCGGCGTGCGAGTTCCAGGTCCGTGCGCAGAGCAGCTGGGCTCAAAGGGCCGCGTGGATGGCTGGTTGTGGGTCCTGAGTTCTGGCGGGCTTGTGCGGCGTGGATGTGCTCGCGGACGCCTTCGGCGTAGGTGAGCCAGGTGGAAACGCCAGCGGTGCGGGCAACGGCCGTGTGGGTGATGGGTTCGCCGTCGCGTTCGAGGCGTTCGATGGCGGTCAGGACGCGGAGGCGTTTGGCGATGCTGTCGCGGCGGCGGGCCTGTGCCAGCGGAGTCGGGTTGCCGTTGGGATTCATCGTGGAGTTGTCCGGTGCGGGTTGAGGACGGTGAGCGGCAGGTGGGTGCGGGTGGTGCCGGCTCGGGTTTTACGCAGGACGGCGCCGGCCTGGCTTCGTTGGTGTGAGATGAGAACGAGTGGTGCCGAGTTCGGGAAACAGATATTGATCAAGCGGGCCCAGAATGTTGCCGGATTCCAGGAACACCTGGTCGGCGTGTCGGGGTGCGAAGAGGACTGATGAGCGGGACGGATATCGTCCTGCCATGACACAAGGGTTCGATCTTGCCGCGTCGCTCGCCAGAGGCGTCGAAGACCGCAGTGGTGCATGGACCTTCATCCAGGGCTTCGCCGCCCACTGGGCCGGCGCCGCCCTGGGACGCAATGACGGATGGACGGAAGCCGATCTCGATGCTGCCGAGGAGAGGCTGGATCTCCGACTGCCGACGGCATTGCGCGAGGCGTATCTGCTGTTCGGACGCCAGCAGGATCTCACCAGCAACCACGATGTGCTGCTCGGCCCGGCAGAGCTGTATGTCGATGACGCCAAGAAGGCCCTGGTCTTCCGTCACGAGAACCAGGGAGCCGCCTCCTGGGGCATCCTCCTCGACAGCCTCCAGGAGAACGATCCTGCCGTGTTCATCCGGCTTGACCTTGCCGACAAGAGCGCCGAGCGGTGGGAGGACTGGCTGGAGCGCCTTTCCCTCTGCTTCGTCGAGATCATCTTGTCCGAGTCCCTGCAGGCCGATGAAGAGCTCTGCGACTTCCTCGACCCGGATGACGACAGCGTCCAGCTGCTGGAGGCGAACTTCGCCCGGCTGCCGTTCCCGGCGTATCCCACCGGTCAGGAGCACGGATCCCGGTGGTTCCTTGGCCAGGACGTCCTTTTGCGAGACGACGGCGGAGCCATTCTGGCCCGTGGCCGGACGGCAGAAGACCTCGACCGCGTTCGTGACCTTATCCCGGGCGACTGGCTCAACGACTATCGCTGACCACGTCCCACGCCCTGGCCTCGGCCGGGCTTCCCCGGCACCGACGGCGACGTGGGGGCCGGGGACCGCCTCTCACGTGTTCGCCCACGGATCCGAAAGACAACGCCCTACTCCTGCTCACTCCGCACGCGCCGCAGGCGCGCGAGCTTCAGGAAGACATTGGCTCCGCCGATGGCTACCTGCAGGAGCGTGAGCACGGGCTGGAGAGGGCTCAGGTCGTGGGCGAGCTCGTACAGCGTGTTCACCGTCAATTCCCTTCCGCGGCTGGACCGTCCGGCCGTCGCACTCACCGTCGACGAGCGGGGATTCCCCGTCTGGCGCGGCTGGCACAGAGCGGGGAATACGCGGAGAATCACTAGTGTCTCGTGATCCTGATTGTGTTACTTCGAGTTGTTGTTGACGAGTTTCTTCACGCTGGTCTGGACGAGGCGGACCTTGGCGAGGATCTCGTCGGCGGTGGCGGTCCAGGTGAAGGGTTTCGCGTTTTCGTTCCAGGAGTTGATGTAGTCGCGGATCTGTTTGACCAGGACGTTGACGCTGGAGAACGTGCCACGGCGGATGGACTGCCGGGTGATGATCCCGAACCAGATCTCGTCGGGTAGGACCGCTGCATTGCTGCAGCGGTCCCCCCTCAGAACCGGCCGTGCCCGCTTTCCAGGCAACCGGCTCAAGCAAGCCCCTTGGGCTCGCGGGCGAACAGAAGTGCTGGTCACCGGCCGGGGCCAGTGGCCAGCCGACGCCGGCAGTGGGTGTGTATCAGGCGTGAGGCGGCGGGTTTGTCCGGCTTGCCGTTGCCCGCTTCGGCGGTGACCGCGTGTTTGCGGATCGCGATGCGGGTGACCTTGAGCCACTGCTCCCACTGGTCGGGAGTTTGCGGCTCGTGGTCGGCGTGCAGCAGCAGCCCTCCGCAGAGCGGACATCGGCCGTCTTGCATCTGCAACAGATGCAAGGTGCCCTTGCCCAGCGGGAGTTTGCCGCGGCGGCACCGCTTGGCCCAGAAGTCGGCCAGGGCGGGATCGTCGGTTGACGCCCTCCCTGGCACCATCCGGTGCCGGACGATCGGCGTCCAGGCGAACTTGTAGAGGTAGAAACCGCTGGTGCGGTCCCCGAATACCCATGTGTCCTGCCTGAACGGGTTGAACATGGCGAAGTACCGGGCAGTCACCCAGCGCATCGGCTTGTTCGGGTGGGAGAACTTGGCCCACTTGTAGACCAGTCTCCACACGTAGGCGTCCAGCGAGTTGAACGCCCGCTTGGACACCCCGATCCGGTAGTAGGCAGCCCAGCCCTTGATGATCGGGTTGAGCTTGGCGATCACCGCGTCGGCGTTGGCCCCTCGCAGGGCCAGCACCTCGGCGGCAAGCCGTTCCCGGATCCGCCGCAAGGCCGCGTTGCTCGGTTTGGTCAGCAGCTTGCTGCGGTAGCGTCGGATGTTGAACCCCAGGAAGTCGCAGCCCTCATCGAGGTGGACAATGCGCGTCTTGTCCTCGTTGAAGGCCAGGCCCCGGGGCGCGAGCCACACAGTCAGCCGCGCCTTGACCTGCTCGGCCTGTTCCCGAGAATGACACAGGGCGAGAAGGTCGTCGGCGTAGACGACCAGAACCGGAGAATCGCGCGCCAGAATCGTGGCATCACTGCCGAGATTCTGGTAGCGGACTCCAGCAGCCTTTCCCATGCCGTGCAAGGCGATGTTCAACAACGCGGGACTGATCACCCCGCCCTGGGGAGTTCCCTCCACCGTGGGGGTGAACCAACCTTTCTCGACCACACCCGCCTTCAGCCATCCGGCGATCATTCCCCTCCCGGGAAAGGAGCCCAATGACGCGAGCAGGTGATCGTGGTCGATTCGGTCGAATGCCGCTTTCAAGTCCGCGTCGAGCACCCACAAGCGTTTGGCGTTCTTGCCGCTCGCCGTCGTGTGGATGGCAACGATCGCGTCATGACAGCCACGGCCTGGACGGAAACCGTAGACCTTCGGTTCCAGCCGTGCCTCCCACTCGGGCTCCAGTGCATTCAGCGTCAGAGCTTGAAGGCATCTGTCGGCGATCACAGGAATTCCAAGTGGGCGCTGCTTCCCATTCGCCTTGGCTATATACACCCGCTTGACGGGCTTGGGCTTCCACGGGGCCGCGCCATGCTGGACCCAGTCGGCCAACTCGGCCTTTCCCTGGGGCAGCAGGACGACTTTCCCGTCGATGCCCGCCGTCTTGCGGCCAGCGTTGACTTCCGTGACCCGCCGCACACTCGCGAGTGTGTTGGCGCGGGAGCGGAGCATCAACTTCTGCAGATTCCTGACCTTGGCCAGGTCTCCTGCCTGCGATGCCGTGAAGATGCGTTGCCGCAGACGCCGTACGTCGTCCTCGACGGTCCGCCAGTCGATCGACGGCCAGTCGGTGATCTCGTCCTCCGGTCCGTTCGCCATGCCGGCTGCGGTCGCAGCGGCTTGCGCCGCCCCAGCCACGTGTGTCGTCACGGCGTCCAACTTGCCCTTCGGTTCAGGTGTCTTTGGTCATCGTTTCTTCACGGGCTCACCAGACCCACGTCAGCGCCCTTTCAGGCCGGGACATCGGCCCCTATCCGGCCAGTTATGCGGGGACCACCGACGGAGGTGTCAGCGCATGGTTCCCGGTTTCCTGTTGCCTTTCGGCGACCGGCATTCGCTTGCTGGGTCTTCCTGCGCCCGCTGGAGAGTTGGGCCTTCCTTGCGGTTGGCTTACCAGGTCAGAATTGCATTGCCTGGACTCCATCGGGGTTGTCACGTTCCGCATGAGAGAGATGCTGCCGGTGAGGGGGCCCTCTGCACCCCGGGGACGGCGGTGCACTCCCGACTGGCCAGATTTCCCCAGTCGGCGCCTGCCGATTTCCAGCGGCCAGTCCCTATCTCTCGCTGAAACGACCCATCGGCGAGAGTGCTCATGACGAGGCATCATCAAGGGTTCATTCGCATTCACCCGTCCGGCATTTCCCAGCCTGTAACCCCCGGATGGAACGAGGATCCTTGGGCATTTCCCCAGGCTTCGCACCCCGCGATTACTCACGACGCACGCTGAGGCGGGAACGAGCCCTGTGCACTGGCTCGGGAGCTACACCTTCGACATCAGTCGATCCTCCTTCGGTGAGTCCGCTCTTCTCAAGCGGCTTTCGTGTCGCACGACCTGGTTCAGCCACGAGGACCCGACAGGGGTGAAATGGAAGTGGACGTGCGGGTTCTTCGCCAGCCACGCCTTCACGTCCGGGGTGGTGTGCGTGGACAGGTTGTCCAGGACGACGTGGATCTCCTTTCCCGCATGCGGCTTGACGGCCTTCTTCAAAAACGCCAGGAAGTTCGCGCCGTTCCGGCTCGGCTTGCACTCGCCCAGCACCTCACCGGTCGTGACGTTCAGCGCGGCGAACAGGTTCGTGGTGCCGTGCCGGACGTAGTCATGGGTGCGCTGCTCGGTGGCCGCGAAGGCCACCGGCAGCACCGGCTGGGTCCGGTCCAGGGCCTGCACCTGCGTCTTCTCGTCGACCGACAGCACCACGGCGCCACCGGGCGGGGCCAGGTACAGCCCGACGATGTCGGCGACCTTCTCCGCGAACGCCGGGTCTTTCGAGATCTTGAAGGTGCCCGAGCGGTGCGGTTTCAGATTCTCCTCACGCCAGATGCGGGCAACGTAGTGCCAGGACACCGAGATGCCTTCGCGCCGCTTCAAGTGGTCGGCCAGCGTTCGCGTCGACCAGTGCGAGAGCCCGGAATCCACCGGCGGGGACATCCTCGTCAAGGCGATCACCCGGGCCCGCACCCGAGGCGGCACCTGAGTTCGCGGCCCGCCCCGGCGTTTGTCCTCCAGCCCGGCAACACCACGCTCGGCATAGCGGGACTTGCACCGGTCCACCGTCAGCGGTGCCACACCGGCGAGCTCGGCGATGTCCTTTCGCCGCCGCCCCTCGGCCGACCACAACACGACCCGCGCGCGAAGCGCCACGACAGCCGGCACATGCCGCGACCCCGCCAACTCCCGCAGCTCAGCCATCTGTTCAGAGGAGAGATCCATACCAGACTCAACGATCACAGACGCCTCAGGTTCCATGAACAGGATCACAAGACACTAGTGATCAACGCGGGGAAACGGATTCTTCGCGCGAAGAATCGGGGCACACATGGGACGGCGGCGCCAGCCGGTCGATCCGGCCGCACCACAGCCAGTGCGCGAGCTCGCGCTGCGGCTGCGCGAGGCTGCGGAAGCCGCCGGCCCTTGAGCCCGTCGCAGACGAGCATCAGCACGTCGTTGACACCGCGGTTCTTGATCTCAGTGAGGATGTGCGGCCAGTGCTTGGCACCCTCACCGCCGTCGCCGGCCCACAGGCCCAGGATCTCGCGCCGACCCTCGGTCGTGACGGCCAGGGCCACGTAGACGGGCCGGTTGGCGACCGCGCCGTCGCGGATCTTCACGTGGATGGCGTCGATGAAGACCACCGGGTAGACGGCGTCGAGGGGGCGGCTTTGCCATTCGGCCATGCCCTCGAGGACCTTGTCGGTGATGGTGGAGATGGTCTGACGGGAGACCTCGGCGCCATAGACCTCCGCCAGGTGAGCCTGGACTTCACCGGTGGTCAGGCCCCTCGCGGCCAGCGAGATCACCATTTCGTCGACGCCGGTCAGGCGCTTCTGCCGCTTCTTGACGATCTTCGGTTCGAAGGAGCCGTCCCGGTCGCGGGGCACGGATGTCTCCACCGGCCCCACATCGGTCAGCACGGTCTTGGAGCGTTTGCCGTTGCGGGAGGTGCCACCGTCTTTGCCCGCCGGATCGTGCTTGTCACAGCCGAGGTGATCGGTGATCTCGCCCTCGAGAGCGGACTCCAGCAGCCGCTTGGTCAGCTGCTGCAGCGGCCCGCCCTCACCGGTCAGCTGCAGACCCTCGGCCTGGTCCCTGTTCACCAGCTCGTCGATCAGCTGGTCATCCACGGCCTTCGCCGACACAGTCGCCGCCGACTCGCCGGCCTCGTGCTCGGCCACGTTCTCACGGGTCATCGATGCATCTTCCATGATCGGGAGTTACACCGAACGATTGGCTCTGGCCCGTAATCGGTGGTTGCGCTGTGTAGTGATCACTGGAGGAGGAGGCGGTGGCGGAGTAGGGGGAACCCGGCTCGGCCGTGCATCTGCCTCATGATCTTCTTGGTTCGCGTGTTGACGCCCTCGGTGCGGCCGTTGTGGTACGGGAGGGTGAGTCCGGCGTCGACGGCGGCACGGTCGAGTTCGAGGCCGTTCGCGAAGGAGTGCAGGTGGGGAAGGTCGGCGGCGCGGACCGTGGTGATCCAGTCGGTGAGCTTAACGTCGTTGCCCTCCGCTGGGGCCAGCAGCTGAGCGAACTCGCTGGTGAGACAGGCGAGTTCGCTTATTTCTGGGCAGGCTTCGGTGAGTTCCCGCAGTAGCGTGGTGTCCTTGTCGCGCAGGTTTTCGGGGCGGGTGAGCAGGAGGCGGGCGAAGCGCTGCGGGGTGGTGACCGGCTTGTCGCCCTCGGCGCGGCCCTGGGTGATGTAGCGGTAGAGCAGGTTGAGGCTGCCGGTGTATCCCGGCTCCTGGATCTCCCGGAAGAGTTGGAGGACCGCGACGGCCGGGTCTTCCGCGCGGCGGGTGCGCAGGTGGTCGCGGTAGGGGTCGACGAGCGTGGGCTTGTAGCGGGGTGCGCGGCGGTCTCCGGTGGGCTCCTTCATGCGGGCGTACCGCTTGACGGTGTTCAGGGCGCCATCGAGGCGGCGGGCGCATTCGAGCAGGCCGACGCCCTGGTCGAGCAGATGGTGGACCCGCTGCCAGCGCTCGCGGGTGGTCTGCTCGCGTACGCCTCCGGGCCTGGCGGGGTTCACGGCGGTGGCCCAGCAGGCGGCGTGGGAGCGGACCTCGGCCAGGACCTTGCCGCACAGGTTGGACCAGAGATGCCACCTGTCGCTGACCTGGACCGCTTCGGGGAGGGCCTGGCGGATCGCCTCGCCATAGGAGCCGGAGCCGTCGCGGCAGACGTATGCGGCCCCGGGGTGCTCGCGTAGCCACGTGATCAGGGTCTGGGCGGTGCGGTCGGGTAGGACGTCGATCCGCTCGCCGGTCTCGGCGTCGATGATCACGGTGGCGTAGCGGTGCCGGCGCTTGAGGGCGAAGTCGTCGACGCCGAGCACACGCGGGACGCGCAGCGGCGGTGCTGCCCTGTGCATGAGTAGGCGCAGGGCGGTCGAGCGGGAGATCGCGCAAGCCAGCACGCGGGAGAGACGGGCGCCAGCTCGGCCCGCTGACTCCTTGACCACGGAACCGAGTTGGCTGGTCAGTCGGTTGGTGCGGCGCTGGTAGCGCTCCACGACGCCGGGCACCTGTTCGCGGAACGTCTGCCGCGGGCAGCCGAGCACCGGGCACACCAGTCGCCGCAAGACCACCGAGACGACGACCCGCCGTCCGTCCACCGGCACGTCCGCGACCGTCCGATGGTGAAAGCCGTGGACTTTCTCCGTCAGCGCCCCGCACGCCGGACACGGCACCGGCCGGCCCTGCGTTCGGGCCGTCACCCGGATGACCCCACCTTCGACCTTCACATTCTCGACGACCAGCGCCGATAACCCCGAAAACACCAGCCCCACAAGCTCGTTGACATCTCGCATGCCTTGCCAACGACGCCCGTCACCGTTCGTTACCACCGATTACGGGCCAGAGCCGAACGATTTACAGTCCCGTCACCGGAGGCCTGTTTTTGGCCTCCGGCGGCGTCGGTGCGCGTGGTGTCGTTCGGGGCGGTGCGTGTTCAGGTCGTGGGGAAGGAGTCCGCGGTGCGGATCCGGTCACGGATCCAGACGCCGGCAGGCTTGAGTGAAGCGGTGCCGGTCCAGGGGCCGTTGCTGTTGCAGGTGCCGGTCTTGAATACGGCTCCGGTGCGTTCGTCGTCGGAGAAGTTCCAGTTGACCCAGCTGATCTTCTTGGCGGCCATCAGGTCGAGGTACTGCTGGCTGCGGGTGAAGTTGTTCGGACCGTCACCGGAGGCTTCCTGGGTGCCGAACTCGGTGACGAAGATCGGGATGCGGTCCGACGCCCGGTTGAGCGCGTCCAGGTACTCCTGGCCGTGCGAGGCCGCGTAGAAGTGGAACGTGTACATGATGTTGGTCGCCTGGACTGGGTTGTTGATGATGTCGCTCTCGTTGCGGCCGTCGGAGATTCCGAGGGAGCCCCAGCCGTGGGTGCCGATGAGAATCGGGGTGACGGGGTCCTGTGCGCGGATGACGGGGATGAGCTGCTCGGCGTAGAACTTGATCTGCGACCAGCTGACGCCGTTGGGTTCGTTGGCGATGTCGTACAGCAGGTTGGTCTTGCCGCGGTGACGCTGTGCGATCTCGGTGAAGAACGTCTTGGCGTGGGACAGGTTGTAGTTGGGGTCGCCGGGCGTGAGCTGGTGCCAGTCAACGAGGGCGTACATGCCGCGGTCCGTGGCCATTTCGATGAGCTGGTGCACCCGATCGGTGAACATCCTCGGGTTGGTCTCGTAGCCGCCCTCCTGGACATAGAGGGAGATGCGCAGTACGTCGGAGTTCCAGTCGGTGGCGAGCGCGTCCAGGGAGCCGTTGGTCAGGCAGTGGCTGTACCACTGGAGGCCGTGGCTGCTCATGCCGCGTAGCTGGATCGGGTTGCCGTACTGGTTGCACAACTTGACACCGCACACCTTGAGCCGGCCGTTGATCGCGGCGGGGGTGGTGCCCGGCGGTGTCTCGCCTCCGCTGCTCTGGGTGGTGGCGGTGACGGCGTTGGAGGCCGGTGAGACGTTGCCCGCCGCGTCGCGGGCGCGGACGGTGAAGGTGTACGCCGTGCTCGCCGACAGGCTGCCGACGGTGTGCGAGGTACCGCTCGTCGTGGCGACCTGGGTGCCGTCGCGGTACAGCAGGTAGTCGGTCACGCCCACGTTGTCGGTGGCGGCGTTCCAGGCCAGGGACACGCTGGAGGATGTGGTGCCGGTGGTGCGCAGGCTGGTCGGGGTGGAGGGAGCGGTCGTGTCGCTGCCGTCGCTGCTGTCACCCAGCAGCTTCCACAGGGCGGGCGTGTTGGGCGGCTCCCAGCCGGTCAGGGATGTGTGGCTCTGTAGGCATTCGTAGTCCTTGCCGCCATAGGACACTCGTGTGCCCACGGTGTACGAGGTGTTCGGCTGCCATTGCGGGTAGGCGGAGATCTGAACGCTTGCCGCGGGGGCGGGCGCGGGCATGACGGCGAGTGCGGGGGAAGGGGCGAGGCCGAAGCCGAGCGCGGCAAACAGGGTGCCGGCGAGCAGAGTTGACAGGGGTCTGCGCATGACGTCCTCTCGGTGGGTGTCAACTGACGGTGATCTTGTCGACGTTGGGTCCGCCGTTGGCGGTCGTGGCGGTGGCACGGATCCTGTTGGGGCCGGCGGTCAGGGGCACGGTGAGCGTGGCCATTGCCCAGGAGGACCAGGCGCCGGTGGGGTTGAAGGGGTGGGCGGCGGAGACGGCCATACCGTTGACGGTCATGTCCATGGGGCGGTTGAGGGTGGTGCCGTTGGCGTAGCGCAGGGCCAGACTGGCGGGGCCCGCGGTGCTCGCTGGGACGGTCCATTCGACGAACGAGCCGCTGACGTTGTCGTAGTTCACGAAGCCGGTCCCGGAGAAGCCGGTGTGGTTGGACTCGACGACGCCCTGCGAGATGAAAGCGTCCTCCGCCTGGTAGTCGACCGCGGCAGGGCCGTCGACCAGTTGGTAGCCGCGCATGTTCCGCAGCAGCAGGTAGCAGTCCTGCAGCGAACCGGAAGTATCGCCGAGCGAGCGGTAGATGCCCCACTTGGGCCGCACCCGGTCGAGCAGAAAGGTGTCGACACCAGTCTTGGTCCCGTCGACGAGCGTGGTGCCGTCCTTGCGGAGAATCCACCGCACATTGCCCGCGGTCCCGTCACCGATCTTCATCTGGAAGTCGACGTCGACCCAGGAGTCGTGCAGCGGGACGAGATCGGTCCGGCCGACCAGGATGTCCGCCTCGAACAGTTTCAGTTCGATGGTCTGCACCCCGTTCACCCGGCGCAGCGACATCACGGTGATCGGTGAGCTGCCAGTGCCCGGCTGCTTGGTCTGCATGATGTGCGTGAAGGACGTGGTCGCCTTCAGCGAGCTCGGGATGTACATCTGATACGTCGTGCGCCATGTCTCGCCCGGGAGCCAGCGCAGATACGAACTGCCCGACGTAAGCATGCCGGTCACTTCCTGGCGCTGACGGTCCGCGGACGTATCCCGGTCGACCATGTGCATGTTGAACCTGAAGGCGTCGTCCACCGGGTAGATGTGCGGTTGGCCCGCGGTGTGGGAGTCAGCTCGGTCGTCCTCGATGGTCTCGAACGCGCCGAGACCGGCATTCGACGGGGAGGGCGACCAGCGCAGCGCCCAGGAGGCCGGCGAGCGTTGCGGCCGTAGCGGTGCCGGACGGCAGCCGCAGGGACGCGGGGAGGGCGGCCGCGGCAAGACCGCCGACGGCCGCGCCGAGCAGCCCACGGCGGGAGGTTCCGGTGCGGTGGGCGTGAGAGCGGGGGTGCGTAGGTGGCATCAGAGGGCTCCTCGCTTTGAGGGTGGAGCTGACGTGCCTGATCGGGGCGCCGGACGGGGAGCACGACTGTTAGGAAAGTTTCCTTACATCTACCGTGAGAGTAGGTTTCTGACGGAACACGGTCAATAGAAGTTCGCGGGTTGGCCGTGTCGGCACCCGGATTCGTTCCGCGGCACTCACCGAGGCCCGCGTGGGCGCGGATTCCCGGACGCGCCCCAACATCCTCCGGTCGTAGGCCCGTCCCTTCGATGATCAGCGGAATGCCTTAGCACTCCAGCCGGACTTCTAGATTTTCCCTGGTCAACGGCCTGGCAGCGGGGAGTGTAGCGGGTGTGTGGCGGTCGTGGGACGGTCTTGCCGGGGCCGTCCCGCGAACGTGTGCCCGCGCCGCATGTAATGACAGCGCCGGGCTCGTGCTTGGTGGCGGCGCCTCCATCGGGACCAGCTCACTGCGTGGTCACCGGATGCAGGACGGCGGCGGGGCTCAACTGCCAGCAGACGACGGATTTCAGCGGGTGTGAGGTCCACGAGGTCGGGCGTGTCCACCGCGTCACCCCTTTTTCGCGTTCCTGGGCGGCCACCGCTGCGAGGAAGGCGTGGGCGAGCATGGCGAGCGTGATGTGCCGGTACCAGCCCACGTAGCGGCGGACCTCGTACTGGTCCAGGCCGCACTCGTTCTTCGCGCTCTGGAAGCACTCCTCGATCTTCCAGCGGCAGCCCGCGACGCGGACCAAGTCGGCGACGGTGGCATCCAGCGGGGCGCAGGCGAGGTAGTAGGCGATCTCGTCGGGCTTGGTGATGCTGCGGCGGGCGAGCATCCACCGCTGCCGGGTGGGCTCGTCGCCGTCGAACTCGGCCACGGCGGGCAGGCGGGCAGCGGCCCAGTCGTAGTAGCGCTCGCCCTTCGCGCCCTGCCCCGCGGACAGCCGCTGCCATGCCTCGCGCGGGGCCTGGTCGATGAGGAAGTCGATGCGCGGGCCGTGCACTGGCTGGGACTTGGGCACGGCGACGACGTAGAAGAGGCCGCGGTCTTCCAGGAAGCGGCGGAAGTGGGAGTCCTGGCCGTAGGGAATCGGCGGTGACCCAGTAGATGGGGAGTGGGGAGGCCAGGGCGCGCTCGATCATGTCGCGGGCCAGCTGGCCCTTGGTGGCGAAACTGCGCTCGTCGGGGACCCGGGCGGCTTGGCAGCGCTGCCGGTCGGATGTCCAGGACTGGGGCAGGTAGAGCTCGCGGTCGACCAGGGCATGGCCCCGGGTGGTGGCGTAGGCGGCGAAGACGCCGATCTGGCAGTTCTCGGTCCGTCCGGCGGTGCCGGAGTACTGGCGCTGCACCCCTGCGGAGGTGGTGCCCTTCTTCACGAAGCCGGTGTCGTCCACGATCAACACCCCGTTTTCCTCGCCGAGTTGTTCGGCGGCATACGCCTGCAGGTCGTCGCGGAGATTGTCGGCGTCCCAGCGGCTGCGGGACAGCAGGTGTTGCAGGCCGTCGGGGGTGGCGTGGCCGGCGTACTCAGCGAGCTGCCAGCCGTTTTTGCGGCCTACGGGGCCGAGCAGCCCGCGTACGTAGTCCCGCATCCGGCGCCGTGCTTCCACCCGGGCGAAGCGGCCCCCGGTCCGTAGGAAGAGTTCTTCGAGTTCTTGCTCCCACGCGCTCGTCGGCATGTCGTTGATCACCACTATGGACTGCTCGGGGCGCTGTCATTACATGCGGCGCGGGCACACGTTCGCGGGACGGCCCCGGCAAGACCGTCCCACGACCGCCACACACCCGCTACACTCCCCGCTGCCAGGCCGTTGACCAGGGAAAATCTAGAAGTCCGGCTGGAGTACTAGTACTCCAGCAGTACTTCGCGTCTTGACCTGCGCGGTTGTCGAGCGGTGGGAGTGTAGCGGGCACCGCCCGGTCAGGGGCGGCTTCTGACCGGGCACCCCTCGAAGGAGTGTCCCCGACGGCAAGCGGTGTCCCGGGGCCGGGAAGCCTCCCGTCGTGATCGCAACCGAACAGGCAGCCGAGACCTGGGACCACGACCTGGACGACCTCTTCACCGACATCGGACACCGCTTCGGCCGAGTCGAACCCCGCCGCCGCATGCGAGCCTACGTCCGCGGACTGCTGGCCCCGGTAGCTCGAAAAAACAGCTGGCAACTGGCCGAGCACGCAGGCCACGCCACACCGGACGGCATGCAGCACCTGCTCTCCCGCGCCCGCTGGAACCCCGACGACATCCGCGACGACCTGCAGGCTTTCGTCGCCAAGAGCATCGGCCACCCCGACGGGGTACTGATCGTGGACGACACCGGGTTCATCAAGAAGGGCACCACCTCGGCCGGTGTCCAGCGCCAGTACTCCGGCACCGCCGGCCGCACCGAGAACTGCCAGATAGGCGTCTTCGCCGCCTATGCCAGCTCCGCCGGCCGCGCGTTGGTGGACCGGGAGCTGTACCTGCCCAAGTCCTGGACAGGCGATCGTGACCGCTGCCGCGCCGCGAAGATCCCCGACGAGCGCGAGTTCGCGACCAAGGGCGCCCTCGCCAAGGCGATCGTGCTGCGCGCACTGGCCTCACCGTTGCCCATCGCCTGGGTCACCGCGGACTCCGCCTACGGCCAGGAATGCCGCTTCCGCCGCACGCTGGAGAACGCCGGTGTCGGCTACGTCGTGGCCGTGCCGAAGTCCCAGTTCACCGTGGGATGCCCGCGCATCGACCACCTCTTCGCCCAGGCTCCGCCAGACGCCTGGGAGCGCCGCTCGTGCGGACAGGGAGCCAAGGGCCTGCGGATGTACGACTGGGCCGCGATACAGCTGCCCGCAGTCGCTGAATTCGACTACCAGGGACAGGAGTTAATACGTCGGCGGTGGGCGCTGGCACGGCGCAGCGTGAGCAAGTCGGACGAGATCGCCTACTACCTCGCCTACGCACCTCTGGACGCGGGTGTGGACGACCTGGTGCGGGTCGCCGGCACCAGGTGGGCGATCGAGGAGTGCTTCCAGGCGGCGAAGAACGAGTGCGGCCTGGACCAGTACGAGGTCCGCCGCTACGTCGGCTGGTACCGGCACATCACCCTCGCGATGCTCGCCCACGCCTTCCTCGCAGCCATGACGGCGCAGGCCCGCGAAAAGGGGGCTGCATCGGTGAGGAAGCCGAGGTCATCGAGCTCACTGTGGCGGAAGTGCGGCGACTCCTGGCAGCTCACGCTCCCCGACGCTCCCATGCCCACACCCACGCGCTGAACTGGTCGCACTGGCGTCGACGACGCCAAGCCGTGGCCCGCCACTGCCACTACCGCCGTCGGGGACACTCCTTCGAGGGGCGCCCGGTCAGAAGCCGCCCCTGACCGGGCGGTGCCCGCTACACTCCCACCGCTCGACAACCGCGCAGGTCAAGACGCGAAGTACTGCTGGAGTACTAATACTGCAATCACAGTTATGGGGTCTGGTGTGATTGAGTGTCCCGGTGTCTGTGGATCTTGGTGTGCGTCAAGTCGAGTCCTGGCGTGAGGCGTTGGTGGGGTTACACGCGCGGTTCGCGTCGCGGTTTGCCCGCTCGGAGCCACGGGGCCGGTCGCTGGAGTACATGACCGGGCTGGTGGCGCCGCTGGAGCGCAAGAACGGCTGGTCACTGGCGGAACGAGCCGGTGAGGCGCATCCGATCGGGATGCAGCGGCTGCTGGGCGAGGCTGACTGGGACGCTGACGGGGTCCGCGATGACGTCCGTGACTTCGTCATCGAGAGTATCGGTGACAAGGACGCAGTGTTGATCGGTGACGACACCGGGTTCCTGAAAAAGGGAGTCCGCTCGGCCGGGGTGCAGAGGCAGTACTCCGGCACCGCAGGCCGGACCGAGAACTGCCAGATCGGCACCTTCCTCGCCTACGCCTCCCGGCGAGGGCGGGCGTTGATCGACCGGGAGTTGTATCTGCCGAAGTCCTGGACGGACGACCGGGAGCGGTGCCGGGCGGCCGGTATCCCGGACGATGTGCCGTTCGCCACGAAGATCGAGCACTTCCAAGCCATGCTCCAGCGCGCTCTGGATGCGAAGGTGCCGTTCGCGTGGGTGACCGCAGACGAGGCATACGGGCAGGTCAAGCGACTGCGGTACTGGCTGGAGCAGCGCGCGGTCGCGCACGTGCTGGCGACCAAGGTCAACGACACCGTCATCACCACCCGGGGCGCCGAGGCCCGGGTCGACGCCTTGGTGGCCGGCCTGCCGCGGCAGGCGTGGAAACGCGTGTCGGCAGGAGCCGGCGCCCACGGGCGCAGGTTCTACGACTGGGCCCGGGTGCCGATCCGGATCTGGTGGGAGAACGGCTTCGGCCACTGGGTACTGGCCCGCCGCAGCCTCAGTGACCCGACCGAGATTGCTTACTACGTCTGCTACGGCCCGGTCGGCACCCGGCTGAGGGACCTGGCCCGGGTGGCCGGGGCCCGGTGGCAGGTCGAGGAATGCTTCCAGGCCGCAAAGAACGAGTGCGGCCTGGACCACTACCAGGTCCGCCGCTACGACGCCTGGTACCGGCACATCACCCTGTCCATGGCCGCACTCGCCGCACTGACCGCCATCCGTGCCCAGGAACTGTCAAAGGGGGCAGCGATCTTGGACAAACCCGCCTGATACCCCTGTCCGTCGCGGAGATCCGCCGCCTGATCGGACTACTCCTCCGCCCACAACACCTCACCCCGACGCACCATCTGCACTGGTCATGGTGGAGACGGCTCAGTCAGACCCGTGCTCGCCTCAGCCACTACAAACGCCGAGGCCAGACCCCATAACTGTGATTGCAGTACTAGTAGGGCTTTGTTAGGTCCTGTGGTGGGGTTCGGGTGCTGGTGCGGGTTGGCCGCATATCGAGCAGGCGCCGGTCCAGGTGGCCAGGAGGGCCTGGAGTTCGCGGAGGACCGCGTAGAGGGTCAGGCCGGCGCAGGGGCTTTTGGGTCGAGCCTGAGCATGGTGCAGAAGGCCTGGGCGAGGGACGCGAGGGTGACGTGGCGGTGCCAGCCGAGGTAGTTGCGGCCCTCGAAGTGGTCCAGGCCCAGACCGTCCTTGAGCTCGCGGTAGTCGTGCTCAACTCGCCATCGGATCTTGGCGATTCGTACCAGTTCGCGCAGTGGGGTGTCGGCGGGAAGCGTCGAGAGCCAGTAGTCGGTTGGCTCGGCGGAGTCGGGTGGCCACTCGACGAGCAGCCAGCAGTCGGGCAGGGAGCCGTCGGCGGCGCGGCGGATGGTGCGGTTGGCCGGTCGGACCCGCAGGGCCAGGAACTGCGAGCGCATCTCGGCGTTCGGGTTGCGTCTGGTGGCCTTGCTGCCCTGGCGCCAGGTGACGGTGCGGGTGGCCGCTCGGCCGACGGCCAGGGCCAGGGCGCGCAGGGTGGTGTGCGGTTGGGGGTAGGCGGACACGGGAGGGCGGCCCTGCCCGGAGTACGGCGGGCGTTGGGGTGTGGCATTGCCGGGGTGCGCGGTCGTGGTGGCTTTGACCGCGACCGCGTAGGTCAGGCCGCGCTCGGTCAGGCCCTCGCGAAAGCCGGTGGCGTCGCCGTATCCGGCGTCGGCGGCGACCGGAAGGTCGGGCAACTCCCAGTTGTCGCGCACCTCGTCGAGCATGTCCAGCGCCAGGCGCCACTTCTCCCGGTGCCGCTCGGTGTCCGGGATTCCCGCCTTGGCGCGGCGGCGCCGGATCGCCTCGGCCATCAGCGCGTCCTCGCCGTACTTGGTGTCGTCCCAGCTCTCGGGCAGGAACAGGCGCCAGTCGACAGCCGATGACGCACGGTCACTGACCAGGTTCACACTGACGCCGACCTGGCAGTTGCCGCGCTTACCCAGGGCGCCGCAGTACATCCGCGCCACCCCCGGTGAGTCGTAGCCGTCCTTGGGGAAGCCGACATCATCGATCGCGTACGCCTCGGGAGAAATGTGCGCGGCAGCCCAACGGGCCAGCCGCTCACGGACCTTGGAGTAGTCCCAGGTGGACGATGAGACGAACTGCTGCAGCTGCTGGTGGTCCACGCCCAGGCGCTCGGCCATCGGCTGCATGGACTTGCGCTTGCCGTCCAGCATCAGCCCGCGCAGATACAGCTCGCCCTTGGCCCGCTGGTCCCGACGCGCCAGCGAACCGAGCATCTCCGCCGCGAACGCCTCCAGGCGCGGGCGGACCGTCTCCATCTCCTCAGGTGTCACACCTGACAGAACATCACAATCTACCTGACGATGATCAATCGGGGTACCTAACAAAGCCCTACTAGTGTCTTGTGATTCTGTTTGTGGAACCTGAGGCCTCTGTGATCGTTGAGTCTGGTATGGATCTCTCCTCTGAACAGATTGCTGAGCTGCGGGAGTTGGCGGGTTCGCGGCATGTGCCGGCTGTCGTGGCGCTTCGCGCGCGGGTCGTGTTGTGGTCGGCCGAGGGGCGGCGCCGAAAGGGCATCGCCGAGCTCGCCGGTGTGGCTCCGCTGACGGTGGACCGGTGCAAGTCCCGCTATGCCGAGCGTGGTGTTGCCGGGCTGGAGGACAAACGCCGGGGCGGGCCGCGGACTCAGGTGCCGCCTCGGACGCGGGCGCGGGTGATCGCCTTGACGAGGATGTCCCCGCCGGCGGATTCCGGGCTCTCGCACTGGTCGACGCGAACGCTGGCCGACCACTTGAAGCGGCGCGAGGGCATCTCGGTGTCCTGGCATTACGTTGCCCGGGTCTGGCGTGAGGAGAATCTGAAACCGCACCGTTCGGGCACCTTCAAGATCTCGAAAGACCCGGCGTTCGCGGAGAAGGTCGCCGATATCGTCGGCCTGTACCTGGCCCCGCCCGGTGGCGCCGTGGTGCTGTCGGTCGACGAGAAGACGCAGGTGCAGGCCCTGGACCGGACCCAGCCGGTGCTGCCGGTGGCCTTCGCGGCCACCGAGCAGCGCACCCACGACTACGTCCGGCACGGCACCACGAACCTGTTCGCCGCGCTGAACGTCACGACCGGTGAGGTGCTGGGCGAGTGCAAGCCGAGCCGGAACGGCGCGAACTTCCTGGCGTTCCTGAAAAAGGCCGTCAAGCCGCATGCGGGAAAGGAGATCCACGTCGTCCTGGACAACCTGTCCACGCACACCACCCCGGACGTGAAGGCGTGGCTGGCGAAGAACCCGCACGTCCACTTCCATTTCACCCCTGTCGGGTCCTCGTGGCTGAACCAGATCGTGCGACACGAAAGCCGCTTGAGAAGAGCGGACTCACCGAAGGAGGATCGACTGATGTCGAAGGTGTAGCTCCCGAGCCAGTGCACAGGGCTCGTTCCCGCCTCAGCGTGCGTCGTGAGTAATCGCGGGGTGCGAAGCCTGGGGAAATGCCCAAGGATCCTCGTTCCATCCGGGGGTTACAGGCTGGGAAATGCCGGACGGGTGAATGCGAATGAACCCTTGATGATGCCTCGTCATGAGCACTCTCGCCGATGGGTCGTTTCAGCGAGAGATAGGGACTGGCCGCTGGAAATCGGCAGGCGCCGACTGGGGAAATCTGGCCAGTCGGGAGTGCACCGCCGTCCCCGGGGTGCAGAGGGCCCCCTCACCGGCAGCATCTCTCTCATGCGGAACGTGACAACCCCGATGGAGTCCAGGCAATGCAATTCTGACCTGGTAAGCCAACCGCAAGGAAGGCCCAACTCTCCAGCGGGCGCAGGAAGACCCAGCAAGCGAATGCCGGTCGCCGAAAGGCAACAGGAAACCGGGAACCATGCGCTGACACCTCCGTCGGTGGTCCCCGCATAACTGGCCGGATAGGGGCCGATGTCCCGGCCTGAAAGGGCGCTGACGTGGGTCTGGTGAGCCCGTGAAGAAACGATGACCAAAGACACCTGAACCGAAGGGCAAGTTGGACGCCGTGACGACACACGTGGCTGGGGCGGCGCAAGCCGCTGCGACCGCAGCCGGCATGGCGAACGGACCGGAGGACGAGATCACCGACTGGCCGTCGATCGACTGGCGGACCGTCGAGGACGACGTACGGCGTCTGCGGCAACGCATCTTCACGGCATCGCAGGCAGGAGACCTGGCCAAGGTCAGGAATCTGCAGAAGTTGATGCTCCGCTCCCGCGCCAACACACTCGCGAGTGTGCGGCGGGTCACGGAAGTCAACGCTGGCCGCAAGACGGCGGGCATCGACGGGAAAGTCGTCCTGCTGCCCCAGGGAAAGGCCGAGTTGGCCGACTGGGTCCAGCATGGCGCGGCCCCGTGGAAGCCCAAGCCCGTCAAGCGGGTGTATATAGCCAAGGCGAATGGGAAGCAGCGCCCACTTGGAATTCCTGTGATCGCCGACAGATGCCTTCAAGCTCTGACGCTGAATGCACTGGAGCCCGAGTGGGAGGCACGGCTGGAACCGAAGGTCTACGGTTTCCGTCCAGGCCGTGGCTGTCATGACGCGATCGTTGCCATCCACACGACGGCGAGCGGCAAGAACGCCAAACGCTTGTGGGTGCTCGACGCGGACTTGAAAGCGGCATTCGACCGAATCGACCACGATCACCTGCTCGCGTCATTGGGCTCCTTTCCCGGGAGGGGAATGATCGCCGGATGGCTGAAGGCGGGTGTGGTCGAGAAAGGTTGGTTCACCCCCACGGTGGAGGGAACTCCCCAGGGCGGGGTGATCAGTCCCGCGTTGTTGAACATCGCCTTGCACGGCATGGGAAAGGCTGCTGGAGTCCGCTACCAGAATCTCGGCAGTGATGCCACGATTCTGGCGCGCGATTCTCCGGTTCTGGTCGTCTACGCCGACGACCTTCTCGCCCTGTGTCATTCTCGGGAACAGGCCGAGCAGGTCAAGGCGCGGCTGACTGTGTGGCTCGCGCCCCGGGGCCTGGCCTTCAACGAGGACAAGACGCGCATTGTCCACCTCGATGAGGGCTGCGACTTCCTGGGGTTCAACATCCGACGCTACCGCAGCAAGCTGCTGACCAAACCGAGCAACGCGGCCTTGCGGCGGATCCGGGAACGGCTTGCCGCCGAGGTGCTGGCCCTGCGAGGGGCCAACGCCGACGCGGTGATCGCCAAGCTCAACCCGATCATCAAGGGCTGGGCTGCCTACTACCGGATCGGGGTGTCCAAGCGGGCGTTCAACTCGCTGGACGCCTACGTGTGGAGACTGGTCTACAAGTGGGCCAAGTTCTCCCACCCGAACAAGCCGATGCGCTGGGTGACTGCCCGGTACTTCGCCATGTTCAACCCGTTCAGGCAGGACACATGGGTATTCGGGGACCGCACCAGCGGTTTCTACCTCTACAAGTTCGCCTGGACGCCGATCGTCCGGCACCGGATGGTGCCAGGGAGGGCGTCAACCGACGATCCCGCCCTGGCCGACTTCTGGGCCAAGCGGTGCCGCCGCGGCAAACTCCCGCTGGGCAAGGGCACCTTGCATCTGTTGCAGATGCAAGACGGCCGATGTCCGCTCTGCGGAGGGCTGCTGCTGCACGCCGACCACGAGCCGCAAACTCCCGACCAGTGGGAGCAGTGGCTCAAGGTCACCCGCATCGCGATCCGCAAACACGCGGTCACCGCCGAAGCGGGCAACGGCAAGCCGGACAAACCCGCCGCCTCACGCCTGATACACACCCACTGCCGGCGTCGGCTGGCCACTGGCCCCGGCCGGTGACCAGCACTTCTGTTCGCCCGCGAGCCCAAGGGGCTTGCTTGAGCCGGTTGCCTGGAAAGCGGGCACGGCCGGTTCTGAGGGGGGACCGCTGCAGCAATGCAGCGGTCCTACCCGACGAGATCTGGTTCGGGATCATCACCCGGCAGTCCATCCGCCGTGGCACGTTCTCCAGCGTCAACGTCCTGGTCAAACAGATCCGCGACTACATCAACTCCTGGAACGAAAACGCGAAGCCCTTCACCTGGACCGCCACCGCCGACGAGATCCTCGCCAAGGTCCGACTCGTCCAGACCAGCGTGAAGAAACTCGTCAATAACAACTCGAAGTAACACAATCAGGATCACGAGACACTAGCGGCGCGGGTGCATTCGTGCACCCCGTCGACGGCGACCAGCATCGGGTGCGCATCATTGCCTGGGCGGGCGGCCACCGGCACAAGCCGCACCCTGGCCTGGAGAACGCGGACGGCGCCGACGAGTGGCGTGCGCTCATGCAGCAGTGCATCGACGCCCTGCACGCGGCCGAATGAGAGCAGACGCCCCGTGTCATCCACGACGATGCCCAGTTCTGCCTGCCCGATGACACGGTCGTGCCCGTACGGCCGACGCCGGCCGCGTGTACGAGAGGCGGAACTGCAGCGGTCGGTGGGTGTGCGTCGCCCGCAGCGGCGGCTCCATCCACGACCTGCGCGGCTACAACCTCAACGGCCAGACCCGCTCCCTGAAGAGCGAAAACACGGGGGCGGACCGGCGCCCGTCGGCCAGCCTCCGCCCTGGCCTGGCCGAGTATGGCCGAAGGAGTGCTTGTGAACCTCCTTGCCTGCGAATTTGATGATCGCGTGTCAGGACGGACGCGAGCGAGGAGAACAGCGATGACGAGACGACCGAGAAAATTCCTGCTGTCGGCTGGGACTGCTGTGGGTATCGGGGCACTGGCCCTGCTCACGGCGTCACCGGCCTGGGCGGACGCCAGCGTGAGCACTGTCGGGGCTCGGGCGGAGTTCCTCGACTACGGCGAACACCTCCGCGTGTGCGATACAGCGACCGACAGCCGCCGGGCGCTGGCCCGAGTCAAGTGGCCCGCGCGGACCTCCGATCCGAACATTCAAATCGCCTATGCCGAAGACGTGGACGGCAACAACGGGAACTGCTTTGAGGTCCCTTACGACATCGACATCCCTGAGGGCATGGAGGTCGAGGTCAGCGTCTGGATCCAGAACGGCCCCGACGGGGACCCTGAGAACTGGCGAACGATCTACACCGTCGCGTGAGGCGGTGAGGACGCGCGGAGAGACTCCCCGCACACGATTTCAGTCACCAAGCCGCACACGGCGGACGGAACGCCCGCCGTGTGCGGCTTGGTCCCGCTGCGCGACCCGCCACGGCAGCGCGGGGTCGTGTTCGGGGGCGCGCCCTCGACCGCATGGCGTCCCGCCCGGACCTGGTCTGCGAGCCCGCCATCTCTTGGGTGCGCAGCGTCACCAGCTGGCGTCGGTGCCGGGCCAGTCCACACCATGAGCCTGCGGGCAGCCGCGGCTGGTCGCGCGCTGAGGGGATGCTACGGGGCGGTGGTGTAGGGGGCGACGGTGTCCGCCCCCTACCGGCCCGATGAGCTCCCGATGGTCCACGCGATGCTCGCCGCCTACCAGCAGACCCTGGCCCGCGACGGCCTGACGTTCACCGACGGCGAGGACCCCACGGTGCTGTGGGTACGCCGAAAGGAGGAAGCAGCGGGGTGTTTGATGACCGAGTCCAGCCCGCCCACCACAGACCCGGTGTACGAGCCGCTCTTGGAGCCACTGTTTTCTGTGGCTGAGGAAGCTCCGTACGTGATCAGCCGGGTCATCAAGGGCCGTTGACGCCGACGGACCAGCGCGTATCCGGCCTGTGCGGGCCCGTTCGCGCAATCCGGTGCAATTTCGTGGCGCCCGCATCGTGCGGCCCATCAGGCTGGTTCTCGCATCGGATCACCTGGATGGGGAGCGCAGGCATGGCGGTTGCGGACAACGTGGTGGCGAGCGAGGAAGACGTGGAGTCGGTGCGCCGGTGGGTGCGGCTGTCGTGTACCGAGCCGGGCACCCGTCTGCCCGCTCTGGCCAAGATCGCTCGGGATCTCCAGCTGTCTGCACCCGTGGTCCGGTCCGCCCTGGAACAGCTCGCCACCGAGGGGCTGGTGACCCTCCACGACGGCTACCGGCTCTACAGCGTCGGCACGATGACCCCGACCGAGCGCGCCTACCGGCTCATCCGGACGGTGATCCACCGCAGCTACCTGCCCGGCGAGCGGTTCATGAACCGCGACGAGATCGCCCGGACGTTCGGCATCGGCACCAAGGAAGCCGCGGCCGCGGTGCGCCAGCTCGTCGCTGAGGGGCTGCTGGTGGGGCCGCGCGGGCAGTACGTCAACGAGTACAGCCCGGAGCAGCAGCGCCGGCGCATCCGGCAGCTGCGCGAGCGCGCCAGCGACCTGCGCCGCGAGGCCCTCGAACTGATGAGGACGGCCCGGGAAATCGAGCAGCAGATGGACGACGACGACCTCAAGGCCACATAGCCCCGCCCACCTCGCAGCGGTCCATGGGGCGAAGGAAGGGTTGGGCGGCACACGGCGACGACGGCGGCGGCCGCGGCTGCCCGGGGCGCGCTGTCTCTCGGTCAGCTTCTCTGCCGGTCGCACTCCCACCTGACCGGAGGGCCGTCGCAGTGAGCACAGGGCCCCTGTGCGCGGCAGTCGGTCCACCCGGCGTGCGGCAGGGCAACGCCAGGGCAGTCCTGCCCGAGCGAGCAGGACATACTGCCGTCTTCGTGGTCGAGCTGGAGGCCCGAGCAGCCGCCGTCCATGGCGCTGAGGGCCTCGGCGAGGCCGCTGAGGTCCGGCGGGCCCATCTCCTTGGCCATCGCGACCAGGTCCTCGAAGACGAAGTCGGCGGCCTGCTCGGGACGGTCGGCTTGGAGCGCGGCGCACGTCGCCTCGGTGATCCGGTGCCCGTTGATGAGTGGCCAGCCGTCATAGCCAGCCTGCAGGGAGAGCTTGTCCACGCCGATGACGTCCGGGCGCCAGTCTCCGGTCTTGGGCTGCGGCAGCATCACGGAGAGGGCGTCACGGAGGTCTTCAGGGGTGCGCACCTCGTGGACGGTGGCCGACGGGACCCCGCGCGCCGCGTCACGCAGGCGCCTGTCCCGCCGCGCCTGCTTCGCGCGCTTGGCGTCTCGTCCCATCCCGGCCTCCATGATTCGGTGCTGCGTCCTTGCCCTGCGAACGACGGACGGGCGGAGCTGGTAGCCGGTCGTCCCCCGGACGTATGCGCTCCCCGGACGACGGCTCTCTGACGGATGGCTGATCATCGTCTCGTGCTGTCCGCGCGCCGGCCGCCACAGTGGCGCGATGGACGCAGGACTCACCGCGGTTCTCGGCGCCACCGTCGGAGCTCTCGGCACAGCGGTGACGGATGCCACCGCAGCGCTCCTCAGCCGCAGCACGGCCCGCCACCAGGTCCGGACCGAAACTCTCCGGGCCCTGCGGGAGTCGAGGCGGGCCACGTACGCCAGCTACGCGAGGACGATCGACCACTACCTGGACAAGCTGTCCACCACGCTGATCCCCTGGCACGGGCGGAGCGCTTCCCGGAGCAGCGTGAGGTGTGGACCGAGAATGCCCACAAGCGGTGGAAGGAGGCGCTGAAGTACCGGCAGGCCGAGGTCGACGCCCAGGGGGTCCTCCTGCAGCTGGACGCCACCGCCCGGTGTCCGAGGCCGCTCTGCAGGTGGCCAAGTGGTGCGCCCTCCTCAGCCGGTCGACCGGCCGCGCGATCGCGGACCTGAAAGGGCAGGACCTGAGAGCTGTCCCGTAACTGCTGGTCACAGTGAGCCGGTAACGCCGGCCGACGTCAGCCGAAGAGGAGGTCGACATCCTTCTCGATGCAGAGCTGCAGGACGACCACCAACTGACGTGCGTCGTCGATGTGCCGTTGGAGGAGCGGGTCGATGCTTCCCTCTTGAGGCTGGTCGGCGATCTCCTGCAGGCGGGGCAGGATCGCGGCGCACTGGATCGGCGTGAGGTCGGGGCCGTCGTCGGGATGATTGAGGAGTGGCGCCAGGGTGGTGGAGACATCGTTCCAGGGGCGCTGTCCACCGAAGTCGTGCATCTCGTCGAGTGCGAACTCCTCGGCCTGCGCCAGCCACCGCCGGAACACTCCGAAGCCGGTGTAGGACCAGGACAAGTCCGGGCTACTGGTGTCGTCGTCTCCTGGGAACAGAACGAGCCCCACGATGTCCTCCTCGTTGACCGAGCGCACAGGATCGGCCCCAGGAAAGGGCGACGGCAACTGAAATGATCTCGCCGTGGCTGGTGTGATCACGGCGTCGGAGCCGTCCTGGATAGGTCCGTTCATCGGGTTGAGCCCGCGTCAGTTCGGCAAGCTGATCACCGCGTTGCGGGGCGAAGGCGCGGACCCGGTCCGCAAGGGCCGACCCTGGAGCCTGCCGCTGGAGGACCGGGTCCTACTGGTCGCTGCGTACTGGCGCACCAACCTCACACTGCGCCAACTCGCCCCGTTGTTCGGGGTGTCGAAGTCCGCGGCCGACCGCATCATCGACCACCTCGGCCCGGCGCTGGCGCTGCAGCAGCGCAAGCGGTTCCGCCGGGACACCGTGCTGATCGTGGACGGCACCCTGGTGCCCACCCGCGACCACACCGTTGCCGAGCAGTCGAAGAATTACCGGTACTCCACCAACCACCAGGTCGTCATCGACGCCGACACCCGGCTCGTCGTCGCCGTCGGCCGACCACTGCCCGGTAACCGCAACGATTGCAAGGCATGGGAGCTGTCCGGCGCAAAGGAGGCCGTCGGTAAAACCACCGTCATCGCGGACGGCGGCTACCGGGGCACCGGCCTGGTCATCCCGCACCGCCGCGAAAAAGGCCAGGCCGAGCTTGCCGGCCGTGGTGCGGATGCGGTTGCCGGTCAGCTCGCTCAAGAGGATTCCTTCGTCGCTCGGTTGGTGGTGAAGGGCCGGGTCCCTGTCAGCTCGTCATAGACCGACAGCGGTCGGCGGCCGACCTCGATCTGGGTGGCGGCGGCCCGTTTCAGCAGGGCCTGCAGCGGCCCGGCCGCCTCGCCCGAGGGCGGTTCGTGCCGGGGCCGGGGCGGGACGTCACCGGTGGTGGTCCGGCGGCCCTTGCCGGTGGGCAGGCCGTCCCAGTGGCTCTCTTCGACGACTCGGGTCCCGCGGCCGACCGCCCGCGGGTGCACCGCCAGGAGCGTCTCGCCACTGAGGTCGGGGGCGGTTGAGTGCAGCATGACCTGCGACTTCGTGGCCCGGATCTCCACCAGCTGGCGCGGGCGGACGCGGCGGGCGGGCACCGAGTAGAGGTTGCCGCCGAAGGCGACCAGGCAGTCCTTGCCGACCGGCCGCAGATGCCGCTCGGCCACCAGATACGGGGTCGGTGGCAGCGGCTTGAGGGCCGCGTGGTCACGGGCCGCCCGCTCGCCGATGACCTCCCGGTGAGTCTTGTGGATCTGGGCTCGCCGCTGCGGCACCCAGGCCAGGAAGGCGGCGTCCAGCTCCTCGACCGAGGAGAAGGCCCGCCCGGACAGGACGTGGTCGCGGACGATCAGCACCTGCCGTTCGACACGGCCCTTGCCGGTGGGCCGGTAGGCGGCCAGCACATCGATGTCGAAGTCGTAGTGGCCGGCGAAGCCGACCGCTTCCGGGTGCAGCGGGACGGCCTCCCCGGGGGCGACGTGGCGGCGGACGACGGTCTTGGTGCGGTCGTAGACGATCGTCATTGGCACCCCGCTGAAGTGGGCAAACGCCCGGCGGTGGCAGTCGAAGAAGGTCTGCAGGTCCTGACTGGTGGTGAAGCAGCAGAACGGGTCGCGCGAGTACGACAGCGTCATGTGGAACGAGTAGACCTTCGCGATGCCCACGTGGGCGAGGACCTTGCCCTCGTCGCCCCAGTCCACCTGAGCCTGGGCTCCGGGGATCACCTCGAAGCGGCGGTGCATGCCCGCCAACTCCTTTGGTGTGATGCCGAGTTCCTCGGCGATCCTGGGGCGGGCTTCCTGGACGTAGAGCTTGGTCCGCTGGTAGTTGCCGGTGAATCCGTACTCCGTGGCCAGACGCTCGTGGATGACGGCGGCCTTCATCAGGATCTCCGCCCGCAGCATCGAGTCGACCAGCGGCGCGAACTCGTCGATCACCCTCGCCCGGGACCGTCCGCTCGGTGACCGGCGTGGCGGTGACACGGGCCCGTCGGCAGACAGGTACTTGCTGACCGTCCGCCAGTTGAGTCCCGTCTCCTTGGCGACCTCCGACAGGCTCATGGCACCGGACTCGACCAGACCGCGAAAGCGCCGCAAGGAACGGGCGGCGGCCACCTTCAAGGGCAGTTTCGGCTTCCACCCGCTGGCCGCCTGGTGCGTGAACACCTCTGAGTGCCTGGCCATGTAACTGCGGCCCGGCAACGCCGGGGCCAACACCGTCGCCGACCACCTGCAGGTCCTGGCCGCCGCACTGGCCCAGGTACCGCACTCCAGCCAGGCAAAACTCCTCATCCGGGTCGACGAGGGGGGTCACCCACGGGCTGCTGGAGCATCTCGTGGCGCTCAACACCGCGTGGCGCACGGTGCGCTTCTCGGTCGGCTGGAAGATCACCGATGAGGACGAGGCCGCGATCACGAAGCTGCCCGAGACAGCTTGGGAGACCTCCCAGAAATAGGACGGCTCCCTCCAGGAGGGCTACTTCGTGGCCAAGCTGACCGGCCTGAACACCCGGGAGGGCTGGCCCGAGAGCATCCGGCTGATCGTCCGGCGGGTCAAGCCGTCGGGCCGGCAGACCAAGAAGCTGACCGACTTCGAGCGCAAGACCAGCTGGCGCTACAGCATCACCGAGACGAACATCGGCCGGATGTGGGGCATCGCCGGCTCCCACCAGCCTCAAATCCTCGACGTCCTCCACCGTGATCACGCTGAAGTGGAGGACCGGGTGCCCCACGAACAAGGCGATGGGCCTGCACAACCTCCCGTCCAAGTCCTGGGATGTGAACTGCGGCTGGATGCTCACCGCGAACCTGGCCGCCGACCTCGACGCCTGGGTGAGGCTCCCGGCGCTACGCGACCCGCCGATCTGGTCGATGCGAGCCCGGCACCATGCGCTTTCGCCTCTACCACCTGCCAGCCCGCCTCACGAAACACGCCCGCCGCCGCTGGCTCCGCATCGAGGCCACCTGGCCCTGAGCCAACGCGTTCACCACCTGCTGGCAGCGACTCTCTGAACTTCCCGCCGTCACCTGACGGTCCGGCCCGTCCCGACGAAGACCAGAACGGAGGAGACCCGCACCACCCCGGGCCCGCGGAACCCGGCGCAGCCGCAGCGTCACGCGACCGCCCACCCCCGACGTCAGGGGATATTACGGGCGAACCACCGAGCCACTCAGCGACCGAACCCGCTCACGGATCGAGGTCAAAGGTGGGTCACGTCGTGCCGCGGACATTCAAGCTGGGTGTCAGGACGATAGGGGGTGGCAGTTCGCCTGCGAGGAGTTGGTCGACTTGGTGGATGGCCAGTTCGCCCAGCCGTCGCTTGTCGAGGTGGAGGGTGGTCAGTGGCGGGTCGACCAGATCGACGACGCTCAGCCCGTCGTAGCCGACCAGTGCGCAGTCGTCCGGTACTTGGACGCCGAGGCGGCGGGCGGCCCGGAGCGCGCCGATCGCAACCAGGTCGTTGAAGGCGACCACGGCGGTGAGGTCTGGGCGCGCGGCGTACAGCGCCTCGAACGCGGCGGCGCCCCCGGCCGGGGACTGCTCACCCATGACAACCCAGCCCTCGTCGACGGGCAGCGCATGTTCGCCGACGACTTCGAGGAAGGTGCGGCGCCGGACCATTGGGGCGCTCACGCACTCGCAGTCGATCATGCCGATCCGGCGGTGACCCCGGTCGATGAGGTGCTGCATCCCGGCCCGGATTCCGGCCGCGGTGTCGATGTCGACCAACGCGTGGTTCGACGAGTCCAGCCCGCGATCGACCAGAACCAGCGGCACGGTGCCCACGTACGGCTCGAGCTGCGCATCGGGATGGCTGATGTAGCCGACAAGAGCGTCAACCTGTTGGCCGAGTGAGCGGACCAAGGCCAGCTCCCGGGACCGATCGTTCTCGGTGCTGGCCACGAGCACCTGCCAGTCGCGTTCGTCCGCGGCCGCAATCACTCCTGCCACGAACTCTGGGAAGAAGGGGTTGACCACGTCGGGGACGATGAGCCCGACGGATACGACGTCCGGGCGGACCAGCCCCCGGCCGAACCGGCTGGGCCGGTACCGCAACTGCCTTGCGACATCGAGCACGCGTTGCTGAGTCCCCGGGTCGATCTCCCCCTTGCCGTTGATCGCCCGGGAGACGGTCTGATGAGACACGCCTGCCGCCTGAGCAACGTCGCGGAGCGTGACGCGCTTGACGGTTCTCACACCCCCCGCCCGCTGGTCTTCCGTTTCCTGCTGTCCGGCCACGCTGCCCACTCACTTCTGTTCCTGTGCCGCCCTGTGTCCAAGTCAATCAGGTTCACCGGCCTGCCGCGCCATCACCAGCCCGGCACTGCCACGAGAGCAAGGCAGCGCCAGAACGCCACCGGCGGATCGTGAGCCGTCTGGCGGCGGGCGTTGACGGAATCTGCTCCCCTGAGCGAGAATCCCGTTAGCGGTCACGTTAACGATCACGTTAGCGGTCACGGAACAGCGAAGGAGAGCACAGTGGCTTCTTTGAGGGGCCCCTTACCGCACGAGCCCCCCCGATGTTCCGTGGCGTCTTCCGCAGCTGGCACGCAAAGGCCGGCGCCTTTTCGGCGCTGCCGGACGCACCTGTGGAGCCGGATGATCCGCAGCCTTGGTGGCGCCAACTGAGAGTTCGGCGGCAGAAGCCGAGCAGCGGTGGATCTTCGCTCAGTCGGTCCACGGCGCGTCCCCGGGACTGTCCTGCTCCCAGTGGGGATGGTTCGGAGCTGACAAGAAGTGTTCCGTGGTTCGAGGTTGAGATCCTCCGGCGAGGGGCGGATCGAGGGTGAGTCCGCGGCAGCGAGGCGGCGAATGTGCCGATCGCCAGACGCACGCTCCCGCCCCCTGGATCAGCACGATGTTCGACGAGCACGCCTCTCGCGAGGTGTCCCGCTGGCCGGGCTCGCCCTGCCCTACAGCGACCAGAGCATCGACGAGTGCCGCGTTCTGGCCCCTGTCCTCGAGCTGAGCACGCAGTTCCGCGACACCATCCTTCGGGAAGCCGAGCGTGTCGCTGTCAAGGTCGTGGCTCCGGAAGCCAAAGCGCTGCGCTGAGACCGCGCCACCGGCGACCGCGCCGGAACGTCGCGGGCCGGGGGGAAGGGCACGAGACCGTCATCCCCGGCCCGCCCGCGCAGGCTGACAGTCGTGAACTCCAACGCACTCGGGAAGATGAGACGGCATGACCGTGACGCATACGGTGGACGGCGCGGGAGAGGGGGTGCACAGCGGTTTCAGGTTGGCGCTCGACCGCAGGTTCATAGTGTTGGTGTGCACCACGGCGGTTCCTGTGACGCTGCAGTCCCTCATGTCCTCGTCCAGGACAATTGTCGACGCACTTTTCGTATCGCACCTGGGTACCGATGAGATAGCCGCCATCGGCTATTCTAGCCGCGTCATTTTCATCGTCATCATGGCCATGCTGGGAACGGCCAATGGCGGCGCGGTCATCGTCGCACAGTTCTGGGGCAGCGGCAGTGTGCAGAAAGCCCGCCAGGCCACGGCGTTGACCGTTGTGATCGCCGGCGCGATCGCCGTGGTCATCTGCACCGTCTGCTTCGTCTGGGCGAGGGAGATCATGGCGGTGGGCACGGAGAATCCCCGCCTGATATCGCTGGGTACCGAATACATCAGAACTGTGATTCCGATGATCATTCCCTTCGCTGTGATATCGGTGCTGGCCGCGAGTCTGCGGAGCCTGGGTCAGGCGAAGACGGCCATGAATCTTGCCTTGATCGGCCTGTTCCTCCATGTGGCTCTGGCGTACGGTCTTGTCTTCGGCAACTGGGGAATGCCTGAACTGCGACTGGCCGGGGCGGCCTGGGCAACCGTCATCAGCACCTACGCGGAATGCCTTCTGTTCATCGTGTACCTGTACGGAAGGCGCCACCCCATGGCCTTCCGCATCCGGGACCTCCGCGACGATATCGGCAACGGAATCCTGCAGAAGATCTGGCGTGTCGGCCTTCCGGTATCCCTCGGTTCGATGTCGTGGGCGATCGGAATCTTCTTCTACAGCATCATCGTCGGTCGGGCCGGCACACAGGAGCTGGCGGTTCTGTCGATGATCAACCCGATCGAAGACACCGCCGTGGCCTTCGCGAACGGTGTGGCCACGGCGGCGGCGGTGCTCATCGGGAACAGCATCGGGGGAGGCGCCGACGAAGAGCGCACATGGTCCATGAGCAAGGCTCTGTTGATCTGGAGCACGGCTGTCGCGGCCGTATGCAGTCTGCTCCTGCTGTTGACCAGCTTCTGGGTGGGGAAGATCTACGGGGACATCGACGGCGAGACGATCGGCGTCGCGCGGGACACCGCCGTCGTCTTGGCATTCGTGTTCATTTTCCGGATGACATGCATGACTCTCCAGAACGGTCTCCTGAGGGCCGGGGGAGACACGGTCTACATATTGAGGGCGGATCTGGCCTGCCAGTGGCTGATCGCCATTCCGCTGACATTTATGGCGGCGCTCGTATGGGATCTCCCGTTCCCAATCGTCTTTGTCGCCATCAACAGCGAGGAAATCGTGAAGGCCGTCATCAGCGGCTATCGCGTTTATCGCCGCAAGTGGGTTCAGAGGCTCGTCGAAACCGTGACGAGATGAACAAGGGGACTCGTCAAAGTCAGGATTCATGGAGGATACTGCCAGCTGACGGCACGGCGACACTCTGTCGACGTCGTTCTCGGGCGAACCGGATCTGTCCCGTCTCAGATGATCTGGTCCGAAGCCGCGGCTGTGATCTGGGGCGACCAGAACGGTTGAGACACCTGGGTGGCCAAAAATCTCAGTTGATCTGGACCCTGGCGTATGAATACTGGCTGTCGTCTCAGTTGATTTGGTGTGGTTCCGGCGTTTCGAGCTGGACCAGTGGAAGGGCCTGCAAGAGTGACCATGCACGATGATCAAGTGGACATGACCACCGAAATCGTTGCGACCTTGATCCAAGAACAGTTCCCTCAGTGGAGCGGCAAGGCGATCCAACCCCTGTCGTCGACCGGGACGGTCAACGCCATCTTCCGCATCGGGAACGACCTCTCTGCGCGTTTCCCACTGCGTCTGGCCGATGCTGCCGAGGCGCTGGCGGTTCTGGAACAGGAAACCAAGGCGAGCGCGGAGCTGGCACAGGTGTCTCGGTTCCCCGTCCCGGAACCCGTCGCCTTGGGAAAGCCTGGAGCGGGTTACCCCATGCCGTGGTCGGTCCAGACATGGCTGCCGGGAACGGTCGCCTCTGATGCCGACCCGAGTGGGTCGGACGCTTTTGCCGAGGACCTTGCGGCCTTCATCGCAGCCCTGCGGGACGCCGAGACGCGGGGGCGGCTTTTCAGCGGCGAAGGTCGTGGCGGCGTTCTCGCTCACCACGACGACTGGATGGCGAAGTGCTTCGAGGAGAGCAAGGGGCTGCTCGACGTGCCCCGGCTGCGCCAGGTGTGGAGCCACTTTCGGGAGTTGCCACGCACGGGTGCCGACGTGATGAGCCACGGTGACTTGATTCCCGGCAATGTACTGGTCGCGGGAGACCGGCTCAGCGGCGTACTCGACACCGGCGGCTTCGGCCCGGCCGACCCCGCGCTGGATCTGGTCAGCGCCTGGCACCTGTTGCAGCCAGGCCCGCGGGAAGTGCTCCGGCGGACACTGGTTTGTGACGATCTGGAGTGGGAGCGCGGCAAGGCATGGGCGTTCCAACAGGCGATGGGTGTCGTCTGGTACTACGTCGAGAGCAATCCGACGATGAGCACAATGGGGCGCCGGACACTCGACCGCATCCTGGAGCCGATGGAGTGATGTCGCCCCGATCGTAGGCCGTGATAGAGACGATCGCTTGCCGCCCCCACCGTCAACTGTCCCGTCTCATTAGCCCTGGCTATGCAGCGGAATTGGGTGATCTGACGCCCCAGTAGCAGAAAAGGTGCCTTGACCTGTGAGAATGCGAGTGTCTACGTCGTATCGGCACAAGAGTCAGGGCACCTTTCTGGCAGGGTCCTTTGCATGATCAGCTTCTGTCCGGGTTCATCCGGTGAGGCCGAGGGCGGTCAGGGGCCGGTGGTAGTCGCGGGCGGTGTGGCGAAGTGCGGCGGCGATGTTGGTGTGGCCGTCCTGGCGATGGGTGCCTATGGCGAGGTTGCGCAGGCTGGCCATGACGCGGGGCAGGACCCCGGTGCGGATCTTTGAGTCGTCCTCGCGAAACGTGCGGTCACGGACGTGGTGGAGGAGATTTTCGATGTGCCAGTGGCCTCTGATCCATGCTGCGAGCTGGGCACCGCTGACGGCACCGGGCAGCAGGCTGGTGATCAGATAGACCCGCTCGATGGTCAGTTTTCCCCGGGTCTTGTCCTGTCTCCAGCGCACGACTTGGAGGGCCTGGGCGGCATCGGGGTAGTCGAGGTGCGCGAACGCGGCGGTCTTCAGGCGCCGGATCTCCTCGCGGTGGTGGGCGCGGGTGCGGTCGTAGTGGTCCAGCGTAATGTCGCGCCATGGCAGGCGGCGGATGCGGTCGAACAAGCCGGGGTGGTTAGCCTTGACGACGGCGATGTAGTGGGCGCCGCGGGCGCGGAGATAGGCACCGTGGGCGTGCTGGGTGTGCAGGGCGTCGCGGTGATCACAGTGCCGGTGAGGTCGAGGGTGTCCAACAGCGGGGCGAAGGCGGGTATTTCGTTGCTCTTGTCGGCTACCTGACGCTGGGCCAGGACACTGCCGGTGTGCTCCATCGCGGCCGGCAGGGCGACGGCTGGGGTGGTGGCGGTGCGCGAGCCACGCACCGTCTTCCCGTCCACCGCGACCGCCCGCAGTGAGGGGCCGGCCGGGCGGGTGCGGGCTGCGAGGAACGCGCCGATCGCCCGGTCCAGGCTGTCGCCGTCGAGTTGGACGAGAAGGCGGCGCAGGGTGTGGGGGTGCGGTGTGGACACCTCGCCGGTCAGCGGGTCGATGGGGAACCCCAGCGCCCGGCAGGCCCACGCCGGGGCGTCGGTGATCCACTCGGTGATCGCGGTCAGCGACCGGGCACCGGCCAGCACACTCGCCGCCGCGGCGGCCACCAGCGCGGACAGCAGATAGCGGCGCCCACGAACGCCCCGTGGATCGGGCAAGTGGGCCAGGAAATCGCACAGACGGACCGCGTCCGACAGCGGGGCCGGGGCAGGGGCCAGGGCCAGTTGGCCCAGGCCCGAGGGCATAGGGGAAGATGCAGGAGCAGGCACGGACTCGCCAAGTGGTCATGGGACTTCGACACTCACATGATCACCGGGTCCGTGCCTGCATTGCGTTCACCCCCTGCCCGAAGCAGGACACCCAACCCAACTCTGGGTCATCCCGAACAACCGGACAGATCTCGATCATGCAAGGGACCCTGACCTTTCTGGTGAGCGAGCGTACAGGGTGGGACCGTGGTCTGCGCGTGCGGACCGACGGCGGGGGCTGGTCGGACATGCGGGAGCGGTGCTGTTGCGCAAGTGCGCGGACCGGGTCGGGCTGACGGGTGGTCTCGCCGCCGTGCTACCGGTCGGCACGGGGCGCGGCTGGCGTGACCGTGCGACGGTGGTGGTCCGGCTCGCGGTAGCGATCGCGCTTGGCGCGGCGAACCTGAGCGAGGCCGAGCAACTCGGCCTGCATCACCGGCCCTTGTTCGGCCCGGCCACCTCGGACTCCACCATCCGCCGCACGCTGGCGGCCCTGGATGACACCACCCTGGTGTTGATCGCGAAGGCCCGGCGGCGGGTGCGGCGCCATGTGTGGTCCCTGCTGCACCTGCGGCCCGGCGGTTTCCCCTGGCTGACGGTCGCGGGACGGCACCTGAAGGGCTGGATCGTGGTCGACATGGACGCCACGATCATCACGACCGTGTCAAAGAAGGAGCGAGCCGCGGCCACCTTCAAGGGTACTTTCGGCTTCCATCCGCTTGCTGCCTGGTGCGCGAACACCGGCGAGGTCCTCGCGATGGAACTGCGGCCCGGGAACGCCGGTGCGAACACGGTCGTCGACCACCTGCGGGTCCTGGCCGCCGCACTGGCGCAGATACCGCACTCCAGCGCCGCCAAGCTCCTCATCCGCGTCGACGGAGCGGGCGCCACCCACGGCCTACTGGAGCATCTGGTCGCGCTGAACACCGCTCGGCGCGCGGTGCGTTTCTCGGTCGGCTGGAAGATCACCGATGACGACGAGAAGGCGATCGCCAAGCTGCCCGCGAGCGCGTGGGAGACCTCGCTGAAGCAGGACGGCTCGCTCCAGGAGGGCTATTTCGTAGCAGAGTTGACCGGGCTGAACACCCGGACGGGCTGGCCGAAGGGCACCCGGCTGATCGTCTGCCGCGTCCGGCCCTCGGGCCGGCAGGCCAGGAAGCTGACCGACTTCGAGAAGAGGACCGGCTGGCGCTACAGCATCACCGCGACGAACATCGGCCGGATGTGGGGCATTGCCGGCACCCACCAGCCGCAGTTCCTCGACGTGCTCCACCGCGATCACGCCGAAGTGGAGGACCGGGTGCGGACGAACAAGGCGTTGGGCCTGCACAACCTGCCCTCGCAGTCCTTCGACGTCAATCGCGGCTGGATGCTCGCTGCGAACCTGGCCGCAGACCTCGACGCCTGGGTCCGTCTGCTGAGCCTGCACGACATCGAGGGCCTGGCCGACGCCGAGCCCTCCACCATGCGCTTTCGTCTCTACCACCTGCCCGCACGCCTCGCGAAACACGCCCGAAGGCGCTGGCTCCGTATCGACGCCACCTGGCCCTGGGCCGAGGCATTCACCACTTGCTGGCGCAGGCTCACCGAACTCCCGTCCGTCACCTGACGAGTGGACACCGCCCCGACGAAGACCAGAACGGAGGAGACGAGTACCACCCCCGGGCCCGTGGAACCCGGCGCATCCGCAGCGTCATGCGACGGCCCCACCCGCCATCACGCGGGACAGACAGGGCGAACCGCCACGCCGATCAACGATGCAACCCCGCTGACGAATCGAGGCTGACGCTTCCAATTCGGTGGAAGGGGGCGGAGCAATGACTGACATTCAGCCCCGGAAACACCAGGGGAATCTCGACCTCGTCGTCCGCCGTCGCGGGCCGCACCACTGGGCCCGACAGCTGGACCCAGTGGGACGCAAGTGTGCTCACCGTCCTCCCCGGCAGGAACGCCTGAGAAACGGCGTCGTGTTCAGCCTCGTCCGCGCGTTGTGAGGCCGGGCGGGGCAGGTGGGCTGGCGGGAGGCGCGGGCGGAACAGCGCGGGCCCAGTCGTCGGCGTATATGGTCTCGGTCTCCCAGTCCTCGAACAGCTTGGGGAGCGCCTTCGGGTCGCGGTCGGAGTCGCGGTACCAGCGGATGAAGGCCCGGGCGGCAGGGACGGCGCATCCCGCAGTGTGCGTGTGCCCTCGGCCGCCCGGATGAGATGTCCTGGGCAAACTCACCGGGAATCTCCGCGGTCATCAGTGGAGCCGTGGTCTTCATCGGCGCCCGCGGCTCGGCAAACGACGATATCCAGCGCGATGACCGGAGTCCGGCACTCGGTGCTGCTTGTTACCGTACGTCGAGGTAGTCGCCTGGTGCGTTGCCTGCTGCGGTGGTGGTGTTGCCAGCGTAGCTGTAGCGCCAGTATCCGTCCCGGGTGGCGGTGACGGTGGTCTTCAGGTAGCCGGTGGAGCTGGCGGTCACCGTCTTGACGGTGCTGTAGGTTCCGCTCGGTGTGCGAAACTGCAGGCGCACCGGCTGAGTAGCGTAGCGGTAGTACTGGGAATCGTTCCAGCTGACCCGGCTCAGTGCGCCCGTAACGGTGATCGGTTTGCCCTTAGTTACAGGCTCAGGTGCTGCGTTAGTCGTCAACTTCGAGGCTCGCTGGACGTTGACGGAAGCCGCTGCCGTGCGGTGATAGTCGCCGTCCAGCGCGGTTGCGTTGACGTGGAGGTGCCAGGTGCCGTCGGCGTTCTGGAGCCAGCCTTCGCCCATGACGAACCCGAAGGTGCATCGTGTGGTGGTTGCGTCGACCGCTGTGCACGTGGGGTCGGTTGTGGCTGCCAAGGCTCCTGTTGGAGCGGTGCTGGGTCCCCGGTACAGCCAGGCGTCGATGTAGTCGATGGTCCGCGCCGCCGACCTGCCCCACCTGCACTCCTTCGCGAACGACCTCGAACTCGACCGCGCCGCCGTCGACGCCGGACTCACCCTCCCGTACCACAACGGCCGCACCGAGGGCGTCAACACGCGAACCAAGAAGATCATGAGGCAGATGCACGGCCGAGCCGGGTTCCCCCTACTCCGCCACCGCATCCTCCTCCAGTGATCACTACACAGCGCAACCACCGATTACGGGCCAGAGCCGAAGACCGTACAGACCCGCCCTGGACGCGGGTGGAAGCCTCACGATCGCAGCGGCCGTGGCAGCCCCGCCCGGGTGGGAGGGTGCTGCCACGGCGGGGGGTCATGACTGGGGGGACAGTCCGAAGCTCTGGGCGGTGGAGTTGTCGCAGGGGCGCTGCACCAGTTGCACCCCGTTCACGGAACTGCCGGTCGTGCTGAGACATTTGCCGCTGTGCCGGGCCACGAAGCGGTAACTGCCCGAGGCTTCTCGCACGGGTTGCCACTGCTGGTTGGCGCCGCCGCCGTAGGACCACAGCTGAAGTGGCGCGTTGTCGGCGGTGGAGACGTCCGTGACATCGATGACCTGCTGGGGGTTGCCGCGGTTTGCGATCCGGGTGTATCCGCCGTCGGTGGACCGGAATTGGAACTGCTGGGCAAGGGTGCCGTTGCAGGTGTACTGCTGGATCGGCGTGCCGTTGGCGGTGCCGGCCGCGCGTGCGTCGACGCAGGACCCGTTCGCCTTGTTGGCGAGCGTGTACCAGGCCGTTCCGGAGATCGGGTCGGTGGGTGCGGGGTTGTTGCTCGCTCCGCCGAGCCACTTGAGTCCGTCGATGAGGAAGCGGTTTTGTGGAGGGCTGGCGAACGTGGAGGACAGTCGGGTGTTGGTGTCATAGTTCATGGCGTTGTGTCCGAAGTTCGCATAGAGCATCTTGTACTGGGTGTTGGTCCACAGGATCGGGTAGTAGCCGCTGTACCAAGACTGGTTCGGGTCCGTGCCCAGTGGAAAGCTGCTGGGGTCGACGGACGCCAGGACTTTGATGTTCGGATTGGTCCGCAGGTCGTTGGACCAGCTGTACCACTCGCTGACTGCCGAGGTGAACGTCGCGGGCAGCCCGGAGGTGGAGGGGTGGGTGCGGTCCTCGGTGCGCAGAATCGCAGTCGTGGGTCCCCAGGTGTTCGACTGGAAGTTCCCGCTGCCGAGGAAGGTGTTGTAGTACCAGGGCCAGGCCCCGGCGTTCGTGGTGAAGGCCGAGACGTGGAAGCCCATCCAGCCTCCGCCGGCCCGTATGTACTGCTCGAAGCCCGATCGCTGGGCGGCCGTCTGCGGTGCGTCGTCGAGGAACAGGACGACCTGGTAGTCGTTCACCCCTCCGTTCGCCAGCAGGTTCCAGTCGGTGGTCGCCACGTAGGTGAAGTTGTTCTGGGCGGCGGCCTGGGGGAACCACTGGTTGGCTTCCTTGACGAAGTCGATGTGCGCGGCGTCCCAGGTGCCGTTGTAGAAGGCGATGACTTTGAACGGAGCCGCCTGGGGTGCGGCGGACCCGGCGTTGGCCGGGGTGGTGAGCCCCAGCACCAGAGCCAGCAGCGTCAGCAGTCGTGCTGTCAGCCGCCTCACGGGTAGCTCACCAGGTTGGCGACGTTGGTGGACGAGTTGGAGGGGCCACCGCGGTCGTTGATGACGTGCCGGATGGTGCCGGTGCCGCCGAGCGAGACGGTGACCATGTTCTGGAAGCGGACGTTCGGGTTGTTGGGGGCCTCGAAGGCGCGCTCGGCAGCTACGGACGGGTTGACGTTGAAGTAGCAGTAGCTGCCGAGGCCGTAGGCCTGGTGGCTGGTGACGTGGTCGGCGACCTTGTAGGCGGCGTAGCCCTGGGTGGAGCCATTCATCCAAGCGGCCTGGTTGGGCGGGTCGTAGGGCATCTCGTTCTGGTAGAAGTACGTGCGGCCGCCGTTGCCGTTCCAGATGGTCTGGTGCTTCTGGTAGTGCTCGACGAACAGGCCGTACATGGTGACGTCGTCGCCGTTGACGATCAGGCCGGTGTCGCCGGTGTTGGTGTTCCAGCCGATGCCACTGCCGTGGTCGCCGCGCCAGATCCACATGTGGTCGCCGATGACGTGGTCGCTGTTGATGACGAGGCTGGTCGTCGCCTTGCCGACGGCCGCGCCGCCGACGCGGAAGTACACGTCGTGCAGGGAGGTCGGGTTGGCGGCGTGGCTCGCGGACGAGCCGGCCGGGCCGATCTCCACCAGTGTCTGCGAGTTGGTGGTGCCGGCGTCGAACAGGACGCCGGCTATCTTCACACCGTCGACGTCGGCGACCGTCATGGCGGTGATGCCGTTGTCCGGGATGAAGGTGGCCAGTCCCAGTCCGAGGACCACGGTGTCGGGCCGGGTCACCCGCAGGGTCTGGTTCAGGTGGTAGACGCCCGGGGTGACGAGCAGGTTCTTGCCCTCGGCGAGGGCGGCGTTGATCTGTGCGGCCGTCGCGCCGGGCTTGACCACGTAGAACTGGTCGATGCCGAGCGAGGTGCCGGGCGCGTTCCCGTTCGCCCACGTGGTGCCGGCGGAGCCGGTCCGCAGAGCAGGCACGAACACGCGGTAGGCGCCCGAGCCGTCGACGTACAGGAAGGGCTTTTCACGGACGGTTGGCGTCTGGTTGACCGTCGTGTACGGCGGGTTGGGGAACGTGTTGCCCGGCACGCCCTGGCTGCCGACGAAGACCATGTTCCAGTTAGAGCCGGTCCAGCTGCCGAGCTGGGAGTTGCGGGTCAGCCACTGCTGCTGGGTGCCGGAGCGCACCTGGCCGTCGATCTTGCTGTCGGCCATGAAGCCGCCGCTGGACCAGCCGCCGTCACTGAGTTCCAGGTTGCCGCGGACGTGCATGCGCCGGTACCCGGACGCCTGGGACACCGCCCACCGGTCGGTGCCGCCGGTCGGGTTGACCGAGAGGTTCTCGGCGCCGCGCCAAAAGTTGTGGGTGGCGTTCTGCGGCGGGAACCAGTCCGCCTCCACGTGCACGGCACCGTTGATCGTGACGGAGTCGGGCGACTGGCCGAGGCCCAGGACCTGGGTGTAGAAGCCGACGTTGACGTCGTTGCTGTAGGTGCCCGGCTTGAACAGGACCGCGTAGCGCTGGGAGCCGAACTGGTTGGTCTCCTGCTGGCGGAAGATGCTGTCCAGCTGGCTTTGGATGGTGGACGACGGCATCGACGGGTCGAAGACGGCCACGTTGGGGCCGAGGTCGACGTCGCCGGGGGCGGTGGTCACGGGCGTGACCTGGAAGCGCTGCGCGGCCGTGCCGTTGCAGGTGTACTGCACCAGCTGGACGCCGTCGGCGGTGGAGGCGGACGGTACGTCCAGGCACTTGCCGCTGTGCCGGTTGACGAAGCGGTAGGCGCCGCCGCCCTCGTCGACGGCCTGCCACTGCTGGTTGTTCCCGCCGCCGTACGTCCACAGGTGCACGGCCGCGTTGTCGGCGGTGGACACGTTGCTCACGTCCACGACCTGCTGGGCGTCGTTGCGGTTGCCGATGCGCACGTAGCCGTCGCTGGTTGGGGTGAAACTCCACTGCTGTGCGGTGGTGTTGTTGCAGGCGTACTGCTGGACGGCCGTGCCGTTGACCGTCCCGGCCGCCCGGGCGTCCAGGCACTTCCCGCTGCCGCTGTTCACCACGGTCGACCAGCCCGTCGGCAGGGCGGCCACGGCGGCCGAACCCGACGGCGCCGCGGCCTGCGCGGGCTGGACGGCGGTGAGGACCGAGGCCGCGGTGGCGGCGGCCGCGAGGACAGCGGTCCAGGGACGACGGACCCGGCTCATGGGGGGTCCGTGGAGGCGGCCACCGGCAGGCGGTCGCGAGAAGCGAAGCATCGTGTCAACTCCTGTACCGCCGGGGCGGCTCGAGTGAAGGACGGAGGGGGAAGAGGACGAACCGGGGGTCAGCCGTTGTACTGGGCGAAGACGCGGGTGAAGTCCCACGGCTGCTGCGCGACCCCGGAGCAGGTGTCGGCGCCGCCACCGGTGCAGGGCCGGTCGCGGTTGACGGACCAGAAGGTCAGCCGCGCCAGATGCCGCTGCTGCGCGTACGCCAGGATGGTGCGGAAGTCGTCGACGGTCACCGTCTCGCTGTTGTCGGTGATGCCGTTCATCGAGGAGATGCCAGTGTGGCGGTAGGCTTGGTCGTCGGTGTACCCGTAGGCGTTCTTCACCGCCGTCTTCAGTCCCTCTGCCGCCCGGACGGTGAGCTGGCCCATGTTCTGTCCCGCGCCGCCGAAGTTGAAGGGCATGATCGTCCAACTGTCGACGGTCAGCCCGGACGCGGCGGCCTTGCTGATGAGGCTGCTGTCGGGCCCGTTCTGCCCGGTGCCGAAGGTGACGTAGACCTTGAGGCCCGGATTGTTGGCCTTGACCGTCTTGAGCGCGTCGACCGTGCGCTGCTGCACGACCGGGCTGTCGTACGCGGCGGCCTCGATGTCGATGTCGATCGCCTTCAGGCCGTAGGCGTTGATGACCTTCTGATAGGCGGCGGCGAGCTCGCCCGCGCTGCCGCAGGAGCTCTCCAGCTTGTTGCCGCTCCAGCCGCCGAACGACGGGATGACATCACCGCCGGCGCCGCGCACGGTGTTGACGGTCTGCTGGTCGACACCGCCGGTGAGGGGGCGGCTGCCGTCCCACTGCGGATTGCAGTACCCGTTGCTGAGGATGAAGGCGAGAGTGAACCACTTCACGCCGGTCGCGTTCATCACGGTGGTGGGGTTCGGCGGGCTGCCCCAGCCGTTGTAGAGGTACGGCGCGACGGCCATGGCCCCGGGGCCGGGCGCCGGGGGAGTGCCGCCGCCCGGCGCGGTCCACTTCTGGTTGGCCGCGCCGGTGCAGGTCCAGATCTGCAGCCGGGTGCCGTTGGCGGAGCTGTTGCCGGTCGCGTCGAGGCACTTGTCGGCCTGCGAGTTGGCGATGTCGCGCGCCGCGGTGACGGTCCACTGCTGGGCGGCGCTGCCGTTGCAGTCCCACAGCTGGACCCGCGTGCCGTCGGCCGTGCCGGCCGAGGCGACGTCCAGACACTTGCCGAGCGCGCGGACGGTGCCGTCGTCGCCGACCGTCCACTGCTGTGCTGCGGTGCCGTTGCAGTCGTAGAGCTGGACGGCCGTACCGTTGGCCGTCGCAGCGCCCGCGACGTCCACACACTTGCCGCCGAGTCCGGTGATCTGGCCCGTGGCCGCCGCGGCTGCGGTTGCAGGGATGGAGTTCAGACCCGCGAGGAGGAGGACGGCAACCGCCGTGCCGAGTGCACCACGTATGGCGGGCTTGGACTGAAGCGTCGTGGTCATGCGTGCCGTCCTGTTCTGTCGTCAGCAACCGGCGCGCTCCGCGGCTCACCCACGACCACTCCAGGAAACCGCGCAATGGCATGTCTATGACAGACAGGAAGTGGGGGCTGGACAGGAACGGCGGCAACAGGGTGGGGGGGAAACAGCATTACTTCACACCATGATTTAAGAAGTGACAGGAAACCCCTGTCAAGATGTTGGTCCAGTCCAATTCGCCAGCCGGGACGACCTGCCCCCGTTACCTTTTTCGTGGCCCCGCAATGGGGCGCCTGGCCCCCGGGTCCGGTATGGCTGTGTGCCCCCTGTCGTACGGATGACCTGGGGGGTGTTGCCGCCGGGCTTCGGGGCACCGCTTGACCGCTGATGAGGGGCCTGACGACCGCCTGGTCCGGCGCAATGCCGGGCCGCTTCACGGGCGGCATGTCTGCGTAACGTGGTTGCCGGCGTGTGGTGCCGCAGGGACGGCCGGGAGCTGAGGAGACGAGTGGCGAGGGGCACGCGCACATGGTCGACACGACCGCGATAGATCTCTTCCTCGGCCTGGACCTGGGCAAGGAGTTCCACCACGCCCACGGCCGGACCGCGGACGGCAGAACCGTGCACGACAAGCGGCTGCCCAACACCGAGCCGAGACTGCTGGAGCTGTTCACCAAGCTGGTGGCGAAGTTCGGCACCGTTCTGGTGATCGTGGACCAGGTCGCCAACATCGGCGCGCTGCCGTTGACGGTGGCCCGCGCGGCCGGCTGCCGGGTGGCCTACCTGCCCGGGCTGTCGATGCGGCGGGCCGCCGATCTGCACCCGGGCGAGGCCAAGACCGACGCCCGCGACGCGTTCGTGATCGCCGAGACCGCCCGCACCATGCCGCACACACTGCGCGCGGTGGACCGCGACGACGAGGTGCTGGCCGAGCTGACCATGCTCACCGGCTACGACAACGACCTGGCCGGCGAGGTCAACCGCGCCACCAACCGGCTGCGCGGCCTGCTCTCCCAGATCCACCCCTCTCTCGAGCGTGTGCTCGGCCCGCGCCTGGCCTACCCCTATGTCCAGGCCCTCCTTCAGCGCCACGGCTCCCCGGCGAGACTGAGGAAACTGGGCCGGGCCCGCTGCGAGGCCCTGCTCAAGGTGCACGGTTCGCGCAAGGCCCACCACCTGACCGCAGAGATCTTCGACGCGCTCGCCGAGCAGACCCTGGTCGTTCCGGGCACCGAGGCCAGCGCGCTGATCGTGCCAGGACTTGCCGCCCAGCTCGCCGCCGCCCACACCCAGCGCCGCCAGGCCGAGCAGGAGATCGCCGCCCTGCTGGAGGCCCTCCCTCTTTTCCACCTCTTGACGTCCCTGCCCGGCCTGGGCGTCAGGACCACGGCGGCCGTGATCGTCGCGATCGGTGACGGCACCGGCTTCCCCACCGCCGGGCACCTCGCCTCCTATGCCGGACTCGCGCCCGCCACGAAGTCCTCGGGCACCTCCATCCGCGGCGAGCACGCACCCCACCGCGGCAACCGGCTCCTCAAACGCGCCCTGTTCCAGGCCGCGTTCGCCGCGATCGGCTGCAAAGCCGACCTGTCCTCCCGGATCTACTACGACCGGCAACGCGCACGCGGCAAGACCCACACCCAGGCGATCCTCCGCCTGGCCCGCCAGCGCGTGAACGTCATCCACGCGATGATCCGCACCGGGGCCCTCTACGAAGCACGCACCCCGGGCGACGTCGACCTCGCCGCCTGACGACTCCACCGCCCTACCCTCCAGGCCCCATCACGCCCGCGTACCGGCACGGCCAATCCGGCCCTGCCGGCCACCGGGCTGCCCATCAGCCACCCGATCCGCCGGGAACACCCCGATCCGCGGGACGTTCCCGAAAACCACGATCAACCCCTACAAGCCGACCCCACCGGGGTTGACGAAACAGATAGGGGCACCCCCCCCCGCATGCAGGCATGCGAAAGAGAACCGCGTCACCCAAGCGAAGCCGGCGCCCTGCACACCGAGCCCGGTAGCGTCGTCGCGTTCCGTACCGACGCCCTCTACCTCACCCAGCCCCAGAACTGGCCCTACCACCACCAGCCCGGCGACTACCTCCTGCGCGGCCACCTCACAGGCCCGGTCACCGCCCCCACCACCGAAGAAGAACTCCTTACGCTGCGGGATGCCGGCCGTGCAGCCCTCACCGCTGAACGGGAGGCCTGATGCCGCCCCGCACCCGCCGCAACCGGCCAGAACACCAGCGCGAGTTGAACGAAGCAGCCCGCCTCGCCGACCGCCTTCAACAGGCCGGCTACACCAAACGCGACATCGCCCACATCATCGACCGCGACCCCTCCCTGGTCTCGCAGTTCTACACCAAGAACAAAGGCGCCGCCTTCGTCCCCGCCCTCCGGCAGGTCCTGGCCGCCGTCGAAACCGGGGGCATCACCGACCTACCCGAACTCGCCCATATCGCCGCCCGCCACACCCAACGGCGCACCACCGCCTCCGGCGCCCGCGCCCGAGTACGCACCAAGGCCGTCCTGACCACCCCCACCGGCACCGGAACCGGCCGCGTTGGCGCCTGGCTGTGTCACTTCCAAGGGGAGTCATTTCGAGGCGACTCGAGGAGTCGGTCCGCGGCCTCAGGCAAGATCAATGTCAGTAGCTTTTGATGTCACTCCTGGCTGCATGAGAGCCGAGGGGGCACCGGAGCCCTGAGTGAGAACTAACCCGTCCTCGGCGGGCCTTCGGTGGAGCTCGGCTGTCAGTGCCGGGTGGAAGACTGCCCGGCATGATCGAACCGAACCCGAAAGCGGACCTTCTCCGATACCTGCAAGAAGGGCGTGACGCCCTGGTGTGGAAGCTCGATGGGCTCTCGGAGTACGACATCCGCCGCCCGCTAACCCCTACGGGCACGAACCTGTTGGGGCTGGTCAAACATGTCGCCGGTGTGGAGTTGGGGTACTTCGGCGACACGTTCGGGCGGCCATTCTTCGACGAGGCGCCGCCACCTTGGTGGTATACGGAGGAGCCAGAACTCAACTCGGACATGTGGGCCAGTGCAGACGAGTCGCGCGAATACATCGTTGGGCTGTATCACCAGGCGTGGGAGCACTCCAACAGCACGATCGCGACGCTGACGCTTGACGCGATCGGTCATGTTCCGTGGTGGCCGGAGGAACGACGAGAGGTGACACTGCACCACATCCTGGTGCGCGTGATTTCCGATACTCAGCCTGGATCCACCGCGTCATAGTCGGTCTGTGGGCGACGGAATAAGAAGAGGTGCCCGCTGACCTGGGATGATGGGAGTTCCTACGCCCTCATCAGTCCCACGAAGCAAGGCACCTCGTAAGTGAAAGTTTCCCACAGCCCGGCGACGCTGTTCGCCACGTTCGACGCCCCGGACCTGATCGCGCATGCCGGGCTGATCCCGACGATCCGGCTGGCCGAACGGTGCGGTCTGCCCCGGTTGGTGGCCGAGAAGGTGAAGCTCACCGGCGCGAAGAACGGTGCCGGTACGGCAGCCGACGCGAAGGCCCTGTCGATCGTGGGCGGCATGATCGCCGGGGCGGACAGCATCGACGATCTGGACGTGCTGCGGCACGGTGGCCTGTCCCGCTTGTTCGGCGGCGTGCGCGCCCCGTCCACGCTGGGGTCGTTCCTGCGCGCCTTCACCTGGGGTCACGTACGCCAACTCGAGTCCGCGGTACGGGCGTTCACCTGCAATCTTGCGGCACACACCGGCCTGGTCCCCAAACGGGACGAGGTGGTGTTCGTCGACATCGACTCCAAGGTCAAGCAGGTCTACGGGCCGGCCAAGCAAGGCGCCGCCTTCGGCTACACCAAGCAGCGCGGCCTGCACTTCCAGATCGTCACCGTCAAGACCGCAACCTGCGCTCCGGTCATCGTCGCCACCCGGCTACGCAAGGGCTCGGCAGGCTCCGGCAAGGGCGCGGCGAGCTTGCTGCGCGAGGCCCTCGCCACGGTCCGGGCGATGGGCATCACCGCGAAGATCATCGTGCGTGCGGACTCGGCGTACTTCTCCCACAAGGTGGTGGACGTGTGCCGGAAGGCGGGCGCGCACTTCTCGCTGGCCGTGGCGGTGAAGAAGACGATCCGCGAGGCGATCGCGGGCATGGACGAGTCCGCCTGGACACCGGTCAAGTACACCAGTGCGGTGTGGGACGCCGCCGAGGAACGCTGGATCTCCGACGCCGAGATCGCCGAGGTCCCGTTCACCGCGTTCACCAGCAAGAAGAAGGCGTTCCACACCACCGCCCGGCTGATCGTGCGCCGCGTGAAACGGCTGAACCCCAAGAGCGTGCCCGAGGGGCAGGCCGAGCTGTTCGGCGTCTGGCGCCACCACGTCATCTTCACCGACAGCCCGTTCGTCCTGGCCCAGGCCGAACCCATGCACCGCGAACACGCCGTCGTGGAACAGGTCTTCGCCGACCTGGAAGACTCCGCGCTCGCCCACCTGCCCTCGGGCAAGTTCACCGCGAACGCCGCCTGGCTCACCCTCGCAGCCACCGCCTACAACCTCACCCGCGCCGCCGGCCACCTCGCCTCCGCCTTCCACGCCAGGGCACGCACCGGCACCATCCGCCGCCACCTGATCAACATCCCCGCCCGGATCGCCACCGGCGCCCGCCGCATCACCCTCCACCTGCCCCAACTCTGGTGCTGGGCAGCCGACTTCACAGACCTGTGGACAGCGACCGGACAACGCATGGTCACCTGACCCACACGACCACCCTGCCCGCCCACGACCCGAAAGACCCTCGGAGACCCCGCACCGGACGGCCACCCGGCAATCGCCGCTGCCCGCACCCCGAAGAAACACCCGGAACCGCCCGACACCCGTGATCAGAATTCACGCGGTGGATCCAGGCTCAGCGGCATGCCGGCCACGCCGACATCGTGCGAGAGCTCATCGACGGATCTGTCGGGTATTTGCAGGGCAAGGACAACATGCCACCAGGTGATCAGGCATGGTGGGAGGGCCACCAAAGCCGACTGGAGCGCGTGGCGCGGGAAGTCGGTAACCGCTGACCTCACCCGCTGCCGCCGGCCCCGCTGGCCCCCTCTCAGCCAGCGGCGGGCTGCTCAGCCAGGGCTTTGGTGTGGGCGAGGCGGTAGGACTCGGTGCCGGTCTGGATGATCGCGCCGTTGAAGGTGAGGCGGTCGACGATGGCCGCGCAGAGCCGGGGGTCGGTGAAGGTCTTCGTCCAGCGTGCGCCGTGAGGCGCTTCGTTGTATCCCCGACGCAGTCGGGATGAACTTGGAGGGAGGTTCTTGGGTCGCCGGGCTTACTTGAGCGCGAAAGCGTGAGGGGACAACAGCATGCCCGGAAAGTGGTGTCCGTCCGGAGGCGTCCAGGGCGGGGTGCCGCAAGACCCGCGCGATATGGCTAAGGCTTGATTGCTTGAAGCCCAATTCCCAGCGGTGCGAAAGACACCCGTCGAAATGACGCCTGATAATCGACGTCACGCCATGCCTCGTCCTCGGTTGGCGGCCGGGGCAACCTCCATGGCGTAGAGCGCCTCCCAGCGAGGGCGGCCAAGGGAATGAATGGGCGGCCTACGTCGCGCTCGATACGTACAACGAAGACGTACCACGGGATCGCCTACGGGGCGCGAGCCCTATGGCGACGGAGTGCTCGTAGTAGTCGCAGGCGTGACGACCTGCCAGGGAGGCCGGGAAAGCCGGTCACAGGGCGAAGGGGCACAGGTGATTGAGGCGTCCGGCGATGGGAGGTATGCGTAATGCAGAACGCCGCAACGGTGCTGGACGTCCTCCGGGAACGCGGCAGGCGAGGTCTGCCGCTGGAAAGGCTGTATCGGCAGTTGTTCAACCCGCAGTTGTTCCTGATGGCTTACGGGCGCATCTACGCCAACAAGGGTGCGATGACGCCTGGGGTCACCGGCGAGACCGTGGATGGTATGTCCCTGGAGAAAATCGACGCGATCATCGGCCGGTTACGCGCCGAGACGTACCGGTGGACTCCAGTGCGGCGGACCTATATCCCGAAGAAGAACGGGAAGAAACGTCCGCTCGGACTGCCCACCTGGTCGGACAAGCTGGTCGCCGAGGTGGTCCGTCTCCTGCTGGAGGCGTACTACGACGTCCAGTTCTCCCGCCACTCCCATGGATTTCGCCCTGGCCGGGGCTGTCACACCGCGCTCAATGAGGTGGTGGAAGTCTGGAAGGGAACACACTGGTTCGGCGAAGGAGACATCTCCGACTGCTTCGGCAGTCTGGATCATGAGGTGATGCTCGTGATCCTGGGAGAGAAGATCCACGACGGGCGATTTTTGCGGCTGATCCGCCAGATGCTCAAGGCCGGGTATTTGGAGGACTGGCGATGGCAGGCCACGCTCAGCGGTGCGCCGCAGGGCGGCGTGGCTTCCCCGATCCTGTCTAACATCTACTTGGACCGGCTGGATCAGTTCGTTGAACAGCACCTTTTACCGGACTACAACCGGGGCAGGCTGCGCCGGCGGAGCCGGGAGTACTGGCGCGTCGAGGCGAGGATCAAGCGGGCAAGTCAGCGCGGGGACAAGGCGGCGGTGCATGCGCTTCGGCAGCAGCTGCGACGCCTACCCAGTGCCGATCCCGATGATCCGGACTACCGGCGGCTGCGGTACATCCGCTATGCCGACGATTGTGCGCCACGAACACAACAGGAGGTTCCGATGTAGACGGAAGCCCTTGACGTGGTGCTGCACTGGTGATGGAGGCAGGCCCTCCGGGATCGCCCACGCAGGGGGAGGTCTCAAACCACCGCAGGTTGCTCCGGTGAATGAGCCGGGGTGATGAGCACTGCGGAAAAGGCGCACGAGATGCGTCAGGTACGTGCCGAGAAGGCGAACGCGAGTGAACCACTGCTGAAGTGTCGTAAGAAGCCGTATCTCAACCGATCATGGAACGTGCGGGTCGAACAGGTTTCCCGCCGGGGTGATCTTCCCGTTGTACGCGCATGAAGACAGGGCCTCTCGGTAGCTCGGGGATGCGAATCTAACCGAGCAATGCCGGGAGGCCCTGGTGTCGTTGTTGTACGCGTCCGAGCCCGTCCAGTTCAACTCGGCTGCACCATCGTGTGATTGCCTCGCGCACGTGTACGGCAACGCGGCCGATCATCCCGATCGGGTGCGCCGGTATCCGTCGGACATGACGGACGCGGAGTGGGCGGAGGTCCGGCCTTTGCTGCCGGTGCCGGCCTGGCTGCAGGGCAGAGGCGGGCAGCCCGAGGGCTATTGCCACCGCCAGATGCTGGACGCGATCCGCTATTTGGTCGCGGGCGGGATCTCGTGGCGGGCGATGCCCGCGGACTTCCCCGCATGGGGCCGGGTTTACGCCTTCTTCCGCCGCTGGCGCGAGCACGGGCTGATCGCCGAGTTCCATGACCGGCTGCGTGGGACGGTCCGTGAGCGCGAGGGCCGTGAGGCCGAGCCCACGGCGGGGATCATCGACGCGCAGTCGGTGCGGGCCGCCGCGACGGTGCCGGCCTCCTCACGCGGCTACGACGGCGGGAAGAAGGTGCCCGGGCGAAAGCGGCACATCGTGACCGACTGCCTCGGCCTGCTCCTGGTCGTCGCGGTCACCGCCGCGAACATCGGCGACCGGGACGCCGCGGCGGGCCTGCTGCAGCGGCTGCGCCGTCTGCACCGCGACATCACCCTCGTCTGGGCCGACGGCGGCTACACCGGCGGCCTCGTTGGCTGGTGCCGGGACAAACTCGCCCTGACCTTGGAGATCGTCAAGCGCACCGACGACATGACAGGGTTCGTGGTGCTCCCCAGACGCTGGGTGGCAGAGCGCACGTTCGCGTGGTTGATGAACTCCCGCCGTCTGGCCCGTGATTACGAGACTCTGCCCGCTTCCAGCGAGGCGATGATCCGGTGGTCGATGGTTACGCGGATGGGCCGGCGTCTGGCACGTCCACGGGCCGCCGGCCGGCGCTGAACATCCCCGACGTCTCCTGCAGGAGCCACCCCCGCTCTGCCAAGCGCCTGGCCTTCGAGCGCACCCCCTCGACCTTCGCCGGCGTCGTCCCCAGGCCCAGCCCCACCGCGATCTCCTTGGCCTTCGCCGGCCCCCTGCCCGCTGACCGCCGCTCCTCCAGCACGCCCAGAATCCGCTGGTAGTCCGGTGCCAGCACCGACACCGTCAGCCCGTCCCGCCAGGGCGGCACCGTCGAGCCCGGCACCGGCACCGGTGAGCACGCCGTTTCCTGCTCCGCCTCGGTCACGGCAGTCGCCTCGGCCGCGGACGCGGCCAGGGCCTCGACCAACTCCTCCCGCGCGATCACTCGCCGGTCCAGCTCGATCTCCGCGGCCTCCAACACCTCAGCCAACCGCGCGGCTTCCTCCCGCAGACCCTCCACCCGCACGCGGGCAGCCGCCTCCCGCTCCTCCAGCATTCCCAGCACCGACGCCACCGCGCACCCCTCGGTCATGAAGCGGACACAAGACGCCGCATGCCTCCCTCACCCCGAGCGAAACCATGCCTGACCAGCAGAAATCAAGGGATCGCGTTCGGTTGAGATACGGCTTCTAAGCGTATGAGTGGTTGCCGAAACCGGGGTCCAGTTGTTGCCCCGGGATGAGTCTGACGGGTTCCTGTATTCCTGGTCAGGCGGCGGCCCGGCATGAAGGTGGCGCGAGCTCGGCGACAGGCACCAGTGCGGAACGTGGGAACCCCTCGCCACGATGCCGCCAACCGGTCCATGTTGAGGGCGGGTTGGTGTAAAGGGAGAACTCCAAGCAGCTGAAACTGCAAGGGGCTGAGTACCGATGCGTGGCAGGGGGACGGACCGCCTCGTAGTAGTGATGAAGCTCCTGTAATGGGGGTGGAGCGAAGGGGGCGGGTTGTCCTGATCTTGTTTGGTGGTCAACCGGGATTCTCCGGGAGGAGCCAGATGAACGGATCGAGGCCGCAGGCCGAGTCCAAGTCGTTTTGCATTCCCAAGTCGATGGTGTGGGAGGCGTATCTGAGGGTCAAAGCCAATCAAGGAGCACCCGGGGCGGACGGCGTGACGATCGAGCAGTTCGAGCAGAACCTGAAAGGGAATCTGTACAAGCTGTGGAACCGCATGTCGTCCGGCTCGTACTTCCCTCCGGCGGTGAAGGCCGTCGAGATTCCCAAGGCGGGCGGAAAAGGTGTCCGAGTCCTTGGGGTGCCGTCTGTGTCCGACCGGATCGCTCAGACGGTGGCCGCGATGTATCTGGAGCGGCGGGTGGAGGCAATTTTCCATCCGGACTCCTACGGTTATCGGCCGAGGCGGTCGGCGTTGGACGCGGTGGAGCAGTGCCGGCGGCGCTGCTGGAGAAACGACTGGGTGGTCGATCTCGACATCCGGGCGTTCTTCGACAGCGTGGACCATGAGCTGATGCTCAGGGCCGTCGAGCGGCATGTCGACGCGGACGGGAAGTGGGTCCTGCTCTATGTCAAGCGGTGGCTGGTTGCGCCGCTGGCGAAGGCGGACGGATCGGTGCAGCAGCGGGATCGCGGGACTCCCCAGGGGTCGGCGATTTCGCCCGTGCTGGCGAATCTGTATCTGCACTACGCGTTCGACATGTGGCTGGTGCGAGAGTTCCCGCAGGTCACCTTTGAGCGGTACTGCGATGATGCGGTGATTCACTGCCGCAGTGAGCGTCAGGCCCGCCGCGTGCGGGATGCGCTTGCTGCGAGGTTGGCGCAGGTCGGTCTGGAACTCCATCCGGACAAGACGCGCGTGGTGTACTGCAAGGACGCTGATCGGCGCGGCTCGTACGAGCACACGTCGTTCACATTCCTCGGGTACACGTTCCGACCGAGGCTGGCCAAGAACCGGTACGGGAAGCACTTCTTGAACTTCCTGCCCGCGGTCAGCAAGGCGGCGATCAAGGCGATGGGTAAGGAGATCAGGTCCTGGCGCATCGCCTGCCGCAGTGACAAGTCCCTCACGGACCTTGCGCGGATGTTCAACAGCGTCGTGCAGGGTTGGATCAACTATTACGGGCGCTTCTACAAGTCCATGTTGTATCCCCTTCTCCGGCGCCTCAACGAGTATCTGGTGCGCTGGGCTTGCCGGAAGTACAAACGACTCCACCGCCGGGAGAAGAAGGCGCGGGAGCTGTTGGCGGGCACCGCCCGCCGCTACCCGAACCTCTTCGCCCACTGGCGGTTCGGCCTCAAGCCTGACGGCTGGGCGATGGGAGCCGTGTGAGCCGAGAGGTTCCCGCACGGTTCTGCGAGCGGCGGCGGGTGAGATTCCCGCCGCCGACTCACCTTCTGATCGCCGTGACTGGGACTCGTGAGCAGGCCGAAGACATACGCACCCAGGTGGCGGAAGTGCTCGCTCCGATGGAACTGCGCCTGTCGGTGGAGAAGACGGCGATCACTCACATCGACGAGGGGCTGGACTTCCTGGGGTGGCGCCTCCAGCGTCACCGCAAACGCGGGACCCAGAAGCACTACGTCTACCTCTACCCCTCCAAGAAGGCTCTCCAGGCCGTCAAGGAGAAGGTCAAGACGCTGTGCCGACAGGACACGAACCTGCCGCTGGCAGTCGTGCTGCACCATCTCAACCCGGTGCTGCGGGGCTGGACGGCGTACTTCCGGCACGGGGTGTCGTCCGCGACCTTCCAATACCTGTCGGCCTTCACCTGGCGCCAGGTCTTCGGGTGGCTGCGGCGCAAGCACCGCCGGTCCAGCTGGAAGAGTCTGCGCCGCCGCTATAGCGCGGGCCGATGGTGGCCCGCCGACGACGAGGTGACCTTGTTCAAGTGCGCGAAGGTGCGGACCCACCGCTACCTCTACCGCGGTAACAAGATCCCATCGCCTTGGCCCAATGGGACCACGACGGCAGTGGCCGTCTGAGAGGGCTTGTGGAGAGCCGGATGCCTGGAGATCGGGCACGTCCGGTTCGGGAGGCGGGCCGGGGAAACCCACCGACGGCAACGTCGGCAGGGCGCCCCGGCCCGACCTCACACGATCGCGGAGTGGGTCGGCCAGGCCGGCCCGTATGGCATGCAGCATCTGCTGTCCCGGGCGGTCTGGGATGCCGATGCCGTCCGCGACGACGTGCGCGAATACGTCGTCGAGCACCTCCACGACGATGCCGCGGTGCTGGTCGTCGACGAGACCGGCGACGTGAAGAAGGGCACCCACACGGTCGGGGTCCAGCGCCAGTACACCGGAACGGCCGGGCGGATCGAGAACTCCCAGGTCGCGGTCTACCTCGTCTACGCAGGCGAGCGGGGACATGCGGCGGTGGACCGGGAGCTGTACATCCCGCGCTCCTGGACGTGCGACCCGGACCGCTGCCAGGCAGCAGGGCTCGGCGAGGACACCGTCTTCACGGTGTACGTACTCGACTCTGAGGACGCTGTTGAACGCCTCGCTCACGGCGTTGTCGAAGCACGATCCGACTCTGCCCATGGACTGGACCATGCCGAGCTTTCGGCGGGCCCGCCTGAACCGCCGCGAGCAGTACTCGCTGCCCCTGTCCGTGTACATGATCACGTCGCGCACGTCGCCGCCGCGGGTGGCCACGGCCGTGTTCAGGGACGCGACGACCAGGTCGGCGTCGTGCCGCTCGGCCATCGCACAGCCGAGCAGGCGGCGGGAGAACAGGTCGATGACCGTCGCCAAGTACAGCTTGCCCTCGCCGGGTTCGATCTCGGTGAGATCGCCCGCCCAGACGAGATCGGGCTCCTCGGCGGTGAAGTCCCGGCGCACGAAGTCCGGGGCGGCCGGCCGCTTGCCCGGCCTCGTCAGCGACCGGCGGCGGCGCACCTTCCGTCCGGCCAGCCCGAGTTCGGCCATGACCTTCGCGACCGTGTTCACCGATACTCGCCAGCCTCTGCGCGCCAGCTCGATGAACACCTTCGGCGAGCCGTAGGTGCCGCCCGAGCCGTGGAAGATCTCCTCGATCTCCTCGGCCGGCTGCTGTCGGCGCGCCTCACGCGCTGTCGGCGGACGATCCCGCCACTTGTAGAACCACGACTCGGACACCCCCAGCGCCCGGCAGGCGGTGCGGTACGGAATCTTCTGCTCGGCCGTGCAGCTGCTGATCACCCCGACCGCGACGGCCGGGTCCGCCTCAGCTACTTCACCCACAAGGCCACGAATCGCTTGCACACATCACGCTCCCTCTCCAGCTCGCGGATGCGCTTGTCCTTCTCCCTGGCCTCGGTCCGCAGCCGCTCCAGCTCGGCGCGCTCCCTCTCCCGCACACGACCGCCGGGCGACGGCTCGGCCACCGGCCGGTCCGACGAGGGCGACCCGGTGCGCCGCGCCCGCGACACCCAGCTGTGCAACGTCCCCGGGTGGATGCCCAGGTCCTCAGCCACCTCCGGAATCGGCTTCCCGGTCTCCGTCACGATCCGTACCGCTCCCTCGCGGAACTCAGTGTCGTAGATGCGCTTCCTGGATGCCATGACCCCAACTATCCCTCCGGTCACGGTCTCCACAGTAGGAGGGGAACCTCCGATCGCGCAGATCGAGGCCCGGCTGGCCCGCCCGCTGGGCGCCAAGGCCAGCAAGCGCGAGGGACTGCCGAAAGGCTATGCCTCGCGGCGCGAGTGGCATGCCAAGTCCCGGCGCCTCCACGGCCTCAAGGACCGGCTGGCGCGGGTGGAAGCGGACTGGAACGCGGGCCGGGTGCGCGTGGTGCGCGGCGGCAGACGTCTCGCCCACACCCGCCATCGCCTGGACGACGCCGGTCTGAGAAGCCGTATCTCAACCGATCATGGAACGTGCGGGTCGAACAGGTTTCCCGCCGGGGTGATCTTCCCGTTGTACGCGCATGAAGACAGGGCCTCTCGGTAGCTCGGGGATGCGAATCTAACCGAGCAATGCCGGGAGGCCCTGGTGTCGTTGTTGTACGCGTCCGAGCCCGTCCAGTTCAACTCGGCTGCACCATCGTGTGATTGCCTCGCGCACGTGTACGGCAACGCGGCCGATCATCCCGATCGGGTGCGCCGGTATCCGTCGGACATGACGGACGCGGAGTGGGCGGAGGTCCGGCCTTTGCTGCCGGTGCCGGCCTGGCTGCAGGGCAGAGGCGGGCAGCCCGAGGGCTATTGCCACCGCCAGATGCTGGACGCGATCCGCTATTTGGTCGCGGGCGGGATCTCGTGGCGGGCGATGCCCGCGGACTTCCCCGCATGGGGCCGGGTTTACGCCTTCTTCCGCCGCTGGCGCGAGCACGGGCTGATCGCCGAGTTCCATGACCGGCTGCGTGGGACGGTCCGTGAGCGCGAGGGCCGTGAGGCCGAGCCCACGGCGGGGATCATCGACGCGCAGTCGGTGCGGGCCGCCGCGACGGTGCCGGCCTCCTCACGCGGCTACGACGGCGGGAAGAAGGTGCCCGGGCGAAAGCGGCACATCGTGACCGACTGCCTCGGCCTGCTCCTGGTCGTCGCGGTCACCGCCGCGAACATCGGCGACCGGGACGCCGCGGCGGGCCTGCTGCAGCGGCTGCGCCGTCTGCACCGCGACATCACCCTCGTCTGGGCCGACGGCGGCTACACCGGCGGCCTCGTTGGCTGGTGCCGGGACAAACTCGCCCTGACCTTGGAGATCGTCAAGCGCACCGACGACATGACAGGGTTCGTGGTGCTCCCCAGACGCTGGGTGGCAGAGCGCACGTTCGCGTGGTTGATGAACTCCCGCCGTCTGGCCCGTGATTACGAGACTCTGCCCGCTTCCAGCGAGGCGATGATCCGGTGGTCGATGGTTACGCGGATGGGCCGGCGTCTGGCACGTCCACGGGCCGCCGGCCGGCGCTGAACATCCCCGACGTCTCCTGCAGGAGCCACCCCCGCTCTGCCAAGCGCCTGGCCTTCGAGCGCACCCCCTCGACCTTCGCCGGCGTCGTCCCCAGGCCCAGCCCCACCGCGATCTCCTTGGCCTTCGCCGGCCCCCTGCCCGCTGACCGCCGCTCCTCCAGCACGCCCAGAATCCGCTGGTAGTCCGGTGCCAGCACCGACACCGTCAGCCCGTCCCGCCAGGGCGGCACCGTCGAGCCCGGCACCGGCACCGGTGAGCACGCCGTTTCCTGCTCCGCCTCGGTCACGGCAGTCGCCTCGGCCGCGGACGCGGCCAGGGCCTCGACCAACTCCTCCCGCGCGATCACTCGCCGGTCCAGCTCGATCTCCGCGGCCTCCAACACCTCAGCCAACCGCGCGGCTTCCTCCCGCAGACCCTCCACCCGCACGCGGGCAGCCGCCTCCCGCTCCTCCAGCATTCCCAGCACCGACGCCACCGCGCACCCCTCGGTCATGAAGCGGACACAAGACGCCGCATGCCTCCCTCACCCCGAGCGAAACCATGCCTGACCAGCAGAAATCAAGGGATCGCGTTCGGTTGAGATACGGCTTCTGACTGAACAGGCGTGGCGGTCGCGGTGGGAGGCGGCCCGGATGTTCCTGGCTGCCGACGGGGAGTCCGGCAAACGGTTCGGCAACGAGACCATCCGGATCACCGACACCGGACAGATCTCCCTCAAGCTCCCAGCTGCGCTGGCCCACTTGGTCAACGCGGCTCACGGCCGGTACCTGCTGGAAGCGACCGTGGCCTTCAAGCATCGTGGCGAGGAGTGGCGAGACCGGATCGCGGCCAACCGGACGGTGGCCTACCGCATCCACCACGACGCGCTGCGGGGCCGCTGGTACGTGACCGCCAGCTGGCAGCGCGCCGCCGTCCCCGTCCTGCCGCTTGCATCGGCCCTCGCCCGGGGCACGGTCGGGGTCGACATGAACGACGACCACCTGGCGGCCTGGCGCCTCGATCAGCACGGCAACCCGGTGGGAGAGCCGCAGCGCTTCTTCTACGACCTGTCGGGCAATGCCGCGCACCGGGACGCGCAGATCCGGCACGCCCTGACCCGCCTGCTGCACTACACGCGCCGCTGCGGCGCTGCCGCGATCGCCGTGGAAGACCTCGACTTCGCCACCGACAAGGGCCGGGAGAAGCACGGCCGGAACAAGCGGTTCCGCCGGTTGATCTCCCGCTTCCCGACCGCGAAACTCAAGGCCCGGCTGGTGTCCATGGCCGCCGAGCTGGGCTTGATCCGCTTTGGCGGACATCCGAGATCAGGGGTTGAGTCCCCGGAAGGATGTCCACCATGGAGAGCATGGGGAAGAAGAAGCCGCGTCCTCGCCGCTCGTTCACGCCGGAGTTCAAGGCCGAGATCGTTGAGCTGTGCCGACGTGGGGACCGCTCGGTCGGCCAGGTCGCCAAGGACTTCGATCTGACCGAGACCGCGGTGCGCGACTGGGTCAAGCAGGCCGAGGTCGATGCCGGCGAGCGCGACGGCCTGACCAGCAGCGAACGCGAGGAACTGGCCCCATTGCGGCAGGAGAACCGCCGCCTGCGGGAGGACGTGGAGATCCTCAAGCGGGCCACGGCTTTCTTCGCGAAGGAGACCCGGTGACGGTGCATCCGTTCATCGAGGCGGAGAAGCAGGCGGGCCACAGCGTCAAACGCGCATGTGAGCTGCTGAAGGTCTCCCGTGCCGCCTTCTATGCCCGCCGCACCGGCGCCCCCGGCCCCCGGGCCGTGCGCGATGCGGAGCTGACCGAGCAGATCACCGCCGTCCACGAGCAGTCCCGCGGCACCTGCGGCGCCCCGCGCATCCACGCCGTCCTCGAGCGGGAAGGCACGGCCTGCGGCCGCAGACGCATCGCCCGCCTGATGCGGGCCGCCGGGCTCGCCGGCCGGCACCGCAGACGACGACACCGCACCACCATCCCCGACCCGCACGCCGCCGCCCGCCCCGACCTGGTCCTGCGCGACTTCCGGCCCGATCCCACCGCGACCGACGCCCGCTGGTGCGGCGACATCACCTACCTCCCCGCCGAGGAGGGCTGGCTCTACCTGGCCACCGTCATCGACATCGCCACCCGCCGGGTGGCCGGCTGGGCCACCGCCGACCATCTGCGCACCGAACTGGTCACCGACGCGCCGCGGTCCGCCTGCCGCCAGCGCCGCCCCGCAGGTTCGGTGATCTTCCATTCCGACCGTGGCTGCCAGGGGCGGTTCACATGCTCGAAGCAACACTTCCGAGCGCCTGACGAGCGGGTCCCCGGCGTCCTGCTGATTGACGCCAAGTGGCCACGACGTCGGCCGGACAGCCGTGCCCCGATTTTCCCGCCCTCGGGACGACGCCGATAGGCATCCGGCTTGCTGATTGGGATGTCCGAGTAGCGGGGACGGCAGCGTTCCGCTCCTCACGTCGGCCACGGTCACGAGAAGGCCGGGACCAGGCCGAGGCGGTACAGACCAAGAAGGCCTCGTGGACCTGGTCCACGTGTGACCAATGCGGGGTTGCGTGCCGAGCTCCCCGTCGGCGTTCACCCCTGATGCCAGACGACCCAAATGCTCGTATTGTGGCTAATGTGGCCATAAAGGGCTTTCGATACCAGTTGATTCCGTTGGGGTGCCACTCATGCGAATTCCCCGCTGCAACACCCGTCGGGACGCATGGTCGCAGTCCCGTTCGGCAGCACAAGGCCTGACCGCGGGAGGCGCAGGCGCCGAGCCGGGGCGCCAACCGTCATCGTCAGACGCGGTCGCTCCTGTGGTCAGGGCATGACATGTGGTCCAGCTCCGCCCGTGGATTGCGGTGTTGGCGATCGATCGGAAGGTCCAGGGAAAAGACACGTCGGATCTGAGCCCGCACCGCCAGCATGACCTGCGCCAGCAGCGTGCCCCACACGGCTTCGAGACCGGGACGTCAGCACACCCGAGCGAGCTGACGACGACGCGCCCCCACCTGACGCCCACAGAAGGGAACAGTCATGGCAGTCACCCACAACGAGGCACCCCCGAGCGAGGTAGAGGAAGCAGCCCCCTTCTACTGCGCACAACCCCCGGTAACCGAACCAGTTCTGCGCCCGGGGCTCAGTCCCGCCCGGCTCAGTGCCATACTCCTGAGCCGGACCAAGTGGGTGAACGGCACGGTACTGCGCTACTGCTTCCTCAACGAGGCCGACGGCGCCTCTGCCGAGCAGCTCGACGAGGTCCGCCAGGCTTTCCAGGACTGGAAGGACATCGGCATCGGGCTGGAGTTCCGCGAGGTGGACCAGCCCTCGGAATCCGAAATCCGCATCGGCTTCCGTCAGGGCGACGGCTCCTGGTCCTATGTGGGCCGGGATGCGCTGGGCATCAGCACGCGCGAGCGCACGATGAACTTCGGCTGGGACCTGACCAGCCCGCACGGCAAGGCCACCGCCAGACACGAGATCGGGCATGCGCTCGGCTTCGCCCACGAACACCAGAACCCGTTCGCAGGTATCGAGTGGGACGAGGAGAAGGTCTACGCCACACTCGCCAGCCCTCCGAACAACTGGCCACGGGAACAGACCTTCCACAACATCCTGCGCAAGCTCTCCACCAGCGAGGTCGAAGGATCCGACTGGGACCCGGAGTCCATCATGGAGTACCCCTTCCCCCCTGGCCTGATCCTCCGACCGGAGAAGTACCACCGGGACGGCATACCGGATCCCGTCGCCATCTCGAAGCGGGACAAGAAATACGTCAAACGCTGGTATCCGCGCCTGGATGACAAGCCGACCGAAATCCACCCGTTCCAGTCGGTCGAGCTGACCCTCGCCGCCGGTGAACAGGCGGACTTCGCCATCGTCCCGGCAGAAACGCGGATGTACGAGATCGGCACGCTCGGGGACAGCGACGTCGTCATGGTGCTGTTCGAGGAGGTCGACGGCGAACTGCGCTACTTCACCGCCGAGGACGACAGCGGCGCGGACAGCAACGCCCGCCTGAAGGTCAGGCTCTTCGAAGGACGTCGCTATGTGCTCCGCACCCGGCTCTACTCGGCCTGGGGCCCCGGGAAGGCCGCGCTCATGCTCTGGTGACCACCGGCGCTCGGCCTTCTCACCGGGCGTGGCCCGGCCGTCCGCAGGGGGCCACGCCGGTTCCTGTGCGGTGTCTCGCGCGATCGCAGTGACGAGTGTGCTGCCGTTCAACCCGGCATTTGGGCGGTTTCCAGCAGTGGTTGCGAATCACCTGGTCAATGGGCCTGTCAGGGATTCTCGCATGGCCTCGGCGGGGGTCTTGTCTCCGAGCACGATGCGGGGTCGACGGTTGAACTGCCGGGCGATCTCACGGAGGTCCCGGGCGGTGTGTCCGGACAGGTCGGTGCCCTTGGGGAAGTACTGCCGCAGCAGGCCGTTCGTGTTCTCGTTCGTGCCGCGCTGCCAGGGCGAGTGCGGGTCGCAGAAGTAGATCCGAAAGCCCGTCAGCGCCTCGATCTCCTCGTGCAGCGTCAGCTCGCGCCCCTGGTCCCAGGTGAGCGTCTTCCTGAGCTGGGGCGGGATGTGGGCGGTCTGCGTGATCAGCGCGTTGCGGACCTGCGGGGCCTTCCAGCCGTGCGGCAGGTGGATCAGGTGGACGTAGCGGGTGGTGCGCTCGACCAGGGTGCCGATCGCCGAGTTCTGTCCGCGGCCGATGACGAGGTCGCCCTCCCAATGCCCGGGAGTTTTACGGTCGTTGACCTCCCGAGGGCGCTGATGGATCAGCGTCATGTTCTTGATCTTGTTCAGGGTGGGGACGCCTCGGCGCTGCTTCCTGCGACGGGTGCGGCCGGTGCGGAGCTTGGCTTCGCGGCGGCCGAGGAGGCCGGCGAACAGGGCCCGGTAGATGGTCTCCGGGCAGGCCCGCATCGCCGCGTCGTTCGTGTACACGCGGGCCAGGTAGCGCGCGATCTGCTGCGGTGACCACTTCTCGGTGAGCTTCTCGCGTACCAGCGTCCGCAGCGGCTCGCTGCCGCGGATCTTCTCCTCCTTCGGGCGGTGGCGCCGCAGCAGGGCCTGGTTGTGCGCCCACCACGGGTGGTAGCTGCCGTCCGGCTTGGCGTTGCGCTTGATCTCCCGGTAGACGGTCTGAAAGCTCTTGCCGATGGCTGCGGCGATCTCCTTGACGGTCTGCTTGGCGTGCAGGCCGTCGGCGATGGCGATGCGGTCGTTCTGGGTGAGGAAGCGCGGCGATACCGGCCGGGGTCGGGGACGATCATGCTTCCAGCTTCGATGAACCAGTTCGAACCACAGCTGGCGGATACCCCAACCACTCGGGCGGCAGCCGCACCCTTGTAGCCCTCCCGCAGCAGCTCGAAGTACCGCTTCTTCACCGCGGTCGGCATCTTGTTGGGGGCGTACTCCGGCATCCGAACGCTCTCCTTCCGAGGCGTTCGCAACCACCGATAGAACTCAAGCCGGGTCCAGGGGCCGGTTCTGCCACTCGGACATCCCGTCCATGACCTTGTCGGTGATGGTCGAGATGGTCTGCCTGGACACGCTCGCGCCACAGACCTCGGCCAGGTGGGCGGAGATGTCTCCGTGCGTCAGACCCCGCGCGGACAGCGACAGGACCATTTCGTCGACGCCGGTCAGCCGGCGCCGGCGCTTCTTGACGATCTGCGGCTCGAAGCTGCCGTCCCGGTCCCGCGGCACCGTGATCTCGACGGGACCGACGTCGGTCAGCACGGTCTTGGAGCGGACACCGTTGCGGGAGTTCCCGCTGCCAGCGCCGGCCGGGTCAGGCTTCTCGTAGCCGAGGTGGTCGGTGATCTCGCCTTCCAGAGCCGACTCCAGCACGCGTTTGGTCAACTGCTGAAGCAGTCCGCCCTCGCCGGTCAACTGCGGTCCGCTCGCGCGGGCCCGGTCGACCAACTGCCCGATCAACTGGTCGTCCAGTAGATCCGCCGACAGCTCGACCGGCCGGACCTCTTCAACCGCCTCGACAGAGGCAGTCACGTCGCTCATCAGGTGCTCTTCCTTGATCAGGAGTTACACCGAAGACCGCAGACCCCCGCTACGGCCGCGTCGACCTTCTCTGCATCGACGAACTCGGCTACATGGAACTGGACCGGCGGGGCGCTGAACTGCTGTTCCAGGTGCTGACCGAACGCGAGGAGAAGAACAGCGTCGCCATCGCCTCCAACGAGTCCTTCAGCGGTGAAGTAGGCCGCCGACGAGGTTCCCCTGGCTGGGGTCCTTTTCCGACGGCCCCTTCCCGAACGGTACGGGCGCCTTTCAGAAGCCGTATCTCTATCGATCGTGAGGGCGGTTCTGATCGAACACGGTGCTTGGTCGGGTGATCTCGGCCGGGTGGATGCATGAGTACAGGGCCCCTTGGTAGCTCGGGTTTGCGACCACTCGAGTGCCAGGAGGCCCTGTTGTTCCAGTCTTGCGTGACGGTCCCCGTCTCGTCCAACTCCCGGGCTTCGGCGTGTGATTGTCTCGCGCACAGGTTCGGAAACGCGGCCGACCGCCCGGAGAGGGTGCCGGTGTATCCGTCGGACATGACGGACGCGGAGTGGGCAGTGGTGCGGGACGCGATGCCGGTGCCGGCCTGGCTGGAGGGCCGCGGCGGGCAGCCGGAGGGCTACTGCCACCGCGTGATGCTGGATGCGATCCGGTACGTCACCGACAACGGCATCAAGTGGCGCTCTATGCCAGCCGACTTCCCTGCCTGGGACCGGGTGTATGCCTTCTTCCGCAGGTGGCGGGAGCACGGCCTGGTCAAGGAGTTCCACGACCGGCTGCGCGGCCGGGCCCGCGAGGCCGAGGGCCGCGAGGCGGAGCCGACCGCGGCGGTCATCGACTCGCAGTCGGTCAAGGGCGCCGCTTCGGTGCCCGCCGCCACGCGCGGCTATGACGGCGGCAAGAAGGTCAACGGAAGGCGCCGGCACGTCATCACGGACTGCCTGGGCCTGCTGCTGATGGTGCTGGTGTGTGCCGCCGACGTCACCGACCGTCAGGCCGCCCGCGTCATGCTGCCCCGCCTGCGGGCACGGTTCCACAAGATCACGCTGGTGTGGGCCGACGGCGGCTACACCGGCCACCTGGTCGCCTGGGCGAAGGAGAAACTCCAGCTCACGCTGCAGATCGTCAAACGCAGCGATGACATGAAGGGGTTCGTGGTACTCCCGAGACGCTGGGTAGTAGAACGCACGCTGGGGTGGCTGATGCGCTCGCGCCGCCTGGTGCGGGACTTCGAGACACTGCCCGCCAGCAGCGAGGCGTTCATCTACTTCTCGCAGGCCATGCTCATGAGCCGGCGCCTCGCCCGCCCGGCTTCCCGGCGGCGGCCCGAACAGTCGCGGTGGGCCGCCGCGGCGTGAACCGTCCGGACGGCGACACGGCCAGCCAGCCCCGCTCGGCCAGGCGCCTCGCCTTGGACCGCACCCCCTCGATCTTCGCCGGCACCAACTCCAGCTCCAGCCCGGACGCGATCTCCTTCGCCGACACCCCCTCACCGCCTTCCGGACCGGACTCCACCAGCTCCACGATCCGCCGGTAATCCGGCGCGAGCGCCTCCACCGTCATCCCGTCCGCGAAGTGCGACACGATCGACCCCGCGACCGGGACCCTCACCACTTTGGCCACCGGCACCGGCTCCGGCGCCTCCTCCACGGCCGCATCCACCGCATCACCGGGGGCGGCCAGGGCCTCGGCCAGCTCCACACGAGCGATCGCCCGACGTTCCAACACCGCCTCGGCCACGGCGAGTTCAGACAGGATCCGGTCCGCCTCCGCCTGAAGCTCCTCCACCCGCACCCGGGCAGCGGCCTCCCGCTCCTCCAGCAAACCCATCACCGACGCCACCGGCCACCTCCGCATCGTCGAGGACGAACTGATCGCCCGAACGCTCCCACAACGACGCCGGAACCATGCCGGAGCAGCGGAAACTCAGTGATCACATCCGGTAAGACAACGGCTTCTTACGGATGTGGTGGACTTGCATACCATTCCGCGACCCGCAGATCTCGCATTGCCCCGCCAAGAGCCGGTGGATCAGCTCGTTGCTGCCGGTGTATCTCGTTGACGGTTTTCTGTCGACCAGGTCAGCAAAGCGTTGCCGTTTCAGCGGAATTCCGCCGAAGCGAGCGACCAGTGGTTTCCTTCCGTCACTGCGCCTGACTATGACTTGCATGCACGTCCGTGGTCCGTCGGGCGTTTGGACGGTCGCCCTGTGTCGGCGAGCCATCCTGGAGACGGTGGACTGATGCTTCCTGGCCAAAGTCTTGAGCATGGACGATTCCATGACCCAGTGCAGCAGGCCCAGACGTCCCACGTCTTGGGCCAGAAGGTAGTACTGGACGAGTCCCCGGTACTCCGCTTGGTACTTCGCCACGATCGAGAAATCCTGATCGTGAATCAGTGCCCCGCGGAACGCCGGTTTCCCGCGCTTCATATACAACGCGCACCGTTTCCGGATCACATCCCGTGGCACGTACAGGCCGATGCAGCCATTGACCGCTCGACGCCCGCGAGTGATCTTCGTGTCGGCAAGCTGGGTTCGCAGCTCGTAGCCGAGGAAGCGCGCCGCCTGGCTGGCGGCGTGCGTGATCAGGGTTTTGGATTCGGAGAGTTCCAGCTTGAGTTCGTCATGCAGGAACTCCTTCATCCGTTCCTTGATCTCCAGGGATTCCCGCTTTGGCCCAGCGAAACCGAGCAGCCGGTGAGTCGGCGGCGGGAATCTCACCCGCCGCCGCTCGCAGAACCGTGCGGGAACCTCTCGGCTCACACGGCTCCCATCGCCCAGCCGTCAGGCTTGAGGCCGAACCGCCAGTGGGCGAAGAGGTTCGGGTAGCGGCGGGCGGTGCCCGCCAACAGCTCCCGCGCCTTCTTCTCCCGGCGGTGGAGTCGTTTGTACTTCCGGCAAGCCCAGCGCACCAGATACTCGTTGAGGCGCCGGAGAAGGGGATACAACATGGACTTGTAGAAGCGCCCGTAATAGTTGATCCAACCCTGCACGACGCTGTTGAACATCCGCGCAAGGTCCGTGAGGGACTTGTCACTGCGGCAGGCGATGCGCCAGGACCTGATCTCCTTACCCATCGCCTTGATCGCCGCCTTGCTGACCGCGGGCAGGAAGTTCAAGAAGTGCTTCCCGTACCGGTTCTTGGCCAGCCTCGGTCGGAACGTGTACCCGAGGAATGTGAACGACGTGTGCTCGTACGAGCCGCGCCGATCAGCGTCCTTGCAGTACACCACGCGCGTCTTGTCCGGATGGAGTTCCAGACCGACCTGCGCCAACCTCGCAGCAAGCGCATCCCGCACGCGGCGGGCCTGACGCTCACTGCGGCAGTGAATCACCGCATCATCGCAGTACCGCTCGAACGTGACCTGCGGGAACTCTCGCACCAGCCACATGTCGAACGCGTAGTGCAGATACAGATTCGCCAATACGGGCGAAATCGCTGATCCTTGGGGAGTTCCGCGATCCCGCTGTTGCACCGTCCCGTCTCCCTTTGCCAGCGGCGCAACCAGCCACCGCTTGACGTAGAGCAGGACCCACTTCCCGTCTTCATCGATATGCCGCTCGACGGCCTTGAGTATCAGCTCATGGTCCACGCTGTCGAAGAACGCCCGGATGTCGAGGTCGACGACCCAGTCGTTTCTCCAGCAGCGCCGCCGGCACTGCTCCACCGCGTCCAGCGCAGATCGCCGGGGCCGGTAGCCGTAGGAGTCTGGGTGGCACACACGCTCCACCCGTCTCTCCAGGTACATCGCGGCCACCGTCTGAGCGATCCGGTCGGACACAGACGGCACCCCAAGAACTCGGACACCTTTTCCGCCCGCCTTGGGAATCTCGACGGCCTTCACCGCCGGAGGGAAGTACGAGCCGGACGACATGCGGTTCCACAGCTTGTACAGATTCCCTTTCAGGTTCTGCTCGAACTGCTCGATCGTCACGCCGTCCGCCCCGGGTGCTCCTTGATTGGCTTTGACCCTCAGATACGCCTCCCACACCATCGACTTGGGAATGCAAAACGACTTGGACTCGGCCTGCGGCCTCGATCCGTTCATCTGGCTCCTCCCGGAGAATCCCGGTTGACCACCAAACAAGATCAGGACAACCCGCCCCCTTCGCTCCACCCCCATTACAGGAGCTTCATCACTACTACGAGGCGGTCCGTCCCCCTGCCACGCATCGGTACTCAGCCCCTTGCAGTTTCAGCTGCTTGGAGTTCTCCCTTTACACCAACCCGCCCTCAACATGGACCGGTTGGCGGCATCGTGGCGAGGGGTTCCCACGTTCCGCACTGGTGCCTGTCGCCGAGCTCGCGCCACCTTCATGCCGGGCCGCCGCCTGACCAGGAATACAGGAACCCGTCAGACTCATCCCGGGGCAACAACTGGACCCCGGTTTCGGCAACCACTCATACGCTTACGACACTTCAGCAGTGGTTCACTCGCGTTCGCCTTCTCGGCACGTACCTGACGCATCTCGTGCGCCTTTTCCGCAGTGCTCATCACCCCGGCTCATTCACCGGAGCAACCTGCGGTGGTTTGAGACCTCCCCCTGCGTGGGCGATCCCGGAGGGCCTGCCTCCATCACCAGTGCAGCACCACGTCAAGGGCTTCCGTCTACATCGGAACCTCCTGTTGTGTTCGTGGCGCACAGTCGTCCGCATACCGGATGAGCCGGTAGTTGGGCAGATTCTGCCGACGTCGCCGGGCCCGCTGGCCCTGTGTGGAGTTCGGCCCGCCCGGACCTGCCGCGATGAACTCATCGAGGACGGACAGGGCGATGTTGGCCAGCAGCGGCGAGAGAATCCCACCCTGCGGAGTGCCGGTGTCGGTGTCCTTGGACTGGCCGCCCTCACTCAGGATGCCCGCCTTCAAGAACGCCTTCACCAGGTCAAGAACGCGTCGGTCCCCGACTCGGCGGCGCACCCGGCCCATCAGAGCCGTATGGTCGATCGAGTCGAAACACGCCTCGATATCCCCCTCCACCATCCACTCGTAGGAGCTCTTGGCGAAGTGGTGTGCCTCGGCGAGCGCGTCATGAGCCCGGCGTTTGGGGCGGAACCCGTAGGAAAACGGGAGGAAATCCGCCTCAAAGACCGGCTCCAGCACCAGCTTCAGGGACGCCTGGACCACCCGGTCCCGCACGGTGGGGATCCCCAGCCGACGGCGCTTGGCCGTCCCCGGCTTGGGGATCATCCGTTCCCGCACGGGAAGCGGGCGGAAACTACGGTCCTTCAAGTCGGACCGCACCTCGTTGAGGAAGACCTCAACCCCTTGCCCGTCCTCTACGGAGCGAGCGGTCTGCCCGTCCACTCCGGCCGAGCGGGCGCCCTTGTTCCTTCGCACCCGAGCCCACGCGACCAGCAAGAACGCAGGATCGGCGACGAGATTGAACAGGTCATCAAACCGGCGATCACGATCGTCGGTCGCCCAACAGTGCAGCTTGGTCTGCATCTCCAGTACCCGGCGCTCGGCCTTGAGCAGCGCGAACTCCAGCGCGCCGGTATTCACCAACAGCCTCCCGGCATTGCAGCATCCTCCCTGCAGACTTGCTGGCCCCCTTCGCCATGCACGGAGCTTTCCTCCGCTCGGACTACTACGGGGCCTCCGCCCCACCTGCGGACCTCAGCCGGCAACGGGCCTGCCCTCGATCTCCGGACCGGATGCCCGGAAAGCCGGGGGCGACCGCAGGCGGTTCCCACGTTCACCATGTGCCGATCGGCCAGGTCGGCGTCCCGCTACTGCCCCGGCAGCATCACCACGCCTACGCCGCAGACCTTCAGCGTGGCCTCCCCACCGGCAGTTGGAGACCGGCTTCGGAGTTGACCACCCCTGTTGAAGCGAGTGGCCACGCACTGCACCCCGGGCCCATATCCGCCAGATTTGAGCCCGGTGCAAGACTTACGGAGCTTTACACGGATTCCTCTTCGTACGCCTTCTGGCCTTGCTTGCCGAACCCGACGCGTCTGGCAGTACCGCGTCGTCCCGGCGTTGTCAGGGCTGCTTCCCGTCTGTCGGCGGCGGCTGAACTCTGACCCACTTTGGCCGGTTGAAATCTGACCCTTTGGGCCTTCTGTTCTGGGTTGTTCAGTCGTTGTCGTTGGTGGCAGGGACGCGACCGAGTTCGCGTCCTTTCATGCGGTAGGAGTCGCCCTTGAGGGAGTGGACCTCGGCGTGGTGGACGCGCCGGTCGATCATCGCGGCGGCCACCGTCTCGTCGCCGAAGACCTCTCCCCAGCGTCCGAAGGGCTTGTTGCTGGTCACGATCACCGAGGCCCGTTCGTATCTGTTCGAGACCAGCTGGAAGAACAGGTTCGCGGCCTCGGCCTCGAAGGGGATGTAGCCCACCTCGTCGATCACGATCAGCGGATAGCGTCCGAGCTTGGTGAGCTCGCCCTGGAGCCGGCCGGTGTGGTGGGCGGCGGCCAGGCGGTCGACCCACTCGGCGGCGGTGGCGAACGCCACGCGGTGTCCGGCCTGGCAGGCCCGGATCGCCAGCCCGATGGCCAGGTGGGTCTTGCCGGTGCCCGGCGGGCCCAGAAAGACCACGTTCTCCCGGCCGGCGATGAAGTCCAGTGTGCCCAGATGCGCGAGCTGCTGTCGCGTCAGACCGCGCAGATGGGTGACGTCGAGTTCCTCGATCGTCTTGATCGCGGGGAACTTCGCGGCCCGCACCCTGGCCTCGCCGCCGTGGGACTCGCGGGCGGCGACCTCCCGCTGGAGGCAGGCGACGAGGTATTCGGTGTGGGTCCAGGACTCGGTGCGGGCCCGCTCGGCGAGTCGTTCGGCGGCGTCCAGCAGGGCCGGGGCCTTCATCGCCCGCGACAGAAACGCCAGGTCGGCGGCGGTCTGCGTGCTGGTCCGGCGCGATGCGGAGCCGGGCGGAGCGTCCCTGCTGGCCTCCGGCCCGGCGGCGTTGAGGGCGGCGGTGCGGACGGCCATCAGCCTTCCACCTCCCCACTGTCCCCGCCGTCGATGACGGTGAACAGCCGGTCATAGGAGCCCAGCTCGCGTTGCTCGACCTCGACCAGCGAGGGCGGCCCAGCGAGGTCGGTGCCGGTCGCCGCCAGCGTCCGCTCTCCCCGCCGGCGAAGGACCTCACCGCGCAGGACGGCCGCCGCGGCGGCGTGATCCGGGTCGGTCAGGGTCTGGTGCCGGGCCCAGCAGCGGGCATGCCGGGCGACCTGGTCGCCGCCGGTCGTGGTCACGGTGATCTCCTCGGTGTCGGCGCGGACGGTGACCGTCCTTCCGATCGCCCTGGGATGCACGGAGTAGTCGCAGGTGTCGACGCGGACGTAGTGGTCGCGGCCGATCCGGGCGGAAAACCGCCACCAGGCCGGCGGATCGACCGGCGGCAGCGCGAGCATCCCGGCCTTGTCGGCCTCCCACCGGTCGGCGGGCCTGGCCTGCAGCACGCGGTGGACACGCCGGTTCGCGACGGCCAGCCAGGCCGCGAGCTGGGTGTTGAAGTCGCCGGGGCCGGTGAAGTGCCGTCCCGGCAGGAAGCTGGTGGACAGGTAGCCGTTGGCCCGCTCCACCAGCCCCTTCGTCTCCGGATCCCGGGGACGACACAGATGGATCTTCGTGGCCAGCAGCCCGGCGAAGGCGGCGAACTCGGAGGTCAGCTTGCCCCGGCCGACGCCGGCCTCGTTGTCCCACACCAGCATCCTGGGCACCGCACCCCAGGCGGACAGCAGCCGCCAGTGCCCGTCGATCAGATCGCCGGTGCTCTTCGACGGCAGCATCCTGGCCGTGATCACGCGGGAGTAACCGGACACGAGCACCAGCACCGGCGGCCGCCCGGCCTGCCCATAGCCCAGCGGAACATCCGCATCCGGGAACCACAGGTCGCACTGGGCCAGCTCACCGGGCTGATAGACCGTCCGCGAGACCGGATCGGCCGGCAGGTACGCGGGCCGCAGCTCACGCACCCGCTCCTTCAGGATGGTCATCCCGCGTTCCCAGCCGATCCGCTCCGCGATCACCGTCGCCGGCATCGTCGGCGTCTCCCGAAGAAGCTCACGGATCTGCACCTCGACCGCGTCCACCACCGAGCCCTTCGCAGGACGCTCGTACTTCGGCGGCCGGTCGGTGGCCAGCGCCCGTTTCACCGTGTTCTTCGAGATCCCCAAGTGCCTCGCGATCGCCCGGATCGGCATCTGCTCGGCCCGGTGCAGCCTACGGATCTCCGCCCAGTCCTCCACACAGATCACCTCTTCCCTCCTGACCTTGATCACCAAGGCCAGAATCAGACGAAGATCACCAAGTGGGTCAGTTTTGATCCGCCGTCAGAGGGTCACGGTTCGGCCGTCGTCGAGACCGTCCTCACCGGCGTCCCCCGGCTCGGACTGCCCTCAGCTTCTACCCGGCCGCTGCGACGGCCCGGCGGTAGAGGTCTCACACCTCCACTCGGTCACATGGCGCCTCGTGGCGCACCCAGCCGTTCTTGCGCGGCAGGTCCGACAGTAGGCCCAGCACCAACCGGCTGGCTCGCAGGCGGGGTTCGTACCGGGCGAACCGGCTCGCGACCCGGCCCATGGCCGCCTCGAATGCCTCCCGCCATCGGGCGGGATCTATGCTGTGACCTGCGGCCACCGTCTCATCGTTAGTCCACACAACTCATGATGATCAACGGTGGCCGCACCCGTCTCCGTACCGGCCCACTGTCCTGCGTCAGCCAACCTTAAGCGCGCGCCCACCGAAGGTTGGCTGCCCCGAAGGACGGCCTTCTCGGAGCGCGCGAAGATCAGGCGTTCCACCACTCATCGGTGGCACAGCCGACTTCGTAGTGCCACCACCCATCCTCTTGTCCTTGGGTCAGGAGCGCCTTGATCCCGTGAAAGTCGCCACCGGCCGGTGCGTTGAAGGCCACCATCGGGAAGTCTTCACTGAAGACTTCGCCACCGAGCCCGAACCTCGAAAGATGCTGATGAACTGCCTGGGGGCTGCGTCCCAGCGGGCCGGAAGGAACAGGCACAACGCGAATCGTGCAGTTGCCGGAGGCGCTGACCCGCCCTACGGCCCAGTGAAGCCCTTCCGAGTCGGTCTGGAACCGCACAACGTCACCCTCAGCCACCCCATCCTGAAGAAAGGGGACGTTCTGCACGCGAGCCGTGTCAGCGCTGAGCCTCGTAGCCCATAGACCCTCGGTGTCCTGCGGGAACCACCCCTCGCGAGGAACGAACCGGAACCAGACCTTGATCTTCTCGACCGTGCTCTCCATGCCGGGCATCATGCGCCACCCGCCAAAGGCACGTCGCATCGGGCCTGAGCTGGGCGATCAATCTTCGCTGCCACGAGAGGGCCAGTAGACGAGCCTTCGATGGCACGTGCTCAAGGTTCGCTGTCTCCGAACGCCCATCGGCAAGATCACGATCTACAGCTGGAGTACTAGTACTCCAGCAGTACTTCGCGTCTTGACCTGCGCGGTTGTCGAGCGGTGGGAGTGTAGCGGGCACCGCCCGGTCAGGGGCGGCTTCTGACCGGGCGCCCCTCGAAGGAGTGTCCCCGACGGCGGTAGTGGCAGTGGCGGGCCACGGCTTGGCGTCGTCGACGCCAGTGCGACCAGTTCAGCGCGTGGGTGTGGGCATGGGAGCGTCGGGGAGCGTGAGCTGCCAGGAGTCGCCGCACTTCCGCCACAGTGAGCTCGATGACCTCGGCTTCCTCACCGATGCAGCCCCCTTTTCGCGGGCCTGCGCCGTCATGGCTGCGAGGAAGGCGTGGGCGAGCATCGCGAGGGTGATGTGCCGGTACCAGCCGACGTAGCGGCGGACCTCGTACTGGTCCAGGCCGCACTCGTTCTTCGCCGCCTGGAAGCACTCCTCGATCGCCCACCTGGTGCCGGCGACCCGCACCAGGTCGTCCACACCCGCGTCCAGAGGTGCGTAGGCGAGGTAGTAGGCGATCTCGTCCGACTTGCTCACGCTGCGCCGTGCCAGCGCCCACCGCCGACGTATTAACTCCTGTCCCTGGTAGTCGAATTCAGCGACTGCGGGCAGCTGTATCGCGGCCCAGTCGTACATCCGCAGGCCCTTGGCTCCCTGTCCGCACGAGCGGCGCTCCCAGGCGTCTGGCGGAGCCTGGGCGAAGAGGTGGTCGATGCGCGGGCATCCCACGGTGAACTGGGACTTCGGCACGGCCACGACGTAGCCGACACCGGCGTTCTCCAGCGTGCGGCGGAAGCGGCATTCCTGGCCGTAGGCGGAGTCCGCGGTGACCCAGGCGATGGGCAACGGTGAGGCCAGTGCGCGCAGCACGATCGCCTTGGCGAGGGCGCCCTTGGTCGCGAACTCGCGCTCGTCGGGGATCTTCGCGGCGCGGCAGCGGTCACGATCGCCTGTCCAGGACTTGGGCAGGTACAGCTCCCGGTCCACCAACGCGCGGCCGGCGGAGCTGGCATAGGCGGCGAAGACGCCTATCTGGCAGTTCTCGGTGCGGCCGGCGGTGCCGGAGTACTGGCGCTGGACACCGGCCGAGGTGGTGCCCTTCTTGATGAACCCGGTGTCGTCCACGATCAGTACCCCGTCGGGGTGGCCGATGCTCTTGGCGACGAAAGCCTGCAGGTCGTCGCGGATGTCGTCGGGGTTCCAGCGGGCGCGGGAGAGCAGGTGCTGCATGCCGTCCGGTGTGGCGTGGCCTGCGTGCTCGGCCAGTTGCCAGCTGTTTTTTCGAGCTACCGGGGCCAGCAGTCCGCGGACGTAGGCTCGCATGCGGCGGCGGGGTTCGACTCGGCCGAAGCGGTGTCCGATGTCGGTGAAGAGGTCGTCCAGGTCGTGGTCCCAGGTCTCGGCTGCCTGTTCGGTTGCGATCACGACGGGAGGCTTCCCGGCCCCGGGACACCGCTTGCCGTCGGGGACACTCCTTCGAGGGGTGCCCGGTCAGAAGCCGCCCCTGACCGGGCGGTGCCCGCTACACTCCCACCGCTCGACAACCGCGCAGGTCAAGACGCGAAGTACTGCTGGAGTACTAGTACTCCAGCCGGACTTCTAGATTTTCCCTGGTCAACGGCCTGGCAGCGGGGAGTGTAGCGGGTGTGTGGCGGTCGTGGGACGGTCTTGCCGGGGCCGTCCCGCGAACGTGTGCCCGCGCCGCATGTAATGACAGCGCCCCGAGCAGTCCATAGTGGTGATCAACGACATGCCGACGAGCGCGTGGGAGCAAGAACTCGAAGAACTCTTCCTACGGACCGGGGGCCGCTTCGCCCGGGTGGAAGCACGGCGCCGGATGCGGGACTACGTACGCGGGCTGCTCGGCCCCGTAGGCCGCAAAAACGGCTGGCAGCTCGCTGAGTACGCCGGCCACGCCACCCCCGACGGCCTGCAACACCTGCTGTCCCGCAGCCGCTGGGACGCCGACAATCTCCGCGACGACCTGCAGGCGTATGCCGCCGAACAACTCGGCGAGGAAAACGGGGTGTTGATCGTGGACGACACCGGCTTCGTGAAGAAGGGCACCACCTCCGCAGGGGTGCAGCGCCAGTACTCCGGCACCGCCGGACGGACCGAGAACTGCCAGATCGGCGTCTTCGCCGCCTACGCCACCACCCGGGGCCATGCCCTGGTCGACCGCGAGCTCTACCTGCCCCAGTCCTGGACATCCGACCGGCAGCGCTGCCAAGCCGCCCGGGTCCCCGACGAGCGCAGTTTCGCCACCAAGGGCCAGCTGGCCCGCGACATGATCGAGCGCGCCCTGGCCTCCCCACTCCCCATCTACTGGGTCACCGCCGATTCCCTACGGCCAGGACTCCCACTTCCGCCGCTTCCTGGAAGACCGCGGCCTCTTCTACGTCGTCGCCGTGCCCAAGTCCCAGCCAGTGCACGGCCCGCGCATCGACTTCCTCATCGACCAGGCCCCGCGCGAGGCATGGCAGCGGCTGTCCGCGGGGCAGGGCGCGAAGGGCGAGCGCTACTACGACTGGGCCGCTGCCCGCCTGCCCGCCGTGGCCGAGTTCGACGGCGACGAGCCCACCCGGCAGCGGTGGATGCTCGCCCGCCGCAGCATCACCAAGCCCGACGAGATCGCCTACTACCTCGCCTGCGCCCCGCTGGATGCCACCGTCGCCGACTTGGTCCGCGTCGCGGGCTGCCGCTGGAAGATCGAGGAGTGCTTCCAGAGCGCGAAGAACGAGTGCGGCCTGGACCAGTACGAGGTCCGCCGCTACGTGGGCTGGTACCGGCACATCACGCTCGCCATGCTCGCCCACGCCTTCCTCGCAGCGGTGGCCGCCCAGGAACGCGAAAAAGGGGTGACGCGGTGGACACGCCCGACCTCGTGGACCTCACACCCGCTGAAATCCGTCGTCTGCTGGCAGTTGAGCCCCGCCGCCGTCCTGCATCCGGTGACCACGCAGTGAGCTGGTCCCGATGGAGGCGCCGCCACCAAGCACGAGCCCGGCGCTGTCATTACATGCGGCGCGGGCACACGTTCGCGGGACGGCCCCGGCAAGACCGTCCCACGACCGCCACACACCCGCTACACTCCCCGCTGCCAGGCCGTTGACCAGGGAAAATCTAGAAGTCCGGCTGGAGTACTAGTTAGTGCTGAGTTCCTCAAAGGGTGTACACATATCGGCGCCGTAGTAGGCGGGTTGGCGGTGCGGGCCTGCCCCAGACCCAGGGGTTGGCACGGGAGTTGAGCTGGTTGGTCGCCAGGGTGGTGGCCTGGTCGATGTCGTCGCGGCTGGCGAATGACCGGCCGGCGAGGGCTGTTTTGCGGAAGATGCGCCACCATCCTTCCTGCAGGTTGAGCCGGCACGCGCCGACGGGGATGAAGGCGTGGTGGATGCGGGGATGGTCCTCGAGCCAGGTCCGGGTGGACAGGCTGTTGTGGGAGGACAGGTTGTCGGTGACGATCCAGATGTCCCCGGTGGGGTTGGCGTCCTCGACCTGTTGCAGGAACTGCTGGTAGAAGACGCTGTTGCGGGAGGACGCGGTCATCGTGATCTGCCGGCCGTCCCGGACACGCAAGGCTACGTAGACCCAGGTCTTCTCCGGTCCGCAGCTGTAGTCGAGTTCCGCTTTGATCCGGTGCCCGTCCGGTGACCAGGCAGGTGCGGGCGGGAAAGTCCGCGGGATCACCGGCCCCAGCTCGTCGGCGCAGATCACCGTCGCGCCGTCGGGCGGGCGGGTGTAGAGGCCGATGATCCGTGTCCTTTTGGGACGAAGTCCGGGTCCTTCGACCGCGTCCAGGACCGGGTGCGGCGCCAGCGCACGCCCTCGGCGAGCAGGATGCGCCTCACCGCCGCCCAGCGGGCCACCCGCCGCCGCACCTCGACGTAGTCCCAGGTGGAGGAGGAGATGAACTGCTGCAGCTACTGGTGGTGGTCCACGCCCAGGCGCTCAGCCATCGGCTGCATCGACTTGCGTTTGCCATCCAGCATCAGGCCGCGCACATACAGCTCGCCCTTGGCTCGCTGGTCCCGCCGCGCGAGCGAGCCGAGCATCTCTGCCGCAGAACGCTTCCAAGCGAGGACGGACCTCGCACATCTCCTCAGGTGTCACACCTGATGCAAGATCACACGCCACACGATAGGCGGCAGTTGGGGTACCTAACGAAGCCCTACTCATAATTTAGTAATTATTATTGACGCGCGCCGGTAACCGCTGCAAGATCCCGGAAACAAACCGCAGGCGCGCGGGCATTGACTGGTCCGAAGACCGACCGCCACACCCTCCACGAGGGAGCGGTACCTCGGACTCACGACCAGGACGGGTCGGCACGCCTGATCGATCGGACAAAGGATCCGACGTGAAACTACATCTCACCGTCCTACTCGCCCTCCTGACCGGCTTGCTGGTCGTGCCAGCACCCGCCCACGCCAGCCCAGCGGCCGGCGCTGTCGCCGTCACGGCGCCAGCACCTCAGCAGGTGCTGAGCCCGACGCCGTACATGGGCTGGAACACCTACTACGCGCTGGGTGGCGATCCGACCGAGGCCGAGGTCAAGTCAATAGCCGACTTCCTGGTCAGCAGCGGCCTGCGCGACGCCGGCTACGAGTACGTCTGGATCGACGGCAACTGGGCGGCGCCGACCCCACGCAGCTCGGCCGGCGACCTGGTGGCCAACCCCGACCAATTTCCGAACGGGCTGAAGCCGCTGGTCGACTACATCCACGCCAAGGGCCTGAAGGCTGGCATCTACACCGACGCCGGCCCGTACATCCCGGGCAAGTGCGGACTCGGCAGCCACGGCTACTACCAACGCGACGCGGACCAGTTCGCCGCCTGGGAGTTCGACGCGGTCAAGGTGGACTACCTCTGCGGGATCGCCGCGGACCTCGACCCGAAGACCGTCTTCACCGAGTTCGCGCTGGCGTTGCGGAACAACGCCAGCGGGCGCCCCATGATCTTCAACCTCTGCAACCCGGTGACCTCCCCGGACTGGGGCAACTACCCGGAGGAGCAGCAGTCGACGTACTCCTGGACCTATGCGCCGACGATCGCGCAGTCCTGGCGGACGTACACGGATGTGGGTTTCGTCGGCGAGATCAAGTTCAAGGACGTGCTGCGGAACTACGACGCGAACGCGCAGCACCCCGAGGTCGCCGGGCCGGGGCACTTCAACGACCCGGACTACCTCGGACCTGAGCTGGGGATGACCGACGAGGAGTTCCGTACCCAGATGACGCTCTGGTCGGTGGCGGCCGCGCCGCTGGTGATCGGCAGCGACGTCCGTAAGCTCAGCCAGACCTCGCTCGGCATTCTCGCGGACCCCGATGTACTCGCGATCAACCAGGATACCGCCGGCGTCCAGGCCGTCCGCGTCGGCCCCGCCGGTACGACGGAGACCTGGGTGAAGCGGCTGGCCAACGGTGACCGTGCCGTGGTGCTGCTGAACCGGGGCGACAGCCCAACGACCCTGACCACGAAGGCGTCGTCGGTCGGGCTGTCCGGGGATCGGTTCATCCTGAAGAACGCCTGGACCAACCAGGTCACCGAGAGCGCCGGCACCATCAGTGCCGCCGTCCCGGCCCACGGCGCAGCCCTGTTCCGGGTCGGCCCGGCCGCGGGCAAGCCCGGTGTTCCGCACGTCGTCGCCGGCCTGCCGCAGGTGACGCAGGTCGGTGGCGACGCGGTGCCGACCGGGGCCGCCCCGGTGGTCGCTGGCGGCGACCAGGCCCGGGTCGAGGTCACCGTCCGTAACGACGGTGCGCAGCCGGCCTTCGCGCCGCGGGTTGAGCTGAGGGTGCCCGCCGGCTGGACGGCCCGTCCGCTCGGCGATGCGCCGAAGCTGCTGGACTCCAACCACTCCGTGACCTTCGCCTTCACGGTGACCCTGCCGGCCACCGCCGTGCCGGGCAGCACCGCGCTGACCGCCACCACGTCGTATGAGGTGACCGGCAAGAGACAGCTGCGGCAGGAGACGGCCACGGCGGTAGTTGTCGCACCGGCGGCGCCGGACGGCGACGTCGTACTGTCGCACCACCAGTGGATCAGCGCCACCAGCGGGTGGATGAGCCCGACGGTCGACCTGAGCGTCGGTGGCTGGTCGCCGATCAGCATGCTCGGCCAAGTCTACCCGACCGGTATCGGGGTCGCCTCGCCCTCCACGGTCCGCTACTACCTCGGCGACCAGTGCAGCCGGCTGACCGCGACCGTCGGCATCGACGATGCGGTGCGCAACGTCGGCCCGGAGGGCGGCACGTCGACCTTCCAGATGATCGGTGACGGCCGGGTGCTGTTCGACAGCGGTGTGCTGACCCGCGACGACATCCGCCAGGTCGACATCGACCTGGCCGGTGTACGGGTGCTCGACCTGGTGGTCGGCGACGCCGGCGACGGCGGCTACAACGACCGCGCCAACTGGGCCGGTCTGAACGCCACCTGCTGATTCGGCTCGGCCGCACCCAATGACACCTCACCTGGGTGCGGCCGATTCGCCAGGACTTTGAGACGCCGTGGCGCGGTTACGCGCCACGGCGTCGTGATGTTGGGCCGGCCGGGATGGTGAGGCTGATCCTTTGGAGTGGACACCCTGACAATGGATCTTGAAGGTCTAGGAAGGGATGTCCAGGTGGGACGCCAGTCTCCGTACCCGGAGGAGTTTCGGAGGGACGCCGTCGCGTTGTACCGAGCCGCCGGTGGCAAGCGCACGTATGCAGCGGTGGCCGCGAAACTCGGGATCACCGGGGAGACGCTGCGCACGTGGGTCCGCAAGGACATCGCCCAGCACACGTCCGAGCACCGCGTGGGCGGGGCCGGCCAGAGTCCGGCTGAGGAGCTGGCCCGGCTGCGGGCGGAGAACGCCCGGCTGCTCAAGGCGGAGAAGGAGTGGCTGCTGGAGCGCGAGATCCTGCGCGGGCGGCTGCGTATTTCGCTCGGGAGGTGAAGTGAAGACCCGCCGCTGGGACTTCATCTCCGACAACGGCGTTGTCACGTTGTTGAGGTGTGAGGTGTCTGAGGTCGCGTCAGCGCGGGTCGGGCCGGGTGGCAGTCCCGGGGTCAGGCCCTGGTGGGCTGGCCGACGACGCCGGTGATCTGGTCCCAGATGGTGAAGCGGATGGTCATCTCGAGGCGGTGTTCGGTGGCGGTCATCAGGTGGCGTGAGGGTCGGAAGCGGGGTGAGATGCCGCTGAAGGCGGACAGGAACCGTTGGGCTGCGCCGGCGCTGCGGAATCCCTTCATCGCGCGTTCGCGCTGCCGGGTGGGCTGGTGGGAGTTCTCGGCCCGGTTGTTCAGGCCCTTGTGGGAGCGGTGCTCGACCGAGGGCATCACCTCGCGGTGGGCGGCACCGTAGGACCGGAGCTTGTCGGTCACGATCACGCGGGGCACCGACCGGGTCTTCTTCATCAGCTTCCGGAAGAAACGCCTGGCCGCATCCTTGTCGCGACGGCTCTGGACCAGGATGTCCAGGACGTTGCCGTCCTGGTCCACCGCGCGCCACAGGTCAATGCCGGAAAGTTATGATTCATTCTGGTTTGTCAAGCAGCTCTGCGGGTCGGCGTGTTCGTGGCGGCGAGCGGCCTCGCGGGGGCGGCCGGCACTGACTGTTCGGGGAGTCGGTAGGTTGCGGGCGCGGTCTTGACCAGCAGGTTCTTGCGTGCCCAGGCGCTGAGGTGTTGTGCGAGGGTGCTGTGTTTGACGGTGTTCAGCGCAGCGGTGATCTCACGGGCGTGCCAGGGGCGGTGAGGATCGGTGGCCATGACCGCGAGGACGTCTTCAGGGTGGACGGCGAGCTTGGAGGGCTGCGGCGGTCCGTCCGGGATCTTGAAGGTGGCCGGTCCGGTCTTGATGAGGATCTGGCGCCTGGACCACCGGATCAGCTCGCCGGTCAGGTCGCCGCGGTCCAGCCGTAGCAAGGTGGCCAGTTCGATGGCCCGCCACTCACGCTCCGGAGCGGTGCCCATCGCGGCGAGCACATCCTCGAGCCTGCTGGTGTGCATCGGGACCGCGGGCGGTAGCAGCGTCTGGGCCGTCACGGGCGGGTCCTGCTGCAGGGCCGGGTTCCGGCCGGGCCGGCCGGGCTGAGCTGCTGTCGGTGCGGGGACGGGAGTGTCCTGCTGAGGGAAGTGGACGATGATGTCGAGGGCGGTGACCGGGGTGCTGACGCAGGGGCGGTCCTCGTCGGACCGGCGGTGTCCGTAACGAGCGGAGACGCCTTTGACGGTGCGCGCGCTGATCCGTGGTCGGCGCGGTGGCAGCAGGGCGCCGATGACTGCCTCTGCGATCGGGCCGGTCAGCTCGCTGCCGGCGTCGGGCACGATGGCGGCGCCACGGGTGACGCTGTCGCGGGCGGCGACCAAGGCCGCGGTGAAGCAGGCCCGGTCCGGGTCGCATCCGGGCACGGCATCGGTGGCGTCCAGCATCGCCATCCGCAAAAGCTGGTGGACCGTCAGCAGTGCCCACATCTCCTGGCGCAGGCCCTGAGGGTCACCCGAGCGCAGTACGCGGCCCTTGAGCATGGTGTGACGGATCGCCAGGAACGTCACCTCGATCTCCCACCGCTGGTGGTAGAGGGCCAGCAGGTCTTCGGCCGGGTGGCGGCGCGCATCGGTCAGCGTGGTCACCAGCCGGTACTCGCCCCGATGGGTGCTGCCGTCCGCGCACGTGACGGTGACGGTCGCGGCGATGACACGGACCGGAACCCCCGCGATGACCGACAGGAAGGAACCGTCGGCCAGGACCTGCAGCACGGCGGGCCTGCGCGAGGAGCAGATCCGCAGCAGCAGCGCAGCCCGTGAGGCGTGCACGGCGCGGATGAAGGCGTTCGCGTCAAAGCCGCGGTCGGCGAGCACCACCATGTCCTGCCGCAGGTGGCCGACCAGTTGCAGGGCAGCCTCCACCTCACCGCGATACGGACCGACGACCGCGCCGAGCAGGGCCCGCGTTCCCGTCTCCGCCAGGGCCATCACCGCCAGCAGCGGATAGGCGGCCACCCCGGCGGCGACCTTGTACCTGCCCAGCCAGGCCACGTTGTCGCCGGTCTCGGGGACCCGGGTGGACCGGCAGCCGTCGAACGCGACCGTGCGCAGACCCCGCCAGGACACACCCCTCGTGCACGGACGGCCCAGCGGACCTGCCACAACCTCGAACAACTCCCGCAACGGGTCCGGTCCCACCCGCCGACGCACACAGGCCAGACCCGCCGCGGTCACCGACGCCACGAGGTGCCCCGCCTGCCGCAACGCTCCGGCCAGGGTGTCCCACACCCGCCCGTAGGAACCGCCTGGGAACAGGGCCAGCGCCAGCACGAAGTACACCGCCACCCGAGCCGGCACCGTACGCGTCCGCCCCCGACGGCCCGGCTGGTCAAGGACATCGTCGACCAATTCGAAGGGGAGATATCGGGTCAGGGCGCCGAGATGCCCCGGAGCGAACACTCCGCAGGCCGTTGTGAAGGTCTGAGTCAGCGTCGTCGTGCCACACTGGTCCGTCAACGGGACCTCCGGTGTTGGTCTGTCTTGGTCGACGACTCAACTTCCAGGGGTCCCGTTCTGTTCTCCCGACCCGCCACCTCGACACACCGCCGCCGAGTACTTGACAAGCGGCAACTTCACATAACTTTCCGGCATTGCGCCACAGGTACTTCCGCTTGCCGTTGATCTTGACGAAGACCTCGTCCAGATGCCATTTATCGCCTGGCCTGGGGCGGCGTCGGCACGGCGCGTCGGCGTAGGACTGCCCGAACTTCCGGCACCACCGGCGGACCGTCTCATAGGAGACGACGACGACGCGCTCGAGCATCAGCTCCTCGACCTCGCGGAAGCTGAGCGGGAACCGGAAGTACAGCCACACGCAGTGGGAGATGATCTCCACCGGGTACCGGTGGCCCTTGTACGACGGCCGCGTGCTCGCCACGCACGATCCCCTCCCGAGGGTTATCAACTTGGAGACCATCTCACGCCGTTAGCCAACGTGACAGTGCCCTGACACCGCCCCGCAGACCGGAACGGCGCCGTATCCCGCGGCGTCCGCGCCCGCACGACGATCCGCTCCCCCTCGTCGATGACATCCTCGATGACCAGCGGAGCCAGCCCCGAAAACACCGTCCGTACAAGCTCGTTGACATCCTCCACACGGACGTCAACGACACCTCACGACTCTGCGTCACCACCGAATGCGAGACAGGGCCGCTCGTTTGACAGACCCGACCAAGGACGACTTCTTCGTCGCCGCGTACCGGGCCGCCACCGAGGTCCTGTTCACCGAGGTCAGCCGGATCACCGAGCCCAGCGACGGCCCCCGCGGGATGCTGAACGCCGCGATGCGTACCTACTGCCGGCTGTTGGCCGCCAACCCCGGCCCGGCCCGGGCGCTGGTGGTCGAGTCGGTCGCCTGCCCGGCGATCCGCAAGGTACGGGTCGAGTGCCTCACGGCATGGTCCCAGCTGATGGCGGCGCTGGTGGCCGAGCGCCGCCCCGACCTGCCGGTACCGCCGATGGCCGGTACCGCCGCGATCGGGGCGGTTGTGCATCTGCCGGCCACCGCCGTCGAGGAGGGCCGGGACCTGTCCTCGATGACGGCATCCTGGCCGACACTGCCTACCGTCTGCTGCCCGCCAGACGGCCCGGCCTCACTTCAGGTGTCGGTCCAAGAACCGGCACCCGTCCTCCAGCTCGAACCCCGGGGTGCCGGTGTGCCCTCCCAGATTGGCGTGCAGCGTCTTCTCCTTGCTGCCGAAGGCGTCGAACAGGTCCAAGGCCCGTTGCCGGGGGTTCCCTTCGTCGTCCCACTGCAGCAAGAACAGCAGCGGAATGGTGACCTGCCGGGCCTCCTCGCGCTGGGCACGGGGCACGTACCCCCCGGCGAAGAAGTCTGCGGCCGCGATGCGCGGCTCAACCACCGCCAGCCGAATGCCGAGGGCGGTCCACCCCCCGGAGTACCCGACCGGGCCGCCGATCTCGGGCAGCTCAAGAAGGGCGTCCAGAGTGGTCTGCCATTCCGGGACCGCGTTTTCGACCAGCGGGCCGATGAAGGACTCCAAGATCTCGTCGACCGGCTCGCCGGCCTGCATCGCCCGCCGGAGGTCGGCACGGGCCTGCTCGTCGGCGGCGGAACGGGGACGGTCACCGCACCCGGCGGCGTCGATGGTGGCCACCGCGTAGCCGCGCGCCGCGGTGTACCGGGCCCGAGCCACCAGCCGGGGTTCCGCCTTGGGCAGGCCGTTGTTGTGGGCCATCAGGGCCAGCGGGACCAGTGCGGATCCAGGCGTCCACAGGGTGCCGGGCATCTCGCCGAGGGTGAATTCGCGCTCGAGGACGCCGTCGTCGAGGCGCTGTTCAGAAGTGAATTGCACGGTCGTGCCTTTCGGGAGGGCTCTTGAATGGCGCCCCCGGACGACCTATCGCCCGACCGTGACCCCGGAGGGGAGCACGATACTGCGTTCACGGGTACCACCTCCTCGTTCTCTGGTTGCGTCCCGGGAAGTGGTGTACGGGTTCCCACCTGATCCGGGCGTTTGGCTCGGCGTTGGAGTGAGTACCCGGATATGAGAACGGCCACCGGCTGATCCTTCGAGAACGACGAAGATCTTGAAGGAGACCAGCACGATGACCGCACCTGACAGTGTGCCCCTGCACGCCCTCGCGGAGGAGAACCTCGCCTCGGCGAGTCCGGATCTGCTTCGATCGATGATCAAAACGTTCGCCGACGCGCTGATGTCGGCGGAGGCTGACACGATGTGCGGGGCGGAATACGGCCACCCATGAGGGCCGGGCCTGTCAAGGGGCGTAGACGACCCCCGCCCGCGGCTTTCGGTTGGTTGCCGGGGCGTTGTCCTCGCGGCTCTTCCTCGTACGCCGACAGGCGGTCAACAATGGAGGCCGAGGAAACGTCATGGACGTTCGCGGATATGGCCGTTGGCATCCCCGATGCTGGCTGGTCGGCGGAGTGGTCTCACATCCACCCATTCGACGTCTGGCCGCACAGGCCGGCGTCATGACCGTGGTGCGGGGATCCGGGCTGCTCAGTCAGGTCATCGAGCGCGGCCGACGGGCCGTCTCATGCTGTTTTACGAGCTCACCCGGGGTCTGCGACCGCCGGTGGCGGTTGTCGGCTGCTTTCATCGGACCCCCGGCTGGCCGCATTGGTCCTGGACCGCGCGCAGCAGGTGGTAGGCGCGAGCCAGCAGGCGGCGGGCGATGGCGGTGGTGGCGATCTTCTTGCCGCGGCGGTGGGCAAGGCGCTGGTAGGCGGCGGCGAATTCCGGCGACCGCTTCGCAGTCTGCGCGGCCTCGCACAAGATCCACCGAAGCCAGTCCGAACCCTGTTTGGAGATGTGCCCGTGCCGCACGGTCAGGTCCGACCCGCGGACGGTGGGCGTCAGCCCGGCCCAAGCGGTGAGCTTGCGCGCGGAGGGAAAGCGCGTGATGTCCCCGACCTCGGCCACGATGACCAGGGCGGTGAGCGTGCCGACCCCCGGCAGCTGGGTGAGCACCCTGATGCGCGGATCACCCCGCGCCTGCGCGAGCAGCTGCCGGTCGAGCACGTCGATCGGCTCTTTGAGTGCGTCCATCAGGACCAGCAGGTCCTCGACCACGCGGCGGGAGGCGTCCGGCAGGTCCAGGCCCTCCAGCCAGGCCCGGCCCGGGGCGGTGAAGTAGCCGCCCGGCCGGTCGCAGCCGTGGTCCGCCAGGACGGCGTGGACCCGGTTGCGCAGCAGGGTCCGCAGCCGCACCAGCTGGCAGCGGTGCCGCAGCAGGGCCCGCTGCTGCCGCACGTCCAGCGGGGCGATCCACGCCTCCGGGAGAAGGTCGGCCCGCAGCAGCTGGGCCAGGGTCGCGGCGTCGACCTTGTCGTTCTTCAGTCGTGCGGAGGCGATCGCCTTGCACCGCAGTGGATGCACCAGGTGCGGCTCAAAGCCGTAATCCTCCAGCAGCTCCACCAGCCAGCCCCAGCCGTAGGCGGCCTCGAACGCGACTGGTGCCCCGATCGGCAGATCCCCGATCACCGACAGCACCGTCTTGACCCCATTCGGCACATTCCGGTTGACCTGCACTGCACCACCGTGGTTCACCACGGCGATCTGCGACCGCTTGCGATGCACGTCGATACCGACGTAGACAGACATCGAGGGCCTCCTTCCCGAGCCCGTTCCATACCCGGACGGTAGGCACCGCCCGGCTGAGCAGGGAAGGGGGCCCGGCCCTCATAGGGTCAGGTCATCCAGCACACTGAAGATCATTTACGGGACAGCCTTCAGGCAATGGCGCCCGGTAGTCACGAGCAGTCGAACCAGTGCCCGATGGGGCGGTCGGGACAGGTACGGCACTCGAAGACGTAGACGCCTCCGGCGTCGCCGAGGCACAGCCCGGCGGGGTTGTGAGCGTCGTCCTTCCATCGCCGACCGCCCGATTCGTTCTCGTCGGCTCGGTCCTCCTCGGGAAGCCACGTGCGCCAGGACTCACCGTCGAATTCCCAGCTGGACACCGTCAGGAGGTGCTCCATCCGGCTGCCACACCCTTCGCAGCCGGGCCATACCGGTTCCTGCGTCCAGCCCGGGTAGCCGCCGAGCTTGATCCCTGGGGCCTCCGCCAGGTGATAGGAGTACCGCAGGCCGGTTTCGGCGAGCAGTTCATCGAAGCGGCCTTTGAGGGCGTCGTGAACCTCGTCGGGAAGGTCCCGGCTCGGGTACTCGGTCACCTGCTCGGGGTGCACGGCACAGCGAGCCGGGTACCAGTCCTCAGGAAGTTCAGCGGCCGGCACCGGAGTGGGCAGCACGTCGCCGACGGCACCTGAGTCCCGCCAGTGAACCTGGGGCAGGGGGTAGCAGAATTCGCCGTGCTCGTAGGGGCACCACAGGACCTGCAGCAGGTCCGTGCCCTCGGGGAAGGGCACGGACGGCGCGTCGACACGACGAACCTGCACGATGGGAACCATGGGTACCGAGGGCGCGGGCTGATTCGTGCCGTCCGGGTCGTAGTGCTCCTCCCTGCAAACCGGCCAGGGCTCCGCGGCAGGCCAGAGCAAGGGACCTCCTACGGAACTGTCCTCGTAGGTCGGAGACCCAGGACGCGGGTGCAGGCGGACGGACTCACGGCGGAAGGGCAGCAACTCAGGAAAGAGGCTTTCCACGTCGACCGGACGGCTGGGTGTGTGACGGGACATGTGCAGGACTCTAGTAGGGCTTTGTTAGGTACCCCGATTGATCATCGTCAGGTAGATTGTGATGTTCTGTCAGGTGTGACACCTGAGGAGATGGAGACGGTCCGCCCGCGCCTGGAGGCGTTCGCGGCGGAGATGCTCGGTTCGCTGGCGCGTCGGGACCAGCGGGCCAAGGGCGAGCTGTATCTGCGCGGGCTGATGCTGGACGGCAAGCGCAAGTCCATGCAGCCGATGGCCGAGCGCCTGGGCGTGGACCACCAGCAGCTGCAGCAGTTCGTCTCATCGTCCACCTGGGACTACTCCAAGGTCCGTGAGCGGCTGGCCCGTTGGGCTGCCGCGCACATTTCTCCCGAGGCGTACGCGATCGATGATGTCGGCTTCCCCAAGGACGGCTACGACTCACCGGGGGTGGCGCGGATGTACTGCGGCGCCCTGGGTAAGCGCGGCAACTGCCAGGTCGGCGTCAGTGTGAACCTGGTCAGTGACCGTGCGTCATCGGCTGTCGACTGGCGCCTGTTCCTGCCCGAGAGCTGGGACGACACCAAGTACGGCGAGGACGCGCTGATGGCCGAGGCGATCCGGCGCCGCCGCGCCAAGGCGGGAATCCCGGACACCGAGCGGCACCGGGAGAAGTGGCGCCTGGCGCTGGACATGCTCGACGAGGTGCGCGACAACTGGGAGTTGCCCGACCTTCCGGTCGCCGCCGACGCCGGATACGGCGACGCCACCGGCTTTCGCGAGGGCCTGACCGAGCGCGGCCTGACCTACGCGGTCGCGGTCAAAGCCACCACGACCGCGCACCCCGGCAATGCCACACCCCAACGCCCGCCGTACTCCGGGCAGGGCCGCCCTCCCGTGTCCGCCTACCCCCAACCGCACACCACCCTGCGCGCCCTGGCCCTGGCCGTCGGCCGAGCGGCCACCCGCACCGTCACCTGGCGCCAGGGCAGCAAGGCCACCAGACGCAACCCGAACGCCGAGATGCGCTCGCAGTTCCTGGCCCTGCGGGTCCGACCGGCCAACCGCACCATCCGCCGCGCCGCCGACGGCTCCCTGCCCGACTGCTGGCTGCTCGTCGAGTGGCCACCCGACTCCGCCGAGCCAACCGACTACTGGCTCTCGACGCTTCCCGCCGACACCCCACTGCGCGAACTGGTACGAATCGCCAAGATCCGATGGCGAGTTGAGCACGACTACCGCGAGCTCAAGGACGGTCTGGGCCTGGACCACTTCGAGGGCCGCAACTACCTCGGCTGGCACCGCCACGTCACCCTCGCGTCCCTCGCCCAGGCCTTCTGCACCATGCTCAGGCTCGACCCAAAAGCCCCTGCGCCGGCCTGACCCTCTACGCGGTCCTCCGCGAACTCCAGGCCCTCCTGGCCACCTGGACCGGCGCCTGCTCGATATGCGGCCAACCCGCACCAGCACCCGAACCCCACCACAGGACCTAACAAAGCCCTACTAGAACCCAGGTACGACAGCCAGCCCGGGGCATGACGGCTGGGTGCGGCCGGGGCCCGTTCACCCTCCTCCCGTTGCACTGGCGCTCTCACAACTCGACAACATCCAACCGACACATGATCGCCAACAGTTCTTCGCCGCCGACGACAAACGTTCTCCACTGTCACCAACGCAGCCACTGCCATCGATCAAGAAGCGGTGGTCACCAGCAGCCCGGAACCCGCTGGCCACTCTGCCGCCCAAGGCACAAGCTCCCTCCGGTTCCCAGAAATCGCCTCCGGGAATCCGCGAACCCGTCGGTTTGGCGGCGAGTCCCGTTCGACCACATGCGGACCCTGGGCTGGATCACGCCCACGGAGTGGCGCGAGATGCGGTACTGCACCTCACAGGCCGGGGCGGTCGACGTCCCGATGTTCACCACGGCCGACGTTGACGCCGTGCCCGACTCGCACCCCGAGATCGACTGGGAGCAGCTGCGCAGCCTCGGCAAGGGCCGACGCTCCCCGCTCGCCGACCTGGTGAAGGCGAAGGAGAAGGCGGCCGCCGCGGCGTGAGGGAGGGTCACCTGTGTGGGTGATGACAGCCGTACGGTTCGGCGACACGCTCAGACGCTGCTGCCACCCCCAAATCGCTCGCGCAACCCGTGGGCTGAGAGGATCCTCAAGTCTCGGCCGCGCGAGCGGCCAGCCCGCTGACCGGAAGAGGAGTGTCGTGACCCGCAGCCTTGGACGGAAGCTGCTGAGGCGACTCCGTGCCCGAGCGGACATTCTCGGCGTCCCAGCGAACCTGCCTGACGACCACCTGCCCGTCCGGCCGACCGCGCAGCAACTCCGCGACGCCACAGCCGCCGTCGAGTCCCAGAGTGGCCGCAACGCCGATGAACTGGCCGGTCTGCTACTCGCCGTTGATCGCGACGGTGACCCCAAGTTGCTTGCCAGAACCGGGCAGCTCCTGCTGCGGGCATGCCCCCGCGTGTGGCTGATGCTCGATGTGGCGACACGCCGTGCGTGGTGGCGTGCTCCGCGCTGGTCGGCGGTCGCGGTGCAGCGGCTGTTGCAAGGCGAGTCCTCCCCTCTGGGGCTCACGGTCGCTGCGTTCCACCCCGACGGACACGTCCGTGAGACCGCCGTTGCGTATCTGGCCGAACTCGAAGACACCCTGGCGGTGCCTGCACTGACGCTGCGGGCCTCGGACTGGGTGCCGCAGGTCCGTGACCGTGCCCGGTCGGCGCTCGAGTACCGCCTTGCCGAGCCCTCCGCTGCGGCGCTGGTCGCAGCCGCGGCGGTCGCCTTGGCCCTGAGGGAACGCCGTGAGGGCCGCTGGCTGGCCGATCGCATCGAAACCGTGTTCCGGGAAGGTCCGGTCGAGTTGCTGACCGCTGCCCTTGCCGCCCCGGACTGGCGCACCCGCCGCGCCGCACACCTGACCGCGCTCGCCGCCGGCCGGCTCGATCTGGCGCAGATGCTCCACGCCGCCGAACACGACGGCGACCTGCTGACCCGGATCCGGTGCGCCGAAGCTGCGGTGAAGACCGCGGCCGCGGCCGGAACCGTTGACCTCGTCCGTCCCCTGCTGTCCAGCGGCACCGCGATGGTCCGTGCAGAGGCGGTACACGTGCTGGCCCGACGGGGCGACATCACCCCCGCCATCGCCGCGCTCGCCGACCGCAACCCGATCGTGCGGGCGGTCGCTCAGGCCGCTCTGCGCCGCGCCAGGTCCGACCCGGTGGAACAATACCGACGCCTCGTCATGACGTCCCTCCCCGAGCCAGGAGCCATCGCCGGCCTCGGTGAGACCGGGACCGCTGACGACGCCAGCCTCATCCCTTCCTGGCTCGATCACCCCCAGCCCCGCGGACGAGCAGAAGCCGTGCGCGCGCTGCGCCGCCTGGGCGCAGCCGACCCAGACACCCTCTCCGCCATGCTCACCGACCCGTCCGGCACGGTCACCCGGCAGGTCACCATCACGCTGCGCCCCTGGGCATCCCGCCTTGACCTGCCACGCCTCCGGGAACTCCTCACCGTCAGCAACCCGCAGCACATCCGCATGGCTGCCTACCGGTTGCTGCACGAACGGGACACCTGGACTCGACTGCTCATCGACCTCGAACTCGTCGCCGACCCATCACCCTCGATGCGTAACCGCGCCCGCAACGACATCACGACCTGGCTCACACGCGAAGCCGCCACCACGTACTCGATGCCGCAAGGCCGTATCGCCGACGCGCTCACCAAGCAGCTATGCGACGCCGAAGACGTGCTCGGCCCAGACCGAATCCGCCTACTGCGCTTTCACCTCGGGCTCAAACCCCCGTCAACCGCGTGAGCCCAGTTCAGTGAAGCCTGCATCCGCTGCCCCATATTTCAGACGCCATCCGCTTTCCGAACGTGATCGTTTGGTTCGGGCTGGGTGGGCATGAACTCCGGCTGGCGGCGGGAGAGATGGGCGTGGTTCGTCCGTTCGTTTCGCTTATGGAGGTGGCTGGTGCCGTCGGTGCTCGGTCTGCTGGAGGCCCGGGAGAAGAAGGTCCGGGAAGAGGTGGCACGGCTGCGGGAGGAGGCCGAGCGGGTGCAGGCCGCGCTCGGCGAGGCGGAGCGGGCACTTCAGCGTCTGGCGGATGCCCGTGTGACGGTGGCTGAGGTGCTGGCGGAGCCGCCTGTCGCGGTCGCGGAGCCGGTGGTGAGTGCGGTGGCGGGGTCGGTGGTGCCCAGACGGGCCGAGGGCATGACAGCGACGGTCCTGCCTCCGGACTACCAGCGGATCATGTCCGTGCTGGAGTCGGATGCGGCCCGGGAGGGTATGCGGTGCCAGCAGCTGGCCGCAGCCCTGGGCCTTCAGGCGGTTCCGGCGAAGGTCGAGGGGCTGCGGTCGAAGGCGAAACGCCTGGTGGAGCGGGGGTGGGCGCTCCAGGTGCGGCCGGGGGTGTTCACCCCGCTCGGGGCGCCGGCCGGCTGAAGGCGCCTGGCCGGCGCCCGGCCAGGCGGCTGCTCATGAGCATGGTCATGGACCACAGCACCATGGCCTCGTGCATGGCGGGCAGCGTCTCGTAGTCGCGCACCAGGCGGCGCGAGCGCATCAGCCAGCTCAGCGTTCTCTCCACCACCCACCTGCGCGGCAGCACCACGAACCCGCTGGTGTCGTCGGTGCGTTTGACGATCTCAAGGGTGAGCTGGAGCTTCTCGGCCGCCCAGTCGACGAGCCGACCCGCATAGCCACCGTCCGCCCAGACGAGGCGGATGGAGAAGTACATGGTGCGCAGCCGCTCCAGCAAGGGCAGTGCGGCGTCGCGGTCCTGCACGCTGGCCGCACTCACCACGACGGCCAGGACCAGGCCGAGGCAGTCCACCACCAGGTGCCGCTTGCGGCCGCCCACCTTCTTCCCGCCGTCCCACCCGGACGTCGAGCGCGGGATGTTCGCCGCTGCCCGCAGTGACTGCGAGTCCACGATGGCGGCCGTCGGGTCCACCTCACGGCCTTCCTTCTGGCGCACCTTGTCGCGCAGCCGGTCGTGGAGCTCGGCAAGCAAGCCCGTCACCTGCCAGCGGCGGGCGAACGCGTGCACCCGCCGGTACGGCGGGAAGTCACAGGGCAGGTTGACCCACTTGACGCCGTTGTCGACTACATAGCGGACCGCGTCCAACATCACGCGGTGGCAATAGCCCTCCGGCCGCCCGCCCCGCCCCTGAAGCCACGCGGGGACCGGCAGCAGCGGCCGGATGACCTGCCACTCCGCCTCCGTCAGGTCGGAGCCGTAACACCGCACGCGGTCCGGCCCGTCCGCCGCGTTGCCGAACCTGTGCGCGAGACAGTCACACGCCGGAGATGGCGCGTTGGACTCCAGAGACGCGAGCACGAAAGACTGCGACACAGGGCCTCCTGGTGCTGCTCGGTTGGGATCGCACCCCCGAGCTACCAGGAGGCCCTGCCGTTATGCCCCGACCGCCGAGAGGTCACCCGAACAGGAACCGTGTTCGACTGATCAAGCCTGCCGAGCGGTAAGCGGATGGCTTCTCAGAAGCCGTCTCTCAACCGATCTTGGAACGTGCAGATCGAACGGAGTTCCTGGTCGGGTGATCTTCCGGCCGTACGCGCATGAAGGCAGGGCCTCCTGGTAGCTCGGGGGTGCGACCCCAATCCGAGCGGTTCCCGGAGGCCCTGTTGTCGTTGTTGTACGCGCCCGAGCCCGCCCACTTCAACTCGCCCGCCGTGTCGTGCGATTGCCTCGCGCACGTGTACGGCAACGCGGCCGATCATCCCGATCGGGTGCGCCGGTATCCGTCGGACATGACGGACGCGGAGTGGGCGGCCATCCGGCCGTTGCTGCCGGTGCCGGCCTGGCTCCAGGGCAGAGGCGGGCAGCCCGAGGGGTATTGCCACCGCCAGATGCTGGACGCGATCCGCTATTTGGTCGCGGGCGGGATCTCCTGGCGGGCGATGCCCGCGGACTTCCCCGCATGGGGCCGGGTCTACGCCTTCTTCCGCCGTTGGCGCGAGCACGGGCTGATCGCCGAGTTCCATGACCGGCTGCGCGGGAGGGTCCGTGAACGCGAGGGCCGCCAGGCCGAGCCCACGGCGGGGATCATCGACGCGCAGTCGGTGCGGGCCGCCGCGACGGTGCCGGCCTCCTCACGCGGCTACGACGGCGGGAAGAAGGTGCCGGGCCGCAAACGGCACATCGTGACCGACTGCCTCGGCCTGCTCCTGGTCGTCGCGGTCACCGCCGCGAACATCGGCGACCGCGACGCCGCGGCCGGCCTGCTGAGACGGCTGCGCCGCCTGCACCGCGACATCACCCTGGTCTGGGCCGACGGAGGCTACACCGGCGGCCTCGTCGACTGGTGCCGGGACAAACTCGCCCTGACCTTGGAGATCGTCAAGCGCACCGACGACATGACAGGGTTCGTGGTGCTCCCCAGACGCTGGGTGGCGGAGCGCACGTTCGCCTGGCTGATGAACTCCCGCCGTCTGGCGAGAGATTACGAGACGCTGCCCGCTTCCAGCGAGGCGATGATCCGGTGGTCGATGGTCACGCGGATGAGCCGGCGCCTGGCGCGGCCACGGGCCGCCGGCCGGCGCTGAACGCTCCCGACGTCTCCTGCAGCAGCCACCCGCGCTCCGCCAGGCGCCTGGCCTTCGAGCGCACCCCCTCGACCTTCGCCGGTGTCGTCCCCAGGCCCAGCTGAACCGCGACCTCCTTGGCCTTCGCCGGTCCCTCGCCCGCTGAGCGCCGCTCCTCCAGCACGCCCAGAATCCGCTGATAGTCCGGCGCCAGCACCGTCACCGGCAGCCCGTCCCGCCACGGCGGCACCGTCGAGCCCGGCACCGGCACGGTCGATGGCGCCCTTTCCTGCTCCGCCCCGCTCTCCGTCACCGCAGTGGACTCGGCCGCAGACACAGCCAGGGCCTCGAGCAGCTCCTCCCGCGCGATCACCCGCCGGTCCAGCTCGATCTCCGCGGCCTCCAACACCTCAGCCAGCCGAGCGGCTTCCTCCCGCAGACCCTCCACCCGCACCCGGGCAGCCGCCTCCCGCTCCTCCAGCATTCCCAGCACCGACGCCACCGCGCACCCCTCGGTCATGAAGCGGACACAAGACGCCGCATCCCTCCCTCACCCCGAGCGAAACCATTCCTGACCAGCAAGGATCAACCGATCACGTTCGGTTGAGAGACGGCTTCTTAGCCGTCCACCACCCGCTGGCTCGACACCGAGGACGCTGTACGCGACGGGGCGGCAGCGCTGGCGACTGAACAGGCCGGCCTGGCCCGATCCGGAGGACATCGCACCCGACCCAAGAGTCAAGCCAAACGCCTCCGTTGCCGCTGGCGCCGCAGCGCCCTGGGGACGTCGGCGCCGGGGTCGCACGAGGTCTGCCCATACTCGAACGCCACCCGGGCAACAGCGACGTCACGATCCTGCTCGGCTGACGCCGGCCGCCTCCCCGTAGCCACCCCCCTCTCGCCACAGGTGATTCACAGCACACTCATGTCATGACCACGACGAGATGATTGCATACACCCTCAAGATCATCGATCTTCTGAAACGAGGCACTGGTGCGTCTTCACCACATCGTCGTCCCCCTCGCCGCCGCCACGGCAGCGCTCTCCCTCACCCCCCTCACGGCCCAGGCCGCGCCCCGGGCCGACCAGGACGTCCCGGCGGGCGTCACCGTGTCCGCCGAGAAGAAGACCGACCGGGAGATCCGCGCCTACTGGTCCCCGGAGCGCCTGCGGGCCGCCGCGGCCAACCCGGCGGACATGCCGGCCCTGAAGAAACGGCCCTCGGCCAGCGCGGACGCCACGGCCCAGGACACCGCACCGGCCGTGAACCCGGCCCACGCCTCGGCTCCCTCGGCCAAGCCGGTGAACAGCACGTTCGCCACCACCGCCGCGGCGGCTTCCGAGATATCCGTCTCGCAGGAGGTCCCGTACGCCACGGCACCGCAGTACTCCCTCGTGGGCCGCCTGTTCTACAGGGAGCCCGACGGCTCCGGCCACTCCTGCTCGGCCGCGGTCATCGTCTCCAACAACCGGAACACACTGTGGACCGCCGGGCACTGCGTCCACATGGGTGACGGCACTGGCGACGCCGGATGGAACGACATGCTGGAGTTCATCCCCGGCTACCGCGACGGCAGCGGCCCCTACGGGGCCTGGACCATCAAGTCGAAGGTCGTCAACAACGAGTGGATGAGCTCCGCCGACTTCGAGGACGCCGACTACGCCGCCGTGGTGCTCAACGACCACCCGACCTGGGGCAAGCTCCAGGACAACGTGGGCGCGTTCGGCTACGCCTTCACCGAGAACCTCACCGACCACTCCGAGGTCTTTGCCGCGGGCTACCCCGGCGAGGGCTACAACCGCACCGACCTCAACGCCGAGCGGATGATGTACTGCTACGGCGACACCGTGGACGCCGGTCCCTGGAACCCGTTCGACGACCGCATGTCGATGGACTGCGACATGGGCAAGGGTTCCTCCGGCGGCCCGATGATCGAGGGCAGGAACACCAGCGACCCGCGCATCATCGGCGCCATCAGCCACCACGTGACCGACGACGCAGGCAATCGCAACTCCGACGACCTGTTCTCCTCCGAGCACGACTCGAAGGCCGCCAACACGATGAGCGCCGCGAACGGCATCAGCTGAACCAGCTGAACTAGCAGAATCAGCCGACCCGGCACGGCCGGAGGGGCCCGCGTGCCGACGCGGGCTCCTCCGCCATGCCTGTCCACGACCGGACCGGGTCACCCCGGCTGAGCGTGCTTCGCCAGCTCCGTGCCCCACGCGTCGAGGATCTCCTGCGTGGTCATCGAGTCCACGTCCGCGGGCAGCTCCTTGCCGGACTTCTCCAGGTCCGCCTTCCACAACTCGATGTAGTCCGCACGGCTCCTCGTCGGTTCCGTGTGCACGGAGACGGACGTGTCCTCGGCGAAGGTGGCGTACGCGGCGGCGCCGGCTCCCGCGCACACGGCGGCCAGCAGTACGCCTGCTATCAGGGTCTTCTTCGTCACGCGGGCAGGCTATCGGCCCGACCGGAGCCGGACAGTCCACCTCCGCCTTCCCACACACAACCCCCTCCGATTCCACCGGGCCGAGGAATCGCAGGGGGCCACCCGGCTCACTGTCTCCAGCGATGACTGGCGAAGGCCGCCAAGGCCACCACTGGCGGCGAAGCGTCCACCGGGGTGCGGCGCCCGGAGGGCCCCGGGTCGGCCAGGGCTGTGCGGACCGGGAACGCGACCGCCGATGGCGCTGGCAGCAGAGCGAACACGGGTGTGGATTACAGCTGATGACTGGGCTGACGAATCGTCACGGAAGAAACTCGCTTGGTCATGAGATGGCTCCGGGCGCCGTCGTCGGAGCACCCCCGCGTCGGCGGGGAGGACCCCCTCTGTACGGCGCCCTGGTGGTGGTGCGGTGCGGACACCCCCGCCGACGCGGGGGTGTTCCAGGTGCGGCCACAGTCCTCGCAGCGCACCACCGGCGGCTGCCCGTCCCGACCGCGTCGGGTGGGCGCCGGGTTCCACGGCTCCGGTCGGGGTGGTGCTGCTACAGCCCGGGCCGTAGCCTGACCGTCCTCACCGAACAAACCCCGAACGGCCCGCCAGTCGAACTGACGAGCCGTCATGAAACTCGAGGTTAAACACTCCCGCCGGGCACAGCCGCGCTGTCTCTGCTGCGGAAGGTCTTCGACGCCGTCGAGAAGCTCGGGGTCGAGGTCTTGGCGCAGGATGCTGCCGTGGCGGAATCGCCGGCCACATCACGGGTACGCCGTCCCGGAGATACAGCAGCCGTCCCGTCCCCAGCGCGCGCATAGCCCCCTCGAACCGGCGTCGCGTTCGGTCCCGGAGGCGAACACCGGCTTCGTCCGGAGTTACGAACGCCACCTCGGACAGCTCGTCGTCGCGCGGGAGTAGCCGGTCGGCCTGGTCCTGGTCGAGAGTGCCGCCGTCGAAGATGAACGCGATCTGGTCGTCCCAGGGTCCATGTGGGGCGACCCAGTCCACCACCAGAAGACCCCGCAGGAGGACCCCGAGATCAAGTTCTTCGATCAGTTCTCGGCGCACCGCATCCTCCGGCGGCTCGTTGGCCTCCGCCATACCGCCGGGCAGGTCCCAGCCCGGTTTATAGGTCGGATTGACTAGTAGGGCTTTGTTAGGTACCCCGATTGATCATCGTCAGGTAGATTGTGATGTTCTGTCAGGTGTGACACCTGAGGAGATGGAGACGGTCCGCCCGCGCCTGGAGGCGTTCGCGGCGGAGATGCTCGGTTCGCTGGCGCGTCGGGACCAGCGGGCCAAGGGCGAGCTGTATCTGCGCGGGCTGATGCTGGACGGCAAGCGCAAGTCCATGCAGCCGATGGCCGAGCGCCTGGGCGTGGACCACCAGCAGCTGCAGCAGTTCGTCTCATCGTCCACCTGGGACTACTCCAAGGTCCGTGAGCGGCTGGCCCGTTGGGCTGCCGCGCACATTTCTCCCGAGGCGTACGCGATCGATGATGTCGGCTTCCCCAAGGACGGCTACGACTCACCGGGGGTGGCGCGGATGTACTGCGGCGCCCTGGGTAAGCGCGGCAACTGCCAGGTCGGCGTCAGTGTGAACCTGGTCAGTGACCGTGCGTCATCGGCTGTCGACTGGCGCCTGTTCCTGCCCGAGAGCTGGGACGACACCAAGTACGGCGAGGACGCGCTGATGGCCGAGGCGATCCGGCGCCGCCGCGCCAAGGCGGGAATCCCGGACACCGAGCGGCACCGGGAGAAGTGGCGCCTGGCGCTGGACATGCTCGACGAGGTGCGCGACAACTGGGAGTTGCCCGACCTTCCGGTCGCCGCCGACGCCGGATACGGCGACGCCACCGGCTTTCGCGAGGGCCTGACCGAGCGCGGCCTGACCTACGCGGTCGCGGTCAAAGCCACCACGACCGCGCACCCCGGCAATGCCACACCCCAACGCCCGCCGTACTCCGGGCAGGGCCGCCCTCCCGTGTCCGCCTACCCCCAACCGCACACCACCCTGCGCGCCCTGGCCCTGGCCGTCGGCCGAGCGGCCACCCGCACCGTCACCTGGCGCCAGGGCAGCAAGGCCACCAGACGCAACCCGAACGCCGAGATGCGCTCGCAGTTCCTGGCCCTGCGGGTCCGACCGGCCAACCGCACCATCCGCCGCGCCGCCGACGGCTCCCTGCCCGACTGCTGGCTGCTCGTCGAGTGGCCACCCGACTCCGCCGAGCCAACCGACTACTGGCTCTCGACGCTTCCCGCCGACACCCCACTGCGCGAACTGGTACGAATCGCCAAGATCCGATGGCGAGTTGAGCACGACTACCGCGAGCTCAAGGACGGTCTGGGCCTGGACCACTTCGAGGGCCGCAACTACCTCGGCTGGCACCGCCACGTCACCCTCGCGTCCCTCGCCCAGGCCTTCTGCACCATGCTCAGGCTCGACCCAAAAGCCCCTGCGCCGGCCTGACCCTCTACGCGGTCCTCCGCGAACTCCAGGCCCTCCTGGCCACCTGGACCGGCGCCTGCTCGATATGCGGCCAACCCGCACCAGCACCCGAACCCCACCACAGGACCTAACAAAGCCCTACTAGGAGCACGCGCCCGGCCGGATCGCGTAGCAGCACGTCAGCGGCGACGCGCTTGCGGGCTTGCTTGGCGTTTCCCTCCGCAAGGTAGGCGTTCCACGCCTCGGGGTCGGCAGGGGTGGGTGTCTTGGTGGTCCTCATGCGGTGGCGCCTCCCGGGGACGGCGGGATCAGATCGGCCAGCAGGAGCATTCTGGCGCGGCGTGCGTCATCGAACCGCACCAGGTACTCCCGGACCGGCCCGTACGACCGGTGCGGCTCCAGCAGCCGGCGCAGCTCGTCGAGCTGCTGCACGACCCGGACAGAGCTCAGGGTGGGGCTCGTGCTGAGGAGGTCGTGACCGGCGCTCACGGCGGCGTCCAGGTCGCCGCGGCGTACGTGGATGTCCACCAGGGTGATCCGGGACAACGCCAGCGACCGCGCCCGGCCCGCCTCCCGCAGCGCAACAGCCTGTTCGGCATGCGTCAGCGCCTGGTCGTACTGCTCCAGGTCGCGCAGGATCAGCGCTGACTCACTGGCCGGCGCGGCGGCGTCGAACGGGCTTAGCCACGGGTGATCAGCGGCAGCTACTCCTTCGAGGTCGCGCCGGGCAGCGTCCAGCGCGCGGGCGGCCGGGGTGAGCTGCGCCGCGACGGCCAGGGCCCGCGCCCGCATAGTGTTCAGCCGCGCCGTCAGGGCGGGAATCCGTGGCCCCTGCGCCGTGAGGTCGAGCCCGGTCCGGGCCCAGCCGACGGCCCCCGCAGCGTCCCCGATCTGGAGTGCCAGGTGGCTGCTGCTCGCGGCGACGTGCGCGGCCAGCGGGAGGTCACCGGATGTGCGGGCCAGCGGGAGCGCGCGGGCGAAGTGCTGGGCGGCGCGGTCATCGTGGCCAGAGTCGTGGGCCATCCACCCGGCCATCTCGGTCAGCGCCGCCGCAGCGGCGAACACCCGCGGCCCGCTGCTGACGTCGACCAGCCGGGGCGCCACCCGGTCCGACAGATGCCGCACGACCGCCCCGTACAACCGGCCGCCGCCGGCCTGCCGGTCAGCGCTGCGGAAGTGATCCATCGCCACCAGGTCGTCACCGTCCGGCGGCGGATGGTCCGCCCACTGGTGCTCGGCAACCGCCGGCGCAGGCTCCCACGACCGGCGAGCCAGGCCCAGCAGATGACCAAGGATGTGAAAGGCGTCCGCGATCTGCTCGAACACGGCCAGCTTCTCCACGCGGCTCTTGCCGTTCATCGAACGCCCGCACAGGCCGGGGCAGTGGAAGGGCGCCGCAGCCCCAGTGATCACGAGGGTGATGGCGGTCGGCTGCTGCTCGGCAAAGAGGTCCTACACCCACCGACGAACGGGAACGGACCTTGATCGACACCGTCTGTCCCGAGGAGATCGACGGGGCGGCCAATCCCGGCCACCGGCCTGGTGAACGCAGTCACGTGAGGAGCACAAGATGCCCAGCGAGCCGGATGCCCCCTCCTCGAAGAGACCCCTAGTCACGCTGAGGCCGAATTGAGGCGTGGGTCGCCTTCTCTCCGGCGGAGGGAGAGCCCTTCTTCCTGCAGCGGGAGGTCCCCCCATGCGGCTACTTCTCCTGTCAAGAGGGAGACGCGGGTTCGAATCCCGCCGCCGGCTCCGGCCTTTCCGTTTCGTCGACAGCAAGGCTCCAGCGCAGCTTCGTGCCCACCCACTCGGAGACGTAACGGCAGTGCACGTCGCCGACTGGCGGCAGCCACTCGGCCGGGTCCTGGTCGGCCTTGCTGCGGTTCGAGCGGGCAGTCACCGCGACCAGCGACTCCTTCGCGCCCTGGTCGTTGGCGTACCGCTCGCGGCGCTGCGCCGTCCAGGCCGACGCGCCGCTGTCCCGGGCTTCGGCGAGGGACACCATGTGGTCGATGTCCAGGCGGGAGGCCGACGTCACCCAGGTCGCGTCGTAGTACGACCACCGGCACATCGGGTTCCGCCTGCGCATCCGTGCGTTCACGCACCGCCGAACACCGGTATGGCTTGGGCGGGTTGGCCCGTGTACAGGCCGTCGCCGCTGCGCGAGGCGGCGGCCGCCATGAGCGTCGCCGGGAGCCGACCGGCACAGGGCCGGAGACCTCCTCGTACGCAACCTGGCAACGACCACCACCGGGCCCGCAGTCTCCGCCCTCCCGACCCCCACAGCGCAGTGGGATCGATCTCCCCGGCCAGGACGCCGCCGATCGTCCTGGACGCACATCCCCCACGGCTGGTGGCCGGTCTGTCAGGCGGCTCTACCGTCTTGATCGGGTTGATCGAGCCATTCGTAGGGTTGGGTCGCCCAGGGGTGCTGGGTGTGGCTATCAGGCGGCTGCCGTCTCGTGGCTTGCCTTGCTTCGCCGCCCGGCACCCCACGACGACTCGGCCGCTGATTAGGAAGTGCGAACAAGTCGCTGTGTAGAGCAATGCCGGCGAGGTCGTCCGTGGCACGCACAGTAGGAACAAGTACGTCAGGAGCACGATGAGCCGGATATGGGCGGGGATCAACAGCGGCAAGAGCCACCATCACGGCCTCGCCCTGGATACCGAAGGCAAGACTCTGCTGTCGCGGCGGGTCGCCAACGACGAACCCGAGCTGCTGAAACTGATCGGCAACGTCCTCGACCTGGCCGACGGCCGCCCGGTCACCCGGGCCATCGACATGACAGGTGGGGAGCCCGCCCTGCTGCTGGCCTTGCTGATCAACCACGGCCAGGAAGTCCTCTACATGCCCGGCCGACTGGTGAACCGGGCCTCCGACGGCTACCGCGGTGAGGGCAAGACCGATGCCCGCGACGCCTACGTCATCGCCGACCAGGCCAGGATGCGCCGCGACCTGCGGCCCATCCGCCCCGGCGACGAAGCCGCCATCGAGCTCAAACTGCTGACCGGACGCCGGGCCGACCTGGTCAAGGACCGCACCCGCGCAGTGAACCGCCTGCGCGGCACCCTGCTGAGCATGTTCCCCGCCCTGGAGCGGGCCTTGGACGTGACCAACACTGGGCCTCTCAGGCTGCTGACGGGCTACCAGACCCCGGCCGCGATCCGCCGCGCCGGGGTCTCGCGACTGACCACCTGGCTGGCCAACCGCAAGGTCCGCAACGCGAGATCCCTGGCCGAGGCCGCGGTCGAGGCCGCCGAGCGCCAGCACACCGCCGTCCCCGGGGAGAAGACCATCGCGAAGCTGGTCCACACCCTGGCCGAGGAGGTGATGGCCCTCAATCAGCAGGTTTCCGAGATGGACAAGCTCATCGAGGGCCGGTTTCGCGAGCACGAACTTGCCGACATCCTCCTGAGCGTCCCCGGCATCGGCGCCGTGCTCGGTGCGGAGTTCCTCGCCGCTGTCGGCGGCGGCCTGGAGGAATTCGACTCGCCAGATGCTCTGGCGGCCTTCGCCGGAGTCGCCCCCGCACCTCGCGATTCGGGCAAGGCCAGCGGCAACCTCCACCGGCCAATCACCTACCACCGCAGGCTCCAGCGGGTGTTCCACACCTCCGCGCTGGTCAGCGTCCGCTGCGACCCGAACTCGCGGAAGTTCTACGACCGCAAACGCGCGGAGGGGAAGAAGCACATCCAGGCCGTGCTCGCCCTCGCCCGCCGACGCGTCAACGTTCTGTGGGCCCTGATCCGTGACCGACGGTGCTATCAAGTCGCACCTCCAGCGACTGCAGCTGCTTGACAACGGCATTAGGAAGCGGGGACTGGGGAGAGCCGGTAGGCGTCGCCGTGGGTGATCACGCGGCCGGCGGTGGGCGGCGGGAAGTGGCTGCCCAGCACGAGGGCGCCGGTGCCGGCGAGCGAGCCGAGCAGCTTGCGGCGTGAGGCCTCGGACTGCTGCGGATCGATGTCGACGCAGGAGCCGATGGAGGGGTGGGCGAACTGGACCGGGTGGTGGATGCAGTCGCCGGTGACCAGCGCCGTCTCGGCCTGGCTGGTCAGCTGGACGGCGATGTGGCCGGGGGTGTGCCCGGGGGTGGGGATCAGGCGCAGGCCGGGGGCGATCTCGGCGCCCTCGGCGGGGACGTCGACGGTGTCGAGCAGTCCCGCCTCCTCGACCGGGATCACGGAGTCGCGGAACATCTGCTTGCGCGGCTCGTCCATGTCGTAGCCGGCCCAGAACTCCCGCTCGACGCGGGAGGTGATGTAGCGGGCGTTGGGGAAGGTGGGGACCCACTCGCCGTCCACCTCCCGTGTGTTCCAGCCGACGTGGTCGGTGTGCAGGTGGGTGAGGATCACCAAGTCGACGGTTTCCGGCGCGAACCCGGCGGCCGTGAGGCGCTCGAGGTAGTCGGTCCTCAGGTCGTGCCAGGCGGGGTTGGCCCGCGTCTTGCCGTTGCCGATACCGGTGTCCACCAGGACGCGCAGTCCACCGACGGTGAAGGCGAAGCTGTGGCTGTCGATCTGCAGGATGCCCTCGTGGTCCGCGAAGTCGGGGCGCAGCCAGTCCTGTTGGCTGACGACGTCCGTGGTGGCGTCGGGCAGCAGCCAGGGGCCGGTCGCGGGCGGCAGGAGGACTTCGTCGATGCGGTGGACGATCACGTCGCCCACGGTCCAGGAGGGCACGGCGGTGGTCTTGTCGGCCGGCAAGATGCTCATGGTCGTTGTTCCCTTCTTCTTCAGCGGAGGTGGTCTGCTGCGGTGTGGACTGCCTTGCGCCGTGACACGGTGAGTGCTGCCACCGCCGCCACGGCGAGGAGGGCGGCGGCCACGGCGTAGGCGTGGGAGGCGGTCCGCAGTCCGAAGTGCTGGGTTGCGGCGCCCGCGGCGATGGCGGGCAGGCTCATGGACAGGTAGCTGAGGACGTAGTAGGCGGCCGGGGTCGCGGCACGGTCCCGTTCGTGGAGCGGGGCGAGCAGCATGCGCAGCGCGCCTTGGGAGACGGCGCCGAAGGCGACGCCGGCCAGGGCGGCCCCACCGTAGACGGCGGGCAGCCCGGCGCCGTGCAGACCGAGCAGGCTCAGGGCCGCGGACGGAATGACGGCCAGGCTTCCGCCGGTGGCGGCCGCGAACGGCGCGGTGCGACGCAACGTCCACACGGTGAGCGCGGCCGCCGCGCTGACGGTGAAGAAGACCATGCCGCCGATGGCGTGCGAGGCGCCGGGCGCCACGAGGCGCACGAGCGCCGGCCCGAGGGAGGAGTAGAAGCCGCCCAGTGCCCAGATGGCGACGACTCCGGTGCCGGCCGCCAGCACGACGCGGCGGGCCGACGGCGGCACGGCGAGCTGCGGCCGCAGGGAGCGCAGTGCTCCGGCGTGCGGGTGGGCCGTCTCCGTGGTGAACGTGACCGCGATCGCCTGGGCGGCGAAGAGTGCCGCCAGGAGGACGTAGACGGTTGACGTGGGGGCGGGGGCAAAACGAACCAGGAGGGTGGCGACCAGTACGCCGGCGGCCATGCCGGCGACCGGGGCGATGCTGTTGGTCAGGGCTGACCGGCCCGGACGCCGGGGGTCCTCCAGGTCGAGGAGGGCGGCGCCCGCGGCGCTGGTCGCAGCGCCCGTGGCCGCTCCCTGCAGAACCCGGGCTGCGATCAGCTGGCCGACGCCGTCCGCCGAGGCCAGGAGCACCATGGACGCGGCCTCCAGGACCAGGGCGCCCACCAGGACGGGGCGCCGTCCCAGGTGGTCGGAGAGCGCTCCGACGGTGAGCAGAGCCACCAGCAGCGTCAGAGAGTAGGCGCTGAAGACCACGGTGACGGTCAGGGCGGTCATGCCCCACTCGTCCTGGTACAGGGGGTACAGGGGCGTCGGCGCGCTGGACGCCGCCAGGAGGGCCGCCAGGATCGACGCGTCGAGGGCGAAGGCCGCGGTGTGGTTCGCCGTGCAGGTGCGGGCGGTCGCGTAGGGACATCGCGCGGGTGCGCCTGATGTGACGCCGGACATGGGACTCCTTCCCCGCTAAACGCAACAGGTTTGCTTTAAGTCACCGTAGGCCCTAAGGTCGATTAAAGCAAACCGTTAGCTTTTGGCGGGGGCTCCGTCGCGCCAGACCGTTCAGTCGTCCCGCCCGATCAGGAGAGAACGCTCATGTCCGCCGATGAACTGACACCGCCGGAGGCGGCCCGCTGGGCCGACCGTGCCGGGCTCCTGCTGCCGGCCGAGCGCCACGCCGCGGTGGCCGCCACCGCCAACCACATCCACTCCGTCGTCGCGGTCCTGCGAGAACTGGACTTCGGCGACACCCCGCCTGCCGCCGCCTACCGTGCGGGAGAGGAGAAGAACGATGCAGCCGTATGAGCTGTCCCTCGCCGCAGCAGCGGACGCGATCCGGGCCCAAGAGCTGTCCCCGGTCGAGCTGGTGGGCTCCGTACTCGACCGCATCGAGAAGGTGGAGCCGCGTCTGGAGGCCTACGTCACCGTCACCGCGGAGCAGGCCCGCCGGGCGGCGCGCGAGGCCGAGCAGGATGTCGCGGCCGGCGGGCTGCGCGGCCCGCTGCACGGCATCCCCATGGGGCTGAAGGACCTGATCGACGTCGCCGGCGCGGCCACCACGGCCAGCTCGCGGGTCCGCGCCGACCACCGCGCCGAGGCCGACAGCACGGTCGCCGCCCGCCTGACCGCAGCCGGCGCGGTCCTGATCGGCAAAACCCACACGCATGAGTTCGCCTACGGTCTGACCACCCCGCAGACCAACAACGCCTGGGACACCGGCCGGGTCGCCGGCGGCTCCAGCGGCGGGTCCGCCGTCGCCGTCGCCGCGGGCACCGCGACGTTCGCACTGGGCACGGACACCGGCGGATCGATCCGCGTGCCCTCCGCGCTCAACGGCGTCGTCGGCCTCAAGCCGACCTACGGCCTCGTCCCCCGCCACGGCGTCACGTCGCTGTCCTGGTCGCTGGACCACGTCGGGCCGATCACCCGTACCGTCGAGGACGCGGCGCTGGTCCTCGACGCCCTGGCCGGGTACGACCCCCGCGACCCCGCCTCCCTCGCCGCGTCCGCCGCGCACCACCGGCCGGGCGGGAGCACGGACCTGACGGGCCTACGCGTCGGAGTGCCGAGCAACTACTACTTCGATCACGTCGACCCCGAGGTCGAGGCCACCGTCCGGCGCGCCATCGACCGTCTCGAGAGCCTCGGTGCCCGCCTCGTCGACGTCGAGATCCCCATGACGCGCTACATCCAGGCCACTCAGTGGGGCCTGATGGTCCCGGAGGCCACCGCCTACCACGAGCGCACCCTGCGCGCCGTTCCCGAGCTGTACCAGGCGGACGTACGCATCCTCCTCGAGGCCGGCGAACTGATGCCCGCCGGGGACTACCTGCGCGCCCAGCGCTCCCGCACCCTCATGCGCCAAGCCTGGGCCCGCGTACTGGACGACGTCGACGTGATCGCCGCCCCGACGGTTCCGGCGACCGCGGTGAAGGCCGACCAGAACACCCTCACCTGGTCCGACGGCACCGTCGAGGGCGTCTCCGACGCCTACGTACGCCTCTCGGCCCCCGCCAGCATCACCGGGGTGCCCTCGCTGTCGGTACCGGTCGGCCACGACACGGCCGGCCTGCCGATCGGCATGCAGCTGCTAGGCCGACCCCTCGGGGAGCCCGTACTGCTGCGGGTGGGCCACGCCTACGAGCAGACACAGCCCGCGCGCGAGCCGGCGACGGTGTGACGAAGGGCGAACATGGCAATGGCCGGGTGGCCGGAGCCCGACCGCTTGAAGCAACAAATTTGCTTTAAGCTGGTTCCATGAGTCGAAAACCGATGGTGCGCCCCGGCGGGCGCAGCGCCAGGGTTCAGGCGTCGGTGCACGCCGCCGTACGCGAACTCGAGGTGGAGGTCGGCCGGGACGCGCTGACCGTCCCCCTGGTGGCCAACCGCGCCGGAGTCACCCCGTCGACGATCTACCGCCGCTGGGGCGACCTGCAGGAGCTGCTGTCGGACGTGGCGGTCGAGCGCCTGCGGCCCGAGACGGCACCGCAGGACAAGGGGGATCTGCGGTCCGATCTCGAGGCCTGGGCCGAGCAGTTCCTCGAGGAGATGGCCGCCCCCACGGGCCGTGCCTACATCCGCGACGCCCTGCTCGGCGACCCGGACGGCAGCAACGCCGGCCAGTGCTCGGCCTACGCGGCCGAGCAGATCGACGTCATCCTCGCCCGCGCGGCCGACCGAGGGGAGAGCACACCCGACGTCGAAACGGTCCTCGACCGCGTCGTCGCCCCGGTGATGTACCGCATCCTCTTCCGCCCGGACGGTCTCGACGCCGCCTACGCGCGTCAGCTCGTGACAGGGCTCCTCGGCTCGACCGAGCGATGACACTGCGCCTCGGTCCTCCATCGCGCCCGGGACGGCATTTGTCCGTCCCGGACGCGATGGAAGGGAGCTCCCGCATGGGCGATATCTGCATCACCTACAGTGCAGGCCGACCACGCTGATCGAGACCCCGCTGGCATGCTGTCCGGACATGATCGGAAAAGCGAAAGTGCCTCCTGAACTGGGAAGATGAGGCTTGTCGAAGGTCTCTGTCAGCACAGTAGGAAGGCACTCTCTGCGTGCACACTACCGGGTCACGCCCCAGGCTCGTTGTCTCGGCCGACGGTCGCGGGATGGTCAACACGCCGGATCCCGCTTGCTGGCCGATCTCGCAGATGCCACCGGCCTGACCGGCGCCTTCAGCGACGCGCTGCGCCGGCTTCGGCCCCGCGGCACTGCGCACGGCCCGGGCCGTCACGCGGGAGGTCGCCAGGTTGCAAGCAGCCGAGACCCGGGCAGGGATACCGGCTTCGCGGGCCGGTGGACGCGACCTGTCCGTCCTGGTCCTGGACATCGACGCCACCCTGGTCACCTGCCACTCGGACAAAGAGCAGGCGGCGGCCACCTACAAACGCGGCTTCGGCTACCACCCGATCCTGTGCTTCCTGGACAACACCGGTGAAGCCCTGGCCGGCCTGCTCACAGCGGGCAACGCCGGAGCCAACACCGCCGCCGACCACATCACCGTCCTGGACGCGGCCCTCGCCCAGATCCCCGACGCCCACCGCCGCAGTACCGACCTGCTCATCCGCACTGACAGCGCCGGAAGCGCCAAAGCTGCTGACCTACATACGCGGCCTTGGCGAGCGTGGCATCCACACGTTCTTCTCGGTAGGGCATTCCGTCACCATCCCGGGCCCTCTGGGCCAACTCACCGACGCCGCACCGACCTCACGCGATGGCCTCCCCAGCCTGCTGACCTGCCTGGCTCAGGTGCCCGACCCTCGCCGGCACCAAAGCCAGCGTCACCCGCTCGCCTTCGTCCTGTCCCTGACCGCGTGCGCGGTCCTGGCCGGAGCGAAGTCCCTGGCCGCGATCGCGAAGTGGGGCGCCGACGCCCCGCCCCACAACCTGGCCCGGCTCGGTGGACCGTGCCGGGAACCGGACCGCGGCCCCGTCGCCCCAGCTGAGGCCACTGTGCGCCGCGTTCTCCAACGCACGCTTCCTCATCGAGGAAAAACACGCCCATTACATCGCGCTGATCAAGGGCAACCAGCCCACCCTGCACCGGTGGCTGGAGGCCCTGTCATGGCGGGAGGTGCCACTCCTGGACAAGACCCGGGCCACTGCGCACGGCCGCGACGAGATCCGCCGGATCAAGGCCGCCGCCGTCACCGGATCGCGTTCCCACACGCGGTGCAGGCCGTCCAGATCATGCGCCGCCGACGGGTCGTCACCACCGGCAAGGTCTCCCTGGCACGCATCTACGGGGTAACCGACTTGACGGCGGAGCAGGCCGACGCAACCGAGATCGCCCGCCGCGTCCGCGACCACTGGGGCATCGAGAACAAGATCCACCACGTCAGGGACACCACGTACGCCGAGGACGCTCCCCCAGGCTCCGCCCGGGGGCACCCCCACCCGCGTACGCACCGGCACCGCCCCACCCGCCATGGCATCCCTGTGCAACCTGGCCATCGGCGCCCTCCGCCTGACCAACTGCGACAACATCGCCGCCGGACTGCGCAGACACTCCCGCCACACCACCCGGCCGCTGACCACCCTCGGCATCACGTGATCAAACCAGCCGCAACGCCGCCGTCTGCCGGGCCGCACAGAACCGGTTTCGCCCGGCGATCTACGCCGGGACAAGGACGGTAAGCCATTCCGCTTCACGTGCCCGGTACCCGTAACGATCCATCAGGCCCGACACGATCGCCGGGACGTGGCGGGCTCCGTAGACGATGGCCACCCGGATCGGCTCGTCGGCGCGCTCCGCGTGGATCTCGCCGAGCGCGTCGAGCAGCCGTTTGTCGCGCCGATCGGTCATCGCATGCTCCACAGGATCGTCGGCCATCATCTCCGCCCGCAGCGTCGACGGCAGATCGTCGACTACCAGGTCCTCATCGAGGAAAGCGCGCGGACCGCGCAGCGCGAATACCAGGCCCATCACGGGAGCCGCGGCCATGAGAAGCAGGTACGTCCACCGCGGCAGTGTCTTCAGGTCCGCGATCGCCTCCGCCGCGGTCACATCCGGGTTGATAACCGGCACGGACTCGGGAAGCAGCAGCTCATCGTGCTGCTCCTGCAGGCCGTTGCGCCGAAGCCGTGGGGTGAACCGGTAAGCAAGCGTGAGGGCACTCACTCCGACCGATTTCCCTCGGATTCCCTCCATGACTATGAAGTCGCATTCCCTGAGCCTGATGCGGACCTGGGAGTAGAACGTCGGCGAAGCCACATGCAGCATCGGGAAGATCACGAATTCAAGGGGCTTCCCTGTCCGCCTCATGGTGATCACAGCAGATCGGACGGCATACCCGGTCACCTCGATGATCTGCATGATTTCCCCCGCGAACCTCGCCCGGTTTCCCTTCCACCTGCACCAGGACACGAGCCCGCCCAGGGCCGCGGTTCCCTTGCGGCACAAGCCGTGCCACCGGGCAGTGGGGTATCGAGTACAAGATCCACCACGGCATCACGTGATCAAACCGGCCACCACGCGAAAACGACGCAGCCCTGGGTCCAGGGGCCGTTCCTTGAACGCGTCGAGTTCGGCGTCCGGCTCACGCAGATCCGCGACACTTCCGATGTGGAGATCTTGCTGTCCGCCCCGAGTTGCTTTGACCAGGTCGTCGACCGAGCGGGTGGACACGCCGTGCACGTAGGCCTCGATCAGCTCCTGCAGGACGCGCTCGCACAGCACCCTGAACGTCTCAACTCCGCCGGCAATACGGAGTGCCTGAAGCAGCCGCATCAGATCAGAGTGGGACAAGGCCATCGTGTGCTCCTCCGGTCGAACTGCCCGTTCACCAGGGAGACTTGCGCGATGGCCTGCCCGTGTTCAGGGAGCACTCAACCACAGCGGATGCACGCCCCGAGCAGACACCCGCGCATTCCAGACGCCCGACCGGGCCACACCACTCGGCGGGTCACGATCGCGCCGCCCCGCCCTGAATCTCGCCAACTGGTGCCGTAGCAGGCAGCGTTCGCCCTGCAGGTCGTGACGCGCGTCGGTCGATGTCCGCAGTCGGCCGGCGTAATCGAGGGACATGGCTGCCCGGCCTGCCATCGGCTCCGCCGCCACGACGATACGCTCGCGCGTTGCCACACCACGTCTTCCACAACCAGGCCGCCGGATTCCACCTCGCTTTGATCAACCTCATGACCCGCCGTCGCACCGGCGAGCCGCTCCCACGCGGCGGGGCACCCAACCCCCTACCAACCGCACATCTCGCGATGAAGCAACGGGACGAGGCGCCCTCTCAGACTTTGGAGAGGGCCGCCCAACGACGGGAGTGCAAGACTTCTTCCACGGCGACCCCTGCGGCCATCGTCAGCCCGGCCACCAGCACCGCCCAACTGCCGCAGAAGGTGCTGGCCAGCACCAGCAACATGCTGATCGGCAGCACCGCATGCTCAGCACGTCCGCTTTTCGCATGCCGGGAGTGGATCAGATAGGTCGCCAGCAGGAACAGTGCGGTCGGCACGGTCACGGCGGCCGCCGCGACCGTCTGGGAGATGTGCGCCTTGTGCACGGCAAGCTCGACGGACACCTCCAGGCCCGCGCCGATGGCCGCGGCCGAGCCGAAGATGAAGTAGTGGCCTTGGCCCCACAGAATCGCCCGTGCACTGGTATTGAGGTGTTCGTGCACGGGGAGGGAGAAATACGTCCAGTACGCGGAGAAGACGATGAGGAGACCGCCGAAGGTGATGGGCAACAGCTCGCCGATCGCTGAGAACTCGTCGAGCGCGGTCTGCACTGCCACCGTCGCAGCCAGGATGGACTCGCCGAGCACGATGATGGTGAAGAGTCCGTAGCGTTCGGCGATATGCCGTGGGTGCCAGTTGGTCCGCTGTCTTCGCTCGGCGAAGGAGGGCACAGACAGGTCCGCGGCGGCCATCAGTATGTATCCCCACCGCCAGACCCCGGCCGGCAGGAACAACGCCACGAAGACCCAGCCGATCTGGGTGATGACGAGTCCCACCGCGTAGCGCAGCGCCGTGGTCCGTACCGCCCCGGTCGAGTTGCGCGCGGCGCGCAGCCACTGAAAGGTGAGAGCGATCCGCATGATGATGTAGCCGACGACCGTCACGGAGTAGTCGCTGTGGTCGAAGGCCCGCGGCACGCCGGCTGCCAGCACCAGGACGCCGAAGATCTGGACGAAGGTCGCGATGCGATAGGGAACGTCGTCGGTGTCGTAGGCCGAGGCGAACCAGGTGAAGTTCGCCCAGGCCCACCAGATGGCGAAGAAGACGAAACAATATCCGACGATCCCGTGAACGGGATGGTTCTCGGCCATCGCATGCGCCAGCCGGACGCCGGCTTGGGCCACCGCCACCACGAAGCACAGGTCGAACAGCAACTCCAAAGGGGTCGCGGCCCGGTGCGGCTCGTCGGGGTCACGGGGGCGCATCCGGACCAGGGGCCGGAAGCGCCTGACAGGCGGGGAAGTATGGTGGTCGCTCATCGGTGAATCGCAATCAATGGCGGTCTGCGTACTTATGTCGGCGCCGGCGCCGCACCATGCCATGGGCCGGCGCTGTCACGTTGTTGGGTGGGCAAGTGTCTGAGGTTCGAGGTGCGGTCATGTGACAGCGGTGCTCGACCGAGGACATGAAAAAGCGGTGGCCCCACCGTAGGAGCGAAGCTTGTCGGTGGGTCCGCGGCACCGTCGGCGGTCTTCTTGACCGGCCTGCGGAGGAAACGCCTGGCCGTCGCCTTGTCCCGACGGTCCTGCATGAGGATGTCCAGCACCGTCTGGTCCTGGTCAGCAGCGCGCCACAGGTACCACAGCCCGCCATTGATCTTGACAACCTCGTCCAGGTGCCACATGTCGACCGGCCAGAGCCTTGCGGGGCACTGTCCACGGACGGCCCCTCGCAGCGTGACCAACCAGAAGATCACCCCACCCGGTCAGTCACCGTGACAGTGCCCACCCGGCCTCACATCGCGGTGCGAGCCGTCAGCGAACCGTCCGCGCCGCGTCCTCGATGAAGTCAGCGACCACATCCGGCTCAGAGACCGTCACGGCGTGAGAGGCGTCCACCTCCTTCACGTGGGCATCGGCTCGCTTAGCCATGAACATCTGGGCCTTCGGGGGGATGTTGAGGTCCTCGTCGGCCACGAGGACCCAGGCCGGGATGCTCTTCCACGCCGGTGCGCCGGACTTCTCGTCCAGGGCGGCCAGCGTCACCGGACGCTGGGTGACCGCCATGCCCTCGGCGGTCTTCCGCGAGACATCGTGGGCGAACTGCTCGTGGAACTTCTGCTCCTGGATGTAGACGTCCAGGCCCTGTGTGCCGTCGGGGTTGTTGATCGGGACAGTGCGCACCGCCTGGGGAAGCGTGCTGCCCTCGAACTTGGCCGCCAGCTCATTGGCGCTCTCGCCCTTGTCCGGGACGAAACCCGCGAGGTAGACAAGCGCCTTGACCTTGGGGTTGCCGGTGGCGGCATTGGTGATGACCGCACCGCCGTAGGAGTGGCCCGCAAGGATGACCGGACCGTCGATGCTGTCCAGGATGTTCTTCACGTACGTGGCGTCGCTGCTCAGCCCGCGCAGCGGGTTGGCCGCGGCGACCACGGGGTAACCGTCGTCCTTCAGCTCCTCGATGACGCCGTTCCAGCTGGTGGAGTCGGCGAAGGCGCCGTGCACGAGAACCACGGTCGGCTTGCGATGGCGGGACGCGGACGACCCCTCGTCGGCCTGCGACGTGCCGATCGTGGTGGCGAGGAGAGCGGCCGCGACGCCACCGCTCGCTATGAGGGTGATTGCGGTACGGCGGCCGCGGCGGTGACGGGACGGGGTCTTCATCATGGAACCTTTCCAGAGCTGTTCGGCTCTGCTCATATCTCTGGTAGTGCGGGATCCGAGCCGGCTCAATCGACCGACCGGTTCTGCGGGAATGGTCTGTAGCACAGTCAGTCAGCGCCGTGGGTGCCGCCCGGCGAAGTGGCGCAGGGCGGGGACCCGGTCAGGCAGTGGTCCGAGCGGCCTCGTCGATCAGGCGCGCGACGTCACCGGGCCGTGACACTCCGACGGCGTGCGAGGCGGTGGCCTCGAAGACCGTGGCCTTGGCGCGCTCGGCCGTCCAGGTCCGCGTCTGCGGCCAGATCCACGCCGCTGAAGCTGGAAGAGTCCGCGAACGCGCCGTGCACCAGAACCACGGTCGGGCTTCTGCTCGGTCATGGGTACCTTCACTCATAGCGGGCGAACTCTTCGTACGCGGGACTGCTTTGCCGAGGTCGTCATTGCGCCTCAGCTATCGGCCTACGCGCATCGAGTGCGGGAGTGCGACGCCGGCCTACGTCGCACTCACGCTCCGGGCGGGCCCTGGATGGCCCTGCGGGAAAGGACGGTGCAGACAAGCGCCCGTAGGCCGGGGGGCAGTCAGGTGCCCAGTGCCTCGCGCAGGACCTGGACGGCCCGAGTGGTGGCGGGGACAACTGGGTGCCGCTTACAGGGTTCAGCATCACGAAGTCGTGCGGATTTGGCGGTACCGAACCCTGGTGGCCGCAACGCAGAGCTGGGTGAGCTTGCGGGTGTGCGCCGCTCTGGTCGCGCAGTGTCTCGTTCTCGCCGTCGACGACCAGGGCTGGAGGCACGCCTGGAGCTGCGGGCCCCCTTTACACGGAGCCGGTAAAGCAGCGGCGGCTCAAGCGTCGCGTGAGTAACAGCCTGAGTGGCGGACTTGTGCCCGTCGTCTGGAGCGCACAGCGCTCCAAGCGCCCCATCCACCGGCATCGACGCCGTCCACCGCCCCCGGAAACGTCCAGCATCCCGGCAACGACCGGCCAACCGTGCTCCATGTTCGCTCCATCAGAAGTCCGGGACACCCTTTCACTCAGTAGGACAAGACTGCAGCCGGATGTGTGACAGCTGTCGAAGAAGGCTGCACCGGCCCAGCTCCCCGGTGCTCACACGCGGCGGGTGCTGGCCCCGCGCGGCTCCACGGCGGTACACAGCCTGGTGACTGCCCCACCCCCGCCCCCCCAACGGGCGAGGGAGCCGGACGGGAACGGGCAGCGGTACAGCGAACACCCCCGGCTCCCTCAGCGGGCCCCGCGTGAGTTCCCGTGCGGCCCGCTGGTACAAGATCCGGCTCGAGCAGCCGGAGGAGCACCGTCACCCGGAGAAGGAGCGCATCGACGGGACCGACTTCTACGGCGAGCAGCAGTTCCGCGCCTCCTACACGTGGTTACAGGAGGAGAAGAAGAGCAAGGTCCTCAAGGCCGGCCCCGAGCTGTACCAGCTCGACCCCGAGACCGTCGTCTCCATCAACACAGCCGCCCAGTTGCTGAAGTTCAGCGGACCCTCCGTTATCCGCACGTACCGGCAGGCGAATCCCGGCTACTTCCCGGAGCCCGTCGGCGAGGTCGAGGGACCACCGGCCGCATGATCCCCGGCTTCCGCGCCGGCGACCTGCAGCCCTTCGACACCAAACGCACCGGGGACAAGCTCGGCAAAGCCGGCCGCCGTCCCGGGCCGCAGCCCGAGGCGCCCGTCGGCCGGCCCTCCGCCCTCGAGGAGATCCTCGGCCGAGATGACCGCCCGCGCCGGCGGTGAACCGCTCACGGCCACGCAGCTCGCCGAGCAGTTCGCCGCCGAGGCGATCGACCGCGACGGCTACCGCCCCGGGGCTGGCCGCGCAGCTCAGCGTCCAGTACGGCGGCCCGCAGAGGTCCTGGGAGTACGTCGTACGCAACGCCCTCCAGCACCGCGCCGCCCCACTCGGAAGCCAACTCGCCGCCTCCCCCGCCCGCGAGCCCGGAGGCAGCCCCGACGTCTGGTCGCGCGCGGTGAACGCGGCACGCAGGTTCACCGACCCCGCCACCTGATCAGTCCTCACCAGCCGAAGGACAAGCCCGATGCCCAGCTACCAGCTCCGCGACACCACCACCCGTCAGCTCCTCGCCCGGGACCTGGCCGACTACGCCGCGGCCGAGGCCGCCCTGGACCGCCTCGACGACGAACTGGAACACGGCCTCGCGGCCAACGGCGAAGGCGCCGGACGCATCCGGCTGCGCCTCGACATCGAGAAGGTCACCGACGGCACCGCAGAGGCCGTCGGACACCACGTGCTCCTCCTCGGTGTCGACGACCACACCGACCCCCTGCCGACGCTGTAGCCGACGGAGCTTGCCCATGACCCGCGACACGCCGCCCGGGAAGCCGGTACCCCGCTCCCATACGCTGCGCCGCGCCGCCTCACGGCCTCAGGCGGACGTCTTCCGCCCGCGGCCAGGACGACCGCCGCGCCCGGCGGACCGCTGGCTCCGCCATGGAGGATCTCCTGGACCGGCACCACGCGCACCCCTTGTCGTACGCGCAGATGAAGAGGACCCAGACGGTCACCGCGCGCATCCCGATCGCCGCGGACCCGATGCTCGGCTCCGTCCTGGTCCGCGAGCCCACCATGCCCTCTTCACTGTCGATGGGGGCGTTCCCGTGGGATGCCGAGCCGCCCGCGCGGCGCAAGAAGGTGGGGAACTGGTTGCACCGCCACTACGTCCCCGGGCCGCTCTCGACCGCCCCATGGGAGGAACTCGCCCGGCACGTGCTCGAGGCCGACGACCACTAGCCGACACTGGAAGGCGCTGCAGGAACTCGCCGGCCGCAGCGACGACTTCGATCCTCATCATGCCGCCGCATGGGGTGGTCACTTCGCACAGGCCCGCGCCACAGCGGCGACGCTCGCAGCCTCCGGATCCTCGACATCACGCTCACCCGGTACACCCGTGAGATCCAGCTCGCCGACCTGCCCGACGACATCACCACCGCGTTCGTGGGCCACTTGGAGGCGGCGGGCCTGTACTACTGGATCCCCGTCCACGAGAACGCGGGAATGCATCTGCGAGTGGGCGGCGGCCGGCTGCTGACCGCGTCGGCCCACGTTCGGAACCTCGCCGGCTCCCGGAGGCAGGCCTCGCCACACCGGTCCCCACGCGGCCGACCGCGACTCCCCTGCCTGGCACACCCCTTCGGCCCACTCCCGGGTCCAACAGGCGGCGGCGGGGGACGGGCCCCTCGCCGGCCCCCGCCACTCCGCGCCCGGCCATGCGCGATCCCGGGAGCCACACCGTGCGCAGCAAGCGCCCCACCAGCAGACGCAGGACGAGCCGGACGACCACCACGGCCGCCGCGACCGTACTGCTGACGATCGGCGCTACGATCACCGTGACGACCTCTCCGGCCCCCGCCGCCCCCGCGCCCATAACCCACGACGACTTCAACAGCAACGGCTACCGCGATCTCGTCGTCTCCGCCCCCGGCGGCACCGTCAGCGGCAAGAAGGGCGCCGGCTACGTCGCCGTTCTGTACGGCTCGGCGACAGGGATCTCCACCTCCCGGCGGGCGACTTTCAGCATGAGTACCCCGGCGTAGAAGGTCTCGCCCAAACCGGCGACCGGTTCGGGCAGTCCACCGCCACGGCCGATGTGGACCGCGACGGCTACGACGACCTCGTCGTCGGCGCACCCGGCAAGGACATCGGCTCCGCCGTCGACGCGGGCTCGGCCACAGTGCTGTTCGGCTCCGCGACCGGGCTGCACGCCACCGACAGCCGATGGCTGCGGGAGATCACCCCGGTGGCGGGCAACCGCTTCGGGACGGGACTGGCCGCCGGCTGGTTCAAGGTCGACGACTCGGCGGTCGCCATCATCTCCAAGAGCACCTTGTGGGCCTTCAGCTTTGAAGTCATGTCCTACGGCCGGGTCATGAGCTCGGACTACAGCGCACTGTCCTTGTACGTGCCCGCGGTCTTCCGTCCCGCCTCGCTCACCATGGGCGACTACAACAAGGACCGCGCGGACGACCTGGTCATACTCGGAACCGGGAGCTACGGCAAGGCGGGCCTGTCCGGCAGGGCCGTCTACGTGTCCGGTGGACGCGGTGGGTGGGCGGACCGCTATGAGATATCCGGCGGCGGCCCGGTCGGCGCCTCGGGCGACGTCAACAAGGACGGCTACACCGACCTCGTCGTGGGCTCCCCCACCGAGCGCGACTCCGCAGGCAACCCTTCCGGCGCCGGTGTCATCTACGTCCACTTCGGCGGACCCGGCGGCCCGGGCAGCCCGGCCGGCGGCTCCAACCGCCAGTTCTGGACCCAGAACTCCCCCGGCGTCCCGGGCATCAACCGGGTCGGCGACCGCTTCGGCGGTGCCGTCACCGTCGGTGACATCAACGGTGACGGCTACGGCGACGTCGCGATCGGCGCCCCGGGCAACGACATGGGCACCGCCCTCGACGCGGGCACCGTCTGGGTGATGCGCGGGTCCGCCACCGGCCTGACCACCAACGGCATCCGCACCCTCAGCCAGAGCCCCAGGGCCGTCCCCGGCACTCCCGGGAAGGCCGACCAGTTCGGCGGCGCGCTGCGGCTCATCGACGCCGACCGTAACTTCAGGGCCGGCCTGATCGCCTCCGCCCCCGGCGAGGACACCAACGACGGCCGCGTCTGGGTCTTCCCCGCACCAGCGCCGGCCTCTCCACCAACCGCTCATGGGCCTTCGACGGCGGCACGCTCCGGCCCCCACCGCCGACGCCCGTTTCGGGGAGACGCTCGCCCCTCATGGCCGTTGAGGGCTACTGACGAAATGGAGCTCTTGGGGTGACGGAATACGTGGCGGGGCGTTGGGCCGGGGCGCCGCCACGCATCCGGGCGCCGGGTGCCGGGTGCCGGTTCACCCGATTGGGCCGCCTGCGGAGGCCGCTCGCGCCCGCGTCGGGGACGATCTGAACATGTCGGAACCTACGTCCAAGGCACGCCTCGTCGGCGAACTCTCGGCCGAGTTCGCCGGCACCATGATCCTCATTCTCTTCGGATGCGGTGTCGTCGCACAGGTCGTCGCCGGTGGCGCGCTGACCGACGGTGGGTTGGGTGACCACGACAGCATCGCCTGGGGCTGGGGTCTCGGCGTCGTCTTCGGTGTCTACGTGGCGGCGCGGGTCAGCGGCGCCCACATCAACCCCGCGGTCACCCTCGCGCTCGCGGCCTTCAAAGGCTTCCCGTGGAGCAAGGTCCTGCCGTATGCGCTGGCCCAGACGGCGGGCGCCTTTGTCGCTGCCCTGCTGGTGCGCTGGAACTACAGCGAGGTGCTGGCGAAGGCCGACCCCGGCCACACCGACAAGACGGAGATCGTCTTCTCCACCCTGCCGGGCAACGGCGGTCTCCCGATCAGCCAGTTCGGGGCCTTCCGTGACCAGATCATCGGCACTGCCCTGCTGGTGCTGCTGATCTTCGCGGTCACCGACCTGCTGAACACGCCGCCGGGTGCGAACATGGCCCCGTTCATCATCGGCCTGATCGTCGTCGTCATCGGCATGGCGTGGGGAACCAACGCCGGCTACGCGATCAACCCGGCCCGTGACCTCGGCCCCAGGCTGGCGGCGTTCCTCACGGGCTACGGAGGCGCTTGGCGTGATCAGTACGGCGACCTCTACTTCTGGGTGCCGATCGCCGGACCCCTGATCGGCGGCCTGGTCGGAGCGTTGCTCTACCGCCTGTTGATCAGCCCCCACCTGCCGGTCGCCGAGCAGGAGCCCGGCCGGGTGCCCGCGCCGGACGAGTGAGAGGGAGGACCATGCCTGAATTCGTTGGCGCGGTGGACCAAGGAACCACCAGCACCCGCTTCATGATCTTCGACCACGACGGCAACGAGGTCGCACGCCACCAGCTCGAACACGAGCAGATCTTTCCCCGCTCCGGCTGGGTCGAGCACGACCCCGTGGAGATCTGGGAACGTACGAACTCCACGATGCAGAACGCCGTCCGTCTGGGTGGCCTGTCCGCCGCCGACTTGGCGGCCATCGGGATCACCAACCAGCGGGAGACCACGGTCATCTGGGACCCCAGCACCGGTCAGCCGTACTACAACGCGATCGTCTGGCAGGACACCCGCACCGACTCGATCGCCGCGGCGCTGGAGCGGGAGCACGGCGACCTTGTCCGGCGCAAGACGGGGCTGCCACCGGCGACGTACTTCTCCGGCGGCAAGATCAAGTGGATCCTGGAGAACGTCGACGGTGTCCGAGAGGCCGCCGAGGACGGCCGGGCCCTCTTCGGGAACACGGACGCCTGGGTGCTGTGGAATCTCACCGGCGGTCCGAACGGCGGCATCCACGCCACGGACGTCACCAATGCCAGCCGCACCATGCTGATGAACCTGGAGACCCTCGACTGGGACGACGAGCTGCTCGACATCTTCGGCATCCCGCGCGCCATGCTCCCGGCCATCAACCCGTCCTCGCACCCGGAGGCGTTCGGGACCACCCGGACGACCCGTCCGCTGCGGACCGCCGTACCCATCACCGGCGTCCTCGGGGACCAGCAGGCGGCCACCGTCGGCCAGGTCTGCTTCCGCCCGGGCGAGGCGAAGAACACCTACGGCACCGGCAACTTCCTGGTCCTCAACACGGGCACGGAGATCGTCCGGTCCAGCACGGGCCTGCTGACCACGCTGGCCTACCAGTTCGGGGACGCCCCGGCGGTGTACGCGCTGGAGGGGTCCATGGCGGTCACCGGGTCCGCCGTGCAGTGGCTCCGCGACCAGATGCGGATCATCTCCTCCTCCGCCGAGGTCGAGACACTGGCTCGGCAGGTGGAGGACAGCGGCGGCATCTACTTCGTACCGGCCTTCTCCGGCCTGTTCGCGCCCTACTGGCGCTCCGACGCCCGGGGGGCGATCGTCGGTCTCGCCAGGTTCCACACGAACGCACACCTCGCCAGGGCGACCCTGGAGGCCATCTGCTATCAGAGCCGCGACGTGGCCGAGGCGATGGAGCAGGACTCCGGGGTGACACTCGACGTGCTGCGGGTCGACGGCGGCGTCACCGCCAACGACCTGTGCATGCAGATCCAGGCCGACATCCTCGGCGTACCGGTCAGCCGCCCGGTCGTCGCCGAGACCACCGCGCTCGGCGCCGCCTACGCGGCGGGGCTCGCCACCGGCTTCTGGGAGAGCACCGACGAGCTCCGCCTGCACTGGCACGAGTCGAAGCGGTGGGAGCCGCAGTGGAGCGACGAGCAGCGGGAGAAGGGCTACGCGGGCTGGAAGAAGGCCGTGGAACGCAGCCTCGACTGGGTCGAGGTCGAATAACCGGGACTCCGGGCGCCTGCATGGTCAGAAGTTCTCAATGACCATCAGCAAAATCACCTGGCGCTCGGATGGAAGCTGCCTGGCTTGTGCAGGCGCAGCCCGTCACTGATCTCCTGGGCGAGGACGCGGCGGCGGCGAGGAGGAGCGGGGGATCGCCACACCACTTTCACGGCCGGCGTGAGCGGCGTGTCCTGGCCGAGGAGGGCGGAGCCGACGCCGATCCCGACGTGTGCGAGGGCCGCGTCATCGCGGTGCACAGGACGCGGGCCTGGGTCTCGGTGAGCTCACCGTCCGCCTTCGGAAGTCCACGTGACCTGGCGCGGCGACACCGCAGACCCGGCCGCGGTCCTGCAAAAGATCAACGGCTTGCGCAGGGCGCGTACGACCGTCTTGCCCGCCGACCGGTTGGCGGCGTCGATGACGCGGGCCTGCTCCAGGCGCAGCTTCGTCGCCCAGGCCGTCGACTCCGGGCACAGGGTGAGCCGGCCGGAGTCGGCGTCGTAGCCGACGGCCGCGGTCGGCGCCAGCCGCACCGCCGAGCCCATCGGGCTCGGTCTCCTGGGCTGCGAGCGGGGCTTTCTTGTCGGCCATCCAGACCGGGTCCCAGTTGACGGTGATTCCGTGCCCGCCGAGTTGGAAGTCCCAGATCGGGCGCGATCCCACGACGTGCGACCAGGCCGCCTCCAGGTCGCCGGCGTACGGCGGCTCGTCTTCGGCGTCCATGTCCTTCCCCCAGCACAGCTGATGGAAGAGCGTGCGGAGTTGCTTCTCCTGGCACGGGTCGCACCAGCTGTCCGCGAGCGGCCGCCGGACGAGCGGTGTGCCGGCCGGGGCGTAGACCACGGCGCTGGGCTCCCCCGTTATGTTCTTCGCGGTCCTGCAAGAGGGCCGCTGGCCTCCGGGCCCGGCATGACTGTTCCCCCCTGTCGAAGGCATGACCTGGGGGGTGGTGTCACCGGGGCCCGAGGGGTGCCGTTGGAGACGCTGATGAGAGGTCCGACTACCGCCTGGCCAGGCGCAACGCCCGGCCGCTTGCCGGCGGCAGGTCTGCATAACGTGGATGCGCACGTACGGCACCATCGCCCTGGCCAGCACCGCACGAACCCTGCTCGGGAGGATGGGTTGGAGGACATCGACGACGTGGGCGTCTTCCTCGGCCTGGACGTCGGCAAGACGGCTCACCACGGTCACGGGCTCACCCCGGCCGGCAAGAAGGTCTTCGACAAGCAGCTGCCCAACAGCGAGCCGAAACTGCGGGCCGTGTTCGACAAGCTCACGGCGAAGTTCGGCACCGTCCTGGTGATCGTGGACCAGCCCGCCTCCATCGGAGCCCTGCCCCTGACCGTCGCCCGCGACGCCGGCTGCAAGGTCGCCTACCTGCCCGGACTTGCCATGCGCCGGATCGCCGACCTCTACCCGGGCGAGGCCAAGACCGACGCGAAGGACGCCGCGGTGATCGCGGACGCCGCCCGCACCATGCCGCACACCCTGCGCTCGCTGGAACTGACCGACGAGATCACCGCCGAGCTGACCGTGCTCGTCGGCTTCGACCAGGACCTCGCGGCCGAGGCCACCCGCACCAGCAACCGGATACGCGGCCTGCTCACCCAGTTCCACCCCAGCCTCGAACGCGTCCTCGGCCCCCGCCTGGACCACCCCGCCGTCACCTGGCTGCTGGAACGCTACGGATCCCCGGCCGCGCTGCGGAAAGCCGGCCGCCGCAGGCTCGTTGAGGTGATCCGGCCCAAGGCCCCACGCATGGTTACCCGGCTGATCGACGACATCTTCGACGCCCTCGACGAGCAGACCGTCGTCGTCCCGGGCACCGGCACCCTCGACACCGTGATCCCCTCCCTGGCCCGCTCCCTCGCGGCCGTCCACGAACAACGCCGGGCCCTGGAAGCCCAGATCCAGACCCTGCTGGAGGAGCACCCTCTTTCCAAGGTCCTGACCTCGATGCCGGGGGTCGCGGTCAGGACCGCCGCCGTGCTACTGGTCACCGTCGGCGACGGCACCAGCTTCCCCACCGCCGCCCACCTCGCCTCCTACGCCGGACTCGCCCCGGCCACCAGATCGTCGGGGACCTCGATCCACGGCGAACACGCACCCAGAGGCGGAAACCGCCAGCTCAAACGGGCCATGTTCCTCTCCGCGTTCGCCGCCCTGCACGACCCCGCCTCCCGCACCTACTACGACAAATGCCGAGCTCGGGGGAAAACCCACACCCAAGCCCTCCTCCGCCTCGCCCGACACCGCATCAGCGTGCTGTTCGCGATGCTCCGCGACAGCACCTTCTACGAACCACGCACCCCCGAAACCGCCCCCGCATGACCAGCTCGGCCTTGACGAAGGACATAGAGGCACCCCCCACGAGACCACGGTCAGTCTCAAGGATCTGGAGCACGAGCCGGACGGCACGAGCGCGGGCGTGCGGCGCATCGGGGAGCCGATCCAGACCGACCCCCAGCTGATGTACGCCCTGCAGTACGCCGGGGTGCAGCCAGGCGCGGTCGTGAGCGTGACGCCGTCGCCCGGCGGCGTGACGGTCGGCAGCGGTGGCAAGGCAGCCGAACTCCCCACGCAGACCGCCGCGCACGTCTTCGTGGCCAAGCCCTGAGCCCACCAGGGCGCCGGACCTTTGCCGTGCCCAGCCGCAACGAGGATGGCCCTCGACCACGATCGCGGTCGAGGGCCGTCCCCGTTTGCGGCAACCCGCGATGCCACCGCCACCATCGGCACGGCAGCCAGGACGGTGGCATCGGCCAGACCCCCGACGCTGAGGCATCCGGGGGCACGGCCCTCGGGGAGTCACCCGAAGCCCTCGGGGGGTCCCCCTCGGGCCACCTCCTTCTCGTGGCGAAGCTTCATCCACACCTTGTTCACCGCCCACAGCACGATCCCGATCCCGATCAGCACCCCCGCCCGGATGTACACATCCGCCGCCCGCTCCGACAGCGGACTCGCCAGGATGATCGCCGTGATCGCCCCGAGCACCGGCAGGATCGTCGGCGTACGGAAGTGCTCGTGCGCGACGCTGTCCTTGCGCAGCACCAGCACGGCCACGTTGACCACCGCGAAGACGCACAGCAGCAGGAACGCCGTGGTGTCGCCGAGCCCCTCGATCTCGCCCGTCGACACCAGGCCGATCGCCAGCAGCGTGACGAAGATGATCCCGGTGATGGGCGTGCGCCGGTGGCGCAGCACGCGGCCCATGCCCTTCGGCAGGACCTTCTCGTTCGCCAGCCCGTAGCAGAGCCGCGACGCCATCATGATGTTGATCAGTGCCGAGTTGGTGACCGCGAAGAGCGCGATGGCCGCGAAGAGCTTCGGCGGGAAGGAGACCCCGCCGGCCTTGACGACCTCCAGCAGCGGCCCGCTGGACTGCTCCAGCGTCTGGTACGGGACGAGCAGCGACGAGACGAGCGCGACCAGTACATAGATCGTGCCGGTGACGGCGACGCCGGTGAAGATCGCGCGGGGGAAGGTGCGGACCGGGTCCTTCGTCTCCTCCGCCATGTTGACGGAGTCCTCGAAGCCGACGAAAGCGAAGAAGCCCAGGGCGGTGGCGCCCAGCACGCTCGTCAGCAGCGCGTACCCTGTGCCCTCCGCCTGGAATTCGCCCAGCCGGGACGGCTCTCCGCCGCCCGTCAGCACCGCCCACGTGCCGATCGTGAGGATGATCAGCAGGCCGGTCAGCTCGACGATGGTGAGCACCACATTGGTCTTCACCGACTCCGACACACCGCGCAGCGCCAGCGAGGCGAGGGCGAGGATGAAGACGATCGCGATCAGGGTCGGCGGGATCGCGGTGGTGAACTCCTGGAAGTAGTCCCCGCTGAACGCGCGGGCGGCCGCGCTCGCGGACGACAGGCCCGAGCACATCACCATGAAGGCGATGATGAAGGTCAGGAAGGGGACCTTGAACGCCCTCTGCGTGTAGAGCGCGGCGCCGGCCGCCTTCGGGTACTTGCCGACGAGTTCGACGTACGACGCCGCCGTCAGCAGCGCGACGACGAAGCCGATCACGAACGGCAGCCACAGTGCGCCGCCGACCTTTCCCGCGACCTTGCCGGTCGTGGCGTAGATGCCGGTGCCCAGGATGTCGCCGACCACGAAGAGGATCAGCAGCTTCGGGCCGATGGCCCGTTTGAGCGACGGCTGGTGCTCCGGTGCACCCCCGGACGTCGATGTGGGTGGCGTGGATGTGGCCATGTGACACCTCTGCCCGGTCGGCCCGACGGAATGCGTACGCTCGCACGGTTCAGCCGTACGGCCGGACAGGACCCAGTACTGCAACTGGTCCATGGAGCTCAACATCGGCTCAAAGGATCCCGTGGACTCAATCATGCTGCACATACGTGGCTCCGGCGACGATGCGCTCACTCCCGCCTTCCACCTCGCTGCTGCCCTGAGCTGCAAAGTGCTGGGGACTGCTCCGGGGGAGATTTGATCACTCCGCAGGACACCTCGGGTTGGCACGCTTACCAGGACTTCCGAGACCGCATCACCGGATAACCCGGCTGCACCCTGGGGCTGTGTCAGTGCCGCCTCCTACCATCCCGCCATGAGCATGATCGGAGAGTACGTCCGCCTCACTCCCGCCGAACTCGATCGCGCGGTCCGGGATCCGGACTGGGCCCACGAGTTCGTCGACGAGTTGATTGAGGCGGAACTGGATGAGCGGCCCGAGGTGTCCGAGGCGCGCTGCCACGACACCGACAAGGCGTGGCACGCCCTCGACTTCCTGCTCCGCCGCCTCGCCTTCCCCGTCGACATCGTCCACGGCGAGGAAGAGATCCCGGGGGCGGAGGACTGGGGCTACGGGCCACCCCGCTACCTCACCCCAGAGCAGGTCCGCGCTGCTGCAGACGCCCTCATGGTCACGTCCCACCAGACACTGATCGAGGATGTCACCCCGGCAGACCTTGCCCAGGCCGACATCTACCCCAACATCATCTGGGAGCACGGCGAATCTCTGGACTACGTGACCAGCCACTACCAGTCGCTGGTCCCGTTCTTTCAGAAGCCGTATCTCAACCGAACGCGATCCCTTGATTTCTGCTGGTCAGGCATGGTTTCGCTCGGGGTGAGGGAGGCATGCGGCGTCTTGTGTCCGCTTCATGACCGAGGGGTGCGCGGTGGCGTCGGTGCTGGGAATGCTGGAGGAGCGGGAGGCGGCTGCCCGCGTGCGGGTGGAGGGTCTGCGGGAGGAAGCCGCGCGGTTGGCTGAGGTGTTGGAGGCCGCGGAGATCGAGCTGGACCGGCGAGTGATCGCGCGGGAGGAGTTGGTCGAGGCCCTGGCCGCGTCCGCGGCCGAGGCGACTGCCGTGACCGAGGCGGAGCAGGAAACGGCGTGCTCACCGGTGCCGGTGCCGGGCTCGACGGTGCCGCCCTGGCGGGACGGGCTGACGGTGTCGGTGCTGGCACCGGACTACCAGCGGATTCTGGGCGTGCTGGAGGAGCGGCGGTCAGCGGGCAGGGGGCCGGCGAAGGCCAAGGAGATCGCGGTGGGGCTGGGCCTGGGGACGACGCCGGCGAAGGTCGAGGGGGTGCGCTCGAAGGCCAGGCGCTTGGCAGAGCGGGGGTGGCTCCTGCAGGAGACGTCGGGGATGTTCAGCGCCGGCCGGCGGCCCGTGGACGTGCCAGACGCCGGCCCATCCGCGTAACCATCGACCACCGGATCATCGCCTCGCTGGAAGCGGGCAGAGTCTCGTAATCACGGGCCAGACGGCGGGAGTTCATCAACCACGCGAACGTGCGCTCTGCCACCCAGCGTCTGGGGAGCACCACGAACCCTGTCATGTCGTCGGTGCGCTTGACGATCTCCAAGGTCAGGGCGAGTTTGTCCCGGCACCAGCCAACGAGGCCGCCGGTGTAGCCGCCGTCGGCCCAGACGAGGGTGATGTCGCGGTGCAGACGGCGCAGCCGCTGCAGCAGGCCCGCCGCGGCGTCCCGGTCGCCGATGTTCGCGGCGGTGACCGCGACGACCAGGAGCAGGCCGAGGCAGTCGGTCACGATGTGCCGCTTTCGCCCGGGCACCTTCTTCCCGCCGTCGTAGCCGCGTGAGGAGGCCGGCACCGTCGCGGCGGCCCGCACCGACTGCGCGTCGATGATCCCCGCCGTGGGCTCGGCCTCACGGCCCTCGCGCTCACGGACCGTCCCACGCAGCCGGTCATGGAACTCGGCGATCAGCCCGTGCTCGCGCCAGCGGCGGAAGAAGGCGTAAACCCGGCCCCATGCGGGGAAGTCCGCGGGCATCGCCCGCCACGAGATCCCGCCCGCGACCAAATAGCGGATCGCGTCCAGCATCTGGCGGTGGCAATAGCCCTCGGGCTGCCCGCCTCTGCCCTGCAGCCAGGCCGGCACCGGCAGCAAAGGCCGGACCTCCGCCCACTCCGCGTCCGTCATGTCCGACGGATACCGGCGCACCCGATCGGGATGATCGGCCGCGTTGCCGTACACGTGCGCGAGGCAATCACACGATGGTGCAGCCGAGTTGAACTGGACGGGCTCGGACGCGTACAACAACGACACCAGGGCCTCCCGGCATTGCTCGGTTAGATTCGCATCCCCGAGCTACCGAGAGGCCCTGTCTTCATGCGCGTACAACGGGAAGATCACCCCGGCGGGAAACCTGTTCGACCCGCACGTTCCATGATCGGTTGAGATACGGCTTCTCAGACCGGCCACGACTCTTTCCAGTTTGAGATGGGCTTCGATCACTGCTGCGGCTGGAGGCTGCATGACCCTCTGTCCTACAGGGCGGAAGTCTGGTTGAGGGCTGCCGGGGCCTGGGCAGCGAGTTCACTGAGGGGTTCACCGCTCAGCCGGCATACCGTCCACTCGTTCAGGAGCTCCACGCCGAGCGACTTGTAGAAGTCGATCGTCGGTTCGTTCCAGGCCAGGACCCACCACTCGAAGCGCTCGTAGCCGTTCTGTTGACAGACCGCGGCCAGCGAAGCGAGCAGAGCCTTTCCGTGTCCGCCACCTCGAGCATGCGGCCGTACGTAGAGGTCTTCCAGGTGCATGCCGCGCGTGCCGGTCCAGGTCGAGAAGCGGGGAAACCGCAAGGCATAGCCCACGGCCTGCCCCGCCTCGTCGTCCTCAGCAATCAGTGCGAACGCAGCGGGATGTTCCCCGAACAGCGCCTCGCGGAGCTGCTCCTCGGTCGCTCGGACCTGCTCAGCAGCCGTTCGTACTCAGCGAGTTCGCGGATCATCGCGCGGATCTCCGCAATGTCGTCCACAGTGGCGGCCCGGATCATGCCGGAGATCATCGGCCACCGTACCGAGCCGTGTCCATCCAGTTCCGCGCCTTCTCAGCGGCGTGAACCCGGCCGTGGGCTTTGCCTCGCGGGATGATCCGCGGAAGCCATCCGCAGCTGGGCCGACAAGAGCCTTGTGGGGCATCAACAAGCTTGGCGATGCTGCCTCGATGATGACTTCCGTCGTTGCGTTCGTCGGTGCGGCCTTCCTGATCGCCATGGTCCCAGGGCCGAGCACGGTCGTGATCCTGCGCCGAGCGGTGGTGAACGGCCGGAGGACCGGTATGGCCACGGTCCTGGGTAACGAGAGCGGGGTGCTGCTGTGGGGCCTCGCCGCGGCCTTCGGTCTCTCCACCCTGCTGCTGGCCTCGCAGCTCGCCTACGACATCATCCGGATTGCCGGCGCCGCGGTGCTGGTGTGGATGGGAGCGCGTGCCTTGTGGCAGGCGAGGCGAGCCGGCCAACCGGATCAGGGACCAGCGGAAACAGCCGTGGTGTCGCTTCGGCGGGCGTACTGGCAGGGCCTGGTCACCAACTTCGCCAATCCGAAGGCCGGCGTGTTCGCCGTTTCCTTCCTGCCGCAGTTCGTGCCGCATGGAGCCCCTGTTCTCCCGACGCTGCTCGCCTTCTCGGTGATCTGGGCCATGGTCGACCTGATCTGGTACCTACCGTTGGTCTGGCTGGCCGGACGTGTAGGAGGAGTGCTTCGGCGGCAGTCCGTTCGGCGCCGGATGGAACAGGTCTCCGGGGCGCTCTTGGTCGGGCTGGGGGTGCGTCTGGCTACCGAGTCTTAGCTTCTTTCCGAACCTGATGAGGGCGTTTTCGCTGATCAAGCATAGGGTCGGTGGTTCCGTGGGAGTCGTGGCCTGTCGTGTCGTTGCTCTCCGGGAGGTCGCGGATGTCGTCGGTTGTTGGACTACTGGAACAGCATGAGCTCGCCGCGGCCGAGCAGGAGTGGCAGGAGTGGGCGATCGCCCGCAGACGGGTCGATACGGTGCCGGCTCCGGACGACGGCAACACCGCCGAAGCGGAGGTCACCGCGGGGATGCGGACGCACAGTCGGCGCCCCGGGCCAAGCCCCGAGACGCAGTTGTGGGCGAGCCTGGGTTGAACCCCAGACGGTCGGTGTAGAAGGCCAAAGAGATGAACGCCCGGTGCCCATTGATGGCTTCCTCGGGGTAGGCGGCCTTGTATCCCATGGTCGTGTTGATGGCGCGGTGGCCCAGGACCAGCTGGGCGATGTGCGGCGGCATCCCGTTCAAGACGGCGTCGGTGGTAAAGATCCTCCGGAAGTCGTGGGGGGCGAAGTGCAGCGGCTTGCCGGTCGTATCGGTGAACCCGGTGGCCGCGAGCACGTCCTGGAGGAGGGTGCGGATGCCGTCGATGGGGATCGGCCGGTCCTCCAGGCCTGTCTTGCGCTGGAACAGCAGCGGCATGGGTGGGTTCCAGACCTTCTCGTGGTGGTCGTAGGCGATCACGAGGGGAACGTTGCCATCGTCGGTGCGGATGCGGCAGATGATCGCGGAGAGCACGTCGGCGAGTTCCGGGGAGACGACCAGGAGCCGTTCCGTGTCGGTCTTGGAGGGGGCGATCTGCAGCAGGGGAACGAGTTCGCCGGTGCTGGGGAGCCGGTATTGGACCAGGCTGTGGTGTGAGATCTCGCTCAGCTCCTCGATGCGGATCCCGGTCATCCGCAGGAATTCGACCGCAGCCCAGCCCCAGAACGCGTTGAACGTCCGCCGTCTCCCGACCACGGGTGCGGCGAAGGTGCTTGCGTCGGTGGCGTGGATGTACAGCAGTTAGTCGAGTACCGCTACCGGGCCGTCTGCGAGGTGCTCGGTGGGTCTCCGATCGGTGAGATGGGCGAGACGCGTGTTCGTCGCCAGCGAAGACGGTCATCAGCCACGGCCGCTGCTGCCAGGGTGTGCTCATGAATACGACACCGGATGGACGGCCTGTCCCGCCCGCGCATGCCGACGAGCGCGCCATGCTGGAAGCATGGCTGGACTTTCACCGTGCGACTCTCGCCTTGAAGTGTTCGGGCCTGAAAGACGATCAATTACGGCTTGCTGCGGTGTCACCGTCGTCGATGACGCTGCTCGGTCTCGTTCAGCACATGGCCGAGGTGGAGCGCAACTGGTTCCAGCGTGTATTTGCAGGTCAGGATGTGTCGCCGGTCTTCGGGGAGAGCAACCTCGACGGCTTTGCCCTTCAGTCGGAACGAGGACTCGACGAGGCGATGGCTGCCTGGCAAGCGGAGATCGCCCGAGGCCGTGAGCTGATCGCTGACGCATCACTGGACGACTCCGGCCACCTGTCTGAACAGGAAGCGGGGCACGTCGGCGACCAGGAAGTCTCCCTGCGCTGGATCATGGTGCACATGATCGAGGAATACGCACGTCACAACGGTCATGCCGACCTCATCCGCGAGCAGATCGACGGAGTTACCGGCGCATGAGACGTGCTTGCGCGGTCAGAAGGTGACTCCCACAGTCACCTCGAAACAACTCCCGCACTGAGATACAAAGCCACCATCTCCGACACCATCGTCGAACACCACCTGTTGAGCCGCGACCGCGCCCGCGCCGACCTACCCGGCGGCTACCGGCTGACCCTGCACACCCGCGAACTTCCACGGCCCCCTCCAGACCGCCCTGGCCGCGCCGTCGCCCACCGGCCCCGCCAGCACCTGCACCGCGCAGCATCAGCGCGCACACCCCGACACCCGTCACCTCTCGCATCCTCGACACGGTCACCCGCTACGCCCCGGCCCTGCCAGGCGCCCGCGACGCCCACCCGCCCCAGGAGGCCGTCTCCCGCCTGCTCACCACCGGAGCCCCCTTCCAACGGCCCGCCCAGCCGGGGCTGTTCGTCCAGTTCGGGCATGCGGAAGCCTGGCCGGACGGCAGGCGACTCAGCGTCACCCTGGGCAGCCCCGACAGCGGGCTCGCCCTCGGTCACGGCCGGCCGTATGGCCATCCGCGCCGGCGCCCCGCCGGCAGGCTGGGCGTGCACCACAGCGTTGTGCGCTAGGCGGGACAGCACCTCGATCGCCGTGGCGATGTCACCGGGCCGCCTCAGCAAGGTCAGGCGCATACGGGCATCGTCCAGGAGTCGGCGCAGGCTCGCCGGGGCCATGGCAGAGGAATGGGACCATTCCCGGTCGACGGGCGCATGCTTCCCCGAGTAGGTGGGGGCGTTCATCGGCACCATGGTTGATCAGCAGCAGCGCCCGGCCAGGTTCAGCGGGCCGGGCACCCAATTTCTGGACTTGCGAGTCCAATTTTGTCGCCGCACAGTGGCACTGCGCCCTGGCTGCCCAGGGCCCCGTTCCGGTCGGAGGCGGCATGCGGTTCGACCGTTCGGGTTCACGGTGGAGAATCAAGCAACGGAGTGGACCATGTCGATGCGGCTTGAGGGCAAGACCGCGCTGGTGACCGGAGCGACCAGCAACATCGGGCGTGCGATCGCGGAGGCCTTCTCCGCCGAGGGGGCGCATGTCGTCGTCTCGGGCCGCAGCGCCGACCGCGGCAGGGAGGTTGTCGACGGGATCCGCGCACGCGGCGGCCGCGCCGACTTCGTGCAGGCCGACCTGGACGGAAGCGCCGCCGCCTCGAAGGCGCTGGCCCAGGAGGCGACGCGGGTCCTCGGCGGCCGTATCGACGTCCTGGTCAACAATGCCGGCATCTACCCCGGCGACAAGACCACGGCCACCGATGAGAAGACCTTTGACCAGGTCTACGCGGTCAACGTAAAGGCCCCGTTCTTCCTGACCGCGGCCGTCGCACCCTCCATGGTGGAGGCCGGCGGCGGAGCGATCATCAACCTGGGCTCCTGGATCGCGCGCTTGGGCATTCCCATCGGCGCCCTCTACAGCTCCACCAAGGGAGCCGTGGAGACCCTGACCCGGGCCTGGGCGGCGGAGTTCGGACCGCAGGGCGTCCGTGTGAACGCGATCTCCCCGGGCGTGGTGCAGACGCCTGCGCCTGGAGAGGTCCACCCCGGCGAGGTGTCATGATGATGGGGACCCCCGCGGGCCGGATGGGCACCCCCGACGCCATCGCGAGCGCTGCCGTGTACCTGGCCGCTGACGAGTCCTTGTTCGTGCACGGCATCGTGCTCGACGTCGACGGTGGCCGCACCACCGCCGCCGTCATCGCCGGCTGACGCACAGCACCCACCCCCTGGGGGCGCCAGGAGGTGGGTGGTTTCGGTGAAGCCGCCCGCCCCGTTTCATGTCCGGGCGCGAACGTGCCGCTCGCAGGCAGGTGCGCCGTGGCCGGGCATGATCGGCGCCCGGCCCCGAGGGTGGGCGCCTGAAACAGCCGACGCCAGGTCACGCCGCGGCGCGGCCTGCGCGGCGCAGGTCCGCGATCCCCTGGTCGAGAGCGGCATGCAAGTGGGTGGACCGGCCCGTCGACAGCAGGATCGACACGCCCCCTTGGAGGCCGGCCAGCAGTGCCGCGGCCCGCACGTCGGCATCGAGCTCGAGGGGGGAAGCCTGCCGGCCGCCTGCAGCGCCCGGATGCCCGCCGCCAGGCTCCCTTGCCAGTGACGCATCAGCTCGATCACGATCGCCCGCGCCCCAGGCGTCGGTGGGAGAACCATACGAAGGGCTCGCCCGGTCCCGGGAAGAACGTAGGGAAGTTTGATCGGTCCAGGGGCTGCCCCTCGAAACGACGAGGCGATCCCGGGTGCGAGACTGAGCCCATGTTCGTTCAGCTCTTTGCGGCCACGGGTGTACTCGCCGTCCTGACCATGGTTCCCGGCCCGGACATGGCGGTGGTGACGAAGCGAGCCATCGCGTCCGGCTGGCAAGACGGCCTGCGCACGGTCGGCGGCATCACGGCGGGACTGCTCATCTGGGGCGTACTCACCGTGGTCGGCCTGGCCGCCGTTCTGGCGGCGTCCGCCACGGCCTACACGGTCGTCAAGCTTGCCGGTGCCGTCTACCTCGGCTTCCTGGGCGTCCAGACGCTGTTGCAGAGCCGGCGCAGCCGTTCGGTGGCTTCGGGGGTGAGTGCCCCGTCCCCGTCCGGCAACCCGTGGCGCACGGGACTGGTCAGCAACGTTTTCAATCCGAAGATCGCGGTCTTCTACACGGGCTTGCTGCCCGCGCTCGCGCCGTCCGGCTTCTCGCCACATCTTGGGATGACCTTGCTGGTCCTCATCCACGCAGCCCTCACTCTCGTCTGGCTCGGCAGCTACGTGCTGGTGCTGGCCAAGGCCCGCGCCTTCTTCGAGAAGCCTGCCGTACGACGCACCATGGACCGCATCACAGGTGTCGTCCTGATCGGGTTCGGGGTCAAGGTCGCCACCTCCCAACCCTGAACACCGCTGGAGCCGCGGCTCCGCGCCCCGTTCCGCTCCTCGCCGGAGCGACCCACGGCCGCTCAAACTTCGTGGCACACGATCAAGGTTCGATGGCACGGGACACTTCTGTCGGCCCAGCAGCGGGTGCCGGTGGTGGTGAGGGCGTCGATGATGCCGTGGGTCGGGGCAGCCTTCAGCGGACGGACTGGGCGGCGGCGGTGATGACGCGGGTGACCACGTCGGGGCGCGTGATCAGCGACAGGTGGCCCGCCTTCACCTCGGTGATGTGGGCGCCTGCGCGCTGGGCCATGGCCCGCTGCTCCGCCGGGACAATGACATGGTCGGCGGTGCCGACGACGGCCCATGAGGGGGTGGACTTCCACGCGGGAGCGCCGGAGGGCTCTGAACCCGCGCTGACCGCGAAGGGGCGTTGGCCCGCCGCGAGGAGCCGCGCCTGGGTGGCAGGCACACCTCCTGCGAAACAGTCCTGGAAACCCTTGTACTCACCGTTCGGAGCCCACTTGAGGTAGGCGTCGACGTCGTCGGCCGGTCCGCCCGGGTAGGGAACCAGGTTCAGGAATGTCGACGGTTCGGCCGTGACGCACGAGCCGGGCTCGGCCCCGTTGATCTGGAACACGGTCTCGCCCTCGGCGGGGATGTACGCGTTGTCGTAGACGAGCGCCTTCACGTTCTGGCTCTTCGCTGCCGCGTTGGTGATGACCATGCCGCCGTAGAAATGGCCGACCAGCACCACCGGACCGGGGATGGTCGCCACGAACGACGCCAGGGTCTGGGCATCGTAGGAGACCCCACGCAGCGGGTTCGGCGGCGCGTAGACCGTGTAACCGGCGTCCTGCAGGCGGCCGATGACCGCATTCCAGCTCGAAGCGTCGGCCCACGCCCCGTGCACCAGCACGATCGTCGGCTTCTGGCCGCTGTGCGTCTCGGCGGCCATCGCAGTCGACGGTGCCGCGGTCACTTGCGAGGTCGAGGCGAACAGCGCGGCGGCAGTGGCCAGGACGCGGTGAGCGCGCGCGTCTTTCTCGTTCGCAGTCGAGGAATGGTTCTCATGGGCTTCTCCTTTGGCGTGAAGGGGGTCTCGAAAGGGGTCGTGCGGCGTACCGACGAGCGCTCTCACCACTGGTGAGGCTCCTGGGGATGGGCAAGGCACGCGGATGTGCCGCGCCGGGAACTCAGTGGTGCAGACCGCTGCTGGAGAGGGCCCTGCCCGCCTGCCTGGGGGCAACCCTGGCGCAGGGGGCCTGCGGGATCAGGCGGTGGTGCTCCGGACGGCTTCGCGGATCAGGTCTGCGACCTTCTTGGGGTACGCGAGCAACACCAGGTGTGACGGTTCGACTCGACGGTGGTCATGCCGGCGCGCTCGTAGCCGAAGCGCTCGACTCAGCCACAGCAGCCTGGAACAGCGCAGCAGGGTGCGGTCGGCTACCGCGGCTTGACGCCGAGGTCCGCGTCGACGTCGTAACCGGCTTCCGCCCGGTCAGCTGTTGCAGGATTCCACCACCATGCCCACGCCACCCGGGCCCGACCGAGTCACCTTCCAGGTGATCCCGAAACACCAGGATCACCCAGGAAACCCAAGCCAATCTGAGACGCTCCGGATCGTCACGTGAGCGGGCGCCCGAAGCGCCTTGCGGTCCCGCGCAGCCAACTCCATTCGACCACGGGACAGTTGGGCGAGACGGCTGCCTGGAGCAGCAACGGCCAGGCGAAGGCCCTGAGAGGCTCGCCCTCGTAGAAGTCACCGCCGCCCAGGACCTCACTGACCGTACGGATCGTGGCCGCGGAGGGGGGCCGGGTCTTGTCACTGCACCGCAACCTGCCCGCCGCGGCCAGCTGCAGCACGGCCGCGAGCTCTGCCCGCGCCCCCTGCTCCGTCGCGCGCTCGTTCCACACCGCCGCCACAGCCCGCTCCTCCCCGACACCGCTCGCTTCGGCTCACCCTACGGCGCTTCGGTATGGCGTCCGGACACCTCCCGCCACCTTGTACAGTCCCCGCACCGCCCGCCAGCAGCGGCGATAGGGTCCGCCGTGTGAGCGAGTACCAGTACTACGAGTTCCAGGCCCTCGACCGGCCGCTCAGCCGCGAGGAACAGGACCATCTGCGGGCCATCTCCACCCGGGCCCGGATCACCACCACCAGCTTCACCCACACCTACAATTGGGGCGATCTGCGCGGGAATCCACGCCGCATGGTCGAGCGCTACTTCGGCGCCCACCTGTACGTCACCAACTGGGGCACCCGCCGCCTGATGCTCCGCCTGCCCAAGCAGACCCTGGCCCTGCCCACGACGCAGGTCTACTGCCTGGACCACCACGTCAACGCCTGGACCACCCGCACCCATCTCCTGCTCGAGATGACCGGCGAGGATGAGGGCGGCGACTGGATCGAGGGCGCCGACGACTCACTGGCCGCCCTCATCGGCGTACGCGACGAACTCGCCACCGGCGACCTGCGCCCCCTCTACCTCGCCTGGCTCTCCGCCCTCACCGCCTGGGACTCGAAGACGACGACGAAGAGGAATACCAGACCTGTCCCGAACCGCCCGTCCCGGCCGGGCTCGACGAACCGACCGCCCCACAGCGCGCGCTCGCGCACTTCCTGCGTGTCGATGCCGACCTGCTCGCGGCCGCGGCCCAGGCCAGTCCCGCCGCGCCCAAGGAGTCTGCCCGGCCCACCAAGCAGGAACTCGCGCCGCTGATCACCACAATGCCCCAGAAGGAGAAGGACGCCCTGCTGCTACGACTCGCCCTCGGCCCCTAGCCCCAGCTGCACACCGAGCTCCTGCACCGCCTGCGCGGTACCACCACCCCCGCCACCGCCCCTGGGCGCCGATCCGCCGCCCACCTCCTGGACGCCGCCCACACCCTGCGCACCGAACGCCGGCAGCACGCCGAACACGAACGAGCCGAAGCCCGCGCCCAGCGCCTGACCGCCCTCGCGAGCGAGGCCGAATCCGCCTGGCAGCAGATCGAGACGCATATCGCCACCAAGAAGACCAGCGCCTACGACCAAGCCGTCACCCTCCTCGCAGAACTGCGCGACGCCTGCGCCCACACCGGACAGGACACGGCCTTCCACCAGCGCCTGACCCGCCTGCGCGCGGACAATCAGCGCCGCCCCGGCCTCATCCACCGCCTCGACCGCCACGGGCTCCGACAGGTTCCCCTCGTCTCGGGCATCTGAACCCATGGAAGGCATCCGTCGGTGGATGGGGCTCTACGAGTGTGCCCGAACTTGCCAGGCATTCACCTAGTAGGGCTTTGTTAGGTACCCCGATTGATCATCGTCAGGTAGATTGTGATGTTCTGTCAGGTGTGACACCTGAGGAGATGGAGACGGTCCGCCCGCGCCTGGAGGCGTTCGCGGCGGAGATGCTCGGTTCGCTGGCGCGTCGGGACCAGCGGGCCAAGGGCGAGCTGTATCTGCGCGGGCTGATGCTGGACGGCAAGCGCAAGTCCATGCAGCCGATGGCCGAGCGCCTGGGCGTGGACCACCAGCAGCTGCAGCAGTTCGTCTCATCGTCCACCTGGGACTACTCCAAGGTCCGTGAGCGGCTGGCCCGTTGGGCTGCCGCGCACATTTCTCCCGAGGCGTACGCGATCGATGATGTCGGCTTCCCCAAGGACGGCTACGACTCACCGGGGGTGGCGCGGATGTACTGCGGCGCCCTGGGTAAGCGCGGCAACTGCCAGGTCGGCGTCAGTGTGAACCTGGTCAGTGACCGTGCGTCATCGGCTGTCGACTGGCGCCTGTTCCTGCCCGAGAGCTGGGACGACACCAAGTACGGCGAGGACGCGCTGATGGCCGAGGCGATCCGGCGCCGCCGCGCCAAGGCGGGAATCCCGGACACCGAGCGGCACCGGGAGAAGTGGCGCCTGGCGCTGGACATGCTCGACGAGGTGCGCGACAACTGGGAGTTGCCCGACCTTCCGGTCGCCGCCGACGCCGGATACGGCGACGCCACCGGCTTTCGCGAGGGCCTGACCGAGCGCGGCCTGACCTACGCGGTCGCGGTCAAAGCCACCACGACCGCGCACCCCGGCAATGCCACACCCCAACGCCCGCCGTACTCCGGGCAGGGCCGCCCTCCCGTGTCCGCCTACCCCCAACCGCACACCACCCTGCGCGCCCTGGCCCTGGCCGTCGGCCGAGCGGCCACCCGCACCGTCACCTGGCGCCAGGGCAGCAAGGCCACCAGACGCAACCCGAACGCCGAGATGCGCTCGCAGTTCCTGGCCCTGCGGGTCCGACCGGCCAACCGCACCATCCGCCGCGCCGCCGACGGCTCCCTGCCCGACTGCTGGCTGCTCGTCGAGTGGCCACCCGACTCCGCCGAGCCAACCGACTACTGGCTCTCGACGCTTCCCGCCGACACCCCACTGCGCGAACTGGTACGAATCGCCAAGATCCGATGGCGAGTTGAGCACGACTACCGCGAGCTCAAGGACGGTCTGGGCCTGGACCACTTCGAGGGCCGCAACTACCTCGGCTGGCACCGCCACGTCACCCTCGCGTCCCTCGCCCAGGCCTTCTGCACCATGCTCAGGCTCGACCCAAAAGCCCCTGCGCCGGCCTGACCCTCTACGCGGTCCTCCGCGAACTCCAGGCCCTCCTGGCCACCTGGACCGGCGCCTGCTCGATATGCGGCCAACCCGCACCAGCACCCGAACCCCACCACAGGACCTAACAAAGCCCTACTAGAGATTCGATGGCAGCAGTGATGAGTTCACGTGCGGCGGGGCCGTAGACGGCAAGTTCGGCCAGCTCGCTGAACGTTTTGGCATACATGGCAAGTTCCTGCTTCTGGACGGCCGCGGGCACGGCGGCCGGACGACGGTGAGATGAGCCGAGACCAATTCGACGTTCACCAACTCGTCGTCGTACAGGAAGAATCCCTCGACGAGCCAGAGTCCCGAACGGTCGGCGTCCCGTACGATGCGCTCGCTGATCTCCTCGTAGCGATCGACACCCCGTGAGGCGCCCGCTGCCCCCCGCACCACGGCCAGGGACCCGGGGTTCCTCTCCTGCGGCTCCCTGGAGATGCTGCCGCCGCTCATCGGTCCACGTGGCGAGGTCAGCCCACTTGCACCGGTCGGCACGACACGAACGCGTCAGCAGACGTTCGCCCTCCCGTCACCAACTCCCTTCCCGCACAGGTGAGCATCTATGTCCTGACGGACGGGGCGCAGCGGCTGCCAGGACGTGGCACCGCGCTCCGGTCCGGCCGTCCCGGATCGCTTTCAAGGGGGAGACCAAGGGTGCGGCACCGACGCAAGGATCGACGCGGTGTTCTCCTGCCTGTCGGCGCCACGGCGGCAGCCGCAGCGGTGGCGCTGGCAGGCGCACTGCTGATCTCGATGAAAAGCGAGGACGGCACCGACGCCGACCGGAACACGTCCTCGGCGGGACCGGTGGCCCGCATCGACTGCGCGAAGCAGGGCAAGGTGCCCGGTTCCGGGTCCACCGCCCAGCAGAACGCGATGAAGCGGTGGATCAAAGAGTACGAGCAGGCGTGCCCGGGCGTGCGGATCGCCTACAACCCGCTGGGCTCGGGCGCGGGGGTGAACCAGTTCCTGCGGGGCGGCTTCAAGGCGTTCGGTGGCACCGACGGGGCACTGACGCCCGTTGACGTCGAGCGGTCCCGGGAGGTGTGTCCGGGAGGCCGTGCCATCGACCTGCCCATGGTGGGCGGCCCGATCGCCATCGGGTACAACCTCCCGGACGTGGACGATCTCGTGCTGGACGCACCGACCCTCGCGAAGATCTTCGACTCGCGCATCACGCGATGGAACGATCCGGCCATCCAGAAGCTGAACCCCGGCGTGGTACTGCCCGAACTGCCCATTCAGGCCGTGCACCGCTCGGACAACTCGGGCACTACCCAGAACCTCAACGCCTACCTGGCCGGAGCGGCACCGGCCCAATGGCCGTACCCCGCGGAGAAGTCCTGGCAGGGCAAGGGCGGTTCCTCTGCCGACGGGTCGGACGGTGTCGTCTCGGAGGTCGCCTCGACCAGTGGGGCGATCGGCTACTTTGAGCTGTCCTTCGCCACCGCCCGCAAGATGGACACGGTGCGGATCGACACGGGGGCCGCCGAGCCCGTCGAGGCGTCCACCACGACCGCGTCCGCGGGTATCGCGGCGGCCGAAGTCATCGGCAAGGGCAAGGACTTGACCCTGAAATTCGACTACGGCACCTCGGCGGAGGGCGCGTACCCCATCGTGCTGGTGACGTACGAGATCGTCTGCGACCGGGGCAACGACAAAGAGGTGCTGCCTGCCCTCAAGTCGTTCCTGGCCTACACCGCGAGCGAGGAGGGGCAGAAGATCCTCCCCGAGATCCACTACGCGCCGCTACCGGAGAACGTCGCCGAGCAAGTGCGCGAGGTCGTCGCCACGCTGTCCTGACGGCGTCGCTCAGCCGTGCCGTGTGTCCAGGAGCGCGGCGACCTCGCGGGTGGCTTCGCGCGCGGGGCGGCCGACGCCGATGAGGGTGGCGGAGGCCGGGCCGGTCCAGTCGCCGTAGCCGAGCAAGTGCAGGCGCGGCTCGTCCACCACTCGTGTGCCGGCGGTGGAGATGTGGCCCCGTCGGCCACGCAGTTGGAGCGGGGCCAGGTGGGACAAGGCAGGGCGGAATCCGGTGCACCAGATGATCGCGTCGGCCTCGGCGCGGGTGCCGTCGGCCCATTCCACGCCACCGGGGACGAGGCGGGTGAACATCGGGCTGGCCTTCAGCAGGCCGCGGTCACGGGCATCGCGGACGGGCGGTATACGGCGACGATGTCGCCGAGTGAGGCGACGCCTTTGGTGTCGGTGCGGCCTTCGTCGAGGGCGCGGCGACGGGCGGTGGCCGCGTCGAACAGGGCGCGGCCGTCGATGTCGTCGGCGAGGAAGCGGGGCGGGCGCTGGGTCACCCAGGTCAGCTCGGTGTCGTCGGCGAGGTCGGCGGCGATCTGTGCGCCGAAGTTGCCGCCGCCGACGACCACGACGCGCTGTCCGGCGAAGTCGCGCGGGCTGCGGTACGCCACCGTGTGCCGCTGCCGTCCGCGAAAATCCGCCCGCCCGGGGACGGCAGGCAGGAAGGGGCGCCACCAGGTGCCGGTGGCGCTGATGACGGCCCGGGCACGCCAGGCGCCGGAGTCGGTCTCGACGCGCAGGAAGGCGCCGTCCCGATAGACCCCGGTGACCCGTACAGGCCGGTGCATCGGAAGGTCGTACCGGCGCTCGTACTCGGAGAGGTAACCGACCACGTGGGCGGCATCCGGGTACGTCTCCCCCATCTGCACGGGCATCGGGCGCCCCGGCAGCGAGGAGAACACGGCCGGGGAGAACAGGTGCAGCGAGTCCCAGGCGTGCTGCCAGGCGCCGCCCGGTGTGGCCTGGGCGTCGAGGATGACGAAGTCCAGGCCGAGGCGGCGCAGGTGGTAACCGGCGGCGAGCCCGGCCTGGCCGCCGCCGATCACCACCACCTGTGCGGTGTGCCTCACGACTCCTCGGCCGCCCGGCCCGGCATGAAGATCAGTGCCACCAGGGCCAGCCCGACCACGGCGCCGACGAGCTGCATGCCGATGAAGCCCGCCACCGAGCCGGGCGCGATGCCTGCGAACGTGTCGGTGAAGGCGCGGCCGATCGTCACTGCCGGGTTGGCGAAGGATGTAGAGGAGGTGAACCAATAGGCGGAACCGATGTAGGAGGCGACGGCCACCGGGGCGAAGCGCAGGCGGTCGGTGCGGGCCAGACCGAAGATCAGCAGGATCAGCCCGGCCGTCGCGACGACCTCGCCGAGGAGCAGGTGGCCGGCGGAGCGGTCGTGGGTGGACCACTTCACCAGGGGCTCGCCGAACATCGCGTCCGCCAGGATGGCACCGGCAATCGCGCCGACGACCTGCGCCGGGACGTACACGGCCGCCTCACGCATCGTCACCCCCGCGCCGCCGCGCCTGCCCGTCCACCACTCGGCCAGCGTGACGACCGGGTTGAAGTGCGCGCCGGAGACCGGGCCGAGCAGCAGGATCAGGATGCCGAGGCCGAAGACGGTGGCCGTGGAGTTGGCCAGCAGCTGCAGCCCGACATCCTTCGTCAGCTCGGTGGCCTGGATACCGGAACCGACTACGACCGCCACCAGCAGAGCGGTGCCGACCAGTTCGGCTGCGGCTCGCGAGGTGAGGGGCCGGGGCGGCGGAGTGGCGCCGGGCGCGGGCTCGACGGATGCGGGCTTGGCGGCAGGTACGGCGGACTCCGCGGCGCTCTCTTGCGTGGTGGTCAACGGGGGTTCCTTGGTGGTCGCGGGGACTACGGTGCCGGTCAGGGACAGGCCCGTTTGTTGTCGGCGGCGGTTCGGGCGGACTCGGCCAGGTCGGCGAACTGACCGGCGAACGATGCGATGACGTCCGGGCGCAGCTTGTAGTACGTGTACCGGCCGCACGGCTCCGTCTCGACGACCCCGGCCTCGCGCAGCACTCTCAGGTGGTTGGAGAGGTTGGTCTGCCGGGCACCGGTCTCCTCCACGAGGTGGGTGGTGCACAGCATCTCTTTGGCGAGCAGGGTCACGATCTGGAGCCTGAGCGGGTCGGCCAGAACCCGGATCAGATCAGTGTCGACTGACGTCATCATGGACTGATACTGTCACATCAGTGGTGACTGACACCACCGGGTGCTGATGTCATGCGCGCCTGATGCCGTCGTGAGACAAGAGAGACCTCTGATGTCCGACAAGCCCTCCGTGCTGTTCGTCTGTGTCCACAACGCAGGCCGCTCCCAGATGGCCGCGGCGTGGCTGACCCACCTGGCCGGGGACCGCGTCGAGGTCCGCTCCGCCGGCTCCAACCCGGGTGAGCACGTCAACCCTGCTGCCGTCGAGGCCATGCGGGAGGTCGGCATCGACATCTCCGCCGAGGTGCCGAAGATGCTCACCGTCGACGCGGTCAAGGAGTCGGACGTCTGTATCACCATGGGCTGCGGCGACACCTGCCCGGTCTTCCCCGGCAAGCGGTACCTCGACTGGAAGCTGGACGACCCGGCCGGCCAGGGCGTCGAGGCGGTCCGCCCGATCCGCGACGAGATCAAGAAGCTGGTCGAGGGCCTGATCGAGGAGATCGCGCCCGAGAAGACAGCATGAGCGCGGGCGAGATCCGCAACGTCATCGTCATCGGCTCCGGTCCTGCCGGATACACCTCCGCCCTCTACACCGCCCGCGCCGACCTCAAGCCACTCGTCTTCGGCGGCGCGATCTTCGTCGGCGGCTCGCTCACCACGACGACTGAGGTCGAGAACTTCCCCGGCTTCCCTGAGGGCATCGACGGCCCCGTTCTCATGGAGAACATGCGGGCGCAGGCGGAGAAGTTCGGTGCCGAGATCGTCGAGGACGACGTCGTCGAGGTCGACCTGACCGGCGACATCAAGACCGTCACCGACACCGCCGGGACCGTCCACCGGGACCGCGCCGTGATCGTCGCGACCGGCTCCGGCTACCGCAAGCTCGGCCTGCCGAACGAGGAGAAGCTGTCCGGGCGGGGCGTGTCCTGGTGTGCGACATGCGACGGGTTCTTCTTCCGCGATCGCGACATCGCCGTGGTCGGCGGCGGGGACACCGCGATGGAGGAGGCCGCCTTCCTCACCCGGTTCGCCCGCTCCGTCACCGTCGTCCACCGGCGCTCGACGCCGCGTGCCTCCCAGGTCATGCAGAACCGTGCCTTCGCCGACGAGAAGATCTCCTTCGCCTTCAACAGCGAGATCGCGGAGATCAAGGAGAGGGACGGCATGCTCGGCGGCGTCGTCCTGCGTGACGGCGTCACCGGTGCCACCCGTGACCTGGACGTCTCGGGGCTGTTCATCGCGATCGGCCACGACCCGCGCACCGAGCTGTTCAAAGGCCGGCTGGAGCTGGACGACAACGGCTACCTCAAGGTCGACTCCCCCTCGACTCGTACGAACGTCGCCGGTGTCTTCGCGGCCGGCGACGTCGTCGACCACTCCTACCGTCAGGCCATCACCGCCGCCGGGTCCGGCTGCCAGGCGGCCCTCGATGCCGAGCGGTACCTCGCTGCCCTGGGTGACACCGGCGCGGGTGCAACCGACGAGTTGGTCACGGCTGCCGTCTGACCCTCACCACCCGCAGAAGACAAGCAACATGGCTCTCAAGAACGTCACCGAGGACTCCTTCGAACAGGACGTCCTGGGGAGCGACAAGCCCGTCCTGGTCGACTTCTGGGCCGCCTGGTGCGGCCCGTGCCGCCAGCTCGCCCCTTCCCTGGAGGCGATCGCCGCCGAGCACGGCGACAAGATCGAGATCGTCAAGCTGAACATCGACGAGAACCCGGCCATCGCCGCCCAGTACGGCGTGCTGTCCATCCCGACGATGAACCTCTACAAGGGCGGCGAGGTCGTCCAGACCATCGTGGGCGCCAAGCCCAAGGCCGCTCTCGAGCGCGAGCTCGCCGACCATCTCGGCTGACGCGACACCGGTGGGGTGCCCTACGTACCCCGCCGGCCCCTCTCTTCCCTCTCCTACGGAGGTGTCCCGGTGCCCAGCAAGCGCATCGTCGCCGTCGGCGGCAGCGACGCCGGCATCAGCGCCGCACTGCGCGCCCACGAGCTGGATCCCGGCAGCGAGGTCACCGTGGTCGTGGCCGACGCGTACCCGAACTTCTCCATCTGCGGCATCCCGTACTACATCTCCGGCGAAGTCGGGCATTGGAGCAACCTCGCCCACCGCACCCTCGCCGACCTGAAGGCCACGGGCATGGAGGTCCGAACCGACACCCTCGCCACCGGGATCGACGTGACCGGCAAGCGGCTGGCCGTACGCAACGCAGACGGCCGGGTCGAAGAGTTGCCGTACGACGCGCTGATAGTCGGCACCGGCGCAGTCAGCGCCCGCCCGCCCATCGAGGGCCTGACCGGCCCCGACGCTCTCGGCCCGCAGGACGGCGTGCACCTGCTGCACAGCATGGGCGACACGTTCGAGGTCATGCAGACCCTCGGCGAGCGCCGCCCTGGATCGGCCGTCGTGATCGGCGCGGGACATATCGGCCTGGAGATGGCCGAGGCACTGATCACCCGCGGCATCCAGGTCACCCAGATCGAGGCCCTGCCGGAGGTCCTGCCGACCGTCGACCCCGAGCTCGGCGCCTTGGTGCACGCGGAACTCGACGCCCACGGCGTCGAAGTGATCATCGGCACCCAGGTTTCCGCGATCACCCGCGACCCGTCCGGCCAGGTGCTGCACGTCCGGGCCACCGGACCGACCGGCAAGACCTTCACCCGCGGCGCCGACCTGGTCCTGGTGGTGGTCGGCGTCCGCCCTGACACCACGCTCGCCGCGACCGCCGGGGCCAAGCTCGGCGTGAAGGGTGCGATCGAGGTCGACGAGTACATGCGCACCTCGCTGCCGGATGTGTATGCGGCGGGAGACTGCGTCGTCACCCACCACCGGCTGCTGGGCAGGACGTGGCTACCGCTCGGCACCACCGCGCACAAGCAGGGCCGGATCGCCGGGGAAAACGCCCTCGGCGGCCGCCGATGGTTCGCCGGCAGCCTGGGCACCCAGGTCGTCAAGGTCTTCGACCTCGTCGCCGCACGCACCGGCCTGCGCGACCACGAGGCGCGGGCCGCTGACCGAGACTGGGCTCCGGCCACCACCGCCAGCCGCCCGGACGACCACAAGGCGTACTACCCGGGCACCACCCCGATCTCGATCCGCGTCACGGGCGACACCAGCAGCGGTCTCCTGTTGGGCGCCCAGCTCGTGGGGCGGCGCGGCGCGGAGATCTCCAAGCGCGTCGACACCTACGCCACCGCGATCTTCCACAGCATGGCAGTCGACGACATCAGCGAGCTCGACCTCTCCTACATCCCGCCGCTCGGCTCCCCGTGGGATGCCGTCCAGGTCGCGGCGCAGGCATGGATGACCGAGCACCATCTCCACGTACAGCGCAGGATGCTGGGCGCTTCGTAACGCACCAGGCAGCAGTCAGGCAGCCACGCGCTCCGGCTCGTCGGCCGACGCCGGGTCCAGGATCTCCCGTACGCGGCGTAGTCCGTCGTGGTTGAGGGAGTACCAGACCCAGGTGCCGCGGCGCTCCCGGTTGAGCAGTCCGGCCTCGGTCATCACCTTCAGGTGGTGGCTGACGGTCGGCTGACGCAGCCCCAGGCACTCGGTGAGGTCGCAGACGCATGCCTCGCCCTTCGGCGCACGCTCGATGAGGCGTAGCAATTGCAGACGGGTTGGGTCGGCTATGGCCTTCAGCATGGCGGCGAGCCGCCCCGCCTCGTCACGGTCGATCAGCAGGCAGGACAGGCCCGGCGTGTACGTCCCCGACTCGTCAGACACCGCCTTCGCCTCCGCGCCATACGTAGAGATAGCCATCTATTCACCATAAGCGCCGGTCAGGCGTTCCCCCGGCGTTCGAAGGTTCTCCCACCCGCTTGTTCACCCAGGGTTCACTTTCGCTCCGGCCTGTCCAATACATAGACATCCACCTATGATGCGAGGCGGGGATGGGTTTCGGCCGCGAACGGAAGAGGTGCGCCCATGGACGAGCAAAGCCGCTTCGGCCCGGCCACCCCTCCCCTGCGCGACAGCGGGGCCGTGCTGGAGCGCATCGCTCGACGCCTCGCGGTCCGCCACAGCCGGTCCTTCTCCCGGGAGACCGTCGCGGCGTACGTCGTCGAGTGCGCGAAGTCGCTCGGCCGGAGCGCCCGTACCTCCCGCTACCTGCCGGTCCTGGTCGAGCGGTTCGCGGACCAGCGGCTGCGGCCCTGGCCAAGGCGACGGGACTGTGCCCGGGGCCGGTGCCGTACGTTCTGTTCGTCTGCACGGAGAACGCCGGGCGTTCGCAACTGGCGGCCGCCCTTATGCGCCGTCTGGCCGCCGGCGCCGTGGAGGTCCGTACGGCGGGCTCCGCGCCCGGGGCCGACATCGCTCCCTCGCTCCCGTCGTGCGGCGGTTGCTCGCCGAACAGGGCTTGGACGTGGGCGAGGAGTTCCCCAAGCCGCTGACCGCCGAGGTCGTGGACGCGGCCGACGTGGTGGTCACGCTCGGCTGCGGGGACGCCTGCCCGGTGCGGCCCGGCCGCCGCTACCTCGACTGGGATCTGCCCGACCTGTCCGGCCTGGACATCGAGAGCGCGCGCTCGGTACGCGACGTGCTGCGGACCCGTATCGGGAAGCTGATCGACGAACTGGTCGACGTAGGGCCCTCCGCACTCGCCACGCCGCGCTGATACGGCAGGTCAACTGCGCGCGTCCGTAAGGCAGAAGGAGATCAGCGTCCGTGCCTCGGCGAGCGTCGGGGCGGTGATGATCGTGCCGATGGTGGGGATGTGATGGCGGCCGTGGACGAGACCCCACCGCGGGTGGCGCGTGGCCCAGATCGGCAGGTCTGTGCAGGAGTCCTCGTCCTGCCCCTCCAGCACAGGACTCCCTCCCCCTTACCGCGCCCGCGCCGGGCGAGATGTCGGTGTGGCCTGCGTCTCGGCACACGCGGCGGGGCCGCACTCGAAGCGGTAGCCCATGCCGCGGATGGCGTCGATGGTGCAGCAGCTGCCCGCTTCCTGGATCTTGTTGCGCACGCGCCGCACATGCACGGTGAGTGTGTTGCTGTCCGGCTTCGCGGTGCCCCACAGGGCAGCGGTCAGCTCCTGGCGGCTGATGAGCTTGTTGGGGCGTTCCATGAAGTAGCGCAGCAGCAGGAATTCGCGGACCGGCAGCTGGAGGGAGCGGCCGCGTACGTAGACGTGGAAGCCCGCGACGTCGAGTTCGACATCGCCGACCACGATGCGGGGGTCCGCGTCGGTGTCGAGGCGGGGCATGAGCAGCGGCAGGATCTCCTCGGCCCGGTAGGGGCGGGCGACGAAGGCCACCGCGCCCGCAGCTACGGCTTCGGTGGCCTCCTCCGCGCCGTCCGGGTCGGCGCCCACAATGACCGGGACCGGATGGAGCCGTGCGATGAGCGCCGTGACCTGGGCGGCGCTGACCACCGGCAGCGGTGCGCTGAGCAGCACCGCGCCCGGGTGCTGGACGCCGACCTGAAGCAGGGCCTCGGCTCCATCACGGCAGACCACCGTGGACACGCCCGCGGCGGCGAAGCGGGCGACGACCTTGGCAGCCAGGTCCGCGTCCGGCTCGGCCAGCAGTAGGTCCAGCGGCGGCGTGCCGTCGTCGGGTCCGCCGGGGCCGCTGTGCGAGCCCGTCGTCGGCCGGTGTGGGTCGGGTGTCACCCGGTGAACTCCTTTACGTGAAGCGCGCAAAGGGGGCGGTCGCAGGACTCGGTGTCCGTCAGCCGAAGCGGCCGGAGATGTAGTCCTCGGTGCGCTGGTCGGAGGGGTTGGAGAAGATCCGCTCGGTCTCGTCGTACTCGACGAGCCGGCCGTGGCGTACGCCCTTGTCGTCGACGTCCGCGGTGAAGAAGGCGGTGCGGTCGGAGACACGTGCGGCCTGCTGCATGTTGTGCGTGACGACGACGATCGTGAACTCCTGGGCCAGGTGCTCCATCAGGTCCTCGATCTTCGCGGTGGCGATCGGGTCAAGGGCCGAGCAAGGCTCGTCCATCAGGATCACCTCGGGCTTGACCGCGATGGTGCGCGCGATGCACAGCCGCTGCTGCTGACCGCCGGACAGCGCCAGGGCCGACGTCTTGAGCTTGTCCTTGACCTCGTCCCACAGCGCCGCGTGGGTGAGGGTCTCCTCGACCAGGTCGTCGAGGTTGCCCTTGAAGCCGCCCACCCGGGGCCCGTAGGCGATGTTGTCGTAGATCGACTTGGGGAACGGGTTGGGCTTCTGGAAGACCATGCCGATCCGGCGGCGCACCTCGATGGGGTCGACGTCGCGGCCGTACAAATCCTCGTTGTGGTAGCGGATCTTGCCGACGACACGGGCACCGGGAATGAGGTCGTTCATCCGGTTGAAGCAGCGGATCATCGTGGACTTGCCGCACCCCGACGGGCCGATCATGGCGGTGATCTGACGCCGCCCGATCGTCATGTTGACGTCGCGGACGGCCTCGTGGGCGCCGTAGAAGACCGACAGGCCGCCGACTTCGAAGACCGGTTCGGCCAGGGACGGTGCGTCGCGGAAGGTGACCTGCGGGGTCTTGGTGCCGCCGGCGGCGTCGGAGGGTGGGGTCATGACGGGCTCCTGCAAAGCGGAAACGGGCATCTCGGGGCGGCTGGTCGGGTCGGTCACGGGGCTCACCACCGGCGGGAGAAGTGGTTGCGCAGCCAGATCGCCAGGGAGTTCATGGCCAGCAGGATCACCAGCAGGACGACGATCGCGGCGGAGGCGAGCGAGACGAACTCGGCGCGGGACTGGCTGATCCAGTTGAAGATCTGGATCGGCAGGACGGTGAACGGGCTCTGCACGCCGGTCGGGTTGAAGGTGATGAACGTCAGCCCGCCGAGCAGCAGCAGCGGCGCGGCCTCACCGATCGCCCGGGACAGGGCGAGGATCGAGCCGGTCGCCATGCCGGGCACCGCGGCCGGCAGGACCTGGCGCCAGATGGTCTGCCACCGGGTGGCGCCCAGCGCGAGGGACGCCTGCCGAATCGACTGCGGTACGGCACGGATCGCCTCCCTGGAGGAGATGATCACGACGGGCAGCACCAGCAGCGACAGGGTGAGCGATGCGGTCATGACGGTCTGTCCGAAGCCGAGGCCGCGGGAGATGACACCGAGGCCGAGGATGCCGTAGACGATCGACGGTACGGCCGCCAGGTTCTGGATGTTGATCTCGATCGCGCGGTTGTACCAGCGGTTGGGGTCGGCGTACTCCTCCAGGTAGATCGCGGTGAGGATGCCGGTCGGCAGGCAGTACAGCGCGGTGAAGGCGATCACCCAGATCGTGCCCATGATCGCCGACTGGGCGCCGGCGTTGGCAGGGTCGATGATGTCCGGGAAGTTCGTCCAGATCCGGGAGTCGAGGCGGGGCCAGGCTTCGACGACCACGTAGATCAGGAGCGAGGCCAGGAAGACCACGCCCACGGCGAGCGAGGCCCACAGGCTGAGCTGGAAGAACCGCTCCCGCCACGGCGTGCCCTGGCCCTTGAGACGGCGCACCTCGGGAACGTCCACGGCGAGGTCGCGGTCGGCGGTGGGAGAACTCATCACTCGTACACCTCCCGGTACTTGCGCACCAGGCGAATGCTGACCAGGTTCATCACCAGGGTCATGACGAACAGCAGCAGGCCCACCGCGAAGATCGTCTTGTAGCCGAGGGACCCGGTGGGCTGGTCACCGATGCCCGCCGCGGCGATGAACGCGGTCATGGTCTGCATGCCTTCGAGCGGGTTGAAGGACAGGTTGGGGCGCCCGCCCGCGGCCACGGCGACGATCATCGTCTCGCCGATCGCCCGGGAGATGCCCAGCACGATCGCCGCGACGATGCCGGACAGGGCGGCCGGGAACACGACCCGGGTGGAGACCTGCATCCGGGACGAGCCGAGCGCGAAGGCGCCGTCGCGCAGGGCGCGCGGTACGGCGTTCATGGAGTCCTCGAAGAGCTGCGTGGAGGCAACCGTGCCCGAACAGACCGGCGACCGCACCGGCCGTCCGCCGCGTCGTCTGGACTTCACGCCGGTCCCGCCGAACACGACGGACGCTGTCACCGTCCCGAAGGGCTACAGCCAGCAGGTCGTCATCCGCTGGGGCGACCCAGTCCTGCCCGGCGCTCCGCGCTTCAACGCCCGCAACCAGAGCGCCAAAGCCCAGGCCGGACAGTTCGGATACAACAACGACTACATGGCGCTGCTGGACCTGCCCCCCGCCACGGCCGGAAACTACTCGTGGTGAACCACGAGTACACCAGCGAGCAGGTCATGTTCTACGGCCACGACCCCGACAATCCCACCCGCGAACAGGCCGAGATCGCCTGGGCCGCGCACGGGCTGACCGTCCTGGTCGTACGCGAAGACCGCCGCGCGGGACGCCTGTGGCCGGTGGTCGGCGACGTACTCAACCGGCGTATCACCGCCACCACACCGTTCCTGCTGACAAGCCCGGCCGCCGAGATCGACGGCAGCGGAAAGCTGCCCGCCGACGGAGAGTTCGACGGCATGGGCGAGTGGATTCCGCTCGCCACGGGTTCGACGTCGCACGTGCCCGGCATGACCGCGGAGGAGGTGTAAGTCTTCACGCGCCTCGCGCGGACAAGATGGGCGCCACCAAGATGGACGCCCCGAGGACGTCGAGCCCCACCCGCAGACCGGCCGCGTCTACGTCGCCCTGACCAACAACAAGGACCGCGGTGCCACCAGCAAGTTCGGCCCGGACGAGGCCAACCCTCGTATCGGCAACAAGCACGGCCACATCCTGGAGCTGGTCGTGCAGACTGTACGCCGTGCCCAGCGTCTCGCCGTCAACCTGAACAGGCCGGCCGCCGGTCTCCGTGGGCGGGGACACGATCACGCGACGTTCGGCCATGGCACCAGCTTCACCCAGCTCGCGTTCAGCGCATGCCGACGGACTGGATGGGCTGAGAGTGGCTATATCGCCCGCCGTTGAGGGAACCCAAGGTCGGCCGGGCACTCCCGATACCCGCGGGCGCTGAGACCGCGATATCCCGAGATCCTTATCAGTCCGGCGGGTCACGCTGCCCGAGTACCACACACGCCCTGGCAGGGCTCCCACTGCCGCAGGTCGAGATCCTCGGCGGACTGCGCCGGTAGCCACGCCATCACCCACAACCGCGATTCCGGCAGCTGCTGACGTGGCTTGCCGGTGTGTAGGGTCCGCGACTTCGTGAGCACTGGCTCCTGGGGGAACATCGGAATCCGGGCACAGTGAGCAGTGGCAGTGCCGGTGGGTGGTGAGCAATCGGTGATTCTCCGCGATCGGTCTCGGTGACAGAAGGTGAGGCATCGAGAGTCGCGGTGAACGCCTGCATGCCACGGACGGTGGCGCACGGCGGGCCGCCGCCCTCCGGGGGCGGCAGCCCGTCCGCGCTAGCGGGCGAGGGCGTGTGCGTGCGCCTCGTCGAGCAGTTCCCGCAGCGTCGAGGTGGTTGGTGCGACGGCGGTGGCAAGCAGGGCCGGGCCGCCTGCCAGCGGTGCGAGGATGGCGCATCCTTCCTTGGTGCCTTTGCCGAGGAGTACGGGGTCTCGTCGGACGTCGAGGCGTGGGTCGACGAGCAGGAGTTGGCCGGTGACGCGGTGCTCGTTCAGGACGGCCGGGCCGTCCCAGCCTGGTTCTGGGACTCCGTACGCCGTTTGCTGGTCGAGCAGCGGGCGCCCGGCTCGGTGGACCAGGATGCGACTGACGAGGTGGCCCGGCTCCTCGTCGGCGCGGCCCAGGAGCTGCTCTTCTCGCAGTACCAGCCGTGAGCTGGCGGCGAGTTCGACGGTGTACGTCTGGCGCAGGTTGCTGCCGGCGGCGCTGATGAGGGGTTGCGGCAGCCAGCGCAGGTGGGCGTGTTCGCCGGCGGTGAGCCGTACGTCGTAGGTGGCCGGGTCGGTGGTGGGGCCGCGCAGGGCGAGGGTGGCGGCGGCCGTGGTGACCTCCAGTTCGGCGCGGTCCTCGGCGGTGATGTCGAGGGTGAGCCGGTCGCCGCCGAGCGGGGCGCTCATCGCGCCGATGATGCCCACCGTGGCGGCGGGGCCATCGGTGCGTACGCGCCGCAGGTGGAAGGGGCCGTCGCTGTGCAGCTGCGGGAGGGTGGTGACGCGCCCGTTGTGCGCGGCTCGGATCCTAGCCGTGGCCCGTACGCCGTGCGGGTGCCCGGCGGGCACTGGGCCGCCGCCGGCCGCGGGGACGCGGCCTGCGGCGAGTTGGGAGGCGGGGCTCATACGGCGGCTGCCTCGGCGTGCCACTGGGCGAGGTGGCCGGTGACCCAGTCGGCGACGTCGCGGATGCCGTCGTCGGAGGTGAGGTCGGTGAAAACGACGGGAAGGTCGCCGCGCTGCCGCTTGGCGTCGGCGGCCATGGTTTCCAGGTCGGCGCCGACGTGCGGGGCGAGGTCGGTCTTGTTGATGATGAGGAGGTCGGCGGTGGTGATGCCGGGGCCGCCTTTGCGGGGGATGTCGTCGCCGCTGGCCACGTCGATGACGAAGATCTGTACGTCGACAAGGCCCTTGGAGAAGGTGGCGGTCAGGTTGTCGCCGCCGGACTCGACGAGGACGAGGTCCAGGGGCTGGAGGGTCTCTTCGAGGTGTTCGACGGCTTCGAGGTTGGCGGAGATGTCGTCGCGGATCGCGGTGTGCGGGCAGGCGCCGGTCTCGACGGCGGTGATGCGCTCGGGCGGCAGGACGGCTTCGCGCAGCAGGTATTCGGCGTCCTCGCGGGTGTAGATGTCGTTGGTGACGGCGGCGATCTGCCAGTGGTCGCGCAGGGTGCGGCAGAGTGCGGCGACGGTCGCGGTCTTGCCGGAGCCTACGGGACCGCCCAGACCGACGCGCAGCGCGCGGCGGCTGCCGTCGGGGCGGAGCGGCTCGGCGCTGCGCGTGTGCCGCTGGGGAAAGGTCTCAGCGTGCTCGAGGTGCATGGCAACTCCGTTGTGCAGTGGTGGGTTCGGGTTCAGGAGGCGAAGAGGCGAATGGTCCAGGCGGCGTGCTGCTGGGCGGTGATGTCCAGCAGGGGTGAGGAGGCCGATGGCAGGGCGTCGATGCCCTCCGCCAGGGCGCGCATCGCGGCGTCGGCCGCGGCTGCTGCGACGGCGTCGGTCTCGGGCCCAAGACGGGCCAGGAGCCCGGAGGCGTCGAGTGGGTCGAGGCTCAGCAGGCGCACCGCGGCGGTGGCCGGGCCGCCGATGGTCTCGTACGCGGCGGCATGGGCGGCGTCCACCGGGGCGAGCCCGGCGGCGCGGGCGGCGAGGCCCAGAACGATGGGCTGGTGGGCGCCCTGGGGGCGTGTGGCGGCCAGGTGTTCGAGTTCGGTCGACGGGAAGGTGGCACGGGCTGCGCGCATCATCTGTCGGCCGAGCCTGCGGGCGACGGCACGCAGCGCGGGCACGGGAGTGCGCGCGTCGGCGGCGTCGTCGAGCAGCAGCGGGTCACATCCGGCGGCGGCTGCGGCGGCCAGCCCGGCCGCGGTGAGACCGGTGGTGTGCAGTCGGCCGCGGCAGAACGCCTCCAGGCTGTCGGTGTCGTGGACGGCTTTGTGGGCGATGGCGGCTTCGGCGCCGCCGGAGTGGGCGTGCCCGCCGGCGGGGAAGCGGCCGTCGGCCAGCAGGAGCAGGGCTGCGCGGCTCATGGGCGAGCGGCTGCCTTTCACAGGATCGAAGGTGGTGAGGCGGCTTCCCGAGCGGTCACATGGTGCCCGCCCGGGGTCCGGCCGTGGCATCGGCGCCCACGGCGGGCTGGGGTCGGATCAGAGGTCTCAGAAGAGGAAGTACCGCTGCGCCATGGGCACTTCGTTGACGTAGGCGCGCGGCACCGTCTGACCTTTGATCTTGGTGTGGGCGTCGTTCGTCGTCGCGCCGCCGATGGTGACCTCGAAGGTGTCGTGGTCGACCTCGAGGTCCGTGGCCTCCTCGGGCACCCAGTCGTTCAGCAGCATGTCCGTCTTCCCGATCTCCCGGATGCGCTCGCTGATGTCGACGAAGTCCTTCCGGAGTCCGCGCCCCTCCGTCTTCACCTTCGTCGTGACCGCGGTGTCGTCGTCCTTGACGGTGTCGACGTGGAGGATGTTCAGTTCTTCGGCCACGCCCGGGGCAGTGAAGTTCACCGAATTGCTCCTGGGAGCACGGCCGGTGGCGCCCCAGACCGGCCGCGGCAGGTAGGGCTGCGGCGTCGTGATCGAGGCATTGGCATCGCCGGTCTGCGCCCAGGCGATCTGGCCGCCCTTGATGATCCGGTGCGGCTTGACGCCGAAGAACTTCGGCTCCCACAGCACCAGGTCTGCCATCTTCTCTGGCTCGACGGAACCGACGGTCCCGTCGATGCCGTGCGTGAGCGCCGGGTTGATCGTGTACTTGGCGACGTACCGTCGCGCGCGGAAGTTGTCGTTCGGCAGTACCGCGCTCGCCTCGACAGGGCGGTCTGCCCCGCCCTGGTCGGCTGCGGCCTGGGCGGCATTCTTCGCTGCCTCTGCTCGAAGCTCTGCGTACTTCAGGTCTTGGGCCAGTGCGCCGTAGCGGCCCTTCATGACGTGCGCGGTCTGCCAGGTACGCATGATCATCTCGCCGATGCGGCCCATCGCCTGGGCGTCCGAGGACATCATCGAGATGGCGCCCATATCGTGGAGGAGATCCTCCGCGGCCATGGTGGACGGCCGGATGCGGGAGTCCGCGTAGGCCATGTCCGCCGGAATGCTCGGGTTGAGGTGATGGCACACGACCATCATGTCGACGTGCTCCTTGACGGTGTTCACCGTCAACGGGCGGGTGGGGTTGGTCGAGGCCGGCAGGACGTTCGGCTCCTTGACCAACTCGATCATGTCCGGAGCATGGCCGCCTCCGGCACCCTCGACGTGGAAGATGTGGACAGAGCGAGCCTCTTCGCCCTCACGCTTGAAGGCAGCCTTGGTGCTCTCCAGGAATCCGGACTCGTTGCACGAGTCGGCGTGCAGAGCGAGCTGGATCTTCCTTTCCTCGCAGACTTCCAGCGCCATGTCGATCACAGCGGGTGTGGCACCCCAGTCCTCGTGCACCTTGAGACCGATGACACCGGCATCCACCTGCTCCAACAGCGCCTTCTTCTCCATCGAGCTGCCCTTGCCGAGCAGACCGATGTTGACCGGGAACTCGTCCAGGGCCTCGAACAACCGGGTGATGTGCCACGACCCCGGTGTCACGGTGGTGGCCGTGCTGCCCTCGGCGGGGCCGGTGCCGCCACCGATGAGAGTGGTCACGCCCGAGGCCAGCGCCTCGTGGATCTCTTCCGGGCAGATGAAGTGAACGTGGGTGTCCACACCGCCCGCGGTGAGGATCCGGCCGTTGCCGGAGATCACCTCGGTGCTCGGGCCGACCACAAAGTTGCCCGGCTCCCACCGCCGCTCGGCGTCGTTGCCCTGATCCCACGGCGGCGTCGCCTCACCCGTCACCGAGCTTCGAGTGGGCAGCTTGAAGTCCGGGATCTCGTCCATCGTCTCGGGGTTGTACGCCTTGCCGATGGCAGCGATGTTGCCGTCCCTGATGCCGACGTCGGCCTTGACCACCCCCCACCAGTCGAGGATCAACGCACCTGTGATGACCGTGTCCACGGGTTTGGGATCCGCGCCGTCGAGCCCGTCCCTCGGGATGTGGGACATGCCCATCGACTCCCGGATCACCTTCCCGCCACCGAAGATCATCTCGTTGCCGCTGTGCTCCGGCCCGCCGGCCCAGTCGGCTTCGATCTCGACGACGAGATCGGTGTCCGCAAGGCGGACACGGTCCTGGGCGGTGGGCCCGTACAGGGCCGTGTACTCCGACCGCTTCAGCTCGTTGCTGGCACGCTGATTACGGCTCATCGACGGTCTCCTTGCGTAGTCCCTTGATCTCGCTGACCTTGCGGCCCTTGGCTTTGCCCTGGAACTCCACAAGCTCGACCCAGCACTCGTCTCCTGGCTCGAACCGCACGGACTTGCCCGCGGCGATGTTCAGCCGTCGCCCCTTCGCCTCATCGCACGTCAAGAGCTCCTGGTCTCCGGTATTGCTGGAGGAGCCCGCGATCACCTTCAGGCCGGGGTTGACCTCGGCGAAGTGGTAATGGGAGCCGACCTGGATGGGACGGTCGGACTTGTTCTTGACCTTGATCTTCTTCTTCTGCGGCTTCTGCGCGGTCTCCTTGTCGTCCTGCAGGTCCTTGTTGAAAAAGATCGACGCGTGCCAGGTCGCGGCGTCATCGCATTCGTCGCAGCACGTGGACGAGTCGGAGTCGTCGCAGTCGACCGGGCAGCCCGGCTTGCGCGCCGGCTGGGGGTGCTCGATCTTGCCCGGGTGGACCACGGGCTCCTCCGTGGCCTCCGGGATGGGGTCATGGATCGTCACCAGCTTGGTGCCGTCCGGGAAGGTGGCCTCCACCTGGACGATGTTGATCATCTCCGGGACGCCGGCCATCAAGTCGGCGCGGGTGAGCAACTGCCGGCCCGAATCCATGACGTCGCTGACGTTCTTCCCGCCACGTGCCGCCTCAAAGACGTGAGCGGTCAACAGGGCCATGGCCTCCGGGTAGTTGAGGAGCAGCCCCCGGTCGCGGCGCTTCTGTGCCACGTCGGCCGCGACGTGGATCAGCAAGCGTTCCTGCTCATGCGGAGTCAAATGCACGATGACTCGTCTCTGTTGGTCGGATGGTGCGTGCGGCCGGGCATGCCAAGGTCACGGACAACGTTCCCCCGGAAGGCGACGGCCGCTTCCCCGAGCATCACCGGGGAGGAACGGCGAAACGCCTAAACGGCTGCTTACCTACACCATCCGGTGAATCCGTGGATTACACCGTTTTCACCCCGCCCCGTCGGGCACAAGGAGCCCGCCTTTGGCGACGTCGCCCCGGCCTTCGTGGCCGACTGCCGCTATCTACGCGACCGTCTCCCCGAGCTGTACACCTCTCTGACCGACAAGGTGAGCGTGGGTATTTGAGTGACTCTGGTGTCGCCTGATCGTGCGGGTGCGTGCGGATGGCTGGTCCACAGCCGGTGGTCTGCTGGTGGTGTTGCGGGCTGAGTGAACGCAAGCCGTACCCGCGCGACTTATTGGACGAGCAGTGGGCGCTGATCGTGCCGGTGCCCACCGGAAAGGGCGGCACCGTTGACACAGGGTCGGCGGTCATCAGGGCGCCCGGGATGCGGGAGATCGTGAACGCGATCCTCTCCGGCCTGTCGAATCGCCGGGTCTGGGCCGGCCTCGACGCCTCCGCCTCTGACGGCATCTGCCTCGACGACGAAGGCGCGGTCTGGTGCGCGCACGTCCCCAACAAGCGCTGCGTCCGCATACGAGAAGGCGGGAAGGTACTGCAGACAGTCGATCTCGACCGCGGGTGCGTCTCCTGTGCGTTGGGGGACGCCGACGGCCGGACACTGTTCATGACGGTGGCAGGGGCTGCAAAGCGCGACCGACGGGACACGAACCGGCCAGGTGCTGGCCGTGGACACGCCGAGCCCAGGCGCCCATCATCCGTAGTGCCCAGACCCACGCTCACCAGCAACATCACGAACTCCGACGCCCTGACGCCGGTTTTCGTGATCGTCTAGTGCCCCCGGTGCGGAAGGGCAGCCCATGAGATCTTCGGCTCGCCGCAGGAACGGGTCTGTACGGTCTTCGATGTAACTCCTGATCAAGGAAGAGCACCTGATGAGCGACGTGACTGCCTCTGTCGAGGCGGTTGAAGAGGTCCGGCCGGTCGAGCTGTCGGCGGATCTACTGGACGACCAGTTGATCGGGCAGTTGGTCGACCGGGCCCGCGCGAGCGGACTGCAGTTGACCGGCGAGGGCGGACTGCTTCAGCAGTTGACCAAACGCGTGCTGGAGTCGGCTCTGGAAGGCGAGATCACCGACCACCTCGGCTACGAGAAGCATGACCCGGCCGGCGCTGGCAGCGGGAACTCCCGCAACGGTGTCCGCTCCAAGACCGTGCTGACCGACGTCGGTCCCGTCGAGATCACGGTGCCGCGGGACCGGGACGGCAGCTTCGAGCCGCAGATCGTCAAGAAGCGCCGGCGTCGGCTGACCGGCGTCGACGAAATGGTCCTGTCGCTGTCCGCGCGGGGTCTGACGCACGGAGACATCTCCGCCCACCTGGCCGAGGTCTGTGGCGCGAGCGTGTCCAGGCAGACCATCTCGACCATCACCGACAAGGTCATGGACGGGATGTCCGAGTGGCAGAACCGGCCCACCTCATTCGGTCACAACGGTAGGGGTGTGACCGGCTCCGTCTTCCGTGCGGCTGGGGCCGTTACGGGGCAGACAATCGGCCAAGCGGGCAGGACTCTAAAGCTTCCAGGCACGCAGCTGGTCGGCGACGTCCTGCACCCCGATGCGGGTGTCGCGGATCTTGCGGACGAGGTCGGAGAGGGCGCCATAGGGGGGGTCGATGCCTTCGCCGGACTGGTCCATGTACTGGGCGGCGATGAACGCGGCGTACAGGCTGTTGCGGTGCGGGAGGGGCTCCAGGCGCACGATGGTGTGCATCAGAGCCGCCGCACGCCAGGCCGCGTCCGGGTCGGCCGCAGCGAGAGTGGGAAGCCGGGTCTTGTGGCGGGCGACGGCGGCCACCAGCGCGGAGTAGTCCATGACGGTGAGGTCGTCATGACCGAGCGCGGTCTCCTGGACATCGAGCAGCCAGGAGACGTCGATATAGAGGTGCATCAGGCGGCAGCGGCTCCGTTGCCGCGTGGGGCGGGCGGTACCTCGTCGGGGAAGGCCTGGTCGAACTCGTCGCGCAGCCGGTCGGCCCATCCGGTGGCGCCGGCGATGAACTGCTTGCGCTGCATCTCGCGGACGCCGAGGTCATGGAGGTATTGCTTGAGGCTCTTGCCCTCGGCAGCGGCCGCGGCCCGTACGCCCTCGAGTTCCTCGTCGGTGAAAGACACGTTCAGGGATGGCATGCATCCGATGGTACCTAGTAGGTGCCTGTCGCGCGAGCGTCAGCGTCTCCCGAGTCCGTCTGATCCGGCAGCGGGCTGTCGCTGGTGTCGCCGATGGTCGTGTTGCCCTTGGCGTCGGGCTTGGCGGAGGCGGGCTGCCCGTGGGCGTCGCACCGTCCTCCTCCGACAACGAGGTGCCTCTCACAGTCAAACAGGCGGTGCCACCCAGGGCGTTGCCCTGGAGGCTTCGCTGCGCACCGCCGCGCCGCTGGCCGGTGGGTGCCTGGCCTCCGGGGGGCAGCGAGCGGGACGAGACGTCGCAGGAGTGGCGACGGGGCGCCGTCCCCAGGGGATGGCGCCCCGCCTCTGTGTCTTGGCCGCCGGTCAGTCGGCCGGTGTCAGCGCGACCTCGGCGCTGCCCGAGAGGGACGGCAGGCCGTCCGGGGGCGTGTCCTTGTAGGTGGCGTTGAAGACCGCCTTGAGGTTGTCCGCACCGGCGTGACCGCCGTCCACGAACGTCTTGAACGATCCCGAGCAGCCGTTGCTCGAAGACAGCGGATGGCCGTGCGAGTCGTGGCCGAGGATGAACGAGACGGTGACCTTCGAGCAGTCCACCGGCTGGTCATCGGTGACGGTGACCTTCCAGGTGACCGTGTCACCCCAGTGGAACGCCGTGCCGCCGTGCGGAGCCGGGTCGGTCGTGAGCGAGACGACCGGCGCCTTGTTGCCGACCACGACGGGAACCGACGCGGAGGCCGAGCGGCCGGTGCTGTCGGTGACCTTCAGCGTGGCGTCGAAGACGGCGTTCTTGGTGAACGTGTGCTTCGGGTTCGCCTCCGTGGAGTCCACGGTGCCGTCGGCGTCGAAGTCCCAGGCGTAGCTGAGGGCGTCACCGTCGGCGTCCTTCGTGCCGGCGCTGGAGAACTGGACCGTCAGCGGGCTGGTGCCGTTGACCACGTCCGCGGCGACCTTGGGCTCCGGGGTGCGGTTGCCTCGCGTGAAGTCGATGCGGGAGAGCTGGGCCTCGGGCAGCTCCGCGAAGTACCCGGTGCCGTACTCGAGGACGTACAGCGCGCCGTCCGGGCCGAACTCGGCGTCGATCGGGCCGTCCGTCGTGATCGAGGGGATCGCGTCCTCGATCTTCTTGACCTCGTTCTTCTTGCCGAGGGTGATGGCCTTCATCTGGTCGCGGGTCCACTCGTAGAAGAGCGGCTTGCCGTCGAAGTACTCGGGCCAGCGGTTCTCGGCCGTGTTCCGCTTGTCGTAGCGGTACGCCGGGCCGCCCATGGGGCCGATGCCGCCCGTGCCGAGCTCCGGGAACGCCTCGGAGGCCCCGTAGCCGTAGACGATCTCCGCGTCCGTGACCGGCGGCAGCTCGCTCAGGCCGGTGTTGTAGCGGGAGTCGTTGACCGGCTTGGCGCAGTTGAACGCGCCGCTCGACTTCTGGGTGGCGAAGTCGTAGTCGTGGTACGGCAGGTCCTGGGTCACGCAGAACGGCCAGCCGTAGTTGGCGGGGCGGTCGATGACCATCCAGCGGCCCTGGCCGCCGGGGCCGCGGTCGGGGTTCGCGTTGCGGGCGTCGGGCGAGTAGTCGCCGACGTAGACCTCGCCGGTCTTGTCGTCCACGCCGAAGCGGAACGGGTTGCGCAGACCCATGGCGTAGATCTCGGGGCGGGTCTTCGGGGTGCCCGGCGCGAAGAGGTTGCCGTCCGGTATGACGTAGCCGCCGTCGCGCTTGACCTTGATACGCAGGACCTTGCCGCGCAGGTCGTTGGTGTTGCCCGAGGTGCGCCGCGCGTCGTAGGCCGGGTTGCGGTCGGGGCGGTCGTCGACCGGGGCGTAGCCGTCCGAGGCGAACGGGTTGGAGTCGTCACCGGTCGACAGGAAGAGGTTGCCCTTGTGGTCGAAGTCGATCTTGCCGCCGACGTGGCAGCAGATGCCGCGGTCGGCCGGGACGTCGAGGATCTTCTGCTCGGTGTCGAAGTCGAGCTTGTTGCCCTCGAGCTTGAACCGCGACAGTCGCGTGACGCCCTCGTACTTGGCGAATTCCTCGGCCGTGCCGAACTGCGGTGCGTCCCCTTCGTTGACGCCCGCGGTGGCCGGGTCGTCCATGGGGGTGTCGAGGCGGGGCGAGTAGTAGAGGTAGACCCAGTGGTTCTTGGCGAAGCCGGGGTCGACGGCGATGCCCTGCACGCCTTCTTCGTCGTGCTGGTAGAGCCCGGCGGGGCTCTTCTTCAGGTCGGCGGCAAGGAAGTTCACGCCGCTCTCGGGGTCGTGGATGCGGACCTCTCCCGTGCGCGCCGTGTGCAGCACCCGCCGGTCCGGCAGGACGGCGAGGGCCATGGGCTCGCCCGGGCGGTCGTTGAGGGTGACCTTCTGGAAGTCCGACGGGGTCGGCGGTGCGGCGTCCGTTTTGGCGGCTTGGGCTGCGGAGAGGGGCAGGAGCCCGACGGCTCCCGCCAGCGCAGCCGCCCCCACGAGGGTGACGATCCGTCTGTTGCGCACTCAGAACTCCTTTGGTCCGGTCGACGGCTGCAAAGGCTTGGGGGCTTGGCCCCCGGCCGGCCGCTACAGGGTGAAGGCGGGTGAAAAGCCGTGCGAAGTACGTGAGTTGGACGCTAGAGCGCCCACTTTCGACTCGTCAAGGACAAAGTTTCAACCTTTTCAGGGAAAGTTTGTCCTGGCATTTCAGATTTTTTCGGGCACACCCGGAGGCCCGCCCCGCGCCAAGGCCCTGGGCGGGCGATGCGGGTGACGCTCAGTCAGTTGCGCGCGTGCAGGGCCGCGAGGTTGTCGTAGCCGATCCGGGCGAACTCCAGGGACTGGCCGGGAGCGCTCGCGCTCGGCGCGTTGTCCTGCTCGACCATCGGGTTGTGGTAGTTCTTCGCACCCACCCGGGTGAAGAACTTCCGGTAGTCGATGTCCCCCGTGCCGAACGGCACCATGTCGTAGCCCAGGCCGCTCTGGGGGTTGACCACGCCGTCCTTCGCGTGGAAGAGCGGGAAGCGGTTGGTGTTGCGGACCACGAGACCGGCCGGGTCGAAGACCTGCTCACGCTGCGAGCCGTCGTGGGCGGTGTACGTGTGGAACTTGTACCGGGCCACGTGCGCCCAGAAGATGTCCAGCTCCAGATAGACGCTCTTCGGGTCCGTCACCTCCAGGAAGTACTCCAGCTTCCGGATGCCGGAGCTGCGGGTCGGCCGGCCCTGGGCGTCGAGCGGGCCGCCGTCGAGCAGGAAGTCGTAGGCGCTGTCGTGGTTGTGGGTGTAGAGCTTGATGCCCTCGCGGCGGGCGATGGCACCCAGGGTGTTCCACTTCTCCGCGGCGACGTCCCAGTCGGCCCGGTAGGAGCTGCCGGTGGGGTCGCCACCGGTACCCATGTGCTCCATGCCGAGGATGTTGGCGATCTCCAGGTAGCGCTTGAACGTGTCCAGGTCGGACGGGGTCAGCGGCCAGGAGCCCGGGATGAAGCCGTGGCTGCCCTGCGCCCGCAGGCCGTACTCGTCGAGCCAGGAGCGCAAGCGCTTCGCGCCCTCGACAGTGTCCAGGTTCGCGCCGCCGGGCGCGTTGGCGTGCTGGCGGTAGCCGGCGAACTCCACCTGGCGGTAGCCGAAGCGCGACAGCTGCCGGAACACCTCGCGGAAACCGGAGGGCAGGTCCGTGGCCAGCGGGTCGCGGCCCGTCGCGTCACGGACGGTGTAGAGGATGATGCCGCGCTTGTGCGGCGGGACCAGAGCGGAACGGCCCCGGTCCTCGCCGGCGGCTTCGGCCCCGTCCTGCGCCAGCGCAGGCGCGGCGCCGAAGACGGGGGCAGCGATCGCCGCGGCCGCGGCGGCCGTGCAGGTGCTGAGGAAACGGCGGCGGCTGACGCCTAGCGTGCGGCGCAGGGCGTCGGCGGTGACGGCTTCGTCGTTGAACGCGGTCACAGTGGTTCTCTCTTTCGTTGTCACGGTGCTGCGGGTGCCTGACGGCTGCCGCCTCAGGAGAGGCCGGCGAGCCGCAGGAGCAGGGACTTCACTTCGGTGGCCGCTACGCGGCCGGATACTGCGCGGGGGGTGGAGACCAGGACGAGCGGACCTTCTTCGTCGCTCGTGGGGAGGCGGCCGTGGCTACCGCGAATGGGTGAAGGGTCAAGGGGTACTACGGCGAGCCGGTAGCGCATGCCGAGCTTCTTGCGGGCCACCGCCTTGGCCGCCTTGAGCCGCACGTAAGGGTCTTCGGGATCCATGAACAGCTCGACGGGGTCGTAGCCGGGTTTGCGGTGGATCTCGACCAGTTGGGCGAAGTCGGGGGCGCGGGCGTCGTCGAGCCAGTAGTAGTACGTGAACCAGGCGTCCGGTTCGGCGACCGCGACCAGTTCCCCGGAGCGCGGGTGATCGAGCCCGTTGGCCTTCTTGCCGTCGTCGTCGAGGATTTCGGCGATGCCCGGCAGGTCCTTCAGTGCCTCGCGGGTGGCCGCGAGGTCCTCGGGCCGGCGGACGTAGACGTGCGCGATCTGGTGGTCGGCGACGGCGAAGGCACGGGACGCCATCGCGTCGAGGTACTCCATGCCGTCCTGCGAGTGCACCTCGAGCAGACCGGCCCGCCGCAGGACGCGATTGATGTCGACGGGGCGGCTGACGCGGGTGATGCCGTACTCGGACAGGGCGACGACCGTGCGGCCCTCGGCGCGGGCCTCGTCGAGCAACGGGCCGATCACGGCGTCGAGTTCGGCGGCGGCGCGGTGGGAGCGGGGGTCGTCGGGGCCGTAGCGCTGCAGGTCGTAGTCGAGGTGTGGCAGGTAGCACAGGGCCAGATCGGGCCGGCGGGTGCGCAGGATGTGGCGGGTCGCGTCGGCGATCCACTGGCTGGAGACGATGTCCGCGCCCGGTCCCCAGAAATGGAAGAGGGGGAACGTGCCGAACTTCTCGGTGAGTTCGTCGTGCAGGGCCGGCGGGCGGGTGTAGCAGTCGGGTTCCTTGCGGCCGTCGGCGTAGTAGACGGGACGGGGGGTGACGGTGATGTCGGTGTCGGCGCCCATGGCGTACCACCAGCAGATGTTGGCCACCGTGTAGCCGGGGTGGGCACGGCGGGCGGCGTCCCACAGTTTGTCGCCGGCGACGAGACCGTTGTGCTGGCGCCACAGCAGTACGTCGCCGAGCTCGCGGAAGTACCAGCCGTTGCCGACGATGCCGTGCTCGCCGGGGAGCACGCCGGTGAGGAAGGTGGACTGCGCGGCGCAGGTGACGGCCGGCAGCACGGTGGACAGGTTCGCCTGCGAGCCGGAGGCCGCCAACGCCTTGAGGCGGGGCATGCGGTCGAGGAGCCGGGGGGTGAGGCCGACGACGTCCAGGACCAGAAGGGGGGTGGGGCGCTTGTCGCTCATGGCAGTTCCTTCACGTCCGTCACGGCAGTTCCTTCAGGCCGAGGTCGGTGAGCAGGTCGCGGGCGAGGGCCAGTTCGGCGGCGATGCCGTCGACGAGCTGGGTCCTGGTGCGCGGGCGCAGCTCGGGCGGGAGGGCCTGCCAGGTGTAGGTCTCGACCTCGAGATGACGGGTGCGCGGCTCCATGCCTCCCACCAGCAGGGTCAGCACGTCCTGGAGCACGTGCAGAGTGGAGGTGAGCGGTGCTGCGGGCGGGGCGTGCAGGGGGACGTGGAAGTGGGCACGCCAGGGCGCGTCGTCGGGCAGGGCCTCGCCGGCCAGTGCCTCGCCGAGGTCGTCGGTGCCGCGCAGTCCGGCGGCCGTGAGGGTGCGGGTCTGGTGCAGGAAGCGCGGTTCGGCAAAGGCCGCGAGGGCGTCGCGGACCTCCGGCAGACGGGGTTCCTCGGCGTGCAGGGCGGCCGAGAGCTGCGCCTTGTGGACGCCGACACCGGCCGCGTCGAGCGCGGCCAGCGCCGTTTCCGGGTCCTCGAAGGAGGTGGCGAGATGGCAGGTGTCGACGCACACGCCGATACGGTGGCCGGGCAGCGCGGTGAGCGGTCCGATCGCGTCGGCGGTTGTCTCCACCGTGCAGCCGGGCTCCGGTTCGAGGGCGATACGGATCGACTTGCCGGTCAGCTCCTGAAGCGCGTCGAGCCGCTGCGCCAGGGTGGTCAGTGCCGCACCGGCGGTGGCGGCGGCGCGCTCGTCGAAGTCGGTCCGCCAGGCGAGCGGAAGGGTGGAGATGGTCCCCTCGGTGACGTCGTCCGGCAGGAGCGCCGCCAGGAGCCGGGCCAGGTCGGTGGTGTGCGCGAGGCGTTCGGTGTCGGCCCAGTCGGGCTTGTAGACGCGGTACTTGACCTCCTCCGCGCCGAACCCCTCGTAGGGAAATCCGTTCAGCGTGACGACTTCGAGGCCGCGCCGGTCCAGCTCGACCCGAAGTTCCCGCAGCGCCACCGGGTCGGTGATCAGCGCGCGTGCGGCGTCCTTGGCGAGCCACAGGCCGATGCCGAGGCGGTCGCGTCCCAGGCATTTGCGGACCGGCTCGCAGTGGTCGCGCAGTTGGGCGAGGACCCCGTCGAGGGCTTCCGCGGGGTGGACGTTGGTGCAGTAGGCGAGGTGGACGGTGGAGCCGTCAGGGTGCCGGAAGCGCATGGCTCACTCCCCGCCGCGCAGGATGGAGTTGCCCTCGTGCAGGCTCTCCGGCTTCGGGACGTCGAGCCGGAGACGGCCGCTGAGTCCGTAGAAGGCGACCGGGTTGCGCCACAGCACCTGGTCGACGTCGTCCTCGCCGAAGCCGGCCGCGAGCATGGCGTCGGCGACCTTGCGGGTCTTCAGCGGGTCGCTCTTTCCCCAGTCGGCGGCCGAGTTGACGAGGACCTTCTCCGTTCCGTACGTCCTCAGGATCGTGACCATGCGATCCTCGTCCATCTTGGTGTCCGGGTAGACGGAGAAGCCGAGCCAGCAGCCGCTGTCCTTGGCGTGCTCGACGGTCGTCTCGTTGAGGTGGTCGAGCAGCACACGCTCCAGGGGCAGTTTCGACTCGCGGACGACGTCGACGGTGCGGTGCAGCCCGGCGAGCTTGTCGCGGTGGGGCGTGTGGACGAGGGCGGGCAGACCGTGGTCGGCGGCGAGCTGGAGCTGGGCGGCCAGCGCGGTGTCCTCGGCCGGTGTCATGGCGTCGTAGCCGATCTCGCCGACGGCGACGACGCCGTCCTTGACGAGGTAGCGGGGCAGGGCGTCCAGGACCGGCGTACAGCGGGGGTCGTTGGCCTCTTTGGGGTTGAGGGCGATGGTGCAGTGGTGGGCGATGCCGTACTGGGCGGCGCGGAAGGGTTCCCAGCCGAGCAGGGCGTCGAAGTAGTCGAAAAAACTGGCCGGGGAGGTGCGGGGCTGGCCGAGCCAGAAGGACGGCTCGACGACGGCGCGCACACCGGCGGCGTACATCGCCTCGTAGTCGTCGGTGGTGCGGGACGTCATGTGGATGTGGGGGTCGAAGATACGCATCAAAGCTCCTTGGGCTTGTCGCCCGTCAGGGTCAGCGCGCGACCGAGATCGTGGGGGACGTCGCGGCCGGCGGAGGTCCGCTCGGCGGCGTAGTCGGTGAGCATTCGGGCCAGTTCGCCGTCGCCGGCCGCCCGCTGCGCCAAGCTCGCGACCGCGTCGAGCGGGACGCCGGTGAACAGGCACTTCAGGACGGCGTGGCGCCAGGCGTGCGGGTCGAGGTGGGCGGCGGCGTAGGGGCCGACGGCCGCGGCGACAAGGCTGGTGTCGTTGGAGCGCAGGGCATCCTCGACGAGGTGCACGGCGTGCGGCCCTTCGACCAGAGTCGGCAACGCCCGGAGCACGGCGCGGCGTTCGGCAGCACTGCCGTGCTGGTAGAGCCGGGTCAGGGTCTCGAGTCCCGCCCGGGCCTCGACCAGCAGGAGCGTACGGACGGCGTCCGCGTTGTTGTGGCCGCAGTGCCGCCCGGCGGCGGCGAACCGCAGCTCCCAGGTGTGGGCGAGGTACGGGGAGGGAGCCGCCTGGGGTGCTTCGGCCGCGCACGCGGCGTCGGCCAGCGCCTCGTCGAACCAGGCGCGCGCGGTGTCGTCGGGCAGCGCCGCGTCGATGTCCCCGCGGGTCCAGGGAGGTGGTTGCGTCATGGTGCCGGCGCTCCCTTCGTGGCGGTGGCTGCCGCGGTCCGGAGGAACTCGATGGAGGATCGGGCCAGTTCAGGCCCGGCGTGGGAGTGGCGGGGCAGCTCAACGACGGTGAGGCCCTGGTAGCCGGTGGCGGCGAGCGCGTCCAGCACGGGCGGGAAGTCGATCTCGCCGTCGCCGAACGGCAGATGCTCGTGCACCCCGCGGCGCATGTCCTCGATCTGCACATGCCGCAGCCAGGGCGCGGCCGCACGGACGCACTCGGCGGGCGGGGCCGGCTCCAGGCACTGGCAGTGGCCGATGTCGAGGGTCAGGCCGAGAGGAGAAGGGCTGCCGAGCAAGGTGCGCAGGTGATGGAAGTCGGCGAGGGTGGCGAGGAGGTGTCCCGGCTCGGGTTCGATCGCGATCGGCACGCCGGCGGCGGCTGCGGCGTCGAGCACGGGCACGAGTGCCTCCTCCAGGCGCTGCCACGCGGTGTCGTCGTCGGTGCCGGGCGGGGTGATGCCGCTGAAGCAGTGCACGGCGTGCGCCCCGAGGTCCGCCGCGACCCTGACCGCTGTGATCAGCAGCCGGGTGCGGGCGGCACGGCCCTCAGGGTCCGCCTCCAGCAGCGACGGACCGTGCTTGCGGTGCGGGTCGAGCACGTAACGGGCGCCCGTCTCGACGGTCGCGGTGAGACCGAGTTCGCCGAGCCGGCGGGCGACGTGGGCGGTACGGGCGGCGAGATCGGGGGCGAGCGGGTCGAGGTGCATATGGTCGAGCGTGAGCCCGACGCCGTCGTAGCCCAGGTCCGCGAGCAGGCCGAGGGCGTCGTCGAGACGGAGGTCGGTGAGGCCGTTGGTGCCGTAACCGAGGCGGAGTCGCTGCTGACGGCTCATGTGAGGCTCACCTTCCGTGCGAGCGTGCGGGCCAGGGGTACGAGTCCCAGCAGGGCGAGCCCGGTAACTCCTGCCCCGGACCGGGCGGCGAGGGCGGCCTGGAGCGGGATCATGGCGCGGATCCCGCCGCCGACGGCGCGCTGCGTGAGGGGCGGGGACGGGTTGAGGGCGGCGTGCAGGCAGGGGATGGCGGCGGTACGGACGTACGCGGCGGCCGGCAACGCCGGGACGAGCCCTGCCGTCCCGCGTATCCGTGCCAACAGCAGACCGAGCGCTGTTGTCGCGCCGAGCGCGGCGAGGGGGGTGAGCGTCGAACCGCCGTGCGCCTCGTGCCGCGAGACGGCGGTGACGGCGTAGGTGTGGGCGGCCAGCGCGGCGGCGGGGGCCGCGACGCGCAGGGCGGCACCGGGCGTGGCGGGAGGTGGCCCACCCCATGCCTTCCCGTAGCCGCGCCCCTGACGGGACATTGGGGCCCCGGCGCCGGCCTCGCCCCGCAGCGTGCGGGCGTCCGGGGCGGAGAGCGCCGGGCCGGCAGCGGGAGGCGCTGTGGCCCCGCCCCAGTGGGGCAGCGGGCCACGAGCGCGCGCGGACGGTGCCGTGCCGGCGGCTCCTCGGCCGGACCGCGTCTTGGTGGGCGCCGACATGGTTGCCGTGGCGCCGAGCAGGAGGTCCAGGGCGCGGGCCGCGGCCATCGCCGCCGGGGCCGCGGGGGTGTGCTTCAACCGGAGGTCGTACGCCCAGACTGTGGCGGTCAGGGCCGTCGCCACCGCGAGTGCGGGGCGGCCGGCGCGGGCGGCGCATGTCAGGCCCGCCGCGGTCAGGAGTCCGGCCGCTCCCAGCGCCGCCGTCGGGGAGATACGGCCGGAGGGGACGGGACGCTGTGGGCGGTCGACGGCGTCCTCGTCGCGGTCGGCCCAGTCGTTGAGCGCCATGCCCGCCTCGTAGAGGCAGAGCGAGGCGCCCACGGCGTATGCCGTGCCCCGGTTGGGCCGCAGCCCGGCGGCCGCGGCGCCGGCGAGGGCGTCACCGGGCACGGTGAACAGCGCGGAGACACGCAGCAGTTCGGCCCAGTCCCGCAGCCGCGCGCGTCGCCCGCGCCTCGGTGCGGCGCCCGCGGGGCCCTGACCGTTCACGGGTCGGGTGGGCTTCGGGGCGGGCACCGGTGCGGGTGGGGCGAGACGGGACAGGAGGGAGCGGATCACTTCCCCTCCCGCAGGCGGTCGGCGAACGTCAGCAGCGCGGTGAACTGCTCCGAGAGGCCCGACGGACCTGCGTCGGGGTCCTTGAAGTAGAAGCCCAGTTCCGGGAGCGGGCCGGACAGGCCCGCCTCGTGGGCGCGGGCGACCAGGCGGGCCAGGTCCAGCACGAGCGGTGCGGCCAGGGCCGAGTCGCAGCCCTGCCAGATGGTCTGGAGGATCATCCGCGAGCCGAGGAAGCCCTCGAAGGCGATGTGGTCCCAGGCGGTCTTCCAGTCGCCGAGCGCCGGCACGTCGTCGATGTGCACCTCGCCCTCCGGCGTGTGCCCGAGGGTTTCGGCCAGGACGCGCTCCTTGCCGGCGTTCTTCGCCGCGGCCGCCCCCGGGTCGGCCAGCGCCGCCCCGTCGCCGCCGCCCAGCAGGTTGGTGCCGGACCAGGCCCGCACGTACAGGGCGCGCTGGACGAACATCGGGGCGAGCACGGCCCGCAGCAGCGTTTGGCCGGTCTTGCCGTCACGGCCCGCGTGGGGAAGTCCACTGGCCGCGGCGGCGTCCCTGAGGACCGGGGTGCGCAGCCCGGTGGACGGCGTGAAGTTGACGTAGGGGCAGCCGGCTCGCAGGGCGGCGGCCGCGTAGAGGGAGCTGGGCGGCAGCCGTACGGCGTCGGGCGCGGGCAGCGGCTCCGTGGAGGAGACGTTGACGACGACCACCCGCGCCAGTGCGTTGCGCACGCGGAACGAGGTGAGGTCGGCGGCGAAGTGGGTGATGAGTTCCTCGTCGCTGCACGTGTCACCAGGGAGCGGGCCGCCGGGCCGTATCTCCTCGTCCGCGGCCTGAAGTTCGGCGCGTACGGCGGATGCGAGGCCGTGCGGCAGGACGCCCGCGCCGGTGAGGTGTTCGGCCCGCTTTGGCAGCGGGCAGTCGGCGGTGTCGTGGCCGCCGAAGACGAGTGAGTCCAGGGGCGGCAGGCCGGTGCCGTGAAACGGTGGTGTCTCGGTGACCATGCCGGTCGGCGGATGCAGTCCGGCGGTGACCGCCGCGCATCCGGCGACGGCGGTGGTGGCCACCGATCCGCGGGCTCCGACGAACCAGACACCGGTGCGTGCGGTCCGCCCGCCGGTCCGGGGCTGCGATGCGTTCCCGTCGTTGTTCACGGACTGCCTCCCTGCCATGGCGATGTTCCGATGTGGGTGGAGGGCGGTGGGCGGGGGCTCGGAGGGCCTCCCCGCCCATCGCCGGCATGTGGGCGGGCTTTGGCCGCGGCCTAGGAGGGCAGCCTCGTGGTCGGCGCGGTTACGGCGAGCGAGTCGGCGGCGAGAAGGCCGCCGGTGAGAAGTGCGGGGTCCTTGGGTGCCCTTGACTCTGTGCTGTGCACGGATGTCCTCCGTAGGCCGGTCGAACGAGGGAAGGTGAGCTGTGATGTGCTGTCACTTGCGAACCCACCTGTAGCTCCTGTGCACGAGAGGGGACCGTAGCCCGGTTCGTCCTCGACGGAAAGACCTTGCGCAACAAGGAAGTCGAACTTTTTCCATGTCGAGGACAAAGGCGTGTCCGGGCAGCCCGGACCGGCCCGGCGGCTCTCCCGCCACCGGGCCTTGGCCTGGCCGGTGCCCTAGGTGTCGCCGCCAGCGAAGGCGGCGTCGAAGGACGCCGAGGGCGGGTCGAAGTCGAACCGCTTCAGATCGGCGAGTGCTTGCGGCGCACCCATGAGGCGGTCCATGCCGGCGTCCTCCCACTCCACGGAGATCGGACCGTCGTAACCGATCGAACGCAGCATCCGGAACACGTCCTCCCAGGGGACGTCGCCGTGCCCGGCGGAGACGAAGTCCCAGCCGCGCCGCGGGTCGCCCCATGGCAGATGGGAGCCGAGCCGCCCGTTGCGCCCGTCCAGACGCTTGCGGGCCTCCTTGCAGTCGACGTGGTAGATCCGGTCCCGGAAGTCGTAGAGGAAGCCGACCGGGTCCAGGTCCTGCCAGACGAAGTGGCTGGGGTCGAAGTTGAGCCCGAAAGCCGGCCGGTTGTCCACCGCCTCCAGGGCGCGTCGGGTGGTCCAGTAGTCGTAGGCGATCTCACTGGGATGGACCTCGTGGGCGAAACGGACGCCCTCGGCGTCGAACACGTCCAGGATCGGGTTCCAGCGCTCCGCGAAGTCCTCGTAGCCGCGCTCGATCATCCGTTCCGGTACCGGCGGGAACATCGCCACCAGATGCCAGATCGACGATCCGGTGAAACCGACGACCGTGTCGACGCCGAAGGCGGCCGCGGCACGCGCCGTGTCCTTGATCTCGGCAGCGGCCCGTCGGCGTACGCCCTCCGGCTCCCCGTCGCCCCAGATGCGGGCGGGCAGGATGCCCTGGTGCCGTTCGTCGATGGGGTTGTCGCAGACGGCCTGGCCGACGAGATGGTTGGAGATCGCCCAGCAGCGGAGGCCGTACTTCTCCAGCAGGGCGTGCCGCCCGGCCAGGTAGGACGGGTCGGCCAGGGCCTTGTCGACCTCGAAATGGTCGCCCCAGCAGGCGAGTTCGAGGCCGTCGTAGCCGAAGTCGCGGGCCAGCCGGCAGACCTCCTCCAACGGCAGATCGGCCCACTGACCGGTGAACAGGGTGAACGGGCGTGACATGGCGCCTCCGATCGGGATTCCTGCCGGATCTCTACCGGACTTCGGCCTCGGCGACCTGGACAGGGGTGTAGACGGCGTTCTTCTGCGCGCTCTCCTCCACCGCGGCGAGCACCCGCTGCACCTGCAGACCGTCGGCGAACGACGGCATCGGGTCGGTACCGGACGCGATGGCCTCGACCAGGTCGCGGGCCTGGTGGACGAAGCTGTGCTCGTAGCCGAGCGCGTGGCCCGGCGGCCACCAGCCCTCCAGATACGGGTGCTCGGCCTCGGTGACGACGATCCTGCGGAACCCGGCCGTGGCGGCGGGCTCCCGGTGGTCGTGGAAGGACAGCTCGTTGAGCCGCTCGAGGTCGAAGGCGAGCGAACCGAACTCGCCGTTGACCTCCAGCCGCAGGGCGTTCTTCCGCCCGGACGCCATCCGGGTCGCCTCGAACGTGGCGAGCGCCCCCGAGGAGAGCCGGCCGGTGAACACGGCCGCGTCGTCGACCGTGACCGGCCCGCGCCGGGTGCCGCCGGAAGCGGTCAGACCGGCGGAGGCACCGTCGACGCGGGGGCGTTCCTTCACGAACGTCTCCATCTGGGCGGAGACCCCGACCAGCACGTCACCCGCCAGGTACTGGGCGAGGTCGACGATGTGCGCGCCGAGGTCGCCGAGCGCCCCCGACCCCGCGTGCTCCCGCTGCAGCCGCCACGTCAGCGGGAAGTCGGGGTCGACCAGCCAGTCCTGGAGGTAGCTGACCCGTATGTGGCGCAGCGTACCGAGCCTGCCGTCCGCGATGAGCCGGCGTGCGTAGGCGAGGGCGGGCACGCGCCGGTAGTTGAAGCCCACCATGGCCAGCTGCCCGCGCGCACGGGCCGCTTCGGCGGCCGTGACCATGGCCTCCGCCTCGGCGACCGAGTTGGCCAGGGGCTTCTCGCACAGCACGTGCTTGCCCGCCTCCAGGGCCGCGATCGCGATCTCCGCATGGCTGTCGCCCGGTGTGCAGATGTCGACGAGTTGCACGTCGTCGCGGGCCACGAGGGCGCGCCAGTCGGTCTCCGCCGCGGCCCAGCCGTGCTTGTCGGCCGCCGCCCGCACGGCGTGCGCGTCGCGGCCGGCGATCGCGGCCAGGACCGGTCGCAGCGGCAGGTCGAACACGTGCCCCACGGTGCGCCATCCTTGTGAGTGCGCGGCGCCCATGAACGCGTAGCCGACCATGCCCACGCCGAGTGCCGGCGGTGTGGTCCGACCGTCCCTCTGTTCCATACGGATTCCTCCTCGTCGGAGTGTCACTGACTCATCGCTGTGTTCATGGGGCACGAGGCCCGGACCGGTCAGATGAAGCCGGTCGGCAGGTACTGGTCGACGTTGTCCTTGGTGACCACGGCCGAGTAGAGAGTCAGCGAGGACGGGATCTCGAACTCGGCGAGGCCGCCGACGCCCTTGCCCTGGCCGAGCGCCCGGGCGAGATCGATGGCGGAGGCGGCCATCGTCGGCGGGTACAGGACGGTCGCCTTGAGCACGCTGTTGCCGGCCTTGATGGCGTCCATCGCGGACTTGGCACCCGCTCCGCCGACCATCAGGAAGTCGTCGCGGCCGGCCTGCTCGATGGCGCGCAGCGCGCCCACGCCCTGGTCGTCGTCGTGGTTCCACAGAGCGTCGAACTTCGACTGGGCCTGGAGCAGTTGCGCCATCTTGGCCTGGCCGGACTCGACGGTGAAGTCGGCCGCCTGGCGGGCCACCTTCTTGATGTTGGGGTAGTTCTTCAGGGCGTCGTCGAAGCCCTGGGTGCGCTGCTGGGTCAGCTCCAGGTTGTCGAGCCCTGCGAGTTCGACGACGCGGGCGTTCGGCTTGTCCTTGAGTTGCTCGCCGATGTAGTGGCCGGCGTTGAGGCCCATGCCGTAGTTGTCGCCGCCGATCCAGCAGCGGTACGCCTGCGGCGAGTTGAAGATCCGGTCGAGGTTGACGACCGGGATGCCCGCGCGCATCGCCTTGAGCCCGACCTGGGTGAGCGCCTTGCCGTCGGCGGGCAGCACCACCAGCACGTCGACCTTCTTGTTGATGAGGGTCTCGATCTGGCCGATCTGCTGGGCGGTGTCGTTGGAGCCCTCGGTGATCTCCAGCGTGACGTCGGAGTATCTCTCCGCACGCGACTTGGCGTTGTCGTTGATGGCGTTGAGCCAGCCGTGGTCGGCCTGCGGGCCGGCGAAGCCGATGGTGACGGGCTTTCCGGGCTTGTCGTCCGCGACCGGGGCGGCGTTGTCCGTGGCCGCTTCCCGGTTCGTGGGCTCGTTGCTGGTGCAGGCCGTAAGCAGCGCGCCGGAGGAAACGGCTGCGGCGCCGAACAGCAGTGCTCTGCGGCTGGTGGCGGGGATTCTTGCCATGGCGGATCGACCCTTCGACTGGGCGGTGTGCGTCAGATGGAGCGGGTGGGGGTGCCGGACGGCGGGGTCAGGGCCCGCCGTCCGGCGGTGTGCTGCACGGCGTCAGGCGTCGCCGCCGCGCAGTGAGCGGCGCTGGACCAGGACGGCGGCGACGATGATGGCGCCCTTCGCGATCTGCTGGACAGCGGTCTCGAGGTTGTTCAGCGCGAAGATGTTGGTGATCGTGGTGAAGATCAGGACGCCGAGGACGGAGCCGACGATGGTGCCGCGACCGCCGCTGAGCAGGGTGCCTCCGATGATCGCCGCGGCGATGGCGTCCAGCTCGTAGAGGTTGCCGTTGGTGTTCTGACCCGAGCCGGCGAGCACGATCAGCATGAACGCGGCGATACCGCAGCACAGGCCGGACAACAGGTACAGGTACAGGCGCTGGCGGCGGACGTCGATGCCGGCGAGGCGCGCGGCTTCCGCATTGCCGCCGACGGCGACGGTGCGGCGCCCGAAGGTGGTGCGGTTGAGCACCAGCCAGCCGATGACGGTGACCGCGGCGAAGACCAGGACCAGTGGCGGGATGCCGAGGATGTAGGCGTCCCTGACGCCGAGATCGAGCACCGATTCGACGGTCACGACCTGGGTGCTGCCGTCCGTGATCTGCAACGCCAGCCCCCGGGCGGAGGCAAGCATGGCCAGCGTCGCGATGAACGGCACCATCCTGCCGTAGGCGACCAGCATGCCGTTCACGAGACCGCAGCCCACACCGACGGTCACGGCGGTGAAGAGGATGCCCGCGAAGCCGAACTCCTGCGTGGCCACGGTCGTCGCCCACACCGAGGCGAGCGCCACGATCGCGCCGACCGACAGGTCGATCCCGCCGCTGGTGATGACGAACGTCATGCCGACGGTAACGACACCGATCACGGACGCCTGGGTGAGGACGAGTTGCAGATTGCTCGTCGCCAGGAACTCGTCCGGCGCGGTGATCCCACCGACCACGACGAGTACGGCGAGGACGCCGAGCAGCGACAGACTGCGCACGTCCCACCGCAGACCGAGCAGTCGGCGCGAACTCTCCTTGTCCCCCGCGGACTTGGCGGCGGACGTCGGCGCTTCCTTCTGCGCCGCAGTGGCCGGCTGCGTCATGGCGTCGGGCTCCCTTCCATCACAAGATCAAGTACACGGTGCTCGTCGAGCTCCCGGGCGCCCGCCGTGTGCACGACGCTGCCTTCCCGCAGCACCAGCACCCGGTCGGCGAGGCCCAGGACTTCGGGCACCTCACTGGACACGAGAAGTACGGCCAGGCCCTCGTCGGCCAGCCGGCGAATCACTGCGTAAAGCTCCGCCCGGGCGCCGATGTCGACACCCCGGGTCGGCTCGTCCAGCAGCAGCACTTTGCAGCCGCGCAACAGCCAGCGTGCGAGCACCGCCTTCTGCTGGTTGCCGCCGGACAGCGTCCGGATCGCGGCATCGGGATTGTCGGGCCGCAAGGACAGCTCCCGAACCGCCTGGTGCGCCGCGGCGCGCTCGGCACGCCGGTCGAGCCAGCCCGCGCGGGAGAACCGGGACAGGGTGGCGACCGAGACGTTGCTGCTGACGGACTCCAGCATCAGCAGGCCCTGCGCCTTGCGTTCCTCGGGCGCGAGGCCGATGCCGGCGCGGACGGCGGCGCGGACGCTGCCGGGGCGCAACGGGGTGCCGTCGACGAGGACACGGCCGCCGTCGGCCCTGCGAGCCCCGTAGATCGTCTCCAGGATCTCGCTGCGTCCGGAACCGACGAGCCCGGCCAGACCGACGATCTCACCGGGCCGCAGCTCCAGATCGACGGGCGCGAACTCGCCGCGCCGGGTCAGCCCTTCGACCGTCAGCACCGGTTCCCGCCCCGCGGCGAACCCCGCCCGGGGGCGCTCGGGGAAGACGTACTCGACGTTCCGGCCCGTCATCAAAGCCACGACCTCATGGGTCGGAGTCGTCTTGGCAGGCAGACCGCCGGCGACGGCCCGTCCGTCCTTCAGGACGGTGACCCGGTCGCCGATGCGGCGGATCTCCTCAAGACGGTGGGAGATGTAGACGACGGCGACCCCGTCGGCCGTCAGATCGCCCACGATCCTGAAGAGGTTGCCGACCTCGTCGGGGTCGAGCGCCGCAGACGGCTCGTCCATCACGATCAGCCGAACCTCATGGGACAGCGCGCGGGCCATCGAGACGATCTGCTGCTGCGCCGCGGACAGGTCGCCGACGAGCCGCGAGGGATCGATCTCCGAGTGCCCGAGACGTTTCAGCAACTCCGCGGTCGCCGTACGGGCGGCGGAGCCGCGTACGACGAACCCGGCGGACGTGGGTTCGTGCCCGAGGAAGACGTTCTCCGCGACGGACAGCCCCTCGATCAGATCGAGTTCCTGATAGATGGTGGCGACACCCAGGCGCATGGCGGCGATCGGCGACCCCAAGGTCACAGGCTCGCCCCGCCAGGTGATCTCACCGCCGTCGGGCTGGTGAGCTCCGGCGAGCACTTTGATCAAAGTTGACTTGCCGGCGCCGTTCTGGCCGAGGAGGCAGTGGACTTCGCCGGCCTGGACTTCAAGGTCCACACCGTCCAGGGCGCGGACGCCCGGGAACGACTTGGTGATACCGGACATGGTGAGCAGGGGTGGTTGTGGTGCCATGGGAATCCCCTCGGGCGGGTGCTGGCCGTGAGCGGGCAGGGCTGGACAGGGCGGTTCGGGTACATGGGCGGCTCTGGGGCGCCCCTGGCATCGTGTGCGCCGGGGCGTAGGGGTTGGGCAAGGCAGGGCGGCGTACGGGCTGAGCAGGGCAGGCCTGACGGCCCGGCGAGCAGTGTGGTGGCGGGAGCCGGTCACCGAGGCGTGGTGCCGTGGTACGGCGGTGGTTTGGGTGGTGTGGCGGCTCTATGGGTGTTGCGATGGCGCCATGGGGTTGCCGTGGCACGATGGTGTTGCGGTGATGCCGTGGTCGGTGGTGGTCCGTGTCCGGCGGGCCCGGCAGCGGTCAGGCCGGTGAGAAGACGTGGTCGCTGATGAGCCGGGCCGCGCCGATGGCTCCGGCGGCCGGTCCCAACTCCCCCAGCACGATTGGCAGGTTGCCCGTGGCCAGCGGCAACGACTGCCGGTACACCTGGGTCCGAACACTGGCCAGTAGCGTGTGCCCGAGCCCGGTCACACCACCGCCGATCACGACCAGCCCCGGGTTGAAGAAACTGACAAGACCGGCGATGACCTTTCCCAGACGCGTCCCGCCCTCCCGGATCAGCTCCAAAGCCACCGCGTCCCCCGCCGCCGCAGCGGCCGACACATCCGCGGCCGTCAGATGCCCGGCCGCCTCCAGCCGGGCAGCAAACTCCATCGACCGGCCCGCGCGCGCGGCCTCCTCCGCGTCACGGGCCAACGCGGCACCGCTGAAATGCGCCTCCAGACAACCCCGGTTGCCACACGCACACGCACGGCCTCCCGGTTCCACCTGGATATGACCGATGTCGCCGGCGCTGCCCGTCGTCCCCCGGTAGACCTCGCCGCCGACCACGATCCCGCAGCCGATGCCGGTCCCGATCTTGATGCACAAGAAGTCACCCGCGGAACGCGCCACGCCCGCGTGCTGCTCCCCCACCGCCATCAGGTTCACGTCGTTGTCGACCATGACCGGACAGCCCAGTTCCTGACCGAGCGCCTCCCGCACCGGGAAGCCGTCCCAGCCCGGCATGATCGGAGGCGCGACCGGCACTCCCTCCGGAAAGCGGACCGGTCCCGGCACCCCGATCCCGGTGCCGTCGAAGCCTTCCGCGACACCGGAAGCCCTCAGCTTGGCAGCCATCGACAGCACCTGCTCGAAGACCGCCACCGGCCCCTCCCGGACATCCATCGGATGATTCAGATGCCCCAGGACCTCCAACTCCGCATTCGTTACGGCGACATCAATCGACGTGGCACCGATGTCGACACCGAGGAAACGCAGCGTCGGTGCGAGCCGGATGTTGTGCGAACGCCGGCCGCCCCGCGAAGGGGCGAGGCCGTCCGCGACAACCAGCCCCGTCTCCAGCAGCCGGTCCACCTCGACAGCCAGCTTCGAACGGGACAGGTCCATCAGATCACCCAGCTGGGCACGGGAGTTGGACCCGTTGTCACGCAGTAGACGAAGCAGCCGCGCCTGATGCGCGTTCTCAGGTCGAGCAGTCATCCGTCTCACGAACCCTCCCCTCTCCTCGCCTGCGGCTGGGGACCCAAACGCCTGTCTTTGTCGGCTGAGTCGTCAGGCTTTCGAGGAGGAACGTAGCAGCGATTTTCCAGACCGGGAAGAACTTACGCACGAATCTGATGCGTCTTTTTCCACACACAGGACAAAGTTTGGTGGGTGACCACCCGGAGCACCCGCCGTGCCGTTGAGCACCCTGCTGCCGACCCCGGCCTCGGCCTGCGGCAGCTCGCGGGGCCCTGCGCCCGCATCCGACACCTGGCCATGTGGGGCAAGAAGGCGGGTTCGGTCGATCGACCACCAGGAGCTGGATGCCTTCTTGAGGATCACTCTGATGTAACGGGCCTGCGTGATTGGGAAGATCGCACGGGACCGGCCCGAGGTGCCGCTTGACGTCCATAGGGGCATCAACGCCGTCAGCGAGGCGAGTCCGGGCTGCCGGCCTTGCTCAGGCCTCCGGTTCCTCCGGTGTCGCCGGCGGCTCGACAGGGCTCGGCGCGGGCGGGCGGAAGAGGACGGCCCGGGCCACGGGCGGGGCGAACAGGGCGGTGACGGGCGCGGAGAGAGTCAGCACAGAGCGGAAGGCGCGCCCCACGACAGGGTCGCCTGGGGAGCAGTCCTGGACCCGCTGCAGGTACCAGTCGGCAACGCGGTCCGCGGCCCCGCCGGCGACTGCGTTGCCGACCGCGCCCGGCATCTTGCGGTCCGCCCCGGCGGAGATGTCCCACGCCTGCCGGGACGCTGTGAGGAGCGCCCGCTGCACACGCTGCGTCGTGGGCGTCCGGCGCAGGTCGGCCAATGCATCGCGCAGAGCGACCGCACTCATCGCGGCAACGGCCATGCCCTGCCCGTAGATCGGGTTGAAGGTGCACAGGGCGTCGCCGGTGGCGAGGAATCCGGCCGGGCGGCGCCCGGGCAGGTCGTAGCGGCGGCGGACGTTCGCGGTCCGCCGGTAGCCGAACGCCGACGAAAACGGTTCGGCCTCGTCCAGCCACCGGTGCAGGAGCGGATGCGGCAGCCTCTTGGTGTACGTCACGAACTCGTCGTCGTCCGTGGGCGGTTCGTCGCCGCGCAGTCCCGAGACGATGACCAGATGGGTGCCGTCCTCCAGCGGCAGCGCACCGCCGGCGTGGACCTGGTCGGGGCTGGGGTAGACGTAGTAGCCGGTGGTGTCGCCGTCGAGGACGCCGCTCCTGCCGCGGTAGACGCGTGAGGCGTATGCGAGCCCGGTGTCGATGGTCTCCTCGTGCGGGGCCTCGGCCCCCATGGCCGTGAGCCACTGCGGGGCCTTGGTGCCGCTGCCGGACGCGTCGACGACCAAGTCGGCCTCGAGTGCCCGCTGCTCCCCGCGGGCGTCGCCGGAGCGGTCCCGCAGCAGCACGCCCCGCACGCGCGAGGCGTCACCGAGGAGTCCCACGACATCGGTCCCCTCCACCGCGCTGATCACCGGGTTGGCGAGGACCCACCGCCGCACCAGCTCCTCGAGCTGCGCGCGGGAACCGGTGTAGATGTGCGTCGTCGCCGGCACGCGGCGGAACCAGCGGCCGTTCTGCCACAGCACCATGTCCGACGGCATGCCCACGCGCGGCGCCCCCGCCGCCCGCAGCTCCGCCAGGAAGCCCGGCAGCAGCGACTCCAGGGCCGACTGCCCGCCCTCCAGCAGGACATGCGGATGCCGGCCCTGTGGTACTCCGGGCCGCGGCTTCGTTCCCTCCGGGAAGCGGTCGCGTTCAACGACGGTCACCCGATCGGCGTGCCCGGCGAGGACGTGCGCCGCGAGGAACCCCGCGAGGCTCCCGCCCACGACGACCGCATGCCGCTCACCACGGCCGCCGCCCACGCCCCAACCACCCGTTTCTCCGGCAGAGTTCACCAATCCGCTCCCCTGGTCGCCACGTCGTCGGAAGGCACCAGTATCCTGCGCCGCGGGGTGGGTTGATCGCGTTCCAGCCCTTTTGCGCCTCCCGAATACACCCGCCCCGGATCACTCCCCCCGGCCCCGCCGTCAGGGTGTGTTGCAGCTGATGCCCATCAAGTTGTCTGGCCGCTCAGCGATCACCGTTACGCAGCGTCCACCGCCACCCCGCCTGCGGCCGCACGCGCCACGGCCGCCTGGCGTGCAGCGTCCAGTGCGCCCAGGCGCCGGCGGAGCAGGAGCTGGGCAGGCCGCCTCGCGCCGCTCGTCCCGGATCCGCTGCGCCGCCTGCGGGGCTGTGAACGCGATGCAAGCCGGACCGGCGTCCGGGCCGCAGGGTCCTGCCTGATGGCCGGCCTGGCGACTCATCGAGCTTCGACATCAAGCACCCCCTCTCCCTCTCCCGGGACGTCCTCGGAAGAGCACAGAAGGTGCTGCTCGTCAGCTCACGCATCACTCTGTGGCCGTCTCCAGCAGCCTTTCAGGAGTCTGCGCCACATAACAGAAGTTGTATGCACGGCCGGCCGAAGTAGCTGATAATGCATCGCCGTTGAGTCATGTCGTTGCGGGGCCTCAGGACTTTCCTGACGGTTTGCCGTCAGGAAAGTCCGGCTCTGTCGGAGATCTTGTGACGGCATGGCTTCCTCCTGGACCAGGTTCTAGGATCGCCACTCTGGCTTTGTCGAGCAGTAGTGGCTCTGGCACAGATCTTGGGGAGCGGTCGCGGAGGGTCACTGGAGCAGGATCATCTTGCGAAGCAATTCGAAAATGTCGATCTCGCTCATGGCGACTGCCTGTCAGATCGCGTCGTATCCCACCTCCTCGTAGACCCGGTCCCACCAGGTGTCCATCTCGAACGCGGGCGGGTCGAGCTCCCGCAGGCGGTCCCGGATCTTCATCCCGAAGGCGACCCGGGCCTCCCCGGCGGGGTCGTCGTCGCCTTCGTAGTTGTCCGGCGGCTCCAAGTCGTCGAAGTCGTCGACGTGTTCGCAGCGGTACTCCCAGGCGGCGAGCGCGTCGAGGAAGGCGATCATGGAGGAGTTGACGAACCGCTTGGCGGGGTCGACGCCTTCCGCGAGCACCCACACACGGCCCGTCTCGTCGAGTACGTACTCGGGAGCGGGCCATGTATCGGTCAGTCCGAGACTCCAGAAGTGGCCTGCCACGCGCGAGAAGGGCGCCGATCCGGGCACCGGCAGACACATCGTGTCCCCGTGCGGCAGCCCGTACCCGCGGGCCACCTCCAACGCCTCCCGTACCGGCGCGGGCCAGTCGGCCACCTCGGGCGCGTCCGCCGCGGGCAGGTCGAGCGTGTCGTCCTCAGCCCAATGGCCGGGGCGCACCCAGTGAGGGGTGTACCGCCCCGAGCCGTTCTCCTCGGCCACCTGGTGGACTCCCCTCCGGCGACGCCTCGTTACGAACTGTGGAACCATCCCACACACATCGTCCATGCCGTCCGTGGGGGTCCAGTTCCGTGCCTGTCTCCGCCCGTCTCCTCGCCACCATCCCCACACTGCTGAACCCCGCGTCGGCGGACGCCCCGCACGTGCTGTGGGGGCCCGGCCACCGGCTGCTGGTGCAGCGCGGCGACACCGAGGTGTCCGTCCGCGACCTGGACCGGAACGGGCCGGAGGTCCGCTTCCCCGCGCCGTGGCCACGTCGATTCGGCTCGGCGACGGTCTCCCCGGCGGGGGACGTGGCCGTGTTCGCCGGCGTGCACGCGTTGCGGGCAGTGGACCGTGCGGGTGCCGTGCTGTGGGAGCTCCGGCATGGCTGCTGGTCCTCCGCCGTGTGCGAAGAGGCCCACACCTCCTTCGTCGAATACGCCGACGACCACTACCACCGCTACGCCGACACTGGTTCGGCTGCTTTCTCCCCCGACGGCAAGCTCCTCTGGGCGCACGTCCGCAGCGACTCGGGGGACGATCTGGAGGAGTGGCTGGTCCTGGACCCCGCCGACGGCACGGTCCTGGGCCGGGCCGGGACGGGGACGGCGGGGTCTTCGTTCCCCACCCCCCACCCAGACCCCGCGTACATGGGCCTGACCGTCGGCGAGGGTGACGAGGACTCACCCGCCCTGTGGGGGCACTGGGACGGCCGGACGCTCTCCGTCCGGCGACTCGACGAGCAGGTACTCCTCGCCGTGAGCCCGTCCGGCCGGCACTTCCTGGCCACGGATCCGGGGCAGTGGTGCCTCTACCTCTGCCAGGCGGAGGACGGCGAGGAGCTGCGGCGACTCGCCGCCGCGGACGCGGTGCCGCCGCCCCCGGGCGACGACCACGCGCGCTGGGACTACGAGGCGGCCTTCCCCCACGACGACGCCGCCGTCGTGGGCACCGAGTACGACACCGGCGACCCCCGCCACTGGCTCGTCGACCCAGCCACCATGACGCTGCGCGGCCGGATCGCCTACCCCTTCCCCGTCCACGGGAGCGCTCGCGGGGCGGGCCACGGCACCTGGTACACGGTCTCCCAGGACCAGACGCTCGTCTACCTGTGGCGGCTCGACGGGTGTTGAACCCGCACACCCGGACATGTCGTGCCGTGCGCACGGTATGACGACACGCCGACATGGTCACTCCAACGCCCAGGAACCCGACCTTGCGATTGAGTGGGAGACCACCAGATGAGCAGTTCAGCCATACTTGGCGTGTTCTGCCTGGCGGTGATGGGCCGCAAATTCGCGCGCAACGGCTACACCGTCGCCCTGCGCAGTCCAGGGTCAGCGGGTTCGACGGCGACGCCGCCGGGCGGCTCCTTCTGGAGATCCCTCCTTTGCGCGCCCCGCGGCGTGCTGGTGGGCGCGGACGCTGCAATGAGTTCTGGTGGCACCGCGCCGTGAACCGCAGCAAGAAGATCAAGAGGCAGCTCTACGGGCGAGCCGGATTCGAACTACTCCGCAAGATGATCCTGCTCCAGTGACCCTCCGCGACCGCGTCCGCGACCTGCCGGGCCTACTTCCGGCCCTTCAAGAAGCCGCACAGCCCCAGGCCGAAGAACCCGCCGGCGCCTGCTCCCGAGCTGCGGCCCGCCCCGAAACCTCGGCGCGTCGTCCGCTGGATCATGACCAACCCCGGACACCTCGCCGAGACCGACGCTGCCGAGCTCAAGGAAATCCGGGCCGCCTGCCCGCACCTCGACGCCACCGCACGCCACGTCCGCGACTTCGCCGACATGATGCGCGATCTGCGCGGCGAGGAACTGCCCGCGTGGATGGACCGTGTCCTCGCCGACGACCTGCCCGCCCTGCACTCCCTGGTCAACGGCATGAAGAGGGACCTGGACGCCGTTACCGCCGGCCTGTCCACGCCATGGAGCTCAGGCCAGGTCGAGGGCCACGTGACCAGAGCCAAGCTCCTCAAACGCATGGGCTTCGGTCGCGCCAACCTCGACCTCCTCCGCAGACGCATCCTCCTCCGGACTTGAGGCGGGCAAGAACCTCCGCCAACACCGCTGGAGATCGCCGAGAATCCTCTCGTGGACGAATTTCTGAGGTTTCTTCACGCCCGTTATGAGGCGGACAACCATGCCTATGCCGAGGTGGCCTACCGCTTCGGGGGTGACGCAATCCTTGACAGTCATCTGCCGATGCTCGACCTGGTCGACATGCTGGCTCGGGAGTATGAGGCGATGGACCCGTCCGACACCCGCTTGCTTGGTCTTTGCTATGCCCTCCGCGTGCTCGCGCAGTCATACGCCGAGCACCCCGATTACCGCGCAGAGTGGCGACCCTAGAACCTGGTCCAGGAGGAAGCCATGCCGTCACAAGATCTCCGACAGAGCCGAAAGTCCTGACCGTCGGTTGGTTGGCCGCCCATGCCTCTGACCAGCAGACGCGTGATCGGATCGGTGTTCTTGCGCGGCCTGACCGCGAGTTCGTCCCCGCCGTACAGGATTCCGGTGGTGGGTGTCCTCGATCACGACGGTGACGATCTTTCCCGCGTGGCGGGGACCGAGCTTGACGAACTGCCCGTTGATCACGAAGCGGCCGCCGACGTGCACCTTGCCGACACCGGACTGGGCCAGGTTCCCACCAGCACGTTGTCCGCAATCGCATGCATGAGATGGTCGTCGAGCCGCAGCACCACAGTGCGTCCCGCGAAGGGGAATCCGATCTGGAACTTACCAGTTGTTGACGGACACGTGGCCATCCCGCCGAACCCGGCTGCCACACGGTGGCCCGACGTGCCCTTCCCCTGAGTCTCGGACGACGCCGAACATGCAGAACAGGCTGGCCGGGGCCGCTCCCCGGCAGGCCTGCTCGCCCTGCTGTCGGCCGTACCGGATCTCCTCAGACGGAGATGGGTTCCAGCAGCCTTTTCGGCTTGAGCAGTGCCCGGCTGACCGAATCTGCCGGGTCGGGGTCCAGCCCAGGCCCCGGCTCCATGAGGACGTCTTCGACGGGCACGACGATGGCGCAGGTGGGGCACTCTCCGTACGGGCCCAGCTCGGTGCCGCAGTCGGCGTGCCGGAAGTAGCGCAGCGGGGTCTCTGTGACGTGCTCGCGGCCCCACAGGCCGAGCGCGCGCAGGGTGGGCCACAGCGCGATGCCGCGCTCCGTGATCACGTACTCGTCGCGCGGGGGCGACTGCTGGTACTGCCGCTTTTCGAGGAGACCTTGCTCCGTGAGTTTTTGCAGACGGGTGGAGAGCACGGCGCGCGGGATGCCGAGGTGAACGAGGAAGTCGTTGTAGCGACGGACGCCGAACAGCGCGTCACGGACGACGAGCAGCGTCCATCGCTCGCCGACGATCTCCAGCGCATGCGCGATGGAGCACTCTTGCGTCGCGTAGTCCTTACCCAGGGCCATGTCATCCACCGTACCAAGTGAGTTCGGTGATTGAATTCACAAGGGGCAGCGGGATCGATGACGGAACCTCTGACGCTACGGTGACGAGCCAGCTAGGTTCAATGACCGAATCTTCACCGCGAGCTTCCGGAGGCCAGACCCCATGTCCCGCCCGGGCACACCAGCCAAACCAGCGACAACCGACGTGAAGACGCACGCCGAAGCAGCCCCAAGGCCTCGCGCCACCCTGACCCTGACCAGCGCCGCAACAGCCGTGACGCTGATGACGTACACGGCCCCGCTCGTCACGCTCCGCGACACCGCCGCGGCCCTGCACACCCCGCTCTCCGCACAGGCCTGGCTGATCAATGGCACACCGCTGGGTCTGGCCGCCCTCCTCTTGGTCGCAGGCAGCCTCGCCGACGACTACGGGCGCCGCCGGATCTTCCTCGTCGGCACGCTCACCCTCGGCGTCACCACAGCACTGGGCGCGCTGGCCTCCGCGACCTGGCTGTTCACGTTGGCCCGCATCGCGCAAGGTGCGGCCAGCGCGGCGATTCTGGCGAGCAGCCTGGGCCTTCTGGTGCACGCCTTCCCGAGTCCACGCGGCCGACTGCACGCGACGGGCGTCTGGGGCGCCTTCGTCAGCGGCGGCATCGCGGTCGGCCCTCTGGTGGTGGGCGCGATACCGAGCTGGCGGGTGGCGTACGGCGTCCTGGGCGCGGCGGTGCTGATCGTGGCGGCCCTGTCGGCGCGTACGTTGTCGGAGTCCCGCTCCCCGAGGGACGGACGTCCTGACGTCCTGGGCGCGCTGGCCTTCGGTCTGGCTCTGGTCGCCCTGGTCGCCGCGCTGACCCTGGGCCGTGACGGCTGGCTCCGCGCCCCGGTGGGCCTGCTGTTCCTGGCGGCCGTCCTGCTGGTGGGCCTGTTCGTGCTCGTGGAACGCCGCACGAAGAACCCGATGATCGAGCTGGGTCTGCTGCGCCGCCCCGGCTTCCTGGCCTCGTCGGTCGGCGGCCTGTTCACGGGCCTCGCGGTGATCGGCCTCTTCAGCTTCCTGCCCTTCATCCTCCAGCAGACACTCGCCCTGTCCCCGATCGAGACGGCGTGGCTGTTCCTGCTCTGGTCGGGCCTGTCCTTCGGCGTGGCTCTCCAGGCCAAGCGGCTGGCGGGCCGCGTGCCGACGCGTCACCAGCTTGCCCTGGGGTTCCTCCTGCACGCGGCCGGTGTCCTGACGATGCTCGGCGCCATCAATGCCGACTCCTGGCAGCGCCTGCTTCCCGGCCTGATCATCAGCGGCGTCGGCAGCGGCTTGCTCAACGCCGCGCTGCCCCTGCTGGCGGTGGAGTCGGTTCCGGCCGCCAGGGCGGCCATGGGCTCAGGTGCCCAGCAAACTCTTCGGTACATCGGCTCCTCCGCCGGGGTGGCGCTCACGATCGCGGTGGTCACCTCGTCGAGCGGCGGCCTGGGGGACGGAACGAACGTCGCGATCCTCGCCGGGGCGGGGCTGTCGGTACTGGCGGCCGGGGCGGTGCTGGTGCTGCGGGAGCGCGCGTGAGCAGCGACTGGTTCGGGCACGGCATGCCGACGTTCTGCGTCGGCGTCCGGCCGGAGGAGTGAGGGAACGGGGGCGCATCACCGTCGCGCCACCTCCCTCCGGTCCCTCCGACCCGACACCGCCTGCCGGGTCAGTCCTTGAGTCCTGCGCGAACCACCAGAGCGTCGTGATCCGCGCAGGTGGCCGCTTCGATCTCCAGGCGCGGTCCCCGCAAGGTGCCGTACACGTGCTGGATGCCGGGCGCCTGGGCGGCGGCCGCGTCGGTCAGCGTCCAGTGCCCCTCCGGCGCGCACAAGGGACGCCGGTTGACGTCTCCCGCGAAGATCGTCGGGCCGCCGCGCGGGGCAAGGACCTGGCGCAGCTCGTCACACTGCACGGAGTCGCTGGTTCCGGGCGCCTCGCCGTCCGTCGAGAGGCGGCCGGTGCAGCCGTCCACGCCACGCGCGGTGGTGACGCACAGCCACCGTCGCTCCTCGACCCCGCTGAACACGGAGTACGGCACGTCCTGATGGGCGTGCATGGCCTCCTTGGTCAGCACGGCGCTGCCGACGACGCCCCGCCCTTCGGAGACTTGCACGGGAGCGGAGCACCCCGGTAGATCACCGTGCCGAAGCGGTAGTGGTAGCCGGTGCGGGCGGCGATCTCCCCGACGTCGCCGGGGATGGCCGCCAGTCCCACCAGCACCCACGCACCGCTGCCGATCCAGCCGGGCGAGGTCTGCTCGATGGACGCGACCAGGAAGGTGCCGGCGATGAAGTAACCGATGCCTTCCAGCGTGTGGGCCACGAACAGGGCGCTGAACCAGCGATGGGTTTTCGGTACGACAGTCGGTTTCCGCGTTCCGGGCGCGTGTGCGTGCCCGGGCACGGGCGCGTGTGCGTGCCCGGGCACGGGCGCGTGTGCGTGCCCGGGCACGGGCGGCTGTGGGGCCGGCGCGGGCCGCAGCCGCCAGGCGGCGCACGTCAGCGCCGACGGCGATCACGAAGATCAGCGCGCTGAAGACTCCGGCGCCGCACCTCGAGCATGGGCCGTGGCCACCGTGGCACTCAGTCCTTCGTGAGCACGACCAGAACGCCCATCACACAGCGAAACCAAGCCGTCACCGCCGTCTTCACCTGGCAGGTAAGGCCTGGCCGGGAGGCGCAGTTCGAGGAATGGACGCATGGCGTCACACGGGTCGCCTCGAGGTTCCCGGGCAGCGAGGGTGTCGTCTGGGTACGGCCCGAGAGAGGGCACCTGTTCCACGCCATCGCGCGTTTCAGTGACTCGGAGCGGCTGTCGGCGTGGCTGGCCTCCCGCGAGCGAGCAGCATGGCACCGGCGGATCGCCGGCATCGCGACCGAGATCAGCAGCGAGCGGCAGTCCACGACCGGCATGGAGACCTGGTTCAGCCTGCCGGGCACGACGGTGCAATCCCCGCCCCGCTGGAAAATGGCCCTCACCACCCTCCTGGCCGCCTACCCCCTCGTACTCCTGCTGCAATGGCTGGTCGTGCCGGCAACCGCAAGCTGGCCACTGCCGCTGCGCGCCGCGCTCTTCCCGGCGGTACTCCTGCCGTCCCTGACATATCTGATCATGCCGTGGCTCAGCCGGCTGCTCAGACTGTGGCTGTATCGCCCTCCGACCTGAGTTCAGTGCCTGTTTCACATTTCCGTGATCGGTGACCTTGGTGGCGATGCGTCGTTCCGACCGGGCGCCAATGCCCGTCATGATCAATTGACGTGGAAAGGATTCAACCCCTGTCTGGCGTGCGATGACCCGCGTCGAGGTCGCGGCATCACCACGCTCCGCAAAACGATGTGCTGCGCACCCAGGACTCTGTCTGCCAGGGCTTCCCGGCTGTCGCAGGGCCGCGGGCGTTCCTTCGTCGTTCACCCCGACCGCCGCCTGGGCTGATCCCGTCGCAGGCATGGTCAAACGCTGCGGCCGAGACAACGACCGTGTCAGTGTGAAACAAGTCCGCCTGCCCTGGCCCCCCTCCGCCGCGCAGCGCGCAGCGCCTCGGTCGGCGTGGGCCGTTGCCCGTTTGGCACCGGCGCGGTTGCGACGGTTCACTGGAAGAGGCGGCACCGGGGCGCCTTTAGTGCCATGGGGCCGCCTCGGAGGTTCTCATGACTACGCACGCAGCGCGATCCTTCGACCCGACCCGGGTCGCCCACATCTCCGGACGCTTCACTCCGGTGACAGAGGAAGTCGACGAAGTCGATCTGGAAATCCAGGGCGAACTACCGGCCGAACTGGACGGGGTCTATCTGCGCAACGGTCCCAATCCCCGTTTCACGCCCATCGGCTCGTACCTGTTTCCGATAGACGGTGACGGCATGCTGCACGGCGTGTGGATGTCCGGCGGCACCGCACGGTACCGAAACCGGTTTGTGCGTACGCCTGCTCTGCGAGCCGAGGAGAAGGCGCAGCGTGCCCTGTGGGGTGGTCTCGAATCCATGATCACGCCCGGCCCGGAGGAGGTCGGCCCCGAACTCGCCCACACCTTCAAAGACCTGCCCGACATCAACGTCGTCCGGCACGCCGGACGCCTCCTGGCGCTGGCCGAGTCCGCCTGTCCGTTCAGGATGACGCCCGAACTCGACACTGTCGGCAGAGAGACGTTCGACGGAATGCTGCCGTCCGGGATTACCGCCCACCCGAAGATCGACCCGCTGACCGGGGAGATGGCCGTCTTCTGCTACGCCATTGAGCCGCCGTATCTGACCTGGTCACTCATCGCCCCAACTGGCGCCGTGAGCAGGGGCCCCACTCCGGTGGACGGGGTGGACGAGCCGGTGATGATCCACGACATGGCTCTCACCGGCCGCTTCCTCGTTCTCGTCCTGGCTCCGGTCTTCTTTGACATCGCCGCCGCGATGAGCGGGGGATCGCTGATCGAATGGCGGCCGGAGCGCGGCACGCGAGTGGCACTGATTCCGCGCGACGGCGGACCGGTTCGGTGGGCGTCCGACGAAGCATTCTGGCTGTGGCACACAGTCAATGCCTACGACACCGGGCCCGATGGCGATGTCGTCCTCGAATACGTGCAGTGGTCCCGCCTGTCGCTGGGCCCGGCCAGCGAGCAGGAGCCCAATCGGGGCGGTCTGACCAGGGCGGTCATCGACCCCGCGGCCGGCAGCATGCGCCGTACGGAGCTGGACTCCTCGCGTATCGAGTTTCCTCGCGTCGACGACAGGTTGATCGGCCGTCGGCACCGACGGATCGCGGTGGCCGCGGACAGCGGCCGAACCGCGGATCTGCTGTCCGGGGAGTACGACGCCATCCGCTGGTACGACACCCAGGACCAGGCCGCGGTGTCCCAGATGTGGTGGGCCGGCGACCTCTCGGTCGGCGAGCCGGCGTTCGCTCCCTCTCCGGGGGCCACGGGCGACGATCAGGGCTACTGGATGACCTTCGCGACCGACAGGACCGACGACAGCAGCTGGCTTCTGGTGCTCCCGGCCGAGGACCCGGCGGCCGGGCCGGTGGCACGCGTGCGTATCCCGGTACGTGTCCCTCTCGGGCTGCATGGCACATGGCTGCCCACACAGGAGTGAGGCGAACGGATCACCATTGAACGCGTGAGAAACCGCCTTTTGAACCGGCATAGAGCTGGGGCCGTCGGCTGTGAGTGACTGCCGGTGGACCGTCGCGTGCCCCGGGAGGCAGGGGCATGCATGAACGCGGTCTGCCCGATACGTCGGCTGACGTGTGACATGGCGCCATGTCCCGGTTGGCTACGGGCTGGTCCGGTCAGCAGTGCCGTCACAGTGCCGGTGCTCATGCGGGTGTTTCAGAGGTCGTTCTCTTTCCGCACCTGTTGTGTGGTTTCTGCTGGTCAGGTGTGGTGTCGTGGCCGCTGCGGGAGTCTGGGGCTGTTGCTGGTCCGAGATCACGTCGGGGGTGGCGGATGCCGTCGATGCGGGCGGTTTTGGAGGCGTGGCAGAAGGCCGCCGCGGTGCGGGGGGAGGAACTCGGAGCCGAGCTGGAGCGTCTGCGGACGGCCCTGGCCGAGGCGGGAGAGGTTCTCAGGCTCCGGGTGATCGGTCTGGAGCAGTACTTGGAGGCGCTGGCCGAAACGGATGCCTCGGCTGTGGTGGTGCCTGAAGGGCCGTCGCGGGAGAAGCCGGTGCGGCCGGTCGGGCCGCGCAGGTCGGTGCCTCACCGGGAGGACGCGGTCGGGGTGGAGGTCCTGGCGGCGGACTGTCAGGTGGTCATGGCCGCCGCCCTGGAGGCGGGGCCGAGGGTGTCGGTGTCCGGCAGGCGGCGGTGGTGTGGGCTGGGACAGTGCGTCCGCGTCCCGCGTCGAAGGCGCCAGGGCCCGTCTGAAGCGGCTGGTGGAGCGGGGCCGGCTGGTGGAGGAGAAGCCGGGCAGGTTCACGCTGCCCGCATCGGAGCAGGTCCCTGGTGCTGGGCAGCGGGCGGGCGGCGGGCGAGGCGTCGGCTCATGAGCGCGGTCATCGACCACAGGACAACCACTTCGCTGGTGTCGGTGTGTCGTTCGCCGCTCCACGTCGTCCGCGTCCCGCCACCGATCGGGCCGGCGACGGGACGCGGCGACGGAAGTGAGTGTCAAAGACCAGACACGTTCTTCCGGAGAGAAGCGCCAGATCTCATCGTGCAGTCCGCTGCCATGGCGCATCAGGACAGGTGGGGTGCGCGTCGGCGGCGAGCCGCAGCCCATACATCGACTGGCCCGTACCAGTGACGGGCCCGAGGTATTGGTGTCCGGTCAGGTGGCACCAGGCGGGCAGGTCGAGCGGTGCGGCGGGGTCGGTGGCGATGACGTGGACGACGGTGCCCGGTGCCGCCCCGTCGATGGCCCGGCGCAGGCGCAGCAGGAGGGTGACGCAGAGCAGGCCGGTGCCGTCGACGGTGAGGTCGGCTTCGGCGGGCGGGGTGGGCCGGCTCACCGGCTGCTCGCGGTGGCGGCAATGGCGGGCAGGACGGCGAGGGCGAGGACGCCGCCGGTGAGGGCGAGGACGGCGTAGCCGGCGGCGGAGACGACGAGGCCGGAAGCGAGGCCGCCGGTGGCGCCGGCGATGGCGATGGAGACGTCGACCATGCCCTGTGTCTTGGCGCGGGTGGCCAGCGGCACGGCGTCGGTGATCATCGCGGTGCCGGAGACGAGGCCGAGGTTCCAGCCCAGCCCCAGCAGGGCGAGCGCCAGGGCGAGCAGGGCGACGGAGTCCGCGGGCGCCGCGGCGGCGGTGATTCCGGCGGCGAGGAGGGTGAGGCCGGAGGCGGCGGCGATCGCGGTACGGCCGTACCTGTCGACGAGCCAGCCGGTCAGCGGTGAGGGCAGGTACATGGCGCCGACGTGGATGGCGATGACGAGGCCGGACGCGGCGGTGCCATGGCCGTGGTCGTGCATGTGCACGGGGGTCATCGTCATGATCGCGACCATGACGAGCTGGGTGAGGATCATCGTCAGCGCGCCCGTCATCAGCCCGGGACCCCGCCTGTGTGCGGGGGCCGGCTCGGCGACGTCACCCGTCGTCCGCCGCTGGAGGTCGAGGCTGCGGGCGAGCAGCAGGGGGTCGGGGCGCAGCCATACGGCGAGGACGAGGGCGGCCAGCGCGTAGGCGGTGCCGGAGAGCAGGAACGGCCCGGCCAGGATGGGGATGCCGAGGGTGTCGGCGAGGGTGCCGGTAGGTGCGGCGAGGTTGGGGCCGACGACGCCGCCGAGGGTGGTGGCGACCAGGACGGTGGAGACGGCGCGGGCGCGGTGGGCGGGGGCGGCGAGGTCCGCTCCGGCGTAGCGGGCCTGGAGGTTGGTGGCGGTGCCGGCGCCGTAGACGAACAGGGCGACGAAGAGCAGCACGGGGTTGTCGGCGACGGCGGCGGCGATGACGCCCGCGCTGCCGACGGCGCCGGTCAGGTATCCCGCGGCCAGGCCCGGTCGGCGGCCCCGGGCCTGGGAGATGCGGCCCACCGCGACGGCGGCGAGGGCCGAGCCGGCGGTGAACAGGGCGCTGGGCAGGCCCGCGAGGTCGGTGGAGCCGAGCATGTCCTGCGCGAGCAGGGCTCCGACGGTGATGCCGGCCGCGAGCCCCGCCCCGCTCAGAATCTGGCTGCTGACCAGGACGGCGAGGACGCGGCGCTGGGCCTCGGGCCGGGGGGATATACCGGCAGGGGTGGCTGAGGCGGTGCTCGTCACGGGCGGTTCGCTTTCCCTACTCATGGCCCGGCTAGTGCCGCGGCAGGCAACGTTTGCCCGTCAAGGAGCGGCGTCCGGTGCGTGCTCTCGGCGTGCCGGCCGGAAGTCCTCGTACTGGACGTACTTGGGCTTTCGGCCGGTGCGGCGAGAGGGCGTGCCGGGCGTCGCGACGGGGCGAACGTTGCCTGCCGCGGCACTAGTAGGGCTTTGTTAGGTCCTGTGGTGGGGTTCGGGTGCTGGTGCGGGTTGGCCGCATATCGAGCAGGCGCCGGTCCAGGTGGCCAGGAGGGCCTGGAGTTCGCGGAGGACCGCGTAGAGGGTCAGGCCGGCGCAGGGGCTTTTGGGTCGAGCCTGAGCATGGTGCAGAAGGCCTGGGCGAGGGACGCGAGGGTGACGTGGCGGTGCCAGCCGAGGTAGTTGCGGCCCTCGAAGTGGTCCAGGCCCAGACCGTCCTTGAGCTCGCGGTAGTCGTGCTCAACTCGCCATCGGATCTTGGCGATTCGTACCAGTTCGCGCAGTGGGGTGTCGGCGGGAAGCGTCGAGAGCCAGTAGTCGGTTGGCTCGGCGGAGTCGGGTGGCCACTCGACGAGCAGCCAGCAGTCGGGCAGGGAGCCGTCGGCGGCGCGGCGGATGGTGCGGTTGGCCGGTCGGACCCGCAGGGCCAGGAACTGCGAGCGCATCTCGGCGTTCGGGTTGCGTCTGGTGGCCTTGCTGCCCTGGCGCCAGGTGACGGTGCGGGTGGCCGCTCGGCCGACGGCCAGGGCCAGGGCGCGCAGGGTGGTGTGCGGTTGGGGGTAGGCGGACACGGGAGGGCGGCCCTGCCCGGAGTACGGCGGGCGTTGGGGTGTGGCATTGCCGGGGTGCGCGGTCGTGGTGGCTTTGACCGCGACCGCGTAGGTCAGGCCGCGCTCGGTCAGGCCCTCGCGAAAGCCGGTGGCGTCGCCGTATCCGGCGTCGGCGGCGACCGGAAGGTCGGGCAACTCCCAGTTGTCGCGCACCTCGTCGAGCATGTCCAGCGCCAGGCGCCACTTCTCCCGGTGCCGCTCGGTGTCCGGGATTCCCGCCTTGGCGCGGCGGCGCCGGATCGCCTCGGCCATCAGCGCGTCCTCGCCGTACTTGGTGTCGTCCCAGCTCTCGGGCAGGAACAGGCGCCAGTCGACAGCCGATGACGCACGGTCACTGACCAGGTTCACACTGACGCCGACCTGGCAGTTGCCGCGCTTACCCAGGGCGCCGCAGTACATCCGCGCCACCCCCGGTGAGTCGTAGCCGTCCTTGGGGAAGCCGACATCATCGATCGCGTACGCCTCGGGAGAAATGTGCGCGGCAGCCCAACGGGCCAGCCGCTCACGGACCTTGGAGTAGTCCCAGGTGGACGATGAGACGAACTGCTGCAGCTGCTGGTGGTCCACGCCCAGGCGCTCGGCCATCGGCTGCATGGACTTGCGCTTGCCGTCCAGCATCAGCCCGCGCAGATACAGCTCGCCCTTGGCCCGCTGGTCCCGACGCGCCAGCGAACCGAGCATCTCCGCCGCGAACGCCTCCAGGCGCGGGCGGACCGTCTCCATCTCCTCAGGTGTCACACCTGACAGAACATCACAATCTACCTGACGATGATCAATCGGGGTACCTAACAAAGCCCTACTAAAAGTAGGGGGAGGATGTCAACTACGTACACTGACGGGCATGGCATGCCGCATCAGTGAGCTGGTCATCGACTGCGCCGACCCCGACCGGCTCGCCGCATTCTGGAGCGAGGTCCTCGGCTACGTCGAACTCGGCCGGGAGGACGACGGAAGCATCGAGATCGGGCCGCCCGACGCCGGCTTCGGCGGCCCGCAGCCCACCCTCGTCCTCAGCCCCAGCAGCGCCCCGCGGACCGGGAAGCTCCGACTGCACATCGACGTCAACGCCACCGACCGCGACCAGGACGCCGAGCTGGAGCGGCTGCTCGCTCTCGGCGCCAGGCCCGCCGACGTCGGCCAGACCGGCACCGAGAACTGGCACGTCCTGGCCGACCCGGAAGGCAACGAATTCTGCCTCCTGCACACCCGGCTCCAGCCCCTCTGACCACGTGCGTCCTGGCGCCGAGCCGCTCGGCCGCTCGAGTGAGGCCGCGGGTTTGCTCGTCGGCGTCAGCGCCCGAGCTTGCGCTTGACTTCCGCCTTGTTCATCGACGAGCGGCCGCGGATGTTGCGGCGGCGGCCTCCGCGTAGAACTGGCCGTAGGCGGGGCCGCCGGCACCGGAGCGGGAGCGCCGGCCGCCCCGTTTGCTGGAGGACATGTCGCGAGTGGAGGTGCGGCTCGCGGTGCGGGCCTGGGCCGGGGCCTCGAAGACCGGTCGCCTGAGCGCCGTCTGACGAGCGTGGGTCGTTGACGGGATGGTGCGGGCGAGCTGTATAGGGTCTTGGCAACCGTCCTTTCGGCGGGGGCACGCCCGCCCGGAGCAGACGGACTTTCCCCAGCAGGCCCCAGCGCAGACTTGACCGATCATCAGGAGTGCTGCCGTGCCACCCAGACAGACGTCATCTGCGCCCGGCAGCCTCGGTTGGAACCGTGAGACAGCGACGCTGACGCTCCTGTCCTTCGCCATGCTGATCGTTTCGCTCGACCAGTACATCGTGGTAGTGGCACTGCCCGATATCGCACGCGACCTTGGCTATTCCGTGCAGACGCTGCAGTCGGTCATCAGCGCCTATGCAGTAGCCTCGGCCGGCTTTCTACTGTTCGGCGGGCGTGCCGCTGACCTGCTCGGACGACGCCGAATCCTGGCCACCGGCCTTGCACTCTACGCCGGGGCATCGCTCGTAGGAGGACTCGCAACCAGCACCGGAATGCTCCTCGCCGCCCGAGCATTCCAAGGTCTCGGCGGGGCGCTCGTTTTCCCCACCACCCTCGCGATCATCAACACCACCTTCGTCGAAGGCCACGCCCGCAACCGCGCATTGGGAATCTGGGGAGGGTCAGGCGCGGCAGGACTCGTCATCGGCGTGCTGCTCGGCGGTCTTCTCACGCAGGCGTTCGGCTGGGAAGCGGTCTTCCTCGTGAACGTCGCCCTGGCCGGCCCTGCGCTGCTGCTTGCCTTCGTTCTGATCCCCCGGGATGGTGAACGCGAAAGGGGCCGCACGTTCGACCTCTCCGGTGCGCTCAGCGTCACTCTCGGTGTCACGCTCATCGTGTTCGCCCTCGTGCAAGGCCCCGGACTCGGCTGGCTTTCGCCGGGCATCCTGGTCAGCGCAGCGGCGGGCCTACTGCTGACCGGAGCCTTCGTCATCATCGAGCGGCGTAGTCACGATCCGCTCATGCCACCCCGGCTGCTCTCCAACCCCAACCTGATCACCGGCGTCGTCATCGCGTTCATGTTCATGGCGACCTTCGGCTCCGTGCTCTACTTCCTGTCCATCTACTTCCAGGAAGTTCTGGGCTACGACGCTTTGCAGACCGGCGCCGCCTTCCTCATCCCCACGGCAGTGGTGGTGGCCGGTTCGACAACCGCAGGCCACTTCGTGACACGGTTCGGACTCAGGCGCACGCTGGCCGCAGCCCTCGCCGTCGGTGCGCTCGGGGCGGTCGCACTCGCTCTCGCGATCTCGCCGAACGGCACATATATCGAACTCATCCCCGGCCTTGTGGTGCTCAGCATCGGCGACGGGATTGTCTTCACCACCATGTTCATCGCCGCCGCCACCGCAATCCCCGACCGACAACAAGGCACCGCCTCCGGCATCGCCTCCACCGGCTCAGGCGCGGGCGCAGCCGTCGGCCTCGCCATCCTCGTCCTGGTAGCGACTGCCGGCCTCGATGGCCTTACCGGTGAACAGCTTCGAATCGCCACCGCCGACGGGATCAGCACCACGCTGTTCGTCGTGGCAGGCGGAATCGTGCTGACCCTCCTCGTCGCCCTGCGCCGATGCCCGACATCTCCCGAACCGAAACCCACCCCCGTCCCCTACCAGACCCGACGCTGCTGACAACCTCCCGGAGGTGTCTCCAGGGGGTGTCGACCGTCGCTGCCTCAGCCCACCGTGACTGCGGCCGATCGGGACGGCGAGGCATACCTGTTCCTGGGTGAGGTTGCGGTGGACGCGGGCGTAAAAGGAATTCACAAAGGCTGGCGACGAATGGGCTTCCATCTGTCGTCACTGACCAGGCGTTCCCGGGCAGCCCACACCCACCGGCTCCTCAACAGACCAGAGTTCAGCTGCCGCCCGACTTGATCCATCGCCATTTAACGACGCAGACCACGACGGGCGCGACGAGCATGGCCAGCATCCACGAGCCCACACTCGCCGGCGAGTAGATGTAGTAGCGCCACTGCTCCGGCAGGGGCGACGGCGCGAGCAAGAGCACGATCAACGCAGCCCACGTGACCAGCACTGCTGCCGCCATGCGCACTGCCGCCATTCCCATCGGCCCCCTCGACGACTGCTCGTCTCCTGCAGACGCAGGATAGAGCCAGCGAGATGACCACGCTGCGGCCGGTGTGACCACGGCGCCGAAGCCGTCCTGCACAGCTCCCTTCACCGGACCGAGTTCCACGCTGCCCCTTTGGTACGGCATCGGCTTCGCCGTTCCATGCTGCTGGCCCCGTGTCGTCTGGGTCACGTCCGTGGACGTGACCGATGCTGCTGCCCTTGGGGCGCCTATCGGATCTCTGAGCACGCTCGTGGTCACCAGGAGGACGGAGGTGAGGTGCGGGTGACCACGGCAGGAAGCTGCCCGCGCTCGATCACCTGCCGCGGCAGTGACAGCCCGAAATGCTCACCGGCGACTTTCAACACCCGGCGCTTCTCTTCGACAGGCGACAGCTCCTCGTCCTCGCCAAGCGGGTCATCGATGCAGTCTTCCGGCGGGATGACTCCGGCCGCTTCCAGCGCCGGGCGCAGCAGGTCAGGCTGGGCTCCGGCGGGGTCATAGCCGAAGCCCAACTCGAAGTGCAGCTGCACCTCACCGTCGGCGAGGTACCGGAAGAAGGAGGGCGGATCGTCCGGCCGTGGGTCGAATATCAGCACCTCGGCGCCGCCGCGGGACACTGCCGGGTCGAGCGACCAGCCTTCGCTGCCCCCGCACTCCACGATGAACGACCAGCCGCCGCTTTGGCCGATGCGGCCGACGCAGTAGATCTGCGCGAGGTCGACCATGCGGGACGCTTCCTGGATGGTGAGGGCAGGCCCGACCTCGACAGGCTCATGGTCGGCCATGCGTTCGGCCAGCTGCTGAGGGCTGAGGCCGCGGGCGCAGGTGATGTACAGGTCGGTGGCGTTCAGGTTCGCGCTGTGCCAGGCATCGGCGATCCATGCAAGGTGGTCGGGCATTGCCGATTTCTCCTTCCGTACACAACGTGGGGCTGGTGGGCACAGCGAGAACCCGGTGCTGTGCCCCACCAGCGGTCAGCAACCTGTCACGGCTTGGGAACCGTGCAGGCCACGGTCACCTTGGACGCATCGCAGTGCGCGAACTGGGGAAGTCCACCCAGCACGGGTCCTTGTCCAGCATGCGGTACTTGGTCGAGAAGCCCGAGCTGAACGCTCCCCCCATCGAGGTGGAGTTGATCCATCCCGACATGGCCGAGCGGCCACACACCTCCGTCCATGTCGGAGCAGCCTCACGGACGTCGTCGTACAGGTGCCATTCGCCCTGCTTGACCCGGGTGGCATAGGTCTGCACGCAGTCGTTGCCGGTGTCGACCTCGTCATGCCGCCTATGCTGGCGGGCATGCCGCCGGAGTTGTAGGTAGAGGCGTAGGCGAACTCGTCGCACGACGCCTTGTCGCCCGAGCTGATCTCGGGAACGGTGGTGGCGTCTGGGGCGGCGGCATACTGCGCGACCGCTTCCCCGCCGGCCGGCGTCCGGCCTGGCTCAGCGAACACGACCTCGACGTCTATGCCGGAGAGTTCGAACGCACCGGCATGGCCGGCGCCCTGAACCGCTACCGGAACATGGACCGCGACTGGGAGAACCTGGCCGACTTCCACGGAGCCGCCATCACCCAGCCGTCGCTGTTCATCGGCGGCAGTCTGGATGCCTCCACCACCTGGCTGGCCGATGCCATCACGGCGTACCCCATGACCCTGCCCAGCCCTGCCGCCTCGCACGTCCTCGACGGCTGCGGCCACTTCATCCAGCAGGAACGCCCCCCTGGAGACCAACCAGATCCTGACCGACTGGCTCGCCTCTCTCGCCATCTGACGCACGGCCCGGAGTCCAAGCTCGCCCTCTGCTGGTCACCCGAGCAGATAGCGGGCTGGCTGCGACGCCAGTTCCCCGGCGACGCAGCCATGCAGATCTCTCATGAAGCGATCCATCTCTCGCTCTACGACCGCGCCGCCGCCAGGCGATCGACCGCAGCCTCACCCAGAAGCTGCGGTCTGCGCGACCCGTGCGCTGCCCGAAGGTGGCCCCGCCGATCCACCGGAAGGGGTGTCATCCGCGCCATGGTGCCCATCAGCGCCCGCCCTGCCGAGGTCGAGGACCGCAAGGTCCCCGGCCACTGGGAGGGCGACCTCGTGATGGCACACGCCCCTCGGCCGTCGCCACGCTCGTCGAGCGCACCAACCGCTACACGGCCATCGTCGCGCTGCCGGACGGCATCAAGGCCGTGCTCCGTCTCGCCCTCGCGCCACGCCGTGGACCCGGACACCGCGAGACGGCTCACCCAGGCTCTTCCACGGGAGCCAGAAAAAAATCGGCTGGCGATGTCGAGAACCCGTGATCGGCTCCGTCCCCGAGGTGAACGCGACCACAATGGGTCGCATCAGCACCGAGGAGAGACACGATGGCCAAGTACCTGCTGCTCAAGCACTACCGCGGCGCCCCGGCAGCGGTCAACGACGTGCCCATGGACCAGTGGACGCCGGAGGAGATCTCGGCGCACATGCAGTACATGCACGACTTTGCGGCCCGGCTGGAGCAGACCGGCGAGTTCGTCGACGGTCAGGCGCTCGCCCCCGAGGGGACGTGGGTCCGGTACGACGGTGAGGGGCGCCCGCCGGTCACCGACGGCCCGTTCGCCGAGACCAAGGACCTCATCGCCGGCTGGATGGTGATCGACGTCGACAGCTACGAGCGCGCCGTCGAGCTGGCCGGGGAGCTGTCGGCGGCCCCCGGGGCGGGCGGGAAGCCGATCCACGAGTGGCTCGAGCTGCGCCCGTTCCTGGCCGCGCCGCCCACCATCACGGAGTGACCTCATCGATGGACGAGGCCCTGATCCGGAGCCTCACGCCGAGCGTGCTCGCCGTCCTCGTCCGCCGCGGAGCCGACTTCGCGGCGGCCGAGGACGCCGTGCAGGACGCGCTGGTCGAGGCGGTCCGCGTCTGGCCGGCCGACCCGCCGCGGGATGCGAAGGGCTGGCTGGTCACCGTGGCCTGGCGCAAGTTCCTCGACCAGGCCCGGACGGACGCCGCCCGCCGCCGGCGTGAGGACCGCCTCGACGAGGAACCGGCACCGGGGCCCGCGCCCGCGGCGGACGACACGCTCCAGCTCTACTTCCTGTGCGCCCACCCCTCGCTGACGCCGTCGTCGGCCATCGCGCTCACGCTGCGCGCCGTCGGCGGGCTCACCACCCGCCAGATCGCCCGGGCCTATCTGGTGCCCGAGGCGACCATGGCCCAGCGGATCAGCCGCGCCAAGCGCACCGTGGCCGGCGTGCGGTTCGACCAGCCCGGCGACGTCGCCACCGTGCTGCGCGTCCTCTACCTGGTCTTCAACGAGGGCTACTCCGGCGACGTCGACCTCGCCGCCGAGGCCATCCGGCTCACCCGGCAGCTCGCCGCCGCGGTCGACCACCCCGAGGTGGCGGGGCTGCTCGCCCTCATGCTGCTCCACCACGCCCGGCGCGCCGCCCGGACCGCGCCCGACGGCAGCCTGGTGCCGCTCGCCGAGCAGGACCGCGGCCGGTGGGACACCCACTCGATCGCCGAGGGCGTCGAGATCCTGCAGGCGGCCCTCGCCCGCGACCGGCTCGGCGAGTTCCAGGCCCAGGCCGCCATCGCCGCCCTCCACGCCGACGCCCCCACCGCCGAGGAGACCGACTGGGTGCAGATCGTCGAGTGGTACGACGAGCTCACGCGCCTGACCGACAGCCCGGTCGTCCGGCTCAACCGCGCGGTGGCCGTCGGCGAGGCCGACGGACCGCGCGCCGGCCTGGCGGCGCTCGCGGCGCTGGACGACTCCCTGCCCCGCCACACCGCGGTGGCGGCGTACCTCCACGAGCGCGACGGCGACCTGGCGACGGCGGCACGGCTGTACGCCGAGGCGGCCCACAAGGCACCCAACCTCGCCGAGCGCGACCACCTGACACGCCAGGCCGCCCGGCTCAACACCCACCGGCGCCGCTGACGGGTCGCGCTCGGATTTTCCCGCGGCCCCGTGGCCAGAACGGTCGCCTCACAGTGAGACCGGCAAGAAATGCCGCCGGGTTGCCGACTGGGCCGAGGCCACCAACGTCGAGATCGCCTACACCCTGACCAACTCCTCCTGGCTGATCCGCATCGAGGCCCAGTTCACCGCCCTGCGCTACTTCACCCTCGACGGCACCGACCACCCCACCCACAAGGCCCAGACCCGTATGATCCGCCGCTACATCATCCGGCGGAACACGCACACCGCCGATATTCGCTTGCGCACCATCGTCGCTCGCGCCAACGTCGCCCGACACCGCACGAAGGCAGAGAAGATGACCACACATCCCCACCCCGTCGACCACGAACTCATCCAGGCCGCAGCCCACGTCGCGCGCACTCGATGCCGTGGCGACAACCACACGATGGCGGCCGCGGCCCGCACCCGGGACGGCCGGATCGTCACCGCGGTGAACGCCTATCACTTCACCGGCGGCCCCTGCGCCGAGTTGGTCCTCATCGGCACGGCGGCGGCCCAGGGCACATACGAGCTGGACACGATCGTGGCCGTGGGCGACCGCGACCGGGGAGTCGTTCCCCCATGCGGCCGGTGCCGCCAAGTCCTTCTCGACTACTTCCCAGCCCTGAAGGTCATCGTCGGCGCAGGCGACCGTCTCCGAACCGTCTCCATCACCGACCTGCTCCCCGAAAGCTACGTCTGGGCCGACCACCAACTCGACGCTGAGCAAACCACGCCACTCAGAAGCCGTCTCTCAACCGATCTTGGAACGTGCAGATCGAACGGAGTTCCTGGTCGGGTGATCTTCCGGCCGTACGCGCATGAAGGCAGGGCCTCCTGGTAGCTCGGGGGTGCGACCCCAATCCGAGCGGTTCCCGGAGGCCCTGTTGTCGTTGTTGTACGCGCCCGAGCCCGCCCACTTCAACTCGCCCGCCGTGTCGTGCGATTGCCTCGCGCACGTGTACGGCAACGCGGCCGATCATCCCGATCGGGTGCGCCGGTATCCGTCGGACATGACGGACGCGGAGTGGGCGGCCATCCGGCCGTTGCTGCCGGTGCCGGCCTGGCTCCAAGGCAGAGGCGGGCAGCCCGAGGGGTATTGCCACCGCCAGATGCTGGACGCGATCCGCTATTTGGTCGCGGGCGGGATCTCCTGGCGGGCGATGCCCGCGGACTTCCCCGCATGGGGCCGGGTCTACGCCTTCTTCCGCCGTTGGCGCGAGCACGGGCTGATCGCCGAGTTCCATGACCGGCTGCGCGGGAGGGTCCGTGAACGCGAGGGCCGCCAGGCCGAGCCCACGGCGGGGATCATCGACGCGCAGTCGGTGCGGGCCGCCGCGACGGTGCCGGCCTCCTCACGCGGCTACGACGGCGGGAAGAAGGTGCCGGGCCGCAAACGGCACATCGTGACCGACTGCCTCGGCCTGCTCCTGGTCGTCGCGGTCACCGCCGCGAACATCGGCGACCGCGACGCCGCGGCCGGCCTGCTGAGACGGCTGCGCCGCCTGCACCGCGACATCACCCTGGTCTGGGCCGACGGAGGCTACACCGGCGGCCTCGTCGACTGGTGCCGGGACAAACTCGCCCTGACCTTGGAGATCGTCAAGCGCACCGACGACATGACAGGGTTCGTGGTGCTCCCCAGACGCTGGGTGGCGGAGCGCACGTTCGCCTGGCTGATGAACTCCCGCCGTCTGGCGAGAGATTACGAGACGCTGCCCGCTTCCAGCGAGGCGATGATCCGGTGGTCGATGGTCACGCGGATGAGCCGGCGCCTGGCGCGGCCACGGGCCGCCGGCCGGCGCTGAACGCTCCCGACGTCTCCTGCAGCAGCCACCCGCGCTCCGCCAGGCGCCTGGCCTTCGAGCGCACCCCCTCGACCTTCGCCGGTGTCGTCCCCAGGCCCAGCTGAACCGCGACCTCCTTGGCCTTCGCCGGTCCCTCGCCCGCTGAGCGCCGCTCCTCCAGCACGCCCAGAATCCGCTGATAGTCCGGCGCCAGCACCGTCACCGGCAGCCCGTCCCGCCACGGCGGCACCGTCGAGCCCGGCACCGGCACGGTCGATGGCGCCCTTTCCTGCTCCGCCCCGCTCTCCGTCACCGCAGTGGACTCGGCCGCAGACACAGCCAGGGCCTCGAGCAGCTCCTCCCGCGCGATCACCCGCCGGTCCAGCTCGATCTCCGCGGCCTCCAACACCTCAGCCAGCCGAGCGGCTTCCTCCCGCAGACCCTCCACCCGCACACGGGCAGCCGCCTCCCGCTCCTCCAGCATTCCCAGCACCGACGCCACCGCGCACCCCTCGGTCATGAAGCGGACACAAGACGCCGCATCCCTCCCTCACCCCGAGCGAAACCATTCCTGACCAGCAAGGATCAACCGATCACGTTCGGTTGAGAGACGGCTTCTCAGCACAAGCTGACGCCAGGCAGCAACAGGGCGAACGCTGTCTGATGCGGCATCAGCACGACGCCCATGCCGGGCAGGCTGCGGATCACAGTTGCGTGCGGGTGCTCGTAAGAACCGGGCCTCGATCCGGTCGCCGAGCTCGGAGATCTCTTCTTCGAGGGCCATCACCCCCTTCGCGAGGCGGGCCACCATCGAGGCGGCCGACAACTCGCCGGGTAGTGCGGTGCGCTGGGACCTGAGCCGCCTCGACGGCGGCCTGGGCGAGTGCGGCAGCACCATTGACCATGCGGATCTATTCGGACCAGGGAGCTTGACCGGTTTTGGGTCGGCTCGTCGAACCACTCCCAAGTCGGCGCTCTGCAGAGGGGGTGGAGGGACAAGAGGCATCAGGTTTGTCCAGGCGGCAGCAGGTGCACACACACGGTGAGGCCGCAATCTGGGGGCGCCAACGATCCGTTCCGGCCACCTCCTCCGCCCGCTCCCCACCTCCACCCCCGCCCGGGGCCACCACTGTCCTACCCGTAGAGGGGTTCTACTGTGTCCGCGGTGTCCTGAGGAGGAACGTCTTCAACTGGGCCGCATGGCCCGCCATCGCGACCTTCCACGGCTGAGGGTCCTGGTCAGCGATCTCCCGCCAACTACGCATCGCAGCGGTGGAGAAGGCATCAAGGGCGGCCGCAGTGGCCTCGCGCCACGACGGGACGCTGCGCCCAGTCGACCACCTCCTCGGCGGTGTGGCCGGCCTCCATCAGCCGAACCGCCAGGACGTGCAACGCGCTCGCCGAGTCCTTCAACGCGACCTGCAAGCGGGAGACGCTCCAGGGCCGCAGTGCCTGGGCCGACGAGCGCGAAGCACGCCTCGACCTGTTCCGCTGGCTGCACCGCTACAACACCCGACGCCGCCACTCCAGCCTCGGACAACGCAGTCCCATCGCCTACGAGACAGCAGTCGACCCAACATCAACTATCCTGGCCCCAGCCGCATAGCCCGTGTCCAAGATTCCGGGTCAAGCCCCGGACGGCTGCGTGCAGAGCGACCATGGCCCTGGACCGCCATCCGCTCCCAGGTGGTCATGCGCGCTGCCTGCGACGCGCAACGCCAGCACCCCCGCCACCAGTTCATCGGCCTGTGCCTCGCGCTTCCGGCACAATCAGAGGTTGTGGCCGACCACCCTGATCCAGTCGTGCTGTATCCCGACATCGCGGCCCGAGGCAGCCTCGGCGCCGCGCTCCGAGCAGTGGCGGAAGAGGGCGGTTTCTCCATCCCCGTCACGGCCTCGGCTTCCAGCCCATTGATCCATGCCACCGTCGCGAGCACGCTGCCGCATCGCGAGGCTCTGCTCGTCCGCTCGTGGGCGATCAAACGGCGTTGGTCGATCCGCGGTGAGGAGTCGTTCCAAGGCATGGCACTCATCGACGGCGACACCGAGGATCTGGCGCAGGTCGTCAGGGCCGCGCAGGCGTGGCACGACGGGGTCGCTCTGAGCGAGATCCGGAAGGCTGCTGCGTTCGTGCACCTGACCGGCCGCTTCGAGGTGCCCGACCACGATCCGGTGCACCTGACCGAATCCGAGTGGCAGCATCTGCGCACCGAGGCAAGGGAATTGGAGCGACCCGGAAATGCCTATCATGCGCTGGTCGAGGCGGCATATGCCGAGTCGGCACTACGGGGTCTCTACCCGTTTACCAGCCACTGGACGCTGCGCTTCTCGACCACCACCCGCCCGCACTTGACCATCTACGGGCCGTGTCTGCTCGCGCATGACGTCGACCGGTACACGGTCAGCGCGAAGCTCACGGGCACGGACGCCCTCGCCCAAACCACCACGACGCAGGAGGCAGTGGCGGCAGCCGTGCGCTATCTTCCTCACCGCCCTGGCCCTGTCACGTCCGGAGCGGTCCGCGCCGACAGTCGGTGATCGGTCTGCTCCGACGTGATCAATGTGGGGCCGGCCTGCGGCGAGGTGTCAGGGAAGCTGCTTCGCAGCCCGACAAAGCGCTGTCAGTGGCCGGGGTGACACTGGCGCCAGGAAGACTTCCTCGTTCGCCGCAGTCAATTCAGCCGAGCACATCGCCTGGGGTCAGAAGACTTTCGGCATCACCATCAAGGTCGTCCCCCGTCCCAAGGACACCGACGGCTTCGTCGTGCTGCCGATGAGGCGGATGGTCGAACGGTCGAACTCGTGGACGATGCGAGCGCCATGCAACGCAGGGGACTACGAACGCCAGATGTCCCACGCGGAAGCCTGCATCCCATGGGCGTTCATCACGCTGACGTCCCGCCGTGCCGGCCCGGCCACACCATCGACCCGAGGCGGCTCCGGCCACCCTCGCAGCCGCCGCCTGAGCCCTCCGCCTCCGTTCGGACGCCATCCAGCGACGCGCAACCGAACGGCAAACCGCATCACCACCCAACTTCACAGCTCGGTGACCTGCGGAAAGGGGATGTGACACAGCTCTCACGTCCGGGACCAGGTGACGCGACCGTCCCGGACACGGCCCTGGGCGGTCCACGCAACCCAGAAAGACCCCTCCCCCTGATATGGACGCTGCGTTCATTTCATGCTTATATGTACGTGGCGTTCATTTGAAGGCTCGAAGGGAGAACTCATGAGCACCCCCCTTACCGATCGCGTCGCGCTGATCACCGGCGGCTCGGGCGGCATCGGCCGTGTCGTGGCCGAGCGGCTTGCCAAGGACGGGCTCGCGGTCGCCGTACAGTACGCGGGAAACCAGGCCAGGGCCGAGGACACCGTGGCCGCGATCACCGCGGCCGGTGGCAGGGCCCTCGCAGTGGGAGGCGATGTCGCTGACGAGACCGCGATGAGCGCGGCGTTCGACGTGGTCGAGTCGGCCTTCGGCGGTATCGACGTGGTCGTGAACACCGCCGGCATCATGATCCTGGCGCCGATCGCGACGTTCGACCTCGCCGACCTGGACCGGATGCACCGCACGAACATCCGCGGCACCTTCGTGGTCTCCCAGCAGGCGGCGCGGACGGTCCGCCCGGGTGGCGCGATCGTCAACTTCTCGACCTCGGTGGTCCGCACCCAGCTGCCGACCTACGGCGCCTACGTCGCCAGCAAGGCCGCAGTCGAGGGCCTGACCCTCACCCTGGCCCGTGAGCTGCGCGGCCGGGACATCACCGTCAACGCCGTCGCGCCCGGCCCCACCGCCACCCCGCTGTTCCTGGACGGCAAGGACGACGCCACCATCGCGAACTTCGCCCGGGCGACCCCGCTCGAGCGGCTGGGCCGGCCAGAGGACATCGCCGAGGTCGTCTCGTTCCTTGCCGGCCCCGCGCGCTGGGTCAACGGACAGATCATCTACGCCAACGGCGGCCTCGCCTGACCCCTGCCGCACACGCAAAATCCCGCTCCCCGCTGTCACTGATGAAAGGAACCACGTCCATGTCCGCCACCGGCAACGTCGTCGTCATCACCGGCGCCTCCAGCGGTTTCGGGGCTCTGACCGCCCGCGCGCTGGCCGACGCCGGCCACACGGTCTACGCCGGCATGCGCCAGACCACCGGCCGCAACGCGCCCCAGGTCCAGGCCGCCGCCGACTACGCCAACGAGCACAACGTCGACCTGCGCTCCATCGAGCTCGACGTGAATTCCCAAGACTCGGTCGACACCGCCATCGCAGGGATCGAGGCCGAGCACGGCCACATCGACGTGCTGATCCACAATGCCGGGCACATGGTGACCGGGCCGGCCGAGGCGTTCACCCCCGCCCAGCTCGCCGAGCTCTACAACGTGAACGTGCTGTCCACCCAGCGCGTCAACCGCGCCGCGCTGCCGGGCATGCGCCGGCACGGACAAGGACTGGTGATCTGGGTGTCCAGCACCAGCGTCAAAGGTGGCACCCCGCCCTACCTCGCCCCCTACTTCGCCGCCAAGGCCGGCATGGACTCCCTCGCGGTGTCCTACGCCGGCGAACTCGCCCGCTGGGGCGTGGAAACCTCGATCATCGTCCCCGGCTCGTTCACCAGCGGCACCAACCACTTCGCCCACTCCGGCCACCCCGACGACACCACCGTCGAGGCCGAGTACGAGACCAAGTACGCCGGCCTGCTGGACCAGGTGGCGACCAAGCTCGCCGGCCTGGCCCCCGAGGGCGCGAGGGCGTCGCTGGTCTCCGACGAGATCGCCCGCATCGTCGCCCTGCCCGCCGGACAGCGCCCCTACCGCGTTCACGTCGACCCCGCCAATGACGGATCCGAGGAGGTCTCCGAGATCGCCGACCACATCCGCCGCGAGTTCCTCACCCGCATCGACCTCGCCGACCTGCTCACCGTCCAGCGCTGAAACCCGGGCCCGGGACGTCAGCCCTCCATCCCGGCTCCACACACCACCGAGGCAATCACCATGACCACCATCGAAACCCCGGCCGCCATCCAGACGTTCATCGAGGCGACCAACCGCGGCGACGCCGAGGCATTCGCCGCCGCGTTCACCCACGACGCCAACCTCAACGACTGGGGACGCGAGTACCACGGTCGCGACGGCGTGCGCGACTGGGACCGCACCGACAACATCGGCGTACAGGCACACTTCGAGCTGGACGCGATCGAGCCCGGCTCGTCCTCCGACACCTATGTCGCGACCCTGACCGTGACCGGCAACGGCCACAACGGCACCGGCCCCATGACATTCCACCTGCGCGACGGGCTGATCGCGAGCCTGCGGATCACCCCGTGACACCGGGCGCGACGCGACCCACCGACTCGACCGCGGGCAGTACACACCGAGAAACTGACACGACCCCCAGCAACCGAGCAGGAGCACACGTGGCGAACAAGGCGAACGGCCCCGCTGCCAAGGAAGGCAACGGTCGCGGACGGGGGCGCCGGCCCGCGGACGAGGTCCGAGCAGACGTCCTGCACACCGTAGGGGACCTGCTGCTCACCGAAGGCATCGCCGACCTCACCTTCGAACGCGTCGCCAGGGCCTCGGGCGTCAGCAAGACCACCCTGTACAAATGGTGGCCCTCCAAAGGAGCGCTCGCCCTGGACGGCTACTTCCACGCCGTCCGGGAAACGCTCGCCTTCCCCGACACCGGAGACATCCGCGCCGACCTGCTCACCCAGCTTCGCGCCTTCGCCCACGTCATGACCCAGACCCCAGGAGGGCGAGTACTGGCCGAGCTGATCGGCGAGTCACAGACAGACCAGGACCTGGCCACCGCCTACCGGAAGCTGTACTCATCGCACCGACGCCGACTGGCAGCAGAACGCCTCCACCGAGCTCAGGAACTCGGCCAGATCCGCACCGACATCGACGTGCAGGTCCTCGTCGACCAGCTCTGGGGCGCCGTCTACCACCGACTACTCATCCCCGACGAACCTGTCACCGACGACTTCATCGTCGCGCTCGTGAACAACCTTCTGGACGGAATCCGCCAGAAGTAGTGCGGTGGTGCCCGCAGTGATGACGGCGGCGCGGTGGTCGGTCAGCCGCCTGCCCGGATGGGTCTGTACGGTCTTCGGTGTAAGAAGCCGTATCTCAACCGATCATGGAACGTGCGGGTCGAACAGGTTTCCCGCCGGGGTGATCTTCCCGTTGTACGCGCATGAAGACAGGGCCTCTCGGTAGCTCGGGGATGCGAATCTAACCGAGCAATGCCGGGAGGCCCTGGTGTCGTTGTTGTACGCGTCCGAGCCCGTCCAGTTCAACTCGGCTGCACCATCGTGTGATTGCCTCGCGCACGTGTACGGCAACGCGGCCGATCATCCCGATCGGGTGCGCCGGTATCCGTCGGACATGACGGACGCGGAGTGGGCGGAGGTCCGGCCTTTGCTGCCGGTGCCGGCCTGGCTGCAGGGCAGAGGCGGGCAGCCCGAGGGCTATTGCCACCGCCAGATGCTGGACGCGATCCGCTATTTGGTCGCGGGCGGGATCTCGTGGCGGGCGATGCCCGCGGACTTCCCCGCATGGGGCCGGGTTTACGCCTTCTTCCGCCGCTGGCGCGAGCACGGGCTGATCGCCGAGTTCCATGACCGGCTGCGTGGGACGGTCCGTGAGCGCGAGGGCCGTGAGGCCGAGCCCACGGCGGGGATCATCGACGCGCAGTCGGTGCGGGCCGCCGCGACGGTGCCGGCCTCCTCACGCGGCTACGACGGCGGGAAGAAGGTGCCCGGGCGAAAGCGGCACATCGTGACCGACTGCCTCGGCCTGCTCCTGGTCGTCGCGGTCACCGCCGCGAACATCGGCGACCGGGACGCCGCGGCGGGCCTGCTGCAGCGGCTGCGCCGTCTGCACCGCGACATCACCCTCGTCTGGGCCGACGGCGGCTACACCGGCGGCCTCGTTGGCTGGTGCCGGGACAAACTCGCCCTGACCTTGGAGATCGTCAAGCGCACCGACGACATGACAGGGTTCGTGGTGCTCCCCAGACGCTGGGTGGCAGAGCGCACGTTCGCGTGGTTGATGAACTCCCGCCGTCTGGCCCGTGATTACGAGACTCTGCCCGCTTCCAGCGAGGCGATGATCCGGTGGTCGATGGTTACGCGGATGGGCCGGCGTCTGGCACGTCCACGGGCCGCCGGCCGGCGCTGAACATCCCCGACGTCTCCTGCAGGAGCCACCCCCGCTCTGCCAAGCGCCTGGCCTTCGAGCGCACCCCCTCGACCTTCGCCGGCGTCGTCCCCAGGCCCAGCCCCACCGCGATCTCCTTGGCCTTCGCCGGCCCCCTGCCCGCTGACCGCCGCTCCTCCAGCACGCCCAGAATCCGCTGGTAGTCCGGTGCCAGCACCGACACCGTCAGCCCGTCCCGCCAGGGCGGCACCGTCGAGCCCGGCACCGGCACCGGTGAGCACGCCGTTTCCTGCTCCGCCTCGGTCACGGCAGTCGCCTCGGCCGCGGACGCGGCCAGGGCCTCGACCAACTCCTCCCGCGCGATCACTCGCCGGTCCAGCTCGATCTCCGCGGCCTCCAACACCTCAGCCAACCGCGCGGCTTCCTCCCGCAGACCCTCCACCCGCACGCGGGCAGCCGCCTCCCGCTCCTCCAGCATTCCCAGCACCGACGCCACCGCGCACCCCTCGGTCATGAAGCGGACACAAGACGCCGCATGCCTCCCTCACCCCGAGCGAAACCATGCCTGACCAGCAGAAATCAAGGGATCGCGTTCGGTTGAGATACGGCTTCTAACTCCTGATCAAGGAAGAGCACCTGATGAGCGACGTGACTGCCTCTGTCGAGGCGGTTGAAGAGGTCCGGCCGGTCGAGCTGTCGGCGGATCTACTGGACGACCAGTTGATCGGGCAGTTGGTCGACCGGGCCCGCGCGAGCGGACTGCAGTTGACCGGCGAGGGCGGACTGCTTCAGCAGTTGACCAAACGCGTGCTGGAGTCGGCTCTGGAAGGCGAGATCACCGACCACCTCGGCTACGAGAAGCCTGACCCGGCCGGCGCTGGCAGCGGGAACTCCCGCAACGGTGTCCGCTCCAAGACCGTGCTGACCGACGTCGGTCCCGTCGAGATCACGGTGCCGCGGGACCGGGACGGCAGCTTCGAGCCGCAGATCGTCAAGAAGCGCCGGCGCCGGCTGACCGGCGTCGACGAAATGGTCCTGTCGCTGTCCGCGCGGGGTCTGACGCACGGAGACATCTCCGCCCACCTGGCCGAGGTCTGTGGCGCGAGCGTGTCCAGGCAGACCATCTCGACCATCACCGACAAGGTCATGGACGGGATGTCCGAGTGGCAGAACCGGCCCCTGGACCCGGCTTGAGTTCTATCGGTGGTTGCGAACGCCTCGGAAGGAGAGCGTTCGGATGCCGGAGTACGCCCCCAACAAGATGCCGACCGCGGTGAAGAAGCGGTACTTCGAGCTGCTGCGGGAGGGCTACAAGGGTGCGGCTGCCGCCCGAGTGGTTGGGGTATCCGCCAGCTGTGGTTCGAACTGGTTCATCGAAGCTGGAAGCATGATCGTCCCCGACCCCGGCCGGTATCGCCGCGCTTCCTCACCCAGAACGACCGCATCGCCATCGCCGACGGCCTGCACGCCAAGCAGACCGTCAAGGAGATCGCCGCAGCCATCGGCAAGAGCTTTCAGACCGTCTACCGGGAGATCAAGCGCAACGCCAAGCCGGACGGCAGCTACCACCCGTGGTGGGCGCACAACCAGGCCCTGCTGCGGCGCCACCGCCCGAAGGAGGAGAAGATCCGCGGCAGCGAGCCGCTGCGGACGCTGGTACGCGAGAAGCTCACCGAGAAGTGGTCACCGCAGCAGATCGCGCGCTACCTGGCCCGCGAGTACACGAACGACGCGGCGATGCGGGCCTGCCCGGAGACCATCTACCGGGCCCTGTTCGCCGGCCTCCTCGGCCGCCGCGACGCCAAGCTCCGCACCGGCCGCACCCGTCGCAGGAAGCAGCGCCGAGGCGTCCCCACCCTGAACAAGATCAAGAACATGACGCTGATCCATCAGCGCCCTCGGGAGGTCAACGACCGTAAAACTCCCGGGCATTGGGAGGGCGCCCTCGTCATCGGCCGCGGACAGAACTCGGCGATCGGCACCCTGGTCGAGCGCACCACCCGCTACGTCCACCTGATCCACCTGCCGCACGGATGGAAGGCCCCGCAGGTCCGCAACGCGCTGATCACGCAGACCGCCCACATCCCGCCCCAGCTCAGGAAGACGCTCACCTGGGACCAGGGGCGCGAGCTGACGCTGCACGAGGAGATCGAGGCGCTGACGGGCTTTCGGATCTACTTCTGCGACCCGCGCTCGCCCTGGCAGCGCGGCACGAACGAGAACACGAACGGCCTGCTGCGGCAGTACTTCCCCAAGGGCACCGACCTGTCCGGACACACCGCCCGGGACCTCCGTGAGATCGCCCGACAGCTCAACCGTCGACCCCGCATCGTGCTCGGAGACAAGACCCCCGCCGAGGCCATGCGAGAATCCCTGACAGGCCCATTGACCAGGTGATTCGCAACCACTGCTGGAAACCGCCTGTGCGGGCACACGTCGAACGCGGCGAACAAGGTGGTCAGGCCGTTGCGGACGTAGTCGTGGGTGCGCCGCTCGGGCATGCCCGGCATTATCGGCAGCACCGGCTGAGACCGGTCCAGGGCCTGGGTGAGTCGGCGGCGGGAGTTTCACCCGCCGCCGCTCTCAGAACCGTGCGTAAGCCTCTCGGCTTACACGGCTCCCATCGTCCAGTCGTTCGCGGTCACGGCTTGACGAACTTCCAGTGGGCGAAGAGTCCGGGGAACCGCCTGGCGTGACGGCTCAGGGCTTCACGCGCTCTGGCTCGTTTCCGTTTGAACCGCTTGTACTTGCGGACGAGCCACCGCACCAGGTAGTCGTTGATGCGGTTGAGGCTGGGGTACAACGCGGACGGATGGAAGCGCCCGAAGTAGTTGATCCAGCCCCGCACGACCGGGTTGATCTCCCGGGCGAGCTGCTCCAGGGTCGTCTCACTTCGCAAGTGCAGCCGCCAGCGGCGGATCTGCACCCGGATCTGCTTGGCGGCCTCGTCGCTGACGGCCGGGTTGAAGCCGAAGAAGAAGTCTCCGCGCTTCGTCCGGAGTTTCCGTACGCGAAACCCGTACCCCAGGAACACGAACGAGGTGTGCTCGGCCAAGCCACGCCTGTTCCTGTCCCTGCAATACACGATGCGGGTCTTCTGGGGATGCAGTTGCAGCCCCCCGCAGTCGGCCAGCCGCCCGGCGATGGCCTCACGCATCTGATGCGCCTGGACCTCGTTGCGACAGTGGACCACCACGTCATCGCAATAGCGCTCGAACTGGACGCCAGGGTGCTCCCGGGCCATCCAGGCGTCGAACGCGTAGTGCATGAACAGGTTGGACAACACGGGTGAGACCGCCGAGCCCTGCGGGCTGCCGCGGTCCCGGGCTTGCAGGCTGCCGTCCGGCCGCTGGAGCGGGGCCTTGAGCCACCGCTCCACATACAGCAGGACCCACCGCTGGTCGGTGTGGTGCGCGACCGCCTTGAGGACGAGATCATGATCGAGGTTGTCGAAGAAGCCCCGGATGTCCAGATCGATCACCCAGTCCGTCTTCCAGCACCGCTCCCGGCACACCGCGACCGCATCCAGCGCACTGCGGCGGGGCCGGTAGCCGTAGGAGTCCGGGTGGAACACAGGTTCCACCAGCGGCTCCAGCACCATGGCCACCACCGTCTGCGCGATTCTGTCCGCAACCGTGGGCACACCGAGGATCCTGACCCCGCGTCCTCCCGGCTTGTCGATCTCCACCATCCGCACCGGCGGCGGGAAGTAGCAGCCCGACGACATGCGATTCCACAGCTTGTAGAGGTTGCCCCGCAGGTCAGCCTCGAACTGCTCGATCGACTCGCCGTCGACGCCCGCCGCTCCCTTGTTGGCCTTGACCCTCAAGTACGCCTCGAACACCAGGTGTTTCGAGATCCCGAACGACTTTGGTCCGCTCGTCCGGCTCATCCCGGGCACTCCGGTTGACCGCCAAACAGACCCGGACGACCCGTCCCCTTCGCTCCACCCGCATTACCGGGCTTCACCACTACTACGAGACGGTCCGCCCCCGTGCCCCGCTTCGGTACTCGGCCCCTCGCGGTCTTGTCCGCTTGGAGCACTCCCTCTCGCCGCCGGCCCACCGGGCCGACCGCAGTATCGGGGCGACAGGTTCCCACGTTCCGTGCAAGAGCCCGGGCCAGGCTCGCGCCGCCTCCATGCCGGACGCCATCCGGGCAGTCGGCAGGCTCCCCCCGGACTTGTCCCGGAGCCCAAATCATGCCCCGGTTTCGACGCCATTGAAGAAAGTTACGACACGTCGTCAGCGGTTCGCTCACGCTCGCCTTCCTGACCCACACCTGACGCGATCACTGCCGCGCCTTTTGCCGCAGCGCTCACCACGATCGGCACTTAACCGACGCAGCCTGCGGTGGTTTGGAGCCTCCCCCTGCAGGGCGACCCCGGAGGACCTATCTCCATCTCCTGCACAGCACCGCTTCCAGAAGCTGCTACATCAATGCCTCCTTCAGCGTTCGTGGCACACGATTTGGGACTTCTCGTCCACCGAGAGGACCACCGCGCCCTCGGGCGGGTTGAAGTACAGCCCGACGACGTCGTAGACCTTCTCCACGAACAACGGGTCCGTGGACAGCTTAAAGGTGTCTGTCAGGTGCGGCTTGAGCTGGAACTTCCGCCAGATCCGGCCGACGGTGGACTTGGACAGGCCGCTGTGTTCGGCCATCGACTTCCGCGACCAGTGCGTGGCGTTCTTCGGGATTTCCTCCACAGTGGCGACCACGACCGCCTCCACCTGATCGACCCCGATGGTGGGCGGCCGGCCTGGCCTGGGCTCGTCGGCCAGGCCGTCCAGCCGCTCAGCGAGAAACCGCCGCCGCCACTTGCGGACCGTGTCCGCGGAAATCCGCAGCTCCCGGGCCACCTCGACGATAGGCGGGGTGTCAGGGTCCGCACAGGCCAACACGATCCGCGCCCGTAACGCCAGCGCCTGGGCGGAGTTCGCCCGTCGGCTCCACCGCTCCAACACCGCACGCTCGTCATCAGACAGCAGCAACGGTTCCAGCTTCGGGTCCCGACGAGGAACTGACGCACCAGCAGCAGAAGTCACGCAACAACTAACAATCAACTACTGGCGCAGGACACTAGTAGGGCTTTGTTAGGTCCTGTGGTGGGGTTCGGGTGCTGGTGCGGGTTGGCCGCATATCGAGCAGGCGCCGGTCCAGGTGGCCAGGAGGGCCTGGAGTTCGCGGAGGACCGCGTAGAGGGTCAGGCCGGCGCAGGGGCTTTTGGGTCGAGCCTGAGCATGGTGCAGAAGGCCTGGGCGAGGGACGCGAGGGTGACGTGGCGGTGCCAGCCGAGGTAGTTGCGGCCCTCGAAGTGGTCCAGGCCCAGACCGTCCTTGAGCTCGCGGTAGTCGTGCTCAACTCGCCATCGGATCTTGGCGATTCGTACCAGTTCGCGCAGTGGGGTGTCGGCGGGAAGCGTCGAGAGCCAGTAGTCGGTTGGCTCGGCGGAGTCGGGTGGCCACTCGACGAGCAGCCAGCAGTCGGGCAGGGAGCCGTCGGCGGCGCGGCGGATGGTGCGGTTGGCCGGTCGGACCCGCAGGGCCAGGAACTGCGAGCGCATCTCGGCGTTCGGGTTGCGTCTGGTGGCCTTGCTGCCCTGGCGCCAGGTGACGGTGCGGGTGGCCGCTCGGCCGACGGCCAGGGCCAGGGCGCGCAGGGTGGTGTGCGGTTGGGGGTAGGCGGACACGGGAGGGCGGCCCTGCCCGGAGTACGGCGGGCGTTGGGGTGTGGCATTGCCGGGGTGCGCGGTCGTGGTGGCTTTGACCGCGACCGCGTAGGTCAGGCCGCGCTCGGTCAGGCCCTCGCGAAAGCCGGTGGCGTCGCCGTATCCGGCGTCGGCGGCGACCGGAAGGTCGGGCAACTCCCAGTTGTCGCGCACCTCGTCGAGCATGTCCAGCGCCAGGCGCCACTTCTCCCGGTGCCGCTCGGTGTCCGGGATTCCCGCCTTGGCGCGGCGGCGCCGGATCGCCTCGGCCATCAGCGCGTCCTCGCCGTACTTGGTGTCGTCCCAGCTCTCGGGCAGGAACAGGCGCCAGTCGACAGCCGATGACGCACGGTCACTGACCAGGTTCACACTGACGCCGACCTGGCAGTTGCCGCGCTTACCCAGGGCGCCGCAGTACATCCGCGCCACCCCCGGTGAGTCGTAGCCGTCCTTGGGGAAGCCGACATCATCGATCGCGTACGCCTCGGGAGAAATGTGCGCGGCAGCCCAACGGGCCAGCCGCTCACGGACCTTGGAGTAGTCCCAGGTGGACGATGAGACGAACTGCTGCAGCTGCTGGTGGTCCACGCCCAGGCGCTCGGCCATCGGCTGCATGGACTTGCGCTTGCCGTCCAGCATCAGCCCGCGCAGATACAGCTCGCCCTTGGCCCGCTGGTCCCGACGCGCCAGCGAACCGAGCATCTCCGCCGCGAACGCCTCCAGGCGCGGGCGGACCGTCTCCATCTCCTCAGGTGTCACACCTGACAGAACATCACAATCTACCTGACGATGATCAATCGGGGTACCTAACAAAGCCCTACTAGCCCACAGGCAGTTGAACGGCGGCCAGCACGCACGACACCCTCCCACCCCAGCTGATGCCTGGGGTGGGAGGGTGTCGTGTCTGGAGCGCCGGGCAGGCCTTGCACCTGCATCTCCCCGCAGGAAGCGGGGCGTCTTTCCTTGGACCACCAACGCACATTGAGACGCCCGAGAGTTGCGGCGGCTCGCTTAAGATCAAGCATAGCGCATCCGACACGCCCATTGGCGCGCCGCCGGCCCCGTCACGCGCCCGGCAGGAGGGTCACCTGGAGCACATGGCACCACTCCAGGGGGAACAATAGGCTCCAATCATCCGTACTATCGCTGTCCAAGACGCCGGGCAGCAGGTGCGGCTTACCGCACACCGACGGACCTGCGCGCGTAGGGCGTGGGGCGCCCTCTTGCCATGCGTCAGCGGGCCCCGTGCCAACTCGTCGGCCGGTCAACCGGCAGAAAGGTCAGCATCATGTCCGAGAACACCACCGCCAGTGACCTGGCAGCGCAGTACACCGCCCAGGTGAACAGCGACCTGGAACGCAACCTCAACGAGCAGGAACGTATCGGTACGGAAATCGCCGTCCTGCAGGATCAGTTGACCACATTGCAGCGCGACCACACCGTGCTGGTCAGCATGCAGCAGGCACTCGGCACCACCCCCTCCCCCGCCCAGACCCCCCAGCCCGCCCGGCCTGCTCCCACGCCCGCGGCTGCGGTGCCCGCCCCCCGGAAAAAGGCCGCCTCCGGCGCCGGCAGCACGACGCGGGGAAAGAAGGCCACCACCACCTCCGGCCGTGCGAAGACCGGCAAGCCTGCCGCGGGCACGACAGGCAAGGCCCCGGCCGCAGCCGCGAAGCAGGCACAGCCGACGCTGATCGACCTGGTGCGCGACCACCTCGGCGAGCAGAGCGAACCGCGCTCCGCCGCGGAGATCGCCACCGCACTCGGCCAGACCCACCCCGAACGGCCCATCAAAGCCACCGTCGTGCGCACCACCTTGGAAAACCTGGTCGCCAAGGGCCACGCCCAGCGCAACAAGCAGGGCACCTCCGTCTTCTACACCGCCCCCGACACACCCGACCAGACGTCCAAGGCCCCCTCCAGCAAGCAGTCCCCGGACCAGACCGAGGCGCAGCCCGATCACGGTGCATGAGAGGTGCGGGCTGTGCGGCACACCCCAGCGTTGGTGCGCCACAGCCGTACACGGTGTGCGGAGTACCGCTGGAGGCCGTCGGACATCCACGAGGCAGCCCCCTGCGACGGACGCTGGGCCGGGATTCCGCACGGCCGCATAGTCCACGGACGATGGCCTGCAGCCGGCGACCAGCGTCGTTTGGTTGGGTGACCGCCGTGGAGACGCAGGTATGGCATCGCTGCTCGGTGTCGCGCTCGGAGGCGGGCTTCCGGCGGCCTTGTGGGGCGGGAACGAGCGGCTGTGTGGGATCCGGGGGTTCCGCTCCATCTCGGAAGATGAGGCACGGGGCAGTCGATCGGTGTCCGGCTCGCGAGCGCCGCGACTGCCCCGCGACTTTCATGGCCGCCCGCAGCCCCTGCTGCCGGTCCGGGCCCAGGAGTCAGGTGACTGGCGGCATCTCGCTGGGGCGTGAGTCGAGGCCCGTGCGGCGGTTGACCCAGGAGCCGCGGGTGAAGTCGGGAACGGCGACCGGACGGCCCTCCGCCGCAAGGGACTTGACGCTGAGCGGGATCGGCGAGCACCAGACGGCGGCGTCGTAGACGTCCATGTCGGGGACGAGCCCGGCGCGCATCTGCTGGACGGTGCGCCACTGCAGGACGTAGTCCATTCCGCCGTGTCCGCCGTTGTTGGCCGCGTCGTCACCGATCTTCTGCCAGAGCCAGTGGTCGAACTCCTTGAGGTAGGTGTCGAACGGCTGCCAGGTGTGGCCGCTGTGATCGGGCTCGAGGTACACGCGGCCTCCGCTCGCGGAGGTCACACCCGCGTAGTCCTCGAAGATGCCGCGGCTGCCGGCGAGTGAGTTGATACGGCTGTAGGGGCGGGGGAAGCTGACCTCGTGCTCGGCGCGGATCACGCGGCCCTGGGCGGTGTCGATCAGGCAGGTGATCAGATCACCGTTGATGTAGGTCTCCTTCCAGCTGGGGTGGGATCGCGGGATGAACCGCTCGCGGTAGTCGGCCAGACCTCTGGGCTCGGTGGCGGTGGCCCGCAGCGTCGTCATGCGGTCGCCGCGGTTGATGTCCATGGCTGCTGCGATCGGGGCGAGCCCGTGCATCGGGTACAACGACGCGGTACTGCGGGTGTGCCACAACCGCCGCCAGGCGTCGGTGTAATACGTGTCGGAGAACAGCAGCTCGCGCAGGTCGTGCAGGTAGCCGCCGTGGCCGTTGGTGACGTCGCCGAAGAGGCCGTCGTGGGCCATCTTGAGCATCGCCAGCTCGTTGCGTCCGTAACTGCAGTTCTCGGACAGGAACAGGTGTCTGCGCATCCGCTCGCTGGTGTCGACGAGGTCCCACAGCTCGTGCAGTTCGGTGGCGACGGGCAGTTCGACGATGGCGTGCCTGCCGGACAGCAGGCAGGCGCGGCCCTGCTCGTAGTGGAACTCCCAGGGGGTGGCCACGTAGACGAGGTCGATGTCCTCGCGGCGCAGCATGCGTTCGTAGGCGTCGGCGGAGCCGCCGTACTCGGCCGGGCGGGGCCGGCCCTCGGCGACCAGTTTGTCGGCGGTTCGTCGGGCGCGGTCGGCGCGGACGTCGCACACGGCCGTCACGATGCAGCCCGGAACCGCGCCCCATCCCGAGGCCATGCCATGGCCTCGGTTGCCGAGGCCGATCAGGGCGACACGGACCGTCCGGTACTCGTCGAAGGGCACGTTGATCATTGATTTCTGGCCGCGGCGGCGGGCCGGAGCGGTATCGGCGATCGGGGCGGCGGCCGGCGCGGCAAAGGCCGTGGTGCCAAGACCTGCGACGACGGCACCGGAGGCCAGAGCCCCGCCCATGACAGTACGGCGTGAGACAGCAGGGATTTCATGCATGGCGCTGAACGCTCCCTTGTGTGTGGCTGGCTGCTCTTGTTGCCGCACGACTGTGTCGGCCGGAGGACGATGCGTCAATAGCTGCTCAAAGACACGGCGTTCCGAGCAGAAATGAGCATCCAGCCCCACCCAGCGGGCCACGCCATGCAGGGATACTGCGGGCGCCAACTACCCTGTCAACTCCCCTAGCGGCGCAGGGCTCGCTGCCCGGACCGCTTCAAAACCCGCCCAACTTTCGTCGTACTGCCCCCGCCGCACTCTCATCCTTCGGCTGGGCACTCGTAGCCCGGCGTCTGATGACCCGCAGTCAGCCGCCTCCTGGCTTGATGGTCATGAAGGCCGACATCACCAAGCCGACAACGCTGCGCCGCGGGGCGGTGCGTCCCGCTGAACGGGCGTTGGCGCCCGACTTCGCGCGCGGGTTGATGCTGCTGCTCATCGTCCTGTCCAACACCACCTTTCATCTGTGGACGGCCGATCGCGGCGCATCCGGATGGCAGCCGGTGGACGGCTCGTGGATCGACCACGTCGTGCAGTTCTCCATGATCATCGGCTTGGATCTGCGGGTCTATCCGCTGTTCGCCTTCCTGTTCGGCTACGGCATGATGCAGCTCTACCAGCGCCAGACCGCCGCCGGCACCGCCCCGCGCAGCGCCGTCGCCCTGCTGCGCCGCCGCAGCCTGTGGCTGATCGTCATCGGCCTGGCACACACCACGCTGCTGATGGCCGGCGACATCATCTGCTATTACGGGGTGCTCAGCCTCGCCCTCGGCGCGCTCTTCCTGGGCCGCACCGACCGCACGCTGAACTGGTGGATCCTCATCGGCGCCGCCCTGCTGGTGTACACGGCCGCCGAGCCCGTCGTCTCCGCACTGCTGCGCGGCGATGTGACCAGCCTCGGCGACCCGGGCGCCGAACCCGGCAACCTCGCCTACGCGGCGGGCGAGGACAACTGGCTCACCGCCGCCGGCACCCGCCTGTCCACCGGCCTCTTCGTCACGTTCGCAGCGGCCCCGTTGTCCCTTGTCGGCGGCGGCTTCCTACTCTTCCTGCTGAGGTTCCGAGCCGCACGGCAACGCATCCTCGAAGAACCCGCCGATCACCTTCCGCTGCTGCGCGGCACCGCACTCGTCGGCATCGCCGTCGGCTGGCTCGGCGCCCTCCCCGCCGCCCTGGCGCATGTCGGCATGCTCGACGTGCCCGACGCGATGCAGAGCGAATCGGGTGCGCTGACGGTGCTCCGCGACGTCACCGGCAACGCGGCCGGCCTGGGCTACGTCGCCGCCCTCGCCCTGTTCACCCACTGGTGGGCCGGACGCAGTACGCGACACGGCGAGCGCGCCGTACGGGCCGTGTCCGCAGTCGGCAAGCGCTCCCTGTCGTGCTATCTGGCCCACTCCCTGCTCTTCGCCCCACTGCTCGCCGCCTGGGGCCTCGGCCTCGGCACCCATCTCACCAGCGCCACCATGGCCCTGACCGGCACCGCCGTATGGCTGGTCACCGTCTTCTGGGCGGACGCGCTGGAACGCCACGGCCGCCGCGGCCCCATGGAGTCCCTGCTACGCCGTCTGATCTACCGGATCCGGCCCCGCACTTGAGCAACCCTCGGCTTCACGCCCTGGACGGACACGGCGTGCCCGGCCAGGTCAGGGGGCGCTCCTGGTCGCGATCCGCAAGTTCCGGGCGATGTCCTCACGGAGAGGGTGGACCGGCGGGGGCGGTGCGCCCGGCCGGCCTGCGAGAGGCCCTGTTCGCCTCGGTCTGCCCGGCACAGTGCGGCCCGGAGCGGTCCGGGAGTTCACCCAGCATCAGATCTCCGCAGACCGGGCCCGTGGCGGGGCCTTCACCGTGGTAGAGATCGGCGCCCCAGGCGGGATGTGTCTCGGCATCGACCTGGACTGCGACACCACCCGCCCCGCCACGAAAACAACCTCGACTGGTCCCTGCCCTTCGCCGGCTTCTTCGGCTGAGAGCACCGGCGGCGGCACACCTTGATCACGAACCGGCCGGGCGATGTCCGTGCGCCGAGTGGCGCCCGTGATGGTGCGGCGGGTGCGCTGAGTCGCCAGTGCCTGGGAACCGTTCCGAGACGCCGGCGGCGGGGCGCACTCCTGCCAGGGTGACCGCGACGAGCCGGCGGACCGCGGCCTTGGACGGCAGGTCGCCGGCCGCGGTCAGGGCGTGCAGGCAGTAGCTGGCAAGTTCGCCCGGGGCGATGTCGTCCCGGACCTCACCGATTCGCGCACCCTCCGCCAACAGGTCCTTGACCATGCCGTGGAGTCGCTGCTGAGCCTCGGTGACCTGCTGGTCCCGGTGCAGGAAGGCCGAGAGGTCGCTGTCGTGGTGCCTCCGGGACTCGTGGGAGACAAAGGCGAACGCGCGCAGCACGGCCTCGAGTCGCTCACCGGCGCCCTCAGTCCGGTCCCGGACCTCGGCGAGATGGTCCAGGTGCCGGGAGATCTGGCGCTCGTGCCAGGCGAGCAGGATCGACCTTGACGCGACCGGGGTCGACCTCGCCGAAAACGCCCTGCACACGGCAGCGGAGAAGGCGCGCGTCAAAGGCTGCACGGTGCGCTTCCTCCGCCACGACGCCCGGCGGCTGGCCGACCTCGGCGAGTCCTTCGACACCGTGCTCGACTGCGGACTCTTCCACCTTCTCGACGGCGCCGACCGCGCCGTCTACGTCGACGCCCTGCGCTCCGCTGTACCGCCCGGCGGCCGTTACTTCATGCTCGGATTCAGCGACCGGCAGCCGGGCGAGTGGGGACCGCACAGGCTGACACGGGCCGAGATCGAAGTCGCGTTCGCCGACGGATGGCGGATCGACTCCATCAAGCCGTCCACGATCGACATCACCACGGACCCGGACGGCATCCGGGCGTGGCTGGTGGCCCTCACCCGCTGACCCCACCGGACCCTGAAGAAACGTCATGCCCATCGCCGAAGCCCGCGTCGAGACCGAGCGCCCCAGCCGCTATCTGGTCCAGCTCTGCAAGCACTTCTCCAACAAGGGCCGCCACCTCGGCCGGCGGATACACGCAAACCAGGGCGGTGACGCTCAGCTGCTCCGCGAGATGCGGGCTGTGGCGGAGCATGCCGACGTGACCTGGTCCGACGCGGAGGGGGAAGTCAGCCTTCCCTGGGGCGGGATCAACCTGCGGGCCGCAGCGGGTGCGCTGATCCTGCGCGTGGAAGCCGCCGAGGAGAAGGAACTGAGGCTGCTTCAGGACCTCGTCGCCGGGCACGTCGAGAGGTTCGGCCGACGTGACGGGCTGCAGGTGCACTGGCAGCGACCGGAGTCTCCCGCCGCGTCGGACGAAGCCGTCGCACCGGCCGAGGCACCAGGGGAGGGAGCGGCGCCGCGCAAAAGGCACCTCAAGGCGACAGGGCTCGGGGTGGCCGCCGTACTCATCCTCGCCGTGCACTTGGGGCTTGGCGGTGCTGTTCTGTCGAACTGGCGGTGGACGGGCTGGGCCGTCGGCGGCGTGCTGGTGGTCGTCGTCGTCAAGGTCGTTGTCCTGGGTGGGTTTGCCGTCCATCGCGGCCGAGCCTGGAAGAGCCGCTGAATCGACGTACTGGCCGGGATTCCATCGCCGTCCTGCCGCTGGCTCCCGGCTTGGGGGATCGAGCAGCGTACCGCCGGCAACCGAACCGCTCGGCATACCCCCGGCCGGTTATTTCGAAGTGTGGCTTGGCGGCTGCCGGGCCGCACCGGTGCGCCCCGCTCCGGCGGGGTATGCAGCCTTGGCCGGTGTCGCGCCAGACCCGTCGACAGCGTCGGCGACGGGTCAGCGCTTGTGGTTGCCGTGCTTCTCGCCGTCTGCCGGTTGCGGTGCGCTGCCGTCGGCGTTGCCGGTCTGGACGGTGAAGGCCGCGGTGCGGACCGTGCCGTTGTGCTTGAAGTCGAGGAAGAGGCGGTAGGTGCCAGCACTGGGTGCGGTGGCGGTGAACGAGACGTCGGGGCCGGGCTTGGTGGCGCTGTCGCCGGGTTCGCCGTTGGGGTGGACGTGCAGGTAGGCGAGGTCGCCGGAGCGCAGGGCGACGAGGTGGCCGTAGGCGCCCAGGTAGGGCTCCAGATCGGTGACCGCGCGGCCGTCCCGGCTGATGGTGAGGTTCACTTCGGTGGCCTTGCCGGGGCGCAGGTTGCCGCTCAGGGCGACGGTGTAGCCGTCGACGGTGGTGGTGGCGGTGGGTTCGGGCAGGTCGGCTGCCATGTAGGTGCCGGAGGCCGCAAGGTCCGCGCCCAGGGTGAGGTTGGTGGCGCCTTGGGTGGCCGGGGTGAAGTCGGCGAAGACCCGGTAGGAGCCGGCGGCGGGCAGGCTGACGGGGGTGCTCCAGGTGCCGTCGGCGGCCCGGGTGGGGTGCAGGTGCCGGTAGGTGACGAGGTCACGTGAGGCGAGGATGAGATGCAGCTCCTTGCCGTGTTCGCGTCGGTAGGAGGTGACCTGCCGTCCGTCCTGGTCGCGGATGGCGAAGCGAAGCTGGTTTTCCTCTCCCGCGGTGACGCGGGGGGTTTTCAGGTCGAGGGTGTAGCCCGCTTGGGAGATCTGCAGGCCTGCGGGCGCTGTGTCCGCGTGGCTGTCATGGCCGCCGGCGCTGCGGTGGGGGGCTGCCGGCCTGTTGTGCTCGGCGTGGGCTGCCGGCTCCGGATCAGAGGTGACGGGGCCGATCGCGGTGCCGACACCGTAGGCAGCAGTGAAGGTCGCCGCGACCGCGGCGGTGAAAGCAGTGATCTTTGCGCCGGTGTTCATGACGGGGCCTCTCTCGTCCGGTGTCGCCGCTGTCTTCTGGCTGAACACCTGCCGACTATATACCCCCTAGGGGTATATGCAAGAGGTCGGCGGATGTTTGCCAAACATACCCGGTAGGGGTATACCTGTGGCACACCAGCGGTACCCCCCTGGGGTACACCCGTGCTCGCTTCGTCTGGGAGGAACTCATGTCCTGCTGCACCCCCGACGGCAGCTGCTCCACCAGCGCCGCCACAGCTCCGGCCACCGAGGGCATCACCATCAGCTACAACGTCTCCGGGATGACCTGCGGGCACTGCAAGGCCACGCTCACCAAGGAGATCGGCGCCCTGGACGGCGTGCTGGCGGTGAGCGTGGACCTCGATGCCGGCCAAATCGCCGTCACCACCGCGGACGAGCCCGACGACGCGCTGCTGGCGAGGGTCGTCGACGACGCCGGCTACGAGCTCACCGGCCGCACGGCCTGAGGCCCGGCGCACCCGCCGGGCCCGCAGGCGGGCCCGGCCCCTGTTCTCTCTTCCTCATTTACGCAACCAGCCCGAGGAGCAGTGATGGCTACCACGGTCCCCGACACAGCCGAAGTCGAACTCGCCATTGGCGGCATGACCTGCGCCTCGTGCGCCGCCCGGATCGAGAAGAAACTGAACCGGATGGAGGGAGTCAGCGCCACCGTCAACTACGCCACCGAGAAGGCGAAGGTCACCTTCCGTCAGGACATCGACGTCGCGGACCTGATCGCCACGGTAGAGGCCACCGGCTACACCGCCCGCGAGCCCGAGCCGGACCCCGCGCGCGGCTGGATTGATCCCGGCCTGGCGGGCGGGCCGAGCCAGGAGACGGAGGCTGGTGAACTGCGGCCGCTGCGGCAGCGGTTGGTTACGGCCGTAGTGCTCGCCGTGCCGGTGATCGCGATGGCGATGGTACCGGCCTGGCAGTTCGAGTACTGGCAGTGGCTGTCCCTCACTCTGGCTGCCCCGGTCGTCACCTACGCCGCCTGGCCCTTCCACCGGGCTGCGTTCACCAACGCCCGGCACGGTGCGGCCACCATGGACACCCTGATCTCGCTCGGCACGTCGGCGGCGTTCCTGTGGTCGCTGTGGGCGCTGTTCTTCGGCACCGCCGGAACGCCCGGCATGACACACCCCTTCGAGCTGACTATCGCCCGCTCGGACGGCGCGGGCAACATCTACCTCGAGGCCGCCGCCGGTGTCACGGCCTTCATCCTGGCCGGCCGTTATTTCGAGGCCAGGTCCAAGCGCAAGGCCGGCGCCGCCCTGCGGGCGCTGCTGGAGCTGGGCGCGAAGGACGTCACCGTCCTGCGGGGCGGGCGTGAGGAGCAGATACCGGTGGGCGAGCTGAAGGTCGGTGACCGTTTCCTGGTTCGGCCGGGCGAAAAGATCGCCACCGACGGCACGGTCGTCGAGGGCAGCTCAGCCGTCGATGCGTCGATGCTCACCGGCGAGTCCGTTCCCGTCGAGGTCGCTGCCGGCGACGCCGTCACCGGGGCGACCGTGAACGCCGGCGGCCGCTTGGTCGTGGAGGCCACCCGGGTGGGCGCCGACACCCAGCTCGCCCGCATGGCGAAGCTGGTCGAGGATGCGCAGAACGGCAAGGCAGCGGCCCAGCGGCTCGCGGACCGTATCTCCGGGGTCTTCGTGCCGGTCGTCATAGCCCTGGCTCTGGGAACCCTGGGCTTCTGGCTGGGCAACGGCGCAGGGCTGACGGCCGCGTTCACCGCCGCCGTCGCCGTCCTGATCATCGCCTGCCCGTGCGCCCTGGGCCTGGCCACCCCTACCGCCCTGATGGTCGGCACGGGGCGCGGCGCCCAGCTCGGCATCCTCATCAAGGGCCCCGAGGTGCTGGAGAGCACCCGCAAGGTCGACACCATCGTCCTGGACAAGACCGGCACCGTCACCACCGGGCGGATGACCCTACTGAAGGTGCACACCACGGCGGGCGCCGACGAGAGCGAGGTGCTGCGTCTGGCGGGCGCCCTGGAGCACGCCTCCGAGCACCCCATCGCCCACGCGGTGGCCACGGGAGCCGCCGACCGCGTCGGCGTCCTGCCCGCCCCGGAGGACTTCGCCAACATCCCCGGCCTCGGGGTGCAGGGCATCGTCGAAGGACACGCCGTCCTCGTGGGCCGCGAAAAGCTCCTTGAGGAATGGGCCATGGCCCTTCCGGCCGATCTGGCACGTGCCAAGGCTGACGCCGAGGCCGCGGGCCGCACCGCAATCGCGGTCGCCTGGGACGGCGAGGCCAGGGCGGTCCTCGAAATCGCCGACGCGGTCAAGGACACCAGCGCCGAAGCCATCACGCGGCTACGCGCCCTGGGACTGACGCCGATCCTCCTCACCGGGGACAACAAGGCCGTGGCCCAGGCCGTGGCCGCGGAGGTCGGCATTGACGAGGTCATCGCCGAGGTCATGCCGCAGGGCAAGGTCGACGTCGTCAAGCGACTGCAGGACGACGGCCGTTCGGTGGCCATGGTCGGCGACGGTGTCAACGACGCCGCAGCGCTCGCCCAAGCCGATCTCGGGCTGGCCATGGGCACCGGCACCGACGCGGCCATCGAGGCCGGCGACCTCACCCTGGTCCGCGGCGACCTGCGCGCCGCCGCCGACGCCATCCGCCTGGCCCGCAGAACGCTGGGCACCATCAAGTCCAACCTGTTCTGGGCCTTCGCCTACAACGTCGCCGCACTGCCGCTGGCCGCAGCCGGACTGCTCAACCCGATGATCGCCGGAGCAGCGATGGCGTTCTCCTCGGTCTTCGTCGTCGGCAACAGCCTGCGGCTGCGCAGCTTCAAAGCCACGAGTTGAAACCCTGCCTTCGCGGGGAGAGACGAGGGGCGAGTCCTGGTGGCCCGCCCCTCGTTCCCGTTCCGGATTGCGGGCCCAGCAGGCGGTCGCCCATGACACAACTGGGAGGCCGCATGCGCGACTTCGTCTCCCGCGACAGTGATGGTTGCCGGCTGCACACCATGGCACTGGTGCCCAGACCACGGCTGGTCCTGCTGCACGGCGGCGGCCCGGACCGCGACAGCCTGCGGCCTCTGGCCCGCCGGCGGATTCACCCCGGTCCTGCCGGACGCCCGCTCGGTGTGCGCCCCCCCGGCCGTACCTGGAGCTAAGTACGCCGACGATTGTCGACACCCTCCTGGACCATCGCGCCCTGCGCCGGCGGCGCTGGGCGACACGGGTCTGGCAGGCACCATCGCCTTGCGGGCGGCAGCCGCCAGGCCGGACCGCATCCCCGCCGCAGTCATCACCGCGCGGGCTTGTAGGCCAGGCTCTGAGCGATGCACTGTGCACCCGCAGCGGCGCGATGTCACGGCCGACGGTCCCCAGGTCCAGCTTCGGTCCGGCGGACCGCCGGCGACTGCCCGCATCCGCAGCAGGAGCAGTGACGCACAGGAGGATTCAGGCGGTGGAGTGCGTCGCCCGGGGCGGCGTCGGCTGTCGCTGATCACCGCCGAAGCGTGTGGTCCATGGTCTCCTGCCCGCTAGGGCTACTCCCCTTTCGGCGGGATCAGCCACGTCGCGGCGGCGGCGGCGGCGGAGACCACGGCCACCCCCGTGGCCACGAGGAACGCGTCGTCGAACCCGGACGCGGTTGTGGTGCTGGTGAGGCTGGCGGCGGCGGCGCTGGAGACGGCCGCGGCCCCGGCCGAGGCGCCGAACTCGTGGAAGGTACTGACGATTCCGGAGGTGACGCCGGCCTCGTGCGGGGCGACGCTGCCGAGTGCGGTGGCCGAGGCGACCACGAACAGGGCGCCCAGCCCCGCCGAGGCGACGCTCACCCCGGCGACCATGGCGGCGGTGCCGGACCAGAGCACCGGTGCGAGGAATCCAGCGGCCGCGATCAACAAGGCCACCGCCGCCAGGGGCCGGGCCCCCAGGCGGCCGATCACGCGGCCGGCGGCGGTGGCGGCGGCCATGGTCAACAGCGCGACGGGGAGGAACAGCGCGCCGGTCGCCAGGGCACCGTGGTTTTGGTGGTTCTGGAGGTAGAAGGATCCGAGGAAGAAGACAGCCACCATCAAAGCAGTGGTCACGGCGATGACAAAGGTTCCCGCCACGACCGGGCGTCGGCCAAGGAGTCCGAGGTCCATCAGGGGCGCCGAGGCCCGGCGCTGCCAGGCGGCGAAGGCGACGTAGGCCACGGCGGCGAAGGCCGACAGGGCGAGGAAAGCAGTGTTGCGCCAGCCGTGGTCCCCGGCGCGGATCAGGGCGTAGATGAGGGCGCCGGTGGCCGCGGCGACCAGGGCAGCACCCGGTACGTCGAGAGAGCCGGAGGCCGCCCGGGGCAGATCCGGCAGTATGCGGACGAGAGCTACGAGGACGACCAGGCCGACGGGAACGTTGACGAAGAAGACCCAGGCCCAGCCCGGCCCGGCCGTGATGATGCCGCCCAGCAGCACGCCGAGGGCGGCGCCCCCGCCGCCGAGCGCCGACCAGATGCCCAGCGCCCGGTTCCGCTCGTCGCCGTCGAACAGCCGCACCACCACCGACAGTGCCGCGGGCGACATCATGGCAGCACCCGCCCCCTGGGCGATCCGGGCGGTGAGCAGCAGGGCTGCGCCGGTGGCGAGTCCGGCGGCGAGGGAGGCAACGGTGAAGACCGCGAGCCCGGCCAGGACCACGCGCTTGGCGCCGAACAGGTCGGCCGCCCGGCCACCGAGCAGCATCAGGCTGCCGAAGGTGAGCGCGTAGCCGCTGACCACCCAGGTCAGGGCAGTACGGTCCAGGTCCAGTTCGCTTCCCATGTGAGGAAGTGCGATGGCGACCACGGTGATGTCAAGGATCAGCATGAGCTGGGCCAGCCCCAGCAGGCCCAGGGCCGGCCAGCGCAGCGGATGAGGTGCCGCCCCCGGTGCGTGTGTGTCCGTGGCCTTCGTTCCGCTCATGACGCTCACCCCTCCGAATAATGCGTACAGTACTGTTCAGGTTAGCCTGCCAAGGAGGTCAATCCAAACAGGTATGTTCGGGTTATTGGGTAGGGTGGAGACATGAGCACCAGAAGCAACGCCAAGCGCGCGGACGCCCTGCGGAGCATCGACGCGATCGTGCAGGCGGCCGTCGACTGCCTGGGGCGCAACCCGGAGGCGAGCCTCAGCGAGATCGCACGCGCCGCGGGCGTGGGCCGAGTGACGTTGTATGCGCACTTCGCCTCCCGCGCCGAGGTCGTCGACGCGGCGATGACTCTGGCCATCGGCAAGGGCAACCAGGCGCTGGAGGCCGTCGATCTGGCCGGTGATCCCCGGCTGGCTCTCGCGCGGCTCGTGGAAGCCAGTTGGCACCTGGTGGACCAGGCCCGGGCGCTGCTGGTCGCCGCCCAGAAGGAGCTCCCTCCGGGCCGCATCCGCGAGTTGCACAGCGGCCCGGCCGCCCGGGTGGAGACTCTGATCGCCCGCGGCCGCGCCGAGGGCGTCTTCCGCACCGACTTGCCGATCCCGTGGCTGGTCAATGTCCTGCACTCGGTCATGCACAGCGCCGCCGACGAGATCCGCTCCGGCAACCTCGCCCCGGACCGCGCGGCCGCCTACATCACGGCCACCGTGCTCGCCGCCTTCACCCCGCCGGGCAGGCCGGTCCCCGAGCCCAGCACGCAGACGTGACACCCACGCACTGCTCCAAGGGCAGGGCGCCAAGCGCCGGTGGGGCACATGAGGCGAATGCCGCGGACAGTCGCACGCGCCTGGCACCAGCACTCCCAACGGGCGTGCTGGACATCTTCGAACGCCGGATGGCCTCTACGATGAGGGCATGCCCAGCAGCATGAAGACTTCAAGTACGCGCCCGGCCGGGCGCGTACTTGCGCTGCTGGTGCTGGCGGTGCTCAGCGGTGTGCTGGGTATGCACGCTCTGCCACCCGGCGGGGCGCTACCGGCTGCGCACGCAGAGGCCGGCCATGCCGCGATGACGAGTCCGTCGGCACCCGCACACGAGGCGGGTGCGGCCTGCTCGCACCTGTCGGACGGGGCCGGGCACCTCGACCACGCTGACGCAGCCTGTGCTGCCGCAGGCGTCGGTTCCACGTATGCGCCGCCTACCCTGGGTGCTGCGATGACGGACGCCGCTGCCGTCCCGGCCGCCCTCGATGGCGCTGCGGCCTCCGCCCAGCATGACAGGGCGCCGCCGGACCTGTCCGAGTTGCAACTCCTGCGGATATAGAGCGGCCCGCCCGGCACCACCGCACCCCTCCGTGGGTGGTGCCGCGCTTCCGCGTCCTCATTGCCGCATCGACGCATGCCCGAAAACAGGCTGCGCATCAAGGAGTTGCAACCGCATGAACCGCAAGCGTTCCCTCGCCCGCCGTACCGCCGTCCTGGCTGCCGCCGGTGCGGCCGCGCTCGTTCTGGCCGCCTGCGGCGGGGACGGCGACAGTTCCACCGGCCACGGCAGCCACGGCAACAGCTCTGCCTCCGCCGCCGCTTCCGCTTCACAGGGACAGCACAACGCAGCCGACGTCACGTTCGCCCAGGGGATGATCCCCCACCACCGCCAGGCCGTGGAGATGGCCGACCTCGCCCCCGCCCGGGCGCAGTCGGGCGAGGTGAAGGAGCTGGCCGAGCAGGTGAAGAAGGCGCAGGATCCCGAGATCAGGACACTGTCCGGGTGGCTGGTCTCGTGGGGTGAGGACGTTCCCGCCGAGGGGGCCATGGACCACTCCATGCACGGCGGAATGGAAGGCATGATGAGCGCCGAGGACATGGACGAACTCAAGACCGCCAAGGGCACCGAGTTCGACAAGATGTTCGCCGAGATGATGATCGAGCACCACAACGGCGCGATCGTCATGGCCAAGGACGAGCAGCAAAACGGCGAGAACGCCGAGGCCAAGAAGATGGCCGGCGACATCGTCACGGGCCAGTCCGCCGAGGTCACACAGCTCCAGAACATCCTCGACCGGCTCTGACCGTGCCAGGGCGGGCACAACGCCCGCCCCGCAAACCGGCCGTGCGGGCCCGCAGCGTGCGCACTGCGGGCCCGCGCGGCCGCCCTCGGGCCTCATCCCGCCCGGTCCCGGGAGGTGCACCGCCTCCACCCCGTCCGCAAGAGACTGTCGCAACCCCCAGCAGCTCCGGACACCCCCGCGGTACGCCGGAATCCGCTGGGCGGGCTCAAGCCCCATGGAGCATGAACGACCCCTTGGATATATACCCCATAGGGGTATATGGTTTCGATGTGGGATCCGGCAACGGATGACACTTCAGCGGGAATGGGGATGAAGGGCATGGACCACAGCGCTCACCACACCGGCACCGCGCACGGTCACGCCGTCCACCAGGACCACCCCGGTCGCACCACCCACGGTGGACACGGCCAAGGCGGCGCAACCTGGTCCACAGCGGCGAAGGCGACGCTTCACTGCCTGACCGGATGCGCCATCGGCGAGATCCTCGGCATGGTCATCGGCACTGCCCTGCTGTGGGGCAACGTGCCCACCATGATCCTCGCGATCGGGCTCGCCTTCCTCTTCGGCTACTCGTTCACCCTCTTCGCCGTCCTCAGGGCCGGCTTGGCCCTCAAGGCGGCGATCAAGGTCGCGCTGGCCGCCGACACCGTCTCCATCGCCGTCATGGAGTTCGTCGACAACGCGATCATCGCCCTCACGCCGGGCGCCATGGATGCCCACCTCTCGGACGGGCTGTTCTGGTCCGCTCTGCTGGGCGGGTTCGCGGTCGCCTTCCTGATCACCACCCCGGTCAACAAGTGGATGATCGGCCGCGGCAAGGGCCACGCGGTCGCCCACGCCTACCACTGACCCGACCCAGCCGGCCCACACCCGGGGTGCCCCCTGCTCAGAGGGGCACCGACGAAATGCGGTTCAGGGGGTGACGGAATCCGCGGGAGCGCAGCCAGGGGCCGGGCGGGGGCCGCGGGTTCGTCGACGCTCGCGCCGCGGTGGGTTCCCGGTCCGGGAACGCGGGACCTGCCCGGGAACCTAGGTGCGCACCGCGCTCAGCTGCGCCGCCGTCGACGCCATGCGGGTCGGCGGCTCCCAGGTCCAGGTGCGCACGGAGGTGAAGCCGGCCGCGTGGACCGTGGTTGCAAGGGTGGGGAGGTCGGTGGGGAGCCACTTCTCGTGGGTGGAGAGGAGAAGGCGGCCGCCGGGGCGCAGGACGCGGTGGAGTTCGGCGAGGGCGGCGGGGACGTCGGGCCAGAGCTGGAGATTGTTGACGGAGATCACGACGTCGACGGAAGCGTCCGGTTCGCCGGTCTTGGCGGCGGTGCCGGGGGCGAGGCGGAGGCGGCCGCCTGTGATCAGGGGTGCGCAGCGGCGGCGGGCCATGGCGAGCATGACGTCGGAGGGGTCGATGCCGATGGCATGGGCCGAGCGCCCGGCGGCGGCTGCGAGGCCGATGCCGGGGCCAGGGCCGATGACGAGGACGACGTCCTGTTCGGCGGGGGCGGCAAGGGCGACGGCATGGCGTTCGGTGGCTGCATTGCCGCGGGCCATGAGGTGGCCGCCGAGACAGCCGAACAGTCCGCTCGGCTGGCCAAAGGCCTTGGTCAGGAGCCGGCGCGTGATGCTCTCCACGTCCATATCGAAGCACGCGGCTCCCCTGCCGACACAGCTGGTGCGCACCCAAGGGCGGCCGTGTTGAGACGCACGGCGGACGCGATGGCCGCGCGCGCTTCGGGCTCGGTGAGGTCGGTGTGGATCGCGGTGAGCGGGCTGGCGGGCGTTTGCCGCCAACGTCCTCTGAGGTCTCGCAGTCGTGGCCATGACCGTGACGTGGCGCAGCGCGTGTTGGCCAGGAACCTACCCCGCCGCAATGACACCGAAGAACCTGACTCCGACGACACCGAAAACTTCCTGGTAGCGCAGGGCGCTACCCGCACAGCCTGACATTGCGTCAGGCCGACTGCTCATCAGCGGCGGTCGAACAGCGCCTTGAACCGACCCGAAGACCGCAGCGCGAGGTCGATCCGGTAGTCCGGGCGGTGCCGGCCGTCCTCCTGTGGGGTGTCGGCGCGAACGGCGCCGGTCTGGCCGGTGCGGGGCTGGCCCGCACCGCTCGCACGGGTCCTGGGACAGTACGGGGCAGCGGTCCACGTGCTGCTCCAGACGCCGTCGCGCCGCGTCAGGCAGACTGTGTAGTGGGGTGGTACCTCAAGTTTCCAGAAGGCTCGTGCTGGTGCGGACAGGGCATGGACGAGCAGGGCCTGGACAACAGCCGGCTCGACGATGGCCAAGGCTCGGCCCGTCTCAGGGGGCAGGCTGCTGAGCCAGTTCGCGGTCCGTTGGCAGAGTTGACGTACGGTTTCGCCCCCGTGTGGTGCGGCATCCGGGTCGGTGAGCCAGGCGCTGTATCCGTGCGGGTCTGCAGCGACGATTTCGGCCGGGGTGCGGCCGCGCCATGTGCCGTAGTCGATGTCGCGCAGTGCCGGCTCGGCTGTGGCCTTCAGCCCGAGGAATGCAGCGGTGAGCGCGCAGCGGGTGGAAGGCGACCGCGTGGTCGACGACTGGGGCGGAAGCGCTGCCAGGGCGGCGCCTGTCTCGTGGAGGTCGTACTCACTGAGTGGGGCGTGGCCGAAGATCGCATCTGCGGATGTAGCTGGGGGGTGCACGCCCAGAACTGTCAGGCGGATCGTCATGCGGCTGCCCTCCTGATCGGTTTGCTCCTGCATGACGCCGGAGGGTGTGACACCGCCAGGTCGCCTCGGATCAGCGGCGGTGGTGACGTCCCTCTGGCGGCAGCAAGCGGTCAACCACGGCCACCGGCGCCGTCTCCCAGAGCGCGGCGGTCGACACGTTACGCGTCACGTTCTCAGGCTTCGCGAAACCTCCTGCCATATCCATCCGGCAGGAGTCCGGAACGTCCCCGCCGACTGGCTGGCTCCGACCCCCCCACCTGGACGGTCTCGGTGTGGGCAAGCGGGGCGCTTGTCGACGTGGTACGACGGACAGTGACCCGATGGTGAGTGGGAGCACGCATGATCCGGGTACTGGTGGTCGACGACGAGGCGCTGATCCGTACGGGGTTCAGGTGCATCCTGGACGCTGCCGACGAGATCGAGGTCGTGGGGGCGGTTCCGGGGGGAGAAGCTGTCCAGGTGGCGCAGGAGACCCACCCTGATGTCGTGCTGCTGGACATCCGCATGCCGGACGTGGACGGACTCACCGTCCTCGCCGATCTGTCTCGACTGCGGCAGCCCCCGGTGGTGGCCATGCTCACGACGTTCGACATGGACGAGTACGTGGCCACGGCCCTGCGCTGCGGCGCGGCAGGTTTCCTGCTCAAGGACACCGACCCGGAGGAGCTGCCGTTCCTCGTGCGCGCCCTGGCCGACGGGGGCACCGTCCTGGCGCCCAAGGTCACGCGGACGGTCGTGGACGGATACCTCGAGGCCGGCGGCCAGACATCTGCCACGCACGGTGTGGACCGGCTGACCGACCGCGAACGCGCCGTACTCGTCCTGATCGCCCAGGGACTGTCCAACGCGCACATCGCCGCCCGGATGCACCTGAGCACCGGCACGGTGAAGGACCATGTGAGCGCCATCCTCACCAAGCTGGAGGTCAGCAGCCGCGTCCAGGCGGTCGTGGTCGCCGAACGGGCCGGACTGCTCAAACCGCCCCGCGACCCGGAGCCGGGATGATTCCCCGCCCCCCGGCCCGCATGCTGCGGAACACTGCGTTCGTCGTCGCAGCACTGCTTGACGTCTGGGTCCATGTCGCCCCGGACGAGCCGCTGAGCCTGGCCTTGGCTCTGGCCGCTGCCTGCCTGCTTGTGCTGCGTCGGCGTTTTCCGCTGCTCATCTTCCTGCTCACGTTGCCCGCCGTCCTGGTCTCGGATGCGATCTTCGCCTGTCTGGCCGCGCTGTACACCCTCGCCACATTCACCCGGCGCCGGACTCTCCTGGCCCTCTGCGCCCTGGCGTACACGCTCAGCGACATGACTTCGTGGTCGCCGTCACCGCAACTCGTTCTTTGGAGCCCTTCGGGCCTGATCACCCTGGGCTATACCGCGGCAACGGCTGCGGCTCCCGTCTTCCTCGGCCAGCTCGTTCAGGCCCGGCGGGACCTGTCCCTGCGGCTCGCCGAGATCTCACAGGCGCGCGACCACGAGCGCAGGCTGAGCGCGCAGGCTGTCCTGGCCGAGGAACGCGCCCAGCTCGCCCGCGAGATGCATGATGTGGTCTCCCACCAGGTCAGCCTGATCGCGGTGCAGGCCGGGGCACTGCAGGTCGGCACGCAGGACACCGTAGCCAAGCAAGCCGCAGCCACGATACGGCGGCTGAGCGTGCAGACGCTGGACGAACTGCGGCACATGGTCAACGTGCTGCGCGACTCGCACAGCCGCCCTACGGAACTGACTCCGCAGCCGTCCCTGACCGACCTGCGGCGGCTGATCGACAGCAGCGGCATTGACACTCACCTGACGACGGACCTGCCCGGCGGCCTTCCACCGACCCTGCAGCGCGCCGTCTATCGCACCATCCAGGAAGCGCTGACCAACGTACGCAAACACGCCCCCGGGGCCACCGCCACCGTGCGCGCCTCCTACGAGGACAACGCCGTCCGCGTCACGGTCAGCAACAGCGCGCCCACGCGGCCCGCCGTCTCCCTGCCCAGCGCGCATTACGGCCTGGTCGCCCTGCGACAGCGCGCCGCCCTCCTCGGCGGCACCGTCACCTCCGGCCCCACCGCCGACGGCGGCTACCAGCTTCGCCTGGAACTGCCGGTCAAAAAGGCACGGTGACCGAGAAGAGACCCCCATGAGCAGCGCCCCGGGGATCGGTCGTGGCACGGAGCCCCGGCCACGTCCGCCGGGGCTTGTCCCCGCCGTCACCGCCATGCAGTCCACCGCAAGGCAGAAGAGCACACCTCCGTTGGAGAGACGGCGGCGGTCACAGGTGCACGGCCTGTTTGTGCGGCTTCTACATCAGCATCGCAACAGTCCACTCCCCCACTCCGGCGTGCCTTGGCTACGATCAGCGCGATGAGCGACCGGCACCTGGGCTTCCGGGGCGCGGCGGGACGCGCGGCCCCGTTTGCCGTCCTGCACTGTGCCGCTCTGCTCGCCGTAGTGCTGTGGGTGCTCCCGGTGTGCACGCACAGCGCGGACGAGGCGTTCCGCGTGCCCGTCGCCTCCGATACGGGCAACGCCCTGGGCGCCGGCGCCGTCCGGACGGCCGCCACCCACGAGTGTCCCGACATGGAACACGGGCCGGGCGACACGCACTGCCGACCCGCCGCCCAGGCCGTCGCGAACACCGCCTTCTCCGTGCCGGTGCCGCCCCTTCGGGCGGCGGACGTCACCGTCGCGGCCTGGACGCCGCACGCTCCGCCCGCGCGCGGGGCACCGGAAGCCCTCGTCCATACCCCCGGCATTCACCAACTGCAGATTCAGCGGACCTAGAACGGCCCCCGCACGGCCGCTTGCCAAAGCCGTGCCCGTCGTCCATTCCTGCCCCCGGCGTTCCGGGTGCGCAGGCCATCAACCGCTCGAATCAGATCACCGCGCCCTCTTCCCGCGCGGTGAGGACAAGGACATGCCATGGGATCTTCCCGAGCCAAGGAACAGCGCGCTGCCCGCCGAGCGAAGCTGGAGCAGATACGCCACGCCGAGGCGGCACGGGAACGCCGCAACCGCATCATCACGTGGACCTGCAGCGCAGCCATCGTCGTCGGCATCGCCGGCGCTGGCTGGTACTTCGTCGACCGGGCCGAACAGCAGAACAAGGCGGAGGAAGCGGCGGCCGCCAAGCCGGTGGCGGGCGAGGAGTCCTTCAAGGACCTGGGCCGCAACCACGTCACCACCCCGGTCAACTACGAGATGTCCCCGGCCGTCGGCGGCGACCACAACCAAGCCTGGATGAACTGCAACGGCGACGTCTACGACAAGGAGATCGGCGAGACGAACGCCGTCCACTCCCTGGAGCACGGCGCGGTCTGGATCACGTACAACGACAAGGCCACGGACGAGGACGTCACGACGCTCAAGGACCGGGTCACCAAGACCCCGTACACGCTGATGAGCCCGTACGCCGACCAGTCCTCCCCGATCGTCCTGTCCGCCTGGGGCAAGCAGCTGAGCGTGGACTCCGCCGACGACCCCCGGGTGGGGACGTTCCTCGACAAGTACGTGCAGGGCGCGCAGACCCCTGAGCCGGGCGCCGCCTGCACGGGAGGGATCTCCGCATAACCGGCGCGGCCACCCGCCGCGCCCCGCCCGTCGTCCTCATCTGTGCCGTGCTCGCCGTCGCCGCCGCGCTCATCGTGTGGTGGCGCACGGCGCAGGGCACGGCGAACGCATCCTCGCCCGGTGACCGTTCCGTAGAGGCCGGATTCGCGCGGGACATGGCGGTGCACCACCGGCAGGCCATGGAGATCTCGTTCATCGTCCGCGACCGCAGCGCCGACGAGGAAGTACGCACCCTCGCCTACGACGTCATCGACACCCAGGCCAACCAGCGCGGCATGCTGCTCGGCTGCTGAGGAGCAGAAGGCGGACATGATCCGCTTCACGCCCCTGGGGCGCCTCGTGGTACCGCAGGACTGCGCGAATCTGGTCACGTTCCCTGCTCCGCAGAGGGCGGATGGATCAACGCCCAGCTTCTCCAAAGCAACGGCGGTCTCGGGTAGCCGAGCGCATGGACATGATTCACGGGCGCGTCCGGCCGGCGAAGTCGGCGGCGTAGGCAGTTCTCCTGGCGTCGGGGGAGGCTTTCACCGGCGGGTGCGGCCCAGCAGGGCCATCACTTCGGTCAGCCGCTCGCGCGCCCAGTCGTACTGCGTGATGTCGGTGTGGCCGCGGTAGACGATCTCGATCACCATGATGAGCGCCAGGTGCAGGCAGTACAGGCGGCGGCGCACGCTCTCGGTCTCGGTCTCGGTCAGTGGAGGGTGTCCGTAGCCGCGCATGAAGTGCGTGGAGTCGCCGTAGGCAGCAGCCATCTGCGTGCTGGCGAACCCGGCCTCGATGAGCGGGTCACCGAAGAAGGCCCGCTCGTGGTCGATGACGCACGCGATCTTCCCGTCGCGGACCATGACGTTGCTGTCCCACAGATCCCACTCCACCAGCCGTGGCTCGCTCACCTCGTCCAGGCTCGCGGCGTGCTCGGCCAGCACCTCGCGCACGGTGTCGCAGTCCCAGCCCAGATCGACCCGGCGGCGTTCGCCGTCGGCCAGGACGTCCTCGACGATGTCCGTGAACACCCGTCGCCAGCAGGTGTTTCCCGGGCCGGCCAGCGGTCCGAACGCCGTACCGCGGATGGAGTTGATCTGACGGTTGGCCGCGCCCACCTGCTCCTTGTACCCGTCCAACACGCCAGCTGGGGGGCCTCGTTGGTTGTCTGTCCTGCCGCGCTCGACCTGCCCGATGCCCTGGTCGAGTCAAGCGACTGCGGAATCCGGTCTCGTCTGCGATCTCGTGCCTGACCACCTTGACCGCAACCCTGCGGCCCGAGGGAGACCCGCCGTGGTGGACACGGCACATCGGGAACAGATCGTCCACCGTGCAACCGGCCCGCCCGACGCAACCCCCAACTCCCAGCCGCCACACCGAACTCATTCTGAAACGATCAGTCAGTCGCACATTGCCCGCTCGATCAACGTCCGCCGCGCGGCAGCCCGCGCGTCCTCCGTGGTGGGGTCGAACGAGCGGCTGAACTCCGCGACGGTCAGCCGCGTGGCGCCGTCGTCGGTGGCCATCACCTCGACGTTGTAGCCGAGCCCGTTGCCGCCGTGGGTCCAGGAGCCACCGCCGCACGGCAGCGGGTGGTAGTACAGCCCGAGCCCGTATCCGGTGTGCCCGCGGGGATCGGGCGGGGTATCCACCAGGGTCTGCATGTCTGCGAGCTGGGCCGCGGGCAACAGCCGGCCGCCCACCAGCGCGGTGATGAATGTGTTGAGGTCCTCGGCCGTGCTGATGATCGACCCGTCTGCGCCGCTGTCGAGTGCCCGGACCGCGATCGTGGTGTCGATCAGCGGGCCGCCCGGCGTCCACTGCTGGTAGTTGTGGGCGTGAGGGGAGGGGAGGAACGGCCAGGTACCGGGCGTGGTCGTGCGGCGCAGCCGCAGTGGGGCGATGATCCGCTCACGGACCTCGGTGGTCCAGTCGCGGCCGGTGACGGATTTGATCACCATGCCGGCGAGGACGTAGTTGGTGTTGGAGTAGGCCCAGACCTGATCCGCCGGAGCGTGCCGCAGGGCCAGCGCGATGAGCTCGTCCGGGCGGGCGACCCGCCACCGCTCCCGCCGGTAGTCCTCCGGCGTGCTGAGGGTCGGGTAGATGTCGTAGGCGTAGTCGTAGAGCCCGCTGGTCTGCTGCAACAGTTGCCGCACAGTGATCCGTCGGCCGTCGTTGCCGTTGCCCGGCACCGGGCGGGCGGTGTCGAGCTCGGCCACCCCGCTGCGCGCGCCGCCGGTCGCCGAACCGTCCTCGACGGGGGCAGTTGGAAGGCCGGCACGGAGAACCTGCTGCCGTCGATCGACATGGCCGTCTGCTCGGCCGACTTTCACCCGCCCGGCACCAACATGCCGACGGACACCCTGCGGTTCCTGCGGGAGCACGAGGTCGTCTGGTCGGCGGTCAGCCGGGGAGGGCAGCCCATCGTGTGGGCGGGGCCCGACGGCAGCGGCACGGTGGACGTACCTGCCGTCCGGGTGGCGGACACACTGGGCGCGGGTGACGTCCCGCACGGGGCCCTCACCCATCACCTCGCGGTTCAGGGCCGTTTGACATCGCAAGGCTTCGTCGAGGCCCTGCGTGCCGCGGCCGCGGTGGCCTCGCGGGCGTGTTCCTCGTTCGGCACCCGCGCTTGGATGCGGCGAGGGTGACGCCGCAACCCAGCGACGGAACCCCGCTGTTCGTCGATCCGATCGCCGCGAGTCTCGGCGTGCAGAAGTCAACACATCGGATCTATCCTGTTGTGTTGACGCACTGTTGCCCCGTCTCTATGTTGCATCGCGGGATAGCTCCGATGATTCACTGAACCTGTCTGGAGGAAACGTGCCCTCTCCCTCCGCGCCCGATCCGTCCAGACGTACCGTCCTCGCCACCGGATCCGCTCTGGGTGGCGTACTGCTGACCTCGGGCCTGACCACCCAGGCGACCGCGGCTGACCGTGCCGAGGCCACCGCGCTTCCCGCCGACCCCTGGCGCACCGTTCTCGACGACGCCGACCTGGTCTGGCAGCGGATGCCGACGACCTGGTACGAGGGCCCGTTCCTCGGCAACGGCTTCCTCGGCTCGGGGATCTACGCCGAGCCGGGCGCCGCATCGACCGCCGTGCGCTTCAACGTCCAGCACTCCGAAGTGCAGGACCACCGCCCCGAGTTCGGTTCCCTCTTCGGCCTGGCTCGGCTGCCGATCGGGTACTTCACACTTGAGCCGGTGGGCGCGATCACCGGCCTCGACTGGCGATTGTCGCTGCATGACGCCGAGTTGACCGGCACGCTCACCACCGACAAGAGCACCCTGACCCTGCGCGCCCTGGTCCACAACGACCGCTCGGTCCTCGCCGTGGAAGTGACCGCGAGCGAGGGCGAGAGCGGCTTCCGCTGGGTGTTCCACCCGGCGGACGCGATCAGTCCGCGGGCCGCGTCCAGGCCGCTGCCGGACGGCTACCGGGGCAACCCGCCCGCCGAGGTCGCCGACCACGACGGGACGACCGCCGCCGTGCAGCCGCTGCTGGCCGGCGGGCAGCACGTCACCGCATGGCGGGAGCGGACCAGGGGCCGGACGCGGACGCTGTATGTGCACGTCGCGCACTCGTACCCGAAGAACACAGCCCTGGAGCAGGCCCTCAAGGCGGTCCGCGCCGCGGACCGGCTCCCCTATTCAGCCCTGGCGGTGACCCACCGCGCATGGTGGCACGCCTACTACCGCAAGAGCTTCCTCTCCCTCCCCGACGCCCGCATCCAGCGTTTCTACTGGATCCAGCTCTACAAGGCAGCATCCGCCGCCCGCCGCGACGCCCCTGTCATGGCGACGAGCGGGCCCTGGCTCGAGCCCACGCCGTGGCCCAACACCTGGTGGAACCTCAACGCCCAGCTGGAGTACTGGCTCATCCATGGCTCCAACCACCTCGAACTCGACGCGATCACCAGGGCGTTGAGCGAGTTCCGGGACAACCTCGCCAACGAGGTGACGCAGCCGTACCGCGCCGATTCGCTCGGTATCCCCCGCACCACCGATCCCCACCTGGTCAATGGCGCGGCCAGCACACTGATGGGCTACGGCGTCGGCATCCCCGGCCAGAACCCGCCTACCCCCGAAGTCGGCAATCTGACCTGGGCGTTGCACAACGTCTGGCTCAGCTACCGACACACGATGGACAAGTCGGTCCTCCGGGACGTCCTGTTCCCTCTCCTGCGCAAGGCGATCAACTACTACCTGCACTTCCTCGAGCTCGGCCCGGACGGCAAACTGCACCTGCCCGCCACCTTCTCCCCGGAGTACGGCGGCGACTCGCGCGACTGCAACTACGATCTGATGCTGCTCACCTGGGGCTGCCGCACTCTCCTCGAAGCCGCCGAACTCCTCGGTACCGACGACGTGTTGGCGCCGCGCTGGCGCGAGGTGCTGGCCAAGCTGGTGCCGTATCCGACCGACGCGAACGGCTTCATGATCGGCGCGGACATCCCCTTCGCGAAGTCCCACCGCCACTACTCTCACCTACTCGCGGTCTACCCGTTGTACGAGGTGACCGGCCGGACCCCCGACGAACGCGCCCTGATCGAGACGTCGCTGGCGCACTGGGTGGGCTTCGAGGGCGCCCTGCAGGGTTACACCTTCACCGGGGCCGCCTCGATGTCGGCGCTGCTCGGCAAGGGCGAGGACGCCCTGCGGTATCTCGGTGAGCTGATGACCCGCTTCATCCAACCCAACACCATGTACAAGGAGTCGGGTCCGGTCATCGAGACGCCCCTGTCGGCGGCCCAGTCACTGCACGACATGATCTGCCAGTCCTGGGGCGGGGTCATCAGGGTCTTCCCCGCGCTGCCCGCCGCGTGGGCGGACCTGGCCGTGCACAACTTCCGTACGCAGGGCGCCTTCCTGCTCAGCGCGCGCCGTCAGGGCGGCACGACTCGTTGGGTGCGACTGCTCAGCGAGGCGGACGCTCTCTGCGTCGTACGGCACGGGATCGCGGGATCGATCGACGTTCGGGACGGGCGGGGCCGCCTCCTCCCGTACTCCGACGCCGGTGACGGCGCCATCCGACTCGCCTTGCGCAAGGGCGAGTCGGCGCTGATCACCACGCGGGGCGACCGGCCCGACCTGAGTGTCGCGCCCGTACGCCCGAACGAGGACGCGCCCCGCTGGGGGCTGCCCCTCACCTGAGCGTGGCCGGATCGAGGGCAACTGTCACTGCTCGTGGTGGATCACGTGACCGCCCGTCACAGTCAGCCGGACGGGGGCCTCGGCCAGTTCGTCGGCCGGAGCCGCCGCCGGGTCGATCCCCAGGGCTGTGAGGTCGGCGCGGTGGCCCGGGGTGATCCGGCCGGCCGTGGCCGATTCGCCCGCGGCGCGGGCGGCGTGCGTGGTGCAGCCCTCCAGTGCCTCCAGCCCGGTCAGCCCGGCCCGGGCGGAGGCCGCGCCACGAGGTCGGCGAGCAGTCGCCAGGACCTGGCGGACGTCGTAGTGGGCGATGGGCCAGTCCGAGCCCAGGGCGACCGTGGCGCCCGCGTCGCGCAGGTCCCGCAGCCGCCAGGCGTGGCGGGCGCGGTCGGCGCCCAGCCGGCGGGACCACTCGTCGGTGCCGTCGGCGCGGGTGTAGGCGGTGTGCGGCGGCTGCATCGACGCCGCCACGCCGAGCTGCTCGAACCTGGGCAGCTGGAGCGGTAGCCGCCGTAGCCGATGAGCAGCAGGCCGGCCAGTGAGATCGGCAGCCAGGGGACGTCGGTGCCGAAGAGGGCACGGACGGTGTCCTGGGTGGCGGTGCCGAGGAGACCGTAGACGCCGATCTCCATGCCGTTGTAGCCGACGAGAGCGAGCAGGGCGGCGCCGATGCCGACCGGGCGGCCGAGGCCGCGGGTGATGAAAGCGTAGAAGGCGATGTCAGCAGTGCCGAGGGAGCCGGAGCGCAGGTCCGCCGTGGCGGACGGCGCTCTCTCCTGCGGGAGCTCGTTGGTGGTCACGGACATGGGGAAGCCCTTCGAGCGGCGGACGGGAGGGGATTCCGGGCGTGCGGGATGGCGGCGCCGACGGTCCCGGTGCAGCACGGATGACGTGGGCCGGGATCCGTAAACCTAAAGCCTTTCGGTTTCGGCAATGTGACCTTCCGTTGGGCATCCGGGAAGACCTCAGGGAGAAGACTGACGATGGGCCGGCCACGCAGACCGCTCCTCGACCGCGAGCGCATCACCACCACGGCGCTGCAACTGATCGACGAGCAGGGCGACTTCAGCGTGCCGCGGATCGCCCGGCGGCTCGGGGCGCAGACAGGCTCGGTGTATCACCGTGTGGACGGCCGGGACGGCATCGTGGAACTGCTGCGCGAGCGGGTCGCGTCCGCGATCGACGTCACGACCCTGGATCTGCGGCCGTGGGACACGGCGCTGGAGGCCTGGGCCCGGTCGTGCCGGGCCGCGTTCGCCGCGCGCCCGAGGACGATCCCGCTGCTGATGACGTCGCCGGTGCGGGCGCCTCGGGTGCTGGAACAGTACGAGCGGGCGGTGGCCCTGCTGCGGGACGCGGGGTTCGGCGCCGACGAGGTCATGCCGCTGCTTGTCGCCCTGGAGAACCCGGTGCTGGGCTCGGCACTCGACCTTGCGGCGCCGGAGTCCATGGGGGAGTTGGCGCAGGACACGCCCACGCCGCTGCTCGCCGAGGCGTTGGCCGCGGTCGGCGAGGGGCGGGCGGACCGGGCGTTCGAGGTGGGGCTGACCGGTTTCCTGGATCACGCGCGAGCCATGCGGGCCGCTCGGGCATGAGGCAATGGAAGGTCCGGCTGGTCGGCGAGACCGAGTCGGCTGGCGGGTGATCCCGACCCTGTCGTCGGGCATCTTGGGGGCGTCCGACGAGCCCCAGCCACTGCTGTCGACCGGCCACCCCGGCGGCGGGTCGCACAAGGTCACGGCCGAGAAGGGGTACGCAGTGCCCCCAAGAGCGGGTCGGTATTCCGGCCGACCACACGGCTGTTCACGGATCTGACCCGGAAGCTCTGGTCCTGACCCCGTAGGTCCACGCCAATAAACGCCGCGCAAACTCTTTCCCACTCAAGAGGGCCGTGGCATGCTCACCGCTCGACGCAGATCTGAACATCGTTCATATCCATGAAAGAAAGCATGGAAAGGGCGGACGGGTATGAGAAACGCTCACACGGGCGACACGCAGAACCCGGATGTCAGGGGCATGACCAGACGAGCCCTGCTGGGGAGCGCCGTGGCCGTGGCCGCAGGCGCTGGTACCGCAGCGGCAACTGATGGGAGCACCGCGTCGGCCGACGTCCCGGTCCTGTGGCGGGAGTTGAGCCGGACTCCCTTCACCCACCCGCAGATCCCGTACATCGGCCGGGCCGGTTGCCACGGCGGGGCGGTGCGCTTCCCCCGCCGTCCTGTCGTCGCCGACGTACGCGACTTCGGCGCCGTGGCGGACGGCACGACCGACTCCGCTCCTGCGATCAACCGTGCCATCGCGGCTGCCGGCAGGCGCGGTGGCACGGTCATCATTCCGCCGGGTACGTTCCGTATCGACGACGTGATCCGGATGGGCCGCTCGAACGTGATCCTCAGGGGAGCGGGCAGCGGCCGTACGACGCTGTACGCGACGAAGAACCTCACCGAACTGATCGGCGTGTACGGCTCCCGTTACGGTGGTGACAAGTCGGCCTGGTCGTGGGCGGGCGGCCTGATCTGGCTGGCCCCCGAGGCCCGGTGGGACTCTCTCGTCGCCGCGATCAGGGCGAAGGCGTGGCCCTTCGAGGGCTGGACGGGCAACGGGCGCGACGAGTGGCGGACGCTCACGGCGGTCGCCCCGGCGCGACAGGGTTCCTGGACGGTGACGGTCACTGACGCGTCGTCGCTGCGCCCCGGCGCCCTGGTCCTGCTTCGGCTCGCCGACGACGCGGAACACACCCTCCTTGAGCACATGTGCGGTGGCGGACCGGGACCGGAGGCCTATTTCTGGGACGACAAGACGAAACTGACGTCGTACGTCCCGTACGAATGGCCCGTCCGCATCGCCCGGGTCCGTGGCCGGCGCGTCACCCTCGAACGCCCGCTCCCGCTCGACGTGCGCCCGGAGTGGAACCCGCAACTGACCACTCACGTACCGGCGTTGACAGACTCAGGGGTCGAGGGCCTGACCCTCGAGGCGGCGGAGGTGCCCCAGCAGCCGCACCTGCTCGACAAGGGCTACAACGGCGTCGTCCTGCAGTGCGCCTACGACTGCTGGGTGGACGACGTGACGGTCCGCCATGTCGACAACGGCTTCGGGCTCGTAGCCGCCTCCGCGTGCACCTTGCGCCGGACGCGGGTCGCCGGCCGCGGCTCCCATCATCCCTACTTCTGCCGCGAGGGCTCGCACGACAACCTCATCGAGGACTTCACGATCGAGGAGCGCACCAGCCCAGCACCGTCGAACACCCAACTGCACGGCATCAATGTCGAGGGACTGTCGTCGTACAACGTCTGGTCGCACGGTGACATGCGGATGGGCACCTTCGACAGCCACCGCGGCCTGCCCTTCGCCAATGTCCGCACCGACATCACGGTGAACAACAACGGCCGCCACGGTGGTGACGCGAGCGCCGGTCCGTTGTTCGGCGCCCGCTTCACGCATTGGAACATCCGCGTCACCAACGGCCGAGCGGGCCTGGTGAAGATCGACGCGCTGGCGCCGTACTCCGCCACCGTCGGCGTCAACGAGGTCACGGAGTTCGACCAGATCGACGTCCCTGATTTCACGGGTGACCTGCATACGCGTCTGGAGCTGTACGGCAGCCCGCATGCGGTCCGTCCGCCGAACCTGTACGAGGTCCAGCGGCGGCTCGTCCGCGGGACCACTCACATGAACGGAGTGGATGTATGAGTGCACGATCCCGCCTCTGCATCCTCTTGGCAGCCCTCGTCGCCTTCACCACAGGAGCATCGGCGCCGGTGGTGGCACAGTCACCGCCCCGCGTCCCGCACACCGCCGTCATGGACGGCGCCCGTCTGCAGCAGACCAAGGTCCGTCTGGATCGCGGCGACCCGCAACTCCGGCGAGCGGTCAGGGCGTTGACGGTCCGCGCCGACAGGTGGCTGGACCAGGGCCCCTGGACGGTCGTCGACAAGCCCAAGCCCGCTCCTGGCGGCGACATCCACGACTACCTCAGCCAGGCGCCGTACTGGTGGCCCTCCCGGACCCCGACCTCCGACAACCCGTGGGGCTGCCCGTACGTGCAGCGCGACGGCGAGCGCAACCCCGAGGTCGACACCGGCACCGACCGCCAGGACGTCGAGAAGACCTTCGACTCCGCCTACGACCTCTCCCTCGCCTGGTACTACACCGGCGACAAGCGGTACGCCGAGAAGGCCGGGCAGGTGCTGCGGACCTGGTTCCTCGATCCGGCCACGAGGATGAACCCGAACCTGAACCACGCGCAGTTCATCCCTTGCAAGTACGACGGCCGCGCCATCGGCATCATCGACTTCTCGCAGTCGTACACCAGCGCCCTCGACGCGCTCGCCCTTCTGGCCACCGGCGCTCCGGGCTGGACCGCGACCGACCGCGCCGGCATGACCAAGTGGAACACCGAATTCCTCGACTGGCTCAAGAACAGCGACTTCGGCAAGCAGGAGGCCGCCGCCACCAACAACCACGGCACCTTCTACGACATGCAGCTCGCCGGCCTCGCCTACGCGACCGGCGACAAGGATCTGGCCCGCCGGACGGTCCTGGACGCCCGGAGCAAGCGCATCGCGCCGCAGATCGCGGCTGACGGCAGCCAGCCCCAGGAGCTGACCCGGACCCGGAGTTGGCACTACTCGACGTTCGACCTGGTGGCTTACACCCGGCTCGCGGCCATCGGCCGGCATGTCGGGGTGAATCTGTGGGCGTACCAAGGCCCGGACGGACAGAACCTGTTCAAGGCCGTGGACTACCTGTTGCCCGCCGCGACGGGAGCCGCCGCCTGGCCGCATCCGGAGCTCGAATTCCACCGGTACGCGGCAACCGACGTCGTGCACGCGGCCGCCGATGCGGGAGACGAGCGAGCGCAGAACGCCGTTCCGATGCTGCAGGAGCCGCCCGGCGGCGACCTGTGGGCCCTGCGTCCAGCGGCAGAGCAGCTGGACTCCATCGCGGGCTGACCGGCACCTGTCCTGCTCCGAGGGCATCCATGCGCCGGCGGTCAGACCGTCGACAGGTCGATCGCCCGGTCTACGTCCTGCGGCTGCAGCACGCGCAGGATGCCCTCCAGCAGGTAGTAGTCGGCGTACGGGAGGGAGATCTCGATGCCGTCCTCGGCCGGGCGGTTGCGGGTGCAACGGGCCACGACCGCGTCCGCGCGGGCCGAGTTCTTCGTCAGGCAGGTCTCCGACAGTGCGGTGAGCAGGCGTAGCGCCACCTCACGATAGGCGTGCCTGCCGGTGGCCGCGGACAGGTCGAGAAGACCGCACGCCATGATCGCGCCGGCCGACGCGTCCTTGATGTCGTGGGGCTGCTGCGGAGCGCGGTAGTCCCACACCGGAACGTGGTCCGGGCGCAGCGCGCCCACCGCGAAGTCCGCGAGTCTGCGCGCGGTGGCCAGGAACTCCGCGTTCCCGGTCCGCCGGTACATCGTGGTGAATCCGTACAGTCCCCACGCCTGTCCACGCGACCAGCACGACGTGGGGCTGTAACCCTGCACGGTGTTCGGGCCGATGGGTGCGCCGCTGTCCGGGTCGAAGTCGTACACGTGCGGGGTGGATCCGTCCGGGCGCGGGAACAGCCGCTGCGTGGTCTTGGCGTGCTCCACGGCGATGTCCAGATACTTGGCGTCGCCGGTCTGCCGGCTCACGAAGGCCAGCAGGTCGAGGTTCATCATCGTGTCGATGATGACCCGGCCCGCGTTCTTCGGGTCGGTCAGTGCGCCCCACGCCCGGATGAAGCGCCCGCGTGGGTTGTACCGCTGGATCAGGGAGTCGGCCGCTCGTATGGCGCCCGTCCGCCATGCGCTGTCGCCCGTCAGCCGCCAGGCGGTGACCCACGACGGGTAGAAGAGGAATCCGAGGTCGTGCGTGCCGGTGTCGTACTGGCGAGGGGCCAGCTTCTCCGCCGACGTCAGGGCCCACGTGCGGAAGGCCTCTTCCTTGCTGTAGAGCCACGCCATCCACAGCGTTCCCGGCCAGAACCCGCCGACCCAGTCGCCGTTCTGCGAGTAGGTCCACTTCTCGAACTTCGTCCCGACGGGGAAGGCAGTCACGCCCGGCGCGACGGTGCGGACCTTCTCGACGGCGTAGTCGGCCGCCGCGCGGAGCGTGCGCAGTGTGGGTGCCGGTGTCCGGGCCTCGGCCGCACCCGCGGCTGGTGTCGAGGAAACGCATACCGCTGCGGCGCCGGCCGCCGTAGCCAGGACAGTACGCCGGGAAACAGTCATGCCCGTCCCTCCAACTGGTCGGTCCGAGAAAGGAGTTGACCGAGCGTTGCACAACAGACCCGACGATGTACACCCATGTGAGCATTGTTCATCAACATGAACAGCGGGGCCGGGCGCCCCAGTAGGGCGCCCGGCCGGAGATCTCGGTCAGCGGGAGCACGTGGTGACGCCCGGACGCCAGGGACAGGCGATCCCGGCGAAGCCGCCGTTGTCGACGACGTCGACGCTGAGGGAGTCGCCGCCGCGCAGTACCTGCCGGTCCTGGACCAGCCCCTCGGCGCCGTCCCGGATCGTCTCGACCAGCCATCGTCCGGAGCCGATGGTCAGCGGCACCTCCGCCGTGTGGGCGGTGCCGGCGTACACGCCACCCAGGAACCAGCGGTCGCCGCTGCGCCGGGCGAGCACGGCTTCCCGGCCGGGTCGGCCGGCGAGCAGCCGGGTGTCGTCCCAGGCTGCGGGAACCTGGTCGAAGTAGTCCCGGGCGAGCGGCCGGGCGTCGTACGACTCGGGGGTGCCCGCGAACATCTGCAGGCCCGACTCGTAGGCGACGGTGAGCCCGACCTCGGCCGCGTCGGAGTTGGGACGCAGGCCGACGCGCTGGAAGGCGCCGGGGGTGAAGTCCATGGAGCCGATGATGTTGCGGGTGAAGGGCAGGGTGGTGAGGTGGGCGGCGGTGTTGGTCCGCTTTTCCTCCCCGGCGACGCCCTCCAGGGTCATGACCTGGGGCCAGGTGCGCTGGATGCCCTTGGGGACGGTCGAGCCGTGGAAGTTGACCATGAGGTGGTGGGCGGCCGTCTCCTGGAGGATGGTGTCGTACCACTGGAGCATGGACTGCGCCTCGGAGTCCATGAAGTCGATCTTGACTCCCTTGACGCCCCACCGCTCAAGGGTGGGCAGCCACTGGGCGCGTTCCTCGGGTGTGTCGAGGTCACGCTGGTGGATCCAGACGATGATTCCGACGCCCTTGGCGCGGGCGTACTCGACGAGTTCCGGCATCCAGCTGTTGGTCTGCCAGTTCGGGTCGGTGGTGTCCCACTCGTCGGTCTTGAAGTACCAGCCCGCGTCGACGGCCTCGTAGGGCCAGTGCCGTTCGGCCGCGTAGTCGACGTACGCCTTCTGCGCCGCGAGGCTCTGTCCGGCCTCCTTGCCGCCCGCGAGCCAGGTCCACAACACGGTGCCGGGCCGGATCCAGGAGGTGTCGGCGACCTTCGAGGCGGGGGCGAGGTCGTCGGTGAAGGTGGACCGGGTGACGGTGGCCAGGTCGCCGGTGACCATGGCCCGCCAGGGGGTGGCGAGGGGGCCGTCGGTGTGGACCGTGGGGTCGGCGAGCTTGATGCGGTAGGTGCCGGTGCCCTGGTCGTGAGCGAGCCGGGCGCCGGAGTAGGTGCCGGTGAGGTCGGACTCGGCGAGCAGGGTGTACCCGCCGCCGGTGGCGAACAGTGCCTGGTCCGAGTACTCGCCGGTGGGTGCTGTCGCGGCCGTGTGCTGGGCGAACTGGCCCTCGTTGTCGGCCCGGTAGGTGGACAGCCACGCGCTCGCGTCCGGCGGCAGGTTGAAGGCGGAGGCCTCACCGAGTACGCCGCCGTACCCGGCGGGCAGGACGTAGCGGTAGGCGATGCCGTCGGCGGAGGCGCGGACAACGAGGTCGAGCCGGGCTCCGGCGGCCGTGGCGAAGGACAGACGGGTTTCGTTCATGAGGACCCGACGTTCCAGTCGTTTGCCGGACTTGCTCCGGTACCGCTCGTCGACCAGCCGGTCTTTGCGGTGCAGGAAGCGCAAGTCCTGGGAGAGATCGGCCTGTTGGGTGACGATGCCGACCGGCGACGGTTCGATGACCGTCCGGCCGCCGTGGGACACCGACAGGCTCAGCGTGCCGGTGGTGTCGTCCAGGGACACCCGTGCGCGCGGTTCGTGCGCGGCGGCGGCACGCTCGGGGCCGGACACGGCCCAGACCTGTACGTGGGAGCCGGCGTCCTGGTCGGCGCGCGCGGGCACGGTGATGAAGAGTGTGGCCGCCAACCCGGCGCAGAGCGCGGCGACCGCGGTCCTGATCGGAACCGCCATGAGAACCCTCCCGGGGATGGGGTGTTGAGGTGGGATGCCGGGTGGGGGTGTGCCCGGCTGACGGGCGTGCGGGGGATGTAACAGGGTCTGTACGAGGGGTGTTCGGGCCGTACGGCCGTGCGGGCCCGCTGCCGTGGCGGCGGGCCGGAACCGCGGGGTGTGCCGCGTGCGACGGTCGTTACGGCAGGCCCCAGGCCGGGCCCGGTTCGCTGACGGCGACAGGGCCGATGACGAGGTCGGGCCGGGAACCGGAGTGGACGAGTACCTCGCGGCCCCGGGGCAGGTCGATGGCGAGCGTGCCGTCGCCCAGGTCCTGGGTGCGGGCCGGGGTGCCGTCGTCCAGCAGTACGGTGAGAGTTCCGTTGAGATCGTGGCGGAGCTTGAGCGGCTCGCCCGCCAGGCTCCTGAGCCGGATGAACCGGGTGGCACCCGCCTTGCGGACGGCGCTGACCAGGAAGGCGCCCTGGGTCCGGAAGTCGTGCAGGGTGACGTCCGCCCAGGCGAACGGGACGGCCGGGAAGACGCGGATCACGCCGCCCCAGCTCTGGCAGAACATGTCGTGCAGGGACTGCGAGGCGGACAGCGGCGTCTCGATGACCGGACCGGCCTCCGTGTAGTGCGTGTTGGCCTGGCACGGGTAGCGGGTGCTGGTGTCGAAAAACTTCCGCAGGTATGTGATCGCGGTGTCGCCGTCACCGGCCATCGCGTACATCGAGGCGGCTCCGGTGTAGCTGTAGCCTCGGTGGGCGCCGGTCAGCGCGTGCCAGTGAGCCACCGACTTCGCGATCAGGTCGCGGCTTTCGGGCTGGTCCCAGTTGACGAGGTACAGCGGGTACACCATCAGCAGGTGCGAGTAGTGCCGGTGGGACTGGGCGTACGCGGTGCCGGCGCCGATCATGAAGCCGTTGTCGTCGACCGGGTACGGCGTGAGCTTGGCCAGCACCTCCTGCCAGCGCAGGGTCAACTCGTCGTCGATGCCGAGCAGTTCGGTGGACTCGATGAGTGTCTGGCAGCCCCAGCGGATCAGGACCAGGTCGTAGTTGGTGTCCTGCGGCGGCACGACCGGGTATTCGGGGGAGAGCGTGCTGGGCAGGTGGAGCTTGCCGTCGCTGCCCGGGGTGAGGAAGTGCAGGTAGTAGTTGATCGCCCGGCGCAGCACCGGGAAGATCGTGTCGCGCAGCAGAGCCTTGTCCATGGAGTGCCGGTAGGACAGCCACACGTTGTGCAGCGCCCAGGTGAGGTCGCCGGCCTCGGCGCCGGTGCCCGGCTCCCCCACTGCGCGGTTGGCGAACATGTCGGAGCTGCGGCCGACGCCGGAGCTGTCCGCGCGGTAGGCGGCGGGGACGTTGGCAACGAGCTGTTCCTGGTTCTGCCGCAGCGTGGTGGCGAGCGCGTCCAGTTCCAGGTGGTTGGAGCCGTGGATGAGCCAGTACTCCAGCTGGACGTTGAGGTTCCACCAGACCGCGGGCCAGGGCGTGGGCTCCAGCCACGGCCCGCAGGTGGCCATGACGGGGCCGCCCGCGCGGCTGGCGGAGGCGACCTTGTAGAGCTGGATCCAGTGGAAGCTCTGCAGCCGCTGGTCGGGGAACGAGACGAAACTCTTTCGGTAAAACGTGTGCCACCAGCGGGTGTGGCGTCGTCTCAGGGCGCTGTACGACGTCGCGCGGCGCAGGTTGCGCAGTGAGTCTGCCTCGGCGGCGGTGTCGGAGGGGTGGCTGTGTCCGACGCTGAGCAGCAGTTCCGCACCGGTGCGGCGGTAGGCGGTGGCCGTCTGGCCGCCGCCGGTGAGAGGCTGCAGCACCTGCTCGGTGCCGTCGGCGGTGGTCCTGGTGGTCCAAGGCGGGTTGCCGGTGTAGCCGGAGGGCGGGGCCTCGCTGATCCGGCGGGGACTGATGGCCTCCGCGGGGTGGAACGTCCAGGTGACCTGTTCACCGCCGTCGACCGTCACACGGACGGCTAAGACCTCGTCGTGGATGAGGCCGGAGAGGGTGAGCGTGCCGGCTGTGGTGGTGACGGTGCCGGTGAGTTCGGCGTTCCACAGGCTCAGCCGCCAGTCGACGGCGGTGATGGTGCCGACGGGTTCGAGCGTGAGATGCCCGACCGGCAGGCGGCAGGTGCCCCAGCCACTTCCGAACTCGGGCCGGTGATCCTGGACGCGGCCGTGCTGGACGGTGAAGCGGATCTGGTTGATGCCCGGCTCCTGGTAGACCATGCTCCCCAGCAGCCCGTCGCCGAGGAACGGACCCTCGTACCAGCGGGAGGGCATCCTGGTCCACAGCAGGTCCTGACCACGCAGGAACGCGCCCCAGGCGCCGTCGGTGGACATCGTGTCGCGCAGTCTCCAGGGGCGTCTGTCGTCCCCGGCCACGGAATCGGCGCCGCCGAACTGCGCCGGATCTGCGCGCTGTTCGGCGTGGGCCGTCCCGGGCAGGGCCGCCGCTGCCGCGCCGCCCAGCGCGGTGCCGAGTACGGCTCTGCGGGGCACCGGCGAGCGGTTTCCCGGCTGTGAGGTCATCTTCGTCCTCCAGACGAATCCTCGAAACATCGGGTGTATCGGTGAACGTAAGCATGGTTCGTGTACCTGTCAATGAGTTCGGCAGCACCCAGAAGCTGCGCCTCAGATATGCCATTAATGGGTCGATTGGAACTTCAGGCCCACGTCAGAGAGCCACACCCAAGCCTTGAATCCTCCGATGTATCGGTGTTGTCTTCACCTCGGCAGGCCATGCGAGCGACGGCAGCCCAGGCGGTCGGGGATTCGAGGATCACTGTTGCCGCCCCGACTTGGGCCGTGGCCCGTAGCCGGGCGGCTGGGGCGGGTGGAGCCCTGGGCTTCGAGTTGTGCGCGGCGCTGTTCGGCCCTGGACTGGCGATTGAAGGCCAGGAGCTGAGGCACGGCCACCCTTGAGACGTTTCTCGAGATCGTCGGCCGGGCTGAACCCCGGACTCGGCACGTCGCGGTGAACGCTTCGCCAACTCCCGTACGCGGCACAACCCTCGAGATTGATCCCCGGTCCAACCCACGACGGCGAGGGAGCGGGCCCCCGCCGTGTCCCTCCGCCTACTCCGCGCCCGGCCCGTGCCACAGCCCAGAAGCCTTCACGTGCGCAGCAAGAGACTCTCCACCAGTCTCCGGACCTCCGCCGCAGCCGCCGCGACCGTCCTGCTGACGATCGGCGCCACGATCACTGCGGCCACCGCGCCCGCGACCGCCGCCGCCCCGTCGCTCACGACGGCTTCAACGGCGACGGTTACCCCGATCTCGTCGTCGGTATCCCTGGCAAGGATGTCAGCTCCGCCACCGACGCGGGCGCCGCCCTTGTCCTGTGGGGCTCGCGGAGCGGTCTGCGCTCCACCGGGAGTCGCTGGCTCCAGGAGGGCACCCCGACGGCGAAGGGCACCTTCGGGAAGAACCTGGCCACCGGCCGATTCACCCCCTCCGGCACCGAACTTGCCGTGCTGGCCGAGGACGACCTGTGGACGTACGGCTTCGGGGCCGCGCGTACTGTGCAACGCATGTCTGCGACCGCTGTTTCCGCGCCACGGGACGAAGACTTCGTCCACGGCCCTGACCTCGGGCGACTACAACAATGACGGTTACACCGACCTGGTCATGGGCTCGCCCGCCGACTACGACCTCCAGGCCCACCAACTCATGGACGGCGGCAGCGTCGATGTCGTTCTCGGCGGACCCGACGGCCCGGGCGGTCCGGGCGGTCCGGGATCCGCGTACCAGTACTTCACGCAGAACTCTCCCGGTGTGCCCGGCGCCAGTTTCCTCGGTGACCGCTTCGGCGGCGCCATCGCCGTCGGCGATATCAACGGCGACGGCTACGCGGACGCCACCATCAGCGCCCCCGGCAACGACATCGACGCGGCCACCGATGCGGGCACCGGCTGGGTGATGCAGGGCACGACCACCGGCCTGACCACGAGGGGCAGCCACACCGTCGGCCAGAACAGCCCGCGCGTTCCCGGCACCCCCGAGAAGGGTGACCGGTTCGGCGGCGCACTCAGCCTCATCGACACCAACCGGGACGGCAAGGCCGAGCTGATCGCTTCTGCCCCCGGGGAAGACACCAACGACGGCGCCGTCTGGGTCTTCCCCGCCATCGCCGACGACCTGCCCACCGGCGGCTCCTGGTTCTTCGGCGGCACCACCCTCCACGCCCCGCCACCGACGCCCGTTTCGGCGAGACCCTCGCCCCCGTAGCCGCCGTGGCACAGCGCCGCCACGAGGCCTGTCCGGGGGCGGGGATCATCCCCGCCCCACCAGCCGCACCTGAGTACTCGGTGTCCGGTTTGCGGGCTCCCACCGTCGGTGCAACCTTCGGCCCCCTGCTGGAGGCAACCGTCCAGCCAACGGTTTCAGACCATTGCTGGTGCAACCCTCGCGGTGGCTGAGGCGGCTGGCGTGGGGCTTGTTGCCGTGCCCCTTGGAGACCGAGCATTCCGCGAAGGTGAGGGTGCATATATCTGTCAACCACTCCCAATTCAAGGGGACTTGGCTGTATGGTCGGCCGCGGCCCTCACCAGGAGGGCGCCAACACAGGGGGAGAACTGTGTCAGAGATTTCCCGGCGGACCGTACTGGGCGCCGCCGGCACGGCCGCAGCGGCAGCGCTTCTCACCCCGGCAGGGACAGCGCAGGCAGCCGACACCGCAGACGACAAGAGCGCAGACACCCGGCAGGCCACGAACCAGGAGACCGGTACACCGATGGCCGTCACCACCGAAGAGCAGAAGTACGAAGCCTACGTGGCCAGCGACGAGGGCGAATGGGTGGCCCACGCCACCTTCAACGCCCACTCCGACACCGGCGACATGTGGGCTTTCGTCGACGCGGCCCTGGCCCGCCTGCGGCAGAAGTACCCGAACTCGACGTTCACCGGGAACGTCCGGCGCTACGACCAAGTCATCACCGACATCGCACACCCATAAAGACGCGCTTCCGGAACGGACAGACGCGAGCCGGGTCGAGCCCGGCAGTGCCATACCGTCTGCTGGGCGTGCTGGACCCGACAGCCGGCCGACGGCTGCGCACCGCTCGGCGAACGGGCGGATGAGGGTGACGTGGTGCGCGGGCATCTTTGTGAAGGTTCGCGTGAGCCAGTTCGTCAGGAGGGCGAGGTTCTCATCGCCCTGCGGCAGGATGTCGGCGGTCACCAACAGGCCGCGCACGTAGGCGGTGGTCGCCTGTTGCGGCAGGGCGTCGAGGACCCGATGTCCGAGATCCCCGAGCCGGCCGGCGAGGCGGCCGAACCCACAGCAGCGCGGTCTGGCTGTTGTCCTCGGTCTTCTGGTCGGGGTCGGCGCCCGGTTCGATGGGGGACGCCTCGCCGAGGCTGGACTTCAGCGTGAGCCGACCGTCCTCGGTGACCAGGTACTTGGCGATGAACGCCCGCTTGATGCGGTCGAAGAGCGTCTCGTACGTCTCCGCCTCCTCCGGGCGGTCGATCGCACGGGCCATCTGGGCCATCAGCCGCGCGGCATACCCGTAGTAGACGTCGCTCATGAGCTGGGCGCTGGTCTTCTGCGGGGCCAGCCAGTCGCCGGTGATCGACGGGGCTTGACCCGGAATCTTGGACACGGGCTATGCGGCTGGTGTCAGCGTAGTTGATGTTGTGTCGAGTGCTGTCTCGTAGGCGATGGGACTGCGTTGTCCGAGGCTGGAGTGGCGGCGTCGGGTGTTGTAGCGGTGCAGCCAGCGGAACAGGTCGAGGCGGGCTGCGCGCTCGTCGGCCCAGGCACTGCGGCCCTGGAGCGTCTCCCGCTTGCAGGTGGCGTTGAAGGACTCGGCGAGCGCGTTGTCCGCCGAGCTGCCGACGGCGCTCACGCTCTGGATCACGCCTGCCTGGCGGCAGGCGTCGGCGAACGCCTGGCTCGTGTACTGCCTGGACTCAACCGGTCGTCGCAAGGAACGGTGCACCACCGTCTGTACTCGAACGGCGCGGCCGGCAGCGGCTGGGACGCGTCGGCCGAGCGGAGGGAGAATTCAAGAGTGAAGCCCGGTGCGCTGAGGCGGTGGTGAGCATGACGCTGCCCCTGGTCGTGGGCGTCGACGGCTCGGAGCCGGCCCTTCGGGCGGTCGACTGGGCCGTGGACGAGGCGGTCCGGCACGGTCTGCCGCTGCGGATTGTCCACGCCTCGCTGTGGGAGCGGTTCGAGGCGGAGGCGCTCGCGGACACCTCCGGGGTGGCTGCGGATGTGGTGACCGAGCACGCGCTCGCCCAGAGCGTGGTGGCGAATGCCACCCAGCGGGCCAAACGGCGCGGCCCGATGCTGGAGATCAGCACCGATGTGGTGCCGGCGGATGCCGCGTCGGCGCTGCTGCAGGAGGCCCGCCGTGCCACCGCCGTCGTGACCGGTGTCCGAGGCAGGGGACCGATCAGGGAACTCCTGCTGGGCTCGGCCAGTCTCTCGCTCGCGGCCCGTTCCCCCTGTCCGGTCGTCGTCGTGCGCGGCCGCACGGAGAACCGGGAAGCGGCGAACGGCCGCGTCGTGGTGGGAGTCGGCACTCCCGCCACGAGCGCGGCAGCGGTCCGGTTCGCAGGACGGGCGGCGGCGGTGCGCGGGTGTGCGCTGGAGGCCGTACGGGTCTGGCGGCGCCCGGCGCACAAGGTGGCGCCGCATCCGCTCCTGGTCGGGGAGCCTGCCCACTACCAGGAGGATCACGCTGCTGCTCTGCTCGACGACGCGTTGAACCACCTTGCGGAGGAGTACCCCGGTCTCGCTGTGCACCGTGCGCTCGTCGAAGGTTCCGCCCGGCAGGTGCTGCTGGCCCGTTCAGCGGCGTCCGACCTCCTGGTCATCGGGGCTCGGCGGCGTCACGGGCATCTCGGACCGCAGCTCGGCCTGGTCGGGCACGCGGTACTGCATCACGCCGACTGCCCGGTGGCGCTGGTCCCGCAGCAGGCTTGATGCATGCGCCCCACGTTGTCGGGTCCGTGATGCGATCACCGTATTCACCGTTGGTCCCCACGTCGCCGTCCCGCACCAAACAACGTGGACTACGCCCACGACGGGCGCTGGCACGACCACTGACCCGGTAGCCGACCGAAGACCCTGCCCTCGGGGCCCCTTGTCCCCACGCCTGCGGCGCAGGCATCCCGGCGCGCGTACGGTACGCCTTTCCGGTTCGGCCGCTTCAAGCCATGCTGCGAAGTCCAGGGCTGGGCCTTCGGACTGCACCGGCCACCGACGGGGTGGTGCCCTGAAGTACGCCGAGTTCTTCGCCCGCGCGGGCCGTCACCGAGTCAAAGATCATGCCGAACAGAATCCACGCGGGTAGGTCACCGAGGCAGCCTGCCATGGTCCTCCTTTGCTCGGTTACCGCGTGCGGTGCGGGAGCGGGCCCCGGCTCAGGGACGCCGGGAGTAGGCAGGTCGGCCCAGCTGGATGGGTACCGTTCCACTGGCACTGTTCCTCCGTGTAGCGACGGCGACGCTGTGGCCGCCGCCAAACCAAGCCAACGCCCGCTGTCCAAGAAACGGGGTGCGCCGACCGTTCCATGCCGACCGTGCATGGGACCCGCATACGTGCCGTAGAGCGGTTTCCCCATCACCCGGACAGGCCAATGCGGCATGCTCTGATCCGGTCTCATCGCAGTCGTCAAGGGATTGCTGCCGAGAGCCGAACCCGGTGCTGATCACTCGGGTGGTGTGGCCTCGCCCTGCCAGAAGTTCCACTGGTATCCCCAAGGGTCGGTGACGGTGAAGGTGCGCGGCCCGTAGGGCTGGTCCTGCGGTGGGGCGACCTCGGCGCCGGCCGCGGCGCTGACCCGCTCGAAGTGCGCATCAACGTCATCCACATACACGATCAGGATCGTGTTCTTCCCATCGTTGCTCGTACCGCCACCGCTGACCCCGATCTTCGTCGGACCGGCGCAAATGTCGGCCTCGAACGTGCGCCCCGACTCGTCGCGCCAGCGGACCGCACCGGTGAAGCCCAAGACCCGCTCCATCCACTCCAGCGCGGCATCTGCGTCGTCGTACAGGAGGTAGGGGGAAACGCCCTTGATAGCCATTGATACTCCTCCGGGTATGGGCCACAGACCACCATGACCAGGCACTGCCCGATCGGTGGGGGTGTCGCTCTCGCCGTATAGCCTCTTGCGCGCCCAGGTCCGACGCGTGCGCCGCTGAACGGATTCGGCGGTGGCGTGATGCTCGAGGGCCCCGCCCGTCCCGGCAGCGGTGGGTCACGGACTTCACCCACGTCATCGCGTGGGCCGGGGTGTCTACGCCGTCCCTCGACCGAGGCGCGTCGCGTCGGCCGGGCGCAGCTCGCCCCGGTAGGTGCCGAAGGACCACTTGTTGCCCTCGGGGTCGGCGATCGCGAACTCGCGGCTGCCGTACGGCTGGTCCTCGATCTCCCGGACCATCGTCACGCCCGCCGTCTGCAGCCGCTCGTAGAGGTCATCGACCCGGTCGGTGACGACGTAGGCGCCGAAGGTCCCAGGTTGCAGGCACCGGGCCGTGCTGTCCGGGTTGTACGAGCCGAGCATCACGCCTCCGCCCTCGGGCCAGTCGAGCTGGGCGTGCGCGACACGGCCGCCGTCCTCGTACACGGCGGTGCGCAGGAAGCCGACCGTGCCGACCAGGAAGCCGATCAAGCCGGGGGCGTCATGAGCCTGGAGTGTCGGCCAGACGCTGGGTTCACGCTGCTGGGTTGCTGCTGTGTTCATGCCTCCCACTGTTCGCCGCCTCGCTGCCCGCCCGCTTGGATATTCCGGCACTCTTCGGCCAGCCAGGCGGTGGGGCTGACGCCGGTGTACTGGCGGAAGTCGCGTACCAGGTGGGAGTGGTCGTAGTAGCCGCAGTCGGCCGCGACCCGCGCCAGATCCGACGCAGTACCCGCGACGACGCTGCGGACCACCCTGGCCTTGGCGTGCTCGAAGCGCATCAGCCGGGCGGCCTGCTTGGGGCTCAGGCCGGTCTCGGCCCGAAAGAGTGTCGTGAGCCGGCGTGGGCTCAGCATCACGTGCTCGGCCAGCCCGCGCAGCCTGCCCGCGCCCCGGTGCCGGGCCAGCCACGCCCATGCCTCGCCCACCTCGGGACGTACGCGCCCGGCGCCGTTTGCCGCCCGTGCTCGCAGATACGAGGTGAGCGTCGCGAATCGCTCCTCCCAGCCGGTCTGTTCCCGCATGCGCTCGTGGATCTCCGTGGCCCGGGCCCCCAGCACGTCCGTGCCGGACGTGACGAGGTCGTCAGTGAGCGCGGCGGCCGGCAGCCCGAGCAGTCTGCGCGCCGCCAGCGGGTGCAGGGCCAGCTGGATTCCCGTCTCGTGCTCGGGCTGGATCACATACGCCGGGCGCTGATGCAGCCCGCCCACCACGATGTCGGTGCGCACCGCGTGCGCACCCCACGCCTGCTCAGGGGTGACGCCGCTGGTCACGGGCCCGTCGAGCGAGAAGATCAGCGTCAGATACGGCGAGGGCAGCCCCCGGTGCAGGGCGGGCGTCAACCCCTGGGTCCGATAGCCCACCGCGGACACGACCATCCCCCCGAGCCCGGGGGCGACCCGCACGAAGTCCCGCGAAGCCTCCCGATTTTGCCCCGTCTCCACAGCCATGCACCCAGTATGTGACGCCCGGGCGAGCGCGCCCTCGCTTCGCGCATCCCGGCAGGCACCGCGTGACGGCCGACATCCCTCGCTGCTGTCCCAAAGCCCCAATCCGTCCCCCTGGCCCGGACGATGGCAGAGGCGACGATCATGGTTGCCGCCGCACAGGGCGGTCGCTCCTACCGCGGGATCCACGCGCGCAACCTCCAGCTACCGCACGGCCGGCCCCACGACCCTCCCGGTCGTTCACGCACGGGTGGTGCACGCCGTCGCCTGTGGTCGGCATCAGCCGGGGGCGTCAGGACGACGTGATCGCCAGTACGCGGTTGAGCGCGCTGTCGGGGAACGCGGTGAGTTCCTCCCAGGTGCCCTCCTCCGCGATGCGGCCGGCTTCGAGGACGGCGATGCGGTCGGCGCGGCGGATGGTGGCGGGGCGGTGGGCGATGACGATCATGGTGCGGTTCTCCTTGGCGAGCGCGGTGGCGAGTTGGGCGTCGGAGGCGTTGTCCAGGTGGGCGGTGGTTTCGTCCAGTACGAGGATTCTGGGGTCGGCCAGCAGGGCGCGGGCGAGAGCGATGCGGGCGCGCTGGCCGCCGGAGAGGGTGGCGCCTCGCTCGCCGACGAGGGTGTCCATGGGAGCGATCCGGTCGATGCCGCACAGCCGGGCCGTTTCGGCGAGGAGGTGCTCGTCCGCATCGGGTGCGGCGAGGCGCAGGTTGTCGGCGAGGGTGCCGTGGAAGAGGGGGGTGTCCTGGCCCACTACGGCGACGGCCGTGCGGAGTTGGGCGTCGGCCAGGTCGCGGAGATCGACGGGGTCGTCGCCGTCGGGCACCAGGTGGATGGCTCCGGTGGACGGGTCCCAGAAGCGGGCCAGCAGGTGGGCGCAGGTCGACTTGCCGGCCCCCGAGGCGCCGACCAGGGCGAGGGTCTGCCCGGCGGGAACCGTCAGATCGACCTCGTCCAGCACGGGTCGGCCCCCGTAGTCGAAGCTCACCCGGTGCAGCCGGACGCCCAGCGGGCCCGGGGGAAGCGGGCGGAGTGAGGCAGGCGGCGGGGCGAGTGCGGGGGCGTTCAGGGCCGCGTCGACGCGGGCGGCCGCGGCGCGCAGGCCGACGGCTTGGCTCAGTGCCCGGGCCGACTCGGCGACCGGGCCGAGCACCGACAAGGCCAGTGCCATCGCCGCCGGGGCCCACGCGCCGTGCAGGCGCCCGGAGGTCACGGACTGGGCCGCGGCGGCCACCACGCCGAGGACCGCGAGCACGATGAGGGCGTCGCGGACGGCGGCGGCGGTGGCCTCCCAGGTGGCCTCGGACCGCTGGGCCTCGCCCACCCTTCGGCCCTGTTCGGCGAGCCGGCGGCGCCGCTCGGCGAGCCCGCCGAAGGCGAGCAGCTCGCGCAGTCCGTCGACGGTTTCCACGGTGTCGGCCGAGAGCTTCGCGGCGCCCGCCCGGGTGCGGGCCCCGCGCGCCGCGCGGCCGCGCGCGTCGGCGAAGGGCGCCGCGGCGAGCAGTGCGGCGACCGGCAGCACCGCCGCCAGCAGCCACGGCTCCACCGTGGCCAGTGCCGCTGCCCCGCCCGTGAAAACTACGCCGGATGCGAGGAGTTGGGCTGTGGTGTGGGCGTAGAAGAACTCCAGGGCCTCCACGTCTGCCATCGCGGTGGCGGCCAGGTCTCCGCTGCGCTTGCCGGCCACTCGGGCGGGCGCGCTGCGGGCGAGCCCGTCGAAGATCCGCACGCGCAGCTCGGCCAGCACCCGGTAGGCCAGGTCGTGCGAGAGGTCCATCTCGCGCCAGGTCATCAGGGCGCGTACGAGGACGAGAACGACGAGAGCGGTGACCGTACCGGCCGAGGGGGCGCGGTCCTCGATGACAGCGGTGCCGACGGTGTGCGCGGCCAGCGTCAACAGCGTGACCAGCGAAGCTTGTTCGACGAGGGCGGCGGCGCAGGTGCGGGCCGTCATGGCCCGGTGCCCGGCGAGGGCGGGCAGCAGGGCGCGCAGTGAGCCGCGCGCGGGCAGGGAAACGGCATTGGTGCTGCTCATGCGGCGAGCCCTTCTTCATGAGTGCGGCCGGCCTTGACGAGTTCGGCGTAGACGCCTCCGGCTTCGACGAGGGCGGCGTGCGCGCCGATGGCGTCCACGCGTCCGCCGTCCAGTACCACGATGCGGTCGGCGTGCCGGACGGCGGCGAGCCGGTGGGCGACCACCAGGACGGTCCGGCCGCCCGCGGCGTCGAGCAGTTCGCGGACGATGTCCGCCTCGCGGCGTTCATCGACCGCGCTGGTGGCCTCGTCGAGGACGAGTACCGGAGCGTCGGCCAGCAGGGCGCGTGCGAGGGCGAGCCGCTGCCGCTGGCCGCCGGACAGGGTGGCGCCGCGTTCGCCGAGGACGGTGGCGTAGCCGTCGGGGAGGGCGGCGATCTCGTCGTGGATGCCGGCGGTGTGTGCCGCCCGTATGAGTTCGTCGTCCGTGGCGTCGGGCCGGGCCAGGCGCAGGTTGTCGGCGATGGTGGCGTGGAAGAGGTACGTCTCCTGGGAGACGACGGCGATGCCCTGCCGCAGCGAGTCGAGTGCGTACGCGGCCACGTCGCGGCCGCCGATCATGATGCGGCCCTGCTGCGGGTCGCGATGGCGCAGGAGCAGGGCGAGCAGCGTGGATTTTCCGGCGCCCGACGGGCCGACGATCGCGGTGGTGCGTCCTGCCTCGGCGGTGAAGGTGACCCCGCTCAGGGAGGGCGTGTCCGTGCCGTCGTAACTGAACTCGACGTCCTCAAAGCGCAGTTCGGGCGGACTCGGCCAGTGCGCCTGGGCTGTTCCCGTGTCGGGGACCGCAGGTTCGGCGGTGCGCAGCGCCGCGAGCCCGTCCGCGGCCGAGACGCCGAGGTACCCGGCGTGCCACTCGCGGGACAAGTCGCGGACGGGCCGGAAGCACTCGGAGGCCAGGAGCAGCACCAGATAGGTGCCCGTCGCCGTGGTGGATCCGGTGACGGCCGACCAGCAGCCGAGCAGCGCGGCGGCCACGACGCCGCCCTGGATGGCCAGATCGGTCAGGCCGGTGTCGACGAGCGACACGCGGAGCTTGGCGACGGTCGCTCGGTGCAGTGCCGCCGAGCGTTCCTCCAGCCGCTGCCGGGTGCGTCCGACGGCGCCGGCGGCCCGCAGCGCGGGCATGCCCTGCAGGGCCTCCAGGTAGTCGGCGCCCAGACCCTCGTAGGTGTCCCAGTGTTCCTTGCCGCGCTGGGCGAGGAGCCGGTCCCAGGCGCGCGGCCCGGCCAGGGCGAGCAGCAGGGCGGGGACGAGGCCGAGGAGCGCGCGCGGTTCGATGGCGGCCACGGCGGCGAGCAGCAGGGCCGGCACGGTGAGGGTGATGAGGAGCTGGGGCAGGTAGCGGGAGACGTAGGCGTCGACGCCCTCGACCCCGTCGACGAGCGTGGTGCGGACGGCCCCGGCGCGGGCGGTGGTCAGGTGCGCGGGCCCGAGCCGTCCGAGGTGGGCGAGGAGTTCGTCCCTCAGGCGCACCCTGACCTGGGCCCCGGCACGGGTGGCGGTACGTCGCTGCCAGGTGCCGAGCACGGCCCGGGCGGCGACGACGCCGAGCACGGCCCCGAGGAGCAGGGGAAGCCGGTCCGTGTCGCCCCGGGCCAGGTCGGCGAGGGCGACAGCGAGCAGCACGGCCTGCGCGAGGTGAGTGAGGGTGACGGCCCCCTGCAGGAGGGTGGCGGCGAGCAGGGGGCGCCGGGCGTGCCGTGCGGCGCGGCGCAGCTCGGGGTGGACGATCACGAGGTTCTCTCCTCGGGGTGGGTGGTGCCGAGGGCCAGGCCGTGGACGATCCAGTCCTTGCCCGGCGCGGCGCCGAGCGCGGCGCCCAGGTCGGCCTGCTGCCAGGAGCCGACGGGACGGGCTGCCAGCCCCTGCCGTACGGCGGCCACGTGGGCCAGGTGGACGGCGAATCCGGCACGCAGGTGTGCCCGGCGGATCTGCTGGGCTTCGGCGTTGGTCGGGCAGCCGTATCCGAGCAGGACGGCGCCGGCCTGCGCGATCCATGCCTGGCCCGCGGCCCAGGCGGCGAGCGTCGGCCGGGCCTCCCCCGCGGCGAGACGCCGCAGCGTGGCGTCCGGGGCCAACTCGACGAGCTGGGGGTGCGGTTCGCCGACGGCCACGCACCATGAGAGCTCACCGGCGCTCGCGTCGACGGCGGTGGCGAGCACCGCCCTCACGACGTCCAGGGGCGGGGCGCCCCGCAACGGTGGCGGGGCGCTGCGGCGGGCCAGCAGCTCGCGGGGCGTGGGCGCGCCCGCGGGCCGGCTCGCTTCCTCGGAGGCAGCCACCTGACCCGCGCGACGGTGCGCACCCTCGGGCGGGCCGAAGTGCACTGTGGCCAGGGGATCTTCAGTGAGCCCGTCCAAGCGGAGCACGGGCTCCGCGACGCCCAGCGCCCGCCCGGCGAGCAACAGCGCCGCGGCGGCGTGCCCGGTGTCCAGAAGGATCAGCGGCCAGGCGCGGTGGCCGTAGTGGGAGACCGTTCGCTGCGGGGTGACGGAGAGTTCGGCGGTCACTCCGGGCGAGGCGTCGTCGGGTCCCGGGCCGAGACGGCGCACCCGGTGGGCCAGTGGGTCGTAGCCATAGCGCCCGGGCGGCAGCGGGCAGCCGGTGCCCGCCACGAGTTGGGCGTCCACCGGGTGCAGCGCGCCCGCGGACGGGGCGGGCCGCAGCCGTCCGGCGCGGTCCGAGGCCGCCAGGGAGAACCGGAGCAGCCGATCCAGGTCCAGCTCCCGAGGGTCCGCTTCGGGCAGGGGACGCGGCGGGTCCGGCCAGGGACGGACGGCGGGTCCGGCGGGCGTGTCCGGTCCGGGCTTCTCGGGGGAACGGGCGCGGGCGAGGGCGATGACAAGATCCACGAGGCCGTCCTCACATGTGGGGTGGAGGAGCCAGCGTGAAGTCCTCCGGTGCGCGCGGCGCGGTCGTGCGCCAGCCGCGGCCTGTGGCCGCGTCGGCGAGGCGCGGGCAGCCGAAGTACCCGAAGGCCGCTGGGGCGTTGGGGAGGAGCCCGGATACGAGGACACGGGCGACGCGCAGCGGCGTTTCGGCCACGTCCTCGGTGGTCAGGTCGAACGTCATGATGCGGTGGCCGCCGTGGTGCAGCGCGTGGTCCAGCCGCTCCCGGCTGCCGGGCTCGACCGCCTCGATGGGTACGGTGCCGTGTGCGGGCTCGGTGAACCGCCGGGCCTCGGGTGCCATGCGCTCGTCCAGCCACACCTGGACGTGCGCGCCCAAGTCCCGTACGTGCTGGAAGTGTTCGCCGCAGGCGTCGAGGTAGCGGCGGTCCTCGCGGTGGTCCAGGTAGAGGCCGCGGGCGAGGAGCCCGGCCTCGACGGCCTGGAACACCCAGCCGTCGGGGTCGGTGAGGCCCTGGGTGAAAACCCAGGTGTGGACGGCTTCGAGCACGGCCTTGCGGGCGGCTTCGGCCGGGTCGTACTTGCAGGCGAACCCGGCGGCGTAGAGGCCCAGCCGGGGGTCGTGGACGAGCGCGGCCATGCAGGGGGCGAACTCCGAGGGCATCTCGGCGAGGTGAACGTCGAGCCCGGATCCGGCGAGGTCGTCGGTCAGGCCGGGCACGCTGGCCGGGTCGATGCCGCGGGTCGGGCCGTCGAGGTGCCACCACAGTTCGAGCGCGTCACGCTCGACGATCTCCAGCAGTCCGCGTTCGACGGCGTCGTCGAAGCCCTGTCCGGTGGCGATGCCCGCGTAGTTGAGGTGGTGGGTGCGGGGCAGCGAACGCAACTCGCCCTGGCGCCAGTTGAGGTGGGTGAGCGCGACGGGTGCCCAGACCTCGGCTCTCTCCCCGCCGGGCAGGTGTTCCTCGCCGCGCGTCCACAGGGCCGGGGTGTCGGGGGTGAGGGGGCGGTAGGGGAACTTCTCGCGGCCGTACTGCCAGTCGGCGTAGGCCGGCAGCTCGTCCGGCCCGTACAGCCGCAGGCCCTTCCCCGTCAGCTCGGCGGCCGTGGCGCGCAGCGGCGCCTCGGGGTGGCCGGGGGGCGGCACGCGGTTGCCGCAGTACCGCTCGATTCCCTCCGCTATGGCGGCGATCCGGGCGCCCTCGGGGTCGCCGAAGGTGGTGCCGAGCGACACCCGGTCGGCGGGCCACAGGCCGAGCCTGCGGGCGTCGGCTATCTCGGCGGTGAGCGCGGTGTAGCGGGGTGGCGCGCCCACGGGGTGCTCGACGGGCTTGACCTTGCGGACGATGCCGCAGACGGGGTCGACCAGGGCTTCCAGCGGCAGCGCCGTCATCGCAGGATCTCCTGTACGGGATCGGTGGGCATGGGACGGGTTCGGAGCACGGGCAGCCGGAGCACCACGTGCCGGGGGTCGACCTCGCGTCGGGAGGCGAGCAACCGCGTGGCCGTGACCGGGTCGTCGCCGGTGTGCGGGTTGCGGGCGTGGGCCGGGAAGTGGTGCCCGGCGATCTCCAGGCGGAGTCGGCTGCCCGCGGGCAGCCGCCGTGCGAGCCGGCCGAGCACCACGCTGAACTCGGCGGCGCGTCCCGGCGGATCCGCGCGCCGGACGACGCCGACGGCGAGCCGCTCGGCGGCCCCCTCGGGGCTGAGCGCGACGAGCCGGACGGCCCAGTCCGCGGACGGCGTGTCGGCGGTGGCACGCAGCCACACCTCGACGGCGCCGACGACGTCCAGCGGGCGCGGCAGCGGCGGGGTGACGAGCAGACAGCGGTCGGGCGTGCCATCGGTGGGGACGGTCAACTTCCCGGACATCACGGGTCGTTCGGGGTCGCCGGTGAAGGAGGCACCGTGCAGCAGCCGGAGCATCGGCGTGTACGGCTCGCCCTCCGTGCCTGCGGACACCCACAGTGGGCTGCCGCCCAGCCCCACCGCACCGCGGTGCCCGTGTCCGAGTTCCCCGGCGAGGGCGAGGCGGGCCCAGCGCGCGTAGAGGTCGCCGAGGCTCACCCGGTGTGCCGGCGTGGCGTCAGGACCAGGCAGGGCGACGAGGCCGTGCCCCCAGGGGCCCATCAGCAGGCGTGCCGAGGGACCGCCCCAGCGGTTCCACAGCGCGACGGTGTCCTCGGCGAAGTGGTCGTGGTGACCGCCCACCGCGAGCAGGGGCATTCCGGCATGTGCCGCCCGCGTGCGGAGCCGGCCGCGCTCCTGGTGCCGCCACAGGCCCGGCCAGGAGGGAAGGTTCCGGCCCAGTCGCGCGGGGAGGTCGCTCACCGGCAGGTGGGCGAGCAGCCCGGGGGCGGCGGCGAGGGCTTTGGCCAGCGCCTCCTCGTCGGAGTCCTGCCGGTCGCCGTGGGCCGCCCACCACCCGGCACGGGCCTCCAGCCGCTCCACGCCCGAAGGTTCGCGAGCCGTCTCGGCCGTGCCCAGTGCAGGCACGGCGGCGATCACGGCGTCGGGGCGGGCGTCCTCGGGCGCGTCGAGCGCGAGGGCGAGCGCGCAGTGCGCGGCGTAGGAGGCGCCCGCTGCCACCAACCGCCCGTCGCTCCAGCGCTGTCGGCGGATCCAGCGGGCGGTTGCCGCGCCGTCGGCGGCCTCGTTCTCGTACGGGTGCCACTCCCCTGCCGAGGCGTGCCGACCGCGTACGTCCTGGGCCAGTGCGGCGAACCCGCGCCGGGCCCAGCCGCGCAGCTCGGCGCGGTGCCGCAGCCGGTCGTAGGGCGTGCGGATGAGGACGGCCGGGAAGGGCCCGTCACCGTCAGGGAGTTGGACGTCGGTGGCGAGACCTTCGACGGCGGTGAACGGCGTCATCGGGCCTTCTCGGGCATCGGGGCGACGTCGGGGACCGGCAACACCGGGTGTTCGGTGACGGTCAGCGTGCGCAGGTCGACACGGCGGAGTCGGCGCCGGGCCGGCAGTCCGGTGTCGGGGGCGTCGGTGGCCCACCGGGTGAGGTCGTCGGCGAGCAGGGCGGCGAGCAACCCGGCTGCCGGAGCCGTGAGGCGGAAGGATTCGCCGGATGTACGAGGGCCGCTCCAGTAGGCGTCCAGCTCGCGGTGCGCGGGCGTGGCGGCGAGCCGGCGGGCGCGGACGTGGGCCGAGGTGACGTCTCCGGCAGCGACCGAGAGGGGCTCGACGTACGCCTGCCAGCCCTCGCGGTGGCAGCGCAACCAGGCGACGCCGCGCTCGGGCAGCCGGTCGGCGGTGTCCCACAGCCCTTCGGGCACGGGCCCGTCGAGGCACCACACCACGGCGGCCGGCTGCCCGTCTGTCGCTTCCTCGGGTGCTGTCGGCTGCGGCTCGGCATCGGCGGCCCGCAGGTACGCGGCCAGCGGCCCGGTCAGGACGGGGTCGCCGACCAGCCGGACGTCCCGGCGCTCGGCGGGCCATGCCGTGCGCTGCGGACCTGCTGCCAGGTGTCCGGCGTCTTCAAAAGCCCTGACGAGGCGGTCGAGTTCGGCGTCCGGCTCACCTGGCTCCCCACCTGAGAGCCGGGCAAGCAGGGCGTTCTGGTCCGCGTCGCCGGTCCGCACGCTGAGGAACTCGCCGTCGGCCGTACGGACGGCGAGACCCCGCCCGGGCACGGCGACGACCTCGACACCGGGTGCGAGCTGGCTGCGGGACACGTCAGTTCTCCTGTCGGAAAGGGTCGTGGAGGTGGGTGTGGGCCCGCCCGGAAGGCATCGGGCGGGCCCACGGTTCGAGGGTGCTGGCCCCTCGCTTACTCCTCGGTGTCGTCGAAGGGGTTCTCGACGAGCGCGTTGGAGTGGGAGGCCGAGTCGTGAGCCAGCTGACCCGGGTCGGCGATCGGCGCGAAGACCTGCTCGTTGTCCATGAACTCTCCTTAGTCGCAAGGGAGGTACGGCGTTCGGGCGAGCGCCGCACGGAAGAACTTAATGAATATGATTATCATTTACTAGTCTGGGAGAGGGTGATCCGGATAACACACCGGCCAGCCGCCCTCGGGGTCCCGGCCGACCCGGCCCGCCACCTGGAGGACATCAGCCAGCAGCCCGGGCGTGACGACCTCCTTCGGCGCCCCGTCGGCCACCACGCGGCCGTCCCGCAGTGCGACGATCCGCTCCGCGAACCGGGCGGCGTGCGCCAGGTCGTGCAGCACCATCACGACGGTGAGACCGCGCTCCTCGCGCAGCCGCATCACGGTCTGCAGCACATCGAGCTGATGATGCAGGTCCAGGTAGGTGGTCGGCTCGTCGAGCAGTAGAACGCGGGTGTCCTGGGCGAGCGCCATCGCGAGCCGCACCCGCTGCCGCTCGCCCCCGGACAGCGCATCGACATCGCGCTCGGCCCACTCCTCCACACCGACGTCACGCAGGGCACGCTGCACCACCGGATCGTCGCCCTCACGCAGCATCCCGAGCGGACCCCGGGCCGCGTACCGCCCCTGCCGTACCAGCTGACGCACCGTCATGCCGGGGACGGCCGGAGCCGACTGGTGCAGCAGCGCGACCCGCCGGGCGGTGGCGCGCCGGGAGAGCCGGGCCAGATCGTCCCCGCCGAGCAGGACGCGCCCCTCGTCCGGCCGCAGCAGCCCGGCAGCCAGCCGCAACAGGGTTGATTTGCCGCAGCCGTTGAGCCCGATGAGGGCGGTCAGCTCGCCCGGTTCGACGGTCATGTCGACACCACGCAGCACGGGCCGGCCGGGATAGCCGAAGCGGACCCCCTCGACGCGGATCCCCACGGACTCGGTCATGCTTCCCTCCGTCGACATCAGAACGTACGACTCGGCGCGCGGCGCACGACGACCAGCAGCAGCGCGGCCCCGAGGCAGGTGGTAAGTGCCCCGACCGGCACCGTGAGCCGCCCGAAGTCCAGCGCGATGGCCAGCAGCCGTGACACCAGCTGCGCCGCCGCGTCCGACCCGCACACCACGGCCGCCCCCACCAGGGCAGCGCCGGGCAGCGACACCCGCAGGTCCGCACCGAACACGGCCACGGCGACATGCGGCACGAGCAGCCCGACGAACCCCAGCGCCCCCACGGCGGCCACCGCACCCGCCGTCAGCGCCACCGCGCACAGCAGGGCGAGGGTCCGGGCCCGTCGAGTGGACAGCCCTGCGGCGCCGGCGAGTTCGTCCCCGCAGCGCAACAGGGTCAGCGGCCCGGCGAGCAGCCACGCCGCAGCACCCCAGGCCAGTGCCCAGGGCCACAGCAGGTTCCAGTGCTGCCACACCCGGCCCTCCGTCGTGCCGACGAGCCACTGGACCACGCTGCCCAGCTCACCCGGCGCGACCAGCAGCACCATGGCGGTGAGTCCGCCGAGCACCGCCGATACGAGGACCCCGTGCAGGGCGGTCTGTGCCGGGTCGCCCCGGCCACGTCCGGCGAGCAGCCACAGCAGCGCAGCCCCGGTGCAGCCCCCCACGCACGCAGCGACGACCACGGCGAAGGGCGACTCCCACCCCGCGAGGCCGAGGCCGGTCGCGGTGACGGCCCCGAGCACCGCGCCCGGCGTCACACCCGTGACCTCGGGCCCGGCGAGGGGATTGCGCAGCGCGGACTGCAGGACCAGGCCCGCAACGCCCAGACACGCTCCCGCACCGAGCGCCACCAACAGCCGGGGCAGCCGCAGTTGGAAAAAGATATGCCGTTCCGTCGCGTCGCCGCCTCCGCCCAGAACGTCCCAGACCACCGCCGGGGACATGCCCCGCCCCGCCAGCAGTTCGGCGCAGGCGCACACGACGACGAGCGCGGCGAGCGCCCGGAAACGCCGGTTCATCGGGCCTCCCCCGCTCCGGTTGCCCCACCGGGCTCCTGTCGATGGCCATGCCCACGGATCTCCGGGTCCGGAGGCTCGAAGCGCACGGCACCGGAACCCGCCGCCCGTCGCAGGGCAGCCGGCCTCCGGCTGCCCGATCGGAGCAGGGCGACTCCGGCCGGCACACCGAGCAGGGCCGTCCAGGCGCCGACCGGTGTCTCGACGGGCGCCAGAGCGAGCCGGGCCGGGACGTCGGCGACGGCCACCACGACCGCGCCCCACGCCGCCGACCATGGCAGCCAACGCACCGCGTCCGCAGCAGGGTTGAGCCGCCGCGCCAGGTGCGGGGCGAGGAACCCCACCCACGCCACCGGTCCGCACACGGCCGTCACTGGCGCGATCAGCACGATGGCGATGGCGAGCGCGGCGAACCGGGCCCGCTGCGCGCGCACGCCCAGCGCCTCGGCGTCCTCGTCCCCCAGCCTCAGCACCGAGAGCACCGGCGCGCACAGCACGAGCGCCGGTGCCGCGACGAGCAGCCAGGGCCACAGCCCGGTGACGTCGTCCCAGGTACGGGCGGAGAGCGAGCCGAGCAGGTAGCGGTAGATCAGCTGGAGGTCGAGCTGATCGGCCATCACCATGAGCACGAGCAGCGCGGCCTGCAACGCGGCGGCGACCGCGGCCCCGGTGAGCAGCACAGCGGACGGGCTGCGCCCCAACCCGGCCGCGAGCAGGGTGAGTCCGCCGCCGAGCACGGCCCCGCCGATCGCCAGCAGCGGCTGGACGACGGCGGGAATGGACACCGCCAGCACCAGCGGTGCGGCGACCCCCAACGCGGCCCCCGACGACACCCCCAACATCTCGGGGATGGCCAGGGCATTGCGCAGCGCCTCCTGCAACACGAGCCCCGCAGCACCCAGGCAGGCCCCGGCCACCAGCGCCAGCACCAGCCGGGGCACACGGAGCTCGGCGACGACGATCCCGGCGAGGGAGGTGTCGCCGTCCCGCAGCGCACCGGGCAGCTCGTACAGCGGCACATAGGGCGTGCCCAGGCTCAGCGCACAACCGGAAGCGACGGCCAACAGCGCGATCAGCAAGGGGAGTTGCCACAACCGTCCGGACCGCACGGCCCTCTGCCCACGCAAGGTCACGTCTCCCGCTGCGGCCTTGGTCGCAGGGGGTGCGCTCACCGCAGCGCGGCCGTGGCCTCGTCGAGAACGATGCCCAGCGAGCGAGTGCCGCGTCCCTTGGCCCACACCTCGGAATTCACCTCGTGGACGTCCCCGTTCTCCACGGCCGGGATCTTCCCCCACAGCGGGTTCTCGGCCAGCTTCTCCGACAGTTTGCCGTCCGCCTCGCCGAAGCTGATCGTCTCGGAGAAGATCACGTCGACGTCCGCCGCGAGGATCTCTTCGAGGCTGTAACTCCCCTCCACGCCTCGCGACTTCCAGGGGTAGTCGGCCAGCTTGGGGAACAGGCTGGCAGCCACGTCCGTCTCCGGGGTGGCGACGCCGAAGTTCTCGTCACTGCCGTAGATGACGAGCGCGGTCTTGTCGCTCTTTGCCCCCTCGGCCTTGGCAAGCTTGGCGCGGAACGTCTTCTCGGCCTTCTCGCCTTCGGTGGTACGGCCGGTGAGCGCGGCGGCATCACGCAGGTAACCCACGCTGTCCTGCCATGTCTCCGGCTGCATGGGCCAGAACGTGGTCGCGCCCTTCAGCGCCGGGGCGAGCTTGCCGTGGGTGTCCTCCAGACCGATCACGAGATCGGGCTTGTGGGAGAGGATCACCTCCACCTCGGGAGCGATGAAACCGCCGGGAATCACGTCGACCTGCTTCGCCTTCTCCTCGCCCAGGAAGTCGGGATGGGCGAGGAGCGCGCTGTTCGTGGCCGTGGGGACGATGCCCAGCTCGGTCAGGATGTCGTCGCAGAGCGCGAAGAGGCAGACGATGCGTTCCGGTTCCTTCTTCAGGGAGATCTTGACGCCGTTCGCGTCCGTCAACTCCCGTGTGGCTTTGATGGGTTCGACGGTGACGTCGGTCTTCGGGCCGGCCGCGGCAGCGCTCTGCTCGCTCGCGGGTTCGGTGGACGAGCCGCATCCGGCCAGGACCGACCCCACTACCGCTGCGGCGACGCAGCTTCGGACGAATCTCGACGGTGAGCGCAGCATCGATGCCCTCGCTTCTTCCTTGATGGTCCCCAGACCCACCGAACATACATGATAATCGTTTTCATCAGACCCGCTTTTAGCGATGGAGGCACCGATGACCGCCGGTCCACTGCTGCTCGTCTCCGACCACGTGGGGGGATGCGTCCATGTGCTGACCGTGCCGGACGGCACCGAGACGGGCCGCCTCACGGGCCGTCACCTCTCCGAGCACGCCGGGTTCCTGGCGCTGCCGGGCGGGCGGACCGCCTGCGTCGACGACCGCAGGGGCGAGCTGCTGGTGCTCGATCCGTTCGGCCACGAGCTGGTGCAGGCCGCGATTCCGGTCGCCGTGCCGGCCGAGCACCTCGCCGTCGACCCGTCCGGCCGATGGGTGGCCATCACTACCGGCCTGGGCAAGAACGGCGAGCCGTGGTCGGATCTGCTGACGGTCGTCGACCTCGCCACGGGAGACGCAGCCCGGGTGCGCACGCGTGTGAGCGAGCCCGGAGTGACCGTACTGGGCGACGGGGATCCCCTCGTCGTCCTGCGGCACAGGGAACCCGGCGCCCTGGCCGTCCACCGCTTCGCCGACCTGCTCGGCGCACCTCCCGGCTGCCCGCCGGTCACGCCCCACGCACACCTCCCCCTGCCGGACGACGGACATGGAGACGCCCAAGACCCGTCCTGCGGCCGTGTCTTCGCGGCCGTCGGCGAAGGGGTGCACCGGGCGCGCCGCGCGGGCGACACGCTCGTTGCGGAGTCGGTGATCCCGTGGGGTTCGCCCGCTCGGGGCTGGTACCTGCGGCTGGACCCACGGCGACGGGCGTTGTGGTCGACCCTGCGGGGCGGCCCCGCGGACCCCCTGCGCTGGCCGGAGTGGACGAACCAGGCGTGGCGCCATGACCTGGAAAGGGACCGCACGACCCTGACCGACCTGGGCCCGGGGCTGGTGTTCCGGCTGGCCCTCGCCAAGGACCACACCGCCTTCACCCGCATCCACCCGGACGGCGACGAACTGATCCTGCTGGGCGCAGACGAGACCGTTCGCCGCGTCCCGCTACCCGCCATGGACGGCGCTCCCCGCCGCGGAGGCACCCCCTGGGAGGGCGTCCAACGCCGCGCGGTGGCCGCCTCACCAGGCATGGACTGGATCGCCGTCACCCGCGGCGGTCACGGCGAGATCCACGTCTTCGACGCCCGAACAGCCCGCGAAGCCATCCACTTGAAGCTCGGCACGCCCTTGAACCACGGCGGCCACGCGATGCTGCGCACGCAGGACGACAACGCCGAAGGAGACCCCGTAGGCCGGTAACAGCCCATCGTGACTCCACCCACGCGTGAATGCGCGGGCTTCCTGCGTCGCCGGCTAAGACATCGTCTCATTTGGCGTGCTGGGTAGTCTGCACCCTGTGGTGATGGTCGAGCGCATGGTGCCGGACGAGTTGTGGGAACTGTGCCAGCGGGTGGTCCCGCCCGCTCCATCACGGCCGCAGGGCGGCGGCCGGCGCCGGTACGGTGATCGCGAGGTGCTGGCCGCGATCATCTTCGTGGCCACGACGGGCTGCACCTGGCGGCAGTTGCCGCCGGTCTTCGGCCCGTCGGGGCCGACCGCACACCGCCGCTTCACCGAGTGGACCGCCGCCCGGGTCTGGGCGAAGCTGCACCGCCTCCTCCTCGACGAACTGGGCAGGCGCGGGGAACTGGACTGGAGCCGGTGCGCGATCGATTCGGTGAACATGCGGGCCCTGAAAGGGGGAGCTGACAGGTCCGAATCCTGTCGACCGGGGCAAGAAAGGCTCGAAGATCCACTTGATCACCGAGCGGACCGGTCTGCCCCTCTCCGTCGGCATCTCCGGCGCCAACCTGCACGACAGCCAGGCGCTCGAGCCGCTGGTGCGCGGGATCCCGCCGATCCGCTCCCGCCGCGGGCCGCGCAGGCGGCGGCCCGCCAAGCTGCACGCGGACAAGGGCTACGACTACGACCACCTGCGCCGATGGCTGCGCAAGCGAGGCATCCGGCACCGCATTGCCCGCAAGGGCATCGAGTCCTCCACCAGGCTGGGCCGGCACCGCTGGACGATCGAGCGCACCATGTCCTGGCTTGGCGGCTGCCGCCGCTTGCACCGCCGCTACGAACGCAAGGCCGAACACTTCTTGGCCTTCACCGCCATCGCCTGCACCCTCATCTGCTACCGCAGACTCGCCAAATGAGACGACGTCTAAGCCGATTCGGCTGAACCTGGCCTTTGCCGTGACGGTCGACGGCGACACCCTGACTGGCACCTCCAAGGCCGGACGCCTTCCGGCCTCGAAGGTCACCGGCGAACGCCGCACCGCCCGCACAGTCACAGAGCACCAACCGTAACGAAGCAGCTGCTGACCCGGCCGTGCCGGCCACCGGTGCAGCCATCGACCCAGTCACCAGCCTCCCGCCGGGGAGAGGCGGGTCGGGATCTCCCTCTCAGCCCGACCCGCAGGCGGCTCCGGCCGCCGGCTCAGGCAGCCGCCAGGCGGTCCAGCTCGGCCCTGGGGATGAACCGCGGCAGCGTGCCCGGCCCACGGCGGAGTTCGTCGCCGGTCAGGTCGCCGGCCTCGTCGCCTTCCGGGCAGAACGGAAGGGTCGTGGGTCGGCAGGTCTGCATCCGAGCCCGGCTGTCGGGATTGGCATGGATGCAATGGCAGGTCAGGCGTATCGTGCCTCCGCACGCGATCTTCCGCGGGCCATTGCGGTTCCTTTTCCTTGCCCCTGGGGGGCCTCCGTCATGTCCGTCTTCGAGAATCCACGCCCGTATGCCCTGCTGCCTGGCCGGATCCCGCGCCCGTCGCGCTGGATGCTCATCAGGGTGTCGGCGTTGCTCGCGGCGGTGGCCCTCAGTGGTGTGTTCGCCCTGTATGCGGGTGTCCGGCTGTACACCCTGATCGAAGGGGACTTCGGCTTCGCCACCGTCCCACAAGCTCAACTGGACGCCACGGACTCGCAGTACGAGACGGCCGGAAGAATCCAGGTCTGCGCGTACGCTCCCTGTGCCGTCATGTTCATCGTCTGGTTCTTCCGGATGCGGCGCAGCACCGGGCTGATGGCACCGGACCGGTTCCGCAGCGGCCTGGGCTGGGCCATCGGGGCCTGGTTCATCCCGATCGCCAACCTGTGGATGCCGTATCGCATCGCCTCGACATGTGGGGAGCCGCGTCCCCGCTGCCGGCCGACGGCGAGTCCTACCGTTCACAGATGTGGCCGGTGAACCCGTGGTGGGGTCTGTTCGTTTCCAACATCCTGCTCAGCCGGTACGCCGCTCGGCACTTCGACCAAGCCGACACCCTCTTGGACTGCGCGACGCGGTCATGCAGTACATGGTGTCCGACGCCCTGGAGATCGCCACGGCGGGCGCCGCGGTGTACTCGTCGTCCGTCTGACGGCCACGCACTGGCGGAAGACCACCGAGGGTCCGTACCTGACCGCGGTGTAGCGTCCGCGATCCGTATCGGCCCCGCCGACCGTACGCCCGCCCCGTCAGGCGGCCGGATGCCGGCGCAGCACCGGCGCCCCGCTCCGGCCCCGCACATGCGTCGGCGCCGGGGCCCGGCAGGGTGGCGCCGAGCACAAGAACACGCCGGGCATGCAACGTGCGGCGTCGCTGCCGGATCACCTCAGTACCAACCAAGGGAACGACCTGCTGACCGCGGCGGCCAAGGAGATCGCACCACTGGCCCGGTGACCCGCCGCGAGCGGGGTCGGCGCCGGTGTCACGCCGGACCGATGACTTTCTTGCGCATGTGCCCGTAGACCACCGACGTCCTTACGTCGGCGAGTTCCGGGCGCTTCGTCAGCTTGTCCAGGACCACTGCGTGCAGATGGTCGGTGTCCCGGACGGCGACGTGCACGAGGAAATCGTCGTTCCCGGTGAGGACGAAGATCGAGATGACCTCGGGCATCCCCTCCAGGAAGGTCTGGAAGGCCTCGATCACCGCACGTGTCGGCGGGCGGACCCGTACGGCGATCACCGCCTGCAGCCCGCGGCCGATCGCCGCGAGGTCTGCCTCCGCGTGAAATCCCGTCAGGATGCCGCTCTTGCGCAGCGACCGGATGCGCTCCAGACACGTGGACGGGGCGATACCGAGTTCCTGGGCCATGTCCCGGTTGGTGCGCCGACCGTCCTCCTGGAGCATCCGCACCAACGCCGAATCTAGTTCGCCCATGCGCGCCTCACCCCGCTGGATTCCGAAGGTAATTCGGACTCTTCACATCACCTTCGATGATCTTGTTAGCCTCCAGCCTAGTTGACTGACGTTCGTTCGGTCACGGCGTGGTCAGCGCCAGTGGGCAGTGGAGAGAGGCGACTTGATATGCGTGAACGAGGACCCACTGTGTGGGCGGTGTGCGCGGTCATGGCGGCCGCGCTGTTCTGGAGCAGTTCGTACGCGGTGACCAAGCAGGTGCTGGAGGATGTCGGCCCGCTCAGTATCGGCGCCATCAGGTTCACCCTCGCGGGGTTACTTCTGGGCGTGTTGGTACGGCTGAGTCGGCACCGCCCGGCCCGGCCGGACCCGCGGCAGCGGCGGCAGCTCTACCTGAGCGGGTTCCTCGGCATCACCGTGTACTTCACCCTGGAGAACGTCGGCGTCGACCTGTCCACGGCATCCGACGCGTCGCTGATCGTGGCCACGTACCCGCTGATGACAATGCTGGTGGAACTGGTCGTCTTCCGCACCCGGATGCCGCTGCTGAGGGTGACGGGCGTGCTGCTGGCCACCGTCGGCGCCTTCCTCGTCGTACGCAACGGGGCCGAGATCGGCGGCAGTTCACGCTGGCTGGGGGACATCCTGCTGCTGCTCGGCGGGCTGGCCTGGGCCGGCTACAACGTGCTCGGCAAGCGCGCGAGCGTCGGCCAGGACGCCGCGAACGTCACCTACTACCAGACCCTGGCGGGCGCGGCCGGCTTCCTGCTCGCGTCCCTGCTGGAGGCCGACGACTGGCGGATGCCGGGCGCGACCGCCTCATCGCTGCTGGTCTACCTGGCCGTGGCGTGCTCGGTCGGCGGCTTCCTGCTCTACAACTACGGCCTGCGCAGCATGGCGTCGAGCGTCGCGGTCAACATCCTCAACCTGGTCCCCGTCTTCGGCGTCATCGGCGCCGTCGTCATCAACGGGGAGTCGATCCGGCTCGCCCAGGTGACGGGCGGCGTGATCATCATCGTCGGGGTGGCGCTGGGCATGATCGAGCAGGGACAGGAAGCCACGGCGAAGCCGGACGCGAGGAGAAGCGAGCCTTCCGGGACTGCGACCGCTCGGACTGCGGCGGAGGTGGGGCCCGTACCGGACGAGCCCAAAGCGGCTGGCCCGACCGCGTACGGCGTGATCGACGGGGCTCGGTAGCCGTCGGTCACAGGCTCGTGAGGAGGTCGTCGAGCGGGGCCGGTACCTGTTCGGGGTCGAGGGTTTCCACCAGGAGACGGCCGTAGCGGATCTTGCGGCCTTTCTTCGTGCCGAGGAAGCGCCGCAGCTGCTGCTGCCTGGGCCGACCGTGGTGTGCGGGCTGGCGCAGGAAGGTCTGCCAGGCACGCAGGTCGCCCTCGGCCCGGATGATCTCCTCGACCCGCGCCGTGCCCAGCGCGCGAATGAGCTCGTCCTCCAGGTCCGCCACGCACACGAAGAAGCCCCGATGCGGCGCCCGGGCCCGCTTCCAGCCGCGGTCGTAGAAGCGCTGCTCGCCCTCGTCGCACAGTCCGCTCAGGCGCAGGCCAAGACCGGGTGGCCCGAGAAGACCGGCGTACCGGCCGACGCTCATCGCCCCGCCCATCGCCACAACGCACACCCCTTCGGCGGCCAGGTCCCGGCCACGCCGTGCGGCCAGCGCCTCGACAGCCGCGAGATCACTCAGTCCTTCCAGCAGCACCGCCGTCCGCAGCCCCAGTTGCACAGCCAGATCACTCGCCGGTCCGCCGGGACCGCCGGCCGCCCAGCGGCTGATTGCGTCCCGGAACGCCCCCATGTCCACCATGGAACGAGTCTGCACGTCCAGCGACCAGCACGGCACGGAATATTCGACGGCCCTGCCCGACATGCCCGGCGCCCTCGTCACCTGGGCAGCCATCATCCTGATAATCACCCCATCACTTGCGGCACTGAGCCGGCGGCCGGGCGCCCTGCAGGTGCCCAGCGACGCAGCGTGCTGATGGGACAGCCGGCCCGATAGACGGCAGTGTCAGGGTCCACGAGAGACAGCGCAGCCCGACCGACCGGCCGATCCCCAACGGTCGACGCCTCTCCGTGGAAGTGTCCGCCCTGGCGTCCACCCACCATGCGGTGGGCTCGCGGCATCACTGCGGTCTAGCGGAACCTTGCCGTCTGTACAGGCGTCCGACCCCGTCGGCCTACCCCTTGCCGAACCTATCGAATATCGATAGGTTCCCATCGCTGCTCGATCGATGGGAGAGGAAATGGGAAAGCTGACAGTGCTTGCGCTGCGCGCTGTGCTGGTGGTGCTGCTCGCCGGCTCAGTGTTCGTGCAGGCGGTGATGGTGCCGTTGCTGGCAATCGACCTGCAGGATCTCGACGCGGACATCGCACACGTGCGCACCCCGACACTCGTGATCGCGGTACTGGGGATGGTGACGGTCCAGGTCGTTCTGGTCTGCGTGTGGCGACTGGTGACGATGGTTCGACGGGGAACGGTGTTCTCCCACGCAGCCTTCCGGTACGTGCATGTCGTGATCGGCGCGATGGTGACGGCCGCGCTCCTGGTGTTCGCGCTCGGAGCGGTCCTGGCGCCTGGCGAGGCCGTGCCCCCGGGCATTGTGCTCCTGCTGGGCGGGATCGCCTTGGCGGTCCTGGGGGTCGCGCTCATCGTGCTCGTGCTGCGGATGCTGCTCGCCCAGGCCGTTGCGCGTGACATCGAGGCGACGCAGATGCAGGCCGAGCTGGCTGAGGTGATCTGATGCCGATCACCGTCGACATCGACGTGATGCTGGCCAAACGGAAGATGTCCGTGGGCGAACTCGCGGAACGCGTCGGGATCACGCCCGCCAACCTGGCGGTGCTCAAGAACGGCCGCGCCAAGGCAGTGCGCTTCACGACGCTCGCCGCACTCTGCGAGGTGCTCGAGTGCCAGCCGGGAGACCTGCTGCGCTGGGAGGCCAAGGAAGCAGCGGACGGATGACGCCTGCCGTCGGCGAGACTCAGCTTGTTTGCGTCCTATTACTCGTATGTCAAGCTGCCGTTGCAAGGGTGGTCGCGTTGCCACGTGCCCCTTGGGCTCGTGCTGGAGGGCCCGGTGGACGACGTCGGACATGTGACGCTTGACGGCGCGGATGGCTTCACAGGGTCGCCCGATCAGCGGATCATTGCCTGCTGCACCGTTATGCCATGGCGGCCGGCGCGCCGTGGTGGCGGTGCCGGTCGGGTACCCCAGGCGCTGTAGGCGCAGCGGTAGTTGTCGACGCCGGCGGCGTCGTAGGTGTAGCTGGTGGTGGTTGTGCCGTTTGGTCGACGAGCGAGTCGGCGAACCGACGTCCTCTGCATGACGCCCCGAGACGGCACCCCCTGACGAACCCCGACCCGCCTCATCAGCTTGACCCAACCCACTGGGCCCCGGAGAACCATCAAGAAGGCGGCTTGGCACGGGTTTCTCACTCCTCTGGGCGAGAATGTCAGGCGTTCTTGATCGTCGCGGTCACGGGCGTGCCGATCTCGACCGTGCGGCTGACCGTACAGAGACGGTCATGGGAGGTCTTGACCGCGCGGGGAAGAATCGCGCGGGCGCGATCCGCACCCTCACCGTCCGGGAAGGCGACGGTGAAGGTGACCATGAGGTTGGTCATGCGGTTGCCGAGCTCGTCGCTGATCTTGTCGCCGGTCACCGCGACGGAGAACCCGATGGGCTCCGCGTGGCGGCTGGTGGAGATATCGACGTCCGCGGCCGTGCAGCCCCCGATCGCGGCGAGCAACAGCTCGACCGGGGTGAACTCGGTGTCCCGGCCGGCATCGGAGGCCGTACCGAAACTGATCGATCCGCCGCGGGCGTTGGTCGCGACGAAGTGGCCAGTGCTGGTTCGCTCGACGACAACGGAACGCTCGGAGTTTTCGCTCATGCCGTCGACAGTAGTGCCACAGAGCGATGGGGCCGCGGAGGTCGACCGGAGCGGATGCGGGCACATTTCGCTGCATGCCGACCACGAGGCAGCACTTTCCCGGCCGTCACGCGAGCCGCACTCGGAGTGTTTTCGACGGGCGGTCGAGATGGGCGACCTTCAGTCTCTGCTCGATATCCTCGCGCCCGCCGTCGTGGCCCTGGGCCACGGCGGCGGGGGCAAGCGGGCCGTACCCCGTCTCCCGTCGTCGGTGGCGACAAGGTGGCCTGTTGTCCGCAGGGTTCGAGTGGTTCGGCGACGGCGCGTCGATCAACCCAGTACAGATCAATAGCTACCGCTCGCTCCTGCGACGCAACGAAGAGAGCGGCACCGTCGTGGCGGTGCGGATCGACGACGGTCTCGTCACCGAGCTGGACTCCGTACGCAATCCCGAGGAACTGCCGAAGCGTGAAACCGGAGGCGCCATGAGCCACTCGTCGGCGTTGTACGTGTCGGCCGGTGGGGCTCAGCCCAGGTAGAAGTCCTTGCGAGCGGCCACGAACGCCTCGACCGATTGAGCAGGTACACCCGTGACGTGCTGTACGTCGTCCGTCGCGCGGTCGTAGCGGTTCTCGCGGTGCAGTCGGGCCATGGTGGCGATGTGCTCTTCGGTGTGCGACGGCAGGCCCACCTTGGCGAGGACTTCGGCCCGCCACCGGTCCAGCGGCACGTCCACATAGGACACTGGAGACCCCAACGCCCGCGAGAACTCCTCGGCCATCTCCGTCATGTCGACCGTGCGCGGGCCGGTGAGCTCGTAGACGTGTCCGATGTGCGGGGCCGGGTCGCGCAGCACGGTGGCGACCACTCGGGCGACGTCCTCCACAGCGACCGGCGAGGTGCGCCCAGTGCCGAACGGCAGCGCGATCGTGCCGTTCTCCCGGATAGAGCGTGCCGGCAGCGTGGTGAACAGTGGGTTGTCCAGGAAAGACGTCGGCCGGATGTGTACCACCGGCAGGCCCGACCAGTTCAGTACCTGCTCCGCCAGCCAGTGCAGGCGCTGCTGGTGCGACTCCGCAGTGCTGGTGGCGGTCATTTGCGACACCGTCATCTGGGACATGCTCACCAGGACGTCCAGGTTTCCGTGCTCGCGCGCCACGCTGGCCACCACGGTGGCTGCCAGCAGATGGTCCGGCGAGACGGGCATCGCGAAGTACATCCTGCCGACGCCCTCCAGCGCGGCCGCGACGCTCTCGGGCCGGGTCAGATCGCCGAGGACGACCTCCGCGCCGAGCCCACGCAGCTCAGCCGCGCGATCGTCGTCGCGGCGCACCATCGCACGCACTGGCACCCCCTGCGCGCGCAGTTGCTCAAGGACCGTGCGGCCCACGCCACCGGCGTTGCCGAGGAGAACTAGGTTGCTGGCGACCATCGGTTGATCTCCTTGGCTGAGTCGGGGTGTGATCACACGTGCGCGCCCGGTGCCGTGGGGTGCGCCACTGGTCTCGGGGAAGGTTGCCCCGTCGGATGGCCGTGCCCTGGAAGGTGACCGGAGGAGGAGATCGTCCAATCAGCCTGGAAGGGCCGGCAACCCATGGCGCCGCGGAATGGGGGCAACGTTGGTCAGAACCTGTGCACCGCCTACCTGCCACCGAAGTCACGGTGTCATACGACAAGCTGGTCATCGTTCTCGTGGTCGCCGCCGGCGTCCCGTTCCTCCTCGTCATGGTGCCCCGAGTATCGGGCAACGCAACCCCCTCACACCTGCTGAAGCGCCGTGTGCAGGGCCAACGGTGTTGCGGCCGCCCACGCCTGGGGCGAGCACGCGTGGGGGTAGGGGACGGGGCCGGCGGTCGCGGAGCGGGCATAGCCGGCGATGACCTCGGGCAGGCGGTAGGCGTGGCGGGTGGCCGCCGCAATGAGACCTTCGGTGACGGTGTTGACCTCGACGGCGAACCCGTAGCGGGCCAGGCCCAGAGCGATGACGGCATTGTCGTGCGGCCAGGCGCTGCCACGGTGGTACGACAGCGGGTGGTAGGGCTTCTGGCCGGCTGCCAGGGTGCGGATCGCCCAGCCCGAGAAGAAGTCCGGCTCCAACAGGCGCCTGCCCACCCGGTGGGCGTGTTCCGCGTCGAGGATCCCCGACCACAGCAGGTGTCCCGCATCCGACGCCAGAGCGTCGACCCGGCGGCCGTCGCCGTCCAGGGCGAGGGCCGGAAAGTCGGCACCCGGCATCCAGAAGTCCGTCACGAACCGGCTGCGCAGCCGGGCGGCGGCCTCGCGGAGGCGGTGCGCGTACGGCTCGTCCTGCCAGACGTCGTCAGCGAGGTCCGCGGTGCGTACGAGGGCGTCGTAGGCGTAGCCCTGGGCTTCCGACACTGCGATGGGGCCCTGTGCCTGGGTGCCGTCGGTGAAGCAGATGGCGCCTGCGGAGTCCTTCCAGTTCTGGTTGACCAGGCCGCCCGGGTCGGGGGTGTAGACGAGGTAGCCGTGTTTCTCCAGGCCGCCGTCGGTGAGCATCCAGTCCACGGCCTGCCGGGCATGCTGCTCCAGGCGGACGGCCGGGGAGCGGTCTCCGGTCGTCTCGTAGTGGGCATGGAGAAGGACCAGGAAGAGGGGTGTGGCGTCGACGGCGCCGTAGTAACGGCCGTAGGGGACCTGACGGAAGTGGGCGAGTTCGCCGTGGCGGGTCTCGTGGACGATGCGTCCGGGTTGCTCGCCGCTGAAGGCGTCATAGCGCTGCCCCTGGGTGGCGGCGAGTGCGCTCAGCGTGGCGGCAGCCGTTTCCGGCCGGTACGGCAGCAGGAAGTACGACGTCAGCAGCGAGTCACGGCCGAACAGGGTGAGGAACCACGGGATGCCGGCGGCGGGGACGTACACCTCCTCGCCGTCGACACCGGTGACCGGGATGGTCAGCAGATCCACGTCGGCCAGGCCCCGTTCGCAGGTGCGGGTGAGGTCGTCCGGTGCCGTGGCAGGTGCCCGGCGCCGGTGCGGTACGGCCGGGATGTCGGTCGGCAGCCCCTGCGGCTGCGCGCGGACGGTCAGGTGGAGTTCTGCCTCTCCGTGACCGTCGAGCTCCAGGTGCCAGGTCAGGGTGCGCGCGGTGGACTGCGGGGTGTCCTGGGCGGTGGTGACGGCGTCGGGGGCCGGGCGGTATGTGAGGGTCGTCCGGGTATGCCAGTCGGCTCGCCGGTAGTCGAAGAGCAGGCCGTCGTCCGTGAGCTGCGTCGCGTGGCGGGCGCCGGGTTTGGGGTAGTGACGGTCGTCGACGCGCAGTTCGAACAGGTCGGCGAAGTCCGCGTCGACGGTGAGGGCGACGCGGGCGGTCAGCGGGTCGGGGCGGTTGCTGACCAGGCGCAGGTGTTCGGTCAACGCGCCTGCGGAGACGGTCTGTTGGCGGAAGACGGTATAGGCGGGCGGGTTGTCCCGCGTGCCCTTGGGGGTCAGCACCCCGGTCGCCGTGTGGTCCGTCTGCGCCGTGGCGGGCACCAGGGCCACGGGGCTGGTGCCGTCGACGGTCAGCTGCCAGCGGCTGAGGTGACGGGCGTCGCGCAGGAACAGTCCGTCGGGTGTGGTGCCGCGGGTGCCGGTGATGCCGCCGTCGGTGTCGAGGCGGGCGAAGGTGGCGTCGCGCACCAGCTGGACACGCGTGTCTGCCGCGGTCATGGTGTGGGCTCCTTCGGGTCGGCGCACAGCAGGTCGAGGGTGAGGGCGGCGGTCCACGAGAAGTGGCGGGTGCCGCGGGCGGCGCCGGTGGTCGGGTCGACGTATTCGGCGAACTCGGAACATCCCGCCTCCGCGAGGACGCCCTGCCGCAGGCGGTCGGCGTCCTCCTCAAGACCGTGGGTGCTCAGTCCGCGGTGGATCAGCCAGGCCGTGTTGAACCAGGCCGGGCCGCGCCAGTAGCGCTTGGGGTCGAAGGCGTGGCCGGTCAGGTCGTAGCTGGGGACCAGCCGTGTGGCCGGTGCGCTGAAGTGCGGCCCGTCGAGGGTCTCGCGCAGGCGGCGCACGACGTCGGGCGGCAGGTGCGGCACGATCAGCGGGATCAGACCGGTGACGCTGCGCTCGTCGACCAGGGCGTCGCTGCCCAGGTCGCGTGCGCGGAACAGGCCGGCGGTGTCGTCCCACAGCCGGGTCACCAGCCGATGGGTCAGCTCCTCGGCGCGCGTTGCGTGGGGGGCGGTGGTCGCGCCCAGGTCGTGGGCCATGGCGGCCAGTGCCAGTTCGCTGACGATCAGCAGCGCGTTGAAGCAGGGGTCCTCCACGGCGAAGCCGTGGCGTGCCGCGCGGTCGTCGTAGCCTGCTTCGCGGTAGTCGGTGGCCAGCCGGACATAGCGGCCGTAGTCCAGGTCGGTGGGCCGGTCGGCGGGGTGGCCGTGGTCCAGGTCGGCGCGGTGCACGGCGTCGGGCGGGGCGGGTTCGACGCGTTGCAGGGCCCGGTCCCAGCAAGGGCTGTTGTCCATGCCGGGTTCCCAGGGGTGGACGACGGCCGCCAGTCCCCCGCCACCGAGGTCGCGGCGGGTGAGGAGGTAGTCGTGCCAGGCGGCGAGCCGTGGGTAGGCCCGGGCGAGGAAGCCTCGGCGGCTCGACTCCTCGGGGTCGGCCCGGTGCACGAGCCAGGCCGCCAGGGCGTGCACCGGCGGCTGGACGATGCCGGACGTCTCGGGAGCCGTGGGTGCGCCCGCTGTCCGGCCGGCGTGGGAGGACCGCCAGAAGTCGGGGCTCGGGAAGTAGGCGTCGTGCGGCAGGGCGGGGTTGAAGACGATGTGCGGTATACGCCCGTCGGCCCACTGCCCGGCCAGCAGGGACTCCAGTTCTCGCTGCGCGCGGCGCACCGAGAGATGGCGCAGTCCGATGGCGATGAAAGCGGAGTCCCAGCTCCATTGGTGGGGGTAGAGGGTGCGCGAGGGAACGGTCGAGGTGCCGGTCCAGTTGTCGATGAGGACCCGCGCCGCACCGCGCCGCAGTGTCAGGGAGTCTGCGGGCACGGTGGGCGCGGGCCGGTCCAGGAGGGATTTCACGCGCCGGACCTCTTGAGGAAGGCCGGCACGGAACGGACGGCCTCGACGGGGTCGCCGGTCAGGCGGCACTCCAGAGCGAGGTGGCCGTCGTAGCCGATGGTGTGCAGGGCGCCGAGCCAGGCGGGCCAGTCGAGGTGTCCGGCGCCGGGCTGGAAACGGTTGGAGTCGGAGACCTGGGCGTGGCCGATGACGTCGGCGTGGGCGAGGATCGCGGCGGCGGGGTCGCTCTCCTCGATGTTCATGTGGTAGCTGTCGATGCCGATCTTCACCGAGTCGAGGCCTGTGGCGCGGATCAGTTCGGCGGCCTGTTCGAGCCGGTTGACCATGTGGTCCTCGTACCGGTTGAGCGGCTCCAGGAAGAGGGTGACGCCCTCCTTGCGTGCGTGCTCGCCCAGTTCGGCCAGGCCGGCCAGCAGGACTTCGCGGTCCTCCTGCTCGCTGCGCGGCGGTTCGAAGGGCGGCAGGCGGCGCGAGAACATGCCGTAGGAGGCCGGGCTCTGGGCGCCCAGACCGCCGATCTCGGCGATCACGGTGAGCTGGGACTTCATCTGGGCGACGGCGTCACGGCGCTGCTCGGCGTCGAAGGCGCCGAGGAAGTGCAGCATGTCGACGCACACGGTCGGCATGACCACGCCGTCCTTGCGGGCCTGCCGCAGTTCGTCGAGGCGGGAGGCGAAGTGGAAGTCGCCTTTGCCGCGCAGTTCGATGGCGTCGTAGCCGGCCTGCTGGGCGAAGTCCCACTTGGCCTGCAGGGTGTCTCCGGGCAGGAGTTGTTCCTGAACGGCGGTCTTGAGCATGAGGGGCCTTTCAGAACTCTCAGAATTCCAGGACGACCTGCAGCGCCTCGGCGGGGCGCTCGTCCAGCAGTACGTAGGCTTCGGCGGCGTCGGCGGCCGGGATCACATGGCTCACCAGGGAGGTGACGTCCACCTGTCCTTCGGCGACCAGCCGCAGGAAGGTCTGCTGGAGGCGCTCGACGGTCCAGCGGTTCGACAGCTGCGGAGGGACTCCGCCGATCTGGGAGCAGATGAGCTGTACGCGGTTGTGGTGGAACTCGTCGCCCAGGCGCAGGCCGATCCCGTCGCCCTGGTAGAAGCCGGAGGCGACCACACGGCCGCCGACAGCGACCGAACGCAGGGCCTCGTGCAGGGCCGGGTAGGCGCCGCTGATCTCGATGGCGAGGTCGACGCCAAGGCCGGCGGTGGCCTCGCGGATGCGTTCGGCGACGGCGTCGGAACGGGCGTTCAGGGTGTGGTGGGCGCCGTAGCGCTTGGCCGTCTCCAGACGGCCGTCGAGGGCGTCCACGGCAGTGACGCGGGCGCCGTTGAGCTGGGCGAGGCGGGTGGTGAGCAGGCCGATGACGCCCTGTCCGAAGACGGCGACGTCCTCGCCGAGGTGGACGTCGCCGGCCAGGACGGCGTTGTAGGCGATGGCGCCCACCCGGGCAAAGGCGCCGGCCAGCGGCTCGAGCCCCGCGGGCAAGGTGTGGCCGATCATGCGCTCGGCCGGGACCATGCCCTCGCTGCGGTGGCCCCAGATGCCCCACACCAGATCCCCGGGCTGCGGCAACCCCGGGGTGCCGGCCACCTCCGGGGCGACCTCGACGACCTCGCCGACCTCCGAGTATCCCCAGCCGGCCACGGGGTATTCGATGCCTGCCGCGCCCTCGCGGAACAGCCGCGCCTCGGGATCCCAGGTCCGCGTCAGGTACGGGTTCGTCCCGCGGTAGGCGGTCAGTTCGGTGCCGGCCGAGATGCCCGAGTAGCGGGTGCGGACTCTCAGATGCCCGGGGGGCAGTGCGGCTCTGGCGTGCTCGGCGACCTCCACCTGACGTGGGCCGGTGAACTGTACGACGCGTTCCACGGATGACTCCGGAAAGGGTTGCGGGTGCGGTTGCGTCGACAATAACCCCAACTTATGTCTTGTCAACAAGCAAAAGTGATGCTGAGATGCGTGCCCAGTAGACGTAAGCGAGGACATGCAATGCACACCACGAGCCGGCGGTCGAGCATGACCGCGGTGGGCATCACGGCAGCCCTGGGACTGGGACTGCTCACGGGCTGCGCCGGCAGCACCGGGCCCGGCACACCGGACCGCGAGATAACGGTCTGGTCTCAGGAGAACCTGCCCGACCGTATCGCCGCGACGCAGAAGGTCATCGACGGGTTCGAGAAGGAGACCGGGATCAAGGTCCATCTCGTCGGCGTCGACGAGGGCCAGATGCCCCAGCTGATCATGTCGGCGGCGGCCTCGGGCACGCTGCCCGACGTCATCGGCGCGGCTCCCATGGGCCAGGTCTGGCAGATGTACACCAACGAACTGCTCAACACCGACATCCCGAAGGAGATCATCAGCGAGCTCGGACGCGGCACCTTCAACGCCAACGCGCTGGATCTGACGTCCGACGGCGGCACCAGCCTCGGCGTGCCCTCCGACGCCTGGCTCCAACTGCTGGTCTACCGCAAGGACCAGTTCGACGAGAAACACCTGGCCGCCCCCGACACCTACACACGGGCCCTGGCCGCGGCCAAGGCGCTCACCACCAAGGGCCACGACGGCATCTCTGCCGCCACCGACCCGGGCGACGTCTTCACCTCGCAGAGCTTCGAGAGCCTGGCGCTCGCCAACGACTGCCAGCTCGTCGACGACCGGCACGAGGTTGCCCTCGAGTCCCCGCAGTGCGAGACCGCCTTCAGGACCTATGACGAGCTCGCCCGCACCTACGGCGCCCCGGGCACCCAGACCGTGGACTCCACCCGCGCCACCTACTTCGCGGGCCGGTCCTCCATGATCATCTGGTCCTCGTTCCTGCTCGACGAACTCGCGGGCCTGCGCAAGGACGCCCTGCCCAGCTGCCCGCAGTGCAAGAAGGGCCCGCAGTACTTGTCGCACAACAGCGGCATCGTCACCGCGATGAAGGGCCCGGACGGCTCGGAGGCGGCCCAGTTCGGCGAGATCACCTCATGGGTGACCACCAAGACGGCCGAGACGGCGGCCTCCCGCGAGTTCATCGAGTACATGATGGGCTCCGGCTACGAGTCCTGGTTCGGCATGGCCCCCGAGGGCAAGATCCCGGTCCGCAAGGGCACGGCCGACCAGCCCGACCGCTACATCGACGCCTGGCGCCACAGCGACATCGGTGTCGACACCAAGAAGCCCTTCGACCAGGTCTATCCGGCGAGCCTGCTCAACCAGCTCGCCGACGGCGTCAGCAACATGCGGCGCTGGGGCATCACCCAGGGCGAAGGAGCTCTCGTGGGCGCCACCAACGGCGAACTGCCCGTGCCCAAGGCCATCGGCGCGATGACCAGCGGACAGATCTCCCCCTCCGAGGCGGCACGCGAAGCCGACGACGAAGTCGCCGCCCTGAAGAAGTCCCTGCAGTAGCCGCCCGCCTGCACGTCACGAAGGTCCCCTCATGACTACAGCCCCCGCCGGCGCGCCGCAGCGCCGGGACACCAGCCCCAGGTCCACGGACCAGCCCGCGCCCCGGGGCCGCCGCCCGATGACCGCCAGCCGCCGCGCCAACCGCGCCGGCCTCGCGTTCGTCTCCCCCACCTTCCTCGTGGTCCTCGTGGTGGTCATCCTGCCCATCCTGTGGACCGTGCTGCTGGCCTTCCAGGACGCCAAGCTCGTCGACATCCAGGGCATGGGCCTGTTCGGCAACTGGTCCCTGGACAACTTCACCCAGGTCTTCGACTCGGCCGGCTTCTGGCCGAGCCTGACCACCACCCTGCTGTACACCGCGGGCTCCACGGCCGGCTCGGTCACCCTCGGTCTGATCGCCGCGCTCGCCCTGCGCAGCCCCTTCCGCGGCCGCGGACTGCTGCGCGCTGCGATGCTGCTGCCCTACGTGGCCCCCGTCGTCGCCGTGGCGTTCGTGTGGGAGGTCGCGCTGAGCCCGCAGTACGGCGTGGTCAACGACTGGGGCCGGCGCCTGTTCGGCTGGGACGACCCCATCGCCTTCCTCTCCACCCGCGAGTACGAAGTCCACCTGCTCGGCCTGCACTTCGACATCCCGCTGGCCCTGCTGACCGTGATCGCCTTCGAGTGCTGGCGCTACTTCCCCTTCGCGTTCCTGTTCATCCTGGCCCGGCTGCAGGCGGTCCCCGACGGCCTGGAAGAGGCCGCCATGGTCGACGGGGCCACCCCCACCCAGCGCTTCCGCCACATCCTGCTGCCCCAGCTGATGCCCGTCATCGCCCTGCTGTGCGTCCTGCGGTTCATCATGACCTTCAACAAGTTCGACGACGTCTACCTGCTGACCGGCGGCGGCGCGGGCACCGACGTCGCCGCAGTCCGGGTCTACGACTTCCTCACCGCCCGCTACGACGTGGGAGCCGCGGCCGCCCAGGCGCTCGTCCTGGCCGTCTCGCTCATGATCCTGCTGGGCTTCTACTTCAAGTTCTTCGCCAACAAGGTCCAGGAGGACTCGTGACCCGCAAGGCCGCCCTGACCCGGGCCCAGTTCGAGGACAGGCTCTTCGGCGTCCTGCGCTGGCTCGTCATCGCCTTCCTCGCTGTGATCACCCTGCTGCCCTTCTACTACATGCTGCTGCTGTCGCTGAAGCCCATCGACGCGCTGCTGCTCGACCCGGGATCCCTGTGGATCTCGGCCAAGGACTTCACGCTGTCCACCTACCGCGACGTGCTGCGCTCCACCGACGACGGCGGCCAGGGCTTCATGAAGTTCCTGCTCAACTCCGCACTGGTCTCCCTCGGCACAGTCGTCCTGACCCTGCTGGCCGCCGTGCCCGGCGCCTACGCCGTCAGCCGGCTGAAGTTCTTCGGCCAACGGCAGGTCAGCGCGCTCTTCCTGGCCGTCTACCTGTTCCCTGCGACCCTGCTGGCCGTCCCGCTGTTCGTCATCTTCGCCAAGCTGCAGCTGTCCTCCAGCCTGGTCGGACTCGCCATCGTCTACGTCGCCCAGACCGTGCCGGTGTCGATCTACATGCTGCGCAACTACCTCGTCACGATCCCGTACTCCATCGAGGAGGCGGCGGCCCTCGACGGCTGCACCCGGCTGCAGACCGTCCGCAAGGTGATCCTTCCCCTCGCCCTGCCCTCCCTCATGGCGACCGGGCTGTACGTCTTCATGATCGCCTGGAACGAGTTCCTCTTCGCCCTGCTGTTCCTGGCTGCCGACCCCGACAAATGGACCGTCTCCCTCGGTCTGGCCCAGCTGTCCAACGGCATCGAAGTGCCCAAGACGGTGCTCATGGCCGGGTCCGTGGTGCTGACGATCCCCGTGGTACTGCTGTTCTTCGCCGCCGAACGTCTCCTCACCGAGGGCCTGACCAGCGGCGCCGACAAGAGCTGAACCATGGGGGAACCACTGATGACGCCGAATCAGGCCAGCGCGGGCGAACTGCTGCAGCTGATCCGCAGCGGCCGTGCCAACACCCGCACCGACCTGCAGAGCGTGACCGGTCTGTCCCGCTCCACCGTCGGACAGCGCCTGGACCTCCTCAACCGCGCCGGGTGGCTGCGGCACACCACCAATACCTCCACCGGCGGCCGTCCCTCCCACCGCATCGACTTCGACCCGGCCCACGCGTCGGTCATCGCCGTCGACCTGGAGACCCGGCATGCGCGCCTCGCCGTTCTCGACCTGGCCGGCACCATCCTCGCCGAGCACACCGGGCCCTTGCGCATCACCGACGGCCCGGACCAGGTGCTGGACCAACTGGCTGCGGGGTTCCCCGACCTGATCGCCGCGGCCGGAGTCGACGCCACCCACATCTGCGGCATCGGACTGTCCGTACCCGGGCCCGTCGACTTCGAGACCGGCCGGGTCGTCGAACCCCCGAGCATGCCCGGCTGGGACCAGTACCCCCTCCGCGAACGCCTCCAGACGGCCTACGCCGACCACGTCGGTCCCAGCATGGACGACGGGCCCGTCCCCGTCTTCGTCGACAACGACGCCAACCTGATGGCGCTGGCCGAACACCAGGCCAACCACCGGGACTGCTCGGCGTTCGTCCTGGTCAAGGTCTCCACCGGCATCGGTGCCGGAGTCGTCGTCGGCAACCAGGTCTACCGGGGCATCGACGGCGGCGCCGGCGACATCGGCCACATCCGGCTCCACGACCGGCCCGACGCGCTGTGCATGTGCGGCTCCCACGGCTGCCTGGCCGCCGTCGCCAGCGGCCGGGCGCTGGCCAAGGAGCTCTCGCGCCTCGGCGTCGAGACCGCGTCCGGGTCCGATGTCCGCCGCCTGCTCGCCGAGGGACACCCCGACGCCATCCGCCTCGCCCGGGACGCCGGCCGACGCGCCGGCGAGGTCCTCGTCACCGTCGTCACTCTCCTCAATCCCGGGGTGCTGATGCTGGCCGGCGACCTCTCCGGCGTCCCGTTCATGACCGGGGTGCGCGAGCTGCTGTACCAGCGCGCCATGCCCCGCACCACTGCCAACCTGCAGATCGTCACCTCACGCCTCGGCGACCACGCCGGTCTCATCGGAGCCGCGACCATGGTCGTGGAGTTCCTCTACTCCGCGGCCCGAGCCGATGCCCGCCTCAACCGCCTCGCGCCCTGACCGCGCGGGTCACCGCACGCAGACAGGAACATCGTGACCAACACATCCGCCCCCTGGCCCCACCGCCCCGTGGAGGTCGGACTCGTGGGTGCCGGACCCTGGGCGCGGGCCATGCACGCCCGCATGCTCGCCGCCGGCCCGGAGACCCGGCTGGCCGCCGTCTGGGCCCGCCGGCCCGAAGCCGCGCAGCAGGCCGCAACTCCCTACGCGGCGCACGTGGCCGCCAGTTTCGACGAACTGCTCGACCACTGTGAGGCCGTCGCCTTCGCCGTGCCGCCCGCCGTCCAGGCCGAACTGGCACCGCTCGCGGCCAAGCAGGGCAAGGCCCTCCTGCTGGAGAAGCCCCTCGGCCCCGATCTGGCCGCGGCGCAACGACTCGCAGACGCCGTCGCCGACGCCGGTGTCATCTCCCAGCTCGTCCTCACCAAGCGCTATCACCCCACGACCCGGGCCTTCCTCGACGCCGCCCGTGGGCTCGACGTGGTCGGCGCCCGCTCCTGCTATCTTCACGGCGCGTTCCTGAGCGGCGACTTCGCCACCGGCTGGCGCCTCGAACACGGCGCACTGCTCGACCTGGGCCCCCACCTGCTCGACCTCCTCGACGCCGCGATCGGCCCGATCACCCACATTCGCGGCACCGGGGACCCACGCCGCTGGATCGAGCTGACCTGCGAGCATGCCAACGGTGCCGTGAGTCAGGCGTCCCTGTCCGGTGCGGTCGACGTGCCGCGCGTCCTGACCCGCATCGAGCTCTTCGGCTCCGGACCGCAGGTGGTCTACGACACGGCCGGCATCGACCACGAGGAGTGCTGGCCCGTCCTCCGGCGCGACTTCGCCACCGCCCTGCGTACGCACACGCCGACCGAACTCGACGCCTGGCGGGGCCTGCACCTGCAGACCCTCATCGAGCAGGCCACCCCACGCTGAACCAGTCCTCTTCCAGGGACCGTGCCGACATCCGGGCGGCACGGTCCCTCCCGGAACGCAGCGAAGGCAAACCCCCGTTCGCCGGTGAACACCATGAAGTGCATCCGGCCCTTGGTGCTGATCGCGGACATCGCGTTCACCGAGAACCGGTTGCCGGTGCGGCGCACGACCGGGGTGCGCCCCTTTCTCGCCCCAGGTGCGGCCGGTGACCTGGCCGGAGCGGTGCCGACCTGGTCGGCGAAGAGCACCTCGCCGCCCTCGGCCTTCGCCTTCGCGCGGATCGCCGGCCCGGTCTCCTCCTGCCCGAGGCGTACCGCTTCCGCGTCCTGCTCGACGGCCCGCTTGTCCGGGCGCGGGAACGACAGGCCCCAGCGGCGCAGGTACGTGCCCACGCCCTGCTCGGTCAGCCGCACCCGGTACAGCTTGGTGATCAAGTCCCGCACGCCGGCCCGGGCCCACAGTCGGCCCGCACGGCCCAGGTTGCACGGCCGGTGATCCTGCACCTCCCCTCCTACTGTGGAGACCGTGACCGGAGGGATAGTTGGGGGTCATGGCATCCAGGAAGCGCATCTACGACGCCGAGTTCCGTGAGGGGGCGGTACGGATCGTGACGGAGACCGGGAAGCCGATTCCGGAGGTGGCCGAGGATCTGGGCATCCATCCCGGGACGCTGCACAGCTGGGTCTCGCGGACCCGGCGCAACGGATCGCCGTCGTCGGACCGGCCGGTGGCCGAGCCGTCTGGTGGCCGGCTGCGGGAGAGTGAACGGGCGGAGCTGGAGCGGCTGCGGGCCGAGGCGCGGGAGAACACCAAGCGCATCCGCGAGCTGGAGATGGAGCGTGATGTGTGCAAGCGATTCGTGGCCTTGTGGGTGAAGTAGCTGAGGCGGACCCGGCCGTGGCGGTCGGGGTGATCAGCAGCTGCAAGGCCGAGGAGGGCATACCGCATCGCGTCGCCTGCCGGGCTCTGGGGGTGTCGGAGTCGTGGTACTACAAGTGGCGCGACCGGCCGCCGACCGCGCGGGAGATGCGCCGGCAACACCTGGCGGAGGAGATCGAGGAGATCTTCCGCTGCTCCGGGGGCACCTACGGCTCGCCGAAGGTGCTCATCGAGCTGGTGCGCCGGGGCTGGCGTGTGTCGGTGAACACCGTCGCGAAGCTGATGGCCGAGCTCGGGCTGGCGGGCCGGAAGGTCAAGCGCCGCCGGTCGCTGACCAGGCCGGGCAAGCGGCCGGCCGCCCCGGACTTCGTCCGCCGGGACTTCACCGCCGAGGAACCGGACCTCGTCTGGGCAGGCGACATGACCGAGATCGACACCGGTGAGGGCAAGCTCTACCTGGCAACGGTGATCGATCTGTTCTCCCGTCGGCTGCTCGGCTACGCGATGGGCGCCCGGCACGACGCCGAGCTGGTGGTGGCCTCACTCAACATGGCCGCGGCCACCCGGGGCGGCGACGTCCGCGGCGTGATCATGCACACCGACAGGGGCAGCGAATACTGCTCCCGGAAGTTCAAGCGGGCCTGCCGCAAGCTGGGCATCGTGCAGTCGATGGGCAGAGTCGGATCTTGTTTCGACAACGCCGTGAGCGAGGCGTTCAACAGCGTGCTGAAGGTCGAGTACGTCCACCGGCACACCTTCCGCACCCGCACCGAGGCCCGCATCAAGATCGCTACCTGGATCACCGACTTCTACAACACCAGGCGGCTACACAGCGTGTGCGGTTTCAAGAGCCCAATCGACTACGAACGCGAGTACCGGGCCACCCTCGCCGAGGGACTGGCCGCATAGATCGTCTCCACGCTGCGAGGGGATTGACATCCAGTACGGCCTGCGGGACCGCTTGCTGCCCGGCCTCGCCGAGGAGCTGATGCTCGCCGGCCCGTCGCCCGCGCGGCTGGGCCACGAGTGCCTCGCGGCCGCCCGCCGGCCACTTCGCCCACCAGTTGTCCACGGCCTTGAGCGAGACCTTGAACAGCTCCGCGACGTCTTCACGGTCCCGGCCCGCCACCAGCGCAGCCACCGCCCGCATCCGAAGGGCCTCCTGCGCCGACGGCGACAACTGCCGTGCATCTCCCACCCGTTCACTCACGCAGGGAACAACGACCCCGAACACCTACCGTTTCGGATCAATAGTGTTAGCCAACTGCAGCGCCACCGAGTCACCGATACGGCACTCCGCCTGGTCGATAAACCTGCGGCGGCAGTCATCGCCCATATGGCCCGGGATATACCTCCGCTCGGGTGACACGATCGCGTGGGGCATGAGATCGCAGGCCATAGTGGGGCAGAACGCCATTGCAAGCGTGCGCTGATTCAGTTGGCCGGACCGGAATCGGGTCAGCACGCAGATCGAGAACAACCAGGAGCCACAGCGTGCCCATGCATTCCGAGTCCCCACCCAGCACCTCGCCGGTGGATTTCTATGAGAACGAGGTGCCGGTCCGGCGCAGGCGGCCCGGGAATGTGGTGGTGAAGTGGCTGACCACCACCGATCACAAGACCATCGGCACGCTGTACATCAGCACAGCTTTCGGCTTCTTCGCCTTCGGCGGGATCCTGGCGCTCTTCATCCGCGCCGAACTGGCGCGCCCGGGCCTGCAGATCTTGTCGAACGAGCAGTACAACCAGGCGTTCACGATGCACGGCCTGATCATGCTGCTGATGTTCGCGACGCCGCTGTTCGCAGGCTTCACGAACTGGATCATGCCGCTGCAGATCGGCGCCCCGGACGTGGCGTTCCCGCGGCTGAACATGTTCGCCTACTGGCTGTACCTGTTCGGCTCGCTGATCGCTGTCGCCGGCTTCCTGACGCCGAACGGCGCCGCGGACTTCGGCTGGTTCATGTACACGCCGCTGTCGGACGCCGAGCACTCACCCAATGTCGGTGGAGACATGGCCATCATGGGTCTGGCGTTCTCCGGCTTCGGCACGATCCTGGGTGCGGTCAACTTCATCACCACGATCATCTGCATGCGCGCCCCCGGCATGACGATGTTCCGCATGTCGATCTTCTGCTGGAACACGCTGCTGACCAGTGTCCTGGTCCTGCTGGCCTTCCCGGTCCTGGCCGCGGCCCTGTTCGCGCTGGAGGCGGACCGCAAGTTCGGCTCGCACGTCTTCGACGCTTCCAACGGCGGCGCGCTGCTGTGGCAACACCTCTTCTGGTTCTTCGGTCACCCCGAGGTGTACATCATCGCGCTGCCGTTCTTCGGCATCATCAGCGAGATCATCCCGGTCTTCTCCCGCAAGCCGATGTTCGGCTACACGGGTCTGATCGCGGCGACCATCGCGATCACGGGTCTGTCCGTGACCGTGTGGGCCCACCACATGTTCGTCACCGGCGGTGTGCTCCTGCCGTTCTTCGCCTTCATGAGCTTCCTCATCGCCGTCCCGACCGGCGTGAAGTTCTTCAACTGGATCGGCACGATGTGGAAGGGCTCGCTGTCCTTCGAGACCCCGATGCTCTGGGCCACCGGCTTCCTGGTGACGTTCCTTTTCGGTGGTCTGACCGGTGTCATCCTGGCCTCGCCGCCGATGGACTTCCACGTCTCCGACTCCTACTTCGTCGTCGCGCACTTCCACTACGTCGTCTTCGGCACCGTGGTCTTCGCGATGTTCGCCGGATTCCACTACTGGTGGCCGAAGTTCTCTGGCCGGTTGCTGGACGAGCGGCTCGGCAAGATCACCTTCTGGACGCTGTTCGTCGGCTTCCACGGCACCTTCCTGGTCCAGCACTGGCTGGCTGCCGAGGGCATGCCGCGCCGGTACGCCGACTACCTCGCCGCCGACGGCTTCACCGCCCTGAACACCATCTCGACGATCGCCTCGTTCCTGCTGGGCCTGTCGGTCCTGCCGTTCCTCTACAACGTCTGGAAGACGGCCAGGTACGGCAAGCCGGTCGGCGTCGACGACCCGTGGGGCTACGGCCGCTCGCTCGAATGGGCGACGTCCTGCCCCCCGCCGCGGCACAACTTCCTCACCCTGCCGCGGATCCGCAGCGAATCCCCGGCGTTCGACCTGCACCACCCGGACATCGCCCAACTCGAGCACAAAGGCGCGCCTGCGCGGAGCGTGAGCGGCCCGGGGAAGGAACTGCGGTGAACCGTCCGTCCCCTGACGATCCGGTTCAGGACGGGCTGCACCGGCTCGACGGTTACCTCTACTGGCAGGCCGAACTGGCCGAAGCACGCAGGGAAGCCACGGCCTTCTGCGACAGGCTGCCCTGGCTCACCACCGGCGAGCGCCACGATCTCGAAGAGGAGTACGCCCGCGCCCGCGTGGACATGGCCAAGGCCGCCATCCGCCGCATCGCCGACCGGTGCACCGAACTGCGCGCCGAATACGAGGCCCGCTACCAGCACCTGCGCCGGCGGACCGTCGCACTCACCCTCGGCACGGCGTCCTGCATCCTCACGGTGTGGGAACTGCTACGTCACTGACCAGCCGGGGCTGTGCCCCCAACGCTCCAGCGTGATCTTCAACATGTCCGACAGACGCGCTCGAACAGCACCTCCACCGGCTGCGGGCGAGTATGCCGGACGCGGCCGCGCACCGGGCGGCGTGATCGCCCGCGTGCTGCAGCGCATCCTTGCGCTGACCGCTGCGATCTGGCACACCGCCCACACCGGCCGGCTCGTCCTGCGCTCACTGACCGCCTACGATCACTGCCCCTTGGAATCGATCATCTAGGTGCAGTTGCACGCTTATATACGTCCCAGCCGACTGGTCAGTGGATCTGTGACTCGTCCGGTCGTTTGCCGGGAGTGGTCAGCCGATTCTTGGCCACCTGCCGGCGCACGGATTCCGCCTCTGCGTACGCGAGGGCAAGGTCGGTCGGCTGGGCGACCTGTCGCTCGGCCTCGGTGACAACGATGCGGGCTTGTTCTTCGATCGCCGCGCACCGCTCGGCATCGTCAGCGACCACGACGGCGCAGTTGTGCAACAGCCGAAGCAGAGCATGAGCGACGGTTGGTTCACGAGCCCCGTAGCGGCGGATGAGCCCGCACATCACGGCGAGGTATTCCGGAAACCGCCGCCCGGGAATGATCACGGCGGCGCCGCCGTCGTCTCGAACGATGTGGTTTCCCAGTGGGCGCTGCGCGAGCGCGCAAAAGATCACGGACAGGTGATCGATGGCCTGAACCGCTGTGTACGGATCGTTGACCGCCGGCGACAGCGCCTTACATGCGACGTCGACCAGTTGCCGGATTCCGAACGCGGCGTCCTGTTCCAGGGTGCGCTCGAATCCGACACGCACCCCGGCGTCCAGCACCCGCGAGAACCTCTGGGGGTCAGGAGCGGGATCGCTCGGTGAGCCACGCCAGATCCACGCCAGCGTCGTGCCGGCGACGACGTGTTCGCCGACCCGGGGCCGCAGCCGCAGACAGACCTCGTGCTCGGCGGCTACAGACAGCAGCAGGTGAGGACGCACCACCTGCACGTACCCGGACCGCTGGGCGGCGATGGGCACGGCCCACTCCGGTACTCCCATGAGTTCCTCGCCGCCGGCGAATACCCCGTCGCGGACCACCTGGACGGTGTTGCGCTCCACCCCGCTCATGATCGCGTCGACCTGGATGGAGTGCAGGAGATGGTCGGCGAAGAACACCAACAGGCCGAGGCTGACGAAGAGCAGCACGATCGCGCCGCTCACCGCGAGCCGGGGAAAGCCGGCGGAGCGGCCCCCTCCCGAGACGCCAACCGTGTAAAGACCAGCCGCACTGTAGGCGAAGGTCGCCACGAAGACGCTGAGCACGATCTGGTTGGGCCGATCGCGAAGAAAGTTGCGCAGCAGCCGGGGCGAGAACTGGGTGGACGACAACTGCAGCGCGACCACGGTCAGGCCCAGCAGCAGCGCGATGACCGTGACCATCGTCCCGGCGATCCCGATCAGCAACGTCCGGGCATCGTCAGCGGTCCCCTGGAATGCCAGCGGCGATCCGGAACCGGTCTTGACCAGGGACAGCAGTGACCCAGCGACCAGTGCGCCCAGCACGGACAGCGTGGGAAGCACCCACAGCGACCCTCGAACGTACTCCGCCAGCGCATCACGTCGGATCATGTTCAACTCCCGCACGTCGATGCGTGGCCAACCTGGGCCGACACGGGCACATCTCCACGTACAGCGCAGCCAACGCTGACCACGGCCTGGCATGGCCAGTATCCGATGAGTTCGTCGACTGTCCAAGTGATCACGCCCCCTGCGATCGCGGCGTGAGAGCGCCTTCCACGGAGGCGTACGGACACCGCCGCAGACCACCCGTCCGGGCGACGTGCGGCCGTGTGGCTCGGTCCGGCCGTGTGCCGTTCGGCGGGGGTGTGCGATCGCCAATACGGGCGGTGATGGGTCGTACGTAAAGCGACCGGCACATGGATCACCTGGTCTCGACTGCGCGGCTGGGCCACTGCCCGCGGTCTTCCGGAGTGAGGAAGAAGAACGGTCACCCGCGAGCTGGGTTACCGAGGCAGCAAGCGGACCGTCCGTCGGCACCTGCAGGGCATCCGCGCACCGGAAGGCCGGCCAACAGCGCGCACCGGCCTGGCCCCGCGCGTCGCGGGACCAGGCCGGTCGGGTTTTACGGGTGCCGTCAGCCCTGGCGGGCCTTCAAGCGCGGGTTCTTCTTGTTGACGACGAAGACCACGCCCCGCCGCCGGACCACCTGGGCCCCCGGTTTGGACTTCAGCGAGCGCAAGGACTTGCGCACCTTCATGGCTCCGCTCCTTTCCTGTGCGGATACGGGTTCACGGTCAGCGCTGGGCTGCCGTCGTACGGCCGTAGCGGCGCTCGAAGCGCTCCACCCGGCCGGCGGTGTCCACGACCCGCGAGGCCCCGGTGTAGAACGGATGGCTCGCCGAGGAGATCTCGACATCGACCAGCGGGTAGGTGTTGCCGTCCTCCCACTCGATCGTCCTTGCCGAGGCGGCCGTGGAGCGGGTCAGAAACGCGACGTCTGCGGCGCGGTCACGGAAGACGACCGGACGGGTTTCGGGGTGGATGCCAGACCTCATGGGGATTGCTTCCCTTCTCATGGTTTCGTCCGCCCGGGGGGGCGGCGGCGTGGTTCAGCGTTCCTCGCGGAAGAGGACGTGCGCCCCGGCCACCGGGTCGTACTTGCGCAGGACCAGCCGGTCGGGGTCGTTGCGGCGGTTCTTGCGCGTCACGTAAGTGATGCCGGTCCCCGCCGTCGACTTCAGCGTCACGACGGGGCGCGCGGTGTTGCGTGCCATGAGGTCCTCCTTTCGCCCGGGCATTGACTGGTGCATGCCAGGGCCTGTGGACTGGAACAACGGCTCCTGCCGTCGCATTCCCGACCCAGCGCGAGACACCCGTTGCCGCAGCCCCGCCGAGACGGCTCCACCAGGGCACCGATGCGCTGCACGGCACCGCACGGCCCCCGACCCCGCTCCGGCCGCGCGGGGAAACGTGTCGCCCCCACTCGGCACACCGCCCACGCCGCCTTCCGAACCTCATCGACGCCGCAGCACCCTCCATCCCGGCACCTGGCGCCAAGCCGGCTGAGACCTACCGCCCCATCGGCCGCCCCTGGAACAACACGGCCAGTGTCGCGCCGACGAGATCCAGGGCAGCGTCCTGGTCGTGGCCGCACTCGACGGGAGCCCGCGCTCGAGGTCGCGTACGCCGACGACCCCCTTATCCCAAGGTCATCCGCTGGATCCTGGCCCTGCACGGCAAAGCGTGCCGCGAGCACCCTGCCATGCGTTCGAGACGATCCGCGAGTACTTCGGATACCTCCCACAGCGACCGCCCGATCTGGTGAATTACCCACGAAATTAGCTAGGTTGCCACCACCTCGCCCGACGTCCACAAGGGAGCGGCAGCCATGAGCCAGCAGCAGATGACCTTTCGTGCCATCGAGGTCGGTGACGGCGGCGACGGACGCTGGGCCGCCCATACACAGACTTTGTGGCCGCTCGCGGAGGGTTGGACGACCGAGGAGGGCCGGACCCCGGAGGGCGCGGACCGTGCTCGGAAGCTGTTCGAGGCACACATGCCGGAGCTGGTCCCGGTGCTCGACCGGCTCGCCCGTCAGCTCGACCGGCCCGGAGGGGAAAGCTTCCTCACCCTCGCAACCTTGCGCCCCTTCTTCTCGGGCTGCACCCAGATCGGTGGCAACGGCACCTTGCTGCGCAACTACGACTTCAGCCCCGACGAGTGTGAGGGCACCATCGTTTCCTCCCACTTCCTCCGCCCGGTGATCGGAATGCAGGATGCGGCCTGGGGCTTGCTGGACGGGATGAACGATGCCGGGCTCGCGGTCTCGCTCACCTTCGGCGGGCGATTCGTCCATGGCCCCGGCTTCGCCATTCTCATCGTGCTGCGCTACCTGCTGGAGACGTGTGACACCGTTGACGAGGCACTCAGCAGACTGAAGTCCATACCGATCGCAATCCCGCAGAACGTCACTCTTGTCGACCCCGATCAGGCGGTGACCGTGTTCGTGGGACCGGACATCTCACTGACTGAGGCACCGGACGCCTGCGCTGCCAACCACCAGCACCCTCCGGTGCCTGACGAGCAGGAGCAGTTCTCCCGGACCCAGGAGCGACTGAAGGCCATTCGCGCAGCGGGCGCGGACGTGGCGGCGATGCTGAAGCCGCCGCTGTATCAATCCGCATACGACGAGGGGCTGGGAACGGTCTACACCGCCCATTACCGGCCCTCCGAGGGCCGCGTAACTTACCACTGGCCTGGTGAGTCCTGGGAACAGTCCTTCGCTGACTTCGCTCCGGGATCTCGCACGGTAACCATCGGGCAAGCCGGCTGAGAGCGAAGGTTGACCAGTGGCCACCGGTACTCCCGGCGGCCCCTTTCGCTTCGTACGGTGGCCGTATGGGCGCGGTTCTGCCGGGGGTGCGGCGGTCCGCTGGTGCCACCTTGGCACTCAGCACCACAAGGGCCTGTCCGACAGATCACGCGTCCGGTCGAACGGCCTCGGGCGCGAGGGCCGTGAAATTCCGTTGCTCCCCGGCAACCAGCGGCCTACGGTCCCGATGATGCTGCCTCCGGTGGAAACGGACGAAGAGTGGGACGCGGTCGTCCCCGACGAGACGGTGATGCGCCCCGGAGTGGAGGACCTCTGTGCACGCCTTGGTCTTTCCGGCGCACCGCTGACTCGCTTCCCGGACGGGTCGCAGCCGGTCTACGCGGTGGGTGACGAGCACGTGCTCAAACTGTTCCCCGGAGCCGCCGCCCAGGACGGCGTCGCCGAAGGCCGCGTCCTCACCCACGTCCAGGGACGGCTGCCGGTACCGACACCGCAGGTGCGTGACTTCGGCCCGTACGAGAACGGCTGGCAGTACGTCCTGATGTCCCGGCTCCGCGGCGAGAACCTGGCCGGCGCCTGGGACCGCGTGCCGCGCAGCCACCGTGAACGGCTCGTCACCGACGTGGGTGAGACCCTGGCGGTACTGCACTCCCTCAACCCCGATCCCCTCGCAGACGTCCTCGGCCCCGGGGACTGGGGCGCCTTCCTGGACCGCCAACGTGCCGGTGCGGTGGAACAGCAGCGCGCCCACGGACTGCCGGCCGCCTGGCTGGAGCAGATCCCGGAGTTCCTGGCCTCGGTCCCGCTGCCGCGCGCCCCGCACCGTTCCCTGCTGCACACCGAGGTCATGCAGCAGCACTTCCTCGTCGATCCCGACGGGTGGCGCCTGACCGGGCTCTTCGACTTCGAACCGGCCATGATCGGTGACCGCGCGTACGACTTCGTGGGCGTCGGCCTGTTCGTCACCCGCGGTGATCCGAACCTGCTGGCCCGACTGGCCAGGGCGTACGGCCACACCTTCGAGCCGTCCGAACTGCTCGCGTACACGGTGCTGCACGTGTACAGCAACCTCCCCTGGTACATGAGGGAACTGCGCGTACCTGCCGAAGGAACACTGCTTGCGCTTGCGGAGGCATGGTTCGGCACGGCGTGACGCATGTCTGTCGCAGTGCCGAACCAGCAGTGGGCCGCCGTGTGTGCCGTCCCCCAACCCATGCGTCGAGGCGCGGTGGCCGGCGTCGGGCGATGACAACAGTTCTCATCAACATTTCCGAGCCGTTTGATCGCTAAGGGCCTGCCGGGAATCAACACGCTGATTTGATCTTGATGTTGCCCAGGGTGAGGAATCTGGCGACGTCTGCTGGCGTGCGGAAACGGGCGGTGGAGGCGGGGATTCGGGCGCCGTGGGATTCCAGGAGCGGGCGGACGTCTTTCACTGCACGGCTGATGGTCATGGCAGTGGTGTTGAACAGCTGGCCGAGAAGCTCCTGGGGGGCGAGTTTTCGCAGGTAGAGGATGGTGGCCAGGATCTGGTCGGCGGGGGTGAGTGTGGGTTTGCGGCCTGTGCCGCGGGCGACTCGGCGGGGTCCGCCGCGGGCTGCGTGGCGGGCTTGCTCGCGGCGCTCTTCCAGCCCGGGGATCAAGGTGCGGGTCAGGTCGCTGAGCTGCTGGCGTGTCATGCCGGTCAGGTCAGGGTGCTCCAGTGTGTGGCGGGTGATGGGGGCGCAGGCGTCGGCCGGAGGTCTGTCCTGCCGGGCGGGGTCCGGGTGTGGTGGGTGGCTGGCGGGGTGGAGGGTGTAGTTCCAGTCTCCGTGGAAGCGGTGGCGGGTGATCGGCAGGGCGGCGATGGCCTCGTCGCTGATCTGGATGCCGGTGGGGTACTGACCGCTGTCGAGTTCGGCATGCACGGTCAGGCCGGTCCGGCTGGTGGTCGCGGCGAGGGTTTGGAGCATGACTTCATGGCTGGTCAGGGGCCTGCCGCGCCAGTTCATGGTGATGTGGGAAAACAGCCGGTGCTCGATCTTGTTCCAGTGTGTCCTGAATGCAGAGGGAAATTCGATGTAGGACGAGTTGCTTGAAGCAGTGCTGCGTGACCGATGAAGGATTGGCCCTTCGAAGTCGTCCTGCGGGGGGAGGCTTCAAACCGCCTCATGCCGCGTTAGCCGAAGACTGTCGTGGTGAGCGATGAAGAAAAGGCGCCGTGCAGGCGTCAGGTGGGGATCAGGGAGACGAACGCAAGTGAATCGTTGCTGACGTGTCGAAAAGATTACCGACGACATCAAAACCGGGGAGCTTGGAACCGTCCCGGGATAAGCCTGGCGGGAGCCCGCCGACTGGCCAGGCGGTGTCCGGCATGGAGACGACGTGAACCTGGTCTGCCGCGGTCATGTGGAACAGGAGAAGGCGCGTACCGATACAGCTCGTTCTGGTAGGGGCGGCGAGAGGGAGCACCCCGAGCGGTTGTGCCGTGAAGGGGCCGAGTACCGATGCGGAACGCGCCGGCGGACCGGCTCGTAGTAGTGGAGAAGTCCCTGTAATGGGGGTGGAGCGAAGGGGCCGGGTCGTCCGTGACTGTGTTGATCGCATCAACCGGACGGTGTCCGGGAGGAGTTCGGTGAGCCAGTTGAAGTCACAGGCCAAGCCGTTTGAGATTTCTAAGTGGGAAGTCAAGGAAGCATGGGAGGAAGTCAGGGCAAACAGGGGAGCACCGGGAGTGGACGGGCAGAGTATCGCCGACTTCGAGAAGGACCTGAAGAACAACCTCTACAAGGTCTGGAACAGGATGTCGTCGGGCTCCTACTTTCCTCCGCCGGTGCGTGCGGTGGCCATTCCTAAGCCGCATGGCGGCGGCGAGAGAATCCTCGGGATTCCCGCTGTCGCTGATCGTGTGGCTCAGACCGTCGTGGCCCGGCATTTGGTGCGACGGGTGGATCCTATTTTCCATCCGGACAGCTTCGGATACCGGCCCGGACGGTCCGCCTTGGATGCCGTGGAGAAGTGTCGGGAACGCAGCTGGAAACGGGACTGGGTAGTCGAGTTCGACATCTCCCAGTTCTTCGACAGTGTGCCCTGGGACCTCCTGGTCAAGGCGGTGGAAGCGCACACCGACGCCGTTTGGGTGAAGTTGTATGTGCGGCGGTGGCTTGCTGCCCCGCTCAAGATGCCCGACGGCACCCTGCTGGGGCGGGAGTGCGGGACGCCGCAAGGCGCTCCGGTTTCTCCCGTTTTGGCGAACCTGTTCCTGCACTACGCGTTCGACGTCTGGATGGCCCGGGAGTTCCCTGCTGTCTCGTTCGAACGCTATGCGGACGATGCGGTCGTGCACTGCGTCACCGAGCGCCAGGCCCGCCAGGTGCTGGCCGCGCTCTCGGACAGGATGGCCGAGGTCGGGCTGCGTCTACACCCGGCCAAGACCCGGATCGTGTACTGCCAGGACGGATTGCGGCGCGGCTCGTACGAGCACACGTCTTTCACGTTCCTGGGGTTCACGTTCCAACAGCGCCAAATGCGGGACAAGAACGGCCGCATCAGATGGTCGTTCCGTCCCGCGATCAGCAGGAACGCCCTCAAACGACTCGGCGAGGAAGTCCGTTCCTGGCGGCTCCACCGGCGGGTCAACCTCACCGTGGAAGAACTCGCGCAGCGGATCAATCCGATCGTCGCGGGCTGGATGCAGTACTACGGCCGGTTCTACCGATCGGCCCTGTATCCGCTCCTGATGCGCATCAACGCCTACCTGGTGCGCTGGCTCCGCAACAAGTACAGACGGTTTCGCGCGATGAGGAAGGCCATAGCGGCCCTCCAGAGGGCAGCCAAGCGCCGCCCGGGGATGTTCGCGCAGTGGAGGTGGGTCAGTTCCCCCTCCCTGGCCTGGTGATCAGGACGACAAGAGCCGTATGACGAGAGATCGTCACGTACGGATCTGTGGGAGCCGGAGGGTGCGAATCCCTCCGGCTACCCGACCTTCGACGTGCCGGGCGGTAGGTGACACACAGTGATCTCCAGGTCGGTCTCGCGGGCGAGGTCGGCCAGGTGGGTCTTCCAGCCACGGGTGCGGTAGCCGTTGGAGCCGCCGGCGTCGGCGGTGATCAGCAGCCGGCGAGCCTGGGGGTAGTCGTGCCGGCCGCGGGCCTGCCACCAGCGGCGGATTGAGGCGACGGCGAACGCCGCGGTGTCGTGATCGGTGCCGATACTCACCCAGCCGGTGTTCGCGGCCGTGTCGTAGATCCCGTACGGGATCGCCTTCCCGGCCTGGCCGGGGAAGTCGTGCGTGTCGACCTGAACGGGCTGCCGGGCGGGCCGCCACTCCTGCCCGGCGTTCTTGTAGTTGCCGATCAGTTCCTTCTTCTTGGTGTCCACGCTGATCACTACGTCTCCGGCGTCCCGGTGATCTCGTGCCTGCTCGTTGAGGTAGCGGAACTGGGCGTCCCGGTCCGGGTGCTGGGCGCCTTCGACGGTCTTGGCGTTGGCCTGCAGGCTGAAGCCTTCCTCCCGCAGCAGATTGCCGACCGTGTCGGCGGAGACGCGGTGGCCCTGGCGGGTCAGCTCCGCAGCCAGCTTCCGGGTCGACTTCGTCGTCCAGCGCAGCGGCGACATCGGATCACCCCGCTCGTCGGGCTCGACCAACGCCAGCAGCGCGGGCAGCAGTCCCGGGTCCAGCTCGGTCGCCTTCTTGCGGCCTCCGCCCGCGCGGCGGACCCAGCCCAACGGAGCCTGGCCCAACTCCAGTTCAGCCACCCCACGCGAGACGGTGCCCTCCTGGACTCCGGCCGCACGGGCGACGAGTCTGATCCCGCCGTGTCCCAGCGACCGAGCCTCCGCCCCTATGGCCAGCCGACGCTGCCGCTCGTCCAGATGCGGCAACAACGTCTTGAACTTCGCAGCCAGGACCGCCTCGGCCCCCTCCGGACTCCCCATACCACAACAACGATCTCCAAAGCTGGAAGCAACGACTTATTTCCTCGCAGGCCCTAAGAACGGCTGACACAATGAGGTGGGTTGTCGTTGGCGGCTGTTCCCGGGGCCAGGTACGTGGGTCAGAGATCGGTCACGAGTAGCCGGTAACCGACGTCGATGGTTTCGAGCGTAAGCAGCTCGGCGTGACGGGTTTGCCAGCGGCCGGTTGTCAGGTCGTCCGCGAGCCGGGTCAGGCCGGGTGCGATGGCGTCTTCGCCGGTCTGGGACAGCATGGAGATCCCCGCGCGCACCTGCCGGTCAAGGTAGGCGTGGGGGCGGCGCCAGTATGCGGCGCCGAATCCGTCCGTGCAGTCGTGGGGGACGCGGACCGGTTCCCGGCGCGCCCCACCGAGCAGGTCGACCAGCTGGTCGGTCGAGATGGCGCGGGTCTCGTCGAAGGCGGATACCTCCGGCAGGTACTCCCGTACGAGCCAGAACTGCTCGCGGAAGATGCGCTGTTCCCACGTCAGGATGACGATGCGGCGCCGGGCAACCCTGCGCAGTTCTCTGATTCCGGCCGCCAGGTCGGACCAGTGGTGGATGGTCAGCAGTGCCATGACGGCGTCCGCGACGTTGTCACGCAGCGGGAGGTCTTCAGCGACCGCCTGCACGGCGGGCGCGGATCCCGGCGGGCGCTGGGCGAGCATGACCCGGCTGGGTTCGACCGCGAGTACTGTCTGCGGCGGTTCGTAGGAGCCGATGCCCGCTCCGACGTTGATCACGTCGGTGACGTTTCCGAGCGCAGCGTGGATCTGCGCGGCGATCCGCGGATCAGGCTGTCGTGTCCGGGCATACGTTGCGCCGAGCGTGTCGTAGGTGGCCATGCCAGTCAGTATGCGCAGCGGGCACGGTCCCCGGCTTCGCCTTTGGGAAGTCGAGCTCTCGACGACGGCCGAACCGTGACCCTCTGACGGCGGATCAAAACTGACCCACTTGGTGATCTTCGTCTGATTCTGGCCTTGGTGATCAAGGTCAGGAGGGAAGAGGTGATCTGTGTGGAGGACTGGGCGGAGATCCGTAGGCTGCACCGGGCCGAGCAGATGCCGATCCGGGCGATCGCGAGGCACTTGGGGATCTCGAAGAACACGGTGAAACGGGCGCTGGCCACCGACCGGCCGCCGAAGTACGAGCGTCCTGCGAAGGGCTCGGTGGTGGACGCGGTCGAGGTGCAGATCCGTGAGCTTCTTCGGGAGACGCCGACGATGCCGGCGACGGTGATCGCGGAGCGGATCGGCTGGGAACGCGGGATGACCATCCTGAAGGAGCGGGTGCGTGAGCTGCGGCCCGCGTACCTGCCGGCCGATCCGGTCTCGCGGACGGTCTATCAGCCCGGTGAGCTGGCCCAGTGCGACCTGTGGTTCCCGGATGCGGATGTTCCGCTGGGCTATGGGCAGGCCGGGCGGCCGCCGGTGCTGGTGCTCGTGTCCGGTTACTCCCGCGTGATCACGGCCAGGATGCTGCCGTCGAAGAGCACCGGCGATCTGATCGACGGGCACTGGCGGCTGCTGTCCGCCTGGGGTGCGGTGCCCAGGATGCTGGTGTGGGACAACGAGGCCGGCGTCGGCCGGGGCAAGCTGACCTCCGAGTTCGCCGCCTTCGCCGGGCTGCTGGCCACGAAGATCCATCTGTGTCGTCCCCGGGATCCGGAGACGAAGGGGCTGGTGGAGCGGGCCAACGGCTACCTGTCCACCAGCTTCCTGCCGGGACGGCACTTCACCGGCCCCGGCGACTTCAACACCCAGCTCGCGGCCTGGCTGGCCGTCGCGAACCGGCGTGTCCACCGCGTGCTGCAGGCCAGGCCCGCCGACCGGTGGGAGGCCGACAAGGCCGGGATGCTCGCGCTGCCGCCGGTCGATCCGCCGGCCTGGTGGCGGTTTTCCGCCCGGATCGGCCGCGACCACTACGTCCGCGTCGACACCTGCGACTACTCCGTGCATCCCAGGGCGATCGGAAGGACGGTCACCGTCCGCGCCGACACCGAGGAGATCACCGTGACCACGACCGGCGGCGACCAGGTCGCCCGGCATGCCCGCTGCTGGGCCCGGCACCAGGCCCTGACCGACCCGGATCACGCCGCCGCGGCGGCCGTCCTGCGCGGTGAGGTCCTTCGCCGGCGGGGAGAGCGGACGCTGGCGGCGACCGGCACCGACCTCGCTGGGCCGCCCTCGCTGGTCGAGGTCGAGCAACGCGAGCTGGGCTCCTATGACCGGCTGTTCACCGTCATCGACGGCGGGGACAGTGGGGAGGTGGAAGGCTGATGGCCGTCCGCACCGCCGCCCTCAACGCCGCCGGGCCGGAGGCCAGCAGGGACGCTCCGCCCGGCTCCGCATCGCGCCGGACCAGCACGCAGACCGCCGCCGACCTGGCGTTTCTGTCGCGGGCGATGAAGGCCCCGGCCCTGCTGGACGCCGCCGAACGACTCGCCGAGCGGGCCCGCACCGAGTCCTGGACCCACACCGAATACCTCGTCGCCTGCCTCCAGCGGGAGGTCGCCGCCCGCGAGTCCCACGGCGGCGAGGCCAGGGTGCGGGCCGCGAAGTTCCCCGCGATCAAGACGATCGAGGAACTCGACGTCACCCATCTGCGCGGTCTGACGCGACAGCAGCTCGCGCATCTGGGCACACTGGACTTCATCGCCGGCCGGGAGAACGTGGTCTTTCTGGGCCCGCCGGGCACCGGCAAGACCCACCTGGCCATCGGGCTGGCGATCCGGGCCTGCCAGGCCGGACACCGCGTGGCGTTCGCCACCGCCGCCGAGTGGGTCGACCGCCTGGCCGCCGCCCACCACACCGGCCGGCTCCAGGGCGAGCTCACCAAGCTCGGACGCTATCCGCTGATCGTGATCGACGAGGTGGGCTACATCCCCTTCGAGGCCGAGGCCGCGAACCTGTTCTTCCAGCTGGTCTCGAACAGATACGAACGGGCCTCGGTGATCGTGACCAGCAACAAGCCCTTCGGACGCTGGGGAGAGGTCTTCGGCGACGAGACGGTGGCCGCCGCGATGATCGACCGGCTCGTCCACCACGCCGAGGTCCACTCCCTCAAGGGCGACTCCTACCGCATGAAAGGACGCGAACTCGGTCGCGTCCCTGCCACCAACGACAACGACTGAACAACCCAGAACAGAAGGCCCAAAGGGTCAGATTTCAACCGGCCAAAGTGGGTCAGAGTTCAGCCGCCGCCGACACGAGCCGGTGCGGCATCGTTGCGGGCTCTGGAGTAGCGTCCGGCTCTCAGGGCTGCGCGCTTGCCGAATCACGTACAACGCCCGTGCTGTCGCCACGCAGCACCTCATGGCCGTCCTGGTTGACGATCACGAGGCCGAGCTCGATCTCCATCCCGGATCGCTTCCGCTCCAGTGCCTGTACTGTCACGCGTGCGGTGATGGTCTCGCCTTCCCAGACGGGCTTGAGGAACTCCCAGGTCATTCGGCGGGCGATGTAGTCCAGTCGGCCGCCGACCTGCGTCGCCAACGAGGCGGTCAGCAGACCGTGCGCCATGACCGGCCCGTCGGCCGAGACATGGTGACGCCCCTCGTCACCCACAAGAGCGGCGAAGGCGGCGATGTCCTCGGCCACAATGGTGCGCTGTGCGGTGAGTACCTGACCCACCACAAGAGCGGATGCCTTGTTCACTCCGCCGGTTTCGATGTCACCGCTCTGCGACACATTCTCCCCTTCGCTTTTGGCCGGGGACGGTGTCTCCCCCGTCCGTCCCGGTTGCTGTTCCCCATCAGCTCGGCGTGCCGTTCCCCACCCTCCTGAGGGCAGGTCGGCGCGTAGCCTCTCCAGAGCCGGTTCGACGATTCATGCTGCCACCCCGGACGCCAGGAACTCGCTGCGGCCGGACAAGTCACCGCCCCCTTGATGATGCGGTCGGCCGTGCGCGGCGCGGAGCAGGTCTTCGTGAACGACCAGGTAATGGGCTGGCGCGCACGACGGGCGAGGAGCTGCCTGGATGAGGAACCATGAAGTATGCGCCCGGATGACTGGCACATCACCGAAGACCTCGACGACTTTCTCGCCCGAACCGGAGACTTCCTGCGCTCGCGCCCGGCTCTGCACACCATGCAGCTGACGGTGACCGAGACACTGCGGACACGCGGGGCGGACGCGTACGGCGCCGAGGCCCCCGTCTTCGGCCGCCTGGAGCGAGCGGGCGAGGTCCGTGCCACCTTTTTCTTCTTCCGCACCCCGCCCGGCCGCCTGAACCTCACCCCCCTTACCCCCGAGCATGCCGACACGCTCGCCGCCCGCCTGGCTGGCCCCGGCCACCCCCTCCCCGGCGTCAGCGCGGAGCACGACACCGCCACCGCTTTCGCCGAGGCCTGGCAGCGGCACACAGGCGCAACGCCGACCCTCCGCGAGCAGCACCGCCTGTACCGCCTCGGCACGCTCACCCCACCGGAGCCGCTCCCAGAGGGCCGGGGCCGAGTCGCGGGCGAGCAGGACCTCGAGCAACTCAGGCTCTGGTACCGCGAGTTCGCCGCCGCCATCGGAGAAGTCCCCTCAGCAGACGCCGACTCCTGGGCCGACACACGCTTCGCCGACAGACGCGTCACGCTCTGGGAGACCCCGGACGGCACTCCCGTCTCCATGGCGGGCGTGACCGAGATGATCGCCGGCCAGATCCGGGTGGCTCCCGTCTACACCCCGCCCCACCTACGCGGTCGCGGCTACGCCGGCGCTGTGACCGTCGAGGTGAGCCGGGCCGCGCTGGCCGCAGGCGCGACGGAGGTCGTGCTGTTCGCGGACTTGGCCAACCCCACCAGCAACAGCCTCTACCAGCGAATCGGGTACGTCCCGGTCACCGACTTCGCCGGGTACGACTTCTCGGGTGCCGCGCCGGAAGTCGGTTGAGAACGCTGGAGGGTTCCGCGACGGGCACAGCGAACACGCGGGCCTACCAGTCAGAGCCGAGGACGTCGAGCGCCTGGCCCTGCCTACCCGCGGTAGGTTTCCAGCAGCCGCAGCCAGACTTCGCTGATCGTCGGAAAAGCGGGGACGGCGTGCCAGAGCCGTTCGACGGGCACCTCGCTGGTGACCGCGATGGTTGCTGAATGCAGCAGCTCTGCGACTCCGGGGCCGACGAAGGTGACCCCGGCCACGGTGCCGCGGTCGAGGTCGACCAGCATACGAGCCTTGCCGCGATATCCCTTCGCGTACTGGACCGCGCCGGCGACGCCGCCGATGTCGTAGTCCACCACCCTGATCCGGCGCCCGGTGCGCTCGGCTTCCCGCGTGGTCAGGCCGACTGACGCAACTTCCGGGTCGGTGAAGACCACTTGCGGTACGGCCACGCTGTCAGCGGTCGCGACGTGTGGGCCCCAGCGGCTGTCGTCCACCAGTTCTCCGTGGGCACGGGCCCCGATCACGGCGCCCGCGATGCGGGCCTGGTACTTGCCTTGATGGGTCATCAGGACGCGGTGATTGACATCGCCGACCGCGTAGAGCCAACCGTCGTTGATGGCGCTGACCCGGAAGGTGTCGTCAACGGTCAGCCAGTCGCCTGGCGTGAGGCCGATGGTTTCCAGGCCGATGTCGTCGGTGCGCGGGGCTCGTCCGGTCGCGAACAGGATCTCGTCGGCGGCCAGTTGCTCACCGTCTGCCAGGGTGATGCGTACTTCGCCGGCGTCGCCTTCCTCCCGCGTCACAGACGTGACGGAGGCCCCGAACCGCACATCGACGCCGACCTCACGCAATGCGTCCGCGACCATCTCCCCGGCAAACGGCTCCATCCGCGTCAGCAATCCGCGGCTGCCTCGGACCAGCATGGTCACCTGGGCGCCGAGCGCGCGCCAGGCAGTGGCCATTTCGACGGCCACCACTCCGCCGCCGACCACGGCGAGACGACCAGGTACCCGATCGGCGCCGGTTGCCTCACGATTGGTCCAGGGGCGAATCTCGTCCAGATGGGGAAGGTCCGGCAGTGCCGTGCCGGTGCCGGTGCAGACGGCGACCGCGTGGCGGGCGGTGAGCCGTACCGTATCGCCGTCGGGGGTGCTCACCACGACCTGGCGGGGGCCGTCGAAGCGGCCCTGGCCGCGTACGAGGTGGACGGAGACCGAGTTCAGCCAGTCGACCTGGTCGTCGTCCTGCCAGTGGTTCACGATGTCGTCGCGGTGTGCGAGGACCGCGGCCACGTCCAGTGGTCCGGCGACCGCCTGTCTCAGCCCCGGCACCCGGCGTGCGTCGGCGCGTGCCAGCACCGGCCGCAGCAGCGCCTTGCTGGGCTCGCACGCCCAGAACGAACACTCGCCGCCGATCAGCTCGCTCTCCACGATGACGGTACTGAGCCCCGCAGCGCTGGTCCTGTCGGCCACGTTCTCGCCGACGGGGCCGGCGCCGATGACGACGACGTCGTAGGTGCGGAGGGTGTCGCTCATTGCTGCTCCTGTGTCTCTCGGGCTTCGCGGGCTTACGTCCTGGGGGGAGGTCGCGCGTAGTTGTCCGGATCCGCCTCTGCGCGGCCGGCGGTGTACGGCAGTTGCGGTGGGCCTGGGGGACTGGTGGCTGCCTGACCGCGGAGGGCTACGGCTGCACCTGAGGGGGATGGGCAGATCGACGTCTGGTCACGGGCCGGGAAGCCGGTTGGTTTTCAGGTCCATTTTCGTCATCACTCTCAGTGAAACCGCGAGTCACAGTGATGATGCCTGGTGTGTCTCAAGGCAGGGCGACGCCGCGCTCCGCTCCGGGCAAAGACCGGCCCACGGAGGCTCGCGGCCGGCGGAGGGAACCGGCGTTCCGCCGGATGCCCCCTACGTCTGTTTGAGCGGTGGACGGACACGGTACGGACAGCTCCACCGCTCACACGCAAGGACAGTCCCATGGACCTGAAGCTCGAAGTCATCGTGCTGCCCGTCTCCGACACCGACCGGGCCAAGGCCTTCTACGAGAAGCTGGGATTCCGCCTGGACCTCGACACGGGGGCCGGTGGCGACTTCCGGGGCGTGCACTTCACGCCGCCCGGCTCCGGGTGCTCGATCCTGTTCGGCGAGGGATTGACCTCCGTCGCCCCCGGCTCGGTGCAGGGGCTGTACCTCATCGTCTCCGACATCGAGGCGGCCCGCGCGGAGCTGGTCGACCGGGGTATCGATGTGAGCGACATTTTCCACGACGCCGGAGGAGTGCTGTTCCACGGTCACGAGGGCGGAGACGTCACCCATCGGCTGGCGGGCCAGGAGCGCTTGCCCGGCCGGCATCCCGAGGGCGCCAGCTACTCCTCCTACGCCACCTTCAGCGACCCGGACCGCAACGGCTGGGTCCTGCAGGAGATCACGGAGCGGTTCCCCGGCCGCTGAGGGCGCGTCACCGAGCGAATAGGGCCATCTCGCCCCAGGCGGGAAGTGATACCCACGATCTGGGCACCCCCGGCGGCAGGGATGGGAGAAGCCCGGTCGACGACGCCGAGTTGCCAGGCGGGGCTGCACGGAGCCCGGGCGCGGCGGAGGGCGGACGGGCGCAGCACTACGCAGCCCCGACTACCGCTGCTCCGGGTCGGCGAGGCTGCGCCCCAGGGCCCCGCACATCGTTCTCATCGCGCAGTCGTTGAAATTCCTCCGTGAGGCCAGCGGCCTCGGCAGGCTGCTGTCGGGGCTCCGCTTCGCGTTGAACTTGCTCGCGCAGCTTGAGCAGTTCCTGGGCCTTGCCACCGAGCCCTTGACGACGTCCTGGAGGAGCTCGCGGCTGGGGACTTGGCCATTGAACAGCCCGGACAGGGCTGTGTGCGAGGAGCCACGTTGGGGTGGGGGGCGGTAAACGAGGCGGTGAGTTCGATGGAGTGCCGCTTTCCGACGCCGACTTCGGCCTTGGGGCCGGCGAACAGCAGGCCTCCGTCGGTGTCGAGGAAGCCCTCTTCGGTGAGGAAGCACAGGATGGGGGCGGCGGATCGATCGAACGGGGCGAGTCCGTTCCGCTGGACCACCAACGTGTATTGAAGCGCCGAGAGTTGCAGCGGCACACTCATGGTCAACCGAAGCACGGCCGACACGGCCCGTTGGCGTGCCGACAGTCCCGTCGCACGCCCGGCAGGAGCGTCACCTGGAGCACATAACACAACCCAACGGGAACAATCGGCTCCACTCATCCGTATTATCGCTGTTCAAGACGCCGGGCAGCAGGTGCGGCCCTTTACCGCACCGTCAGACGAACCTGCGCGTGTACGGCATGGGTTCTGCGCGACTCGTCAGCGGGCCCGTGCCAACTCGTCGGCCGTTCAACCGGCAGAAAGGCCAGCATCATGTCCGAGAACACCGCCGCCAGTGACCTGGCAGCGCAGTACGTCGCCCAGGTGAGCAGTGACCTGGAACGCAACCTCAAGGAGCAGGAGCGTATCGGCACGGAAATCGCCGTCCTGCAGGATCAGTTGACCACGTTGCAGCGCGACCACACCGTGCTGGTCAGCATGCAGCAGGCACTCGGCATCACCCCCTCCCCCGCCCAGGCCCCCCAGCCCGCCCGGCCTGCTCCCACGCCCGCGGCTGCAGTGCCGGCCCCCCGGAAGAAGGCCGCCTCCGGCGCGGGCAGCGCGACGCGAGGGAAGAAGGCCACCACCACCTCCGGCCGTGCGAAGACCGGCAGGCCGGCCGCGGGCACGGCGGGCAAGGACCCGGCCACGGCCGTGAAGCAGGCGCAGCCGACGCTGATCGACCTGGTGCGCAGCCATCTCGGTGAGCAGAGCGAACCGCGCTCCGCCGCGGAGATCGCCACCGCGCTCGGCCAGGCCCACCCCGAACGACGCATCAAAGCCACCGTCGTGCGCACCACGTTGGAGAACCTGGTCGCCAAGGGCCACGCCCAGCGCAGCAAGCAGGGCACTTCCGTCTTCTACACCGCCCCCGACACACCCGACCAGACATCCAAGGACCCGTCCAGCGAGCAGTCCGCGGACCAGCCTGAGGCGCAGCCCGATCACGGTGCATGAGGCGTGGGGGTTGTGCGGCGCACCCGAGCGTTGGTGTGCCACAGCCGTACACGGTGTGCGGGGCACCGCTGGTGGTCGTCGGGCATCCCGGAGACAGCCCCCTGCGCGTTCAGGGGCCAGCGTATGACCGCGCGAAGCCGTGCCCCGGGACCCGCGACCGTCGCAGCCCCGAATCTCACGACCTGGTGGCGGAGCGCGGCAGGAAGAGGACCACTGCGACACCGATCGCCGCGAACACGGCGCCGAGGGCGAACACGACGGTGAACGCGCCTTCGCCCGGGACTTCGGTGTCGGCGACCGAGTGGCTGCTCAGGATCGCGATCGCGACCTGGGTTCCGATGACGCCGCCGACTGTCCTGACGACGGTGTTGAGGCCGTTGGCGGTCGCGATCGCGTGGTGCGGCGCGAAGCGGGCCACGAGTGAGGGAAGTGCCGCGAAGCTCGCGGCGGCCCCGGCTCCCAGCAGTAGGGAATCGGCGAGGATCTGCGCCGGCGTTGCGTGCCACAGCGCCAGCGCGGCGCTTCCCGCCAGTACCAGCACCAGCCCTCCAAGCAGCGGGGCACGGTGACCGAAGGCTCGCTCCAGGCGGGGCACGACCGGCGCCACAAGGATCTGCAGCAGTGCGGAGGGCAGCATCAGCAGGCCCGCGGCGGTGATGCTGAAGCCGAATCCCCGTGCGGCGCCTTCGGGCCCGTGGGCGGGCAGTTGGGCGAACGTCGGCACGAGAAGGAAGAAGATCAGTGCCGCGGCGTAGAAGAGCGCAGCGGCCGAGTGAGTCAGCAGCATCGACCGCTGGAGGAGGACACTCGGTTCGAGCAGCGGGTGCTGGGTGCGCTGTTCGGCCACGGCCAAGGCGGCCAGGAAGACGGCCGCGGCGAGGAAGAGGCCGAGTACCGGGGCGGAAAGCCACCCTGCGTGCGAGCCCTGGGTGATGGCGAGCAGCAGGGCCACCAAACCGAGGGAGAGCAGGAGTGTTCCCAGCACGTCCTGAGGTTCGTCCCGGCGCGATGCGTCGTCCGGTATCCATCGGGCCACCAGCACGAACGCGACCGCGATGACGCCGGCGAGCACCGCGAACATCCACCTCCAGGAGGCGTGGTCGACCAGGAGGCCGCCGATGACGAAGCCCAGGGCGGTGCCCGCTCCGATCATCGCGGAGACGATGCCGAGGCCTTGGCCGATCCGTTGTCTGGGAAGCAGCGCGCTGACGAGGGCGAAGGACAGGGGAAGTGCCGCCGCCCCAGCTCCCTGCACCGCGCGTGCCAGCAACAGGACGGGGAAGTTCCATGCGAGGGCGGCCAGCACGGTGCCGGCGCCGAAGACGGCAAGCGTGGCGAGCAGTACCCGGCGCTTGCCGCGTCGGTCGCCGAGACGGGCGAGCACCGGCGTCAGTACGGCGCCGGACAGCAGGTAAAGGGTGAACACCCACGCGGACCAGTCGCCGCTCACCCCGAAATGGTCCCGGAACGCGGGCAGAGCAGGAGCGACCAGCGTCTGCAACAGCCCGTAGGCCAGCACCGCGACCGCGAGTGCGGCGACCACACGACCGGCGGGCGGGGCAATGTCCGGGCGGCTACCCGCGGGCGGGACCGGGGGAAGGGCGGTGGTTCGGTCTTCCTGGGGCATGACGACCTCTGATGTGGGGCGGGCGACCGGCTGGACCGTCACCGCGCCGCGAGAGCGCGGCACGGTGACAGCAGTCAGCTCGACGAGCGAGCGGAGCAAACGACTGGCAGAGCGCTCCGATCGGCGGAGTTACTGGCTGTTGGGCGCGAGCTCGTCCAGCGCCTGTACGCGCTGGACGATCTCCCACTTGCCGTTCACCTTGCGGAGCTTGTCGGTGTAGGTGCCGGTGGCATAGACGGCGTGCTCCGCCTCGGTCTCCGCGACCCAGTACCAGGAACGGGCGGTGGCGGTCGTGCCGTTGACCTCGATCATGGCGGGGCCGGTCATGTGCCGCTTGCCCTTGGTGAAGCCCTTCTCGGCCAGGTCGATGAACATGGCCTTGATCTCGCTGCGGCCGTCGGCGGAGCCGAAGGGGCTCCGGTAGTGACCGTCCTTGGCATACAGGTTGGCGTAGCTGTCGGCGTCCCGCAGATCGATGTACATCTGGTGACGGTCTATCACCTCGCGGATGGCGAAGCGGTCACCAGCAACGTTGCTCTCCGTGGCGGTGGCATTCCCGCCCAGCAGGCTCGTGGCTGCCACAGCACCCACCAGCACACCGACGACGGGTGCGGCCGCCCTCCGCATGGCATTCATGTCGACTCCTTCACGATCCGACCTTAGTCAGGTTATTGATAGTCACAATCATGACTAACTTGATCGTATTCCAGTCCGAGGTGCGGCGTCCAGCACCGGAGGGACCAGGAGCCGGGCGGCGGTGTCGATCCGGGCAGGGGCCTCCGGCAGCCGGGCGGCGACAGAAAGGGCCGGGGGCCCTCCGCCAGCCGTCTTCGACGACACACTGAGCCAGACACAGCCCGCCGGCCGGAGTCAGCGGGACATTGCGGTGGGCCAACGTGGGCGCCACGCAGAGAAGAGAACGGACGGATCCACGCCGGGCCTGCGACGGCAGCCCTGACCACGCCCTCCGTGACCATTATTATTACTGATGGTGACAGTCAATAACGGTGACGAGGAGAGTGTCATAGTGCGGCGCAGCGAACGGAAGCTCAAGGATCCGGATCTCGGGATTCTGTCCACGCGACTGCTCTTCTCGGTCCAGAAGGAGCTCTTCGACACGCTGGCCGAGCAGGGGCATCCCGACCTGCGTCCGCAGCACGGCGCCGTGATGGGCTTTCTCGACGAGGAGGGCAGCCGGGCGACGGAGCTGTCGCGGCAGTCGGGCACTCATAAGCAGGTCATCGGCAACCTGATCGACGAGCTGGAAGCCCTGGAGTACGTGGAGCGTCGGCCCGACCCCCGGGACCGGCGGGCCAAGCTGATCGTCCCCACTCGCCGGGGGCGGGACCAGATGAAGAAGTCGGACGCGATCATGGCCGCCATCGAGCAGCGGCACGCGGAGTCGATCGGCGAGCGGCAGTACGCGGCCTTCAAGGACGCCTTCCGGGAGATCACCGGCCGGCAGCTCGCGCAGTTCGACGAGGCCGCGGCCAGCAGGCGGGAGCCACGGAAGGGCACCGGTCGCTGATCCCGGCTCACAGCGGGTCCACTTCGCAGGCGGCCGCCGGCGGCACTCCCGCGCGGCGCCCGGCATCGACGGCCTGACGGCGCAGGAACCGCTCCGGGTCGGATCCTCCCACGAGGTTGCCGAGGTACACCTCGTGTGCGGCCAAGAATTCCACTCCCCGGTCGAGGTGCGCCGTGTCCTCGGTGAAGTGCTCGGCCTCCGGTGACGAGCTGAACATGGCGTAGCGGACTCCGGACCCGGCCGGCTTCCTTCGTCGAGCAGTTCGGGGAACACCCACCGGTTCGCCGCGTCGCGGGCCTCGTCGATCGGCGTGGGCCCACGGCGCGGTGGCCGACCACGCCACGGGTGACCAGCAGGTCGGCCACGGTCTTGCCCTGGGCGTCCACCGGGCGATCGCCGATGAGGCCCCGAACTCCAAGTGGTCCGGGTGCGCCAGCACCGCGAGCCCTCGGCGCCAGTCCTCCGGCACGGTCTGCCGCAGCATCCGGCCAGTGGTCAGCATCAGTGATAGTCACAATTATTACTATAGCCTATTCGCTCAGACGGACGGTCTGTGTCGTCAGAGGCCGGGAACGACCACGATGCGCCCTCCGGCGCTACCGCTTTCAACTGCTTCATGAGCGGCGGCGATGTCCTCCAGCGGGTAGCGGTGAGCGACGGGGTGGACCAATGCCTCCGCGGCGGCCGCGGCGCTCAGTTCCCCGGCCGCTGCCTGCTTGGCCGCGGCGGGGAAGTCGTCGCTTCCCAGGAAGTGCACGGTGACGTTGGAGAAGCCCAGCTGCCAGAAGGGGACGGCCGGGCGTGCCTCGTCGGTGGCATAGGCGGCGATCACCCCTCCCACGGCGAGGAGCTCCAGATCGGTGTCCGCATGGGCCCCGAACGCCACCTCGAGCGCCCGGTCGACCCCCCGCCCTGCGGTCAACTCCTTCACCCGGGCAGGCAGCGTGCCGTCCGCCAGGAGCACATGGTCTGCGCCGGGCACCGGGCCCGGCCGGCGGACGGTGGCGATCACCCGCGCCCCGCCGCGTCGGGCGAGGGCAACCGCCGAACGGCCGACCGCACCGGTGGCACCGGTGACGAGCACCCAGGCGTCCCGCAGCGGACCGTCCATGAACAGGGCGCGGTGCGCGGTGATCCCGGAGATCCCGAGACAGGCGCCCTGCTCGAAGGAGACGCCGTCGGGGAGGTGCACCGCCTTCTCGGCGGGCACGGTCACATAGCCGGCGGCCGTACCGAAAGGCCGGTACGACTGTGCGTCGTAGCACCACACGCGCTCCCCCACCCGGGCGGCGGGAACGCCCTCGCCCACGGCGTCGATGACGCCGGCGCCGTCCGAGTGCGGGATCACCCGGGGCCAGGCCATGCCGTAGCCGATCCAGTCCTGCCTCTTGATCACGTCCCCTTGGTTGATGCCCGAGGTGTGCACACGGATCCGCACCTCTCCGGGGCCGGGCTGCGGATCCTCCATCTCGCCGACCCTCAGCACCGCGGACGCGGGGCCCGTCGACTCGTACCACGCTGCGCGCACGCTCAGTCTCCCGCGGTCTTGAGCAGGTCCGGCAGTCGCCGCACCACTGCCTGCCAGGACGGGTGATCCGGGTCGATGACGTCGAAGTGGTCCGCGCCCGGGACCTCCAGGTATTCCACCTGGTCTCCTCGTTCCCGGGCGACGGTGACGTACGTCCGGCTCTGGGTGGGGGGAACCCCCGTATCGGCGTCCCCGTGGACGACGAGCTGGGGCACACCGAGTGGCAGGCGTTCGAGTGGTGAGGCCAGCGCGTAGCGGCCGGGTATGGCGTCGGCACGGCCACCGAGCAGTGCGGCGGTCGTCCCGTGGGGCGTCAGGCCCGCGATGGCGAGGGCGAGTTCCGGCCGGGCCGGGGCGGGAGCCTTCGCCGGCGGCGGTACGGTCGAGTCGCCGAAGCAGGCCCCCAACTCGTCGGCGTCCGCGGCGCGCAGGTCCAGCACGCCGGCCAGTGATACGGCGGCGGCGAGCGGTACGCCCGGGCTGCCGCTGCCCGGCGCCCCAGCGGGCAGCCCGGGCCGGGACGCAAGCCACAGGGCGAGCTGGCCTCCCGCGGAGTGCCCGATCGCCACGACGCGGTCCAGGTCCAGCCTGCCCCGGGCGGAATCGGCCGCTGTCTGCCCGCCGGACAGGTTCCCCGCCGCGAGACCGGCCAGAGTGTCGACGGCAGCGGCGGCGTCCTCCAGCGTTCCGGGCCAACCGCCGCCGTCCTCCCCCAGACCGCGGTAGTCGATGTTCAGGACGGCGTAGCCGCGGGCCACCAAGTCCTGTGCCAGCGGTACGAGTTGGCTGCGGTCGAGCATCGCCGTCCAGAACCCGCCGTGGATGAGCACCACGACCGGATGGATGCCGTCGCCCGGTGGAAGATACAGATCGCCCGCCTGGGACGGCGCGGGCCCGTACCCGGCGGTCACCACGGCTGGGCAGTCGCGTCGAGGAGGGTGCCTCGCTCGGAGCTGAGCAGCTCGCTGATCGGCGCGAAGAACGCCTGGACGGCGGGGAGGTTGCCGCCCTTGGCCTTGGACGCGTCCAGGTCGTCGGCCGCGTTCCACCACACGATGTCCAGCCACTGCTCGTCGTCGACGCGGACCAACTGGGCGCCGAGGAAACCGTGCCGGTCCGCGCGGAACGCCTCGAGCATCCCCGGCCGCGCGTCGAGAAGTTCCTGGGCCCGCTCGGCGGGGACCCGGAAGCGGGTCAGTTCTACGGTAGTCATGATCGTCCTGAGGAGTCGTACGGTACCCGGCGCGGTTCGCCGGTGGGTCAGAGAAGCAGGACGGGCTTGACGGCCTCGCCCGAGGCCGCGGCCCGGGCGGCGTCGTTGATCCGGTCGAAGGGGAACGTGGTGACCAGGCGCTCGACGGGAAGGCGGCCGGCCGCGTGCAGTGCGGCCAGGGTGGGGATGAACACGTGGGGCACACCTCCGCCTTCGACGATTCCCACGATCCGCTTGCTTGCGTTGACGATGTCCGCAACATCGACCGCCGCCTCGCGTCCGAAGGGCGCGCCCACGATGCCGATGACGCCGCCGATGGCCGCGGCGTCGACGGCCTGACGGAACACCAGCACATTGCCACTGCTCTCGAGCACATGACCGGCTCCACCGCCGGTGAGCTTCCGGATGGCCGCCACCGGGTCGGTGGTGCGGGCGTCGATGGTGTCGGTGGCACCCAGTTCGGTGGCCAGGGCCAGCCGGCCGGGGTTCACGTCGACGGCGATGACCTGCGAGGCCTGGGTGAGCCGGGCCGCCATGACGGCTGCGAGCCCCACTGCACCGGCTCCGAACACCGCGACCGAACCGCCGGGCGCCGGCCGCAGCACGTTCAGCACCGCGCCCGCGCCGGTCTGGATGCCGCAGCCGAGCGGTGCGAGCGTGGCCGGCGGCGCGTCGTCGGGGAGCTTCACGGCGTTCCGCTCGGTGACCAGCGCATGGGTGGCGAAGGACGACTGCCCGAAGAAGTGCCCGTGCAGCGGTGTGTCACCGTGCCACAGCGTCGGGCTGCCGTCCGGGCGCGCGCCGGCGGCGAAGTTGAGCGACAGGAAGTCCATGCACTGGCTGGGCAGACCGGAGCGGCAGCTCGCACAGGCACCGCAGGAGGCGAAGGTGAGCACCACCCTGTCACCGGGGCGCAGCGAGGTGACGCCCGCTCCGACCGTCTCCACCACTCCGGCGCCCTCATGCCTCAGTACGGCCGGATGCGGGAAGGGGGTCTTCCCCTCCCGGGTGGCGATGTCGGCATGGCAGATGCCGACCGCCTCGACGCGTACCAGCACCTCACCGGTGCGGGGGCGTCGAGCAGCACGTCCATGGTCTCGTAGTCGGCACCCGGCTCCGGTACGACGGCGGCTTGGATCCGCTTCGGCATGAGAACTCCTTCGGCGCTCCTGCGGCGGCCCACAGCCTATTAGTAATAAATATTGACCGTCAAGATTATGACCATAGACCGAGTGGGCAGTTCACCTGCGCCTACACACTCAGGAGATCACCATGAACACAGCGCCGCCCGCCGAGACCGACCAGCTCACCGGCGTCTGACAGATAGACCCGCCCATTCCGAAGTGAGCTTCACCGTGCGCCACCTCATGACCCGCGTGCGCGGCAGCTTCGCCTCCTTCGGCGGGACCATCACGGTCGGGGACGACCCGACACGGTCCAGCGTCCGCGCGGAGATCGACACCGACACGCGCCCGACGGCACACTTCGAGTCCGCCACCGTACGGATACAGGAGAACGGTCGATACAGCGTCGAGGGATTCATGACCATCAGGAATGAGAGCCGTCCGGCCACCCTCGATCTGGCGCTCCTCGGCGTCGCCGACGACCCGTGGGGCGGCACGCGAGCCGGATTCCGGGCGTCCACCCGACCGGAAGGGGTGCGGACGAGGAAGTGTCCGCGTCCTGGTCCGGCCGGCCGTGTCCGGCCCGCGGGTGCAGTGGGCAGGGAACTGTGGGTCCCAGCAGCCCATGCGGACTCGTCCAGCGGGTGGCGGTGAGCGCGGCGAGATCGATGGCGGCACCCCGGCGGTGCCGGACGGCGTTTTCACTGGCGGCGCGGGCGATCACTTGCCGCACCGCCTCGACACTGCACCGCGCCTGGACGACCCATGTCTGGGTGCCGTGCACTTCCTCGTCGCCCACGGTGTGCACGGTCGGGGCGGTGACGTTCCACAAGGTCATGGCTGTTGCTGCTCCTGCTCGAGGGCTTCGTGAAAGCCGGTTGATGGGGGTAGGGCAGTGGCCGGATCAGCTGCCGGCCGACGGCGGCGTCTGGCCGAGCGCTGGGCGGTGCCGGGCCCTGCGGGGTGCCCCTATCTGTTTCGTCAACCCCGGTGGGGTCGGCTTGTAGGGGTTGATCGTGGTTTTCGGGAACGTCCCGCGGATCGGGGTGTTCCCGGCGGATCGGGTGGCTGATGGGCAGCCCGGTGGCCGGCAGGGCCGGATTGGCCGTGCCGGTACGCGGGCGTGATGGGGCCTGGAGGGTAGGGCGGTGGAGTCGTCAGGCGGCGAGGTCGACGTCGCCCGGGGTGCGTGCTTCGTAGAGGGCCCCGGTGCGGATCATCGCGTGGATGACGTTCACGCGCTGGCGGGCCAGGCGGAGGATCGCCTGGGTGTGGGTCTTGCCGCGTGCGCGTTGCCGGTCGTAGTAGATCCGGGAGGACAGGTCGGCTTTGCAGCCGATCGCGGCGAACGCGGCCTGGAACAGGGCGCGTTTGAGGAGCCGGTTGCCGCGGTGGGGTGCGTGCTCGCCGCGGATGGAGGTGCCCGAGGACTTCGTGGCGGGCGCGAGTCCGGCATAGGAGGCGAGGTGCCCGGCGGTGGGGAAGCCGGTGCCGTCACCGATCGCGACGATCACGGCCGCCGTGGTCCTGACGCCCAGGCCGGGCAGGGACGTCAAGAGGTGGAAAAGAGGGAGGGCCTCCAGCAGGGCGGCGATCTCCTGCTCGGCCTGGCGGCGCTGGGTGTGGGCGGCGGCGAGCTGGGCGGCAAGTCCTGGCACGATCAGCGCGCTGGCCTCGGTGCCCGGAACGACCAGGGTCTGCTCGGCGAGCGCGTCGAAGATCTCTGCGGTCAGGTGGTGGGCCTTGCGCGAACCGTGCACCTTGAGCAGGGCCTCGCAGCGGGCCCGGCCCAGTTTCCTCAGTCTCGCCGGGGAGCCGTGGCGCTGAAGGAGGGCCTGGACATAGGGGTAGGCCAGGCGCGGGCCGAGCACACGCTCGAGAGAGGGGTGGATCTGGGAGAGCAGGCCGCGCAGCCGGTTGGTGGCGCGGTTGACCTCGCCGGCCAGGTCGTTGTCGTAGCCGGTGAGCATGGTCAGCTCGGCCAGCACCTCGTCGTCGCGGTCCACCGCGCGCAGTGTGTGCGGCATGGTGCGGGCGGTCTCGGCGATCACGAACGCGTCGCGGGCGTCGGTCTTGGCCTCGCCCGGGTGCAGATCGGCGGCCCGCCGCATCGACAGCCCGGGCAGGTAGGCCACCCGGCAGCCGGCCGCGCGGGCCACCGTCAACGGCAGCGCGCCGATGTTGGCGACCTGGTCCACGATCACCAGAACGGTGCCGAACTTCGCCACCAGCTTGGTGAACAGCTCCAGCAGTCTCGGCTCGGTGTTGGGCAGCCGCTTGTCGTGCACGGTTCTGCCGTCCGCGGTCCGGCCGTGGGCGTGGTGGAACTCCTTGCCCAGGTCCAGGCCGAGGAAGAGATCTATCGCGGTCGTGTCGACCATGTGCGCGTGCCCCTCGCCACTCGTCTCCTCAGCTCCCGGCCGTCCCTGCGGCACCACACGCCGGCAACCACGTTACGCAGACATGCCGCCCGTGAAGCGGCCCGGCATTGCGCCGGACCAGGCGGTCGTCAGGCCCCTCATCAGCGGTCAAGCGGTGCCCCGAAGCCCGGCGGCAACACCCCCCAGGTCATCCGTACGACAGGGGGCACACAGCCATACCGGACCCGGGGGCCAGGCGCCCCATTGCGGGGCCACGAAAAAGGTAACGGGGTTCGGATCGCACACGCCATCGCCCTTCCCGTGTCCCACACGCGGTGATCCGCCGTCACCGTGCCTGCGGTACGGGACATTCTCCGCCGCGGTCTCTTTCACTCGGTCCGCCGGCCAAGCGGCGTTCGCGCTTGGTCTGCTGCGGCAGCACCTCCAGCAGGCCCGCCGATGTCCTGCTCGTTCCGGCCGGGCTGGTGACCGATTGCTCAGGCCGGATAGGGGTTGTAGCAGTCCAAGGCGGGGTGGTACAGCACCTGCCAGGTGCGCGCATCGATGACGCCGCTCTCCGGCAGGCCGTGGCAGCCCTGGATCCACTCGATCTTCTTCAGCATGACAGAGTCGAAGACCCCGTCGGGGGTGAGCTTGGGCGGCTGGCCTCCCCACATGTTGCTCAGGCATTCCGCCTGCTTCACCGCCACCGCGGTGTCACCGTACGCAAGCGTGGGCCGATACGTCGATGGAATGTGGGAGCACTCGCTGGGGACGGCTGCGGCGATCTGTGGCACAGCCGGACCCAGCGATGCCGCTGTGCACAGCGCGGCGGTCACCAGTCTTCGCTGTCTCATGCCGATCCTTCCGGCCCGGCCGCTCGCTGGGCGTCTGGGGTCGATGAGTACGCCCTATTCTCCCCACATTCAGCAAGGCCCGCGACCGCGGCGCTGGGCGCGTGGGCACCGGGTCAGCAGCCGCCAAAGGTCCGCCAGACCCGCGTACGGCTCGTGGCCGAACATCACCTGGCTTCCTCGGGACCGATCATGTCCCGGTCCTTCGGTCGCCAGGTCGGCCATGCCCCGGCCGCGCACGAGTTGGGGGCGAGTAGGAACGGACAGGAACTGCAGTTCAGCGTCACATGAGTTGACATTCCCTGGAGCGCCGACGAATCCGGCCCGCTTCCGCTGAGAGCGGCGCGCGACCCTCAGGGGGACTGGTCATGTCCCGACGAAGCCGAGGAAGTGGTCGGCAAGACGTTTGGGCTCTCAACGGTTATCCCTGTGTTTCCCATTCCTGCGCCGGAAGGTCGAGGAGCCGCTGGATCCGGTCCCGGTCCGGCAACCGGCCGTGATCGTCCGTCACTTTGAGAGCCGACGCCGCCGTGATGTGCCCGAGTCGCAGCGCGCGCGGTATGTCCCCGTCTTGCAGCAGGCCGGCCAGGAATCCGGCGGCGAAGGCATCGCCCGCGCCGACGGGTTCCACCACGTCCGTGCGCAGAGCGGGCACGGTCCACGTACCTTCGTCGCCGAAGGCGGTGGCCGTGTGGCCACCGTTCTTGACGACGAGAAGGCGCGGGTGCGGCAACAGCTTGCGTACGTCGGCCGCTTCGGGGCCGGTGTTCCAGAGTTCCTGTGCCTCGTCGAGTCCCACGAACGTGATGTCGGCGCGGTCGGCCAGATCGCGTAGCGCGGCGGCGGCCGTTCCGGGCGGCCAGAGCGCTGGGCGGTGGTTGACGTCGAAGCTGATGGCGTAGGGACGTTCGCTCGGCGCAGTGGTGAGCGCCTGGGTCACCAGGCTCCGGCAGGACGGGGACAGTGCCGGGGTCACGCCCGTGAGATGTACGACGGAGGCCGAGACGAGTCTGTCGTCGTCCAGTACGTCGGGGCCCAGGGCCGAGGCCGCCGAGTTGCTGCGGTAGTAGTGGACGCGGGTACGGGTGCCGGCCGGCTCCTTCACGAGCAGGCCCGTGGGGCGCTCCGGGTCGCAGCGTACGCCGCTGACGTCGACGCCCGTCGCGGCGACCGCGGCGCGCACTCGCCGTCCCAACGCGTCGTCGCCGAGCGCCGAGAGCCAGGAGACGGGGACGCCCAGGTCCGCTAGGTACATCGCCACGTTCGACTCCGCCCCGGCCACCGATACCCGCAGGTCTTCGGCGGTCTCCAGTGACTCGGACGGGGCGGGGGCCAGGGCGGCCATGGTTTCGCCGATGCAGACCACCGCTCCTTCGGCAGGCCGCCAGACGTTCGTCATGACACCTCCCAGGGGGGTGAGGCAGATGTGCGGTGACGGTAGGAGGCCGTCGGCCGGCCTGGTACGTCGACCCGGGCGGTGAACACCGCGCCGTCGTGAGGGCCGGGCGCGGTGAGTCCCACGCGGGCGGTGGTGATGTGGAGGCGGTCCTCCTGCAGGCACACGCCGGCGGGCTGTCGTGCGGGCAGGTGCAGCGTGCGGTCGAGGCGGCCGTCCGGCAGATACCGGCGTACGGTGCCAGTGCCCCACACCGCGACCCATACGGCGCCTTCGGTGTCCACCACCATGCCGTCGGGGCTGCCGTCCGCGACGGTGACGAACGCCTCCGGTGCCCCGAGGTCGGCGGTGACCGGGTCCACGGAGTAGCGCCGGATGATTCCCCGTGCGCTGTCGGCCAGGTACATGGTGGCGCCGTCGTCCGTGAACGCCGGCCCGTTCGGGACCGTGATGCCGTCGAGGAGGCGGGCCACCGTGCCGTCGTGGTCGATCCGGTAGAGGGAGCCGGCCCCCTCGTGGGCGTCGTAGGCCATGCTGCCCGCCCAGAAGCGGCCGGAGGGATCGGCGGTCGCGTCGTTCATGCGCATGGGCCGTGCGGCGTCCGCTTCGGGCTCTGCCAGCCACCGTGTCGCCCCGTCGGGAGCGAGCAGGCAGATCCCGGTGCCCGCAGCGGCGATCCAGGTGCCCGGTGCACCCGCTACGGGGGCCACCGCGCCCAAGGGGACGGGCAGTTGGGCCAGCTGCTGCAGGGGGTCGGTGGGGTCGCCGGCGGCGGTGAGCAGACGGCCCGCGAGGATGTCCACGAGGACAATGCCGCGGTCCGTCCAGCGGATACCCTCACCGAGCTCGAGGCGGTCGGGACGGAGGGCTTCGGCTTCGGTCGCGTTGACAGCGTCACCTGCGGCTTCGGTCACGGCGTGGCGTCCTGTACGACGGTGCGGAAGACGCGGGCGCGTTCACGCAGTGCGGCCATGCTGCCGCCGTCCGCGGCGTCGCCGACCAGAGGTGAGCCCACTCCGACGGCGATGGCTCCGGCAGCCAGATACTCCCGGGCGGCCGCCGCGTCGACACCGCCCACCGGCACGAACGGCTCGTGCGGGAACGGGCCCTGCAATGCCTTCAGGTAGGCCGGGCCCCCGGCTTGGGCAGCCGGGAAGATCTTCAGTGCGGCGGCGCCACACGTGCGTGCGGCCAGGATCTCGGTCGGGGTCATCACCCCGGCCAGGACCGGCAGGCCGAGCCCGTGCGCCGCGCCGATGCCGTCCCCCAGCGCAGGGGTGACGGCGAAGTTCGCACCGGCCCGCTGGGCGGCACGAGCATCGTCGGCGGTCAGGACGGTACCGGCGCCCAGGGGCCGGTCGGGGCCGAGTGCTTCGCGGGCCCGCTCGATGACGGACAGGGCGTCCTTGCCGCTCAGCGACACCTCGATCAGCTCGACGCCCTCGTCGGCCAGGGTCAGCACGGTGCGCAACGCTCCCTCCGGGTCGCCGCCGCGCACGATGGCGACCAGGCGGTGGGCGGCCAGGGCCGCTCGAAGATTCATGGACGAGCTCCTTGTCGGACAGGTCGGTTCACGGGCAGCGGCAGTTCGCGGTCAGCGTCAACCGCCACCGCACCTCGCCGGACGCGGGGACCCGGGCTGCGTCGCCGGGGCCTGCTTCGGCGAGGTCGAAGACGCGGCCGAGCATCGGCTCGACACCCGTACTGCGGTAGGGGTGCGCGGCGGGGAAGCCGCCCAGGTTGCGCCACAGGGCGATGGACAACGGCTGCCCGTCGGCTTCGAGAGCCCACGACAGACGGTCGGTGTGATCGTGGACGCAGCAGCGGGCAGCGTCCACGACGGCTCCGACCGCACTGCCGTCGTCCGGACCGAACCGGTCCAGGCGCAGTCCGCAGGGAACGGGCCAGCTCCCTGCCACCCACGCGGCACCCTTCGGCCACGCCCGGTCCAGCAGCGGGGCCGCCTCGGGGAAGAGGCGGGTGCTCGCTCCGTCGCGGGAGTGCACCGTCGCACGGTCGGAGAGGTCGAGCAGGGCGTGGGCGGCCCATACGAAGCGGAAGCCGGCGTCGGCTGTCAGCATGTAGTCGGCCTCGGCTCCGTCGCGGGTGCTGCGGATGGCGCGGGTCAGCGTGAACCGGTCGCAGTGGACGACGTCCCTGTCCGCGTCTCGGGCCCAGGGGCGTGACCAGGCGTCACCGTGGTCGGGGGTGCCGCGGACGGTGGGGATGCATTCCTCCAGTCCGCCCGCGTCCACGAACGGGTCGCCGGGTGACACGCTCTCCCGCTCGGGTGCCTGGCGCCGCCACAGCCATTCGCGCCCGGCTGTGCGCAGTGAGGTCCAACGGCCGCCGTGGGCGGGGTCGGTGACGATGTCCAGCGGCACGGTCACCACTCCGCGAAGGAACCGTCGGGGTGCCGCCACACCGGGTTGCGCCAGGCGTGACCGGTGCGGTCGGCGGCGCGTACGGCGGCCTCGTCGACGGTGATGCCCAGGCCGGGGGCGTCGCCGCGGGACGCGTGGCCGTCGACGAACCGGAACGGCTCGGGGTCGACCACGTAGGACAGCAGGTCGGCATCCTTGTTGTAGTGGATGCCGCGGCTCTGCTCCTGGATGAGGAAGTTGGGGGTGGCGAACGCGACCTGCAGGCTGGCCGCCAGTGCGATCGGGCCGAGCGGGCAGTGCGGGGCGAGCTGGGCGCCGTAGGTCTCGGCGAGCGAGGCGATGCGGTGCACCTCGGAGATGCCGCCGGCGTGGGACAGGTCGGGTTGGGCGACGGCGATGCCGGCGGTGAGGGCGGGCAGGAAGTCGGTGCGCGAGTAGAGGCGTTCGCCGGTGGCCAGGGGCACCGGGCTTGCGGCGACCAGGCCGGGCAGCAGGTGGCCGTGGTCGGGAACGACCGGTTCCTCCACGAACAGCGGGTGCAGCGGGGCGAGTTCGGCCAGGGCGCGGCGTGCGGAGGCGGCGGTGAAGCGGCCGTGGAAGTCGACGGCGACGTCGCGGTGCGGGCCGAGGAGGTCCCGGGCGGCGGCCACGCGGGCGACGACCTCGGCCGTCTCGGCCGCGGTGACGACCGGCGAGGTGGCGCCGGCGGCGTTCATCTTCACCGCGGTGAACCCGGCCTCCACCTGGGCGGTGATCTGTTCGGACAGCTCGGCGGGTTCGTCGCCGCCGACCCAGGCGTAGACGCGGACGCGGTCGCGCACGGGGCCGCCCAGCAGGGCGTGCACCGGGGCGCCGTAGGTCTTGCCCGCGATGTCCCACAACGCCTGGTCGAGACCGGCGACGGCGCTGGACAGGACGGGGCCGCCGCGGTAGAAGCCGCCCTTGGTCAGCACCTGCCAGTGGTCCTGGATGCGCAGCGGGTCCTGGCCGGTCAGGTACTCGGCGAGGACGTCGACGGCGGCGCGGACGACCTCCGCGCGTCCCTCGACGACGGGTTCGCCCCAGCCGACCACGCCGTCGTCGGTCTCGATCCGGCAGAACAGCCAGCGCGGCGGGACCAGGAAGGTTTCTATGCGGGCGATCTTCACTTGCCGCCTTTCGTGTCGTCGGGGCTCTCGATCCGGTCCAGGTCGCGGCCGGCCTGGTCGAGCAGGGCACGCATGGCGGCCTCGGCGGCCTGCGGGTCCTGGTCGCGCACGGCGTCCAGGACGGCGCGGTGGGCCGGTACGGGGTCCTCGCTGTGCGGGTGGCTGTGCACGATGCGGTCGCGGTGGGCCAGGCCCGGCTCGATGACCACCTCCATGCGTTCGAGCAGTTCGTTGTGGGTGGCGGCGAGCAGGGCACGGTGGAAGGCGAGGTCGGCCTCCACGGCGTGGGCCGGGTCGGTGCCCTGGACCCCCATCGCGTCCACGGCGCTCTCCAGCGCCGCCAGATCGGCGTCGGTGCGGCGCTCGGCGGCCAGGCGTACGGCGGCCGGTTCGATGACGGCGCGTACCTCGGCGAGGTTGCGCAGGAGTGCGCGGTCGGTGTCGGTGGTGCGGCCGCCCTCGAACTGCCAGCGCAGCACGTCGGCGTCGAGCAGGTTCCAGTCGGCGCGGGCCCGGACGAAGGTGCCGCGTTTCTGGCGCGCGTCGACCATGCCCTTGGCGGCCAGTACCTTGAGGGACTCGCGCAGGGCGGTGAGGCTGACGTCCAGTTCGCTCTGCAGTGCCACCAGGTCGAGCGTGGCCCCTTCGGGAATCTCGCCGCCCAGGATGCGGCGGGCGAGGGCTTCCACGGTCTGGCCGTGCACGCCGCGGCGGGCGTAGGGCGTCATGTCGTACAGCCTTTCTGCTGGTGTGGGGGCGCGGCGGTGGTCATGCGGAGGCCTTCACGACGCTCCAGCCCCCGTCGACGAGGAGGCTGGAGCCGGTGATGAAGGAGGCTTCGTCGGCGCTGAGGAACGCGATGGCCGCGGCCACTTCCTCGGGGGTGCCGAAGCGGCGGGCCGCGGTCTCGGCGATGCTGCGCTGCCGCTCCTCGGGCGGCACCCGGTCCCAGGCGGCGGTGAGGACCGGGCCCGGCAGGACGGCGTTGACGCGGATCTCGGGCCCGTACTCGACGGCGAGTTGGCCGCACAGGGACAGCAGGGCTCCCTTGGACGCGGCGTAGGCGGGGTGCCCGGGGATGCCCATGCGCGCGTGGACGGACGAGGTCAGCACCGCCGCTCCTCGCCGGTCCCGCAGATCGGGCAGCACCGCCCGGAAGCCGAGGAAACTCGCGGTGAGATTGACGGAGAGCTGCCGCTGCCACGACTCCAGGTCCAGCTCGTGCGCCGGTGCCACGTCCACGGTGTAGGCGTTGCTGACGAGGACGTCCACGGGCCCGAAGTCGTGGGCGGCGGCCACGATCCGGCGCCAGTCTTCCTCCGACGCCACGTCGGCCCGCACGAATCGGGCTCGGCCGCCGTCCTTCGCGATCCGTTCCGCCACCGCCGCGCCACGCTCCTCCGCCACATCGGCGAGCACGACGGCGGCTCCCTCCTCGGCCAGGCGTACGGCGGTGGCGGCGCCGATGCCGGAGGCCGCGCCGGTGACCACGGCCGTACGGCCGGTGAAGCGGTCCATCGTGGGGTCGACTCCTTTGTGAGCGTCCTTCGTGAGCTTCGTGAGCTGGGACAGGCCGTGCGGGAAACATATGCGGCTCACTGACGTGTCAGTACCACCAGGTCGGCATCATGATCGGCACTCCAGGTGAAAGGCAGCCCGTAGTGCAGCAGATGGGCTCCGCTGTACGCCGTCCCCGTCGCCGTGTCCCGATAGCGCGCCGCCGGGTCCAGCGCCCGCAGCCGGAGCCGGTCGGGGCGTCCGGGCACGAGCGGGGCACCGTCGAGGCGCCCGGTGCTCAGCGCGGCGACGACCGTGCGGTCGCCGAAGTCGTACTGCACACCGCAGGTGGTGTCCGCCGGGGTGCCGAGCAGCCGGACCTCTCCGTGGTGGAGGACCTCACGCACCTCCTTGTAGCGGGCGATCCACCGAGCGGCCTCGGCCCGCTGGTCCGGTGTCCATGCACGCAGGTCGGCCCCCACTCCCAGTACTCCGCACATGGCGTTCACGAAGCGGAACGCGAGGCTGCGCGGGCGCGGGTCGAAGACGCCCGGGGCGTCGGTGACCCAGGAGCTCATCACGTGCGGTGCGTGGGCGTGCAGGAAGCCGTGCTGGACAGTCAGCCGGTCCAGCGGGGCGGTGTTGTCGCTGGGCCAGACGACGTCGGTGCGGGCCAGCGTCGCGTGGTCGGTGCGGCCGCCGCCGCCCGCGCAGCCTTCGACGGTGACGTCGGGGTGAGCGGTGCGCAGGTGGTCCAGCACGCGCAGGTATCCGGCGACGTGCTCCGCGTCCAGGTCGACGGGGCCGACGGCACCGGGGCGGCCGCGTTCGGTGGGCGGGCGGTTCATGTCCCACTTCAGGTAGCCGATGTCGTACGTGCCGAGGAGCCGGTCCAGGGTGCCGATCACGAAGTCCTGGACGTCGGTGCGGCCGAGGTCGAGCAGGAGCTGGTTGCGGACCAGGCGGGCGGGACGGCCGTCGATCCGGTAGACCCAGTCGGGGTGTTCGGCGTGGAGACGGCTTCCGGGGCTGACCGCCTCGGGCTCGATCCACAGACCGAAGTCCAGGCCCAGGCCACGCACCTCTCCGACGAACCGGTCGAACCCCTGTGGAAATGCCTCCGGGTCCGGATACCAGTCGCCGAGTCCACCGGTGTCATCGCTGCGGCCGGTGAACCAGCCGTCGTCCACCACGAACAGCTCGGCGCCGATGTCCGCGGCCGCCTTGGCCAGTTCGAGCTGTCCGGCGGCGTCGACGTCGAAGCCGGTGGCCTCCCAGGAGTTGTAGAGGACCTTGCGGGTGCGCCGCAGGCGGTCGCCGGCGAGGTGGCGGTCGTAGCGGTGCCAGACGCGGGACAGGCCGTCAAGTCCGTCCGGGCTGAACGCGCAGGCGAGGCGGGGTGTGGTGAGGGTGGCGCCGGGTGCCAGCACGACCGCTCCCTCGTGCGGCACCCGCCCGGCACGGACCCGGATCGCGCCGCCGGGTTCGGCTTCGGCGGTGATGTGCCAGTTGCCGGGCCACTCCAGGGCCACACCGTAGGCGGGGGCGGCGTCCGTCGTGCCGTCCTGCACGGCGAGCCAGGGTGCGTAGGCGTGACCGGGCGCGCCCTGGGTGCTGCCCATGGTGAACGTGCCCCTGGCCAGGTCGAGTTGGGTGCGCTGGAACTCCTGGGACCACTGGCCGGTGAGGTAGGTGAGGCGTGCTCCCGCGGTGACGGGGACGTTCACGGCGGCCGAGTCGATGCGCTCGAGGCGCAGCTCCTCCGTTCCGGTGCAGGTGAGTTCGGTCCAGCGGTGCAGGACGTCGGTGCCCGGCACGGTGGCGTAGCACAGGGTGGTGCGCAGTCCGAGGACGTCGTCGACGAAGGTCAGCCGCAGGTTGTGTTCGTCCGCCTGTGCTCCGGCGAAGGTCCACCAGGTGCCGCGTTCGTGGCCGGGGCGGCTCGCAATGAGGTCGGCTCCGTTGAACGGCCGCAGCCCGTGCGGCAGGTACTCGGCGGGGGCGACGTCGGCGGGCGTGATGAAGTGGGTGCGGCGCGACCAGTCGAGCGCCGACGGTCCCGTCTCGGCGCCGTGCGGTCCCCAGGCGTCCAGTTCGGCCCAGGGGCCGTCCGGGGACAGGCGGACGGTGTAGCTGGTGTGCTCGGTGCGCAGGGTCCAGCGCTGGTACGGCGTCACTTGACTGCTCCGAGGTTCAGTCCGGCCACGAAGTGGCGCTGGAAGCGCAGGAAGACGGCGACGGTGGGGGCGGCGGCGATGACGGAGCCGGCGGCGATCACGTTCCACATGGACACGTACTGTCCCTGGAGTCCGATGAGGGCGGCGGTGATCGGCATCTTGGTGTCGCTGCGCAGCACGGTGATCGCCCACAGCAGGTCGTTGAAGATCCAGGTGAACGACAGGGCGCTGAGCGCGGCGAGGGCGGGCCGGGTCAGCGGCAGGATGATCCGCCAGAAGACCTGCCAGGGCCCGGCGCCGTCGACGACGGCCGCCTGCTGGATCTCGACGGGGATGGCACGCATGAACCCTTGCAGGACGAAGACGTAGAAGCCGACGCCGAAGCCGACCTGCACGCCGATCAGGGCGGGCAGGGTGTCGTAGACGCCCATCATCTCGCTCAGCTTGGAGACGGGGATGAGCAGGATCTGCGGCGGGAGCAGGTTGCCGCCGAGCATGAGCAGCAACAGAAAGCGGCGCAGGGGAAGTTCGTAGCGGCTGAGGGCGAACGCGGCCATGGCCGCCAGGGCCAGCGTCACCAGGACGCACGGGACGGTGACGATCAGGCTGTTGATCAGGGCGCGCTGCTGGCCGCCGTCGACCCAGGCCAGACGGAAGTTGTCCAGGGTGAAGGAGCGGGGCCAGCTGCCCAGTCCGTGGGCGGCGATGTCGTCGAAGGAGCGCAGGCTGGTCACCAGGACCAGGAGGATGGGCAGCAGCCACAGCACCGCGAGCGCACCGGCCGAGAGGTGGAATCCGGCGGTGGCGGTACGGCGGCGGCGCAGCGCGGCGGAGGTGCGGGTGGTCGCCATCAGTCGGCCTCCCGGAAGGCGCGCACGAGGTAGGAGGCGATGACGCCGAACGCCAGCAGGAAGATGACGACGGCCAGGGCGGAGCCGTATCCGAGCCGCAGGGACTGGAAGGCGGTCGAGTACATGTAGGTGCTCAGCAGTTCGGACGAGTGGTAGGGACCGCCGCGGGTCAGCGACCACACGACGTCGAAGGAGCGCAGCGAGTCGATGATGATGACGGACAGAACGACCGCGTTGACGCTGCGCAGTTGGGGCAGGGTGACGTGGCGGAAGCGCTGCCAGGGTCCGGCGCCGTCGACCTTGGCGGCCTCGTACAGGGCCGGGTCGATGCCTTTGAGGCCGGCGAGGTACAGGACCATCACATAGCCGATCTGCCGCCACAGTGCGGGCACGATGACCGCGTACAGGGCGGTGTCCTGGTCGGCGAGCCAGGCGTGCCGCAGGCTGCCGAGGCCGACCGATTCCAGGAGCTGGTTGAGGACGCCGTCGGGCTGGTAGATGGCCTGCCAGACCAGGGCGGTGGCGACCAGGGAGAACACGACGGGCAGGAACAGGGCGGCACGGTAGAAGCCGACGCCGCGCCGCTCCTGCTGGAGCAGCAGCGCGGCGGCGAGGCCCAGCAGCGCGGACAGGCCGCCGAACAGCGCCAGCCACAGCACGGTGTGGCCGACGGCGCCGCGGAAGATGTCGTCGCTCGCCATCTCCCGGAAGTTGTCCAGTCCGATGAACTTCGGCGCCGACACGCCGTCCCAGCTGGTCAGGGCGAGATAGAAGCCCTGGAGCGCGGGCCAGAACACCCACACGGCCTCGGCGAGCAGCGGGACGAGGACGAAGGCGAGCACCAGCGGCGGGGTGCGCCCAGGGCCCCGGCCCCGGCCGCCACGGGACGGCGCCGGAACCGGGAGCTTGCGATGGGGGGCGGTCAGAACGGCCATGTCAGGCGTTCCAGATCTTCTCGGCGTCGCGCTGCCAGTCGGTGAGGATGCTGCCGATCTCCTTGGGCTTGGCGAGGAACTTGGTCAGCGCGGTGTCGGCGGTGGGCTGGAGGGCGTCGCTGGAGTCGCGGTTGAAGAACTGGGTGATCTCGGCCGCCTCCTCGATGTGTGCGCGGCCCTTCTTCACCAGCGGGGTGCCGGCGTCCTTGGCGTCGGGGTGACAGGGCAGGACGGTGCCGGACGATCCCTTGATGTAGATCTCCTGCGACTCGGCGGTGGCGAGGTAGCCCAGCAGATCGAGCACCCCGTCGCGGCGTCCGGTGCGGGCGCCGGCGAAGTAGCCGTCGGTGGGGGCCTCCTCGGCGAGCGGGACCTTCGCGTCGATGACCGGGAAGCGGAAGAAGTCGATGTCGTCGAGGGCATCCTTGGGCGCGGCGTCGGCGAAGAAGGTGCCGATCAGCATCATGCCGCTGCGGCCGTTGAGCAGGGCGGTCGTGGCGTCCTGGAAGGCGCCCGCGGTGCCGTTCGGGTCGAAGTACGGCAGCACTTCCTGCCAGCGGTCGAAGACCTTGCGGACCTCGGGGTCGTCGAAGCGGTGCTTTCCGGCGAGCAGTTCGCGGTGGTAGATCGCGCCGTTGATGCGGATGTCCAGGTAGTCGAACCAGGCGGAGGCCACCCAGGCGGTGTTGCCGCCGGCGCCCAGGCCGATGGGGGCGACGCCCTTGGACTTGAGCTTGTCGCACAGGTCGAGGAATTCGTCCCAGGTCTTGGGTTCGCTCACGTCCCACTTGGCGAAGTTGGACTTCCGGTAGAACATGCCCCACCAGTAGTAGGTGGTGGGGACGAAGACCTTCTTGCCGGAGCTCGCGGTGCACAGCGTGTTCAGCGCCTTGGAGTAACGCTTGAGGTCGGACGAGCCCCAGAGCTCGTCGAGGTCGAGCAGCAGGTCCTTCCCGGCGTAGGCGTCCGCCACCGAGCCGGGGTACCAGGTGTACACGTCGGGCGGGTTGGCGGAGGTCAGGTACGTCGGCAGCTGGGTGCGGAAGGTCTCCGCGGCGACCGTGTTGAGGCTGACGCGCCCGGCTCCCTCCTTCTTGCCGTAGGCGGCGACGATGTCCTCCATGGCCGCCTTGGCCTGCGGTGCGGACAGGTTGGACTGGAGGGTGACCGCGCCCTTGGAGGAGGACTTCGAGGAAGAGGTGGCGGTGACGCAGCCGCTGAGCAGCGCCGTCGTCCCGGCGGCGCCGAGTCCGGCGAGGAAGCGCCGTCGGCTGGGCTGAGGGTTCGTCATGGAGGGCTCCCTGTGGATCCGCGCGGCGGGCCCGGCCCTCCTGACGGCCGGGCCCGTTCGCGGCGGATCCAGGTTCGCGTGGCGCTTCCGCCACGTCAAGATTAATTACTAATTTATTGGAACTGGGTCCGGTGGACGGCCCCGTCCACCCCGCGGAACACGGCGTCGACCGCACCGCCGGGCCCCGCTACCGCCCCGAGCGCGCCGTCGAAGGCTGCGCTGGGGAACTCCTGCCGCTTCGTCCAGCCCTGCCAGGCACCGCCTTCGTGGCGCCGCTGCCAGAGCGTGTAGTCGCCGGCGCGCACGTACAGCACCACGGCGTCTCCCGCGGTGACGAGGGTCGGACTTCCGCTCACGGTCCCGCCGAGGGAGGACCACTGCGACCACTCCCCCGAGGCGTCCCGCGACCGCGTCCAGATGTCGTCCGCCGAGGTGCGTACGGCGACATGGACGCGCCCCTGCGCGTCGACGGCGGCGGACGGCCTGCCGTACGTCGCACGGTCGCCCGGTGCGCCCAGCGACGACCAGCCGGTCGACGGCCCACGCTGCACGATCCGCCCGTCCGCCCCGCGCGCCACGAGGGTCCAGTGCGCGGGGTCGGTGAACGCCACCGACGGCGCGTCGGTCACCTGCCCGCCCAGGCCCTGCCAGTCCCCCCAGCGTCCGCCGGCGAACACCCGCCGGTACACCCGGGAGTCGGCGCCACGCACGAAGACGTCGATCCGGCCGCCGGCGGAGGCGTAGGCGGCCGGCTGGCCGAGGATCTTCCCCCTGGCCGGGCCTCCGAGGTCCGTCGTACGCGCGCTGCCGTAGGCGGCCGCCGTGTGCTGGACGAGGTTCCCGCGCGGTCCGCGGAAGAACGTGGTCAGCGTGTCACCGTCGCGCACGACGGCCGGGCTCGCGCCGGCCTTCTCGCCCAGGCTCGTGCCGGGAAGTGCGTCCTCGCCGGTGAGCTTGAGGAACGCGGTGCCGTGGGCGGGCACCTCGACGGTGTACGACCCGGTGTGCGTGCCGCGATCGGCGCGGGCCCGCAGGTCGCGCACCTTGACCGCCCCGCCCAGCGCCGCATCGGCGAAGTTCACGGTGCGAAGGGCCGGCCGGTCGGAGCGGTTGAGCAGGACGACCGCGCGCCGGCCGTCCCCCGCGAGGACCTTGCTGTACACGTCGCCGACGGAGTCGGTGGCCACCCGGACGCCCTGGACGGCGAGCGGGTCCTGGTTCACGGCGATGATCTCCGGGTTGCGCAGTGTCTCGATCATCGACGCGGGCAGGGTGCGGGGGTCGGAGCCGAGGACGAGCGGCGAGGCCATCTCGGCCCACATCACGAACTGCGTGGTCGACTCCTCCTCCGTCAGCTCCAAGGCGCCGTCCGTCATGCGGCGCATGGGGATGAGGTAGTCGGGGTCGTTGTAGCGGCCGGGCCCCTGCGCCTCGGGGTGCCAGGCGTTGGCGTCCATGTTGCGCAGCACGTTGGGCCACTGGCCCGGGCTCGGCGTGCCCCAGGCGATGTCCGTGCCGGTGCGCCAGGAGTCCGCGATCGTCGGGGCGTAGGCGTAGGTGTTGTGCGCGTCCTGCTCGGGCGTGTGCGGCAGGCCCCAGTCGTCGGTGAGCGGATTGCACAGGTTGAGCAGCATCCTGCGCCCGGACTTGGCGACGGCGTCGCTGAACTCCTTGAACGCGGGTCCCGGATCGAGCTTCTCGCTGATGCCGCACAGGAAGTCGACCTTGATGGCGTCGATCTTCCACTCGGCGAACTGCCGCGCGTCCTCCAGGTAGTGGCCGCGACTGCCGAGTCCGCACATCTTGCCGCCGTCGTAAGTACCGGCGTCGGTGTAGATGCCGGCCTTCAGTCCACGCTTGTGGAGGTAGGAGACCAGGGCCGGGATGCCGGAGGGGAAGCGGTCGGGGTGGGCCGCCAACCGCCCTTGCGTGTCACGGGGGTTGTCGGCCTGCCAGCCGCCGTCCAGCCACACGATGTCGTAGCCGCTGTCACGCAGCCCGCTGCTGACGAGTTTGTCGGCGACGGCGCGGACCTCCTTCTCGGTGGGCGCGCCGAGCCCGTAGTAGGTGTTCCAGCCCATGTACGGCGTCGGGGCGAGACCGCTGTCGTAGTACGCGGGCGCTCCCTGGTCCACAGCGGTGTCCGCGATGGCGGCGGGGACGGCCGACGCGGTCAGGACCACGGCGATCGCGGCCGCGAGGGCGAGCCGGGCGGCCTGTCGGTGTCGGGTTCGCTGTGCGGGTGGGCGTGAAGTCACGTGCCTCTCCCGGAGGTTGGCAAGCAGGAGGAGGTGACGCGGACCGCGCGGATGCCTGGGGCCGGCGGCGTCACGGCGAAGACTGTGTCCCGGGGCCGAAACCCTGTCAATATTTATTACTAATTTAAAGAAACATGTCGCGCGGCGAGCCGGAAGTCTTGACGGAACCAGGTCGGCGGTGCAGTGTTCGGCAGCGTTGTCATCGACCCCTCTGGCAACGTTGTCAGCCATGGTCCCAGGCCGCCTCGTTCACCGGACATCCCTGATCGGAGCCATTGCCCATGCCGGACCTCCCCTCTGTGCCGTCCCGCCGCACCGTTCTCACGGCCGACTCCACCCTCTTCGCTGGTTTCGGCGCGACAACACCACCGGCCAGGAAATCCTGTCCAGTTGCGCCGTCGGATTCGTCATCGAGACCTCCCGCGACAACCAGTCGTGGACGGCCGTGTACCGCACCGACTCCGGCAGGGGCGGCGTCGTGGACATCGCCCTGCCACGGCCTGCCACGGCCCGCTGGGTGCGGATGACCGTGCACAAGCGCTCCAACTCCAATCGACCGTTCCGTGGGGGGCATCACCGCGATGGGCATCGAGCCCGCCTTCATCCCGGTGGTCTGACGGATGTGCCGGACCGGCCGGACCGGAGTGGAATGATCATGGTGTGGCTGGTGTGATCACGGCGTCGGAGCCGTCGCCGTCACCCGGATGGCGCGGTGCACGATCCTCGTGCGCTCGGGCCTCGGCACGCGTATGGGCACGGTCCTCAGCCGCAGCAGCGCCGACGGGGCCCGTGCACGACTCCGCACGCCCGCGTCCGTTGTCGGCCGGTGATCAATGGTCCGCAGCCCGGGGGCTCCGATCGCGCTCGTAACCGCATCGAGGCGACCATGGCAGGAGGAGGCACAGCCGACGTCACAGGCCCGCCGATCCGGGAGGTGGCCACGCTGCACACCCTGTTCCCCATCGTCTTCGCGCTCTGCGCGGCCTTCAGCAACGCCGTCGCGACAGTGCTGCAGCGCAAGGCGGCGCTCACCGTGCCGCGCTCCGAAGGGTTCCGGGCCGGGCTGATGCTCGATCTGCTGCGGCGGCCCGTCTGGCTGTCCGGCATCCTTGCGGTGATCGCCGCCGGTGTCTGCCAGGCGCTGGCGCTGGCGACCGGGCCGCTGACGATCGTGCAGCCGCTGTTCGTGCTGGAGCTGCCGCTCACCCTCATCGTCGCCTCGTTCCTGATGCACCGGCATCTACCGGGCACGGGCTGGCTGGCCGTGACGTTGGTGGTGGCCGGGCTGGCGGTCGCGCTCGCCGCCGCGTCCCCCACCAGCAATCGCACCCATGTGGCGCTGGACCGGTGGATTCCCGCCCTCGCCGTGTGCATGGGGACGGTCGTCGCTCTCGCTCTCGCGGCCCTCCGGCGCCCGGAGGGCCGCGCCCGGGCCGCCTGTCTGGGGGCCGCGACAGCGATCAGTTACGCGGTGACCGCGGCGCTGATGAAGGCCTCCACGCACATCCTCGACGAGCAAGGGCCCGTGGGCTTCTTCTCCGCCTGGCAGACCTACGCATTCGCCGCCACCGGCGTGTGCGCGCTGTTCCTCCTGGAGAACGCGATGCAGGCCGGTCCGCTGGTCGCCTCGCAGCCCGCCCTCACCCTCGGGGACGCGATGGTGAGCCTCGCACTCGGCATCACCCTCTACGAGGAGGAAATCCGCTCCGGGTGGTGGCTGCTGCCCCAGCTGTTCGGTGTCGCGCTGATCGCCGCGGGAGTCCTCGCACTGTCGCGGATTCCACTCACCCAGTCGCTGGTGGCGCCGGACGAGGAGCGCCGGACCGCGGGGGCTCCCTGAGCGGGCCTTCCTCCACTGTGCCTCCCTCCACTGTGCCTCGTAACCCCCGGTGTCACGGCGGTCACCAAGAGCACGAGTGCCGTCCCGGCGCTGCGCGGCAGCGGCCACGAGTGTTGATCGCTTCAGCATCTCTCTGACGACGCCATATACGGACCAAGGAGGTACCGGCCGCCGCGATGGAGTACGTGGCTCAGCAGGTGAAGGTGCCGACGGAGGCGCGGGCGAACTACGACTCGCCGCTGCGCGTACATCCGCTGCTCCAAGCCGCCGCCGGCTGCGGGGACGGCGGCCCAGGCGGGGCGGAGGGCGGCCACGTCGGATCGGCCGACTCAGGAGGCGGCTTCCATGGTGACCTGGTCGGCGGTGGCGAGCCGCTCAATGTCACCGGCGGCCACGTGGCCGAGGATGACCAGGCCGGAGTCGCTGGAGCCACCGTCGCGGTAGTAGATGGCCAGGTTGCCCCAGGGCGCGTAATACGCCAGGTCACCGGCTTTGGCTGCGGCTGCTTCCGGCGCGCCGGAGGTGGACAGCCGGCGGGGCAGATCGGCAATCCTCTCCGTCTGGTGGAAATCGCTCAGATTCAGCGTGAGCGGAAGCAGAGCGGCGAGGTCGCGGGCGGTGGCGCTGTCGTTCAGGGTGGCGTCGACGGGGTGGCCGTCGATGGTCAGGCGGATGTTCATGGCGTTGGTCCTGCCGGAGGGTGCAGTGGGTTCCGGGGCTGACGATGTCCCACGTGGTGCAGGCGCCGAGGACGGCGACGAGTCGTGAGTGCAGGCGGTCACGGCCAGCAGCAGGGCGGCGGCCGGAACCGCACGGGCGAGGGCGGCCGGGGTCATGGGGCGTCCAGGGGTCAGTCGGGCACGGGCTCGGCGTAGTGGCGGAAGCCGTCCCGCTTGTGGTGGATGTCGTACAGGCGCTGGGCCAGGACGTCGGGGCTGCTGTGCTCGGCGTCCGGCCGGATGGCGCCCGGGATGATCAACTGGGCGGCGTGGATGTTCTCCGGGGCGAGGGCGTCGTGGAGCATGCGGGCGTAGGCGCTTTCGGCGGCGAACGCGATCGAGGTGCCGGCCCGGTCGGGGTGGGGGCGTACGGCGCTGCCGCCGTTGACGAACAGGAGCGTGCCGCGGCCGAGGGCGCGCATGCCGGGGAGGGCGGCGTTCACACAGGTGACGGGGCCCTTGACGGAGAAGGCCAGGGGCGCCTCGAGGTCGTCGGCGCTCGTGTCGAGGACCGGCTGCATGAAGTCGGGGCGGGGCACGGGGCTGTACTGGAGGATCTCGATGGGTCCGAGGGCGTCGGACGCCGTCCTCAGGGCCGCGGTGAGGGATGCGGGGTCCAGGACGTCGGCGGCGAAGCCCTGGGCCTGGACGTTGTCGCGGGCCAGCTCGGCCGCCAGCTCCTCCAGGTGCGCGGCGCTGCGGGAGACGAGGGCGACGGTGTGGCCGGCGGCTCCGAAGCGGCGGGCGGTGGCCAGCCCGAGGCCGGGCCCGGCGCCGACGAGAGCGAAGGTGGTCACGGTGACTCCTCCCATCGGAGGGGATCCGTGTGCGGTCAGGGGGTCAGGAGGGCCTTGATGGCGCGGCGCTCGTCCATCGCCTTGTAGCCTTCGGCGACCTGCTCCAGAGGCAGGGCGAGGTCGAAGACCTTGCCCGGGTTGATCCGGCCCGTGAGGACGCGGTCGATCAGGTCGGGCAGGTAGCGGCGCACGGGTGCGGGGCCGCCACGCAGGCCGACGTGGGAGAAGAACAGCTCCTCGCCGTCGATCGCCACATCGTGCGGGACACCGACGAAACCGACGTTGCCGCCGGGCCGGGCGGAGTGCAGAGCCTGCCTCATGGCCTCCGGGGTGCCGACGCACTCCAGCACCGAGTCGGCGCCGATCCCTTCGGTGAGGTCCTTGACGCGGGCGATGCCTTCCTCGCCGCGTTCGCTGATGATGTCGGTGGCACCGAACTCGAGGGCAAGCCGCTGGCGCGGCTCGTGGCGGCTCATGGCGATGATCCGCTCGGCGCCGAGCTCGCGCGCGGCGATGACGCCGCACAGGCCGACCGCTCCGTCGCCGACCACGACGGCGGTCGAGCCGGGCTTGACCTCGGCGGCGAGGGCGGCGTACCAGCCGGTGCCCATCACGTCGGAGACGGCGAGCAGGCTGGGCACGAACTCGTCGGCCGGGTGGTCGTCCGTGGCGACGAGGGTGCCGTGGGCGTTGGGAATGCGGACGTAGTCGGCCTGGCAGGTGCTCATGAACTCGCGGTGCAGGCAGTTGGACTGCCAGCCGTTACGGCAGTTCGCGCAGGTGTTGTCCGAGGTGGCGAAGGAGCCGACCACGAACTGGCCCGGCTTGACCGAGGTGACCTCGCTGCCGACCTCCTCGACGACGCCGACGTACTCGTGCCCCATCGGGTGCGGGTCGCCGATGGGTTCCAGGCCGCGATACGGCCACAGGTCCGAGCCGCACACACAGGTGGCGACCGTGCGGATGACCGCGTCGGTCGGCCGGATGATCTGCGGGTCGTCGAGGTTCTCGAAACGTACGTCGCCGGGGGCGTGGATGACTGCTCCGCGCATGATGGTGCTTCTTTCGGTGCGAGGGTCGGTGTGCCGCGGCCGGTATCAGGAATGGCTGCTCACGGTCGAGACTCACACCTGAGGCCAGGCGCGAAAAGCGGAGAGATACATCCGGGGACGGAAACATCCTGGGAGTAAATTCTCCCTCCTTTCCCGGGTGGGATCGGTGCCATGCTGGGCAGCATGACCGGCAACGTTCCCCTCAACGAGCTGGGAGAATTCCTCAAGAAGCGCCGCTCGGAGCTGAGCCCGCGCACCGTCGGGCTGCCCGAGACCGGCGGGCCCCGCCGGGTGGCCGGGCTGCGCCGCGAGGAGGTCGCCCAGCTCGCCAGCATCAGCACCGACTACTACACCCGCCTCGAGCAGGGCCGCATGCAGGCATCCACGCCCGTGCTGGACACGCTCGCCCGGGTACTGCACCTGGACGACGACGAGCGGGGCTACCTCTTCCAGCTCGCCGGCAAGACCACCACCCGCACCCGGCGCCGCGGTCGGCAGAAGGTCCAGCCGCAGCTGCAGCGGGTCCTGGACGACCTCACCGCCACCCCGGCCATCGTGCAGGGCCGGCGCGGGGACATTCTGGCCTGGAACGCGCTGGCCGCAGCCCTGGTCACCGATTTCTCCCGCATACCGGAAAAGCACCGCAACTACCCGCGGATCCAGTTCACGGATCCGGCGATGCGCACCCTGTACGCCGACTGGGAGGCCTCCGCGCAGATCTCCGTGGCCCAGCTTCGGATGGAGGCCGCCAAGTATCCCGAGGACCCCCGCCTGATCGAGCTGGTCGGTGAACTGTCCACGCGTGATGAGCAGTTCGCCCGGTGGTGGGGCGATCACCGTGTCGCCGCCCGCACCGTGGGGACGAAGACCCTCAACCATCCGGTCGTCGGTGAGCTCGTCCTGGACTGGGACACCCTCACCGCCAACACCGACCCCGACCAGCACCTGACCGTCTGGACCGCCGCGCCCGGCTCCCCCACCCACGAGCGGCTGCGCATCCTCGCCTCCTGGGCCGCCGACCAGAACCTGGCCGCCTCACCCTCCCTCACCTGACGACGACCGGCGGTCGGCGGATCGGAGCTGTGCTCCGGCGTAGGGCGGGCCGCCTCCGTGGCCGCTTCGAGACGCATCTGCAACACCCCGTGTCGCACGTTCCGGTGCTCTGTGCCGTCACAGTCGCAGAAGGCCACGTCAACAGACGTCGGCGTCAACCGACCGAGGGGGCACGGATGATGGAGTGGTACGAGCGCCACCGGAGCCGGCGGCTGCGCGGCACGCTGCTCGCACTCACGGCGGCGGGGGGCCTGCTGCTCACCGGCTGCGGCGCGAGCGACACCGGCGACAACAGCCGCGCCTCGGACGCGAGCGAGCACAACTCCGGGTTCCCCGCCCCACTACCCGCCCCCGACCGCAGCCAAGGGACCGGCGAGCAGCAGGACGACACCGACTCCCGCGAGGTCGCCCCCTCCCCCGACTACCTCTCCACCTTCGCCCTCGACGTGGACACCGCCTCCTACGGATACGCCCGCCGCGCCCTCGCCGAGGGCAGGCTGCCCGACCCGTCGACGATTCGCCCCGAGGAGTTCGTCAACAGCTTCCGCCAGGACTACGAACGCCCCGACGGCGACGGCTTCACGGTCACCGTCGACGGCGCCCGCACCGACGAGGAGAACTGGTCCCTGATCCGCGTGGGCCTCGCCACGCGCAGCGCCGAACAGGCCGGTGAACGCCCGCCCGCCGCCCTGACGTTCGTCATCGACATCTCGGGCTCCATGGCTGAACCGGGCCGCCTCGACCTCGCCCGGCAGTCCCTGTCCGTGATGACGGACCGGCTGCGCGACGACGACTCGGTCGCGATCGTCACCTTCAGCGACGAGGCCGAGACCGTGCTCCCCATGACGCGCCTGGACGGCCGTCGCGGCGAGATCCACGAGGCCATCGACAGTCTGGAGCCCACCGACTCCACCAACCTCGGCGCGGGCGTCGAGACCGGATACGCCACCGCGGTCGAGGGTCTGCGCGAGGGCGCCACCAACCGGGTCGTCCTGGTCTCCGACGCGCTCGCCAACACCGGCGACACCGACCCGGACGCGATCCTGGAGCAGATTGCCACTGAACGCCGCGAGCACGGCATCACCCTGTTCGGCGTCGGCGTCGGCAGCGACTACGGCGACGCCCTGATGGAACGCCTCGCCGACCGGGGAGACGGCCACACGGTCTATGTCTCGAACACCGAGGACGCCCGGGAGGTGTTCTGCGAACAGCTCCCGCAGAACATCGAACTGACGGCCCGCGACGCCAAGGCCCAGGTCGCCTTCGACCCCGAGACGGTCGCCGAGTTCCGCCTCGTCGGCTACGACAACCGCCACGTCGCCGACGACGACTTCCGCGACGACCGCGTCGACGGCGGCGAAGTCGGCCCCGGTCACACCGTCACCGCCCTGTACGCGGTGCGCACCGAACCCGGCGCCGACGGCCACCTCGCCACTGCCACCGTCCGCTGGCTCGACCCCGACACGCGCGCTCCGCACGAGGAGTCCGGCGCTCTGGAGGCCGGCGCCCTCGATGACTCCGTCTGGAGCGCCGGCCGGGGCCTCCAGGTCACGGCCACGGCCGCCTACTTCGCCGACGCTCTCCGCCGCTCCTCCGACCACCGCTACGGCTCCCTGCCCGGCGCCCCGCATCTGGACGAACTCTCAGAGCGGGCGTACACGTTGGCGTACAGGACGGAGGACGAGGACGTGCAGCAGCTGGCTGACGCGATAGAGACGGCGAGCCACCTGAGGTGAACCGGACCGACCCATTGACCTTCCCTTACGCACGAGTAAGTTGACTTTGGAGTAAGTGCGGACGACAGCACGCCATCCTCAGCCGCGACCGGGAGCCGTCATGGGCGTACGCAGGGATCTGAAGCGGGCGCAACAGCGCACCGACCTGGCGACCCGCACGAGGACCGAGATCATCAGGGACGAGCGCGGGGTCGTACGCGAGGTCCGTGCGGCTCCCCTCGCGCCGAGGGCGACGACCGGCAGCACCGCCGACATCCCGTTCACCAACGCCGCCCAGGCCCCCGACACTGTGGTCCTGCGCCGCAAGCAGCACGGGGCCTGGCAGCCCGTGACCGCGGCGGCCTTCGCCCGTGAGGTCACCGCCGTGGCCAAGGGGTTGATCGCCGCCGGTCTCGAACCGGGCGGGCGGATCGCGGTGATGTCCCGCACCCGCTACGAGTGGACGGTCCTGGACTTCGCGATCTGGGCCGCCGGTGGCCAGACCGTCCCGGTCTACGCCACCTCCTCCGCCGAACAGGTGGAGTGGATCATCCGCGACTCGGGCACCCGCTTCGTCATCACGGAAACCGCCGAGAACGCCACGACCGTCAGGGCCGGCACGGCAGGTCACCCCCAGCCGCCACGCATCTGGCAACTGGACACGGACGGCCTCGACGACCTCACCGCTCTCGGCCAGGACGTCCCCGACGAGGAGGTCACCAAGCGCCGTACGGCCCTGACCCCCGACACCCCCGCGACCGTCTGCTACACCTCGGGCACCACCGGCCGGCCGAAGGGCTGCGTCCTCACCCACGCCAACCTGCATGCCGAGGCCGCCAACACGGTCGAGCTGCTGCACCCCATGTTCAGGGATCTCACCGGTCAGACCGCCTCCACCCTGCTCTTCCTCCCACTCGCCCACATCCTCGGCCGCGCCCTCCAGATCGCCTGCCTGATGGCCCGCATCGAGATCGGCCACTGCCCGAGCATCAAGCCCGACGACCTCCGCCCGGCGTTCAAGGAGTTCCGCCCGACCTTCCTGGTCGGCGTCCCCTACCTCTTCGAGAAGATCCACGACACCGGCCGCGCCACCGCGGAGAAGCTCGGCCGCGGCGCCTCCTTCGACCGTGCGCACCGGATCGCAGTGCGCTTCGGCGAGGCGTACCTCGCCAGGTTCCTCGACAAGGGCAAGGGCCCCGGCCCCGGCCTGTACGCCGCCTGGGCTCTGTACGACCTGCTGGTCTACCGCCGTGTCCGCAAGGAACTCGGCGGCCGCATGCGCTACGCCATCAGCGGCGGTTCCCCGCTCGACCGCGACCTCAACCTGTTCTTCTACGCTGCCGGAATCATCGTCTACGAGGGCTACGGCCTGACCGAGACCACCGCCGCCGCCACTATCGTCCCGCCCCTCGGCCCCCGCCCCGGCACGGTGGGCCTCCCCGTCCCCGGCACCGCCGTCCGCATCGCCGACGACGACGAGGTCCTCGTCAAGGGCGGCATCGTCTTCGGCTCGTACCTCGACAACCCGGCCGCCACGGACGCCGTCCTGACCGACGGCTGGTTCGCCACCGGCGACCTCGGCGCCCTCGACGAGGACGGCTACCTCACCATCACCGGCCGCAAGAAGGACATCATCGTCACCTCCGGCGGCAAGAACGTCTCCCCCGCCGTCCTGGAGGACCGCCTGCGCAGCCGCCCGCCCGTCGGCCAGTGCCTCGTCGTCGGCGACAACCGCCCCTTCGTCGCCGCCATCGTCACCCTCGACCCCGAGGCCGTCGCCCACTGGCTCGCGGTCCGCAAACTGCCCGCCGACACGCCGATGTCCGAGATCGTCCGCGACCCGCGGATGCGCGCCGACGTCCAGAAGGCCGTCGACCACGCCAACCAGGCCGTCTCACGCGCCGAGTCGATCCGCGCCTTCACCCTGGTCGAGGGCGAGTTCACCGAGGACAACGGGCTGCTGACCCCGTCCATGAAAGTGAAACGCCAGGCGGCGATGGCAGCGTACGCGCAGGAGATCGAGGCGCTGTACGCATCGGGGCGCTGACACCCGAGGCGGGGTGGCCGTGCGGTCACCGCCGTCCCGCGTACAACTCCCGGGTCGCCGTCGTGAACCGGGCCAGCGCGTCCGGCAGCGGGTCGATGCCGATGCCCGGGGCGGTGGGTACTGGCAGGTGGCCGTCCTGGAGGACGAACGGTTCGGTGATGTCCTCGGCGAAGTACCGGCTGGAGGCGGAGGTGTCGCCGGGGAGGGTGAAGCCCGGGAGGGCGGCGAGCGCCAGGTTGGGGGCGCGGCCGATGCCCGTCTCCAGCATTCCGCCGCACCACACCGGCACGCCGTGGGCGGCGGCCACGTCGTGGATGCGACGGGCTTGCGGATAGCCGCCGACGCGGGCCGGTTTGACGTTGACGACCCGGCAGGCGTCCATCGCGATCGCGGACGCCGCGTCGCGCGCGGAGTGGATCGACTCGTCGAGACAGACCGGGGTGGCCAGACGCCTCTGGAGCTGGGCGTGGGCGTGGATGTTGTTCTCCTCCAGCGGCTCCTCGATCAGCAGCAGCCCGAAGTCGTCGAGCTTACGGAGGTGTTCGGCGTCGGCGAGCGTGTAGGCGGTGTTGGCGTCCACCTGGAGCGGGAGTTGGTCGCCGAAGCGTTCGCGTACGGCGCGCACCGGCTCGACGTCCCAGCCCGGCTCGATCTTCAGCTTGATGCGGATGTAGCCCTCGGCGAGGTACCGCTCGACGTCGTCGAGCAGTTCGGGTACGGAGTTCTTGATGCCGACCGAGACCCCGGCGGGCACCCGTTCGTGGACGGAGCCGAGAAAGGTCGCGAGTGACATGCCGTAGGCGCGCAGTTCGGCGTCCAGGAGGGCGGTTTCCAGGGCGGCCTTGGCCAGTTCGTGGCCCTTGACGGAGGCCATCGCGGGGGCGACGGCCGCGGTCGTCGGCTCGGGCAGGGCGGCGACGCGCGGCAGCAGGAAGTCCCGGATGACGATCTCGGCGCCGGCGACGAACTCCGAGCAGTACAGCGGCTCGGGGTCGGCAGCGAACTCCGACCAGCCCTCGGCCTCGTCGGTCACCACGTGCAGCAGGAAGGTGTCCTTGCTGGTCATCGTCCCGAAGGAGGTACGGAACGGGGTGACGAGCGGGAGGGCGACGTGGAGCAGTTCGACGCGTTCGAGCTTCATGCCTGCTCCTCGGGGGACGGGCGGGTCAGCAGGTACCAGCCGTCACGAGACATGGCCGTCGCGCGCAGGCCCTCTGCGTACGCCTCGGTGAAGACCTCGCGCACGGCGTGCCTCCAGTCGAGCGCGAGCGCCGGATCGGCGGCGCGCAGCGCGACCATGTCCTCGGGCACGCGGCACCACACCCTGTCCGCGTCGCGCAGAGCGAGCGGGCCGCCGTCCGGTGCCCGGCGAACGACGTCGGCGGCGGAGCGGCCCTCGACGGGGTCGTCCGTCCGCGCGGTCCCCGTCACCAGGTCCCACACCACGGTGAGCCGGTCGCTCTCGTCGCCGTTGTTCACGCCGTCGCTCATCGGCCCGTAGAAGTCGACCAGGTACTCGCTGCCGACGGCGCCCAGCTTGACCAGGTTGAAGCGGACGTTGCGGCTGACCAGCGGGTCGAAGGTCCAGCGCATGGTGGTGGCGCCCCGCTCCAGCGCCCACAGCCGCTGCGCCTGCTTGACCGCAAAGCCGACACCCCGGCCGGACGCGGTCGCCGCCGCCACGAACGAGTACACGTCCCGCTCGGCGGGTGGCCCGAACACCGCCACCGCCGCCCCGGCGAGCACTTCGCCCGACGGCCCGGTGGAGTACGCCGCGTGCACCGCGCCTCCGGAGTGCACCAGGCTGTGCAACACCTCCGAGGGGTAGGGCGGGGTGGCGCGCGGCGTCTGCCACACATCCGCGAAGAAGTCGGCCACGGCACGGATACCGGCCACAGTGTGCACGGTACGGACCGTGACCCCGGCGGCACGGGCCGCGCCCTCGGCGAGGGCGCCCACGTTCGGTGTACCGGCCGCCGCCCCGGACCCGGCGGCGGAGATCGTCACAGGTGTCATGCCTTGAGTCTCCAGGGCCACAGCCCGGCGGCCATTGTCGTCAGGCACAATGAGATCCCGCGGCCCTGTTGCGATCGGCCAAGGACCACAGTGGTCACCGTCGCGTAAAACGCCAATCGTCACCATGTGACCGTCCCCCACCGGAGAGCCCGACCCGCCCATGGACGCCTGCACCCTCGAGGAACTTCTCGACACCCTCGGCGAGCCCATGCTCCGCGTGCTCACCACCCCGGCGGGCCTCACCGCACCCGTCTCCGAGGTCCTGCTGTACGACGCCGGGGCCCCCTTCCCGCGCAGCGCGCCCGGTGCCCTGCTGCTGACCGTCGGGGCTCGAGCGGGCGAGGTCGGGCCCTTGGCGCGCGATGCCGCGGCGGCCGGGATGGCCGGACTCGTCGTACGGGCCGGCGACGGGCAGCCCGACGCGGTGGCGGCGGCGAAGGCCCACGGCGTCGCGCTGCTCGCCGTCGACGAGGACGCCGCCTGGCATCACGTCCATCTGCTGCTGGCCTCCGCGATCGGCTCCCGGCCCGGCCCGGCGGGCAGCGGGGCCGCCTTCGGCGACCTGTTCGCCCTCGCCAACGCGGTGGCCGCGGCCGTGGGCGGCGCGACCGTCATCGAGGACGCCCGCCAGCGGATCCTGGCCTACTCCACCGTCACCGGGCAGGTCGTCGACGAGGCCCGGCGGCAGGGCATTCTGGGCCGTCAGGTGCCGAGCAGCCCCGAGAACACCGAGCAGTACCGCCTCCTGTTCGCCGCCCCCGGACCCGTACGCCTCGCCGCACTCGACGGCGACGAGCTGCCACGGCTCGCCGTCGCGATCCGCGCGGGCGGCGAGACGCTCGGGTCGGTGTGGGTCGTCGACGACGGGCACCTCGGCCCCGATGCCGAGGACGCCCTCAGGCAGGCCGCGTCCACGGCCGCCCTGCTCCTGCTGCGGGCCCGCGCGAGCGAGGAACTGTCCCGGCATCTGACGAGCGACTTGCTGCGCCGCCTCCTCGACGGCACCGCCGATCCCGCCGGCGCCGCGCACCGCCTCGGCCTCGCCGTCGGCACCCCGGTCCGTGTCGTGGCCTTCGCCCTCGACGGCACGGCGTCAGCGCCCGACGGGGAACAGACCGCCTTGCGGCTGCTCGACCTGGTACGGCTCCAGTGCGAAGCGCGGTACGGGCGGCACGCGTGCGTGCTGGTGGACGGGAGTGTGTACGCGCTGCTGCCGGTGACCGGTGAACACGGTGGGAAACGACACAAGCGGCTCGCCGAGGACATCGTGCAGCGTGCGGGTCGGGCTCTGCGAGTGCCGGTGCGGGCCGGGCTGGGCGACATCGTCCCGGACCTGGCGGCCGTGCGCGGCTCCCGGGACGACGCCGACCTCGTCCTGCGGGTGCTCGGACCGGGCGAGGACGTCGCCGCCGTCACCGAGACACGCGCGCGTGTCACCCTGCTCCGGCTGCGTGAACTCATCAGCGGACAGCGAGAGTTGACGGCGGGTGCCTGGCGGGAGGTCCTGGCGTACGACGCCGAGCACGGCACCGACTACGCCAGGACCCTGGTGTGCTGGCTGGACGTCGGATGCGACATGGCGCGGGCCGCGAAGCTGCTCGCCGTGCACCCCAACACCTGCCGGTACCGCCTCAGGCAGGCGCAGCAGCACCTCGGTATCGACCTGGACGACCCGGACGAGCGGTTGGTGCTGTGGCTGCAGCTGCGCACCCTCGCCGGACTGCGGGGCGCGGACCGGGCCTGACCCGCGAGCCCTCAGCCGCTCAGCCAGGCCGCGAGCCGGGCCTCGCACTCGCGCAGCTGACCGACGGGCACATACTCCCCGGCGGTGTGCGCGAGGGTCGGGTCACCGGGGCCGTAGTTGAGCGCGGGCGTGCCGAGCGCGGCGAAGCGGGCGACGTCGGTCCAGCCCAGCTTGGGGCGGGGGGTCGCGCCGAGGAACTCGACGAGCGAGGCGACCGGGCCCTGGCCGAGCCCCGGCAGGGCGCCCGGCACGACCTCGGTGACCTCGACCTCGTACTCGGGGAAGAGGCCGCGCAGATACGCCTCGGCCTGCCCGGCCGAACGGCTCGGTGCGAAGCGCAGGTTGACCGTGATCACGCAGGTGTCGGGGACGACGTTCTCGGCCACCCCCGTACGGACGGCGACCGCGTTCAGCCCCTCGCGGTACTCCAGGCCGTCGATGACGATCCGCTCGGCGGTGTGGTCGTCGAGACGCTGGAGCACGGCGGCCGCTCGGTGCGCGGCGTTGACGCCCATCCAGGAGCGGGCGGTGTGCGCCCGCTCACCACGCACCGTGATGTCCGCGTTCAGGACGCCCTGGCAGCCCGCCTCGACGCCCGCGTCGGACGGCTCCATGAGGATCGCGAGGTCCGCCTCGAGCAGATCGGGGCGTTCGGCGGCGATCCGGTTCAGGCCGTTGCGGTCGCCGGAGACCTCCTCGCACTCGTAGAAGACATAACTGACGTCGCGTACCGGTGCGTCAAGGGTGGCCGCAAGGCGCAGGGCGACGGCGACGCCGCCCTTCATGTCGCACGCCCCGAGCCCGTACAGCAGCTCCCCGTCCAGCCGGGAGGGCAGGTTCCCGGCGGCCGGGACGGTGTCCAGGTGGCCGGCGATCACCACCCGCTCGGCACGGCCCGATTCGGTGCGGGCCACGACGGAGTTGCCGATGCGTTCGACCGTCAGATGCGCGCACGCGCGCAGGGCCGCCTCCACGGCGTCGGCGAGGTCTGCCTCGTCGCCGCTCTCGGACGGGATGTCCACCAGGGCACGGGTGAGGTCCACCAGGTCGGCGGTCGGGTTCAGCGAGGTCGCGACGTCCCGCCGCCGCGTCGGCCTGCCCGCAGTCCCGACCTCACCCGCGGGTCTCCGCGGGCTCGTCCGCACCGTGTCCACGCGTCCACTCCTCTCACCGCTCCCACTCCGCCCTTGATGATGCGGAGCGGGGGGCGGGGAGGGGTGTGCGTGTCGGCCAAGATGGTGTGGGGTGCTTTGGCTTTCCGGCCAATGCCAGGTCGTGATCGCGGTCTCAGTGCACCGAGAAGCCGCCGTCCACGAAGAGGGAGTGCCCGGTGACGTACGCCGATGCCGGGCTCGCCAGGAAGACCGCCGCGCCCGCGAAGTCCTCGGCCAGACCGTTGCGGCCGACCAGTGTGCGGGCGGCGAGAGCGGAGACCTTCTCCGGGTCGGAGGACACCCGCTGGTTCAGGGGCGTCATGACGAAGCCCGGCACCAGGGTGTTGCAGGTCACGCCGTGCGGCGACCACGCCTCGGCCTGCGAGCGGGCCAGCGACTCCAGGCCGCCCTTCGACACGCCGTACGCCCCGCTCTGCACGAAGGCGCGGTGCGCCTGCTGCGAGGTGATGTGGATGATCCGCCCGTAGCCGCGCTCGGCCATGCCGGGGCCGAAGCGCTGCCCGAGCAGGAAGGGCGCCTCCAGGTTCACCGCCATGGTGACATCCCATGTGTCGTCGCCGAGCTCCCCCATGGGGGGCCGCAGGTTGATGCCGGCGGAGTTGACGAGGATGTCCGGCTCACCGAACGGCTCGACGGCCTTCTCCGCCGCCTCCCGCACGCCCTTCCGGGTGCTCAGGTCGCCGCTCACCCACGCGGCCCGGCAGCCGTCCGCGGTCAGCTCGTCCACGGTGGCGGCGAGCTGCTCCTCGTTGCGCGCCACGACCACCATGGCCGCGCCCGCCCGGGCCAGCGCACCGGCGATGACGCGGCCGATCCCGGAGCTGCCGCCGGTCACCACGGCGATGCGTCCGTCCAGTGAGAACAGCTCCGAGAGGTATCCCTGCGTCGTCATGCCGGGCACCCTAAGGCAGCCGTTACCGAGTCCGTAGTCGGATCTCAGCAATCCGGGCATTACGGCCCGGATGGCCCGTCACATCACCAAAGTATGAGGGCTTCGGCTTGAGTACGGTCTCTCGTTTCCTTCCCGCGCGGGGCGGGGATTGCGCCACCTGCCCGCCCCCTCCCGGCCTTGCGGCTGGGTCGGTGGTGCGGGTCTTACGGTCGGCTCCACGAGGCTTCGACACCTTGACGGCGTCCAGGTCTCCGGCCACTCCGGTACCTGTGGTGCGTGCCGCCGCCAGGGCGGCGAGGTTGTGTGCTGCGTTCTCGTCCCGGTCCATCACGAGCGGACAGGCATCACAGTCGAAAACTCGGACGTGCAGCGGCAGCTTGGCTTTCACCGCGCCGCAGTTCGAGCAGGTCTTGGAGGACGGGTACCAGCGGTTGGCCACCACGGTGGGGCAGGCGTTGCGCCGGCCCTTGTAGGTGAGCTGGCGGCGGATCTCCCCGAATCCGGTGTCGGCGATCCGGCGGGCCAGGCGCCGGTTCTTCAGCATCCCGGCGACGTTGAGGTCTTCCACCACCACGGTGCCGTACTCGGCGCGGATGCGGGTGGTGAGCTTGTGCAGGGCGTCGGCGCGAAGGTTCGCCACCCGGTGGTGGACGCGGTTGCGCTCGCGGTTGGCCTTCTCCCACCGCTTCGACGCCTGCTGCCCGGTGCGCCGGTCGGCCCCTGGCGGCGGGAGACCCGCCGCGAGTGCAGGCGCAGCAGCTTCAGGGAACCGTCCAGGTGCTTCGGGTTCGGCTCGTAGCGGATCTCACCCGCGCTGTCGGCCAGCACTGCCAGGTGCTTCACACCGAGGTCGATACCGACCGCCGCGTCCGGGCGGCCGACGCGGGTGATCTCCCGCTTCACCTCGGCCTGGAAGGAGACGAACCAGCGTCCGCGTTCGTGCCGGACGGTCGCCGACAGGATGCGCGCCGTCCCGGCCGCGATGCGCTCCCGCAGGCCGTGGGCGCGTTCGTGCACGCGGATGGCACCCAGGCGGGGCAGGGTGATGTGACGGCCATCGGGATCGATACGGATGCTGCCGGTGGTGAACCGGCAGGCCAGGCGGGCCTTCCGCTTCGGCTTCCGCCGCGGCACGCCCACCGTGCGGCCCTTGCGCTTGCCGTTCTTGGACTTGGTGTAGTTGTCGAACGCGGCGGCGGCGCCTGCCAGGCCGGTGCTGTACGCCTCCTTGGAGTTCTCCTCCCACCACCCGGCGAAGCGCGGGTCGGTGTGCTTGGCCTCGTTGAACGCCTTGCGCAGGGCAGGCAGCGACCACAGCCGCCACTTCGTCAGCCGCTCCTCGTCAATTCCGTACGTCGCCTCGGCCGCCCGCTGCGCCCACGACGCCCGCACCCACGACACCGCCCAGTTGTACGCCGCGGGCCGCACCGCAGTGCGACCTGAGCGCGGCCTCCTGCGTGGCGTTCGGATCAAGGGCGAACCGGTACGCCTGCACCACGAAACCCGGCCGGGGCCGGAACTTCTTCATACGTGCGCCCCTTCCTCGGTCGCTGCTTTCACAGCACGCTCGGCACGCATCTTCGCGGCCCTGCGCCCGTACAGGCGGGCACACATCGAAGTCAGGACCTCGGTCATGTCCCGCACCAGGCCGTCCGTGGCCTCCTCCGTGTCAAGGACGACGAGGCGGCGTCCGGACGCGGACAGGGCGGCTTCGAGGTGCTCGACACCGAAGCGGGCGAGACGCTCACGGTGCTCCACCACGATCACGCCGACCTTCCGGCCAGACAGGATCCGGTGCAGCTTTTGCCGACGCCCGTTCAGCCCGGACCCGACCTCCCTGACCATCTCGCTCACAGCAAGTCCCAGACGGTTCGCGCCCTCAACGACACGGACCACCTGCCGGTCGAGATCCGGCTTCTGGTCAGCGGACGACACCCGGCAGTACGCGACCACCTGGCCCTCCGCCGCAGCAGGCGCGTCGTCAACGAGCCAGGTACCGGACGGAGCCTGGCGGACAGGGACCGGCATCGTGCCGTTCCTCACCCACCGCCAGGCCGTCTGGTAGCTGACGCGCCCACTCGGAAAGCTTCACAGTCCGAACATAAATGACTACAGAAGGCTACGAATGACTATGCTCCACGGAACAGATGAAACCCCCCTGGTCCCCAGGCAGATCACCGCGTCCTCTCTGCGACAACGACAGCGTGTGCACGTGCCGCCCGTACGGCCGCGGACAGGCCGGCGATGTCGTAGGCGCCGTGGTGCCTGCGTCCGTTGATGAAGAAGGTGGGAGTTCCCGCGACGCTGCTGAGTTCCGCCGATTCCGCGTCCTCAGCGACCCGCGACGCACCCGCGCGGGACCGTATGTCCCGCTCGAAGCGCACGATGTCCAGTCCGCTGTCGGCCGCGTATCCTCGCAGGTCGTCGAACCGGAGCGCGCCCTGGTGGCTGATCAGCAGGTCGTGCATGTCCCAGAACCGGCCTTGCAGATCGGCCGCTTCGGCGGCCTCGGCGGCGAGCTGGGCGTGTACGTGGACATCGGTGAGCGGCAGGTGCCGCCACACGTAGCGGACGTCCCCGAAGTCGCCGAGCAGCTCGCGAATGACCGGTTCCGCCTGCCCGCAGTGGGGACACTCGTAGTCGCCGTACTCCACCAGAGTCACCGGGGCGTGGCGAGGCCCTCGCATGTGGTCCCGGTCGGGGTCCACGGGCACGGCGAGATCGACGATCGTGTCCGCCTTTCCCACCAGCGCCCGTAGTTGCGTCCCTCGTGGCAGCGAGCCGATGGCGCCCGTGACGAGCCTGCTGAGTACGAAGGAACAGAGCACGGCACTCAGAATGCCGATCTTGGCGTCGTCCAGCCGGGTGCCGTCGAAGGCGAGGGTCGCGATGAGCAGGGAGACCGTGAACCCGACTCCGGCCAGGGTTCCGCCCGCGACCAGGGCTCCCCAGCCGACCGGAAGCCGGATCCTTCCCCGGCCCAGCAGAGTCGTCAGTCCTGCCGCGCCCACGATGCCGATCGGTTTGCCCAGGACGTATCCGAGCAGGATGCCGAGAGTGACGGGTGAGGTGAAGGCCCGCGCGAGCTGGTCGCCGCTGATCGGGATGCCGGCGTTGGCCAGGGCGAAGAGCGGTACGACGACGTAGCTCGTCCAGGGGTGGAACATGCGTTGCAGCCGGTCGTTCGGCGAGATGGCCGAGGCGATGCCCTCACGTACCAATCGCTCCAGTTCGGGGGTGGGCTGCTCGCGGAAGAGCCGGAACAGTCCGGTCGCGTGTTCCAGGTCGGAGCGCGACGCGGGGTAGGCGTACGTCAGCAGCCCCATGGCGAGTCCGATGACCACCGGGTCCACACCGGATTCGAGCAGCGCGCCCCACGCGACGAGCGCCAGCAGCGCGTACACGATGCCTCGGCGCAGTCGGAACCGCCGGAGCGCCAGGATCACGGCGAAGACGCCGACCGCGAGCAGAAGCGGTGGCACAACGATGCGATCGCTGTAGGCGACGGCGATCACGCCCAGGGCCAGGAAGTCGTCGACCACCGTGAGGGTGAGGATGAAGATCCGCAGTCCCTGCGGCATACGGCGTCCGACCACGGCCAGCATCCCCAGGGCGAAGGCCGTGTCGGTGGACATGGCGGCGCCCCAGCCCTGCATCGTGCCGTGGTCCGCGTTGATCGCGAGGTAGAGGGCGATCGGTACGAGCATGCCGCTGACTCCCGCCGCCACCGGCAGCGCGAGCCGCTTGCGGTCGCGCAGTTCGCCCATGTCGAACTCGCGGCGCGCCTCCAGACCGACGACGAAGAAGAACAGCGCCATCAGCCCGCTGTTCACCCATTCCCGCAGTTCGAGGGAGATCCCGTACGCGCCGAGCTCCACGGACAGATGGGTCTGCCAGAACGACTCGTACCCCGCAGGCGCCACATTGGCCCAGACCAGCGCGGCACATGCTGCCGCCACCAGCACGGCGGCGCTTCCCGTCTCGGTCCGCAGGAAGTCGCGCAGTGGTGAGGGCGAGCCACTGCTGCACGCGGACTGCCCCCGGTAGTCGTCGGCGGGCAAGGACATACTCGGACGCTCATTCGACGAGGGATACGGAGGCTCGTGGGACTGGGACGAACACAAGCCTCCCTCATCCACGGTGTCACATCCGGGAGGCGACTACTCCATCGTCGCCGCGCTCACGCCGGGTAGGGAGCGGCGTTGCGGGCCGAGCGGAGCGCGGCCGCCCACCAGTGCAACTGGTCGAGCATCGTCTTGGCGTAGCCGGGGACCTCAGGGTCGAGGGGGCGGCCGTCCCGCGAGGCCGTGAAGTAGTTCGGGAAGGCGAGATGATCGCGAATGGTCACCGCGTGCAACTCGGTCAGCACGTTCTCCAGGTGCAGCACCGCGTGCCGGCCGCCTGCTGCACCGCCGTAGCTGACGAAGGCGACGGGCTTGGCGGTCCACTGGGTGAAGTGCCAGTCGATGGCCGCCTTCAACGACGCGGGATAGCTGTGGTTGTACTCCGGCGTGACCACGATGAACGCATCAGCGCCCTCGAGCGCCGACGTCAGTGCCGCCATCCCGGCCGGACGGGGTAACCGTCGCCTGCGTACTTCGGCGATGCCGCAGGCAGCGCCAACGGGATGTCGATCTCGGCCAGATCGACGACGTCCACATCGAAACCACCGTGCATGCGGGCCTGTTCGGCGACCCACGAGGCCACGGCGCTCGGATCTCGCCGCGCGGGCCGGCATCAGCATCGGTCGAGAACTCCGAGTGGTTCACCTCGGAACTCGCCCCCGTCGCCGGCCCCGACTTCACGAGCCGCCTGAACCGTCACGAGGTTCCGCGACGTAGAGCTCTCCGCCTCAACCACCCCTCCGGCTGCGAACCCCAACTGCTCCGCGAGACGCTCGAACTCTCCTCGGACGCCCAACAGCTGGTCGTCTTCCTCCCCGCAGACGACAGGACGGCCCAGGCAGTCGACCAACTCCGCGGTCGGCCCCAAGGCCGTCTCCGGGCCATCTCGTAACACGCTCTGGGGAGGCCGGACAGGTCGTTGTTCGGCGCGGCGCACCTCGAGTCCGGTCAACCGGAAGAGCCGGCCGAGGCGGCCCGTCGCCGATGGGGGGCGGCATCCGTCTGTGTATCGCTCGGTCACCCACATGACCGATGGATGCCGCCCCACGGCGGGACGCGAGTTGCCTCCCCAGGCGCCTCACGTCCGCTGGTTCGCCGCCAGTGCCGTCCCTTGCCCGGCGGCGTCCTGCAACCTGGCCGCTCATGCTCAGGTCGCAGGCGTTTGCGGGTGCAGCGACTCCCGGCCCAGAGGGCTCACAGGAGCCGCCGCCCAGAACCTGGGCCGCAGGTCAGTGCCCGCCACGGCCGGCCGTGACCCGAACGGGCCAGTCATTGTCTCGTCAGTACTGCACTGGCCTCGGTGCGGCGATGGCGGCCTGACCCGGGCAGGTCCAGGGCGGGGCCATGCTCGACTGCGGGCTGTCCACGGTGTCGGCCGGAACCAAGTCCGCTGGTCGGCCAGAGGCGCCGAAACACAGTGATGAGCGGGGCGGTTTGCTGCATGGTGCTCTCCGGGTGGGGCGTTGGCACGGAGTGCCGGATGGTGCGGTCACGAGGGTGAAGCGTCTGAGCCGATGTGAGTCCGGCGCGATCGAGCCTCGGGCCCAGTCGGATGGGCCCGGCCGGCTCGCTCAGATGCCGGAACGGCTCGAGGCGGCGTAGCTGTACCAGAGCTGGTCGAAGTACCAGCGGTCGAAGCCGTATGCGCGCTCGCGCGCCGGGGTGAGGACGATCCACCGTCCGTCCACCCGCTGGTAGACGTGGCGGCCGTCGTAGCGCAGTTGGCGTCCGTCGTCACTGGAGCGCCAGTACAGGTAATCCCGGTGATCCCGCTCGCTGCGCCAGTCAGGACGCCCGTCCGTGCGCGGCCGATCGCGGTCACTGTGGTCGGTCGCGACGCGGGCGACGGCGCCGGTGTGGCTGTGCCGGTCGGCGGGGAGGGTGGATGCCGCGGCGGGGTTCCCGACGGCTATGAGTGCGCTGCCGGCGACCGCGAGAGTGGCGGCTGCGGTCGCGAGTCGGTGCGTGAACTGCTTCATGGTGGTGCCTCCTTGCGTGGCCCGCTGATCGAACGGACGCGAATAGTTCGACGCGATGCGCCGTGCGACGGTGGCCGCTGTACGACTGATCACCGTCATGCGTTGACACTAGCAAATCATTGAAGGTCGTCAACGATTGTGGAGGTGTGACCGTCGACTCATTCGCATGATGGGAGTGGGGTGGGTGCGCCAAGCACAAACACCCCAGGAACCGCACTGGTTCCTGGGGTGTGTGATCGGCGCCGACCCTGCCGTCTCGTGGCGGCCGGTGGATCAGCGCTCGGTGCAGGCGATGTCGCCCTTGGAGGTCCTGACCCGGCTCAGCAGGTCCCGCAGTGTTGCGAGCTCCTCGGCGGTGAGATCCGCGAACAGCTCCCGCTCCACCTTCTCAATGGCTTCCTGGGCCTTGGCCAGGACGCGGCCGCCTTCCTCGGTGATCGCGACGATGTGACGGCGCCGGTCGGCCGGGTCGCGACGGCGTTCGACGAACTGCGTGGACTCCAGGTCGTTGAGGATGCCGCACAGAACACTCGGGTCCACCTCAAGAGCCCCTGCGACGCCCTGCTGGCTCATGTTGCCCGACCTGCCGAGCAGGATCAGCGTCGCACCTTGGCGCAGCGTCAGTCCGCACAGCGCAAAAGCGTGCTCCATCCGGCTGCTGACGATGGCGCCGTGCCGGGCCAGCAAGAAGCCGAGCCGGTCGAGGGGGTCGGTTTCCAGGGTGTCGGCCAGTTCCGCGTTCATGATCACACAACCATCGTATCAAAGCGGCAACGGTCACACACAGTGAAGGATTTAAGAGTCTCAATGATTGGGCGCCATCGATGGAATCCAGTGGTCGACCTTCCGTACGACCTCGGCGGAGAGTCCGTCGTTGCCGCTGAAGTGGTGCGACAGCAGTTCGTTCGCCACTCCGCGGAACGGGCGATCTCCTCGATGGTGACTTCGGCAAGGGGCTGGGGAGGGGACATGCTGGAGTCGGTGGGGCTGTCGGTCGCCGAGACGGATGTGTACCGCGCGCTTGTCGTCGCCGTCACGGCGTCGGCGGGCGAGGTGTCCACGGCGACGGGACTCGACGCCCGGACCGCCGAGCGGTGGCTTGGACGGACCCGGGCAGCACGCGATGCCCCGTGGGCCAGTCGGCCGATTTGGCCGTCGGCCCGCTCCTGGCCCCGGAGCCGGGACGGCGTTGTGCGCACCGCTGGTGAGCACCGAACCCCATCCGGAAACGGATGCTCCTTGGCGGTCTCCCCCGGGGACAGACCGCCAATGCACCCTGGTTTCGCAGGGTCCCATCTTGATTGGCTCAGGCGGACAGAGGGGCCTGGCAGCTGCTCACTTGGCCCTGCGCGGAATTTCCGTGGGGCAGGGGATGTCCGGGTCGAGGCGGCGCAGGATCCGATGGCCGATGCCCGTCAGATGACGGAGCTGCGGAGCGGTGAGGGCGTCGATGACGAGTTGCCGTACCACTTCGACATGACCGGGAGCGGTGGCCACCGTCTTGGCCCAGCCGGCCTCAGTGAGGATGGCGTTGGTGGAACGTCCGTCCTCGGGGCAGGGTTCGCGGCGCACCCAACCGCGCCGTTCAAGCCGTTTGACCACATGGGACAGCCGAGACAGGGAGGCGTTGGTGAGGACGGCGAGGTCACTCATCCGCCGCGTGCGATCGGGCGCTTCGGAGAGCCCGGCGAGGACGAGGTACTCGAAGAAGGTGATGTCGGCGTCGCGCTGCAATTGCGTGTCCAGGGCTGCCGGCAGTTTGACCACTACGGCAGCAAGCGACAGCCAGGCGTCCTGTTCCTCGCTCGTCAGCCAGCGGGGTTGCTGAGGACTCGCCTCCGTCCGATGGAGCCTCGTGTCGTTGTCCATGCAGTTCATACTAGCCGAGATAGTTGATACATCAAGTGACAGGACCCACATCGGGCCCCATTCGCTTGACCCTCCACGGAAGCGTACCTAGGTTCCTAGTTGAGGCATCAAGTATTGACGAGCTCGTCGAGATGCTCTCGCCGTGACCCCCGATCACATTTGCCAACCGGAGGGCTGTCCGGTACGTTCTCACGACAACGGACAGCTGTCCGCTTAGGCCTCACATTACCGGCCGGACGCGGGAGCACACCAGTGTCACGAGCACCGGGGTCAATCCACGCCCATTAAACGGAGCCTTCCATTCCAGGGCTCCGGAACAGACCAAGGAGAATGATCATGAGTCACGCCCTCAGGCAGCGGGCCGCCACCACGGCCGTCACGCTCTCCGTCGCGGTGGGCACCCTCCTCGCAGCGGGCGGCACCGCCTCGGCGTCGTCGGGCCAGGGCGCTGAGCGCACGGCGGTTACCGTCTCCCAGTCCTCGAGTTCGTCTCACTCCTCGAGCAGTTCGCACTCGTCGAGCACCTCCCACTCCTCGAGCAGTTCGCACTACGGCGACCGCCGCGATGACAACCGCAGTGACCGCAACCGCCACGACCGCAACAACCACCGTTACGACCGCAACGACCACAAGCTGTACGACCGGTACGACCGCGACCGCCACAACCGCTACGCCGGTTGGAAGGACCGCCACGACTACGACCGCAACGACTACAACCGCTACGACCGCCGGGACAGCCGCTGGGACGGCCACCGCACGTGGCACCGCAGCGGCAAGAACTGGTACTGCAGTGAGCAGGGCCAGCGCTACCGCTACGACGGTCACCGCTTCTACAAGTGGAACCACGGGACATGGGTCATCGTGATCGGCGATGCCCACGACTTCGACCGCCGCATCTTCCGCTGACCATCGGGGGCCCGGGCCGGGCGTGCTGCGCACCGACCCGGCCCGGGCCCCGTTCCCCCGACCGTTGGCTGCACTGCTGCCGTGGCGCAGTGGTGCAGCCGGCGCCCCAGGCTCCCGAGGAGCAAAGTGAGCCATGGCCGACTACGTAGATCAGATGCTGTACATGGGGCTCGCGCTCGCGCCTGACGAGCGGATCGCGGTGCCAACCCGCCTGTCGTACGAAGCGCACGACCCGTTTGCCGTGCACATCGTCTTCCACCCCGGCACCGACCGCTCAGTCATATGGATCTTGGCCCGCGACCTTCTGGTCGAGGGTCTCTTCCGGCCGAGCGGGCAAGGGGACGTACGCGTCCGGCCGAAGGGATCCGGGTCCGACGCCGAACTGCACCTTGCCCTGTCCTCCCCCCATGGGGCCGCACGGCTGACCGCTCCACTCCCCGAGGTGGCGCAGTGGCTCGAGCGCACATTCTGCGTGGTACCGGCCGGCCATGAAGCCGACGGCTTGGACTGGGACGCCGAACTGTCGCGACTCCTGCCCGGCACGGCCTGAGGGCACTGAGCTTCAGACGAGTGCGCCCCCAACAGCCCCGCGCTCGGCCGTACTTCCATTCCGCTGAGGCACTCATGAACATCCTTCAACGTCGGCGAACTGCACGCCTCCGGGCCTACGCCCAGCTCAAACGACGACATCCGGAACTGTTCACCCACCCGTTGGCCCCCGCCCATCTGGATCCTGCGCACCACGCTGAACGCCTGGGACGACGAGACCTGCCACCGGGCGGTCCGACTGTCGAGCTGGGCCTCGACTGGGCGCTCCCAGTTGTTGATGCATCAACTTGTTGTTAGCCTCGTCGGGGCACACCCTTTTCACCATTCCCGACGAAGATGGAGTCCGGCAGATGTCCCTCGCAGTGCAGTTCTCGGAGTACAGCACCAGCGACGCGCTGCGTGTCGTGGACGTACCACCGCCGACTCCGGGACCGGGGCAGGTACGGCTGGCCGTCCGCGCGGCCGGTGTCAACCCCGTCGACTGGAAGATCCTCCAGGGCTGGATGCGCGAGCAGTTTCCTCTCGAGCTGCCCGCGGGCCTCGGTTCCGACGTGGCCGGCGTGGTGGTCGCGGTCGGGGAAGGGGTGACCGAGTTCGGCGTCGGCGACGAGGTGCTCGGGATGTCGCTCACTCCGTCCTACGCCCAATTCACCCTTGCCGACACCAGCGCGCTGGTCGCCAAGCCTGCCCGGGTGCCGTGGCACGTGGCCGGCGGTATCCCCAGCGCGGGCGGCACCGCCTGGGCTGCCCTCGACCGGCTCAAGGTGAGCGAGGGCGAGACGGTGCTGGTCCATGCCGCCGCCGGGGGCGTGGGCACCTTCGCGGTGCAGTTGGCCGTGGCCCGCGGCGCGCGGGTGATCGGCACTGCCGGCGAGCGCAACCACGGTCAACTGCGCGACTTCGGCGCCGTACCGGTCACCTACGGCGAAGGGCTGGTCGAACGCGTGCGGGCCGTCGCCCCGAACGGCGTCGACGCGGTGATCGATGCCTCCGGCCGCGGCGAGATCCCGGACTCGATCGAGCTCGCCGGAGGCCCTGACCGGGTCCTGACCCTCGTCGCTTTCGACGCCGCCGGGACGGGGATCCAGATTCACACGGGCGGCGCGGGTGGGAACGGCAGGCTGGCCCTCCGCGAGATCCTGGACCTCATGGAGGAGGGACGCCTGCACGTTCCGATCTCGCGCACCTATGGCCTCACGGAGGCAGCCGACGCGCTCGACGCGAGCCGTGCCGGCCACGTGCGCGGCAAGATCGTAATCCTTCCCCAATAGGGCGCGAGAGAGCAGATCACGAGCCGTGGGAGGCGGGCATCGGTCAACCGGCGCCCGCCTCCCACGCATTCACTGCCTGCGCCGCCCAGTCGTCGTCGGCCGGGAGGTCGCCCTTGAAGGCGGCGGCCATACGCAGCCAGGGTGCCGCCTCGTCGTGGCGGCCCTGGCGTTCCAGGGCGCGGCCCAGCAACAGGTGGGCGTAGTGCTTCACCGGATCGCGCTCGATCACTTTGCGCAACTGTTCCTCTGCGCGCCGCAGTTGTGCGGAGTGGTAATAGGCGCGAGCCAGCAGGAGCCGGGGTCCGGTCTGCTCAGGGACCTCCTCGACGACGACGGCGAGCAGCTTGGCGGCCCCGATGTAGTCCTTGGCCTCGAAGAGCAGTTGAGCCCTCTCCCAGCGCTCGAGAGTGGTCTCCTCGTGCGGCACCCCGACGCCGTTGTCGAACAGGTGCAGGGCGCTTGCCCAACGGTCGGGTGCGACTCCGTCGTTCGCCGGGTAGTCGTTGAAGTTGTCGGTCATCGGTTCTCACCCTTTCGTGCGGTCTCAGGCCACCGGATCGGCGGACTGCACACGCTCGGCGTCGCGGGCGGCGAGCAGCGAGTCGTGGGTAGGGGCGTCGGGGACGTCGGCCGGCCGGTTCTTGGCGAACTCCTTGCGCAGCACCGGCACGACCTCCTCGCCGAGCATGTCGATCTGCTCGAGTACGGCCTTCTGCGGCACTCCCCCGCCGTCCACGATGAACAGCTGGCGCTGGTAGTCGCCGAAGTGCTCGCGGAAGGTGAGCGTCTTCTCGATGACCTGCTCGGGGGCGCCGACGGTCAGCGGGGTCTGCTCCATGTACTCCTCCATGGAAACCCCGCCGCCCATCTGCGGTGAGTGATCGAAGAACGGGCGGAACTCGCGGATGGCGTCCTGGGAGTTGTGGCGCATGTAGACATGGCCGCCCAGACCGACGATGGCCTGCTCGGGACTGCCGTGGCCGTAGTGCGCGTACCGTTCCCGGTACAGGTCGATCATCCGCTGGGTGTGTTCCTTGGGCCAGAAGATGTTGTTGTGGAAGAAGCCGTCGCCGTAGTACGCGGCCTGCTCGGCGATCTCCGGGGAGCGGATGGAGCCGTGCCAGACGAACGGCGGTACGTCGTCCAGCGGGCGGGGTGTGGAGGTGAAGCCCTGCAGCGGGGTGCGGAAGCGCCCCTCCCAGTCGACGATGTCCTCGCGCCACAGCCGGTGCAGCAGGGCGTAGTTCTCGATGGCGAGGTTGATGCCCTGCCGGATGTCCTTGCCGAACCACGGATAGACCGGGCCGGTGTTGCCGCGGCCCATCATCAGGTCGACCCGTCCGTCGGCCAGGTACTGGAGCATCGCGTAGTCCTCGGCGATCTTCACCGGGTCGTTGGTGGTGATCAGCGTGGTGGCCGTGGACAGGATGATCCGCTCGGTGCGCGCCGCGATCCAGCCCAGCATCGTGGTCGGCGACGACGGCACGAACGGCCGGTTGTGGTGCTCGCCGGTCGTGAAGACGTCGAGCCCGACTTCCTCGGCCTTCTGCGCGATGGCGACCATCGCCTTGATCCGCTCGTGCTCCGTCGGCGTACGGCCCGTGGTCGGGTCGGTGGCGACGTCACCGACGGTGAAGATGCCGAACTGCATCGTGCTCAGACCTTTCCATATTGTTGATGTATCAACTATAGCGGTGCAACACGCCCGGCGCACTTCTATTCCGGCCGCGCGTCAGCCGCTCCGGGCCGTGGGAAGTGGGCCCGACGATCAGGACTGCTTCTCCATATGCTCGACAATGCGGTCCGCCGGACAGGCGAGCGTGCCGAGCTCCCCCGGAGTCAGGGGGTCGATGAACAGGCGGCGAACGGCGTTCGCGTGACGGGGTGCGGCCTCCGCGATCACTTCCCGCCCCGCCTCGGTGATGACCACGAACGCGCCGCGCCCATCCTCAGGGCACTCCTCCCGGACCACGAGCCCGCGTTTTGCCATCCGGGAGATCTGGTGCGACATCCTGCTCTTCTCCCACTCCAGGCTCCTGGCCAGCTCCACATGGCGCATACGGCCATCAGGCACGCCCGTGAGCTTGACGAGCACCGCGTAGTCGGCGCCGGACAGACAGGACTCCGACTGCAAGCAGCGGGCCAACCGCGCGCCAAGCCTCTCGTACATCCGAATGACGCTGCGCCAGGCGTCCTGCTCCACCGGGGTGAGCCACTGCGGTTGCTCGTCCATACGAACGAGTCCAGGAGATTGTTGACTTATCACCTACCCCTCAGTGCAGGTCGAGTTCAGCCGCCAACCACCGCAGGATGTCGAGCGTCTCAGCGACGCGGGGGGTTCCTGCGCGGCGTGATGGTGGCGTTCGGCAGGGCAGGTGCAGGAAGACGGCCCCCCGGATACCCCTCGACGACTCCGAAGCGATCGGAGGAGGCCTCCCAGTCCTCTCGGGCCCGGACGATGTCGTCATGACTGCGGCCGACGAAGTTCCACCACATGACGATCTCCTCTTCGAACGGGGTGCCGCCGAGCAGGATCGTCCGCGCCGGACCGTCCGACTCGTTCACCAGCGTCAGAGCGTCGATGCCTGGGTGGACATAGCCCAGCTCCGCGGGGTGCAGCAGGGTGTCGGCCACGCGAACTTCCCCGCTGTCCACGAGAAGGCCGTGTTCGAAGGCGGTGTCCACGGCGAGGGTGATCGTCGCATGCGGGGCGAGGATGACCTCGGCACCGAGCAGAGGGGTGAAGGTCTGCACCGGTGAGGTGTCGCCGGCGAGCGAGCCCAGGAAGGCCCTGATCTCGGCCCCGTCGATCCGCAGGGGTTCGGGGACGTAGTACTGGAAGGCGCGGTCGACGTTCCGATGCTCCCCAGGCAGTGCCACCCACAACTGAACGCCGTGGATGACGGTGGTGCGCGGGGTGGAGACCTCCGCGTGAGCGATGCCGTACCCGCCTGTCATGAGGTTCATCTCGCCGGGCCGGACGAGGGCTTGGGTCCCGAGGCTGTCGCGGTGCTCGATCTCCCCGCTGAACAGCCAGCTCACCGTCTGCAGGCCGGTGTGCGGATGCGGGGCGACGTCCATGCCGCTCGTCGTGGCGACGTCGTCGGGACCGTAGTGATCGGCGAAGCACCAGGCTCCGATCAGGGTCCGGGCACGCTGCGGCAGCGTACGCCGCACCGTCATCGCGCGCGGGCCACCCAGAGGCACCTCTCGCGCAGGCAGCACGTCGACTCGCGGCACCTCGGCCGGCCGCCTGTCATCGACCAGCGCTCCACATCTCACCACTGCAGGCTCGGCTTCCACGTTGCTCACTGAGACGACCTCCCACACCCTCTAGTTGTCGCATCAACTATGACGCCATGAGCGTAGTGCGAAGGCCACAGCCGGTACAGGACGGGCAGGGAGCCGGGAGCAGCGGAGGCGGGTGCCGGTCATCTCCGGCGCCCGCCTCGCACAGGTGTCAGTAGGTGTCAGCCGAGGCCGTCCGCCCCCGCTCGGACGGCGCTTTCGTCGAGCAGGGCGTCCGACACGGGTTGCGGGTTTCCGTCGAGGTCGAGAACCGGGGCGGCCTCCTTGTACCAGGACTCGATGACGGCGTTGCCCCAGAAGTCGCGGCGCCGGTCGTCGTGGACGTTCCAGCGGTACGTCTCGTGGTCGGGGTCGCCCGTGTAGTAGTCGGAGGTGTAGATCTCCACACGGTGGCCGTCGGGGTCGCGAAGGTACAGGTAGAAGGCGTTGGAGACGCCGTGCCTGCCCGGGCCGCGCTCGATGTGGTGCTCCTTGCGGAGCGAGCCGAACAGGTCGGCGCGGCGCAGGACTTGGTGCGACTCGTGGGTGGCGATGCCGAGGTGGTGCAGGCGGGGTCCGGCCCCGCCGGTGAAGGCGACGTCGTGGACGGCCTGCTTGCGGTACATCCAGGCCGCGTACAGCTCGTGTTCGTCGCCCTCGATCGTCTCCGAGCAGCCGAAGCCGAGGGACTTGTAGTGGGCGTAAGCGGCGGGGATGTCGGGGGTGCAGATGTTGAAGTGATCCAGGCGGGCGATCTCTGCGCCGTGACGCAGGTCGTAGCGCTGGATGAGGCGTTCGGCGCGCTCGATGTCGTGGAAGAGCTCCACAGGGAAGCCGAGCGGGTCTATGACGCGGACGGCCTCGCCGACACCAGGGGTGCCCTCGCCCTTCTTCAGCCGCTTGACCGGGCGGCCGAGTTCGGTGAAGAACTTCTCCGCCTTGTCGACGTCCTCCGGCGTGCGCACCCGGTAGGCGAGGTGGTCGAGGCCGGCCGGCTCTCCCCTCCTCAACACCAAGGAGTGGTGGGTGAGTTCGTCGGTGCCGCGCAGGCAGAGGGTGCCGGAGTCCTCGTACTGGATGTGGAAGCCGAGCATGTCGACCCAGAACCGGCGGGCGGCACCGAGGCCGGTGACGGCGAGCTGGGCGTAGGCGGACCGGATCACATCAGGCGCGTTCATGAGGTGGCTCCGAAGCGGGGGGTGTGGACGTCACCGAGGGCGACGTGGACGATCTTCGATTCGGTGTAGAAGTCGATGGAGTGGGCGCCGCCCTCGCGGCCGACGCCGGAGGCCTTGACCTCGCCGAAGGGGGTGCGCAGGGCCCGGACGTTGTGGGAGTTGATCCAGACCATGCCGGACTCGACGGCGTGGGCGATGCGGTGGCCGCGCTTGAGGTTCGAGGTCCAGATGTAGGCGGCCAGGCCGTACTGGGTGGCGTTGGCCAGCTCGATCGCCTCGGCCTCGTCGTCGAAGGGCGCGACAGCGACGACCGGTCCGAAGATCTCCTCCTGGAAGATGCGGGCGTCGCGTTCGACGTCGGCGAAGACGGTGGGCTGCAGATAGTTGCCCTCGGTCAGGTGGGCGGGACGGATGCCGCCGGCCATGAGGCGGGCTTCCTTCGTGCCGATCTCCACGTAGTTGAGCACGCGTTCGTAGTACTCGGGATGCACGAGCGCGCCCACCTCGGTGGCCGGGTCGGACGGCAGCCCGACGCGGACGTTCGCGGCCCGCTCGGCCAGGCGACGGGTGAACTCCTCGTACACCGGCCGCTCCACCAGCACCCGCGAACCGGCCGTGCAGCGCTCGCCGTTGAGGGAGAACACCCCGAAGACGACCGAGTCCAGGGCGGCTTCCAGGTCGGCATCCGTGAAGACGACCGCCGGGGACTTGCCGCCCAGCTCCATCGAGATGGTCTTCAGGTGCTGGGCGGAGGAACGGATGATGTGGCGGCCGGTGTCGGTGGAGCCGGTGAAGGAGATCAGCGGCACGTCCGGGTGCTCCACCAGGGCCTGACCGGCCTCCTCACCGATGCCGTGCACGATGTTCACCACACCCGCCGGGACACCGGCCTCCGCGAAGATCTCCGGCCACAATGACGCGGACAACGGGGTCCACTCGGCCGGCTTCAGGATCAGCGTGCAGCCGGAGGCCAGGGCAGGGGCCAGCTTCCGGCTCTCCAGCATGAACGGGGTGTTCCATGGCGTGATCAGTCCGGCAATCCCGACGGGGGTGCGGACGACGTAGCTGAACTGGTCGTCGCCCCGCCGGAACGCCTCCTCGCCGAGGGCGACGATCACGTCCGCGAAGTAGCGGAAGTTCTCCGCCGCCCGGCGCGCCTGCCCATTCGCCTGAGTGATGGGCAGGCCGGTGTCGTACGTCTCGAAGGCGGCGAGCCGCTCGTGACGGGCCTCGACCGCGTCCGCGATCCGGTACAGCACGTTGGCCCGTGCCCGGTTGGAGATCCCCGACCAGGCCGGGAAGGCGGCCCGGGCGGCGGCCACCGCCCGCTCGACATCGGCCGCCGAACCGCGCGCGGCCTGTGCGTACACGGTGTTGGACACGGGATCGGCGACGTCGAACGTGCGGCCGTCGGCCGCGTCCACGAGTTCGCCACCGATCCAGTGGGGGATGGCCGAGGGCAGGTTCTCAGGGGTCGTCACTTGTCGGCTCCGATCTGTGCGGTGAGGTCGCCGCCCTCGGCGAGCAGTGCGCGGATCTTCGTCAGACCCGCCTCGGTGGGCGTGGTCAGCGGCGGGCGGACGTACGGGGAGGAGATGCGGCCCTGCTGCGCCAGCACCCACTTGGCGGGCACCGGGTTGGTCTCGACGAACAGCAGGTCCACCAGCGGGTGCAGCCGGTAGTGCAGGTCCCGGGCCGCGTCGAACTCGTCCGCCTCCCACAGCTCGTACATCCGCGCCACCGCGGTCGGGGCCAGGTTGGCGACGGCGGAGACGAAGCCGGCGCCGCCGAGTGCCAGCAGGGGCAGGCACAGCAGCTCGATGCCCGACCACACCAGCAGCGAGCGTCCGCAGGCGTGCGGCAGCGGTGATTTCGAGGGTCTCGTCGAGCTTGTGCGAGCCCGTGCCGGGCAGGAACGGCACCCGGTCGTCGATCACCTGCGCCGCCGTGTTCATCGCCGCGATCCGCTAGGCGGCGCTCTGCGAGCTCGGCTCACCGGTGGACCCGCCCAGCGAGATCCCGTGCGATCCGGATTCCAGCCGGAAGCGGATCAGCCCGGCAAGGCTGTCGTGGTCGACGGCTCCTTCGGCGGTGAAGGGCGTCACGACGGGGGCTATGGATCCGCGGATTGCGGACGGGTCGCTGCGGAACTTCACTGTGTTTCTCCCTTGCACCAGTTCTCATAGACGTCCCGCCAGGCCGGGCCCAGCGGATACAGGCCGTCGACGCTCTCGCCCACGGCGACCTGCTCGGCGATGAACCGTTCCTGCCGCTCCTGCTCCCGGCAGTCGGCGATCAAATCGGCGGCCAGGTCGGGCGGCACGACGACCACGCCGTCCGCGTCGCCGACGATCAGGTCGCCGGGCTGGACGAGGGCGCCGCCGCAGGCGATCGGCACGCCGGTGTCCCAGGGGATGTGGCGGCGGCCGAGGACGGAGGGGTGGCTGCCTGCCGCGTAGACCGGCAGGTCCAGCTCGGTGATGGTGGCGCTGTCGCGGACCGCGCCGTCGGTGACGACCCCGGCCGCGCCCCGCTTCATCGCCCGCAGCGCGAGGGTGTCGCCGAGCGTGCCGGCACTCGCGTCGCGCCGGGCGTCCATGACGAGGACGTGGCCCGGGCGCAGCTCCTCGATCGCCCGCTTCTGGGCGTTCAAGCACCATGGCGGGCGGCCGCCTGTCCGACCGGATCGGCCGCCTGCGCGTCTACCAGATCGGCTTCGTCATCCAGCTCGCCTGGATGTTCCCGTTCTTCGCCCTGCTCAAGACGGCGAACCCCGGCCTCGTCGTCCTGGCGCTCATCCTCTACAGCATCGGCCTCGGACTCACCTACGGGCCGCAGGCCGCGCTGTTCTCGGAGATGTACCCCACGGCCGTCCGGTACAGCGGCGCGGCGCTGTCCTACGCCATCGGAGCGGTCCTCGGCGGTGCCTTCGCCCCATGATCGCCGAGGTCCTCGAGTCCAGCACCGGCACCGTCTACTCCGTCGGCGTCTACCTCGCCGGGGTCACGGTGGTCGGCCTCGCGGTCACCTTCTTCGTCAAGGAACGCCGAGACGTCCCCCTCAGCGAAGCGGAGGCCGAGCAGCAGGCCGTGACCGCCTGACGCACTCCGATCCGCCCCATCAGAGGCCCCATCCCCATCAGGAGCCCCACCCCCACAAAGAGCCGCACCCCCCACCAAGGAGCCGCACGTATGGAAGAGCCGAAAGCCGATCCACCCCGTCCCTCGCACTCCCCACGCCACAGATCCCTCACGCGCCGGCGTTTCTGGCAGCTCGGCGCCGCCACCGCGGTCGCCGCCGCCGACGCGGGGTCGCTGTGGCAGGCCGGGGCCGCGTCCGCGGCCGCACAGGACTACTTCGACAAAGCCGCCGAACTGGCCGGCAACGACCCGGTTCTCACGAGCCTCGTCGACGCGCTCAGCTCCGGCTACGCCCCACCGCACCCCACCGCTCCCGCGCCGCAGAAGATCTTCGACAACGTGGCGGTGCTGAGCGCCGGTTGGGTGTCCGCCACGGCGATCCTCACCTCGAGTGGGATCATCCTCATCGACGCCCTGACCAACCCGACCGAGGCCCGCAGGTACATCGTCTCGGGCCTGTGCACCCTTGGAGCCGACCCGGCAACGATCAAGTACGTCGTCGTCACCCACGGCCACGGCGACCACTTCGGCGGCGCCCAGTACCTCGCCGACCAGTACGGTGCCCGCGTCATGATGGCACCGGCCGACTGGAACGCCCTCGCCGCCAGCAGGCCGCCCAACGCGCCGACCCGCGACCTGAACATCACCGACGGTCAGAGCCTGGCCCTGGGCGACACCACGGTGAAGCTCCACTACACGCCGGGCCACACCGCCGGCTCCGTCTCACCGATCTTCCCCGCCCGTTGGCAGGGCGGCGCACACACCGCGATGCTGTGGGGCGGGACCGCCCCGCCCACGGCCACCGCGAGCAAGGAGACCTACCTCAACTCCATCCTCACCTTCGCCTCCAAGATGAGTCAGGCCGGGGTCGACGTCGAACTGAGCAACCACGCGTTCTGCGACTACGGTCTGGAACGCATGACGGAACTGCGCGCCGATCCCGGGATCTCTGACAACCCCTTCGTCCTGGGCACCGCCAAGACCAAGGTCTTCATGCAGGTCATGGAGAACATGCTGCGCGGCCGTATCGCCCTGGACCAGGAGTCGACCGCCACCACGCAGGCGGCAGGCTGCTGCTGACAGCCACGGCTCTCCTCGGGCCGGCCCCCGCACGGCCCACACGCGAGGCGGAACCTGATCATCAGGTGCGGGGTGACGTGACGACAGATACCGTCCCGAGGTATCAAGTTGATATATCGGGACGGTATTTGCGGCCGCCCGGCTGACGCGGGAGAAGCGATGAGGGCGATCGACTACGACACGCAGCAGCACCAGGACTACGCGCGCGGCCGCGCGCTCACCCGAGGAGATCCCGGTGTCGCCCGACAGCGCCGACTACGCCCTCATGGGCTGGTCCTGGCACCACGTCCAGGACAAGCCCCGGGCAGCCCGGGAGCTGGCCAGGGTACTCAGGCCCGGCGGGCGGCTGCTCCCGCGCACGAATTTCAGCGACCACCATCCCCGGCCGTGGTGGCTGGAGTACTTCCCCCGCGGTTACGAGGCGGACGCCTCGATATTCCAGCCGCTGCACGAAGTCATCGCGACGTTCACCTTGGTCGGCTGGCGCGTTGCCGGCTTCGACACGGTCACCGAACCGTCCTCGGGCACCCGCGGCGCCATGCTCGAACGGCTGCGCCTGCGCACCCTCTCGTTCTTCGCGCAGCTCAGCCCAGACGAACTCGAGGTCGGCTTCCGCCGACTGGAACTGGCTGTCACCGCAGATCCCGACGCACCAGCACCTGTATTTGCCGAGCCGCTGCTCACGCTCGAACTGCGCTGATGCGGCTCTTCGTCAGAACCCTCATCTGCTGCCGCCGCTGCACCAGCTGAGACGACGTCCAAAGCCAGGAAGTGCTCGGCTGTGCGCTCGTAGCGCCGGTGGCGTCCTGGCCCTCGGCCGTCCATGTCGGCTCCGCGACCCGACCCGCCCTGGACCGTCGGGCGGCAGCCTAGCCCTTCGAGTCCGGCTTCCAGTCCTGGACAAGGAGTCCGAGCAGCACCTCGTCCAGGAACTCGCCCATCACCCAGGCCGAGGAGCGCAGCACGCCCTCGCGGACGAAGCCGTTGCGCTCGGCCGAGCGCAGCATCGCGGCGTTGTCCGACAACGTCTCGATCTGCAGCCGCTGCAGGCCGCGCACGACGAAACCGTAATGGCACAGCACCGCGACCACGTCGGTGCCGTAGCCCTTGCCGCGCGAGGACGGCAGCAGCCCCAGCCCGATGTGCGCGGACCGGTTGTGATTGTCGATGCCCCACAGCGTCGCGGTGCCGACCAGCGTGCCGCCGTCCAGCTCCACCACGGAGAACGGGACGTGCCCCTGCTCCTTGTCGTCCACCACGAGCCGCGGATCCTTCGAGCCGGGCGTGATCGGCCGCCACGGCCCGCTTTCGGCCCGCGAGGAGTTGACCACGTCGTCGTAGAGCTCGGCCCGCAGGATCGGGATGTCGTCCTCGTGCCGGGCCCTGAGCCCGACCTTGTTGCCCTTCAGCATACGAGCTTCCTATCCGACCGGGCTGACCGGCGGCAAACCAATTCCTGCGCGCCCACCCATGACGAAGCCGGTCTCGCCGTCGACGACGAGACCGGCTCGAGGACGTACGCCGGCCGGGCGGGGGATCCTGCCTGCCCCTCGCCCGGCCGGCGTGATTCAGATGGACTGTGATGATCTTCGACGGGGGTTCCCCGACGGATCCGTGATCAGGAACGGTCCAGGAACGCCTGCACCCTGGCCTTGTACGGCTCGCGGTCGTACGACTTCACGTACGCCCCCGCCATCCGCACCGGGTCGCCGGAGAAGTAGTACTCGTACAGCGCCTGGCGGCTGGAGAACGCCGAGATGCAGGTGTCCCAGACCAGCCGGAAGAGCTGCACGCGCTCGGGGCCGGACAGGGTCGCGGACTGCAGGTACGCCTCGATGTCGGCGGCGGCCGGGCCGTTGATGTCGAGTTCGGTCGGGGTGGCCATCAGGCCGGAAGCGCCGAGCTTGCGCAGGATCTGCGGGAAGCGCTGGTAGAGCTTCGGGTAGAGGTTGCGGGCGGCGTTCAGCGGGGCGAAGGCCGGGGTGAGGACCCCGTACTCGTTGACCTCGGCGTCCGCCTCGGCGGCGCGCAGGAAGGCGCGCAGCATCTCCAGCGTGGCGATGATCTCGGCGATGTCCTCCTGGACGTGCTGGAACTGCTCGATGCCGATGGCCTCCGTCAGCAGCGACACCAGGCCGAGGGTGTACTCGGTCTTGGCGGTCGTGCGGGTGACGACCTGGTGGGTCGTGTGCACCACGGACGAGGTCCGGGAGTAGAAGCCGTTGCAGAGCTCGGCGTCGCCGAGCACGAAACAGCGCTCGTACGGCACATGCACATCGTCGAAGACCACGACGCAGTCCGACTCCTCGAAACGGGAGGCGAGGGGGTGGTCGTGCCGGGGGGCGGTCGTAGTCCAGCGGTTCGCGGCCGATGTAGCGCAGGCCCTGGGTGTCGTTGGGGATGGCGAAGGCGAAGGAGTACGGCTTGTCCTCGGGGGTGCCACGCAGCACGGTCGAGGGGAAGACGAGCATCTCGTCGGCGAACGGCGCCCTGTACGCCCGCGAACTGCCGTGCCAGCGGCTCCTGTTCGGCGCCGAGGGTGTTGACGCAGAAGGGGCGGTCGAGGAGCTGGTCGTGGCAGCGGGCCCGGCGGGCGACGCTGATCAGCACCAGTGGGGGGTCGGCCGAGACGGACGTGAACGAGTTCATCGTGGCGCCGCGCGGGCCGTCGTCACCGTCGTACGTCACCACGGTGACGCCGGTGGCGAACCGCGCCATGCAGGCACGCAGGGCGCCCGGACTGGGCGGGGCGAGGGCTTCGGGCATGAGGGGCTCCGTGGGATCGCTGCTCGGCAGCTCGACATGTGGAACAAAGCAGTCGATATCCGAACCAAAGTATGTAATCAAAACTTTGATTAATCGGGAGGGCCGTACCCCTGGCGCGACCGCTTGGGAAGACTCCGGACAGAAAATCCCGGTGCCGGGCCCGCGGGCGACCCGGCCTACACTCCCGGTGTGACCCAGGAACAGCCCGACGCCGAGCATCTGCACTTCTGGTCGTTCATCGACCACGCCGTCGAGCGGGCCGGCCGGGAACTGCCCGGCGTCGATCCACTCGCGATGCGCATGGTGCTCACGCTGCACCGGGCCGCCAACATGCTCGTGTACGACCTGGAGTCCACCGTGCACCGGCCGCGCGGCTGGTCGTGGCCCGGTTCCGGGTGCTGTTCGCGATCTGGCTGTCGGGGCCGGTCGAGGCGAAGAAGGTCGCGGAGCTGTCCGGCATGAGCCGCGCGGCAGTGTCGGCTCTGGTGAACACGCTCGAGCGGGACGGCCTGGTCAGCAAGGAGCGCGCGCCGTACGACGGACGCGCGGTCCAGCTGCGCCTCACCGACGCCGGTCGGGAGGCGATCACCTCCGCCTTCCGGGCGCACAACGAGCGCGAACAGGAGTGGGCGGGCTCGCTCAGCGAGGACGAGCTGCACACCCTCATCGACCCGCTCGGGAAACTGACCGCGCATTCCACGCACTTCGACGCCCGACACCGGGCGTGACAGGTGCGGGAGGCGTTCCGGCGCTCTTCCGCAGCCCAGAGGCTCGAAGAACGTCGCAGACGCCCCTTGTCAGCGCCGCCGCCAACTTTGTTGACGCATCAAACACGCTTCCCTAGAGTCCTGGTTGACGAAACAACTACTGGCCCACGACACCCGCCCGGCGGGCCGCAGGGAAGGACCCACCCGATGTACATCACCGCCGCCGTTCTCAGCGTGCTGCTCGCCCTCGCGGCGTTGGCCGCGGGTGCACCCAAAGCGCTGCTCAAGGGCGACGTCTCCGCGGGGCTCCAGTCGCACATGGGCCTGAGTGCGGGCCTGGTGCGCTTCATCGGGCTGGCCGAGGTCGCCGCGGCTGGGGGCCTGGTGGGGGGCTCTTCTGGCAGCCCCTGGGTACAGCGGCCGCCATCGGCTTCGGCATCACGATGATCGGCGCCGTGGGCTTCCACATCAAGGCCGGCGACTACGCCGATCCCGCCACCCGCGGGAACTCCATGGCCCCCATCGTCTTCTTGCTGGTTTCCGCGGCCACCGCGCCGACTCTCGCCCTGGCCATGTGAGCCGGCCTCGGGATCGAAGCCGGCCGCCCTCGCGGCGGCCGGACAAGCCGACTCAGGACTGGTCTTCTTCCAGCTTCGCGACCACGCGCTCGGAAATCTGGGCCAGCGTCCGCAGCTCCGCCGGAGTGACATGGTCGAGGAACAGCGAACGCACGGCCTCCACATGGAGCGGAGCGGCCGCTTCGATCGCCGCACGCCCCGCCGGCGTTATCACCACGAAGGCGCCGCGGCCGTCCTCGGGACACTCCTCGCGCACCACCAGCCCCCGTCCGGCCATCCGCGCGATGTGATGGGACATCCGGCTCTTCTCCCACTCCAGCGCCCGGGCCAGGTCCTGATAACGCTGCCGTCCCTCCGGCACATCCGTCAGATTGACCAACACCCCAAAGTCGGCAGCCGAAAGATTCGACTCCGTCTGCAACAAGCGTGACAACCGGCCCACGAGCTTCTCATGCAACCGGACAAAGCTCCGCCACGCGTGCTGCTCCTCCGACGTCAACCACCGCACCGTCTCTTCCATGCAGAAAGTGTAATCGTCGTTGATAGGTCACCAACCTTATGCCCCCGATGCCGCCCGGCTCGCCTGAGGGGCAGCCACGACCCCGGAGGCGCGGCGCGACCTGTCCTGCCCTGACTGTCCCGGGCCGCGCCTCCGGACCTATACGTGGGACAGGCACCGCCGCCCGGCACGCCAAAAGACCCGGGTCAGCGATCCGGGCCTTGACGCGCTCGCGCTTCCTCAGCTCACCTCGATCCTCGAAGCGTTCTCGGCCAGCCAGGCGTCGAAGTTCTTGAGCGCCGGGTTGATCTCCCGCAGGCGGTTCAGATCGCGGGCGCCGGTGAACTCCTGGTCGAAGTCGCCGTAGTACTGGAACATGTTGGCGATCTCCTCGGCCGCCGGTACGTCGAGGGCGCGGAAGACGTCGTAGGGCACCGACTGGAAGCGCACCGGCTCGCCGAGCACGGCCCCCAGCTTCTCCGCGTACTGCGCACCGGTCAGGTGGTCGCCGGCCAGGCCGATGGTGCTGCCGATGAACTGCTCGCCGCCCTTGAGGATGGCGTGAGCCGTCCGGCCGATGTCCGCCACGTCCACCCCGGAGAGGAGCTTGCCGTCCTCCAGCGGCATCGTCAGCGTCAGCACGCCGTCCTCGGCGCGCTTGGGAGCGAAGGCCTGCACGAAACCCTGGAAGAAGAAGGTGGTGTTCAGGAAGGTCGTCGGCACCCCGGCCTGCCTGAACAGTTCGTTGCCCTCACCCTTGGCGTCGAAGTGCGGCACGTTGTACTTGTCCTGCAGGACGGGCATCCGGCTGTCGTCCAGAGGCAGTAGTTCGCGGGTGTCTTCCAGTGCCGACCAGACCACGTGGCGCAGGCCCGCGGTCTCGGCGGCCCGGACCAGGGCATTGATTTCCTCCGTTTCCTTGGCCGCCGAGCCGTGCGCCCAGAAGTTGGTGACGAAGAAGGCGCCGTAGGCACCCTCCAACGCCTTGTGCACGGTCGGCTCGTCGTCGTAGTCCGCCCGTACGACCTCGGCCCCGAGGGCGGCGAGTTCCTTGGCGGCGGGCGAGGTGGGATTCCGGGTGAGCGCGCGTACCGCAAAGCCCGAATCCGGATCGGCGAGGATCGCCCGTGCGGCGCCGCCGCCCTGTGCGCCCGTTGCTCCAGCGACCGCGATGATCTGCTTGTTGCTCATGGCAGCTACCCCCGGTTCAAGGTGGTTGACTTGTCAACTTAATCATACAGCGAGCCGGTTGATGCATCAACCTCAACGGTGTGATCGAGTCATGATCGCCTCCGGGGGAACCGGTGCGCGGCGCTCGCAGGAGGGAGAGCTCGTTCAGGAGGCTCCGACTGCTGCGGATCTGACGGCGGGCACCTGTCGCGCAACGCCTCGAGACGGATTCGAAGCGTCGCTGCGAGCTGGTCGGCCGCGGCGAGCTGGGCCGGCGTGAGGGGACTGATGAACAGCTCACGGACGACACGCAGATGGGGCAGGGATGCGCGCCGGAACGCTTCGGCGCCCTCCGGTGCCAGGACCACTTCGGCGCCTCGACTGTCGGTGGCACATTCTTCGCGCCGAATGAGCCCGCGCCGTTCCATGCGACCGAGGTGGTGCGAGAGGCGGCTGCGCTGCCAGCCGATGCCGGCGGCCAGTTCGGAGGAGCGCAGCCGGCGCCCGTCCGCTTCTTGCAGTGCCAGGAGCACGGCGTAGTCGCCCGGCGACAGAGTGGACTCGCTCTGTAGGCGTGACGTGAGCTCCGAGCGGAGTGCCTCGGTCGTTTCGATGAAGTCGCGCCAGATCCGCAGTTCCTCGGTGGTGGGCAGTGCTTTGCGTCGCTCGTTCATCACTTCATCCTCCTGAGTTGACACGTCAATTAGATTAGGACAATCATTGACGCGTCAACCACCCCGGCGGCCATTCAGCCACCGGGTATCGGGACAGGAGAAGCCCATGACGGCCACAGACTTCGAACTGGGCCTCAACTCGTTCGGAGAGGTCGCGACCGATCACGGCCGCACACTGAGCGATGCCGAGACCGTTCGGCTGCTCGTCGAGGAGGCGAAGCTCGCCGAAGCCGTGGGGCTCGACGTGTTCAGCGTCGGCGAGCACTACCGCGAGGGCCACAACGACAGCGCCACGCCCGTGCTGCTCGCCGCGATCGCCACCGCCACGGAACGTATCGGGCTCGGCACCTCGGTGACCGTACTGAGCACCAACGATCCGGTGCGGCTGTACCACGAGTTCTCCACTCTGGACGCCGTGTCGAACGGCCGCGCCCAGCTCGTGCTGGGCCGGGCATCGGCCACCGAATCGTTCCCCCTGTTCGGCTACGACCTCGCGGACTACGAGGAGCTGTTCGAGGAGAAACTCGACCTGTTCATGCGCCTTCAGCGCGAGGAGGCGGTGACCTGGTCGGGGAAGGTCCGGGCTCCGCTCGTCGAGCAGCGGCTGCGTCCCCGGATGCGATCCGGTGGCATCCCCACGTGGATCGGTGTCGGCGGCAGTCCGAACTCCGCGGTCCGCGCCGCCCGCTACGGCCTGCCGCTCATGATGGCCATCATCGGCGGCCGCCCCCAGCGCTTCGCCGGCCTCGTCGACCTCTACCACCGGTCACTCGACCAGCTCGGGCACCCCAGGCAACCGGTCGGTCAGCACTCGCTGGGTCTCATCGCGGACACCGACGAGGAGGCCGCCGAGACCTGGTGGCAGTACTGGCAGCCGGTCGTGACCCGACTCGCGGAGGAACGAGGGTTCTACAAGCCGACCCGCGAACGCTACGCGGCGGAGATCGAGACGGGCGCCCTCTTCGTCGGCTCCCCCGAGACCGTCGCCCGCAAGATCGCCACCATGGCCCGCGACCTGCATCTCAACCGTTTCGACCTCAAATACGACGTCCTGAACCTGCCCCGCGAAGCCCGTGCCCGCACGATCGAGCTACTGGGCCGCGAAGTCGCCCCGCGGGTGCGGGAACTGCTTGCGAAGGAGCCCACTCATGTCTGATCTCGTCTTCGGTCTGGACACGTTCGGCGATGTGCCGGAAGACGACTCCGGTAACCCGGTGTCCGACGCACGGGCCATCCGGCAGGTCGTCGACGAGGCCGTTCTCGCGGAGGAGGTCGGTGTCGACGTCCTCGCCCTCGGTGAACACCACCGTCCGGAGTTCGCGATCTCGACTCCGGAGACCGTCCTCGCCGGCATCGCCACGCGCACCAACCGTATCCGTCTCGCTTCCGGCGTGACCGTGCTGAGCTCCGACGATCCCGTCCGCGTCTTCCAGCGGTTCTCGACCGTGGACGCACTGTCGAACGGCCGGGCCGAGGTGATCCTCGGGCGCGGCTCCTTCACCGAGTCGTTCCCGCTCTTCGGATACGACCTGAGCGACTACGACGTGCTGTTCGAGGAGAAGATCGAGCTCTTCGCCAAGCTGCTGGAGGAGAAGCCGGTCACCTGGAGCGGCACCAAGCGGGCTCCGCTGGAGAACGCCGACGTCTTCCCCAAGACCGAGTTCGGGCACCTGACCACGTGGGTCGGTGTCGGCGGTTCGCCCCAGTCGGTCATCCGCACCGCGCACTACGGCTTCCCGCTCATGATCGCCATCATCGGCGGCAGCCCCGAACGCTTCGCGCCCTACATCGACCTCTACGAGCGTGCCACCGACAAGTTCGGCACGACCGCTCATCCGGTCGGGATGCACTCGCCGGGCTTCATCGCCGACACGGACGCGGAGGCCCGGGAGCTGCACTGGCCGCACTACAAGGTCATCCGGGACCGCATCGGCGCGCTGCGAGGCTGGCCGCCGGTCCGCAAGGAGGAGTACGAGAGCGAGATCGAGCACGGCTCCCTGTACATCGGCTCACCCGAGACGGTCGCCCGCAAGATGGCGCGCGCCATCAAGGCGCTCGGCATGGGCCGGTTCGACCTCATCTACACCACGGGGGCGCAGCCGGTCAGCGCACGGCTGCGCGCCGTCGAGCTGTACGGCACGAAGGTCGTCCCGATGGTCCGCGACATCCTCGCAGGCTGACGCCATGAACGGAGAAGACATGGACACCGCGGACGTGCGCACGGTCGGCATCCTGGGCGCGGGGAAGGCCGGCACTGTGCTGGCGCGACTGGCCCTGGCGGCCGGCTACCGCGTCCTCATCGCCGGATCGGGCGATCCCGCCGAGATCGCCCTCACCGTCGAGGTCCTCACCCCCGGCGCGGTCCCGGTCACCGCGGCGGAGGCCGCGGCGAAGGCAGACATCGCCGTCCTGGCCCTCCCCCTCGGCAAGTACCGCACCATTCCGGCAGATGCGCTGGAAGGCAAGCTCGTCATCGACGCGATGAACTACTGGTGGGAGGTCGACGGCATCCGCGAGGACCTCACCGACCCCCGCACCTCGTCGAGCGAGATCGTGCAGCAATTCCTGCACGGAGGGCGCGTGGTCAAGGCGTTCAACCACATGGGCTACCACGACCTCGAGGACGAGGCCCGGCCCACCGGAATACGTGGCCGCAAGGCGATCGCGCTCGCCGGTGACGATCCCGACGACCTCATCACCGTCGCGCACCTCGTCGACGCCTTCGGCTTCGACCCCGTCATCGCGGGCCCCCTCGCCGCAGGGGTACGGCTCGAACCGGGCACCGAGCCGTTCGGCGCCAACGTCGAGGCCGAGGAACTGCGCGCGATGCTCGACCGCTTTCCGGAATCGGAGCGCGGGCGGATTGTCGCCGACGCGCGGGCCGCTGCTTCGGCATCGACCACTGACGGGCCTGACCGCTCACTTCGAGGGCACACGATCCCGACCCATAGTTGATGCGTCATCGACCTTGCACTAATTTAAGTGACACATCAAGCAATTCGCTGTGGGGCCGCCAGGGCGGTCCGCACAACCCGATCACAAGAGGTATCTGTGAACGTCGCCCTGTGGGCTGTCGCGACCCTGCTCGCTCTGGTGTTTCTCGGCGCCGGCGCCGCCAAGCTCGCCCAGCCGAAGGAGAAGCTCCTCGCCTCACCGTCCATGGGCTGGGCCGAGAACTTCTCGCCGAGCATGATCAAGACGATCGGCCTCCTTGAGATCCTCGGCGCGCTCGGGTTGATTCTGCCCGCGGCGGTGGACATCACCCCGGACCTGGTTCCGCTGGCCGCGTCCGGCCTGGCACTGACCATGTTCGGCGCCGGCATCACGCACATGCGGCGTGGGGAGGCCCAGTCGGTCGTCGTGAACGTAGTCCTCCTTGCCCTTTCCGTCTTCGTGGCCTGGGGCCGGTTCGGGCCGCACTCTTTCTGACGGCAACCGGCCTACGCCCTGGCTCCCGTCGTCCAGTCCGGGGCACCTCGGCGTCATCCCCGCCCAACACCTCCCTCACACTTCCTGAACGTCCGTTCAGGAGAGCACAACCCACCACACTGTTAAGGGAATTTCCTGTCGGGCACCTCGCCGTACCAGGACAGCAACCCGGCCGTCCAAGCCAGCTTCCCGACGGCGTTCTGATGACCGGCATCACCCGCCTGGCGAACGAGGCATCGGAGGCGATGTTCCGGGCCCAGGCGACCCTCGCGCGCGACCGCGCGCCGGTCGCCGCAGCCCCGGCCGCCACCGCCCATCACTTGAAAGCACCCTCGAGGATTCCCACAAGGGACACCGCATGAGCGACCCCACCCCCGCCTCGACTCCGGTGACGATCGCCGTCATCAACGCCGGCGTCAGCGACCCGTCCTCGACCCGGCTGCTCGCCGACCGCATCGCCCAGAAGACAGTCGACACCCTCCGGGCGTCAGGCACGACGGCGACCGTGCGCTCGATCGATCTCGGTCCTCTCGCCACGGACATTGCGCAGGGCATCGTCTCCGGCATGCCCAACCCGAAGGTGCAGTCGGCCATGGAGCTGCTCGCCCGAGCCGACGCGGTCATCGCTGCCACCCCGGTCTACAAGGCAGGGATCAGCGGCCTGTTCAAGTCGTTCGCCGACCTGGTCGACAACGACCTGCTCATCGCCAGACCCGTCGTCCTCGCGGCGACGGGCGGAAGCGCACGACACGCCATGGTCGTCGACGAGCAGCTCCGGCCGTTGTTCGCGTTCCTCCGGGCGATCCCGATGCCGACCTCCCTGTATGCCGCACCCGAGGACTGGGGATCGACCGACCTCGGCAAGCGCATCGCCCGAGCCGCCCAGGAGCTCTCCGTCATGCTGCGCAGCGGAGCCGGCCGGCAGATCGCCGACAGCAACTGGGACGGCTACCAGCACCAGTTCGGCGGCAACGCCACACGCGCGCAACGGTTCCTGGACGACGTCGACTTCACCACCGACCTCATGCGACTCGCCACCGGCGGAAGCGCACTCCCTCAAGGTGGTGACCAGGCCGATGCACGCTGACGCAACCGCTCCGGCACGGGGACAAACGGAACCCGAGCGAGGAGCAGGTGGGCGCGCGACGGTGGTGGTCATAGGCGGCGGGCAGTCGGGGCTCTCGGCCGGCTACCACCTCAAGCGGCGCGGCTTCACCAGCGCCGTGACAGACCCTGACGGTGACCGGACCTTCGTGGTGCTCGACGCCGAACCGGCGGCCGGCGGGGCGTGGAGGCACCGCTGGGAGTCGCTGCGGATGAACACCGTGAACGGCATCTTCGACCTGCCCGACTTTCCGCAACCGCCCGTCGACCCCGACGAGCCCAGTCGCCTGGCGGTGCCGCGTTACTTCGCCACCTTCGAACAGGCGACCGATCTGCCGATCCTGCGGCCGGTGACCGTCACCGCTGTACGGCGCGTGGACGCCCGGCCCGACGGAGAGCTGGCGGTGGACTCCAGCGCAGGGACATGGACCGCCCGGGCGGTCATCAACGCGACCGGCACCTGGACCAACCCCGTCCGTCCCCACTACCCGGGGCAGGAGGCTTTCACCGGCATCCAGGTACACACCCACGACTACGTCTCGGCCGACCAGTTTGCCGGCCTGCGGGTCGCCATCGTCGGCGGCGGTATCTCGGCACTCCAGCAACTGGAGGAGATCTCACGGGTGGCCACCACGTTCTGGTACACACGTCGCGAACCCGTCTTCCGTGAGGGGGGGTTCGAACCCGAGGTCGAAGGCCGACAGATCATCGCCAAGGTCGCCGCCGACGTCGAAGCGGGCCGGCCCACCGGCAGCGTGGTCTCCTACACCGACTTGGCCTGGACTCCGTACGCGCTGGCGGCGATGGAGCGCGGGGCCCTCGAGCGACGTCCCATGTTCACCGCCATCGAACCCGGCGGCGTCTGTGAGGCGGACGGTTCCTTCACGCCTGTCGACGCGATCCTGTGGGCCACGGGTTTCAAGGCCGCCCTGGCGCACCTGGAGCCTCTGGGGCTGCGTAACGAACTCGGCGGGATCACGATGCGCGGCACCCAGGTGGCCGGCGAACCACGCGTGCACCTGGTCGGCTTCGGACCGTCCCAGTCCACCGTCGGCTCCAACCGCGCCGGCCGTCAGGCGGTCAACAACCTGCTGCGGCAGTGGAAGGCCACTTCCGCGGCGCCCGCATACGCCGGGGATGGTGCCGCTGCCGGTGAGTGAGGCTTGACGATCGGTGGCTTCCCCTCCTCCGGGGCGTCAGAGCAGTGCGAGCAGCTTCTCGGTGAACTCGTCGGTCGTCGCCGTACCGCCCAGATCGCGGGTGCGGACGTCCGGCTTGGTCAGCACGGCGGCGATGGCGTCGTTGACGTCCTGGGCAGCCTCGGGGTGGCCGAGGTGCTCGAGCATCAGGGCCGCCGAGCCGATCGCGCCGAGCGGGTTGGCGATGCCTTGGCCCGCGATGTCGGGGGCGGAGCCGTGCACCGGCTCGAACATCGACGGGTACGTGCGCTCGGGGTTGAGGCTGGCGGAGGGGGCGATGCCGATCGAGCCGGCCACGGCGGCCGCGAGGTCGCTGAGGATGTCGCCGAAGAGGTTGGAGGCGACGACCACGTCGAAGCGGGCGGGGTCGAGGACGAACTTGGCGGCCAGCGCGTCGATGCGCTCCTGATCCCAGGCGACGTCGGGGTGCCCGGCGGCCCGTTCCGCGACCCGTTCGTCCCAGAACGGCATGGTGTGGATGATGCCGTTGGACTTGGTGGCGGAGGTCGGCTTCCCGCGGCGGCGGGCGAGAAGCTGGCCGTCTCCCTGGCCGCCTACTGGTGGGCCCAGCGCAGCGGCTTCCGCACCGAACAGCTGGACCGGGCGCTGGCGGAGGACTACCCGTCGGTCGCCGCGCCTACCTATCAGGCCGGCGCACGGCCGAAGGGCTGAGCCCACGCACCAGTGGGACGACTCAGCCGAACACCACATCCGCGAAACGGTCGATCTGGTCGGGATCCGAGGCCCAGCAGTACAGGATCACTTCGTCCGCCCCGATGCCGGCGAAAGCGGCGACGGCGTCCCGGATCGTCTTCTCCGTGGTGAGCATTCCGGCGGCCTGCTGGTCCGCGAGGCCGACGCCGGTGTAGTAGCGCCGGATGTCGGCTTGCGCCTCGGCGATCACCGAGGCGTCCCCCAGGGCGGCGTTGGCCTGGGCGACCAGCCGGGGGCGGCCGGAGCGCCCGTGCTTGTCCCAGGCCTTCTCCACGTCGCGGAACAACGCGTCCATGCCCGCGGCGGGCACGCCGGCCCCGAGGAAACCGTCACCCCAGCGCCCGACGCGATCGATCATGGCCGGCACGAAGCCGCCGAACAGCACTTCAGGCCCGCCAGGGCTGACGGGCGGCGGCCCGACCGGCCCGATCCCCTCGCCATACGGCTGGCCGGCCCAGGTCCGCCGCAGCAGCTCCATCTGCTCATTGAGCCGGCTCCCACGCCGCCGCATGCCGACCCCCGCTGCCAGGAAGTCGTCCTCACGCACTCCGACGCCGATGCCGAGAGTGAACCGCCCACCCGAGAGACGGTCGAGCGTGGCGGTCTGCTTGGCGAGGATCGCGGTGTTGTAGTTCGGGACGAGCAGGACTTCGCTCTGGACGCGGATCCGGTTCGTGACGGCGGCGACGGCGGACAGGGTGAGCAGGGTGTCGGGATTGTCGTAGACGAGCCGGTCGGCAAGAGCGAGCGTGCTGAAGGGGCTCGCGTCTGCGCGCCGGGCCCAGGTCATCAGGTCGGCTTTGTGATCGATCGGAAGGCCGAGGCCTGTCTTCATGGGGACCACTCCTATGTGTGATGGGGGAGGGGGGTGACAACTGCCTGGCAGGCGGTTCCCGCCGACCGAGGTCCGCGGCATCGTCCCGCGCCGCTAGCGCACCGAGTTGGTGCTGCCGCGGCGCACGATCTGTTGCTATCGCTGTGAGGACCGCGCGGGACTGCTGCGGGCGTACGCCCCGACGGTTCAAGCCGACGCCAATTCGATGTTGACGAATCAACTATTCGATGAGATGGGGGGCAGTGGTGGCCGAACTGGCCGTCGGGGCGACCGCCAGGCCCGTCACGGCGACGGCCGTGAGTCTCACGGCCAGGGTTGCGGTGCGTGCAGTACGACGGTGGGCACGCATGGGTCCTCCTACCGGCACACGAAGATGATTCATCAACTAGTAATGGACATTACCCTTACCGGAGGCAACACGTCCGCAAGACGTGACTTTCAGACGACTTCGACGCGCCCGACCCTCGCAGCTCACAGCCGCCTCGGTGATGCTCGGCGTGGGCATCGAGGCCCCGACCATGCACGGCTTCCGCGTCTCCTTCCTGATCGCAACCGCGCCATGGCCGTCGTCCTGCTCCTGGCCCTCTTCCTGCCCCGGTAGCGCCCCGCATCCCGACCGCCCTCTCAGTGAACGGCTCGGACCATGCGCACTGGGGCAAAGGCGCAGGTGAGGTGGCCGAGCACCTACCCGCTCCGCTCGCCTTGCCATCCGGTGGCCCCCGGACCATCGTGGATGGTGCCTGCACCCGCGGCAGGAGAGTTCAGGAAGGCACCATGGACGGATTCCGCAAGCTGGTCGACCGGCGCGCTTGCCGGCTGACCAGCGTTGATGCAGACATGGCCGCGACCGTCGCCGTGACGGACCGGGACGGTCGGGTGACCTGCTGGAGCAGCCAGGCGGAGGAACTGCTCGGATACACCGCGGCTGAGATCATCGGCAGGCCGGTGACCGATCTGCTTGCGGCCGACGACACGGTCCTGCACCGCGACGGCCACCCGCTGGATGTCCAAGTGCACCTGCGTCCACTGCTGGACGCCAAGGGGGAGACAGGGTTCCTGCTGACGGCACAGCGCCGGGCGAACAGCGCAGAGCAGCCCGCGGGTGACGCACTGGTGCAGTGCGCATTCGACCAACTCCCCATCCCCTTCGCACTGTACGACCGCGAGGCCCGGCTGCAGCAGATCAACCAGGCAATGACCAGGACCGGCGGATACCACGGGAAGGAGGTCCACGGGAAGTTGCTCAGCGAGTTCCTCCACCCGGAAGCGTACGAGGACGTCGAGCGGCGGATCTTCCGGGTGCTCGAGAGCGGGAAGCCGGAGTCCTTCGAGCCCTTCGTCCGAGCGCCGGGCGAGCCGAGGGCGCACGCCTGGGCCATAGACGTCTTCCCGCTCAGGGACGCGGCCGGCCGGACGCAGGGGGCGGGCCTGGCGGCGTCCGACTACTCCCAGCAGTACGACTCCCGGGAACGGCTCGCGCTGCTGAGCGAGGCCCGCACCCGGATCGGCACCAGCCTGGAGGTGGCCGGCACCGCCCAGGAGCTCGCCGAGGTCGCCGTGCCCCGCTTCGCCGACGTCGTCGCGGTCGACCTGCTCGAGCCCGTCTCCCGAGGTGACCTGCCCGCGCCCGTCCTCACCGGCCCGGTCCTGCTGCGCAGGGCGGCGCTCCGGACTGCGTCCCCGATCGCCTGGGACCGCCCCGCTCCGGGTGAGTTCAGCAGCCATCCGGCCTCCTCCCCCATCGCCCGGTGCCTGAGCACCGGCCGGGCGGTACTGCACCGCCTCGCGGATCCCGAGGTCGTCCGCTGGTTCACCGAGGATCCGGTCCAGGGGGCGCAGGCCCGCGCGTGCGGGGCGCACTCACTGATCGCGGTGCCCATCCGCGCCCGCGGCGCCATCCTCGGCACGGCCCTGTTCGTCAGGTACGCCACGACCCGTGACCGCTTCGGCCCCGACTGTCTCGCCGTCACGGAGGACCTGGTCGCCCGGGCCGCGATCTGCCTGGACAACGCCCGCCGGTTCACCCACGAGCGCGACATCGCGCTGGCGCTGCAGCGCGCCTTGCTCCCCCACGGCCTGACAGCACACCAGGCAGCCGAGACGGCCGCCCGCTACCTGCCCGCCGGCGGCGGCGCCCAGGCCGGCGGCGACTGGTTCGACGTGATCGACCTACCCGGAGCGCGCATCGGCCTGGTGGTCGGCGACGTCGTCGGCCACGGCATCAACGCCTCGGCCACCATGGGCAGGCTCCGCACCGCGGTCCGAACCCTCGCCGACATCGACCTGCCCCCCGACGAACTCCTCACCCACCTCGACGACATCGTCAGCCACGCCGACGACGAGCAGGGGGCGGATGCCACCGCTGAGATCCCCGGCGATGTCGGCGCCCGTTGCCTGTATGCCGTCTACGACCCGCTCTCCGGCACCTGCACCCTGGCCCGCGCCGGCCACCCCGCCCCGATGCTGGTCCACCCGGACGGCACCAGCACCGTCGTCGACCTGCCCCTCGGCCCTCCGCTGGGCCTGGGCAGCCTGCCCTTCGAGGCGAGCGAGATCACCCTGCCCGAAGGCAGCCTGCTGGCCCTGTTCACCGACGGCCTCGTCACCAGCCGGGACCACGACATCGACGAACGACTGTCCGCCCTGCGTCATACCCTCGCCCAGCCCACCGCCTCGCTCGACACGCTGTGCGACACCGTCCTGGACACACTGCACCCCGAACCGCACACCGACGACATCGCCCTGCTCCTGGCCCGCACCCGCATCCTCGAGGACGAGCATGTCGCCTCCTGGGACGTCCCCCTCGACCCCGCGGCCGTCGCCGACGCACGCCGACGCGCGGGCGACCAACTGGCCGCCTGGGGGTTGGAAGAGGCCGCGTTCATCACGGAACTGGTCGTCAGCGAACTGGTCACCAACGCCATCCGGTACGCCAGCGGCCCGATCCGCCTGACCCTGATCAAGAACGAGACACTGATCTGCGAGGTCTCCGACGGCAGCAGCACCAGCCCCCACCTGCGCCGCGCCCGCGTCTACGATGAGGGCGGCCGCGGCCTGTACATGGTCGCCGAACTCACCCAACGCTGGGGTACCCGCTACATCCGCGAGGGCAAGACCATCTGGGCAGAGCAACTCATCCCCACACCAGAGGAGCGTGTACCGGTAACGGGCGGCACATCGGCTACTGCCGTGCGCTCATCCGGGTTGCCGCCGACCTGAGCGTTCCAGAAAGGGAGTTGGGCTGATGCACGCGATTCGTCGAGGTGCCCTCCTTTTTTCGTGCTCTTCGAGGACGAGCCCGTGAACTGTTCGAACAACTAATGACGCCGCAGTGTGCCCGGCCAGCCACACTCGTACAGGGCTGACGTCCGCAGATCAGTCGTGGGTCGGATAGTCGGTGTAGCCGCGCTGGTCACCGCCGTAGAAGGTGGTGGGGTCCGGGGTGCTGAACGGGCCACCGGCGGCGAGCCGCTTGGGCAGGTCGGGGTTGGCCAGGAACAGGCTGCCGTAGGCGATCAGGTCGGCGATGCCGTCCTCGATCAGCTGCAGCTCCTCCGGGCCCGTGGGGCGCGGGGCGGTGGCGGGGTTGAGGATGTAGGTGGCCGGCCACTGCTTGCGCAGACGGACAGTCAGGTCGCGAACCCCGGGGACCTCCATCTGGTGCAGGTAGGCCAGACCCAACGGGGCGAGAGCGTCCACCAGCGCAGCGTAGGTCTCTTCCCGGTCCGCCGGGTCGGACTCGTCGATGTCCTGCAGGGGGGCTCCGGGAGAGAGGCGGAAGCCGACCTTGTCCGGGCCGATGGCCTCGGCGACGGCCTTGGCGGCCTCCACGGCGAACCGGATGCGAGCCTGCGGCGAACCGCCCCAACCGTCGGTGCGCTGGTTGGAGTTCGGGGCGAGGAACTGGTGGATTAGGTAGCCGTTGGCGCCGTGCAGCTCCACACCGTCGAAGCCGGCCTCGATCGCGTTGCGCGCGGCGGAGACGAAGTCGGCGATCGTCTCGAAGATCCCGGCCTCGGTGAGCTCCTTCGGCGTCACGAAGTCCTTCGGACCCTCGTGCGTGTAAACCTGGCCCTTGGCCGCGACCGCGGACGGGCCGACCGGCGTGAGGCCCATCAGACTCGGGTGGCCCACCCGGCCGGTGTGCATCAGCTGCAGGTAGATCACACCGCCCTCGGCGTGCACGGCGTCGGTCACCTTGCGCCAGGCCTCGACCTGCTCGGCGGAGTGGACACCCGGCGTGTCCGGGTAGCCCTGGCCGACCACCGACGGCTGGACGCCCTCCGTGACGATCAGACCGGCACTCGCCCGCTGCGCGTAGTAGGTGGCCATCAGATCGGTCGCGCACTGCCCATCCCCGTACGCACGGCTGCGGGTCATCGGAGCCATCACGATGCGGTTGGCCAGGCGCTTGCCGTTGAGGTCGTAGGGCTGGAAGGCCGTCGACATGATCACGTCCTTGTCTCAGAGCGGGCCACCCTTTCCGGCAGCCCATGACGGATGAGCGCTGATCGCGCCGTTTACTGTCCGAACAAGTAAATCGCATGAATCGATCCCGTCGCACCAGTGATCCACGTCACCTCACCCCTCCTGCGCCTTGCCAACACGGGCCGCACCCCCACAGCCCTCGGGTTCACAGCGGAGCGGTAAGCTTTCCTTGCTCAACCAACTTCAGACCGCGCAGCGAGGAAGACATGAGCCAGCCGGAAAGCACGGGCACCAGTCGGTCCACCGCAGCCGAGACCACGGCGTCGGCGGACGCACCCACGCCGCTGCCGTGTTCCGTCGCCGCCCGCACCGTCAGTCACGCGATCTTCCGCGTGGGGCGCCTGCACCGCATGCTCGCCGGACAGCTGCTGCGCCGCGTCGGCCTCCATGTCGGCCAGGAACTGGTCATGCTGCAGCTGTGGGACCGTGGCCCCCAGCGCCAGACCGACCTCGTCCGCCTGGTCGGTTCGGACGCCGCCACGATGACCCGCACGATTCAACGCCTGGAGAACGCGGGCTTCGTCCGCCGCCGCCCCTCCCCCGGCGACAAGCGGGTCACCATCGTCGAACCCACGGCCGCCAGCAACGCCCTGCGGCATGAGGTGGAGCGCGTATGGCTCGATCTCGAGGCCAGCGTCGTCGACGGACTGTCCCCCGACGAACAGGCCGAAGCCCTCGAGGTCCTGGCCCGGATCGAAGACAACCTCGCGCGGGCCACGGCCACGGCGCAGCACGCCTGAGGGACCGCACCGCGCAGCCAGTGGTCGATCTCCGGCACGGCTTCGGCGTAGAGTCCCTCGTTGCCTTTGAAGTGGTGCGCGAGCAGTCCGTGCCGACAAGGGGCTGGGGAGGGAAACATGCTGGAGGCAGTGGGGCTGTCGGTCGCCGAGACGGATGTGTACCGCGCGCTCGTCGTCGCCGTCACGGCGTCGGCGGGCGAGGTGTCCACGGCGACGGGACTCGACGCCCGGACCGCCGAGCGGTTGCTCGGCGCACTGGAGGAGAAGGGGCTGGCCCGCAGGGTGGAGGGGACCTCGGGACGGTTCGCCGCCAACCCGCCCGACGTGACCCTGCTGCCGCAGCTCGAACGCCGCGCCGACGAGCTCGGCAAGGCCCGCGCGGCCGTGTCCGAACTGATGGAGACCTACCGGCGCAACGCCTGGATCCGCGACGCGGGTGAGGTGGTCGAGTTCGTCACCGGGGCCGGGGCGTTGCGCCAGCGGCTGAGGCAGGTTCAGGACAGCGCACGCGAAGAGCTGCTGTGGTTCTGCAGGGCGCAGTACGTCGCCATGCCGTCCGGCACGAACCAGGCCGAGTTCGACGCCCTGGCGCGCGGCGTAAGCTACCGGGTCCTGTACGAGCAGGCCTACTTCGACGACACCGGCGGAATGGAGAACATCGTCAGGGCGGTGCGGGCCGGGGAGGCCGCGCGTACGGTGCCGACATTGCCACTGCGGATGGCGATCGCCGACCGGTGCGTGGCGATCTGCCCGTTGGCACCGGCCGGGCCGGCGGGTGACCCGCGTGAGGTGACGGCGGTCGTCGTGCGGGGCAGCAGTCTGCTGGAAGCACTTGTCGCGCTGTTCGAGCGGTACTGGGACATCGGGGCTCCGCTGCGGGTGACTCCGGAAGGCCGGATCGGCGCTCACGTGCTGGAATCCGATGCCGACTCGCTGACGATCGACGACCAGCGCCTGCTGTCCCTGATGGTCGCGGGCATCACGGACGAGTCGATCGCCGGGCAGATGGGCATCAGCAGACGCACCGTCCAGCGCCGCATCCAGCACCTGATGACCATCGCCGGTGTCGCGAGCCGGATGCAGCTCGGCTGGCAGGCCGCGCGCCGCAACTGGGTCTGAGCCGGGAAGAGTTCGGAGAACAGCGGTGCGGCCGACGATCTTCGCCGGCCGCACCGCCGCTGACGTTGGCGCTTCAGCCCTGCTGCAGGTAGGCCCGTGTCACGGTCTGCCGCACACTGTTGCCGGCGGCGTCCCGGGCGGTGACCCGCAGCGTCACGTACGCGTCGCCGCGCACGCCGGACGGCCGTGTGACGGTCGCCTCGTAGGCGCCTGCCCCTCTGTCACGCAGCGAGGCACGGCTCCAGGTACGACCGTCGTCGTACGACGCCTCGACCCGCATCACCACGCCCTTCGGTGCGGCCAGCCCGTCCTGGGCGCGGACCGCAAGCCGAACGGCATGCGTACGGCCGGACTTGACCTCGTTGCGCTCGTCCACCGGAACGTCGTAGTCGAGCTGGAGCAGCGGGAGCAGCTTCGCCTCGCCGCCGGCCGCGGACCGGAACGACCAGGACGTCTCGGTCTCGGTGCCGTACGCCCACTCCTGCGACGTCCGGCTGGTCGACAGGTCCAGCCGGTAGTCGGCCGCCCCGGCGGGCACCTCGAAGTCCGTCCAGGCGCTGCCCGCCTCGGCGATCTTCTTGCCGTCGCGGAAAAGGACCGCCTTCGCCGTGTCGCCCTGCTGGGAGGCGCCGGCGCCCGTGCCGACGCCGCCACCGTCGCCCGAATTCTCGAGCTTGCGTGACCAGTGTCCGGACGTCGAGTCGGTGAACTCCGGTATGCGCAGGGCGAGGACGTTGCCGTCGCGGACGGAGGCGAGGCCGGAGCCGCGCGGGATCGACGGACGCACGACCGATTCGTTCCAGGTCTCCCGCAGCTGCTCACCGGCACGGTAGGTGCGCGGGGCGCTGCGCATCCCGACCGTCAGTTCGCGGTCCTGGCTGATGGTCTCGTGGTGCACCCTGTGCTCCCAGGCGGTGTCCCCCGCCGAGACGTACTCGGTGCGCTCGAAGCCCGTCGGGACGAACCGGGAGTACTGGAGCCAGGCGAAATCCTGGTACGGACGGCGGGCGAACCGCTGCTCGGACGCCCACGGCGTACCGCCGTTGTCGGCGTACGTGGTGCGGATGACGGCGCTGTTGTCCTCCGTGACGGTGTGCACCACCTTGTTGGGGATGCGCTGCGAGGAGACCTGCATGACGTCGTACAGGTAAGGGCTGCGGGCCGTGCCCGTGAAGTGCACGTGTGTCCTGCGGTCCTCGATACGGGCCAGCAACTTGGCGCCCGCGTCGGCGCCGATCCTGACGGTGGGCAGCGCCCAGCGGTCGCCGTCGGGCTCCCAACGGGTCCACGGCTGGTTGCTGAAGTGGACGAGGGCCACGGCCGCGACCCCGGCCTCGGCGGCCTTCATCAGCATGTCCGGCTCGTTGATGTTGTCGCGGTTGGTCACCACGGCGAGCTTGCCGCGGGCGCGGTCGAAGCGCGGCGCGGAGGCATCCCCCGCGTCGACGGCGGTCAGGCGCCGGCCCCGGTCGTCGAAGAGCGGGGACTGCGACATGTAGTAGGCCTGAAGGTCGATGCCGGACCCGGGTACCTCCGCCCGGAGCAGCGGTGCGACGAGCTGCCAGCGGGAGGCGAACTCGAAGGTTCCGTCGGTGACTTCGGCGGTGGGGCTGACGTAGATCCGTCGGGCGCTGTCGAAGTACATGACGCCCTGCGTCAGACCGACACCGTCGATCTCACGGTGCATCTGGTAGTGCACGATGCCGCGCTGTTCCGCCGGCCGCGGGGTGCGGATCTCCACCTTGGTGGTCTTGCGCTCGTCCAGCGTGACCGCCATGTCCTTGGTCACCTTCACCTCGGGAAGGATCACATGGCGCAGCTCCGAGCCGTCCGATGCGATGGAGGGAAGATCGAGCTGGTAGGTGCCTTCCTCGAGCTCGGCGATGCCCCGGTCCTCGTCGGTGTACCGGACGAACCCGTCGGTCCCCCAGATGTTGGGCAGCGCGCCGGAGCGGTTGCCCTTGCGGTCGTAGGTGGTGACCGTCAGGCGGTGGACGGGGCCCTTGACCAGCAGGCTCAGTGTGGTGTGGACCTTTACCTTGCCGTCGGCGGAAGTGGCGGTCGCATAGCCGTAGTAGGCGCCCCGCTGGAGGCGGGAGGGGTCGACCGTCACGGGCACTTCGACGGTCTGGCCCGCCGCGACCCGCAGCGAATCCGTGCCGGGGCGCACCGCGCCCTCGGCGGCCTCGCGACCCCCGGTGGTGGCCAGCCGGACGTCGAGGCCGAGCGTGAGGTCCTCGCCGGAGTGGTTGGTGTAGCGGATCTTCGTCGAGCGGGGGCTGCCGTTACCGGTCTCGTACGTGCCGAGGGCGACGGTGCCGGTCGCAGTCAGCGGTCCCACTACGACGGCGGCCACGTCGACCCTGCCACCACCCTGTTCGGTGACCTTCTGGCCGGGGATCGTACGGGAGGTGCTCACCAGCGCGTCCTTCAGCCGCTCCGGGCCCCAGTCCGGGTGCCGCTGGGCGAGCAGGGCCGCGACGCCCGCGACATGCGGGGCGGCCATCGACGTACCGGACGCCGCGACGTACTGCGCGTCAACCGGGTGACCCATCGTCGTGCCGGCCGCACGTGCCGCCACGATCCCGACTCCGGGCGCGGTCACATCGGGCTTGACGGCCTTGTCCCCGGCGCGCGGGCCCCGGCTGGAGAACGAGGCGAGGACATCGGCTCGGTCGACCGCGCCGACGGTGAGGGCCGCGTCCGCGGCGCCGGGCGAGCCGACGGTGCTCTGCCCCTGCTCACCGGCGTTGCCCGCCGCCACCACGAAGAGCGCGCCGGTGCTCTCGGTCAGCGCGTTGAGGGCCAGGCTCATCGGGTCCTGGCCGTCGCTGGCGCCCTCCGAGCCGAGGCTCATGTTGACCACCTCGGCGCCCTGGGCAGCCGCCCACTCCATACCGGCGACGACCTGGGACTCGGTGCCGTAGCCGTCGTCGCCGAGAACCTTGCCGATCAGCAGGTCGGCGTCCGGTGCCACGCCCTTGCGGATGCCGCCGGACGCGGCGCCGCTGCCGGCGACGATCGAGGCCACGTGGGTGCCGTGACCGAAGGCGTCGTTGGTGCCGGAGCTGCCGGAGAAGTCCTCGGCCTTGGCGATACGGCCGACCAGGTCGGGATGGGACGCGTCGGCGCCGGTGTCCAGGACCGCGACCTTGACGGACTCGCCCCGCAGCCCGGCCTCCCATGCGGCGGGGGTCCCGATCTGGGCGGTGCTCCTGTCCAAGGAGGGACGGACGCGGCTGTCCAGCCACACCTTGGGCGTGCCCTGGGCACGGGCGTCGTCCCGCGAACCCCCGGAAGCCAGGTGCTTCCAGAATGTGCCGAGGTCGTTCTCGGCGACCCGGAGCGACATCGCCCCGATGCTGTCGAGCCGGTGCGCGGGTGCGCCGTCGTCGGCGAGGCGGGTGAGCCGGCTCATGGTGCCGTCCGCCACGTCCTTGCCCTGCTCCACGATCAGCGGCAGCGCGTCGGTGTGCGCTTCGTCGTACTGCTGGGAGACGAGCGCGGTCACATCGAACAGTTCGCGGTCCAGCCGTCCGGTGGCGACCAGGTCCGAGGCGTCCGACGGAATGACCGACAGATGCCCGTCCTGCTCGATGGTGCGGAACAGCACTCCCCGTCGCCCGGTGCCGGGCTCGACGGAGGCTGTGCTCCTGCCCGCGGCATCCGTGGTGACCGTGACCCGGTCACCGGTGATCAGCCGCACGGTCGCGGTCTTCCCCATGGCGGCGGCTCCGGACGGCGCCGCATCCGCGGCGCCGGTCCGTGCCGATACCGGTGGCACGGCGCCGGCGCTCAGCACGAGCCCCAAGGCCGTCGCCACCAGTAGGCGGGTTCTTTTCATTCGGTCCAAGCCCTTCCACTCAGCGCGAAAAGGTGTTCACGCGCTGGACAGAATCCGGTCAGGAAGGGAGACCTGTCACTCAATTCGCGTGGCAGGGATGGGCCTTGTCCCAATGACGACACAGGCGCAGGACATCACGGCAACGGCGGCCGGGAGTTGCGCGGACGCAGCAACGCGTTGCCGTTGCTTCACGCAGCTGCAAACACGGCTGGGGAGCCTGGAGCTCGAACCCCGGTGAACCCATGGGGTAACCGCACTGGCCGGGGTTCGCCTACCGGTGCTCGGGGTTTTCGTAGTCGCGGCGGCAGCCGGCGTCCCAGGCGGTGCGCTGGTTGCCGTAGGCGGGGATGCCACCCAGATCCTTCAGCGCCCGGGCCAGGTGCAGAAGATTCCAGGTCATGAAGGTGGTGTTGCGATTGGTGAAGTCGTTCTGCGGGCCGCCCGATCCGGGGTCGAGATAGGAGGGGCCGGGCCCGGCCTCGCCGATCCATCCGGCGTCCGCCTGGGGAGGGATCGTGTAGCCCAGGTGCTGCATGCTGTAGAGGACGTTCATGGCGCAGTGCTTGACGCCGTCCTCGTTCCCGGTGATCAGGCAGCCGCCGACACGTCCGTAATACGCGTACTGGCCCCTGTCGTTGAGCAGGCTGGAACAGGCATAGAGGCGTTCGATCACCTTCTTCATCACCGAGCTGTTGTCACCGAGCCAGATGGGGCCGGCCAGCACGAGGATGTCGGCCGCCATGACCTGCTCGTACAGCTGCGGCCATGCGTCTGTCTGCCAGCCGTGCTCCGTCATGTCGGGCCAGACGCCGGTGGCGATGTCGTGATCGACGGCCCGCAGGACGTCGACCCGCACGCCCTGTGCGTCCATGATGGCGGTGCTGCGGTCGATCAGTCCCTGGGTGTTGCTCGGCTCCGGTGACCGCTTGAGGGTGCAGTTGATCACCAGCGCGCGCAGGTCGTCGTAGCGGGCCGGCGCTGTGTCGGCAGCGGGTGACGAAGCGGTCACACGGTCCTCCCGTGAAGCACCGACCACCGTGCCGTTCACAGTGGCGCATTGTCGTCCATCTTGTGGCCGGGCCCCGGCTGCCACCACAGCAGTGCCGCCGAACGAACAGGTCGAGGACGTTCGGTGCACCATGGAAGAGGGGTCCACGCTCGGCTACGTCGTTTGCCGTCTCGATTGATCAGGATCGTGTCAGGAGGACGGAATGTACCGCTCGAGTGAGGGGCTGTACGAGCGGATCCGTCCTGCCCGGCGGGCGTGCCCGGCCGTGTCGGTGCGGACGTCGACTCGGCTGTACCGAGCGAGCCGGACCAGGCGCTCGTGATGGCAGGCGAGAAGGGAGGGAAAGAATCGAGGTTGCCGCACCTCCCCGACCTGCATGTGCGTCTGCGTACCGAGCTGGGACGGATCGACGACGAACTGCGCTCCCTGCTCGACGCCATGGACCGACTGCAGGGCCTGCTGGATGCCGTGGTGGCCATCAGCCGGGAGGTGGAGCTGCCTGCGGTGCTGCAACGTATCGTGACCACCGCCATGGACCTGGTCGGCGCCCGTTACGGGGCGCTGGGCGTACTGGACGAGTCCGGAGAGCGCGTGGAGCAGTTCATCACTGCCGGCCTGTCCGAGCAGGAACGCGCTGATCTGGCCGGGACCGACTTTCCTCGCGGTCTGGGTGTTCTCGGGCACCTGATCCGCCACCCCGAGCCGCTGCGCGTCGACGGCATCTCGGCTCATCCGTCCTCCGTCGGGTTCCCGCCCGGCCACCCGCACTTGCGCACCTTGCTCGGCGTCGCCATCAGTGTTCGCGGCGAGATCTACGGTGACCTCTACCTGTCCGAGCGGCTCGACGAACAGCCCTTCGACGTCCACGACGAGAACGTCGTCGTTGCCCTGGCCAGCGCCGCCGCCATCGCGATCGAAAATGTCCGCCTGTTCGAACGGGTTCGGCACGGAGCCGAGCAGTTCCAGCGGCTTCTGTTGCCGACGCTGCCCGACCTGCGGCCTTTCACCGCCGCCGCCGTCTATCGGCCCGCTGCCGAGCCCAGTCGACTCGGCGGGGACTGGTACGACGCCGTCCCGCTGCCCGAGAACGTTGTGGCCGTCGTCATCGGTGACGTGGTCGGCCACGATCTGCACGCCGCGGCCGCCATGGCCTCCACCCGTAACATGCTGCGCGCCCTGCTGTTCGACCGGGGCAATCCGCCGGGCGCGATCCTTGCCCAGCTCGACCGCACCCTGCAGGCCATCACGCACAATCCCGTCACGACCACCACCCTGGCGCGCATCGAACCGGAGGCTCCGGGTTGGCGACTCCACTGGAGCACCGCGGGGCACGTCCCACCGCTGCTGATCACCCCTGAACGCGGAGCGGAATATCTCTTTGCCGAGCCCGGGCTGCCGCTCGGGGTCGACCCCGAGCAGCCCCGCCCCGACCACTCGCACTTCCTGCCCCAGGACGCCACCGTGGTCTTCTTCACCGACGGGCTGATCGAGCATCCTGACCACCCCATCGACGAGAGTCTGAACGAGCTCGCCGAGCTCGCCACCGGGTATGCCGCCCTGCCCCTGCAGGAGTTCGTTCAAGCACTGGCCGATCACCATCCCAGCGACGGTCACGACGACATGGCCGTGCTCGCCCTGCGCACCCCGCAGACCTGAGCCCCGAGTCTGCCGACGCCGTAGCGGTGCCGTGGAGGAGCCGGGGGATCCGACGGATGATGGAGTTCGGTGACTGATGCGGAGGTCGCCCCATGACTGTCGCGCGGCATGAACGGCTCCGGCGCGGTGGCGTGACTGCTCTGGAGATCTGCGCCGTTGCCGGTTTGTATTACGGCTCGGCCAAACTGGGACTGTTCCAGCAGCTGGTGCGCGGCCAGGTCACCCCGCTGTGGCCACCGACCGGGGTCGCCCTGGCGGCCCTGCTCCTCCGCGGCCCACGGATCTGGCCCGGGATCGCACTCGGCGCGTTCCTGGTCAACGTCTCGCTCGGGCCGTCGATCCCGGCCGTGCTCGCGATCGTGGCGGGCAATACCCTCGCACCCGTCGCCTCGTACATGCTGCTCCGCCGTACGGGATTCCGGAGCGAAATGGACCGTTTGCGGGATGCGCTGGCACTGATCTTTCTCGGTGCGTTCACCGGGATGCTCATCAGCGCCACGGCAGGCAGCGGGACCCTGGTCCTTGCCGGTGTGCTGAGCGCCGACGAGTTCTGGCCGACGTGGTCGGTCTGGTGGACCGGCGACGCGATGGGTGTCCTGGTGGTCGCGCCGGTCCTGCTTGTCCTCCGCTCGGCACACTGGCCGAGGAATGTGCGGCCGTCCCGTTGGGTGGAGGGACTGCTGCTTCTGGCAGCCGTTGTCTGCGTCGGCTTCCTCGAGATCCACAGCACGCCGCTGCTGTTCCTCGGCTTCCCGGTGCTGATCTGGGCGGCCTTCCGCTTCCAACTGGCCGGGGCCGCGCCCTGCGCACTGGCCGTGTCGACCTTTGCGATCATCGCCGCTGCCCATGGGTCAGGCCCGTTCGCCGGTCATGACCTGCTCACCAACATGATCACTCTGCAGGCGTTCAACGGTTCCGCCTCGCTGACCGCGCTGCTGCTCGGGGCCGCGGTCAGCGAGCGCAACCAGACCCACAAGGAGATCGAGCGGGCCTGCGCACAGCTCGCCGACATGGTGACGGAGATCGCCGCCGGCCGCCGCCGCCCGACGCTCCGCGACGGCGAGGGCGAGGGCGAGGGCGAGAAGGAAAAGAAGGGCGGACGAACCCCACGACCGGCGTGATCAGTCGACACGGGGTCTTCCTACGGGGCGAGCCCGGCCCGCTCGCAGGCGGACCGGAGTTCCCGCGTGCAGATCTGGTCGATGGTGTACACGCCGTCCTTGACGAGTGTCTGCTTGATGTTGTCGACCGTCACGGCGCGCGGAGTGAGCAGGACGGACGGGATGTGCTTCTTGGTGGGGCTGTCCGTCGTCGTTGTGGCGACTTCCTGGAGTTCCTCACCGCGCCCCAGGGCGACGGCCATGGCGGCGGCTGCGGCGGCTTGCGCCCTGAAGGATTTGTACACCGTCATGTACTGCTCGCCCTTGACGATGCGTCGCACGGCGTCGAGGTCGGCGTCCTGACCGGTGACGGGCGGAAGGTCCCTGACACCGGCCTTCTTGAGAGCGGAGATGACGCCTGCGGCTATCGTGTCGTTGGCCGCCAGGACGCCGCCGATCCGGTCCGGGCCCAGAGCAGCGATGGCCGCGTCCATGTTGGCGTGAGCGTTGTCCGTGCTCCAGCCCACCGTGTCGTACGACCTGCCGATCTTGACCGTGCCCTTGAGTACGGACAGCGCGCCCCTCCTGTACCACGCCGCATTGGGGCTGGTCGGATCGCCGTTCATCATGACGACGTTCCCGCCGTCCGCCCTGTCGCCCATGGCCGTCAGGAGCGCCTCACCCTGGAGCCTGCCGACCTGCCCACCGTCGAAACTGACATAGCCCGAGATCGGGCCCTCGGCGAGCCGGTCATAGGCGATGACCTGTACGCCCGCCTCGTGCGCCTCCTGGATCGACGAGCGCAGCGCTCTGGTGTCGGTGGCATCGAGGATCATGACCCTGACGCCCTTGGTGATCATGGACATCATCTGTTGCCGCTGCCTTGCAGCGTCGTTCTCGGCGTTGGCGTACTCCATGGTGCAGCGGGGACACAGCTGCTTCAGCCGCTGCTCGATCAGCGGCTTGTCCGAGTGCTCCCAGCGGGGCACCGCTCGGCTCGGGAGCAGCAGACCGACGCGGAAACTGTCCGTGCCCGCGTCGTCGTCTCCTGCGCAGGCGGCCAGGGACATCGTCATGAGTCCCGCGACGAGTGCCGCGACGGCGCGCCGCACACGGGTACTCATGGCAGACCTCCTCGTTCCGTCGGGAGGTCCGAGTCCGAGGGAGCCGGCTCACTCCGGGGCACAGCGATCTCGCTCCACACCTGCTTGCCGCCGGCCACCGGCACCGAACCGAAGGACTCCGACATCGCCTCGACCAGGAGCAGGCCTCGGCCGCCGGTCGATTCCCAGTCCACGATCACCGGCTTGGCGGGCGCACGCGGCGAGGCATCGTTGACGCTGACGCGCAGCCGGTCCCCGCGGAGTATCAGGTCGACGTGGACCGGACCGCCGGTGTGCACCAGGGCGTTGGTGACCAGTTCGGACACGACCAGCAGCACCGCATCGGCTTCTTCTTCGACCTTCCACCGACGCAGCGTGCGCGCGGTGAAACGGCGGGCGTGCATCACCGCGTCGGGCAGCCGCCACACCGCCCAGCCGGCCCGTATCGGCCGGGTCTTCATGCCGTCGTAGCGCAGCAGCAACAGCGCCACGTCGTCCTCACGACGGCCGATGTCGCCGAGCAGTTCGTCGGCCATCCTCCCCGGATCCGCCGGATCAGCGGCACCGAGCGCGGTGCGCGTCCGCTGCAGACCCTCGTCCAGGGGCAGGTCAGCGGCCTCGACCAGGCCGTCGGTGACCAGGGCGAGTACCGTGCCGGGGGCCAGTGCGCATGCGGTCATGGGGTACTCCGCCTCCGCGATGATGCCCAGCGGGGGCCCGCCCTCGACGTGCACCTCCTCGGTACGGCCGTCGGGATGGCGTACCAGCGGTGGGAGGTGCCCGGCCCGGACGAACAGGACGTTGCCTTCCTCCATGTCCAGTTCGGCATAGCAGCAGGTGGCGAACAGGTCGGTCTCCATACCGACGAGCAGGCGGTTGGCATGTGAGACGACCACGTCGGGCGGGTGGCCCTCCACCGCGTAGGCCCGGACCGCGGTACGCATCTGACCCATGATCGTCGCGGCTCCGGCGCTGTGTCCTTGCACGTCACCGATGACCAGCGCCACGCGTTCCTCGGAGAGGTCGATGACGTCGTACCAGTCACCGCCCACCTGCAGCCCCCGCCTGGCGGGCAGATAGCGGGCCACGGCCGTCCCCCCGGGCAGCACGGGGAGGCGCCGGGGCAGCAGACTGCGCTGCAGCATCGTCGCGAGTTCCTGCTCGGCGTCGTGCTCGTGCGCACGCTTGAGGGCCTGACCGACCAGCGCCGCGGTGGCGGTCAGCAGGGACCGCTCCTCGGGAACGAACTCGTGCGGCCGGTCCCAGCCGACCAGGCACACGCCTGCGACCCGGCCCTTGGCAGGGAGCGGCAGGACGGCCAGACCTCCGGTGCCGATCCCTGCGAGTCCGGGTTCGAAGGCCGTCCCGGCGGGCCACAGATCCACACGTCCGTCCCGCAGGGCCAACTGAAGTGTGGGCAACGCGCTGACCGGTGCGTCGGGCCACTCCGAACGCCACTGGGGACGCCATATCTCCGGCCAGGCGGCGGGCTGCGGCGGGTCGAGCAAGGTGACCATGAGCCGGTCGTCCTGCAAGTCGGCGAGCGCCACCCGGTCGGCGCCCAGCGGCTCACGCAGCGCGGTGACCATCACCCGGCTGACGTCACGAACGGTTGCCGCATCGTCGAGTGCGGCAGTCAGCCACTGGATCCTGGACACGTCGTCGTCGCCCCGCCGCTGGACCGAGGTCGCCGTCACCACGCCCAGCACCTGCTCCGGCCGGTCGTCCGCGCTCGCCACCACCCGGCTGCTCAGGCTGAGCCAGCGGATTTCACCAGTGGAGCAGCGGACACGGAACTCCAGCTCCCGCCGGACCGACGGCTGGGTGGACGGCTCCAGTACCGACATCAGCGCGTGCATGTCCTCCGGGAAGGCATGCGCGAGCAGGGTCTCCGCCTTGCCGTCGAAGTCGTCCGGCGCGATGCCGACCAGCTCCAGCAGGGTCTCATCCGCCTCGATCAGGCCCGTGTCCGGCACCAGGACGAAGGAGCCGACACGCAGACTCCGCAGGGCGGGAGCGAGCAGCGACGACGGCGTGGTGCGGTCGGTCCCGGCCTGGAGCACGCCGACGACGGCGTCAGCGTAGCGCTCCAGGAATCGCCGTTGCTCGGCGTCGAAGCCGCCCGGGGAACTCCCCAGGACGACGAGGCAGCCCAGCCGCGTACTTCCCGTCCGGAGCGGCAGCGCGCCGAGCGACGCCTCCGCCGGCGACGGTGCCGGCCCGCCTGCGAAGTAGGAGGCGAGTTCGGCGGAGTTCAGCCACAGAGGCCGGTCGGCGCGGAAGGCGTGCGCCGCAGGTGAGTCACCGGACAGGGGCAAGGACTCCGGCAGCCGGTAACGGGAAGGGGCGCATCCGGCCGTCTCCACCAACCGAAGCTCTTCGCTCCCGATACCGGGCACATAGACCGCTGCCAGCTCCGCCGCGGCGAACGTCAGGGCCTGATCGCTCATGGCGGCCGCCGGCTCCGGAGGCGGAGAACCTGTGCCTGCGGCGCCGGTCCCGGATGCCCGCAGCTCCGTGGCGCCGGCCCGGGCAGGGCCGTCATGAGGCATGTCCGCCACCTACCTCCCGTCCATGCCGCAGATGCCGACAAGCTCGGGGCAGTCACGTTCCAGAATCGCATATGCGGACCAACCGGACAGATTCCCTTGACTGCCATCGTGGCAGGCCTGGCCGCCCAGGTCACCGGTCCCAGCGCGGGTGCCCTGCGTCGAGCAGCAATGGCCGTTTCCCCTGCGTTCGCAGATCACCGCAGCCGGTGTCACACTGACGACGTGGCCGTCTCGCCACTTCCACGTGGTGCTTTCACGTACGCGTGGCATGACGAGGAGGCCGGATGTCGTCATGCTCGAAGAGGTAGCCGCCGGTGCCGGGCTGGTCGGGCCGAGGCCCCACCCCGCCGGGGTGGGCGATGTCGCTCTGCGACCGCCCGAGCCGTTCCCTGCCGAGGTGGCGATCCGACTCAGCGAGGCCTGTCCGATCGGGCCCTCCACCGTGCGGCCCGACCGAGTCGCGGACGAACCTCGGCGCCGCGATGCACACGCGTCGATGCCCCACGCGCGCGGCATATGCCGGTGGGGCGCGGCACCGGAAACCCGTAGGAGGTCTCTCACATGAAGGCCTGGACACGGGACGCGGCCATCGCCCTGACCGCCGTCTCGGCGGCCCTTTCTCTTGCGGCATGCGGGCCGGGCGCCGGGGACGGAGACGCGAACGCGCCGACGATCGGTGTGCTGCTGCCGGACGCCGTCACGGCCCGCTGGGAGACACAGGACAGGCCCTTGATAGAGAAGAAGATCAAGGAGCTGTGCGGCAACTGCGCGGTCGAGTACGCCAACGCCAAGAACGATGTGGCCACTCAGCAGCAACAGGTGGACGCCATGATCACCGAGGGCGTGGACGCGATGTTGCTCGTTGCTGTCGATGCCACCTCGCTGGGCTCGGCGGTCAAGAAGGCTGACGACGCGGACATCGCGGTGATTGCCTACGACCGCCTTGCGGAGGGCCCGATCTCGGGTTACGTCACCTTCGACGGTGAGGAGGTCGGCAGGCTCCAGGGCAGGGCACTGCTGACAGCCATGGGCGACAGGGCTGACAGCGGCCAGATCGTCATGATGAACGGCGATTCCAGCGACCCCAACGCGATCTCGTTCAAGCAGGGCGCGCTGTCCGTGCTCGACGAGAGGGTGAAGATCGGCAAAGCGTATGACACACACCAGTGGAGGACGGAGGCGGCGAACATGAACATGTCCGGCGCCATCTCCGCCCTCGGCGCCGAGAACATCGACGGGGTCTATGCCGCCAACGACAGCCTCGCCGCCGGCAGCATCTCCGCCCTCAAAAGCAACAAGGTCAACCCGCTGCCCCCCGTCACCGGGCAGGACGCCGAGCTCGCAGCGCTGCGGCGCATCGTGAGCGGGGATCAGTACATGACCGTGTACAAGCCCTTCGGCCCCGAGGCTTCCGCCGGTGCCGCCATGGCCGTGGCCGCGGCCCGCGGTGAAAGCCTCGACCGGGTTGCCGAGGACACGGTGAGGACGAGCAGTGGGGAGGCGGTTCCGGCAGTCATGCTGACCCCGGTGTCCGTGACCGTCACCAACATCAAGGACACCGTGGTGAAGGACGGCGTGTACACCGTCCAGCAGATCTGCACCCCCCAACTCACGTCCGCCTGCAACAGGGCCGGGTTGACCTGACGCGCCGGTTCCGACCTGGCCCGGGCTCCGGAAGGAGATGGTTTCCGTGCCGGCTCCCCCCTTGCTGGCACTGCACGGGGTGTGCAAGCGCTTCGGTGTCGTCGAGGTCCTCACGGACATCGAGCTGGAGATTCACGCCGGCCAGGTCGTCGCTCTCCTCGGCGACAACGGGGCCGGTAAGTCCACCCTGGTCAAAGTGATCTCCGGCGTCGCCCCGGCGGACAAGGGCGTGATCAAGTGGGAGGGCGGGACGGTCCACATCAGGCGCCCCCATGACGCCCGGGACCTCGGCATCGCCACCGTCTACCAGGACCTGGCGCTGTGCGGGAACCTCGACGTCGTCGGCAATGTGTTCCTCGGACGGGAGATCCGCAGGTTCGGATTCCTCGACGAGATGGAGATGGAGCGCCGCACCAGGCGTCTGCTGGAACGCCTGACCAGGAACGTCCCCGATCTGCACGCCCCCGTCGTCTCACTGTCCAGCGGCCAACGGCAGACGGTCGCCATCGCTCGCTCGCTCCTCAGCGGCCCACGCGTCCTCCTCCTGGACGAACCGACGGCCGCTCTGGGATTCGAGCAGACCACCGAGGTGCTGGACCTCGTCGACCAACTGCGTGACAGCGGCGTGGGAGTACTGCTCATCAGCCACAACATGGGCGATGTCAAAGCTCTCGCCGACCGGGCCGCCGTACTGCGGCTCGGTCGCAACAACGGCTTCTTCGACGTGAACACCGCGTCCCAGGAACAGATCATCTCCTCCATCACCGGTGCCACCGAAAACGTGCCCCGCCAGCCGGCCACCCGGGACGCGGTGTGGTGAAAGGACTGCGCAACATGGCGGACAACACGCGGACCGCCCCCGCCGCACCCACCCCCGAGGCCCGTCCTCCGCACCCCGGGCGGGCCGCCGCCCGTGCCGTGGAGGGCTGGGTGGCCGTGCTCCGGCGCAAGCTGAGCGCCGGTGAACTGGGCTCGCTCCCCGTCGTCCTGGTTCTTGCCGCAGTCTGGATCGTCTTCCAGTCCCTCAACCAGAACTTCCTCTCGCCCCGGAACCTGTCCAATCTCAGCGTGGACATCGTGGGTACGGGTCTGATCGCGGTCGGCATCGTCTTCGTACTGCTGCTCGGTCAGCTCGACCTGTCGGTCGGCTCGATCAGCGGCCTCGCGGCGGCTGTCTTCGCCGTTCTGAACGTGAACAACGGCGTACCTGAATGGCTCGCCCTCATCCTCGCGGTGCTCGCAGGTACCGCGGCTGGCACCGTCCAGGGCTTCTCCTTCGCCAGGACCCGGGTGCCGGCCTTCGTCGTCACACTCGCGGGGCTGCTCACCTGGAACGGCCTCATGCTCTACATCCTCGGGACCAGCGGCACCGTCAACCTCGACGAGAACGGGCTCGTCGCCAAGCTGACCAGCTATTACTTCGCCAACGACGCCGCCGCCTACGCGGTGGCGGCGGTCGGCGCGGGCCTCGTCTTCCTCGTGTCCTACCAGGACATGCGCCGCCGCAAGGCCGTCGGCATGCCGCACCGTTCGCTCCGGGGAATCGCGGTGCGCACGGGAGTGGTGGCCGTGATCGCGTTCGCCGCCGCGTATCTGCTCAACCAGTTCCAGGGTCTGCCGCTCGCCCTGCTGGTCTTCCTCGTGGTGGTGGCCGGCCTCGACATCATTCTCCGCCACACGCACTACGGGCGGCAGGTCTACGCCCTCGGCGGCGGCGTCGAGGCGGCCCGTCGCGCCAGCCTCAGGGTGACGCGGGTACAGACGGCAGTGCTCGCGGTCTCGGGCACCATGGCCGCGATCGGCGGCCTGTTCCTGGCCTCCCGTATCACCTCGGTGAGCCAGAGCTCAGGCTCGAGCGTCCTGCTGCTCAATGCCATCGCAGCGGCCGTCATCGGGGGCACCAGCCTGTTCGGAGGACGCGGCACGACCTGGTCCGCGGTGCTCGGCATGCTGGTCATCCAGTCGATCGCCTCCGGCATGGCGATCACGGATATCCACACTGCCGTGCAGTTCATGATCACGGGCGGGGTGCTCTTCGCCGCGGTGGTCTTCGACGCCCTGTCACGACGCTCGCAGGAAGCGCATGGGCGGGCTTGATCCGTCCGGTTCCCGGCACACGTTTCGCGCATCAGGGTTGTGGCCGCTCCCCCTTGTGGCCCCTCCCCCGACACCGAAGCGACCCCAGCCCTTGCACGGATGCAGGGGGCCGGGGCCGTCGGTCGAGCGTTGGGCAGGCCTTGCACCTGCATCTTCCCGCGGGGAGCGGGACGTCTTGCCTTGGACCACCAACGCATGGCCCGCCGCTCGAAGTTCTGCGGCGCGTCCGAGATCCACGCTAGTGCGAGCGTGCCCGGGGCGCGCGGTGATGCCGCCGATCGGGTGAGGCAGGCACTCGGGGGGTCCTGGGATCGAGCCCCGGTGGGCGGCGCTTGCCGCCCACCGGGGATGCGGCGTCAGGAGTCGGGGCACTCCTTCCATGCCAAGTGGTAGACGGTGCTGATGTCCCCGTCGGTCGAGTCCATCGTCATGAAGCTGCTCCTGGCGGGGTCGGATGTGCCGGCGCCGACCCGCAGCTCGGTGTTGATGTTGAAGTTGCGCTGGACACCGCACGGCGCCCAGACCAGCTGGGCCCAGTCGGTGGTGTCGGTGGCCTGCCAGTTGTCGCTGTAGGGGCCACTGAAGGGGTGGTTCTTGAAGACCGTGTTCGAGGAGCCCTGGAAGTAGTACGAGGCCCGCTGAACGCCACTGGCGCCGGGCTGGAGCGAGGCGAAGCCCCGGTAATCGGCGCTGGCGATGGCGTACGTGAAGCCCTGCGGCACATGGACGACCAGGTTGAGCTGGCAGTTCTTGCGGAACGCCGTGGGGTCGGCATTGCCGCCGACCTGAGCGAGGTATTCGCTGTAGGTCACCGTGAAGGCCGTGTTGTCCGCGGAGACGGCGACGGCGGCGGTGCCCTGCGGGCAGCCGGAGCCATTCACCGTGGCGATCTTGATGACGATCCGGTCCGGGGGCGGGTCGACGAACCCGGACGACGGGTCCTGTGCGGGTACCGCGGTGGCGAGCAGAGCGGCGAGCGCACTGCTCAGAAGCAGCCCAGCAGCCATGGTTCTCCTTTCTGGTGCTTCCGTGCGGGGGGGTGGCGACCATGCGGTACTCCAGGCATGCACATGCCAACCTTCAGGCCGACCCAAGGAGAAACTGTGGACAACCTGTGAATGCCGGGAGCGCTCGCGGCGTACGCATCCAGGCATCGGGAGGCCAGAGCGATGTCCGGCCATTCCGCACGCACGCCGCGTCGGCACTGATGACCACGGCCGAACGGTGGGGCACCGAGACGAACTGGCAGCCGCCCCGGTAGCCCGCCGTCCGGGCAGATGCCGCTCAGACCCGCCCGCGGGTGAAGAGCTCCTCCGCGTGTGCCAGCACGAACCGGGCCACTTGCCTGCCCAGCTCGATGCCCGCCTCGTCGGCCGATCTGGTGTGGATGCCGGAGAGGATGCGCGCCTCGACGTTCTCGTCCGCGAGTTGCCTCCACGTGGTGTACGTCCTGGTCACGCCTGGCGCGATGGGGCTGGTCAGGTCGAAGGGGGCGGTGCGTGCCCCGAAGAGTGCCGACAGTACTGCCTCCGCGGCCCCTGCGTAGGTGGTGTGGCCGCTCGGGTAGTCGGGGTGGGCCGGCGTGGTGTGCAGCGGCGTCCAGTTCGGGTCGGGGTCGATCGCTCCGGTGCGGATCGCGGTGACCGGACGCCATCGTTCGTGGGCGTACTTGCTGTCGGAGGTCGCCACCTGCGTGTCGACCAGGGCGACATGGAACAAGGCGATCTGCCGTGCCTGCTCGGCCGTTCCGTGCGGGGAGCGGGACAGTGCCACGCGCAGCGGCTCGGTGTAGAGGGTGAGGGACGAGCCGAGCCAGAAGTCGGCCGTCTCCGTCTGGTGCGCGCTGCGCGCCGTGCTGTCCGCGGCGCCGTAGGCGCGTACCTCGGCGAGGTCGGCGGCGTAACGGCGGGAATCCAGTGCCGGCGGCGGGTCGAGCCTGAACTGACTCGGGTCCCTGAGGAGGAAGGGCTTGGCAAGACGGTTGCCGTACTGCGTCGCGGCCGCGTACGCCGGTGGTGTCGGCTGCCACAGGCCGGGCGCAGGGGCCGGCACCGGGTAGGGGGCGTTGACCGAGGTGGGGTCGAGGCCGTCGCCCTGCCGGGAGTCGAGGACGAGCTGGGCCTCGCGTCGTCCGGCCGCGATGCCGAGGTCTCGGGCCTCGCCGTCGGGCAGCGAGGCGAGGGTCTGCCGCAGCGTCGTGTCGAGGTGCTCGGTGCGGCTCGGGGCCAGGGTGACCAGCGTGTGATGGACGGCCGCAGCGAGCGCTGCTTCCTGGTATGCGGCACGGTCGACGCCTCTGGGCACGCTGCGGGTGGCGCGGGCCGCCGCGAGCCAGGCGATGGCCCAGGTGCGGCTGTTGGTGACTTGCGTGGGTGCTCCGGCCGCCGCGATGGTCTCGGCCGTGACGTCGTACCAGGTCAGGGCCGTGGAGGTGCGGTCGGCCGCAGCGGCCTGCGGGGCGGTGGCGAAGGCGGTGAGTACGGCGGACGCGCCGAGGGCGACGATGGTGCGGCGGGTGGGGAGGGATCCGGGCGGGGTCACGCGTACTCCTTGGTTGAGGTGGGGACGGCGGTGGGACGCGGCAGTCCGTAGTGCTCGCGCAGGGTGGTGCCGTCGTACGTGGTGCGGAACAGGCCGCGCGCCTGCAGGATCGGCACCACCTGGTCGGCGAAGAGGTCGAAGCCGCCGGGCAGCCAGGGCGGCATGATGTTGAAGCCGTCGGCGGCTCCCTGCTCGAACCACTCCTGGATCTGGTCGGCGACCTGTTCCGGTGTGCCGGTGACGACGCGGTGGCCGCGGGCCCCGGCGAGGCGGTGCAGGAGCTGGCGGACGGTGGGCTGTTCGCGGTCGATGATGTCGAGGACGAGCTGGAAGCGGCTGCCGTTGCCGCGCTCCCCGCCGGTCTCTATGAGCCGGCGGTCTACGGGGCCGTCGAGCTCGTCGGCGCTGAGCCTCAGGCCCAGCAGCCGGTGGAGCAGCTGGAGGGAGTACTCGGGCTGGGTGAGATCGTTGAACTCCTCGTGCAGCGCGCGTGCTTCCGCCTCCGTGGACCCGATGAAGGGGCTGATGCCGGGCAGGACGAGAACCTGGTCCGGGTTCCGGCCGAGGGCCGTGGCCCGCGCCTTGAGGTCGGCGTAGAACTCCTGGCCGCTGCGCAGGGTCTGGTGGGCGGTGAACACGGCCTCGGCGTGGGCCGCGGCGAAGGAACGGCCGTCCTGGGACGATCCCGCCTGGACGTAGACCGGGCGGCCCTGCGGGGAGCGGGGCAGGTTGAGCGGTCCGCGCACCTTCAGGTGGCGGCCCGTGTGGTTGATCTCGTGGATACGGTCGGTGTCGGCGAACAACCCGCTCTTCTGGTCGACGACGAGGGCCTCGTCCTCCCAGCTGTCCCACAGCTGGGTGACGACCTCGACGAACTCCCGTGCCCGGTCGTACCGTTCCGCGTGCACCGGGTGCGCGTCGAGGCCGAAGTTGCCGGCGGCCTGCGGCGCACCGGTGGTGACGATGTTCCATCCGGCGCGTCCCCGGCTGAGGTGATCCAGCGACGCGAAGAGCCGGGCCAGGTTGTACGGCTCGGTGTACGTGGTCGAGGCGGTGGCGATCAGCCCTATGCGCTCGGTGGCCGCGGCGATCGCGGACAGCCAGGTGAACGGCTCCAGCCGGAAGCGGCTGGCGTAGCGCACGTTGTCGGCCAGGGACGGGCCGTCGGCGAAGAAGACGGCGTCGAGCGTGGCCTGTTCCGCCCGGCGGGCGAGGTCCTGGTAGAAGCCGATGTCCAGGATTCGGCTGGGGTCGGTGCCGTGGTAGCGCCAGGCGGCCTCATGGTGGCCGCCCGGGTAGACGAACAGGTTCAGATGCAGCTTCCGGGCGCTCATGCCGCGCTGTCCTCCTCCGTGGGGTCCACTCCGAGTTGAACGAGCAGCCGGCCGCGCAGTGCCGCGTACTCGGTGCTGCCGTGGCGGCGTGGCGCCGACAGCTCCACAGGAACGTCGGCCGCGATCCGGCCACGGTCGAGCACGACGACCCGGTCGGCCAGGGCGATGGCCTCGTCGACGTCGTGCGTGACCAGGAGCACGGCGGGCCGGTGCCGCTCACACAGGCGCTTGAGCAGTGCGTGCATCCTGATCCGGGTGAGCGCGTCCAGCGCGCCGAACGGTTCGTCGGCGAGGAGCAGTTGCGGCTCGCGTACGAGGGAGCGGGCGAGGGAGACACGCTGCTGCTCGCCACCGGACAGCTCCACCGGCCAGGCCTGCTCGCGGCCGGCGAGGCCGACTTCGGCAAGGGCGGCCCTGCCGCGCTCCTCGGCGAGCGGGCCGTTCAGGCCGAGGACGACGTTGTCGAGCAGCCGTTTCCAGGGCAGCAGCCGTGCGTCCTGGAAGACGACGGAGACATGCTCGGGGGTGGTGAGGTCGCCGCTGCCCGCCACGTCGTGGTCGAGCCGGGCCAGCGCGCGCAGCAGCGTGCTCTTGCCGGATCCGCTGCGCCCGAGCAGGGCCACGAACTCTCCGGGGGCGATGGCCAGGTCCAGTCCGTCCAGCACCCTGCGCTGCCCGAAGGAACGCACCAGGTTCTCGATCCGGACCGTCGGGCGGCCGTCGGTGGCATTCAGCCCGCCAGGGTGCGTCGCCATGACAGGGCCCTCCTCTCCACGAGCCGTACGAGGGCGTCGGAGACGAGGCCGAGCAGACCGTAGACGACGAGTCCGACGATGATGATGTCGGTCTGTCCGTAGGTCCGCGCGAGCTCCATCATGTAGCCGATGCCGCTGGTGGCGTTGACCTGTTCGACGACCACCAGCGCGAGCCAGGCGGCGGTCACCGCGAACCGCATGCCGAGCAGGAAGCCGGGGAGGGCCCCGGGCAGGACGACATGGCGGACGAAGCCTGGCCTGCTGAGCCGTACCGTCTCGGCGAGTTCGGCGTAGCGGTTGTCGATGGTGCGCAGTCCGTTGTGCGTGTGGATGTAGATCGGGACGAAGACGCCGAGCGCGATCGTGATCACCTTCATCGTCTCGCCGATGCCGAACCAGAGGATGAGCAGCGGGATCAACGCCAGTGACGGGATGGCCCGCTTGATCTGCACGGGGCCGTCGATCACCGCCTCGCCGAGTCGGCTGAGACCGGACACGAGCGCGAGGACGAGCCCGGCGAGCACGCCGAAGAGCAGTCCGAGCAGGGCGCGTTGGGCGGAGGTGGCGAGATGGGACTGGAGCCGTCCGTCGGCGATGAGGTCGCCGGTGGTCTGCGCAATGACCCACGGTGCCGGCAGACTGCGGGCGTCGATGAGGCCGAAGCCGGAACCCGCCGCCCAGAGCGCGAGCAGCAGCAGCGGGCCGATCGCCCAGCCGTAGGGTACGGGCCGGCCGGGGCCGAGCCGTTTGCGGCCGGTACGGCGAGTCCGGACAGCGGCCGCCGGGGTGTGCACGGCCGGCGCCGCCTGCTGGTCGAAGGCCGTACTGCTCATGACGGCGTCCCCTCTCCGGCAATGGCCTCGGCGGCCACCGGCTCGTAGCGGCGGTCGAACAGGAGGTCCGCGGTGAAGGGCTCCCGGTTCTGCTCCTTGGCGAGCAGGTCGATGGTCTGCTGCTGACGGCGGATGGCGGCGGTCCAGTCCGCGGGAATGTCCGGGTGACCGGCCCGCGCGACGAGATACTCACCGTCCTCGCGGCTCAGCCCCTGGTCCTTCACGTAGTAGCCCGCGACCCATTCCTTCGGGTGCTGGTCGATCCAGATCTGCGCTCGCGCCCAGAAGATGATGAGCTCCCTGATCGCGGCCGACTTCTGTGCGTCGCTGACGGATTCGGTGAGCGCCCACAGATGGGCGGGATCGTCACGCAGCCCATGCCTGATCGTCGTGCCGCCGTCTTTTCCGTACTTCGTCAGATAGCGCTTGATATTGACGTCCCCGAGAGGGGCGGCATCCACTTGCCGGTTTCCGAGCGCCGTGGGATAGACGTCGCCGGTGCTGGCGATTTCCACCAGTTCCACGTCCTCTTGAGTGAGACCGGCCTCGGCCAGGATGCGCAGGACCAGGGCGCCCTGGGCCTGTCCCGGGCTGTAGGCGATCTTCTTTCCGCGCAGGTCGGCGAGGGGGGTGATGTCGGCACCCGGCGCGATACCCAGCTCGTATATCGGGTTCTTGATGGGGTCCTTGCGGAATTTCGCTGCCACGAGCTTGGTGTCGAGTCCCGTCCAGTGGGCGTTGATCGACGGGATCTCCGCGGCCGAGCAGATGTCGAGCGCGTCGGCCCGAAAGGCCTCGGAGCACTGGGGGCCGCCGCTGATATTGGCCCACTTCACCTTGAAGGGCAGCTTGTCGATCTGTCCGGACAGCTCCAGGGCGACCTTGAGGTCGGGCGCGCCGACCGTGAGGGTGGTGCCGGGAGAAACCGTCCCCGGGATCTTCTCGGCGGAGACGTCCTTGCTGCCGACCGTGGACTGCGCGCTGTCCACGCATGAGGTGAGCACGAAAGGGAGGGCCAAAGCGGCCACGATGGTCAGGCGCCGGAATCCGGGCATGCGTATGCGAGGGGTCATGATGGCCTTCACAAAGATAGGAGAAACCGCTCTGGAAAACGGGTTACGACACCGGAGACGGTGCAAGCGAAACCGAAACGGAAGCGGGCGGGACGGGCAGTCGGGTGCAGGTCAGCGACACACCGCGGTGGCGACGCGCATCAGATCGATGGCTCGCCTCTTTCGGAACTGCCTGGACTTCCGCATGCCGACGAAGCTAGCTGTACGTCAAAAACCGGTCAAGGAGCGGGCATTGGTTTCGCTGCCACTGCAATGACAGCTTCGTCGGTGCGCCATGTATGCGTAACAAATCAGCGTGGCGAGTGCCGGCCGAGCCCTGTCACCGGCGATCGATCAGTAACGTACGGGCGCCGACCGGCGGCCTGTGCAAGGGTGCTTCGGGCGTTGACACCCTTGGCATACGGAGGACTTCGTGCAGCTGCTTCCCCGCTCCCTGTCCGGCTGGACCATGGCCGTGTTCGGGGTTCTCGCCGCCGCCCTGGGCACGGTGGGGCTGATCTCCCCGGACACCCTGCTCACCCTCATGGGCCTTACACCCGTAGCGGGCTCTGGACGCGCGGAGGCAGACCACACCCTGGTCTTTCTCACCGCCTCCTCCATGGCGGCGCTCAACATGGGCGTGTACTACGTACTGGCCTCGCTCTCCGACTGGAAGGCATTCTTCCGCTGGACTGTCCCCTTCCGCCTGCTCACCTGCACAGTCTTCACACTCGCTGTGATCAGCGGCCGAGCGCCGACCGCCTTCCTGGGCGTGGGCTTGTGGGAGGGCCTCGGTGCCGTCGCGACGGGTGCGGCCCTCCGCTACGAAAGGCAACGCATCCCTGCCGAGGTCGACGACCCGGCCGCCGCCTGACGCCGGGTGATCCGCCGCAGACCAGCTGCTTGCCGGCCGGCGGCAGCATGGCCGTCACGCCTTATGGGTGGCGACTGCCGCGAACCGCCGACCGGATCCTGGTCCGTGGGTGCGGCACGTCCCTAGCCTCGGGGCATGGCGACCCTGTGGGACCTCATGCACGACTGCATCCCCGACGACCACGCCCGCCAGGTCACTTCGCGCTACTACCTCGACGAGGTCATGAGCGCGCCGGGCGCGCCGGACCAGGTGGTCGACCTGGGGTGCGGGCGGGGCACTTCCGCGGCGCTCTTCAAGAGGCACGATCCGAAGGTGCGGTGGGTGGGAGTCGACATCCGCGACTCTCCAGAAGCCCTGCAGCGCCGGCCCGGCGGCGACCCGCTGGTCCACTTCGACGGCATCCACCTGCCCTTCGGCTCGGACAGCGTGCCGCTGATCTACTCGCACCAGGCCTTCGAGCACGTCTCGCACCCGCGGGACCTGCTGGCGGAGGTCGGCCGGGTGCTGCGGCCGGGCGGGCTGTTCATCGGCAGCACGTCCCAGTTCGAGCCGTACCACTCCTTCAGCCTGTGGAACTACACGCCGTACGGATTCCGAGTGCTGGTCGAGGAGGCCGGGCTCGCCCTGGAGGAGATCCGGCCCTCCCTGGACGGGGTGACGCTGATCATGCGTTCCTACCACGGCGAGCGGAAGGCGGAGTACGGGCGGTACTGGAACGAGGAGTCCCCGCTCAACGCCGAGATCGACAGCTGGGCGGTACACACGAGGCGGCGGACGGCCCTGGTGAACCTGCGCAAGCTCACTTTCTGCGGCCAGTTCGCGTTTCGGGTCACCAAACCCCAGTGAGACCGGCCCGGCTCCGCGGTTGCACACGGGCACGCTCCCGCGGCTGCCGTCAGCGGGACACCAGCAGTTCCGTCCAGTCCCGGGCGACCCGCTCCAGTGAGAACTCCTCCCGCACCTGTGTACGGGCCAGCTCCCCGGCGTCCCGCCAGCCGCCCTCCCCCAGGCCGGCCAGCGCGTTCGCCATCGCCTCCGGGTCCTCGTGGATCCACCGCCGGTCGTAGATCTCGTCCGCCCCCGGCCACGGCAACAGAGCGGGTACGGCGGCGGAGGCCATGCCCTCGGCCGGGGCGAGGTGGAAGCTCTCGTCGTCGCTGGTGGACAACACATTCCCGACGCGTCTCAGCCAGCTCGCCACGTCCGCCCCGAACTCGTCGAAGACCACCGCCCCGTCGAGCAGCGGCGAGGTCTGTATACGGCGCAGTACAGCGTCGTAGTGGGCGCGTTCCTCGGGCTTGTTCCAGATCCACCAGTACTCCCAGGGCGGCTTGGACTTGACCGAGAGGTGCCAGCGGCGGTCGTGGGCGCGCAGCGCCTCGAGGACGTCGAGGCCGAGGTCGAGGCGTTTACGGCGGGGCGCGATGCCGATCATGCCGAGTCGGAAGCGGGCGCCGGGCACCTTGGGGCGGTCGAGCTGGTCGGTGTCCACCCAGTTCGGGATGACCGTGACCTTCGACTCCGGCCAGCCCGTGTGCTCCAGGGCGCGGCGGGCGTAGTACGAGCTGACGCAGATCACCGTGTCGACCGCGTCGATGTCGATCTGCCGCGGCCAGGCGGCGTCCAGTTCGAAGCGGTGCAGCCGAACGATGAGCCGGCTGCCCTGCCGCTTGTGGCGGCTGTACCAGACGGCGGCCGGACCGCACCACTCGACGACCACCACGTCGGCCCACTCGGCGAGTTCCCGGCTCGCGGCCGAGTCGTGGCGGGCGAGCGCCGGCCAGGCGTCGATGCGTACGTCGAGGCCGGGCAACGCGCGGAAGTGGTCGAGGAGCCGGGTGAGGAACTTCAGGTCGTGGCCCGCGACGCCGACCCGCAGCGGCCGCGGCCGGGCGGCGACGGCGGGCGGCGACGCAGGGAAGGCCTTCTCGAGCTGGGTGCGCCAGCGGTCCGCCGCGGCCTGGAGCGTGTACCGCGCGGCCACGTCCCGGCATCGATCGGCGGCAAGACGCCTGACCTCCGACTCGCGCACGGCACGCGCGATCGCCTCGACGGCGTCGTCGAGTCCCGCGCGCCCGGGCACGTACAGCGGATAGTCGGCCCCGAGCAGCGCCTCGTGGGCGGGCGTGCGGTTGAGGACGACGGGCAGTCCGAGTGCGCCGAACTCCAGGATCTTGGTGGACAGTTCGAGGCTCGCGTCGAGGACGGGCTGGCGCCAGCCGAGGCCGAGGTCGCAGTCGGCGGCGATGCGCATGGCCTCCTCGCGCGGCTGCCCTCCGTGGTGCTCGACGCCCGGCGTGCCGTCCAGCGCGCGGGCCATGGCGGCCCGGAAGTCCGGGTGGGAGCGGTCGTCGTGGATCTTGTCCCCGACGGTGTGCAGTTCCGCCCGGACGCCCCGTTCGGCGAGCAGGGACGGCAGCTGTGTCATGGGCAGGGTGTTCCACAGGGGTGCGAACTTGCCGGTGTAGACGAGCCGGAAGGGGTCGTGCGGTCGCTCGTGCTCCGGCACCGGGAAGCCGGGCTCGGGCACCGCGGGCGGGCTGAGCACGCACTTGCCGCAGGCCTCGGGCACCCAGGTCTCCAGGAGGCAGCGCAACTCCTCGGTCTGGCAGAGCAGTCTCTGGGAGGCGTCGGCGATAGGGGCGAGCTCCGCGCGGGCCTCCTCGGTCATCTCGGCGGCCGACTGCGGAATGTCGGTCAGATAGGCCCAGATCCGTCCCTCGAAACGGCCGTCCGCGACCACCCGCGCGACCAGTCTGCGACCGCGCAGCACCAGCAGGTCACAGGGCTCGCCCTCGTCGAGACCGGCGAGCACCTGCGACGCCTGCACGGGGGACAGCGGCCGGTCGGCCTGCCCCGGCAGCAGCCGTTCCTCACACGGACGGACCACCGTGACCCCGGGCAGCCCGGCCAGCGGGTCGATCAACCGCTCGGTGCGCACGGGCGCCTTGAGGACGAGCCTCGTCTCGCAGCCCGCCCGCGACAGTGCCTGCACCGTCGACTGGGCCCAGACCGCGGAGCCGTCGATGAGATTGAGGTCGACGTCGCCGTAGACGATCGCGTTCAGCGTCCGGCTCATGACGGCTCCTTCCCGCACCAGGCGAACAAACGGTGCCCCTGCCGCGCCCACAGCTCGGGCGGCACACCGGACGTCAGCAGCGACCGGCGCACCAGCAGGGGGCGCAGTTCGGGTACGAAGATGTAGTCGTCGGCGGCGAGTGTGCTGCCCACGGCGTCGGCGCCGGAGTACTCCTGGGCGCACATCAGGTCGAGCAGCAGGGTGTCGGGGCGGTCCTCGGCCAGGTCCGTCCAGTCGGCCACCCACGGAGCGAGGGGCTCGCCGGTGCGTACGGTCACGCCGGCGGCGGTGAGTTCGTCGAGTCCGGTGGGATCGGGTACGACGACCTCGGCCGGCCGGTGCACCTGGCCGAGCACCTGGGCGACGAGTCGGGCGACGTCGGCCCTGTCCTGTGGTGCGGCCAGCACGCAGATGCGGCGTTCGTCCAGCGGATCGGGGGCGCCGATCCGTCGTGCCAGCTCCGACAGGCGCGCTCGGGTGCTGTCCGCCCGGAACACCCCGCGCAGTCGCTGTCGGCCGACCGCCGCCGGGTCCAGGCTCGCGAGCCGCACCCCGGTGTCGGTGTCGAGGACTGCGTCCCAGGCGAGCCGCGCGAGCCCGGGCGCCGCCGATGCCGGGCCGTCCCGCCACAGCACGCAGGAGCGGCCCGCCGCCCGGGTCTCGGTGAGCAGTTCGGCCAGCTTGCGGTCCAGGTCGGGGGCGAGTCCGGTGCCCGTGAGCGACCAGGGCCCGTCGCCCGTGCAGGCGCTGAGCTGGACGACCAGGGCGTCCGGGTCGGTGCGCTGCACGATCAGCCGCCCGTCGTGCGGGAGCACCCGGTTGACCACGGCGTCCGCCGCGAAGTCCGCCGCCGTGGAGTCGGTGAGCACCCCCGCGATCACCAACCGGTCGCGGGGTGTGGAGGCGAACGCGCGGTGGGCGAGGTGGAGCCTCCCGTCCGGTGCCGGCTCGCGCGCGGCCGCCTCCGGCGCGGTGTGCGGGGTCGCGGGACGTGTCCGGGCCCGCCCCCGCCACAGCCCGTACAACTCCCGTGGCAGCCGTGCCGCTCCGCGCCGGGGCGACCGTGCCGCCGACACCAGCGCCCTGCCCACCCGCAGCGAGGTCGAGCCCTCGAGCATGGCCACGCGTGCCTCGAGCACACCGATGCGCTCCCGGGCGCCGCGCAGCGCGGCCGCCAGTTGCTCCTTCTCCTGTCCGGCGGCGGCGAGGCGCTCGGCGAGCCCCTCCTGGTGGGCGGGACCCTGGGCGCCTTCCGCCTCCTCGAGGGTGCGTTCCAGGTCCAGCACCCGGGCCCGCAGCGATCGTGAGACCAGGTCGGCGAGGACGTACTCGTCGGCGATCCGCAGCGCGGTGGCGAAGCCCTCCGACGGAACGGGTCGGCCGAACCAGTCGTGCGGCGGCAGAAGTTCGTCGGTGCGGGCGAACACGGCGCCCGCGTGCAGGTGCACGTAGTCCAGCGGTGCGGCGCGCAGCACCTGGCAGTGGTGGGCCACCAGGGTGTCGAGGAGCCGGTGGTAGGGCAGTTCGGGCTCTCGGTGGCCGAAGACGATCAGGCCGCGGCCGCCGGGCCGCATGCGTTGCAGTACGGCGAGACAGTCGGCCTCGGTGCCGTGCAGCTCGGGATCGGGGCCGTAGGACAGAAGGACCAACTCGCCTTCGCCCACGTCCTGTTCGCCATGGTGCAGGGCGACGCCGTCGGGGAGGTGGAGATAGGGCTCGAGGTTGAGTCCGCCGTCGGTGGCGTCCACGACGGTGGTGACGCCGTCGAGGTGGGGGTGGAGCAGATCGGTCAGGCGCATCAGCGGGTCCTCGTGAAGACGTGGAAGCCGACCTCGTTCTCGCGGAAGCCGTACGGGGTGAACAGGGTGTGTCGCAGGCCGAGGCGTTGGAGCTCGTCGGCGTATTCGGCGGTCGGGCGGTGCAGGATGTAGTCCCCGCGGGGTCTGCGGGTCCGGGTGTCCTCGTCGGTGAGGATCAGCCGTCCGGTGATCCGGACCAGGGAGGCGAGGTTGCGCAGGCCGGCCGCCCAGTCCCGGTCGTCGAGGACGTGGAAGAGGACGTCGATGCACAGCACGACGTCGTACGGCCAGGGGCTGCGCCACTCGTCCAGGGCGGCGACGGCGTAGCGCGGACCGCCGCCCTCGGCGCGGGCGTGTGCGACGGCCTCCTCGCTGGCGTCGAAGGCGTCGACGCGGTGGCCGCACCGGGCCAGGGCGCGGGCGAAGTGTCCCTTGCCGCAGCCCGCGTCGAGCACGAACAGCGGGGCCGACTCGTCGGCCAGGTCGCCGATCAGGGGGAGCAGGGTGCCGAGCCGCAGCGCGTAGAAGATCTCGTTGCCCGCGCGGTCCAGGCCGATGTGCCCGCCGGATGCGAGATCGTCGTGCTCGCGGTGGCGGGTGTCCCAGTAGGTGTGCGTGCGTTCAGACATGGTGGTCCAGCCAGCGGGTGACGACGGCGGCGATCCGGGCACCCGCCCGTCCGTCCCAGAGCGGGGGGCCCTCTTCGGGTGCCGGCTGCCCGCCGTCCAGCACCTTGCGCAGGGCGGGCACCAGCTCGCGGTGTCCGACGAGCCGGTTGGTGCCGTGGGTGACGGTGACCGGGCGCTCCGTCGTGGTGCGCAGGGTCAGGCACGGCACGCCCAGGACGGTGGTCTCCTCCTGTACGCCGCCCGAGTCGGTGATCACGGCGGTGGCTCCGCGCACGAGACTCATGAACTCGACGTAACCGAGCGGTTCGAGGATGTGAACGCCCGGTGCGCCGTCGAGGCCCGCGGCGCCGAGTGCCGCCCGGCCGCGCGGGTGCAGTGGCACGGCGAGGTCGACGAGCCGGGCCGCCTCGGTCAGGGCGCGGGCGGCTGCCTTGGCTGCCTCGGGGTCGTCGACGTTGGCGGGGCGGTGCAGCGTGACCACACCGTAGGGCTCGGGCAGCCCGTGCGCGGCACGGGCGGCGGCCGGGTCGAAGTGGTCCAGGTGGGTGAGCAGGGTGTCGATCATGGGGTTGCCGACGAGATGGACGCGACCGGCGTCGGTGCCCTCCCGGGCGAGATGGCCGACCGCCTCGGGGCTGGTGACGAACAGCAGCTCGGCCAGCTGGTCGACCAGCCGCCGGTTGATCTCTTCCGGCATGGTCATGTCGAAACTGCGCAGGCCGGCCTCGACGTGGGCGACGGGCATTCCCAGCTTGGCGGCGACGAGGGCGGCGGCGAGAGTGGAGTTGACGTCTCCGTACACGATCACGAGGGCGGGATCCCGCGCGGACAGCTCACCCTCCAGGGCGATGAGCAGGTCGGCCGTCTGCCGGGCGTGGCTGCCGGAACCGACGCCGAGATCGGTGTCCGGCTCGGGCAGACCGAGTTGCCGGAAGAAGATGTCCGACATCCGTTCGTCGTAGTGCTGACCGGTGTGCACGAGGACCTGGTCGCAGCCCGCCGTGCGCAGCGCGGCGACGACCGGCGCGGCCTTGACGAAGTTCGGTCGGGTGCCGACGACGTGGAGTACGCGGGCGTTCATGTCGTACGTTCTCCGCTCTTTCCGCCTACCGTGGCGGCATGTCGTGCTATATCCCCCGTGCGCTCAGTCTGGCCGCATCCGTGGCGTGGGGCGAACTGCGCCACGACCCCGTCCGGGCAGCGCTGCTCGGGGTACGGCTGCTGCCGCCGCCCGTGCGGCGCCGGGTACGGCCGCTCGAACGGCGACTCGCCGGCCGCGCCCGGACGGCCGGGCCGACCGCTGCTCCATCCGGGGGACGGGTGCCCGCCCCGCCCGCCGCCTGCACGGTCCGGCCCGTGCCGGGGCGGGTGCTTCATCTGGTCACCAATGGGTTGCCGTTCAAGCACGCCGGCTACACCGTGCGCACCCAGAAGATCGCCGAGGCGCAGCGGGCGGCCGGACTCGATCCGCACGTGGTGACACGGATCGGGTTCCCGGTGGCGCAGGGGGTGCTGGACGCGCGCCCGCTGCAGACGGTGGGCGGCGTGCCGCAGCACCGGCTGCTGCCGACCTGGCTGCCGTACGGGCAGGCCGCGGTGCTGGCCCGCAACGCCGAGCTGGCGGGCCGGCTGGTGGAGCGGCTCAGGCCCGCCGTGCTGCACGCGGCCACCGACCACGGCAACGGGCGGGTGGCGCTTGCCCTGCGCGAGGCCTACGGGCTGCCGGTGGTCTACGAGGTGCGCGGGTTCCTGGAGGACACCTGGCTGACGCAGGCCCCGGGGCGGACCTGCGACGACCCGACGTACCGGGCCCGGCGCGACCTGGAGACGCACTGCATGCGCGAGGCGGACGTGGTGCTGACGCTGGGCGCAGCGATGAAGGCGGAGATCGTGGCGCGCGGGGTGCCCGAGGAGCGGGTCCTGATCGTGCCGAACGCGGTGGACGAGGAGTTCCTGGCCCCGCTGCCGGACGGGGCGCCGCTACGGGCCCGACTCGGTATCGCGCCGGACGACCTCGTCGTCGGCACGGTCAGCAGTCTTACTCCACACGAGGGAATCGGCACATTGCTCCATGCGGGTGTCGAGCTGAGGCGTCGCGGGGTGCCGCTGCGGCTGCTGATCGTGGGTGACGGGCCGGAGCGCGCGGCGCTGCAGCGGCTGGCCGGCCGGCTCGGTCTTGCCGACGGGACGGCCCTGTTCACCGGTCGGGTGCCGCATGCCCGAGTGCGGGATTTCCATGCGGTGTTGGACGTGTTCGCGGTGCCGCGCACCGATGAGCGCGTCTGTCGGCTGGTGACCCCGCTCAAGCCGGTCGAGGCGATGGCGAGCGGTCTGCCGGTGGCCGCCAGTGATCTCCCGGCACTCAGAGAGCTTGTCAAGCCGGGAGCGACCGGACGGCTCATCTCAGGTGGATCCCCCCAGACCTGGGCAGAGGCAATCGAATTCATCCTTTACAGTGAAAAACGTCCCGAATGGGGTGCGGCCGCACGCGAGATCGTCGCGCGCGACCGCACCTGGACGCGGGTCGCCTCGACGACCCGCGAGGCTTACCGCGCCCTCGGCTGCCTCTGAGGCGCGAGCCCGGACCGACCACAACCTCAGATCCGTGTCCACCACGGGGCCAGGAGAATCCCTATGCAGGTCGACCAGACCGAACCGCTCGGGGACAAGAGCGAACAGCTCGGGGAAGTTCCACAGTCCGGCACCGTCGAACTCGCGGTGATCGGACTCGGCTACGTCGGGCTGCCGCTCGCGCGGGAGGCGGCGACGGTCGGCCTGAGAGTCGTGGGGCTCGACCGGGACCCCCGCGTGGTGGCGGGGCTCAACGCCGGACGCTCCCACATCGACGACGTGTCCGACGACGACGTCCGCCGGATGCTGGCGGACGGCTTCACCGCGTCCACCGACGACGGCTGTCTCACCCGCGCCCAGACCGTGGTGATCTGCGTGCCGACCCCGCTCAACGGGGACGGCGGGCCCGATCTCAGCGCCGTCACGGCCGCCGTCCACGCGGTGGCGGGCCGGCTGCGGCCCGGACAGCTCGTCGTACTGGAGTCCACCACCTATCCGGGCACCACCGAAGAAGTCGTACGACCGCTGCTGGAAGGGGAGTCCGGGCTGCGGGCCGGAGAGGACTTCGCCCTCGCCTTCTCACCGGAGCGCATCGACCCCGGCAACACCGGGCACGGGCTGCGCGACACACCCAAGGTGGTCGGCGGCTGCACCCCGTCGTGCGCGGCGCGCGCGGCCGCCTTCTACGGCAAGCTCGTCGACACGGTCGTCCAGGCGAAGGGCACCCGCGAGGCCGAGATGGCCAAGCTGCTGGAGAACACCTACCGGCACGTGAACATCGCCCTCGTCAACGAACTCGCCGTCATCAGCCATGAGCTGGGCGTCGACCTGTGGGACGCGATCCGCTGCGCGAGCACCAAGCCGTTCGGCTTCCAGGCGTTCCGGCCGGGCGCCGGAGTCGGCGGGCACTGCATTCCCATCGACCCGAACTACCTGTCGTACAAGGTGCGTTCCTCGCTCGGCTACGAGTTCCGGTTCGTCGAACTGGCCCAGGAGATCAACCGGCGGATGCCGGAGTACGTCGTACGCCGCGCCCAGGACCTCCTCAACGCCGCCGGCCGGCCCCTGCACGGCTCCCGCGTGCTGCTGCTCGGGGTCACCTACAAGCCCGACGTCGCCGACCAGCGGGAGACCCCGGCCGTGCCGGTGGCCCGGCTGTTGCGGCAGCGGGAGGCCGAGGTCTCGTTCCACGACCCCCATGTCCGCGAGTGGAGCGTCGACGACGTGCCCGTCCCCCGCGTCGACGACCTGATGGCCGCCCTGCGCGACCACGACCTGACGATCCTGCTCCAGGACCACTCCTCCTACGACCTGCCCGCCCTCTCCGACGCGGCCCGCCTGCTGTTCGACACCCGGGGACGGATATTCCGGCCCGGCGTCGAAGTGCTGTAGCGGGCCCTGTTCGAGCGCGGAGCCGAAAGGTGCTGCTCTGATGCGGATACTCGTGGTCACCGTCGTCCACCATCCCGAGGATGCGCGGATACTGCACCGGGAGATCGCCGCCCTGACGGAGCGCGGCCACCGGGTCGTGTACGCCGCGCCGTTCACCGCCCGCGGGGTGGAACCACGCCCGGACGTCGAGGGCGTGGACCTCCCCCGAGCCGCCGGACGCGACCGCCGGGCGGCGCTGCGCGCGGCGCGTGCCCTGCTGGCCGAGCGCGGACCGGAGGCGGACGTGGTGCTGCTGCACGACCCGGAGCTGCTGCTCGCCCTGCCCGGCACACTGCGCCGGTGGCGGCGCCGCGGCCGGGCCCCGGTGACCGTGTGGGACGTGCACGAGGACACAGCGGCGGCACTGGCGATGAAGCGCTGGGTGCCGGCTGCTCTGCGGCCGCCGCTGAAGGTGGCGGTACGGGCGGCGGAGCGTCTGGCGGAGCGGCACGTGCGGCTGCTGCTCGCCGAGGACGCCTACCGGGCGCGTTTCCGCCGACCGCATCCCGTCGTGCCGAACCTCGCGACCGTACCGCCCGAGCCGCCCGAGCCGCCCGGCACGGACCGGGTCGTCTATCTGGGGCATCTGTCCCGGGCGCGCGGCGCGCTCGACCTCATCGAGACGGCCAGGCTGCTCGGGCCGGACGTGCGGGTCGAGGTGATGGGGGCGGCCGACCAGGACGTGCGGGGCGCGCTCACCGAGGCCAACCGCGACGGCGTCCTGCGCTGGCACGGCTACCTGCCCAACGACCGTGCCCTCGCTCTGCTCTCCGGCGCCCTGGCCGGCCTGTCCCTCCTGCACGACGAGCCCAACTACCGTCACTCACGGCCCACCAAGGTCGTCGAGTACATGGCCCACGGCGTCCCCGTCGTGACCACACCGATTCCCCTGGCGGCCGGCCTGGTGCTGCGGCACCGCTGCGGCCTCCTCGTCCCGTACGAGAACCCGGCGGCGACCGCGGACGCGGTACGGCGGCTGCGCGCGGACACGCAGCTGCGCCTGGGCACCGCCGAACGCGGCCGCGCAGCGGCGCTGGCCGAGCTCGACTGGGCCGAGCGGGCAGCCGAGTTCACGGGCCGGCTGGAGACATGGGCGAAGGAGGCGACCGCCGACCGGGATACACGCCCGCGTACGGCCGCCGCGGGGGACGCGGCTCGTTCCGCCTGACGCGACGTCACCCGGCTGAAGCACAGGTCCACGCCGACATTCCCTGCAGGGCGGCCAGGCGTTTCGCCACGATGATCTGCTCTCTGCGAGTGGCCAGATCGGCACGCGGAGCGTACTTCAGACCGCCGGCCGCGACCCAGCTGGACTGCCTGAACTGCAGGCCGCCGTAATGGCCGTTTCCGGTGTTCGCCTTCCAGTTGCCCCCGGACTCACACTCGGCGATGGCGTCCCAGTTGGTCCCGGACCGAACGGACGGCACGGCCTCCGCTCTGGCTGTGATGCCCAGTAACACGGCAGTCGTCACGACGACGAGCGCCGTACCCGCCCTGGGGCGGCGCGAGCTGCGAGCGTTGATCAATTCAGCGTTCTGCGATGAGATCATATGCAGACTGTCGCACCCGTGACGGAGAGCGGTGACGTGCGACACGGGCTCGTACGCCAAACGGCTTCGCGCGGGCTGTGAGCGCGCAGCTGCCAGGGCGAGCCGGGCGTGCTCCTTGTGCCGTGAGCCGGTCGGATTGATGACGACGGGCAACAGCACGGACCAGTACGTTCCGGCGCCGGAAACGGAATTTCGCCAGGGCGTATCCGGCCATGGCGGAGACCAGGGTGGATGCCACCGCGCCGACGCCCGAATACAACAGGGAGTTGGCCACCCACCACCAGAACTGTCCCCCCGGCGTAGGTGCTCAGGTCACTGCGGCTAGGTCAGATTCGACTGGCCGAGCCCGATCCGCTCGAAGGCCAAGGGCCCGGCGAAGTCGACGCCGAGGGTCTCGACCCAGCGGCTCACCGCCCCGGCGTCGATCCCGACGACGTCCGCGCTAGTGCCGCGGCAGGCAACGTTTGCCCGTCAAGGAGCGGCGTCCGGTGCGTGCTCTCGGCGTGCCGGCCGGAAGTCCTCGTACTGGACGTACTTGGGCTTTCGGCCGGTGCGGCGAGAGGGCGTGCCGGGCGTCGCGACGGGGCGAACGTTGCCTGCCGCGGCACTAGACACCGATGCCTGCTCCTTGCCTGAACGGGAGCGCGTCACCAAGCAGCTGCCCGCCGTCGATCACCATCGTCTCGCCGGTGATCCAATTCGCGGCATCCGAGACCAGGAAGGCAACCGCCGAGGCGATGTCAGCAGGCTCCCCGATGCGCCCGAGCGCTGTCGAGGCGGACACGGCCTGTTCGGGCTCCTTCCACAGGGCCTCGGCCAGCTTCGTGCGCACCACACCCGGTGCCACCGCGTTGACGCGCACCTTCGGTGAGAGTTCCAGGGCCAGTTGCTTCGTGAGATGGATGAGTGCGGCCTTCGACGCGTTGTACAACCCGATGTTCGCCTCGAAGGCCATGCCGCCGACCGACGCGGTGTTGACGACCGCCCCGCCGTGCTCGCCCATCCAGGCCCGCGTGGCCAGGCCCGTCCACAGGACGGGAGCCCACAGGTTCACGTCGAAGGTCTTGGCGAACCGCCTGTGATCCTGGTCGATGACCGGCCCGAAGGCCGGGTTGGTCCCCGCGTTGTTGACGAGGATGTCCAGGCTTCCGAAGCGCTCGAGCGTCAGATCCACACAGCGCCGGGCCGCCTCTTCGTCGACCGCGTGCGCACCGACCCCCAGCGCTGAGCCGCTCACCCTGGCCGCGGCGGCGTCCGCCGCCTCCTGGGACCGGGACGTGAGGACGACGTTTCCTCCCTCGGCAGCGATGGCCTGGGCGATCGCCAGCCCGATACCGCGCGAGGCGCCGGTGACCACGGCGGTGCGACCGGTGAGATCGAGTCCTGCCATCTCAGCCCACCGCTGCCGTGGCGGCGTCGCGGTACTGCCGCAGTTCCTGTTTGGCGATGGCCCGCTTGTGGACCTCGTCGGGACCGTCCGCAAGCCGCAGCGTCCGCAGCTGCGCGTACATCATCGCCAGCGGGAAGTCCTCGGTCACTCCTGCTCCCCCGTGCACCTGGATCGCGCGGTCGACGATCTTCAACGCGATGTTCGGGGCGGCCACCTTGATGGCCGCGATCTCGGTGCGCGCTTCCTTGTTCCCGACCGTGTCCATCAGATACGCGGCCTTGAGCGTGAGCAGGCGGATCATCTCGATGTCGATACGCGCTTCCGCGATCCAGTCCTGGACATTGGACCGTTCGGCAACCGGGCTACCGAAGGTCGCACGTGACTGCGCGCGTCGGCACATCAGCTCCAGCGCCCGCTCGGCAGCGCCGATCGCCCGCATGCAGTGGTGGATACGGCCGGGCCCGAGCCGGGCCTGGCTGATCGCGAAACCCTCCCCTTCGCCCTTGAGTACGTCCTTGGCCGGCACCCGCACATTCTCGAAGGTGATCTCCGCGTGGCCCTCGCGATCCGCGTACCCGAACACCGGGAGGTTCCGGATCACGGTGACCCCGGGGGCGTCGATGGGGACGACCATCATCGACTGCTGGCGATGCGGGGCCGCCGTGGGGTCGGTCTTGCCCATCACGATGAGCACCCTGCAGTTCTTGTGCATTGCGTTCGAGGCGAACCACTTGCGGCCGTTGAGGACGTACTCGTCGCCGTCGCGCTCCATGCGCAGCTCGATGTTGGTGGCGTCGGAACTGGCGACACGCGGCTCGGTCATCGCGAAGGCCGAGGCCATCGTCCCGTCGAGCAGGGGCTTGAGGTACTTCTCCTTGTGCTCGTCGGTGCCGAAGAGGGTGAGCACTTCCATGTTGCCGGTGTCGGGAGCGTTGCAATTGCACGCCTCGGAGGCGATGTGACTGCGCCCCATGATCTCCGCCAGCGGCGCGTACTCGAGGTTCGTCAGCCCCGGGCCCCACTCGGGGTGCGGGTGGAAGAGGTTCCACAGCCCGCGCTTTCGCGCCTCCGCCTTGAGCTCCTCGATGATCGGGGGCTGGAAGTGCGGGTCACCCGACGCGCGCATCTGCTCGTCGTACACCGCCTCAGCGGGGTAGATGTGCGAATCCATGAACTCGAGCAGATCCGCCTGATACTTCTTGGCGCGGTCCGACATCTCAAACAGGGACATCTGAACTCCTGACGGGTAGAGAAGGAAAACTTGGTGGCCGCTTGTCGAGGTGACTGGTCACGCGCTCGACGAAATCGGCCCCGCGGAAGACCTGGAGCATGAGGCCTTCCGCCCGGGTCACGGAATCGGCGTAGGTGCCGTCCGCGTCGGCCTGCAGTTGGCTCTTGATGGTGGCCATGGATGCCGGGGAGCAGCGCGTCGCCAGATCGGCGGCGTACGCGACAGCGGCATCGACCACACTGCCGGTGGGGACCAGGTGGTCGAGAAGACCGATACGCAGTGCCTCTTCGGCGTCCACCATGCGACTCGACAGCAACAAGTCCGTTGCCCGGCTGTCCCCCACCAGCCGGGGCAACAGCCAGGAGATCCCGTACTCGGCGATCAGCCCGCGCTGCGCGAATGCCGTGGTGAACCGCGCCGAGGGCGAGCCGAAGCGAATGTCGCAGTAGAGCGCCTCCACCATGCCCAGGCCCGCGGCCACTCCGTTGACCGCACCGATCAGCGGTTTGCGCAGGGTCAGCGGTACATCGCGCGGCCGGCGCCGCGCCCTGTCCGCCTCGGAGACCTCGCCGAGCGCCTGCAGCCGCTGGAGGTCGGCGCCGGCGCAGAATCCGCGTCCCGCGCCGGTGACCACGACGGCGCGTACGTCCGGATCGTCCTCGGCGGCGTCGAGCAGCGTGAAGTAGCGGTCTTCGAGTTCGTCGGTCCAGGCGTTCAGCTTGGCGGGCCGGTTGAACGTGAGCACCAGCACGGGCCCTCGGTGTTCGGCGAGGACCAGCTCGCCCGGCGTGCCGGTCATGCCTGCGCCAGCAGAGAGCTCTGGTAGCGGCGCATCTCGCTCAGCCACCGGTCGTAGTCCGAGCCCTTCTGCCGGTACATGTCCAGAACTTCTTCATGCGGCAGGATCAGGAAGCGCTCGTCCTCGATCGCGGCGAGGACGGCGTCGGCGACCTCGACCGGTTCGAGGACGTCACCCGCGGACGTGACGGCCTGGGTGGCCGCTCTCCCCAGGGCGTCCCCGGAGTCCTTCCCGGAATACAGCAACCTGGTGTTCACCCCCATCGGGCACAGACAGCTGACATGGACTCCGCGATCGCCATAGGTGACACTCAGCCATTCGGAGAAGGCGACGGCCGCGTGCTTGGTGACGGCGTACGTGGCGGAGCCGATCTGGGTGAGCAACCCGGCCGCAGAGGCGGTGCTGACGAAGTAGCCCTCACCGCGCTCGAGCCACCGCGGCACCAGCAGCGTCGCCGCACGGATGTGGGCTCGCAGGTTCACGTCGATCGAGAGGTCCCAGTCCTGCTCGCCCGCGTCGAGGCCGGGTGCCCCGGCGATACCCGCGTTCGCGAAGTAGAGGTCGACCGGGCCGAACACGCGCTCCGCCAGGTCGATCAGCTCCTGGATCTGAGCGGTGTCCGAAGCGTCCGCGCCGGCGCTGACGGTGCTTCCCGGATGATCGGCGTTGACTGTCGTGGACACCGCCCGCGCGGTGTCCACGTCGAGATCCGCGACGACGACCCGGGCACCCTCGCGAGCGAGCCGTGCGACCAGCGCGCCGCCGATGCCGCCACCGCCACCGGTGACGATGGCGACTCTTTGTGCAACGTTCACAGCGAACCCTCTCCGTGGCGGGGTGTGCGGTGCCGGGCACGGCCCTCGCGATGCTGCGGCCGTGGTCTCCGCCACCTGTATAGTTGAATCTGACGTCAGGTTCAACCATTGGGCATGCGTCACCACACGGAGAAGGCGCAAGCGATCGCCACATCCGCAGAGAAAGGGTTGAGAGGGGAGAAGGGAGAAGGCCGGATCAGCGGTGGCCGGGGAACCGCAGGGCGTTCGCCCAGAGCCGGGTGACGGTGGACACGAGTTCCTCGAAGTCCACTGGCGCACCTTCGTCTTGCCCTTCGCCGAGCACGAAGGCGTTGTAGGCCATGACGCTGACCATGCCCGAGAGCGCACGGGAGGCCATCATCGGATCGACCTCACGGTCTGCGACGCCCCGCGCCTGCAGGTCGGCGATGCCGCGGGCGTTGCGGCGGATGAACGCATCCGAGCGCCGGTTTCGGAACTCTCGGAACTCCGGCTCCACTTGCGCGACCTGCTCAAGCAGTCCCATCAGCTTCGCGTTCCGCTTGTATGCCTCGAGATACGCGCGATTACTCGCCTCGAGTACCGCATAGGGATCGTCAGTGCCCTGCACCCGGCCCATGCCGGGGTGCAGCATGTCCTCCTGCGCCTCCAGAAGGACGGCGGCAAGCACCTCTTCCTTGTTGGCGAAGTAGGTGTAGAAGGATCCCGCCGCACATCGGGCCTCTTTGGTGATGTCGGCCAGGCGGGTGTCGAGGTAGCCGTCCCGCTCGAACACCTTCCGCGCGGCCTTCACCAAAGCGGCGCGCGTCCGCGCTCCGCGCTTCGTCGTCGGCGGCTCGCGAAGTGGCGAGAGGGGCGCCATCGGCGGTGCCTGCTCGCTGTCCTCGGGCGCAGTGGTGTCCATCCGGGAAGTTTACTTGAATCTGACGCCAGACTCGTAAGTGCGCACGGTGCACGGGCTCGTGCGGCTGTGGCGCACCCCGTTACCAGCGCTGAAGCCGACTCTTCGCCCCGGCGTACTCACCGGCGAGGCGTTCGACGACCGCTGCCGCGGGAAGTACCGCACCGACCGCACCGACGCCCTGACCGGCGCCCCGTATGTCCCGCCATGCCTCAGCCCCTTTGATGTCCTGGTTCCCGAGGTAGGCCACCACGAATTCGGGCACCGACGGCGCCGCCAGCAGTACCCGGTCCCCGGGCGACACGCCCGCGGCGGTCAAGGCGCCCGCATAGCGAACGCTCGCGTCGCGCAGCTGCCGGTAGGTCCACTGATCCGCGCCGCCGCGCAGCGCGATGTTGTCGGGAGTTGCAGCCGCGTGGCGGCGGACCGGGTCGAGAACACTGGCCATGAGCGGTGCCTTCCGTGGATGTGAGCAGGCGATGCGGTGCGGATCCCACATGACCGGTCTGCTGCGACCGGTCGATCGGTCAGACGGTGATCCTGAAGTGTTCGGCGAGTTGGCGGCGGGTGTCGGCGGCGCTGGTGTGCAGCACTCCCCCGATTCCGATCCGCGCCGCTCCGTCGAGGTTCTGCTGCAGATCGTCGATCATGACTGCCTCCTCGGGGGCGACGCCGAGGCGTTCACATGCGATCGCGTATATCCGCCGGGAAGGCTTGCGGATCCCGACCTCGGCGGAGATGACGACGGCGTCGGCCACAGCGGCGAGGTCGACGCCGTCGTAGGTTCCGGTTCCGAACGAGTTGGATACCAGCGCAATGGGATACCCGGCGGCGCGGAGATCATCGAGCAGGGTGAGCACGTCCTGGTCGATCGACATTCCCGCTTGCATCCGGGCCGTGAGCCCCTCCGCCCGTACGTCGGCGCCATGGGCGCGGAGACGCTCGGCGAACCCTCGCTCGAAGGCTGCGGCGTCGATACGGCCGGACTCGTGGTCGGCCAGGAGGGTGCGTGATGGCTGGTCCCGGCTGAGGAGATCCAGCGGCAGACGCGGGTCGCCGCCGAGCGAGGCGCCGAAGTCGGTGAAAGCCTGCAACACACTGGAGGTGATGACCCCACCGAAGTCCACGAGGACCGCGGTTCGCGCCTTTTCCGTCCCGCTCGACACCTCAGGCAACCTCGAACAGCCCGGCTGCGCCCATTCCGCCGCCGACACACATCGAGATCACCACATACCGGACGCCGCGACGCCTTCCCTCGATCAAGGCGTGCCCCACCAGACGGGCACCGGTCATTCCGTACGGATGGCCGACCGAGATTCCGCCGCCATTGACGTTGAACCGCTCCGGGTCGATGTTCAATTCGTCGCGGCAGTACAGCGCCTGGGAAGCGAACGCCTCGTTGAGTTCCCACAGACCGATGTCGTCGATGGTGAGGTCGTGCTGCTTCAGCAGCTTCGGAATGGCGAACACCGGACCGATCCCCATCTCGTCCGGCCCGCAACCGGCAACGGCCATACCCCGGTAAACGCCCAGCGGCTCCAGTCCGCGGCGCTCGGCTTCCTTCGACTCCATCAACACCGACGCCGAAGCCCCGTCCGACAACTGCGAGGAGTTGCCCGCCGTCACGCTGGAATGCGCGGTCACCTGACCGTCCGGCAGCACCGGCGCCAGCCCGGCCAGGCCCTCGAGTGTGGTCGACGCGCGGTTGCCCTCGTCCCGGGTCAGGGTCACAGCCTCGTCACGCACCTCCCCGGACTGCTTGTCCAGGACCTTCTTGACACTGGCGAGCGCGACGATCTCCTGGTCGAACCGCCCGGCCTCCTGCGCCGCCGCGGTGCGCTGCTGTGACACCAACGCGAACTCGTCCTGGCGTTCCCGGCTCACGCCGTAGCGTTCGGCGACGATCTCAGCCGTCTGCAGCATCGGCATGTAGATACTCGGCTTGTGCTCGACCAGCCAGGGATCGGCCATGCGGTGGGTGTTCATGTGGTCGTTCTGCACCAAGGAGATCGACTCGACCCCGCCGCCGACAGCGACCTGCATGCCGTCACCGACGATCTGCTTGGCGGCCGTCGCAATCGCCATCAGGCCCGACGAGCACTGCCGGTCGATCGTCATCCCGGACACGGTGTCCGGGAGTCCGGCGCGGAGGGCAGCCTGGCGGGCGACGTTGCCACCGGAGGATCCCTGCTGCATGGCGCAGCCGAAGATCACATCCTCGACCTCGCCGCCCTCGAGCCCGGCGCGCTGCACCGCGTGCGAGAGGGCATGGGCGGCGAGTTCCTGCGCCTGGGTGTCGTTGAACGCGCCGCGGTACGCCTTCCCGATCGGCGTCCTTGCCGTCGAAACGATGACTGCTTCTCTCATGCTCGTCTCACCTCCCGACCGGTTATAGTTGAACTCGGCGTCAAGTTCAATCATGGCGGCGGCGGTAAGCTGACCGACCAGTCGGCATGAAGGGCCGAATCATGACCGAGTTGAGCATCTCCACTGCTGCGGGCGTGTTCGACGCGATCGCGGCGGGTCCGCCCGAGGGCCGCCCGGTGCTGCTGCTGCACGGCTTCCCGCAGACGGGCCTCGTGTGGCAACGGCAGATCGCGGCGTTGGCCGCGCACGGCTACCGGGTGGTGGCACCCGACCAGCGTGGATACTCCCCCGGGGTCCGCCCCGAGCATCCCGAGGACTACCGCATCAGCGTCCTGGTCGAGGATGTCGTCGCGATCACAGAGGAGTTGGGCTGGGCGTCGTTCGACCTGGTCGGCCATGACTGGGGTGGCGCGGTGGCGTGGTGGACCGCCGATGCCCACCCCGGCCGCGTACGCACACTGACGGTTGTCTCGACCCCGCACCCCGGCGCTCTGGCCACCACCCTGCGCACCGACCCGGACCAGCGCGAACGATCGCACTACATGATCGACTGGCGCGAAACACCCGCAACCGAAGAGCGCATGCTCGCAGGCGACGCCAAGGCGCTACGCGCCGCTTACGCCGGAAAGATCCCGCAGGACAGTGTCGAGGCCTACGTGCGGCACCTGTCCCAGCCGGGCGCTCTCACCGCGGCGCTGAACTGGTACAGGGCCGGCCGCCCCGACGGCGCGATCGGCGTCATCGATGTGCCCACGCTGTACGTCTGGAGCACGGAGGACAGCGCGTTCGGCCCGGCGGCCGCGCAGGAGACCGGGCAGTGGGTCAACGGGCCGTACCGGTTCGAGACCCTCCAGGGCGTCAGCCACTGGGTCCCCGAGGAAGCGCCCGAGACGCTGAGTCGCCTGCTGCTCGAACATCTGCGAGCGCACGGCGAGTACGGGACCACCGGAACCACAGCAAATACCCCGTCTGTCGACTCTCAGAAGAGGTGACCCCATGAAGGCAGCCCGAGCAGCCTGGCGCCGGCTCGAACCCGTACACGCCATGATCTACTTCGTCCCCGAGGGAAGGCGACGGTACGCGGACCTCGGACTCAGCGGACGCGCCGGCTACTTCGCCTCCCGGAGCGCCGCCTTCGGCCGGGCATCTGCCGATCTGGTCATCTCGACCTTCTACAACTTCAACCCCGCTTTCGTACGGAAGGCGGTCGACGGGGCCTGGGACGCGGTGACGCCGCAGCAGGTGCTGGACGCGCGGCACGCCGCCGCGGGCGAGGCCCTACGGCGGGCCGGGATCCACGAACTCCCCGCTCTGGACGAGGTCCTGGCCCTGACGCGCAGGGCCGCCGAGGCTGCCTGCGAACACGCGCAGGGCCGCCCGTTGTTCGCCGCCCATGCCGCGCTGCCCTGGCCGGAGGAACCGGTACTGCAGCTGTGGCACGCCCAGACGCTGCTCCGGGAGTTCCGTGGAGACGGCCATGTCGCGTGCTTGCTGAGCGAGGGGGTCGGGGGCTTGGAGGCCCTGGTTCTGCATGCCGCCACCGGCGAGGTTCCCGCCGACTTCCTCAAGGGAAGTCGCGCGTGGCCCGAGGAGGAGTGGGCCGCCGCCGCGGAGCGCCTGCGCACGCGAGGCCTTCTCGACGGCGACTCCCTCAGCCCGGAAGGCATACGCCTGCGCCAGCACATCGAGGACCGCACCGACCGCCTGGCCCTTACCGCCTACGCCGCGCTGGGTGATGCGGACTGCGAACGCCTCGCAGAACTGGCGAGCCCGTTCGGCCGCACGGTCGTCGATGCCGGCCTCCTCAAGATCGGCTGACCGAGCCCTTCACAGCCCATCCGTTTCGTGCTCGACCTGCTCGAACTGGCTCACCCACGTCGACGCCGCCACGCGGGTCCTGGCCCCACACCGGCCATCCGGCCCCCGGGGGCCCCGGCGCGTCGCCATAGTGCACGCCAGAAGAGACCGCAGATCAGAGATCCCTTTCCGTAGGCTCCAGAATCGCCATGCACTCCACATGGCGCGTCATCGAGACAGCGTACGCCCGAGCTATTCATGGTAAACGTGCAGGTCAAGGGCGGTTTCCGTGCCCAATGCGACGTCGCCGAAGCTCCTCGTGCGTCAAACGAGGCACGCTCGAAGGCGTACGTCAAGGTCCCGCCCGCACTCCGAAGGAGACCTGGCCTGGCACCTCATCTCAGGTCTCCCGTCGGCGATCGCCCTGATGTGACAGGTTCCGATACGGAAGGTGCAGCCCTGGCCGCGATCGTCGTCGCCCGCATGGCCGGCACCGGTGAACAGGAGGGCGACAAGCCTCGGTTCTCTGCCTTCCTCGTGGACCTCGATAGCCCCGGCTGCCGCGTCGAGGACGGGGCGACCCGCCTGTCCAGCGAACACATCGAGAGCGACATCGTCCTGGACGACTGCTACGTCCCCGCCGCCAACCTCCTCGGCGAGGAGGGCAAGGGCTTGCGCATCGCACTCGGCCTCCTGCACTGTCCCACCGTGCTCGCCGCCACCCCCCGCGCCCTCCAACTGACGCTGGACCGCACCCGCAAGGCCACCGGCGGCCAGCCCCTGCTCATGCTCCAGGCCATCCAGCACAAGGTCGCCGACATGGCCACCAACTTCTACACCGCGCGCTCCATCGACGAACTGGACCACACCACGCGTCGGAGACATGGAAGAGGAACGGACGACCTCCTCGGCGTCGGCAGCAGCCGCGTACCGCCCGGGAGCTTCGCCTCCACGTGCGACTGTCGTTCAGCAGGGCCTGGAGATCACCGCGATCAAGGATCCGCTGTTCACGCGGCGACCTCTCCAGCGTCTCACCGACCGTCCTCGAAGCCGTCGTCCATACGCGCCGGCTCGACCACGCGACCGCGACCGCGCCAACCTGCTCCACCTTGGCCAGGGACGCTGTCGGCTCCGACGTCCTCACCCGCCCCCTGCGATGTACCGGCAAGGCAGTGGACGCCGCACCGGAGCCTGCAGTGGACGCCCGACGCGCTCACCGACGGCACGCCTGCGTCCCCAACGACCGCACCCACCTCCTGGCCGCCGACCGTCTCGCCCGAGCCTTCCACCCCAACGTCCGCACCGCGGAACCGGCTTCAAACGCCTCCACCACGCGGTCGTTGACGAACTCACCTCGCCTACGAAGGACTCGAGATGGCTGCCGAGCCCGGGCCTCACCCTCACCACCTGCGCCGCCTAACCCGTCTCCCCCTTCACCGAAGCGCTGCGCCTCCCCGCCGCCTGGGCAACTCGGAGAACCCCTCACCGGCCACACCACGTCCGTCTGGGCGGTAACCGCCTTTCGCGCGTCTGACGGACGCGCTCTGCTCGCCACTGCCGGCCTGAGCCGGACCGTACACGTATGGGACACGGTCACCCGGCAGTCGGTCCGCGTCCTCGACGGGCACACCGACAGCATCTGGGCGGTGACGGCCTTCACGGCGCCCGACGGTCGCCCCCTGCTGGCGACGGCCGGCCACGACCGCACCGTACGCATCTGGGACCCGGAAACCGGCGACCAACTCGGAGAACCCCTCACCGGCCATACCCAACCAGTGCTCTCGGTGACCGCCTTCACCGCACCCGACGGCCGCCCCCTCCTCGCCACCGTCGGCCACGACCGCACGGTACGCATCTGGGACCCACAGACCGCGTAGCACGGCAGGACCGATGCTCCGTCGCTGATGTTCCGGGGAACGGGCTCCGAGTCGGCCGCAGCCTCGAACGAGCACAAGCAACGACGACGTCGCCACCCGCATGTGGCTCGCGGCTGCCGCAAATTGCTGTCGGTTGTCTCGCGCTACAGTTCCCACTCCTTGCGCGGTTCTCGTACCAGCCGCGTTCCAGCATGTCGGCGGCCGCCTGCGTGATCTGATCCCGCCGCTAACCACGGCGATGAGATCGAGGAGCAAATCCACTCGCGCGGCCTGGCCGGGGCGTGCAAGCACGTCGTGCACCGCCTCGGCGATACGGCCGTCCCATTTCCCCAGGCCATGCCACCTGATAGCGCCGCACCTTGGCTACTACGGCCATTTCTTTGCGGAATGCTGTTCGTCCGGTCGCAGACGGCGATGGGCACCTGCGAGGGGCGGGCGGGCCTGCAGCACGGGATCATAAAGCGGTGCGGACATGACGACTCCCCCAGGCACTGTCCTGTCTGTTCCTCCTTGTCAGGGTGAGCAGTTGCCGCCCCGTCAAGAAAGAAGAAGGGCGGGAAGGTCCCCAGCGTGGGATACCCCTATCGGCCCCAGTACCTGGTCGAGGTGTGGAAGCCGTCCGAGCCCTCGTTGATCGTGTCCGTCCTGGCTGTCCGGCCCGAAGGTGCTGCGCACCGAGGTGCTGGCCGGTCTCGTGGTCGCCCTGGCGCTGATCCCCGAGGCGATCTCGTTCTCGATCATCGCCGGGGTCGACCCGGCGGTAGGCCTGTTCGCCTCGTTCACCATGGCGGTGACCATCGCGATCGTCGGCGGCCGACCGGCCATGATCTCCGCGGCCACCGGTGCCGTCGCCCTGGTCATCGCCCCGCTCAACCGCGAGCACGGCTTCGGCTACCTCGTCGCGGCGGTCATCCTGGCCGGCGTCTTCCAGATCGCCCTCGGCGCGCTCGGGGTGGCGAAGCTGATGCGGTTCGTGCCGCGCTCGGTGATGGTCGGCTTCGTCAACTCCCTCGCCGTCCTCATCTTCATGGCCCAGGTGCCGGAGATGACGGACGTGCCCTGGCCGGTCTACCCACTGCTCGCGGCCGGGCTGGCGTTGATGGTGTTCTTCCCCAAGGTCACCACGGTGGTCCCGGCGCCGCTGGGGCGGCTTTGCCATTCGGCCATGCCCTCGAGGACCTTGTCGGTGATGGTGGAGATGGTCTGACGGGAGACCTCGGCGCCATAGACCTTCGCCAGGTGAGCCTGGACTTCACCGGTGGTCAGGCCCCTCGCGGCCAGCGAGATCACCATTTCGTCGACGCCGGTCAGGCGCTTCTGCCGCTTCTTGACGATCTTCGGTTCGAAGGAGCCGTCCCGGTCGCGGGGCACGGATGTCTCCACCGGCCCCACATCGGTCAGCACGGTCTTGGAGCGTTTGCCGTTGCGGGAGGTGCCACCGTCTTTGCCCGCCGGATCGTGCTTGTCACAGCCGAGGTGATCGGTGATCTCGCCCTCGAGAGCGGACTCCAGCAGCCGCTTGGTCAGCTGCTGCAGCAGCCCGCCCTCACCGGTCAGCTGCAGGCCCTCGGCCTGGTCCCTGTTCACCAGCTCGTCGATCAGCTGGTCATCCACGGCCTTCGCCGACACAGTCGCCGCCGACTCGCCGGCCTCGTGCTCGGCCACGTTCTCACTGGTCATCGATGCATCTTCCATGATCGGGAGTTACACCGAACGATTAGTCCCCACCGTGGACACCACGCACGCGGCAGAACCGGCGCGGTCCTGGCTGGAGACCAGCCGCTCCTCGGGCAAGAACGGCCGCCGGAAGTGAGGCGATCTCCGGGAGCGGTCCGTTCGGCCTCTTCGGGGAGTACCGTGAACTCATCGGGAGCACTTCGCACACCGGCCCCGATACCGGTGTCGTTCCTGGTGAGCGACGACACCGGGCAACTGCCCACGCGCAGGGGTCCGGAGACGGGTTCGCACGATGTCCGCGACCACTGACCATCTCCCACTGCGCGCTGTGCCCTTCAGGGTCCCGACCGCGCGGCTCGCTCTCAAACCCGTGAGTTCCTCCCCAGGGCGAGCCGAGCTGGACGGCGCTTGGTGGCCCCACTCACGTGACCTGAGCCACGAACTCCCCGCGCTGGCCGACGTACTGGACCCACTGTGGGGACGGATCACCCGGATCGCCGTCAACCCCCGCTACTGGCCGATCATCCCGCCCAGGATCTTCATCAACGGCCATGTGATGAAGGTCGGTTGGTTCACCTCGGAGCTCGATCCGCACAAGATCCTGCTGCTGTCCTACACGGCGGGCCGCTGGGACCTCCTGGTGATTCCACCGGAGACCAGTGTCCCCTCGGCTGCCCGGCTGATGGCCGCCGCGAGCGCGAACACCGGCCCGCAGCTGACCGCGTCCGCTCTCATGGCGGCAGAACAGGCCAACGACGCCTCCTCGTCGTACGAGGCCGACACCGGACGGCCCGGCCGACTGGTGGCGGGAATGTGACCATCTGCGTCACCGCCCCGGCCGTAACGAGGCGGCCCGGATCCCGTGGCCACCGCGTTGACACCGACCGTCGCCGGACGTTGACTTGGCAGCACGGTGCAGGGCCATGCCACTCCGGAACACACGCAAAGCATTCCGCCTACCGACTCGCCCGGCCCCGGCGGGAACCCACCTACCAGACGACAGCGAGGCCGGCCATGACCGTTTCACGGGCCATCAGGAACCAGGCGCAGACGATGAGGGGCAGAATCACGGAGGAGCTCGGCCGGGTCACCCGCAACAGGCGACTGCAGCGCCGGAGCAGGATCGACCAGGCCTCCGGAAGCCTGAAACAGGCCGCGGAGAAGGCCAAGGGTGCCTTCAGGCAGAACGGAAGCGGCCCCCGATGATGTACGACCAGACACGCGCCCGGCAGTCCGCGGGCCAGACCCCGGGCCCCCCGAACGCCGCAGCCCGGGCCCGGAGCCGCTGCTCTCGTCGGACGAACAGGACAAGGTCGTCCAGCGCATCCGGCATGCCCTCAACACCTTCGCCGACACCCCGCTCGAAGCGCTGGAAGAGGCCGAGAGCGCCTATGACGAAGCCACCGCACAGCTCGTGAACGCCCTCGCGGAACGGCGGCGTGTCCTGCGCTCCGGATGGCAGGACCGGGACCCCGAGACGCAGTCCGACGAACTCCGGCTCGCGCTGAGGCAGTACCGGGAGATCACCCAGCGACTGCTCCGTCTCTAGGCGGCCACAGGTCCGCGTTGCGGCGGAGCGCGGAGTAGCGTGGACCGTACCGAGGGCATTTCGCACACCGGCTTCCACGCCGGGTCGTTCTCGGCGAGAGATGAAACCCGGGCCGCTGCAGAGCGGCCCGGAGACGGGTCCGCATCATGTCGGCGACCTTGCACCCAACCCTGCCGCACCCCGAGCCCGTCGCAGCCCCGGCCGCGCGTCTCGCCCTGAAGACCGACGGCACCTCCCGTGGACTCCTGGACGGTACCTGATGGCCCTGCTCCCGGGATCTGCTGAGCGAACTGCCCGCGCTGACCGACGTGTTGGACCGTTCCTAAAGACTGAGCGGGAGTGAGTCCTGTTGTCAGAACCCATGCTCAGCCGCGTGCCCCGAACGGTGTTGGGCACACTGGTCCCCCGCTTTCGCTCCGCGTCCGGCGCCGTCGGATCGCGTCCGTGGTCCGGGAATGCGGGGGCGGGATTCCTCACGCCCCTGGGTGCCCGGTCCGGCCTGGGCGGTCCGATGCCCATGACGATCGCTCCGGTCGTCGTGGGGCGGTGCCGTCCGGCGCCGGATCGGGTGCCCGAGGGCGCGCCTTCCGATCGCCACCGAGGCGGCATCATGCCGCGTGGTGGCGCGCTGGTTGCTGGTGAGGGGCTTCTGCCAGTGCTGGGCGCCCCACTTGGACGTGTATGCCGGGTCAACGGCCACGATGGTGATGCCGAGTTCGGCCGCCATCGACACCAACCGGGAGCGCAGCCTGGACACCGGCATGCCGGAGATGAGCGTGCGGAACCGCTTGCGCCGTCCGTGCTTCTCCCTGGTCTTGTCCGCCTGGAAGTCCAGGTCCTCGATGGCGATCGAGAGGCCGTGCCGGGCGACCCAGTGCAGGAGGCGGATCAGGGCGTGCCGTACTTGGGCGTCGCGGTGGGTGGCCGGTCCGTCGAGGTCGTAGCAGAACCGGCGCGGGTCGCCGACCGGGTTGCCGTGCTGGTCCAGGCGCCAGGCGGCGAGGTGATCGGCGTTGGTGTCGACGCCGACCAGGCCGCCGGTGCGGGCCTGGGCGAGGGGTACGGTCCGGACCGGCGGGATCGTCCACGAGGCGGTGAGGTACCAGCGGCCGCGGCCGGTATCGAGGTGGATGCGGTAGGCCACGGCTCGGTTCGCCGACACCCGGTCGGCCCATTCCTCGCCCCGGTGGCGGAAGGCGACGGTGCCGGCCAGGACGTACCGGCCGTGCCCTCGGTTGGCCAGGTGGGCGAGCGGCGCCGGGAGCCTGATGCTCACCTCCCCGTCCGGCGTGATGCGGATCGTCTCGTTCCCGAACCGTTTCCCGCTCTCGCCGTCGGCCTGGCAGAACCAGCGCGCGGCCTCCCACCGCTCACGCCATGCGTCCTCGGTGAGCTGGGCTGCTCCAGGTGGTGCCGGGGGCCCAGCAGGCGCTTGCCGCCACGTGCCACGCGGACGTGTCCGGCCTCGCGGTCGGCCCGCGCGGCGGCCAGCCGGTCCTCCAGAAGGTGCAGGCGGCGGGTCTTGGCGAACCACTCCTGCCGGGTGCGGTAGCCACCCGGTGCCCGCTTCGTCCCCTTCTCGCCGACCGGCAGCGACAGCCGGTGCGCGATGGTGCGCACACCGGCCTCCAGGCCCTGGATGTGGGCGAGCTGCGCACGCCGCGACAGCGCCCACTGGTCATGCGTGGCCCTGGTGATACTGCCCGCCCACCGCGCCGAGGACTGCTCGGTCAGAGCGCGTTTGCGCCGGGCCCACGTGTCCGTGGAGTGCTCCAGCCCATCGGCACAGCGCCGCTTCAGGCCGCGGGAAGCCAGCGACCCGAGATGCGCGCCGACCAGCCGCAGCACCTCCTCGTCCCCAGCGGTGAGGCCCTTGAGCCGGGTACGGATCGCGACACCGGACGGGCCGAGGACGACGAACGGCGCCGACAGCTCACGCGGCACATCCACCCCCGTCCCCCCTCCACACGCCCCGGACACGCCTGTCACCCGCACTCAACGACCGCACGCGCGCAAAGGTCACGCATTCGATCCGGGAACCCCCGTTCCCCCGCGGGAACCGCGCACGCCGCAGCCCGGGCACGCACTCACACGCGCCAGAACGCGCTCATACGTACTCAACCAACAACAGCTCACAACCCCTGGCTGGCCCTGCGCACCGGCTCGGCGCCGTACTGGGCGGTCTTCGGCACCGAGATGCTCCGGGCGGGCCTCGAAGCGTACTTGGACGCCACCGATCGCTACGACGAGATCCGGGGCCTGCTGTTCAACCACGGCACCGAGTCCATCGGGCTGGCCGGCGCCGAGGACTGGCAGCGCACTGCGGCCCGCGCCCGCAAGATCGGGGTCCTGACCGGCACAGATGCCTCCGTATATCCCCGCGACTTCGCCAGCCTGGTCCGCTCGCACCGGGAGCTGAGCAAGATCCGCACGCTCTGTCCGCTGCCGCTGCCCCTCGATGCCGAGGACGCTGCTGCGGCCCTCAACGCCCATGACGAGATCATCTGGCACCCGACGAACTGAGCCCACCCTGCGCATCACGCCCCTGGCGGTACGACGAGTGGTACTGCGTGACGAGGACCGGGCGGGGTAGGCGGAGATCAGGCGGACTCATGAGTGGGCAGGAGCCGAACGGCGATTGCGGTGCTCCGCCTTGGAGGCTGATGACCATGCCGCCCGAGACGCACGCTGGTACCACCAGCCGCCAGGCGCGACCAGGCGAACCCCATGAGGAGCCAGACCTGGTACGCCAGTACTTGACCCAGATCGGATCCATTCCCTTGCTGACCGCTGCTGAGGAGGTCGATCTGGCCAAGCGGATCGAGGCCGGCGTGTACGCCGATGAGCTGCTGCGGGAGGCAGAAGCCGACCGGCGCGAACTCGCCCCGCAGTGGCGCCGGGACCTGGAGGCGGTGGCCCGTGACGGACAGCGTGCCAAGGACCACATGATCCGCGCCAACCTCCGGCTCGTCGTGGCGATGGCCAAACGGCATGCGCGCCGTGGGCTGCCCTTCCTGGACACCATCCAGGAAGGGAACATGGGGTTGATCCGGGCGGTGGAGAAATTCGACTACACCAAGGGCTACAAGTTCTCGACGTACGCCACCTGGTGGATCCGGCAGGCCATCGAACGCGGACTGGCCCAGCATGCACGCACCGTTCGGCTGCCCGTGCACGTAGTGGAGAACCTGTCCAAACTCGGCCGCGTCGAACGCCGGATGCTGGGGAGGCTGGGGCGTGAGCCGACGGTGGAGGAAGTCGCTGCGGAGACCGGATTCTCGGTCGAGAGAGTCGCGGAACTGCGCCGTGTGGGGCGTGAGGCGATCAGCCTCGACACCCCTGTGGGGGAAAGCGGCGAGACCGTGGTCGGCGACCTGATCGAGGACACCGAGGTGTTGCAGGCCCCCGACGTCGTGGAGTATCGCGTGCTCGCAGAACAACTGCGAGCGATCATCAGAACGCTCCCGCCGAGAGATGCCATGATCCTCACCCTGCGGTACGGCCTGCACGACGGTCGACCACAATCGCTCACCCAGATCGGCGAGCACCTGGGACTGACCCGCGAGAGGGTACGCCAACTCGAGAAGCAGGCGCTGGCAGAGCTACGTGCTCCCGAATGCCACGAGCCCCTCCTCGAATGGGCGGGATAGGACAAGCGCGCGGAAGGGGAACAAGCCGTGTCCGACACCGACCAGGTTCGCATCCGGGACGAGGCCCTGCCCCTGTCCGATGCGGCGTCGCTGGACCCGTTGCTGGAACGCATCGGCGATGCCCGCTATGTGCTGCTGGGCGAGGCCTCCCACGGAACGGCCGACTATTACCAGGTACGTGATGTGCTGACCCGTCGGCTCATCGAGGAGAAGGGCTTCTCCTTCGTGGCCGTCGAGGGCGACTGGCCCGACTGCCAGGCCGTGCACTGCTCGGTGGTCGCGGCGCCGGGCTCGCCCGAAGATCCCGGAGACGTGCTGGCGGATTTCCAGCGCTGGCCGGCATGGTTGTGGGGCAACACGGACGTGGCCGCCTTCGCCCGGTGGCTGCGCCGGCACAATGAGGACCGGCCGTCGGAGCGGCGCGTCGGCTTCTTCGGACTGGACGTCTACAGCATGTGGGAGTCGCTGCACGCGGTGCTCGACCACCTGCGCGAGCACGACCCCGACCGGGTGGACCATGCCCTGGAGGCGTACCGCCGCTTCGAGCCGTATGCCGAGGACCCGCAGTCCTACGCGGTGGCCACCCGCATCCTGCCCGAGGGCTGCGAGGCGCAGGTCGTGTCCCTGCTCACCGAGCTGCGGCAGCGGGCCGCGCAGACGGCGGTGACGGACGGCTCCCTCGCCGAGTTCGCCGCGCGGCAGAACGCGGAGGTGCTGGCCGGCGCCGAGCGCTACTACCGGGCCATGCTCAGCAGCGGCCCCGAGTCGTGGAACATCCGCGACCACCACATGGCCGACACCCTGGACCGTCTGATGGAGCGCTACGGTTCCGACGCCAAGGCCGTGGTGTGGGAGCACAACACCCACATCGGGGACGCCCGCGCCACGGACATGGCCGACAGGGGCCTGGTCAACGTCGGCCAGTTGGTGCGTGAACGCCATATGGGCGACGGCGTGGTGCTGGTCGGCTTCGGTTCACACTCCGGCACCGTGATCGCCGCGGACGAGTGGGGAGACGTGCCGAGGATCATGGATGTTCCGCCCGCGCACGCCGGCAGCCTGGAGGACCTGCTGCACCAGGCGCTGCCCGGACAGCGGGCGCTGTTCGTCTTCCCCCACGTGCAGTTGCAGAGGCCGCCCGTCACCGGTCGGCGCGAGTGGTTCCACCAGGAGCGCGGCCACCGGGCCATCGGCGTCGTCTACCAGGCGCAGTACGAACCCGTGGGCAATTACGTACCCACCGTCCTGGCGCAGCGCTACGACGCCTTCTGCCACCTCGACCGCACCGACGCCCTGACCCCACTGCGCTCCGGCGAGCCGGCCCCGCGTCGGCCGGCGACGCCCGCCGTCAGCTCTGCCGGCCGGCCAGTTCGCGCACCTTCTGGTAGCCGCCCTCGTCGTGACGGATCCGCACCAGTGCGTCGATGAGCCGTACGAACTGCCGGTCGTCGTCCACGAGCGAGCGCAGGGAGTCCGCGTCATCGCCCAGGGCGAGCCGGTCGGCTGCGTCGAGCGCCTTCTTGTCGGCGAACGGGCCCAGCTCCTGCCACAGCAGCTGGGCTTCCCGGAAGAAGGCATCCACCACGTCGTCGTCCACGTTCGCGAAGTGCCGGAGCAGTTCCCGTTCCCGCTGCGGGTCGTTCTTCGCGTCGTCGCGCAGTTCGCGGAGGTCGCCTCCGTGGTCTTCCTGCAGGTGCAGTGCCGCATCGGTCATCGCCGTGCTGATGCGCCTGCGGTCACCCTCGGGGTATCCGGCGTCGGCGAGGACCTCGGCGATCTTCGCGGGCCCGGTCTCCCGTACCTTTCCCGCGGTCGACCAGCGGCGATCACGCAGGGCCATGAACGTGCGTACGGCTGTCTCGGGGGTCACTCCCGCGTCGGTCAGTGCTGCCAGCTGCAGCAGCTGGAACAGTGCGTGCGGCCAGTCCCTGAGGTGGATCTCTGCCTCTTCAGCGAGGCTGTATCGCCCGTACTGGTCCAGCAGCGCCTCCACCAGGTCCTTCTTCTGCGGCTGAGCCATGTCTTCGTCCTCACCGGGACCACTGAGCAGGTCACGAACTGCCGGTTCACGGCTTCCTTCTGCCGCGCGGGTACCCGTACAGATCCGCACGCACACAGAATCCGAGGACCGCCTTCACTCTCAAGTGCGCCTCGGCGGTTTGATCCACCCCAGCGACCGCTCCACGGCTCGTTGCCAGTTGTCGTACTCCGACTCCCGGCGTTCAGGGTCCATGTCCGGCAGCCATTGGGCGGCCCGGTGCCAGTTGCGGCGCAGGACTTCCAGATCCGGCCAGAAGCCTGCGGCGAGTCCGGCGGCGTAGGCGGCGCCGAGGGAGACGGTCTCGGCGACCATGGGCCGTACCACCGGCACGTCGAGTACGTCGGCGACGAACTGCATGAGCAGGTTGTCCGAGGTCATCCCGCCGTCCACCTTGAGCTGTTTCAGGGCGACGGAGGAGTCGGCGTTCATGGCGTCGACGACCTCACGTGTCTGCCAGCCGGTGGCCTCCAGGACGGCTCGGGCCAGATGCCCCTTGGCGATGTACGAGGTGAGGCCGACGATGACCCCGCGTGCGTCGCTGCGCCAGCGGGGTGCGAACAGACCCGAGAACGCGGGGACGATGTAGCAGCCGCCGTTGTCCTCGACGGTCCGCGCGAGGGTCTCGATCTCGGGGGCGCTGCTGATCAGTCCCAGCCGGTCACGGAACCACTGGACCAGCGAGCCGGTGACGGCTATCGAACCTTCCAAGGCGTAGACGGGGGGCTGGTCCCCGATCTTGTACGCAACGGTCGTGAGGAGCCCGTGCCGGGACCGTACGACGTCGGTACCGGTGTTGAGCAGCAGGAAGCTGCCCGTTCCGTACGTGCACTTCGCCTCGCCCGGGGAGAAGCAGGTCTGGCCGAACAGGGCGGCCTGCTGGTCACCGAGGGCGGCAGTGATACGGATCCCTGGAAGGACGGTGCGGGCATCGCCGTAGCTCTCGGCGGAAGGCCGGATCCCGGGCAGCATGGGGCGGGGAACCCCGAAGAACGCCAGAAGCTCCTCGTCCCAGGTGAGGGTGCGGATGTTCATCAGCATGGTGCGGCTGGCGTTGGTGGCGTCGGTGATGTGCAGGCCGCCGTCCGCACCGCCGGTGAGGTTCCAGATCAGCCAGCTCTCCATCGTGCCGAACAGCACCTCGCCGTCCTTGGCGCGCTGCTCGAGCCCGTTGACATGGTCGAACAGCCAGCGGATGCGCAGCGCCGAGAAGTAGGTCGAGGGGGGCAGGCCGCACCGCTCGAGGAAGAACTCGTCTCCGGGCCGGTGTCTGAGGTCCTCGACCAGCGGCGCTGTGCGGGTGTCCTGCCAGACGATCGCCCTGCCCAGCGGGGCACCCGTGAGCCGGTCCCAGAGCACCGTCGTCTCGCGCTGGTTGGCGAGGCCGATGGCGACGACGTCTCCGGCGGCGACACCGGCCACGGACAAGGCCTCGGGTACGACGCGCTGCAGATTGCGCCAGATCTCGAGAGCGTCGTGCTCGACCCATCCGGGGCGGGGAAAGTGCTGCTGATGCTCCCGCTGGGCAACCGACACCAGCCGGCCGTGGTGGTCGAACAGAATGCATCGGGTGGAGTTGGTGCCCTGATCGATGGACATCACATACCGTTCGACCATGCTCGGGTCTCCCTTCCGATATATCGAGGGCGGTGGGACTACCAGCGGGCAGCGCCCAGGTCTCGGGAGATCGCCCGTGCGGCCTCGCGCAGCAGGGTGACCAGGCTGGACCGGGGCCGGCCCTGGCTGTCACAGATCCGCTCGACCGGGCCGGACAGTCCGATGGCGCCCACCACGAGACCGCCGTGCCCTCGGATCGGCGAGGCGACGCCGGCATCTCCCACGCTCAATTCCTGGACCTCGGCGGCCCATCCCAGTTCCCGGACCTCGGCGAGCGCCCGGGTGAGCTGCTCCGGGGCGACCAGGGTGTGCCGGGTGTAGGCCTCCAGCCCGGATTCCAGGGCCGATTCGAGGGGCTCGGTGCCGAAGGCCAGCAGTACCTTGCCGAGCGAGGAGGCGTGCAGCGGCAGCAGCGCGCCGACGTCCAGGGTCTGGAGTGTGTCGTCCGGCCGGAACACGTGGTGGACGATCAGGACCTTGCCCTCCAAGGGGGTGCCCAGACGGACCGCTTCACCGCTGCGGGCGGCGAGAGCATCGGCCCAGTTGATCGAGCGTGACCGCAGCTCGTTCACGTCGAGATAGCTGGTGCCGAGGTGCAGCAGGGCGGCCCCGAGCTGGTACTTTCCGGTCGCCTCGTCCTGCTCCACGAAGTCCACGTGCTGCAGTGTGCGCAGAATGCCGTGAGCGGTGCCCTTCGCCAGCCCGAGCGAGGCCGCCACCTCGCCGAGACCGAGTCGGCGGGGCCCACCGGCGAGCAGACGCAGGATCGCCGCCGCCCGTTCGATCGACTGAACCGGGCCGGCCATAAAGCGAGCCTAGTACTGCCAGGGAGCGTCCGCTTGTGCGTGCAGAGCGCCGGTTCACCGCCGGATGAGCGTCCGCGTTCGGTAATGCCGACCGGCATTCGTTGACCGGTCTCGTTTCGCTCTCTAGCGTGCAACGAGGCCCGGCTATGCGCGCTGAGGCCGCGGCGTCCGGCCGACAGCGCTCACCGGAGGAGAGCAGATGGCGGTACAGCTCAATACGACGCCTCAGGCGGCACTCGAACTGGTCTGTCCCCTGCCGCACGTCCCGGGGGCCGTCTCGATCGTGCGCCGACGCGTGCGGGAAGTCCTCGCCGACTGGAAGGTCTTCCCGGAGATCGTCGAGGATTCCCTCCTGGTGGTGTCGGAACTGCTCACCAACGCCATCGTCCACGCCCTGCCCCCGGCCATGCTGCGGCTGTCATGGGCCCGGGGCGACGGACTCGGCTCCCTGCGCATCGAAGTCACCGACGCGGGACCCGTGCCTGCGGCGGAGCAGTCGCGTGCGGGGATCGACCCGGACGAGCACGGCCGCGGCGAGGAAATCGTCCACGCGCTGGCGACTCGACACGGCATAAGCGTCCACTCCGGCGGGGTCACTCGGTGGGCCGATCTCGTCGCAGCGTGACGAACGGAGCCTGATCAGCGAAGGTGAGCGGGCCGCCGGGGCCCTCGGTGAAGACGGCGCGGGAGACACCCGGGTCGGTCGCCCCGTCGCCGATCTCGGAGAGGGCCGGTTTGCGCAGCAGGAGCAGCGCCGCGTCATCATGCAGCCGACCGCCCACGTGCGCGAGCAACTCGTCGTGGAGCGCGGTGAGGGTGCGCGCCGGTTCGTCGCACACATGTCGCGCAAGCCCTTCGGCGAGCGGATAGAACTCACGCCCGCAGTTGCGGGCCTCGGTGACCCCGTCGGTGTAGAGCAGCAGTTGATCCCCGTCAGCGAAGGGCAGCACCTGCAGGTTCGGGGACTCGCCCGAGAGGGCACGCAGCCCGAGCGGTGGCGTCGGACGGGTGGGCTCCAACGCCACGACGCTGCCCGACTCGCGTACCAGCAGCGGAGGCGCGTGTCCGCAGTTGACCACTTCCAGCTGCCCTGGCTGCGGGTATCCGGCGACCACGGCGGTGACGAAGTCGTCATGGGCGAGATTGCGCGCCAGGCTCCGCTCGATCCTGTCGACGACGGCGAGCAGATCGGGCTCGTCGTAGGCAGCCTCGCGGAAGACACCGAGCACGAGTGCAGCGGTCCCCACGGCCGGCAGCCCCTTGCCGCGCACATCGCCGACGATCAGCCTGACGCCGTACGGCGTGTTCACCAGCGCGTAGAGATCTCCTCCGATACGAGCCTCCGCCGCCGCGGCGCTGTAGCGGACGGCCACCCGGAACGGGCCGACAGTCTCCGGTACGGGTTTGAGCAGCGCGTGCTGAGCGGCCTCCGCGACCGAGCGAACGGCCGCAAGCACCCGCTCACGACGTCCGCGCAGCACGCTGGCCAGGCCACCCGCCAGGGTGACGATCACCACGGCGGACAGTACGGCCGCCAGTTCGGAGCCCGGAACACCCTCCCGGGCTCCGAGCGCGGCGCCCAGCGCCAGGGCGAGGAGACCGACGCAGAGGACGCCGCGCGGCCCGTTGGTGGTGGCGGCCAGCGCGGGCCCGGCCACCAGCAGCGGCAGCCAGATCATCCCTGCGCCGCAGAAGAGGGCGACCAGCACGGCCACCGAGACGATCAGCACGGGAAGTACGGGCATACCGGCGGCCAGCTGTGCGGCGTGCCGGTGGGCTGATGCTCGGTTCCTGAAGGGCCTCATCGGCCAGTGGCCGCCACCATGGTCCCGGGCATGACGCATGCTTCGTCCGCAATCCTCACCTGTGCGAGGGAGCGACAAGGGGTGCTCCCGACTTGTCCGACTTCATCCAGGAAACGGGGTCGGCTCGGGCGCCACAAGGCCACGATTTTCAGATAGTGAGCGAAAGGCTCCTGGTCACTCGACTCGCGGTCGGAAGCAGTCGCGCCCGGATCTCCTCAATTCGGGACAACCGGTCCACCGGCAGTGAGACACCGAGCGCGCCGAGCGTGTCCCCGCTGTAGACGGGCACGGCAACGCAGACGGTGCCGAGGGCGTACTCCTCCAGGTCCGTGACGGCCGGGGCCACGGGTGAGGAGTCGAGCCGGCGGAGCAGTTCCGCAGGGCTGGTGATCGTCCGTGGTGTGAGGTCGTTGAGGGTGTGCCGGGAGAGGTACTCCTTGCGCGACTCGTCGTCCAGTTCTCGCAGCACGGATTTGCCCAGCGCGGTGGCGTGTCCCGCGTCCTGGAAGCCCACCCAGAGGTCTACGCGGGGTGCCCGCGGGCCGTCGACGATCTCGGCGACCCGGATCTCCCCATCTTCGTAGAAGGTGAGGTAGGTGGCGGTCGCGAATTCGTCCCGCAGAGCGGCGAGCGTGGGACGGACGCGGCTGAGCAGCGTCTGGTCGCGGCCCGCGGTCTGCAGCGCCTGCAGCTTGTCGCCCAGGACGAACCCGCCGTCGTCCAGCTTCCGTATGTATCCGTCATGCGCCAGCGTCCGCAGCAGGTGATAGGCGGTGGCCAGGGGGAGGCCCGCCTCGCGTGCCAGTTGCTTCGCCGGCGCGCCGTTTTCGTGCGCGCTGGCCGCCTCCAGCAGGCGGAAGGCTCGTTGCACGGAGGTGATGAGCGTTGGGCCGTTGTGAGCACCCATGCGACCAGCGTGCGCCAGGCGCCAGGCGCAGAGCAAGCTCGGCACCGGCCGTCCCCCAAGCGTGGGGTCCGTACCCGCCGTTCAACGGCCCTTCGGGGCCTCTTGGGCGGAGCGCAGGCGCTCTGTGCACCACTCCCGCGCCGTATCGGCGACCTGCTCGAGGGCACCGGGCTCCTCGAACAGATGGGTGGCACCGGGCACCACGTGCAGGGTGTGCGGGGCGTGCAGCCGCTGGGCCGCCTCCTGGTTGAGCCGCAGCACCTGCTGGTCGTCACCGCCGACGATGAGCAGCACCGGCGCCTGTACGGCGTCCAGGGCGTCGCCGGCCAGGTCGGGCCGGCCGCCTCGTGACACCACGGTCACCACGCGGTGGGGTCGCTCGGCGGCGGCCACCAGGGCCGCGGCCGCACCCGTGCTGGCACCGAACAGGGCGACGGGAAGTTCCCTGACGTCCGGTTGCTGCTCCAGCCAGTCGATCGCGGCCACCAGTCGGCGTCCCAGGAGCGGGATGTCGAAACGGTGCTCCGCGGTCAGCGCGTCGTAGCGGTCCTCCCGCTCGGTGAGCAAGTCCATCAACAAGGTGGCCAGTCCGGCGGTGCGCAGCTCGGCGGCGACCATGCGGTTGCGCGGGCTGTGGCGGGAACTGCCGCTGCCGTGCGCGAACAGCACCACGCCGTGCGCCGGCGTCGGCACGGCCAGGTCACCCACCAGCGACGCACCGTCGGCGGGCACCGTGACCACCTGGGAGATCATTGACATCATCTTCTTCCTCAGGGCTGCCGGCCCCTTGGCCGATGCACCCTCGCTGTTCCGGACCGGGTACCCGTCCGGGCGGCACACCTTTCACCCGCTGCCCCGACTCGAGGCGGTCAGTGCGGTGTCGAACGACGCCCGCGGAGCGGCGACCTACGGTGGGTACATGGGCGGCAGCCTGGTGACGCTGTTCCTGTGCGGCGATGTGATGCTCGGTCGCGGCGTCGACCAGATCCTTGCCCACCCGGGCGACTCGGAGCTGCGGGAGGGCTACGTTGAGGACGCCCGCTCCTACGTGGCGCTGGCGGAGACGGTCAACGGCCCGATCCCCGCGCCGGTCCCCGCGTCCTGGCCTTGGGGCGAGGCACTGCGGGTGCTCGACGAAACCGCTCCGGACGTCCGGATCATCAACCTGGAGACGGCGATCACAAGCTGCTCCGGTTTCGCGCACGACAAGGCGGTCCACTACCGGATGCACCCGGCCAATCTGCCCGCCCTGGCGGTGGCCCGCCCCGATGTCTGCGTCCTGGCCAACAACCATGCCCTGGACTTCGGTCGCCCCGGCCTGACGGAGACCCTGGACGCGCTGGCCCGCGCGGGACTCCGCACGGCGGGCGCGGGCCGCGACGCCGCCGAGGCGTACGAACCCGCGGTGGTGCCCCTGGCCGGCGCCGGCCGGGTGCTGGTGTTCGCCCTCGGAGGGGCGTCGAGCGGCATCCCGTCCGACTGGGCGGCGACCGCGGACCTGCCCGGTGTCGCGTACGTGCCCGACTTCTCGCCGGCCACGGCCGACGCCGTGGTCCGGCGCGTACGACGGGCGAGGCGGACCGGCGACATCGCCGTCGCCTCCGTGCACTGGGGCTCCAACTGGGGCTACCACGTTCCCCGGAACCAGGTCCGCTTCGCGCGCGCCCTGGTGGACGGGGGCGTAGACATCGTCCACGGCCACTCCTCGCATCACCCGCGCCCCGTCGAGGTGTACCGGGACCGGTTGATCCTTTACGGCTGTGGCGACTTCATCGACGACTACGAAGGCATCTCCGGCTACGAGGAGTACCGCGACGACCTCCGCCTCGCCTACCTCGTGACGGTTGCGGCGGACACCGGACGGCTGGCCGGCCTGCGCATGGTCCCCCTGCGGGCCCGGCAGATGCGGCTGGAACCAGCGGCCGACCAGGACCGCGCGTGGCTGCGCGCAACGCTCGACCGGATCAGTGAGGGCGTGAACGTGGCGGTGCAGCCCGACGGCGCGCTCGTGGTGCGGACCGGCCGATGACCCGCCGGCTGCGGCTGACGTTGCTCGGTATCGGGGCGATGAACTCGCCGCGGTTCGCACCCGCCGGTCTGCTGCTGCGCTGCGCCGGACACCGCGTGGCCTTCGACGGCGGGCCGGGCGCCGAACCACCGCCCGGGCGGCTCGACGGTTGGCTGGTCACCGACGAGCAGTCGGAACTGCGGGCCGCGCTGCACCGGAGCGCAGCCGCTCGGGGCGTCCGGATGTGCTCCGGTGACCTGGAACTGGGCGACGTGTACGTGCGGCGCTGTCCGGTGGAGCACACCTCGCATCCCGCATACGGCTACCGGATCGAAGCGGGCGCAGTGATGGTGGTGTGGGCGCCGGAATTCTGGGAGTTCCCGGACTGGGCCGCGGGAGCGGTCCTGATGTTCGCCGAGGCCGCCGCGTGGGACCGGCCCATACGGTTCCGAGGCGGCGTCGGCGGCCACGCGCCCGTGCGAACCGTCGCCGAGCAGGCCGTACGGCACGGGGTGCGACGGCTGGTCTACGCTCATGTCGGGCGGCCCGCACTGCGGGCGATCGACGCCGGCGCGACACCACCGACCGGGGAGTGGGGCGTGGAGGGCCGCACCTATTCCGTGCGGGTCACGTGATCAGCTCCGGACATGCATGGCCGACCCCGGCCGGGGTTACCCGGGCCACATGGCTGACATCGACCTCAGAAGCAGCGCATTCACTGACCACAGCTTCATCGCGCGCCGCTACGCGTACGAGGGAGACAACGCCTCCCCTCCGCTGACCTGGAGCGGCGTGCCGGACGACGCGTCCGAGCTGGTCCTGCTGTGCGAAGACCCCGACGCGCCGTCGGGCACCTTCGTGCACTGGGCCGTCGTCGGCATCGATCCCCACAGCGACGGCGTCGACACCGGACAGCACCCGCCCGGCGGCACCGAACTCGTCAACGGCTACGGCGAGCATGGCTGGGGCGGACCGCATCCGCCGCCGGGAGACAACGCGCACCACTACGTCTTCCGGCTCTACGCCCTGGCAGAACCATGTGTTCTCCCCGACGCGCCCAGCGCCGACCAGGTGCACGAGACCGTCGAAAAACGGCAGCTCGCCAGCGGCACCCTCGTGGGGCTGTACCAGCGCTGAACGGCCCGAGCCGGCCGCTCCCCGTCTGTCACCCGGCGTGCGGCAGGATGAGGACCATGAGCGTAGTCAAGATCAACGTACTGACCGTTCCCGCCGAGCAGCGGGAAACACTGGAAAAGCGCTTCGCTGCCCGGGCCCACGCCGTGGAGAACTCCGACGGGTTCGAATGGTTCGAACTCCTCCGGCCGGTCGAAGGCACCGACAACTACCTCGTGTACACCCGGTGGCGCGACGAGGAGTCCTTCCAGGCCTGGATGGAGGGACCCATGAAGGCAGCCCACCAGGGCGCCGACGCGGACAGCGGCGAACGCCCCAAGCCCGCGGCAAGCCACTCCACCCTGTGGTCCTTCGACGTCGTGCAACAGGCAGCACCGAAGAACGCGTAGAACTCGCCGCTGCTGCGGCAGAGCTGACGTAGGCACTGCTGTGCAAGGGGCACCCCCGGCACAGCAGTGCCGCGGCTCTGTCTGCCGTAATTCTCGGATGCGGCACAGGGCCGCTGCGTGGTGGGATGCGCCGCATGAGCGTTGCTTCGCTGCGTGACCGTATCGAGCGGTACTACGCCACCGTGCCACTACTGTTCGCCGACGCCGAGGATTTTGGCCCCCTGCGGCTGTTCGTGCGCAAGGAACCAGGCACCCCGTACTACGGCGGTCCGAGCCACGCTCAACCCACCGCACAGGCCGCGACCGTCACCGCCGCTGACATCGCCCGGGTCCGCGCCCGGCAGCGCGAACTCGGCGTGCCGGAAGCCTTCGAGTGGCTCGCCGAGGCGGCACCGACACTGCGCGCCCGTATCGAGGCCGTCGGCCTCCCGGTGCAAGAGCGCCCGCTGATGGCCCTCGACCCGCACGCCCCGGTGCGCCCGCAGCCGCTGCCGGACGGCGTCACGATCCGCGAGCTGACAGCCGACGACCCGGCTCTGCCCGCAGCCCTCGCGCTCCCTCGCCTCGCCTTCGCCGCGGCGGGCACCACGGTGGGCTCGGCGGGCCGCGCGGAACTGGCGACGGTGGCCGAGAAGGTGACCGCGGACGGCACGGTGGCAACGACTCGCCCCGCCATCCGTGCCGGGCACAAGACGCTCATCGCCGCTCTCGCCCCGGACGGCACCCCGCTCGCCGTCGGCCACTACCATCCCGCTCACGGCACCACCGAGATCGGCGGCGTTGGCACCCTGCCCACCGCTCGCCGTCAAGGACTGGCGGCCGCCGTCACGGCAGCCCTGGCCATCCACGCCCGCGGCCACGGCGTGGGCACCGTCTTCCTCGCCTACGCCGAGGATGCCGTCGCCCGCATCTACGCCCGCCTGGGCTTCCGTCAGGCCGGGACCACGCTTCTGATCGCCAATCAGCCCGCACGGTCGTAGGCTCGCCGCGGGAAGCAGGAGAGCCTCCCCCTGCTCGGTCGGCCCCTTGTCGAACCTGGTCAACGACTGGGGCCGCTGCCCGCCGACCGCTCCACCGACGTGAGTACGCCGATCTTGTCTATGCGGTGCTCGGGATTGTTCTTGTCGTCCCGCCAGAAGTTGCCCGCCGCATTGTCCTCTGGGGTGGCGCACGTGGATATGGTGATCATGGCTTGAGTGGGCACTTCGCCGGGACTGCCAGGTACGGCGGCGCGCTGCTCGGCGAGTGAGCGCGCGGAGCGGAAGGACGTCCACCTGGTCTCGGTGATCTTGTACGTGAAAACGGTGCTGCCCAGCTCGACACGTACGGTGTCGCCCTGGCCGAGTGCGGGCAGGTCGCGCAGCGGGCCGCCGGCGCTCAGGCGGTGGGCGGTGACAAGGTAGTTGCCCGTTTCACCAGGTCCGACGCCGCCCTGGTCACCGTAGGGGCTGGCGGCAACGCCGCGGTCCTGGATGCGCGTCCCGGGCCAGTCGTCCGTGGTTCCTGCGTATGGAACGACCGCCAGGTCACTCACACCGATGGCAGGAATGCTCAGCGCGGCGGAGTCGGAACGCGGATCGGCGGCCGGCAGCGAACTGGACGAAGGAGAGGACGGGGCGGCCGCCGAGGAGCCGGTGTCGGGCGTCGCGGCCGGTGACGCGGACGTACGGGCCGGCCCAGGGTGGGGAACGGGCGGAGACGTGCCGAGCGTGTCGGCGCCGGCACTTGCTGTCACGAGGAGCAGTAGTCCGATGGTAAGAGCTGTGCTGACGGCGCGCGTGATGGCCATGGCACTCCCTACCGGAGACGCTGGATCCTGCCAACCACAAGGAGATCCCTCCTCCATGAAACCCCTCCCTGCCGGAATCTGCGAATGCGCGATCGTCAGGCCGACCAGGGCGAGCGTCCTGGTCGGTGGGAGGCCGCGCTCACGGAATCTCCTGTTCCGCCCAGATGATCTTTCCGTCGGCCGAGAAACGAGCACCCCAGCGATGGGCGAGCTGGGCCACCAGAAACAGGCCACGGCCGCCCTCGTCCATGCTGCGGGCGTGCCGCAGCCGTGGGGCGGTGCTGCTGGCGTCGGCGACCTCGCAGGTCAGGCGGGAGTCGCGGAGCAGTCGCAGGCGTATGGGCGGTGCGGCATAGCGAATCGCATTGGTGACCAGCTCACTGACGATGAGCTCCGTCGTCATGGCCAGCTCCCCCAGGCCCCAGGCTTCCACCCGGCGGGTCGCGCGGGCCCGGACGTCAGCGACGGCGGCCGGGTTCACCGGCACGTCCCACGAGGCGACCTGATCGGCACCCAGCGCATGCGTGCGCGCCAGCAGGAGGGCGACATCGTCGGGTTGGGAAACGGGCACGAGCTGCTGCACCGCGGATGAGCACAGCGTTCCGAGGTTAAGATCCGGCTGGGCGAGCACGGCGCCGAGCCGGGACATGCCCAGTTCCATGTCGCGGTCGACTCCCTCGACGAGACCGTCGGTGAAGAGACCGAGCAAACTGTTCTCGGCGAGCTCGATCTCGGTGGTCTCGAACGCCATCCCTCCCAGCCCCAGCGGAGGCCCTGCGGGCAGCTCCGGGAAGGAGACGTGCCCGTCGGGTGCGACCACGACAGGTGGCAGATGCCCGGCCCGGGCCATCGTGCAGCGCCTCGTGGCGGGATCGTAGACGGCGTACAGGCAGGTCGCTCCGAGGAAAGCGCTCGTGCTCTGGTTGTCCGCCTCGTCGCTGGTCCTCTCCTCACTGAGCCGGAGCACGAGGTCGTCCAGGTGAGCCAGCAGTTCGTCCGGGGGCATCTCCATATCGGCGAGGGTCTGCACTGCGGTGCGCAGTCGGCCCATGGCCGCCGCCGCGGTGATGCCGTGGCCGACCACGTCGCCGACGACGAGACCCACCCGGGCGCCGGACAGCGGGATCACATCGAACCAGTCGCCACCGACCCCACCTGTCGGGTCCGCCGGCAGATAGTAGAAGGCCACGTCCAGCGCTGTTCCGCCCGACAGGGCGTGCGGCAGCAGGCTGCGCTGAAGGGTGACCGCTGCCGTGTGCTCCCGGGTGTAGCGGCGGGCGTTGTCCACGCACAGCGCCGCCCGTGCCACCAGCTCACAGGCCAGCAGGACGTCGTCGGGCTGGAACGAGACGGGATTGAGCGACCGTACGAACGTGGTGAGGCCCAGGGCGGTGTTCCGCGCCCGCATCGGCACGGAGATCAGGGAGTGCAGCCCGAACTCGCGGATGCTTGCCGTCCTCGCGGGCTGTTCGGCAACCCATAGGGCGTCGGACGGGTCGAGGACCGGGATGAGGATCGGCTCGCCGCTGATCAGCAGATTCACGTCGTGCGGCGGGGGAAGGAAGTCGACTCGGTCCCCGATCCGCGCCACGGCCTCGGGACAGCCCTCTCGCACCGAACTCATGCCGGCGCGGCGCATCAACGGCTTCGCCGGTGCCGGTCCCGCATCGGTCAGCCACGCGCCGTGTCCCTCAGTGCTGAGGACCGGCTCCAGGAGATCGACGACGACGAAGTCCGCGAAGCGGGGCACCACGAAGTCGGCCAGCTCCTGAGCCGTCCGCATCACGTCAAGGGTCCTGCCGATGCTGGTCCCGGCTTCGTTGACCAGTGACAACAGCTGGCGGGCGTTCCAGCGCTCGGTGACGTCCAGGACCATGTAACAGACCCCGGTGACGGAGTTGTCGGCGTCCACCAGAGGGAAGAAGGACGTGGAGTAGGCGTGTTGGCGGTGAGGATCGGCCCAACTCCATCCCACGTACTCGTAGTCGGTCACCGGGACTCCGGTCGCCAGTACCTTGCGCATCAGTCCCTCGAGGGTGTCCGCCTGCAGCCCGGGCAGCAGCTCGCTCAGGCGACGCCCGAGTCGCTGCTCACGGGGCACACCGCCGAAGCGTTCCAGAGTGTCGTTCAGCCACACGTAGCGCAGCTGCGTGTCCATCACCGCCATGCCGACCGGCGAGCGGGTGAGGAATCCGTCGAGGACGGACTCGCCCATCGTCCATTGCGGCTTCTGCTCCCGTGCGGAGAGCAGAAAGCACTCGTCGCCGCCGATGCGGAAGGATGCCGAGACCCGCAGGTCGACCTCGATACGGCGGCCGTCGCGGTGTCGTACGGGGATGAGACCGCTCCACCCCATTCCGGTGCGGCACCGCTCGGCGACGCCGGTCACCCGTACCGGGTCCCCGGGCACCGCCAGCAGCCGCGCGGCGGAGCCGCCGACCACCTCGGGCGCCGGGTAGCCGAGGAGTTCTTCGGCGCCCCGGGTCCAGCCGACCACGATGCCGTCGGCGGACACCACCGCGGCCGCGTCGGTGGACGCGTCGAACAGCTCGCGCGGCCCTGGGGACGTGCGCACATCGGAACCTTTTCGCACAGAATCCATTGGTCCCATCCTCTTCATGACTATGGTCCTGCTTGTCCGCCTGATGTGCACGGTCCCGGAGGGTGGTAGCCGGACCGGCCCTCCGGATGTGCTGATCGCCGACGCGTGTGGGCCGGAGGCAGCAGGGAAGTCCGGGTATCAGAGCCAGATGCGCGGCGACGCCGACAGACGTACGCGCGTCCTGTCGGTCGGTGGAGGAGGATCAGGGATGAAAGCCGAATCCTTCCAGGCCCGCAGTGACGGGTACGGCCCCGAGCAGCCCCGGCCGACCGGCCTGCTGGATGTGCTGAGCGTGGCCGCGGTGGTCCTCGACGCCGACGGGCGCATCGTGTTCTGGACCCCGCAGGCCGAGGAACTCTTCGGCTACACGTCGGAAGAGGCTCTCGGCAAGTACGCGGCGCGACTGTTCGTCCACCCCGAGCATCTCCAGTCCGTGATGAAGTTGTTCGAAGAGGTGCTGAAGACGGGTCGGAGCTGGGCCGGCTCCTTCCCCATCCGGCACAAGGACGGCAGCACCCGCCTGACGGAGTTCCGCAACATGCGGCTGCTGGACGATGTCGGAGATGTCTACGCGCTGGGCATCGCGGCCGACCACAGCCTGCTCCAACGCGTCGAGACCGATCTGTCCCTGTGCGAGCGGCTGATCAACCAGTCTCCGATCGGTCTGGCCCTCATGGACCCGGACCTGCGGTATCTCCTGGTCAATCCGGCGCTGGAACGCATCGACGGCATCCCCGCCGAGGACCACGTCGGCCGTCACCTGAGGGAGACACTCCCCCTGCCCGACATCGACACCATCGAGTCCGCACTGCGTCAGGTGCTCACCACCGGCACCCCGCTGCTCGACCAGTACCACGTGGGCCGCCCCCGGAGCGATCCCGACCACGAGCACGCCTGGTCCCTGTCGTTCTACCGGCTGGAGGACCCCGGCGGGCGGGTGCTGGGCGCGGCGGCCTCGGTCGTCGATGTCACCGAACGGCACCGCGTGGCCGCCGAGGCCGACCGGGCCCGGCGACGCCTGGCCCTCATCGCCGACGCCTCCACGCGCGTCGGCACCACGCTGGAGGTGGAGGAGACCGCCCGCGAACTGGCCGACATCGCCAGCACCGCGCTCGCCGACGTGGTTGCCGTGGAGATCCTCGACTCCGCCCTGGCCTGCCGCCGCAGGGCCAGGCCGGACAACGGCCCGGAGCTCTTCCGTGCCCTCGCCCTGAAATCGGCTCATCCCACCGTGGCGCTGGGCGCCGCCGACCCTCCCGGTGACCTCATCGCCTACGACGGTGACCGCCTGGTCACCTTGTGCGTCCACACCGGCCGGCCGGTCCTGGTGCGCCACGTCGGCGAACAGGATCTACCGCGCATCGCCCGCGACGCCGAGGCCACCACGCTCCTGGCCCGCGCCGGCGTCCATTCCTACCTCGCCGCGCCGTTGATCGCCCATGGCGAGGTGCTCGGCGCCCTCGACCTCAAGCGCACCCGCAATCCGCTGCCGTTCGACGAGGACGACGTCGTCCTGGCCTGTGAGCTGGCCAGCCGCGCCGCCGTCGCCATCGACAACGCCCGCTGGTTCCAGAGCGTGCGCAACACCGCCCTCACCCTCCAGCGCAGCCTGCTGCCCGACCACCCGCCGCACCACACCGGTCTGGAACTCGCCTCCCGCTACCAGCCCGCCCAGGCCACCAGCGAAGTGGGCGGCGACTGGTACGACGTCATCCCCCTGGAGGACGACAAGACCGCCCTGGTCGTCGGCGACGTCATGGGCAACGGCATCGACGCCGCCGCCACCATGGGCCGGCTGCGCACCGCCACCTGCGCCTACGCGGACCTCGACCTCGAACCCGGCGCCGTACTCCAGCACCTGGACAAAATCACCTGCGAGCTGGAGCACTACATCGTCACCTGCCTCTACGCCGTGTACGACCCCCACACGAGGCAGTGCCGCATCGCCAACGCGGGACACATGCCGCCCGCGCTGTCCCGCCCCGGCCAGGCCCCCTCGCTGCTGAAGTTGCCGTCCGGAGCCCCGCTCGGCGTCGGCGGCGTCCCGTTCGAGACCACCACGGCCGACCTCGGCCCCGGCGACCTGCTGGTCCTCTACACCGACGGCCTCGTCGAGACCCGGCACCACGCGATCGACGACCGACTGAACGTCCTCCTCGACTTCCTCGACGAACCCGACCGGCCCCTCGAGGAGATCTGCGACCTCCTGCTGTACGGCCTGCGCCACCCCGACGACCACGACGACGTCGCCCTTCTCGTCGCGCGGGCTCTTTAGGTACGGGGCAGAGTCTGGGTCACACGCCACAGGCGGCGGGGCAGATCGCCTTCCTCGAAGGAGTGGACCTCGTCGAGCGTCCAGCCGTGCGCGAGGGCGTCGACCAGTTCGCGGGGGAAGAAGTGCACGGCGAAACCGCCGTGCTCGTAGATGTCATCACCGTGCGCGATGCCGGCACTGTAATGCGCGTCGCCGGTGTGCCGCACGGTGTAGACGAAGACGCCGCCCGGCCGCAGGACGCGCCGGATCTCATCGACCAGAGCGTGGATCTCCTTGGTGGACAGAGCCATGCACAGCAGCATGTGCGCGAAGACCGCGTCCACGGAGGCGTCCGGCAGCGGCAGTGGATCGCGTACGTCGTGCTCCGCGGTGGTGATGCGCTCGGCCACCTGCTGGGCACGGGCGGCGTCCCGCAGCTGCTGCAGGCCGGTGGCGCTGAAGTCGGTGGCCCGGACGGTGAAGCCTTCGCGGACGAAGTACAGGGCGTCGCGGCCGTGCCCGGCACCGAGTTCCAGCACGTTCTGCGCCCCAGCCGCACGGAAGACCGAGGCGGCGTGGACGGCCGGTGCGGAGGGCTGCCCGCCGTACATCCCCGGGTGCGCGGCATAGGTGTCCTGCCAGTGCCGGCGCTGACCCTCGGCGAGGTCCTGCTCCTCCTCCATCATGGCATTCCCCTTCGCCTCACTGCGGCCGGCACCGCCCGACAGCCGCCTCACACGATCTCCACGAGGAGGTCGCCGCCCTCCACCTGCTGGATCCGGTTGATGGCCAGCCTGGCCACCCTGCCGGACTTCGTCGCGGTGATCGCGGCCTCCATCTTCATCGCCTCGATGGTCGCCACCGTGGCACCGGCCGCCACCTCGTCGCCCTCGGCGACCGCGAGCGTCACCACTCCGGCGAACGGCGCGGCCACATGGCCGGGGTTGGCACGGTCGGCCTTCTCGGTCGCCGGGATGTCGGCGGCCACCGCGGCATCGCGTACCTGGATCGGTCGCAACTGGCCGTTCAGGTTGGACATCACGGTGCGCATGCCGCGTTCGTCCGCTTCGCCCACGGCCTCCAGCTCTATCAGGAGGCGCACGCCGGGTTCGAGGTCGACGGCGTACTCCTTGCCGGGCCGCAGCCCGTAGAAGAAGTGCTTGCTGTCGAGCACGCTGGTGTCGCCGTACGTCTGACGGTGTGTCTCGTACTCGCGCGTCGGCCCGGGGAACAGCAGCCGGTTGAGTGTCGCCCGCCGGTCCTTCGCCAGCCCCGTACGGTCGTCCGCGGACAGGTCCTGCGCGGGCCTGGGGTCGGGGCGGCCCTCCAGCGCTCTGGTGCGGAACGGCTCCGGCCATCCGCCGGGCGGGTTGCCCAACTCGCCGCGCAGGAAGCCGATGACGGAGTCGGGGATGTCGAACCTGTTCGGTGCCGCCTCGAAGTCCTCCGGCGACACCCCGGCGCCCACCAGATGGAGCGCGAGGTCCCCGACCACCTTCGACGAGGGGGTGACCTTCACCAGCCGGCCCAGCATCCGGTCGGCGGCGGCGTACATCGCCTCGATCTCCTCGAAGCGGTCGCCGAGGCCCAGCGCGATCGCCTGGGTGCGCAGGTTGGAGAGCTGGCCACCGGGGATCTCGTGGTGGTAGACGCGCCCGGTCGGCGAGGCCAGGCCCGCCTCGAACGGTGCGTAGATCTTGCGGACGCTCTCCCAGTACGGTTCCAGGTCGCCGACGGCCTGCAGGTCCAGTCCGGTGGGCCGCTCGGAGTGGTCGGTCGCGGCCACCAGCGCCGACAGCGACGGCTGCGAGGTGGTGCCCGCCATGGACGCCACCGCGCCGTCCACCGCGTCCGCGCCCGCCTGGATCGCCGCGAGGTAGGTGGCGAGCTGGCCGCCCGCGGTGTCGTGGGTGTGGAGGTGAACCGGCAGGTCGAACTCCCGGCGCAGGGCCGACACGAGGGTCGCGGCGGCGGGGGCGCGCAGCAGGCCCGCCATGTCCTTGACGGCCAGGACGTGGGCGCCGGCGGCCACGATCTGCTCGGCCAGGCGGAGGTAGTAGTCCAGCGTGTACAGCCGCTCGGACGGGTCGGACAGGTCGGAGGTGTAGCACAGGGCGACCTCTGCGACGGCCGTTCCGGTCTCCCGGACCGCGTCGATGGCGGGCCGCATCTGCTCGACGTCGTTGAGGGCGTCGAAGATGCGGAAGATGTCGACGCCGGTGGTCGCGGCCTCCTGCACGAAGGCGTCGGTCACCTCGGTCGGGTACGGCGTGTAGCCGACGGTGTTGCGGCCGCGCAGCAGCATCTGCAGGCAGATGTTCGGCACGGCCTCGCGCAGTGCGGCCAGCCGCTCCCACGGGTCCTCGGCGAGGAAGCGCAACGCGACGTCGTAGGTGGCGCCGCCCCAGCACTCCAGGGACAGCAGCTGCGGCAGGGTGCGGGCCACCACCGGGGCCACGGCGAGCATGTCCTTGGTACGGACCCGGGTGGCCAGCAGCGACTGGTGGGCGTCGCGGAAGGTGGTGTCGGTGACGCCGATCGTCGGCGAGGTGCGCAGCCACCCGGCGAAACCTTCCGGACCGAGCTCGACGAGCCGCTGCCGCGTCCCTGCCGGAGGTTCGATCCCGGGCAGGGGCGGCAACTTGGTGGCCGGGTCGATCACCTCGGGCCGCTCGCCGTGGGGCTTGTTCACCGTGACGTCGGCGAGGTAGGTGAGCAGCTTCGTGCCGCGGTCGGCGGAGTGGCGTGCGGTGAGCAGGTGCGGCCGCTGCTCGATGAACGAGGTGGTGACCTGTCCGGCCCGGAAGTCCGGGTCGTCCAGCACGGCCTGCAGGAACGGGATGTTCGTGGCCACACCGCGGATGCGGAACTCGGCCACGGCACGCCGGGCACGCCCGATCGCCGCGTTGAAGTCCCGGGCCCGGCAGGTGAGTTTGACCAGCATGGAGTCGAAGTGCGCGCTGATCTCCGTACCGGCGTGGGTGGTGCCGCCGTCCAGCCGGATGCCCGCGCCGCCGGGCGAGCGGTAGGCGCTGATCCGGCCGGTGTCGGGGCGGAAGCCGTTGGCCGGGTCCTCGGTGGTGATACGGCACTGCAGTGCGGCACCCCGCAGGGTGACGGTCTCCTGCGCGAGGCCGAGGTCGGCCAGCGTCTCACCGGCGGCGATCCGCAGCTGTGCCTGCACGAGGTCGACGTCGGTGACCTCCTCGGTCACCGTGTGCTCGACCTGAATGCGCGGGTTCATCTCGATGAAGACGTGGTTCCCGTCGGGGTCGAGCAGGAACTCCACGGTGCCGGCGTTGCGGTAGCCGATCTGCCGGGCGAACGTCACGGCGTCGGCGCAGATCCGCTCGCGCAGCGCGGGGTCGAGGTTCGGCGCGGGCGCCAGCTCGATCACCTTCTGGTGGCGGCGCTGCACCGAGCAGTCGCGCTCGAACAGGTGGATGACGTTGCCGTCCCCGTCGGCGAGGATCTGTACCTCGATGTGGCGCGGATCGACGACGGCCTTCTCCAGGAAGACGGTCGGGTCGCCGAACGCGGACGCCGCCTCACGCGCCGCCGCCTCGATGGACTCGCGCAGCAGGGCGGGGTCCTCGACGCGCCGCATGCCGCGCCCGCCTCCCCCGGCGACCGCCTTGACGAACACCGGGAAGCCGATGCCCTCGGCGGCCCGGACCAGTTCGTCCACGTCGGTGGAGGGCGCCGAGGAGCCCAGCACCGGTACGCCGGCCTCGCGTGCGGCGGCCACCGCGCGTGCCTTGTTCCCGGTCAGTTCGAGGGTCGCCGCGGTCGGGCCGACGAAGGTGATGCCGGCCTCCTCGCAGGCCCGCGCCAGGTCCGGGTTCTCCGACAGGAACCCGTAGCCCGGGTACACGGCGTCCGCTCCCGCCTGGCGTGCCGCACGCACGATCTCCTCGACGGAGAGATAGGCCCGCACCGGATGCCCCGGCTCACCGATCTCGTACGCCTCGTCGGCCTTCAGCCGATGCAGCGAGTTGCGGTCCTCGTGCGGGAAGACGGCGACGGTTCTCGCACCCAGCTCATAGCCGGCACGGAACGCACGAATCGCGATCTCACCGCGATTCGCGACCAGCACCTTGCGGAACATGCGTGATCCCTTCAGCCTGCCGGTGACGCGCTCTATGGTGTCGGCGACGCCTCCGCCGCGCCATGTGAGCCGGGCCACTCCGCGTGCGGCGACGCCTTCGCTGCCGGCGTGCCGCTGCGCTCTCGGTCCGGCGTAGCGTGCGACGCGTCGGTCACCGGTGCTGTGAGGTGAGCCGTTCGACCTGGCCGGCGGCTGCTTCGGCTCGGCGTCCGGCCTGCCGGGACAGCGCGCTGATCAGAAAACGCTGCCGGCGGCTCAGCTCGCGCAGCTGCGCACCGTCCAGCTCCTGGTGTGCCCGGCGCAGCCCCTCCCCGAGCCGGAGCAGCGGCTCCACCTCGCCGGGCTGCTCACGGACCAGGAGATTGCTCGCCCACGCCGACAGGCTGGGGCGGCGCAGCCCGGCGATCTTCTCCGCCAGGGCGCGGTCGCCGGCCTTCCGGACTGCCGCCGCGCGGGCGTCGCGGGCGGCGACGAAGTCCTCCGGCCGCAGCCCGTACAGCTCGTCGGCGACAGCGTCCAGGTCCACCGGCTTCCTTCCACCCACACCGTGGTGACTGCTGTCGATTTTCCCACGATTCAGCGCTTGTGCGGCCTCCGCACGCTCCGGGCGTACCGGTCGCGCTACGGCTTGCGTGCCACGCCGCCGAAGTCGTCCACCTCGGCGGGCAGGTCGGCGCCCGTCGCACCGCGCCAGCGGGACACCGAGACCACGCCGGGCTCCAGCAGTTCGAGGCCCTCGAAGAACCGGGCGAGCTCCTGCGGGCTGCGGTTGATCCGGGGGTTGTCGCTCGCCTCGTTCCACTGCTCGATCATCTCCCGCATCTGCCGGGGATTGATCACCTCGGTGTCGTCGCACAGCACGAGGTGGCTCCCGGACGGCAGGGCGTCCATCAGACGGCCGACGAGACCGTAGACGGAGTCGTCCGTGACGTGGGCGGTGATCCCCAGCAGCATCAGGGCCACCGGCTGGGTGAAGTCGATTGTTCTGGCGGCGTGTTCCAGGATGACGTCGGGATTGCGCAGATCGGCGTCGATGTAGTGCGTGGCGCCTTCGCGCGTGCTGGTGAGCAGGCCTCCGCGTGGGCCAGCACGATCGGGTCGTGGTCCACGTAGACGATCCGCGTCTCGGGGGCGAGCCGCTGGGCGACCTCATGCGTGTTGTCGGCGGTCGGCAGGCCGGTGCCGACGTCCAGGAACTGTCGGATGCCGGCCTCACCGACGAGGTACTGGACGGCGCGCACCAGGAACGCCCGTTGCGCGCGGGCGATGTCGATGATGGCCGGGTTGGCCGCGCATATCTGGTCGCCGACCTGTCGGTCTGTCTCGTAGTAGTCCTTGCCGCCGAGCCAGTAGTTCCAGATGCGCGCCGAGTGGGGCACGCTGCTGTTGCTGGGCGAGGCGTCAAGTGGCATGGATACTCCCCGAGTTGAAGCTGCCATCCACCCCAACCTACCCACGGGAGGCGTCGGGCCGGAGGGGTACGGGTCGGGCGCGGACGACGAGGACGTCCAGGTGGAGCTCGTCCCTGCTGAGGTCCAGGCCCGCCCACATCGCCGCGGAGGCGAGCAGGTTGAACGGATGGTGCGGGGCGCACCGCACGTCGGACTCGGGGGCAGCGGAGGCCTGGAGGCGCTCGGCCAGGGCGCGGGCCGCCGCCTCCGCGTCGGCCGCGTGCGGTCCGGCGGCACTGGGCACGGGTTTGCCGGCGCCCGACACCAGCGCCTCGGCGAGGAGCAGCCGCGGCTCGTGCGCGGCCGCCCACCGGTCGGGCTGGGTGGTCACCGCCGTGCCGGGAGCGAGGAGTGCCAGCCTCGCCAGCATCCACGCGGCCTGGGCCAGGCCGGTGGCGAGGACCCCCGCGCCGGCCCCTGCCGACCAGGGCCGATTCCCCTCACCGCCGCGGGCCCGGCCCAGCGCCTGCCATGCGTCGGCCCGGTCGGCGTCCGGAACCGGTACGGACATGGGTGCCTCCAGTGCCAGCGCCGCAGGCCGGCCGGACACGAGGGCGGCGGTCAGGGCACGGACCGCTGCTTCCGGGTCGGTTCCCTGTCCGACAAGCGCCGGCAACGGTGCGTCGACGGCGGCCCAGGCGAACCTGCCCAGCGACACCGAACCGACATCGACTCCGACCACCCGGGCGTCCATGGATCACAGTCCAGCACAGGCATGTGCCCGAACAAGAGCGGAAGCGGGCATTGGTAGCGTCGGCATGTGCCGTGCCGGCCGGTGCGGTGTGCCGTTCGACCGAGGGAGATTCCATGTCCCCGACGATCCGCAGGGCCGTGATCCCCGCCGCCGGGCTCGGCTCCCGTCTCCTGCCCCTGACCAAGGCGACACCGAAGGAGATGCTTCCGGTCGGCGACAAGCCGGTCATCGAGCACACCGTGCGCGAACTGGTGGACTCCGGCATCACCGACATCACCATCGTCGTCTCCGGCGGCAAGAGCCTCATTCAGGACCACTTCCGTCCCAACCCCGCCCTCGTCACCCAGTTGCGCAAGGACGGCAAGACGGCGTACGCGGACGCAGTGGAGGAGGTCGCGGAGCTGGCCCGCAAGGGGCACATCACCTACCTCGACCAGTACGGCCCGTACGGCAACGGCACGCCGGTGCTGAACGCCGCCCGCTCCTTCGGCGACGAGCCCGTGCTGGTGCTGTGGCCCGACGACGTGTTCGTGGCCGAGGTCCCCCGCGCCCAGCAGCTGATCCGCGCCTACGAGCAGACCGGCTGCCCGGTACTGGCCCTGCTGCCGATGGACCCCGCCCACTCCCAGCGCTACGGCGTGCCCATCGTCAAGGAGGACCTCGGCGACGGCCAGCTGCGCATCACCGGCCTGGTCGAGAAGCCGAAACCGCAGGATGCGCCGTCCCCGTACGCGGCCATCGGCGGCTACGTGATCACCCCGGGCATCGTCGACGAGCTGCGCGAGCAGACCCGCCGCTGGTACGAGCACCGGACCGGCGAGATCTATCTCACCGACGCCATCAACGCCTACGCCTCCACCCGCGCGGTGTACGGGCAGGTCATCCAGGGCCGTTGGTACGACACGGGCAACCCGGCCGACTATCTCGTCGCCCAGATGGCCTTCGCCCTCGCCCACCCCGAGTACGGCCCCCTGCTGCGCGGTCTGGTCGACGAACTCGACGCCGCCCGCCCGGGCACCGCCGACGACACCGGCAACTGACCTGCCGGTCGTTTCAGTCGCCGGGAGGGAGGACAGATGGGCGGGTTCGATCCGCACGTGCACGTGGAGTTGAAGGTGGTGCAGGGCGATGCGGCTGTCCGCAACCTGATGGCGTCCACGTTCGGGCTGGCCGGTGATCTGCCGAGCCATGTCACTACGGGGTGCGGGCTGCGGGTGCCGTATGCGATGACCTCTCCGCGTCCGGATCGCGTCACCTGTCTGGCCTGCCGTGAGCACGCACGGCTCGAGCACCTGCGCTTCGCGGAGAACGCCGAGCGTTTGGGCCGCATGCCCGGATCGGCCATCAGCCCTGCCCAGGCGAAAACGGCCGCGGACAGGCATCGCGACCTCGCGGAGAGGTTTTCCGACACGGAGGGCTGAGCGGTCGGCGGCGACCCCGCGCGTTCATCGGGCGTAGTCGGACAGAGCCGGTTCGAGGAGGGTGAACGCCTCCATGGCCTCCGGCAAGAGGACGGAGGCGATCTCGGAGTTGGTGTGCCCGGCGAGGGTGAGTTCCTGGATACGGCCGAACAGGACGCGGTGGACGCCGCCGAGCAGGGACGCGGCCGTGCGTGGGGTGATGTCGCCGGGGTCCGCGCCGGTGGCTTCGGCGAGGGCGGCGGCCAGGGCGTCCTCACGCCGATCGTGCAGGCCGCGCAGGCAGGTGGTGAGGGTGGGGCTCTCCGCGATCATGCGGGTGAACTCCGGGCCCGCGAAGCCGGCGACCGGGTCGTGTGCCATGACCGCTGACAGGAACGAGCTGCGCAGTGCCGCGAGGGCGGATTCGCCGGGTTCGCGGGCGGCCACGGTACGTGCCAGACCGGCCACGAACTCGTCCTGGTGGTCGAAGGCCAGGTCTTCCTTGTGGGGAAAGTAGTTCGTCACGGTCTTCTTGGCGACGCGGGCGGCGTCGGCGATCTCGGCGATGGTGGTCCGCTCGAAGCCCTGCGCGATGAAGAGCTCGGTCGCCCGGTCGGAGATCAGCTGCCGCGTCTCGCGCTTCTTGGCCTCGCGCAGGCCGATGGCCGCCGCGGAGGCGGCGGTCGTGGTGCTCGACTCGATACCCATGGCGGAATCTTACCCCTGTTGTATTTTTACGTTGACACCCTGCGCGCCCCACGCGTAAGTTTACGTCCGTTGTAAGTTTTCCGTCGTACTCGCCTCCGAAAGGGGCCGCCTTGACCGACACTGCCTTCGACGGTGAAGCCGAGTTCGACCGTCAGGTCCGCACCCTCATCGAGCTCGGGTATCCGGCGCTGTCCGGACTCGACCCGGACCAGTTCGGCGCGCTGGTCGCCCCGCTGCGCGCCCGCGCCGCGACGGCTCCCGCCGGCCCCTACGAACCGGAGAGCGGCCGCGTGCCCTTCGTGCTCGTCGTCACCCGGAACGTGGCGCCGGTCGAGGAGACGATGCCGCGCACGACGCTGCACCGCGGGCGCACGCCCGGCTTCGTCGACCGCTCCTTCGAGCCCGGCTCCCTGGAGCGGTTCGTCGCCACCGAGGAGGCCGGACCACCCCACCCGGACGCCTATCTGCTGTTCGACATCGAACGCGGCGAGGAGTTCTGCGGCGCCGTACCCAACGACGCGATGAAGGTCATCGCCGAGCGGGGTCGCACACTGCTCACCATCGAGGAGGGCATCGCTCTCGTCACCCACTTCCCGCAGGTACTGGTCAAGAACAAGTGCTTCTCCCTCGGTGGTTCACGATGCGGCGACCGCAGGGTCCCGGCGATCTGGATCAGCCAGAAGGCGCCGAAACTCGGCTGGTGCTGGGAGGGAAACCCGCACACCTGGCTGGGCATGGCCTCGGCCGGTTCCCGGGTCGCCGGCGACATCTGACCACCACCGGCAGGCTTGCGTCCCGGCACCGGCTCTTGATGGTGTGGGCCTTGTGAGTGAAGCAGCGAACACCGACCGGGACGCCCGCAGGGTGCTGATGGTGCGCAACGCGGAACGCAGTGGTCCCGGCCGACTGCGGGCGTGGCTGCACGCGGAGGGGCTGACCGTCGACGAGGTGTCCGGCCCGGCAGTGCCGGCCACTTCGGCGGGCTTCGACGCTGTGGTGCTGCTCGGCGGCGGTTTCCTGCCCGACGCCGACATGCACGCTCCCTGGTTGCCCGCCGAGCGGGCTCTCGCACGTCAATGCGCCGGCAATGGCGTGCCCTTGCTCGGCATCTGTCTCGGCGCCCAGGTGCTGGCCGTGGCGACGGGCGGCGAGGTGACGGGCGAGTACGGTCGGCCCGAGCGGGGATCGTGCACGATCGTGCTGCGCTCCGAGGCCGAGCACGATCCGCTCCTGGCCGGGATGCCTCCGAGGTTCCCGGCAATCCAGAACCACCGCGACCAGGTGACCGCACTGCCACCCGGGGCTGTTCATCTGGCCGAGAACGAGCAGTGCCCGGTGCAGGCGTTCCGGGTCGGTGAGCGCGCCTGGGGTGTGCAGTTCCATCCCGAGGTCGGTGCGGGCCGCCTCGCGGGGTGGGACGAGGCGGCCCTCGCCGACGCCGGGCTCGACCTGGAGATGCTGCGCGCCCGCGCGGCGACAGCGGAGGCGGACTCGGCTCGGGCCGCCCGGCGCCTGACGGCCAACTTCGCCGCCGTTGTCCGTGCGCGTACCTGAGCGGTACACGGATCCCGACTGCCGCGTCAGCCGCCCAGTGCCGCCAGGACCACGGACTTGGCCTCCTCCTGCACCTGACGCAGGTGGTCGGGTCCGAGGAACGACTCCGCGTAGATCTTGTAGACGTCCTCGGTTCCCGAAGGACGCGCCGCGAACCATGCGTTGGCGGTGGTCACCTTGATGCCGCCGATGGGCGCACCGTTGCCGGGAGCGTCGGTGAGCACCGCGGTGACCGCCTCGCCGGCCAGGGTGTCCGCGCTGACCTGAGCGGGCGACAGCTTGGCGAGCAGGGCCTTCTCCTCGCGGGAGGCAGGGGCGTCGATGCGCGCGTACGCGGGTACACCGAAGCGCGCGGTCATCCCCGCGTAGTGCTCGGACGGGGTCCTGTCGGTGACCGCGGTGATCTCGGATGCGAGCAGCGCGAGGATGATGCCGTCCTTGTCGGTGGTCCACACGGAGCCGTCCCGGCGCAGGAAGGACGCACCGGCCGACTCCTCACCGCCGAACCCGAGCGAGCCGTCGACCAGCCCGTCCACGAACCACTTGAACCCCACGGGAACCTCGACCAGTTGACGGCCCAGATCGGCGGCGACCCGGTCGATCATCGCGGACGACACCAGGGTCTTGCCGATGCCCGCACCGGCCGGCCACTGGTCACGGTGGGCGTAGAGGTAGGCGATGGCGGCGGCGAGGTAGTGGTTGGGGTTCATCAGGCCCGCGTCCGGGGTGACGATGCCGTGCCGGTCGGCGTCGGCGTCGTTGCCCGTGGCGATCCGGAAGCGGTCGCGCCGGTCGATGAGCGAGGCCATGGCGTAGGGCGACGAGCAGTCCATGCGGATCTTGCCGTCCCAGTCCAGCGTCATGAAGCGCCAGGTGGGGTCGGTGAGCGGGTTGACCACGGTCAGGTCGAGCCGGTGCTGTTCGGCGATGCGCCCCCAGTAGGCGACGGACGCCCCACCGAGCGGGTCGGCGCCGATGCGCACGCCGGCCGCGCGGACGGCGTCCAGGTCCAGCACGCTCGGGAGGTCGGTGACGTAGGTCCCCAGGAAGTCGTACCGGCCGGTGCCGGGTGCGGCGAGCGCCCGGGCGTACGGAAGGCGCCGTACGTCCTTGAGGCCGCCCGCGATGATCTGGTTGGCCCGGTCCTGGATCCAGGAGGTCGCGTCCGAGGCTGCCGGGCCGCCGCTCGGCGGGTTGTACTTGAAGCCGCCGTCGGCGGGCGGGTTGTGCGAGGGGGTGACCACCACCCCGTCCGCGAGGCCCGAGGTGCGGCCACGATTGTGGGTGAGAATGGCGTGCGACACGGCGGGAGTGGGCGTGTAGCCGTCCGCGCTGTCGATGAGCACCGTCACGTCGTTGGCGGCGAACACCTCCAGGGCGGTGACCCTCGCGGGCTCCGACAGGGCATGGGTGTCGGCGCCCAGGAAGAGGGGGCCGTCGGTGCCCTGGCCGGCGCGGTACTCGCAGATGGCCTGGCTGGTCGCGGCGATGTGGTCCTCGTTGAACGCACTCGCCAGTGACGAACCGCGGTGTCCGGACGTGCCGAAGGCGACGCGCTGGCCCGGCTCGCCCGGGTCGGGGTGCAGCGCGTAGTACGCGGTGACCAGCCGGGCGACATCGACGAGGTCCTCGGGATCGGCCGGCCTGCCCGCTCGCTCGTGCTGCATATGCCCGCTCCTCACATTGCTCGGTCCTTGGCTTGCCTCCTCATCTTTCCTTGTCACGGGGCGCGGACGCGAGTGCGTCACGTGCCATTCAAGGCGGTTGGCCGTCGCGGGTGTCCTCACACGCTCTGCTGCTCGCGGATACCCCACGGAGATCCGTACGCCGTCAGGAGGTCGAGGAACGGCCGGGGTGCGAAGGCCTCCGGGCCGAGCACGCCCGCGCCCGACCACCTGCCGTTCGCGATCAGTTCCAGCGCGACCACGGGGTTGACGGCCGTCTGCCACACGACCGCCTGACAGCCGTACTCCTGCATCGACCAGGCGTTGTCCACCACGTGGTACAGGTAGATCTCGCGCGGTCGTCCCTCGCGGGTGCCCCTGACCCAGGTGCCGGCACACGTCTTGCCGTGCATCCGGTCGCCGAGCCCGGCCGGGTCGGGCAGGCAGGCCGCCACCACGTCGCGCGGGGACACCTCGACCCGAGTGCCGTCCTTCGCGGTGACCGTCACGGGGTCGGTACGGTCGAGACCGATCTGGTGCAGGACGCGGAGCGCCGTGATGAACTCCGCGCCCAGCCCGTACTTGAACGTGACCCGGTCGGCCTTCACCCAGCGCGGGATCAGCAGGACCTCCTCGTGCTCGACGTTCACGCACTCCACCGGACCGATGCCTTCGGGGAAGTCGAAGACCTCGGGCTCACTGAAGGGTGCGGTCGTGAACCAGCCACGGTCCGCTTCATAGACGACCGGCGGGTTCAGGCACTCCTCGATCGTCGTCCAGATGCTGAACGACGGGGCGAAGTCGTGCCCGTCGACCGTCAGGTTCGCGCCGTCACGGACACCGATCTCCTCGATCGTGTCGAAGAGTTCGTCGGCCGCGTACCGGGCGAAGACGTCCGACAGGCCCGGCTCTACGCCCATGCCCACAAGGGCCAGCCGCCCGGTGCGACGCCACTGGTCGTCCACGGCGAACTGCTCGTCGCCGAGCTTCGTCCCGGTCTGTTCGTACGGCAGGTCCGGATGCGGCCGGGACAGGGACATCGCCATGTCCAGGTAGTGCGCGTGGGCCGTGTGCGCGGCGCGGAACAGCGGCATCACGAACCGGGGGTCGGTCGCGTTCAGCAGGACGTCGCACCGCTCGGCCGCCAGAAGCCGGGCCACCGCGCCCTCGTCGGAGGCGTCGACGCAGGTGGCGGCGAAGCGCTGGTCACCGTCGGCGGCCGCGGTGGCCACGGCTGCCTCGGCACGCGCGAGGTCGTAGTCGGCGACGACCATCCGCTCGAAGAAGTCCCGGCGGGCCGCGATCCGGGTGATGGCCGTGCCCACTCCGCCCGCACCGACCAAGAGGATGCGCATAGCAGGTCCTTTCATCGTGAAAGAGGGTGAACGACGCGTTCGCCCTGTCGCCGCCGATCGAACGCCACGGGCGTTGTCTTGGTCAATGGCGTTGGCATAAGGTCCCCGCAACGGCCCGACCACGCCCCAACCGTGCCCCAACCGTGGAGGAATGCGCGATGCCCAAACGGGTCGTGACGGAGAGCGAACGACGGCGCAGACGGCCCACCAAGCAGGGCGCCGTGCTCTCCGAGCGCCACATCGTGCTCACCGCGCTGCGTATGCTGCGCGAGCACGGCAGCCAGGGACTCACGGTGCGCCGCCTCGGGCTGGCCCTCGGCGCCGACCCCAGCACCCTGTACCGATACTTCCGCGGCATGGACGACCTTGTCCTGGCTGTCGGCGACGAACTCATCGGACGCGCTTTCGACGGCTGGACGGCGACCGGGGACTGGCAGACCGACCTGCGCACGCTGGGACTGCGCATCCACCGCTCGTACCTTGCCCATCCCCAGGCGGCGGTGCTCACCGCCAGCCGGGTCTCGGGACGCGCCCACGAGATCGCGGCCGACGAGACCGTGCTCGATGTGCTGCACCGTGCCGGTTTCCCGGTCGCCGAAGCGGTACGGATCTACCACTGCTTCATCGACCAGGCCCTGGCCTTCGCGGCGCTCGACGCGGCGGCGCTCGCGCTGCCGGCAGCGGCCCGGGAGGCCGACGAGGCGGTGTGGCAGGCCACCTATGCCAGGCTGCCCGAGTCCACCCACCCTCGGATCGCCGCAGCCGCCGGCCATCTCGTCGCCGAGATGAACGTCAGTGCCTACCCTGCGGCGCTCGACATGCTGATCGACAGCGCGGCAGCCCGTCTCGGCGGTGGCGAGCCGTCACCCGGACGGGCGGCTTAGGCTGGCCCTCATGACCAAGGTCGAGGTGGTGCAGCTGCTGGTGTCGCCCGCGCACCGTTTCGCGGGGCGTCCCGCGGACGGGCCGTCGGCCGGGTCCGCAGACGAGCTGCGGCATCGAGCGGAGGTGCGCGCCGACCTCGGTCTGGTCGGCGACCGCTACTTCGGGCAGCGGGTCCATCGCGACGCGGCGGTGACCATCATGGCCGTCGAGCACCTCCCTTTCGACATCAACCCGTCCATCGGCCTTCTGCAGACACGCCGGAACATCCTGCTGCGAGGCGTCGACGTCGACTCCCTCATCGGCTCGACGATCACTCTCGACTGCGGTGCGGGCCCCGTGACGTTCACCCTGAACCGTCCGGCCCGGCCCTGCGCGTGGATGGACGTCACCATCGGCCCGGGCGCGCAGCGCGCCCTGCGCGGCAAGGGCGGTGTGCGGTCCACACCGCTGACCGACGGAGTTCTTGCCGTCGGGGAGGCGACGTTCCGTGTCGTCGCCGAGCCGCACGCCGGTCAGTAGCGGGTCGGCGAGGGTTTCAACGGCGCCGGGGCGCACGCCCCTCCCCCGACCGTCGGCCGCCCGCTGAGCGGGCGGCCGACGGTCGGGGGCGTCACAGGGAGCGGCGCGCGGTGCGACGCAGCAGGACGAATCCGGCGATCAGAAGGACGGCGCCGGCCGCCGCGGGCCACAGGCGCGCACCGGTGTCGGCGAGTCCGCCCTGGACGGCCTGCGGCTCGGTCTGTCCGGAGGCTGAGGGGTCGCTGCCGGATTCCTCCTCCTGCGGCACTTCGGCGGCGGCAGCGTCCGAGTCGTCCTGCGCCCCGGTGTCGGACGGTCGTGAGGTGGCCGAGGGCGAGGCGTAGACGTTGGGTGCGCCACTGGCGGGGGCGGTTTCCGTGGGAGCGGAGGGCGCCGGGTCTGCGCCGCCCGCGCCGTTCGAGGGCTCGGCAGACGGCTCGTTGCCCTTGTCGCCGGGCTGGTCCGCGCCGTCGTCGGGCTGTTCGGCGCCGTCGTCGCCGGGCTTGTCCGCACCGTCGTCGCCCGGCTGCTCCTCGCCATTGCCCTCATCGGGCTGTTCCCCGGGGTTACCGTCCTGGGGTTCCTCCGGAGTCGCCGTGGGCTGCTCCCCCGCTCCCTCGTCGGGGTCGGCCCCGGAGCCCGGCTCCGCATCGCCCGAATCGCACTGCCGGCCGCCGTTGATGCAGTCGACCATCTCGCCCATCAGGTCTTCGTCGAAGACGTTGATGAAGTCACCGTGGTCCGTGACCGGCTTGTGCAGTTGCTCCGGGAAGGAGTCCACGGCGAACAGCGGGGTCGTCCGGCCTCCGTCGTTCAGGCTCGGCGCGTCGACGTCGTACACGATGCGCTGCACCAGCTGCGGTATCGCCCGGAATCCGGCGGGGCACTGACCGGCGGCGTCGGCGAAGGCCACGTGGGTGCGGTGGTTGGCGCTGTCGATGTTCCGGCCGTCCCAGCAGCTCTGGAACTTGAAGGTGCGCACCACGTCACTGCCGGACGGGCACAGCGGGTACTTGTCCTTGAGCTGCCGGTCCTCGAAACCGGTGCAGCTCCAGGAGGCGTTGGCGTTGGTGGTTCCGTTGACGAACGCCTTGGCGTCGCCGGTGATGATGCGCAGCAGTCGCGGCATGGCCGTGACCTCGCCGACCGGGCTGCCCACGAACGTCAGCGTGACCTGTGCGGGCGTGACGATCTCACCGGCGTTGCCCTCGATTCCACCGCCGGGGGCCTCGGCGTCCTGCTCCACGGTGCCGTTCTGAAGGCGCAGCACCGGCCAGTAGTACGACGACTTGTCGCCGGGGTTCTCGCAGCTCGTCTCGGCGTTCGCGAGGTCCTGGTCGCTGGCGAAGGCGTCGTTGGCCTGGTTACCGACGTAGTCGTGGAAGTGGTGGGCTCCGTTGGTGACGCCGGGGGCGACGATCACGTTGTCGGAGTTGAACAGGCCCTGTTCGTTGACGCCGCAGCTGGTGGTGAAGCTGCCGCGGGACGCCTTCGCCTGCTGGGGCGGTTTCTGGACGTTCGGCTGCACGGTGGTGATGTCCGCGTAGTCCGCGGCGACGGGCCCGTTACCGGCCTGACCGCCGTTTCCGGTCTGGCCTTCGCCTGGCTGGTTCTCGTCGTCCTGGGAGCCGCCGTTCTCGCCCTGACCGGCGTCGGCGCCGTCACCGCCCTCGTCGCCCGCGGGTCGCAGCGTGCAGGCCGCGAGGTCTTCCAGACCCTGCGGACGCTCGCCCGTCCGGTCGATGGCGGCGGCGATGCGCTCGATCGTCCCGGTCCGCTGCTCCTGCAGCGGCGTCATGATCGCGTCCGCGTCGAAGTCGCCGTCCTGCGCGGCGCCCGCCGACTGCTGGAGCTGCTGGTAGGCCTCCGTCACCTGCTGGTCCAGCAGGGCGAGTCCCTTGTCCACGTCCGCTCGCGCGTCGTCCGGAACCTCGGTCAGCTTCTCGCCCACGTCCGGGCAGTCGATGGTGGTGGCCGTCCCGGCCCCGGCTTCGTTCGCGAGCGTGCTGTTCGCACCCCCCGAACCGCCGTCGGTGGCGGAGGCGTAGACATTCGCCACCACCAGTCCCCCACCGCCCAACATCAGAGCGACAGCTGCGAATGTCGCCCGTCTTGCACCTTTGGGGCGTCTGCGCGTCTTGCGTCCCACGGAGTACTCCTACGACTGATGGCCGACCTGGTCATGGAAGCCTTCCGGTCACATACGCAGCCGAGCGCCGACATGTTCAACCGCGTCGTGGATTCACGTGTGCGCGGCTCCAACAGGCCGTGAAACGACGTCGTCCCTGGCGAACCTCCCGCGGTGTTCGCCAGGGACGCAGCAAGCGCCGAGATCAGTGCAGCGGAGCCGGGTAGGTGGGGTACTCCACTCCGGACACGTGCTGGACGACGCGGATGACCTGGCAGGAGTAGCCGAACTCGTTGTCGTACCAGAGGTAGAGGATCGCGTTGTCGCCCTCCACCTTCAGCGCGCCGGCGTCGACGATCGAGGCGTGGCGTGAGCCGATGAAGTCGCTGGAGACCGCGTCGGGGGCGCTGATGAAGTCGATCTGGCGCTTGAGCGGCGAGGTCAGTGACACATCGCGGAGGTGGTCGAGGACCTCCTGGCGGGTTGTCTCGCGGGCGAGTTGCAGGTTGAGGATCGCGATCGAGACATCGGGCACCGGGACACGGATCGAGCTGCCGGTGATCTTCGCCTTGAGGTCGGGCAGCGCCTTGGCGACGGCGGAGGCGGCGCCGGTTTCGGTGATGACCATGTTCAGCGGCGCCGAACGGCCGCGCCGGTCGGACTTGTGGTAATTGTCCAGCAGGTTCTGGTCGTTGGTGAAGGAGTGGACGGTCTCCACGTGGCCGCGCAGGACGCCGTATTCGTCCGCCATCGCCTTCAGCGGCGGCACGATCGCGTTGGTGGTGCAGGACGCGCAGGACAGGATCTGCTCGTCCGGCTTGATGGTGTCGTGGTTGACGCCGTGGACGATGTTCGGGACGTCGCCCTTGCCCGGCGCGGTCAGGACGACCTTCTCGATGCCGGGGCGAAGGTGCTTCGACAGGCCTTCGCGGTCGCGCCACTTGCCGGTGTTGTCGATGAGGATGGCGTCCTTGATGCCGTACGCCGTGTAGTCCACCGTCGTCGGGTCGTCGGAGTAGACGACCTGGATCTCGTTGCCGTTGGCGATGATCCTGCTGTTCGCCTCGTCGACGGTGATCGTGCCCTGGAACTGGCCGTGGATGGAGTCACGGCGCAGCAGGGAGGCGCGCTTGACGAGATCCTGGCTTCCGCTGTTGCGGACGACGATGGCCCGCAGCCGCAGTCCGTTCCCGGAGCCGGCCTTCTCGATGAGCAGGCGCGCGAGGAGCCGTCCGATGCGGCCGAAGCCGTAGAGGACGACGTCGCGCGGCTCCCGGCGCTCGATCTTGTTGGCGCCCGTGGCGCCGGCCACGGCCTCGGCGGTGAACTCCTGCACCGACAGACCGCGGTCGTCGGTCCGGTACGTCGCGGCGAGCATGCCGATGTCGATCTGGGAAGGGCCGAGATCGAGGGCGGTCAACGCCTGCAGGAAAGGCATCGTCTCGGTGACCGAGAGCTCCTCACCGGCGATCTGCCGGGCGAAACGATGGGTCTTCAGGATGCTGACGACCGATTTGTTCACCAAGGAGCGGCTGTGCAGCAGGACGGTGACGTCCTGCTCCCGGTGCAGCTTCCCGATGACCGGGATCATCGACTCCGCGATCTCCTCGCGGTGCTTCCAGTTGGTGAACGAGTCTTCGTTGACAGTCACAAGTACATCTTTCGAGCTAGGCGGCGCTCATATGATAGACGTTCGCTCTTCCGGGTCATACAGCCGGTGCCGTCGCAGCGCGCTCCGTGGTCGCGCTTGCGGGGCCCCGCGGCACGGGGCCCCGCATTTGGGCCGTCAACTCAGAGCCAGGTGAGGCCAGTTGCGGATGTCGCGCTGCATCTGGCGGTCGTGCGTGGCCACGACGACCGCCGCGTCGGTGGCGTGGAGGGCGTCGGTGAGTTCGTCGACCAGGGCGATGGACAGGTGGTCGGTGGGCTCGTCGAGCAGCAGGACGTGCGGGCGGGCGGCCAGCGCCAGGGCGAGGTCGAGGCGTCGCTGCTGGCCCATGGACAGCTCGGTCACGGCCTTGCCGGCGTCTCGCGAGGTGAGCAGGCCCAGTGCCGTGAGCCCTACGACTTCGCCCTCCTCCAGGACGCCGGCGGTGACCAGGTGCGCGGTGTGCGCGTCGTAGAGGTCTCGGGCCCGGCGGTGTGTGGCGTGCGGTGACTCCTGGCCGAGGAGGTGCAGTCGGATGTTCCGCGGCCGGTGGACCCGGCCCGTTGTGGGGGCGAGCCGTCCGGCCAGGACGGACAGGAGCGTGGACCTGCCCGCGCCGTTGGGTCCGGTGACGGCCAGCCTGTCGCCGGATGTCACGGACAGATCGGCCGATCGGTGCAGCCGCCCGGCGACGGTGGCCGCTTCGGCGCGCAGCAGTACGACACCGGGCCGGGCGGGCAGGTCGGGCAGCCAGAAGCGCAAGGGTGGGCGGGGGCGGTGACCTTGTGCTGTTCCAGGTCTTCCTGACGGCGGTGCACGGACCGGACGAGCGCTCCGGCGCGGGTGGCGCGCTGGTGCTTGCCGGTGCCCTTGTCGGGCCGCCAGCCGGTGGCCAGACGGTTCTGCGCCTCCGACAGGGCCTGCTTGAGGCGGATCTGTTCGGTCTGCTGCTGCTCGTACTCCGCCACCCACCGCATCCGTTCGGCCTCGCGGCCTTCCCGGTAGCCGGTGAAGCCTCCGCCGTAGACACGCGGACGGCCGTCGCGGGTGGGATCGAGGTCGAGGACGGTGGTGGCCACGTCCGACAGGAGCGCGCGGTCGGGGCTGACCACGACGACGCCGCCGGGGTGGGCGCGCAGCCTGGCGGTGAGGTACTCCAGCCCCGCCAGGTCGAGGTGGTTGGTCGGCTCGTCCAACAGCAGGAAGTCGTACTCGGCGCCCAGTAGGCAGGCCAGGCGGATCCGGTAGCGCTGGCCGACCGACAGCGTCGCGAGGGGGCGGGCACGGTCGCTGACCGCGCCGAGCCCGCCCAGGGCGACGTCGACTCGGCGGTCGGCGTCCCACGCGTCCAGTGTCTGTGCCGCTTCCAGCACGTCGGCGTAGTGCTGTTCGGCGCCGGGCCGCTCCTCGGCGAGCGCGGCCGCGGCGGCGTCGAGTTGCCGCAGGGCGGCGCGGGCGTCGGCGAGGTGCGCGTCGATGATGTCGCCGAGGGTGCGCCCGTCGTCGGCCGGCATCTCCTGCCCGGCCAGGGCGAGGGTGCCCACGCGGTGCACGGTCCCCTCGTCCGGGGGGCAGTGTGCCGGCCAGTACATGCAGCAGGGTCGACTTGCCGCGGCCGTTCTCGCCGACGACGCCCCAGTGTGATCGCGGGGAGACGTTCATGTCGACGTGGTGCAGGACGGTGCGGCCGCCGCGGGCGACGTCGCGGCTCCCGCCGCCTCAACCGTGGTGTGAGGAGCGGGGCCAAGGCCCGATCAGAGGAAGAGAAGCTGAGTCACGCAAATGCCTTAGCAGTCGGTGGCGCGTGCGGCGTCGGCGCACCGGCCGGATGGCCGTCTCTCAGGACGCTCCCGGCTGTCCGCGCCGGCCGTCGTCCATGGCCGGCCAACCGGGCGGAAACTCCCCTGCGGTGAGATGTTCCAGGACCTCCACCAGCTCCTGGCACGCTCGTTCCACCGACCGCCTGGTGTTGCGCTGCTCGGTGATCACGGCAGACAGGAGCAGGGCGGTCAGGGCCATCGCCCCGTTGAAGGCCTGAAGCTTGGTCATCACTTCCACCTGGGTCAGCCCTTCGAACGGTCCTATCCGGTCCGTCGCCGCGACGGTGGCCATGACCGAGGCGAACAGGGCGCACAGCATGCTGCCCGCGAGCTGGAAGCGCAGTGCCGTCCAGATCAGCAGCGGGTACACGAGGAACAGCAGGCTGATGGAGCTGTGGGTGGCCGCCGGCACGACAGCGCAGGCGATGACGGCCAGGCACAGGGCCTCCTTCCATCGGGTCACCCGCAGTGGCCGACGCAGTCCGTGCAGCAGGAGCAGGACCGGGGTGACGATCAGGACGCCCATCGCGTCGCCGACCCACCAGGCCATCCAGACCGGCCAGAATTCGGGCGCGTCCAGGCGCCCCGTGAGCACAAGGAGTCCGGCCCCCACAGTCGCGCTGATCACCATGGCGGTCAGGGCGCCCAGGAACACGAGCGCGAGACCGTCTCGTAATCGGCCGATATCCGTGCGGAAGCCCACCTTGCGCAGCAGGAGAGACCCGCAGACGGGGGCGGCGGTGTTGCCCACGAGGATGCCGATCGCAGCGGGCCGGAGCGTGGTGAGGGACGTCATGATGAGGAGGGCGCCGAGGGCGATGCCGGGCCAGCAGCGCATCCCGAGGACCAGCAGGCAGGCCACCGCCACGCCCGTCGGCGGCCAGATGGGTGTGACCACCGCGCCCTCGACGACGAGCGGCCGCATCAGGCCCAGCCACCCCGCCGCGTAGTAGCCGGCGGCGACTGCCGACGTCTGCAGGGCGACGACGACTGACCGGCGTAGATCCTCGGTACCCACCACAGCAGCCATCAGACACCGGCGCCGCCACGTCGGCGACGTGGGAGACGTGCCCTCCGGCCCTATGGCTGAACGTCGAGCCCGTCGTGGCCGACGACCAGTACGGCGGCGTCGTCCTCGTGCCCCACCCGTTCGGCACCTTTGATCACGGCGGCGGCGAGGGAGCCCGCCCCCATGCCCGCGACGGCGGCGATCCCCGCCAGCCGCACCACCTGGTCGAGCCCGGCCTCGACGTTCAGCGTCGGCCCCTCCACGACACCGTCCGTGAGCAGGACGAACACCCCGCCGGTGGTGAGCCGGTACCGAGTCACCGGGTACTCCATGCCCTCCTGAACGCCGAGGGGCGGTCCTCCCTCGTCCTCGGAGACGCCGGACTTCCCGTCGGCCGTGGCCCAGACGCAGGGGATGTGTCCGGCCCTGGCGCTCTCCAGCACTCCGGTGGACGGGTCGAGCCGCATGAAGGTGCAGGTGGCGAACAGATCGCCGCCGAGGGACAGGATGAGGTCATTGGTCAGAGCGAGGAGTTCGCCCGGCTCGCTCGTGACGGAAGCGAGCGCACGCAGTCCGACCCGGACCTGGCCCATGAAGGCGGCGGCCTCGATGTTGTGGCCCTGAACATCGCCGACGGACAACCCGATGCGGCCGTCGGGCATCGTGAAGGCGTCGTACCAGTCGCCTCCCACATTCAGGCCGTAGCACGCCGGTGCGTACTCGACGGCCAGGTGGAACCCCCGGGCGACCGGCAGATCCCGGGGAAGCATGTCGCGCTGCAGGGCGATGGCCAGCTCGACCCTGGAGCGCTGCAGCTCCGCCTGCATGCGCGCCTGGGCGGTCAGCGATCCGAGTCTGGCCAGCAGCTCGTCGCCGTCGTCCGTCGGGGCCGTGCGGGACATTGATCACTCCGGCGAGGACAGAAGCCCCCTGAGGCAAAGCAGCATTTTTCCCATCAAGGGATGATAGCGATGCCCCATCGGGGCATGACACCACGCGCGGCCATGCCCCCGTGGGGCGCTTCCGATCATGCCGGCGGGCGTGCAGCAACGCCTGCCGCAGGCGTGGTCCGCCGGAAGGCCCACTCCATCTTCGGCTCCATCACGAAGCGGAAGATCCACCGCACGGGTGGGGTGCACAGCAGCGTCACGACGACGGCGGCGACGACGGTCACGGTGATCTCGCCGAGCGGCCGGTGGAGCCAGCCGTTGTCGTACACGTGGAAGTGGTTCACGGTCTGCATGCCGAAGCCGTGCAGCAGATAGCCGTACAGCGTGCCCGCACCGAGAGCGGTGAACCACATGGCACGCCCCGGCACCCAGGCGAGGAAGCAGGCGACGAGGATCAGCGAGCAGCCGAAGAGGGCCAGCGTCATGAGGGGCCCGTACCAGCCGGGTGCGCCAAGCTGTTCGGCGCTGGTGCGGTGGAAGAACCAGGCGTAGTTCATCCGCGGGACCGCCCAATACGCCACAACGAGCGCCGAGGCGAAGACGGGCACGGCCAGCAGGCGTACCTCGCGGCGGCGGACCAGTTGGAAGTGCTCCGGCTTCAGGCACAGGCCGAGCACGAAGTAGGGCAGGAACTGCAGCATGCGCTGCAGGTCCAGGTCCTTGCCGATGGACGGTGTGAGGGTGGCGAGCATCGCGATGCCGAGCGCGATCGGCAGCGGCCACCGTACGACCTTCCAGATCGGGGTGGTCAGCCGCCAGACGAACAGCGCCGCGAGGAACCACGTCAGGTACAGGGGGTCCAACAGGCTGAACGCCCGGTCCGGTTCGTTGTCGGCCCACCGTGTGAAGAGGGTGTACGCCACCTCGAAGACTACGTAGGGCACGGCGACACCGGTCAGCAGGCGCTTGATCCGACCCGGGGTCGCCTCGAAGCCGCGCGAGAAGTAGCCGGAGATGACGATGAACGCCGGCATGTGGAAGCAGTAGACGATCATGTAGAACGCGGTGACGGTTCGGCTCTCGCTGCGCAGCGGCTCCCACGCATGGCCGATCGCCACCAGCACGATCGCGAGGTACTTGGCGTTGTCGAAGAACGCGTCGCGCTGCTTGGCCGGCCCCTCGGCCGTCCCGGACGCGGCCTTCTGCGGCCTGACGACCGCGCGTTCCACCGAGCGTACGGCGTCACTCACCGGACCTCCCGAGGCAACCCGGGGCCGCCGTTCCTCGTCCTACATGAATCAGGGGTATCTCAACAGTGAACATCAGCGGGCACATTAGTCACACGAGTGAGCCCCCGTACAGCCCTCTCAGCGTCGGGGCTCCTCGTCCCCCGGCGGTCGGCGCCTGTGAGCGGAGCGCGTAGGGACGGCCGTACGGCCCACCGCGGCGGCGAGTTTGCGCAGTCGGCGCCAGTCCAGTCGGGGCGGCAGGTCGGGGACGCCCGGCCGTTCACGGGGGACCCGGACGCGCAGGGCGCGGCGTTCGATGCGGCAGCGGACGGGAGTGCGCAGGGTGACGGCCTCACCGTCGAGGCCTACCTCCAGCTGCGGCTCGTCGGCGTCGATGACCACCTCGCGAGCCGTCAGCGCCCCGACCCCCTGGGGGGCCAGCAGCAGTTCGGCCGCCTCCACGGCGCTGTCCACCTTCACGGCGAGGACGCCGAGCCGGCCGGAGTTCAGTCGCTGGCGCCGACCGAAGCCAAGGGGGTCGTCGATGCGGTAGGGATTGTTGCTCACCAGGACGGCCTGCGGATCGGTGAACGTGGTGCCGTCGGCGTGGGCGGTCAGGCGTGGACCGCGCTGACGGGTGAGCAGGTCGGGCAGCAGCTCCAGCGCGGCACCGACCTTGTCGTCGCGGTAGCCGGGGCTCTGCACGACCGCGCCGTACACCCCGAACGAGGCGTTGTTGACGAACGGGCGGTCGTCGGCGAAGCACAGGTCCACGCGGAGTTCGACACCGTCGGTGAGGGCGTCGAGGCAGGTGGCCGGGTCTTCGCGGTCCAGGCCGAGATCCATCGCGAAATGGTTGCGGGTGCCGGCCGATATCACGAGGAACGGCAGTCCGTGCTCCGCGGCCACCGCCGCGACCTGGGCCTGTGTTCCGTCACCGCCGGCGACGCCCAGGAGGTCGGCTCCGTCCGCCACGGCGGTTCTCGCGAGGGCGGCCACGTCCTGATGCTGTTCCGGATCCAGCAGGACGACTCGCGCACCGAGCCTTTCGGCCTTGTCGCGCAGGGCGAACTTCTCCACCTTGCCGCCCCCGGAGCGCGGGTTGAGCAGCAGGAAGGGACGCTTCGGGGGCGGCGTCCGGTACTCCTTGATCCGCCCTTGGCGCAGCCCTGTGCTGCGCAGCGCGTACCGGCCGCACCAGACTGCCGCGGCCCAGAGCAGCCCGGACAGGGCGATCACCCAGAGCAGGTTCTCCCGCAGAAAGAGCACGACGAGGGCGATGGGCGTGACGACGGCCAGCAGAGCGGCGCCGGCACGTACGGCTCCGCGGCGAGACAGCACCCACCACAGTGCGGCGACGGTGAGGGCGAGGCCCGCGAGCCCGACGACGAGCAGCAGCAGACCGCCCGGGCCGCCACGGACGAGCGGCAGCAGAACCGCCGCGGCCGCCGCAGTCAGGGCTCCCCTGGCCGCCCAGGCCTGCTTGCGGTGCAACCGCTGCATCGGCGTCGACATCACAGATCCTCCACGCACCCCGTCGGCGTCACCGTCACAGCACTCCCAGCGCCCTCGCGAACGGGCAGGCGGCGTTCCAAGATCTCACGCTCGTCCCCCGGCCGGACAACGGCGCGGAACAGATCAAAGTTGCCGTTCAGTGACATTCGGGACAGATCTGTAGCAGGAACAGAGGGCAACGAACGGAAAGCTCGGCGAGTCGTACCAGGCGTAGTGAGCGAACGATGTGGAGGGAATCATGAACGTCCGCACTCGAAGCACCCGACTCACCCTGGCCGCCATGGCAACCGGGGCGGCCGTCGCCCTGACCGCCGCCCCGGCGGCGTCCGCCGGCACGTCGGTCTCCGACACACCCCGGTTCCTCAAGCCGGGCGAGCTGCCGCCGCACCCGACGTCGCCCTGGTACGCCGGGCCCGTCACCGCCGGGCAGCCGGACCCGCTGCCGATCTGTGTGGGAGCGGCCCTGCCGTCGATCGCCACCCACCGCACGTACTGGACCGAGTACGACACCAACGCCCTTCAGGTGACGGTCGTCGAGCGGGACACGCGGCGCGCCAAGGCGTTCGCCGCCCTGCTCCGCAAGGACCTCGCCGACTGCGCGAAGAAGCTGATGCAGCAGTACCCGGACATCACCGCGACCAGGAAGTACTACGGCCGGCTGAACGTCGAGGAAGGTGCCCACGTCTACGGCATCCACACCGCCTCCGCCTGGGGGTCCTCCGACATAGGGCTGTTCTCGGTCGGCCGGGACGGCAGGACCGTGACCGTCGTCAAGTGGGCGCAGATGGGCAACTTCGAGCATGCCCAGGTCGACGACTTCAGGGCCACGACCGTCAGGGCGGTCAACAAGCTCTATTGATGCCCCACCCGCCTCATGCGCCTCCACCTCGGCGTTTCGGCCAATCCCGGGTCTCTGCGGACCCTGACGGCCCAACGGTCGATGGCCCCTGCACAAGCCTCCACTCGCTCCGCCCTGCGGATTCCGGTCCGTCCGAAATACGTGTGTTCGATGACGCGGCTCACGTCGTTGACCCGGATGTCGCCGTCGGCACGTACTTCAAGACCGAACCGGAGGAACCGAGTTGGCCTCAGCAGATGCCCGGGAGGAGAGGCGGACACAAGCCCTCCCTCCCCCACCGCCCGCCGAGATCAGGTACTCGGGCGAGTACTCCGTGAACCCGCTCGGCGAAGCCTCCTTCCGCAGGCTGAGCGCGCAGATCCCCAAGGTCCTGGGCCGCATCATCGCCATGGCCTGGCGCATCGAACGGCGGGCCGTCGTAATCCTGTTGGCCTGTCCGGTGGTCACCGGTGCCGCCGCCGCGGTCCTGCTGACGGCGACGGCCCGGGCGATGGGACCGCTGCTCGGCGCGGGCACGGTCACCGACCGCCTCCGGCAGGCCCTGCCGGCGCTGGTGGTCGTCGGCATCGCCGCCGGTGTCGCCCGGGTCGCGGGCGTCGTGGCGGCCTACGCCGAGCGGCGGATCACTCCCCGGCTCACCACCCAGGCGGACACCGCCCTCGTGGAGGCGGTGTGCCGCGTCGAGGCGTCGGCCTACGCCGTCGACGGTTTCTCCGACCGGCAGGAAGCCGCGGAAATGGGAGTGATCCGCACCCATGTGATGGTCACGGACGCACAGCGGTTCCTGTCGGCCCTGATCCGGATGGTCACCGCGGCCGGAGCGCTGTCCGTGCTCAATCCGTTGCTGCTGCCCCTGCTTCTCCTCGCCGTGCTGCCGGCGGGTGTCGGCGCGGTGCTCACCGCGCGCGTGGACTACGAGATCCACTACGCCAACATCGCCGATCGCAACGTCAGAGGCATGATGCGCTGGTGGTCCACGACCCCCAAGTACGGCGACGAGGTCCGCGCGAACTCGATGACGGACTACCTCATCTTCTGGTACCAGTCCCTGTCCGAGCGCTGCGACCGGCGCACGCTGGCCGCCGCCCCGCGCACGCTGCGCATCGCCCTGGCCTCCTCCCTGGTCGCCGGCGTGTTCCTCGTCGCGACCTGGGGAACGCTGGCCTGGCTGGCGACGACGGGGAGGATCGCGCTCGCGCTCGCCGCGACGGCCGTCGTGGCCGTCCAGACGACCCTCGCCGGCCTCTCCCAGGTGATCATCAACGGTGCCGCGCTCTTCCACACGAGCCTCTATCTGAGCGACATGCAGGCATTCCTGGACGACGCCTCGGCGCGAGCGCCCGAACGGGGCGCGTTGTCGGTCGTCGCGCCGGTGGACGAGATCCGGCTGGAAGAGGTCGTCTACCAGTACCCGGGCAAGGAGCGGCCCGCCGTCCACGGTGTGTCGCTCACCCTGCGGCGGGGCGAGATCCTCGCGGTCGTCGGCGCCAACGGCTCCGGCAAGTCGACGCTCACCCGCCTGATCACCGGGATCTACCTCGCCGACAAGGGCCGGGTGACCTGGAACGGCCTGGACCTCGCCGGCACCGACCCGGCAACTGTCTGGCAGCAGACGGGACTTGTGCCGCAGATCTTCGCGCAGTGGCCACTGCGCGTGCGGGAGAACGTCACCCTCGGCCAGCCCCGGACCCGGGACGACGGGCCGGTGTGGGAGGCGATCGATGCCGTCGGCATGCGCCGGCCGATCGAGGAACTGCCCGCCGGTCTCGACACCCTCCTCGCCCGGGAAGTCTTCGGCGGTGCGGAGCTGTCGGGCGGGCAGTGGCAGCGCGTCGCCTGCTCGCGGGCGCTGTACCGGCGTCCCGCCCTGCTGATCCTCGACGAGCCCACCTCCCAGATGGATCCGCGCGGCGAGCACCAGATCTTCGAGAAGATCAAGGCCATCGCCGGCGACCGCATCACCATCGTCGTCACCCACCGCCTGGAGAACACGAAGATCGCCGACCACATCGTGGTCATGGAGGAGGGCCGCATCACGGAACAGGGCCGGTACGACGACCTCGTGCACGCCGGCGGCACCTTCGCCGAACTCCTGGAACTCTCGCAGGACCGATAGCCGACCGAGATGCGGCGCAATCCGCACATTGGCATGGACCTGATAGGCATACGGAGCTACGCTCGGCCCAACCCCCGTGAGAGCGCTCTCAGTTGCGGTTGTTCCACCCCCACCTTGCTGGAACGACGAAGGGCACCTTCCGTGAGACGCATCAGACTCCTGCACGTCGGCCTGGCCGCCCTCCTCATGCTCGGCAGCTGGTCCGCCGCCGGTACCCTGCCGGCCGCGGCGCACGACACCGCCGCCGACGACGCGCCGCCGGCCTCCGCCGGACTTCTGCACGCCATGCAGCGCGACCTCGGCCTGTCGAAGGATCAGGCGGAGGCACGGCTGGCGGCGGAGCGCACCGCCAGGGACGTCGCACCGACGGCGCGCCGGGCGGCCGGCGCCGCGTACGGCGGCTCGTGGTTCGACGCGGACAACGAGCGGTTGATCGTCGCTGTCACGTCGGACGCCTCCGCCGCGACCCTGCGGGCCGTCCGGTCCACCGGCGCGACCGTCCGAACCGTCGAGCACAGCGCGCGACAGCTCGACGCGGCCAAGGCACGCATCGACCGGTTGTCCGCCCCGTCGGGCGTGAGCAGCTGGCACGTCGACCCGGCGGCCAACGCGGTCGTGGTGCACGTCGTGGAGACCGAGCGCGCCGACAACGATGTCCGGCGCTTCGTCGCCCGTGTCCGCGCTGCCGGGCCGGTGACCGTGGAGACGGTCCCGGCCGCCCCGCGGACCTTCGCGGCGGGAACGGTCGGCGGCGACCCCTACTACACCGGCAACGTCCGCTGCTCCATCGGCTTCTCGGTCCACGGCGGGTTCGTCACCGCCGGACACTGCGGCGGGGGCGGCGCCGCTGTGCGCGGCTGGGACGGCACACACATCGGCACCTTCCAGGGCTCCTCGTTCCCGGACAACGACTACGCGTGGGTCAGCGTCGGCAGCGGCTGGTGGACCGTCCCGGTGGTCCTCGGCTGGGGCACGGTCCCGGACCGGCTGGTGCGCGGCTCGGCCGAGGCACCCGTCGGCACCTCGATCTGCCGGTCCGGCTCCACGACCCACTGGCACTGCGGCACCGTGCTGGCCAGGAACGAGACCGTCAACTACAGCCAGGGCGCGGTGCATCAGATGACGAAGACCAGCGTCTGCGCCGAACCCGGCGACTCGGGCGGCTCCTTCATCAGCGGTGACCAGGCACAAGGGGTCACGTCGGGAGGCTGGGGCAACTGCTCCGGCGGCGGTGAGACCTGGTTCCAGCCGGTCAACGAGATCCTCAACCGCTACGGGCTGACCCTGCACACGGCCTGATCCGCACCACGACCCGAGGGTCCCGCCGGTGGTCCGGCGGGACCCTCTCGCACGCCGGCCGCGATCCGCCCACCGTCAGGGCGGGCGGACCTTACGGCGCACAGAGCACGGGCCGGGATCGACCGGGCGTCAGACGCACCCGGCGGGGGCCGGCCGCGACGCGTCGTCGATCAGCGTCTCGTGGGCCGCCGCGAGGCGTTGCACATCCGGTTTGATCACCCTGCGGTCGTACGTCAGCAGGCCGTTGAGCTCGCCCTCGACGTCCGAGATCTGGGTGTAGACGGCGCCGTTGCTTCCCCGGCACACCAGGGCGCGTTGCCCGTCGGGACGGGGCGACAGGGCCGGGCTCGGGTAGCCGTGCTCGTCCATGATGTCGCCGGTGCCGCCGTCGGCACCGAGGTTGAGGCCGGACTGGTTGTTGACCAGGCGGGTCGGATCCCAGGCCCCCGCCTGCTCGGCGATGCGGCCGACGTCGTACTGACCCCAGCCCTCGTTGAAGGTGACCCACGTGACAACCGAGGGGCTGCTGATGTGCTCGTCGATCATCTGCTTCATCTCGCGCTCGTACTGCGCGCGGGCCTCGGCACTCGGGTTCACACCCGCGGTCATGGCCGGCATGTCCTGCCACACGAGCAGGCCGAGCCGGTCGGCCCAGTGGAACCAGCGGTCGGGTTCGACCTTGATGTGCTTGCGCACCGAGTTGAAGCCCATCTTCTTGTGCATCTTCAGGTCGTACGCCAGGGTCTCGTCGGTCGGCGCGGTGTGCAGACCGTCGGGCCAGAAGCCCTGGTCCAGGGTGGCCATGAGGAAGACCGGCTCGCCGTTCAGGACCGTGCGCGGGACGCGCCGGGGGCTGCGGGTGCCCCAGGACGTGGCCGTGGTGGGCTTCGACGACATCGCCGAGGGCCGTTCGGGGCCGTGTCCCTGACCACCGTCTCACCGGACAAGCAGGCCATCGCCCGCATGGCGGTGGCCTCGCTGCTGCGCAGCCTGTCGGGGAACGGCGAGCCGGACGGGCGTGAACTCACCGCCCCGTACCGGCTGGTGGAGCGGGAGAGCACGCTGGGCGGCGTCGGGGCCCGTCCGGCGGATCAGGTCGGCTCCACGGGGCGGTGACTGATCGGCGCAGGTGAACGGTGTCAGGCCCCGCGATTCCGGCATGAGCCGCGGGCAGGCCCTATGCGGGTGATGCGTGAGACGCCGTGTGCCCTGCGGGGCATGCATGAGTGTCTCCGGCCTTATCCGGCCGGCTCTGCGGACACGACGCGTTGGAGGCGAGTGATGAACGAAACAGCCGATCAAGCCGACCCCACGGCCGACGAAGCCCAGGTCCCGGTCCTCATTGTCGGCGGTTCCCTGGTCGGCCTGTCGACCTCGCTGTTCCTGGGCCGACTGGGTGTCCGGCACACACTGGTGGAGCGTCATGCCGACACCTCCATCCACCCCCGCGGCCGCGGCAACAACGTCCGCACGATGGAGCTGTTCCGGGTGGCCGGCGTCGAGCCGGCGATCCATGAGGCCGCCTCCACCCTGGCCAAGAACCACGGCATTCTGCAGGCGCCCACCCTGGTCGGCGACGCGGGCGACTGGCTGTTCAAGCAGATCGACCCGGGCGGCGGACTGGCCCGCTTCAGCCCGACGTCATGGTGTCTGTGCAGCCAGAACGACCTGGAGCCGGTCCTGCTGGACCATGCCGAGGGACTCGGCGGCGACCTGCGCTACTCCACCGAACTGATGGCGTTCAACACCGACGCGGACGGCGTCACGGCGTTGGTCAAGAACCGGGAGACGGGCAGGCACAGCACCATCCGCGCGGACTACCTCGTCGCCGCCGACGGCCCCCGCAGTCCCGTCCGGGAACAGCTCGGCATCGGCCACAACGGCCCCGGCGACCTGTTCCACAACGTCAGCATCACCTTCCGGTCCCGTCGTCTCGCCGACGTGGTGGGCGACCGTCGCTTCATCGTCTGCTACCTGACCCGCCCGGGCGCCGACGGGGCACTGCTGCCGGTGGACAACCGCGAGAACTGGGTCTTCCACGCCCCCTGGCACCCCGAAGACGGCGAAACGGTGGAGGCGTTCACCGACGAGCGGTGTGCCGACCACATCCGCCGCGCGGTGGGGGACATGGACATCGACGTGGAGATCACCGGAAGGGCGCCCTGGCACGCCGCCCAGCGCGTCGCCCGGAGCTACCGGTCGGGACGCGTCTTCCTGGCGGGCGACTCGGCCCACGAGATGTCCCCCACCGGAGCCTTCGGCTCCAACACCGGTATCCAGGACGCGCACAACCTCGCCTGGAAGCTGGCTGCCGTGCTCGGCGGCTGGGCAGGGGACGGACTTCTGGACACCTACGACATCGAACGCCGCAGGGTCGCCGAGGCGACCAGCGCCCGCGCGGCCGCCCGGTCGGCCGAGCACAGCCACCCCGGCTACACCCCTCCGCCCACCGCCGGCAACGCGCCTCAGCGCGGCATCCTCAACATCACACTCGGCTACCGCTACCCGAAGGGCGCCGTCGTCGGCGCCGATCCCACGACGGCGGTCGTGCCCGAGAAGCTCGCCCTGACCGGGGAGCCCGGCAGCAGGGCACCCCACCTGTGGGTACGGTTCCGGGGCGAACGGATCTCCACCCTCGACCTGTACGAACGGTCCCTGGTCCTGCTCAGCGACGCGGATGAGCCGAGCGGATGGCACGAGGCCGCCACACGCCTCGCCGAAGAGATGTCGGTCCCGCTCGTCTCCTACCGGGTGGGGATCGGACCCGGCAGCGAGCTGGCATACGAGGACGGTGCGGACTGGTCGGAGGTCCACAGCACGACACGCGCAGGGGCCGTACTGGTCCGGCCCGACGGGTTCGTCGCATGGCGGTCGCCAGGTGTGGTCCCGGACGCCGAATCGACACTCCGTCAGGTCGTGAGGACGGTCCTCGCATTGACCTGACCTTCGTGACACGAGAGCACGACGTCGCGCCGACGGCCCATGCTGCCGGCGCGACGTCATGCTGTGGTGCCCCAGGCGCCCCGTTCACCCAGGTGAACTCCTTGAGTGGTGGGAGGCCGACAACTGACTGACGGTTGATCACGTCAGGGTCGGGTCATCTCAGCTGACGAAGTGCCAGCTGCCCGGCCGTGGCGAAAGGACCCTCATATGCGCTCAGCACGCATGCTCCTGGCCACCGCGGCGGTCTCGGCCGTCCTCACCATGACCGCACCCGGCGTCTACGCAGCCGATGACTGGAACCACGACGACTCGTCTTACAGCAAGGAGCACGACAACGGAGGCAAGCACGACTCTGGAGGCTACAAGGACAGCGAGCACGACAAGGGCGGCTGGAGCAGCGACCACGACAAGCCCCACGGCGGGATGCACACCGGCGGCGGCGCGCTGGACGCGCCTACGGTGACCGCGGGCGGCCTGGCCGTTCTGGCCGTCGCGGGAACCGGCCTGTACGCCGCGCGTCGAAGGAACTCGGCACACGGCACGGCCTGACCCATGCCGGACGCGATAGCAGCCGTAGGCCCGGCCGCCACGCGTGCACCGTGTGGCGGCCCGGCCGGCTTCCCGCCCTCCCCGTCCGCCCTGTTGCCGTGCACTAGTGAGGTGGTCTCCGATGCCGGCCCAGCCTTCTTCCCCCGCCGACGACGAACAGGTGCCGTCCGGCCAGGGGTCCCACGGAGGCATGATCGTGCTGTGTGCCGTGGCTCTCCTGATCCTGACGGTGCGCCTGATCGGCGGCGACGACACGCCGTCCGACACCTCCCGCCCGGCGCACGCCCCACCGGCGCCACACGCCACAGCGCCGGCAACGCCTGGCCCGCACGCGGCGGGAAGGCACCTGCCGCGGTCGAAACCGGTGCGCCTGCTCATCCCGAAGATCTCGGTCGACGCGCCCTTCACGGACCTTGCCATCGGCCCCAACGGGCAGCTCGAACCCCCGCCCGCCCACGACGTCAACCTCGTCGGCTGGCACGCCAAGGGGGCCAGCCCCGGAGAGGCCGGCACCTCGATCATCGCCGGGCACGTCGACACGGCCACGTCCCCCGCCGTCTTCGCCGAACTCGGTGCCCTGCAGAAGGGGGACGTCTTCCACGTCGAACGAGCCGACGGGCGCACGGCGTCCTTCGTGGTCGACAGCGTGGAGATGTTCGCCAAGGACCGCTTCCCGAGCCGGCGTGTGTACGGCGACACCCCCCAGGCCCAGGTCCGGCTCATCACCTGCGCGGGTGATTACGACCGCACGGTCAAGGACTACACGGACAACCTGGTGGTCTTCGCTCATCTCACGTGAGCAGACCTGGTTGTCCGTCAGGTGTGCGCGCAGGCAACGCGTCGGAGCTTCCCCGCCCCCACGGGAGCGGATCCGCGCCGCCGGTCACCCACGTAGTCCATACGATTCGCGCACTGGTGGGGACCGGCACAAGATCGAGGCACGCTGATGTCGCTTCACCGCAATCGACGTCAGCCTCCCCCTCCCCGCTAAGGAGATGTGCGCAGGATGACCACTTCCGCACTTGCTTCAGAACCGCTGACGCAACAGGTGCCGCACCATGTCTCGCAGTCCGTCTTCGACGGCTCCCGGCTCCGGGTCGTCCTTCTGGTGGACGTCCACGACGGAGCCCAGCAGCAGTTCCTGGAGGCGTACGAGCAACTCTGCAACCAGGTTGCGTCCGTTCCCGGGCATGTCAGCGACCAGTTGTGCCAGTCGATCGAGAATCCCTCGCAATGGCTCATCACGAGTGAGTGGGAGAGTGCCCCGCCGTTCCTCACCTGGGTGAACAGCGAGGAGCACGTGCGGATGGTGGAGCCCTTGCACCGCTGCGTCCGGGACACCAGGTCGCTGCGCTTCCACATCGTCCGCGAGACCGGCGACCCGGCGGAGGACGCCAGGTCCGGCAAGCGCCGGCTCCAGGCATCACCCCGGATCGGGGACGGCGTCATCCGGCACGCGCTCACCTTCACGGTCAAGCCGGGCAGTGAGCAGACCGTCGCCAGGATCCTCGCCGACTACGCCGCGCCCGAGCCGCAGGTCGACGACACCACCCGGCTGTGCCGCACCTCCCTGTTCATGCACGGCAACCGTGTGGTGCGGGCCATCGAGGTGCGCGGCGACCTGCTCGCCGCGCTGCGCCATGTCGCCCGGCAGCCCGAGGTGCGGGCCGTCGAGGAAGCCATCAACCCCCATCTGGAGCAGGACCGGGACCTCGATGATCCCGAGTCCGCCCGCGTCTTTTTCACCCGCGCGGCGCTGCCCGCCGTACACCATGTGACGGCGGGCCAGGAAACCGGGCAGACCGTGCGGCACGCGTTGTACTACCCGGCCCGGGAGGGCGGCGGAATGCGGCTCGCCGAACTGCTCGCCCGGCAGGACGAGGCGGCGGCGGAGGATCCGCACAGCCCGGTGCTGTGCAGCACGATCTTCCAGCGGGACGACATCGTGATGCGGCTGATCGACGTGCGCGGCGGCCTCGACGCCGACCCCGGCGCGGTGCTCGGGCTGACGGACCGCGGTCAGGCAGCCGAGGTGACGGCGCTCCTCGACGGCGACGCCCTCGGTGCTGACCCTTCCGCGCTGATGGACGCCGCGCCCGCCGGCCTCCTCACGCTCGCCCGCATGGAACTCGTCACCGACCGCCGCTCACCAGAGGCCTGACCCAGCTCGCAGGGCGCGGCCGCCCGGCCCCCCAAGTCGACACAGCACACGATCGGAGCAACGTCGTGATCAAACCCCGTCTCAACATCGTGGATCTCAGCGAGGTCGAGCCCAACACCAGGCGCGGTGGCGATCTGCGCGCCATGCTCACCCCCACCACGGTCGGCTCCACCAGCGGATTCATGGGCGTGGCCATCGTGCAGCCCGGCGACCGCATCGCGGAGCACTACCACCCGTACTCCGAGGAGTTCGTGTACGTCGTCTGCGGGCAGCTGGAGGTCGACCTGGACGGCGACCCCCACCCCCTGCGTCCCGAGCAAGGGCTCATGATCCCCGCCCACATGCGGCACCGCTTCCGCAACGTCGGCAACGTGGAGGCCCGCATCGTCTTCCACCTCGGCCCGCTGGCCCCGAGCCCGCCACTCGGCCACGTCGACACCGAGGAGACCGACTCCGTCCCGGTCGCGGCCCAGGAAGCCGCGGGTGCGGGCCGGACGGCCGAACGAGGGGAGGTCCGGTCATGAAGCGGCGCGTGGCGGTCACCGGGATAGGCATCGTCGCGCCGGGCGGCATCGGCATACCGGCGTTCTGGGATCTCCTGACCAACGGGCGCACCGCGACGCGGGGGATCACCTTCTTCGACCCGGCCGGCCTGCGTTCGCGGATCGCCGCCGAGTGCGACTTCGACCCTGCAGCCCACCGGCTGGACGGGGAGGACGTCGCACGATGCGACCGCTACATCCAGTTCGCCCTGGCCGCCGGCGACGAGGCGATACACGACGCCGGACTCGACCTCGACCAGGAGAACCCCTGGCGGATCGGGGTCTCCCTGGGCACCGCGGTCGGCGGCACCACCCGGCTGGAGCACGACTACGTGCTGGTCAGCCACCACGGGGAGCGCTGGGACGTGGACCACCGGGAGGCCGACCTGCATCTGCACCGCGCGTTCTCGCCCAGCACGCTCGCCTCGACGGTGGCGGAGCGGTTCGGGGCGCGCGGGCCGGTGCAGACCGTCTCCACGGGCTGCACCTCGGGGCTCGACGCGGTCGGGTACGCCTTCCACACGATCGAGGAGGGCAGGGCCGATGTGTGCGTGGCCGGTGCCTCGGACTCGCCGATATCACCGATCACCATGGCCTGCTTCGACGCGATCAAGGCCACGTCGCCGAACAACGACGATCCGGCCCACGCCTCCCGTCCCTTCGACGCCGACCGCAACGGGTTCGTCATGGGCGAGGGCGGTGCGGTGCTCGTCCTGGAGGAGCTCGAGCACGCCCTGGCCCGCGGCGCACACGTGTACTGCGAGCTCAGCGGCTACGCGACCTTCGGCAACGCCTACCACATGACCGGTCTGACCAGAGAGGGGCTGGAGATGGCCCGTGCCATCGAGACCGCCCTCGACCACGCCGAGCTCGACCGCACCGCGATCGACTACGTCAACGCCCACGGGTCGGGCACACAGCAGAACGACCGTCACGAGACCGCCGCGGTGAAGCGGGCCTTGGGACAGCACGCCTACGACACACCCATGAGCTCCATCAAGTCCATGGTGGGCCACTCCCTGGGTGCGATCGGCGCGATCGAGGTCGTCGCCTGTGTGCTGGCCCTGGCCCACCAGGTGGTACCGCCCACCGCGAACTACGAGACCCCGGACCCCGAGTGCGACCTGGACTACGTCCCGCGCGTCGCACGCGAGCGGAGACTGAACAGCGTGCTCTCCGTGGGCAGCGGGTTCGGCGGTTTCCAGTCCGCGGTGATCCTGACCCGGCCGAGGGAGAGGACACGATGAGCGAACCGCATCCGCGGCGCGCGGCCGTCACCGGAATCGGTGTGGTCGCGCCCAACGGAGCCACTACCGAGAGCTTCTGGAAGTCCACCAAGGAAGGCATCAGCGTCCTCGCCCCGGTCACCCGCGAGGGCTGTGAGCACTTGCCGCTGCGGGTGGCCGGCGAGGTACGGGACTTCGAGGCGTCGTCGGCGGTCGAGGAGCGCTATCTCGTCCAGACCGACCGGTTCACGCACTTCGCGATGGCCGCGGCCGACCTCGCGCTGGACGACGCCCGCCTCGGCCAGGCCGACACCGGCGACTCGCCGTTCTCCGTGGGCGTGGTCACCGCGGCCGGTTCCGGCGGCGGCGAGTTCGGTCAGCGGGAGCTGCAGCGGCTGTGGGGAAAGGGCAGTCGCTTCGTCGGGCCGTACCAGTCCATCGCCTGGTTCTACGCCGCCAGCACCGGCCAGATCTCCATCCGCCGCGGCTTCAAGGGCCCCTGCTCGGTCGTCGCCGCCGACGAGGCGGGCGGCCTGGACGCCATCGCGCACGCGGCGCGGGCCGTGCGGCGCGGCACCGACGTGATCGTGGCCGGGGCGACCGAGGCGCCGCTCGCCCCCTACTCGGTGGTCTGCCAGCTCGGCTACGAGGAGCTGAGCACCGTCGAGGACCCGGAGCGCGCCTACCGCCCGTTCACGGAAGGAGCTTGCGGATTCGTGCCGGCCGAGGGCGGCGCCATGCTCGTCGTGGAGGAGGAGACCGCGGCCCGGGAACGGGGGGCGCGCGTGCGAGCCACCCTGGCCGGACACGCGGCGACGTTCACCGGCGCCTCCCGCTGGGAGCAGTCCCGGGAAGGCCTCGCCGAGGCCATCCGTGCGGCCCTGGACGAGGCCGGGTGCGCCCCCGAGGAGATCGACGTGGTCTTCGCGGACGCCCTCGGCGTACCGGAAGCGGACCGTGCGGAGGCGCTGGCGATCGTCGACGCCCTCGGCTCCCACGGCCGGCGCGTGCCGGTCACCGCGCCGAAGACCGGTATCGGCCGGGGCTACTGCGCGGCGCCGGTGCTGGACACGGCAGCGGCGGTGCTCGCGCTGGAGAACCACCTGATTCCACCCACCCCCAATGTCTTCGACATCTGCCATGACCTCGACCTCGTGTCCGCCCGCGCCCGTGTCGCCGAGCTGCGCACGGCGCTGGTCCTCAGTCGGGGACTCATGGGGTCGAACTCGGCGCTGGTGCTGCGGCACGGCGCCGCCGACGCCTCGTAGCGAGGCGTCACAGTGCAAAGGAGAGTAACCGCATGAGTGACCGCATCACCGTGGAAGAGCTGGCCGAGCTGATGAAGAAGGCCGCCGGGATCACCGTCGCCCCGGCGGATCTCCAGCAGCAGTACAACTCCGGCTTCGACGCCCTCGGCATCGACTCGCTCGGACTGCTGGGCATCGTGGGCGAGTTGGAGAACCGGTACGGCACGCCGATGCCTCCCGACGCGGAGCGCAGCAAGACGCCACGGCAGTTCCTCGACCTCGTCAACAGTGCCCTCATGACAGGAGCGTGACATGGCCGGACACACACAGAACGAGATCACCATCGCCGCGCCGGTGGACCTGGTCTGGGACATGACCAACGACGTGGAGAGCTGGCCACAGCTGTTCAGCGAGTACGCCTCCGCGGAGATCCTGTCCACGGAAGGGAACAAGACCACCTTCCGGCTGACCATGCACCCCGACGACAACGGCACCGTGTGGAGCTGGGTCTCGGAACGGGAGACGGACCGCGACACGCTCAGCGTCAAGGCCCGCCGCGTCGAGACCGGGCCCTTCGCGTACATGAACATCCGGTGGCAGTACGAGGAGGTGCCCGAGGGCACCCGGATGGTGTGGACGCAGGACTTCGAGATGAAGCCCGACGCACCGGTCGACGACGCCTGGATGACGGACAACATCAACCGGAACTCCAAGGTCCAGATGGCCCTGATCCGGGACCGCATCGAGCAGGCCGCGGAACGCCGGCGTGTGCCGACCCTGACCGACTGAGCCGAACGGAAGACAGCACGATGCACCACACCCTGATCGTCGCCCGCATGGCGCCCGGGTCGGCCCCGGACATCGCCAAGATCTTCGAGGAGTCGGACCGAGGAGAGCTGCCCCACCTCGTGGGCGTCTCCCGGCGCAGTCTCTTCCAGTTCGATGACGTGTACCTGCACCTCATCGAAGCCGAACGGGACCCCGCACCCGCCATCGCCAAGGTGGCCGGGCGTCCCGAGTTCCGTGACATCAGCGAGCGGCTGTCCGCGTACGTCACCGCGTACGATCCCGCGACCTGGCGTTCACCGAAGGACGCGATGGCGCGCTGCTTCTACCGCTGGGAGCGGGACTCCACCATCTGAACGGCCACTCGGCCACCGGCCCCGGGCCCGCGACAGTCGCGGGCCCGGGGCCGGTGGTCTGCGGAGCGCGTCCGGGGTGATCAGCCGGGCACGGTGCAGTCGAACGCGTGCAGGTAGGGGTTGACCTGACGGACGTCGTCGATGACCAGCCCCGCGTCGGTCAGCCGACGGACCATGCTCTGTCTGGTGTGCTTCGCCCCACCGACATTGAGGAGCAGCAGCAGGTCCATCGCGGTGCTGAAGCGCATGGAGGGCGTGTCGTCGACGAGGTTCTCGATGACCACGATCCGCGCCCCGGGGCCGCCGGCCTCGATGACGTTGCGCAGGGTCCGCGCGGTGCTGTCGTCGTCCCACTCCAGGATGTTCTTGATGATGTACACATCGGCCCGGACCGGGACGGCCACGCGGCAGTCGCCGGGCACGATGCGCACGCGGTCCGCGAGCGCTCCTCCCGGACGCAGCCGTGGGTCGGCGTTCTCCACCACGCGCGGCAGGTCGAGCAGGGCTCCCTGGACCGACGGGTACTTCTCCAGCAGGCTCGCCAGGACATGACCCTGACCACCCCCGATGTCGGCGAGCGAAGAACTCCCCAACAGATCGAGGAACTGCGCGACGTCCCGCGCGGACTGCATGCTCGAGGTCGTCATGGCGCGGTTGAAGACGACGGCGGACTCGGGGGCGTCCTCGTTGAGGTACTCGAAGAACTCCTTTCCGTACAGGTCCTCCACGACGTTCCGGCCGGTGCGCACCGCCTCGTCCAGCCTCGGCCACGCGTCCCAGGTCCACGGTTCGGTGCACCACAGGGTGATGTAGCGCAGGCTGTGCGGATCGTCCTCGCGCAGCAGCCGGGACATGTCGGTGTGCGCGAACGTCCCGTCCTGCTGCTCGGCGAACACGCCGTAGCAGGACAGAGCCCGCAGCAGCCGTCGCAGCGGCTGCGGTTCGGTCTTCACCGCGGCCGCGAGGTCCTCCACGGCCATGGGGCCGTCACCGAGGGCGTCGGCGACTCCCAGCCGGGCAGCCGCCCGGAGCGCAGCGGCACACGCCGCCCCGAACACCAGCTCCCTCAGCCGCATGGACGGCGGTGGAGCAGTCTCTGCGGTCGTCATGTGCCGCCTTCCTTCCTTCCTGGGTCCACGGGTGACGGCAGTCGGCCGGTCAGCACAGTCCCGCGGGCTTGGACGCCCAGCAGGAGTTGTTCGCGAAGGTGTTGCCCTTGCCGGTGTCCGTGTTGACGAGGTCGGCCGGTGCGTTGCCCTCCAGCTCGTTGTCGCTGATCCGGTTCTTCTCGCTGGTGACACCGACCAGGCTCTGGAACAGGACGATGCCGCCCGACAGCGGGGAGGTACCGGCGTTGTCCTTGATCACGTTCCCCGTCACCAGGGTCTTCTCGGCGCCGGTCAGGACGACGCCGGAGCCCTGCAGGAAAGGCAGCCGTTCGGTCTTCGGGCAGTACTTGTTGTTCTCCACGACGTGGTTCTCGCGCACGGCCAGGTCGCCGGCCCTGGGCTTGTTTTCGTCACCGACGACGAACAGTCCGGCACAGTTGCCGGTGATGTGATTGCCCTCGACGCTGAGGTTGCGCAGGCGCCGAACGGTGACGCCGATCCGGTTGCCTTCCAGCTGGTTGTACTCGACCACGGTGCCCCGGGTGTCCGCGGCGCCTTCCTCGGCCGTGACCGAGTTGGCGAGGAACAGACCCGCGTCGCCGTTGCCGCGGGCGGTGTTCCCCCGGAACACGCCGCGGACCGACTGCTCCTGGGCGATGCCCCACACCCCGTTCTTCACGGCCGTCACGTTCCGGACGGTCAGCCCGTCCGTCCCGAACGCCGACACACCGTTCTTGGCGAAGCCGGTCACCGTCAGGGAGGACACGGTGACGTCCTCGAGCTTTTCGTCCTTCGTCCCCACCACGCAGATGCCGTTCCCGGCCGCGGCGCAGCTGTTGGCGGTCTTCGTCCTGCCCGGTTTGATCACCGTGCCCCGTCCCGCGCCCCGCAGGGTCAGCCCGGGCGTGGTCACCTTGACGCTCTCGCGGTAGGTGCCGGGGGACACGAGAACGGTGTCGCCCGGCTCGGCGGCGTCCACCGCCTTCTGGATCGATTCGCCCTCGACGACCACATGGATCGAATCGCCGGAAGAAGACGACGGCGAAGCGGCACCAAGACCGGTCCCGACGATTGCTGCAGTGCACGCCAGGTAGGCAATATGGCTTTTGATCATATGCCGTACAATAAGCCCCAAGTCTCCGCAAATCGGGCGGATCGTCCGTCCGACGGCGTGTCATGATTCGCTCCCTGCCGCCGACTTGGGCACATGGGCCCTTGCCCCGCCCGACGTCTGCCCGCATTCACCCGTGATCGCGGTGTGCGCAGCAGTCGGTCGGGCCGACGGCGTCGAAGGGGCGTTCCAGGCGGCAGAAGCAGGACGCCTCGATCGGTACGTCCGCCATGGCGGCGGCCAGCTTCAGCTGCTGGGCCACGATCTGCGCCTCCCCCACCTTGCCGAGGCGGACCAGGCACTCGTGGAAGCCGTGCAGGGACCAGACGTTCCCGGGGTGCTGCGAGGGGCGCGGGAGGGTGTCGTCAAGGCCCAGGTCGGCCCGGTAGACCGCCTCGGCTTCGGCGACACGTCCCTGTTCCAGCAGCAGGGCGCCGTAGGCGTGCCGGGTGGGCTGCATCCAACCCCACGGCTCGTCGTAGGGGAGGCTGTCGTCGAGTTCGATCGCCCGCTCCAGCGCGGCGAAGGCGGCGTCGTGGTTGCCCTTGCGGTACTCCAGCTCACCGTCGAGCATCGCCGAGGCGACGGCGAGGATGTCGGCGCAGGTGTTGTTGAACAGCATGCGCGTCTGCGGGACGCCGGCCAGCGCCTCGCGGAACAGTTCGCGTTCGGCCTCGGCCTCGGCGATCCGGCCGGTCGCCGAGAGGGCCATGCCGCGGGCGTAGCGCAGCATCGCGGTCGTCACGCTGTAGAGCTGCGGGTCGGCGGGCAGGGGCAGGTCCAGGATGTCCACCCAGCGGCCGAAGCGGATCAGCACATGGACCCGCATCGCGAGAAAGCCCTCCAGCCAGTCGGCCATGGGCGGGCTCTGCACGCGCAGCAGGTCCTGTGTGATGGTCGACTCGAGTTCTGCGGCGGTCTCGAGGGCGGTCCGGGACTGGCCGAGGAACATCGCGCCGTAGATCTTGAAGTGGTAGTTGTGCGAGCGGTACAGGGTGTAGAAGTTCATCGCCCCGGCCCGCGCGCGGTATTTCTCGTCGGCGGCGATGGCGTCGCTGTTGTCGGACACGACGCGCCGGTAGTCGCCGCAGAGCACCTCCAGGTGGGTGGGCATGTGCTGGAGGTGGCCGGCGTCGGGCACCAGGCCGCGCAGCCGGTCCGCGACGGGCAGCGCCGCCTCGGGCGTCGGGGACATCTCCATGAGGTGGATGTACATGTGCAGCACGCCCGGATGCCGGGCCCCGTCCTCGGTGGCCAGCGCGCGCTCGAGGACGGCCTTGGCGTCGAGCGTGCGGGCGCCTTCGGCGGGCTCGCCGGTGCGGATGTCCCACAGCTGCCAGGGCGTGAGATTCATCAGGGCGTCGGCGTAGAGGGTGACGACGTCGAGGTCGTCGGGGTCGAGTGCGTGAACGGCGCGCATGGCGTCGGCGTAGGGCGCGTTCCACACCGTGCAGTCCTCGACGGGACTCGCCTGCGGGTAGCGGGCGCGCAACGACTCGACCAGGGCGCGTTCGACGGGGGTGGCGCCGACCGCCGCCTTTTCGTGGGCGAGCTCCACGGCGGCGTGGGCGCGGTCGACACTGCGTGCCAGGTCCTGGCCGTCGAAGGCCTCCCAGGGCTTGTTGTAGTTGGGGCCGAGCGCATAGGCGATGCCCCAGTGGGCCATGGCGCAGTCGGGGTCCGCCGCGGCCGCGGCCTCGAAGCAGGAGACGGCCTCCTCGTGGTTGAAGGCATACGTCCAGGCCAGCCCGCGGTCGAACCACAGTTGGGCTTCGGGCGACGAGGTCGTCACGCGGCGGCTGTGGGTGCCGAGGTCGTAGTAGTCCATGCGTCCGTCCTCCATCCGCGACCGCCGTGCGACGATGGATGCATACCCTGCCAGCCTAGTTGCGATCTTTCGCCGGGGACGGCTCCGGCTCACATGCCGGCACAGTTCGCGGGACGCCGCCGAACAGTATGAACGCAAAGATCAAGGCCATGGCTCTTTGCTCGGCGGCTCCCTGGCATCGCGGCGCACAGCGCAACGATGCGCCAGCACGGACGAGGGAGCCGCGCCGTGAAGACATGGAAGTTTCCCGGGATCCGCCGGCCGTTCCGTCCTCGTGCGCGGGGACGCGCGGGGACGGCCACCTGCGTCGCGACCGTTCTCGCAGCTGCGCTTGCCGGTGCCCCTCCGGCCCGGGCGCAGAACGGGCCCCCGGCGTCCGCCGACTGTCCGGCGAACCTCGCCGGCAAGGCCACGTGTCACACCGGCCAGGACGCGAACGGTGCCTACTACGCCATCGCCGTCCCCCGTCACTGGAACCGTTCCCTGGTCGTCCACGCCCACGGCGGCCCCGACCTCGGGGACGGCTCCGATCCGGAGCGCAGCCTCGACGATCTGGAGCGCTGGGCGGTCATGGTGGACCAGGGCTACGCCTGGGCCGGCTCGTCCTATCGCCGCGGCGGCTACGGCACCCGCATGGCGGCCGCCGACACCGAGCACCTGCGCCGTCTGTTCGTGTCCGAGTTCGGCAGGCCGCAGCGAACCTATGTGCACGGCCAGTCGTGGGGCGGGAACGTCGCCGCCAAGGTCGTGGAGGTCTACGGCGGGCAGCGCGGCGCGTACGACGGGGCGCTGTTCACCAACGGCGTCCTCGGCGGCGGCTCCCGCGGCTACGACCACCGGGTCGACCTGCGTGTGGTCTACCAGTACTACTGCCGGAACCTGCCACGTCCCTCGGAGCCGCAGTACCCGCTGTGGCAGGGGCTGCGCCCCACGTCGACCCTGACGACGGACGGGCTGCGCGCACGGCTGCAGGAGTGCACCGGATACGCCTCCGAACCGCGCGAGCGGACCGCGCTGCAGCAGCGCAACCTCGACGACATCCTGGCCGTCACCCGGATCCCGGAGCGCACGCTGGAGTCGCACTTGCGCTTCTCGGTCTTCACGTTCCGCGACATTGTGCACAACCGGCTCGACGACCGAAATCCGTTCGGCAACCGGGGCGTGTGGTACTCCGGGTCGCACGACGACGCGGCGCTCAACGCCGGTGTCGAGCGGTTCTCCGCCGACCCGGCCGCCGTCCGGGACCTGTCCTACGACAGCGACCTCACGGGCAGGGCCGGAATCCCCGTCCTGACGCTCCACGCGATCGACGATCCGACGGTGTTCGTCGAGCACGAGGCGGCCTACCGTGCCACACTCCGGGGTGCGCACCGGGACGGGCGACTCGTGCAGACCTTCACCCGGGAGTCCGAGCACAGCGGGCTGAGCGACGCCGAGTACGCCAACTCCCTGTCGGCACTGGACGGTTGGGTGCGCAGCGGACGGAAGCCGACGCCACGGTCGATCGCCGAGTCCTGCGCCGCATTCGACCGCACCTACGGCTCCGGATGCTTCTACGACCCGGACTTCGTTCCCTCCCCCTACGCCACCCGCGTCCGGCCCCGCCCGGGCGGACTGCACTGGCCGGCCATGACCGCCGCCCAGGAGCGGGCCTGGAGCCGCATCGAGGGGGTCGGAATCGCCCCCTGACGGAGGCCGACCACGGTGGGTGCCGCCGTGTCGAACGGCGCACGTCGGGTACACAGGGCAGAGCGCGGGACGTCGCAGCGCCCGGTGCGGGTGGACTGCGGATGGATCGGTGCGGCAGAGGGAGTGGTCATGACGCAGAACAGTGATGACGCGACGCTCGCCCCACGCGTCGGGATCCCCGATCTCCCTCAGGCGGCGCAGCTGCCCCGGCCGCACCGCCGGGCGGGAGAGCCGGAACTGCCGCGCGACCGCACCCAGGCCATTCTCGAGGCGACCAAACAGGTCGGCGCGCTGCTGAAGCAGGGCGGACACGACTTCGCCCTGGCGGGCAGCGTGGCCGCCTACGCCCACGGGGCCGGCGAGAACCTCCAGCACGACGCCGATTTCTGCATCAGGCCCGAGGACGCCGACGCGGTCGCGGCCACGTTGAAGAAGGCCGGCCTCCCGGTCTACTCCCCGCCCGAGGACTGGCTGCTCAAGGCCACCTGTTTCGGGCAGGACATCGACATCATCTTCCAGCTGGCACACCGGCGCGTGACGACGGACATGCTCGACAGAGCGCAGGAGATCCCGGTCGATTCGGTGCGCATGCCGGTCCTGGCCCCGACCGACCTGCTGTCCAGCCTGCTGGCCGCGTTCTCCGAGCACCACTGTGACTTCGGTGCGGTGCTGCCCATCGCCCGGGCGCTGCGCGAGAAGGTGGACTGGGAGCGGGTACGGCGCGAGAGCGGGGACTCGCCCATGGCCGCCGCCTTCCTCTTCCTCCTCGAACGGCTCGACGTGATCACTCCGCATCACAGGGGCAGCAGCCATGACGCATCCCGGTGATCGAGGCGTGTCCGGCACTCCGGGCGCTCAGCACCTGGACTACCGCGTCGCCCACCTCCGTGACCGCCTGGCCGGTGGGCCCCTCGGTGAGCTGGGCGTGCGGGTCGAGGCGCACGGGGATGCCGTGCTGGTGACGGGGTGCGTTCCGTCCGCCCGCTGCCGCGACGACATCCGGCGCATCGTCCGGGAGGAGCTGGCCGGGCTGGTGGTGCACTGCGACATCATGGTCACCGACGCGTCGTCACCCGACCACGCGGAGGACCTCACATGATCCGGATCGCAGCCGTCGGGGACATCCACATGGGTCCGGACAGCCAGGGCCTGCTGCGTCCGGCGTTCGACACCCTGCCCGACTGCGCCGACGTCCTGTTGCTGGCCGGGGACCTCACCCGCCACGGGACCCCGCAGGAGGCCCGAGTGGTGGCCCGGGAGGTCGAGGGCCTCGGTGTCCCGGTCGTCGCCGTGCTGGGCAATCACGATCACCACGACGAACGTCCGGACGAGGTCACGGCCATCCTCCAGGACGCCGGTACCCGGGTGCTGGAGGGGCAGGCCACGGTCGTGAGCATCGGCGAGGCCCGCGTCGGGGTGGCCGGCACCAAGGGGTTCGGCGGGGGTTTCGTGGGGCGCAGTGCCGGTGAGTTCGGCGAGCCGCTCATGAAGGAGTTCGTCAGGTACTCGCGCCAGTGCGCCGACGGTCTGCGTGCGGCCCTGGAGCAGCTGGACGAAGAGGGCTGTGACGTACGGGTCGCCCTGACGCACTTCTCCCCCGTACCAGAGACGCTGGCCGGTGAGCCCCTGGAGATCTACCCGTTCCTGGGCAGCTATCTGCTGGCCGAGGCCATCGACACCGCGGGCGCGGACCTCGCGGTGCACGGGCACGCGCACGCGGGGACGGAGCACGGCATGACGAGCGGCGGCGTCAGGGTGCGCAATGTCGCGCAACCCGTCATCGGCCGCGCCTTTCACGTCTACCACGTGCCGGTGCCCGAGCGGCTGACAGCCGGCGGAACGGGGGAAGTCGCCGGGTGAGCGCCGTCTCCCCGCCTCCCTCAGTCTCCGCAGGATCCCGTGGAGGGTGATGGCGCGGCAGGTCTCTCCTGCTCTGCGCCGGTTCGGCGCGTGTGACCTCCCGGTGCGTACTGCACTTGGCGCCGCTTTCCCTCACCAAAGCGCGAAAGCCCCGCGTCGGTGACATTGGTTCGGTCCTTCCAGGCAAGCCCTCGCCTCATGGCAGCTTCACCCGTATCGGACTGGAAGGAACCATTCGCATGGTCCACAGACATGTCCCGACCGCACGCCGCGCGGCCGTGATCGCCCTCGGCACGCTGGTTCTGAGCGGGATCTGCTCGGCCGCGGGGGCCGAGCCGCCGCCCGCGCCGGGACCCCTTCCCTCGGCGGCCCGGACAGTGGGGGCCGACAGGCCGTCGCCGCAGGTGCTCCGCGCGCTCCAGCGGGACCTCGAGCTGACTCCCGCCCAGGCAGCGGAGCGATTGGTGAACGAGGCGGAGGCCGGCAGCTGGGCAGGGCGGCTGCGCAACGCGCTGGGCAAGCGCTTCGCCGGCGCCTGGGTGAGCGGTACGACATCCCAGGAGCTCACCGTCGCGACCACCGACAGCGCGGACGTGGCCGCCATCCGGGGTCAGGGCGCGAAGGCCATGGTCGTCAAGGAGTCCCTGGCCGGCCTGATGGCCGTCAAGAAGAAGCTGGACGCGGCGGCCCCCCGTGTCGCGACCACCGACACGCCGCTCTGGTACGTCGACGTCCCGGGCAACCGGGTCGTGGTAGAGGCTCACAGCCGGTCGTCCGCGGCCGCGTTCGTCAAGGCCGCCGGCCTCTCGGGCAAGCGCGTCGCCGTTCAGATGTCGGCGGACCGGCCGCGCCTGCTGGAGGACGTCGTCGGTGGAGACCCCTACTACGTCAACGGATCGATTCGCTGCTCCGTCGGCCTCTCCGTCACCAGGGCCGACCAGCAGGGCTTTGCCACCGCCGGTCACTGCGGCACGGCCGGCGACACGACGACCGGCTTCGACCAGGCCGACCAGGCCGACCAGGCCGACCAGGCCGACCAGGCCGACCAGGCCGACCAGGCCGACCAGGCCGACCAGGGCACCTTCCAGGCCTCGACGTTCCCGGGCAAGGACATGGCGTGGGTGGGCGTGAACTCGGACTGGACCGCGACCGCCGACGTCAGGGGCGAGTCGGGCCAGCGCGTGCAGGTCGCCGGTTCGGTCGAGGCGCTGCTCGGGGCGTCGGTGTGCCGCTCCGGCTCGACCAGTGGCTGGCACTGCGGCACGATCCAGCAGCACGGTACGAGCGTCAGGTACCCCGAGGGTGTGGTGAACGGCCTGACCCGGACGACGGTGTGCGCCGAACCGGGCGACTCCGGCGGCCCGTACCTCTGGGGTGCTCAGGCGCAGGGGATCACCTCCGGCGGGACGGGCGACTGCACGAGCGGTGGAACGACCTACTATCAGCCCATCAACCCGCTGCTCAGCGACTTCGGCCTGATCCTCAGGACGGCTTCCGACACGACGGCGACACCGGCCCCGCAGGACGGCGGCGCCGGCGGCTGGACCTCGGGGCGCGTCTACGGCGTCGGGGCCACGGTGAACCACAACGGAGTGCGTTATCAGTGCCTGCAGACCCACCAGGCGCAGGGCTCCTGGACGCCGGCGGCGACTCCCGCGTTGTGGCAGCGCCTCTGACAGGTCCCACGGAACTCGCCGGCACCGGCCGCGGCCCTCTCGCGCCCGCGACCGGGGCCGGGGCCGCTGTGTGGCGCGGATCACACGGAAAGACTCCACCGCCACACATCGCTCGTCGCTGCGATTACCGAATATCGGACAACCGGCAGCACCCTTTGGATATGCCGGGCAGAAGCAGTACACGACCTTGGAATCGCAAGACTAATAAGCGATCAGTCATCGATCATTGGGCTATTGCAAGACACGCTCACTGAAAGTCACGCAGAGTTGCCACGGAAACCGCAGGATTTAACGTCCTGTTCATGACTCAGCTGGACGTACGGCCCGGAGCCGGAGACACAGGCGACGCCACCCCTGCCGAGGGCATGCGCGCCAAGGGCCTGAGCGGGAACTCCGTCGGCCTGCTGGGCAGCGCGGTCATCGGTGTGTCCACCGTGGCGCCCGTGTACTGCCTGACCTCGACGCTCGGTTCGACCGCGGGCGAGGTGGGTGTGCAGATGCCCGCTGTGTTCCTCGCCGGGTTCCTGCCGATGCTGCTCGTCGCCTTCGCCTACCGCGAGCTGAACAAGGCCATGCCGGACTGCGGTACCTCGTTCACCTGGACGGTGAAGGCGTTCGGGCCGCGTGTGGGCTGGATGTGCGGCTGGGGCCTGGTGATCGCCACGATCATCGTGCTGTCGAACCTGGCCGGCGTGGCGACCTCGTACTTCTGGCTGCTCGCGGGTGAGGTCACGGGCAGTGACGCCGTCGCCGCGCTCGACGACAACAAGGCCGTCCACATCGTCACCTGTCTCGCGCTGATCGCGGTCGCGACGGTGATCAGTTACCGCGGTATGACCGCCACGAAGGGTGTGCAGTACGCACTGGTGGCGCTCCAGCTGGTGGTGCTGGGTGTGTTCGTGGCGATGGCCTTCGGGAAGGCGGGGAGCCCCGCGTTCCCGACGTCGGCCGAGTTCTCGTGGTCATGGCTGAATCCGTTCGCCGTCCAGTCGTTCGCCGCGTTCACCGCCGGACTGTCGCTGTCGATCTTCATGTACTGGGGCTGGGACGCCTGTCTGACCGCCAACGAGGAGACCAGCGGCAGCAGCCGCACCCCCGGCCGGGCGGCACTGGTCGCCATGGTGGTGCTGGTCGGCTCGTACCTCGCCACGGGGGTGGCCGCGCAGATGGTCGTCGGCTCCGGTGACCAGGGGCTGGGGCTGGCCAACCCCGAGACCTCCGACAACGTCTTCGCCGCACTGGCGGGCCCGGTGATGGGTCCGGCGCTCGGCATCCTGCTGTTCCTCGCGGTGCTCGCCTCGGCCGCGGCCAGCCTGCAGACCACGTTCATCCCGGTGGCCCGTACGGTGCTGGCCATGTCGGCATACGAAGCACTGCCGGCGTCGTACGCCCGGGTCCATCCGCGCTTCCGTACGCCGGGGCGCGCCACGGTGACCGCAGGTGTCGCGACCGCGGTGTTCTACACCGTGATGACGCTGGTCAGCGAGCACGTACTGGTGGACACGATCTACGCGCTCGGCCTGATGATCTGCTTCTACTACGCCCTCACGGCCTTCGCCTGCGTCTGGTACTTCCGGGCGGAGCTGCTGCGGTCCGGACGGGACCTGCTGTTCAAGGGGCTGTTCCCGGTCGTCGGCGGGGTGCTGCTGGCGGCCGTGTTCGCCAAGACCCTCGTCGACATGTGGGACCCGGCGTACGGCAGCGGGTCGTCCGTGCTGGGGGTGGGGTCGGTGTTCGTCATCGGCGTGGGGCTGCTCGCCCTGGGCCTGGTGATCATGACGGTGATGCGGTGGCGCAGCCCTGCCTTCTTCCGCGGCGAGGTGCTGACGAGGTCGACGCCGGCGCTGGTCGCGCAGGACTGACCGGGGTGCGATGCGGCAAGGGACGCGTTGGCTGCCCTTGCCGCATCGCAGGAACGGTTGAATTGCGTGTCAACAGGCGGTGACCGTCCCCGCAACTGCGTGCGCGCGCCTTGCCGACAAGCAACGGCGTACCGCATGGTTGACGCGCGTCACACGTCCCTTCGCGCTCGACACCACCTCACGTCCCCCCGGCATGGAGGCCGTATGTACACACGCACCGTCAGACTCGTCCTCACGTTTGTCATGATCATGGCTGGCGCCTGCGCGGGTACGCTCGCCACGGCAAGCACCGCGCACGCCGACGGCTGCTACACCTGGAGCCGCACACTCTCGCAGGGCTCCTCGGGCGCCGATGTCACCCAGCTGCAGATCCGGCTCGGCGGCTATCCGGGCTACGGTTCCGTCCTGGCCGTCGACGGCGAGTTCGGGCCGGCCACCACGGCCGCCCTCAAGCGCTTTCAGTCGGCGTACGGCCTCACGGCCGACGGCGTGGCGGGGCCGAACACCTTCAACAAGCTGTACGCCCTGCAGGACGACGACTGCACCCCGATTCACTTCTCCTACAGCGAGTTGAACGACTGCAACAGCACCTGGTCCGGCGGCGCGGTCAGCGCGGCGACCGCCAAGTCCAACGCGCTGCACAGCATGTGGAAGCTGGAAGCCATGCGGCACGCGCTGGGCGACCAGCCGATCACAGTGACCAGCGGCTTCAGGTCCTACGCCTGCAACAGCGCCGTGGGCGGCGCGAGCAACAGCCGTCATCTGTACGGCGACGCCGTCGACCTCGGGGCCGGACCGCACTCCCTGTGCACCCTCGCCAAGCAGGCCCGCAACCACGGCTTCCGGGGCATTCTCGGCCCCGGCTATCCCGGCCACGACGACCACACGCACCTCGACCACCGCGCCAGTCAGTACTGGTCGGCGCCCACCTGCGGCATCTGAGCCGGACGCGAACGAGCGGCGGGTTCCCCGACAGCACCGGGGAACCCGCCTACGACCGTGCAGTCATCCGTGCCGGAAGACGTCCTTGCCTTTCTCCTTCGCCTGGCGCGCATCGCCCTTGGCCTGCTCCACCTTGCCTTCGGCCGTCATGCGCTCGTTGCCGACTGCGCGGCCCATCGCCTCCTTGGCCTTCCCCTTGGCCTGTTCCATCTTGGCCTTGGCCTTCTTCTCTCGCGCCACGGTGGTTCACTCCAAGTCACCAGCGACTTTCCGATGTCACTCACCGTGTGGCCCGGAACGCGACACCCAAACGTGCCGGCCCGTCGGTGGGCCGTCAGATGTCCCGGGGCTCCAGGGGCCGCACGGCCGGGCCGTGAAGGACCTGCCCGTCGGGGGCGAAGCGCGAGCCGTGGCACGGGCACTCCCAGGCCTGTTCGGCCCGGTTGAACGCCACCAGGCAGCCGAGGTGTGTACAGCGCGCGGACACCGCGTGCAGCCGCCCGTCCTCGTCCCGGTGCACCGCGCAACCCCGGCCGGCTATGCGGACGACGGCACCGTCGCCGGGGGCGAGCTCGTCGAGCGACGGCCGAGTCAGGGCCGGCAACCGGTCGCCGACGAAATGCCGGGCGACATGGATCTGGTGACGCAGGAACCGCGCTCCCTCGCGCAGGACTGGGGTGATGCGGCGCGGATCGTACAGCTCGCTCCACGGCGACTCCTGTCCGGTGATCTCGTCGCAGAGCAGGCGCCCCGCCATGATCCCGCCGGTGAGTCCCCAGCCGCCGAAGCCGGTGGCGACGTAGACGTGGCGGCTGGCGGGATGCAGCAGGCCGACGAGCGGTACGGAGTCGGTGGAGTCGTTGTCCTGGGTGGCCCAGCGGTGGCTGATGCTCAGCTCGCCGAAGGTGCGTTGGCCCCACCCCGTGAGCGTCGCGAACCGCTCCTCCACGTCCTGGCCGACGCCGAGGTTGAAGCGTTCCCCGGTCACGATGAGGAGCCGCTTACCGTCCGCGTACGGTGCCGTCCGCACCGAGCGGGTGCGGTGCTCGGGCGTGATGTACATGCCGCCGGGGGCCTTGGACGCATCGACGGGGGCGGCGACCACCACCTCCCGGCGCGGCGCGAGGCGGGTGAAGAGCAGGGCCCGGTCGAAGACCGGGTAGTGGGTGGCCACCACGACGTCCCGGGCGGTCACCGCGATCCCCTCTTCGGTGGTCAGCACACACGGCTCCCCCTCGGTCAGCCCGAGGACGCGGGTGCCTTCGTACAGTTGTCCGCCGCCGCGCCGGACGGCGTCGGCCACCGCCATGAGGTACTTCCGCGGATGGAACTGGGCCTGATCCGCGACCCGGACCGCGCCCGCGACGGGGAACGGCAGCTCTGTCTCCGTCACGTACTCGGCGGGCAGACCCGCCTCCCGGGCCGCCTCGGCCTCGGCCCTCAGATCGGGTATCCGGCGCCGGTCCTGCGCGTAGGTGTACGCGGCCGTGTCCTCCCAGTCGCAGTCGATGCCCAGGTCGCCGACGATCTCGGCGGCGCGGTGGATCGCCTCCGTCTGCGAGCGCGCGTACAACCGTGCCCCGTCCGTGCCGCGGGTGCGGCGGAGCCGGTCGTAGATCAGGGTGTGCTGGGCGCTGAGTTTGGCGGTGGTGTGACCGGTGACGCCGGCCGCGATCCGGTCGGCCTCCAGCACCGCGACGCCGTACCCACGCCGGGTCAGCTCCCAGGCGGTGCTCAGGCCGGCCATGCCGGCGCCCACGACGGCGACGTCGACCTCGAAGTCGCCGGCCGGTGCCGGAGCCGGGTCGCCCGGGGGCAGGGTGTCGAGCCAGTACGACCGGCCGGTTGCCGCCTGCGCGTTCATGGCGGCCGAGTTCCCGTGGCCGGTGCCGGTCACACGGTGGCGTACCACCGCGGGGTACGCCCGGGAAAAGCGAGTTGCCGCGGCCGGACGCCGGTGACAGGGTCGCGGCCATGCCCACCTTCTCCGCGTACGACGGAACCGAGCTCGCCCACCACGTCCTCGGGGACGGCCCTCCCCTGGTGTGTCTGCCCGGCGGCCCCATGCAGGCCTCCGCATACCTCGGGGACCTGGGCGGGCTGGCGGCGCACCGCCGGCTGATCATGCTGGATCTCCGGGGCACCGGCGGCTCGGCGGAGCCCAGGGATCCCGGCTCCTACCGCTGCGACCGGCAGGTCGACGACGTGGAGGCGCTGCGCGAGCACCTCGGCCTGGAGCGGATGGATCTGCTGGCGCATTCGGCCGGCGCCAATCTGGCGGCGCTCTACATGGCCCGCCACCCGGAGCGCGTCGGCCGGCTCGTGCTGGTCACGCCGAGCGTCATCGCCGTCGGGGTCCCGGTCACCGGCGACGACCGGCGGGCTGCGGCGGAGCTGCGCCGGGCGGAGCCGTGGTTTCCGGAGGCGTTCGCGGCGCTGGAAACGATCGTCGCCGGACAGGCGACCCCCGCCTCGTGGCAGGCCATCGCACCGTTCTACTACGGCCGCTGGGACGAAGCGGCCCAGGCGCATCGGGCCGCCGAGGACGAGCAGCGCAACGCTGAGGCCGCGGCGGCCTACGCTGGGGAAGGCGCCTTCGATCCGGCAGCCACGCGTGCGGCACTCGCACGGTTCGGGTCGCCGGTGCTGCTGCTCGCCGGGGAGGTCGATCTGGCGGCCCCGCGGCGGGCCATGGCCGAGTTCCAGGGGTTGTTTCCGGGTGCCGAGCTGGTCGTCCAGTCCGGTGCCGGACACTTTCCGTGGCTCGACGACGGAAGGCGGTTCGTGGGAATCGTCACGGAGTTTCTGAGGTGAGCTGCCGTGCGGGCGGATGACCTGGTGCCACTGGGCCGCACCGGCCTGCGGGTCAGCCGGCTGGGGCTGGGGCTGGCATCGGTGGGCGGGCTCTTCGCCCCGGTCGCGCAGGACACGGCGGCCGCGGTGATCGACACGGCCTGGGAGGCCGGGATACGGCTGTACGACACGGCGCCCGTGTACGGGTACGGGCGCTCGGAGTCCCGCACCGGCGCGGCGCTGGCAAGCCGGCCTCGCGAGGCGTACGTCCTGTGCACGAAGGTGGGGCGCATCATCGAGCCGGGAGGGCCCGACACCCAGCCGATCTGGGCGGACCCTCCGCCCGGCCTGGGGCCCCGGCTGGACTACTCGTACGCCGGGGTACTGCGCTGCATCCAGGAGAGCCTGGCGCGGCTGCGGCTCGACCGGATCGACGTGGTGCACGTCCATGATCCCGACGAGGACTTCCCCACCGCCGTGCGCGAGGCCTATCGTGCGCTGGCCGACCTGCGGGACGCAGGCACCGTCAGGGCGGTGTCGATCGGCGTCAACCATGCGCCCGTGGCCGTGCGTTTCCTGCGCGAGGCCGCCCCGCCCGGGCCCGACTGCGTCCTGCTGGCCGGCCGCTACACCCTGCTCGATCAGTCCGGCCTGGACGAGTTGCTGCCGTTGTGCGCCGAGCGGGGCGTCGCGGTCATGGCGGCGGGCGTGTACCAGGGCGGACTGCTCGCCGACCCCCGTCCTGGGGCGCTGCACGGGTACGGGGCCGTTCCGCGGCGGCTCCTGTGGCGGGTACGGGCCTGGGCGGCGGTGTGCCGGGCGTTCGACGTGCCGCTGCTGGCGGCCGCGGTGCAGTTCCCACTCGGGCATCCCGCCGTCACTAGTGTGGTGGTCGGTGCACGCTCGCCCGACGAGGTGACCGGCAGCGTGGACTCCTTCAACCACCCGGTGCCGCCAGGTTTCTGGCGGGCCGTCAAGGCCGCCGGCCTCCTTCCCGAGCACGCGCCCACGCCCGGCGGCTAGGGCCTGTCCGGCGGATCAGGTCGCAGGAAATTGGCGGCGTCTGCGGCATGATCCGCCGGACAGGCCCTAGAGTCGCCGGAACCGCCACACGTGGTCGTCCCGGAAGCCTTCCCGGCCGTCCGGGGAGACGTTCGTACGTCGTACCGTCTCCGCCGTCTCGACGATCCACTCCCCGTCGGGCAGCGCCAGTTCGGCCGGCACCCCGTCGAGCGTGGGAAAGACGGCGTCGAAGGGCGGCTCGGTCTGCCAGGACGGCCAGCCGCCGTGCATCACGATCAGCAGCGTGCCTTTGTCCGCGACCGCGTCGGCGGCGCGCCGCAGGATCCACTCCTGGTCCAGCCCCACCGGGGACTGCAGGTACTGGGCGTTCACGAGGTCGAAGGAGCCCTCGGGGAAGGACTCGCCGAGCTCGTGGCGTTCCCAACCGGTGCGGTCGCCGACTCCTGCGTCGACGGCGTGCAGGGCCGCGCGTTCGAGGGCGGTGACCGAGATGTCGACGCCGGTGACGTGCCAGCCGCGGGACGCCAGCCAGATGGCGTCCCCGCCCTCGCCGCATCCGAGGTCGAGGGCGCGGCCCGGCTCCAGGTCGGCGACCTCTCGCACGAGCAGCTGGTTCGGGCGGCCACTCCAGACACGGTCGGTGTCGCGGTAGCGGGTCTCCCAGAACTCTGCGGGCTGGGTGGGCGCGGGGAGTTCGGGCATGGTGCCTCCTGGTCGTCTGCTCGGTCAGGGTCGCCGTATGCCGTTTGGCGCCCTCGTGACCGAGCCTGGATCGCCGCCGCTCCGGCGACAACCGGCTTTGCCGATACGGCAAAGTGCGGTTCTCTCCGGACCGGCCGCAGGCTGTCGTACCGTGGTCGCCGTGCGCGAAGGACCCGACACGGCAGCGGCGAGGATCACCGGGCGGGAAGTGACCGGAGTCCGTGCGCTGTCCGGCGCGCTCGCCGAGGTCTCCCTCGACGGCGGGCAGGTGGTGATCGCGAAACGCCAGGACGCGCCGGGCGGCGTGGGGACCGAGGCCGCCGGGCTGCGCTGGCTGGGCGAGGCGGGCACGGTCCGCGTACCGGCCGTGCATGGTCATGACGGGGAGTGGCTGGTGACCGAACGCGTCCCGACCGGCCGGCCCAGTAGGCAGGCGGCGGTCCGGTTCGGCCGGGACCTGGCCGCCCTGCACGCCCGTGGTGCGGCAGCGTTCGGGGTTCCGCCCCCCGGCGGACCCAGGGACGCGTCCATCGGACTCGCCCCCATGCGCAACGTCCCCGGTGACGACTGGCCGACCTGGTACGCCGAGCACCGGGTCCTCCCCTATCTCCGCCGCGCCGTGGACGACGGGACGCTGCGGCCCGCCGAGGCGTCCGTCGTCGACCAGGCCTGCGAGCGGCTCCCCGGGCTCGCAGGCCCGGCCGAGCCGCCCGCCCGGCTGCACGGCGACCTGTGGAACGGCAACGTGCTGTGGGGCGCGGACCGACAGGCCTGGCTCATCGACCCTGCCGCGCACGGCGGCCACCGGGAGACCGACCTGGCCATGCTCCACCTCTTCGGCTGCCCCCACCTGGACCAGGTGCTCGACGGCTACCAGGAAACGGCCCCGCTCGCGGAGGGTTGGCGGGACCGCATCGGCCTCCACCAGCTCTTCCCCCTCCTCGTCCACACCGTCCTGTTCGGCCGGACCTACGCCGTGCAGGCGGTGGAGACAGCGCGGGCGGCACTGGCACGGTGACGGGGGGATACAGTGATCCGCCTCAACCGAGAGGAGACGGTGCGGTGCAGGTCGGGGCGGGGAACGCGTGGCGGGGGCTGGTCCACGTGGCGTTGGTGGCAGGGCTGTTGGCGGGCTGCGCGGACGGGGAGGACGAGGCCCCCGCGAGCACGTCGGCGTCGGCGGACGCGGCCGGCGGCAACGGCAGCGGCGATGTCGCCAGGAGCGGCGGCACCATCGGCGCCGAGGGATCGGCCTGCGAGCTGCCGGTGACGTTCGACATCGCCGAGAACTGGGCGGCGGAGTCCGTCGACGCCGCTGCCGGCGGGGCAGCGGAGGAACTGGCCGACGCCCTCCTCCAGCAGGGCCCGGTCACCGCCGCCTGCGAGGTGGACGCCAAGCCCGCCGGGAACATCGGCTTCCTCCGTGTCTGGACCGGCGAGCCGGGCGACGACGACGCGCGCACCGTCCTTGAAGCCTTCGTCGCAGCCGAGGACGGGGTGAGCAAGGAGAAGTACAGCTCCTTCGAGGCGGGCGGTCTCACCGGCGCCGAAGTGGAGTACCTCTACACCAGCGAACTGCTGGAGGAGACCAAGAAGGAGCGCGCGCTCGCCGTCACCACCCCGGACGGCCCGGTCGTCCTGCACCTCGGCGGGATGGACACCGAGGAACACGAGGCGATGCTCCCGGCGTACGAACTCGCCAAGCGCACCCTGCACGGTTCCTGAGGGGCGCCCCGAGGTGTCAGCCGGCGAGCCCGGCGAGCCAGTCCGTGAGGATCCGGTTGACCTGCTCGGGGCGTTCCTGCTGGACCCAGTGGCCGCAGTCGTCGAGGAGATGCGAGGCGACCAGGCCGGGCAGTGTGTCGGGGAACGCCTCGATCGCGTCGGCGAGCCAGGTGACGGAGGCGTCCCTGGCCCCGCCGACGAACAGGGAGGGCTGGGTGAGGGGCGCGCCGTGATGGCCGGCGAGGTCCGCCCAGTCCCGGTCCATGTTCCGGTAGCGGTTGAGCGCACCGCTCAGGCCGGTGCGCTCGAACTCTCCGGCGAAGACGTCGAGTTCGTGCTCTCCGAGCCAGTGGGGAAGCCGCTCGGCCGGGAGCCGGTCGCGCAGTCGGCCGCCGGGTCCGACGAAGTGCGGGTCGGGAGCGCCGGGATCCGGCATGGTGTCGGCGGACAGGGCGGCGTAGAAGCCGGCCAGCCAGCCGCGTACGTCGGGCTCGATCTCCGCCTCGGCACGGCCGGGCTGCTGGAAGTAGGAGACGTAGAACTCCTCCGTCCCGCCCATGGCGGCGAAGACGTCGCTCGGCTTCGGCCCGCCGGGCGGGCTGTAGGGCACACCGAGCAGTCCGGCGGCGCGGAACACATCGGGCCTGAGCAGCGCGGAGGTGGCGGCGACGGTCGCGCCCCAGTCGTGCCCGACGATCACGGCGGACCGCTCGCCCAGGGCCTCCAGCACGGCCACGTTGTCCGCCACCAGCTCCAGCATCCGGTAGGCGTCCACGGGGTCCGGCCGGGAGGAGCGGCCGTAGCCGCGGACGTCGATCGCCACCGCTCGGTGGCCGGCCGCCGCCAGGGCGGGCAGCTGGTGACGCCAGGAGTACCAGCCCTCGGGGAACCCGTGCACGAGCAGCACCAGCGGTCCGCTGCCCTGTTCCACCAGGTGGATCCGGCCGGCGGGTGAGGGCACCAGACGGTGGGTGAGGTCGTCGGCGGACGGGTGCGGCATGGTTCCTCCCGAAGCGGTGAGCGGGTCGTCCGGCGTCGCCGGAGAGGGGGGACGCGGCCCCGTGCCGTCCGCCGGTGTTCCTCGATCATCCGGCCGTCGGCGGCACAGGGGCGAGGCCCGTTGCCGTTCCGGCAAAACGCCCTGACGGGACGGGGTCGCTGTGGCATCGCATTCCGTACGCTCCCGCGTTCGCGCCCGCCCGGGTGCGGGCAGGGGTCGTCGTGGCGCATTCTTGCTGTGTCGCCTGCGCGACGGCGCGCACGGACGAGGTAGGGCCGATGACTGGGAGCGTCGAGGGCCGGAACGCAGAGCCCGGACGGCTGGCCACGCTGCTGGCCGACGTCGCGGCCGAGGCGATCCGCGCCACCGACGGGCGCGCCGCGGGAATCTACCTGGCCTCCGGCGCTCCCGGCGTTCTGCGGCTGGCCGTGCTGATGGGGCTGCCCGGGCGCCTGTACCGGCCGTGGTGGCGGCTGCACGCGCACCGCCGGTTCCCGGTCGCCGACGCCTATCGGCTGGGCGTGCAGGTGGTGCTGCCGAATGTCACGGAGGCCATGCGCCGCTACCCCCAGTTCGCGGCCGCTCTGCCGTTCCCCGTGGGGACGATCTGTGTACCCGTCCCGGGGAAGGAGGGACCCTACGGCGTGCTGACCGTGCTGCGGCCGGCCGCCTCGGACGCCACCGAGGTGCTGGCCGAACGGGACCGTCTGGCGGAGCTGGCCGAGGATCTGGGGGTGGCCGTGCGGCGCCTGGAGGAGGACGGGGAGCCGCTCGTGTGGGACGACGAGCCGCTGTGCGTACGGCCGCCCGGCACACGGCTGACGCCGGTCCGGATCGGGCGTTTCACCTGGGACCCGGCAACCGACGTCGTCACCGCGGACGATGCCGCGCGGGCCCTGCTGCGGCTGCCGGCCGAGGCCCTGCCCGGCCCCGCCGAGACCCTGACCGGGGCCGTGGCCCCGGGCGAGGCGGATCGCTTCCTGGAGCTGCTGTGCCAGGCGTCCCGTGGTGGGCCGCCGCCCGCACCTGTGCACCTGCACACCCCCGACGGCGCGCCGCGGCTGGTGGAACTGTGGAACCCGGACGTCACCGACCGCAGGCCCGCCGCCGGTGCTCCGTACCCCGTCGGCGGGATCGTGCTCGATACGGCCTCGATGGCCGACGCGGCCGCCGACCAGCTCCCTCAGGGCGTTTTCTGCCTGGACCGGCTGGGACTGATCGGCTACGCCAATCCGCGTGCCGCCGAACTCCTCGGCGAGCCGCGGGCGCGGTTCCTCGGCCGGCCCCTGTGGGAGGGTGTGCCGTGGCTCGGCGAGGCGGCCTGCGAGGACCATCTGCGCGCGGCCCTGCTCTCTCCCGACCCGGTGCACTTCCACGTCCGGCGGTCCGGCCGTGCGGGAGAGCCGCACGATCGAAACGACGGTGACTGGCTGGCCGTGTCCGTCCATCCGGGCCCGGACATCCTGACCTGCACCGTCGCCCCGGCGAACCGGGGGACGGAGGCTCCCGCAGCGCCGGCGCCCACGCCCGCGCCGGCGTCCGCCGACGCCTCCGATGCCGAGGTGGCCGCGAGCTCACCGGTCCACCAGCCGATCGTCCTCGCCATCGCACTGACGGAGGCGGCCACCGCCCGGCAGGTCTCCGCGGTGGTCACGCAGGAGCTGCTGCCCGCGTTCGGCGGCCGTCGGCTCGCCATCTACCTGCTGCAGGAACGGCACCTCTACCTGGCCTGGGAGACCGGGTTCCCGCCGGGATTCCTCGCGCCGTTCGAGGGCGTGAGCCTCAGCGCCCGGCTGCCCGGCGTCGAGACGCTGACCACCGGCCAGCCGCTCTTCTTCGACTCGATGCAGGCGCTGTCGGCCGCCTACCCCGGCATCCCCCTCGACGCGACCGAGGGAGCCCGCGCCTTCCTCCCGCTGATCGCCTCCGGGCGGCCGGTCGGCTCCTGCATCCTCGGCTTCGACCGGCCCCGCAGCTTCAGCACCAAGGAGCGCACCGTCCTGACCGCGCTCGCCGGGCTGATCGCGCACGCCATGGAGAAGGCGCAGCGCTACGAGACGGAGGCCGCGCTGGCCCGCGGACTCCAGCGGGCCCTGCTGCCCCGGCGGCTGCCCGACCACCCCCGGGTGGAGACCGCGGGCCGCTATCTGCCCGGCACCCAGGGCATGGACGTGGGCGGGGACTGGTACGACGTCGTCGAGGCCGGAGACGGCATCGCCCTGGTGATCGGCGACGTCCAGGGACACGGTGTGCAGGCGGCCGCCACCATGGGCCAGCTGCGCAGCGCGGTGCGGGCGTTCGCGCTCGACGACCGGCCTCCCGACGAGGTCATGAGCAGCACCAATCACCTGCTCATCGACCTCGAGCCCAGCCAGTTCGCGACCTGCTGCTACGTGCGCCTCGACCCCGTCACCGGCCTGGCCCGGGTCGCCCGCGCCGGTCATCCGCCGCCCCTGCTGCGGCACCCGGACGGCCGCACGCACGTCCTGGACCTCCCCGGCGGGATCGTGCTCGGCGTGGACCCGCTCGCCCAGTATCCGGTGACGGAGCTGCCGATGGATCCCGGCGCCGTGCTGGCGCTGTACACGGACGGTCTCGTCGAGCGGCCCGGCGGCGACATCGACGAGGGGATCACCGCGCTGCGAGTGGCCTTGGCCAAGGCGGGCGCCACGGCCGGGCGGCCGGGCGGCCGCTCGCTGGCGGCCGTCGTGGAGCGGCTCACCGTCACGGCCCGGCATGCCGTCGACCGGCACGACGACATCGCGCTGCTGCTGGCGGCCCGCCGCACCGGGCCCTCACACTGATGTCCGGCCGACATGCGTACGCTCCGCCACAGTGCGTGACGTCTCTCGCCTCCCGGGGGCTCGGCAGTGTAGACAGGGCACATGGTCCGACAATTGGGTCCATCCCGGGCTCAGTCCACCAGTGCTCTCCGAGCAGTGCGCGACCAGTGCGCGCCTGCGCGGAAGCTGTTCGTGCGCGAGTGGCGGGCGCGGTCGGCGCCGGACGGCTCACCGGACCGGAAGCAGCGGGGGAACGGACGGCCGGGACGGGGCCCGGCGGCGGGGGTGCGGTCGGTGCTGACCGGGCTCAGTGTCGCCGGGCAGGTCTTCGTCCTCCAGGTCGTCATCGTGCTGCTGCTGGTGGTCGTGGCGGTGGTGGCGCTGGTACTGCAGGGCCGCTACGACAGCACCCAGGAGGCCCGCAACCGGTCGCTCGCCGTCGCCGAGACGTTCGCCAACGCCCCGGGGACTTTGGAGGCGCTGAGGAGCTCGGACCCGACAGCCGTCCTGCAGCCGCGGGCGGAGGCGGCCCGCGAGGCGACGCACGTCGACTTCATCGTTGTCATGAACACCGACGGGATCCGCTACACCCATCCGCTGCCGGACCGCATCGGCAAGCGCTTCGTCGGGAACATCGCACCGGCGCTGGCCGGGCGCAATGTGACGGAGGAGATCGACGGCACCATCGGCCGGCTGGTGCAGGCCGTGGTGCCCGTCAAGGACGGCGACGGGAGGGTGGTGGGCCTGGTGTCGTCCGGCATCACCACCGAGCACGTGGGAGGTGCGGCCAACCGGCAGCTGCCGATGGTGCTGTTCTCGGCGGCCGGGGCGCTGGTCGTCGCCACCGCGGGCACGGCACTGGTGAGCCGACGGCTGCTGCGGCAGACCCGCGGGCTGGGACCGCGCGAGATGACCCGCATGTACGAGCACCACGACGCGGTGCTGCACGCGGTGCGGGAGGGTGTGCTCATCGTCGGCGGCGACGGCGGGCTGCTGCTCGCCAACGACGAGGCGCGCCGGCTGCTCGGCCTGCCCGACGACGCCGAGGGCCACCATGTCCGCGACCTCGGCCTGGAACCGGGGACCGCCGAACTGCTGGCGTCGGGACGGGTCGCCACGGACGAGGTCCACCTGGTCAAGGACCGACTGCTGGCGGTCAACCAGCGGCCCACCGATCTGCGGGGCGGCCCGCCCGGCAGCGTCGCGACCCTGCGTGACTCGACGGAGCTGCGGGCCCTGTCCGGCCGGGCGGAGGTGGCGCGGGAACGCCTCGACATGCTGTACGCCGCCGGTGCGGGCATCGGGACGAGCCTGGATGTCACCCGTACCACCGAGGAACTGGCGGAGCTGGCGGTGCCCCGGTTCGCGGACTTCGCCACTGTCGATCTGTTCGACGCCGTGCTGGGCGGTGAGCAGCCCGAGCCCGGGACGGAGCTGCGCCGCACTGCCTTCGCCGGCATACGGACGGACCCGCCGCTGTATCCGGTGGGCCGGCGGATCCGGTTCGTCCCGTCCTCGCCGCAGGCCCGCAGTGTGCTCGCCGGCCGAGCGATCATCGAGCCGCGACTGCGGGAGGCACAGGGCTGGCAGGCGCAGGACCTCGAGCGCACCGCGCAGACCCTTCAGTACGGCATCCACTCGCTGATCACGGCACCGCTGCGGGCGGGCTCCCTGATCCTGGGCGTGGTCACGTTCTGGCGCATGGAGAATCCGGAGCCGTTCGACGCGGAGGACCGGGCCCTCGCGGAGGAACTCGTCGCCCGCGCCGCGGTCTCCATCGACAACGCCCGCCGCTACACGCGCGAGCACAGCATGGCGGTGACACTTCAGCGCAGCCTGCTGCCGCGCAGCCTGCCCGAGCAGAGCGCCCTGGACATCGCCTACCGGTATCGGCCCGCGCAGTCGGGCGTCGGCGGCGACTGGTTCGACGTACTGCCCCTGTCCGGCGCCCGGGTCGCCCTCGTCGTGGGCGACGTGGTGGGCCACGGGCTGCACGCCGCCGCCACCATGGGGCGCCTGCGCACGGCGGTGCACAACTTCTCCGCCCTCGACCTCGCGCCCGACGAACTGCTCGGCCTGCTCGACGAACTGGTCGCCCGGATCGACCTGGACGAGGTCGACGAGAGCGATGCGGCGGAGGGCGGCAACGCTCCGGTCACGGGCGCGACCTGTCTGTACGCGATCTACGATCCGGTCGTGCAGCGCTGTTCGATCGCCCGCGCCGGTCATCCGCCGCCGGCGCTGGTCCGGCCGGACGGCAGTGTGGAGTTCCTCGACGTGCCCGCCGGTCCCCCGCTCGGGCTCGGCGGTCTGCCGTTCGAGACGGTCGACGTGGAGGTGGCCGAGGACAGCCGGCTGGTCCTCTACACCGACGGGCTGGTCGAGGACCGGGAGTGGGACATCGACACCGGCCTGGATCTGCTGCGCACCGCCCTGGAGCAGGCGGGCACATCGCCCGAGGACACCTGCCGGGCTGTGCTGGACTCCCGGCTGCCGGCCCGGCCGAGCGACGACGTCGCCCTGATCGTCGCGCGCACGCGGGCGCTCGGGCCCGACCGGGTCGCCGCCTGGGACGTGCCGTCCGATCCGGCGGCCGTCGCGGAGGTGCGCGCCTCCGTCATCCGGCGGCTGACGGAGTGGGGGCTCGAGGACCTGACGTTCACCACGGAGCTGATCCTGAGCGAGCTGGTCACCAACGCGATCCGGTACGGCGGGTCACCCATCCGCGTACGGGTGCTGCGCGACCGGAGCCTGATCTGCGAGGTGTTCGACAGCAGCAGCACCGCACCCCATCTGCGATACGCGGCGATGACCGACGAGGGCGGGCGGGGTCTGTTCCTCGTCGCGCAGCTCGCCGAGCGCTGGGGCACGCGCTACCTGCCCGGCGGCAAGGTCATCTGGGCCGAACAGCCGCTGCTGTGAGGTGACCGGCTGACGGCCGTACGCGGCACCGGGCCCGGACACCGGCGTGCCGGCGTCCGGGCCCGGTCTTGCGGCGGACCGGTGTCAGCCGCCGTCGAGCCTGCTGCGCAGGAGTGTCTTGCCCAGTTCGGCGCCCTTGCGGCTGTCCGCCTGGGCCTTGCGGAACAGGTCCACGACCTCGGTGTCCTTGTCGCGTTCGGCGTCCTGGATGTAGGTCTCCAGGCGCAGCGCGTTGCTCAGGCATGCCTCCACGTACCAGATCAGGTTGTAGTCCTTGTCCGGCGTGCCGGTCACGCCGCCGGTCTCCGTGCCGCTGGTCATGCGGGCCTCCTCCTTAGCTCTGCCGAGGCGAGTACGTCAGCGCGGCACGGGTACCCCGCTGTCCGCCGTACACACGGTCGGAGCGGATCGACCCGGGGCGTGTCGAGCACATGCCCGACCGTCGAACGGAACCGCCCCAAACGCCAGCCGCGCCACCCCTTCCGCCGGATAGAAATATCTACAAGCATGCATATGCCTGGTCGGCATGCGGCCGACGGAGATCCTCCGGAGCGGAACATGAGCGATCTGATCTGGACGCGCGGAGTGGAGTGGCTGGCCGCCGCCGCGCCGGACCCCAAGGAGTGCAAGCGGGAGTGGGACCGCGGCGACGGTGTCGCCCTCTTGGCGGCCGGGCGTTTCTGGGACGTACTGACCGTCCCCGATCAGCTGGGCCTGTTCACCCTGGATCTGCTGTGGCGGCCCTCGCTGCCGGTTCCGGGTCCGACACTGATGGACACCGCCGCACACCGGGTGGGGTTCTTCCTCCCGCCGGACCCGGACAGCCGGTGGATCGGCGCCGGTCTGCGGCACGCGGGCAAGGGCTCCTGGGTGGCGGTTCCTCCGCCGTACCGGTCGGCCCGGTTCCTGGAGTGGCTGATCCCGCCCGACGGGACCGGGGCGCTGCACGCGCCCGCCACCCTGGAGCTCGCCCTGCGTCAGGCGAACGGCACTCTCTCCGTGCTGGAGCCCCTGTGCGGCCAGTAGCGCGTCAGAAGCTCCGCTCCGCTCTGCAGGTCCTCGCCGGCAGGGCGGCGAAGGAGACCCACTGGACTTCCGGATGGGCGGGCACACACCGCCCCTCGGCCCGCCACTGAGCGACGAGTTGGGCGTAGATCAGCGAGCGGCACCAGCCCCCGCCGGTCAGTTGAGCATAGGGGCCGGGTACGGGATCGCTTGCCGGCCGGCGCCGCGGCGCCCGGGAAGGTCGGTCCATGCCGAGGGCAACGCCCGAGGCCGTACCGGTGGTACGCGAACACGCCGGGCACTCACCGGACCGGGTGAGCGCACCCCCCGATTGGAGTAACGCCGGCCTACCTGTACCCGGCCGACCGGGTTCGTCACTCTCAACTCGCCCGCTGAGTACGGCAATTCCGACAGATTGCCACCGAAGTGAACAGCGAACAGGCAGTTTCGACCCCAAGCCTCATCACCTCATGCAAGAACGGTCGCTGCCGGTTGTAGTGTGCTGTAAGTGCCCCCAGGACAGAGACTTTTCGAGCCTGTCCTGCCCGACCTCCCTCCTGGAACCCATTCGATGATCGAATTACCGGACCTGGTCGTCGGCGGTCTGGCCGTCGGCACACTGTCCGCGCTGGCCCTCGGCGGCGGGCTGCTCCGGTCCCGCCGGCAACAGGCCCTGCAGCAGGCCGAGATCGCCGCGCTGCGCCGCCAACTCGACGGCACCCTCCAGGCGTTCATCGCGGAAGTCGGGTACCTCGCGGCGCAGCGCGTTCCCGCGGCCGCGCGGCAGCTGGCCCATCCGCATGTCGCGATGCCGGGCCCGCGGCATCCGCATTTCGCCGACACACCACTCGGCGGCGCCCTGGACGACGTACTCACCGCCCTGCGCCTCGAGTTGACCGGCCAGCGCACCCGGATCGACGCGGCGGCCCAGGCCGGGATGCGCGGTGCGACCCGGGAGATCCAAGCGGCCCTGTACCGGCTGCAGGACGCCCTACGGGGACTGCAACAGCAGTACGACGACCCCGAGTTGGCCCAGACCCTGTTCGAACTGGACCACGAGAACGAACAGTCGCTGCGTCGGGCGCAGATCGCCGCGGTGGTGTGCGGGGCCTGGGTGGGGCTCGCCCGTGAGGAGTCCCACCTGGTCGACGCGGTGACCGGCGGTCAGGCCCGGCTCGCGGGCTATCACCGGGTGCGGGTGCACAACCATCTCGCGGCGGGCACGGCCCTGGTGTCGCACGCCGTCGAGCCGGTCGCGATCATCGTCGCGGAGCTCCTCGACAACGCGCTGCGGCACTCCGCGCCGGACACCGACGTGACGGTCAACCTGGAGCACGTCCACCACGGCGTCTGCGTCACGATCGACGATGCCGGCCTCGGCATGACCCAGGACGAACGGGCCCGCGCCCAGCGGCTGGTGGCCGGTTCCGAGCCGATCCTGCTGACCGACCTCGGTGATCCGCCCCGGATGGGTCTGGCCGCGATCGGCCAGCTCACCCGGCAGTTCGACCTGAGCGTGGACCTCTCCTCGCCCTCCCCGTACGGGGGCGTGCGCGCGGTGCTGCTGGTCGACAGCCATCTGCTCAGCCGTATCGACCCCGAGGAGCGTCCGCCGGCGGCCAGCGCCCCGCGGTCGACCCGCCGGGAGCCGGATGCCGGGACCGACGAGGCCGTCACGTCCGCCCCGGCCCACGCGTACGGCATCGAGCAGGACGACGACGCCGACGGTGTCGTGTCCGAGCACGACGGTCCACGGGACGCAGGGGGGCTCCCGCAGCGGCGTCGCCGCAGCCGTGCCACTGCCCCCGACACGCCCGCGCCCCGGAGACCGGCGCGCCGGCCCGAGGAGGCCGCGGCCGCCCTCGGCGCCCTGCAGTCCGGTACCGCGGCGGCCCGCTCCGGGACCGGGACCACCGGTGGGGAGACCCGGCCACGGGGGTGGGCCGAGGCAACCGCCGACGACACGGAGATGACCGACCAATGACCGACTACGAAGGGGGAGCGGCTCGATGACCAGCCGCGATGCGGGCGACACGGCATGGGTGCTCGAACCGATCCTGCAGGTACCGCATGTCGTGGCCGCCGTTCTGCTCACCCGGGACGGGCTCGTCACCGGGTACACCGACGCGCTGACCCGGCCGTCGGCCGAGCGGGTGGCGGCCATCACCAGCACCGTACAGGGCGCCTGCCGGACGGCCGCGGCGGCGTTCGCCGACCGGGAGCGGGCCGAGGTGCGCCAGGTGGTCATCGAGTCCGACCACGGCTATGTGCTGATCGTGCCGACGGACCACGGCACGGTCGTCGCCGCGTACGGGGACGCCGAGGTGCGTCTGGACCTGCTGGCGCACCGGGTGCACTCGCAGGTGGCGCGGCTCGGCGAGAAGGCGATGGCCGCCGCGCCCCGGGGAGCCGACGGCGGCGCGTCGGCATGACCGGCCGCCCCGGCGGCCGCCCCCTGGTTCCCGCGTATCTGTCGACCGGCGGCGTGGCGCGGCCGAGCCGTCCGCAGCTGGAGCGGCTGTCGGTGCTCACCGGCACCGGCGAGCCGGCGCCCGGCGATCTGCCGGCCGCCCAACTGGCCCTGCTGGAGGAGCTGGACGACGGATCGCTGACGGTGGTGGAGGCCGCGGCGCTGCTCCGGCTGCCGGTCTCCGCGGTGCGGGTGCTGGCCGCCGGCCTCGTCGACCGGAACCTGGTGCTCGCCCGCGCGCCGATCCCACCCGCCGAACGGTTCGACCCCGACCTGCTGAAGAGAGTGGCCGATGGCCTCCGCGCCCTCAAGCACAACTAGCGGCATCCACCTGCCCCACAGCGCCCGTGACCTGGTGAAGATCCTGGCCGCGGGGCCGTTCGGGGTGGGCAAGACGACCCTCATCGACTCCGTCTCCGAGATCCGCCCGCTGCACACCGAGGAGCAGCTCACCGAGGCGTCCGCGCAGGTGGACGATCTCGCCGGGGTGCGGGAGAAGTCGACGACCACGGTCGCCATCGACTTCGGCCGGATCAGCCTGCCCGGCGGGATCGTGCTGTATCTGTTCGGCACGCCCGGGCAGGAGCGGTTCCGGTCGCTGTGGGACGACATCGCCTACGGGGCGCTCGGCGCGCTCGTTCTGGTGGACAGCCGCCGTGTCGACGCCTCGTTCGACGTGCTCGGTCTGGTGGAGGAGAGCGGCCTGCCGTACGCGGTCGCCTTCAACGCCTTCCCCGACGCGCCCCGCCACCACACCGAGGAGCAGCTGCGCGCCGCCCTGGACCTGGAGGCGGACACGCCGATGGTGACGTGCGACGCCCGGGAGAAGGACTCCTCCATCGACGCGCTGCTCGCCCTGGTCCAGCATCTGATCGACCGCCACCCTCCGGAGCGCCGGTGACCACCCATCCCCCTGCCCAGCAGACCTTCTCCCGTTCGGTGCCCGTGCGGCTGTGGGAGGACGGCTTCGCGCTGGATCCGTACCGCTACTACGCCGACCTGCGCGCCCAGGGCCCGATCGGCTGGGCGGAACTCGCGCCGGGTGTGCCGGCGTACGTCGTCACGGACCGGCGGGCCGCGCTGGACCTGCTGCACGACACCGAGACGTTCTCGCACGACCCCCGGCCGTGGGAGGCCACCGTCGCCGACGACTCGCCGGTCCTGGGGATGATGCGCTGGCGTCCCAACACCCTGTTCGCCGACGGTGCCGCGCACCGTCGCTACCGCACCTCGCTGATCGACACCTTCGACCTGGTCGAGCCGCACGATCTGCGGGCGCGGGTGCACCGGGCGGTGCATGTGCTGGTGAGCCGGTTCGGGCCGCGGGGCGAAGCCGACCTGGTGGGTGACTTCGCCCGGCCGCTGATGGCCCTGGTGTTCAACAGCCTGTTCGGGCTGCCGGACAGCCAGAGCGACCGGCTCAACGCCGCCCTGGGCAAGATGATGGAGGGCGGCGCACAGGCGGCCGAGGGCGAGGCGGAGTTCGGCGGATACGTCCTGGAGCTGATCGCGGCCAAGGCCGAGGAGCGCGGCGACGACCTGCCGAGCCGGCTGCTGGACCATCCGACCGGGCTCACCCCGGAGGAGGTCACCTGGCAGGTGTTCCTCACCCTCGGCGCCGGGCACGAACCGACCGCGAACCTGGTGTCGAACGCGCTGTCGCGGATCCTCGGCAACCCGGACTACTACTCCACCCTGACGAGCGGCGCCCGTCCCGTGACGGACGCGGTCGTGGAGGTGCTGCACCACGAGACGCCCCTGGCCAACTACGGCATCCACTTCGCCCGCAGGCCGCTGTCCTTCCACGACGTGTGGATCCGGGCCGCGGTGCCGGTGGTCATCTCCTACGGGGCGCTGGCGTACTTCGCCGAGCAGGAGCACGGGGCCGACCGGCACCCGGGCGACGCCTCGCACCTGTCGTGGTCGGCCGGCCCGCACACCTGTCCGGTCAAGCAGCACACGCTGCTCATCGCCACCGAGGCGATCGAGCGGCTCACCCAGTGGCTGCCGGATCTGGAGCCCGTCCTGCCCCGTGAGCGTCTGACCTGGCGGCCGGGTCCCTTCCACCGGTCGCTCACCGCGCTGCCCGTGCGTTTCACCCCTCGCTCCCCCGACCAGCCAGGAGACCGCCCGTGACCGTGACCGACCGCATCGCCCTCGACCCGTTCGGCGCCGACATTCCCGGCGAGAGCGCCCGGCTGCGCGCCCTCGGTCCCGTCGTGCCCGTGGAGCTGCCCGGCGGCATCCCCGCCTGGGCTCCGACCGGCTACGACGTGCTCAAGCAGCTGATCCTCGACCCGCAGGTCAGCAAGGACCCGCGGCAGCACTGGAAACTGTGGCCGCAGATCGGGGACCACCCGTCCTGGGGCTGGATCCTGGGCTGGGTCGGCGTGGTCAACATGCTCTCCTCGTACGGCGCCGACCACACGCGGCTGCGCAAGCTGGTCTCGCCCAGCTTCACGCACCGGCGCACCGAGGCGATGCGTCCGCGCGTCGAGGCGGTCACGGCCGAGCTGCTCGACGCACTGGAGTCGGCCAGGGCCGACGGTGGCGTGGTGGACGTGAAAGCGGGCTTCGCCCAGCCGCTGCCCATGCGCATCATCTCCGACCTGTTCGGTGTGCCGGACGAGCTGCGCGAGGACACCGCGCGGCTCATCGCGGCGATCATGGACACCACGGATCCCAGTCCGGAGCACGCCGCGCTCGTGCAGCAGCAGATCGGCACGGTACTGCCCGCCCTCATCGCCCACCGCAGCGAACACCCCGGCGACGACCTGACCACCGAGCTGATCCGGGTGCGCGACGAGGACGGCGACCGGCTCAGCGACGAGGAGCTGCTGTACACGCTGCTGCTGGTGATCGGGGCCGGTTTCGAGACCACCGTCAACCTCATCGGCAACGCGGTCGTCGCCCTGCTGCGCCGGCCGGAGCAGCTGGCGGCAGTGCGGGCCGGGGAGATCACCTGGGATGCGGTCGTCGACGAGACTCTGCGGGTGCATCCGTCCATCGCCGCGCTGCCGCTGCGATTCGCCGTCACGGACCTCGAGGTCGGGGATGTCACCATTCCGGCCGGGGACGCCATCATCACGACGTACGCCGCCGCCGGTCTGGATCCGGCGCACTACGGGCCGGACGCGGATGTCTTCGACGCCTCGCGGGGCGCCGACGACCATCTGGCGTTCGGGATCGGTGTGCACCGGTGCATCGGCGCGCCGCTGGCCCGCATGGAGGCGCTGACCGCGCTGCCCGCCCTGTTCGAGCGTTTCCCCGAGCTGCGGCTGGCCGTCGGTGAGGGCGAGTTGCGGCAGGTGCCGTCGTTCATCGCGTTCGGGTGGCAGGAGGTGCCGGTGCGGCTGGACGTGTGAGGCCCGGCTCCGGACTCGGTGTGGCAGGGACGCGACCGGTCCCCCGTTCCGGTCGTGCCCCTGCGGCTCGTTGAACCTACGTGCAGGGCGGATGGATTGTGAACCGCGTCGATGCCCGCTTCGCGGGCCGGAGGACTCAACCGTGCACAGGTGAGTCCGGATGGCCCGGATTCGCCCCCTGCAGGCCGGGCTGGTCGAGGTCGCCCAGCGCGAGGTGCGCCAGAACCACTTCGTAGAGGTCGCTGCCGCCGGAGAGCAGCTGCCGTTCGAGGACGGGCTCGGCGCTGCGCACATGCTCCCGTACGGTCTGCGCGTGGACGCCCAGCAGCTGCGCGGCCCGTTCGGCGTTACCGCCGGCCGCGATCCAGGTGCGCAGGGTACGGCGCAGGTCCCTGGCGTCGGTGTCGAGGCGTCCCAGCAGGTCGCGGGCCCAGGTACGCACGGCGGGCCCGGCCAGCAGCTCGTCGAACCCGGTGCAGACCGCATCGCCGAGATCGCCGACGTCGCCGGGGACCTCCACGAGGCCGGCCTGTGTGTTCAGCGCCAGATGGACGGCTGCCCGGACGGTGAGGTCCGACAGGTCCGTGCGCAGCAGGCCCTCGACGCGTTCCATGCGGGCACGGACGGTGTTGCGGCTGACACCGAGGACCCTGGCCGTGTTGACGGCGGTGAACTCCAGGCCGAGTCGGGTGGTGGCGAGGAGTTCGGCGCGGGTGTGGTGCGGCACGGTGTCCAGGGGCCGCAGCAGACCGACCGTCCAGTCGCGCAGCGCGGTCGGGTCCATCAGGCGCTCGGGGTGGGTGCGCTCGGCGTACACGGCCGCCTTGTCCGGGCGGAAGTGCGCCACGGCGAGGGCGCTGACGGCCTGGCCGTACGCGGTGGCGGTCTGGGCGAGGCTCTGCCGGGCGCTGCCGCCGAGGAAGGTGTCCGGGCGGCCGTCGACCAGCGAGCGCAGCTCCGCGGCCGCGGCCTCGCCGGGGGTCAGGACGATCACATGCGAGTCCACGGCCGGGCAGCGCACCACGAGGGCCTGTTCCGAGGTCGCGTTCAGGCATTCCTCGGCGAGCCGGTCGCGGTCGTCGGGGCGGCTCTCGGCCACGTAGACGCAGGCGGTGTCCGTGTCCAGGAGGCCGGGCCAGAGGCCGGCGGCGACCCGGCGGGCGGAGACGGTGTCCTCGACCATGAGCAGTTGCAGGATCGCCAGGCGCAGGTCGGAGGCGGCCCTGCGCAGACGGTGTCCGGCCGCGGCGCTCTCCCGCGCCCGCAGCAGGAGTTCGAGCACTCCAGCGGTGTGGGTGACGATGTCGGAGGTGCGCCGGTCGAAGGGGGCCGGGCGGGTCACCGCCAGCACGCCGGCCGACGCGGGCCGCGGCAGCTCGACCCTGACCAGCCGCTGGTGGTGTCCGCCGTCCTGCAGCGCGGCGGAGGCGATCCGGCCGACGGCGATGTCCGCGACCAGGTCCTCGTCGAGCGGTGTCCGCGTTCCGGCGAGGAGGGTACCGGCGTTGTCCTGCAGTGACACGTCCGCGTCCGCGGCGTCCGCGAGCCAGGCGACGACCCTGCGGACGTCCCGCGCGGACGGTCTGAGATGGTCGAGTAACTGCTGTGCCCACGTCGGATCCGTGCCGTCCGCCACGTCCACGCGACGGCCCTCGTCATCTCGGCCAGCCACGTCGGCCCTGCCTCCTTCTGCTCGTTCCGTACCCCACGTCGGGGTCACCGGTCGGGGACGTTACCTCAAGCGTGGTCGAGCGTCCCTGTGGCTTTCACGGGCCGGACGGCATACGGCGGCAGGAAACGGGCCCGACCAAGGCCCGGCCGCGGCCCTCGACGCGACTCCCGTGCGGGCACGGGCCAGTCTGCCCGTTCGTCGCCGCTTCCCGGGCATAAGCTCGGTAGATGGCGAAGTACTACGACGTGCACCCCGACAACCCCCAGCCGCGCACCATCGCCCAGGTCGCCGACAGTGTCCGCTCGGGGGCGCTCATCGCATATCCCACGGACTCCTGCTACGCGCTCGGCTGCCGACTGGGCAGCCGGGACGGCATCGAGCGGATCCGGACCATCCGCAAGCTGGACGACCGGCATCACTTCACCCTCGTCTGCCAGGACTTCGCGCAGCTCGGCCAGTTCGTGCGGGTCGACAACGACGTGTTCCGCACGATCAAGGCGTCGACGCCCGGCAGCTACACGTTCATCCTGCCGGCGACGAAGGAGGTGCCGCGCATGCTGCAGCACCCGAAGAAGAAGACCGTCGGCGTGCGCATCCCCGACCATGTCGTCACCCAGGCCCTGCTCACCGAACTCGGTGAACCGCTGCTGTCCAGCACCCTGCTCCTGCCGGACGAGGACGAGCCGATGACCCAGGGCTGGGAGATCAAGGACCGGCTCGACCACGTGCTGGACGGCGTGGTCGACTCCGGCGACTGCGGGACCGAACCGACGACGGTGATCGACTTCTCCGGGGGCGAGGCGGAGATCGTCCGGCGCGGGGCGGGTGACACCACGCGGTTCGAGTGAGCGGCGGGGCAACGGGTTTCTTACCCGCACATGTCACGATGGCCGCCGCGGGCCTGTCGAGCCGACGGGCCCCACGTCGCCGACCGCGCAGAAGGCAGCCAGCCATGACCGCCGTACAGGGAACGGACGTTGACATCCCCACCGAGGACGGCACCGCCGACGCCTATCTGACCCACCCCGGCGACGGCGGCCCGCATCCGGCGGTCCTGTTCTACATGGACGCCTTCGGGCTGCGGCCGCAGCTCAGGTCGATGGCCGACCGGCTGGCCGGAGCCGGGTACACCGTCCTGGTGCCGAACGTCTTCCATCGTCACGGGCGCGCCCCGGTCGTGGAGTTGCCCGAGTTCATCGACGATGCGGCACGCGGCGGGCTGTTCGAGCAGATCCGCCCGGCGGCGCAGTCCCTGACGCCAGAGGTCGCGATGCGGGACGCCGGCGTGTACCTGCGGTGGCTTGCGGACCGCCCCGAGGCGGCGGACGGCCCGGTCGCGGTGACCGGCTACTGCTTCGGCGCGCGGCTGGCGCTGCTCACCGCCGGGACGTATCCGGAGCGCGTCGCGGCGGCGGCCGGTTTCCACGGCGCACAGCTGGCGACCGACGCGCCGGACAGTCCGCATCTGGTGGCGGACCGCATCACCGCGGAGCTCTACTTCGGACATGCCGACGAGGACCCGTCCATGCCCCTGGAGCAGATTCAGCGCCTGGAGGACGCGCTGACCGCGGCGGGCGTCCGGCACCGCTGCGAGGTCTACTCGGGCGCGCCGCACGGGTTCACGCAGGCCGACACCTCGTCGTACCACGCCGAGGGGGACAAGCGTCACTGGGCGGCACTGCTGGACCTGTTGGACCGCACCTTCTGATCCGCCGGCGGCGCCCGCGGTCCCGAGCCGCCGGCGCCGCCGTCAACGTCTTTCTCTGCCGCACTCATTGACATGCTCGCGCCTTGACGCAACGCTGAGAGCGCTCTCAACACCAGGTACGGACCAACTCCCCCCACACCCGCACGGAGGTGGAGAGTGCTCGCAATCCTCAGACACCGGTGGCCGGCCGTGGCCGCGGCGGCGGCCCTGCTCGGCGCGCTGCTCACGTTCGGCACAACGCCGCCCGCGGACGCGGCGGTGCCCGCGACGATCCCGCTCCAGATCACCAACAACTCCGGTCGCGGCGATCCGCTCCACGTCTACATCCTCGGCACCTCGCTGACGACGGGTCAGCAGGGCTGGGCCGACGCGAACGGTACGTTCCATCCGTGGCCGGCGGGCGGCAACCCACCGACGCCCGCCCCGGACGCGTCCGTCCCCGGACCGGCCGCCGGGCAGTCCAGTACCATCCGGATCCCCAAGCTCTCCGGCCGGATCTACTTCTCGTACGGCCAGAAGCTCGTGTTCAAACTGGCCACGGGCGGTCTGGTGCAGCCGGCCGTGCAGAACCCGAGCGACCCGAACCGCGACATCCTCTTCAACTGGTCCGAGTACACGCTCAACGACTCGGGCCTGTGGCTGAACAGCACGCAGGTCGACATGTTCTCCGCGCCGTACTCGGTCGGCGTGCAGCGCGCCGACGGCAGTGCGAGCAGCACCGGCCGGCTGGAGCCGGGCGGCTACAACGGGGTGTTCAGCGCGCTGCGGGCCCAGTCGGGCGGCTGGGGCGGACTGATCCAGACGCGGTCCGACGGCACCGTGCTGCGGGCGCTGTCCCCGCTGTACGGGCTGGAGACCGGGACCCTTCCCACTTCGGCCATGGACGACTACATCGACCGGGTCTGGCAGAAGTACGCCACGACGACGCTGACGGTCACGCCGTTCGCGAATCAGCCGGACACCAAGTACTACGGGCGCGTCTCCGGCGGCGTCCTGAACTTCACCAACGGCTCCGGGACGGTCGTCACCAGCTTCCAGAAGCCCGACGCGAGCAGCGTCTTCGGCTGCCACCGGCTCCTCGACGCCCCCAACGACGAGGTGCGCGGCCCGATCTCCCGCACCCTGTGCGCGGGCTTCAACCGCTCGACGCTGCTCACCAACCCGAACCAGCCGGACACCTCGGCGGCGAACTTCTACCAGGACGCCGTGACCAACCACTACGCCCGGATCATCCATGACCGGATGGCCGACGGAAAGGCCTATGCGTTCGCCTTCGACGACGTCGGCCACCACGAGTCACTCGTCCACGACGGCGACCCGCGGCAGGCCTATCTGACCCTCGATCCCTTCAACTGAGCTGTCCCTCCAAACGACCGGTGCGCCGTTGGTGCGGTGCACCGGTCGAGCGGCGATCTCGGGAGCGTCACCAGTGCCCCGGCTCGGTGCCGACGACCGGCTCCGACGGCTTGCCGTCCACCCCGACCGGCACGTCCCCGGCGAGCATCACCCGGTGCATGATCCGGGGGAAGCCGAGGTGGGCGTTGTCGCTGGGCGCGAGGTGGATGGTGGCCCGGTTGTCCCAGAAGGCCACGCTGCCCGGCTCCCAGCGGAAACGGACGGTGTACTCGGGGCGGACCGCCTGCTCCAGCAGCATGTCCAGGATCGCCCGGCTCTCGGCGCGGGAGAGGTCGGCGATCTGCTCGACGTAGTAGCCGTTGACGTACAGCACCCGCTCCCCCGTCTCCGGGTGCACGCGCACCAGCGGGTGCACGGAGGCGACCTGATGGTCCAGCAGATGCCGGACATAGGCGTCGTCGCCGGGCCGCGGCTGGTAGCCGACGCCGAGCCGGTGCTCGGCCCGCAGCCCGTCCACGAACTCACGTACCGGGGCGGACAGTCCGGCGTACGCCGCCGCCAGATTCGACCAGGTGGTGTCGCCGCCGTACGGCGGGGCGGTCTCGGCGCGCAGGATGGTCGCGGCAGGCGGGTCGACACGGGCACCGTGGTCGCAGTGCCAGCCGCGCAGCAGGGTGTGCCGGCGGCGCTGCAGCCACTCGTCGTGCTCCATGCCGAACCGCCCGCCGAGCTCCAGCCGGTCGGCGGTCGTCTCGATCTCCGGGAAGTCGGCCGGTGACGCTCCCCCGCGCCGCCCGAGGACGACCGGTTCGCCGAACCGGCGCGCGAACGCCACATGCGCGGCATGGTCCAGCCGCTGCCCGCGGAAGAAGACGACCTTCCAGCGCAGCACCGCCGCCCGGATCACGGCCACCTGGGCGTCGTCCAGGCCGTCGGCCAGATCGACGCCCGCGATCTCGGCCCCGATGTGCCCGGCGACCGGCTGCACCTCCAGCCCGGCGTCCCGCGCCGCCTGGTCCGTCGTACGGCTGTCCGTCGTCATGCGCACTCCGTTGGTCGTGGATGTCTCGACTTCCGGAGAGATCGTGACAGCGATCGCCGACCGAGGCGACAGCGCCACACTTCAAGACGACGGACCCGCCGGTCTCACACCGTGAACTCCCGTATCACCGTGTTCCGGAACACCGCCCGGCCGCCGATCGTGAACAGTGCGAGCCGGTCGTCGAGGAGATACGGGAAGACCTCCGACGAGTGCACGTACCGGCCGTCGTCGACGAACATCTCCACCGACGTGCGGTCGACGAGGATCCGCAGCCGCACCCGGCGGGCGGAGGGGTCGAAGGGGCTCTTGCTCTCCTGCCATCGGCCGGAGGCGTCGGGGTTCACGGTGGGCCGGCGGTTGAGGAAGGCGTAGTCGCCGTAGACGCCGGCGTCGATGTGGCGGACACCGTCGGGGGAACGGCGCAACTGGAGGCCGGCGCCGGTCAGTTGGTCCCAGGTGATCTCGCACGTCACCTCGTAGGCCGTGCCCCGGTGGTCGAGGACTCGGGTGCCGTCCACCTCCAGGTCGCCGAGGTTCAGCGTGCGGGACACGTACGAGTCCAGTGCGGCAACGGGACGTGAGGCGAAGTAGTACATGCCGGACGGAGCGCGCTTGAGCACGATCTCGCGGACGATCGAGTCGGTGCCGTTGAAGCCGTCGCAGTCGATCGTGGGTGTGGTGTTGGCGTAGTCCCAGTTGTTCAGCCAGCCGATGGCGTACCGCGTGCCCTCGTCGAGTCGGCCGTCCGCGTCCCGTTTGTCGAAGGTGACCGCCCCGTACCAGTCCCAGCCGTGGTCCAGCCACTGCGGCTCGGACGCGTCGGGCGTGAAGGTGGTGCCGTCGAAGGCTCCGGTCCAGTAGGCGTAGGTGTTGGGCAGTCCTGAGCCCTTGCCGTTGGCGCTCGCCCCCAGCACCCAGCGCACGGTGCCGTCCTCGGCCCTGATGCGGAACAGGTCGGGGCACTCCAGCACGCCGATGCCGTCCTTGACGAAGCCGCTCACATAGGTCCAGGACCTGAGGTTCGACGAGTGGTAGAAGCCGATCTTGTTGTTCTCGGCGAGCGCCATCACCCACCGGCCGCGCTCCCCGTCGCGGATCACCTTCGGGTCGCGGAAGTCGCGCACGCCGGGGTTGGCCAGCACCGGATCGGTGCCGTGGTGGGTGAAGGTGCGGCCGCCGTCGGTGGAGTAGTACAGGTACTGGGCCTGCGAGTCGGCGCCCTCCACGGGTTCCATGGTGGCGAGCACGACGACCGCGCCCGCCCCGAAGCCCGCGGTGTCGTCGGTGTCCACGACCGCCGAGCCGGACCACACGTCGCCGTTGGGTGTGGTGTCCTTGGGCACGGCGATCCCTCGGTCCGTGAAGCGGACCAGGTCGGTGCTGGTGGCCAGGCGCCAGGCGGTGCCCGCGGTGGTGCCGCCGGTGAAGTAGTCCGGGTTGTACAGGTAGTAGTAGTGGTACTCGCCGTCGACCCAGATCGGGCGCTGAGGGTCGTTCTTCCACTGGTCGGGGACCGTGAAGTGATACCGGGCACGGTAACTCGCGCAGTCGGCCCGGGTCTTGGGCCCGGCCGTGGCGGGCACGGCAGGCAGTAACGCGGCCGCGGTCCCCGCGGCCGAACCGGCGAACAGTGCTCTTCTGGTCATCCCACGCATCACGCATCGTTCCTCTCGTCAGAACGGCGGCTCCGTGGACCAGGACTGTGCGGCCTAACTCGTTAAAGGTCAAGTGTTCGCGGGCCTTGACAGGCAGGTGACACGCTTCTCATCATCTGGGGCATCACACCTTGGCTAACACGAGTTAGGCCCTCCGAATGACCGACTCGCACCTCACTCGCCGCGCGCTGCTGCGGTACGGCGCCTACGGCGCGGGTGCCGCCGCGCTGGCCGGCACCGCAGCGAGCTGGGACCGGCTCACCGGAGCCGACATCCCCGGCCGGGACGACGGCTCCCTCGTCGTCGCCACCCTCGGCCCCGCCTACGGGCCGGAGGCCGTCCGCACGCTCACCGAAGGTTTCAAGCAGGTCCACCCCGACATCAAGCTGCGGATCAACGCCGTGCAGGCCGTCGACTGGTCGGACTTCTTCGCGAAGATCCTCACCCAGATCGCGGCAGGCACCGCGCCCGACCTCGTCTACGTCGCCACCGAGGGCGTGCAGTTGTTCGCGCAGCGCCTCGGGGTCCCGCTGGACGACTGGGTGAAGCGGGACGCCGGGGAGCTGCGTGAGTACTTCGCCGACGTCCATCCCTCGCTGGTGGAGTCGATGATGTACGAGGGCAGCCTGTACCAGCTGCCGGTCGAGTTCAACGCGGCCGACATCTACCTCAACACCCAGGTGCTCAAGCGCGCGGGCGCGGACTTCCCGGCGGCCGACTGGACCCGCGACGACTTCACCGCGCTGCTGCGGGACATGAAGAAGTCCAGCGGCTCGCAGTTCACCCCGTACTTCTGGACCAACCGGCTGTGGGGCGGCGTGGTGCCCTGGTTGTTCGCCAACGACACCAACCTGCTCGCCGAGTCCAAGGCGCCGGGCGGCGCCTGGCTGTGGGACTCCTTCTATCCGGCCGCCCAGCGGCAGGGGCGCGGGGGCGGTTTCCGCTGGACCACCCCGCAGGCCACCGACGCCCGCGTGGAGGAGGCGTACGACTATCTCGCCTCCCTCATCCAGGAGGGCCTGTGCACCCGCCCCGAGGGCGGCAACGGCCAGAACCTCATCGGTGTGTTCTCCACCGGACGGGTCGGCGTCACGCCCGCGGGCGGCTTCTGGGCGGGCGGCCTGCACCTGGCGGGCATGCAGGCCGACGGCTTCGACGTGCAGTACTTCCCGCGCTGGCGCACCCAGCGCATGCAGTACGGCGCCGCCGGCTACGCGCTGCTGCGCACGTCGAAGCGGCAGGAGGAGGCCTGGGAGTTCATCAAGTACGCCGCCCGCCGGGACACCCTGATGCGACTGTTCGAGACCAACCAGACCACCCCGGCCCGCCGTTCGATGCTGACCGCCGACCGCTACCGGGAGATCGGCCCCAAGCACTGGCAGGTCTTCTACGACACCCTCGACAAGTTCCCCGACACCGGGCCGATCCCCGCGCCGCCGCAGGTCGCCGAGGTCGAGCAGGTGCTGCTCAAGCACACCGGTACCGCCCTGGCCTCCCGGCGCTCGGTGGCCCCCGCGCTGCGCCGCATGCAGGGCGACCTGGAGAAGGCCATGGAGCGTGACGTATGACGAACACCCAGATACCGGCCGTACGGCCGGAGCAGCCGACGGCACCACCGCCTGTCGCGCCCCGGCCCTCCGCCCGTGACCGTGGCACCCGACTGCTGGCCACGCTGTTCCTGGCGCCCACCGTCGTCGGCATCGTCGTCTTCACAGTCGTGCCGATCGTCGGCTCAGTGGTCCTCAGCCTCTTCCACTGGAACGTGATCGACGACCCGAGCTTCGCCGGGGCCGCCAACTACCGTGAGGTGTTCGGCGATTCGACCGTTCTGGTCTCCTTCCGCAACACGCTCGTGTTCATGGTGTTCGCGGTCGCGCTGCAACTGCTCATCGCCCTGATGCTGGCCCTGGCGGTGAACGGGCGCATGCCGGTGTGGCTGCGGTCGGTGTTCCGCTCGGCGTTCTTCTTCCCGCTGGTGCTGTCCGCCGCGTCGATCTCGGTGGTGATGAAGTACCTGTTCAACCAGGACTTCGGGGTCGTGAACTGGCTGCTCGGCTTCGTCGGGATCGCGCCGGTGCCGTGGCTGACGTCCGAGAACGCGGCGATGGCGACGGTCGTCCTGGTCTATGTCTGGCAGCAGTTCGGGTTCTCGTTCCTGCTGTTCGTCGGCGGCCTGAACAACATCCCCAAGGAGATCCACGAGGCCGCCTCGCTCGACGGCGCGACCGGACTGCGCAAGCACCTCGCCGTCACGCTGCCGCTGCTGTCGCCCACCCTGCTGGTCGCGTCGGTGGTCGGCATCATCAACGCGCTGCAGGTTTTCGAGCAGCCGTACGTCCTCACCAATGGCGGGCCCGGTGACGCCACCCGGACCGTGGTGATGGTCATCTACGAGAGCGCGTTCGAGCAGCTCCGCTTCGGTGAGGCGTCGGCGGTGGGCGTGCTGCTGTTCGTGCTGATCATGGCGGTCACCGCACTCCAGTTCCGGCTCAGCCGGCGTTTCGTCCACTACCAGTGAGCCGGGTGAGTCCCTTGAGCCAAGCAACCCTGTCCCTGAGCCGTACGCGGTACTCGCTCGCGCCGTGGGCTCGGATCGTCGGGCTGACCGTGTGCGCCCTGCTGACCCTGGGCCCGGTCATCTGGACCGTCTCCACCTCGCTGCGCACCCCGGCCGAGGCCTTCGACCTGCCCCCGAAGCTCATCCCGACGGACCCGTCCGCCGACGCCTACCGCGGGGTTTTCGACCAGATCGACGTCTGGCTGCTCGCTCTCAACTCGACGCTGGTGACCGCGCTGATCGCGGTGGGCCAGATGATCACGGCCGGGCTGGCGGGATACGCCTTCGCCCGCCTCGAGTTCCGGTTCAAGAAACCGCTGTTCGGGCTGGTCCTGGCGACCATGATGGTGCCGCTGCAGGTCACCATCGTGCCGGTGTTCCTGGTACTGAAGTCGATGAGCCTGACCGACACCCTGCTCGGCCTGATCATCCCGGCCTTCCCGACCGCCTTCGGGACCTTCCTGATGCGCCAGTACTTCCTGGGCATGCCGAAGGACCTGGGCGAGGCGGCAATGCTGGACGGCTGCGGGCCCTGGCGGACCTTCCGGTCCGTGTACGCCCCGCTGGCCGCACCCGGACTCGCGATCGTCGGCGTACTGGCCTTCAACTACCACTGGAACGAGTTCTTCCGCCCGCTGATCCTCGAGACCTCCGGCCAGAACTACACCCTCCCCCTGGGCCTGGTCTCCCTCCAGGGCAACCTCGGCACCGGCTCCATCTCGGTGGTGCTCGCCGGTGTCGTCCTCTCCATGATCCCCGCCGTCGCCGTGTTCGTCGTCGGCCAGCGCCCTCTCCGTGAGGGCATCACGTCCGCAGGAGTCAACCGTTGAGCCTCACCGCTCAGTCCACGGACCCCGGCGCCCCGCGCTTCCGGGTCCGTCCCCCCGCCAACTGGATCAACGACCCGAACGGCCCCTTCCGCTGGCGGGACCGGTACCACCTCTTCTACCAGCACAACCCCGACGCCCCGGTGCACACGAACGTCCACTGGGGCCATGTCTCCAGCGCCGATCTCGTCCACTGGGAGCACCATCCGATCGCGCTCTCCCCGACCCCCGGCGGCCCGGACGAGGCAGGCTGCTGGTCGGGCTGCGTGGTCGACGACGACGGCGTGCCGACGGCCGTGTACACGGGCGTCGACCGGCAGCACACCGGCCTCGGCTCGATCTGCCTGGCGCGGGCGTTGATGCCGGAGGACGAGACACTGACCGACTGGAGGCCACTGCCCACGCCGGTAGTGACCGGGCCGCCCGGCGACCTGGACGTGGTGATGTTCCGCGACCCGTTCGTGTTCCACAGCGGTGGCCGGCGGTGGGCCCTGGTCGGCGCGGGGCACGCCGACGGGACTCCGTCGGTGCTGCTGTACGACTGTGACGACCTGGCCGACTGGCGGTTCGCCGGGGTGCTCCTCGACGGCAACGACCCTGTCGCGGCGGACGCGTTCGGGGACAAGGCGGTCGGCTGGGAGTGCCCGCAGCTGTACGCGACGGCGGGCGGGGAGTGGGTGCTGGTGGTGTCGCTGTGGGACGGAAACCCGTGCGCCACCGGTTATCTGACGGGTCGCCTCCAGCCGTACGGCGAGGACGCGTTGCGCTTCGAGGCCCGCACCGGCGGGCGGCTCGACCACGGTCGGGACTTCTACGCGCCCGCCGTACTCCAGGAGCCGGACCGGGCGCTCATGTGGGGCTGGTCCTGGGAGGCACGTGAGCAGAGCGAGGTCGATCGTGCGGGGTGGGCCGGTGTCCTGACCGCGCCGCGGGTGGTGGACGTCCATCCCGACGGCGCCCTGCGGGTCGTACCGGCTCCGGAACTCGAACTGCTGCGTGCGGCCGAGCCGTTCGTCACCTCACCGGGTCATCGCACGCCGCTGCCGGAGGCGTACGACCTGACCGTGACCGCATCCGGCCGGACCACCGTGAGTCTGCTGCGGTCCGCCTCGGGCGCGGAGCTGACGGTCCTGCTGGACCCGGACGCGGGCACGGTGACACTCGACCGCGGTGACTGGCCGCGAACTCGGCCGGACGGTTCGGCGCCGATCATGATGCGGGCGCCGGCCGACGAGGTGCGGATCCTCGTCGACGGCTCGCTGTTCGAGCTGTTCGTCGGCGACCGGGCCACGGTCACCGAGCGGGTCTACCGGCGACCGGACGATGTGCCCGAGCTCGTCGTCACGGGTTCCGGGGCCACGGTCACCGGCTGGGAGCTGGTCCCACCGACGCACGGCTGATCACGGGGCAGGCGAGGCGCCGTACCGTCGCGGGCGGCGTCCTGCCCGTGTCGATGGAGTCGAGGACCAGCCGTGCGGCGGCCTCGCCCATCGCCCGGTGGGGCAGCGCGACAGTGGTGAGGGGCGGCGTGAGGAACTCGGCCATGTGTTCCTGGTCGTCGTAGCCGACCACCGACAGCTCGCCGGGGACGGCGATGCCGAGCCGGGTCGCGGCATGCAGGACACCTGCCGCGACCCGGTCGTTGTAGCAGAAGATCCCGGTGGGGCGCCGGTCGGCAGGGGCGCCGGCCAGGATGTGGAGCGCGCCCTCGTGCCCTCCGGTGATCTCGCCTCCGCTCCGTACCACCCATTCCTTGGGGACGGTGATGCCCTCGGCACGCAGGGCGTCCCGGAAGCCGCGCAGGCGGTCGACGGAGGCGATGTCGTCCTGGCCGCCCACCATGGCGACCCTGCGGTGCCCCTCGTCCAGCAGCAGCCGGGCCGCCGTACGGCCTCCCGCACGCTCGGCGGGGATGACGGCGGGCAGCGAGTCGTCCTCGGGCAGGCAGTTGGCGAGGACGGAGTGGGTGCGGTGCAGGCCCTCGGGGACGCGGACGCGGCGCAGCGACATGGCCGCGTAGATGATGCCGTCCACGCGTCGGTCGAGGAGTTCGGCGACGGCCGCGTCCTCCTTGGCCGGATCGCCGCCGGAGTCGATGGTCAGGACGAGGTGCTCGCTGTCCCAGGCGGTCTCCATCGCGCCGCGCAGCAGCCGGCCGGCGAACGGCGACGAAGCGATCTCGTCGGTGACCAGGCCGATCACGGCCGTACGGCGGCGGCGCAGGCCTCGGGCGACAGGGTCGGGGCGGTAGCCGAGCTCGGCGGCGGCCCGGCGGATGCGCTCCTGGGTGGCGGGCGAGAGATTGCCCTCGGCGCGGCCGTTGAAAACGAAGGAGACAGCCGTGTGCGACACACCGGCGAGCCGGGCGACGTCCCGTGACGTGGGACGCCCCGATCCCGTCGGCTGCTTCTCCTCGGTGCCGCCCATGCCGTCCGCTGCCCTCATCCCCCACCCGTCCGGTTGATCAATCCTCACCCTATCCGTGACGCTGGATGTACGGCACAGTCGAGGGAAGGTCGGACGGTGATCAGCATCCCGCTGCACACGCTCAACGACGGTACGAAGATCCCCGCCATCGGTCTGGGTACCTGGCCGCTGGACGACGCACAGGCGGAACAGGCAGTTCTCGACGCCCTGGAGCTGGGCTACCGCCTCGTCGACACGGCGACGAACTACCGCAACGAGACGGGGGTCGGCCGTGCCGTCGCCCGCAGCGGTGTCCCGCGCGAGGAGGTGGTGGTGACGACGAAGCTCCCGGGCCGGCACCACGGCTACGAGGAGACCCTCGCCTCCTTCGAGGAGTCCCGCGCCCGTCTCGGCCTGGACTATGTGGACCTCTATCTCATCCACTGGCCGCTGCCCCGCCTCGACAAGTACGTGGACTCCTGGAAGGCCATGATCAAGCTGCGTGAGGACGGCCTCGTCCGGTCGATCGGCGTCTCCAACTTCACGGCCGAGCACATCGAACGGCTGGAGAAGGAGACCGGAGTCCTGCCCTCGGTCAACCAGATCGAGCTGCACCCGCTGTTCCCACAGGACGACCTGCGCGCCTTCCACACCGGCAAGGGCATCCTCACCGAGAGCTGGAGCCCCCTGGCCCCCGGCACCGACGTCCTGGACGATCCCGTCGTGACCGGCATCGCCGACGCCCTCGGGGTGACCCCCGGCCAGGTCGTCCTGCGCTGGCACATACAGTTGGGCGCCCTGCCCGTCCCGAAGTCGGCGAACCGGGAGCGGCAGCGCGAGAACCTCGACATCTTCGGCTTCACCCTGGATCCCGGCCGGATGAGCGCCCTTGCCGACCGGGCTCATCGGCGCCTCGGCGGGGCTCCCGAGGTGCACGAGGAGTTCTGAGCGGGCGTTGCGGGCAGCGCGTCGGCGGGGTTACTCGGGGCGCTCGGGAAGGAGGCGCTCGTGGGCGAGGAGGACCGGCTGCGGGACTAGCGCGGCAAGCGTGACTTCGGGCGGACCCGTGAGCCGGAGGGGCGTGCGGCGACTCCCGGCGCGGAGCCGTTGAGCCACGACCGCAAGGGGCGGGCGGCGCACAAGGGCGGGGTACGCCGGATCCCCGTCGGGCCCGTTCGGTGCGAAGCGGTCGTACGCTCGGCCAGGTGGCCGCGGACGTCCGGGAGGACTGAGCGCCCGTCGCGCGTTCAGCGCAGGTGGCGTTCGAAGTGGTCCATGGTGGTGTCCATCGAGTCCCGCCACCGCGAGGAGAAGGTGTGCCCCTCGCCGGGATGCTGCACCAGCCGGACGTCCTTGCCCGCCGTCTCGAACGCGGCGGCGGTCTGCTCCGACCACCTCGGGGGGCAGGTGTCGTCGGCGGTGCCGTGGTGGATCAGCAGCGGCTCGGTCACGCGGTCGACGTAGGTGAGGGGTGAGATCTCCTTCCAGAAGGCGGGGTTCTCCCGGGGGCTGCCGTGTTCGGCCTCGATCTCGGCGACGACCGGGTCGCCATTGCGGCGCTGGAAGTGGTCGAGGTTCTCGGCGGGGCGCGAGCTGACCGGTGCGTAGACCACGGCGGCGTCCACCAGGCCCGGTGCCACCACCAGCGTGTTGTACACGACGCCGCCGCCCATCGACCGGCCGAGCAGGCCGATGCGGTCGTTGTCGATCTGGGGGAGGCCGGACGAGCGCAGGGCCTGCACGGCGGCGATGACGTCCTCGGTGTAGCCGAGGCGGAGGTTGACGTCGTTGTCGGGGTCGTCGTCGGAGCCGGCGTGGTTGCGGTAGTCGGTGTGCAGGGCGACATAGCCGTTGCGGGCCAGCAGGTCCTGCTCCCGGGCGAGTCCGCGACCGGTGGTGTAGACGTCGGGATCGATGTAGCCGTGCGCCAGCACCAGCGCCGGGAAGGGGCCCCTGCCCTCGGGAACGTTCATGAGGCCGGAGATGGTCAGGCCGTTCGCCTCATAGGTGATCGCGTACTGGGTGTAGGCGTCGGTGCGCAGCCGTACAGTGCCGAGCCGGAGGCCGGATCCGCGGTGCTCCCGGGCGATGAGGCCGGGGATCGACACGGGGTCGGGCGGCTTGGACGTGGGGGCGCTGGGGGCCGGCGACGCGGTGCGGGTGGGCGTCGGCGGGGCGGTGTGTGCGGGGTCGCCGTCCCCGTCCGTGCAGCCGACGGCGGCCGCCAGCACCAGGCAGACGGTGACGCAGGCCTTGCCCACCAACCGCATGCCGCCAGTATCACCGACGGGGCGCGGTCGCGTCGGGCTCTCGTACGATCAGGCCCGATGTGCGCGCAGGGCGATCAGGGCACGGTCGGCGTGTGTGTTCATGCGAAGTTCGCTGCGGACGACCTCGAGGACCGTGCGGTCCTGCGCGATGACGAAGGTGACGCGCTTGGTGGAGGCCAGCTGGAACCCCCGCTTCACGCCGAAGCGTTCACGGACCGTGCCGTCGGCGTCGGACAGCAGCGGCATGCCGAGCGTGTGGCGTCCGGCGAACTCCTGCTGCCGCTCCACCGGGTCGCCGCTCACGCCCACCGGCCGTGCGCCGACGGCGGCGAACTCCGCGGCCAGATCACGGAAGTGGCAGGCTTCGGCGGTGCAGCCGGGGGTCATGGCGGCGGGGTAGAAGAACAGCACCACCGGCCCCTCGGCGAGGAGTTCGGACAGGCGCCGCGGCGTACCGGTCTCGTCGGGCAGTTCGAAGTCCTCGACCTTGTCGCCGACGACCGGCTGGGACGGGGGCACGGTTCCTCCTCTGGTGGCCTGGCGCGTGAGCTTACTGGACGGTAAAGAGGTGTCCGGAAGGCGCCCTCCACGAACGGCGGTTGTGAGCCGTGGCTCAGGAGGGGGCCGCCTGGGCGGTGGGTCGCTGCTCGGTGTCGTCGTCGACGGCCGCGGCGAGGAAGTCGTCGACCATGCGGTGGAAAAGGGTGGCGAGCTGCCGCAGTTCCTCCGGCGACCAGTCGGCCAGGGCCAGCTGCATGCCCCGGGCGCCGACGTCCCGGATCCGCTCGATGGCCTGCCGGCCGGTCTCGGTCAGCTCGATGCGCTGGGCGCGCCGGTCGTCGGGGTCGGGTACGCGGGTGACGTATCCGGCCTTCTGCAGCTGCTGCACGGTGCGGGTGACGTGCGAGGCCTCCACGCCGAGCCGGTTGGCCAGCTCCCCCGGGCGCATCGGCTCCGAGTCCGCGACCTGGCGCAGCAGCGCCACGGCGGCGCGATCCAGCGGCACCTCGGCCAGGGCCATCAGCCGGTCGTGCTGCCGGGCGCGGGTGCTGAGGTAGGTGATACGGGTCAGCGCCCGCTCGATCTCGGTCACTTCCGGGGAAGCGGGCGCGGCGGGGATCGGGGGTGTGGGCATGGGACCCACTTTACCATCTCATTGCGTAACTCAAGTAATTTACCCGCACCCTCGGCCGCGGGCACGGACTCCTGCCAGCCCGCGCCCACCGCGATGTCCTGCCGCCACACCCGGATCGCCCGCGGCGGCATCCTGTCGATACAGCCCCGCGCCCCTTTGGGGCGCTGCCCGGACCACCGCTGGGCCGACCAGCTGACGGTCACCAGCACCGGCGACGGCCCCGCACCACTGCCGACGGCGCCCCGGCACCGTCGGCAGTGACCTCCACGCGGGGCACCCTCCCCGGGGGGAATCGAGGTCACCACCCGACTGACGCCGTACCCCACCGCCCAGGCAGGGGAAGACGGAACCCATGACCATCCGCGTGCTGCTCGCCGACGACCAGGCCCTGCTGCGGGCCACCTTCCGCATTCTGATCGACTCCTGCGAGGACATGGAGGTGGTGGGCGAGGCCACCGACGGTGCCCAGGCGATCGACCTCGCCCGTACCCACCGGCCCGACCTCGTCCTGATGGACATCCGTATGCCCGGCACCGACGGCCTGGCCGCAACGTCCGCCATCTGCGCCGACCCGGAGCTGTCCGCGACCCGCGTGCTGATCCTGACGACCCTCGAGATCGACGAGGACGTCGCCGAGGCGCTGCGGGCCGGCGCGAGCGGCTTCCTCGGCAAGGACGTCACCGCCGATGGGTTCCTGGACGCCCTGCGGACCGTGGCCTCGGGCGAGTCCCTGCTCTGCCCACTCGCCACCCGCGCCCTGATCACCCGCTTCCTGGCCACGCCCGCCGAGGGCTCCCGGCTGGCCACCCCGGAGGACCTCACCGCGCTCACCGCCCGCGAACGCGAGGTGATGGGCCGGGTGGCCGAGGGGCACTCCAACGAGGAGATCGCCCAGAAGCTCCTGCTCAGCCCGCTGACCGTGCGCGCACACGTCCACACGGCGATGACGAAGCTGGGCGCCCGGGACCGGGCCCAACTGGTCGTCATCGCCTACCAGTCGGGCCTGGTCCGGGCCGTACCGCCCCCCTCCGTCGGCCGCTGACCCCACCCGCCGTTCAGGGGAATCCTGCGGGCGGGGCGCGTGGCACCGCCCCGCCCCGTCGACACCTAGGCCCGTGACCCTGCCGCTGATCGCCCCGATGCTCGCCACGCCCGGCACGCTGCCGCCCGCCGCACAGGACGCGCGGTGGGCCTACGAGACCAAGCAGGACGGTCAGCGTGCGGTGGTCTACCTGGCCGGCGACGGCAGTGTGCTGCTGCGCGCCCGGTCCGGCGAGGACATCACCGCCACCTACCCGGAGCTGCTGCCGCTGGGCGGCGCCCTCGGCAGCACGCCCGCGGTGCTGGACGGGGAGGTCCTGGCACTGGACGAACAGGGGCGCGCCGACTTCCAGTTGCTGCAGTCCCGTATGGTCCTCGCACACGCGCCGTCCCGAGCGGCCCGCCGGGCGGCGGAGCAGCCGGTCCACCTCGTACTGTTCGACGTGATGCACCTGGCGGGGCACTCACTGATCGGGCAGTCCTACGTCCGGCGGCGCGCCCAGTTGGAGGGGCTGGGCCTCGACGGACCGTTCTGGTCGACGCCGGGCGCGCTCGTGGGGCACGGCGAGCAGGCGCTGCAAGCCACTCTCGAGCACGGCCTGGAGGGCCTGGTCTGCAAACGGCTGGACTCGGTGTACGAGCCGGGGGTGCGCTCCCGGGCCTGGATCAAGGTCCGCAACATGCGCGGCGAGGACGTCGTCGTGGGCGGCTGGCTGCCCGGCAAGGGGCGGCTGACCGGCCTGCCCGGCTCGGTACTGCTCGGCCAGCGCGACTCCGCCGGACGGCTGCGCTACGTGGGCAACGTGGGCACCGGCTGGAGCGAGGCCGAGCGGACGGAACTGGCGGCGCTGCTGCGGACGCTCACGACCGACGTGTGCCCCTTCCACCCCGTGCCCCCCGTGGCGGGCGCCCGCTGGGTGCTGCCTCGGCTGGTCGGCGAGGTCCGCTACAGCACCCGCACCACGGCCGGGCTGCTGCGCCAGCCGTCGTGGCTGCGGCTGCGGCAGGACCTCACGCCCGAGGAGTCCACCGCCGACCTGCCCGAACACCTCGCCTGACACTGCGTCAGCAGGAAGTTGTCGGCTGTCCTTCACCAGGGGGACACTTGTGACCTCTTGGCCTGGAAGGGAATCCCGGGGAAGCTGAACTGCCCTTTCCCCCACAGCCGTTGGGCTGCGCCCGAATCAGGAGGAGGACGCAGTGTCGTCACCGAAGTCCACTCTGCACCGCAGGAGATGGCTCACCGGCCTGGCCGGCGCCGTCGCGCTCGTCATCGCCTTCCCCGCCACCGCCTTTGCCGCCCCGCCGCCCGCGCTGCCCATGAACGCCGACAGCCAGGAGCGGACGTATCAGCCGGCCTTCGACTACGACACGGACGGCTGCTACTCCACGCCCGCCATCGGCCCCGACGGCACCGTCAACGGCGGCCTCAACCCGACCGGCGCACTCAACGGCAACTGCCGGGACGCCTCCGACCTCGACAACACCAACAGTTACTCGCGCTACAAGTGCAACAACGGCTGGTGCGCCTACATGTACGGCCTGTACTTCGAGAAGGACCAGGCCGTGGCGGGCAGCAGCCTCGGCGGTCACCGCCATGACTGGGAGCACGTCGTGGTGTGGGTGCAGAACAACCAGGTGCAGTACGTCTCGACGTCCAACCACGGTTCCTTCACCGTGCACACCGCGTCGCAGATCCGTTTCGACGGCACCCACGCGAAGATCGTCTACCACAAGGACGGCGTCAGCACGCACTGCTTCCGTGCCGCCAACTCCAATGACGAGCCGCCGGAGAACCACAAGGGCACCTGGCAGTACCCGCCGCTGGTCGGCTGGAACGGCTACCCGGCCGGCGTGCGCGACAAGCTGACCTCGTACAACTTCGGCAGCGCCAGCTTCGGTCTGAAGGACGGCAGCTTCAACTCCCACCTCGCCTCGGCGAAGCCGTCGGGCATCGCGTTCGACCCCAACGCCTGATCCGCGGTCTCGGGAGCGACGGGGACCGGCAACGGTCTATCGTGTCCGCATGCCGGTCCCCGATCTGATCCGCATCGTCTCCCGCGACTCCCCCATGGCGCTCGCCCAAGTGGAGCGTGTACGCGCCGAGTTGGCGGCCCTGCACCCGGACGTGCGCACCGAGGTCGTGCCGGTGAAGACCACCGGTGACAAGTGGATGGGCGATCTCGCCAAGGTCGAGGGCAAGGGCGCGTTCACCAAGGAGGTCGACGCGGCACTGCTGGCCGGTGCGGCCGATCTCGCGGTGCACTGCGTCAAGGACATCCCCGCCGACCGGCCGCTCCCGGCGGGCACGGTGTTCGCCGCGTTCCTCAAGCGCGACGACATCCGCGACGCCCTCGTACACCCGGGTGGCCACACCCTCGACGAACTCCCGCCCGGCACCCGGGTCGGCACCTCCTCCGTACGCCGCGTCGCCCAACTGGCCGCCACCCACCCGCACCTGGAGTGCGTCCCGTTCCGCGGCAACGCCAACCGGCGGCTGGCGAAGCTGGCCGCCGGCGAGGCGGACGCGCTGCTGCTCGCCGTCTCCGGCCTGGAACGCATCGGGCGCCGCGACGTGATCAGCGAGGTCCTCTCCCCCGAGACGATGATGCCGCCGATCGGCGCGGGCATCCTCGCCCTGCAGTGCCGCGAGGGCGACACTGACCTCATCGGCGCCGTCAGCGCGCTCGGTGACCCGGACACGCACCGGGAAGCGACGGCGGAGCGCATGTTCCTGCACGTCCTGCAGGGCCACTGCAACAGCCCGATCGCCGGGTTCGCCCGGGTGGACCGCGGCGGCGAGCTGTCCCTGCGGGCCTGTGTGTTCACCCCCGACGGCAAGACGCGGCTCAACGCCCACGAGTGGGCCGGCCGCCTCGACCCGGCCACCCTCGGCACCTCGGTCGCCGTGGCCCTGCTGCGTCAGGGCGCCCGCGAGATCATCGACGGCATCCCGCACTGACCCGTCCGGTCAGGCGGTGCCCTCCTCCGCCTGGCCGCGCAGGAAGTTGCTCACCTGGTGGGCGAGGCTCTCCCGGCCCGCCGTGGAGGGGGCACAGGAAGAACCCTCGGACAGGCCGGTGCCGCCCGCCCACAGCCGGCGGTCGGTCCAGTCGTCGTCCACCCGCAGCTGCACCTGGACGTCGACCCGGTCCAGGGCGGCCTCGGGTCCGGCCGCGTACAGCACGGCGGTGGCGCGGCGCAGCGGGTAGACGTCGTAGCCCTCGATGAACTGTGAGTTGCGCCAGTCCAGGAACGCGCTCTCCCCGTCGGGGCCGATCCGTACGTCGATCTGGCCGTCCTCGAGGTGGATGCCGAACCTTCGCTCGCCGCGGTTCTCGACGGTCACGCGGACCCGGAAGTACGTCAGTCCTTCGGCGGCGTCGTCGCGTCCCCGCGGCGGGTCGGCCCGCTCCAGTCGGTGGACGCGGACGCGCAGGCCGGCATGCTCGTCGTACTCCTGCCAGTCCCCGACCACGTTCGGCTCGTACACGGTGCACCTCTCGAACTCTCGAAGCTGCTTCCTATCCGTGGGCTCAGCGCACTGTCAAATGAGCGGAATGCGCTGTGGCCAGGGAATTCCCCCGTTTGATCGCTGATCAAGCCGTGCCCAGGGAGAACCGGCACGGGCGGGTTCACCGGCGTGCCGCACATCACGTCCGGACACGAGATCAGCGGACCAGCCGTCGGCCGGATGTCGACGGTGGAGAACCGCCTGGTCGCAAGGTGTCATGCCATTCACGAAAGGTGTTTCATCCCGGTTTGTCCAGGGAATCTGCATGGCAGTGCTTCGGACAGGAGGCACGTTCGTGGGAACCGGCTCGCCGGCCCCGGTGTTTCCGTGCGGTCCGAGCGCGCCTCCCACGGTGTCTGTCCACCCGGCACCTGCTGAGGGAGGCGCGCGGATGCGTACCGCCGGCAGAACGAAACAACACCCTCACGACGACGCCCCCGACACCGCCGCCGACTTCGAACGGCTCCAGCAGCTCCCCGAGGGTCCGGAACGCAAGGCTCTCCGCGACGAGCTGGTGCGACTCTGGCTGCCCATGGCGGAGCGCATCGCCGTCCGGTTCCGGGGCCGCGGCGAGGCCCTCGAGGACCTGTACCAGGTAGCGGCACTCGGCCTCGTCAAGGCCGTCGACCACTACGACCCCTCCCGCGGCCGCGCCTTCGAGGCGTACGCCGTGCCGACCGTCACCGGCGAGATCAAACGCCACTTCCGTGACCACATGTGGACGCTGCACGTACCCCGGCGCGTCCAGGACCTGCGCAACCGGGTGCGCCGCTCCGTGAAGGAACTGGCGCACACGACCCCGGGGCGGGCCCCGACCATCGCCGAGATCGCCGCACACGCGCAGCTGAGCGAGGACGAGGTGCGCATCGGGATGGAGGCCCTGGAGTGCTTCACCGCGCTGTCTCTGGAGGCGGAGATGCCGGGCACCGACGGTTACGCCCTCGCGGACGCGATCGGCGGTCCCGACCCGCGCTACGACGTCGTCGTCGACCGAGTGGCGGTGGCGCCCTGTCTGCAGGCACTGCCGGAACGTGAGCGCACCATCCTGTACCTGCGCTTCTTCCAGGGCATGACCCAGAGCTGCATCGCAGAGCAGTTGGGCATCTCCCAGATGCACGTCTCCCGGCTGCTCAGCGCCTGCTTCGCCCGGCTCCGCGAGGAACTGCTGGCCGGGACGGCCCGCTGAGGAGGCTTCACTGAGGGGGCGCGCCGGGAATCTGCGTCGGACCGTGCCGGTCGAGGGCGTCCTCCAGTTCGACGCGGATCTCCGGGGGCAGCTCCCCCCTGCGGCCCCAGATCAGAATCAGTTCCGCGACATTGCGGAGCTTGATGTTCGTGTGCTGGGAGACCTGTTTCAGCACCGCCCACCCCTGGTCCGGCGTCACCCGCCCCAGCGCGACCATCATGCCGATGGCCTGGTCCACCACGGCATGGGAGGCGAGGGCTTCCTTGAGCTGGGCCACTTCGTCCTGCAGTGCCTGGACCTGGTCCGTGGCGTCCGGCGGTACGCGTGTCACCTCTCCATCCTCCCACCGGTACTGCCGCCTGCCACCGGGGTACTCGGCAGGCGCCAGGACCGGTTCCGGTTGGACACTGGTGCCAGACCGGTAGCTGCCGGTCGACGAGACCAGGACGACTGCCATGAAACATGACTCGACACCCGCCTTCCCTACGACGGACGTCATGTCCACGCACACCAATGTGGGTGCGCCCTGCTGGGTGAGTCTGACCAGCCACGATGTGCGGGCCACCGAGGAGTTCTACACCGCTGTGCTGGGCTGGGAGTGGCGGAAGGTCAAACTCGGCGAGCACTTCCGGATCGCCATGGCGGACGGGGTACCGGTCGCGGGGATCGCGGCGGTGGCCACCATGTGGCAGATGGCGGTGGCCTGGACGCCGTACTTCGCGGTCCGCAGTGCCGACGAGGCGGTGGGCCGGGTCCAGGAGCGCGGCGGTACGACGGCGGTCGGGCCGATCTCCCTGCCGCCCGGACGGGCGGCGCTGCTCGCCGACCGGGACGGCGCGACCTTCGGCGTCTGGGAGGGGGAGCTGCCCTCCGACTGGGAGACCTGGCGCCGCGCGGCATCGGCCTTCATCCGGCTGCACACCCGCGACGCCTTCGACGCCGCGATCTTCTACGGCGAGGTGCTCGACTGGGCGTCCGCGCCCCCCGGGTGCTGCGAGATCAACTACGAGGGGGAGGAAGTCGTCATGCGCATGCGCGGCGAGGTCGTGGCGCGGATCGAGTCCGGCGCGCTGGGCGCGGCCCCGGACCCCAGCATCCGGCCGCACTGGCAGGTCCACTTCACGGTCGGCGACGTGGCCGCCTGCGCCCGGGCCGCGGTGACGCACGGCGGGAGCGTGCTGAGCGAGGGGGCCGAGGAGGCGGTCCTGCGCGACCCCGACGGCGCCCAGTTCACGGTGACGTCGCGTCGCGCACGGTGACGCCGGGCCGGGAGCCGCGCGCGGCGGACGCCCGGCCCGGTCCGCTCACTCCGCGTTGCGTGACGGCCGCGAGAGCAGCACGAGACTGCGGGCCTCGACGGTCACACCGGTGCCGGCCTTGTGCTCCCGCTCGTCCGGGGTGCCCTGGGGGTCAGCGGTGTCGATCAGGGCCGTCCAGCGTTCGCCGTAGGTGATGTCCGGCAGCCGGAAGTCCACCGGCTCCCAGTAGCTGTTGAGGAGCAGCAGGAAGGAGTCGTCGATCACGGGGCGGCCGTACGCGTCGGGTTCGGCGATGGCGTCGCCGTTGAGGAAGACACCGACGGAGTGCGCGTCGGAGCGCTGCCAGTCCTGGTCGGTCATCTCGCGGGCGTCCGGCAGCAGCCAGACCAGGTCGGGCAGCGGCTGTCCGGCGTGCGTCACCGTCTCGCCGCGGAAGAAGCGGCGCCGGCGCAGCACCGGGTGCGCGGCGCGCAGTGCGATGACGTACCGCGTGAAGTCCCGCAGCTCGCGCTGCTCCTCGGTCAGCCGCCAGTCGATCCAGGAGACGTCGTTGTCCTGGCAGTAGGCGTTGTTGTTGCCGCCCTGGGTGCGGCCGAGTTCGTCTCCGTGGCAGAGCATGGGAATGCCCTGCGACAGTAGCAGCGTGGCGAGGAAGTTGCGCTGCTGGCGGGCCCGCAGCTCCAGGACGTCCGCGTCGCGGGTCGGGCCCTCGGCGCCGCAGTTCCAGGACCGGTTGACGCTCTCGCCGTCCCGGTTGCCCTCACCGTTGGCCTCGTTGTGCTTGTCGTTGTACGACACGAGGTCGCGCAGGGTGAACCCGTCGTGCGCGGTGACGAAGTTGACGCTGGCCCGCGGCCTGCGTCTGCTGTGCTGGTACAGGTCGGAGGAGCCGGTCAGCCGGGACGCGAACTCGCCCAGCGTGTGTTCGCCGCCCCGCCAGAAGTCCCGTACCGCGTCCCGGTACTTGCCGTTCCATTCCGACCACAGCGGCGGGAAGTTGCCCACCTGGTAGCCGCCCTCCCCCACGTCCCAGGGCTCGGCGATCAGCTTGACGCGGCTGATCACCGGGTCCTGCTGGATCAGGTCGAAGAACGCCGACAGCCGGTCCACCTCGTGGAACTGCCGGGCCAGGGTGGCCGCGAGGTCGAAGCGGAAGCCGTCGACGTGCATCACGGTGACCCAGTACCGCAGCGAGTCCATGATCAGCTGCAGGACGTAGGGGTGGCGCATCAGCAGGCTGTTCCCGGTGCCGGTGGTGTCGTAGTAGTGCCCCCAGTCGCCGTCCACCAGGCGGTAGTACGAGGCGTTGTCGATGCCGCGGAAGGACAACGTGGGGCCCTTCTCGTTGCCCTCGGCGGTGTGGTTGTAGACCACGTCGAGGATCACTTCGAGGCCGGCCGCGTGCAGCGCCTTGACCATCGTCTTGAACTCGGCGACCTGCTCACCGCGGGTGCCGTGGGCGGCGTAGGCGTTGTGGGGGGCGAAGAAGCCGATCGTGTTGTAGCCCCAGTAGTTGGACAGGCCGCGGTCCTGCAGATGGCCGTCCTGCACGAACTGGTGCACCGGCATCAGTTCGACGGCGGTCACGCCCAGCGAGGTCAGGTGGTCGACGACCGCGGGATGGGCGAGTCCGGCGTAGGTGCCGCGCAGTTCGGGCGGCACGTCCGGGTGGGTGCGGCTGAGCCCTCGTACATGCGCCTCGTAGATCACGGTGTCGGCGTACGGCCGCCGGGGCGGGCGGTCGTCGCCCCAGTCGAAGGCCGGGTCGGTGACGACGCCGAGCATGGTGTGGCCGGCACTGTCGGCCGGGTCGGGGCCGGCCGTGGAACGCTCGTACAGCGAGGGGTGGTTGTCGATCTGGCCGTCCACTGCGGTGGCGTACGGGTCGAGCAGCAGCTTGGCCGGGTTGCAGCGCTGTCCGAGGGTCGGGTGCCACGGGCCGTGCACCCGGTAGCCGTAGCGTTGCCCGGGGCCGGTCCCGGGCAGATAGCAGTGCCAGACGAAACCGTCGACCTCGGTCAGCGGGACGCTGCGGTGCCGCCCGCAGTCGTCGACCAGGACGAGTTCGACCCGTTCGGCGACCTCGCTGAACAGGGCGAAGTTGGTGCCCTTGCCGTCGTAGGCGGCACCCAAGGGATAGGGGTGCCCGCTCCACGCGGGCACCCCGGTCTTCCGGTTCGGCTGCTGCGTCACCGCGCGTCCTCCAGAGCGCCGTCGTCCGCCGGGTTCGGCGGGGCGCCCAGTGCGGTGACCGGGAGCTCGCGGGGCACCTGAAGCCCCTCGCGCAGGTTCGGCGCGGGCGCCTTCGGCACCAGCGGGACGCGCTGGCCGGCGCGGGCCCGCTGCGAGAACCAGATGACCTTGCTGCCGGTGTCCGTGGCGCAGCAGCCCCAGCCGTCGCTCATCGCGGCGATGTGCTCCAGGCAGGCACGGAGATCCTGGTCCGGGCGGAGCCCGTGGTCGTCGCCGCCGACGGCGGTGATCAGGTGCTGGCGGTTCCACCACATCTCGATCGAGGTGTGCTTGTCCGACGCGTGTTCGTCGATGGCCTTCAGCAGCAGCTCGGCGCTGTGGCAGACGGGCTTGACGAGCAGTTCGAGGTCCCAGTACCTGAGGTGGGCCGCCAGGATGCGGCTGACCTGTCCGACGCGTTCCGGGCTGACCTCCACGTCGAGGTGGTAGTAGCAGGGCACTGCGGTCTTCATCGTCGTGGCTCCTCACCGGCGAGGCTCTCGCTCCTCCTCGCCCTAGCGGGCCGACCCCCGAACACGAAGCGTGAGCGCTGATCGCTTCTGAGTCACCCTTAACAGTGCGGCCGCTAGTCCATTCGTGCAACACGAGCACAACACACCGAGGTTGTTGAAGCTCTAACAAGACGCTGGGTCGCCGTGCATGCACTATGAGTGAAGGCCTCGATCGCCGCAACGGATCCGTGTCGCCGTGCGCACGGCCGCCGGCCCGACCGTCGGGAACGTGCCCATCGAGCGCCCGGAAGGTGACACGGCGCCATGATGCTGCTACCCGCCAGAGCCGAAGTCGCCCGGCAGCTGCGGCGGTACCGGGCCTGGGAGCGCGTGATGCTCGCGGCCCCCGCCGACCGCACGGTGCGGGCCACCTTCGAGGACTCGGGTTACACCCTCTGCGTACTGATGGGAAAGCGCTGCGCGCGCGAGGCGGCCGAGGCGGCCGAGCGCTATCTGCGCACCAGCCAGGCCACCTACCTGCTGGAGCAGCACGGCCGTCCGCGCCCGACCCGAGTCCACCGGCGGGGACCCCCGTCGGGTCGGCGTTCCCGGGCAAGGCGGTAGTCCCCTTTCCGGTGCAGGATCCCGAGCCGGGCCCCAGGGGCCCGGCTATGAGTACGACGGAGGTGAGACCCATGAGTACGACCGCGGCCATCGGCCGCATCCCGGTACGGGACGTCCACCCGGCGGTGGACGGCGGCAGGCGCCCGGCGAAGGCAGTGCCTGGAGAGACGTTCCAGGTCACCGCCACCGTGTTCCGCGAGGGGCACGACGCGGTCGCCGCCAACGTCGTCCTGCGGGATCCGCAGGGCCGCCCCGGCCCGTGGACGCCGATGCGTGAACTCGCCCCCGGCACCGACCGCTGGGGGGCCGAGGTCACCCCGGACACCGAGGGCCGCTGGACGTACACCGTGGAGGCCTGGAGCGATCCGCTCACCACCTGGCGCCGGACCGCCCGGATCAAGGTCCCGGCCGGAATCGACACCGGCCTGGTCCTCGAGGAGGGCGCGAACCTGTACGAGCGGGCCGCCGACGACGTGCCCGAGCGGACGGCACGCACGGTGCTGCTGGACGCGGCAAGGGCCCTGCGGGACGATTCGCTTCCGGTCGCGACGCGCCTTGCGGCGGCGTTGACGCCGGAGGTGGACGGTGTGCTGGCGCGGTATCCGCTACGGGAGTTGGTGACGGCCTGCGAGCCGCTGCCGCTGCTGGTGGAGCGGGAGCGGGCGCTGTTCGGGTCGTGGTACGAGTTCTTCCCGCGCTCCGAGGGCACGGCGGAGCGGGCGCACGGCACGTTCCGCACGGCCGCGCGCCGGCTGCCGGTGATCGCCGGGATGGGTTTCGACGTGGTGTACCTGCCGCCGATCCACCCGATCGGCAGCACCTTCCGCAAGGGCCGCAACAACACCCTGTCCCCCGCCCCCGAGGACGTGGGGGTGCCGTGGGCGATCGGCTCGCCGGAGGGCGGGCACGACGCCGTGCACCCGCAGCTGGGCACGATCGAAGACTTCGACTGGTTCGTGGCCCAGGCGCGGGCGCACGGTCTGGAGGTGGCGCTGGACTTCGCGTTGCAGTGTTCGCCGGATCATCCGTGGGTGGACAAGCACCCGGAGTGGTTCCGTCACCGCCCCGACGGGTCGATCGCGTATGCGGAGAACCCGCCGAAGAAGTACCAGGACATCTATCCGATCGCGTTCGACCGGGACATGGACGGCCTGGTCGCGGAGACGGTGCGGGTGCTGCGGCACTGGATGGCGCACGGGGTGCGGATCTTCCGGGTGGACAATCCGCACACCAAGCCGGTGGTGTTCTGGGAGCGGGTGATCGCGGACGTCAACCGCACGGACCCGGATGTGGTCTTCCTGGCGGAGGCGTTCACCCGGCCGGCGATGATGCACACCCTGGCGCAGATCGGGTTCCAGCAGTCGTACACGTACTTCACCTGGCGCACCACCAAGCAGGAGCTGACGGAGTATCTGACGGAGCTGTCGGGTGAGGCGGCGGCCTACATGCGGCCGAACTTCTTCGTCAACACGCCCGACATCCTGCACGCCTACCTGCAGCACGGCGGCCGCCCGGCGTTCGAGGTCCGCGCGGTCCTCGCCGCGACCCTGTCGCCCACGTGGGGGGTGTACTCGGGCTACGAGCTGTGCGAGAACACGCCGCTGCGCGAGGGCAGCGAGGAGTACCTGGACTCGGAGAAGTACCAGCTCAAGCCCCGCGACTGGGACGCCGCCGAACGCGAGGGACGCACCATCACCCCCCTCATCACCAAGCTCAACACCATCCGCAGGGAGCACCCCGCACTCCGCCGGCTCAGGAACCTCCGCTTCCACCGGACCGACAACGACGCACTCATCGCGTACAGCAAACGCACGGGCACCGACATCGTTCTGGTGGTCGCGAACCTCGACCCCCACCACACCCAGGAGGCCACGGTCTCGTTGGACATGCCGCAACTCGGCCTGGACTGGCACGAGTCGGTGCCGGTGCGCGACGAGCTCACCGGCGAGACCTATCACTGGGGCAGCGCCAACTATGTGCGCCTGGAACCCGGCAGGGCCCCGGCCCACGTGTTCCACGTCCAGCGGTCGCCCGCCGCGCCGCAGAACGGAGGGCCAGCAGCGTCATGACTGTCAACGAGCCCGTCCCGGACACCTTCGAGGACACGCCCGCCAAGGACCGTGACCCGGAGTGGTTCAAGCGCGCCGTCTTCTACGAGGTTCTGGTCCGCTCCTTCCAGGACAGCAACGGCGACGGCATCGGCGACCTCAAGGGCCTGACCGCCAAGCTCGACTATCTGCAGTGGCTCGGCGTGGACTGCCTGTGGCTCCCGCCGTTCTTCAAGTCGCCGCTGCGCGACGGCGGTTACGACGTCTCCGACTACACCGCCGTGCTGCCGGACTTCGGTGACCTGGCCGACTTCGTGGAGTTCGTCGACGCCGCCCACCAGCGCGGTATGCGCGTCATCATCGACTTCGTCATGAACCACACCAGCGACCAGCACCCGTGGTTCCAGGAGTCCCGCAAGGACCCCGACGGCCCCTACGGGGACTACTACATGTGGGCCGACGACGACAAGCAGTACCAGGACGCCCGCATCATCTTCGTCGACACCGAGTCCTCGAACTGGACGTACGACCCGGTCCGCGGCCAGTACTTCTTCCACCGGTTCTTCTCCCACCAGCCGGACCTCAACTACGAGAACCCGGCCGTACAGGAGGAGATCCTGGCCGCTCTCCGCTTCTGGCTGGACCTGGGCATCGACGGCTACCGGCTGGACGCCGTGCCCTACCTGTACGCCGAGGAGGGAACCAACTGCGAGAACCTGCCGGCCACCCACGAGTTCCTCAGACGGGTCCGCCGCGAGATCGACGCGCTGTACCCGGACACGGTCCTGCTGGCGGAGGCCAACCAGTGGCCCGAGGACGTGGTCGACTACTTCGGCGACTTCCGCGCCGGCGGCGACGAATGCCATATGGCGTTCCACTTCCCGGTCATGCCGCGGATCTTCATGGCCGTCCGCCGGGAGTCCCGCTATCCGGTCTCGGAAATCCTGGCCAAGACCCCGGCCATCCCGTCCGGCTGTCAGTGGGGCATCTTCCTGCGCAACCACGACGAGCTCACGCTCGAGATGGTCACCGACGAAGAGCGCGACTACATGTACGCGGAGTACGCCAAGGACCCGCGTATGCGCGCCAACATCGGCATCCGCCGCCGACTCGCCCCCCTGCTGGACAACGACCGCCACACGATCGAGCTGTTCGCCGCCCTGCTGCTGTCGCTGCCCGGCTCGCCGATCCTGTACTACGGCGACGAGATCGGCATGGGCGACAACATCTGGCTCGGCGACCGCGACGCGGTACGCACCCCGATGCAGTGGACCCCGGACCGCAACGCGGGCTTCTCCACCTGCGATCCGGGCCGCCTCTACCTGCCCACGATCATGGATCCGGTCTACGGCTACCAGGTCACCAACGTCGAGGCGTCCATGGCGTCGCCGTCGTCGCTGCTGCACTGGACCCGCCGGATGATCGAGATCCGCAAGCAGAACCCCGCCTTCGGTCTCGGCTCGTACACCGAACTCCAGTCTTCCAACCCGGCCGTACTGGCGTTCCTGCGGGAGTACGAGGACGACCTGGTGCTGTGTGTGAGCAACTTCGCCCGTTTCGCCCAGCCGACCGAGCTGGACCTGCGCGAGTTCAGCGGCCGCCATCCGGTCGAGCTGTTCGGCGGGGTCCGTTTCCCCGCCATCGGCGAACTGCCGTACCTGCTGACCCTGGGGGGCCACGGCTTCTACTGGTTCCGGCTCGTCCGCGTCGCATCTCGCATCGCCAGACGGCTGTGAGAGTGCGCCGACGAAAGGAGGCGTCACCATGACGAAGACCGCAACTCTCCGCCCCAGCAGGTATGAGCTCACGCAGTCCATGGCCTCGCTGGACGGGCTGCTGCGCGAATGGCTGCCCCGGCAGCGCTGGTTCGCCGGCAAGGACCGGCCCGTCACCGACCTGCGCCTGCTGTCGCTGACGGAGCTGTTCCCGGGCTGTCTGCATCTTCTGGTGCACGCCGGTCACACGGGCGGCCACGCCGGTCTCGCGGGGGTGCCCGCCCCCGGCGGCACTCCCCCGCCCGGCGACTGCTACCAGCTGCTCCTCGGGATCCGCGAGCACGCCTCACCACGCCTCGGCCGGGCCCTGATCGGCCGCGTCCACCAGGGCCCGCTGGCCGACATGACGGTCTACGACGCCCTGCAGGACCCCCGGACGGCGCAGCTGCTCCTGGAGCGGCTGCGGCACCCCGGCACGGCGGGGCCCCTGCGCTTCGAGGCCGACCCGGCCAAGGCGGTCCCGGCCGGTCTGGTGCCCCGCGTGCTGGACGCCGAACAGTCGAACTCCTCACTGGTGTACGGCGACGAGTTCATTCTGAAGGTCTTCCGGCGCATCCAACCCGGCGTCAACCCCGACCTGGAGGTGCCGGGCGCGCTGGCCGGGCAGGGCTGCGACCGGGTCCCGGCTCCCGTGGCCTGGTTCCGGACGACCCAGCCGCAGAAGGCGACACTCGGCGTGCTGCAGCCCTTCCTGCGGGACGCCTCCGACGGCTGGACGCTGGCCCTGCACGCGCTCGGCACCGGCGACGACTTCACCTCCCAGGCCCGTGAGCTGGGCCGGGCCACCGCGGAGGTGCACCTCGCGCTGGCCGTGGCCTTCCCGTCCGGCGGGCGCTGCGAGAACGGCCGTACGGCGGCCGCGATGACCGACCGGCTGGACGACGCGGCGCACAGCGTGCCGGGGCTGCGGCCGTTCGTGCCCGGGCTGCGGTCCGCGTTCAGCGCCCTGCTGACCTGCGATCCGGGGCCGCCCGCCCAGCGGATCCACGGCGATCTGCACCTGGGGCAGGTGTTGCGGGCGGGCCGTGAGTGGTTCGTCATCGACTTCGAGGGCGAACCGTCCCGCCCGCTCGCCGAGCGGCGCAGCGCCCAGTCGCCCGTCCGGGACATCGCGGGGATGCTGCGTTCCTTCGACTACGCGGCCCGCCAGCGCCGCCCGTGGCGTCCGCGGTGGGCGCGCCGGTGCCGGGAGGCCTACTGCGCGGGCTATGCCGCCCGGGCCGGCTGGGACCCGCGAAAGAAGCACGGCCTGCTCCGGGCCTACGAGACCGACCGGGCCGTTTACGAGGTGCTCTACGAAGCCAGGCACCGTCCGGACTGGCTCCCCGTACCGATGGCGGCGATCGAACGACTCGCCGTGAGAGGAGACTGAAGCCGTGGCGCTGCGCGACATCTCAATCCCGGAGCCCTCGGGCCCGCTCCCGCCCGCACGGAAGGCGGGCGGGAGCGCCCCGCCCCTGGACCCGGCCGACCGGGAGCGCCTGCTGGCCGGCTCCCACCACGACCCGCACGCCCTGCTCGGCGCGCACCCCGTCCCCGGCGGGATCGCCGTGCGGGCGCTGCGGCCGTTCGCCCGCGCGGTGAGCGTGCTGGTCGACGGCAAGCGCATCGGCCTCGTCTCGGAGGGTGACGGCCTGTTCTCCGGCGTACTGCCGACAAAGACGATCCCCGACTACACGCTTCTGGTGGCGTACGAGGACGCGGAGCACGAGGTCCATGACCCGTACCGCTTCCTGCCCGCCCTGGGCGAGCTCGATCTGCATCTGATCAGGGAGGGCCGGCACGAGCAGCTGTGGCAGGCGCTCGGCGCCGAGCCGATGACCCACCAGGGCGTCACCGGCACCCGCTTCACCGTGTGGGCGCCCAACGCCCGCGGCGTCCGCGTCACCGGGGACTTCTGCTGCTGGGACGGGACGGCGTTCCCGATGCGGTCGATGGGCGCGTCGGGTGTGTGGGAGCTGTTCCTGCCGGGCATCGGCGAGGGAAGCCGCTACAAGTTCGAGATCACGTCCCAGTACGGCGGCCGGTTCCTGAAGGCCGACCCGATGGCGCGCCGCACCGAGGTGCCGCCCGCGACGGCGTCCGTCGTGACGGCCTCGCACTACGAGTGGGGCGACCAGGAGTGGCTGTCCCACCGCGCGGACACCCCGGTCCACGAGGCGCCGTTCTCCGTCTACGAGGTCCACCTCCCGTCCTGGCGGCCGGGACTGACGTACCGTGAACTCGCCGAGCAGCTGCCGCCGTACGTCAAGGACCTCGGCTTCACGCACGTCGAGCTGATGCCGGTCGCCGAGCACCCCTTCGGCGGCTCCTGGGGCTACCAGGTCACCTCGTACTACGCGCCGACCGCGCGGCTCGGCAGCCCGGACGACTTCCGGTTCTTCGTCGACTCCCTGCACCGGGCGGGCATCGGCGTGATCATGGACTGGGTTCCGGCGCACTTCCCGAAGGACGACTGGGCGCTGGCCCGGTTCGACGGGGATCCGCTGTACGAGCCGGGGAACGCGCAGCGGGCCGAGCATCCGGACTGGGGGACGTACGAGTTCGACTTCGGGCGGACCGAGGTGCGCAACTTCCTGGTCGCCAACGCCGTGTACTGGTGCGAGGAGTTCCACATCGACGGTCTGCGCGTGGACGCGGTGGCGTCGATGCTGTACCTCGACTACTCGCGCGAGCCCGGCCAGTGGACGCCGAACGCCTTCGGCGGGCGGGAGGACCTGGACGCGATGGCGTTCCTGCAGGAGATGAACGCGACCGTGTACCGGCGGGCGCCGGGCGTGGTGACGATCGCGGAGGAGTCCACCGCCTGGGGCGGGGTGACCCGGCCGACCGACAGCGGCGGACTGGGCTTCGGGCTGAAGTGGAACATGGGCTGGATGCACGACTCGCTGGAGTACATGAGCAAGGAGCCGATCCACCGCAAGTACCACCACCACGAGATGACCTTCTCGATGATCTACGCCTACAGCGAGAACTACGTGCTGCCCATCTCGCACGACGAGGTCGTCCACGGCAAGCAGGCCCTGGTGTCGAAGATGCCCGGCGACTGGTGGCAGCGGCGCGCCAACCACCGCGCGTATCTGGGCTTCATGTGGGCCCATCCGGGCAAGCAACTGCTCTTCATGGGCCAGGAGTTCGCCCAGGGCGGGGAATGGTCCGAGGCGCACGGCCCGGAGTGGTGGCTCCTCGACCCGGACTACTGCGCCGCGGGTGATCACCGCGGGATCCAGGACCTGGTCCGCGACCTCAACGCGCACTACCTGCGTATCCCGGCCCTCTGGCAGCGCGACACCGACCCGGCCGGTTTCCAGTGGGTGGAGTGCGAGGCGGCCGACGACAACGTCTTCGCGTTCCTGCGGTACGACGCCGCGGGCACGCCCCTGCTGGCGGTGTCGAACTTCTCCCCGGTCGTCCGCCACGACCACCGTCTCGGCGTCCCCGGCGACATCCCCGCCTGGCAGGAGATCCTCAACACCGACGCCGCCCGCTACGGCGGCAGCGACATCACCCGGCCCGACCCGGTCAAGGCGGAGGCGGAGGGCTCGCACGGCCGTCCGGCGAGCATCCGGCTGACCCTGCCGCCGCTGGCCACGGTCTGGCTGCGGCCGTCCTGACGGGGCGGTTTCCGGGCTACAGGTGTCCGGGCGGCCTTCCGGGGCAGTCGGGGGACGTACGACGGGATGTCCCCCGTGGTCGTAGAGGGTCGTCGAAGGGCCGCTTGACGTGCGCACGGTCGGAGTGGAGGAGGAGCTCCTCCTGGTGGACCCGGAGACCGGAGAGGCGCGGGCCCGGTCCGGCGCGGTGCTCGCCCGGGTCGCTCAGGACGACGTGGACCAGGACGTGTTCGAGAAGGAACTCCATGAGCAGATGCTGGAGTTCGCCACACACCCGCAGTCGGACATGGGCGACCTGGGCGCGGAGATCGTCCGCTGCCGCAAGGAGGCAGCCCGGCATGCCGGGAAGATCGGGTGCGCGGTCGCGGCGCTCGCCACGTCGCCGCTGCCGGTCAGCCCCGCCGTCGGTATCCACCGCCGCTACCAGTGGATGGAGGAGCAGTACGGGATCGCCACCCAGGAACAGCTTGTGCTCGGCTGCCACGTCCATGTCTGCGTCGAGTCCGACGAGGAGGGCGTCGCCGTCGTCGACCGGGTGCGGCCCTGGCTCGCGGTGCTGTCGGCGCTGAGCGCCAACTCCCCCTTCTGGCAGGGCAAGGACACCAGCTACAGCAGTTATCGCAGCCGGGTCTGGCAGCGCTGGCCGTCGGCCGGACCGACGGAGATCTTCGGCTCGGCACAGCGGTATCACCAGCGGGTCGCGGACATGCTGGCCACCGGCACCATCCTCGACGAGGCGATGGCCTACTTCGACGCCCGCCTGTCCCGGAACTACCCCACGGTCGAGATCCGGGTCGCGGACGTCTGTCTGCACGCGGAGACCGCCGTCCTCGTCGCGACCCTCGCCCGAGGGCTCGTGGAGACGGCGGCGCGCGAGTGGCGGGCGGGCCGGGAACCGGCCGATCACAGCGTGAGCCTGCTGCGGCTGGCCGCCTGGCGGGCCGCCCGCTCGGGGCTGACGGAGGTGCTGCTGCACCCGGCGGTGATGCGGCCGGCGCCCGCCGAGACGGTCGTACGGGCGCTGCTGGAACACGTCGGGGAGGCGCTCGCCGACAGCGGGGACCTCGACCGGGCGCAGGAGTCCTGCGACAGGCTGCTGCGGCGCGGCAACGGCGCCCGGGTGCAGCGCGAGCTGCTGAAGCGGACGGGCAGCCTGCGGGACGTCGTCGTCGAGTGCGTACGCCACACCCAGACGTGACAGGCCCTACAGCATCAGCACCACGCCGTACGCCAGGAAGAAGGCCGCGACCAGCACGGCGAGAACGATGATCAGTGTGAGCGGGCCCTTGGCCCAGCCCTTGGTCGGGTTGTGCGTCTCCCGGGGGCCCGCGCCGGGCAGGCTGCTCTCCGCGGGTGGGGTTTCCCCTGGGGGTACGCCGCCGCCCGGTTCCAGGCCTGTCGTGCGCTCGGGCTCCGGATCGGGATTGGTGTGACTCATGCCCTCCGAGTCCCCCGAACACGCCGAGATCATCAGGACGGGTTCAGTTCTCCGTTCCTGGCACGAACCGGTCTCACCTGGGCTAGATTCGACCACCGTCGATAACAGTTCTCGTCGGCGGGGTCACAGCCCGTACACATCAGGAGCAGCGCATGCGCGACTTCGCCCTCGCTCCCCCGAGCGTTTCGCCGCTGACCGGCGGGCTCGCCGACAGCCTCTTCGAGACGGCGGCCCGCAATCCGACCCTGCCGCTGATCGCACGCCGCCCCGACGCCGCCTCCACTGTCTGGGAGGAGGTCACCGCGGTCGAACTGCGGGACGAAGTGGTCGATCTGGCCAAGGGTCTGGTCGCGTCCGGCATCTCCCCGGGCCACCGCGTGGCGATCATGGCCCGGACCCGTTACGAGTGGACGGTGCTCAGCTACGCCCTGTGGGCGGTGGGCGCGGAGGTCGTGCCGATCTATCCGACGTCGTCGCGCGAGCAGGTCGAGTGGATCCTCCGGGACGCGGGCTGTGTGGCCGTGGTGGTCGAGGACGAGCAGGGCGTGATGACGGTCGGGTCCGTGTGTGCGACGCTCGGGTCCCTGCGGCAGGTGTGGCAGCTGGACGCGGGCGCTCTGGAGGAGCTTGCCGCGCGCGGCCAGTTCATCCCGTCGGCGACGGTCGACTCGCTGCGCCGGATCGTGCTGCCGGACTCCACCGCGGTGATCGCCTACACCTCGGGCACGTCGGGCCGTCAGCTGGGCTGTGCGCTGAGCCATCGGAACCTGGCCAGTCCCTGCGACACCCTCCTCGCGGGCTGGGGCCACACGGCGGCACCCCCCGGGGAGCAGGGGCGGGTTCTCGCTTTCCTCCCCTTCTCCCATGTGTACGGCCTGATGATCCAGGGCCTGTGCGTCCGCGGGGGCCTGCTGATGGGCCTTGAACCCGATGTGAGCCCTCAGTCGCTGTCGTCGGCGCTGCGCTCGTTCCGGCCCACGTACTTCTACGCCGTACCGTCGGTCTTCGAGAAGATCTACAAGAACTTCCTTCGGACGGCCCAGCAGGCGGGCCGCGGCGCGCTGTTCGAGCGGGCCGCGGAGACCGCCCGGGACTTCGCCACGGCCACCGAGCGGCAGCGGCTGGGCCGGGGGTCGGGACCCGGTCTGGATCTACGGCTGCAGCACGCGCTGTACGAGCGGACGGTGTACCGCAGGCTGCGGGCCGCGCTGGGCGGAAGGGCGGCCCGGGGGACGTCGGGAGGCTCGCCGCTCAGCCGTGAACTGTCCCTCTTCTACGAGGGCATCGGCATGTACGTGCACGACGGGTACGGGCTGACCGAGACCGGCGCCGCGGTCACCATGCAGCCGCTGGGCCGGGAGAAGTCGGGCACCGTCGGGCAGGCGCTGCCGGGCATGGAGCTCGAGGTGGCCGCGGACGGGGAGATCCTGGTGCGCGGGCCGTCGGTGTTCCAGGGCTACGTCAACGACCCGGCCGCGACGGCGGCCGCGCTGAGGAACGGCTGGCTGGCCACCGGCGACCTCGGCCGGCTGGACTCCGAGGGCTATCTGACGATCACCGGCCGCAAGAAGGACGTCATCATCACCAGCAGCGGCAAGAGTGTCGCGCCGACGGCGCTGGAGCAGCGGCTGCGGATGCATCCGCTCATCCACCAGGCGGTCGTCGTGGGCGACAACCGTCCGTGCGTGGGGGCCCTGATCACCCTGGACCCGGAGTTCCTCGTGCACTGGCGGGCGGGTCTGATCATGCAGGGCGACACGCCGTTGCGGGAGGCCCGGGAGGAGAACGCGCTGCGCGAGGAGGTCGCGCGGGCGGTCGCCGCGGCGAACAGCACGGTGTCGCGCTCGGAGTCCATCCGGGTGTTCCGCGTGCTGCCGGAGCCGTTCGACGTGGCGAACGGGCTGCTGACACCCTCGATGAAGCTGCGCAGGGATGCGATCGTGCAGCGCTACGCGGTGGAGATCGACGCGATGTACCAGGCGCGCTCGCGACCGCCCCGGCTGGGCGCGGCGGACGATCTGTCGGGCTTGGACGGCTTGGACGGCTTGGACGGCTTGGACGACTCGGACAACGTCTTCCGATGAGCTCGCCGACCGGCCCGCCGTCGGACGCGTAGGGTCGGCGTCCCCCGGGAACCCGCAGAACTGGGGGCGCAGGAGACACGGGGACAGCCCTGGAACAGGAAGGGCTGGAAAGGCGACATGGCAACCGAGCCGCGTTGGGACGACACACTGGCTGCCCAGGGCATCCCGAGCCGCACGACGGGCTTCGCGGGTGGGCCGCACGACGTCACGGGTGCGCGCCTGGCCGCGGAGAGGTTCCTGAGCGACCTCGCGCGCGTCGTGCCGCCGTCCTCCCGCGAACAGTGGGACGACGTCCTGCTGGTGGTCACCGAGCTGGCCGCCAACGCGGTCCAGTACGCCCCGGGTCCGTTCCAGTTGCGGATGCGCCGCACCTACGACGGAGTGCATGTCACCCTGCACGACACCAGCACCACGCGGCCCGCTCCGCGTCCGTTCCGTCCGAGCCAGGGCGGCGGAGGCATCGGCTGGCATCTGATCCACGCGCTGTGCGACCAGGTCAGTGTGGTGACCGCCGACCAGGGCAAGGATGTGCACGCGTTCCTGCCCTGGTGAGCGTCCGCCCGGCGCGATTCACGGTCCGAACGGGCATGCTGGTCTCCAGCCGTTCGTCTGCCTGCCGCGCCCGACTGGCGCAGCGGCTGAGGGCACGGTGGGATCGATGAGGTGTGAAGCCACGATCCAGGGCACGCGCATGGCGTCGAGGCAGACCGCCCCGGAACCGCGGAAGGGATGGACATCGTGACACGACCCAGGATCCTGGTGGTGGGCGCGGGCTTCGCGGGAGTGGAGTGCGTACGGCGCCTGGAACGCCGACTCTCACCCGACGAGGCCGCCGTCACCCTGGTGACACCGTTCGCCTACCAGCTCTATCTGCCGTTGCTGCCCCAGGTCGCCTCCGGTGTGCTGACCCCCCAGTCCATCGCCCTGTCCCTGCGCCGCAGCCGTAAGTACCGCACGCGGATCATCCCGGGCGGAGCGATCGGCGTGGACCTGAAGGCCAAGGTCTGCGTCATCCGCACCGTCACGGACGAGCTCGTCGACGAGCCGTACGACTACATCGTGCTGGCTCCCGGGAGCGTCACCCGGACGTTCGACATCCCGGGGCTCGTCGACAACGCCTTCGGCATGAAGTCGCTCGCCGAGGCCGCCTACATCCGCGACCACGTCATCTCCCAGCTCGACCTCGCCGACGCCAGCCATGACCCCGCCGAGCGCGCCTCCCGGCTGCAGTTCGTGGTCGTCGGCGGCGGTTACGCGGGCACCGAGACGGCCGCCTGCCTGCAGCGCCTCACCCACAACGCCGTCAAGCGCTACCCCCGGCTGGATCCGCACCTGATCAAGTGGCACCTGATCGACATCGCCCCCAAGCTGATGCCCGAGCTGGGCGAGAAGCTCGGCCGCAGCGCGCAGGAAGTGCTGCGCGGGCGCGGCATCGACATCTCCCTCGGCGTCTCGATCGCCAAGGCCGGCCCCGAGGAGGTGACCTTCACCAACGGGCGGGTGGTCCCCACCCACACGCTGATCTGGACGGCGGGCGTCGTCGCGAGCCCGCTGATCGCCACGCTCGGCGCGGAGACGGTGCGCGGGCGGCTCGCCGTCACCGCCGAGATGAACCTGCCGGGACACGACGGCGTGTTCGCGCTCGGCGATGCCGCCGCGGTGCCCGACAAGGCCAAGGGCGAGGAGGGCGCGATCTGTCCGCCCACGGCCCAGCACGCCTTGCGCCAGGGCAAGAAGGTCGCCGACAACGTCATCGCGACGCTGCGGGGCGAACCGATGCAGCCGTACGTCCACAAGGACCTGGGCCTGGTCGTCGACCTCGGCGGCCGCGACGCGGTCTCCAAGCCGCTCGGCGTCGAACTGCGCGGCCTGCCCGCCCAGGCCGTCGCCCGCGGCTACCACTGGTCGGCACTGCGCACCAACGTCGCCAAGACTCGCGTCATGACCAACTGGCTGCTCAACGCGGTCGCCGGCGACGATTTCGTCCGCACCGGTCTCACGGCCCACCGGTCCGCCAAACTCAAGGACTTCGTGTACAGCGACTCGTATCTGACGCCGGAGCAGGTCCGGGCGCACATCGAGGGGAAGGACACGGCGGCGGGGTGACGGCCCGCCGCCGTTCCCTCGCGGTCGCCCGGCCGGCGACGTGTCGGGTCAGGCCGCCGCCGAGTGGTGACGGGTCCTGCGTCGGGCCCTCCTGTGCCCGAGGGCCTCGTTGCGCACGCGGGCGCAGCTTCGGCTGATCAGGCGTGAGACATGCATCTGGGAGATGCCCAGCCGGTCGGCGATACGGCTCTGCGTCATGTCCTCGAAGAAGCGCATGTAGAGGATGGCGCGCTCGCGTTCCGGCAGATTGCGCAGACTCTCCTTGGCCGACTCGCGGTCGACCACGACGTCGTACGAGCCGTCCGGCGCGCCGAGCGTGTCGGCGAGGCTGTAGCCCTCGTCGTCGGTGGAGAGTTCGGCGTCGAGCGAGAGGGTGCTGAAGCTCTCCAGCGCCTCCACTCCGGTGGAGACCTCGTCCTCGGTCAGCCCGCTGTGCGCCGCGATGTCGGCGACGGTGGGCTCGGGCGAGCCCGGGCTCTGGGCCAGTTCCCGGCGGGCGACCCGTACCTTGTTGCGCAGCTCCTGGACTCGGCGGGGCACGCGCAGGGCCCACATCCGGTCCCGGAAGTGCCGCTTGACCTCGCCGGTGATGGTGGGCACGGCGTAGCTCTCGAAGGCGCCCCGGGCCGGGTCGTAGCGGTCGATGGCCTTGACCAGCCCGAGCGCGGCCACCTGACGGAGGTCCTCGAGGGATTCGCCGCGGTCGCGGAACCGGCCGGCGATGCGGTGGGCCATGGGCAGCCATGCGCTGACGAGTTCATCGCGGACGGCATCCCGCTCGGGGCCGTCCTCCAGGGTGTGCAGTTGGGTGAAGAGGTGGGTGGTGTCGGGAGCGTCGTCATGGCACCGCCGGTGGTGCGCGGCGGAGTGGTCGGACGTGCCAGAACGGCTTGTCGACGTATCGATGGGCATGCGGAATCGCTCCTGAACGGTCTTTTCAGGGACTTCAGGGACTACCGCGGGAAGGGCGCCGATCCGGGTCCCGGAGACCCGGGAGCGCATACCGCTCCCCGCTGGTGCGCCTCCGGTCCGAAGCACGAGAATGCATCTGCCCTGCCACCGCGAGAACAAACGCCACGACGGCGAAGACCGGTCAGCCCAACGGCACCACGGCGGTGATGCGTTTGCCGCCCGAGGGCAGTCCCGCCACCCGCACGTCCCGCGCCAGCCGGCACACGATCGGCCAGCCACGGCCCCCTGACCGACGCCTCCCCTGCGCGTCGATCGGCGCCGTGACCACCGGCAGCCGGTCGCTGCGGTCACTGACGGAGACCCGCACCTCCCGCCCGTCCACATCGACAGCGACGTCGGTGACACCGCCGCCGTGCAGGATGGCGTTGGACGTCAGTTCCGACGCCACGAGCAGGGCGTCCTCGAGGGCGTCCTCGTCGCACGGGATGCCGGTGACCCGGCAGCGGCTCGCCACCGCATGCCGTACCGCCCGGCGGACATCGGCCGGACGGCACGTTGCGCTGCCTGCGGGCTCGGTCCAGTGCTGCGCGCTCACTTCTTCGCTCCCTGACTGATCGACCGGGAAGGACACCACCGAGTCGAAGAAAACGGGCTTTCGTCCGGCCGTGCCGCCCACACTGTTCGGCTCACCCCTGAGGGGCCCGCCAAACCAGCCGGAACAAGTCGCCGGAAGCCCGCGCACCCGGCCATCGAAGCGGAACACGGGGGTACGCGGAGGACATGACCGATGTCGTGGACTCAGACGAGCTGTTGCGGCGCATCCAGCGCGGCAGGGCCTGTGCGGAACAGGAGGAACGCGCGTGGCGGGCGCGCAGCGACGCCCTGGCGGCGGGCGACCCGGACGGAGCCCGGGACGCGGCCGTACGGCGGCTGGCCTACGAGGTGGTGCTCAGGGTGCTGGACGAGATCCTCACCCCCGGCAGGCACGCCGAGGTCGGCTGAGCGGGCGCCGTGCACGGGGTGATTTGCGGTCGGCGATGTCGGGAACCCGGCTGCCATGGCCGTCGATCACACCCGCGCCCCCGTCCTGGAAGCCCTCGCCGAATACCGGCGCACCGGGCGGTTGTCGTTCACGCCGCCCGGGCACAAGCAGGCTCGTGGCGCCGATCTTGCGGTGCGCCAGGTACTGGGTGACGCGGTGTTCCTCGGTGACGTGCTGGCGTCGGGCGGCCTCGACGACCGGCTCACTCGGGGCCGAGTACTGCAGCGTGCCCAGGAGTTGATGGCGGACGCCGTCCACGCCGAGCACACGTTCTTCAGCACGTGCGGGAGTTCCCTGTCCGTGAAGGCGGCGATGCTGGCCGTCGCCGGTCCGCACGAGCGGCTGCTGATCGGGCGGGACGCGCACAAGTCCGTGGTGTCGGGGCTGATCCTGTCCGGTATCGAGCCTGTGTGGGTCGAGCCCCGCTGGGACGCCGAGCGGCATCTCGCGCATCCGCCGTCCGCCGCGGCGTTCGACCGGGCGTTCGCCGAGCATCCCGACGCCAAGGGCGCGCTGGTCACCAGTCCGACGCCGTACGGCTCTTGTGCGGATCTGCGGGCGGTCGCCGAGGTCTGTCACCGGCGGCCGGTTCCGCTGATCGTCGACGAGGCGTGGGGTGCGCATCTGCCGTTCCACCCGGAGCTGCCGTCCTGGGCGATGGACGCGGGCGCCGACATCTGTGTCACGAGCATCCACAAGATGGGCAGCGGTCTCGAACAGGGCTCCGTCTTCCATCTGCAGGGCGACCTGGTGCCACCCGAACTGCTCGGGATGCGGGCCGACCTGCTGGGCACGACCAGCCCGTCGGTGCTGATCCTCGCCGGGCTCGACGGCTGGCGCCGGCAGATGGTGCTGCACGGGTGGGAGCTCCTGGGTGCCGCCCTCGACCTCGCCGCCCACGTCCGGGCCGCCATCGAGGAGATCGACGGGATGCACGTCAACGACCGTGCCGACTTCTGCGGCCGGGGAAAGGCCGACGACTTCGACCCGCTGCCCGTGATCATCGAGGTGGACGGGCTGGGCATCACCGGGTACCAGGCAGCCGACTGGCTGCGCGGGTTCCGCAACATCGAGACGCACCTGGCCGACCACCGCCGCATCGGCGCACAGCTCACCCACGCCGACGACCACGAGACCACCGGCGAACTGCTCGCCGCGCTCAAAGACCTCGCGGCCGCCGCGCCCGACCTGGGGCCCGCCCCGCAGGTGGAGGTGCCGTCGCCGTCCGGGCTCCGGATGACGCAGGACCGTCTGCCGCGCGACGCGTTCTTCGGTCCGGCCGAGAACGTGCCCGTGGCCGAGGCGGCCGGCCGGGTGGCGGCGGAGATGGTCACGCCCTACCCACCGGGCATCCCGGCCGTCCTGCCCGGCGAACGGCTCACCGAGCCGGTGCTGCGGTACCTGCGCTCGGGGCTGGCCTCCGGGATGAACCTGCCCGACCCCAGCGACCCGGAACTGGACACGATCCGCGTCGTGACCTCACAGGAGCAGTGAGGCCGAAGTGAAACAGCTCACGGGACCCGGTTCCGTGTTCGGACTACACCCTGTGATGGTTTATCGTTCATTCATACGTGGTGACGGAGTCGACCGCATCGTCCTCCGTACATCACCGCCAACGGCCCTGGCTGGCTTCCCCCGTCCAGCCAGGGCTCTTTCATGTCCGCGTTGCGGCAACCGCCGGATCGGGCGGAATTTCTGGGTTCGCCGAGGTGCTCCGCGCGCCCTCAGCGGCTGAAATGGGCATAGGAACAGCACCGGGACCGATCGCCGGCGAGGAGCTCCGCGCCATGACCAAAGCGACGAAACTGCTGACCGCCCTTCCCCCGCCGCAGCGCGGGCGACTGATGGCGCTCGGCCGGGAGGTGTCCTTCCCCGAGGACACCCGGATCTTCGAGGCGGGCGGCACGGCCGACCGTTTCTGGGTCATCCGTTCCGGGGCGGTCTCGCTCGACCAGCAGGTGACGTCGCTGCAGCGGGTGACCGTCGCCACTCTCGGCTCGGGCGATCTGCTGGGCTGGTCCTGGCTGTTCCCGCCGCACCAGTGGGACTTCGGCGCGGAGGCCTTCAGCCCCGTACGCGCCTACGAGTTCGAGGCGCAGCCCGTGCTCGAGCTGTGCGAGGAGGATCCGCAGCTCGGCATGACGCTGGTGCGGATCGTCGCCGAGATCCTCGCGTACCGGCTGGAGATGACCCGCGGCCAGCTGATGGAGCAGTACTCGCTCCACCGGCGCAGCGGCCTGTAGGGGATCAGACGCCGCCGGCCGCGCCGCGGTGGCCGGACCGGTGCGGGCGCTCGCGCCGCGCGGTCAGCTGCCGGCGATGAGCGTGACGCCAAGGACGATCATGGTTGCGGCGACGAGTCCGTCCAGCACCCGCCAGGCGGCGGGCCGGGTCAGCCAGCGGCCGAGCAGCCGGGCCCCGAAGCCGAGCGCGGCGAACCAGCAGAGGCTGGCGACCGCGGCACCGATGCCGAACGTCCAGCGCAGCGGACCCTGGTCGGCGGCGACGGACCCGAGCAGGAACACGGTGTCGAGGTAGACGTGCGGGTTGAGCCAGGTCATCGCCAGACAGGTGAGCACCGCCCGCCGACGCGACCCGGCGGTCTCGCCCTCCGTACGCAGGGCTTCCTGTCCGGGCTTGAGGGCACGGCGGGCGGCGAGGGCGCCGTAGCCGAGCAGGAACGCCCCGCCGATCCAGCCCACCACGGTCAGCGCTCCGGGCCAGGCCACCACCATTGCGCCGACACCGCCGACGCCGAGGGCGATCAGGAGGGCGTCGGACAGTGCGCAGATGCCGACGACGGCGAGGATCGCCTCTCGGCGGACGCCCTGGCGCAGGACGAAGGCGTTCTGGGCGCCGATGGCGACGATGAGCGAGAGGCCGGTGCCGAATCCGGCGGCCGCGGCGGTCAGGGTGTGGGACATGCCATCGACGCTAGGGAAACGACGTCTGGAGGTACAGCTAAAGATTCTTACGTATCCTTAGCCATCGTAATGGCCCTCAGGAGCGGAGCGGGTGATGACGGAGCTTCCTCTCGACCAGGTGCAGACCCTGCTCGCGGTCGTGGACGAGGGCACCTTCGACGCGGCGGCGGCCGCCCTGCATGTGACGCCGTCGGCGGTCAGTCAGCGGGTGAAGGCCCTGGAGCAGCGCACCGGACGGATCCTGCTGATGCGGACGAAACCGGTGCGGCCGACGGAGTCGGGGGAGGTCGTGGTGCGGCTGGCGCGCCAGCTGGCCCGGCTGGAGCGGGACGCGCGCGCCGAGCTCGGCATGAGCGGCGCCGGGGAGGCGACCCGTGTGTCGATCGCGGTGAACTCCGACTCGCTGGCGACCTGGTTCCTGCCGGCGCTCACCCGCGTCCCCGAGGAGCTGCGGCTCTGCTTCGAACTGCGCCGCGAGGACCAGGACCACACCGCGGCGCTGCTGCGCGAAGGGCTGGTGATGGCGGCGGTGACGTCGTCGTCGGTTCCCGTGACGGGGTGTTCCGTGCGCGCGCTCGGCACGATGCGCTACGTCGCCGTGGCCCGCCCGGACTTCGCCGAGCGGCATCTCGACGGAGAGCTGCGGGAGACGCTCGCTCAGGCGCCGGTCGTGGTCTTCGACCGGCGGGACGACCTCCAGGACGGTTTCGTCCGCCGGCTGCGGCGTGGCAGGGGCGGCGCGAGCCCGGTACGGCACTTCGTGCCCACCTCGGACGGCTTCGTCGAAGCCGTCGCCGCGGGCCTCGGCTGGGGCGTGGTGCCCGAGGTCCAGGCCGACCCGCTGCTGCGCTCCGGCCGCCTGGTCCAGCTCGCCCCCGACCGCGCGGTGGACGTTCCGCTGTACTGGCAGCAGTGGAAACTGGACTCGCCCGCCCTCGCGGCGGTGGCGGACGCCGTGACGGCCACAGCCGTGCAAACCCTGCGCCCGCGCTGAGGAGCCCACGCCCCAGGGGGTCAGCGTCCGCTGCGGCGCAGCGGCCCCCAGGCGTTCTCCTGGCGGGCCACCTCGGCCCGTGCCTCGTCGATCACCCGGGAATCGACCCAGCACATCGGACGGGCCTGTGTCACGAGGGGCTCGTTGTCGGGGCCACGGGCCGTCTCCCGGCCCTTGAGGACCCAGGGCCGGACGCCGGGGCCCTTGTCGTGCGGCAGGTGCGCGTAGTCGTGCAGGCGACGGGCCACCCATAGCTCCACGGGCCGCCCCTCCCACCACTCCTCCATGTCGAGCGGGTTGGCCGACAGCCCGGACATGGGCACGCCCGTCAGATCGTCGGTGCTGGAGTCCCTCGGGAGGTCGGTCCCGGGGCCGCGCGACCAGCGGACGTACAGGCCCCGGTGCCGCTGTACGAGGCCGGCGAGGTCGGCGAGTGTGCGTACGACCGGCAGATCGTCCGATGCGCCCATGTCCTGACCTCCCTGTGCGCCCGTCCGGCGACCGGAGTACCCGCACGAGGCCGATGGAATCGGACGGGGAGCCTCCGGTCGCTCGGGGCCGGACTCGTCGGGCGGGGCACCTCCCCCGGCGTCCAGGGTCCAGTCAGGTGAGGCACCCTCCGGGTTCCACGGCTGCTCCCACCCGCCCGGCGTACGCTCCCGGCACGAGCCGCCGGGAGAAAGGCCCCGAACGTGAGTGTCCGTGTGCGCCGCATCTACGAACCGCCGGAAGCCGAGGACGGCGTGCGCGTCCTGGTCGACCGCCTCTGGCCGCGCGGCCTGGCCAAGGACGCGGCCCACGTGGACGAGTGGCCGAAGGCCCTCACCCCGTCCACCGAACTGCGCCGCTGGTACCACGCGGGCGAGGGGTCGTACGAGGAGTTCGCACGCCGCTACGAGGCCGAGCTGACCGAGCCCGAGGCGGCCGAGCTCCTCGACCGGCTGCGCGCGTCGGCACGCGGGGCGACGGTGACGCTGCTGACCGCCGCCAAGTCCCCGGAGCAGAGCCATGCGGCGGTACTGGCCTGCCTCCTTCAGGAGTGAGGAGACGGGCCGTCGGTGTGCCTCAGGCGGTCTGCCGTGCGGCCGCCCGGCCCGCCGCGCGCCCCGAGAAGAGGCAGCCGCCGAGGAAGGTGCCCTCCAGCGCGTTGTAGCCGTGGACGCCGCCGCCGCCGAAGCCGGCGACCTCACCGGCCGCGTATAGACCGTCGATGGGCGTCCCGTCCGCTCCCAGCGCGCGGGAGTCGAGGTCGGTCTGGATGCCGCCAAGGGTCTTGCGGGTCAGGACGTGCAGCTTGACGCCGATCAGGGGGCCGGCCGCCGGATCGAGGATGCGGTGCGGGGTGGCGACCCGGCCGAGGCGGTCACCGATGTAGCGGCGGGCGTTGCGGATGCCCTGCACCTGGGCGTCCTTGCTGTAGGGGTTGGTGATCTGCAGGTCGCGGGCCTCGATCTGGCGCCGGATGCCTTCCGCGTCCAGGAGCGGCTTGTCCGTCAACTGGTTCATCTTCTCGACCAGTTGCTCAAGGTTCGGGGCGGTCACGAAGTCCGCGCCGTTGCGCAGGAACGCCGCCACGGGGCCCGGGGCGCCCTTGCCGAGCACCCGCTCCTTCAGGAACCCGGCGCGGTCCTTGGCGGTGATGTCGGGGTTCTGCTCGGAGCCCGACAGTGCGAACTCCTTCTCGATTATCTTCTGGCTGAGAATGAACCAGGAGTGGTCGTAGCCGGCGATGTCCGCCTCGGTGCGCAGGTACTTGAGGGTGCTGAGGGTGTCGTAGCCCGGCAGGCACGGGTCGGGCAGGCGGCGGCCGAGCGCGTCGAACCACATGGCGGACGGCCCGGGCAGGATGCGGATGCCGTGGCCGGGCCAGATCGGGTCCCAGTTCTGCAGGCCCTCGGTGTAGTGCCACATGCGGTCGCGGTTGACCAGCCGTACGCCCGCCTCCGCGCTGATGTCGAGCATCCGTCCGTCGACGTACGCGGGGACGCCGGTGACCATCTCGGTGGGCGGGGTGCCGAGGCGCTCGGGCCAGTAGCGGCGCACGATCTCGTGGCTGGCGCCGATGCCGCCGGTGGTGACGATCACGGCCTGGGCGGTGAGCTCGAACTCGCCGACGCGGTCGCGGTTGGAGGCGACACCGCGGGATGAGTCGTCGTCGGCCAGGACCGTGCCGCGTATGCCGCGCGCCGCGCCGTCCTCGAGCACGAGCTCGTCGACCTGGTGCCGGTGGTAGAAGGTGAGCAGCCCGTCGCTCGCGGCCTGCTTGGCGTACCGGGCGAACGGCTCGACGACGCCCGTGCCGGTGCCCCAGGCGATGTGGAAGCGGGGCACGGAGTTGCCGTGGCCGTGGGCGCGCAGGTCGCCGCGCTCCGCCCAGCCCACGGCGGGCAGGAACTTGATGCCGTGCCCGTCCAGCCAGGCCCGCTTCTCGCCGGCCGCGAACTCGACGTACGCGCGCGCCCAGCGCACCGCCCAGGAGTCCTCGTCGTCCACCCGGTCGAACTGGGCGCTGCCCTGCCAGTCGTTCCAGGCCAGGTCGAAGGAGTCCTTGATACCCAGACGCCGCTGCTCCGGAGAGTCGACGAGGAACAGCCCGCCGAAGGACCAGAAGGCCTGTCCGCCGAGGTTGGCGGCGTTCTCCTGGTCCACCAGCGCGACCCTGCGGCCCCGGCTGGTCAGTTCGCTCGCGGCGACCAGGCCCGCGAGTCCCGCTCCGACGACGATGACGTCGGCATCCATGGCGACCGTCCCTTCCTCATACGGTGGTGTCGCTGCCGTCGGTGAGCAGCGCGGTGAGCAGTTGCTTGAGCCACGCGCGAGCGTGCTCGACGTCCTTGTCCAACAGCAGTTGGGTGGTGACTCCGTCGTACGCCGCGACCACGGCGTGTGCGGCGCCGTCGCTGTCGCCGAGCACGGCGGGCAGTGGGGTGTGCCCCTGCGCCCGGGCGAGCCGGTCGGCGATCGCCCCGCGCAGGCGCGCCCGGTGTTCGAGCAAGGTCTGTGCGACGGCCGGGTCCCGGGCGGCGTGGACCAGGAAGTCCGTCTTCACCAGCAGCCAGTCGCGGTCCAGGAGCAGCACTTCGGTCACCCGGTCCACGGCGGCGGGCACGTCCAGATCCGGCCCGTCGACGGCGAGTGCCCCGGAGACCTGCTCCGCGATCAGGTCCGCCCGCTGCTGGTAGAGGGCGAAGAACAGCTCGTCCAGGCTGCCGAAGTTGGAGTAGAAGGCGCCCCTGCTGTAGCCGGCGGCCTCGCAGACCTCCTCGATGGAGACCCGGCCGAATCCCTTGGCGGCGAACACCGCGAACGCGGCGTCGAGGAGATTGGCGCGCGTGCGGACCCGGCGCTTGGTGACACGCCTGGTCGTACCCTCCACCGCCATGCCCCGACCTCCATTCGATACGTGAATGTATCCGATACACGAATGTATCCAAAGAGGCGGGCGGGTCGAGAATTTAATGGGAACATATTTTCGATTCTGGAGATACGCTGGAACCATGACCAGGCACCTCCAGGGCTCCCTGTTCGACCAGACCGACGAGCTGCGGCTCGGGTCGCTCGCCGGGATCCGCCGTACCCGGCTCGCCCACGGCGCCTGGATCGACGTCCTCCCCGGCTGGCTCAGCGGGGCCGACGTCCTGTTCGAACAGCTGGCCGCGGAGGTGCCGTGGCGTGCGGAGCGGCGCACGATGTACGACCACGTGGTCGACGTACCTCGACTGCTCGCCTTCTACGGCGCGGACGACGTCCTCCCCCACCCCGTCCTCGCGGAGGCGCGTGACGCGCTGTCCGCGCACTACGCCGAGGAACTGGGCGAGCCGTTCACCACGGCCGGGCTGTGCTACTACCGCGACGGCCGGGACAGTGTCGCCTGGCACGGGGACCGGATCGGGCGGGGCGCGCGCGAGGACACGATGGTCGCCATCCTCTCCGTGGGTGCGCCCCGGGATCTGCTGCTGCGCCCGATGCGGGGCGGCGGCGAGACGTTGCGCCGACCGCTGGGGCACGGCGACCTCATCGTCATGGGCGGCTCCTGCCAGCGGACCTGGGAGCACTCCATACCGAAGACCACACGCGCCACGGGACCGCGCATCAGCATCCAGTTCCGCCCGCACGGCGTGCACTGAGACTTCAGAGGCGGCCGCTTCGGGTGCGCGCGGGGGCTGCCTCCGGTGGACGGTGCCGGAGGCAGCCCTTCCTCTGGGCGAAGCCCTGCCGTGCCCCCACACTGGTCGGCGTGAGCGCGCAGACGCAGGCACCGGCCACCGCTCCCCGGCGCGGCGAGTTGGACGCGCTGCGGGTCTTCGTCGTCCTCGGCCTGGTCTTCTTCCACTCCGCCCTGGTCTTCTCGCCGGACGACGACTTCTACGTGAAGAACGCGGAGACGACCGGCGCCATCACCGTGCTCGCCGGCTTCGGGGTCGTATGGGCGATGCCCATGCTGTTCATCGTCGCCGGGCTCGGCTCGCGGTACTCGATCCGCCGCCGCGGGCCCGCCCGTTTCACCCGTGAACGCCTGGTGCGCCTGGGTGTTCCGCTGGTCTTCGCGACGCTCGTCCTCGTGCCGCTCCCCCAGTGGCTGCGGCTGCGGGCCGCCGACCCCGGCTACGACGAGTCGTACTGGCGTTTCTGGCCCCGCTTCCTCACCGTCCGCCTGGACGCGGCCGACTTCCCGTTCGTCCTCGAAGGGGAGCACTTCGAGACCGGCCATTTGTGGTTTGTCGTACTCCTCCTCGTCTTCAGCCTGCTCCTCGCCCCGGTCGCGGCACCGCTCGCGGCCCGGTCGGAGCGTGTAGGGCAGACGGTGGAGCGGCGTCCGGCCCTGCTCCTCCTGCCCGCCCTGCCGCTCGCCGCGATCAACGCGTTCCTGGGCATGGAGGAGGGCTTCGCGGGCTGGAACCGCTGGGCCTACCTGGTGTTCTTCCTCTTCGGTTACGCCCTCGCCGACGACGGACGCGTCCGCGCCGCGCTGCGCCGACGCGCGGTGCCGGTGGGCGTGGTCGGGCTCGTCCTGTTCGCGGGGACCGCGCCCGGGTTCGTCTCCCTGGATGACCCGTTCACCGAGTGGAGCCCGTTCGCGCTGGTGACCCGTGGGGTGTTCGGTGCGGCGGGCTGGTGCTGGGTCGTGGCGATCCTCGGGCTGCTGGACCGGCCGCGCGAGGTCCGGCAGCCGTCGCGCGGAATGATTTATCTCGGCCTCGCCGCCCTGCCGCTGTATGTGCTCCACCAGCCGGTCGTGGTTGCCCTGGCATACGGCGTGGTGGGCTGGTCCGCGCCGATCGTCATCGAGTACGCGGTGATCGTCGCCGGTTCGCTGGCGGTGATCCTCCTCGTGTATGAGCTCGTGGTACGCCGGACACGGGTGACCCGGTTCCTGTTCGGGATGCGTACCGCCCCGGTCGCAAGGCCCCCTTCCTGATCTGCTTTGCTGTGTCCGTCGCGTACGGACCTCACGAACTCGGGACGATCATGCAGTCAGCTGTGCAGCAAGTCGCGGACGGCACCTATCTGGTGCACGGCAGCAACACCAACTGGGTAATCCTGACCGAGGGGGACGCGGTCACGCTGATCGACACCGGCTACCCCGGGGACCGGGCGAAGCTCCTCGCCTCGCTTGCCGAGGTGGGGAGTTCGCCGGAGGCCGTACGCGCCGTACTGATCACGCACGCGCACACCGACCACCTGGGCAACGCCGAGTACCTGCGCACCACGTACGGCACGCCCATATACCTCCACGAGGCCGAAGTGCCGCACGCACGGCGGGAGTTCCTGCACCAGGTGTCCGTCGGGACCGTCCTGAAGAACGCCTGGCGGCCGGGTGTCCTGCCCTGGGCGCTACACGCGATCCGCTCCGGCGGCACCGCACACGTACCGGTCATCTCCCCCGAGCCGTTTCCGTCGGCGGGCACCCTCGACCTGCCCGGCCGGCCCGTCCCGGTGCACACGCCCGGCCACACCGACGGGCACTGCGCCTACCATCTGCCGGACGCCGGTGTGTTGATCGCGGGCGACGCCCTGGTCAGCGGACATCCCACCTCGCGGATCAAGGGACCGCAGCTGCTGCCCGACATGTTCCACCACGAGAGGGCTTCCGCCGTGGCCTCGCTGGACGTGCTCAAAGGGCTCGAGGGCGATCTGCTGCTGCCCGGGCACGGACCCGTGCACCGGGGCTCGGTCCGGGAAGCTGCTCTTCAGGCCCGGGAGCGCGCACTTTAAGGTGAGGTGACGATCACCGGCGAGGCGAGGACGAACGGCCCATGGCACTGCAGATCAGCGCTACGAATCCGGAGCATCCCGCGCTCCTGCTGGAGCTGCCGTGGCACCTGCCGCTGGAGGAGTGGCCGGAGGAGGTCCTGGTCCCGCTGCCGCGCGGTATCTCCCGCCACATCGTGCGGTACGCCAGGGCCGGCAGCGAGGTGGTCGCCGTCAAGGAGCTCGCCGAGCGCCCCGCCCTGCGCGAGTACGAGCTGCTGCGCGACCTGGACCGCCTCGGTATCCCCGCGGTGGACCCGCTGGCCGTGGTCACCGGCCGCAGCGACGCGGACGGCGGCCCGCTGGAGTCGGTGCTGATCACCCGGCACCTGAACGGCTCGCTGCCGTACCGCTCGATGTTCGAGACGACCATGCGCCCGGCGACCATGCACCGGCTGATGGACGCGCTGGCGGTGCTGCTGGTGCGGCTGCACCTGGCCGGGTTCGCCTGGGGCGACTGCTCGCTGTCGAACACGCTGTTCCGGCGGGACGCCGGCGCGTACGCCGCGTATCTGGTCGACGCCGAGACCGGCGAACTGCACCCGCGGCTGAGCTCCGGGCAACGCGACTACGACCTGGATCTCGCCCGCGTCAACATCAGCGGCGAACTGCTCGACCTGGAGGCGTCGGGGGCGCTGCACCCCTCCGTCGACCCGGTCGAGTTCGGCACCGAGATCTGCGCCCGCTACGACGACCTGTGGAAGGAACTGACCCGCACCTCCGTCTACCCGGCGGGCAAGTACCACTACATAGAGCGCCGGATACGCCGCCTCAACGACCTCGGTTTCGACGTGGCCGAGATGCAGATCGAGCACTCCTCGAACGGCGACACGGTCACCTTCGTCCCGAAGGTCGTCGACGCGGGCCACCACCAGCGGCAGCTGCTGCGGCTGACCGGCCTGGACACCGAGGAGAACCAGGCCCGCCGCCTGCTGAACGACCTGGAGAGCTGGATGGCCACCCAGGACGACTACGCGCCGGGAGACCCCCTTGCGGCCCGCCCGGAGGTGCTCGCCCACCGCTGGGTGCGCGAGGTGTTCCGGCCCACCGTGCGTGCGGTGCCACCGGAGCTGCGCGGCGGCATGGACCCGGCCGAGATCTACCATCAGCTGCTCGAGCACCGCTGGTACCTGTCCGAGCGGGCCCAGCACGACATCGGCCTCGATACGGCCGTCGAGGACTACGTCAGGAACATCCTCCCCCACGCACGGCAGACGATGCGGACCGCCGCGTCGGAGTGACTCAGGCGGGCGGGACCACGGCCACCGGGCAGTCCGCGTGGTGCAGGACGCCGTGGGCGACCGAGCCGATCCGGGCACCGACGGCGGTACGGCGGGCACGGCGGCCGACGACCATCAGCTGGGCCCGCCCGGCCATCGACAGCAGCACCTGACCGGCGCTGCCCATCTCCACGTGCTCGACCACCGGAACGTCCGGGAACCGGTCCCGCCACGGCTGCACCGCCTCGGCCAGCGCCTTCTTCTCGAACGGCACGGGGCCGCCGGCCTCGTCGAGCAGGTGCAGCGAGCCGGGGCTGTAGGCGAACATGGGCGGCAGCGTCCAGGCCCGCACCGCGCGGACGGTCGCCCCGCGAGCCGCGGCCGTCTCGAACGCGAACCCCAGCGCGGCGGCGCTGTCCTCCGGGCCGCCCTCCTGACCGACGACGACCTCACGGCCGTCCACCTCGGCCGCGGGCCGGTCCCCGGACCTCACCAGTACCACCGGGCGGGTGGTCGCGGCGATCACCTGCTGGCCGACGGAGCCCAGCAGGAAGCCGACGACCCGGCTTTGGCCGCGCGAGCCGAGCACCAGCAGTTCGGCCTCGGCCGCCGCGGCGACCAGCGTGTCGACGGCGTCGCCCTCCAGGACGTCGGCGGACACGTCCAGGCCGGGGTGCCGCTCGGTGACGGTCCGGACGGCGCCGGCCACGGTGTCGCGCACCCACTGGGCCTGGGTGTCCCGGTCCCCCTCCACTGCCGCGTGCGGCTCGTACCGCCAGGCGTGCACCACGCGCAGCGCCAGCCCGCGGCGGACGGCCTCGCGTCCGGCCCAGGCCAGCGCCGCGAGGCTCTCCTCCGATCCGTCGACCCCTGCCGTGATCGGGCGCGTCATGCGGCTGCCTCCTCGTGTCGTGATCACATCGTCGGGTCTCAGTGTTCCCTACGTTCCCCACGCTGCCGACATGAGCCTCGCAGGGGAGCAAGCAGCGCTGACGAGCGGCCTGCCCCCGGCACAGCAGAGCGAAGCAGGACGATCGAACATACGATGGGCGGGGCCGGCACGGTGGCGAAGGGGACGCCGTGCCCTGATTCTGACCGCTCGGAGTGGGAGACGTATGGCACAGGCCGCCGACACAGCGCGGACCGTCATCATGACCGTGGACGACGACCCGGGGGTCTCCCGTGCCGTCGCCCGGGACCTGAGGCGGCGCTACGGCGAGTCGTACCGGATCGTGCGCGCGGAGTCCGGCGAGTCCGCGCTCGAGGCGCTGCGGGAGCTGAAGCTGCGCGGCGACCTGGTGGCCGTGATCCTGGCCGACTACCGCATGCCGCAGATGAACGGCATCGAGTTCCTCGAACAGGCCCTGGACGTGTATCCGGGCGCCCGGCGGGTGCTGCTGACCGCGTACGCGGACACGAACGCGGCGATCGACGCGATCAACGTCGTGGATGTCGACTACTACCTGCTCAAGCCGTGGGATCCGCCCGAGGAGAAGCTGTACCCGGTACTGGACGACCTGATCCAGGCGTGGCGCTGCAGCGACTACCGGCCCGTGCCCAGCACGAAGGTCGTCGGGCACCGCTGGTCGGCGCGCTCGTCGGACGTCCGGGAGTTCCTGGCCCGCAACCAGGTGCCGTACCGCTGGTACTCGGCCGACGAGCCCGAGGGCCGGCGGCTGCTGGCCGCCGCCGGTGCGGACGGGCAGCGGCTGCCGCTGGTGATCACCCCGGACGGCACTCCGCTGGTCGCGCCCGAGGCACCCGAGCTCGCCGCCCGGGTGGGGCTGGCGACGACACCGACGGCCGACTTCTACGACCTGGTCGTCATCGGCGGCGGCCCGGCCGGTCTCGGCGCGGCCGTGTACGGGGCCTCGGAAGGGCTGCGGACGGTGCTCGTGGAGCGGTCGGCGACCGGCGGGCAGGCCGGGCAGAGCTCACGCATCGAGAACTACCTCGGCTTCCCCGACGGCGTGTCGGGCGCGCAGCTCACCGACCGGGCCCGGCGGCAGGCGGCGAAGTTCGGCGCCGAGATCCTCACCGCGCGTGAGGTGACCGGGCTGGAGGTCAACGGCGCCGCGCGGGTCATACGGTTCTCCGACGGCTCGGCGATCGCCGCGCACAGCGTGATCCTGGCGACCGGCGTGTCCTACCGGGAGCTTCCCGCGCCGGGCGTGGACGAGCTGAGCGGCTGCGGGGTGTTCTACGGATCGGCGCTGACCGAGGCCGCCTCCTGCCAGGGCCACGACGTGTACATCGTGGGCGGCGCCAACTCCGCGGGGCAGGCGGCGATGTACCTGGCCCGGGGCGCCAAGTCGGTGACCCTCCTGGTGCGCGGGGAGTCGCTGTCGGCGTCGATGTCGTACTACCTGGTCCAGCAGATCGAGGAGGCGCCGAACATCTCGGTGCGCTGCGGCACCGTCGTCGAGGCCGCGCACGGCTCCGACCACCTGGAGCAGCTGACGCTGCGCGACGTGGCGACCGGGCAGACCGAACTCGTCGACGCGCAGTGGCTGTTCGTGTTCATCGGCGCGGCCCCGCTGACCGACTGGCTGGACGGCACGGTGCTGCGCGACGAACGCGGGTTCATCCTGGCCGGCCCCGACCTCACGCCGGACGGGCGGCCGCCCGCGGACTGGGAGCTGGACCGGCCGCCGTACCACCTGGAGACCAACATTCCCGGCGTGTTCGTGGCGGGCGACGCACGGGCCGAGTCCGCCAAGCGCGTCGCGTCCGCCGTCGGAGAGGGAGCCATGGCCGTGATGCTCGTCCACCGCTATCTGGAGCAGTCATGAGCGGGCAGTTGATGCCGTGCAATCCCGCGGAGATCAGCTCGCTGTTCCTCTTCGAGAAGCTCACCCCCGAGCAGCTCGGCAGACTGTGCAGCGAGGGGCGGGTGGAGAAGTTCGAGCCCGGGCCCGTGTACGCCGAGGGTGATCCCGCGACCTGCTTCTACGTCATGATCGAGGGCACTGTCGTGCTGTCCCGGCGGGTCGGCGGCGACGACGTGGAGGTCAACCGGACCTCCCAGCGCGGGGTGTACTCCGGGGCCTGGCAGGCCTATCTCGGGGACCGGGTGCGGCAGGTGTACAACAGCTCGATGCGGGTCACGGAGCCGACGCGGTTCTTCGTGCTGCCCGCCGAGACCTTCGCGGCCGTGATCCGCGAGTGGTTCCCGATGGCCATGCATCTGCTGGAAGGCCTCTTCTTCGGCCAGAAGAACACGCAGTCGGCCATCCACCAGCGCGAACGGCTACTGGCGCTCGGCTCGTTGTCCGCCGGTCTCACGCACGAGCTCAACAACCCGGCGGCGGCGGCCGTACGGGCGACCGCCACGCTGCGGGAGCGGGTGGCGAAGATGCGGCAAAAGCTCGCGATCATCGCCCAGGGCTCCTACTCCCCCGAGACCCTGGCGGAGCTCATCGAGATCCAGGATCGCACCGCCGAACGGGTCGCCAAGGCGCCCGCGTTGAGCCCGCTGGAGGCCTCCGACCGGGAGGACGCCGTCTCCGACTGGCTCGACGACCATGACATCCCGGAGGGCTGGCGGATCGCGCCGACCTTCGTGCAGGCCGGTCTCGACGTGGACTGGCTGGACCAGGTCGCGGCCGCCGTCGACGAGGAGATCCTGCCGAGCGCGATCGGGTGGCTCAACTACACCGTGGAGACCGAGCTGTTGATGGACGAGATCGCGGACTCCACGACCCGTATCTCGCATCTCGTCGACGCCGCCAAGCAGTACTCCCAGCTCGACCGCGCGCCCTATCAGAACGCCGACGTGCACGAACTCCTCGACAGCACGCTGCTGATGCTGGCGGGCAAGATCGGCCCCCAGATCAAGGTCGTCAAGGAGTACGACCGTACGCTGCCGAAGATCCCGGCGTACCCGGCGGAGCTCAACCAGGTGTGGACCAACCTGATCGACAACGCGGTCTCCGCCATCAACAGCGCGGGCGGCGACGGGACCTTGACGGTGCGAACGGCGCTCGACCGCGACCGGATGCTGGTGGAGTTCCGCGACACGGGGCCCGGGGTGCCGCCGGAGATCCGGAACCGTATCTTCGACCCCTTCTTCACCACCAAGCCGGTGGGCGAGGGCACCGGGCTCGGCCTGGACATCTCCTGGCGGATTGTCGTCAACAAGCACCACGGCAGCCTCCAGGTCGATTCGGTGCCGGGCGACACGCGTTTCCAGGTGCTCCTTCCGCTCACCGCCACGGACGACGAAACAGCCACCGAGGAGTCGGCATGACCAGTGACACCGGAATCGACCCGACCGTCCCGCCCAGCGGCACGGGCTGCGCGGAGTGCGACGAGGTCGGCGGGTGGTGGTTCCACCTGCGGCGCTGTGCCCAGTGCGGCCACATCGGCTGCTGCGACTCCTCCCCCGCCAAGCACGCCACCGCGCACTACGAGGCCACCGGGCACCCCGTGATGCGGAGCTTCGAGCCGGGCGAGGAGTGGTTCTGGAACTTCGCGACGAAGGAGATGTACGAGTCCGGCCCCGACCTGGCCCCGCCGGAGAGCCACCCCCTGGACCAGCCGACGCCGGGTCCGGCGGGGCGGGTTCCGGCGGACTGGGCGAGGACGCTGCGCTGAGTGGGGCATCCGACGGCCGTCCGTGAACTACCCGGACGCGCAGTCCAGGCTCTCGATGTCGACGGCGTCGGCGAGCGCCTGCATCCCCTTGTCGTTGGGGTGCAGGTGGTCGCCGTTGTCGAAGAACGGAAGGATGCGCTCGGGGTCGTAGGGGTTGCGCAGGATGCGGTCGAAGTCGGTGACCGCGTCGAACTCCCCGCTGTTCCGGATGAACGCGTTGACCTCCTGACGTACGGCTTCGGCGGCCGGATCCCATTCGGACCAGCCCTTGAAGGGCCCGACGGTGGCGCCGACGACACACTTGCCCGCCGCGTGCGCCCGGTCGACGATCTCGCGGTAGCCGGCGATGAGATCCTCGGCGGTCACGCCGGCGTGGGCCTTGATGTCGTTGACACCCTCGAAGAGGAACACGGTCCGGACGCCAGGGTGGGACAGGACGTCGCGGTCCAGCCGGTTGAGGGCGCTCTGCCCGGCGCCGTCGGCCAGGACCTTGTTGCCGGAGATCCCTTCGTTGGCCACGCCCTTGACGGTCGTGCCGGTCGCGGCCCGGAGCCGGCGGGCGAGGTAGTCGGGCCAGCGGCGGTTCAGGTCGGTGCTGGACTGCCAGCCGTCCGTGATGGAGTCGCCGAGCGCGACGACCGCGCCGGTCGACGCGCTCGTCCGGACGGTGACGGCGTCGAGGTAGAACCAGGAGCCGACGGTGTCCGTCCAGTTGGTGGCGCCCTCCTCGGCGGTGTGGTCGCCCTGAGCCGCGTAGGACGTCTGCATGGCCATCCAGTGGCCGGTCGCCGGTCCCGCCGCGTCCGGACTGTGCAGGCTGATCACCAGGTCCGTCGCGGCGGGCAGCCGGCCGGGCAGCGGGTCGCTGTAGGCGGTGGCGCCCGCGGGGACGGTGACGGAGCGCGCGCCGTCGAAGGTCAGCCGCCGGTTGCTGCCGGGTACCAGCTCGGCGCCCGTCCGCCGCACACCGGTGTAGACGCTGTCGAAGGTCACCGGCCGGTCCCCGAAGGCGTTGGAGAGCCGGATGCGCAGGTCGTCGCCGCCGACGCTGGTGCGTACGACGAGCCGGTAGCTGCGGTCGGGGGTCCCGTCGCCCATGCGGTCCGCACTGGCGCCCCAGGTGATGACGTCATGCCGGGTCGTCGCCGCCTGCGCCACCGTCGGCGTGCCCTGGAGGGCGACGGCGACGGCCAGGACCGCGATCAGGCGGCCCGGTCGGGCCAACCGGGCGGTCATCGGGCGAAGTCCCGGAGCGTGACGGACTCGCCGGGTTCGAGCGTGACCGTGCGGTGGACGCCCGCGTACGCCACGGTCGTGGTCCGGCCGCCGACGCTGCGGATCCGGGCCGAGGTCGGTTTCCCGTCCCGCCAGTCGAGGTCCACGACGAAGCCGCCGCGCGCGGCGACGCCCGTGACGTGCCCGGACGCGGCCCAGGCGTCGGGGAGGGCGGGGAGGAGTTCCAGGTGGCCGGGGCGGGAGTAGAGGAGCATCTCGATCATGGCGGCCGGGGTGCCGAAGTTGGCGTCGATCTGGAAGATGCCGCGGCCCTGTTCCACCTCGTAGATGTCGAAGAGGTTGAACGCGGTGCCGTTGCTGCCGCCGGTCGACGGGCGGAGGTTGTTGACGATGAGCCGGTAGGCGTTCTCCGCGTTCTTCAGACGGGCCCAGCACAGGCTGCGCCAGGCGTTCGCCCAGCCGAAGCTCTCCATGCCGCGGGCGGTGAGCTGGGCGGTGGCGCCGTCGACGATGTTCTTCGGGGTGGAGCCGTCGGGGCGGATGCGGTCACCGGGGAACAGCCCGACCAGTCCGGACAGGTGCCGGTGGGTCGTCTCGCCCAGGTTGTCCGGCGACATCCACTCCTCGAGCCAGCCCGTCTTCGGGCTCACCTGCGGCAGGTACAGCTTCCTGCGCAGGCCGGCGATCGTGTCGGCATAGCCGGTGTCCTTCTTCAACTCGGCGGACGCGGCGCAGAAGTTGCCGAACAGCGCCCACACCAGCTCCTGGGCATAGGTGATGCCCTTGGCGTCGAGCGGGCCGTGCTCCGGCGACCAGTCGCTGTCGGCGATGAGCACCTCCGTCGAGGTGCCGGGGAGCGTCGTGGTGAGCAGCCGAGCCTCCCAGAACTCGCAGGCGCCCTTGAGGAGCGGGTAGATCTTCGTCAGATGCTCTCGCGACTGGGTGTACTCGTAGTGCTCGTAGAGGCTGTTGCTCAGCCAGGCGTTGCCCGCGGGATGCCACCACCACCCGTTTCCGCCGTGGGGGTTGGTGGAGATGGCGACGGTCCAGCCGGCGATCTTCCCCGTGGAGTTGCGGTAGCGGTTGCGCGGGTCGTTGAACAGCCTCTGGGTGAGGTCGGTCCAGGACGGGAGCTGGTCGAGGCAGTAGTCGGTGAACGCGTCGAAGCACTGGGACAGGCCGGCGCGGTCGGCCATCCAGTAGTTCATCTGGATGTTGATGTCCGTGTGGTAGTCGCCCATCCAGTCCGGGTCGTTGCCGTCGAGCCACAGCCCCTGCAGGTTCAGCGGCAGGCTGCCGCGCGACCCGGAGATCATCAGGTAGCGGCCGAACTGGAGGTAGGCGGCCTCGAGTTCGGGGTCGGGGGCGCCGTCGCGGGCGCGGGCCTTGAGGCGTTCCCAGGTGTCCAGTTCGCGCTGGGCGGCCGTGGAGGTGCCGAGCGAGAGGCCGAGCTGCTCGTAGAGGGCGCGGTAGTCGGCGACGTGCGTGCGCAGCAGGGTGTCGGCCGAATGCCGGGCGGCGTTGCGGACTTTCGTGCGGGCCAGTTGCTCGGGGTCGAGAGAGGGGTTGCGGTAGTTCGCCGCCGCGTCGGGCGCGTAATTCGTGCCGCCGCTGACCACCACCGTGAGATTCCTGCACCCGGAGAAGTCGATCCGTGTGCCGTTCACGGCGACCTTGCCGCCGGTGCCGTACGCCTTGACGGCGGCGCCGTAGCGCAGCCCGTTGGCCAGGGAGGCCCCGAACGACTCGGCATGCGAAGGCTTCTCGCCGTGCGTGCCGCCGAGGGTGACGGAGCCGGTGTACCGGCCGCCGCCGCTCTGCGTGAAGTGCAGGACGATCACGTCGTCGGGCCGGCTGGCGAAGATCTGCCGGCTGTAGGTGACGCCGGAGCGGACGTAGGAGCTGGTGACCAGGCCCTGGGAGAGGTCGAGGGTACGGCGGTAGCCGGAGACGGCGGACAGGTCGTGGTCGGGGATGTCGACCGTCAGTCCGGCGAGCAGGGTGAAGGAGCCGAAGTCGGCGCGGCCGTAGGGGAACTGGCCGTCGGCGTCCAGGGTGTCGTTGAGGCCGCCGGTCCACATGGTGGCGTCGGTGATGAGCAGCAGTTCGCGGCCGGGGTCGTTGCTCGCGAGGGCGCCGAGGCGGCCGTTGCCGACCGGCAGGCCCTGTTCGATCAGCGAGCCCTCGTCGCCGGGGGCCTGCCACCACAGTTCGTTGCGGGCCGAACCGGTGAGGAGCGGCGAGGTTGCCGGGCGCTGCGGGGCCGCGGAGGCGGTGAAGGCGGGCAGGCCGCCGAGGGCGGCGGCGAGCGAGCCCGTCGTGGCGAGGGAGAGCAGGGTTCTTCTGCTGGGGTCGGGAGAGCGCGGGTTCATGTGCGGCTCCGGAAAACGTCGGGGGCGGGGGCCCGGCGCAGGGCCGGGCCCCCGGGGGAGGGTCAGGAGGAGGACTTCGGTACGTCGACCCGGTCGATGTCCGGCGCATAGCCCGAACCGCTGTCGAAGGTGATCGTGTTGGTGCCCGCCTTGAGCATCACGGGTACGTAGACGCTGTTCACCGTCCCCCAGTCGCCGGTGGACGGGAACTTGTGACGGGTGGCGCCGCCGCCGTTGGCAAAGACGTCGGCCGAGCGGGAATCGCCGCTGATGTAGGCGACCTTGATCTGGTAGGTGCCGGCCTTGTCGACGACGACGTTGTTGAGGGTGAGCTTGCCGCCGAGGTAGAGGTTGCCGACCTTGCGGCCGTCGGAGCAGGCGGAGCAGTCGGCGACCGAGGCGTTGCCGCTCAGGGTGTTGGCGGAGGCCTCGGCCTCGTAGCCGGTGGAGGTCAGGGCGGTGCCGCGCGGGGTGACGGTGAACAGGCGGGAGCCGTGGGCGGGCAGCGCCTGAGTGATCTTGTTGGTGTAGGTGCCGAGGTTCTCCTTGTTCCACAGGTCGCGCACCGAGGCCTTGCCGGTGAAGCCGAGGGTGGCCCAGTTCGCGCTCACCGAGGCCGGGGAGTCGGCCAGGTTGAACAGTGCGACCGTGTACGTGCCGTTGGGGTTCTTCGCCGCCCACACCTGCTGCGGGTCGGACGGGGTGACCGGCTTCGCGGGCGGGGTGTCGCCCTGGTTGATCGCGATGACCTCGCGGTTGGTCAGCAGGGAGAGGCCGTAGGAGTCCAGCTTGGTGAGGTCGTCGCCGGTGTACAGCGGGGACTTGGCGATCGCCCACAGGGTGGCGTAGCTCTGCCGTTCGGCCTTGGTGAGGCCGTCCATCTCGCCGTTGCCGACGTTGAGGGTGTCGAGGTCGTTCCAGCCGCCGGGGCCGGCGTGCCGAGTCCAGGCCGGCGTGTCGTCCCAGCGGTCGTCGACGGAGTTCTCCCAGGTGACGAGGGTGTTGCAGTAGCACTCGACGTCGGTGTCGATGCGCCAGCCGTTGGAGTACTTCTTCCAGTCCTCGGCGTGTCCGATGTCCAGGGACCAGGACAGTTCCAGGTGGATCGGACGTCCGGTCGCGGCGATCGCCTTCTGCCAGGCGGCCACGTCGGCGACGTTGTTGTACTGGTCGCCGCTCTTGAAGGAGCCGGGGCCGACGCCGTCGAGCTTCAGGAAGTCGTAACCCCAGTCGGCGAACAGCTGTGCCTGGGAGTCGATGTACTTCTGCGCGCAGGGATCGGAGAAGTCGATCTTGTACGCGCTGTCCCAGCCGTTGGTGGTGCGCAGGTCGTCGTACACGATGTCGGCGGTGGTGCAGCCCTCGGCGTTCCAGATCGGCGTCTTGCCGTCGTCGTACGCCTCCTTCTCCAGACCGACGGGGAGGTAGATGCCGGCCTTGAGACCCTTGGCGTGGATGTCGTCGGCGACCGCCTTCATGCCCCTGGGGAAGCGGTCCGGGTCGGCCTTCTGACGGCCGTATTCGTCGAACTCGGGCTTCCAGGCCTGGTCGCGCCACCAACCGGCGTCGATGTTGACGTACTCGTAGCCGTACGGCTTCAGCTTCTTGGCGAGGGCGTCGGCCTGCTTCAGGACGTTCGCCTCGGTCAGGTAGCTGTAGTCGCCGTCCGGGTTGAGTCCCGGGTACTTGGACGACTGCATGCTCCAACTCGACCAGCCCATGTAGGGCTTGGCCGCGAGCGCCGGGTCGGCGTCGGTGTCCGGGGTCGCGTGCGCGGCCGGGGCGGCCGTCGCGAGGGCCGCGGTGACGGCCAGGACGACCACGGCTCTCAGACCGCGTTCGGGCAGGACGGAGTACGAGGATGACCGCATGGGTCGTGCCTCCTGGGGGTCGGTTCAGCTGCGGGTGGGGTAGGGCTGGTTCCGGTCCGTGGTGATGAAGCTCTGGATGGCGGTGGCCGCGGCGCCGCGGGCCCACTCCTCGAAGGGCAGCGGGCGGGTCCGTACGTCGCACCGGGCGGCGGAGCCGAACGCGGCCGCGGCGAAGGCGTCGCGGATCTGTTCGGCGAACAGGTCGTAGGCGGCCAGCCCCTCACCGGAGATGATCACCAGCTCGGGTCCGAGGAGGTTGGCCACCGTGGCGATGCCGCGGCCGATCGCCTCCCCCGCGCGCGCGTACACCGCGCGTGCCCCGGCATCGCCGCGGTGGGCGAGGGCCAGTGCCTGCGCCGAGTCGGCGACCTGCACGCCGGTCGCCTCCCTGATCCCGGCGAGGATCGCCGTGTCCCCCGCGATCGCCTCCACGCAGCCCCGGTTGCCGCAGTGGCACGGCGGCCCTGCCGGGTCGACGGCCACATGGCCGATCTCTCCGGCCACACCGTGCGCGCCGGCGACCACCTGGCCGTGCACGACCAGGCCGCAGCCGATGCCCGCGCCGACGGTCACCACGGCGAAGTCCGACAGCCCCACTCCGGCCCCGAACCACTGCTCGGCGACGGTCAGGGCACGTACGTCGTTGTCGACGGTGACCGGCAACCCGGTCGTCATGGCGGCGAGTTCGGCGAGCGGCACGTCCCGCCACTCCAGGAAAGGCGAGTAGCGGACGGCCCCAGCGGCCCTGTCGACGTCACCGGAGACGGCCAGGCCGAGGCCCAGGACCGGTACCCCGAAGCCGTCCGCCTCGGTGAGCAGTTCCCGTACCAGGTCCGCGATCGCCGCCAGTACCGGCTCGGGGCCACGGTCGGGCAGCGGCACATGCCGGGCGACGCGGATGCGGCAGCACAGGTCCGTGAGGACGCCGATGAGTTCGTCACCGGTCACCTTGACGCCGATGAACAGGGCCCGACCGCCTTCCACCCGCACCGGGTTCGCGGGCCGGCCGAGCGCGCGACGGGTCTCTTCGTCCGTGTCCTCGACCAGATATCCGGCCTCGATCAGCGGCCGGACCGCCTTGGTCACCGCCGCCGCGGACAGCCCCGTCCTCTCGGCCATCTCCGAGCGGGTGAGAGGGCCGTGGGACAGGACGGTGGTGAAGATCTGCGAAGCGGCGGGCGTGGCGGCCGGGAACGTCTCGGCGGGGGAGGTCGAGCGCATGGCCGAGAACCTAGGGGTCTTATTTTCTGCTGTCAATGAAAGAAGCAGAACTCGTCGGAAGGTCGATCGATATGGGCATTTTGCCTTTGAAAGCAAGGAAATATCAGCGATCCATCGAATGATCGAAGGGGATCAGCCTGCCGGGAACCGCCGTTCAACGATGGACGTTGTCCGAGCAACCCCACCAGACCTCGGCCTACAACAGGGCGGCACCATGAGCGAGTTGGTCCCCGGGGGCAATCTGCCCCTTCCGGGCGGCGCCCTGACCGTGCGGGTTCCCGGTCCCTTCGACGTGTCCGCGCTCATCACGGACGACGGCGGCAAGGTCCGGGGCGACGGCGACTTCGTCTTCTACAACCAGCCGGCCGCCCCAGGAGCCCGGCTGCGCGGCGACACGCTCACCGTCGATCCGCCCCGACTGCGCGCCGGGGCCACCCGGGTCACCGTGGTCGTCAGCCCCGCCGACCCCGGCACTGAGCTGGGCCGACTGCCCACCCCCACGCTGTACGTCACGGATCCGGGCGGCCGCACGCTGGCCCGGTTCGCTCCTTCGCGCCCCGGCCAGGAGACCGTCCTGCTGCTCGCCGAGATATACCGGCGCGGTGCGGGCTGGAAGCTACGAGCACTCGGGCAGGGGTACTCCGACGGACTGGCGGGCCTGGCCCGCGACTTCGGTGTCGACGTGCTGGACGACACGCCGTCCGACCCTGCACCACCCTCCCTCCCGGCGCGCGGCGCCCCCGACCCGGACGGATTCCTCGGCCTGGTCAACTCCGCCCGCGCCCGCGTGGGTTCCCCGCCCGTCTCCCCGGACCCCCGCCTGACCACCGCGGCCCGTGAACACGCCACGGCCATGGCGGCGGCGGGACGGCTCGGCGTGGAGAGCCGGGACGGCGTCTCGGTCCACCAGCGCGTCACCGCCGCCGGGTACGCGTACCTCACCGTCGGCGAGCATCTCGTCTCCGGACCGCGCACGCCGGCGGAGTTCGTGGACTACTGCCTGCGCACGGACGGACCCAGCCGCACGCTGCACGACCCGGCCTTCATCCACACCGGCCTGGCGTACGTGCGCGGCGGCCGCTCCGGGGACACGTACTGGACCGCCCTGTGGGCCAGGCCCCTCACCCCGGCCGATCTGACCCGCACGGCGGCCGAGGTCGTCGAGCTCACCAACCGTGAACGCACCCGGGCCGGTCTGCCGCCGCTGGCCGTCGACCCCGTGCTGACCACGGCCGCACAAGCGCACAGCGCGGACATGGTGGCCCGGGACTTCTACTCCCACACCGCGCCCGACGGGAGCCAACCCTGGGACCGGGCCGCCGCCGCGGGGTCCACCCGGCGCTCGATCGGTGAGAACATCGCCTGCGGTCAGCGCTCCCCCGCCGAAGTCGTGACCGGCTGGATGAACAGCCCCGGCCATCGCGCCAACATCCTCAAGCCCGGCTTCACCCACATCGGGATCGGCTTCGCCGGCGGCGGCCGCGCGGGGACGTACTGGACCCAGCTCTTCGGCGCATGACGACACACCACCCCGACCGGTCCGCGACCTTGGCGAAACCACATCCTCCGGACAGGATGCCCCCATGAAGGGTGACCTCTTTTCCAGCGAGCACATGGTGCAGCCGGCCACGGCGCCGGGCATGACCGTCGAGAACGCCAAGTGCATCAGATACGCGGTCGACAGCGAGATGCTCGCCCGCCAGGGCGCGATGATCGCCTACCGCGGCAACCTCGCGTTCGAGCGCAAGGGCCAGGGCGTGGGCGGCATGCTCAAGCGCGCGGTCACCGGCGAGGGGTTGCCCCTCATGGCGGTGCGCGGACAGGGCGAGGCCTGGTTCGCGCACGAGGCGCAGAACTGCTTCATCGTCGAGGTCGAGCCCGGCGACGAGTTCACCGTCAACGGCCGCAACGTCCTGTGCTTCGACGCCTCGTTGGCGTACCGGATCGCCACGGTGAAGGGCGCGGGGATCACCGGCGGCGGCCTGTTCAACAGCGTCTTCACGGGGCACGGCAGGCTCGGGCTGGTGTGTGACGGCAACCCGCTGGTCATCCCGGTCTCGGCGCAGTACCCGGTGTACGTCGACACGGACGCGGTGGTCGGCTGGTCCGCGGGGCTGCGGACCTCGCTGCACCGTTCCCAGTCCATCGGCTCGATGCTGCGCGGCGGTTCCGGGGAGGCCGTCCAGCTGATGCTGCAGGGCGAGGGGTACGTCGTGGTGCGACCGAGCGAAGCGACACCGCCCAAGGCGCAGCAGCACTGAGCGCCACTGACGTGATCTGCGCCTCACGGGCAACCTCGCCGCACGCGCCGACGTCTTGATCCACAGCAGGTGAGGCCCTGGCCCTCCCCGGGGGGGCCAGGGCCTCTTTCCAAGGCGCTATACATGCCATGTATACACACAGCGTAGAGATGGTGTGTACAGCCGTGACGGCGAAGGGCATCCATGTACGGCAAGGCAGTTGCCCCGGAGTATCAGGGCGCACTCACCACCCTGTCCGTGAACTCCTCACTGGTCGACGTACTGGCCACCGGCACCGAGCAGTTGAGGGCCGCGGAACGGGCCGGGCAGCCGGGCGAAGTGGCCCGCTGCGGCCTCGCGGTCGCCGAGGCGCACCGACGGCTGGGACAGGTGCGGGACGCGGACCGGGCGTGGAAGGCGAGTTACCGCGCGGCCCGGGACGCCGGGGACACCGCCGCGATGGCCTGGGCGCTGTGGAGCGGCGGGACCCTGGCCCGGCAGCGCGGCGCATTCGCCCTGGCCCGGCGGCTGCTGGGGCTCGCGGCCGAACTCGGTGAGCGGGGCGACGACATCGTGGTGCGTGGTTACTCGCTGGCGGGCCTGGCCGAGACCGGCCGCATCCAGGGCGACTACGAGGCCGTCGGCAGGCTGCACGAGCAGCTTCTGGCGGAGGCCCGCAGGCGCGGCGAGGCGCGGCACACCGTGTGGGCGCTGGAGGGCATCGCGCAGATGCACCGCAACTCCGGTGCCTACGACCGGGCGTACGCCCTGTTCGAGGAGGCGGCGCAGATCGCCGCGCGCGCCGACGACCGGCGCGGCCACGCCTGGGCACTGCGCGGGCTCGCCGACGTCGTCTCCGTGCGGGACGGTGACACGGAGCGGGCGCTGGCCCTGCTGTCCGAGGCGGAGACGACCTGCCGCGCGATGAACCTGACGAGTGCGCTGGCGTACAACCACAAGATGCGCGGCAACGTCCACTACCGCGCCGGGCGGTACACCGAGGCCCGGAACCTGTACGAGCAGGCACTCGCCGAGTTCCGCGCCATGAGCGAACCGCGCGGGGAGGCGCTCGCCCGGCTGGGCCTGGCCAAGTCCCTGGCCCGGCTGGGCCGCGACCGCACCGAGACGGCGGCCGAACTGGCCGACCTGGCCCGGACGTTGGAGCGGATCGGGCTGCGGCATGCGCGGGAGATGGTGGCCCGGGCCGAGGAGGAGCTCGGTCTCGACACGCGCCGGGCGCTGGAGGCCGTACGGTGACGGCGCTGCACACGGCTGTCCAGGCGCCCGCCTCGGCTCCCGAAGTCCTCGTCCGCTGCCGGGAGTTGGTGCGGCCGACGCTGCAGGAGGCCGTCGGGCGGATGCATCCGTGGGTGGGCGAGATGGCCGCGTACTCCTTCGGCTGGTGCGAGGTGGGCGGCACTCCGGTCGGCGCACCGGGCGGCAAGGGGGTCCGGCAGGCCCTGGCCGTGCTCGGCGCCGAGGCCGCGGGCGCACCCGGGCTGTGCGGGGTGCCCGCGGCGGTCGCGGTGGAGCTGGTGCACGCCTTCTCGCTGCTGCACGACGACATCATGGACGGCGACACGACCCGGCGCCGCCGCCCCACGGTGTGGAAGGCGTACGGCACGGGCCCGGCGGTCCTCACGGGCGACGCGCTGTTCGCGCTGGCCGTCGAGACGCTCGCCGGGGCACCGGCCGGCCCGGACGCCCTGCGTCTGCTGTCCGGGGCGCTGGGCGACCTGGTCCGCGGTCAGGCCGACGACCTGCTGTTCGCCGAGCGGCCCTGGAGCGGTCCGCGGCGCGTGCGGCCCGCGGAGTACCGGGCGATGGCCGAGCACAAGACGGGCTCACTGCTCGGCGGCGCACTCGCCCTGGGTGCCCTCCTCGGCGGCGCGCCACCGGCCGCGGTGGCCGCCCTCGACCGCGCCGGACGGCAGCTGGGCATCGCCTTCCAGATCCTGGACGACGTGCTGGGCATCTGGGGCGACCCCGCCGTCACCGGCAAGCCGGTGCTCGCCGACCTGCGGGAGCGCAAGAAGACGTTCCCGGTGCTGCTCGCCCTGCAGTCCCCCGATCCGGCCGCCGGCCGCCTCGCCGCGCTGCTGGAATCGGCCGGGGAGCCGGCCGAGGCGGCCGCGTTGATCGACGAGGCGGGTGGCCGTACCACGGCGCTGGCCGAGGCGCACCGGCACATCACCGCAGCCGACGCGGCCCTCACGGGCGTACCGCTTCAGGCGCGGGCCGTCGCCGAGCTGCGGGCGCTGCTGGACTTCCTGGTGCGGCGCGATCTGTAGCCGGAGCCGTCCGGTCACCGAAACCATGTTGACCAGCGGCCCCGCCCACGTCAGGGTTCAGAACGGCGCGGCCCCACCACCGACGCTGCCGTGCCGGAAGGGTGAGCTCCTTGATCGGCATCTCGGACATCGAAGCCGCCGCCGAGCGGATCGCCGGACATGTCATTCAGACCCCCACGGTGCCGAGCCCCGGCCTGTCCGGACTGCTCGGCGTCCCGGTGACCGCGAAGCTGGAACTCCTGCAACGCACCGGCTCCTTCAAGGCGCGCGGGGCGGCGGCCAAGCTGCTGTCGCTGAGCGAGGCCGAGCGGGCCGCCGGCGTCGTGGCGGTCAGCGGCGGCAACCACGGGATCGCCCTCGCGGTCATGGCGGCCGCCCTCGACGTGAAGGCGACGGTGGTCATGCCGCGCTCGGCGCCCGCACGGGCGGTCGAGATCGCCCGCGACACCGGTGCGACGGTGCGCCTGACCGACGACATGGGCGGCGCGTTCAACCTCGTGACCGAGCTGCGGGACGAGGGCCTGACGCTGGTGCACCCCTTCGACGACCCCGTGGTCGTCGCCGGACAGGGCACCGTGGGGCTGGAGTTCGCCGACGACGCGGACGAGGTCACCGACGTGCTGGTCAGCGTCGGGGGCGGCGGGCTGATCTCCGGTGTGGCGGCGGCCCTGCGCGCACGCCGCCCCGAGGTGCGGATCTGGGGCGTGGAGACCGAGGGCGCCGAGGCCATGTCCGAGGCACTGGCGGCGGGCGGCCCGGTGCCGGTCGCGCTGTCGTCGATCTCGTCCACGCTCAGCGCCCCCTCGGTGTCGCAGCTGACGTACGACCATGTGTCCGCCCTGGTCACCGATGTCCTCGTGGTCCCCGACCGGGACGCCGTACGGGGCTGTCTGGACCTCGCCGAACACGCCAAGGTGTGGACGGAACCGGCCGCCGGCTGTCTGCTGCCCGCCGCCCGCCGGGTCGTGGAACGGATCGGCGACGGCTGTCGGCTCGGCCTGGTGGTGTGCGGGGGCAATGCGTCGACCGCCGACGTGATGACCTGGGCGGGCCGCTTCGGCGTACTTTGACGCATCGTCAAAATTTGACGATCGCACGAATATGCACCCGCCGCGTTGAACGCCTGCCGTCGCGCCCCGCGTACCAGTGGCAAAGGTGAGAGCAGGCGTTCAACGAGGGATGACCATGGGCAAGGCGTACGTCTCCGCACACGAGTTGGTCGCCGGAAGGTACCGGCTCCTCGAGGCCGTCCATCGCGAAGCGAACCGGGTGTGCTGGTACGGGGAGGACGTCGAGGCCGGGCGGCCCTGTCTGGTGACGCAGGTCGGGCTGCCGGACGAGCCCGGCGGGGAGAGCGCGCGCCGGACGGTCGGCCGCATCATGCGCACATCGGAGACGATGGGGCGGCTGTGCCCCGGCCGGGTCGCGCCCGTCGTCGACGCCGTGGAGGAGGCGGGCGCGCTGTGGACGGTCACCGAGTGGGTGGGCGGCACACCGCTCGGTGAACTCCTCACCGAGCAGGGCCCGTTCAACTATGTGCGGGCGGCGCGGATCGGGCTGGAGCTGCTCGACGTGCTGGAGGCGGCGCACGGTCATGGCATCACACACGGCGAGCTGAGCCCCGGGCAGGTGTTCGTCCGCGAGGAGGGCCCGGTCGTCGTGGCGGGCTTCGGACTGGCCGGCGCGACGCTGGCACCGCGGCTCGCTGCACCCTCGTACGCCTCCCCCGAGCAGGCCCGTGACGAGCGGATCGGCCCGGCGGCCGATCTGTGGGCGCTCGGCGCGATCCTCTACACCATGGTCGAGGGGCGCCCGCCGTTCCGGGACCGGGACCGGCCCGAGGCCACGCTGAAGGGCGTGGACCGGCTCCCGCTGCACACACCGCAGCGCGCCGGACCCCTCACCCAGGCCGTGCAGGGGCTGCTGCGCAAGGACTCCCGGGAGCGGCTGACCCGGCCGGTGGTGCGCGAGGCCCTCACCCGGGTGGTGAACGAGGACCCCGACGCGGCCCTGCCGGCGGCGCCGACGCCCCGTCTGCGCCGCGCGTACGCCGCCGCCTGCCACGCCACCGGACCGGGGTGGAGCAGACGAACCATGATCGCCGGGACGGCGCTCGCCGTCGTCACCGTCGCCGTCGCCGTCCTCGCGGTGACCCGCGGCCTGCCCGACGACGACACCTCCGCGTCCGGGGCACAGCCCACTCCCCCCACCTCGGCCGCGCCCCCGCAGACGGACCGCCCGTCCGTGCCGTCGACACCGGCGCCGACCCCGACCCCGACCCCGACGGCACCACCCACCACCGCGACCCCGTCGGCCCCGGCGACGGCCCTCCCGCAGGGTTTCCGCCGTTACGACTCACCCGAGGGCTTCTCCATCGCCCTCCCGGACGGCTGGCAGCCGCTGCGCACCAGCCGCGTGTCCGACCTGGCGTACCGCGTGGTCCTCGGCGCGCCGGACGACCCGCGCACGCTGGCGGTGACCTACAGCGAACGCGTCGGCGACGACCCGGTCGCCGTCTGGCGCGACGACGTCGAACCGGACCTGAAGCAGCAGGCCGACGACTACCAGCGGGTCGGCGAGATCCAGGCGACGACCTACCAGGGGCGCGAGGCCGCCGACATGCAGTGGGTCGTCGAGGCCGACGGCACTGTGGTGCGCACCTTCGGACGCGGCTTCCTCATCGGAGGCGGCCGCGGCTACTCGCTGCGCTGGACCACGCCCGCCGACGACTGGGAGGACGCCGAGAACCAGCAGGCCCTGGACACCTTCCTGCGGACCTTCCGGACGCCCTTGGACTGAGCCCCCGTTTCTGCCGACCCGACGCGGAAACTCGCCCTTCATGGTGCAAATCGGATACACGATAATGACCGAACAGGCCGGCCCCCGTGAGCTCGTCGACCATGTGGTGCGCGCCGAGGAGGCGGGTTTCGACTTCTCGGTGACCTCGGACCACTACTTTCCGTGGCTGCGCTCGCAGGGTCACTCCCCGTACGCGTGGAGCGTGCTGGGCGCGGCGGCGCAGGCGACGTCCCGCATCCCGCTGATGACGTACGTGACGTGCCCGACCTTCCGCTACCACCCGGCGGTGGTAGCGCAGAAGGCGGCGACCGTGCAGCTGTTGTCGCAGGGCCGGTTCCGGCTCGGCCTCGGGTCGGGTGAGAACCTCAACGAGCGTGTGGTGGGCGGCGGTTGGCCGTCCGTGGACGTGCGGCACGAGATGCTCGAGGAAGCGGTCCACATCATCCGGGAGCTCTTCGCGGGCGGCCATGTGACCCATCGCGGCACGCACTTCGACGTGGAGTCGGCCCGGCTCTGGGACCTGCCCGACGAGCCGCCACCCATCGGCATCGCCGTCTCCGGAGAACGTTCCTGCGCGCTGGCCGGCAGACTCGCCGACCTGGTCATCGCGACGGAACCGAAGCCGGGGCTGCTGGACGCCTTCGACCGGCACGGCGGTGCGGGCAAGCCGCGCGTGGGCCAGCTGCCCGTCTGCTACGACCCCGTCCGCGACACCGCGGTCAAGCGGGCGCATGCGCAGTTCCGCTGGTTCGGCAGCGGCTGGAAGGTGAACGCGGAGCTGCCGCACCCGGACTCCTTCGAGTCGGCCACCCAGTTCGTCACACAGGACGACGTCGCCGACTCGATCCCCTGCGGTGACGACCCGGAGGACTTCGTCGCAGCCGTACGCCCGTACGCCGAGGCCGGGTTCACCGAGATCGCCCTGGTGCAGATCGGCGGCGAGTCGCAGCCGGACTACCTGGACTGGTCGGCGAAGACCCTGCTGCCCGCACTGCGCGACGCCCTTGACTGAGCATCACGCGTACAACGGGGTACCAGGGCTCTCTACGACCGCTCTCCTCGGAGGCCCCTCGTGAACCCCTACGTGCACAGGACTCTGGTCATGCAACTGCAGGCGGGCGCCACGGACCGCTTCCCCGTCCTCGCCCACCTGAGCTACGACGCGGACGACCCGTTCGCCGTCACCGTGGTGTTCAGTCACGACGGCCGGGTACTCGCCCGGTGGCGGCTGGACCGGGAGATGCTCCAGGACGGGCTGCGCCGGCCGGTCGGAACGGGCGACGTGCGGTTCCGTCCGGTGTCGACGGGGGCGTGGGCGGAACTGCGCATGGAGTTCTTCGGCGCCGCCCGGCCGGACGGCGGACGGCATCACGCGGTGGTGTTCGCCTGGGCCCCGGCGGTCGAGGCGTTCCTGCGCCGGACCCATGACGTGGTCGCGCCCGGTCAGGAGCGCTTCCGCGTCGACGGCTTCCTGGCGGAGGTCATCGCCGAGGCGGAGCGGGGCGGTGGTTGAGCAGCCCCGGTCGGTCGGTGCCCCCGCCTCGCCGTCCGTCACCGGCTCGTATGGTGGTGCCGCGTCCACATCGGCAGGGCGTACCAGCACAGCAGGTACCACACGAGCACGGCGGTGACCAGCCACGGCACACAGGGGTTGTGGGTCGCCACCCTCAGGATGAGCAGCAGCGAGCAGGTCATGGTGGCGAGCAGCAGGACAAGACCCACGAAGGTCAGCCGGGACGCCCACGTCACCGCCTGCGGTTTCACCCTTCGGCCGGAGACAAGGCGGTGCAGGGAGACCGGTCCGATCAGTGCGCCGGTCGCTGCGGCGCCCAGGACGACGGTCACGATGTAGATCGTCTGGTCCGTGTCCTCCAGGGTCCGGTACGTGGGGGTGAACACGACGGTGAGCAGGAAGCCGAACAGGATCTGCACGCCCATCTGCGCAACGCGGACCTCCTGGATGAGCTCCCCCCACATGCGGTCGGCTCTCTCCTCCTCGGTCTCGTTGCGCCCCCTGGGCCTGCTCGGACGGCCTTCCGTGATCGACACTGTTCCTCCCGGTGCGAGCGACCGACGTCCTTCCCACCCGGGTTCCCCGTGCGCGCCAGAAGTGTCCGGGCAACCGACGGTCCGCCGTGCGGTCCTCCCGCGGTCACCCGGACATCCGCCGGACAGCGGCTACCAGCGGCCCTCCACCTGGTCCTTGATCCGCCGGTCGTAGAGGTCCTGGATCGCGGTGAGCGTGGCGTCGGGCAGGGCCGGCAGCCTGGCGGCGGCCGCGTTGGCGCGGGCCTGCTCCGGTGAGCGGGCCCCGGGGATCACCGTGGTCACGCCGGGCTGCTGGACGATCCAGCGCAGTGCCAGTTGGGCCGGGGTGTACCCGTCGGGGGCGAGGGCGGCGAACTCGGCGGCGGCCTCGACGCCGGTGGCGTAGTCGACGCCGGAGAAGGTCTCGCCCTGGTCGAAGGACTCGCCGTGCCGGTTGAAGGTGCGGTGGTCGTTCTCGGGGAAGACGGTGTCCTTGGTGTACTTGCCCGACAGCAGGCCCGAGGCCAGCGGCACCCGGGCGATGATGCCGACGCCGGCCTCGCGGGCGGCCGGGAGCACCTCGCGCAGGGGCTTCATGCGGAACGGGTTGAGGATGATCTGCACGCTCGCCACGTTCGGGCGGGCGATCGCGGTCAGTGCCTCGGCGCAGGTCTCCACGCTGACGCCGTACGCGGCGATGCGCTCCTCCTCGACGAGGGTGTCCAGGGCGTCGAAGACCTCGTCCGCGGAGTAGACGGGGGTGGGCGGGCAGTGCAACTGGACCAGGTCGATGCGGTCCACGCCGAGGTTGCGCCGGGACCGGTCGTTCCAGGCGCGGAAGTTGTCGAGGACGTAGTTCTCGGGGATCTGGTCGACGCGGCGGCCCATCTTGGTCGCGACCAGCACGTGCAGATCCGGCCGACTGCTCAGGAACGTGGCGATGGTCTGCTCGCTGCGTCCGTCGCCGTAGACGTCGGCGGTGTCGAAGAAGGTCACTCCCGACTCCGCAGCGGCCTCCAGCACTGCGAGGGCTTCCTTGTCGTCGACGTCGCCCCAGTCGGCACCCAACTGCCAGGTGCCGAGGCCGACGACGGACGCATGCTGACCCGACCTGCCGAATTCACGTTCATCCATGGCGTCAGTCTGTCACCCGGCACGCCCGCGCACGGACGCCCGGTCCTGCAACCGCACTTCGTTTCAACCGATATCGTATCGAATGAACGGATGGCTGTAGTGTGACCTCATGACCGCCGACATTCCTCACCGAACCACCGCCTCGCGCGCGACCGACCGCCCCGGGGATGAATCGCCGTTCGCGCTCGGCTTGCTGCTGCGCCGGGCGCACTTGCGTGCGGCCACGGTGATGACGGAGGCGCTCCGGCCGCTCGGTCTCGAGTTGCGGCATTTCGCCGTGCTGATCGAGCTGGTCAACCACGGCCCCACGGTGCAGCGGGACCTGGCGACGGCGACAGGGTCGGACAAGGCGGGAATCATGCGGGTGGTGGACGACCTGGAGCGCAGGGGGCTGGCCGTGCGCAAGGCCGTTCCGGGGGACCGGCGGGCGCGGGCGGTGGAGATCACGCCTCAGGGACGCGAGCTTTTCGACGCAGCTCATGTGGCGGCGGAGCCGCTGGCTGAGCGCCTGGTTGCCGAACTGGGGCCGGGCGAGCCCGAGCAGCTGACGGATCTGCTGACCCGGTTCGCCCATCCCGCAGGCGGTGAGGCGTAAGCGCGCCCGTCCCGCAGGCGGTGAGGCGTAAGCGCGCCCGCGCGACGGTTGCCTGCCGCGCGGGCGCGCTTGCGCCTCATGCGGCTTACGCGGCGAGACGCTCCGCGAGTTCCTTGGCCTTGGTGGCCGCGTCCTCGAGGGCGCGCTCGCGGGAGGCCTCGTAGAGGGGGACCAGTTCGGACATGGCCGGGTTGCGGGGGGCCAGGGTGAGTTCCGGGACGATGAAGTCGACGTCCAGGCCGAGCATGCCCTTCAGGACGGCCTCCAGGTAGTTCTGTACGAACTCGTTGCCCTCACGCGGGGTGCCCGGCGCGTAGGAGCCGCCGCGGCTGGCGACGACGGTGACCGGGGTGCCCTTGGCGGAGGGGTTCTCGCCCGAGGTGCGGCCGACCATGATCACGTTGTCCAGCCACGCCTTGAGGGTCGACGGGATCGAGTAGTTGTGCATGGGGGCGCCGATCAGGACGGCGTCCGCCTGCTCCAGCTCCTCGATGAGCTTCTCGCGCGCGGCGAACGCGGCGGACTGCTCCGGGGTGCGCTCGGACGGGGCGGTGAAACCGGCGGACCAGGCGTCGGCGGTGATGTGCGGGACAGGGTTGGCGGCGACGTCGCGGTAGATCACCGTGCCTTGCGGGTGCTGTTCCTCCCAGGCCTTGCGGAAGGCGTCCGCGACCGAACGGGACGAGGACGCCTCGCCGGGAAACGCGGACGAGTCGATGTGCAGCAGCGTGGCCATGGACTTTCTCCAAAGAGCGGTGCCCGAGGCGGGGAACCAAGGACTGAGGATTCGTACTCGACGATAGTTAAGCACGAGATGGTATTGAGTGATACCATCGCAAGTGAAATGGAAGCGGAAAAGGGAGGGCGCGTTGAGCAGATGGGACTTAGGCGATCATGGACGTCTATGAGGCGGTCACGAGCCGACGGGCAGTGCGCGGATTCACCGACCGGCATGTCCCGAGGGAGGTGCTGGAGCGCGTGCTGTCAGCCGCGGCCTGGGCACCGTCCGCATCGAACATCCAGCCGTGGCACGCCTACGTGCTGACCGGCGCGCCGCTGGCCGAACTCAAGAAGCGCGTCGGCGAGCGCCTGGCCACAGGCGACCCCTGGGACGAGCCGGAGTACGAGCAGTACCCGTCCGCGCTGAAGTCCCCCTACTGCGAGCGCCGATCCGCCTTCGGTGCGCAGCGCTACGGTGCACTCGGTATTGCGCGCGAGGACCTGGAGGCGCGCCAGAGGGCCGCTTCCGCGAACTGGGACTGTTTCGGCGCACCCGCCGCCCTGTTCTGCTACATCGACCGCGACATGGGCCCGGCCCAATGGTCCGACGTCGGCATGTATCTGCAGACCGTCATGCTGCTGCTCCGCGCCGAAGGGCTGCACAGTTGCCCGCAGATGGCGTGGGCGAAGTATCGCAGGACCGTCGCGGAGGTCCTGTCACCCCCGGACGAGCTCATCCTCTTCTGTGGCATGTCGATCGGGTTCGAGGACGTCACGGTGGATCACGCCCGTACGGGCCGGGCGCCGCTCGACGAGACGGTCACGTTCGTCGACGGTTACTGACACCGCCCGCCCTCAGCCGACGTGGCGGGGCCCTTACAGCATCGGGTCGTCCGTCGCCACGGTCGCGCCGTGGCGGGCGCAGATGAGCGCGATCACGGTGTCGGTGGTGCGGTCGAGGTAGCTGCGGCCGTCGGGCAGCCGGGCCTCTCGGCTGATGTAGCTGCGCGGCCCGAGGTGAGTGGCCGGGTCGAGACGATGCACGGTGATCTTCCCGGCGCGGCGGGCGCGGTTCCATCCGCTGCGGCGGAACAGCCGCCAGCGCTGAGGGAACATCCAGGTGCCGACCCGCTCGATCCGGTCGCTCGCACTGGTGAGCTGATGCACGTGCTCGGCTTGCGTGACGTCGTTGGCGCCGTTGTGGAACCCACCGAGTGTGATCACCATGAGCGGGGAGCGCAGCTGGGTGTGCAGTTCGTCGACCGCGCCCGTGGCGACCTGGGCGCCGCCGCTGTAGCTGAGCAGCACCACCGGGATACCGCTGTCGGGCTGGTAGCCGGCGAGCCGGAGCTGCGTGGCGATCTGGGAGCCGACGGCCCGGTTGTACAGGGGCCGGTACCGGTGGTCGGCGGCGACGAAGACCTGCATGACGTTGTGCAGGAACAGCAGCAGCCCGATGTGACGGCGCAGCCACGCCCACACCGGCCGATCGGCGAGCGGGTCGGCCAGCGGCGAGTAGGGCTGCACCTGGCCCAGCACCCGCAGCTCCGGCGCTCCGGCGATCACGGCCTTGACCAGCTGGCCGCCGTCCCGGGTGTCGCGGAAGCGGCGTTTGCCGATGCCGTCCAGGTAGACCAGGTAGGCATCCGGGGGACTGTCAGGTGCCGCACCCCGGGCATAGGGCACGCCCTCCGGGAGCTCGGTGACAGGGGCCCGCCAGCCGGCGCTGTAGGCCATGACCTCGTAGCGGGCCAGCAGTCCTTCGGCGAGCAGAACCGGCCCCAGCGCGCAGACCCAGAGCAGGACATCGTTCATGCGATCACCTCCGGTGCCCTCGTCGCACTGATCCTCACGACCAGACGACGAACACCCTCCACAGCAACACCAAGACCGGCCCCGGCGACGGCCACGCACCCGGCGGCGCCCCACCAACCGAGCCCGGTCGCCGTTGCGAGCGGGCCGGCCAGACCGGCCCCGACGCCCACAACGAGCAGCAGGTGGAGCAGGGGTCCGAGCAACGGGAAGGCAAGGACGGCAGCGAGCACCAGCGGGGCGACCAGGCTCGGCGTCCACTCCAACCCGGTGCCTGGCGGTGGGGAGGACAGCACAAGCTCGGCCAGGGTCCACGCGGTCAGCGGCCACAGCGCGAACACGGCACCCTCGACGAGGCCGGCGGGCAGCAGCAAGCCGGCCACAAACGTCCGGGACATGCCAGGCCGGCGCGCCACCAGCGGGAGGATGCGTCCGGCGGCCTCCGACAGCCCGGCGAACAGCAGCAGGACAACGACGACGGGTGACATCACTCAGCCTCGCTGTGGCGATCTACGGGAGCCGACTGACGGACCGAGCCGGCCGCTTGCACATACCGCTCGAGTTCGTCGGCGGCGCGCTGATATCCCCCCGCCTCGTGCTGGGCGATCTTCAGGGTGGCCGCGGCTGCCCGGAACCCGGGGTCGTGGAGCAGGCGCCGGGCGAGGGCACGCACGGAGCCCCTGGCGACGTCCTGGGTACGGATCGACAGGCCGGCGCCGAGCTCGACGACCCGCCGGGCCACCATCGGCTGGTCGGCGCCCTGCGGGACCACCAACATCGGAACCCCGGCGTGCAGGGCCTCGTTGACGCTGTTCATCCCGCCATGGGTGACGAACAGCGCCGCGCGGGCCAGCACCTCCGGTTGCGGCACGAAGCGGCGGGTGAGCACGTTGGCCGGCAACGGACCCAGTGCGTCGGGATCGGTCTGCCCGGTGGAAACGATCACGGTGCCGCCCAGCGGGGCGAGCTCGGTGGCGAAACTGCGCAGCAGCTGCGGGTCGGCGTTGAACACCGTGCCCAGCGAGGCGTACAGCACCGGGTCCTGGAGCCGGTCGGCCGGGAACGACGGGTCGAGCGGTCGGGCGCCGATGCTCGGGCCGACGAACCGGTAGGACTGGTCGAAGTCCTCGACGGCAGGCTGGAACTCCCGCGAGGTGTAGACCAGATTGAGCGGCTGGCGGATGTTCCCCAGGTCGAGCAGTGGCAACCGACGCGCGTCGAAGCGGCGGTGCAGCTCCCAGCGCGACCGCAGATAGCTCTGGACGCTGCGGGGCCGGGCCGCAGCCGCGGCCAGCAGCTCCCAGGAGCCGCGGGTGGGACTGGGCACATGCCGGTTGAACGCGAACGTGGTGAACGACGACGCCGCCGGCACCCCGAGTTCGCTGGCGGCGACCGCACCCCACAAACAGGCGTTGTCGTGGACGATCAGGTCGGGCCGGACGCGGCGCAGGTCGGCGAGCACTGGGGGCAGCAAGCCGACGGCGGTGCGCGCGAGCCCTTCCACCAGCGTGACCGGCGTCGGCGGATCGGGGAGCGGCTGGTCGCCCCCGGGGTAGAGGCACACGGTCGCGCCGGCGGCCTCGATCTCCGCACGGAACGCGGGTGAGGTGTGGTACGTGACGGTGTGACCGCGCCGGACCAGCTCGGCCACGACCGGCAGCGTCGGGTTGACGCGCCCGTGCATGCCGATGTTGAGGAAGGCGATGGTACTCACAGGCCGGCCTCCGATATGGGAGAAGTCGACGCTTCGCCCGGGCCGGCGGACGTCGCCGAAGGGCCGTGGAGCCGATACAGGCCCGGCCCACTGATGCGCAGCCCGTCGAGAAAGCGCCCCGCCGTGAGCTCCGCGGTGCTGATCAGCCGCTGGGAATGCCCGAAGTCCCACGGGGCGGGCCAGGCCTCGATGCCGGTGGGCAGCACGACGGTCGGGATGTGCCGGGACACCTCCCGCAGGTCACGCTCGATCTGATGGTGCAACAGCAACAGCCCGGCCCTGGCGGCGATCGCACCGGCACGCCGACGCGGGACGACCGGGCTCAACGCCGAGCTCTCCGGCCCGGTCGACAGCACCACCACGCTGGCCGCCCCGGCCTGCTGGGCCGCCAGTACCGGGACATAGGCGATCACCCCGCCGTCGACGAGCGTCCGGCCCTCACGATCCACCGGGGGCAGGATCCCGGGAATGGCGGTGCTGGCCAGCAACGCGGACTCGAGGTCTCCCTCATCGAGCAGCGCCGGAGCGCCGGTGACCAGGTCCATGGCCACCGCGGTGAACGGGACCGCCAGCTGCTCGATCCGCGACGGCAGCCCAGCCCGGGCGATCAGTCGGCGCAGGCCGCGATCGGTGAAGACGCTGGCCCGTGAGGACAGGTAGCCGAGCGGATACACCTCACGGCGACGCAACTGGGTCCACACGTTGTCCAGCCACGGCGCGGCTCTGTCGGGGTGGGCGGCCGCGATGGCCCCGTTGAGGGCACCCACCGAGGTTCCGATGATCATGTCCGGGTGGAACCCGCGCTGCTCCAGCGCGTACCCGACACCGACATGCGCCGCGCCGAACACGCCACCGGCGCCCACCACCGCGGCCACGGGACGGGGAAGGGCGCACAAGCCCACCGATGCCGGGTCCCCCTTGTCACGCGTCACGGTTCGAGGCCTCTCATGGCCACGACCACTCGCCGAGTGGCCCCCGCTGACGCCAGAGCGTGCCCATGAGACTGGCCCCCGACCGGTACCCCTCATGATGATCGACCTTTCTCACCACGGCACTGAATCGGATTGATCCCTCAACTAGGACCAGGCAGCCACCCGATCTGTGACACCGCAAACGAAAGTCAACGACACAGACCCTGACGGCCCTGGCGAAGTCCGGTGCGGTACCGCACGCCGTAAGGGGCACGGGGCTGTATCGATATGCGGCTCCGCCGCGATGGGGGTCCCCCCGCTCGAGCGAAGCCGAGAGTGAGGGAGCGACCAGCCACGACGCACCCGCAGGAGGCGTACCGGACCACCAGCGGAGCGCCTAGGCGTCGACCGTCCGGCACTCCGGGTGGCCCCAGCCCTGGGCGTTCTTGGCGATGGGGTCGCCGGCCGCGTAGGGGCGGCCGCAGACGCAGCGGCCCGGGAACCTGGCCTTGATCGTGCGGGCGGCGCCGGAGCGCGGCTTGGCCGTCGCGGACCGGCGGCGCGGCGCGGTCGGCGGGACGTCCGGCGCGGGCGGCGGCTCCGGTGAGCCGAGGCCGCTGCCCGCGGGCTCCTGCACGGTCGCCGCCTGGCTGGCGGCGCGGTCGGCGAAGTCGTTCAGCGGGTCGCCGTCGACCTGGTGGGCGGGCACGTAGCGGAACTCGACCGAGCGGCCGTCGAGCAGCTCGTCGATGCGCACCACCAGGTCCTGGTTGGCGACCGGCTTGCCGGCGGAGGTCTTCCAACCGTTGCGCTTCCAGCCGGGCAGCCAGGTGGTGACGGCCTTCATGGCGTACTGCGAGTCCATCCGGATCTCGAGCGGCACTCCGGGGTCGGTCGCCGCCAACAGCCGCTCCAGAGCGGTGAGTTCGGCGACGTTGTTGGTGGCCCTGCCGAGCGGCCCCGCCTCCCAGCGGGTCGGGGTCTCGCTCTCGTCGGCGACGACCCAGGCCCAGCCCGCCGGTCCGGGGTTTCCCTTCGAAGCCCCGTCGCACGCGGCCACCACTCGTTCACCCATGGTCCGATCATGCCATGTCCGGGCCGGGCGCCCGGTCGCCGGAGTCGGTCAGGAGACGTCGGTGAGCTTCGGCATCTCGCCCTCGGTCGTCGTGGTGTCGATCACCGAGAAGCTCGCGCCCTCCGGGTCGCTCAGCGCGGCGAACCGCCCGAACGGGCTGTCCATCGGCCCGAAGCGCAGGATGCCGCCGAGCTTGGTGGCCGTGGCGACGGCGTCGTCGCAGTTGGTGACGCTGAAGTAGACGTTGATGTACGGCGGCACGTCGGGCGGGAAGTCCTCGGTCATCTTCATCCGGCCCAGGACCGGGTTCCCGCTGAGGTTGAAGATCCGGAAGTCGATGCCGTTGTCGTCCATCTGCTGCGCCGTGTACGGGAACACGGCGGGGAAGAACGCGTCCGATTTCTCCGGATCGCGGGTGAAGACCTCGGCCCAGCAGAACGCGCCCGGCTGTTCCATGGGCGCCTCGAACCCCTCGTGGCTGCCCGCCTGCCACACGCCGAAGACGACACCGCCCGGGTCGCGGGCCAGGCACATGGTGCCGAAGTCGCCGACCTGCATCGGGTCCATCACCAGCTCACCGCCGTTGTCGCGGATCTTGCCCGCGGTGGCGGCGGCGTCCGGCGAGGCGAAGTAGAGGCACCACTGCGGCTGTTCCTCCTGGCCGGACATGGGCGGTACGACGGCGGCGACCGCCTTGCCGTTCACGTAGGCCTGGGTGTAGTTGCCGTACTCCGACGGCGCCTCGCCGAAGGTCCAGCCGAGAACCTCGCCGTAGAAGGTCTTGGCTCCCTCGACGTCCGTGAACATCGCGTCGGCCCAACAGGGCATTCCCTCAGGTTTCACGGCCATGGCTGCGGCCCTTCCGGGATTGGTGGGGTTGTCCGCTTCCTCACGCTAGTCATCCGAGGGGCGGCCCGCGCGCCGAACGTGCCCTTCCGTTCCAGACTGGAGGGCGGAAGGCGGGTGGGGACCGGCAAAGTGGGGCGCGGGATGGTGAACGGGACGATGCGGGCATGGTCGGTGGTGGCGCCGGGGCCCGTGGAGGAGGGCTCCCTGAGGCTGCTGGGGAAGCCGGTGCCGGTGCCCGGGGACGATGAGCTGCTGGTGCATGTGCGGGCCTGCGGGGTGTGCCGTACCGACCTGCATGTGGCCGAGGGGGATCTGCCGGTGCACCGGCCGGGGGTCACGCCCGGGCACGAGGTGGTCGGCGTGGTGGCCGGGTTCGGGGCGTCGGTGCGCGGTTTCCCGGTCGGCGAGCGGGTGGGCGTGGCCTGGCTGCGCCGCACCGACGGCAGTTGCGTCCACTGCACGCGCGGCGCCGAGAACCTGTGCCCGGCGTCGCAGTACACGGGCTGGGACGCCGACGGCGGTTACGCGCCGTACACGACCGTTCCGGCCGCGTTCGCTCACCGGCTGCCCGGCGGCCTCGACGACGTGGCGGCGGCGCCCCTGCTGTGCGCCGGCATCATCGGCTACCGGGCGCTGCGCCGGGCCGCGCTGCCGCCGGGCGGACGGCTCGGTCTGTACGGGTTCGGGGGCAGCGCCCACCTGTGTGCGCAGGTGGCCCTGGCCGAGGGCGCCAGGGTGCACGTCCTGACCCGTGCCGCGGCGGCACGACGGCTCGCACTGGAGCTGGGGGCGACCTCGGCGCGGGACCCGAACGACCTCCCTCCGGAGCCGCTGGACAGCGCGATCCTGTTCGCCCCGGTCGGCGACCTGGTCCCCGTGGCGCTGCGGGCGCTGGACCGGGGCGGGGTGCTGGCGATCGCCGGTATCCATCTGAGCGATGTGCCACCGCTGCGCTACGAGAGCGAGCTGTTCTACGAGAAGGAGTTGCGCAGCGTCACCTCCAACACACGGGAGGACGCCCGGGAGTTCCTGGCACTCGCCGCCCGCCACGGGGTGCGCGCCACCACGCACATCTACTCCCTGTCGGAGGCGGCGCGGGCCCTCACCGATCTGAAGGCGGGCCGTTTCGACGGGGCGGCGGTACTGGTGAACGACCTGGCCTGAAGCCACGGGACCTGGCCGCGTGCGACCCAGCGAGGGGGCCCGGTCGCGCGCGGGTGTCCGGGCCCCCTCGCGTGCCTCAGCGGAACGCGCGCGGGTCGGCGTGCAGACGGTCCGTCAGCCGGATGGTGATGAACTCGTTGTTGTCCGCCCTGCCCGGCGTACGGCCGGACGAGAAGGGGAAGTTGTTGTCGTTCAGGACGGCCAGCGTCCGGTCGTTCAGGAGGACGACGTCCTCGATGGTGGTGAACGGGAACCGGAAGGTCTCGTCGAAGCCGCCGACGCTCTTGGGGTTGGCGATGTCGAGCAGATCGGCCACCAGTGTCTTGTCCATCACCCCGTCGCCGTCGCTGTCACGGGTGTCGGCGAGATAGATCCGCTTGAACTTGGCCGCGTCGCCCTGGCCGCCGTCGCGCTCGATGACCAGGAAGCGATGACGGTCGACGGCGATGGCGTCGCCGATGGCGGTCGCGGTCGACTCCAGGCGGTAGACGAACCGCTTGCCGGTGTAGGCGCGCTGACGCAGGTCGAACTCACTGAACCGCAGGTCGCCGGGCGTGTCGCCGGTGACGCTGCCTTCCAGGAGCGGGTAGAGGCGGCGGCCGTCGACCGAGCGGACCAGGCCCTCGAAGCCCTTGCTCCCGCCGATGGTCGGCTGTGCACCGTTCAGGTACGGGTTCTCCGGCGCCTGCACTCCGTCCAGCGCAATGGGGGCCTGAAGCAGACGGCCCTTGGCGTCGAAGTGGAGCAGGAACGGGCCGAACTCGTCGCCCATCCAGTACGTGCCGTCGGCGACCCGCACGATCGACTCGACGTCGAAGTCGGCGCCGGTCAGCAGCCGGTCGGCACGGGTGAGCGGGAACGGCACCTTGTGGTGGGGGTCGCTCAGGTTGAAGCCGCCCAGCACCCTGACCTTCCCGGACCTCGCGTCCGGCTCGATGCGGTGGACGCGCAGCAGATAGTCGGCGCTGTTGGCCTTGTTGCCGTAACCGTTGTCGGACAGCACGTCGAAGGTGCCGTCGTGGCGGTTGACGATGCCGCTGAAGCCCTGGACGGGCTGGTCCGCGAACGGCGCGGCGATGCCGTTGAACGGGCCGGCACCGATGAGCGAGCCGGACGGCTCGCTGTCGGGGACGTAGGTCTCGGCCGGCAGGGAGGCGAATCCGGTGAGCGTGGCCCGCCCGAAGTCCCCGTCGGGGTGGTCGCTTTGGGCCGCAGCGGGGGAGGCCAGCGCCACGGTCAGGACAGCGGCGCCGAGCAAGATCGAAGTTCTTCTCATGGCGGGCACCGTAGAGACACCATATGACCAACACGCCAACACCGGTGGACGATCCCGCACACACGTACGGTACGGGCGGGCGTCCGCGGCTCCCGTGGCCGACGCGTGTCTTCCCCCTGCCGCCGGGCTGTGCTTGCCTGGGCAGCCCTGTCGGTGACGGGGTGGGGGTGGCCGTATGCACAGGCGGTGGCTGGTCGGGGTACTGCTGGCCGGCGTGACGCTCCTCGGCGCCTGCGGGGATCCGGCGTCCGGGCCGGATGCCGTACCGCCCGCGCCCTCAGTACCCGGCACCTCGCCCACCACGCACCAGCGGGCCGCCGCCTCCCCCACCACGCCCGCGAAGGCGCCCACGGTGCTGTATCTCGGGGACTCGCTGGCGATGGAGAACCAGAAGGTCCTCGGCCGGGAACTGCGCCGGGACCTGGGAGCGCGGTACACCAGCGCCCCGTACTCGGGCACCACCCTGTGCGACTACCTCGAGGGCACGGGCGAGCGGTCCCTCGTGCCGGACGCCGACAAGGCCGCCGCCCTGGTGCGCTCGGTGCGGCCGGACTTCGTGGTGCTGCAGTTCTGGGGGAACGCCTGGGGCTACACGCCGTGCATGGACGGAATCACCTACGACGCCTCCCGCGCCCGGTACTTCGAACGGTACGCCGCCGACGCGCGCCTGCTCACCGAGCAGATCACCGCGGCCGGCGGTACCCGGCGCCCGCGGATCGTCTGGGTGCTGCAGGGCCCGGACCCGATCACCCCCGACCGGGTCCGGCGCGTGAACGCCCTCTACGAGGAACGGGCCGCGGCCGCCGGCGACCTGGTCGCCGACGCGGGGCGGGCGGTGAGTCCCGCATCGGCCCGCTACACCTGGGCCCAGTACCTGCCGTGCACCGCCTACGAGCGCGCCCACCCCGACTACTGCACCCAGCCGGGCAGTGACCGCACCGCCCTCCACCGCGACGACGACTACCTGCACTTCTGTCTGGCGCCCACGACGTCCACCCCGAAACCATGCCCGGTGCGCTCGCCCGGCATCCTGCGCATCGCACGGGAGATCACGCGGGTGGTGGACGAAGGAGCCCGCTCTCACTGACCCGGCGTCAAAATCGTTCGACAAACGCCGGGCCGGGCCGCTGGGATGGCCCTCATGTATGCCCTCAAGATGCATACGGACGAGGTCGACGTCGACGCCTCACTGGTCCGCCGACTGATCGCCGGACAGTTCCCGCAGTGGGCTCGGCTGCCCGTGCGCCGACTGCAGTCGGCGGGCACCGAGAACGCGATGTTCCGGCTCGGCGCCGACCTGGTGGTGCGGCTGCCGCGGCATCCCCGTGCCGTCGAGGGGGTGGAGCACGAGATGCGGTGGCTGCCCCGGCTGGGGCCACTGCTGCCCCTCGACACGCCCGAGCCGGTGGGGCAGGGCGAGCCTGGTGCGGGGTTTGCGTGGCCCTGGTCGGTGTACCGGTGGCTGGAGGGGCGCAATCCGGCCGTCGAGGCGCTGAAGGAGCCGGAGCTGCTCGCCAAGGACCCGGCGGAGTTCGTCGGCGCGCTGCGCCGGATCGACCCCGTGGACGGGCCACCCGGTTCGCGGGGCGTCCCGCTCGCCACCAGGGACGCGCCGACCCGGTCGGCCATCGAACAGCTGGCGGGGAGGATGGACACGGCCGCGCTGACGGCGCTGTGGGAGGAGGCCCTGCGGGTCCCGGCGCGGTCGGGGCCGCCCGTCTGGGCGCACGGCGACCTGTCGCCGGGGAACGTCCTGGTCACCGAGGGACGGCTGACCGCCGTGATCGACTTCGGCACGGTGGGAGTGGGAGATCCCGCAGTCGATCTGATCGCGGCCTGGAATCTCCTGCCCGCCTCGGCCCGCCCTGTCTTCCGTGACGCTCTGGGCGTCGACGACTCCGAGTGGGCGCGCGGGCGTGGCTGGGCGTTGTCGATCTCGCTGATCCAGCTGCCGTACTACTGGGAGACCAATCCGCCGCTGGCGGCGAACTCGCGGCATGTGATCAAGGAGATCCTGGCCGAGGCCGGGTAGGGCGTGTCCGGCCGCCGGGTCCGTGGCGACCGGACACCGCGGGGTGTGCCCTACTCGCCCGCGTACGCCTTCTCCAGGGCGGCGATGTCGAGCTTGTGCATCGACAGCATCGCCTGGGTCGCACGTGCCGCCTTCGCCGGGTCCGGGTCGCTCATCATGTCGTCGAGGCTGTCCGGGATGACCTGCCAAGAGACCCCGTACTTGTCCTTGAGCCAGCCGCAGGGGCCGGGCTCGCCGCCGTTCTCGGTGAGCTTGGTCCAGTAGTAGTCGATCTCTTCCTGGTTCTCGCAGAAGATCATGAAGGAGATCGCCTCGGTGAACTTGAACTCGGGGCCGCCGTTGAGCGCCAGGAACTTGTGGCCGTTGGCCGTGAATTCCACGGTCAGCACGGTGCCGGCGGGGCGAGGGGCTCCCTCGGGGTAGCGGGCGACCTTGCCGACGCTGGAGTTCTTGAAGATCGAGACGTAGTAGTGCGCGGCTTCCTCGGCCTGGTCGTCGAACCAGAGACACGTGGTGAATCCGTCGGTGGCCATGAGTACCTCCTGGGGCATGGAACGCGGTCACCCGTATCGACCGATCCTCGCCGCGGAACTCATCGGTCGGGCCGCTGATTGATCCAGGTGGCCCCGCCACCACCCCATCGTGCGATGGACGGAGCTCGACCGTGGTGGGCACTTCGCGGCGATGGAGGAGCCGGATCTGCTGGTCGAGGATGTACGGGCCTTCTTCCGGCAACTGCGCGAGAAGCGCGACGGCTGACCGCTCTGCCGGTGGCGAATCTGCCGCGGGCAGAGAAAACGCCTTCGGCGCCTGTTCCCGGCCCAGAGTGGAGATCGCGGCGATGCCGGCCGCGTCGCGACACCTCACGGCACCTCATGACAACTCACGACAACGACGACAAGGAGCGCCGATGTCTCCACTCACCGCCCTGCCACCCCGGGCCGAGGAGGGCGACACCCCGCCCACCCGGTTCGACGACCATCTGGCCGCCCAGCTGCTCGCGCAGCGCATCGTCCTGCTCGGCACCCAGGTCGACGAGGTCTCCGCGAACCGGGTCTGCGCCCAGCTGCTGATCCTGTCCGCGGAGGACCCGCGCACCGACATCAGCCTGTACATCAACAGCCCGGGCGGCTCGGTGCACGCGGGCCTCGCCATCTACGACACGATGCGGCTCATCCCGAACGACGTCTCGACGCTCGCGATGGGCTTCGCCGCCAGCATGGGGCAGTTCCTGCTCAGCGTCGGTACGGCGGGCAAGCGCTACGCGCTGCCCAACGCCCGGATCATGATGCACCAGCCGTCGGCGGGTATCGGCGGCACCACCGCGGACATCGAGATCCAGGCGGAGAACCTGGAGCACACCAAGCGGACCATGGAGCGGCTCATCGCCGAGCACACCGGCCAGAGCCCGGAGACCATCTCCCGGGACGGCGACCGCGACCGCTGGTTCACGGCCGAGGAGGCCAGGGAGTACGGCATGGTGGACCGGGTCCTGGAGTCCCTCGCGGACGTCCGCCCGGCCGCCTCCAAGCGACGGATGGGGCTGTGACATGGGGAACTACACGATTCCGTACGTCGTCGAGCGGACCGCGCACGGCGAGCGCTCCTCCGACGTGTTCAGCCGGCTGCTGTCCGAGCGGATCATCTTCCTCGGCACCGAGATCGACGACGGCGTCGCCAACGTCGTCATCGCTCAACTCCTCCATCTGGAGTCGGCGGCACCCGAGCACGAGATCGCGATCTACATCAACTCCCCCGGCGGATCGTTCACTTCACTGATGGCGATCTACGACACGATGACGTACGTGCAGGCACCGATCTCGACGATCTGCGTCGGCCAGGCGGCCTCCACGGCCGCCGTACTGCTGGCCGGCGGGGATCCGGGGCGGCGCATCGTCCTTGAGCACGCGCGCGTGCTGCTCGGCCAGCCGGCCAGCGGCGGCAGCCGGGGCATGATCTCCGACCTGGCCCTCCAGGCCAAGGAGATGGTCCGGATCCGCGCGCAGGTCGAGGAGGTGCTGGCCCGGCACACCCACCACGACATCGCCACGCTGCGCGCGGACATGGACCGCGACAAGGTGTTCACCGCCGAGGAGGCGGTGGCGTACGGGCTCGCCGACGAGGTGCTGAGCCGGCGTCTCGTGACGGTCTGAGACGCCGGGCCCAAGGGTGTCGTCAGGCGACCAGGCAGAGCCCGTTGTACGGCGAAGTGGACGTGGCACGGCTGCGGTTGGCGTGTCGCGTGAGCTCGCTCTGCGCCAGCGACAGCAGGTCGCCGAGGCCCAGGCCGAGGGCGTGCGCGGCGGCCGCGAGGACCTCCGAGGAGGCCTCCTTGCGGCCGCGCTCCACCTCCGACAGGTACGGCATGGAGATCCGCGCCGCGTCGGCCACGTCCTTGAGCGTGCGTTCCTGCGCGAGCCGCTCACGGCGCAGGACGTCACCGACGAGGTCCCGCCAGAGCGGCTCCTTGGGAGCGGGGGCAGAGCGGAGCGGTTCGTGCGGAGCGGGTGCCGGCCGAAGCGGCTCGTGCGGAGCCGATCCGGGCCGGGGCGGCGAACCGGCGGGTCGCTCGGACGCTGGGCGGGCCGTCCCGGCGCGCGCGGTGGGCGGGCGCAGGGGGATGACGCGGGCTTCGTTCGGCGCTTGGTTGCTCACCTCTCCAGCCTAGGAGCGCCCGCCGCCACGGGAAGTCCCCGGCGTTCCGCCCTCGGTGGAATCGGACGAAACGCCCGGCCCGGTGCCCGCCTGGGAGAGACTGGTCGAGGATCCGAGGGGAAGGGATGCGGTGCCGTGCTGCGGGACACGTTCAACGAGGCCGCGGAGCTGTACGACAGGGCACGGCCGCGGTATCCCGACGCCCTGGTCGAGGACTTGGCCCGGGTGACAGGCCTGGGCCCGGCCGACCGCGTACTCCGCCGACCAGTACATCGATGTGCTGCTCACCTACTCGGGCCACCGCGCACTCGACGACCGCGCTCGGCACGGCCTGCTCGTGTGCATCCGGGAGTTGATCGACACGTATCACGGCGGCAGCGTCACCAAGCGATACCTCCACGAGCTCATCTCCGCGACCCGAGCCCGCAATTGACGGCGCATGACCCGCTACGCCCCGGGTACCCGCCCGAAGAGGCAGACGTCGCACCATGACTTTCGTGGGAGAGGCAATGGACACCGCCGTGATCGTGGACCCCAGGACCGTGGCTCCGCGCGACGCGCGCGAGTTGTCCCGCCAGTTCTTCGAGCGGATGGCGGCGCTCGAGGAGGGCACGCACGCTTACCAGTACGCGCGCAACACGCTGATCGAGATGAACATCTCGCTGGTGCGGTTCGCCGCCGGGCGGTTCCGCAACCGCGGGGACGACATGGAGGACATCGTCCAGACCGGGATGATCGGCCTGATCAAGGCCATCGACCGGTTCGACCCGGCCCGCGAGGTCGAGTTCACGTCGTTCGCGCTGCCGTACATCATGGGCGAGATCAAGCGGTTCTTCCGCGACACGACATGGGCGGTGCACGTCCCACGCCGTCTGCAGGAGCTGCGTGTGGAACTGGCCAAGGCGCGTGAGGAGCTCTCCAGCCGTCTGGACCGCGAACCGACGGTGGCGGAGCTCGCCACGCTGATGAACATCTCCGAGGACGAGGTGGTGGAGGGTCAGTTCGCCGCCAACGGCTACAACTCCGCGTCGCTGGACGCCGCGCTCACCGGCGGCGGACCCGAGCACGGCGAGGCAGTGCTCGCCGACTACATCGGCGTCGAGGAGCACGGGCTGCGGCTGGTCGAGGACTTCCAGTCACTCGCCCCGCTCATGGCCGAGCTGGACGAACGCGACCGTCGGATCCTGCACCTGAGGTTTGTGGAGGAGGCCACCCAGGCCGAGATCGGCGAGCAGCTCGGCTGCTCGCAGATGCATGTCTCCCGGCTGCTCAAGCGGATCATCGTACGGCTGCGGCGGGGCATGCTCGGGGAGCTCGACTGCGCCTGACCGCGGCGTCACGACATCGCGTCCACGGGCTCGCTCAGCCGCTCAGCTCGACGACGGCGCTCACCCGCTTGCCGACCGGCACCCGCTCGACGGTCACCTTCGTCGCCAGCGCGTGGACTATCTCCAGGCCGTGCCTGCCGACCCGTGCGGGATCGCGGGGAAACCGCAGGGGCAGTGCGGCGCTGCTGTCGCAGACGCACACCGTCATGGAGCTGTCCGTGCCCTCCAGCTCCAGGATGTACGGACCGTTGCTGTGCCGGTCCGCGTTGGTCACGAGCTCGCTGACGACGAGGAGCACCGACTGTTCGGCGCGGGAGCCGATCTCGGCGCACCACTCGGTCCTGAGCTGCTCGAGGAAGAGTGCGGCGAGGGAGCGTGCCTCGGCGATGCATCCCGGCTCGCCCGTGTAGTGCGCCGCCCGCCGCAGCGGTTCCACGGGCACGTCGAAACCAGTCGGTACGACGGACCCGTCCCGGTACTCGATCATGCGTGTCTCTCTCCGAAGCCGGCCGTGCCGGACGTTGCTGCACCAGTCCTCGTACCCCGAGCCGGGCGCCGCAGTCCATAGTGCAGGACGCGTCACACTGCCGGAGCGGGAGCGGGCGCCTCGGGAGCACTGTCCTTGAATCCTCCCCTCCCTGCAGGGGGAGGGGATTCCTGGCTCAGGCTGCCTGCCGGACCAACCGTCCGGGAGGTCTTACGCCCTCGGCACCAGCCGGGTCGAGACCAGCCCGGACGAGCATCACGCGGGCGGAGTTCTTGTCCCTGGGGGAGACGGCTCCGCACGCGGTGCAGGTGTAGGTACGTTCCGACAGCGGCAGTGCGTGCTTGGTTCTCGCTCCGCAGGCTGCGCAGTCCATGGTGGTGTGCGCGGGATGCACCAGACGCGCATCCCGGCCGTGCTTGCGGCCCATCTCGGTCAGGGCCTTCTTGGTGGCGCCGATGGCGGCGTCCGCCTGGAGGAACCTGATCTGCTGCTCCACGTCGCAGGTGGCGACGTTGCGGGTGCCGCCGTAGAGCCCGGGGGGCGCCGCCGGCCACGCCCCGTACGGCGTTCGGCGGCGGCGACCCGGTCGCCGGACTCGGCGTGGCCGACGACGCGGACGGACCTCCCGGCGCGCGCCCGGTGCCGGTGCTGCTTAGCGTGACAAGGTGAGCCCGCGCATCCCCTCCGAGCAGGCCGCCGCCCGCCACGGCTGGGTGCAGGCCGTCGCCGTCGTACTGGCGGGAATGATCGCCATGGGGATCACCGCCACGCTGGGCCTGTGGGCGGCGGGGGCCGCCGATCTCCCGGACGGCGCGTTCCCGCGGGTGGTTGCCGCGACCGTCGTCACGGCGGTGGGCGGCGCCGTCGAACTGTCGGGCGACGTCGGGGGCCTCGCCGAGACCGAGGCGGGGCTGACCGTGATTCCGCTGTCGGTGACGCTCGCCGGGGCCCTGGTGGTCGCCGTGGGATTCCTGCGACCGCTGCGGCACCGGGCGGTGGCCGGTGCCGGGGAGCTGGGCGGGTGGGCCGCCAGAATCGCCGTCCTGTGGCTGCTCGCGCTGCTCGGACTGGCCCTCGGGGCCCGGCAGACGTTCACCGTCGCCCTCGGCGAGGACGCGATCAGCGACATCACCGATCTGTTCGGCATCTCGCCCGAGGTGGGCTTCACCACGGACGTGCCGGTGACGCTGGTCTTCGGGCTGCTGTGGCTGGCCGGCGTGCTGGTGCTGGCACTGCTGGTGGCGCCCGGAGCTCCGCTGCCGGGCAGGCTGCTGCGGTTCCGGGAGTCGGTGCGCCCGGCCGCGTACGCCATGGTCGCCCTCCTCCTCACGTACGTCGTGCTCGGCGTCGTCATCGGCCTGGTCGTCGCGGCGACGCGCGGGCACCCGGCCGAGACGTTCGCCGTGATCCTGCTGGGTCTGCCGAACCTGGTGTGGCTCGCGTTCACGATCGGCCTGGGCGCCACCTGGGACGGCCGCGTGGAGGGGCCGTTCGAGCTGCCGATGCCGCACGTCCTCGACGAGGTGCTGCGCTCCTCGGACGTCGCCGTGCTCGATGTGGGCACGCTCGCCGAGCACGACGGCCGGGTGTGGTGGCTGGTGGTGGCCGACGGGGTGCTGGTGCCGGCGGCCGCGTTCGTGATGGCGGCGCGTTCTCCGGCCCGGCTGCGGGCCTGGCGGCACGCCGTGCACATGGCGGTCGCGCTGGCCCTCACGGTGCTGATGATCTGTCTGGTCGGCCGGATCTTCGCGTCGTATGGCCTGTCCGTGCTCGGCATCGGCGACCTGGGCGGCTTTCTCGCGGGAGAACTGTTTCTGCGGCCCCGGATCTGGACGGCGCTGGGCCTGGCCGTGCTGTGGGGTCTGGTGACCGGCTTCCTGGGCGCGCTGCCGGCCACAAGGGTGCGGCGGCGGGGTGCGACCGCCCAGGCCCCGTCGTCACCTTCCCGTCGTCCGCCCTGAGGACAGGTCGGCTGGCAATGAAGGTTCCCTCGCCGGGTGGTCGCGACCGACGACGGGCTCGGCCCAGCGCGGTGGCGGCTTCGGGGGGACCCTCAGGTCGACCCCGGTCGGCGGGTGGGCGCCGTTCCTGACACCGGCCAGGGCGGTGCGCAGGGCCGTGACGAAGGACTCGCCGTCGAGTCCGCCGGTTGCCAGGTCCTCGACGGCCGCCCGGTAGCGGGCGAGTGCCCGCTCCGCGCGGGCGAGCAGTGGCCGGGGGTCGGCGGTGGTGGCGAGCGGTTCGTGCTCGGTGGGCGGGTCCTCGGGTACGGCGACCAGATAACGGCCGTCGACCCAGGCGGAGCAGCCGTTGGCGCAGGATCCGCCCCCGGTCGCCGCGCCGCTCGACCAGCTGGACCGGCGGCAGCGGATCGAGGGGCACGGTGGGCCGGGCGGGGTCGGGCGACTCCCAGGCGGGCATCCCGTGCCGGGGGACGACGTGGGTGGGCCGGAACCCGGGGCTCGCCATGGCCGGGACCTACTTCCGCATCACGACGGGCTCGCGGCGGCGCAGCAGCCGGGACACCACGTAGCCGAACACCACCGACAGGACGACGAGCATGCCGATGTCGAGCAGCCACACTCCGACCGCATGCTCGAACAGGGGATCACCGGTCAGCTCGCCGGGCGAGACGCGGGCCAGGTCGATGGTGGCGGCCATCGCGCCGAACGCCCACCGCGCGGGCACCAGCCAGGCCACCTGCTCCAGTCCTGGCACACCCTCCAGCTGCAGCAGGGCACCGCAGAAGACGACCTGGACGAGGGCGAGCAGCACGAGCAGCGGCATCGTCACCTCCTCCTTGCGCACCAGCGCGGAGACCACCAGACCGAGCATCATCGCCGTGAAAGCCAGCAGGGCGACGGCGATGGTGATCTCCACAAGGGGCGGCATCACCACGCCCCGTCCGCCCGGTGCGTTGAGATCGACGCCGAGCAGGCCGACCAGGGTCAGCACGACGGCCTGCAGCACGGTGACCGTGCCGAGCACGACCACCTTGGACATCAGGTACGCCGATCTGGACAGCCCGACGGCCCGCTCACGCTGGTAGATCACACGTTCCTTGACGATCTCGCGCACGGCGTTGGCCGCACCGGTGAGCACGCCGCCGACGCAGAGGATGAGCAGTGCGTTCATCGCCGACCGCCGGGTCAGCTCACTGCCCGCCAGGGCGCGGGCCATGCCGCCCATGACGAAGGGCAGGGCGATCATGACGAGGAGGAAGGTGCGGTCGGCGCTGAGCGCGGCCGTGTAGCGGCGGACCAGCGTGATGACTTGGGCGCCCCAGTGGCGCGGCCTGGGCGGCGGGCCGACGATGACCGGGCCCTCGCGGGGCAGGCGCGGCTGCGCGGTCGCGTCGGCGATGTACTGCCGGTGGAAGGGCGAGACGCGGTACTCCCCCGCCCAGTCCCGGTCCCGGTCCCGGTCGAACGCCTCGAAGGCCTCCGGCCACTGGGTGAAGCCGAAGAAGGCGAGGGCGTCGCCGGGCGGGCCGAAGTAGGCCACCTTGCCGCCCGGCGCGAGGACGAGCAGCCGGTCGCAGACATCGAGGCTGAGGACGCTGTGCGTGACGACGATGACGGTCCGGCCGTCGTCGGCGAGGCCGCGCAGCATGTGCATCACCGAGCGGTCCATACCGGGGTCGAGGCCGGAGGTCGGCTCGTCGAGGAAGAGCAGCGAGGGCTTGGTCAGCAGCTCCAGCGCCACGCTGACCCGTTTGCGCTGGCCTCCGGAGAGGCTGTGCACGGACTGGTCCGCGCGCTGTTCCAGACCCAGTTCGCGGATCACCTCCTCGACGCGCGCGAGGCGCTCGGCCCTGGCGGTGTCCTGCGGGAAGCGCAGCTCGGCGGCATAGGTCAGGGCGCTGCGGACGGTCAGCTGGGCGTGCAGGATGTCGTCCTGCGGGACGAGTCCGATGCGCTGCCGCAGCTCTGCGTAGTCGTGGTACAGGTCGCGTCCGTCGTACAGGACCGTGCCGTGGTCGGCGGGGCGCTGTCCGGTCAGGGCGTTCAACAGCGTGGACTTTCCCGCGCCGCTCGGGCCGACGACCGCGAGCAGGCACTTCTCCCCCACCGGGAACGACACGTCGTCGAGGAGCGTCTTGCTGCCCCGGTCGACGGCGACGGTGAGGTCCTGTACGTCGAGGGAGATCTCGCCGGTGTCGACGTATTCCTGCAGCTGGTCGCCGACGAGGCAGAAGTCCGAGTGGCCGATGCCGACGATGTCGCCGGGGTTGATGAGGGCGGCGGTGACCTGCAGCCCATTGAGGTACGTGCCGTTGTGGCTGCCGAGGTCGACGATCTCGTACGTCCCGTCGGTGTGCGCGCGCAGCTCGGCGTGCCGGCGCGAGACGAGCAGGTCGTCGACGACCAGGTCGTTGTCCTCGTCGCGGCCGATGCGGACGGTCCGACGGGGCAGCGGCCGTACGCTGGCGGGCTCCCGGAAGATGTGGGTGAGGGCGGGGCGGGAAACCGCCGACGGGCGCTCCGGGGCCGGGTCGGCGAGGCCGACGAGGACGGCGCGCGGGCCGTCGGTGGGGTTGCCGAAGCGGATGACGCTGCCGGGGCCGACGTCCCATGCGTCGATGCGGCGGCCGTCGGCGTAGGTGCCGTTGGTGCTGTGCTCGTCCTTCAGGGTCCAGTGGCCGCCATTGGGCCGCAGCACCGCGTGGTGCCAGGAGACCCGGTCGTCGTCGAGGACTATGTCGCTCAGCGGGTCGCGTCCGACGCGGTAGTCGCGGACGGGGGTCATCACGGTGGAGCCCGTCTCGGTTTCGAGGACGAGTTCGGGCGCTGTCGACGCGACCGGCTGCTCCACCATGGCGGAAATTCTACCGATTCGTCCATATGTGCGCTGTTAAAGCGTCGTCCGCGCAGCCATGGGCACGTATCAGGCGACGGGTACGACCAGCGCCGGAATCGTGCGCTGCATCCGCAGGGCGTCGACGGACTCGGCGAGCAGTTCGTACTCCGTGGTGTCGTCACTGGTGGCGATCCTGACCAGCCGCCCGGCCGCCAACTCCTCGGCGACCAGCTCCTGCCGACGCACGTCCGCGCACCAGGCGCGGAGCACGGCGGGCACATCGGCCACGCCGTCGCCGACCGGGACGAGCGCGTGCGGCGGGTAGGGCCCGTCGCCGGGCTGCGGGTCCAGCCGCTCGGCGATCCAGGTGGCGCGGTCCCGCAGCCACCACAGCGCGAGGGCGAGGGTGGGGGCCCGGTAGGTGCCGAGCGGTACGCCGATGCGCCGGCCGCCGCAGGTGCCGTACGCCGTGACATGGCACAGGAATTCGTCGTGCACGTCCGCCTCCCCCGTTGCGTTGCTCGCTTGCCGGTGGCGCCTCGCTTTCGGTGCGGCTCTGTGCTGTGAAACTGTCCCTGACGTTCGAGTATCTTCACTCTTGAACCACTGTCACCATGCCTTTCCGGCCAGTCTCTTGGCATATTCACCGCGCGTATTGGCCGGAATGCGACAGGTGAGGGAGGGCAGGCCGCAGGGCCCGATCTTCGGCTGCAGCGGGGCCGAACGGGTGGCCTCGACGAGTTTTCCCGTTTACGAGGTCCCCAGCGGGGAGGCAGTGAGATCACCGCGAGCGGGGAACCACCGGAAACGTGGATGCGGAATTCACCGCAGTCCTGCGCGAGCAGCCGATCAAAGGCAGCTGGACACATCTCGCCTGGCGCGAATCCGTCGCCTGTTTCGGCACCCGCGGACTGGCCAAGATCCGCGGGACCATCGACGGGCCCCCTTTCCGAAAATCCGTCATTCCGTCATTCCGTCACGGCAAGCCGGTGCCCGGAGGCGGTGGGTCACCTCCGGGCACCGGATCGATGGGTCAGGCCTTGACGGCGGCGTCGATTCCGGCCAGTTCGTCCGCGTCGAAGTCGAGGTTGCGGATCGCGGAGACGCTGTCCTCCAGCTGGCGCGGGCTGCTCGCGCCGACCAGCGCGGAGGTGACCCGGCCGCCACGCAGGACCCAGGCCAGCGCCATCTGGGCGAGGGACTGACCGCGGGACTTGGCGATGTCGTCCAGGGTGCGCAGCCGGCCCACGAGCTCCTCGGTCACCGCGTCGGAGTTCAGGAACGGGCTGTCGCTCGCGGCCCGCGAGTCCTCCGGGATGCCGTCGAGGTAGCGGGCGGTCAGCAGGCCCTGCTCCAGCGGCGAGTAGGCGATGGAGCCGACCTGCAGCTCGTCCAGCGCGTCCAGGAGCCCCTCCTCGGGGCGCCGGTCGAGCATCGAGTAACGCGGCTGGTGGATCAGCAGCGGGGTGCCCAGCTCGCCCAGGATCCGGGCGGCTTCCCGGGTCTGCTCCGGGGAGTAGTTCGAGACGCCGACGTAGAGCGCCTTGCCCTGCTGGACGGCCGAGTGCAGCGCGCCCATCGTCTCCTCCAGCGGAGTCGCGGGGTCGGGGCGGTGCGAGTAGAAGATGTCGACGTAGTCCAGGCCCATCCGCTTCAGGCTCTGGTCCAGCGAGGACAGCAGGTACTTGCGGGAGCCCCACTCGCCGTACGGGCCGGGCCACATCAGATGGCCGGCCTTGGTCGAGATGACCAGCTCGTCCCGGTACGGCGCGAAGTCGGCGCGCAGCGCCTCGCCGAGGGCGGACTCGGCCGCGCCGGGCGGCGGGCCGTAGTTGTTGGCCAGGTCGAAGTGGGTGACGCCGAGGTCGAAGGCGCGCCGCAGGATGGCCCGCTGGGTCTCGACCGGCCGGTCCGGGCCGAAGTTGTGCCACAGTCCGAGCGACAGCGCGGGGAGTTTCAGGCCGCTGCGTCCGGTGCGCCGATAGGGCATGTCCGCGTAGCGGTCGGGGTGTGCGGTGTACAACGCGACTCCAGAGGGGTTGGCCCACGAGGAAACGGTTCCGGAAAAAAACCGGTCTCCATCCTTCTCGGCCCACGGGCAGCAGTCCAACAGAAGAGTCCGATGGAATTCAGCGAGTACGCTTCTCAATCATGGAACTGCGCCACCTCCAGCACTTCGTCGCGGTCGCCGAGGACCAGCACTTCACCCGGGCCGCGGAACGGCTGATGGTGTCCCAGTCGGGGCTGTCCGCCTCGATCCGGGCGCTGGAGCGGGAGTTGCAGACCCCGCTGTTCGTGCGGACGACCCGGCGGGTGACGCTCACGGAGGCGGGCCGTGCGCTGCTCGGCGAGGCGGAACGCATCCTGGCACAGGTGCGCTCGGCACACGAGGCCGTGGCCGCCGTGCAGGGCGTGCTGCGCGGCACGCTCGCGCTGGGCACCGAGCAGTGCATCGCCGGGGTGGATGTCGCCGGGCTGCTCGCCGCGTTCCGGCGGCGTCACCCGGACGTGGAGATCCGGTTGCGCCAGGCGGGTTCCGGAGCGCTGGCGGAGGAGGTCGACGCGGGGCGGCTGGACCTGGCGTTCGCGGTCCGTACCCAGCCCGACTCCGACCAGCTGCGTTCCGTACCGCTGACCAGCGAGCCGATGACCGTCCTGTGCCATCCGACCCACCGGCTGGCCACAGCCGGCGCGGCCGTCACTCCGGAGGAGCTGGGGGGCGAGGTGTTCGTCGACTTCCATCCCGACTGGGGGCCGCGTCGCATCACCGACGCCGCCTTCACCGCGGCGGGCGTGCGGCGGACCGTGGCGCTGGAGGTGAACGAGGTGCACAGCCTCCTCGACCTGCTGGACGAGAACCTGGGCGTCGCCGTCGTGCCGCACCACTTCCGGTACAAGCGGGAGTCGCTCACGGCCCTCCCCCTCAAGGGCACCGGCGAGGCGCTCTACGAGACGGTCGCCCTCCTCCCGCCCCCGCAGGTCACGAGCCCGGCGGCCCGAGCCCTGATGGCGCTGCTGGAGGCATGAACGCCGCCGATGGGTGATGGTGGGACGTATGCATGCCAAGGACATCCTCAGCGACGGATACAGCCGCATCCAGGAAGAAGTCCACGCCGTCGTCGACGGTCTGAGCGCCGACGACCTCAACGCCCGCCCCTCCGCCCGCGCCAACTCGATCGCGTGGCTGGTCTGGCACCTCACCCGTGTCCAGGACGACCACATCGCCGACGCCTCGGGGCTCGACCAGGTCTGGCCGGCCCAGGGCTGGGACAAGCGCTTCGGGCTCGGCCTGCCACGCGACGACACGGGGTACGGGCACAGCTCTGCGAAGGTCGCCGAGGTGCGGGTCGACTCCGGTGACCTGCTGACCGGGTACTACGACGCCGTGCACGAGCAGACGCTCGACTTCGTGCGCGGGCTGACCGCAAAGGACCTCGAACGCATCGTGGACGAGCGCTGGGACCCGCCGGTCAGCCTCGGCGTACGGCTGGTGAGCGTCCTGTCCGACGATCTCCAGCACGTCGGACAGGCCGCCTATGTGCGGGGGCTGCTTCAGGCCGGGTAGCCCGGCAGGACGACATCCCGTATCAGGGCGCCCCGCTCATCGAAGGGGATGAAGGCGCTCTTGACGGCGTTCACGGTGACCGTGCGCAGGTCCTCGACCGTCCAGCCCGCCTGCTCGACCAGCAGGGACATCTCCCGGGTCATCGTGGTGCCCGACACGAGCCGGTTGTCGGTGTTGAGGGTGACGCGGAAGCCGAGGTCCTTCAGCGCGGTGATCGGGTGCTCGGCGATGGAGGTGGCGGCACCGGTCTGCAGGTTGGAGGTGGGGCACATCTCCAGCGCGATCCGGCGGTCGCGGACCCAGCCGGCGAGGCGGCCGAGCTTGCCGGCCGCGAGGTCGGGGATGTCGTCGGTGATGCGGACGCCGTGGCCGATGCGCTGGGCGCCGCACACCTGGAGGGCCTGGTGGATGCTGGGCAGACCGTGCGCCTCACCGGCGTGGATGGTGAACGGCACGTTCTCGCGGCGCAGGTGCTCGAAGGCGGCGAGGTGGTCGGCGGGCGGGAAGCCGTCCTCGGCGCCCGCGATGTCGAAGCCGACGACACCGGCGTCCCGGAAGGCGACCACCAGGTCGGCGATCTCCCGGCTGCGGTCGAACATCCGCATACCGCACAGCAACGTGCCCACCCGGACCGGCGTCCCGGCGGCGGCCGCCTTGGCCATGCCCGCCGCCAGCCCCTCCTGCACGGTCTCGACCACCTCGGGCAGGGTCAGCCCGCCCTTGAGCATCAGCTCGGGTGCGTAGCGCACCTCGCCGTAGACGACGCCGTCCGCGGCGAGGTCGAGGACGTACTCCTCGGCGGTGCGCAGCAGGCCCTCGCGGGTCTGCATCACGGCGAGGGTGTGCTCGAAGGTGGCGATGTAGCGGACCAGGTCGCCGGAGTTCGCGGCGTCGTAGTACCAGGCGGCGAGCGCGTCGGGGTCGGTGGCGGGCAGGGTGTGGCCGACCGCGTCCGCGAGCTCCACGACGGTGGCGGGGCGCAGACCGCCGTCGAGGTGGTCGTGCAGCACGGCCTTGGGGAGTCGGCGGATGGCGTCTGTATCTACGCGCGTAGCAGTCATGGCGGGTCTTTCCTCGGCGGGAGGTTCGAAGGGGGCGCCCTGGGGGCGGAGGCGCAGGTCAGTCGGCAGGCTGGAGCAGATCCCAGCGGTTGCCGTACAGGTCCTGGAAGACGGCGACCGTGCCGTACGGCTCGTGTCGCGGCTGCTCCAGGAAGGTCACGCCCGCCGCGAGCATGCGGGCATGATCGCGGGCGAAGTCGTCGGTGTGCAGGAAGAAGCCGACGCGCCCGCCGGTCTGGTCACCGACCCGGTCGCGCTGCGCCTCGCCCTTGACGCGGGCCAGCAGCAGGGCGGTGCCGGTCCCCTCCGCCCCGGGTGCGACGACGACCCAGCGGGAGCCGTCCGGGCGCGGCACGTCCTCGACGAGCCGGAAACCGAGGGCCTCGGTGTAGAAGCGGATCGCCTCGTCGTAGTCGTCGACGACGAGGGTGACCAGGGCGATGCGTCTCATCGGGGCCTTTCGGGACATGCGATCGACCGGAGAGGTTATACGTAAAACTCGACGGGCGCCAGTCGCCGCCGGGACCGAGGTTCTACGCCTGCGACCCGGGGTGCACCGACGGGCCGGCCACTGGCGTGCCGGGCATGGCGATCACTGATCCCCCGTGCAGTTCCGGCCGTGCCGGTACGGGATGTGGGACAGGATGGCGTCCCCCTCTACGCCGGCGCGCTCTACGCCGGCGCGCTCTACGCCGGCGCGCTCTACGCCGGCGCGAGAGGCCGCAGAAGGCGGCGGAGAGGTCAGACCCGCTCCAGGGGCCGGTGCGGCCCGCTGGGGAGCTCCACCTTGATCGTGTCGCCCGGGCGCACCGCGCCGCCCTCCTTCACGATGCTCATGATCCCGGCCTTGCGCACGATGTTCCCCGCTTCATCGCGGCCGACAACCTGCTTGAGCAGCCCGTCCTGGAAGGTGTCGATCTGCAGGCACGGGTTGCGCAGGCCGGTCACTTCCAGCACTGCCTCCTCACCGATGCGCAGCAGCGTGCCGACCGGCAGGCCGAGCAGATCAATGCCGCGGGTGGTGATGTTCTCGCCGAGGTCGCCGGGCACCACCTTGAATCCCTCTGCACCGACCTCGGCGAAGAGCTCTTCATGGATGAGGTGGACCTGGCGAAGGTTCGGCTGGGTGGGATCCTGTGCGACCCGCGAGCGGTGCTTGACCGTCACGCCGGCATGCACATCTCCCTCCACACCGAGCCCGGCGAGCAGCGTGATGCTGTCCCGGTTCGGCTTGGTGAACGAGTACTCGCCGTTGCTGCTGACTGCCGTCACCATGCCGCTCATCCTCGGCGCCCCCTCCTCAGTGACAATGATCAGTCATGACCCTACCCAACGAGCGTCAAGACGCAGCAGCCACGAGCAATCAGGTGCATGACACCATGCGCGTCAGCAATAGAGGTTGCCGCCCGGTGAAACCCCGAGAATCTGCGCGAACCGCTGGTAGTTGGACACGCGGCTCTGTACCTGCGCGGGGTTCTTGCCGTCGCATTCCAGGGCGCCGTTGATGCTGCGGATCGTCTGGCCGAAGCCCGCCTGGTTGACCATGGCGTTGTGGCCGGTCATGGTGCCGGGGCCGGTCTGGGTGTTCCAGTACCACAGGCCCGTCTTCCAGGCGACGGAGGCGTTGTTCTGCACCATCCAGGGGTCGTTCAGCAGGTTCAGGCCGAGCGCGTCGCCCGCGGCCTTGTAGTTGAAGTTCCAGCTGAGCTGGATGGGACCGCGGCCGTAGTAGGCGGCCTGGCCGGCGGGGCAGCCGTACGACTGGCTCCAGTCGCAGTAGTGCGGGTAGTTGGCCTGGTTCTGCTCCACGATGTGCACCAGACCGCCGGTCTCGTGACTGACGTTGGCGAGGAAGGCGGCGGCCTCCTGCTTCTTCACCGTGTCGCTGCCCGTGTTCGCGAAGGCGGGGTACGCACTCAGGGCCGCGGTGAGGCCGCTGTAGGTGTAGAAGGAATTCCGGTTCGGGAACATCTGGTTGAACTGCGCCTCGCTGACGACGAATCCGGCGGCGGACGCGGTCGGTGCCGGCTGGAGGGCGAGGGCGGTGCCCGCGAGGGCGAGTGAGCTCAGGACTGCGGAGATACGGCGCCTCGACACAGGGTCAACTCCTTTGCGGTACACGGCCGCTCCCGGTCGAGGGCAGGGCGGAGCCGACCCTCGTGCGCACATGCCGGTGATACCGGCCACGGCGTGGGGGCGGCCGTGGTGGGGGGTGTGGACCACACTCAACCGCGTTGGTCTGTACCAGTCAAGGGTGTAGACCAGTCAAGGAGTCCGGGAAATCAGAGGAGTTGACGTCCGATCAGATCAGGGACGTGTTGGTCACGCCGTCCGGCCCTTGCGCAGGAACCGTTGCAGTCGCGCCTGGGGCCAGGTGTTGATCACGTCGTCCTTGGTGAGCCACCCACGTTGCGCCGTGCCCACGCCGTAGCGGAGGTGGGCCAGGTGGAGGACGGAGTGGGCGTCGGTGTCGATGGCGAACTTCACCCCGTGCCGCTTGGCCCACAGGATGTGCTCGTCGCTCAGGTCGAGCCGGTCGGGATGCGAGTTGATCTCCAGTGCCGTGCCGGTGCGTGCGCAGGCGGCGAAGACCGCGTCGAGGTCGGCGTCGATGCCGGGCCGCTTGCCGATGATGCGGGTGGTGGGGTGGCCGATGATGTTGATGTACGGGTTCTCGCAGGCGCGGACGAACCGACGGGTGAGCGCCTCGCGTTCCTGGTTGAAGTGCGAGTGCACCGAGGCCACGCACAGGTCGAATCCGGCCAGGAAGTCGTCCGGCCAGTCCACGCCGCCGTCGGGGTCGATGTTCAGCTCCACGCCGTGCAGCAGCCGCATGCCGCGGCGTTTGCCGCGCCGGCCGTACTCGCCGTCGAGCTCCCGTACGCGCTCGCGCTGGGCCAGCATCCGCTCGTCGGTCATCCGCTGCATGTAGAGGTTGGGCGCGTGGTCGGTGATCGCGTAGTAGGCGTGGCCGCGTTCGGCTGCCGCGGCGACCATTTCCTCCAGCGGGGCCAGGCCGTCGGTGAGGTCGGTGTGGGTGTGCAGGTCGCCCCGGATGTCCGACTCCTCGATCAGATCAGGGAGTTCGCCTTTCAGCCCGGCCTCGATCTCGCCGCGGTCCTCTCGGAGGGTCGGCGGGATCCAGGGCAGGCCGAGCCGGGCGTACACGTCCTCCTCCGTCTCGGAGACGATCTTCTCCCCGCTCTCGACGTCGAACAGTCCGTACTCGGAGAGCTTGAGTCCCTGGTGCACGGCCAGTTCGCGGGTGCGGATGTTGTGCGCTTTGGAGCCGGTGAAGTACTGGAGCGCCGCGCCCCAGGAGTCCGGGGGTACGACGCGCAGGTCGACGGCGAGGCCCTTGGTGGTGCGGATGGACGTCTTGGTCGTGCCCTGCGCGATGACCTCCATGACGTACGGCAGCTCGGTGAACGTCCGCATCAGCGGCCCCGAGTCCTCGGCCGCGGTGAGGATGTCGACGTCGCCGATGGTCTCGCGGAGGCGGCGCAGCGAGCCGGCGTAGGTGCACCGCCGGCAGCCGGTCACCCGGGACAACTCCTCGACGACGCCTTCGGCGACGTCCATGGCGGCGTCGATCAGCACCCGGTCCCCGGAGGACTGCAGGAGCGCGATGCCGTGCAGGATCCTCTCCTCCGTCCTGGGGCCGAAGCCTTTGAGGTCCCGCAGCCGCTCCTCGTGGATGGCGTCGGTCAGTTCCTCGACGGAGGAGATGCCCAGCTCCTCGTAGAGCGCCAGGGCCTTCTTCGGGCCGAGTGTGGGGATGGCCGTCAGCCGCCGGACCCCGGCGGGGATCTTCGCGCGCAGTTCCTCGACCGCGGAGACGCGGCCGGTACGGAGGTACTCGACGACCTTCTCCGCGATCGACTTGCCGACGTTGGGGATCTCCTTGAGGCCCTTGGCGTCGAGCGTGGAGACATCGGCGTGGTAGCCGCCGATCGAGCGCGCGGCCTTCTCGTAGACGCGTGCCTTGAACGCGTCTCCTCCGGTGATCGAGATCAGGTCCGCGTACTCGGCGAACAGCGCGGCGACCTCGTCATTGGCCCGAGCCACATCTCCAGGGTAGGCAAGGTGCGGCGCCCGTGCGCTCAGCTCAGCGGCTGCCCTGAGGTCGCCCGACTACGTGCCGTGACGTCTCCGTCACACGCGGGACGCCGTCCGGTCCAGCGTGGAGGCCAGGCGGTCCAACAGGGCGCGCAGCAGTTCCTCGTCGCCGTCCCCGAGTGACGGCCAGTCCGCGCGGACCGCCTGGTCGACACGCCGCCAGTACTCACGGCCGCGCGGGGTGAGGTGGGCGAGTTCGGCCTGCTCGCCCCCGCGCGAATGGGAGCGTTCAGTCTTCCTCGCCGGCCGGCACCACCACGAGGAACGCGTCCGACTTCAGGTCCATCACGACCGTCGCGGGCTCACCCTCGGCGCGCAGCGCCGCCGCGTACTCCTCGGCCGGCCACGATCCGCGCGGAGCCCCCGCCGGAAACCGCTCCAACACCTTCGCGCCCATAGCGGCAGGCACCTCCCAATTGGTTCATCCGGCTGGCACATCCGGTTGTTCATCGTGAAGTTCTTGAAGGAACAACTCCCGTACGGTTCGCCTGCCCCGGATCCGCGCGCCCATGTGCAGACGGGCGGGCTCCACGCCACCGGCTGTCGACGAGGGTGACGAGGCCGGACGCTTCCTCACCTCCCGGAGGATTTCTTCAAGGACAGCTCCTCGTTCATCGCCGCGAGAAAGCGCAGCGCCACCGCGAGTTCGGCCTCGCCGAAACGGGTTCGGGCGGCCGGCGTCGCCTCGGCGAGCGGGCGCAGGTAGGACCGGGCATGCGAGCGGGCGTCGGCCGCGTAGTGCAGATGGACCCCTCGGCGGTCGCTGCTGTGCCGGACCCGGCGAATGCGCCCGGCCCGCTCCAGCCGCTCCACGCACGCGCTGACGGCACCTGAGGTGAGCCCGAGGTGTCTGCGCAGCCGCCCGGGGTCATCGGCTCGTCGGCGTCCAGGATCGCCGCCAGCGCCTGGACGTCGGTGGAGCGCAGGCCGTTGTCGCCCGCGAAGTGGTGGACCAGACGGTTGATCCCGATGCTCATCCGCCGCAGCTGCACGGCGATGGTGTGCGGGTCGATGCGCGCGGGGCCCGCCGACGGCTTCCGTAGTAGCGCCGCCTGCCGCTGCCTGTCGTGTGCTGTGGTCACAAGATCAGCGTATGGACATCTCCGGATCCGGCATCCGGACCGCCGCCAAGCGGGGCAGCCGGGGCGGCCCTCTGACCTCTACACATAAAGGCTGAATAAGCGCAAAATAAACCTACACGGCGCTTACCGCATACCGCACCAGACGCGGTCAGGCCTGCACAGTCAAAGGAGACGAGTCATGGCCAACGTCTCGCCCACCAGAGGTGACATAACCAGCCACCCTGATGCATCCGAAATGCGGGCACGGTACGCCCGTATGCTCGGCGGTCGTGATGTGGCGCTCGTGGACGGACCGGTGTTCCTGCTCGGTCTGTACTGCGCCGCATCCCCGTGGATACTTCACTTCACCACCAGCCAGCCCGCGCTCGTGACCCACAATCTGATCGTCGGGATCGCGATCGCCCTGCTGGCTCTCGGGTTCACCAGGGCCCCCGAACGCATGTACGGCCTCAGCTGGGCCATGTGCGCGCTGGGCGTATGGATGATCATCTCGCCGTGGATCGTCGGCGAGAGCCCGGACGCCGGCGTCGTGTCGAGCAACGTCGTCATCGGGGCCCTGGCCGTGATCCTGGGACTCGTGTGCGCCGGTACGGCGGCGAGGAGCGCCCCCAGGCCGTAGACAACGTCGGAAAGGGAGAAACGGAACGGCCGGTTCGCGGCGTGGCGGACCGGCCGTTCCCCCGTCCGCTCAGCGGTTCGGCACCAGCCACGGCTCCTCGGGCAGCGGGCTGCCGGTCTCCAGGAGGGACTTGAGGTTGGACAGCACGGCCGCCCAGCCGGACGCCGCGTCGGCGCGCTCGGCCTCGTCGGCGAGGTTCTCGTGGGTGACGGTGAGTCGGACGATGTCGCCGTGCGGCTGGATGTCGAAGGTGACGCGGGAGTGTTTGTCCGCGTCGGATTCGTCCTCGGGCGCGGCCCAGGTGGTGACCAGGCGGGTCGGACGCTCGCTCTCGGTGACGGTGCCGACCACGTCGGCGATGCCGGAGCCGTCCGTACGGACGTGCTCCCAGCGTGATCCCGGCTGCCAGTCGGAGACGTTGCTGTGGCCCCAGTAGGCGGCGGTGAGGTCGGCGTCGGTGAGCGCGTCCCAGACCTTCTCGGGCGTGCTCTGGATGTACGTGACGTACACGAATGTGGGCTTGTCGGTCATGGCTCCCTCGGCTCGTCGCTTCACGGCACCGAGCGCGCCGAGGCGCGGGCGCTCGAACTTGTCGATCCACCGCTCCTGGATCTCGTGGAGCGGGACCGGGTTGAGGTAGTGCAGCTTCTGCCGCCCCCGCCGCACCGTGCTGACCAGGTTGGCGGCCTCCAGGACGGCCAGATGCTGCGTCACCGACTGGCGTGCCATGTCGATGCGCTCGCAGAGCTCTCCCAGCGTCTGCCCGTTCTGCTCGTGCAGCCGGTCCAGCAGCCGTCTGCGGGTGTCGTCGGCCAACGCCTTGAAGACCCTGTCCATCCCCGAGTCGCCCTCTGATCGCACACTCAACGTTATGCAGGCAATTACCTGCATGTCAACGTCGGGCGGTCACCGCACCGCACCGCAGCTCAGCGCGGTGCGAACGGAGCGGAGTGGCTTCGTCTCCGGCGGGCACATGGAGAGCAGCGGGGTCCCGACAAGAGGGGCGGAGATGGAAATCTCGAGCATCATCAGTGCCATCGTCATCGGCATCATCATCGGCGTGCTGGGGCGGCTCGTCGTACCAGGCCGCCAGCGCATAGGAATCCTGTGGACGATCCTCGTCGGCATCGCGGCCGCACTCGTCGGCACGGCGATCGCCGGCGCCCTCGACGTCGCCGACACCGACGGCGTCGACTGGGTCGAGTGGCTCATCCAGATCGGCCTCGCCGCACTGGGCGTCGCCGCACTGGACCGGGCACGGGCACGTCGCTGACCCGGAGGAGGCTCATCCCTGCCCGGACCACGGGTGCGGACGCCGGCGGTCGGGCCCCGCGGGCGAACGTAGGCTGCAAGCCGGCGATCATGTCGGCATGATGGCCGTACGCCGGAAGGAGGGCCGTACGTCATGGTGGAGGACGCCGAGCTGCCGTATCTGCGTCGCTGTGTGGAGCTGGCGGCGGAGGCGCTCGAGGCCGGGGACGAGCCGTTCGGGTCGGTGCTGGTCGGCGCGGACGGTGCCGTGCTCGCCGAGGACCACAACCGGGTGGCCTCCGGTGACCGCACCCGCCACCCGGAGTTCGAGCTGGCGCGCTGGGCGGCGGCCCGTATGACGCCGGAGCAGCGGGCGGCCGCGACCGTGTACACGTCCGGCGAGCACTGCCCGATGTGCGCGGCCGCCCACGCCTGGGTGGGCCTCGGCCGCATCGTGTACGTGACGTCCTCGGAGCAACTCGCCTCCTGGCTCGACGAGTTGGGCGCACCGGCGCCTCCGGTACGGACGCTGCCGGTGAACGAGGTCGCGCCCGGTGTGCTGGTGGACGGCCCGGTACCGGAGCTGGCCGACGAGGTGCAGGCGCTGCACCGGCGGTTCCATCGGCGCTGAGCATCGCGCCGGTCCGTGAGCCGGCGTTGCGTCTGCGGGCTCACGGACCGGGCGTGGGACGAGAACGTCCCGGTCAGCGCCCCCCTTGGACGCGGGAGCGCCGATACAGCACCGCCCCGCCCAGGACCAGTGCCGCGGCTCCGACGGCGGCGGGCAGGGTCGCGTCCGCTCCCGTCTCGGCGAGGGCCGTGGTGGGCGGTGGGGCGTACGGCGCCGGCTTCGGTGCCGGGTGCGCCTTGGGCGGGGTGGACGGCCTCGGCTCGGGCGCCGGGCGGGCCGGGCGGTCGCCGGGCGTGTTCACGGACTCGTTGCCGACGGCCGAGTTGCCGACGCCGACGACGTTCACGGTGTTGCCGCTGACGTTGACCGGGAGGTCGACCGGCAGCTGCACGCCGTTGCCGGAGAGCACTCCCGGCGAATCGTTTGCGCTGCTCTCCGCGTTCGCACCGCCACTCTCTGTTTCCCCGCGCGCCGGGCGCTGCTCGTCCGCGCCGTCGTCGTTGGCGCAGCGGTTGCCCGCGGCGGGGTTGAGGAGGCCCACCACGTTCACCGTGTTCCCGCACACGTTCACCGGCGCGTGTACCGGGAGCTGAACGGTGTTGCCGGCGATCAGGCCGGGCGAGCCGACCGTGGCGCCGTGCGCCCCGGAGTCGGCGTGCGCCGGCAGCGTCACGGCCATCGCGCCCGAGGCGGCAGCGACGGCGATCACACCGTTTCGGGTAACCCGTCTCATAGGTTCCCTGCCTTCCAGACTTGGTCGCGGGCGCTCGCCCGCACCGGATAAAACGCAGGCGAACCATCCGAGTTATGGCTTATCTGCCTTTCACCCCATCGAGTGGCAGGGTTGTCGAACTAGCAGTAAAACCGTCCGAAGCCCCCTTCGCCTCCGGCCCGGAACCGAGGCGGCGCAGGGTACGGCACTCCGGCCGGTCCCGCTCGCCCGGAGGCGTGCCCTCCGGCATCCGCCTATCGTGAGCGAGGGTGCCGTTCACCCGTCCGCAACGGGGCGCCCCTGGAGGCATCGATGCTGGCCAAGCTGTCACCGCGGCACACGGTCCGGCGCTGGACGCTCGCCGGCACGGTCGGCCTGGCGCTGCTGGGCGCCGGGCTGCCGGCGACGACTGCCGAGGACCGCGCCCAGCCCGATCTGACCCGGTTCTACCGCCAGAAGATCGCCTGGACGGCGTGCGACGGCGCGGAGACGCCCACGGACCTGCAGTGCGGAAAGGTCACCGTGCCCCTCGACTACGCACGCCCCGGCAAGGGAACGCTCGAACTGGCCCTGGCCCGCCACCGGGCGACCGGCGACAAGCGCGGCTCGGTGGTGCTGAACTTCGGCGGTCCGGGCGGCTCGGGCGTCACCGAACTCGCCTACAGTGTCAAAGACTTCATGGGCCTGACCGACGGCTACGACGTGGTGAGCTTCGACCCGCGCGGCGTCGGCCGGTCCTCCCCGGTCAGCTGCGGCGACGGCTTGCACGAGGACTCCGCCGTCCTGCAGGAGACCGACGCGGCGCTGCGCGATCCGCAGTCCGTGCTCCGGCAGTTGAAGAAGACGGCCGACGAGTGTGCCAAGCACTCCGGGCCCGTCCTCCCGTACATAGGCACGGTGAACGCCTCGCGGGACCTGGACGTCATACGCGACGCGCTCGGCGACAACAAGCTCAACTACCTGGGTTTCTCCTACGGAACCCGCCTGGGTGCGGTGTATGCGGCGCAGTTCCCCGACAAGGTGGGGCGGCTGGCACTGGACGGGGTGGACACGCTGACCGAACCGCTGACCCAGCAGGGTGTGGCGGGTGCCAAGGGTCAGCAGACCGCACTGGAGGACTTCCTCGACTGGTGCGTGCAGGACATCGCCTGCCCGTTCGGACAGGACCCGCGCGGCGCGCGGCAGGACGTCGAGCGACTCGTCCGCTCCATGGACGAGGATCCCGTACCGAGCGCGTTCAGCGGCGAGTTCACCGGCCAGGACCTGGTGGTCGCCCTCGCTCAGGGGCTCTACAGCAGGAACCTGTGGCCGTCGCTGGAGCGTGCCCTCGCCTCGCTGGTCGAGGACGGCGAAACGCACGGTGTCGAGGCCTTCGCCACCGGCGGCTTCGCTCCTCCCGGCAGTCCGGAGCCGCGGCCGGAGACCACGCCGACCGGCGACGGCGGCCTGGCCGACGAGGAGGACGTCCCCCTCGACAACCTCCCGGCGGCGCTCATGGCGATCAACTGCGCGGACGATCCCGATCGCCCCACGGCCCGGCAGATCACCCGAGAGCTCGGCCGGCTGCGCGCCGCGTACGAGGAGGCATCACCGGTCTTCGGCCGGCACCGGCTCACCCAGGTACTCATGTGCTACGGCCGCCCCAAGGGCACCGACTTCATCCGCAACGAGGTCAAGGACGTCGACACGCCCAGGATGCTGCTCGTCGGCACGCGCGGCGACCCGGCGACGCCGTACCGCTGGACCACGCAGACGGCGAAACGGCTGGGCCCGTCGGCCGTGGTGCTCGACAACAAGGGCGAGGGCCACACCGGGTACTCGTCGTCCACCTGCGTGCAGCGCAAGGTCGATGACTTCCTGCTGTACGGCTCTCTGCCGGCGAGCGGCGGCTCCTGCGCCCCGGAGAGCCCCGAGGCCCCCGAGGACGGCGAATGAGGGCCGCACGGCACGACGCACTCACACCAAATGCCCGATACGTAAATCGGTCCTATGGTTCTGTCATGGAGCACGCACTCAGTCCCACGACCCTCACCGAGCTGCGCCGCCCGCGCCCCTACCCGGCGGTGTCCGTGCTGACGCCGACACACCGGCGCGAGCCCTACCACGAGCAGGACCGGGTCCGGCTGCGCAATGTGGTGGCCGAGGCCAAGAAGCAGCTGGAGTCCGATCCCGCGGTCACCCGGGAGCGGCGCGCCGATGTCGTGGCGCAGCTCGACCGGGCCCTCACGGAGGTCGACCTGACGTATGCCGACGACGGTCTGGTGATCTACGCCGCGCCGGGTGAGCACCAGGTGTGGTCGCTCACTCGCACCGTGCCCGAACGCGTGGTGCTCTCGGACACCTTCCTCACTCGCAACCTGGTCTCCGCACAGGCCTCCGAGCGGCCGTTCTGGGTGCTGTCGGTCTCGGCCGACCGCGCCACCCTCTGGAACGGCGGCGCCGGCCGCGTCACCGAGGAGCGCACCGGCGGCTTTCCGCTGACCAAGCGCGCCGACAACTTCGATCCCGAGCGGATGGAGCAGATCGGCGACATACCGAGCACGTACCGCGACGAGGGCACCCGCCACTTCCTGCGCGATGTCGACACGGCGATGGGCGCGGTGCTGCGCGAGAGCCCGCGCCCGCTGTACGTGACCGGTGAGCAGGCCGCCCTGTCCTGTCTGGACGAGGTGGGCGACGTCGCCAGGCGCGCGGTGTACGTCCCGCACGGCGGCCTCACGCACGCCACCCCGGACGCCGTCTGGCAGGCCGTGCGGCCGGTGGTCGATGCCGAGGCCCTGCGGACGGTCGACGCCGTGACCAAGGAACTCGTAGCCGCCCGTGGGCGCAAGGAGTTCGCGGCCGGTGTCGACGAGGTCTGGCAGAACGCCCGGCAGGCCCGGGTGCGGCTGCTGGCCGTCGAGGAGAACTTCCGGGTGACCGTGCGCGACGACGGCGCCCACCTGATTCCCGCGTCGAGCGACGACCTCGACGCCCGCGAGGACATCGTGGACGAGATCGTCGAGCAGTGTCTGGAGACCGGCGCCGAGGTCCGCTTCGTCCCCGACGGCGCGCTGGGCGACGCGAACGGGATCGCCGGCGTGCTGCGCTACTGACGGCACCCGTGCGTCGCCCCTTACGCTACGCCGGGACAGCCGGCGACGAGGGAGTGCGCACGTGGGTGACCTGCTGGGCGTGGCGGTACTGGGCGCGGGACACATTGGAGCCGACCACATACGGCGGCTCGACCAGGTGGTGAGCGGCGCCAGGGTCGCCGCCGTGGCCGATCCCGACACCGCCCGAGCCAAGGAGGCGGCGGCCGGAATCGAGGGGGTCTCGGTGCACGCGGAGGCGGAGGCCGCCCTGGACGCCGCCGGCGTCGCAGCCGTGCTGATCGCCTCCCCCGACCCGGCGCACGAGGAGGCCCTGCTCGCGGCCTACGCGCGCGGGCTTCCGGTGCTGTGCGAGAAGCCCCTGGTCCCTGACTCCGCCGGTGCGCTGCGCGTACTGGAGGCGGAGGCGCGGCTCGGGCGGCGGCTGACGCAGACCGGGTTCATGCGGCGCTACGACGCCGAGTACCGGCAGCTGAAGTCCCTGCTGGACAGTGGCCGGTTGGGGCGTCCGCTGATGCTGCACTGCACCCACCGCAACGTCTCCTCGCCGCCGGGCTTCACCAGCGCGATGCTGGTCAGCAGCTCCGTCTCGCACGAGATCGACGCGGCGCGCTGGCTGCTCGGGCAGGAGGTGACGGCGGTGACCGTGCTGCGCCCCAGGTCCTCCGCGTACGCCCCCGCCGGCCTGCTCGACCCGCAGTTCGTACTGTTCGAGACCTCGGCCGGCACCCTGGTCGACGTGGAGGTCTTCGTCAACTGCGGCTTCGGCTACCAGGTGCGCTGCGAGGCCGTGTGCGAGGCGGGCAGCGCCCGGATCGGCGACGGGCACACCATGGTCGTCACGGCGGAGGGCGGCGCCCGCGAGGAGGTGCCGCAGGACTACCTGGTGCGGTTCGCGGACGCCTATGACCGTGAGATGCAGGCCTGGGTCGACGCCACCCGGCAGGGCCGGGTCACCGGCCCCGGCGCCTGGGACGGTTACGTCGCCTCCGCGGTCGCCGAGGCCGGCGTCCGGGCGCTGGAGAGCGGGCACCGCACGACGGTCGAGCTCGCCGCGCGCCCGGAGCTGTACGCGGGCGTCGACCGGTAGGCTCACCCACCTCGAACACATGCGCATCGAACGCGCGAATGGTCGCGGCAGGAAACGTCGGACGGTCAGTCAAGTCGCGTACGTGGTCTACGACTTGCCCCATGCGGCGACGTACGCCCCACCTACGCCGGAACCACTCCGTGAAGACGGTGGCATATGCCGGAAGCACCACCGTATCGTGTGTTGCCAAATCCCTTACAGGGCGTCGCGGGCTGTGCAACAGTCATAACGGTCCCTCCGTCAGCCTTGGTCGTACCGTCCCCCTCATCGGAGAGCGTCATGCCGTCCCACCTCTCTGCGGACCACCCCGCCGCCCAGCCGCCAGGACACGGCCCGGTCGACGCGCTGATATCGCAGACGCGGCGGCTCAAGGGCGACGTGAACGCCGTACGGCGGGAGGCGCAGAGCGACGGATCGGACCCGCAGGATCGCTGGCAGCGCGCGCTCTACGATCTCGCCCTGCACCAACTCAACGACCTCGACGAGCACTTGGCACAGCTGCGGGACGGCCCCCCGCCCCCGACCGCCGAACCGGCCGCCGCGGAGCCGCCCGCCGCCCCGCGGCGCGGCTCGCTGCTCAGCCGGGTCGGCAGTGCGGAGTGGAATCTGCTGACCGACGAAGCCAGTTGGTCCTCAGAGCTGTACGAGATCCTCGGTCACGACCCCGCCGCTCCCCCGCTCACCCTCGACGAGCTGCCCTCGCTGGTGCTCGACGCGGACCGGCCCAAGCTGACGGCGATGGTCACGGACTGTCTGGTCGACGCCAAGCACATCGACGGCGAGTTCCAGATCGTGCGCCCGGACTGCGAGGTCCGGACCGTGCACATGATGGGCGAGCCCGTGCTCGACACTGACGGCAGCACCGCCTCGATGTGGGCCGTACTGCGGGACGTCAGCGAACTGCGCCGCAGCCAGCAGGCGGTCAGCGAGACCCGTGACTCGCTGCAGCGCCACCGGCACCGCGCACAGACCGAGCACCGGCTTGCGGTCGAGTTGCAGGAGGCCGTGCTACCGCCGTGGCGTGGCACCCTGCGGCTCCCGCACCAGGGCCCGCGAAGCCTGGACCTGGCCGCCCGCTATCTGCCGTCGTCGACCAGCGCACTGGTGGGCGGCGACTGGTACGACGCACTCGAACTGCCGGGCGGCGAGACGCTGCTGAGCGTCGGCGACCTCACCGGACACGGAGTCACGGTGACATCGGGCATGGCGATGCTGCTCGGCGCGCTGCGCGGCATGGCGATGGCGGGCGCCCGGCCGGGCCAGTTGATGGCCTGGCTCAACCAGCTGCTGGACACCACCGTCCAGCCGGCCCTGGGCAGCGCCGTCTGCTGCCGCTACCGCCCCGAGACCCGCACCCTGGTCTGGGCGCAGGCAGGACACCCCGCCCCGCTGCTGTTCCGCAACGGGACGGGGCGCAGGCTGAACACGCCGGACGGCGTCCTACTCGGCGCGACCTCGGGTGCCACCTACGGCGAGGCCGAGGAGACCCTCGAGGCGGGCGACCTGATCCTGCTGCACACCGACGGGCTGGCGCCCGGGCGAGGGGAGTCACCCGGAACGGCCGCCGTGCACCGCCTCCTCGACCTGGCCCCGCGCTTCGCCGAGACACACACCGCGCAGGACTGCGTACGGACGGTCGTGGAGGAGTTCGGCGAGTCGGAACGCGAGGACGACGCCTGCGTGCTCATCGCCAGGGTTATGTCATAACTGCCGCGGAACTACACCTGTGAGCTGTTGCCGCCCTTGCCCTTCGTCTTGGGCAGCGCCAGTTTGATCTCCTCCCGCAGTTCCTGGATCTTCGGGTAGCCGGCGTACTCGGCGGTGAGCCGGTACATCTGGCGCAACCGGTCCCAGGTGCGGTGGGAGGAGTTCGATCCCATCGACACCAGGGCGAGGCGTGCGTACCGGTCCGCCTGTTCGGGGTCGTCCGCGATGAAGCAGGCGGAGGCCATGGACAGGAAGTCGAAGATCTTCGAGCGCTGCCGCCCGTCGATCCTCAGGGCGAGGGCCTTCTCCGCGAAGTGCTGGGCGTGCACGGCCGCGCCCGGCTCGAACTCGGCCAGCGTCCGGTAGGCCAGGGCCTGCATGCCGTACAGGTCCTCCTCCTTGAACGTCTGCATCCAGCTCGGCGGCGGCACGTCGCCCTTGTCGGAGACGAAGAGGTCCTCCGCCTGCCCCAGGGTGCGGCGCATGGCCTGGCCCTTGCCCATCGACGCCTGTGCCCAGGCCTCGATGGTGTGGAGCATCGCCTGTGTGCGGGGCAGCACCTGGTCGCCGGAGCCGGACTTGGCCAGCTTCATCAGGTCGAGCGCGTCGTCGGGCCGGCCCAGGTGCACCATCTGGCGGGCCGCTCGGGAGAGCGCCTCGCCGGCCCGGGGCCGGTCGCCGCCCTCTCGCGCGGCATGGGCGGCGATGACGAAGTACTTCTGGGCCGTGGGCTCCAGGCCGACGTCGTGCGACATCCAGCCCGCGAGAACGGCGAGGTTGGCGGCGACGCCCCACAGGCGCCGCTGCAGATGGGGTGGGTGACGGTAGGCGAGCATGCCGCCCACCTCGTTGAGCTGGCCCACGACCGCCTTGCGTTGCAGCCCGCCGCCGCGGGCCGCGTCCCAGGCACGGAACACCTCGACCGAGCGCTCCAGTTCCTCGATCTCCTCGGACCCGATGGGGGCGGCCTCATAGCGGTCGAACCCGACGGGGTCGGCGTGCAGGGGGTCGGCGTGCAAGGGGTTGTCGAGGTGGGGAGCGTCGGCGGTCAGGGCCGGATCGGTGTGCAGCCAGTCGTACATGGCGCTGCTGAGTGCGGATCCCGCGGCGAGCGCGGCACCCGCGCCCACCAAGCCGCGTCGGTTGAGCATGAGGTCCATTCCCGTGAATTCGGTGAGGACCGCGGCGGTCCGTTCGGGCGCCCACGGCACGCCGTCGGGATGTTCCACACTCCCGCCGTCCTGCCGTTTCCCCGTACGCCCGTGCCGGACCAGACCGAGGTCCTCAATGGTCACGACACGGCCGAGACGCTCGGTGAACAGGGCCGCCAGCACCCGCGGCACGGGATCGCGCGGGATCTCTCCCATGTCGATCCACCGCCGCACCCGCGAGGTGTCGGTCGCCAGCTGGGGGTGGCCCATGGCCGCCGCCTGCTTGTTGACCAGTCTCGCGAGCTCTCCCTTGGACCAGCCGGCCAGACCGAACAGGTCCGCAAGGCGGGTGTTGGGTTCTCCGCTCACATCAAGCCCCCAGGTTCTCGGCTGAGTTGACAGTAGCCCGGTGAGAGTTGCCGGGCGACTATTCGCCAGGGTTCGCCAGGGCACGCCAGATGGTGTGCCACTGCACATCGGGTGTCAGGTAGGAACGCGCCACCCCGACCCGGTCGCCGCTTCATATGACGGGTGCATTCCCCAGGGTGCACCGGGGCATCCGGGCCGGGTGGCGCAATGACGTCGCAGGCACACGAAGGGATCTGTCTCGCCCATGTACGCAGCATCGTCCTCCGTGTCCGCCCCGCCCCGGCCGCTGCGCCCGCACCCCCCGGCTCCCGCCTCCCCGAGGCCGGGTGAGACGCCCCTGTCGGGCGGCGGCCCCTACCTCGCCCCGGCGCGCCCGTCGGCCCCCGTGCTCGGTGCCGGCCGGTCGCAGCGCCCGGCGGGGCCCGGCACCCAACCGCTCAGCGGGAGACTCGACCTGTCCGGCCCTCAGGGCGCCCAGCTGCGCACGGCGATCGCCTCGGTGCACCGGATCTGCCCGGAGTTCGCGCCGGTGCAGGTGCTGCGGCGCAGCGGACGGTCGGTGCTGGTGGTCGGCACGACAGGACGCAGTACGGCCGTCGCCAAGTGTTTACTGGACCACTCCCCGGCCTGGGCCGAGCGGATCCGGCACGAGATAGCGGCCTACCGCTCGTTCGTCCGGCACCGCCCACCGGTGCGGGTGCCTCGGCTGATCGCGGCGGACCCGGACAACTGCACGCTGGTGATCGAGCGGATGCCGGGACGGGCGGCGGCACTCCAGCGGCACCCGGCGGAGGCGCCACCGCGCGCCGACATCCGGGCGGCGCTGGGCGCGATCTGCCGACTGAACGCCTGGCGCCCGCCGGCCGGGACGTTCGACGCGCCGCTGGACTACGCGGCCCGCATCTCCCGGTACCACGAGCTGGGTCTGCTCACCGACCGGGACATGGGTGACCTGCAGAAGCTGCTGCACGGCATCGCGCTCGCCGCAGGCCGGCAGGGCATGGGGCAGTTCTGCCACGGCGACGCGCTCCTGTCGAACATCCTGGTCTCCCCCGCGGGTCCGGTGCTGGTGGACTGGGAGCACGCGGGTTGGTACCTGCCGGGCTACGACCTGGCCGTCCTGTGGTCGGTGCTCGGCGACGCGCCGGTGGCACGGCGGCACATCAGCCAGATCGCCCAGTCCGCGGGCCCTGCCTCACGGGACGCGTTCCTGGTGAACCTGATGCTCGTACTGACCCGTGAGATCCGTACGTACGAGACGGCCGTGCAGCGTTCGATGCACGACGCGACCCCGGCGGCACCGGGAGTGGCCCAACCGGGTGCTGGGCCGTCCGGCGAGGAGCAGCGGTTGCTGCTGCGGCGGCTGCACGACGACTGCCAGCTGGCCCGGCGGGCCGTGCGCGCGGCCGTCGGCACTCGCTGACGGGGATGACGGACCGCGGTGTGTTTCGCGGACAGCGGCGCACCGCGGTCGTCGTCATGCCGGGATCAGGACCATTGGTGTACGCCACTGACGCCCCGCAGGCCCGCACGCCCCCGCCGCGAAACTCCTCGCGCCCCGCCCTGACATGGGAAATCGCCTCGTGGGCGGCAGGATTGACGGATCGTCGGAGAGCCGGTACCACTGACACGCCCGGCCCCGCACGGCTCATCGCGCCCGACCGTCACAGGAGGCTGCTTTGCGAGGATCCGCCACCGACCCCAGCCGAGCCGCCGGGCCGAGACGCGTACGCCGGGCCGTCGGCGCCGTGGCCTCGGCGGCGCTGCTGCTGCCGCTGCTCGGCGCAGCCCCGTCCGAGGCCGGGTCGGCCGGCCGGCTGCAGCAGGCGTTCGCCGCGGCGGCCGCCGAGTACGACGTGCCGCGGAGCGTGCTGCTCGGCGTCTCCTATCTCCAGTCCCGTTGGGACGGGCACGGCGGTGCGGCGAGCGTGACCGGCGGCTACGGCCCGATGCATCTCACCGACGCCCGCACGGCCCTCGCCACGGCGCCGCCGCATCACAGCGAGGGCACCGAGGACCCGCGCGGCGACAGCGCCCGCCCGCCGTTGCTCCCCGACGTGGAGCTGCCTCAGGACGCCGAACTCCCTGCCCGCCTGCGGACGTTGACCAGGGCGGCGGAGCTGACCGGTATGAGTGCCGAGGAGTTGCGCACCGACCCTGCGGCGAATGTGGCGGGCGGGGCCGCGCTGCTCGCCGCCGCGCAGCAGGAGCTGGGCGAGCCGCTGAGCGAGGATCCGGCTCAGTGGTACGGGGCCGTGGCCCGTTTCTCGGGCGCGGACGACACCGCGACGGCGGCGGCGTACGCGGGCGACGTGTACGACGTCATCCGCACCGGCGAGGAACGCCTCACCGACTCCGGACAGCGCATCTCCCTGGCCGCGCAGCCGGGTCTCGCCCCGGACACCGGGCAGTTGAGCCGGACGGGCCTGCGTCGGGCCGCCGCCGAGGGCACCGAGTGCCCGACGACCGTGTCCTGTGAGTGGATCCCGGCGCCGTACGAGGAGTTCGGGGACGGCGACTACGGCAACCACGACCTGGGTGAGCGACCGGCGTCGCAGAGCATCGAGTACATCATCGTGCACGACACGGAGGGCGCCTGGGAGGGCGTCCTCGACCTGGTGCAGGATCCCACCTACGTCTCCTGGCAGTACTCCCTGCGCTCCACGGACGGTCACATCGCCCAGCACGTCAAGGCGAAGGACGTGGCGTGGCACGCGGGCAACTGGTACGTCAACGCCAAGTCGATCGGCCTGGAGCACGAGGGCTTCCTCGCCTCGCCGGACGCCTGGTACACGGAGGCGATGTACCGCTCGTCGGCCCGCCTGGTGAGGTATCTCGCCAGGAAGTACGGCATTCCGCTGGACCGGCAGCACATCCTCGGCCATGACAACGTGCCCGGCCCGACCACGTCGACGGTCCCGGGCATGCACACGGACCCGGGCCCGTACTGGGACTGGCGGCACTACTTCACGCTGCTCGGCCGGCCCTTCGGCCCCACCGCCGGGGCAGGCAGCGGCATGGTGACGATCCTTCCGGACTACGCCTCGAACCGGCCCGCGTTCACGGGCTGTGCGTCCGCGGGCACACCGTGCGCGGTGCACGGTTCGAGCGCGGTACGGCTGTACTCGGGGCCCGGCGAGGACTATCCGCTGATCAAGGACATCGGCCTGCGCCCGGGCGGCGGGGACTCGACGATCGGCGTCAACGACATCGGATCACGAGTCTCCACCGGCCAGCAGTACGCGGTGGCGGGCCGCGAGGGCGATTGGACGGCGATCTGGTATCTGGGCCAGAAGGCCTGGTTCAAGAACCCGAAGAAGGCCCCGACGGCAGTGCCCGCGAAGGGCCTCGTCGTCACGCCCAAGGACGGCCTGGAGAGTATTCCGGTGTACGGCCGCGCCTACCCGGAGGCGGCCGCCTACCCGGCGGGAGTGCCCGCCCAGGCGGTGTCCCCGCTGTCGTACCGGCTGCTCAAGGGCCAGAAGTACGTCGTCGGTGACAAGGTGCCCGGCGAGTACTACTACGCGGTCACCTTCGCGACCGACGCGCACCAGGTCGTGGTGGGCGAGGATCTGTACTACGAGATCCAGTTCGGCCACCGGGTGGCGTTCGTGCGGGCGGCTGACGTGACGGTGTCGTCGGCGACGTCGTAGGGCCTCAGCCCTGCTGGAACAGCTCCGCGGGCAGCGGCTTCAGCAGGGCGTACAGATCGTCGGTGATGGGGCGGTCCCAGGCGGCGATGGTGACCAGGACGTTGTCGCTGCGGTCGAACTGCACGCAGGAGATCCGGCTCTCGGAGAGCTTCAGACGGCGCACGATGAGGAGGTTGTCGCCCTGCATCACCGGCACGTCCTCGGTGCCGACGACGGTCACCTCCTCGTCGTTCTCGAGGGCCAGCAGCAGCTGGGCCACCTCGAAGGGGATCTGCCCCTCGGCGACGTCGCGGGCCGGGGAGCCCTCCGGCAGATTGCCGATGATCATCGCGGGGCCGCGGCCGCCGAACAGGTCGTAGCGCAGGAACACGCCCTGGCAGGTGCCGTCGGGGGCGGGCAGCAGGCCCGCGCCCAGATTGCCGGGCCAGTCGCCCGGGTCCATGGCCAGCACGTCGAAGTCGGGCCCTGCGGGGGTGGCGCTGCGGCGGCGGAGGAACGACATGCCGCCATGGTACGTGCCCGCAGGTCGTCGGCGCCGGGCGGGCGGCCGTACGTGCGGCGTTCGGGCAGGCCTACGCGGGCTTCCGGTGCCGTTCGTGGTGTCGGGCGACGCGGGCGCGGTTGCCGCAGGACGGTGTGCACCATTCCTGGCGCGGGTGCTCCTTGAGGAAGTAGCGCACACAGCGCGGGGCGCGGCAGGCGCGCAGCCGCTGCCGGTCGGGGCTCGCGAGGAAGGCGACAGCGGCCTGTGCGAGCACCGCGGTGAGCTCCGGGTCGCCGTGCACGGCCTGCCGGTGCAGGGCGGGGTCCGCGTCGTCCGGCCAGTGCAGGACGGGGACGGTGGGTGTGCGGGCTGCCGCGGCGTTGAGGCGGGCGAGGGCTTCGGGCACGGGCAGCAGGCGGGCCGCGTCGGCCGGGCTCGGCTCGGCGGGGCGTACGGCGCGGGCGAAGAGGGCGCGGACGGCGGCGCGCAGCTCGCGGACGGCGGTCAGGGCCTCGGCGTCGGCGGTGTAGGCGGCGGCATCGGGGACGGTGTCGGGGTGCGCGCGCACCCACGTGGTGAGACCGGCCGGGTCGGTGAGGTCGTCGGCGACGCCGCCGTGTCCGTCGTGCCGGACGGTCAGGGCGAGATCCAGGGCGATCCGGGCGTCCCTGCTGAGCGAGTCCTGCATGACGCTAATGATACGTTTGCGAGCAACCATTAACGAACGGGGGTGAGCGAGGGCTCAGGGACGCGCGGGGGCCTGGTCATTCCTCTGGCGGCGCCGGGGGCACCACGGCCACGGGGCTCGCCGCGTGCAGGAGTACGGCGTGCGTGACCGAGCCCATCATGCGGGCGGGCGCGAGCAGCCGGCGGCGGTGCCGGCCCACGACGACCAGCTCGGCGTCCTTCGAGTTGGCGACGAGGTGGCCGGCCGCGTCGCCCGGGACCACGTACGGTTCGGCCCGGACCTCGGGTTGGCGCCCGCGGTGCGGGGCGAGGAAGCCCTCCGCGAGGGCCCGCGTCTCGTTCTCGACGGCGTCCTGGTCGATCCCGGTCGGGACCAGCTCACCGACGGCTCCCGCCCACAGCTGTACCGGCCACGGATAGGCCGCGATCACCTGGAGGCGGGCGTCGCGCAGGGCGGCCTCGGTGAAGGCGAAGGTGAGTGCGGCGTCGTCGGGGCCGTCCACGTTGAGGCCGACGACCACCCGGGGTCCCGGCTCCTGCGGCGGCGCGTCGTCGACCTCGCGGCCGGGCCGGGGCACCACGACGACCGGGCACTCGGCGTCGCGGGCGGCGGCCAGGCCGTTGGAGCCGAGCAGCAGCCGGGCGAAGCCGCCGCGGCCCCGGGAGCCGAGCACCATCAGCTGGGCTTCGGCGCCCAGTCCGGGCAGTACCGCCCCGGGGGTGCCCTCCGGACCGCGGTACTCCACGACCGACCCGTCGGTGCGCCCGGCCAGGTGCGCACGGGCCCGGGCGAGCACCGGGTCGTCCTCCGGCTCCGGCAGCCGGGCGACCTCGACACCGGCGGGTACCCGTACGGCGTACTGCCGCACATGGACCACCCGCAGGGGTACCGCGCGTCTGCGGGCGGCGTCGAGGGCCCAGTCCAGGGCCCGCAGACTGTCGTCCGAACCGTCGAACGCCGCGATGACCGGCAGGGTGCTCATGGGGTCCTCACCTCCGGACGGCGGCCCACCTCTTCCCGGGGCCAGCCTCGCTCAGGCGTGGGCCCCGTCCGGGTTCACCGCACCGCGTGTCCGGAAACACGGGCGGAACACCCCCGGTTCGGCCCGTCCACCTGGCTCCCTGGGGTTCAGGTCAGGTCGAACTCGCCTTCCCGCGCCCCCGACACGAACGCACCCCACTCGGCGGGGGTGAAGATGAGGGAGGGGCTCTCCGGACGGCCGCTGTTGCGCATGGCGATGAAACCCTCGACGAAAGCGATCTGGACATCCCCCACGCCGCGGCTGCTGGACTGCCATTCGGCCTTGCTCAGGTCCAGTTCCGGCTTGTCCCAGCCCATGAGCGGCTTCTGCTGGGTGGTGGTCTCGGCCACGTCCGTGCTCCTCCCGACTCGTCGTCCGCGGCCAGCCTAGCGATCGGTTCCCATGGCCAACAGGCCACGTGAGGGGGACCTTTCAGGAGTGCGGAGGCGCGGATCCCACGAGCCACATGGAGAAGAACTGGGAGCCGCCGCCGTAGGCGTGCCCGAGCACCCTGCGGGCGCCGTCCACCTGGTGCTCGCCCGCCTGTCCGCGCACCTGGAGCGCGGCCTCGGCGAAGCGGATCATGCCAGAGGCGCCGATCGGGTTGGTGGACAGCACGCCGCCCGACATGTTGACGGGCAGGTCCCCGTCGAGTTCGGTCACCCCGGACTCGGTGAGCTTCCAGCCCTCGCCCTCCGCGGCGAAGCCGAGGTTCTCCAGCCACATCGGCTCGTACCAGGAGAACGGCACGTACATCTCGACGGCGTCGATGTCCCGGCGCGGGTCGGCGATCCCGGCCTGCCGGTACACGTCGGCGGCGCAGTCCTGACCGGCCCGCGGCGACACGAAGTCCTTGCCGGCGAACAGGGTCGGTTCGCTGCGCATCGCCCCGCCCAGCATCCAGGCGGGCGGCCGGGGCGCGCGGGCCGCGCCGGCCCGGTCTGTCAGGACCATGGCGCAGGCGCCGTCGGAGGAGGGGCAGGTCTCGGAGTAGCGGATCGGGTCCCAGAGCATGGGCGAGGCCTGGACCTTCTCCAGGGTGATGTCGTGCTCGTGGAGGTGGGCGTAGGGGTTCTTCAGGGCGTTGCGCCGGTCCTTGTAGGCGACCAGCGAGCCGATGGTGTCGGGCGCGCCACTGCGCCGCATGTACGCCCGCACGTGGGGGGCGAAGAAGCCGCCCGCGCCGGCGAGCAGCGGCTGCTGGAAGGGGATCGGCAGGGACAGGCCCCACATGGCGTTGGACTCGGACTGCTTCTCGAAGGCGAGTGTGAGGACGGTGCCGTGCACGCGGGCCGCGACCAGGTTCGCCGCGACGAGTGCGGTGGACCCGCCGACCGATCCGGCCGTGTGGACGCGCAGCATCGGCTTGCCGACCGCGCCGAGCGCGTCGGCGAGGTACAGCTCGGGCATCATGACACCCTCGAAGAAGTCGGGCGCCTTGCCGATGACGACGGCGTCGATGTCGGCCCAGGTCAGCTCGGCGTCGGTGAGGGCACGTCGGGCGGCCTCGCGGACGAGGCCCGCGATCGACACGTCCCGGCGGGCGGCGACGTGCTTGGTCTGGCCGATCCCGACGACGGCCACGGGCTCCTTGCTCATCGTGGATCCCCTTCGAGTACGGCGACCAGGTTCTGTTGCAGACAGGGACCGGACGTGGCGTGGGCGAGGGCCCGGTCGGATGCACCGCGGTGGATACGGGCGGCCGCCTCGCCGATGCGGATGAGCCCGGCGGCCATGACCGGGTTGGCGGCGAGCGGTCCGCCGGACGGGTTGACGCGCACCGTGTCGTCGAGCCGCAGCGCCTTGCGCAGGACGATCTCCTGCGCGGTGAACGGCGCGTGCAGCTCGGCCGTGTCGACCGGCCGGTCGAAGGCGCCGGCCCGCTCGGCGGCCAGGCGGGTGGAGGGCGAGTCGGTCAGGTCGCGCACGCCGAGGCCGTGTGCCTCGATGCGGTGGTCGATGCCGCGGATCCAGGCGGGCCGTGCGCACAGGGCGCGGGCCCGCTCCCCGGCGGCGAGGATCACGGCGGCGGCGCCGTCGCCGACGGGCGGGCAGTCGCCGGTGCGCAGGGGCCGTACGAGGTAGTCCCCGTGCGTCACCGAACCCCTCAGCTGGGCATGGGGGTTGTCCCGACCGGCCTCGCGGCTGCGGGCGGCGACGGCCGCGAGCGCGGGTTCGTCGGTCTCGCCGGCGTCGACGAGGGCCTGGGCCTGGAGGGCGGCGAGGGCCACGGAGTCGGGCCACAGGGGCGCGACGTAGTACGGGTCGAGCTGGCGGGTGAGCACATCGCGCACCGAGCCCGGTGAGGACTTGCCGTACGCGTACACGAGGGCGGTGTCCGCCTCGCCGGTGAGCAGCTTGGTCCACGCCTCGTACAGCGCCCAGGCCCCGTCCATCTCGACGTGCGACTCGGAGATCGGCGGCCAGGCGCCCACCCCGTCGAGGGCGAGGGTGAAGGAGAAGGCACGGCCGGCCAGGTAGTCGCTGGAGCCGGAGCAGGTGAAGCCGATGTCGGCGGTCTGCAGGCCGGTGTGGTCGAGCACCTCGTGCAGGACCGGCATGAGCATCTCCACCTCGGAGAGCTCGTCGCTGGTGCGCCGGTGGTCGGTCTGCGCGAAGGCGACCACGGCGATCTCGCGCGTCACCGAGCCTCCCGGTGGTAGGGTCGTCGACTGCGGAGCGAGAGCCAAGCCCGCATAGCAACTCCTTCCAAAACTTCATATGTCCGGGCTGGTTTCAACCCGGCTGGTGCTGATCGCAGAAGACTCGGTCGTTCGCTGAGCGACCGAGCGGCGTGAGCCAGGAATTCCCCTCGCTTACGAGGGGGAGGATTCAAAGCAGCTCCTTGTACGTCTCGTAGTCCGCGTCAAGTTCGCCGGTGGGCCGGTAGTGGTCGGGATAGCGACCTCCTGCCGTCCACACCGGCTCGACGCGCAGCCCCATCCGCACCTGGTTGTACGGGATGCCGCCGATACGGCCGTGCAGGGCGAGATCGGCGCCGTCGAGGGCGATGTGGGCGTAGACGTACGGCACTTCGATGTCGAGGTTCTTCGCCTTGATGTTGACGATGCAGAACGTGGTGATGGTGCCGCGCGGGCCGACCTCGACCTGTTCGGCGGTGGCGACGCCGCAGGTGGGACAGGCGCCGCGGGGCGGCACGTACACCTTGCGGCAGGCCGGGCAGCGTTCGCCGACGGTGCGGTGCCCGGACAGCGCGTCGATGTACGCGGACTGGGCGCGGCCGGGGCTGTAGGTGTAGTCGAGGCGGGCGGGGGCGACGATGCCGGTGACGGCGTTGCCGAAGTGGCCGTCGTGACCGGTGAGTCGGGGTGCTGCGCCGTCGTACGGCTCGAAGCAGGCGATGTCCGTGATGGCGCCCGTGCGTTCCTCTGCCCAGCGGATGCGGACGCGCATGCCGGTGCGGACGGTGTCGGGGCCGGGGGCGTCGAGGGCGTGCAGGAGGGCGGTGTCGGCGCCGTCGAGGCGGACCAGGGCCCAGGCGAAGGGGGTGTCGAGGGGCTGGCCGCGGCGCGGGGCGTGGTTCCAGGCCCAGGTGGTGACCGTGCCCGTGGGGGCGACCTCGACGAGGTCGCGCAGCTCCTCGGCGGTGACGGGGTCGTACTCGACGGGCGGGACGAGGGCGCGTCCGTCGGACGTGCGGACGCCGAGGACGACGCGTTCGCGCAGACCGGTCAGGAAGGCGCTCTGGACGGGGCCGACGGAGCGGGTGAAGGGGAACTCGACGACCAGGGGGGCTTTGAGGACTTCGGGCACGGTGACTCCCTCGTCAGGCACGCTTGTAGACGGGTGGCCGCTTCTCCGCGAAGGCGCGGGCGCCTTCCTTGGCGTCGGCGGTGTCGAAGATCGGCCAGCCGCGGGCGAGTTCCGCGGCGAGGCCGTCCGACTCGGTCATCTCGGCCGTCTCGTACACCGACGCCTTGACGGCCTCGACGGCGAGGGGCCCGCACGCGTTGATCCGTTCGGCGATCTCCAGGGCCTTGCCGAGCGCCGTGCCGTCGGGGACGACCTGCCCGATCAGGCCGATGTCCGCGGCCTCCCGGGCGTTGTACGGGCGTCCGGTGAGCAGCATCTCCAGGGCGTGGGTGCGCGGGATCTGGCGTTGCAGCCGGACCGTGGAGCCGCCGATCGGGAACAGCCCGCGCCGGACCTCGAACAGCCCGAAGGTCGCCGACTCGCCCGCGACCCGGATGTCGGTGCCCTGGAGGATCTCGGTGCCGCCCGCGACGCAGTGGCCCTCGACGGCCGCGATCACGGGTTTGCGGGGGCGGTGGTGCCGCAGCATCGCCTTCCAGTGCAGGTCGGGGTCGGCCTTGAGCCGGTCCCGGTACTGCTGCCCGGCCATGCCCTTTCCGGCCAGGGCCTTGAGGTCCATGCCCGCGCAGAACGCGCCGCCCGCTCCGGTCAGCACGATCGAGCGGATCGCCTCGTCCTCGTCGGCCTCGACCCAGCCGTCGTACAGGCCGACGAGCATCGGCAGCGAGAGGGCGTTCTTGGCATCGGGCCGGTTGAGCGTGAGCACCAGCGTGGCGCCTTCGCGCTGCACGGTGAGGTGTTCGGTGCCACCCATGGGTGTCCTCCGTCCGCAGGAACGAGAACAGGTTGCAGGAGGCGGGGAAGCACTTCAAGGGTTTTCTGACAGTCAGTCAGATTTCTGTTGCGCGGACCCTTCACAGTTGTGCCGCCCTTTGCTCTGATGACCGGCAACCGAGGGGCAGCGAGGTCAGGAGGAGCGGTGGAGTACAACCTTGCCGACCTGTTCGAGTCGGTCGTGGACGTGGTGCCGGACCGCGAGGCGCTCGTGTACCTCGACCATCCCGGCACGGGTGCGGAGCGCCGTCTGACGTACGCCGCACTGGACGCCGCCGCCAACCGCATCGGCCACCACCTGCTCGACAGCGGGATCCGCCCCGGCGAGCACCTCGGACTCCACCTGTACAACGGCGTCGAGTACCTCCAGACGGTGCTCGGCTGCCTCAAGGCGCGGATCGTGCCGGTCAATGTCAACTACCGCTATGTGGAAGAGGAGTTGGTCTACCTCTACCGGGACGCCGATCTGGTGTCCCTGGTCTTCGACGCGGAGTTCACGGACCGGGTGGCGGCGGCGTTGCCGCGGGCGGACAAGCTGCGGCATCTGGTGCGGGTGGGAACCGGAGACTCGCTGGGGGTGCCCTTCGCCGAGGCCGAGGCCGCCGGCTCACCGGAGCGCGGGTTCCCGGCGCGCTCGGGCGACGACCAGTTCATCATCTACACCGGCGGCACGACCGGGATGCCCAAGGGTGTGATGTGGCGGCAGGAGGACCTGTTCTTCTCCGGGCTGGGCGGCGGAGCGCCGACCGGTGAGCCGGTGAAGAAGCCTCAGGAGCTGGCCGAGCGCGTCGCGGCGGGCGGTTCGGGCATCACCTTCTTCCCCGCTCCCCCGCTGATGCACGGCACGTCCACCCTGACCGCGTTCATCGGCTTCAACTTCGGACAACGGGTCGTGCTGCACCGCAAGTTCGTGCCCGAGGAGGTGCTGCGGACCATCGAGCGGGAGAAGGTCACCAGCATGTCGCTGGTCGGCGACGCGATGCTGCGCCCGCTCATCGACGCGCTCGCCGGACCCATGAAGGGGACGGACTGTTCCTCGATGTTCAGCGTGTCGTCGTCCGGCGCGGTCATGTCGGAGACGGTCCGGCAGCAGTTCCTCACCCTCGTCCCGCAGGTGATGCTGCTGAACAACTTCGGCTCCTCGGAGTCCGGCTTCAACGGCACGGCCACGGACGACTCCGGCCCCGAGCGCGGCTTCCGCATCCGCGTCAACTCCCGTACGCAGGTGGTCGATCCGACCACGCACGAGCCGGTGGCCGTCGGCGAGGTGGGCCGGATCGCCCAGTGCGGCCATGTTCCGCTCGGCTACTACAACGACCCGGCGAAAACCGCCGAGACCTTCTTCGAGAAGGACGGCGAGCGATGGGTGCTCCTCGGCGACATGGCCACCGTCGACGAGGACGGCGTGGTGACCGTGCTGGGCCGTGGCTCGCAGTGCATCAACACCGGGGGCGAGAAGGTGTACCCGGAGGAGGTCGAGCAGGCCCTGAAGTCCCATCCGGACGTGTACGACGCGTTGGTGGCCGGCGTTCCGGACGCCCGGTGGGGCAGCCATGTCGCGGCGGTCGTCCAACTGCGCGAGGGCGCGCCGACCCCGTCCCTGGAGGACATCCAGACCCACTGCCGGGACCATCTGGCCGGGTACAAGATCCCGCGCCAGCTGGTGATCACGGAGTCCATCCGCCGCTCACCGAGCGGCAAGGCGGACTACCGGTGGGCGCGCGAGGTGGCGGTGGCGGCGGACGGCTAGTGCCGCGGCAGGCAACGTTTGCCCGTCAAGGAGCGGCGTCCGGTGCGTGCTCTCGGCGTGCCGGCCGGAAGTCCTCGTACTGGACGTACTTGGGCTTTCGGCCGGTGCGGCGAGAGGGCGTGCCGTGCGTCGCGACGGGGCGAACGTTGCCTGCCGCGGCACTAGTAGGGCTTTGTTAGGTACCCCGATTGATCATCGTCAGGTAGATTGTGATGTTCTGTCAGGTGTGACACCTGAGGAGATGGAGACGGTCCGCCCGCGCCTGGAGGCGTTCGCGGCGGAGATGCTCGGTTCGCTGGCGCGTCGGGACCAGCGGGCCAAGGGCGAGCTGTATCTGCGCGGGCTGATGCTGGACGGCAAGCGCAAGTCCATGCAGCCGATGGCCGAGCGCCTGGGCGTGGACCACCAGCAGCTGCAGCAGTTCGTCTCATCGTCCACCTGGGACTACTCCAAGGTCCGTGAGCGGCTGGCCCGTTGGGCTGCCGCGCACATTTCTCCCGAGGCGTACGCGATCGATGATGTCGGCTTCCCCAAGGACGGCTACGACTCACCGGGGGTGGCGCGGATGTACTGCGGCGCCCTGGGTAAGCGCGGCAACTGCCAGGTCGGCGTCAGTGTGAACCTGGTCAGTGACCGTGCGTCATCGGCTGTCGACTGGCGCCTGTTCCTGCCCGAGAGCTGGGACGACACCAAGTACGGCGAGGACGCGCTGATGGCCGAGGCGATCCGGCGCCGCCGCGCCAAGGCGGGAATCCCGGGCACCGAGCGGCACCGGGAGAAGTGGCGCCTGGCGCTGGACATGCTCGACGAGGTGCGCGACAACTGGGAGTTGCCCGACCTTCCGGTCGCCGCCGACGCCGGATACGGCGACGCCACCGGCTTTCGCGAGGGCCTGACCGAGCGCGGCCTGACCTACGCGGTCGCGGTCAAAGCCACCACGACTGCGCACCCCGGCAATGCCACACCCCAACGCCCGCCGTACTCCGGGCAGGGCCGCCCTCCCGTGTCCGCCTACCCCCAACCGCACACCACCCTGCGCGCCCTGGCCCTGGCCGTCGGCCGAGCGGCCACCCGCACCGTCACCTGGCGCCAGGGCAGCAAGGCCACCAGACGCAACCCGAACGCCGAGATGCGCTCGCAGTTCCTGGCCCTGCGGGTCCGACCGGCCAACCGCACCATCCGCCGCGCCGCCGACGGCTCCCTGCCCGACTGCTGGCTGCTCGTCGAGTGGCCACCCGACTCCGCCGAGCCAACCGACTACTGGCTCTCGACGCTTCCCGCCGACACCCCACTGCGCGAACTGGTACGAATCGCCAAGATCCGATGGCGAGTTGAGCACGACTACCGCGAGCTCAAGGACGGTCTGGGCCTGGACCACTTCGAGGGCCGCAACTACCTCGGCTGGCACCGCCACGTCACCCTCGCGTCCCTCGCCCAGGCCTTCTGCACCATGCTCAGGCTCGACCCAAAAGCCCCTGCGCCGGCCTGACCCTCTACGCGGTCCTCCGCGAACTCCAGGCCCTCCTGGCCACCTGGACCGGCGCCTGCTCGATATGCGGCCAACCCGCACCAGCACCCGAACCCCACCACAGGACCTAACAAAGCCCTACTAGGTCTCTCAGGCGCCGTCGAAGAAGGCGGCGGTGCGCCGGGCGAACCGGTCCGGGTCGTCGAGCCACGGGAAGTGCCCCGCTCCCGGCTGGACGGTGAACTCGGCGTTCGGGAAGACGTCGGCGGCGCGGCGCGCCAGCTCGGGGCGGGGGCCGCCGTCGAGTTCACCGGCGTACACGAGAACGGGGGCGGTCACTGCGGCGAGGGCGGCGCGGGTGGCGGGCGGGTCGTAGGCACCGTCGGAGCCGTACGTCTCCCCTGCCTCGTCGTTGGTCTGCTCCTCCTCGAGCGCGGCGTGCGCGGCGGCCGTGTCGTCCCAACGGCCGTAGAAGAAGGGCAGGAACACCGGGTCGAAGTCACCGTCGCCCACCAGCCAGCGCTCGAACGCCGGGAAGGCCTCCTCGAACCACGGCTCGCCCTTCCGCAGCCGCGCCGCGGTCAGCCGGTCCTCGGCCGTCGCGGGCAGGCCCAGCGCCCACGGCGTCGCGGTGATCAGCGCCAGCCGTGCCACCCGCTCGGGATGACGGGCCGCGTACAGCATCGCCAGGCTGCCGCCGGCCGAGTGGCCGAGCAGGTCCATCCGCTCCAGCCCCAGGTGGACCCGCAGCGCCTCCACGTCGCCCACCAGCCGGTCGCAGCGGTACGTCGCCGGATCCGCCGGCACCGCGGAGTCCCCCGTGCCGCGCAGGTCGAGCAGGACCAGCCGGCGGTGCGCGGCGAGCCCGCCCAGGTCGCCGAGGTAGGCGGAGGCCCGCATGGGCCCGCCGGGCAGGACGACGAGCGGCTCGCCGTCACCGCGCGGGTGATAGGCGAGGCGGGTGCCGTCGGGTGCGGTGAAGGTGGGCATGACGCCGATCATCGGGGGTGGGACGGGTCGCCGCAACACACTTCCGCTTGCGCCGCGACGCGCCGGGAGGTGAGGGCTAAATCCCGTGGGCGCGACGCCCGATCGATGGCTGGCTTGCGTGGTGTGAGCATCGAGGATCCGACAGAGGTCGTCCGGCGCGGGTACGACGCCGCGTCGCTGCGTTACGACGAGGTGTACGGCGCCGAGACGAAGTACCGGCCCTGGCTGGCCGAGTTGTGCGGGCGGCTCCCGCGCGGCGACGTGCTGGACGTGGGGTGCGGCAGCGGGGTGCCGGTCGCCCGGGCGCTGGCCGCGGCCGGCCTTCAGGTCACCGGCATCGACATCAGCGAGGTGCAGATCCGCCGGGCGCGGGAGCTGGTGCCGACGGCGGAGTTCATGCGGGTCGACGCCACTGCGGCGGCTTTCGGCACCGGATCCTTCGACGCCGTGGTGTCGTTCTACGCACTCATTCACCTTCCGCTGGCCGAGCAGCCGGGCCTGCTGGGCAGGATCGCCGCCTGGCTGCGTCCGGGAGGCTGGTTCGTGGCCACCGTCGGACACGGAGCATGGACGGGCGTGGAGGAGGACTGGCTGGGCAGCGGCGCGGCGATGTGGTGGAGTCATGCGGATGCGGGCACGTATCGCGAGTGGATCGGGCGGGCCGGGCTGACGGTCGAACGGGAGGAGTTCGTTCCGGAGGGTGACGGCGGGCACGCGTTGTTCTGGGCGCGGCGCCCGGTCTGAGAGCCTCAGTCGTCGGTGAGCCGGTCCCGCAGGTCCCGTTTGAGGATCTTCCCGCTGGCGTTGCGTGGCAGGGCGTCCACGAACACCACCCGCTTCGGGGCCTTGAACGGGGTGAGCCGCTCGCGGGCGTGGGCGATGAGCTCGGCCTCCGTGACCTCGCCGCGGGGCACGACGACCGCGGTGACGGCCTCGACCCACTTGTCGTCGGGCAGGCCGACGACGGCGACCTCGGCGACGGACTCATGGGTGTAGAGCGCGTCCTCCACCTGCCGTGAAGCGACCAGTACGCCACCGGAGTTGATGACGTCCTTGACCCGGTCGACGATGGTGAAGTAACCGTCCTTGTCGCGGACCGCCAGGTCCCCGGAGCGGAACCAGCCGTCGCGGAAGGCCTCAGCGGTCTCGTCCGGCTTGTTCCAGTAGCCCTCGCACAACTGCGGGGAGCGGTAGACGATTTCGCCGGGCGTGCCGTCGGGCACGTCCTTGCCGTTCTCGTCGACCACACGGGCGTCCACGAAGAGCACAGTCCGGCCGCAGGAGTCCATACGGCCCTTGTGTTCGTCGGGCCCGAGGACGGTGGCCAGGGGGCCGATCTCGCTCTGGCCGAAGCAGTTGTAGAAGGCCAGTTCGGGGAGGCGCGCACGCAGCCGCTCCAGCACGGGCACCGGCATGATCGACGCCCCGTAGTAGGCCTTGCGCAGCCCGCTGAGGTCGCGGGTGGCGAAGTCGGCGCGGTTCGTCAGGCCGATCCACACGGTGGGCGGGGCGAACACACTGTCCACGCGCCCCGCCTCGATGAGGTCGAAGAGCCGGTCGCCGTCCGGCGCGTCGAGGATGATGTTCGTCGCGCCGACCGCCAGGTAGGGCAGCAGGAAGACGTGCATCTGCGCGGAGTGGTACAGCGGCAGCGCGTGCACGGGCCGGTCGCCGGCACTGAGGTCGAGGGCGGTGATCGCGCTGAGGTACTCGTGCACCAGGGCGCGGTGCGTCATCATCGCGCCCTTCGGCAGGGCCGTCGTACCGGAGGTGTACAGCAGCTGTGTCAGGTCCTCGCTGCGCGGTTCCGGACCGTCGTACGGCGCCGCCGCGGGCAGTCGGCCGAGCAGCGAGTCGTCCGCGTCCCGCAGCGGCAGCACGCCCGTGGTGTCCGGCAGCCGGCCGGCCAGGTCGGGGTCGGCGAGGACCAGGGAGCTCTCCGACTGGCCGACGATGTACGCCAGGTCGTCGCCGATCAGGTTCTGGTTCACCGGCACGTGCACCAGGCCCGCGCGGGCGCAGGCGAGGAAGGCGATGAGGTAGGCGTCGGAGTTGTGGCCGTAGGCGCCGACCCGGTCCCCGGGGGTGAGTCCCTGGGCGAGGAGGACGCTCGCCGCCCGGGAGACGGCGTCGTCGAGCTCCTCGTACGTCCAGCGGCGGTCGCGGAACTCGACCGCGACGCGTGCCGGGGTGCGGCGGGCGCTGCGCCGCAGCACCCCGTCCACCGTGCTGCCGTGTCCGGGCGTCATGGCACCGATCCTCGATCCGCCGACGGGTGAGGTCAAGTAACCGGCCGGAGCGGGCGTCGAGCCGGTCACACCGGACGGGTCCGGCCCTCCCAGTACGGCTCCCGCAGCCGCCGCTTGTACAGCTTGCCGTTGGGGTCGCGGGGCATCTCGGCGATGAAGTCGACGCTCTTGGGCCGTTTGTAGCCGGCGAGGTGTGCGGCGCAGTGGTCGAGGAGGGTGGCGGCGAGGTCGCGGCCGGGCTCGTGGCCGGGGGCGGGTTCGACGACGGCTTTGACCTCCTCGCCCCAGTCGTCGTGCGGGATGCCGAAGGCGGCGGCGTCGGCGACGGCGGGGTGGGCGAGCAGGGCTGACTCGATCTCGGCGGGGTAGATGTTGACGCCGCCCGAGATGATGAGGTCGATCTTGCGGTCGCGCAGGAAGAGGTAGCCGTCCTCGTCGAGCACGCCGAGGTCGCCGACGGTGAAGAATTCGCCGATGCGGTTCTTCCGCGTCTTCGCCTCGTCCTTGTGGTAGCTGAAGCCGCCCGTGGTCATCTTCATGTAGACGGTGCCGAGTTCGCCGGGCGGGAGCCGGTTGCCGTCGTCGTCGAAGATCGCGAGTTCGCTGATGGGCCAGGCCTTGCCGACGGTGCCGGGTTTCTTCAGCCAGTCCTCGGTCGTGGCGAAGGCGCCGCCGCCCTCGCTGGCCGCGTAGTACTCCTCCACGCAGTCGCCCCACCAGTCGATCATGGCTCGTTTCACATGGTCGGGGCAGGGCGCGGCGCCGTGGATGGCGTGCCGCATGGCGGAGACGTCGTAGCGCGCCTTCACGTCGTCGGGGAGGGCCAGCAGCCGGTGGAACTGGGTCGGGACCATGTGGGTGTGCGTGCACCGGTGGGCGTCGATGAGGCGGAGCATCTCCTGCGGGGTCCACTTGTCCATGAGGACCAGCTGGTGCCCGATGTGCAGGGACGCGCCCGCGAACTGGAGGACGGCCGTGTGGTAGAGCGGCGAGCAGACCAGGTGCACGTTGTCGTCGAAGGGCCTGATGCCGAAGATGCCGAGGAAGCCGCCGAGGTAGGCCTCTTCGGGGAGCTTGCCGGGCAGCGGGCGCCGGATGCCGCGCGGGCGGCCCGTCGTACCCGAGGTGTAGTTCATGACCCAGCCGAGGGTGCGGTCGGCGGGTGCCGATTCCGGTTGCCCGTCGAGGAGTTGGGCATACGGGCGGAAGCCCTCGACCTCGCCGACGGCGTACCGGTGGGTGGGCGGGAGGCCGGCCTCGTCGGCGGCGCGGCGGGCCTGTCCGGCGAAACGCTCGTGGGCGAGGAGGACCTTGGCGCCGGAGTCGGAGACGATCCAGGCGATCTCGGGGCCGACGAGGTGGTGGTTGACGGGGACGAGGTAGAAGCCGGCCTGGGTGGCGGCCAGGTACGCGGTGAAGAACTCGGCCGAGTTGGGGAGGACGATGGCGAAGGCGTCGCCGCGTTCCATCCCGGCCGCGCGCAGGCCGTGGACGAGGCGGTTGGCGGCGGCGTGCAGACGTCCGGCGGTCCACTGCTCGCCGTCCGGCGCGATCAGGACCGTGCGGCCAGGGTCCTGGGTGGCCTGGGCCCAGAAACCGGCGGGGGGTGTGCTCGTCACTGGCCGCTCCTTCCGGCGATGCGGTTGATGCGGTCCACGGCCCGCTCGAAGCCGCGGGTGAGGTCGTCGAAGACGGCCTGGACGCTGCGCTCGCTGGTCATCCGGCCGACGATCTGACCGACCGGTGTGCCGAGCAGCGGTTCGACCTCGTACTTCTGGATGCGCGACACCGCCTCGGCGACCAGCAGGCCCTGCAGCGGCATGGGGAGGGTGCCCGGTCCGGCGGGGTCGTCCCAGGCGTCGGTCCACTCGGTGCGCAGCTGGCGGGCGGGCTTTCCGGTCAGGGCGCGGGAGCGGACGGTGTCGCCGGACTCGGCGGCGAGCAGTTTGCGGGTCAGGGCGGGCGAGTGGAGGTCGGCCTCGGTGGTGGTCAGCCAGATGGAGCCCGTCCACACTCCCTGGGCGCCGAGGGCGAGCGCTGCGGCCGCCTGCTGTCCACTGCCGATGCCGCCGGCGGCCAGCACGGGCAGCGGGTCGACGGCGTCGACGACCTCGGGGGTGAGCACCATGGAGGCGATCTCGCCGGTGTGGCCGCCCGCCTCGTACCCCTGGGCCACGACGATGTCGATGCCGGCGTCCTTGTGCTTGCGTGCGTGCCGGGCGCTGCCCGCGAGCGCGGCGACCAGCACACCCCGGTCGTGGGCGCGGGCGATGACGTCGGCGGGTGGTGAGCCGAGGGCGTTGGCGAGCAGTCTGATCGGGTAGTCGAAGGCGACGTCGAGCTGGGTGCGGGCGACCTGCTCCATCCAGCCGGTGATGCGCCATCCCGATGCCTCGCCGTCCGGGAGTTCGGGCACCCCGTACTTGCCGAGTGTGTCCGCCACGAACTGCCGGTGCCCCTGCGGGATCATCGCCTCGACGTCGGCCTCGGAGACGCCTTCGACCTTCTTCGCGGGCATGACGACGTCCAGGCCGTAGGGCCTGCCCTCGGCGTGGGCCTCGATCCAGTCGAGGTCGCGCTTGAGGTCGTCGGGGGCCGTGTAGCGGACCGCGCCGAGCACTCCGAAGCCGCCGGCCCGGCTGATGGCGGCGGCGACGGCGGGGAACGGCGTGAAGCCGAAGACGGCGTACTCGACTCCCAGTTTCTTGCTCAGCTCCGTCTGCATGGGCGCAGGATGCCGCAGCCCGGCGGACGACGGAAGAGGTTTTCTGACGTCCCGTCAGATTTCTGGTCACCTCATACGAACCGCACGCCCCATTGACACATCCCGCGCCTGACAGGAAAGTTTCACCCCGCAAGGCGATCCCGGAAAAATACTTTCACGCTTGCGTACGGGAGGGTCCTCGATGGGCGAAGAGATGGCGACCGGCCTCACCCGCCGTCAACTGGGCACTCAGGCCTTCGTCTTGGGCGGCGCCCTCGCCCTGGCACCCTTCCCGGCAGGACCGGCCACGGCCGCACCGGCAGCATCGAGCCACCCGACCCTGCGCCACGGCTCATCCGAACGCGCTGGGCTGCTCACCGCCCACCTGCGCCAACTCGTCACTGACGCCGAGGCGTTCCTCGGCCCCTCCCCCAAGTACCCCTGGTACGCCGGTGCCGTGCTGCTCGCCGGGCGCGGCGGGGTCGTGGCGCTGCACGAGCCGATCGGGATGGCGGTGCGCTATGCCGCGTACGACGAGAAGACCGACACCGGCGTCGAGTTCCCGGCCGGGGAGCAGATCCCGATGGCCGAGGACACCGTCTTCGACCTCGCGTCCGTGTCCAAGCTGTTCACCTCCATCCTCGCCGTGCAGCAGATCGAGCGGGGGGCGCTGGAGCTGGAGGCGGCGGTCGCCTCGTACCTGCCGGACTTCGCGGGCGGGGGCAAGCAGGACATCACGGTCCGTCAACTGCTGACGCACACCTCGGGATTCCGTGCGTGGATACCGCTGTACAACGCGCCGACGTACGAGGAGAAGCTGCAGCTGATCTGGAACGAGGCGCCGCTCAACGCACCGGGGACCACCTACCTCTACTCGGACCTCAACCTGATCTCCCTCCAGCTCGTCCTGGAGAAGATCACCGCTCGCACTTTGGATGCTCTGCTCCACGACGAGATCACCGCTCCGCTCGGGATGCACCGCACTCGTTTCAACCCGCCCGCCTCCTGGAAGCCGAAGATCGCCGCCACGGAGGACGCCCGAAAGCCCTGGTCGGGGCTGGACCGTGGCCTGGTGTGGGGCGAGGTGCACGACGAGAACGCCTTCAGCCTCGGCGGTGTCGCGGGCCACGCGGGGGTGTTCTCCAACGCGTGGGACCTGGCCGTACTGGGCCGCACGCTGCTCAACGGCGGCCGCTACGGCCGGGAGCGCATCCTCCGGCCGGAGTCGGTGGAGCTGATGTTCACCGACTTCAACACCACCTTCCCCGGGGACGAGCACGGCCTCGGCTTCGAGCTCTACCAGCACTGGTACATGGGCGCGATGGCCACCCCGCGCACGGCGGGACACACCGGCTTCACCGGCACCTCACTCGTCCTCGACCCGACAACCGACTCGTTCCTCGTCGTCCTCGGCAACTCCGTGCACCCCGCGCGCAGTTGGCGTTCCGGATCCGCGCCTCGGGTCGCCGCCGCGAACAACCTGGCGCGCGCCGTACCGGTCCGCCCGGCGCGGGGACGTACCGTCTGGTTCTCCGGGATGGCGAGTGCGACGACCGCGACCCTCACGTTGCCCGCACTCGACACGTCCTCCGGCGGGGCACGGCTGCGCTGCGCCCTGTGGTGGGACACGGAACCGCGGGCCGACGGGCTCGTCCTCGAGTCCTCCGCGGACGGCGGCGACACCTGGCAGCCGGTCCCGTTCACGACGGCACGCCACGGCGAGGAACCCGAGGCCCACCCGGCCGGCCTGGCCACCGGATGGTCGGGCCGCGTCTGGCACCGGCTCACGGCGGACCTCCCGCCGGCCCCACGGCTCACGCTGCGCTGGCGGTACACCACCGACCGGCTGTACGTCGGCCGTGGCGCCTACGTCGACGCCCAGCGGGTCCAGGCCGGCCGCACCGTCCTCTTCGACGAGGCGCGCCCCGCCGACGCGGCCCGGATCACCGCGACGGGCTGGGCCGCTTCCGCCGACTGACGGCCCGGGAAGCCCTCGGCTCACCCCGGTCCGGTCGGCGCCGTCCGCCCGGGGACAACGCAGCGAAGCCGTCGGCCCCCGCCGCCCCGGGCGTCACCCGGCGAAGCCGTCGGCCCCCTCCAGCACCGCCATCGCCGCGTTGTGCCCGGGCACCCCGCTGACCCCGCCGCCGCGCACCGCGCCCGCCCCGCACAGCAGCACGTTGGCGTGCCGGGTCTCCACGCCCCAGCGGCCGGTGCCCTCCTGGGCGTACGGCCAGGACAGCTCGCGGTGGAAGATGTTGCCGCCGGGCAGCCGCAGATCCCGCTCCAGGTCGAGCGGGGTCCTGGCCTCGATGCACGGCCGACCATCGGCGTCGGTGGCCAGGCAGTCGGCGAGGGGCTCCGCCAGGTGCGCGTCGAGCTGGGCGACGGTCGCCTTCAGCAGCGCTTCGCGCACGGCGTCGTTGTCCCTGGCGAACAGGCGGGCGGGGGTGTGCAGACCGAACAGGGTGAGGGTCTGGTAGCCCCGCTCGACCAGGTCCGGGGCGAGAATCGTCGGGTCGGTCAGGGAGTGGCAGTAGATCTCGGACGGCGGGGCGGCGGGCAGTTCACCGGCCGCGGCCTGGGCGTACGCGGTGGCCAACTGCTCGTATCCCTCGGCGATGTGGAAGGTACCGGCGAACGCCTCGCGCGGGTCGACCGACGTGTCGCGCAGTCGCGGCAACCGCTTGAGCAGCATGTTGACCTTCAGCTGGGCGCCCTCGGCGGGGGCGGGCTGGGTGTCGCCGGTGAGCGCGGCCAGATCCTGCGGCGAGGCGTTCACCAGGACGTGCCGGGCGACGGCGACGCCTTCCCCGTCGTGGGTGCGGTAGGTGACCTCGGCGGTGCTGCCGTCGGTGGCGATCCGCAGCGCCTCGTGCCCGGTGGCGATGACCGCGCCCACCCGGCGCGCCGCGTCGGTCAGCGCACCGGTCACGGCGCCCATGCCGCCGACCGGCACGTCCCAGTCGCCGGTGCCGCCACCGATCACGTGGTACAGGAAGCAGCGGTTCTGCCGGAGTTCGGCGTCATGGGCGTCGGCGAAGGTGCCGATCAGCGCGTCGGTGAGGACCACGCCCCGGACCAGGTCGTCGGCGAAGTGGTCCTCGACGGCGACGCCGATCGGCTCCTCGAAGAGCATCCGCCAGGCGTCCTCGTCGTCGATCCGGCGGCGCAGCTCGTCACGGGTGGGCAGCGGCTCGGTCAGCGTGGGGAACACGGCCCGGGCCACGCGCGCGGTCCTGCCGTAGAAGCGCTGCCAGGCCTCGTACTCGCGCTCGCCGCCGGTCAGCCGGGCGAAGGCCGACCGGGTCCGCTGCTCGCCACCGCCCACGAGCAGGCCGCTCGGGCGGCCGTCGCGCTCGACGGGCGTGTACGAGGAGATCGTGCGGGTGCGCAGACGGACGTCCAGGCCGAGATCCCGGACGATCTTCTGCGGGAGCAGACTGACCAGGTACGAGTAGCGCGACAGCCGGGCGTCGACGCCGGGGAAGGGGCGGGTGGAGACGGCGGCGCCCCCGGTGTGGTCCAGCCGTTCCAGCACCAGAACCGACCGTCCGGCCCGGGCCAGGTAGGCGGCGGCGACCAGGCCGTTGTGGCCGCCGCCGACGATGACGGCGTCGTACGCGCGATGTCCCTCGTGTGCAGGCATGGCTCTTCGTAACACGGGGTGATCCGCCTCGGCCAGAGCGGGCCGGTGCGGATCAGGCGTCACCGGCCGCCCGCTGCCGGCGCAGCACCGCGCCCCTGCGGTACAGCTCGACCGCCTCCTGTCCGCGGCCGAGCTGTTCCAGGCAGTGGGCCTCGTCGTTGCGGCTGGCGAGGGTGTCGGGGTGGTCCGGGCCGAGGACGCGTTCACGGGCGGCGGCCACCGCGCGGTACTGGGCCAGCGCGTCCGCCCAGCGGCCGAGCCAGCCCAGGCCGACCGCGACCTCGCGGCGGCTGACCAGGGTGTCGGGATGGTCCGGGCCGAGGACGCGTTCGCGGATCGCGCACACGTCGCGGGACTCGGCGAGGGCCTCCTCCCAGCGGCCGAGGCGGCCGAGGTTGACGCCGAGGCCGTGCCGGGCACGCAGGGTCTCGGGGTGGTCGGGGCCGTGCACGCGGGTGCGGTCGTCGATCAGGTCGCGGTACAGCTCCAGCGCGTCCGCGCTGCGGCCGAGGCGGCCGAGACTGATGCCGATCTCGTAGCGGGCGGCGAGGGTGTCGGGGTGGTCGGGGCCCAGGGCCTGGGCGCGGGCCTCGGCGACCTCGCGGTAGGTCTCCAGCGCCTCCGGCCAGCGGCCCAGCTGGCCCAGCGCGTAGGCGACCTCGTAGCGGGTGACCAGGGTGTCGGGGTGGCCGGGTCCGAGGACCCGGGCGCGGGCCGCGGCGACGTCGGACGCCATGCGGTACGAGTCCTCCAGGCGGCCCAGCCTGCCGAGGTTGAAGGCGAGGTTGTGCCGGCAGCGCAGGGTGTCGGGGTGGTCGGGGCCCATCGTGCGCTCCCGGGCGGCGAGCACCCGCGTGTATTCCTGGTGCGCGTCGAAGGGCCGCCCCAACTGGCCCAGCACGTAGGCCGTTTCCTGCCGGGCGGCGAGAGTGTCGGCGTGGTCGGCGCCGAGCACGCGCTCCCGGGCCCGGGCGACGTGCGTGTACTCGCGCAGCGCGTCGGCCGCGCGTCCGGTGCGGCTGAGGGTGAAGGCGATCTCGTAGCGGCTGGCGAGGGTGTCGGGGTGGTCCGGGCCGAGGAGGTGCTCGCGTTCTGCGGCGACCGCGCGGTGCACTTCGCCCGCCTCGGCCCAGCGGCCCAGCCGTCCCAGACTCAGGCCCGCGTTGTGGCGGCCGGCCAGGGCCGTGAGCACCTCCGTGGACGGGGTCGGCGGTGTGTCCGGGACGGGGGCGGGGATGCGGTCCGTGCCGAGGCGGGCGATCCACTCGCTGGTGAGCGCGGCGCCGGCGTCGGGCGGTGTGGTGCGCAGCGCGGTGCCGGCCGCCTTGTGGCCGGTGGTCATGCCGCGGGTCCAGGACGGCAGCCGCGGTTCGTGGGCCGCCGGTTCGGGCGGCTGCGCGGTGACGACCGTCGGCACGTGAGCCGGCGTGGTGCGGCCCGCGCTGATCCTGTGCCCCAGCTCGGCGGCGTCGCGCGGACGGTGCTCCGGAAGCTTGGCCAGCAGATCCAGGATGATCTGCTCGAGGTAGGCCGGCAGCTCGGCACGGTGGGTGCGCGGTGGCGCGGGCGGCGTGTCGCGGTGGCCGACGAGGATCGCCCAGGCGTCGTCGAGGTCGAACGGCGGTACCCCGGTGGCGAGTTCGTACAGAACGCACCCCAGCGAGTACAGGTCGCTGCGCTGGTCCACCTCGTCGCCGCCGATCTGCTCCGGCGACATGTAGTGCGGGGTGCCCATCGCGACACCGGTGCCGGTCAGCCGGGAGGTGAAGCCGATGTCGGCCCCGAGGCGGGCGATGCCGAAGTCGCAGATCTTCACCGTGCCGTCGGTCAGCCGCACGATGTTGGCGGGTTTCAGATCCCGGTGCACGATGCCCTGCCGGTGTGTGTAGGCGAGGGCCGCGGCCACCTGGTCGGCGATGTCGACGATGTCGGGTACGGGCAGCGGATGGTGCTTGTTGTCCTCCAGGAGCTGGCTGAGGTTGCGGCCCTGCAGCAGTTCCATGACGAGGAAGAGGACGCCGTCGGACTCGCCGAAGTCGTGGACGACGGTCACGCCGCGGTGCTGGAGCGCGGCCGCGACCCGGGCCTCGCGGCGAAACCTTTCCCGCAGGACCCGGGTGAAGGACTGGTCGTGGTGCGGGCCGAGGGGTTTGAGGCACTTCACGGCGACGTGCCGGCCGAGCGACTCGTCGCGCGCCCGCCACACCTCGCCCATGCCCCCGCGCCCGATCAGGTCCAGCAGCCGGTACCGGCCCTGGATCAGCCTGGTCTCCCCCATCGCGTGCCGTCGCCCCCGTCGCTGTCCGCCGCGCCCTCCCCTGGCCCGTCCAGTATGGCGACCTGTGGTTCGAGTTTGTACGGTGCCGGGCGGGCGTCGGGGCCGAGTCGCGCCATCGCCCGCAGGATGTGCTTGGGCGGGAGTTGCCAGCGCACCCGGGCGGGAACGGCGCGCAGCAGGGTGCCGGTGAACCGCAGGTGGCGGGTGACGGTCGCGGGTGCGGGGGCCGCACGCCCGTACAGCTCGTGGGCGTACGACGGCAGGGAGGCGTACGCCAGTCCGGCCACGCGCCGCCACAGCAGCTCGCGTGCCGGCACCAGCAGCGGGTGCGTCGGCGGCCGGCGCAGGAAGTCGTCGACGTCCCGCGCCTCGGGTCCGGCGGCGAGTTCGGGCCGCACCTTCACGAAGTAGGCGGCCATCTCCGCCCGGTCGGCGGGTACGGCGTCCGGGTCGAGGCCCACCAGGCGGGCGCTGACCCGGTGTTCGGCGATGTAGCGGTCGGCCTGGGCGTCGGTGAGCGGGTAGCCGGAGCGGCGCAGGACGTGCAGGTAGGAGTCGATCTCGGCGCAGTGCACCCACAGCAGCAGGTCGGGTTCGTCGATCCCGTATTCCTCACCCGTCTCCGGATCGGTCGCCCTGAGCATGCTGTGGATCTTCCGGACCCGGGCGCCCGCCCGCTCGGCGGCCTCGGTGGTGCCGTACGTCGTGGTGCCGACGAAGTTCGCGGTGCGCATGAGCCGCCCCCAGGCGTCGCGCCGGAAGTCGGAGTTCTGCATGACGCCGCGCACCGCGCGAGGATGCAGCGCCTGGAGGTAGAGCGCGCGGATGCCGGCGACCCACATCATCGGGTCGCCGTGCATCTGCCAGGTCACGGACCGTGGAGTGAACAGCCCCGGATCAGCCGCCATGCCGGCAGGTGTGACCACGGCCACTGATTGTCACCTCTTGTTGCTGTCGACCTGCGCTTTTGCCAACCAGCGGCAGCATCACACTGAGCCGACTACCGAGCCTTCTTGGCACATTGGTACAGGCCGACGGTTTCCCGCTGCTCGCGCCATCCACAACATCGACGACACTGATCGCACGCCTCGGAACACCGCTCCACTACCAGTCCCTCAATGCCGGAAAGTTATGATTCATTCTGGTTTGTCAAGCAGCTCTGCGGGTCGGCGTGTTCGTGGCGGCGAGCGGCCTCGCGGGGGCGGCCGGCACTGACTGTTCGGGGAGTCGGTAGGTTGCGGGCGCGGTCTTGACCAGCAGGTTCTTGCGTGCCCAGGCGCTGAGGTGTTGTGCGAGGGTGCTGTGTTTGACGGTGTTCAGCGCAGCGGTGATCTCACGGGCGTGCCAGGGGCGGTGAGGATCGGTGGCCATGACCGCGAGGACGTCTTCAGGGTGGACGGCGAGCTTGGAGGGCTGCGGCGGTCCGTCCGGGATCTTGAAGGTGGCCGGTCCGGTCTTGATGAGGATCTGGCGCCTGGACCACCGGATCAGCTCGCCGGTCAGGTCGCCGCGGTCCAGCCGTAGCAAGGTGGCCAGTTCGATGGCCCGCCACTCACGCTCCGGAGCGGTGCCCATCGCGGCGAGCACATCCTCGAGCCTGCTGGTGTGCATCGGGACCGCGGGCGGTAGCAGCGTCTGGGCCGTCACGGGCGGGTCCTGCTGCAGGGCCGGGTTCCGGCCGGGCCGGCCGGGCTGAGCTGCTGTCGGTGCGGGGACGGGAGTGTCCTGCTGAGGGAAGTGGACGATGATGTCGAGGGCGGTGACCGGGGTGCTGACGCAGGGGCGGTCCTCGTCGGACCGGCGGTGTCCGTAACGAGCGGAGACGCCTTTGACGGTGCGCGCGCTGATCCGTGGTCGGCGCGGTGGCAGCAGGGCGCCGATGACTGCCTCTGCGATCGGGCCGGTCAGCTCGCTGCCGGCGTCGGGCACGATGGCGGCGCCACGGGTGACGCTGTCGCGGGCGGCGACCAAGGCCGCGGTGAAGCAGGCCCGGTCCGGGTCGCATCCGGGCACGGCATCGGTGGCGTCCAGCATCGCCATCCGCAAAAGCTGGTGGACCGTCAGCAGTGCCCACATCTCCTGGCGCAGGCCCTGAGGGTCACCCGAGCGCAGTACGCGGCCCTTGAGCATGGTGTGACGGATCGCCAGGAACGTCACCTCGATCTCCCACCGCTGGTGGTAGAGGGCCAGCAGGTCTTCGGCCGGGTGGCGGCGCGCATCGGTCAGCGTGGTCACCAGCCGGTACTCGCCCCGATGGGTGCTGCCGTCCGCGCACGTGACGGTGACGGTCGCGGCGATGACACGGACCGGAACCCCCGCGATGACCGACAGGAAGGAACCGTCGGCCAGGACCTGCAGCACGGCGGGCCTGCGCGAGGAGCAGATCCGCAGCAGCAGCGCAGCCCGTGAGGCGTGCACGGCGCGGATGAAGGCGTTCGCGTCAAAGCCGCGGTCGGCGAGCACCACCATGTCCTGCCGCAGGTGGCCGACCAGTTGCAGGGCAGCCTCCACCTCACCGCGATACGGACCGACGACCGCGCCGAGCAGGGCCCGCGTTCCCGTCTCCGCCAGGGCCATCACCGCCAGCAGCGGATAGGCGGCCACCCCGGCGGCGACCTTGTACCTGCCCAGCCAGGCCACGTTGTCGCCGGTCTCGGGGACCCGGGTGGACCGGCAGCCGTCGAACGCGACCGTGCGCAGACCCCGCCAGGACACACCCCTCGTGCACGGACGGCCCAGCGGACCTGCCACAACCTCGAACAACTCCCGCAACGGGTCCGGTCCCACCCGCCGACGCACACAGGCCAGACCCGCCGCGGTCACCGACGCCACGAGGTGCCCCGCCTGCCGCAACGCTCCGGCCAGGGTGTCCCACACCCGCCCGTAGGAACCGCCTGGGAACAGGGCCAGCGCCAGCACGAAGTACACCGCCACCCGAGCCGGCACCGTACGCGTCCGCCCCCGACGGCCCGGCTGGTCAAGGACATCGTCGACCAATTCGAAGGGGAGATATCGGGTCAGGGCGCCGAGATGCCCCGGAGCGAACACTCCGCAGGCCGTTGTGAAGGTCTGAGTCAGCGTCGTCGTGCCACACTGGTCCGTCAACGGGACCTCCGGTGTTGGTCTGTCTTGGTCGACGACTCAACTTCCAGGGGTCCCGTTCTGTTCTCCCGACCCGCCACCTCGACACACCGCCGCCGAGTACTTGACAAGCGGCAACTTCACATAACTTTCCGGCATTGACCAGTCCCTGCCCAGGTTGACAGTGGATCATTCACTCGAAAGTGTGCTCAGTTGCAGGCGCTGCACGACTTCACCCGCTGGAAGCCCGAGGGGCGACGGAGCGCCGCCCCCTTGCTCGATCACGAGATTCGGTGAAACCGACGCTCGTGCAGGGCCGCCGTGTACACATCCGCCGTCGTCGCTGCGGCCGTGGCCCAGCCGAAGGAGCGGGCATGCCGGACCGCGGCCTCGCTCATGCGGGCGGAGTCGGCCGCGTCGTCGGCGAAGCCGCACAGCGCCCGCGCGTAGTGCGCTGGATCGTGCCCTGGTACGAGAACGCCGCTCACCCCGTTTCGTACTGCCACCGGCAGGCCACCGACCTCGGCGGCGATCACCGGGGTGCCGCAGGCCTGCGCCTCGACGGCCACCAGACCGAAGGACTCGCTGTAGGACGGCATGACCAGGACGGACGCCGCCCGGTACCAGTCGGCGAGCTGGTCCTGGCCGACCGGTGGCCGGAACAGCACGACGTCCGAGATGCCGAGGCAGGCCGCCAGCTTCTGCAGTCCTTCCGGCTGGGCCAGGCCGCTGCCGCTCGGCCCTCCCACGACCGGCACCACGATCCGCTCACGCAGCCGCGGCCGCTCGTCCAGCAGCCGGGCCACCGCGCGCAGCAGGACGTCCGGCGCCTTCAGACGATGTAGACGTTCATCCCGCCGGCGTCGCCGGTGCCGGGCTGGTGCAGCGGTGAGGTGTGCACGCTGAGCATCGCGACGCGGCGGGGGCGGCCGTGGGCGTCGGGGGGCCGCACCCGGGGCGGGCCGACGAGCGTGCTGCCGTGGGTACGGCTGTCCTGGAGCCCTTCGAGTCGGGTCATGTACTGGTTCACCTCGCCGGCCCTCCGGCCATGGCCTCGGCATGCAGGTCGAGGCGGTGCTCGCCCGCGTACACGTTCATGGAGCCGCCGCGCAGGAAGCCGACGAGGGTGAGCCCGGTCTCCGCCGCCAGGTCCACCGCGAGGGATGACGGTGCCGAGACCGCCGCCAGCAGCGGAATGCCCGCCATCACCGCCTTCTGCGCCAGCTCGAAGGACGCCCGCCCGGACACCAGCAGAATGCTCCGGGACAGCGGCAGTTCGCCGGACTGCAGCGCGCGGCCGATCAGCTTGTCGACGGCGTTGTGCCGGCCGACGTCCTCCCGCAGGTCCAGCAGCTCGCCCTCGGGCGAGAACAATCCGGCGGCGTGCAGCCCACCGGTGCGGTCGAACACCCGCTGCGCGGCCCGAAGTCGGTCGGGCAGGATCGCCAGCAGTTCGGGGGCGACTCGGACCGGGGGTGTGTCGGCGATCGGCCACCACGCCGTGGTCCGTACGGCGTCCAGGCTGGCCTTCCCGCACAGGCCGCACGACGACGTGGTGTACACGTTCCGCTCGAGCGTGATCTCGGGCAGCGGCACGCCGGGGGCAAGCTGCACGTCGACGATGTTGTACGTGTTCGAGCCTCCCCCACTCTCGACTTCGCTCGAGCGGGAGGGACCCCCACGCGTGGCGCCCGCGCAGTACACGATGTTCGCCACGTCCGAGGCCCGGCCCACGACGCCCTCGCTCACCAAGAACCCGGCGGCGAGCGCGAAGTCGTCCCCGGGCGTGCGCATGGTGATCGCCAGCGGCTTGCCGCCCAGCCGGATCTCCAGTGGCTCCTCCGCGACCAGCGTGTCGGGGCGCGTGCTCAGCGCACCGCCCCGGATCCGCAGCACGCGCCGTCGCTCGGTGACCCGTCCCATGGCCTCACTCCCAGTTCTGTCTGTGCACGTCGTTCCGTTCTACGCCTGGGGCGTCAGCCTCCGATGGCCGACATCGGCCGGGCGGGCCGCAGGCAGGCAGGTGCGCACCTGGCCGTCGGCGGTGAGCCGGGTGCGGTCGCAGGTCCCGCAGAAGGGGCGGGTGACGGAGGCGATGACGCCGGGCCGGGCCCCCGTCGACGATCCAGCGTTCGGCGGGCACGGAGCCGCGAGCCTCGTCCGGCTCAGGGGTGCGCGTGAAGCGGGTGCGCAGGCTCTCCAGGACGTCCCCGGCGGTGATCATGCCGTCGCGATTCCAGCCGCGCTGGGCGTCGAGGGGCATCTGCTCGATGAACTGGAGTTCGTAGTCGTTCTCCATGGCCCGGGCGAGCAGCTCGGGCGCGTCGTCGTCATTGAGGCCGGGCATCAGGACGGCGTTGACCTTCACCGGGGCGAGCCTGGCGGCGCGGGCCGCCGCAAGCCGATGCCGTTGGTGGTCAGCGACAGCTTGGGGCGCGGTGCGAGGGCTGCGCAGCGCTCGACGATGCCGACGAGGCCGGGGCGCAGCAGCGGCTCGCCGCCGGTGAAGCGGCCTTCCTCGACCCCGAGTTCGGTGACCGCGATGCGGATGAGCCGTACGATCTCGTCGTCCGTGAGGAGATCGGGCTTGGTCAGCCACCGCAGGTCCTCTTCGGGCATGCAGTACGTGCAGCGCAGGTTGCACCGGCCGGTTAGCGAGACCCGCAGGTCGGTGGCAACGTGACCGAACGTGTCGATGAGCATGGCTGCGGCCCTTTCTCCTGCTCCGTCCGCCTCCTCAGCACTCGATGACGTTGACGGCGAGGCCGCCGCGAGCGGTCTCCTTGTACTTGACCTTCATGTCGGCGCCGGTCTCCTTCATGGTCTTGATGACCTTGTCGAGGGAGACGTGGTGACGGCCGTCGCCGCGCAGGGCCATACGGGCGGCGGTCACGGCCTTGACCGCGGCCATGCCGTTGCGCTCGATGCACGGGATCTGGACAAGGCCACCGACCGGGTCGCAGGTGAGGCCGAGGTTGTGTTCCATGCCGATCTCGGCGGCGTTCTCCACCTGTTCGGGGCTGCCGCCGAGGACCTCGGCGAGACCACCGGCGGCCATCGAGCAGGCGGAGCCGACCTCGCCCTGGCAGCCGACCTCGGCGCCGGAGATGGACGCGTTCTCCTTGAAGAGCATGCCGATGGCGCCCGCCGCGAGCAGGAAGCGGACGATGCCGTCCTCGTCGGCGCCCGGCACGAAGTCGAGGAAGTAGTGCAGTACGGCGGGGATGATGCCCGCCGCGCCGTTCGTGGGGGCCGTCACGACCCGGCCGCCCGCAGCGTTCTCCTCGTTCACCGCCATCGCATAGAGGGTCACCCACTCCATCGCGCGGCCCGCCGAGTCGCCCTCGCTGCGCAGGGCCCGAGCCGCCGCCGCGGCCCGGCGACGGACCTTCAGTCCGCCGGGGAGGATGCCCTCGCGGCCCAGGCCTCGGGAGACGCAGGCCTCCATGACCCGCCAGATCTCCAGCAGACCCGCGCGGATCTCCCCCTCGGTGCGCCAGGCCTTCTCGTTCTCCAGCATCAAAGCGGAGATCGACAGGCCGGTCTCCCGGGAGAGCCGCAGCAGCTCGTCACCGGTGCGGAACGGGTAGGCCGGCACCGTGTCGTCAAGCTTGATCCGGTCTGCGCCGACCGCGTCTTCGTCGACGACGAAGCCACCGCCCACCGAGTAGTACGTCTTCTCCAGCAGCGGCACACCGTCGGCGTCGTACGCGAAGAGGATCATGCCGTTGGCGTGGTACGGCAGCGAGCGCCGACGGTGCAGGACCAGCTGGGTCGAGACGTCGAAGTCGATCTCGTGGGCGGGGCCGATCTCGGCACCGAGGAGGCGGATGCGCCCGGTGCCGCGGATCCGCTCGACGTCCAGGTCGGCCTGGGCGACGTCGACCGTGTGCGGCTCGTTGCCCTCCAGGCCGAGCAGGACCGCCTTGGGGGTGCCGTGGCCGTGGCCGGTGGCACCGAGGGAGCCGAACAACTCCGCCCGCACCGCTGCGGTCTGGACGAGCACGCCGTCCTGCTTCAGCCGGGCGACGAACATCCCGGCGGCGCGCATCGGGCCGACGGTGTGCGAGCTGGACGGGCCGATGCCGATGGAGAACAGGTCGAAGACGCTGATTGCCACGCCATACTCCGAGGGACTGGAGGGGCGTGCCGAGCGGTCACGGGCACGCCCCTGCGGGAGGTGTCGGTTACAGGCCGGGGTAGAGGGGGTGCTTGTCGGCCAGGGCCTTCACCCGGGCCTTCAGCGCCTCCGCGTCGTACGACGGCTTCAGCGCCTCGGCGATGACCTCCGCGACCTCGGCGAAGTCCTCGGCCCGGAAGCCGCGGGTGGCGAGGGCGGGCGTGCCGATGCGCAGGCCCGACGTCACCATCGGCGGGCGCGGGTCGTTCGGGACGGCGTTGCGGTTGACCGTGATGCCGACCTCGTGCAGGCGGTCCTCGGCCTGCCTGCCGTCCAGCTCGGACGCACGCAGGTCGACCAGGATCAGGTGGACGTCCGTGCCGCCGGACAGGACGTTCACGCCGGCCTCACGGGCGTCGGCGGCCGTCAGCCGCTCGGCGAGGATCTTCGCGCCCTCGATCGTACGGCGCTGACGCTCCTTGAACTCCTCCGAAGCGGCGACCTTGAAGGACACCGCCTTGGCCGCGATCACGTGCTCCAACGGGCCGCCCTGGAACCCGGGGAACACGGACGAGTTCAGCTTCTTCGCGAAGTCCTTGCTGCGGGCGAGGATGATGCCGCCGCGCGGCCCGCCCAGCGTCTTGTGCGTCGTGGACGTCACCACGTCCGCGTACTCGACCGGGTTCGGGTGCAGACCCGCCGCGACCAGACCCGCGAAGTGCGCCATGTCCACCCACAGGTACGCCTCGACCTCGTCGGCGATCCGGCGGAACTCCGCGAAGTCCAGCTGCCGCGGGTACGCCGACCAGCCGGCGATGATCACCTTCGGGCGGTGCTCCTTGGCCAGCCGCTCCAGCTCCGCCATGTCGACCAGACCCGTCTCGGAGTCCACGTGGTACGCGACCACGTTGAACTGCTTGCCCGAGAAATTGATCTTCATGCCGTGGGTGAGGTGACCGCCGTGGGCCAGGTCCAGGCCGAGGACGGTGTCGCCGGGCTGGGCCAGCGCGAACAGGGCGGCCTGGTTGGCGGAGGCACCCGAGTGCGGCTGGACATTGGCGTACTCGGCGCCGAACAGCTCCTTGACCCGGTCGATGGCGATCCGCTCGGCGACGTCGACGTGCTCGCAGCCGCCGTAGTAGCGGCGGCCGGGGTAGCCCTCGGCGTACTTGTTGGTCAGGACCGAGCCCTGCGCCTCCAGAACCGCGACCGGCGCGAAGTTCTCGGAGGCGATCATCTCGAGGGTGGACTGCTGGCGCTCCAGCTCGGCGTCGACCGCGGCGGCGACCTCGGGGTCGAGCTCGTGCAGGGGCTGGTTGAACAGGGTCATCGGCGGTCTCCTTCTGTGTGAGCGGATCTCGGGGGGAGTTGAGGCGGGGCGCTCATGTCATGGCGACCGCGGCGGCGGGGACGAGGGTGCGGCGGAGCCGGTTGAAGAACTTCGGCTGGTTGAGGGAGAGCACGGCGACGGGGGTGTCCTCGCGCCGGTAGACGGCCGTGAAGGTACGGCTGTCGACGTCACCTTCGACGACTTCGGGCTCGGTGCCGGGGGCGACGTGTCCGGCGAGCTGGATGCGTACCTGGTACTGGTCGGACCAGAAGTACGGCGCGGTGAGCGGGGCGGGGGCCGACACACCGGTCAGCAGCGTGCGGGCGGCGGTCTTCGCCTGCTCGGTGGCGTTGCTCCAGTGCTCGATGCGGGCGTGCCGTCCGGTGAACGGGTTGGGGCAGCGGGCGACGTCACCGACGGCGACCACGCCCGGGACACCGGTCGAGCAGCCGGCGTCGCACACCACGCCGTCGTCCACCCGCACACCGGAACCGGCGAGCCAGTCGGTGGCAGGCCTGACACCCACCCCGACCACCACGATGTCGGCGGCCAGCACCCGCCCGTCCGCCAGCCGTACGCCGGTGACCCGGCCCTCGCCGACGAGTCCCGCCACGCCGGTTCCGCACAGCAGGCGAACCCCGTGATCGTGGTGGAGCGAGGAGCACACCAGCCCCATCTCGCGTCCCAGTTGGCGTTTCAGCGGGACGTCGAGCGCCTCGACGACGGTGACGTGGAGCCCGAGCCGGTGGGCGGTGGCCGCCACCTCGGCGCCGATGAAGCCGGCACCGATGACGACGACCCTGGGCAGGCCGTCCAGCAGCTCGGCGCGCAGGGCCTGGGCATCGTCCAAGGTGCGCAGGGTGTGGACACCCCCCAGCCCGTCCGTGCCGGGGAGCGTGCGGGGGCTGGCGCCGGTCGCGACGACGACCCCGTCGGTGCGCACATGCCGTCCTCCGGCCAGGGTGACGGTCCGGGCGACGGGGTCGAGCCGCACCGCGCGCTCGCCGAGCAGCCAGTGCACGTCCAGGTCCTTGTACTCGCCCTCGTCGCCGAGCGCGAGCGCATCGGCGTCGAGGGCGCCTTTGAGGAAGTCCTTGGACAGCGGGGGGCGGTCGTAGGGGGTGTGGCGCTCCTCGCCGATGACGACTATTTCGCCGTCGTAGCCCTCTGCGCGCAGCGCGCGGACCGTACTCAGGCCTGCGAGGGACGCTCCGACGACGGTGATGCTCCTCATGCCGGCTCCAGACGGGGAGTTGTCTCGTATGGCACAACGATCATCGCTATACGCAACATGTTTTCTGCGGGGTACGGCGCTTGTCAAGGGAGGAGTCGTATATCAATTCCCAATGGCGCTCAATGTTGCGCATTTCGCAACGGGAGCCCGTGGCCCGTCTACCTGCCGGAGGGGCCGCAACAGCAGGTGGACGGGCGGTACTGGGGCGGGGGGATTGCGAGCTGTTCCAGCTGGAGTGTGTTCAGGTGTGCCCTGGTGGGCGGGAGTGAGTCTTGGCGGTCTGTGGCGTGAAAACGCCTGTCGGTCATCGTGCGGATCTCTCGGGAGGGAACGGAAGTACTGGTCTCGAATGCGTGACCTTTGCGGGCGAGTTTCGTTGGAGGCGGTGACGAGGCTGGGGTTTTCGGGGCAGAGCCGGGCGGGGGTGACAGGTGGGCGAGCTGCGGAATGTGGTGGAGCCGTTCGTCGCGTCCGGCCCGACCGGGGTCGCGATCCGTACCCGGATCAAGCAGCTGACATCCGAGGATGAGCAGGTGCTGCGTCTGGTGGGCGCGCATCTGGGCGCACTGGCCTCGAAGGACCTGAAGGCGCGGTGCGCGGACGGCCTGGAGCACTCCACCGACACCTGGGCGGCCAGGAAGCGTGCGCTGACGCCGGTGGCGTCTTCGCGCTGGGCCGGGGCGATCACCAAGGCGTCGCACGACCAGTGGGCGCTGGCCCGCCGGTGTCAGCTCGCCCACATCCAGTCCCTTCAGGCCGGTGTCGCCACGATCGAGCACCGGTTGGCGCAACCGGTCGGGGCGAAGGGATCGAAGAACGCGCCGGGCGGCTACCGCTCCCGTCGGGAGTGGTTCGCCAAGTCCCGCCGCCTCCACGTCCTGGAGGACCGGCTGGAGCGGGAACGGGCCGACCACCAGGCCGGGACCGTGCACGTGGCGCGCGGCGGCAAGCGCCTGGCCCGCACCCGCCACCATCTGGAGGCAGCGCAGCTCACCGAAGCCGCATGGCGTGAGCGGTGGGAGGCCGAGCGCTGGTTCCTGCAGGCGGACGGCGAGTCCGGCAAGCGGTACGGCAACGAGACCCTCCGCATCACCCCCGAGGGCCGGCTGAGCATCAAGCTGCCCGCCCCGTTGAAGGACCTGGCGAACGCCCCGCACGGCCGGTACGTCCTCACCGGCACGGTCCGCTTCGCCCACCGAGGCACCGAGTGGGCCGACCGCGTCGAGGCCAACCGGGCCGTCGCCTACCGCATCCACTACAACCCGGCCCGGAACCGCTGGTACGTGACCGCCGCCTGGCAGATCCCGCCCACTCGGACGATCCCCCTGGACGCCGCGCTCGCCGACGGGGTGATCGGGGTGGACACCAACGCCGACCACCTGGCCGCCTGGCGCCTCGACGCACACGGCAACCCCGTCGGCAGCCCCCGGCGGTTCTCCTACGACCTGTCCGGCACCGCCGATCACCGCGATGCCCAGGTCCGGCACGCCCTGACCCGGCTGCTGCACTGGGCCAAGGGCTGCGGCGTGGCCGCGATCGCCATCGAGGACCTGGACTTCACGGCGGAGAAGACCCGCGAGAAGCACGGCCGCAAGAAGCGGTTCCGGCAGCTGATCTCCGGCATGCCCACGAGCAGGCTGCGTGCCCGGCTGTCCTCGATGGCCGACGCCACCGGCATCGCGATCATCGCGGTCGACCCCGCGTACACCAGCCGCTGGGGCGCCCAACACTGGCAAAAGCCCCTCACCACGAAAAACCGCACCACCACCCGCCACGACGCGGCCGCCGTGGCGATCGGCAGGCGCGCCCAGGGACACCCGATCCGGCGACGGACGGCACCGCCCCCACACGACCGGAGCGATCGTGCGGGGCATCGGACCGTCCAGGCCCGACCGGACATCCCTGGGCGTGAGGGACCCCGCCCCCGCATCCCCGGACCACGGACACGATCCGTGCGCGCCGGGTGCGGAGCGAACGCGGGGAACCAGAACGCCCAACACCGTTCGGGGCGTTCGGCTGAGCATGAGTCCTGGCACCAGGACTCACTCCCGCTCAGTCTCTAGTAGGGCTTTGTTAGGTACCCCGATTGATCATCGTCAGGTAGATTGTGATGTTCTGTCAGGTGTGACACCTGAGGAGATGGAGACGGTCCGCCCGCGCCTGGAGGCGTTCGCGGCGGAGATGCTCGGTTCGCTGGCGCGTCGGGACCAGCGGGCCAAGGGCGAGCTGTATCTGCGCGGGCTGATGCTGGACGGCAAGCGCAAGTCCATGCAGCCGATGGCCGAGCGCCTGGGCGTGGACCACCAGCAGCTGCAGCAGTTCGTCTCATCGTCCACCTGGGACTACTCCAAGGTCCGTGAGCGGCTGGCCCGTTGGGCTGCCGCGCACATTTCTCCCGAGGCGTACGCGATCGATGATGTCGGCTTCCCCAAGGACGGCTACGACTCACCGGGGGTGGCGCGGATGTACTGCGGCGCCCTGGGTAAGCGCGGCAACTGCCAGGTCGGCGTCAGTGTGAACCTGGTCAGTGACCGTGCGTCATCGGCTGTCGACTGGCGCCTGTTCCTGCCCGAGAGCTGGGACGACACCAAGTACGGCGAGGACGCGCTGATGGCCGAGGCGATCCGGCGCCGCCGCGCCAAGGCGGGAATCCCGGACACCGAGCGGCACCGGGAGAAGTGGCGCCTGGCGCTGGACATGCTCGACGAGGTGCGCGACAACTGGGAGTTGCCCGACCTTCCGGTCGCCGCCGACGCCGGATACGGCGACGCCACCGGCTTTCGCGAGGGCCTGACCGAGCGCGGCCTGACCTACGCGGTCGCGGTCAAAGCCACCACGACCGCGCACCCCGGCAATGCCACACCCCAACGCCCGCCGTACTCCGGGCAGGGCCGCCCTCCCGTGTCCGCCTACCCCCAACCGCACACCACCCTGCGCGCCCTGGCCCTGGCCGTCGGCCGAGCGGCCACCCGCACCGTCACCTGGCGCCAGGGCAGCAAGGCCACCAGACGCAACCCGAACGCCGAGATGCGCTCGCAGTTCCTGGCCCTGCGGGTCCGACCGGCCAACCGCACCATCCGCCGCGCCGCCGACGGCTCCCTGCCCGACTGCTGGCTGCTCGTCGAGTGGCCACCCGACTCCGCCGAGCCAACCGACTACTGGCTCTCGACGCTTCCCGCCGACACCCCACTGCGCGAACTGGTACGAATCGCCAAGATCCGATGGCGAGTTGAGCACGACTACCGCGAGCTCAAGGACGGTCTGGGCCTGGACCACTTCGAGGGCCGCAACTACCTCGGCTGGCACCGCCACGTCACCCTCGCGTCCCTCGCCCAGGCCTTCTGCACCATGCTCAGGCTCGACCCAAAAGCCCCTGCGCCGGCCTGACCCTCTACGCGGTCCTCCGCGAACTCCAGGCCCTCCTGGCCACCTGGACCGGCGCCTGCTCGATATGCGGCCAACCCGCACCAGCACCCGAACCCCACCACAGGACCTAACAAAGCCCTACTAGGAACGGTCCGACTTTCGATGCGAATCACGAAACGTAATGCAGAAGGCCCTGCGGGAGCCCTTCAGCGGAGCTCCCACACAGGCGACGGGGGCAACCCCGTCGTGGTCGCTCAGATGTACTCCGTCGCCGCGTCGAGCATCCAGTCCGCCAGATAGCCGGCGAAGGACGAGCGGACCAGCACCCAGAATCCGGCCCTGGGTTCGTCCCGGGCGACCAGGACCACCTGAGTGCGGCCCAGTGTCGTCTGGGCGCAGCGCCCGGACCCGAAGGCCCGCGGATGCAGGTCCAGCGGGCAACCGTGGGCCAGCAGGTCGTGGGCGCGGGGACCCGTCACGAGGAGCGTGGTGCGCTGGGCGGAGACGTCGGTGACCGAGACCGGCTCGTCTTCCGCGGCCTCCCGGATCCGGCTCTCCAGGTCCCGTTCCCTCCCCGGCGGTCCGACCAGCAGCCACTCGTCCGGACCGAGCCACAGCGCGGTCAACTCCCCCGCGCGTACGACGGTGTTCGGCTGGAGGGGCAGTTGGAGGTCCAGTGCGAGCCCGACGGCTTCCGCCGCCGCTCCCTTGGCGTCGAGGCGCACGTTGATCTGGGCCAGGAAGGGGAGTTCGGCCAGCCGGATCGCACCCCCGGACGTGCGTGTCGCGGCGGCCAGGCGATCCGCGACGTGCGACAGGGGGCTGCGGAGCGGGGCGGTCAGGGCGTTGTCAGCCATCGCGGCGGGCTCCCTCGGGGTCGTAGAGGACGGGGCTTGCGACGGTCACCGGGACCAGTTGGTCGCCCACGGGGGCGTACAGCCGCTCGCCGATGCGGTCCCTGCCGCCCTTGATCAGGGCGAGCGCGAAGGTCCGGCCGAGGACCGCACTGCGATAGCTGGAGGTGACGTGGCCGAGCATCGGGACGGGCGGCGCCGGCAGCACGCTGTCGGCGACCAGGTGGGTGCCCTCCGGGAGGAAGGTGCCCGGGTCCTCGGGGAGGAGGCCGACCAGGTGCTTGCGGTCGGGGCGGGCGGTGTCCGCACGGGCGTAGGACCGCTTACCGATGAAGTCCGGCTTCTTCTTCGACACCACCCAGCTCATGCCGAGGTCCTGGGGAGTGACGGTGCCGTCGGTGTCCTGGCCGATGATCGGGTAGCCCTTCTCGGCCCGCAGGACGTGCATGGTCTCCGTGCCGTACGGGGTGATGCCGTACGGGGCGCCGGCCTCGTACACGGCCTCCCAGAGGGCGAGGGCCTCCCACGGTGACACGTTGATCTCGTAGGCGAGTTCTCCGGAGAAGCTGATCCGGCACACCCTGGCCTCGATGCCCGCGACGGTCGTCTCGCGCCATGCCATGAACGGGAAGTCGTCGTTGGCGACGTCGAGTTGGGGCGCGAGTGAGCCGAGCACCTCGCGGGACTTCGGACCGACCAGAGCGACCGTGGCCCACTGCTCGGTCACGGACGTGCAGTGGACCTTCAGCTCGGGCCACTCGGTCTGGAGCCACTCCTCCATCCAGTCGAGTACGGCGGCGGCGTTGCCCGTCGTCGTGGTGACCAGGAAGCGGTCCTGGGCGACGCGGATGACCGTGCCGTCGTCGAAGACCATGCCGTCCGGGCGGCACATGACACCGTAGCGGATCATGCCGACCTTCAGGGTGCTCATCATGTTGGTGTAGAGCCGGTCGAGGAAGACGCCGGCGTCCGGGCCCTGCACGTCGATCTTGCCGAGAGTGGAGGCGTCCATGAAGGCCACTCTCTCGCGGGCCGTCCGGCACTCGCGCAGCACGGCGGCTTCCATGTCCTCGCCGTCCTGCGGGTAGTACCAGGGGCGCTTCCACTGGCCGACGTTCTCGAACAGGGCGCCGTGCGCGACATGCCACTCGTGGATGGCGGTCGTGCGGATCGGATCGCTCAGCGCGCCTCGGCCGCGGCCCGCGAGGGCGGCGAAGGAGACCGGGGTGTAGGGCGGGCGGAACGTCGTCGTGCCGAGCGCCGAGATGTCCACGCCGAGCAGTTCGGCGACGACGCCGCTGGCCAGGACACCGGAGGTCTTGCCCTGGTCGTTGGCGGTGCCGGCCGTGGTGTAGCGCTTGGTGTGCTCGACCGAGCGCAGACCGGCGCCGGTCGCGCGGGCCAGGTCGTCGACGGTGACGTCGCGTTGGAGGTCGACGAAACGGGGGGCGTCCGAGGCACCCGGGACGACGTACACGTGCATCGGTGGCGTCTGCCGCGGCTGCGCAGCCACCGCCGGGAGGCGGGGCGCCTCGGGTGCGTAGCCCTCGGCCTCGACGGCGCGGGCACCGGCGGCCGCGCCCTGTGCCAGGACCGTGGCCGCGTCGAGGACGCCGCTCGCACTGCCCACGACCTCGACCGCCTGGCGGCAGGTGTCGGGCACGAAGGAGCCCAGCGTCTCGTCATAGCGCAGCTTGCCGCCCGACTGGCTGAACAGGTGCGCCACCGGGTTCCAGCCGCCGGAGACCAGCAGCAGGTCGGCGGCGAACTGCCGCTGCCCCGCGGACTCTCCGTACGGGGCGACGGTCACGGCGGTGAGGCGCGTGTCGCCTTCCGTGCCGGTGACGGCGTGGCCGGGCAGGACTTCGATGCCGGCCGCCCTCGCGCGCTCCGCCCACTCCCCCGGTTCGGGGCGCGTGTCGACGATCGCCGTGATGACCAGGCCCGCCGTGGTGAGGTCCAGCGCCGCGGCGTAGGCGCTGTCGTTGGTGGTGAAGACGACCGCGTGGCGGCCGGGCAGGACACCGTGGCGGTTGACGTGCGTGCGGGCCGAGGAGGCCAGCATCACTCCGGGGCGGTCGTTGTCCGCGAAGGCCAGCGAGCGCTCGTGGGCGCCGGTGGCGAGGACGACGCGGCGGGCGCGGATGCGCCAGACGCGTTCGCGGGAGACGTTCTCGGGGGCCTCGGCGCCGAGGTGGTTGGTACGGCGCTCGACGGCGAGGAGGTGGTTGTCGTCGTAGTAGCCGAAGACGGTGGTACGGCGCAGGACGCGGACCTCGGGGGCGGTGTCGAGCTGCCCGGTGATCTCCTGCACCCAGTCGAGGTGTTCGGCCGTGCCGAGGAGGCTGCCGCCCGGCTCCGGCTGGTCGTCGACGAGGATGACGCGCGCGCCGCTCTTTGCTGCCGCCGCCGCGGCCGCGAGGCCGGCCGGGCCCGCGCCGACGACCAGCAGGTCGCAGTGGGCGTGTACGGCATCGTAGCGGGCGGGGTCCGGTTCGGTGGCGAGGCGGCCCTGGCCGGGGAGGCTGGTTGCCACGAGGCCGTCGTAGAGCTCGACGGTCGTCGCGGGCAGCATGGGCTCCGGGAAGGGCTCCTCGATCTGGACGACCGCGTTGGGCTCCTCCACGCCGGCGGAGAAGATGCCGCGGGGGCGGCCGAGCTTGATGCTGGTGCCGGCCTGGATGACTCCGTTGGCGAGAAGGGCGGAGGCGAGGGTGTCGCCTCGGTAGCCCTGGTATTCGGTGCCGTCGAAGGTGAAGGTGAGGGGGGTGTCGCGGTCGATTCGGCCGCGGGTGGGGTGGCGGAACGGCTGGCCCGCGGCGGAGCCGCTGATGGATGCAGCGCCCCCGCCGCCCCTACCTGTCCCGTCCTCCAGGGGCTCCGCCCCTTCGACCCCGCCGGAGGGCTCCGCCCCCTGGCCCCCCGTCGGCCCTGAAGGGGCCTCGTCCTCAAACTCCCCCAGAGGGGGCACCCCCGGACGGGCTGGATCAACTGAGCGTGGCTCGACGGTTGCCGGGCGTTCCTCCTCCGCCCGGTACACCGCCAGAATCTCGTTCGTCGACGTGTCCCGTACCGCGTTGAACCAGCGGCGGCAGCCCGCCGCGTGGCTCCAGCGCTCGGCGAAGGGGCCCTTCGGGTTGTCGCGGAAGAACAGGTACCGGGCCCACTCCTCGTCGCTGAGGGACGCCGGGTCCTCCGGATACGGCACGTGGGCCTGACCGCCGTAGTGGAACTCGGCCTCGTCGCGGGGCCCGCACCACGGGCAGGGGATGAGCAGCATGGATCGGCTCCCTAGTGGGCCACCGCGGCCGCGCCGTGCTCGTCGACGAGCGCGCCGGTGGTGAAACGGTCGAGCGAGAAGGGGGCGTTGAGGGCGTGCGGGGTGTCGTGGGCGATGGTGTGGGCGTAGACCCAGCCGACGCCCGGGGTGGCCTTGAAACCGCCCGTTCCCCAGCCGCAGTTGAGGTAGAGGTTGTCGACGGGGGTGAGCCCGGTGATCGGCGAGGCGTCGGGGCTGACGTCCACGATGCCGCCCCAGGTGCGCAGGACGTGGGCGCGGGCGAAGACGGGGAACAGCTCCAGGGCCGCCGACATCTGCTCTTCGATGATGTGGAAGGCGCCGCGCTGGGTGTAGGAGTTGTAGGCGTCGATGCCCGCACCCATGACCAGCTCGCCCTTGTGGGCTTGGCTGACGTACACGTGGACCGCGTTGGACATGACGACGGTCGGGTGCACGGGCTCCAGCAACTCCGACACGAGCGCCTGCAACGGGTGGCTCTGGAGGGGGAGTTCGATACCCGCCATCGCGGCGAGGACCGAGGTGTGGCCCGCCGAGCAGAGCGCCACCTTGCCGGCGGCGATGGGGCCGAGGTTGGTCTGGACCCCGACCACTCGGTTGCCGACCACGTCCAGGTCGGTGACCTCGCAGTTCTGGATGATGTCGATGCCCGCGGCGTCCGCGGAGCGGGCCAGGCCCCAGGCCACGTAGTCGTGCTTGGCGATGCCGGCGCGCGGCTGGTAGGTGGCGCCCAGGACCGGATAGCGCACGTCCGGGGAGATGTTGACGATCGGGCAGACTTCCTTGACGCCGTCCGCGTCGAGCCACTCCGCGTCCACGCCGTTGAGGCGGTTCGCCTCCACGCGGCGCACACTGTCGCGGACGTCCTGCAGGCTGTGCGCGAGGTTCAGCACGCCGCGCTGGGAGAAGAGGATCGGGTAGTCGAGCTCCTCCGCCAGTCCCTCCCACAGCTTGAGCGCGTGCTCGTAGATGCCGGCGCTCTCGTCCCACAGGTAGTTGGAGCGGATGATCGTGGTGTTGCGGGCCATGTTGCCGCCCGCGAGCCAGCCCTTCTCCAGCACGGCGACATTGGTGATGCCGTGGTTCTTGGCGAGGTAGTGCGCGGTGGCGAGGCCGTGTCCGCCGCCGCCGACGATCACCACGTCGTACGACCGCTTGGGGTCGGGCGTACGCCACAGGAAGTCGGGGTGGTCGGGGAGGTCGGCGCCGGGGGTGCGGGGGCTCATCGGACGTCTCCGTCTTCTGAAAGGTGCGGATACTGCGGGTACTTGGGGACGTGCGCGGTCATACGGCGGTGGCGTTCCTCTCGGCGGCCTCGACGACGTTGGCCAGCAACATCGCCCGCGTCATGGGGCCCACACCGCCTGGCATGGGCGCGATCCAGCCGGCGACCTGGGCGGCGTCCGGGTGGATGTCGCCGACCAGGCCCTGGTCGGTGCGGGTGATGCCGACGTCCAGGACCGCGGCGCCGGGGCGCAGCATGTCCTTGGTGACCAGTCCGGGTGAGCCGGCGGCGGCGATGACGATGTCCGCCTCGCGTACGTGCCAGGCCAGGCCCTTGGTACCGGTGTGGCACAGGGTGACGGTGGCGTTCTCGGAGCGGCGGGTGAGGAGGAGCCCGATGGGGCGTCCGACGGTGATGCCGCGGCCGATCACACACACCCGCGCCCCGGCCAGCGGCACGTCGTGGCGGCGGAGCAGCTCGACGATGCCGCGAGGGGTGCACGGCAGCGGTGCCTCGACGCCCAGGATGAGCCGGCCGAGGTTGACGGGGTGCAAGCCGTCGGCGTCCTTGGCCGGGTCCATGCGTTCCAGTACGGCGTTGGCGTCCAGGTGGCGCGGCAGCGGGAGCTGGACGATGTAGCCGGTGCAGGCCGGGTCGGCGTTGAGCTCGTCGATCGTCTCCTCGACCTGCTGCTGGGAGGCGTCGGCCGGCAGGTCACGGCGGATGGAGGCGATGCCGACCTGGGCGCAGTCGCGGTGCTTGCCGGCGACGTAGGCGTGGCTGCCGGGGTCGTCGCCGACCAGGACCGTGCCGAGGCCCGGCGGGCGGCCGTCAGTGGCCGTCAACTTGGCCACACGCTCCGCTAGTTCGCGGCGGATGTCGGCGGCGGTCGCCTTGCCGTCGAGCAGCTGTGCGTTCACCGGCGGTGTTCCTTCCCTCGTAGTCGACGCTGGGTGTCAGCCGCGGAGGCGGGACATGGTGGGGTCGAACAGGGGCTCCTCGGCGACGACCGCCTCGATGCGCTGGTCGAAGTAGCCGATGTGCACGGGGGTGCCGGGGGTGGCGAGTTCGGCGGGGAGCCAGGCGTAGGCGATGCCCTTGCCGATCGTGTAGCCATAGGCGGCGCTGGTGACGTAGCCGACCGCACGGTCCCCGTCGTACACCGGCTCCTTGCCCATGACCACCGACCGCGGGTCGTCGATGGTGAGGCAGGTCAGCCTGCGCCGCACGTTCTCCTTACGGCGCTCCAGCGCGGCCTTGCCGATGAAGTCGTCCTTGTCGAGCTTGACGGCGAAGCCGACGCCGGCCTCGTAGGGGTCGTGCTCGTAGGTCATGTCGGTGCCGAAGGAGCGGTAGCCCTTCTCCAGCCGGAGGCTGTTGAAGGCGCCGCGGCCGGCGATGACGCCGCCGAGGGGCTTGGCCGCCTGCCACAGGGTGTCCCACAGCTTCAGGCCCTGGTCGGCGGTGGTGTAGAGCTCCCAGCCGAGCTCACCGACGTAACTCAGGCGCATTGCGGTGACGGGCACCGAGCCGATGTAGGCGCGCTTGGCGCGGAAGTACTTCAGGCCGTCGCCCGAGAAGTCCTCGTCCGTCAGGGGTTGCAGGACCTTGCGGGCGAGGGGGCCCCACAGGCCGATGCAGCAGGTGCCGGGGGTGATGTCACGTACCTGGACCGTGCCGTCGGTGGGGAGGTGGCGGGTGAACCAGTCGAGGTCCAGGTTGCCGTTGGCGCCGACCTGGAAGAGGTCGCGGGCCAGGCGGGCGACGGTGATGTCGCTGCGGATGCCGCCGTCGTGGTCGAGGAGCAGGGTGTAGGTGACCGAGCCGACGGACTTGGCGACCTTGCCGGTGCACAGGCGCTCCAGGAAGGCGGAGGCGCCTGGGCCGCTCACCTCCAGGCGCTTGAGGGCCGTCATGTCGTACATCGCGACGGTCTCGCGGGTGACCTGCGCCTCGGCGCCGACGATGGGCGACCAGTACTGGGCTGCCCAGTCGTTGGGGGTGGGAATGCTGCGGCCTTCGACCAGGGACGCGTTGGCCTCGTACCACTGCGGGCGCTCCCAGCCGTTCGCCTCCAGGAAGAAGGCGCCGTGCTCCTGCTGGCGAGGGTGGAAGGGGCTGGTGCGGATCGGACGCGGGTCACCCGAGGGCTGGAGGGGGTGGAGGATGTCGTAGACCTCCACGAAGTTCTGGCAGTCGCGGGCCAGGACGTACTCCGGGGACAGCTGGTGCGGCTCGAAGCGGTTGACGTCGCACTCGTGCAGGTCGAAGGACGAGCAGTGGCCGTCGACCAGCCATTCGGCCATCGCCCGCCCCACGCCCGCGGAGTGGGTGACCCACACGGCCTCGGCGACCCAGAAGCCCTTGACGTCCGGGGACTCGCCGAGGAGCGGGAAGTTGTCGGTGGTGAAGGAGAACAGGCCGTTGATGCCCTCCTCGACCTTCGCTTCCTTGGTCGCGGGGAGCAGGGACTGGGTCTCGGTCCAGGCGTCCTCGAAGTCCTCCTCGGTGAACTTCAGGACCGACGGCATGTCCTCGGCCTCGTCCACGGAGAGGATGTCGTCGGCGGAGATCGGCATCGGGCGGTGGCCGTAGTAGCCGATGCCCAGTCCGTCGAAGCGGTCGCGGTAGTAGAGGTCGGCGTCCTGGTGGCGCAGGATCGGGCGGACCGCTTCCTCCGTCTGGCCGGCCAGGGCCGGGACGGGGCCGGTCCAGGCCAGCTGGTGGGCGAGCGGGGTGAGCGGCAGGTTCATGCCGACCATGCGGGCGATCTTCGGGCCCCAGATGCCGGCGCAGCACACGACGATGTCGGCGGGGATCTCACCCTGGTCGGTCAGGACGCCGGTCACCTCGCCGTCGGCCCGCAGTACGTCGAGGACCTCGTGGCGGGCCAGGAAGCGCACGCCGCGCTCGGTGGCCCGGCGGATCTGCGCCTCGACGGCGAGGACGGCCTTGGCGAGGCCGTCCGTCAGGACGAGGAGGCCGCCGAGGACCTTGTCGCGGTTGACCAGCGGGTGCTGCTCGACGCACTCGTCAGGAGTCAGGATCCGCGACTCGATGCCCCAGGCGGAGATCCAGCCGTGGCGGCGGTGCAGTTCCGCGAGACGCTCGGGGGTGGTCGCCACTTCCAGCCCGCCGACCTGCAGGAAGCAGGGCTTGCCGTCGACGTCGAGGGAGCAGAACTTCTCGACGGTGTAGCGGGCCAGCTCGGTCATGGTCTTGGAGGAGTTCGTCTGGAAGACCAGGCCCGGGGCGTGCGAGGTGGAGCCCCCGGTGGCGGGGAGCGGGCCCTGGTCGACCACGGTCACTTCGGTCCAGCCTCGCGCGGAGATCTCGTCCGCGAGTGCCGCGCCAACGACGCCCGCTCCGATGATGACCACTCGCGGTCCCGCCATCGCCGCACCTCCGGTTTGATAACCAGTCGAGCCGATCCGGTTGCTGTCTACGCAACTTGATTCAGGTTGCGCAACTCAATGTGCCTTCCGTGCAGGTGGGTGTCAAGGGGTCCGCGACCTCGGAAAACCGGCCGGAACACGGCAATGCCCGGTGGGCGGTGCGCACCCCGCGCGCACCGCCCACCGGGCATGTTCCGACCGGCTTCCGACTCCCGGCTTCCGGCGCTACTTGAGCCAGGCGTCCACCTTGTCGCGGTTGGCCTCGACCCATTTCTTCGCCGCCGCCTCGGGGGTCATCTTGTCCACCGCGATGTACTTCGCCACGACGTTCTGGTCGTCGTTCGTCCAGGTGAAGTTCTTCACCAGGTCATAGGCCGGGCTGCCCGACTTGGCGAACTTCGCGCTGACGATCTTGTCCAGCTTGTACACGGGGTAGTCGCAGTTGACCTTCTCGGCGTCGGCGTCGCAGCCCGCCTTGTACTCGGGCAGCTTGACCTTCACCAGCCGTACCTCGGACATGAACCACTGCGGCTCGTAGAAGTAGCCGATCACCCATTCCTTGTCCTTCTCCGCCTTGCGGAAGGCCTGGATGAGGGCGGTCTCGCTGCCCGCGTACACGACCTTGTAGTCCAGCTTCAGGTTCTTCACCAGGGCCTCGTCGTTGGTCACGAACGACGGGTCGCCGTCGAGGAGTTGGCCCTTGCCGCCGGACTCGGACGTCTTGAACTCGGCCGCGTACTTGTTGAGGTTGTTCCAGTCGGTGATGTCCGGGTGTTCCTTGGCCAGCCACGGCGGCACGTACCAGCCGATGAGGCCTTCGTTGCCGGTCGGGCCGGCGTCGACGGCGGTCTTCTGGTCGGTGATGTACTTCTTCTTCAGGTCGTCGTGGCCCCAGTTCTCGACGACGGCGTCGACCTCGCCCGTCCCGAAGCCCTGCCAGGCGATCTCTTCCTTCAGGTCCTTCTTGGTGACCTTGCAGCCGAGGTCCTGCTCCGCGACGTAGGCGATGACCGCCGCGTTGGCCTCGTACCCCACCCACGGGTTGACCGCGAGGTTGAAGGTGCCGCACTTGCCGGAGCTGCCCGAGCCGCCGGCCTCCGAGGAGCTGTCACCGACCTTCGCACCGCCGCAGGCGGTGAGGGTGAGGCCGAGGACCGCTATGCCGGCCGCGCCGACTCTCCACTGTCTTGCTTGCCTTGCCATGGTCAGTTGCTCCTTACGCGCCGGCACGCCGCGCCGCTGCCTGAGTGATCCGGTCGAACATGACTCCGAGAAGGACGATGGCCAGCCCCGCGGCGAGCCCCTTCCCGTACAGCTGTCCCTGCGAGAAGCCGGCCACGACGTCGTAGCCGAGGGCGCCCGCGCCCACCAGGCCGCCCACCACAACCATCGACAGCACGTAGATCAGGCCCTGGTTGGTGGCGAGAGTCAGGGCGCCGCGTGCCATCGGCAGTTGGACCTTGGTGATGATCTGCCAGGTGTTGCACCCGGCGGCGGTGGCCGCCTCCACGGTGGTGGCGGGCACGTTCCGCACCCCGTCCGCGATGATCTTCATGGCGATGGGAGCCGCGTAGACGACGGCGGCGACGATCGCGGTGAAGCGGGTCGCGCCGAACAGCGCGAGGAAGGGCACGAGATAGACGAACGGCGGCATGACCTGTGCCGCGTCCAGGCTGGGCCTGAGCAGCCGGTCCACGAGCGCGCTGCGTCCCATCCACACGCCGAAGACCATGCCGAGCAGCATCACGAGCACCGTGGCGACGACGGTCGACGCCAGCGTCGTCATGCTGTCCGACCACACTCCGGTGCCGACCAGCAGTCCCACGCACACCGCCGTGGTGATGCCGGCGCGCCAGCCGCCGAGGACGACGCCGAGCGCGATCAGGGCCGCGCCGACGAGCCACCACGGGGAGTCGGTGAGCAGTGTCTGGAACGGGTTGAGCAGACCGTTGGTGATGGCGTCGCGGAAGGCGTTGGTGATGCCCGACAGGTTGTCCTGCGCCCAGGTGGTCACGGTGTCGGCCCCGCTCGAGATGGCACTGCCGGTGCCTCCCTCGCCGGGGAACTCCGCCGCCCATACATAGGTGTGCGACAGGTAGATCAGGACAGCCGTGACTGCCGCGCCCACGCCCAGCAACGGGCGTCGCCAGGTCAGAAAGCGGTTCTTCGAACGCCGGGCCGCCTCCTCGCGTCTGCTCGCCGCCGTGGTGACCCGGTCCAGCACGATGGCCATGACCACGATGGCCAGACCCGCGTTGAAGGCCGTGCCGACGTCGAGCGACTGCAGCGCCTGGACGACCGTCTTGCCGAGGCCGGGCGCGTCGATCAAGGCGGCGATGGTCACCATGGCCAGAGCGGCCATGATGGTCTGGTTCACGCCCATGACCACGGTCCGCTTGGACATCGGCAGCAGAACCTTCATCAGGGCCTGCCGTCGCGTGGCACCCAGCGAGTCGGCCGCCTCGACCGTGGTCTTCGGTACGGAACGGATGGCGTGCGCGGTGATGCGGATCGCGGGCGGAGCCGCATAGATCAGCGTGGCGATGGTGGCGGACGCCGGGCCGATCAGGAAGAAGAGGGTCAGCGGAGCCAGGTAGACGAAGGTCGGCATCGTCTGCATGAAGTCCAGGAAGGGCGTGATGATCCGGTTGACCCGATCGGACAGCCCCGCCCACACACCCAGCGGGATCGCGAACAGCAGCGCCACGAACACCGCGGAGACGGTGAGCGCCAGGGTGTCCATGCTCTCCTGCCACAGGCCCTGCAGGCCCAGGAAGGTGAAGCCGGCCACCGCCAGCAGCGCGACCCGCCAGTTGCCCACGGCCCAGGAGACATAGCCGGCGATGCCGACGACACCCAGCCAGCCGATCTGCGGGACGGGGCGGTCGACGGAGGGCTGTGAGATCAGCTCCTGGACGAAGGTCACCAGGGAGTCGATGACCAGGCGGATCTCGTTGAAGAAGTACAGGAAGAGCGGGTTGGAGTTGCGGTTCGCGCCGATCGAGTCGTTGACGTCGTTGAACCACCGGTGCAGATCAGTCAGGTCCGCCGCGGCCAGGGCCAGGGTCTGCTTTCCGCGCAGCACAAGGAACAGCACCAGCCAGACGACGAGGATCGCCGCCACCACCATGGACCGGCTGACCTTGCGCACGCTCTTGGCGGGAGCGGCCTGCTCCACGGCCTGAGTCTTCTCCGGTTGCTCTGTTTTCTCCACGGCGACGGTCATCACGCGCCGCCTTCCTGCCCGGCGACCACCGCGAGGATCTCCTCGTCGCCGACGATGCCGAGCAGCTCGCCGTTCTCGACGACCTTGACCGGCTTGTCGGCCGCGAGCACCGCCCGGGTGGCCTCCTTCACCACGACGTCCGGGCCCAGCTCGGGACCGTCCAGGGCGTCGCCGTCCGCCGGCGGGCGCATGATCCACCGCAGGGTCAGCACGTCGCCGCGCGGCACGTCCTTCACGAACTCGCGCACGTAGTCGTCCGCCGGGGCACCCACCAGCTCGTCGCCGGTGCCGCACTGGACCATCTTGCCGTCGCGCATGATCAGGATGCGGTCGCCCAGCTTGAGGGCCTCGGAGAGGTCGTGGGTGATGAACACCATCGTCTTGCCGACCTCGTGGTGCAGGCGGATGACCTCGTTCTGCATGTCGCGGCGGATCAGCGGGTCGAGCGCCGAGAACGGCTCGTCGAAGAAGAGCACGTCCGGATCACCGGCCAGCGCACGGGCCAGACCGACGCGCTGCTGCATACCGCCGGACAGCTGGTCGGGGTAGGAGTTCTCATAGCCCGCGAGGCCGACCAGCTCGACGACCTCCTGGGCCCGCCTGGTGCGCTCGGCCTTGCCCATGCCGCGGATCTCCAGACCGAACGCCACGTTGTCGACGACGCGGCGGTGAGGCAGCAGACCGAAGTGCTGGAACACCATGGAGAACTTCCGGCGCCGCAGGTCGCGCAGGCGCTTGTCGTCCGCCTCGCGGATGTCCTCGCCCTCGAACACGACCTCACCGGCGGTGGGTTCGATCAGCCGGGTCAGACATCGCACCAGCGTGGACTTGCCGGAGCCGGACAGGCCCATGACGACGAAGACCTCACCGGGCGAGACCTCGAAGTGGACGTCGCGTACGGCGGCGGTGCATCCGGTGCGGTCCATGAGCTCGCGGCGGGTGAGCCCGCACAGCTCCTCGGAGTCCGGGACCTGGTCGGCCTTCGGCCCGAACACCTTCCACAGCCTGCGCACGGATATGACCGGGGTGGAGCCCGAGTCCTGGGGCGTGCCGAGCCGCTGCAGCACCTCGGTCTGTGTGGTCACGTTCGACCTTCTTTCGGCGTTCAGCCGCGGAACCAGTGCTGCGGCCGGGGTTGGATGTTCTGCCAGATGTGTTTGGGCTCTCGGTACTCGTTCAGGCCGGTCGGTCCCAACTCCCGGCCCACACCCGAATGCCCGAAGCCACCCCATTCCGCTTGCGGCACATAGGGGTGGTAGTCGTTGATCCACACCGTGCCGTGGCGCAGCCGCCGGGCGACCCGCTGGGCCTTGCCGGCGTCCTGCGTCCACACGGCTCCGGCGAGTCCGTACTCGGTGTCGTTGGCGATGCGTACGGCGTCGTCCTCGTCGGTGAAGCGCTCCACGGTGAGCACGGGCCCGAACGACTCCTCGTGCACCACGCGCATGTCCTGCCGGCACTCGTCGAGCACGGTGGGCAGGTAGTAGTGGCCGTTCGCCAGCGCGGGGTCCTCGGGCCGTGCGCCGCCGCAGCGCAGTACGGCGCCTTCGGCGAGGCCGGACGCGACGTAAGCCTCGACCTTCTCCCGGTGCTGTGCGGAGATCAGTGCTCCGGTCTCGGCCTCGGGGTCGAAAGGACCGCCGAGGCGGATCTGCCGGGCTCGGCGGACGACCTCGTCGACGAAGCGGTCGTGCAGCGAGTCCTCGACGATCAGCCGTGCACCGGCCGAGCAGACCTGCCCCGAGTGCAGGAAGACGGCCGTGAGGGCGAAGTCCACGGCCGTCTCGAAGTCGGCGTCGGCGAAAACGACGTTCGGGTTCTTGCCGCCGAGCTCCAACGCGACCTTCTTCACGGTCGCGGCGGCGGTGGCCATGATGCGCTGGCCGGTCTCCAGACCTCCGGTGAAGGAGACCATATCCACGGCCGGGTCCTCGGACAGTGGTGCGCCCACCTCGGACCCGGTGCCCAGGACGAGGTTCGCGGCGCCCGCCGGGAGCCCTGCCTCCTCCAGTGCCTTCATCAGCAGGATCGAGGTGGAGGGGGTGAGCTCACTGGGCTTGAGGACGATCGTGTTGCCGGCGAGGAGTGCGGGGGCCACCTTCCAACTCGCCTGCAACAGCGGGTAGTTCCAAGGGGTGATCAGTCCGCACACGCCAACCGGCTCATACACGACGCAACTTACAGCGTCATCGCGGCCGGTGTCGATCACCCGGCCGGCGTCGGTGCCTCCGAGGCCGCCGTAGTAGCGGAAGCAGGAGACGACATCGGCGATGTCGTACTCGCTCTCCACCAGCCGCTTGCCGGTGTCCAGAGACTCCGCGCGGGCGAATTCCTTGGCGTCGCGCTCGATGAGGTCGGCGGCGCGCAGCAGCAGCGCGCCGCGCTCTCGCTCGGAGGAGCTCGGCCAGGGCCCCTCGTCGAAGGCCCGGCGGGCCGCGGCGATCGCCGCCTCGGTGTCGGGGCGTGTCGCTTCCGAGACGGTCGCCGCGAGCGTGCCGTCAGCGGGACATCGGATGTCCCGGTGCCCACCGGCCACCGGGTCCCGCCATTCGCCATCCACATACAGGTCTGCCACGCGCCGAGCCTTTCAACCGAAATTCGTTGCGCATCATGCACCCGATTGCTTGTGGTGGAACACCATGGCGAATGTCCAAACAGACGTCAAGAGGTTGACCGATGACGATTTGGCCATGCGATCACTTACCCGGCCACCCTTGACCACAAGCAACACCGAGCCGACCATGTTGCGTATCGCTCACCATGTTGTGCAATGCGCATCGACGGAGGCCGACGTGTCCCCTAAGTTCCCTCGACCGCAATCTGGCCGTGAGTACGTCCTCACCCTCTCCTGTCCGGACAGCGCCGGACTGGTCCACGCCGTGAGCGGCTTTCTCGTCAGGAACTCCGGCAACATCCTGGAAAGCCAGCAGTTCGACGATCGGCTCCAGGGCCGCTTCTTCATGAGGGTCCACTTCGACGTTTCCGATCCAAACGCCGAGCTGGAACAACTGCGTTACCGGTTCGGTCCCGTGGCCCAGGCCTACGGCATCTCCTGGACCCTGAGCGACGCGGCCACGCCGACCCGGACGCTGATCATGGTGTCCAAGTTCGGCCACTGCCTGAACGACCTGCTCTTCCGCCGGCGCACCGGCGCCCTCAACATCGAGATCCCCGCGATCGTCTCCAACCACCGGGACTTCGAGGGACTCGCGGAGACGTACGGCATCCCCTTCCACCACATCCCGGTGACCAAGGAGACCAAGGCGGACGCCGAGGCGCGGCTGCTGGAGCTCGTGCGTGAGCTGGACATCGACCTGGTGGTGCTGGCCCGCTACATGCAGATCCTCTCCGACGACCTGTGCAAGGAGCTGGAGGGCCGCGCCATCAATATCCACCACTCCTTCCTCCCCAGCTTCAAGGGCGCGCGCCCCTACGAGCAGGCCTACGCGCGCGGAGTGAAGCTCGTCGGCGCGACGGCGCACTATGTGACGCCGGACCTCGACGAGGGCCAGATCATCGAGCAGGACGTGGTCAGGGTGGACCACTCGCTCGACCCCGGTGAGCTGGTCACGGTAGGGCGGGACGTGGAAGCGCAGGTGCTCGCGCACGCGGTGAAGTGGCACAGCGAGAGCCGCGTGATGGTGGACGGCAACCGCACGGTGGTCTTCCGCTGAGCCGCACTGATCGTGGGCGGGACCGGATTCCGGTCCCGCCCTTGTCGTATACGGCCCACGCGCGCTGTTCCTCGATCAGAGCGGCTGGTGGAGGAAGGCGATGAGCGTGGCTGTGAGTTCCGCGGGGGCGTCCTCCTGTACGAGGTGGCCGGCGCCGGCGATCGGTTCGAATCGCGCGCCGGGGATGAGAGCGGCGAGCTCGCGCCCCTTCGCCACCGGGAGCCAGGTGTCGTCCTCGCCCCAGCAGACGAGCGTGGGGACGCCGATCCCGCTGTACCGGCCCTGGATCTCGTCGGTGTAACGCTGGTCGGCCTGGGCGATCTGCCGGTAGAAGGCCGCCTGGCCGAGTCCGTCCAGCCAGGGCCCGACGAGCCGGTCGAGGACCGTGGGATGCAGGCCGCGGCTGCTGGCGGAACCGACGTACTCACGCACCAGGGCACGGTGGAGTGCGCGCGGCAACTGCTCGAAGACGTCGGAGTGCTCGCCGACCAGCCGGAAGAACGGAGAGCCCCACGGCGCCAGCGCGACCGGATCCACCAGTGCGAGGGCCCGGTAGCGGGCGCCGTGCAGCAGATGCGCCCGTAAGGCGACCGCGCCGCCGAAGTCGTGGGCGACCACGAGCGGTTCCTCCAGACCCCAGTGGCTCAGGAGCTCGGTGAAGACCTGTCCCTGGGCGGCCAGGGACACATCCTGGCCCACTGCCTTCTCGGAGGTCCCGTAGCCGGGCATGTCCCAGACGAACACCTGATGGTGCCGGGCGAGCGAGCGGGCGACGGCACGCCAGACATACGAGGAGAACGGGGTGCCGTGCAGAAGGACGACCGGCAGTCGGCCGGGCTGCCCCAGCCGGCCCCAACGGACGTCACCTGATGTGCTGTTGAAGGTTCGGGGCAGCTTCCAATCGGTGTCCGTTGCCATCCTTCTCCTGGTTCAGCCGCCCAGCCGGTCCAGCAGCGCGCGGCGCCACCGCTCCGTTTCGACGATCTGGTTGAACGTGAACAGGTGCAGACCGGCCACCCCCGCCGAGGGTGCGGTGATGGCCTCCTCCGTGCGGATCAGCAGCCTCTCGGGTGCATACCCTCCGGGTGCCGCGAAACGCACGAACCACGAGGCGTGCTTCGTCAGGAAGCGTGTCGACTCCCCCACCCCGATCTTCGTGGCCATCGCCAGCAGCTTCGCCCGCTGTACGGGCCCCGCAATGCCCACATGGACCGGCAGGGTGACGTCCCGGCGCCGTATACGAACGAGCCACTCCCCCAGCACCCGCGGGTCGAAGCAGAGGTTGCTCACGATGTACGTGGCGTGCTCGCGCTTGTCCCACATCGCCTGGATGGTGACGTCGTCGTGGATGAGCGGATGGCTCTCGGGGTAGCCGGTGACGCCGACGTGAGTGAAGGGTCTGCCCAGCTCGCTCAGCCTGCGCAGCACCGGCAGCGCCCCCTCGTACGCCCCGGCGGGCGGGTCGGCGTCGCCGGCCGGGACGAAGATGTCGTCCACGCCCGCCTCGCGGAGCCGGCCCGTGACCTCCTTCAGGTGCAGGTCGTCCCGCAGCAGCCGCGCCGGCACGTGCGGGACGACCCGGTAGCCGTGCGCCGCGAGCCGGCCGGCGAGATCGAGGGTCGGTTCCAGGCCCTTGACCGGCGACGCCGTCACGGTGACGACGACGTCGCGCGGGACATGGGCGAGGATCTTGTCCTCGGTCGCCTTCGCAGGCAGCACCTCGTAGCGGACGCTGTCCAGCAGCGCCCGGAGCCCTGCGGCGCCCATCGTCTACTCCGCCTGCTTCCGGACGTCACGGTGGCGGTAGTACGCGGCCTTCGACGGCGCCGGCGGCTCCTTGCCGAGGATCAGATCGGCGGCCTTCTCGGCGATCATCATCACCGGGGCGTAGATGTTGCCGTTGGTGACGTAAGGCATCACCGACGCGTCCACCACACGCAGACCCTTCACGCCGTGCACCCGCATGCTCGTGGGGTCGACGACGGACATCCCGTCGGTGCCCATCTTGCAGGTGCAGGACGGGTGCAGGGCGGTCTCGCCCTCCTTCGCGACCCAGGCGAGGATCTCCTCGTCCGTCTCCACCGACGGTCCCGGCGAGATCTCCCCACCGTTGTAGGGGGCGAGCGCGGGCTGGTTGAGGAGCTTGCGGGCCACGCGGATCGCCTCGACCCATTCGCGGCGGTCCTGCTCGGTGGAGAGGTAGTTGAAGCGCAGCGCCGGGTGCTCGCGCGGGTCCTTGCTCTTGATCTTCACCGAGCCGATGGCGTCCGAGTACATGGGGCCGACGTGCACCTGGTAGCCATGGCCACCGGCGGGCGATGAGCCGTCGTAGCGGACCGCGACCGGCAGGAAGTGGAACATCAGGTTGGGGTAGTCGACGTCCTCGTTGCTGCGGGCGAAGCCGCCTGCCTCGAAGTGGTTGGTGGCAGCCGGGCCCTTGCGGAAGAGCCACTGCAGTCCGATGAAGGGGGCGCGCCACTTCGCCATGTACGGCTGCATGGAGACCGGCTGCTTGCAGGCGTACTGGACGTAGACCTCCAGGTGGTCCTGCATGTTCTCGCCGACGCCCGGGAGGTGGTGGACGACGTCGATGCCGAGGGCGCGCAGTTCTTCGGCGTTGCCGACGCCGGAGAGCTGGAGCAGCTGCGGGGAGTTGATGGCGCCGCCGCAGAGGATGACTTCCCTGGCGCGGACCTGCTGGAGCGCTCCCCAGCCGCGCTGGAACTCGACACCGACGGCGCGCTTGCCCTCGAAGAGGACGCGGGTGACGAAGGCCCGGGTCTTGACGGTGAGGTTCGGCCGCCTCATCGCGGGCTTGAGGTATGCCTTCGAGGCCGACAGGCGGCGTCCACGATGGACATTTCGGTCGAACTTGGCGAAACCTTCCTGCCGATAGCCGTTGACGTCGTCGGTGGGGGCGTGGCCCGCCTCCTGGGTGGCCTTCAGGAAGGCACCGAAGAGGGGGTTGGTCGCCGGGCCGCGCTCCAGGACGAGGGGGCCGTCGTGGCCGCGGAACTCGTCGTCCGGGTCGGCCACCAGACAGTTCTCCATCCGCCGGAAGTACGGAAGACAGTGTGCGTAGTCCCAGGTCTCCATGCCCGGGTCGGCGGCCCAGCGCTCGTAGTCCATGGGGTTGCCGCGCTGGAAGATCATGCCGTTGATGCTGCTGGAGCCGCCCAGCACCTTGCCGCGCGCGTGGTAGATGCGCCTGCCGCCCATGTGAGGTTCGGGCTCGGACTCGTACTTCCAGTCGTAGAACCGGCTGCCGATCGGGTAGGTCAGCGCCGCCGGCATGTGGATGAAGACGTCCCACGGGTAGTCCGACCGGCCCGCCTCCAGGACCAGCACCCGGTTGGCCGGGTCAGCGGAGAGTCTGTTCGCCAGTGCACTGCCGGCCGAACCGCCACCGACGATGACGAAGTCGTATTGCAGGGGAGCCATGATGCCTCGTCTCGCTCGCGCCGTAGATATGCGAGGCATGCTAAACCCGGTCGCGCTATACGCACCAGGTTGCGAACAGCGCAACTTCCAACGTCTTCGTTTCGGTACGGTTACTTGCAAGGGCGTTGTTTACTACGCGTATAGTTTCACTGTGAGCAACTACAGCCCTGACACAGAAACGTCGAATTCGCAAGTCGGCGGCGTGCAGTCGGTGGACCGCGCCATCAGCGTCCTGGAGATCCTCGCCCAGCGTGGCGAAGCGGGCGTCAGCGAGGTGGCGGGCGAGATCGACGTGCACAAGTCCACTGCCTTCCGCCTGCTCGGCGCCCTGGAGGCGCGCGGCCTGGTGGAGCAGGCCGGCGAGCGCGGCAAGTACCGGCTCGGCTTCGGCATCGTCCGCCTGGCCGGCGCAGTCACCGGCCGTATCGACATCACACAGCAGGGCCGCCCGGTCTGCGAACGCCTCGCCGCGGAGATCGGCGAGACCGTCAACATCGCCGTCATGCAGGAGCACTACGCGATCAATCTCTACCAGGTGCGCGGCCCGGGCGCGGTCACCGCGCACAACTGGGTCGGCCAGCTGACGCCGCTGCACGCCACGTCGAGCGGCAAGATCCTGCTGGCCCACCTGCCCGCGAAGGAGCGCGCCGCGCTGCTGTCCGCCGCCGGCATGAAGAAGGTCACCCCGCACACCATCACCGCGAAGACGAAGCTCGAGAAGAACCTCGCCGAGGCGCGGGAGCGGGGCTACGCCTTCACCCTGGAAGAGCTGGAGATCGGTCTGCACGCCATGGCCGCGCCGGTCCGCAACCGGGACGGCGAGGTCATCGCGGCGCTCAGCGCCTCCGGGCCCTCCTACCGGTTCACCGAGGAGCGCCTGCACGAGCTCTCCCCGGTGCTGATCAAGGGCGCCGAGGAGATCAGCCACCGGATGGGCTACCTGGGCTGAGTCACCCCTGAGGCGTGCCCAGGCGCTCGTTCACCCAGTCGTGGAAGGCGCCGATGTGGTGCTCGCTGGGCACCAGCACGCCGCCCTTGGCGTACATCCGGGAGCTCATTCCGGGCTGCGTACGCTCGCAGGCGTCGAAGTCCTGCTGGTTGACCCGATGGAAGAGTTCCACGGACCGGCTGACGTCCTTGCCGCTCTCGACGACGTGCGGGAGGTAGAGCCAGTCGCACTCGACGATCGTGCGGTCCACGGACACCGGATACATCCGGTGGAAGATCACGTGATCGGGGACGAGGTTGATGAAGACCTGCGGCCGTACGGTGATGGCGTAATAGCGGCGATCCTGGTCCTCGGCGACCCCGGGAATGCGGTCCAGGCCCTCCGAGCCGTCCACGGTGAAGCCCTGGACCTCCTCACCGAACTCGGCACCATGGCCCACGTAGTACTGGGCGGCGTAACCGTCCGCGAACTCCGGGAGCACTTCGGTAAGTTCGGGGTGGATCGTGGCGCAGTGGTAGCACTCCATGAAGTTCTCGATGATGAGCTTCCAGTTGGCCTTCACGTCGTAGACGATCCGCTTGCCGACGGAGAGGTTCTCGATGCCGTAGCGCTCGATCGACTCGACGTCGCCGAGACGGGCGACGACCTCACCGATGACGTCCTCCTCGAAGGAGGGCGGGTTCTCCGCCAGGCAGACCCACACATAGCCGAGCCATTCGCGCACCGCCACACTCACCAGGCCGTACTCGGTGCGGCCGACATCGGGCATCTTGGTGAGGTTGGGCGCCGCGACGAGCTTGCCGTTCAGGTCGTAGGTCCAGGCGTGGTACGGGCACTGGAAGGCACGCTTGACCTCGCCGGTCTCCTCGGTGCAGAGCTTGGCTCCACGGTGCCGGCACACGTTGAAGTACGCACGGATGGAGTTGTCACGCGCCCGGGTGACGAGGATGCTCTCGCGGCCCACGTCTACGGTGCGGAAGGCGCCGGGCTTCGCCAGCTCTGAGGCGCGCGCGACGCAGAACCACATGGTCTCGAATATGCGCTCCTGCTCCTGCGCGAAGATCTGCGGATCCGTGTAGGAGGAGCCGGGGAGAGTGGCGATCAGGCTGTCCGGCAGGCTGGTCGAGGTCACGGTGCACTCCTCGGGAGAACGTCGTGGAGGGGTCATTCACGCGCCGGGAAGAGCGACTCCGGACGGCGTTGTATATGGGGCAACGATGTGTGCTATGTGAAACCGCAGCATGGGATGCCGGTGGGGCGGTGTCAAGATGCGGTGGCGGCGAGTTGCTTGCGCCAGCGCATGAACAGCCGCGGCTGGTTCATCCCGAGCGCGGCGACCGGGTCCCCGGCCCGCCGGTAGACGGCCAGGACGTCGCGTTCGTCCGCGGCGCCCGCCTCGATGGTCACACTGTCCGCGCCGGCCGCGTGACCGGCGAACTGGATCTTCACGCCATACTGGTCGGACCAGAAGTACGGCGGCCTGGGCACACCCGGTTCCACCGCACCCCCCGCCAGCAGCGTGGCGACCGCGGCGTCCGGGCGCTCGCGCGCACCGGTCCAGTGTTCGACGCGCCGGTGGAGGCCCGTGCGCGGGTCGTACCAGTTGGCGCAGTCACCGACCGCGACCACACCGGCCAGGCTGGTGCGGCCGTCCGCGCCGCACTTGACGCCGTTGTCGAGAACGATGCCGGAACCTTCCAGCCACTCGACGCACGGACGCGCGCCCACACCGACCACGACGATGTCGGCGGGGATGCTGCGGCCGTCCTCGAGCAGGACGGCGTCGACGCGGGTCTCCCCGCTCAGCCCCTTGACGCCCACGCCGCACAAGAGCCGTACGCCGTGGTCGGCGTGGAGGGCGGAGACGACGGCACCCATGGTCTCGCCGAGCGGTCCGGCGAGCGGTGTCGGGGCCGCCTCCACGACGGTCACCTCGAGCCCGAGGGCGTACGCGGTGGAGGCGACTTCGGCTCCGATGAAGCCTCCGCCGATCACCACCAGCCGTCCGCCGCGGGCCAGTTCGTCCCGCAGGGCTCGGGCGTCGTCCAGGGTGCGCAGGGTGTGCACTCCGGCCAGACCTTCGGAACCGGGAAGGGTGCGCGCCGCAGCGCCGGTCGCGATGACGACACCGTCGGCGGGCACCTCCCGTCCGTCGGCGAGCCGGACGGCACGCTGCGCGTATTCGAGTCCGGTGGCGCGGACGCCCAGCAGCCACTCCGCCTGCAGGTCCTCGTCGTCCGCCTCCAGGGCGAGTTCGGCCTCGCCGAGAGTGCCGGCCAGGAACTCCTTGGACAGCGGGGGCCTGTCGTAAGGGCGGTGGAGCTCGTCTCCGATGACGACCAGCCGACCGTCGTAGCCCTGCTTCCGCAGTGAGCGCGCCGCCGACAGGCCGGCCAGCGAGGCGCCGACCACGGCGACGGTCCTCACGCGGGACCCCCGGCGAGCCGGGCTGCGACGCAGGGCGGCAGGTTGGGCGCCTCCGTGGACAGCCGGACGTAGATCATGCCGTCCTCGACGACGACCTCGTGCGTCCGGACCGGAAGCTTGGCCGGCGGGGCGTCGACCGCACCGGTCCTCAGGTCGAACTTCGAAGCATGCAGCGGGCATTCCACCTCGCAGCCCTCCAGCCAGCCGTCGGCGAGCGAGGCGTCCTGGTGGGTGCAGGTGTCGTCGATGGCGAAGAGTTCGCCGTCGTCGGTGTGGAACACCGAGACCGGCGGATCGATGTCGAGCCGGTGGGCCTCGCCTCGCGGGAGATCCTCGAGACGGCACGCGGGAATCATCATGACACCTCGGTGCGTATAACGAAACGGATTGCGGTAAGCGCAACATCAGTCTGGGGTCGCCCAGAACCCTTGTCAAGGCATTCAGTGGGCGCCCCGAGCCGCCCATAGTGTTGCGCGATTCAGAACTCAGTTCACATAGAACAACAGCAGCCCGCCGCATCGGCTCGCGATGGCAGCGAGCCGAGGGCGGGCGCGTGAGGGTCGCCGGTAGGCGTCAGAAACCTCGGTCGATCCACTCCTGGAGGTGCGGGGCCTCGGCCGCGATGCTGGTCGTCTCCCCGTGTCCGGTGTGCACGACGGTGTCGCCCGGCAGCGTCAGCAGCCGGTCCCGGATCGACTCGATGATGGTCGGGAAGTGGCTGTACGACCTTCCTGTCGCCCCCGGCCCACCGGCGAACAGCGTGTCGCCACTGAAGAGCGCCGTCAGGGCCGGCGCGTACAGGCAGACCGCGCCGGGGGCGTGGCCGGGCGTGTGCAGAACGGTCAGCTCGATGCCGGCCACCGTGAGGCCCTGGCCGTCGGTCAGTTCGGCGTCCGGCGCCTTGTCGGGGTGGGTCTGCTTCCACAGCGGCAGGTCGTCCGGGTGGAGGAGGATCGGAGCACCCGTGCGCGCCGCGAGTTGGGGCGCGGCGTCGATGTGGTCGTTGTGGGCGTGGGTGCACACGATGGCCCGCAGGGTGCGCCCGCCGACGGCCTGGGCGATCGCCTCGGCGTCGTGCGCGGCGTCGATGACGATCGCCTCGGTGTCGTCGCCGACGATCCACACGTTGTTGTCGACGTCCCAGGTGCCGCCGTCCAGCGAGAACGTCCCCGAGGTGAGGAGGTGTTCGATGCGGGCGGTCATCAGATGACCACCACCGAGCGCAGCACGTCGCCGTGGTGCATCCGTTCGAAGGCCTTCTCGACCTCGTCCAGCGCGATGGTCTCCGTGACGAAGGCGTCCAGGTCCAGCCGGCCCTGCAGGTAGAGGTCGATGAGCATCGGGAAGTCCCTGCTCGGCAGGCAGTCGCCGTACCAGGAGGACTTCAGGGCGCCGCCGCGGCCGAAGACGTCGAGCAGCGGCAGTTCGAGCTTCATCTCCGGGGTGGGGACGCCGACGAGGACGACGGTGCCGGCGAGGTCGCGGGCGTAGAACGCCTGCTTGTACGTCTCGGGGCGGCCGACCGCCTCGATGACGACGTCGGCGCCGAAGCCGCCGGTCAGCTCGCGGATCGCCTCGACCGCGTCGGCGTCCTTGGAGTTGACGGTGTGGGTCGCGCCCAGCTTCTTGGCCGTCTCCAGCTTGCGGTCGTCGATGTCCACCGCGATGACCTTCGCCGCGCCCGCCAGGTTCGACCCGGCGATCGCCGCGGCCCCGACCCCGCCGCAGCCGATGACGGCGACCGAGTCGCCCCGTCCGACGTTCCCGGTGTTGATGGCCGCGCCGATACCCGCCATCACGCCACACCCCAGCAGACCGGCGGCGGCCGCCGACGCGGTCCGGTCGACCTTCGTGCACTGCCCGGCCGCGACCAGCGTCTTCTCCGCGAACGCACCGATGCCCAGCGCCGGCGAGAGCTCGGTGCCGTCGGTCAAGGTCATCTTCTGCTTCGCGTTGTGGGTGTTGAAGCAGTACCACGGCCGTCCGCGCAGACAGGCCCGGCACTGGCCGCACACCGCACGCCAGTTGAGGATGACGAAGTCTCCGGGGGCGACGTCGGTGACCCCCTCCCCCACCGACTCCACGACACCCGCGGCCTCGTGGCCCAGCAGGAACGGGAAGTCGTCGTTGATGCCGCCCTCGCGATAGTGCAGATCGGTGTGGCAGACCCCGCAGGCCTCGATCTTCACCAGCGCCTCACCCGGACCCGGGTCGGGCACGATGATCGTTTCCAGGCTGACGGGGGCGCCCTTGCCCCGCGCGACGACAGCACGGACCTGGTGCGTCATGGCCACTCCTCGGCTGGTCGAGACTTGAATCAGATGTTGCTCATTACGGCACACATCTCATGTGTCGCAACACAGCATCGTGGAGTGCCGACCGGGGGTCAAGGAGCTCGACGGGGTTCCCTCAGCCGGCCAGGAGCGCGGCGGAACAGCGCGAACGCCCGGCGGGGTCGTGGCCGCACATGTCGGTTCCACGGCCCCCCGGGCAAGGGTTCCTCCGGCCTCAGCAGGCGGAGGAGGATGTGGACTCCCTGGGCCGCTCGGGCTCCGTGGACTCCGTGCCGTTGGTGGACGTGGCGGGTCCGATGCGGAGCTCGAAGTCGCCGTCGTACTTCTCATGGCCGGCGATGACGGCCGTTTCGATGGCTTCCTTGCATTCCCGCCCACGGATGATGAGCGGGTCGTGCCGCAGGTCGCGGGTGAGGGCGACACACAGCCCGACCATCACCACGGTGAAGGGTGCCGCCGCGAGAATGGTGAGGTTCTGCAGTCCGGTGAGCGCGTCGCCCTTGCCGCCTCCGATGAGCAGCATGATCGCCGCGACCGCACCGGTCAGCACACCCCAGAACACCACCATGGCCCGGGTCGGCTCCAGGGATCCGCGCTGCGAGAGCGTCCCCATCACGATCGAGGCGGCGTCGGCGCCGGACACGAAGAAGATCCCGACGAGGATCATCACCACAATGCTCGTCACCGTGGCGATCGGGTACTGCTGGAGCACGTCGAAGAGCCGGCCCTGGGCTGTCGCGGCGTCGCTGAGGCGGCCTTCGTCCTGCAGGTGCATCGCCGAGCCGCCGAGGATCGCGAACCACAGCAGGCTGACGGTGCTGGGTACCAGGATGACCCCGCCTACGAACTGCCGGATGGTCCGGCCGCGGCTGATGCGCGCGATGAACACCCAGAGAGGCCGCAGAGCCGAAGAGGGTGGCGAAAATGGCGAGGATGTCGATGACCCTGCCGCCCCAGCCGTTCGCCCGCTTCTCGCCGATCAGGGGGGTGAACACGGCGCTGATCAGCTGTCGGCGTCCGCGCCGGAAGGTGCTGTAGGCGATGGCAAGACCGACGACCGCGTACATCGCCCACGGGTGGAGCGTCCAGTGGAAGAGGGTGGTGGCCATGGCGGTCTCCATGGCCTGGGCGGCGTCGGCCGGGTCGGTGCCCGGCGGTGGCGTGGTGAAGTGGGACAGCGGTTCGCTCACGCCGTAGAACATCAGGCCGATGCCCATGCCCGCGCTGAACATCATGGCGATCCAGGAGACGGTGCGGAACTCGGGCTGCTCGCCCTCCCCGCCCAGGGTGATCCGCCCGTAACGGCTCATCGCCAGCCAGAGGGCGAAGACGACGAAGCCCGAGGCGGCGAGGACGAATGCCCAGCCGCCGTTTCGGATGGTCCCGTCCAGCAGCTTCCCGGACACGCTCTCCAGCGTGTCGGTCGCCGTGGCTCCCCACACGACGAAGGCGAGGGTGAGGACCGCTGCGACGCCGAAGACGACAAAGTCGGTCCGGGGGCCGGCGGATGCCGGCGGGCTTCCCGGCAGATCCGCCCCGACAGGATGGCTTCGGCTCCCGTTCCTTTCGCGGGTTTTGTTCATCAGCTCGTCCTTTCCGCAGACGGCGGTGCACTCTCTGTCGAGGACGACGGATGCGCGACCGAGCAAGAGGGGAATTCATCGGTGATTCCGCCGTGCCCCATGGACACACCGGATCGGATGGGAGATCGGCGAGGGAAGGGGAGGTGGAGCGGCTACCACCCGGACACTGTTGCGAATAATGCATGACTATCCACTATGAGCAACAACGATCTGACGCCTCAGAGAGGCTGTCAAGAGACACGTCAAGGAGAGTTGCCCGACCGCGATCAACCGGTCAGCTGGTACGCAGCCGACGCCACCCCGAGCAGCCGGCGCGCTTTCAGCTCCGTCTCGGCCCACTCGCGCTCGGCATGGGAGTCCCAGGTGATCCCGGCCCCCGTCCCGAAGCGCAGTAACGGGCCGCCGGGAGCGGTGCGGTCGATCCAGAACGTGCGGACGCCGACCGCGAGTTCACCCGTGCCGCGGTCGGCGTCGACCCAGCCGACGCCACCGCAGTACGGGCCGCGGGACGCGGTCTCCAGCGTCGCGATGATCCGCAGCACGCTGGACTCGGGGGCGCCCGTGACCGACCCGGGTGGGAAGGTTCCGGCCGGCAGCTCCGGCCGTCCGGCGCCTTCGGTGAGCTCGCCGCGCACGGTGGACACCAGGTGCACCAAGCCGGGGTGTTCCTCGACCGCGCACAGGTCGGGGACGGTCACGGAGCCGGTGGCGCAGACGCGTCCCAGGTCGTTGCGGACCAGGTCCACGATCATGACGTTCTCGGCGTGGTCCTTTTCGAGGAGGTCCGCGGCGGTCCGGCCGGTGCCCTTGATGGGGCCGGACTCCACCGTACGGCCGTCGCGGCGGAGGAAGAGCTCGGGCGAGGCCGTGGCGATCTCGACACCGTGTGCCGGGAGGCGCACCGTGCCGGCATACGGCGCTGGATTGCCGCGCGCCAGCAGGGCGGTGAGGGCGTCGACGTCCGCGCCCTCCGGGTCGGGCAGCGGCGTGGACAGGACCCGGCACAGGTTCGCCTGGTACACCTCGCCGGCCGCGATGTGCTCGCGTATGCGCCGGACCCCGCTGGTGTAGACGGCCCGGTCGAGGGAGGACGTCCAGGCGTCCGGGCCGCGCCACGCACCGGGCTCGGCGGCGGGCACGGGCGCACGGCGTACGTCCCCGAAGCGCGCGCAGACCGGGCGCCCCTCGAAGTCGGCGACCACGGCCCAGAAACCGGTGGAGTCCGGGCAGCGGGATCACTGGTCACGTCCCGGAGGTCGGTGGCGACGAGGCCGCCGAAGCGGGCCAGAGGGGTGAGGTGGTGCTCGGCTCGGCTCGGCTCTGCTCATCGAAGTCAAGCACTCGCGTCCGCTCCGGCGAAGACCGGTTCCAACCGAACGACGATCGACTTCGACGTGGGGGTGTTGCTGATGGCTGCGGTGGAGTCCAGGGGTACCAGGACGTTGGTCTCGGGGAAGTAAGCGGCGCAGCATCCGCGGGGCGTCGGGTACGGCACTGTCCGGAAGGCCGGCGCCCTCCGCTCCACACCGTCCCCGTACTCACTGACGATGTCGACGAGGTCCCCATCGGCCAGACCTCGCTCGGTGAGGTCGTCGGGGTGCAGGAAGAGGACCCGGCGGCCCTGGTGGACGCCGCGGTAGCGGTCGTCCAGGCCGTAGATGGTGGTGTTGTACTGGTCGTGGGAGCGGAGCGTCTGCAGCAGCAGCCGGCCCGGCGGGACATGGGGGCTCTCCAGCAGGTTGACGGTGAAGTTGGCCAGGCCGGTGGCGGTGGTGAACCGTCGCTCGTCGCGGGGCGGGTGGGGCAGGGCGAAGCCGCCCGGCTGCCGTACCCGGGCGTTGAAGTCCTCGAAGCCAGGGATCACGCGTTCGATGCGGTCGCGGATGCGGTCGTAATCCGACTCGAAGTCGTCCCACGGCACCTGCGGGCCTGCTTCCCCAAGGGCGGCCCGTGCCATCCGACAGATGATCGCAACCTCGCTCAGCAGGTGCTCGGACGCGGGGGCCAGCCGCCCCTGCGAGAGGTGCACCATGCCCATGGAGTCCTCCACCGTGACCAGTTGGGGGCCGGTCGGCCGCAGGTCGGCCTCGGTTCGGCCGAGACACGGGAGGATGAGTGCCTGCTCCCCGGCGATGACATGTGATCGATTGAGCTTGGTCGAGATCTGCACGGTGAGGCGGCAACTGCGCAACGCCTGCTCGGTCAGCTCGGTGTCGGGGGCCGCGGCGACGAAGTTGCCGCCCAGCGCGACGAAGACCCGTACGTCACCGTCGCGCATGGCGCGGATGCTGTCGACCGCGTCGTGCCCGTGGTGCCGCGGGGGTGTGAAGGCGAACTCGGCGCCAAGCCTGTCCAGGAACGTGTCGTCCGGCTTCTCGTAGATGCCCATCGTCCGGTCGCCCTGCACGTTGGAATGGCCGCGTACCGGGCAGAGGCCGGCGCCCGGGCGGCCGATGTTGCCGCGCAGCAGAAGGAAGTTGACGACGTCTCGGATGGTGGGTACCGAGTGGCGGTGCTGGGTGAGTCCCATCGCCCAGCAGACGACGATCTTCTCGGCGGCCAGCACCTGGCGGAACGCGGCCCGGATCTCTTCCTCGGGCAGGCCCGTGGCTTTCAGGATGTCGTCCCACGACGCCTTGCGGGCGTGCTCGGCGAATTCCTGGAAGCCATGCGTGTACTGGTCGATGAAAGACGTGTCCAGGCAGGTGCCGGGTGCTTCGTGCTCCGCCTCCAGCAGCATGCGGTTGAAGGCCTGGAACAGCGCCTGGTCTCCGCCCAGCCTGATCTGCAGGAACTGGTCCGCCAACCGGGTGCCGCCACCGACGATGCCAGAGGGGCGCTGGGGGTTCTTGAACCGGAGCAGCCCGGCCTCGGGGAGGGGGTTGACCGCGATGACGCGAGCGCCCCGACGCTTGGCCTGTTCCAGTGCGGAGAGCATGCGGGGGTGGTTGGTGCCGGGGTTCTGGCCGACGAGGAGGATGAGGTCGGCCTCGTAGAGGTCGTCCAGGCTGACGCTGCCCTTGCCGATGCCGATGGTCTCCGTCAGGGCCGAACCGCTGGACTCGTGGCACATGTTGGAGCAGTCCGGCAGGTTGTTGGTGCCGAGCATCCGGACGAAGAGCTGATAGACGAACGCGGCCTCGTTGCTCGCCCGTCCGGAGGTGTAGAAGGCGGCCTGGTCCGGGTGATCGAGTGCGGCGAGTTCGCGGGCGATCACGGCGAACGCGTCGTCCCAGGAGATCGGTCGGTAGCGGTCGCTGTCGGCCGGGCGGTACATGGGGTGGGTGAGGCGTCCCTGCTGCCCGAGCCAGTAGTCGGTGCGGGGCAAGAGATCCTCGAGGGTGTGCTCGGCGAAGAAATCCGGGGTGACCCGGCGGAGGGTGGCCTCCTCGGCCACGGCCTTGGCCCCGTTCTCGCAGAACTCCGCTCGGTGCCGGCGTTCCGGCTCGGGCCAGGCGCAACCGGGGCAGTCGAAGCCCTCTTTCTGGTTGACCTGGAGGAGAGTGAGCATGCTGCGGCGGGCCCCCATCTGCTCGCCGGCGTGCCGGAGCGAGGAGGTGACCGCTGGGATGCCGGCGGCGTACTCCTTCGGGGGGCCGACCCGCAGACGGGCGTCGCCGGGATCCTCAGCAGGTGCCTTGCGAGTCATCTGAAGCGCTACTCCGCGGTGTAGGGGAATCAGAGCCATTCCATCGCCGGGCATCGCGGCCCGCCGTACGGGGAGCCGCCACCGGAGACCAGATCGGTTGCGAATTGCACAACAGTATCGTAATACGCAACGCGTCTAAGGAAGCCCGACTTGCGACCTCCTGTCAAGGCCGCTGCTCTGCCGATTCGAGGCCGGGCCCGGCCTGCGCGGTGACTCACGGTCTCCCCAACAGCTGCGGATCAGGCGTCGGACGAGGAGGCAAGGGCCGGTCTGCTGCGCCCCCCGAAAAGGGTTACGGCGAAAGGCGGCCGACCAGGGAAGATGCCGGTCGGTCACCCTTCCTCGCACAGCCGGGCCAGGCGCCCGCGTCAAGGGCACGGGATGCTGGATGAGAAGCGACCCGGCGAGGACGGCCAGGAGATGATGGCGGTGATCGCCGTCAAAGATCGTCGGCGGACTGCTCTGGTCGCAGAGTCTCGTCCTGGCCGGGTACACCTGGCCCGCGCCTCATGCGTCGAATGATGCCGCCACCGCTGCGGACTGACGGTGATCCTGGCGCCAAGTACCCCTGTTTTGTGCCAACTGAAGATCGTGATCGCAGCAGGCTAACGCCGTACCCGCGGCATCCCCAGGCCGATCCACGAGATGATCTCCCGCTGGATCTCGTTGTTGCCGCCGCCGAAGGTGAAGATGACGGCGGAGCGGTAGCCGCGCTCCAGTTCGCCGTGGAGGACCGCGCCGGCCGAGCCCTCCTGGAGGGCTCCCGTGGCGCCCACGATCTCCATGAGCCAGGCGTAGGCGTCGCGACGGGCCTCGGAGCCGTACACCTTGGCGGCGGAGGCGTCCTGCGGGGTGAGGGTGCCGTGCTGGAGGGCGCTGACCATCTGCCAGTTGAGGAGTTTCAGGGCGTCCAGGCGGGTGTGGGTCTGCGCCAGCCGGCGGCGTACCCAGGGCAGGTCGATCACCCGGCGGCCGTCGGTGAGTTTGGTCCGCCGGACCCAGCGCCGGACGTCGTGCAGGGCGCGGATGGCCATGGTGCCGTGCGCGGCCAGGGTGACGCGTTCGTGGTTGAGCTGGTTGGTGATCAGCCGCCAGCCCTGGTTCTCCTCGCCGACCCGGTGGGAGACGGGGACGCGGATGTTCTCGTAGTAGCTGGCCGTGGTGTCGTGCCCGGCGAGGGTGTGGATGACGGTGCAGGAGTAGCCGGGGTCGGTGGTCGGCACCAGGAGCATGGTGATGCCCCGGTGCGCTGGGGCGTTCGGGTCGGTGCGCACGGCCAGCCACACCCAGTCGGCGGTGTCGCCGTTGGTGGTCCAGATCTTGTGTCCGTTGACGACATACTCCTCGCCCTCCCGCACTGCCCGTGTCTTCAGGGAGGCCAGGTCGGTGCCCGCGTCGGGCTCGCTGTAGCCGATCGCGAAGTCGATCTCGCCGGAGAGGATCCGAGGCAGGAAGTACGCCTTCTGCTCCTCCGTGCCGTACTGCATGATCGTCGGGCCGACGGTGTTCAGCGCCATCAGCGGCAGCGGCACGCCCGCCTGCGCGGCCTCGTCGAAGAAGACGAACTGCTCCGTCGGGGTCAGCCCACGCCCGCCGTACTCCTTGGGCCAACCCACACCGAGCCAGCCGTCCGCGCCCAGGCGTCGGACGGTCTCGCGGTAGAACCGCTTCTGCGCGGTCCGGTCGGCGTGCCTCAGGTGGGCGTTGTCCGGCACCAGCTCGGCGAAGTAGGCGCGCAGTTCGGTGCGCAGCCGCTGCTGCTCGGGCGTGTAGTCGAGATGCACGGCGCCTCCAGGCTCCCCAAGGCCGGTCCTGACGGCGCACACGGTAGAACCTGTTTCAGAAATTGGGAATGGCGGTGGACCGTGCAGTCTTCGAAGCTCACCTCACCCCAGCGTGTTCAGGAAGTCCGTGCAGGCCCGGGCGCAGGCGCGGCAGGCCGCCGAGGCGTCCTCGGCGCCCGGCCGGCCGTCGAAGACGCGGGCGGACTCCAGGCACTGAGCCCGGCACCACTCCAGCTGGGTGCGTATCCCGGCTTCTTCGACGAGGTTCTGCTCGGCCAGCACCCGGCAGGTCGCGTCGCACACCTCCGCGCACATGATCCCTTGACGTCGTACGAGTTCCTGCTCCTCGGTTCCATCCGGATCGACCAGGCTCGCGCGCAGCGCGCACACCCGAGCACACTCCGTGCACGCCTGCGCGCAGGCGAAGCGGTCCTCCAGGAAACGGAAGAGCTCCTGCTGCGATGTCGTCACATGTCGCGGGTAGCCGTGACACACCGCACCAAACCCGGCGCGGGACGCGGGTCCGTTTTCCGCCCCCACCCGCGGGAACCCGTCGTACCCGAGCACGGACGACCGGGAGGTGGCACAGATGCCCGGACGAGAGGAACTGCCCTCGACCCTGGAGCGCTCCTCCGAGGACGCCCAGCGCACCTGGATCAAGGCGCACGACTCGGCGGTCGAGCAGTACGGCGAGGGCGAGCGGGCACACCGAGTGGCCTACGGCGCCCTGAAGCACATGTACGAGAAGGTCGGCGACCACTGGGAGCGCAAGGAGGGCGGCCGCAAGGGTCCTTCGGATCCGCAGTCGGCCCGGCCACGGCAGCGCGGTGGTCGCAGCGGCGAAGGCGTCGACGAGAACGCCTCCAAGGAGCACCTCTACGACGTCGCCCAGCGACTCGGCGTCGAGGGCCGCTCCCGGATGACGAAGGGGGAACTGCTGGACGCGATCCGCAAGGCCAATCGTTCGCAGACCCGCGCCGCCCGCTCACAGTGAGCCGGTTGGCCGCCACTTTAGGGGGTATTCGTCCGATATGAGTAACGCATCGATGCAGATCGCCGCGCCGAGCGGCCTGCTCAGTCTCGCGCTGTTCGTGATCGCTGTCGCCGTCCTGGCGCTGCTGGCGGGCAGCTTCTGGTACGGCAACCGGATCAAGCTGCGCGAGCCCCCGCGCCCACGCCCCGAGGAGCAGCCACATCTGCCGCCGGAGGGCCCGGTCCACGAGATCCGGGAGAACCGCGAGCCCGACGAGGTCCCCAGGATCCCCAAGGGCGGTCGCCCGCTCACCCCGTACGAGCTGAGCAACATGCAGACCCGGCCGAGCGCGTCGAAGGAACGGCGCCGCTGGAGCCGAGGCAGCAGCGGATCCTTCGGCGGAGGAGGTCTCGGAGCGCACTGAGCCGCGGCCGACGCACGAAGGCAGACGTCCCGAGGAGGGGGAGATCATGGCCGACCCCGGCCGCAGCACCCTACCGCTGCCCGACTACGACCATCTGCCGATCGGCGGGCTGGAAGCCCGGGTGCGTTCACTGACCGCCGAGGAGGTGGAGGAACTCATCGCCTACGAGCGGACGCACGCCGATCGTGTGCCGGTGAACGAACTGCTGACCGCACGCCTCGAGCAGTTGAAGGCGGGCGCCGAGCCGACGTCCGGCGACCCGGCGGCCCTGCGTCCCGAGCAGGGCGAAGGCCACACCGGCTCCCCGGTGTCGCCCGCGACCTCGCCCGAGCCGTTCGGCCCACCGCCGCACGGCACACCCGACCAGCGCGGCAAGCCGAAGGGCGACCGCACGTAGGGCACCGGGGGCCGGGCCGTCAGCGGCCGGCCCCGCGGTCGTCCATCCGTCCGATGCGGGCCACGTTCTCCCGGTCGTCGGCGTCCTCGCTGGGCTCGCCGGCGAACCAGGCGTCGAGGATCTCCTTCAGCAGCGGCTCCGAGGTCAGCCGCAGGCTCAACGCCAGCACGTTGGCGTCGTTCCAGCGGCGGGCGCCGTCGGCCGTGTAGGCGTCCGTGCACAGGGCGGCCCGTACACCGGGCACCTTGTTCGCGGCGATCGAGGCGCCCGTGCCGGTCCAGCAGCACACGACCGCATGGTCCGACGTCCCGTCGGCCACGTCCTGCGCGGCCGCCGCCGAGCACGCCGCCCACTGTGGGTCGTCGCCGGCGCGCAACGCCCTGTGCGTGCGCACCTCGTGGCCGCGCCCGCGCAGTTCCGTGACCAGCAGACGGGCCACGGGTTCGTCCATGTCGGAGGAGACGGAGATCCGCATGCCTCGGAGCCTACGCCCGCCGCCCACCCGGAGGGGCGGTCGTCACGGGGACGCCTGTTCGCTGTCCTTCAGCGCGCCCCAGCCGTGCCAACGGTCGACCTCGATCCAGGCGCTGACCCGGGCGCGGACCCGGTCCGGGTAGGGACTGCCCGTGTAGTGCCGGGAGAGGCGGTCGATGTCGGCCAGTCCCTCGTCCTCCTTCAGCTCGGTCGCGCGGCCGATGAGGGTCACGTGCGTGTACCAGTTGTCCTTGTCGAGGACGGTCAGGGTCACCCGCGGGTCGCGGCGCAGGTGCTGCAGGCGGACGCGGCCCTCGTCCAGGCTGATCAGCACCCGGCCGTCGTCCCACACGTACCAGGTGGGCGTGGAGACCGGCGTGCCGTCGGAGCGCAGGGTGGCCATGACGCAGGGGTTGGCGCGGCGCAGCAGGGCGTCGGCCTCGGGCGGCAGGGGCGGTTTGGACATCTGAACCTCTCAGTGACGTGCTGTTTTCCGGGATGGTCCGGCCGTCAGGAGGAGTGTTCCTCGTCGAAGCTGGCGAAGTAGGCGGCAGCCATGTCCTCGTCGCCGTGTCCCTGGGCGGCGGCGCGGGTGAGGCGTTCGGCGCTTGCAGCGGCCACGTCCAGGCGGATGCCGTGCTGCTCCCCCGCCTCGACGATGAGACGGGCGTCCTTCGCGGCGGTCGCGACCGCGAACTGGGCCGGGGACAGCCGGTCGTCCAGGATCAGCCCCGCCTTGACCCGCAGATAGCCCATGTCGAGCGGGCCGCCGTCGATGGCGTCGAAGAAGCTCTGCGGGTTCACGTCGAGCACCTTCGACAGGGCCAGGACCTCGCCGACCGCGTTGGTGGCGGCGATGACCCAGCTGTTGGCGACCAGCTTGAGGCGGGTGGCGGTGCCGGCCGCCCCGTCGTCACCGGTCCACACGGTCCGGGCGCCGACGGCGTCGAAGACCGGCGTGACCGTCTCCCGGCTCTCGCTCGGCCCCGCCGCGAGGACCAGCAGCTGTCCGGCCTCGGCGGGCTGGCGGGTGCCGAGCACCGGGGCGTCGTAGAAGACCAGCTCGTGGTCGCGGGCGAAGGCGGCCAGGTCGCCGATCGCCCCGATACCGGCGGTGGTCGACTGCACCCACGCGGTGCCGGGACGCAGTGCCGGGGCCGCCTCCTCCATGACCTCCAGGGCGGCGGCGCCGTCGTACAGCATCGTCAGGACGACGTCGGCGCCCTGGACGGCCTCGGCGGGGGTGGCCGCGACGTGCGCTCCGTCGGCGGCCAGCGGTGCGGCCTTGTCGGGGGTGCGGTTCCAGACGCGGACGGTGTGTCCGGCCTTGGCCAGGTTGCGGGCCATGGCGGCGCCCATGATCCCGGTGCCCAGGACGCTCACGGTGAGCGTGTCGGTCATGACGTCAACTTCCTGTCGCTCTGCGGTGCGGTGGTTGTTGCTGGGGTGGACGCGATCGGGTCCGGCCCGGGTCCGACGATGCCACCGCCCGGGTGCGTCCCGCGCGTCGGGTGCACCCGGGTCTGCGGGATTTCAGCGGCCGAGGCGGCGCGGACGAGTCCGTCGAGCCGTTCCTCGGGCGTGCCGTCCTGTTTCGCGGTCCAGGACAGGCGGCCGGGGACGTCCTCGGCGGGCGCCTGGAACTCGAGGGCGGCCGTCGCTCACTCCGGGAGCATCAGCCGGCCCGTCTCGCCCGGCTCGAGGCGTACCGCGCGGTCCGGCAGCCGTACGTCGACCGGGGACGTGTCGGAGGAGGGCACGGTGATCTCCAGCTGGCCGTGCCGGAGCCGCACCCGTACTCCCCAGTTGCCCTGGTAGCGCAGATTGAAGCCGTAGGAGGACAGCTCGGGCAGTGGGACGGGGTCGAGCCACAGCGCGCCGCCGCGGGTCTCCAGGCCGGTCAGTCCGCGCTGGACCAGGTCGAGGGTGCCGGCCATCGCGCCCAGGTGGATGCCCTCGCCGGTGGTGCCGCCCTGCACGTCGGCGATGTCGCCGCGCAGGGCCTCCTGGCAGAACTGCCAGGCCTCGGCGCGCCGGGCGCGGGCCAGGATCCAGCCGTGCACGAGGCCGCTGAGGGTGGAACCGTGGCTGGTGCGGTGCAGGTAGTAGTCGACGGTGCGGTGCCAGATGTCCTCGTCCAGCCGCAGCCCCAACCGGCGGAACATTCCCTGCAGTTCCGCCGGTGAGAACAGGTAGCCGAGCATCAGGACGTCGGCCTGCTTGGAGGCCTGGTAGCGGTTGACCGTGTCGCCCTCGGCCTCCAGGATCCGGTCCAGCCGCCGGATGTCGCCGTACTCCTGCCGGTAGCGGTGCCAGTCGAGTTCGGCGAGATCGCCGTAGCCGTCGAACTGGCTGATGACACCCTCGTGGAACGGCACGTGGAGGGTGCGGGACACCTCCTCCCACCGCTCGAGTTCGTCGTCGTCGAGCCCGGTGCGCTCGGCGAGTTCGCGGCGCCGCGGTTCGGGCAGGCCGTGCAGCAGCTCCAGGGTGCGGCTGAGCACCCAGGAGGCGGTGACGTTGGTGTAGGCGTTGTCGTCGAGTCCGGGCTGCTGTGCGCCGGGGTAGGCGTCGTGGTACTCGTCGGGCCCTACCACGCCCCTGATGCGGTGCCGTCCGAGTACCTCGTCGTAGCCGGCCGCGTCCGCCCAGAAGCGGGCGATCTGGAGGAGCATCTCGGCGGCCTTGGTGTGCAGGAACTCGATGTCGCCGCTCGCCTCGCAGTACTCCCACACGTTGTACGCGATCGCCGAACCGACGTGGTACTGAAGCCGGGAGTGGTCCGGCAGCCAGCGGCCCGAGCGCGGGTTGAGGTGCAGTTCCTGGGTCTCCTCCCGGCCGTCGCTGCCGCTCTGCCAGGGGTACATCGCGCCCCTGCGGCCCACGTCGCGGGCGGCGGTGCAGGCCTGTTCGAGGCGGCGGTGGCGGTAGCGCAGGAGGGCGCGGGAGACCTCGGGGAAGTGCAGGTTGAGGTAGGGCAGGACGAACAGCTCGTCCCAGAAGACATGGCCGCGGTAGGCCTCGCCGTGCAGTCCACGGGCGGGCACACCGACGTCGAGGTCGGCGGTGTGGGGGGAGAGCGTCTGCAGGACGTGGAAGAGGTGCAGCCGCAGGATGCGGCCCGCCTCACCGGGGACGTCGAGGTCGGCGCGGCGCCACAGCTGGGCCCAGGCGGTGCGGTGGGAGCGGAGCAGGTCGTCGAAGCCGGGGGCCCGGCCGACCCGGCCGACGGCGGCGTGCAGCGGGTCGCTGATGGCCGGGTCGCGGGAGGTGTGCAGGGCGACGGTCTTGTCGACGGTGGCGGTGCGGCCGGGCGCCAGCTGCAGCCGGGTCCGCTGGGTGGTGCGCGTGCGGGCGTGCCGGATCGAGACGGGCGCGTCGGCGGTGAGGCGGGAGGCCATGCCGATGCGGATGTCGGAGGTGCGGGTGCGGCAGCGCAGCCAGACCGTGTCGTGTTCGGCGGTTCCGGATTGCTGGTGCGTCAGGTGGCGGCCGTCCAGGTCCCGGTAGCGCGGCACTCCGGCGTTGCTGACACCACCGTCGAGGGCGGCCTCGACGTGGAGTTCGCCGGAGAAGCCGTCGGCGGTGAACTCGGTGCGCAGTGCGGCCAGGTGCGGGTCGGCCATGTGCACCAGCCGCTGCTGCCGCACGGTCAGCGCCCGCCCGTTGCCGAACGCGTATCGGGTCAGGCGCTCCAGCACGCCCGAGGACAGGTGCAGCACCATGCGGTGTTCGAGCACGGTCGCGGTGTCGGGGGTGAGCCAGGGGCGGCCGCGCAGGCGGAAGCGCAACGGCAGCCAGTTGGGCACGTTGACCATGTCCTCGTTCTCGACCATGCGGCCGGCCACATCGGAGGTGAGCCGGTTGTAGCACCCCGCCACATACGTCCCCGGGTAGTGCACATCATCCGCGGCGCACTCCGGCAGGGCGCCACGGGTGGCGAAGTAGCCGTTGCCCAGCGTGCACAGCGACTCCCGCAGTCGCTCGTCCGCGGCCTCGTAGCCCTCGTACTCCCAGGTCCAGCCCGTCACGTCGGTACTCCTCCCGCAGCAGGCGGCTCGCCGGGATCTCGTACGAGGATCCCGGCACCGTCCCCCAGCAGTGTCTCCCGGGGCCGGGCCGGGCGGGGCGGAGCACGCCGCGGACGAGGGGACGCCTCGGGCCTACGGCACGGGGGGTGCCACTCCGGCCGGGTCGCGGGGCAGCACCGCGACCCGGTGGAAGTTGCAGCCGCCGGCGGGTGCGAGCTCCGCCGGGGGCAGGTCCTGGTGGGCCTGGAGGGCGACGCTCACCAGGCTCAGCAGCAGGTCGAGGTCCCCGTCGCAGTCGAGGTGGACGGTGACCCACCGGGAGCCGGGCACCAGGCGGATGGCCGTGGACTCCCTGAGGTCCTCGGCGAAACGTCCGATGGCCCGGCGGGTGAGATGCAGATCCACGTCGTGGCCCGAGTGGAAGTGGGCGATCTCGCTGTGGGCGGAGCTGATTGCCCGCCCTGTCCCGCAACTGGCCGGTCCCGCCGTGAGGTCGGGCCAGGCTGCCAGTTGCTCCAGGGCGCGCTGGGCCAGAGTCATGGCCCCATCGTCACCGCATCACCCCGCTGGTACCAGAGGTTGAGTCTTTTGTAACCCAGGCGTGAGGATCCTCACCGGGGCATGCGCCGGTCCGGGCCGAACCTGTACCCAGCTGACAGCCACGCCGTGGGTCAGTGGGCAGGTGCCGGTCCCGTGCTGCGGCGGACGATGAGTTCGACGGGTACGACGGGCTCGACGCGGGGTTCGTCGATGCCGTCGATGCGGTCCAGGAGGAGGCGCAGGGCGCGGCTGCCGATCTCGGCGAAGTCGGTGCGCACGGTGGTCAGCGGCGGCAGCAGGTGGGCGGCCTCGGGGATGTCGTCGTAGCCGACCACGCTGACGTCGTCGGGCACCCTGCGTCCGGCCTCGTGCAGGGCGCGCAGCAAACCGAGGGCCATCTGGTCGTTGGAGGCGAACACCGCGGTGACGTCGGGGCGTCGGGCCAGTCGGCGGCCCAGTTCGTATCCGGAGTCGGCGCTCCAGTCGCCGATGAGGGCGTCGGGGACCTCGGCGCCGGCGGCGGTCAGGGTCTCGCGCCAGCTGTCCGTGCGGACGTCGGCGGAGGTCCAGCCGGTGGGCCCGGCGATGTGGTGGACGGTGGTGTGGCCGAGGCGCAGGAGGTGGCCGGTGGCCGCGCGGGCGCCGGCCCAGGAGTCTGCGGTGATCAGGGGGGTACGTCCGCCGAGGTCGTTCTCCAGCACCACCATGGGGGTGTCGATGCGGGCCTCGGCCAGCGCCGTGCCGACCCGGCGCTGGGGGGCGATGGCGATCACGCCGTCCGCGCCCTCGGCCGAGAGCGTGTCCACGGCCCTCACCACCGTGTCGCGTTCGGCGGTGTCGAGGGCGATGGAGCTGACCAGGTAACCGGCGCCCTGCGCCGCGGTGTTGATGGCGGTCAGGATGGAGGCGGGTCCGTAGCGGGCGGCGTCGAAGGAGATCACGCCGACCATGCGGGTGCGTCCGCTGGCCAGGGAGCGGGCGCTGCGGCTGGGCCGGTAGCCGAGCGCACGCATGGCGTCCAGCACCGCGGCCCGGGTCTCGGGGCGTACGGCAGGATGGTCGTTGAGCACCCGGGACACGGTCTGCTTGGACACGCCGGCCAGCCGGGCCACGTCGTCCATCACGGGGCGCGCCCCGGCGAAGCTGCGGCGGCTGCGCCCCCTGGGAGCGGGGCCGTCGGCGGTGCTTCGGGTCATGGCGGGCGGTGCTTCCTTCGGCCTCGTTCCCCGGCGGTCCTTTCCCGCCCGGCGGATCCACAGGATAGGCCGGGCGGCCGGCTCCAGGGCGTCAGCCCGTGGTGACGGGCCAGGTCCGACTCGTGACGGTCTCGTCGGCGAGCGGCAGCTGGCCGGTCCGCGGTGGCGCGCCGGGCGGGGGGGGGGACGCGCAGGCGGTGCGGTCGGGTGGTCAGCGCTGCTCCGGTCCGAGATCGGGGGTGTCGGTGAGCTGGGCGCGCGGGCTGGTGGTGGCGTGCAGTTCGAGCAGGACGAGGTCATTGCTGCCGGGGCGCAGGACGGGCGCGGGAACGTACAGGGTGCGTTGGGGGCCGCGGTTCCAGTAGCGGCCGAGGTGGAAGCCGTTGATCCAGGCCTGGCCCTTGGTCCAGCCGGGCAGCGCCAGGAAGGTGTCGGCCGGTTCGGTCACCTCGAAGGTGCCGTGGTGGAATGCGGGTCCGGCGGCAGTGCCGGCCTCGAAGGTCAGTCCGCTCAGGTCGTTCAGGGGCAGCGGGAGGCAGTCCCAGCCGTGCAGCGCCGTGCCGTTGAAGGTGACGGCGCCGAGCAGGCCCTTGGGAGCGCCGATGCGGGGGCCGTAATTGACGCCGCCCATGTTCTCCACGAGGACGTCCAGCGTGGCCCCGGCGCGCGGGACGCGCACGGGCAGGGTCTCGTCGTGGCGTTCGCGTTCCAGTACGCCGACGGGGGCGCCGTCCAGGAAGACCTGGGCCCGGTCACCCACGCCGCCCGCGAAGTGCAGCACTCCGTCGCCGGCGGCGGGGACGGTGGTGCGGTACAGCGCGTATCCCGACCGCAGCCCGAGCTCGTCCAGGGTGAGCGGGCTCTCGGTGCGCACGGGCCGCTCGGCCTGCCTCGCCGCGTGCGGCAGCAGCGGCGCCTGCCGGTCCAACTCCACCACGGTGGGGGCGAGTTTCCGGCTCGGGGCCGGAGCGGGCTCGTCGGGGACGGGAGCGTGGCGGGCGATCACCTCGCGGAAGGCGTGGTACTTCGGGCCGGGGTCACCGGACTCCGTCAGTGGGGCGTCGTAGTCGTACGACGTGACGATCGGGGCGTAGGCGTGGTCGTGGTTGGCGCCGTTGGTGAAGCCGAAGTTGGTGCCGCCGTGGAACATGTAGATGTTGACCGACGCGCCGGCCGACAGCAGCCGTTCGAGGTCGGCCGCGGCGTCGGCCGCGGCGCGGACGTGGTGCGGTTCGCCCCAGTGGTCGAACCAGCCGATCCAGAACTCCGCGCACATCAGGGGCCCTTCGGGCTGGTGGGCGCGGAGCCGGGTCAGGTTCTGGTCGGCCTTGCTGCCGAAGGTGCCGGTGACCAGCGTGCCGGGCAGCGAACCGGCGGCCAGGTGTTCGGGGTCGGTCTGCTCGCAGGTGAAGAGCAATTCCTCGATGCCGCGCGAACGCAGGGACTGGTGCAGGTGCTTCAGGTACGTGGTGTCGTCGCCGTAGGCGCCGTACTCGTTCTCCACCTGCACGGCGATCACCGGGCCGCCGGCGGCCGCCATGTGCGGGAGCAGCGGGGGCAGCAGCAGGTCGAGGTAGCGGTCCCAGGCGTCCGTGAAGCGCGGGTCGCTGCTGCGCAGCCGGATGTCGGGGTCGGTGGTGAGCCACGAGGGCAGCCCGCCGCCGTCCCACTCGGCGCAGATGAAGGGGCCGGGGCGCAGCAGCACGTGGAGGCCCTCCGCGCGGGCCAGGCTCAGGTAGCGCGGCAGGTCGAGGATGCCGTCGAGGACGAGGGGGCCGTCGGGGTCGGGCTGGTGGAGGTTCCACGGCACGTATGTCTCCACCGTGTTGAGGCCCATCAGCCGGGCCTTGCGCAGCCGGTCGGCCCACTGGCCGGGGTGGATCCGGAAGTAGTGCATCGCTCCGGAGACGATCCGGAACGGCTCGCCGTGCAGCAGGAAACCGTCGGGCGTGGTGGTCAGGGCGGGCATGCGGGACTTCCCTTCAGCTGGAGCGGGTCAGGACGGGCGCGTGGTGCGGATCAGCCAGAGGGTGGCGGCCAGGCACAGGGCGGAGACACCGCTGAGCAGGAGCGGGACCGCACCCGTGCCGGACAGTTCGATGGCCTTGCCGAGCGCCGGGCCGGCCGCGACGCCGCCCACCATGGAGGCGGCGATGACGATCGCGCCCGCCCGACGGGCCTGCGGGGCGGCCCGGTTGAGCCAGGGCAGTCCGGTCGGGAAGATCGGCGCGATGAACAGGCCGACACCCGCGTATGCGTAGGGGGCGAGCTCCGGCACCCCGGCCAGCAGCAGACAGACCGTCATTCCCGCGCAGGAGACGGTGACGATGGTCTGGGCGGAGCAGCGCAGCGCGATCGGCACGACCAGGAACCGGCCGACCGTCATCATCAGCCAGTACACCGAGGTGGCGGTCGCGGCGGCTCCGGCGCCGTACCCCACGCTCTCCAGGTGGGTGGGTTCCCAGCCGCCGACGCCGGCCTCGATGCCGACGTGCAGGACGTAGAGCGTGACGAACACGGCCAGCACCGAGCCCAGGCTCCGGGCGAGGACGGGACCTGATTCCCCGGCCCCGCCGTCGGGCCGGGGCGATCGGTCGCGTACGCCCTTCAGGCACAGCAGCAGCGGCAGGTTGGCCAGCGCGAAGCCGAGGAAGACGGCCGGGTACCGGTCGGCGCCGACCGCGCCGACGAGGGCCGGGCCGAGGATGGCGCCGACGCCGAAGTGGGCGTTGAGGACGTTGAGCATCGCGGTCGACCGGTGGCCGAAGCCGGTGGCGAAGAGCTGGTTCAGGCCGTAGTCGATGCCGCCGAAGCCGAGCCCGGCGAGCAGCGCCGCGGCCAGTGCAGCCGGCCAGGTGGGGGCCAGGGCGACGCCTGCCGCGCCGGCGGCCATCAGGAGGTACGAGCTGCCGAGGAGCTGCCGGTTGCCGATGCGCCCGTAGAGGCGGTCGAAGAGCAGCACCCCGGCGACACCGCCGACGAAGTGGGCGCTGAGCCCCATGCCGGCGGCGGACGGCGACAGCCCGAACTCCCGTCGGAACGCCGGGATCGCGGGCCCGTACAGGGCCTGGAGCGCCCCGATGAGCATGAAGCCCACGCAGGACGCGACGACGGCAAGCGGGCTGAAGACGGGGGCCGCGGGGACGCTGCGGGCGCCCGCGCGGGGCGGTCCGGTCGTTGGCTCGGTCACGCGGACTCCAGGGAAGGGCCCATGGCGGCGTGGGCGGAGGCGGCTCTGCGACGAGGATGAATGTTACCGGTAACATACCGGCCGTCAAGCTCCCCTGCACGCTTCCGCGGCGGTCCCTGCCCCGAACGGGCCAGCGTCCGGCAGCGGCACAACGGTCCGGGGGTACGGATGTCGCACCGTCCAGACCGAGGAGTCCGATCGTGCAGCCGCCGAACCAGCCCTTGGGCCAGCCTCAGATGCCGCCACAGACGTCGCCACAGACGCCGAAGGAGAGCGGAGGTGATCCCGCTCCGGGCGCCCGACCGCCGGGGCCGCGGGTCGACGCCTCCCGCTTGTGGGCCGGCGGGGTCATGACCGCCGCGATCGCCGGACTCACCGCCGTGTTCTCCGTGCTGCTGGTCCGAGGGGTCCTGGGCTTCCCGGTGCTCGCGCCCGACGGCCACGGCGCGCTGGGGGACGCCTCGGCGGGGCTGCTGGCCGCCGGTTCGGCGGTGGTCGCGCTGGCGGCGACGGCCGTACTGCACCTGCTCATGCTGAGCACCGCGCAGGCGCGACGGTTCTTCGCGTGGATCGTCGTCCTGATCACGGCGGCAGTGGTGCTGCTGCCCTTCACCTCGTCGGTGAGCACCGAGGCCAAGGTGGGCACCGGCGTCGTCCGCCTCGCGATCGGCGTCGCCATCGGGTCCTTGCTGTCCGCGGTCTGCCGGGGAGCCGGCCGGCGTACCGCCTGACCGGGCGGCGGCGGTACGCCCTCCGCGGGCGAGTCGGCCGCCGCTTCGTCACCCGGCTCGTCGATCGGCGCGAGCGGACCGCCCGTTGACCGGTCGGCACGGGCTGCCCCCGCTCGCGTCACGTCCGAGGGGCTCCCGGCGGATGCGGGGAGCCCCTCGTGCGGTCAGTCCGTCAGTCCGCGTCGGCCAGAGCCCTGGTCCGGCCGCGCCGGTGGACGTACCAGCCCGTCGCCGTGAGCAGCGCGGCCAGCGCGGCGGCGGTGCCGACGGTGACCCCGGTGGAGGCGAGGCTGCCGCCGGAGGTCGTGGTCGTACCGGTGCCGCCCGAGGTGGAGCCGGTGCCCGTCCCCCCGGTGGTGGTGCCGCCGTCCGAGGTGCCACCGCCCGAGGCGCCGCCGGATCCGGTGCCGCCCGTGCCGCCGGCGTCGTCGTCGGTGTCCACCGGGTCCTGGCCGACGAAGCTGACCGGGACCTTGACGTCCTGGGAGCGGTCGCCGGACAGGGTGTGGTCGGCGCGGGTGGCGAGGACGCACTTCGCCTTGAAGCAGTCGGTGAACTCGTCCTTGGCGTCCACCGTGAGCTCGACCTCGAAGGTGCCGCCGTCGCCGTACGGGATCGCCAGGCCCTCGCCGTAGTCCGGCGGGTTGGAGGAGATCCACGCCGAGGAGTGGGAGGCGCCGGTCATGTCGACGCCGCCGATGCACGGCGTGGGCAGCTCGCCGTCGCCGTTGTCGACGCACAGGGCGACGTAGATGCCCTTGTCGACGTCGTAGCCGGAGCCGGTGACGGTGAGTTTCTGGTCCTCGGTGGCGAGGCTGTTGACCGGGGTGACGGTGAGCTTCTGGCCCTCGGGGCCGGAGACGGTCTTGGTGCCCGACGGTTCGGTGTCCTCGCCGCCGCCCCCGGTACCGCCGCCGTCACCGCCGGACTCGCCGACGGTCAGCATGATCGGCGAAGTGCGGGTCGCGCCCGCCGAGTTCCTGAACTCGGCGCGGTACTCGTGGCCGTCCTGTCCCGCCTTGGCGGTGAAGGAGTACGCGTTCTCGGTCGCACCCTCGATCGTGGACCAGGTCTGGCCGCCGTCCGGGCTGACCTGCCAGCGCACCGTCGGCTCCGGGGTGCCCTCGGCCACCGCGACGAACGTGACCTCGTCGCCGGGGGCGACGGACTGGTCGGTCGGAGACTGGGTGACCTTGGGGGACATGCGGAGGTCGAGCTTGACGACCTTGCTCTCCGCCTGGTTGGTGAGGTGGACGGACGTGGCGCCGGGGGCGACGGCGACGCCCGCGTAGGCGCCCGCGAGGCTGCCCGGCAGGGCGACCGGCTCGGCCGCCTGCTGGAAGGTCGCGGCATCGAGGATCTGGAGGGAGCCGTTCTTGTCCGAGGTGCTGCCGGAGAGGTCCTCGCGCAGCACGAAGGCCCGCCCGGTGGTCTTGTCGAAGGCCGCCGCCGTGGGCCGGTCCGCACCCGTCAGGGTGGTCAGCAGCTTGCCGTCCTTGTCGAGGACGAGCACCGAAGTCCCGCTGCCCACCCAGACGTTGCCGGTGGCCGGGTCCGGCTCGACGAAGAAGACGGAGTCGGCGGGAAGTTCGGCCGTCGCAGTCACCTCGAAGGTACCGGTGTCGACGCGGCGCAGCACCGGCTTGCCCTCGGCAGTGCCGACGGACCAGGCGGCGCCGTGCGCGGCGTCCACGCCGAGCTGGTTGCCGCCCTCGAGCGTGACCGTGTCCTTGACGGTACCGGTGGCGATCTCGACGCGGCGCAGCTCAGGGCCCGCCGCGACCAGAACGGTGGAGGTGTCGGCGTCCTGACCGATGCCGGTGAACGACGCACCGTTGAACCAGACGCCCTGCGCGACCGTGTCGCCGTCCTTGGCGGTGCCGATGCCGCGCAGCGGGTAGTGGAAGACCACGCCGTCACCGGCGAGCGGGGCGGCGATCCGGCGGACCACACGGGCTGCCATCGCGCCGTTCGCATCGGGAGCCTGCGTGATGCGGCTGAGGACCCTGCCGTCCTTGGGGTCCAGGACGTACAGGCCCTGCTCGGCCACGTCGGAGGTGTCGGGGATGTTGTCCGAACCGACGTACAGCTTCCCGGAATCGGGGTGCAGCAGAAGGTCCAGAGGCCGGCCGGCGGTGGTGAACTCGGCCGACCGGACGTAGCTGACGGTACCCGGGGGGACGTCCACGCCGTCGCCGTCTCCGTCACCCGGGTCCTGGCCCTCGAAGGTGATCGGGATGCGGACGTCCTGGGAGCGGTCGCCGGTGCCGTTGTGGTCGACCCGGGTGACGACCGAGCAGGCGACCTCGAGGCAGTCGAGGCCGCTGTCCTTGGCCTTGACGTTCAGCTCGACGTCGAAGGTGCCGCCCTCGCCCCACCGTTCGGCGATCGTGCCCGCGCCCTCGTCCAAGGCGTCCCTGGGGATGATCCAGACCGAGGAGCCGCTGTTGCCGCTCTGGTCGGCGCCGCCGAGGCAGGGAGTGGGGATGCGGTTGTCGCCGTTGTCCTTGCACACGGCGACGTAGATGCCCTTGGTGTCGTCGTAGGCCTCGCCGGTGACGTGCAGCGTCTCGCCGTCCGGGTCGAGGTTGGCGGAGGCGGAGACGGTGAGCTTCTGGCCGTCCTTGCCGAGCGCCGTCTTCGGGGTGTCGGCGGCCTGGGCGGGCGAGCCGACGGTCACGGCGGTGACTCCGGCGGCCATCAGGGCAGCGGCGCCCAGGAGTGCTGCGGGGCGTCCGAGACGGAGTCTGGCCGGTCTCTCCTGCTGCTGCCGCTCGGTTGAGTCGTCTGTCACGGGGAGGTCCTATGGGAAGGTGATCGGGGGTGTGGACTGGCCGTGCCGGAACGGGCCGGCCGGACGGCCGGCCCGTGGACCACTCGGAGCTGTGAGCGCTTACTGGAAGCTGATCGGGACGTGCACGTCGTACTTGCGGTCGTTGGTGTCGAAGTGGTCCGCGCGGGTGACGATGGCGCAGTCGACGTCCTGGCCGCAGACGCTGCCGTCGTCGAGCGTGGCCTTGACGTAGATCTGGACGTTGAAGGTGCCGGAGCCGAACTTGGAGCTGTTGGCGAACATGCCGCCGAAGGTGTTGTTCACCCAGTGCGAGGCACCGGTCGAGCCGTTCTCGTCCTGGCCGCCCAGGCACGGGGTCGGCTTGTTCTCGCCCGGCGCGCCGTTGACCACGCACAGGCCGACGTAGATGCCCTGGCCGGTGTTGAAGCCGGAGCCGGTGACGTTGATGACCTGGCCCGCCGCGGCGGCGGTGTCCGGGGCGGTCACCGACAGGTCGTAGGTGGTGCTGCCGTCGACGACGGTACGGGTCGAGGTGGCGGCGGAGGCCGAGCCGGCCAGGCCCAGCGTCAGTGCGGCGGAGGCGGCGACGGCGATGCCGGTGCGGGCGGAGAGGACGGATCTCATGTGTGCGATCACCCTTCTATTCGGTTAGGTAAGGCTAACCTAAGCCGGATCTTGCTGCTCTTGTCAACGGGCGGGAAAGAAGTCCAAACACCGTTGGGCGCAAGGGATTTGGGCATGCCGAGGAGCGGGCCGCGTCCAGGCCCGCTCCTCGATCGGAGAGTCCGGTAACGCGCCGGTCAGTCCGCGGCCCGCACCCCGAACCGCGCCACGGCGCTGGTCCGTTCGCCGGTCACGGTGTACAGCCCGGCTGTGTGCTCGCCCTCCGCGGCACCGGCGTACACCGGGAAGGTCCGGCTGATCCGCCCCGCGTCGTCCGCGACCACCTGGTAGCGGGTGTCGCCGTCGATCGCGACGAGCACCACCGCGCCCGGCGCGAACCCGGCGCCGGTGACCTCCTGTTGGCCGCCCGCGGTCAGGGTCGGGCGGACGACGGCCGCGGTGGGTGCCGAGGCGTCGGCGAGCCGGTCGCCGGGGGCGGAGGTGCTCGGGGCGGGCCGGGTCGCCTCGCTTCGGCCCACGTCGCCTTCGGGTGGCGCGGGCACCGGTGACGCCGGCACCGGTGACGCTCCTTCCCCCGTGCCCACGGTCACGTCGAGCAGGCCCAGCGCGTCCCCCGAGGCGAACTCCCGCCCGCTCCAGGCGGACAGCAGCCGGGCGCCGTCGGCGGTGAGGAAGGCGCGCAGGCCGGTCCAGGTCACCCCGCCCGCACGTACGGCGGGTGCGACGCCGCCCGTCTCCACGCCGGCGAGGGTCACCTCGCGCTCCTCGCCGTCGACTTCCGCGCGGGCGTGCAACGTGCCGCCGTCGTCCGCCAGGCTCAGGCGCAGGGCGTCGAGGAGGAGGGGGTGGGCGGGGTCGGCGGACCGGACGAGGCGGACGGTGCCGTCGAACTCGACCTCCGCGTCGCCCGTACGGGGGTCGGCTCCTCCGCCGGCGGCCGGGAACCAGGCCCGGTTCGCCGAACCCTGGGCGTCTTGACCGGCGTTGAGGGACACGCCGTGGTCGGTGAGTGCCGTGGCGGCCGTCGCCCAGCTCGCGTAGCCGCCGGACACCTCACGCGGGAACGCCTCCCCGTCCTGGGCGACCGCGACGCCCGGAGCCAGCAGTGCGACCAGGGCGCCGCCCGCCAGGAGGACGGCACCGGGCCTGTTCCTCGCCTTCACGTTCAAGCCCCTTCTCTGAAGTCGGAATACGACGCCTGCGGCCCAATGCCGCGCCCACGACGGCTGTACGACGCCTGCGACGGATGTACGCCGCCGAAGTCGGCCGTCGCCCACGAGGTTGACGTCAGCCCGCGTGCCCGGCGCGCCGCCGGCGTGCCCAGAACCAGGTGCCGGTACCGGCCGCGACCAGCCCGGCGGCGGCCAGCCCGAGCGGCACCGCGAGGTCCGCACCGGTGCTTGCCAGCGGGCCGTCCGATGCCTTCTCCCCGGAGTCGGAGGCAGCCGAGCCCCCGGTGCCGGACGTGGCGGCCGTCGCGCTCGGCGTGGCCGACGCGGAGCCCCCGGTCGACGTGCCCCCGCTGCCGCCGAACGTGACCGGAATCCGTACCGTCTGACTCTGGTCGCCGCCCCGCGTGTGGCCGTTGCGGGTGATGACGGCGCAGGTGACGCCGGACTTGGTGCAGTCGGTGTTGGCGTCCTTGGCGCGCGCCTTGATCTGCACGCTGAACGAGCCCTTGTGCCCACTGCCCTCATACGGCTTGGCCAGCCCCTCCCCGTACGAGGGCGGGTTGGAGGAGACCCACGCGGACGCCCCGGACTCGCCGGACATGTCCACCCCGCCCACGCACGGCGTGGGCGTCTTGCCGGGGCCGTTGTCCACGCAGAAGGCGACGTAGATGCCCTTCTCGGTGTTGTAGCCGGAGCCGGACACGGTCACCGTCTCGCCCGCCGGATCGAGGCCGGAGACCTTGGAGACGGTGAGTTTCTGCCCCTCGGGGCCCGTCGCCGACGCCCCCGCGGCGACCGCTGGGGACGTCGTCAGCGCCAGCGCCACCGAGGCGGCGGCCACCGGCAGCCACCCAACTCGCCTGCCGTGCGGGCCACTTGACCATGCCATGGAAACCCCACCCCACGATAATTTAGGAGAGGCTAACCTAAGTTGCTGATCATCTGTGTGCCAGCCGAGAGGAAAGGGCCGAACCATGCGCGCACCTGGAAGACCCCACCGCCCCCCGCGACGGTGGGCCGCCGCCGCCCTCGCTCTGGTTGTCGCGCTGGCGACGGCGGCCTGCGGAGGCGGCTCGGGTTCCGCGGGGACGGACTCGTCACCGGCCTCCGCGAGCGAGCGGGCCGCGGCGGCGCAGAAGCAGCCCGCGGGGAACTCCCTCGTACCGCTCGAAGGGGAGCCGCCCACACCGGAGTTGCCCGTCACGGTCGACTCCTCCGACGGGCGGAAGGTCACCGTCAGGGACGCCTCCCGGATCCTGCCGCTCAACGGCGGTGTGGCGGAGATCGTCTTCACCCTCGGGCTCGGCGACCGCGTGGTGGGGCGCGACATCACGGCCACGTTCGAGGAGGCGAAGGACCTGCCCCTGGTCACCAAGGCGCACGACGTGAGCGCGGAGAGCGTGCTCTCCCTGCGCCCCACCGTCGTCCTCGCCGACACCGACACGGGCCCGCAGGAGGCGATCGACCAGATCCGCGACGCCGGCATCCCCGTCGTCGTGCTCGATCCGGCCACCGAACTGGCCGACGTCTCCGCCCGGACGACCCGGATCGCCGAGGCCCTCGGCGTCCCCGAGGCGGGCGAGGCCCTCAACTCCCGTATCGGCAAGGACCTCGCGGCGGCCAGGGCGGCCGTCCCCGAGGGCAGCCGCCCGACGGTGGCCTTCCTCTACATGCGCGGCAGCGCGGCCGTCTACCTCATGGGCGGGAAGGGTTCGGGGGCCGACTCGCTGATCGAGGCCGCGGGCGCGGTGGATGCGGGCGTCGCGTCCGGCCTGGACAAGCCGTTCACTCCGTTGACCAGCGAGGCCCTGGTCAAGGCCCAGCCCGAGGTGATCCTGATGATGAGCAAGGGGCTGGAATCGGTCGGTGGCATCGACGGCCTGCTCGACGTCCCCGGCATCCGCGAGACCCCGGCCGGCATGAACCGCCGCATCGTCACCCTCGAGGACGGCGTCCTCCTCAGCTTCGGCCCGCGCACTCCCCTGGTGATCGACATCCTGGTGGACCGTGTGCATCGGGGATGACCCGGGACCGCTTCAACCGGCGGCGCACGGCGCACCGACCCCTTCCGAAGATGCCAAGGCTCCCCTACGCTCCGTTATGCAACAAGTTGCATTAGTCCACGAGAGAGGCGATCACATGCACTCCTTCCGCAAGGCGGTCGAAAGCAAGGACGTCGACGCCGTGGAGGCGCTGCTGGCCGACGACGTCGTCTTCACCAGCCCCGTCGTCTTCAAGCCGTACACCGGCAAGGCGATCACCGCCGCGATCCTGCGCGCCGTGTCCGAGGTCTTCGAGGACTTCACCTATGTACGGGAGTTCACCCACCCCGACGGCCGCGACCACGCCCTCGTCTTCACCGCCACGGTCTCCGGAAAGCAGATCCAGGGCTGCGACTTCCTGCACGTCGACGAGGACGGGAGGATCGACGACCTGATGGTCATGGTCCGCCCGCTGTCGGCCGCCAACGCCCTCGCCGAGGCGATGGGCGCCCGCTTCGAGGACATCGCCCGGGAGGCGGCGGGGCGGTGAGAGGGTCCCGGGCTCGCGACACCGACGGCTGTCGCTGTGCGCACGTGACCTTCGCTGCCGCAAGGTCGATACTGCGGACAGCAGCATTACCGCCGGAACCTGCCGAGATCCCAGGAGGTGCTCTGGCCGCTCTGACCGGCACCACGCTGTCCGAGGAGCCCCAGAGTCCGGAACCAGCGGCGGTCGACATGGCCGAGTTGATCTGGGACCTGCGACGCTTGACCGCTGACCAGGTGCAGCGCGTCAGCGAGGCGGCGGCATCCATGCAGCGTACGTGACCACAACCCCGATGCAGATCACTTGCTGAGCGAAAGGCCGGTCCCCGCCAGGCAACCGTCGATCGCCTCCGGGCGGTACTGCAGCATCTTGAGCTTGCGTTTCACTGCGCGGGTGATCTCGGCGAGGTTGGCGGCGGCCAGATTGCCGATTTCGCGTTTCACCAGCGACCAGATGCCCTCCTGAGGGTTGAGGTCAGGGGCGTATGTTGGCAGCTGGAATACGGTGAGCCAGTCGGTGTTGGCCTCGAAGAACTCCCGAAGTGGTGCGACCAGGTGCATGCGGAGGTTGTCCCACACGAGCACGATCGGGCCGCCGAGTTGTGTACGGGCGCGGATGATCAGGTCGCGGTAGTTCTTCCAGCCGAAGCCCTTCGGGTCGTCCTTGCGGCCCCGGTATTCGCGGATCGCGTAGATCAGACGGGACCGCTCACCGGACTTGTAGCAGGTCATTCCTGCCATCGACACCCGGCCCGAGCCCCGTCCGCGCACGCGGACGACCGGGGTGCTGCCCCTGCGTCCCCAGGTCCTGGCACGCGGCGGCGTCACCGACTGGCCGGCCTCGTCCTCGAAGACCACCCAGGCTCCATTCGCCGCCGCGGTGCTCTTACCCGCGGCCACACCTCCCGCTTCCACAGCTCCACCGCGTCGTCGTCACGTTCGATCGCTCGCCGTGCAGGCTGCTGCCACGACCAGCCGTACCGACGCAGTAGCCGCCACGTGCCCTCCACTGTGTACGAGACGTGGAACAACCGGCCGATAACCGTCTTCACCCGAGCCAGGGTCCACCGCTGGTCGGTCCACCCGTGTGCCAGCGGGCCACGCTCCAACTCCCGCTCCAGCCTGGCCATCTGCGCCTCAGACGGTCTGGGCCGACCAGGTGACCCCTTGGAAGCCACCCCGGCGTGGCCGTTCTCCCGCCACTGACGCCGCCAGCGTTCCACCGACCGCTCCGAGACCCGCAATGCGGCAGCGATCTCCCGGTTCTTCTCGCCGGCCTCGAAGCGAGTCACAGCCTGGCGCCGGACCCGCTCTCGTGCTGCTCTCTCAGCGTCGGTCAAACCGCCACCCTGCGGATATCTCACCGCCCCAGGACTACCGAAGCCCTGGGTGATGTCCGGCGAACAACCCGACATCACCCGATCAAGTTCAGTAGCCGCGGTCACCATGACCAGCAGTAACAGGCCGAGGGTGTCGACGACGATGCTGCGCTTGCGGCCGACGATTTTCTTGCCGGCGTCGGTGCCCTGGGTGCTGGTGGGCACGCTCGGGGCGGTCTTGACGCTCTGGGCGTCGATGACGCAGGCGGCCGGCTCAGCCTTGCGTCCCTCCTGCTCGCGGACCAGCCGGCGCAGGCGGATGCCCAGTTTCTCGATCGTGCCGTCGGCGGTCCAGGCGCTGAAATGCGAGAAGACGGTGGTGTGGGGTGGGAAGTCGTGCGGGAGGTAGCGCCAGGGGATGCCGGTGCGGTTCACGTAGAGGATCGCGTTCAGGACTTCACGCAGGTCGGCGACCCTGTCGCCGAGGTTGAGCGAGGTCTTCTGCCGGTCGGCCCGCCACGCGGTGAGCGTCGGTTCCATCAGGGCCCAGCGGGCGTCGGAGAGATCACTCGGGTAGGACTTGCGAGGTGGCTGAGTCGTCATGACAGCACTGATACGGCCGGGAGTTGGAGCCCGTATATCGCTCGTCCGGGTGACTGACGGGGGCGATCTGCTCATATTCGAACCGGACAGGATCTGTTGGTGCAGAACGTGACAGCACGCCCGACCGGCAGCGGGAGCTGCCCCTGCACATTCAGTGCGAGGAACGCCAATTGGTCGATCTCGAACATTCGACAAAACAACCAAACCTGCACGTCAGCAGCGCGAACGTCCTCTCAGAGGGCGTTTGATGTAGACGAATTGCCGTTTATTTCCTAGTAAGTTCCTCGCCAGGTTGGTGTAGTCTCGTCCGTTATGCGCTTGGTGAGGTTGTCGATCGAGGCGATGTGGATCATGGCTTCGGAGCTGGCGGGCAGGGTCTCGTAGTCGCGGGTGAGGCGGCGGTGCATCATGATCCATCCGATACTCCGCTCCACGACCCAGCGTCTTTTGACGACATGAAAGCCGCGGATTTCGGGGTTTCTGTTGACGACTTCGACGTCGATTCCGAGGTTGGCTCCGTGCTCGATGACGGCGTTTTTGAAGCCGGTGTCGACCCACGCCTTTGAGATGGTGGGGTAGGTCTTCTTGGCCTGGTCGAGGAGTTGTATTCCTACGGCGTTTTCCGACAGGCTTGCGGCGGTGACGGTTACGGCGAGGAGTAGGCCGAGTGTGTCGGTGATGATGCCCCGCTTCCTACCGACGATCTTCTTTGCGGCGTCGGTTCCCTGGCTGGTCAGGGGTACGTTGGTGGAGGTCTTGACGCTCTGGGTGTCGATCACGGAGGCGGTCGGTTCGGGTTTGCGGCCTTCCTTGACGCGGGCCAGGCCGGTGAGGTCGTAGTTGAGCTGGGCGAGGATTCCTTCGTCGCGCCAGGCGGCGTAGTAGGCGTAGACGGTGCCGTGGTTCGGGAAGTCATGCGGGAGGTATTTCCAGGGGATTCCCGTGCGGTTGACGTACAGGATTGCGTTGAAGACATCGCGCAGTTCGACCTGGGCCGGCTGGCCGGTGGGTCTGCGGTCGAGTCGGGCTTTCCTCCAGGCGGATAAGGTCGGTTCGATCAACGCCCATCGGGCGTCGGACAGGTCGCTGGGGTACGGCTTGCGCTGGCTCACGAAAGGGCTCTTACACGAACAGCACCGCTGACAGCGGTACTTGACCGGCTGGGCGTTTCCATGACGTCCATAGACCAGACGGAATCTGGGTGCGAGATGCGGAGTAAATAGGCGCCGAGGCTGGAGCCTGGAAGGCCGTGAAACTGCACGTAGGGCGTGAATCACTCCAAAGAGATCACGCCGCAAGAACGACGCAACACCGCAAGCCATACCTAAATGCCCACTCAGAGGGCGTTTGATGTAGACGAATTGCCGTTTATTTCCTAGTAAGTTCCTCGCCAGGTTGGTGTGGTCTCGTCCGTTATGCGCTTGGTGAGGTTGTCGATCGAGGCGATGTGGATCATGGCTTCGGAGCTGGCGGGCAGGGTCTCGTAGTCGCGGGTGAGGCGGCGGTGCATCATGATCCATCCGATACTCCGCTCCACGACCCAGCGTCTTTTGACGACATGAAAGCCGCGGATTTCGGGGTTTCTGTTGACGACTTCGACGTCGATTCCGAGGTTGGCTCCGTGCTCGATGACGGCGTTTTTGAAGCCGGTGTCGACCCACGCCTTTGAGATGGTGGGGTAGGTCTTCTTGGCCTGGTCGAGGAGTTGTATTCCTACGGCGTTTTCCGACAGGCTTGCGGCGGTGACGGTTACGGCGAGGAGTAGGCCGAGTGTGTCGGTGATGATGCCCCGCTTCCTACCGACGATCTTCTTTGCGGCATCGGTTCCCTGGCTGGTCAGGGGTACGTTGGTGGAGGTCTTGACGCTCTGGGTGTCGATCACGGAGGCGGTCGGTTCGGGTTTGCGGCCTTCCTTGACGCGGGCCAGGCCGGTGAGGTCGTAGTTGAGCTGGGCGAGGATTCCTTCGTCGCGCCAGGCGGCGTAGTAGGCGTAGACGGTGCCGTGGTTCGGGAAGTCATGCGGGAGGTATTTCCAGGGGATTCCCGTGCGGTTGACGTACAGGATTGCGTTGAAGACATCGCGCAGTTCGACCTGGGCCGGCTGGCCGGTGGGTCTGCGGTCGAGTCAGGCTTTCCTCCAGGCGGATAAGGTCGGTTCGATCAACGCCCATCGGGCGTCGGACAGGTCGCTGGGGTACGGCTTGCGCTGGCTCACGAAAGGGCTCTTACACGAACAGCACCGCTGACAGCGGTACTTGACCGGCTGGGCGTTTCCATGACGTCCATAGACCAGACGGAATCTGGGTGCGAGATGCGGAGTAAATAGGCGCCGAGGCTGGAGCCTGGAAGGCCGTGAAACTGCACGTAGGGCGTGAATCACTCCAAAGAGATCACGCCGCAAGAACGACGCAACACCGCAAGCCATACCTAAATGCCCACTCACAGGTCGTCTTGTAGGTGAATATGATGATTCATTGCTACTGGATGGCCTCCGGGTCGGCGCCACGCAGGCTCTTCAGCGGACGCTCGGGGTTCTCTGTCGCTGCTCTCAGGAGCTCGGTGAAGGATCGCCCCCACTTTTCGACGGCCGCCTGGGTGAACAGGTCCGCGGAGTATTCGAAGGTGACGGTGATGGTGTCGTCCGCGGGCACCAGGACGACGTAGAGCTCGTTGCGCGCCACTCCTGCTATGGGCAGGCTGCGTACCGAGGCGGACACAGATGTCAGGCCGAGGGCGGGCGGCGGTGTGGTGACCACGGTGAACAGCACCGTGGGGAACAGCGCGTCTCCGGTCCCGGGGGAGACCAGCTCGACGACGTCTGTCAGCGGCAGGTCCTGGTGGTCCAGCGCGGTGAAGAGCGTCGCGCCCAGCCGTTTCACCAGGCTGGTGAAGGTCTTCGCCTCGCCGATCCGGGCGCGCAGCAGGACGGCGTCGCCCAACAGCCCGACCACGTCGGCGCGTTCACGCTGCGTGCGGTTCGCGCTGGAGGCGGCCAGCACTATGTCGCCGGGTTCGCCGCAAAGTCCGGCCAGCCAGATGGCGAACGTCGCGGCCAGCACGGAGTACGGGGTCGCGCTCAGGCGGGTCGCGGTGTCCGTGATACGGCGGGCTGTGTCGCCGTCGATGACCCAAGTGTGAAGGGCGCCCCGGCCGGACAGCGTCTCGGGTCGCGGCTGGTCGTAGGGCAGGGCCGGACGCAGGGGTACGCCGTCCAGTTCGGTGTGCCAGAACCGTTCGAGTTCCGCCCTGCGCTCGCCGTCCAGGTCGTGCTCCGCTCGCGCAAAGTCCGTGAACTGTATGGTGGACGGGGGAAGTTGGGCGTTGTTTCCGGACCGCCGCGCGTTGTACAGCTCCTGCAGGTCGCGCCAGATGACCCCCATGGACCAGCCGTCGCAGACCGCATGGTGGAACACGGTCACCAGCACCCAGCGGTCCGCGCCGAGGCGTGCCAGGCGGAAGCGGAACATCGGTGCGCGGTCCATCGTGAACGGGCGGGATGCCTGTTCCCGGCACCACCGTTCGACGGCCGCGTCGTCCTCGGCCTGTGTGTCCAGGTCGGTGACCGGCAGGTTCACGGGCACCTCGGCCAGGACCTCGACGACGTACTGTCCGCCGTCGCGCCGTATGGCCCGGCTGCGCAGCGAGTGGTGGCGCCCCACCAGATCCTCCAGGGCCCGGGCCAGGATCCCGCAGTCCAGGTCGCCGTGCAGGTCGATGCGGTGGGCGACGTTGTAGACGCTGGGGTCGGTGAGCTCGTGTCAGCTGAGTATGCTCAGAAACCAGCCTCTGACCAGCGGCGATAGCGAAGTGCAACTGGAGTACTAGTGCTGCTCCGCAGAAGTTCGTGGAGGGGTCAGGCCGCTTCCTTGAGTGGGGTGCCGTCGTAGGTCCAGCGGAAGGGACGAGCGTGGTCGTTCCGCTGGATCGTCCAGGTGTCCATCTTCTCGATCAGGTCGTTTCGGCTGGTGAAGTCGCCGTGTCGTAGGACGGCGCGGGTCAGCGCGGAGAAGACGAGTTCGTCGGGTAGGACCGCTGCATTGCTGCAGCGGTCCCCCCTCAGAACCGGCCGTGCCCGCTTTCCAGGCAACCGGCTCAAGCAAGCCCCTTGGGCTCGCGGGCGAACAGAAGTGCTGGTCACCGGCCGGGGCCAGTGGCCAGCCGACGCCGGCAGTGGGTGTGTATCAGGCGTGAGGCGGCGGGTTTGTCCGGCTTGCCGTTGCCCGCTTCGGCGGTGACCGCGTGTTTGCGGATCGCGATGCGGGTGACCTTGAGCCACTGCTCCCACTGGTCGGGAGTTTGCGGCTCGTGGTCGGCGTGCAGCAGCAGCCCTCCGCAGAGCGGACATCGGCCGTCTTGCATCTGCAACAGATGCAAGGTGCCCTTGCCCAGCGGGAGTTTGCCGCGGCGGCACCGCTTGGCCCAGAAGTCGGCCAGGGCGGGATCGTCGGTTGACGCCCTCCCTGGCACCATCCGGTGCCGGACGATCGGCGTCCAGGCGAACTTGTAGAGGTAGAAACCGCTGGTGCGGTCCCCGAATACCCATGTGTCCTGCCTGAACGGGTTGAACATGGCGAAGTACCGGGCAGTCACCCAGCGCATCGGCTTGTTCGGGTGGGAGAACTTGGCCCACTTGTAGACCAGTCTCCACACGTAGGCGTCCAGCGAGTTGAACGCCCGCTTGGACACCCCGATCCGGTAGTAGGCAGCCCAGCCCTTGATGATCGGGTTGAGCTTGGCGATCACCGCGTCGGCGTTGGCCCCTCGCAGGGCCAGCACCTCGGCGGCAAGCCGTTCCCGGATCCGCCGCAAGGCCGCGTTGCTCGGTTTGGTCAGCAGCTTGCTGCGGTAGCGTCGGATGTTGAACCCCAGGAAGTCGCAGCCCTCATCGAGGTGGACAATGCGCGTCTTGTCCTCGTTGAAGGCCAGGCCCCGGGGCGCGAGCCACACAGTCAGCCGCGCCTTGACCTGCTCGGCCTGTTCCCGAGAATGACACAGGGCGAGAAGGTCGTCGGCGTAGACGACCAGAACCGGAGAATCGCGCGCCAGAATCGTGGCATCACTGCCGAGATTCTGGTAGCGGACTCCAGCAGCCTTTCCCATGCCGTGCAAGGCGATGTTCAACAACGCGGGACTGATCACCCCGCCCTGGGGAGTTCCCTCCACCGTGGGGGTGAACCAACCTTTCTCGACCACACCCGCCTTCAGCCATCCGGCGATCATTCCCCTCCCGGGAAAGGAGCCCAATGACGCGAGCAGGTGATCGTGGTCGATTCGGTCGAATGCCGCTTTCAAGTCCGCGTCGAGCACCCACAAGCGTTTGGCGTTCTTGCCGCTCGCCGTCGTGTGGATGGCAACGATCGCGTCATGACAGCCACGGCCTGGACGGAAACCGTAGACCTTCGGTTCCAGCCGTGCCTCCCACTCGGGCTCCAGTGCATTCAGCGTCAGAGCTTGAAGGCATCTGTCGGCGATCACAGGAATTCCAAGTGGGCGCTGCTTCCCATTCGCCTTGGCTATATACACCCGCTTGACGGGCTTGGGCTTCCACGGGGCCGCGCCATGCTGGACCCAGTCGGCCAACTCGGCCTTTCCCTGGGGCAGCAGGACGACTTTCCCGTCGATGCCCGCCGTCTTGCGGCCAGCGTTGACTTCCGTGACCCGCCGCACACTCGCGAGTGTGTTGGCGCGGGAGCGGAGCATCAACTTCTGCAGATTCCTGACCTTGGCCAGGTCTCCTGCCTGCGATGCCGTGAAGATGCGTTGCCGCAGACGCCGTACGTCGTCCTCGACGGTCCGCCAGTCGATCGACGGCCAGTCGGTGATCTCGTCCTCCGGTCCGTTCGCCATGCCGGCTGCGGTCGCAGCGGCTTGCGCCGCCCCAGCCACGTGTGTCGTCACGGCGTCCAACTTGCCCTTCGGTTCAGGTGTCTTTGGTCATCGTTTCTTCACGGGCTCACCAGACCCACGTCAGCGCCCTTTCAGGCCGGGACATCGGCCCCTATCCGGCCAGTTATGCGGGGACCACCGACGGAGGTGTCAGCGCATGGTTCCCGGTTTCCTGTTGCCTTTCGGCGACCGGCATTCGCTTGCTGGGTCTTCCTGCGCCCGCTGGAGAGTTGGGCCTTCCTTGCGGTTGGCTTACCAGGTCAGAATTGCATTGCCTGGACTCCATCGGGGTTGTCACGTTCCGCATGAGAGAGATGCTGCCGGTGAGGGGGCCCTCTGCACCCCGGGGACGGCGGTGCACTCCCGACTGGCCAGATTTCCCCAGTCGGCGCCTGCCGATTTCCAGCGGCCAGTCCCTATCTCTCGCTGAAACGACCCATCGGCGAGAGTGCTCATGACGAGGCATCATCAAGGGTTCATTCGCATTCACCCGTCCGGCATTTCCCAGCCTGTAACCCCCGGATGGAACGAGGATCCTTGGGCATTTCCCCAGGCTTCGCACCCCGCGATTACTCACGACGCACGCTGAGGCGGGAACGAGCCCTGTGCACTGGCTCGGGAGCTACACCTTCGACATCAGTCGATCCTCCTTCGGTGAGTCCGCTCTTCTCAAGCGGCTTTCGTGTCGCACGACCTGGTTGAGCCAGGAGGCGTGGGGTGGGGTCCAGTGGATGTGCCAGCGTTGGTGGGCCGCGAGCCACTCTTTGGTGTGCTTCGCGGTGTGGGAGGAGCCGTTGTCGAGAACCACGTGGATTTCCTTGTCGCGTGGCAGGAGCCGGTCGAGGCGGTCCAGGAAGGCGGTGAAGGTTGCGGCGTTGTTGCGTTCTATGGTCTCGATCAGGGTCTGTCCGGTGGTGACCTCCAGCGCGGCGACGATCGAGGCGGTGCCGTGGCGTCGGTACTCGAACTCGTGCCGGGCCGCTCGGCCTGGTCGGACGTGCTGTGAGGGGTAGCGGCGCTCGCGGGCTTGGATCGCGGTCTTCTCGTCGATGGACAGCACGATCGCCCCGGTCGGCGGGTTGCGGTACAGCTCGCAAATGTCCTTGACCCGCTCCCAGAAGTCGGGGGTGTCGCGGCGTGTGAGCCAGCCGCGCACCTTGTGCGGCTTGAGGTCCAGGTCGGCCAGGATCCGGCCGACCTGGGAGGCGGAGATCGGTGCGAACACCGTGCCCGCGACCTGAGCGGCGATGGACACGTGGGTCCAGGTCGCGGCGGGGACGGGCGGGGCGCTGGTGGCCGCGGCGACCACCGCGACGCGCACCAGGTCGTCGTAGCGGCGCGGTCGGCCCGAGCGAGCGGCGTCCTTGAGTCCCGCCAAACCCAGCCCGGCGAACCGCCCGCGCCACTTGCGGACCGTGTGCACGCTCACCGCCAGCCGACGTGCGATCGCCGCGTTGCCCACTCCGTCGGCTGCCGCCAGCACGATCCTGGCCCGAAGCACCTGCCGCACCTGCGCTTTCGTCGAGGACACGATCCGCTCCAGCACGCCGCGCACCTCCTCGTCCACCACCACGGCCGCCGCCGCACACCGCCCCGAGCCCTCCGCCATGAGCAGTGATCATGGCGCAGGCGCCGGTCGGGGCGGCAGGATGGGGCTGTGCCGAAGAACCCACCCGAGTCCATGCAGCACCACCTGCGCCAGCGGCTGAACGCCCGCGCCAGCGAGCGCTGGCCGCAGCTCGCCCGGGTCCGAGTCCGCTTTCGAGCCGGATTCGCCTATGTGGACGGCGAGTTGAAGGACGGCGAACAGCTGCCGCTGTGCCGCCTGCGCTTCGCGGGCGTCCTGCACTCCTGGGGCTTCGCTCTCTACCTCGCCAGCCGAGGCGGCTACCAGGACAACGTGCTACCCAGCGGCCTCCCCGTCGGCAGCCCCGAGGAATGCCTGGACTGCGCCTGCGGCCTCTACCTCGACAGCCCGGCGGCCTGACCCCTCCACGAACTTCTGCGGAGCAGCACTAGTAGGGCTTTGTTAGGTACCCCGATTGATCATCGTCAGGTAGATTGTGATGTTCTGTCAGGTGTGACACCTGAGGAGATGGAGACGGTCCGCCCGCGCCTGGAGGCGTTCGCGGCGGAGATGCTCGGTTCGCTGGCGCGTCGGGACCAGCGGGCCAAGGGCGAGCTGTATCTGCGCGGGCTGATGCTGGACGGCAAGCGCAAGTCCATGCAGCCGATGGCCGAGCGCCTGGGCGTGGACCACCAGCAGCTGCAGCAGTTCGTCTCATCGTCCACCTGGGACTACTCCAAGGTCCGTGAGCGGCTGGCCCGTTGGGCTGCCGCGCACATTTCTCCCGAGGCGTACGCGATCGATGATGTCGGCTTCCCCAAGGACGGCTACGACTCACCGGGGGTGGCGCGGATGTACTGCGGCGCCCTGGGTAAGCGCGGCAACTGCCAGGTCGGCGTCAGTGTGAACCTGGTCAGTGACCGTGCGTCATCGGCTGTCGACTGGCGCCTGTTCCTGCCCGAGAGCTGGGACGACACCAAGTACGGCGAGGACGCGCTGATGGCCGAGGCGATCCGGCGCCGCCGCGCCAAGGCGGGAATCCCGGACACCGAGCGGCACCGGGAGAAGTGGCGCCTGGCGCTGGACATGCTCGACGAGGTGCGCGACAACTGGGAGTTGCCCGACCTTCCGGTCGCCGCCGACGCCGGATACGGCGACGCCACCGGCTTTCGCGAGGGCCTGACCGAGCGCGGCCTGACCTACGCGGTCGCGGTCAAAGCCACCACGACCGCGCACCCCGGCAATGCCACACCCCAACGCCCGCCGTACTCCGGGCAGGGCCGCCCTCCCGTGTCCGCCTACCCCCAACCGCACACCACCCTGCGCGCCCTGGCCCTGGCCGTCGGCCGAGCGGCCACCCGCACCGTCACCTGGCGCCAGGGCAGCAAGGCCACCAGACGCAACCCGAACGCCGAGATGCGCTCGCAGTTCCTGGCCCTGCGGGTCCGACCGGCCAACCGCACCATCCGCCGCGCCGCCGACGGCTCCCTGCCCGACTGCTGGCTGCTCGTCGAGTGGCCACCCGACTCCGCCGAGCCAACCGACTACTGGCTCTCGACGCTTCCCGCCGACACCCCACTGCGCGAACTGGTACGAATCGCCAAGATCCGATGGCGAGTTGAGCACGACTACCGCGAGCTCAAGGACGGTCTGGGCCTGGACCACTTCGAGGGCCGCAACTACCTCGGCTGGCACCGCCACGTCACCCTCGCGTCCCTCGCCCAGGCCTTCTGCACCATGCTCAGGCTCGACCCAAAAGCCCCTGCGCCGGCCTGACCCTCTACGCGGTCCTCCGCGAACTCCAGGCCCTCCTGGCCACCTGGACCGGCGCCTGCTCGATATGCGGCCAACCCGCACCAGCACCCGAACCCCACCACAGGACCTAACAAAGCCCTACTAGATAGTGAAGTCCCATGCCTCGGCCTGGGACTGCTTCAGCAGCTTCTCGACGAACTCCGGCACCACGTTGCGGAACTTGCCCGTGTCGCTGGGCACGATCCGCACCATCGCGTCGATCATCTCGGTGGGGTCGAGGCGGCCTTCATCTCCGCTGTTCCGCAGCCCAGCCACCACCGGTTTGCGTGCCCGTCGAAGTGGTGGATGGCGTCGCTGATCCCGGCCGCGACCAGGATGATGCCGGTGATCGTCACCAGGTGCGCGCCGGTGAACGCGTAGTAGGCGAGTGTCTGGCGACGGTGCTCGGTGGCCTTCTCGAACTCCTCGTCGGCTCGCTCTTCGTCCCCGTCGAAGTACACCCACCACAGGCCCGAGGCCACGGCGATCCCCAACGCCAAGCCCAGCGCCAAGGGGGCATTCACCGGGTGGGTGGTCGACCCTTGGGTGCCGATTCCGATGGCGACCACCGATTTGCCCAGTACGACCAGCAGGAGCAGCGCATGCCGCTCCACGAAGTGATGCGGTTCGAGCACGAAGCCGCGAACGCGACCCAGCAAGGGCGAGAGATAGAGGACGGGCACAGCGGTGGCCAGCACACCCAGCCCCATGCTTCCGGAAGGTGCGGGCGACGAGTATGGGGACGCCGGCAGCGGCGTTGGACGGCATGTTGCGACGGATTGCCTGCCGAGCCGACGGGGCATCGGTCGTCAGGCAGACCAGCCCGTGGATGGCAATGACGGCCAGATACGCCAAGGGGAAGGCCCAGCCCTCGGGCGTGAAGGTGTAAGGCACATCCAGCCCCATGATGAAGAAGCCCGTCATCGCAAGCGTCAGCAGCAGGCGCACCTGCGCCGCGTCAGGTCTCACCGCGTTGGTGAGCCATCCGAACCCGCTGAACATCCACCACACGATGACCATCGGGAGCAGCGCCTTGAGGAGGCCCACCCACTCGGGATGGGTTCCCACCGCGTGGGTGACCTGAGTGACGAAGAAGACGAACACCAAGTCGAAGAAGAGCTCGCCGACGTCACACGGCCCTGGGTTCTCTCTGGAATCCACAGCCGTCTGGGAACGAGAGAGATCCCGGTCCGTTCGGTTCTTCTCACGAGCGGTTCGCTTTCCCTCATCGGTACGAGCGGACAGCCGTCCGCCGGGGCACCCGGTGGCGAATCCTGCGATCGAAAGAGGCGGCAGAAACGCCCACAGCGCGCCTGACCCTGCTCGCCGTGGCTGAGGGCAAAGGTCTCCTGGCAGTTGGCGGCATCCGGATTAACTGATCGTTTCTGCGTGGGATCGGCGTGCCGACCGGGTGCGAGCCAGGGGGGACCCCGCCCGTCCACGAACTGCGCGCCGCGGCCTCAAACGGCGGACCGGCGATCCGGCAGCACGGGGCGTCTGAGCCATCGTCCCAGCCCTGCTCCCGGCCGAGTCGGCAGCCGGGTGCGTTTGTCAACGGGCGTCGGATCGCCCGACATGACCCTGAAGCGGTCACCTCATCCCTTCCGGTAACCGCGTGCCGCTTGTGCCAATCGATACCTATGCGGGGGTCAAGTCTGCCTGCCCCGCCATGGGCACCATACCTAGGGGAACCGCTGACAGCCCGTTCCGGCATGGCCGGATGACGGATTACCCCCACGCCCGGCATGGTCAAACATGGATGTCGAAAGGGAACGCCGACCGGTTAGCGGAAATTCACGGCAAGCGCCTGAATAGCGAAAGTGGTCGGCAATGAAGACACCATGTAAGGAGCGGGTCGCAGTGCCTGACATTTCGACCGGAGAGGCCCAGCGGGTTCTCTCGGCCGGTGTGCGAAGGGCAGCGGAAATGGCGCTGCCTGTGAACATCGCGGTGTTCGATACCGGTGCGAACCTCAAGACCTTCGTTCGTATGGACGGTGCCCTGCTGGGTTCGGCCGACATCGCGATGGGGAAGGCGCGCACGTCGGCGCTGTTCCAGCTGGACTCCGAAGCGCTCTTCGAATACTGCAAGCCGGGCGGTACGTCGTTCGGCCTGGAGAACAGCAACGGCGGACTGGTGGTCTTCGCCGGCGGCAAGCCGATTCGCAACGCTGAGGGCGTGGTCGTCGGGGCCGTGGGTGTGTCCGGGGGGTCGGTCGCCCAGGATGCCGAGATCGCCCAGGCGGCGGCTGCCGCGCTCGCTGCCGCGTCGGCCTGAGTTTTCGTCCCGGCCTGAGCTTCCGCCCGGCTGGGGCGTGCGATGAACCGGTCCTACCGATCGGTTTCTGAAAAATCACCACATACAAAAAACCAAGTAAAGGAATGTGCATCATCATGAGCGGTAAGCGGATTCTGATCACGGGTGCCGGATCGGGTTTCGGTGAGGGTGCGGCCATCGGTCTGGCGAAGGAGGGTCACGACGTCATCGCCACGGCCCAGATCTACCCCCAGGTCGCGGCGCTCCGGCTGAAGGCCCGCGAGCTCGGTCTGGACAACCTGCGGGTCGAGAAGCTGGACGTCCTGGACCCGTACGATGTCGCGGCCGCGCTGAAGTGGGACATCGACGTGCTCTTCAGCAACGCCGGTATCGGTGAGGCCGGTCCGGTCAGCGAGATCCCCGTCGGGCTGCTGCGGAAGAACTTCGAGACGAACGTGTTCGCACCGCTCGAGCTCGCTCAGAAGTTCGCCCGCAAGTGGATCGACCAGGGTCGGCCGGGCAAGGTGGTTTTCACCTCCTCCATGGGCGGTCTGTTCACCCCGACCGGCTTCGGCCCCTACGTGTCGACCAAGCACGCGCTCGAGGCCCTCGCGGAGGCGCTCCGGGACGAGCTGCGCCCGCACAGCATCAAGGTGCAGACCGTCAACCCCGGCGCCTACCTGACCGGTTTCAACGAGACCATGGCCGAGACGGCCTTCAGGTGGCTCGACGACGACAAGAACTTCAACAAGCGTGCCGACGTGCAGGCCGGGTTCGACTCGCTGCTCGGCACCGATGAAGGTCGCCTCGACCCCCAGGAGATGATCGACGCGATGGTGCGGATCGTGCCCAGCGACACGGGCAAGTTCCGCAACGTGGTGCCGGGCTTTGTCGAGGACATGCTGAAGAAGAGCCAGACCGAGGCCTGGGACATCACCATCTAGCGCATCCATCACCTGGAGCCCTCCCATCCAGGGCTTCGGAGCACGTCAAGGAGAAAGATCATGAACCCCCCCCTCGCACGGCGCACCGCTACCGCGGCCGCCACTCTCGCCACCGCGATGGCCGCCCTCCTGGCCGTGGGCGGCACCGCCTCAGCCGCGCCGGGTTCGGCGGTTGACCGCGCGGCGATCGTCGCCCAGTCCTCGAACGGCGAGTACGGCGACCACCGCAACGACGATCGAGGCGACCGTGACCGCTACGACGGTCGGGACGGCCGCGGGGACCGCGACCGTGACCGCTACGACGGTCGGGACGGCCGCTGGGACCGCGACCGTGACCGCTACGACGGTCGGGACGGCCGCTGGGACCGCGACCGTGACCGCTACGACGGTCGGGACGGCCGCTGGGACCGCGACCGTGACCGCTACGACGGTCGGGACGGCCGCTGGGACCGCGACCGTGACCGCTACGACGGTCGGGACGGCCGCTGGGACGGACACCGCGCCTGGTACCGCGACGGCGGTGACTGGTACTGCAACGACCACGGCAAGCGGTACCGCTACGACGGGGACCGGTTCTACCTGCTGGTCCACGGTAGTTGGTACGTCGTGACCGGCGACGCCCACGGTTTCGACAAGGGCATCTTCCGCTGAGCCGGGCCTCCGCCGGGTGCACCGCCGCCGTGGCGCGGTGGTGCACCCGGCACCCCAGGCCCTCAAGGAGCAATGTGAGTGAGTCATGGCGATCCGCATAGACGAGCCGCTGTACATGGAACTCGTACTCACCGCCGAGGAGCGGATGACGGTGCCGACGCAGCTGTGCTACGAACCGCACGACCCGTTTGCCGTGTGCCTCGACTTCCATGTCGGCACCGACCTCTCGGCTCCTTGGTTCGTGGCCCGTGACCTGCTGGCGGAGGGGCTCTACCGGCCGACCGGGCATGGTGATGTGCGCGTCTGGCCGACGGGCTCCGGACCCGACGCTGAGCTGAACCTCGCCCTGTCCTCACCGCACGGGACTGCCCGGCTGATTGCTCCACTCCCCGTGGTGGCTCAGTTGCTGCGGCGTGCGTACCAGATGGTGCCGGCAGGTCGTGAGACGGAGAGGCTCGATTTGGACGCCGAACTGTCGCGGCTGTTGCACGGCATCACCTGACAGTGCTCGAGCGGACTCCACCGTCCTCGCCGTGCTCTCCGGTACCGCCGACGGCCTGCTATGCGCCTTTCACCTCGGCGCGATGACGGGCTGGGACGCGTCACCGCGATCGGGCCGGTATGAGGTGAACGGTCGTCGGCATCCCCGCCGACGGCCATCGTGAACCTCGGGTCGGCGCATCGTCACCGGTGGGCGGCGGTGACCTCCTCCGAGCGGGATGAGACGACGGTCCTCCCGTAACCCGGGTCGGCCGCCTCGTGGCGCCTGGTCAGGAACCGGTCCAGCAGGGTGCTCCCGAGCGCCGCCACCGCGAAGGCCGCACCGACCCACGCCGTGACCTCCAGTCCGAACCCCGCGTCGATGAGCAGGCCCCCCACCCAGGGGGCGACGGCGATACCGAGGTTGAAGGCGGCGATGTTGACGGCGCCGCCGAGCGTCCTGGTCTCGCCCAGGATGCCGAACACCCGGGAGTTCACGGCCGGGTTGATGAAGAAGCCTCTAGGTGTTCCGTCCACGGAGATCGCCCTGACGCGGATCTCCTCCGAGGCACCTTGAAACGGCTGAGGACCTTCTGGCGCGGTGCGGATTGCCACATCCGCAGCGGTGACCGGAAGGCCCTCATGCCGTCCCACCTGATGCCCTGCAGGGGGCACTTCCCACACTGGATGCCCGGATGGTGCATCCCGCCGCTGTCGACGCCGCGCCGGGTGCGCCTCCTGGGCTGTTGAACGGAGAGAGAGTGTGACAACCATAGGCTCGACCGTGACGAAAAGGCGGAGCGAGGACGACGTTCCGTTGATCACCGCGTCACCGGCCTTGGCCGGCGCCCTTCAGCAGGTGCTCGTCGATCTGATCGAGCTGCACCTGCAGGGCAAGCAGGCACACTGGAATGTCGTAGGTCGCAACTTCCGTGACCTGCATCTGCAACTCGACGACATCGTCGACACGGCCAGGGAGGCGGCCGATACGGTCGCCGAGCGCATACGCGCACTCGGCGCCGCCGTGGACGGACGTTCCGACATGGTCACCGCGACCACGACGCTTCCCGCCTTTCCCGGCGGAGAGCAGGACACGGCAACCGTGGCCTCCCTGCTCGACACCCGCCTCCGTGCTACAGCGGCGACGCTCAGGCAGGCACGTGACGAGGTGGACGCGGAAGATCCGCCGACCGCCGACCTCCTGCACGCGATCATCGACGACCTGGAAAAGCACGCCTGGATGATGCGGGCGGAGAACCGTTAACCTCGATCTTGCATGAGGGTCCGTCAGCTTGCTGACGGGCCCTTTCTGCTGGTTCGGGGCGGAGTTTTCTGGGGGTGGGCAGGTTGGCGACCCGGCTGATGCCCCTATGGATGTCAAGCGGCTGGTGCTGGTGTCACCGCGGTTCGCGGGTGATCGTCTGGTAGATCTCTCGTGCGATGTACCGTTTCAGGCAGCGGATGGCTTCTCGGCGGGTCTTGCCCTCGCTGATGCGTCGCTTCACGTAGTCGCGCGTGCGGGTGTCCCAGCGCAGGCGGGCCAGGACGATGGTGTAGAGCGCGGAGTTGGCCTGGCGGTCGCCGCCGCGGTTGAGCCTGCGGCGTTGTGTCTTGCCGGAGGATGCCTCCACCGGGCTGACGCCGCAGAGTGCGGCGAAGGACGCTTCGCTGCCCATCCGTTGTGGGTTGTCACCGGCCGCTATGAGCAACGCGGCAGCGGTGTCCGGGCCGACGCCGTAGTGCTCCAGGATTCTCGGTGCACGGGCGGCGATGGCGGTGGTGATCCGCGCCGTGAGGCCGTTGATCTCTTCGGTGAGATGCTGGATCCGTCGGGCCAGCAGCCGGAGTGTGTGCCGGGCCGCCGCTGCCGGGCCGATCCCGTCCACGGCCTCCAGCTCGGAGCACCGGCGGATGAGCTTGGGGTTGCTCAGCCCGGTCAGTGACTCGCGCAGAGCAGGATCCGCGGACACCAGGACGGCCTTGAGCTGGTTGATCGCCTGTGAGCGCGACTTGATCGCGGAGCCCTTGGCCATCTTGAACATCCGGATGGCCTCGACCGGCCCGTCGCTGGTCTTGGCGTTGGCAGTGGCCCGGCCGGACAGCACCGCTTGGGCGGCAGCTGCCGCGTCGATCGCGTCGGTCTTGCCGCGCCGGCGGCGGGTGGCCTTGTCCGGCTGGTTGACCTCGATGACAGTGATGCCTTCGCTGTGCAGGTAGCGTGTCAGCGCCGCGCCGTAGGAGCCGGTGCACTCGACGCCGGCCCGCTGGAGCTGCCCGAAGGCACGTGCCCAGGCCAGGAGTTGCCGGTAGCCCTCCTGGGTGGTCGGGAAGCTGCGGGTGTCCAGCATGGCCCCTGTCGTGGTGGTCACCGCGACGACGTGGGTGTCCTTGTGGGTGTCCACTCCGAGTACGACGTCCTCGGGCGGTTCGCCCGTGTGGTGACGGGTGCGGGTGGGCTGGGTCATGCTGGGCACGGTCGCCTGTCTCCTGAGCGCTTCGGGAACACCGGTGGCCGACGCCGGGCCGGTGTGGCGGTCAGGACTGTGACGGTGCCTGTCGCGAAGCCCCTGTCGGGACACGCCCACCGGTCCGGCGGCAGCAAGCGCCGCCTCCGGCATGGTCGACAGATCAGCACGCAGGGCACGAGGCCAGTCGCGTCGCGGGTCAGGCCACCGCCCGAGGCGGCACCCGATCATCCTCACAGTCGCGTCGGGTGGGCGCCGGCTTCCACGCTCCGGTGTGGTGGTGCGGTTCGTAGGGACAGGGAACGTTGCCGGTCAGCCGGGGTTCGGCAGTGTGGGCAGCCGGTTGAGGGCGTCTGTGATCACCTGGGGCCAGGGCCAGTGCGTCGCGAATTTCAGGTGTCGGCGGCGGGCTGTGGTGACGAGCTGGGCGGCGGTGGAGAACAGCCGTAGCCGCAGGCGGCGGGGTTCCCACAGCCGGGCTGTGCCGGTCAGCGCGAGCATCGGCATCCAGGCCAGCAGGCCCAGGGCGAGCTGGACGATCTCCAGCCAGATCCGGTTCTGTGCCGTGTCGTGCAGGGGCAGGTTGCGCAGGCCGGTGGCGCGGGCGGCGCGGATGCGGTCCTCGGCGCGGGCCCGCCGGCGGTGCCGTAGTTCCAGCTCGGCGATCGCCGCGTGGGTGGTGTTGGTGGCGAAGGTCAGCCGCATCCCGTCGGCGTCAGTGAAGCGCAACTGGGCGCCCGGATGCGGGCGTTCCTTGCGGACGATCAGCCGCATACCCTTCGGCCAGCCGGTCAGGCAGTCGCTGCCGGCGTCGATCTCGGCGACCCAGGCGCCGTCCCGGATCTCGCCGTCCGGCTCGACGGCCGGCGTCCACGCCGATACGGGAACCTGCAGGACGGCCTGGTGGATGGCGTCGGTGATGGTCATCCCGACCGAGTACGACAGCCACCTCCCGCGCGCCGCGAGCCAGGCCACGAACTCATGGGTACCACCACCGGAGTCGCAACGGATCAGCGTGTGCCGTCCGCGCCGGTACTTCTTCGGCAGCTGGGCCAGGGCCAGCCTCGCGGCCTCGATGTGGTCGGCGGCAGTGTTGGAACCGGCGTTCCCCGGCCGCAGCAGGCCCACGACCGGTTCCCCGGACCCGCCGCGGCCGTGGTCGACGAAGGCCATCAGCGGGTGGTGGCCGAACGTCCTCTTCCAGGTCGCGGCGGCATCCTGCTTGTCCGAGTGCGCGATCACGAGGACACCGTCCGGGTCCACGGTCACCTGTCCACCGGCAACCGGTGCCCTCTCACCGGCCAACTGCCAGATGTGTTCGCGGACTTCGGCGCGCGCCTGCCTGAGTGCGGCCAAGGCGCGTTTCCCGCTCGCTGCGAGTGTGTCGATCAGCCGGGACACCGTCGGATCGGAGGCCACCGGCCCGAACATCGCCGGCTCGGCCCGCAGCATCCCCACATCGGCCAGGCAGTCCCCGCCCAAAACGACCGCGAGCGCCACATCCAGCAGGATCTTGCCCGGATCGTGCACCGTCCGGGCCCTGCACCACGGTGCTGGAGCCGCGGATATCGCCGCATCCAGACCGGCCTTCCGGGCCGTCTCCACCAGCAGCACGGCCCCGGCCTGGGAGACCACCGAACGACCGCCGCCCTCGACGCGGACACGCGGGTAGGACCCGATACGCTTCTTCACCTGGGAAGTGCTTCTTTCCTCGCAGCCAACAGGACCCTCAGCAAGTCCTATCGTTGCAGGTCAGGAGCACTTCCCGTGCTTTTGATCAACCTTCGGACAGCCCCCCTCGCGAAAGCGCGAGGTTAAGGACGGCCTGGGAGAACACCCCATCCGACTTCATGCCGGCCCGGCGCAACCGGTGGTGCCTGCCAATCCACCCCGTTCGGCCCGCGGAAACGCGGTAAGCCACTGATACCGTTCCTGAAAGGGGCGCTGAAGCTGCCGGTTGCCCATATCGGGGCCATGGGTTCCCGGCGCACCCACGAGGTGCGCACGCGGCGCCTGCGCGAAGCAGGTGTGACAGATCAGGAACTGGCACGACTGCGTTCACCGATAGGCCTTGACCTCGGCGCGCGCACCCCTGAGGAGACGGCCCTGTCGATCGTGACCGAGCTCGTCGCCGATCGCCACGGCGGCTCGGGCCTGTCCCTGACAAGGACGCGCAGACCTGTTCATCGTGACATCGCGGCTGTCTCCTGTGGCGTCATGTGACAGATCCAGTGGGTCGCATTGGGAAACGGACCGACATGTTGGGCTTTACACATCTGGTCGGATGACCGATGTCCCCAGGACTGGTCCGCGCCATGGTTGTGGCAGTGCCACCGCATTCAGGAAAAAGGGAGGGGCCATGCCCGACAAACAACCGGAGAGCACGGCCGGCCGGCCGGCTCTCGATCACATCAGCTCGCTGCCGATGCGTGTCCATCGGATCCTGGGGCCGTCGACCCGTCTCCCGATGCGGGCCGCTTTCCATTACGACCCGGCCGATCCACTGACGGTGGACGTCTGTCTAAGTCCTCCCCACGGCCCAACCGTGACCTGGGTCATCTCGCGTGATCTGCTCTTCGAGGGCACACAGGGGCACACCGGCATGGGCGACGTAAGACTGTGGCCCTCGCCGACTCACCCCCGGCCCGTGATGTACATGCAGCTTGAATCGCGCGGCATGACGGCACTGTTCGAGGTGAGCCTGTCCACGCTGGAGGCGTGGCTGCTGAGCACCTACGACCTTGTGCCACCCGGTACGGAACTGGACGGGTTCGACTGGGACCTGTTCGTGGAGCGTCTGCTCGGCGATGCCTGAGCACCCCCTTGACTAGCGTTGCTGACCCCTCGCAGGATGAGGGGCACATTTCGGATATGGAGTTTGATATGACGACATTGACCGCCGCGGCGTCGGGATCGTTCACGATCGGCGCCGACCTGACGGTGAACCGCCTGGGATTCGGTTCGATGCGACTCACCGGCAAGGGGGTGTGGGGTGACCCGAAGGACCCGGACGAGGCGGTGCGTGTGCTGCGCCGCGCCGTTGAGCTGGGCGTGAACTTCATCGACACGGCCGACAGCTATGGGCCGTTCGTGGCCGAGCAGCTCATCAAGAAGGCGCTGCACCCGTACAGGGACGACCTCGTCATCGCCACGAAGGCGGGACTGAGCCGGCAGGGCCCGGACCTCTGGACCCCGCTCGGCCGCCCCGAGTACCTGCGTCAGCAGGCCGAGCTCAGCCTGCGGCACTTGGGGGTCGAGCGCATCGATCTCTTCCAGCTGCACCGCATCGACCCCACCGTGCCGCTCGAAGACCAGGTGGGCGAGCTGAAGAAGCTGCAGGACGAGGGGAAGATTCGCCATATCGGACTGTCCGAGGTCAGCATCGCCGACCTCCAGGCGGCGCAGAAGGTCGCGCCGATCGCGACCGTGCAGAACATGTACAACGTGGCCAACCGCTCGGCGGAGGAACTGCTCGACCATTCGACGGCCAACGGCATCGGTTTCATCCCGTGGTACCCGCTCGCGACCGGCGCCCTCGCGGCGCGCGGCGGCCCCCTCGCGAAGATCGCCGAGCGCACCGGACACACCCCCGGCCGGCTCGCCCTCGCCTGGCTGTTGAAGCGTTCGCCCGTCATGCTGCCGATCCCCGGCACCTCATCGGTCGCGCACCTGGAGGACAACATCGCGGCCGCGACCGTCCAGCTGTCCGATGAGGACTTCGAGGCGCTCGCCGCCGCGAACTGAAGCTCACCTGCCACTACCGCCAACGGAGAGAAGATGCCCCGTACGTTCCTCATCACCGGCGTGAGCAGCGGCCTCGGCCGCGCCTTCGCCACCGCCGCCCTCGAGGCCGGTCACGCCGTCGTCGGCACGGTTCGTGCCCCGGACCACGCCGCCGCCTTCGAGCAGATAGCCCCGGGACGCGCCCATGCCCGCGTGCTCGACGTCACCGACACCGATGCCATCGCGCCGACCGTCGCGGCGATCGAGGAAGAGGTCGGTCGCATCGACGTGCTCGTCAACAACGCCGGCTACGGGGTCGAGGGCACTTTCGAAGAGACCTCCCTCGACACCTTCCGCCGCCAGTTCGACGTCAACGTCTTCGGCGTCGTTGCGGTCACCCAAGCCGTCCTCCCCCGCATGCGGGAGCGCCGTGCGGGTCACATCCTGTTCGTGAGCTCCATGGGCGGTCTGCGCGCCTTCCCCGGCCTGGCCGCCTATCACGGCTCCAAGTTCGCCGTCGAGGGTATCGCCGCCACGCTCGCCCAGGAAGTTGCCCCGCTCGGCATTCATGTCACCGCCATCGAGCCCGGCTCCTTCCGCACCGACTGGGCCGGCCGCTCCATGCACCGCGTCGAGAGCACCATCGCCGACTACGACAAGATCTTCGCCGCGACCCGCGAACGCCGCCTCGCCATGAGCGGCCACCAGCTCGGCAACCCCGCCGAGGCCGGCCGCGCCCTGCTCGCCGTCGTCGAGGCCGAGAACCCGCCGACCCACCTCATCCTCGGCAGCGACGCGCTCCGGCTCGTCGCCGACGCCCGCTCCGCCTTCGACGCCGAGACAGCCGCGTGGAGCGAGCTGTCGAAGTCCACCGACTACCCCGACGGCGAACAGATCGCATGAGAGAACCGACAACGACCGGAGATTCGATTGAGAACACATGACATGACTGTGGTGCTCACCGGCGCGACCAGCGGCATCGGGCGAGCCGCCGCCCGTCTGCTGGCGCCGCAGGTGACCCGATTGATCCTCCATGGCCCGCAAAGGCCACAAGAAGTCACTGGGCAGCTGGAGGAGCTCCGCGCTGCCGGCTCAGGAGAGGTGCATTACGTACACGCTGACTTCGACAGCCTGGCCATGGTGCGCGCACTCGCCTCCGAGATCTCGAAGATCACGGATCGGGTCGATGTGCTCATCAACAACGCCGGCCGCCCGGGAGCACCGAGACGCCGGCTCAGTCACGACGGCAATGAAGCGACTCTCCAGACGAACTACCTGGCGGCCGTGCTGCTCACCGAACGTCTCACCCCGTTGCTCGTTGCATCCGGCGGCCGAGTAGTACATGTCGCTTCGGCGACCCATCTGTCCGCTTCGCTCGACCCGGACGACCTCAATCTCGAGCGCTCCCACTACAGCGCAACGACTGCGTACGCGCGCTCGAAGCTGGCCTTGGTGGCGCACGCTCGGTGGCTGGTTGAACAAGCGGCCCCGCCGCAGCCGGACACTGTAAGTCTCCACCCGGGAGTCATCAGCACCGAGCTCTTGCACGCCATGTTCGATATCGGCGGTGACTCGGTCGTGCACGGAGCGCACAACGTAGTGAATGCCGCCCTGTCCACCGGTAGGTGGGCCGGCCAGTACCTGGACGAGAGACGACCGGTCCAGCCGAACCCCATTACCCTCGACGCCGATTTCCGGCACCGGCTCGCACATCGCACCTTCGATCTCTTGCACCACTCCGGCAAAGCACCTGAAAAAGGCTGAAGTTCTCCCCTGAGGATGGAGGACATGCCATGTTTGGCATCACGAGCCCATTGCCGGAAGCCGACCGCAAGGTCATCGCCCAGGCCTTGCAGGGCGCCCTGGTGGACCTGCTGGATCTGTCGCTGACGGGCAAGCAGGTCCACTGGAGCCTGCACGGGCGACGCTTCGCTCCATTCATCTCCAGCCCGACAGGGTCGTGACGGGCGCCGGGGAGTTCTCCGACGCTGTCGCCGAGAGGGCCGCTGCGCTCGGCATCACGCCCGACGGCCGGGCGGCAACCGTCGCTGCCGACAGCAACGTGCCCGTCTACCCCGCTGGTTGGGTACAGGACAGTGACGCAGTGACCGCAGTCGTGGAGTCCTTGGCCTCGGTCATTGCCCGGATGCGGGAGCGGGTGACGAACACGCGAACTCGCCGACGTCCCCGCCGCGGGCCTCGTGCGGACCGTGGCGCTGGACCTGGCAGACCTGGCGTCGGTGGACGCGTTCGCGCGGGCCTGGCGCAGGCCGCTCGACATCCTCGTGGCCAACGCGGGGATCATGGCGCTTCGGAGCGGACCGTCACAGACGCGGACTGGGAGATGCAGCTCGCCACCAACTTCCTCGGGCACTTCGCCCTGGCCGGCGCGCTGCACGCTGCGCTGGGTGACGCGGGCTCCGCCCGCATCGTGGTCGTCAGCTCCGGCGCCCACCGCTGGGCGTCCTTCGACTTCGACGACCCGTACTTCGAGCAGCGTCCCTATGACCGGTGGGTGGCCTACGGGCAGTCCAAGACCGCCGACGTCCTGTTCGCCGTGGGCCCCCCTCGCTGGGCGGTCGACGGCATCACCGCCAATGCGCTCGATCCAGGGTTCATCCTCACCAACCTCCGGCGCAATCTCGACGACGACACCATGCGTGCGTTCGGCGTGATGGACGAGGACGGGAACCTCACCCCACCGCCGCACTGCAAGACTCCTGCGCAGGGTGCCGCGACGTCCGTGCCGCTCGCCGCATCGCCGCTGCTCGATGCCGTGACCGGCCGCTACTTCGAGGACAACCAGGAGGCGCAGGTCGTACCGGCCGACGCGCAAGGAGGCGGCGTCGCTGCCCACGCCCTGGACCTCGGAGCGGCGGACAGACTCTGGGAGTATGCGGGAGACCCTGTCCGAGCCTGGTCGAAGGCACAGTAGGCACCTCCGAACCTGGCTAGCCGGCACTGGCTCCGGAGGAGCGACGGTACACGCCGTACCAGTAACCCGCTGCCAGCTCGCGCGCGACCGGGGCGTTGTCCCTTTCGCTGCCGGACATCTGCTGGGCGATGACCTGACTGCCTCCCTGGACGATGATCCTCGCGGCGAGCTCCGGGTCGATGTCCTCAGGTGTCCGGCCGGCCCGCCGCTCCTCCTTCAGCACCGTCACTGCGTTGTCGATGAAACGGTCCTGATCCGCAGTCCATGCTTCCCGGACCGCCAGGTCGTACGTGGCGACTTCGTTGATCGCGGAGAGCAGAGCCGCGTGCTCGCGGTAATGCCGCAGGATGAGCTCGTAGGCCCGGGCCAGGCCGTCGAGCCCGCCCTCGGGGCCGCAGGGCCGCCAGGCCTCCGCTATCGCGAAGCTCTCCGTTTTGAGGGAGCCGCTCAGTCGCAGCAGGTATCGCCACTGCGCTCCGGTGCGGTCCACGTACAAGATCGCGTCCATGATCTCGCGCAGGTCATGCTCGGGCGGCGGCCGAAGTCCAGGGCCCGGCCGCGACGCTCGAAGCGCCATGCTGCCAGGACCGGCTCGATCAGCTCCCAGCGGGCATCGGACAGATCACTTGGATACGGACGTCGAGCACTCATGCCCTGGACGTACCGCCCGGACGCGAGTGCGCCCAGGCGTGCGTCTTCAATCGCGGGAGCAAGGCCACCGAACGGGGCGTCCTGGGGCGAGACAGGCGTAAGTCTCATTCCGCCTCAGCTATCACCCCATCCAGCCCTCGAGACTCGACTACATCGCCGGTCCCGTCAGCATCACAGCCCCACGCCACACAGACCAGGAGATACCTGGGCCCTAGAGACGAAAACGACCTCTGACTAGGTGTTTTTCAACCTCCGGCGTGGCGATCACGGGTCTCTTGCCGAATTCCGAGTTGGTCGTCCATCGGCTCGGTGAAGCCGAGGACGTCGGTGTAGAAGCGCTCGATGCGACTCTGGTCGGAGACCGGGACGGACACGATGTCGGGATTGGTCAGACCGAGCCGACACCGCCCTCGCAGAGACGAAGGCGGCATATGTCCGCCCGGACCCCGCGGCGTCGAAGGTGAGATCGAACTCCACCGGCTCGCCCGCGAGCAATATCCGGCCCCCAGGACCCTGAACCGCTGACGAGTACGCAATCGCGGAGGGCTCTCCGCCGTCCTGCACGACACGGCCCACGCTCCGTTCCGGGTCGAACCACTTCACCACTCCCACGGGCCCCACGCATAGCCCCCACATGCCGGCCGCTGATCGCACAGCCTCCACCTGCACGCGACCAGCGACAAGGGGCGCGGCCCCGGCGCACGAGACACGCACCCCGGCGCTCGCTTCAGCCGTCCACCACCCTCAGTCGCTGTGACACACCTCACAGGAAAATTTGGACAGACTGGGGCAAACTTAGGGGCTTGTGCATGAAGTAGCTGAGGAGTCTCACGCCGCATGGCCCACGGAGCCCGTCCCCGCCACCCTGCACACCCTCAACCGGATCTGACCCGGGTACGCGACTGTGATCGCTGCCGGGTGCGGGGAGTCGTCGTCATCAGAGCCATCGGGTGCAGTTCTCCTCGGTGCAGGCCCGGTACGAGTCGGCCTGGAGCTGGACCAGGTCGTGAGGGAAGGAGGCCTGTGCCGCGCCCGCCGCATAATCGAACGAAAAATCGATCACACCGGGAGTGTGTGCCGGGATCTTGGATCTGGCATCAGGCGGATCTGCGGCCAAGTCGGAGGCCTCAGTGCTTCACATGGCGGGAGTTCGGTCCCTCAGGAGCTCACCAGAGCGTCAGCGAGGCAGCCTGAATCCATGGCGTCGCTCTTTCGCCCACCTTCTCGACCAGGAGCGGACGCTCACAGCAGGGTCCTGCTCACACTGGTGCAGTGCCTGCCGTTCGTGATCGCGCTGGCCGTGCTGACCATCGAGCTCACCCCTGCCCACTTCATCTACACCGGCCCCCTTCTCACCGCGGTGCCGGCGCTGGCAGCGGTGACGATGGGTCCCAAGCGCACGGCCTCGGCAGTGGCCCTTGCGCTGGCGATCAGCGTGACCACAGCCACCTACAACCAGGCATGGGGCACCCTGCAGGTCTACACCAACTTCCTGGCTCTGGCTCTGGTCTCCACAGCCGGCTTCATCATCAGCAGCGCCGTGCGTGCGTACCGGCGGCGCGAGCTCGACCAGGTCCGCCGGATCGCCGTGTGCGCACAGGAGGTCATTCTGCGGCCGGTCCCCGAGCGCCTGGGCCCGGTGCGGGCGGCCGGCCTGTGCCTCGCGGCCGGCACCGGGGCACAGGTCGGCGGTGATCTGTACGAGGCCGTCCAGACGCGGTATGGCGTCCGGATGATCGTGGGAGACGTCCGCGGCAAGGGGCTGAACGCCATGCGCGCGGTCGCCACGACACTGGGCGCCTTCCGGGAGGCCGCGCACTACGAGGAGGACCTGGTCCAGGTCATGAACCACTGCGCCGCCGCGCTGCGCCGGGAGGCCGCCGTGCCGGGCTCCTATCCCGAGGAAGCCCTGATGGAGGGATTCACCACCGCACTCATCGCCCAGATACCCCACGACGAACCCGTAGTACAGCTGGTCAACCGCGGCCACCCACCCCCGCTGGTACTGCACGAGGGCCGGACCCAGACCTTGATGCCCACCACACCGCTTCCGCCCCTGGGCCTGGAAGACCTGATGCCCGACCTTCCCGAAAAGCCGGAGAGCCACCCCTTCGCACCCGGCGACCGCCTGCTCCTGTACACCGATGGCGTGATCGAAGCCCGCAACCCCGACAACACCTTCTTCCCCCTGCCCGAGACCATGGAATCGATCAGCTTCAGCACCACCCCTCAGGAATTTCTTCACCAACTGCACCACGCATTGATCCACCACACCGAAGGTCACCTCGCAGACGACGTAGCCATGATCCTGGCCGACCGGCTCGACGAAGGAGCCGGCATCCCGGTCACCTGAGCATCTCCTCCAGGTGGGCCAGCGTGTCGGCGGCCGACGTTCCGGAGCGGGCCTCGCGGATGGTGATGCACGTGGCGGTGAAGTCCGCGAGTTCGAGGATCAGGTCGAAGAACTCGCCCTGATCGCGAGCGAAGGTTTCCCCGAGCACTTCGCCCGCGCTCGTCTGGTCCGCCAGCAGCGCCCGGATCACGGGCAGCGCGTTCAGCTTCGCCTCTCCCTTAAGGGTCCTCACCGGCCTCGCCCGCGAGGAGAGGAACGCCGACACGGCTCAGTGAGACCGATCTCGCTGCGCTTCAGAGGAAGAGCGTTTCCGGGGCGGCATAGGACGATCCCCTGACCTGACTCTATGAGGGTCGGGCTCCCTTTCCTGCTCAGCCCGGCGGTACCTACTGTCCGGGTAGGTGCGAGCTCGGGAAGGAGGCCCTCGATGTCTGTCTACGTCGGTACCGACGTGCATCGCAAGCGCTCGCAGATCGCCGTGGTGGGTCACGACGGTGCGGTGCGAGGGAACCAGAATGTGCCCAATGGCGTGCACCCCGTGTCGGGGTCATCGGGGACCTGCCGATCGGCGCGCCCGTCGCCTTCGAGGCCGCGTTCGGTTGGGGCTGGTTGGTGGAAACGCTGGAGGACTACGGCTTTCAGCCCCATCTGGTCCATCCCTCACGGTGCAAGGCGATCACCTCGGCCCGCTTGAAGAACGACAAGGTCGATGCCGCACCCCTCGCTCAGCTGCTGCGTGCGGACCTGCTGCCGGAGGCATGGATCACCCCCGCGGCCGTCCGGCAGCAGCGCATCCTGCTACGGCACCGCTTCCACTTGGTGCGCCTGCGTACCCTGCTGCGCAACCGCATCCACGCCGTGCTCGCCGAGCACGGTCTCGAGCGGCCCGGGGCCTGTTTCACTGCCGCAGGGCGGGCGTGGCGGAGGGCCTCGATCTTCCGGACGCCTCCCGCATCGTCGTCGACCAGTTGCTGGCCGTGCTGGACGCGCTCAAGGAGCCGATCGATGCCCTGGACCGTCTGCTGGCCGCCCGGGCCCGCGGTGATCCACGGGTTGCTGCCCTCACCCGGCTGCCCGGGGTCGGAATCCTCACCGCGCTGGTAATCGTCACCGAGGTCGGCGACATCTCCCGCTTCCCCGATGCACGCAAGCCGGCCTCCTGGGCCGGACTCACCCCCACAGTCCGCAGCTCGGATCTGACCGTCCGGCACGGCCACATCTCGAAGCAGGGCTCGGCATGGCTACGGTGGATCTTGTGCGAGGCGGCCCAGACCGCCAAGAGATCGCCCGAGTTCGTGGACACCGACCAGGCCATCGCACACCGCCGCGGGAAGAAGATCGCCACCACCGCCATCGCCCGCAAACTGATCACCCGCGCCTACCACGTCCTGCAGGAAGCCGACGCCGAACCTCGTAAGAGGCCTCGGTGAACCGCCACCGCCGCAGGCGGTCGCCGGCGCCGGGTGCGCTCGTGAAACTGCATGAGCCGGCTCCGCCGCGCTCGATGACCTGACTGAGCAGCCCGGTTCCCCGAATCACGGCCATGGCGCCAAGCAGCAGCCTGGTGCCGAATGGGTGCATGCGAGACCTCTCCGCCGGCCCAGATCACCACTCGGGGATACACAACAGCCACCACCGCTACGGCTCTTCACTCACTCCCACGCCGTCAACGGAAACCCAAACAGACACAGCCCCGGCCCCATCGCGGAGCCGCAGGCCAGACCGACTCACGTCTTGACAGCATCGACCCTCATGGGTGCAGTCTCGCCTCGGCCACCGGCATACCTTCCTCGCACCTGAACGGTCAAGGCGGCACCTTGAAAACCGGGCTGCTGCCACGAGAACCAACGAGGACCGCAGGAGCGGGATACGGCCAGGTGGCAGCGGCAACCCTTGTGAGAGAACAAGTGCCAGCCCCAGACGGCTGGTCCAAAACCTTCACCGACCCGAGGCTCTGCGCGGCGATCGTGGACCGACTCACCTTCAACGCCACCCTCATCGAGACCGGCGCTGAGTCCTACCGCCTGGCCCGCACCAAGGTCAGGAACAACAGCACCAAATAGAAGCCCGTCCTTGAATCGCGCTGCCCACGGATCATGGACCGTGTTTCACTTTCCCGCATGTCAACCACTCTCGGCGCGCCCCGACCTGACCAGGCCGCCTACATGCTCCGAGCTGCGGCCAGCGCCGCCGGCCGCAGCTACAAGCAGGAGTTAATGGAACTGCTGGACGTCCAGCCAGACCAGACCGCGCTCGACGTGGGATGCGGCCCGGGCACAGACCTGCCGACGTTTGCGGAACGTGTCGGCGTGAACGGCACAGTGATCGGCGTGGACCGCGACCCGGCGATGCTGGCAGAAGCCCGCCGACGCACCAGCGGCCTGCCGGCAGTTCAAATCCGCGAAGCAGACGCCCACGCCCTCCCCGTCGAGCCCGGCACGGTGGACCGGGCCAAGATCGACCGGGTGCTCATGCACGTCGCCGAGCCGGCCGGTGTGCTGGAACAGCTTCACCTGGTCACGCGGCCAGGGGCACGGATCGGTCTGGCCGAGCCGGACTGGGACACCCTGGTGGTCGATGCCGAGGATCTCGACACGAGCCGCGCGTTCACGCGTTACACCACGTCGGAAGTGGTCCGTCACGCCACCATCGGCCGCAGGCTAGCCCGTCTCGCGGAGCAAACAGGCTTCGTTGTCGAGACGGTGAGGGCCACGACACCGGTCTTCCTCGACTTCCAGGACGCGGATCACACCCTGGGACTCGGCCGCAACATGCAACAAGCCATCCAGGACGGTCACATCGACGAAGCACGCGGCCGCCGGTGGTTCACCTCGCTTTCCGAGGGGCCCTTCTTCGCCTCCTTCACCCTCGTCGCCGTGATCTGCTCCCGCTGACGAAGAGCCGGGACTCGCGCGGTGACAACTGCGCCAGTCCCGGCTGCCGATCTGGAGACCGGTGGTCCCAAATCAAGCCGCCACCCGGAGCCACCTCACAACGCCTGATCTTCACAAACCACCGTGAACTGAGGCTAGTTGGAGTCGCCTTGGTGGGGCAGCTGAACGCCGCCCTAGTCACCCTGCTCGGCCGTGAAGGAGTTGCACCGCAACTCGTGGCGGGGCGGTCTGGTCCTGGAGACCAGCGCCGGGGAGAGGGCGACTTTCTGTGGTTCGACAAGTCCGCGTGGGACATGCTCTATGACTTCTCCAGCGTCTGCGCTGATGCCGTGCGGGCTCAACTGCTACGCGGGCCGCGTCAAAGCCGGCGCCAGCACAGAGTCCGGCTGGTCTTCAGTGGCGCTTCACTTGGTCGGTCGGGCTGATCTGTTGGCTGCTGGTGCTGTGGCGTGTCTCGGTCTTGCCCTGTTCGCAGCGGTTCGTGGCTGATCGGCCTGGCGTTGTGCCAGGCGGCGGTGGGCAGTCTTGATTGCCCAGGATAGGGCGGATATTACTCGCGCAGAGCAGTGGGTCGATCCTGATCACAACAGCAGTGAACGCCAGACCACGTTCTGTGGATATCGCGTGCGCGTCGACCGGACAGCGCTGCTGCACCATCTTGCCCAGACCGGAACCCATCCTCATTGTGGAGGTCCGGATTGGACGATATCGATCAGACTTCGACGGCTCCGGCTACCGCACCCCCAGAAGCAGGATCTACCTCATCGACGCCGCCGGCCCAGTCACCGCCCGCTGACTCTGCCGCCGCTTTCGGGGAACGCATCCGCACCGAACTCGGTGAGGAACACCAACAATATTCTCACGCGCTGGCTCACCCCTCACACAAGCTCGTCTGATTGACGCAGCCGATCATGTGCAGGCCGTGATCATCGCCACCGGCATCACCGAGGACGGCGGACGCGAAGTGCTGGGACTGATGGCCGGCGACAGCGAGACCGAGGTGTTCAGGCGGGCGGCGCCGGCCAGCGCGGCGTCGTGCCGCTCAACTGGCACGACTGCGTTCACCGATCGGCCTTGACCTCGGCGCGCGCACACCTGAGGAGACGGTCCTGTCGATCGTCGCCGAGCTCGTCGCCGATCGCCACGACGGCTGCCCCTGAGAAGGAGGCACGCGCATTCACCATGACACCGCGGCTGTCTCCTGGGCCGTCATGTGACAGATCCAGTGGGCCGCATGGTGAAACTGACCGACTTATTGGGCTTTACACATCCGGTCAGACGACCGATGTCCCGAGGACTGATCCGCGCCATGGTTGCGGCAGTGCCACCGCATTCATGAAAAGTGAGGGGTCATGCCCGACAAACAACCGACGTCCACGTCCCGTACTCAGTTCGGCAAGCTGCCGGACCAGCCGACGGTGACGACTCCGGCGCACCGGCACGCCAAGGCGTTTCTCGATGCCGAACGTGCCCGCATAGGCACGCAGCCCGGCCTCGGCATGGCGGGCCTCCTGGTGGTCGTTCCGGTCGCCTTGCTGTTCGCGTTCGGGCTGGGTGGCGCGGAGGAATCGGTTGTCGTCCTCTCGCCCCTCGTCACATTCGCGCTGCCGCCCCTGACGGTGATCGCCTTCTGGTGGGAGGACTGGCCGGGTTCCAGCCTGCGTCCCAAGTGGTCGGCATGCGTGGACATACTCCTGATCGCGGCAGCGGGCATCGCCCTGGCGGTGGCGGCGCAGCGGGTGATCGGTCATGTCGACGCCGCCGGTATCTTCGATCCGACTCCGGGGCCTGGTCACTCACCGTTGTATCCCGCCTCGTTGCCCCTGGGACTGACCGCCTTCACGGCGATCCTGCAACTGACCCTTGCCTTCGAGGGCTGGCCGCTCAAGCGCCTGCCGCGGCTCGTCGGCGGGATCGCGGCACTGGCGCTCTCCTGGGCCGTCGCTCTCCTGGTGCAGTACGTCGCCTACGACTTTCCCGCCCCGCCGGACTCCGGCCTGTTCAGCCGGAGCGGGCCGTTCTCCCGGGAGGCCATCTCCGTTGTGCTCGCCGTGTGCGGTTCGTGGCAGGTGTGGCTGTTCATCGTCTGGCGTGGTTGGCCCATGAACGCATTGCGGAAGCGATGGCTTCGGATCGTCGTGGGGAACGTGCTGGTGCTCGGTGGCGCTGCGCTCACCTACGCGCTCGCGTACGGCGCGGGCGGGGTGGAGCCGCCCGCCATCCTGGCGGCCGCCACCAGCTTCAGTGCCGCCGGGGTGCTTGTCGGCATGCTCTTCGAAGGGGCGTTGCGCCCGTATCTGTCCGCCGCCTGGGAACGCGTGGCCACCCTTGCCGTCACCGTGGCGGTGGGAGCCGGGCTCTGTACCGGGCTGCTCGCCTACGCCAACACGCTCACCTGGTCGACCTCCCACGCTGAGGCGTGGGTGGGACATGCAAGCATCAACGCATTGGCGTTCGGCGTGATCCTGCACGTGGCGGTCTGCCGCCGCTGGCCACTGGACGACAAGACCTCGGCACTGCGGCAGCCCGAGGCGCCCGAACAGTCGCCGTGAGCCGGCGGACCGTCCACGGCCTTCCGGGGCCCCGCACTCGGATGCTGCGGGCGGCCCTCGCCGTGGTCGACCCCGATCGGCTGGCGGAGATACGGCGGACGAAGGACGAGGCGTTCACGAAGGCACTGGAGTGGCAGTCGCTGAGTGTTGCGGAGTTGGGTGCCGGCTGGGCCGGGGGCATCGGGTTCGCCCGCCGCCCCCGACCTTGCAGCCCGGCATGCCCGGGCCATGAGCACGCTGGAGGACGAGGACCCGGTTGCCGCCAAGGACGCGCTGCGGGAGCTGAGCGAGGTCCTGGACGAGGCCCTGAAGGCGGTACGCGCGTGAGCTGGACGTGGGAGTACGCCTTTTCGGTGGTGCAGGCGGCCCGTACCGCGCCCCGCTCGTTCGTCGCTCAAGTGGGGTGCAGGCCGCAGAGTTGGTCAGGACGGCCGAGGCGTCGTATGCGCGCGGCCGAGCCACGGCGGGTTCGATCCGAGGGGGGGCCGGATGTCGCCGTTCCCGGCGGGATGTTCCGATACCGGGTCGTCGTACGCAGCGAATGTGTCTACGGCCTCGGCATCCCAGATCGAGAACCCTTCTGCCTGGCACCCCACCGGTCCCAGCCGAGCGCGCAGGGACGGAGGGTCTGTCCAGCCAACGGCTCTGGCCCGTAATCGGTGGTTGCGCTGTGTAGTGATCACTGGAGGAGGATGCGGTGGCGGAGTAGGGGGAACCCGGCTCGGCCGTGCATCTGCCTCATGATCTTCTTGGTTCGCGTGTTGACGCCCTCGGTGCGGCCGTTGTGGTACGGGAGGGTGAGTCCGGCGTCGACGGCGGCACGGTCGAGTTCGAGGCCGTTCGCGAAGGAGTGCAGGTGGGGAAGGTCGGCGGCGCGGACCGTGGTGATCCAGTCGGTGAGCTTAACGTCGTTGCCCTCCGCTGGGGCCAGTAGCTGAGCGAACTCGCTGGTGAGACAGGCGAGTTCGCTTATTTCTGGGCAGGCTTCGGTGAGTTCCCGCAGTAGCGTGGTGTCCTTGTCGCGCAGGTTTTCGGGGCGGGTGAGCAGGAGGCGGGCGAAGCGCTGCGGGGTGGTGACCGGCTTGTCGCCCTCGGCGCGGCCCTGGGTGATGTAGCGGTAGAGCAGGTTGAGGCTGCCGGTGTATCCCGGCTCCTGGATCTCCCGGAAGAGTTGGAGGACCGCGACGGCCGGGTCTTCCGCGCGGCGGGTGCGCAGGTGGTCGCGGTAGGGGTCGACGAGCGTGGGCTTGTAGCGGGGTGCGCGGCGGTCTCCGGTGGGCTCCTTCATGCGGGCGTACCGCTTGACGGTGTTCAGGGCGCCATCGAGGCGGCGGGCGCATTCGAGCAGGCCGACGCCCTGGTCGAGCAGATGGTGGACCCGCTGCCAGCGCTCGCGGGTGGTCTGCTCGCGTACGCCTCCGGGCCTGGCGGGGTTCACGGCGGTGGCCCAGCAGGCGGCGTGGGAGCGGACCTCGGCCAGGACCTTGCCGCACAGGTTGGACCAGAGATGCCACCTGTCGCTGACCTGGACCGCTTCGGGGAGGGCCTGGCGGATCGCCTCGCCATAGGAGCCGGAGCCGTCGCGGCAGACGTATGCGGCCCCGGGGTGCTCGCGTAGCCACGTGATCAGGGTCTGGGCGGTGCGGTCGGGCAGGACGTCGATCCGCTCGCCGGTCTCGGCGTCGATGATCACGGTGGCGTAGCGGTGCCGGCGCTTGAGGGCGAAGTCGTCGACGCCGGGCACACGCGGGACGCGCAGCGGCGGTGCTGCCCTGTGCATGAGTAGGCGCAGGGCGGTCGAGCGGGAGATCGCGCAAGCCGGCACGCGGGAGAGACGGGCGCCAGCTCGGCCCGCTGACTCCTTGACCACGGAACCGAGTTGGCTGGTCAGTCGGTTGGTGCGGCGCTGGTAGCGCTCCACGACGCCGGGCACCTGTTCGCGGAACGTCTGCCGCGGGCAGCCGAGCACCGGGCACACCAGTCGCCGCAAGACCACCGAGACGACGACCCGCCGTCCGTCCACCGGCACGTCCGCGACCGTCCGATGGTGAAAGCCGTGGACTTTCTCCGTCAGCGCCCCGCACGCCGGACACGGCACCGGCCGGCCCTGCGTTCGGGCCGTCACCCGGATGACCCCACCTTCGACCTTCACATTCTCGACGACCAGCGCCGATAACCCCGAAAACACCAGCCCCACAAGCTCGTTGACATCTCGCATGCCTTGCCAACGACGCCCGTCACCGTTCGTTACCACCGATTACGGGCCAGAGCCCAGCCAACGGTGTAACTCGTGTGGTGTGAGTTAGCGGCGGCCGAGGGAGAGTCGGCCGTCGAAGGCGATGTCGAAGGCCTGCAGGGCCGGCTTCCATCGCATAGTCCAGCGTTTGCGGCCCTGGCCGGTGGGGTCCAGGCTCATGACGGCCATGTAGACGCACTTCAGCGCGGCGGCCTCGTTCGGGAAGTGCCCGCGGGCCCGGACGGCTTTGCGTATGCGCGCGTTGACCGACTCGGTAGCGTTCGTGGTGCAGACGACGCGGCGGATCTCGGTGTCGAACTGGAGGAACGGCACGAACTCCGCCCAGGCGTTCTCCCAAAGACGCACGATCGCGGGATGCTTGGCGCCCCATTCCTCCTGGAAGTCCAGGAAGCGGTCCTCGGCGGCCTTCGCGGTCGGCGCGGTGTAGATGGGCCTGAGCGCGCGGGAGATCTTGTCCCAGTCCTGGCGGCCCGCGCAGCGGAACGACGCTCGGATCAGGTGGACGACGCACGTCTGTGTGACCGCCTGCGGCCAGACCGTCCCGGTCGCGTCCGGCAGGCCCAGGCGCCCGGCGCGTTGTGCACTGGCGGGGGTGCCTCCGACGCCCAGCCACAGCGGCAGCCGGGTCTGCTGCGGGCGGGGCGGGACGGGGAGATGGTCCAGGGCGGGACGGCTGCGGCCGGTCCAGGTGACGTGCTCGTTGTCGCGTATCGCAAGCAGGAGGTCGAGCTTCTCGGCGAAGACGCTGTCGTAGTCGGCGGGGTCGATGCCGAAGAGGGTGAAGGCTTCGAGGAAGGCGCTGCGACCGGCGATGATCTCGGCTCGTCCGTCGCTGATGAGGTCGAGGGAGGCGAAGTCCTGGTGGAGGCGGACCGGGTCCAGTGTGGGCAGGACGGAGACGGCGCTGGTGAGGCGGATGTTCGTGGTGACCTGGGCGATCGTGGCGAGGGGGACGGCGGGGTTGGCGACGGCGAAGTCGGCGCTGTGGTGCTCGCCGAGGGCGAAGACGTCGAGGCCGGCCCGGTCGGCGGCGATGCCGTAGGAGACGATCTCGCGGGTGTGGGTCGCGGGGACGTGGAGCTTGCCGGTGGTGGGGTCGCTCTGAAGGTCGGACAGGGACAGGATGCCGAGTTCCACGGCGGGCTCCTTGCGGTGCCGGGTGGCGCCGGCCGGTGATTCAGGCTGCCGGCGCCACCCGGCGGGTCAGTTGCTGATGGCGGGCATGGCCCGCCGGTAGCGGGTGTCGGTGAGCTGGGCGATGAGGAAGGCGGCGATGTCCGTGCGGCTCATGGCCGAGCCGATCTTGTCGTGGCCGAGGAACCCGGACCGGGTGCGGCCGGTGGCGGGCTTGTCGGTGGGGTTGGTGATCCGGGCGATCGTGTAGTCGAGGCCGGACCGGGTGACGGCTGCGGTCATGCCGGTGAGCTCGGCCAGCGCGTTCGGGAACATGAGCTTGGCCATGACGGGCAGGACCCGGTGCTTCCAGTGCGGCTTGTCCTTCGGGTCGGCCAGGGACGGCGTGGCCAGTCCGATGAAGCGGGTCACCTTCTCCGCTTCCATCGCCTTGACGATGTTCTGTGTGCCCTCGGTCAGCGGCGTGCCGGTCACGGAGCGCTCCAGGGACGGGCCGAGTGCGCTGATCACCGCGTCTGCGCCCGCTACGGCTGTGCGGACGGCGGCCGGGTCGGACAGCCGGCCGGTCGTGAGGGTGAGGTTCGGGTGGGTGAGGGTGAGCTTGGCCGGGGTGCGGGCCAGGGCGGTGACCTGGTGGCCGTTGTCCAGCAGCTGCTGGACGACGAGTTGTCCGATGCCGCCGGTGGCGCCGAAGACGGTGACACGCATGAGGGATGGCTCCTTGCCGGTGCGGTGGGTCAGGGGGCGATGCGGCGGACGGTGGGGGCCCAGCCGTCGGCGACGAACTTGTGGCCCCAGGCTTCGGAGGTGGAGGGGTTGGTCTGCACGAAGTCGTCGGGCAGCAGTTCGCCGTTCGCGCCGAACTCGATGTCGAAACCGGTGGGCGAGCGCATGTAGAAGCTGATGAGGGTGTCGGACATGTGCCGGCCCAGGGTGACGGTGACGGGGATGTCGTCGCGCTCCTGTACCAGGTCCCAGGCGCGGCCGACGTCGTCGAGGTGGGTGGACTCGAGCGCGATGTGCTGTACGCCCTTCATGCCGGGCACGCCGACGTAGCCCAGGCAGTGGGTGCGCGGGTTGCAGCGGTAGAACTGCGGGCCGGAGATGCTGCCGTCGGGGGTGGTGGCCGTCCAGCCGCCGAAGTGCTCCAGGCCGAGCACGCCGGTGGTGAACTCCTCCAGTTCGGGGGTGATTTCGGGGACGACGAAGACGACGTGTCCGACGCCGTCGGTGCCCGCGACGAACGTTCCGGCCATGGGCTTGCCGGGCAGGAACGAGCCGGCGGTGAAGGTGGGCCCGTAGTAGATCTCGTGGGGGAAGCCGAAGGGGTCGGCGAACCGGGCCAGGCCCTGCACCTGCCGGTTGGCGCAGTCCTGTGAGCTGCCGAGGTCCGGCTTGTAGCCCTTGGCTTCCAGTTCGGCGACGGCCTCGGTGAACGCGGCCTTGCCCGACAGCTCCCAGCCGACGTAGGCCAGGCGCTCCTCTTCGCCGGGGTGGATGGACAGGCGGCGGTGGCGGTCGTCCATCCGCAGGTGCACGGTGCCGTCGGCGCCGCGCTCGCCGATCTGCAGGCCGAACACCTCGGGGCCGAAGGTCAGCCACTGCTCGTAGCGGGGGGATTCGAATCCGAGGTAGCCCAGCGCGTGGATCTGCATGTCATGTCTCCTTGGCAGGTCGCAAAAGTGTGCGGTGGCCCGTGTGGGCCGTGTGGTCAGAAGGGGTTCAGAAGCTGTAGGGGCCGAAGCGGCCCCAGGCCACTAGGACGGCCAGGATCAGCAGGGCGGCGTTGAAGGCGATCGCGGAGGGTTCCTTGCGGCGGGCGTGGGTGAGCGCGGCCAGGAGCATCGTGATGGCCAGGCCGGTCGCGGCCAGCGGGGTCAGCACCGGGGCGATGCCGGTGGCCGCGGGCAGGATCAGCCCCAGGGCGGCGGCGAACTCCACGACGCCGATGAGGCGGACGGTGCCGGGCGAGAAGTCGGCCACCCAGGGCAGCTTGGCGGCGAGTTTCTCCTTGGGCTGGGTGGATTTCATGACACCGGCCATGGCGAACATGCCGGCCAGCACGGCCTGCACGATCCACAGGAAGACGTTCATCGGGGACTGGGCCCTTCGGTGAGAGGGAGATGGAGAGTGTGAGATGCAGAGGCGGAGCCGAGCGGGCCGGCGGCGACCGCCTCGGGCGGGGCCGTCGGTCCGTCGGGCGGGTGTAGGAAGTCCGGGTCGGCGAAGCTGAGGGCGTCGACGCCCTCACGGTGGTGAGAGGACGGAGCCTGCAGACTTCCCGCTAGCCGAGGAGGCTGCCGCCGGTGGCGTCGAGGGATGCTCCGGTGATCCAGCGCGCCTGCTCGGTGGCGAGGAAGACGGCCACGTTCGCGATCTCCTCCGGCTCGCCGAGGCGCTTGAACGCCGACAGCTGGGACATGGGCTCGCGGACCTCGGGCGTCTGGAAGGCCGCGCTGCCGTTGTCGGTGGCGCCGGGGAGCACGCTGTTGACCGTGATCTGACGGGGGGCGAGGTGCCGTGCGAAGTGCAGCGTGAGCTGGTCGATCGCGCCCTTGGACATCGCGTAGACGACCTGTGTGGGGATGGCGATCCGGGTGACCGCGGAGGAGATGTTGACGATGCGTCCCCCGTCCGGGATCAGTCCGAGGGCGCGCTGGACGATGAGGAAGGGGGCCTTGGCGTTGACCGCGAAGATCTCGTCGAGCTGTTCGGCGGTGACCTCCTCAGGAGCGTCTCCGGGCGTCGTCGCGGCGGCGTTGTTGACCAGGATGTCCAGGACGGTCTGCCCGGTGTGCTCGCGCAGGCCGGCCTCGAGACCGGCGAACAGCTGGTCGATGGCGCCGGGCGTACCCAGTTGTGCGCCGACGGGGAAGGCCCGGCCGCCCTCCTGTTCGATGAGGGCGACGGTTTCCTTGGCGGCCTGCTCGTCGCGCCCGTAGTGCACGGTGACCAGGGCCCCTTCGCGGGCCAGGCCGAGGGCTGTGGCCCGGCCGATGCCCCGGCTGGAACCGGTGACGAGTGCGGTCTTGCCGCTGAGCTTGGTCATGGGGGTGTCCTGTCTGTGTTCGGAAAGTGGGTCTCGGGAAGCGGGTGGAGTGTCAGCCGTTGAAGACGAGTTCGGCCTGGTCGCGGCGCTCGTACAGGTCCCAGTACAGGGGCGCGATCTCCTCGGGGGTCGCCGAGGGGATGCCCTCGGGGCCGCCTTCGCCGATCCAGGTGTTGATCGCCACGTGGGCGGCGTAGATGCCACTGCCGGCCAGCTCGCCATGCAGGTTGTGCACCCAGTTGCGCAGGGCCCCTCCGGCCGCGTTGACGTTGCCGAGCATGGGGATCGGGTGGACGGAGCCGCCGCCGGTGGTGAACAGCAGCGTCCCTGCCCCGGCCTCGCGCATCGCGGGCAGCACCGCGCGGGCGGCGGTGACGGCGCCGTAGAAGGTGTACTCGATCTGCGGCTGGAGGTTGTCGACCGTGACCTCGCTGGGGGCGGCCATGGTGAAGCCGGGCACCGGGGAGTGCGGGGCCGGGGAGTACTCCAGTACGTCGATGGAGCCGAAGCGGGCGCGGGCCGCGTCCAGCGCGGCGGTCAGAGAGTGACGGTCCAGCACGTCGGCGCGGAACGCGGCGGCCGTGATGCCCTCCGATGCGAGCTGGTCGACGAGGTCGTCCAGCTTCTTCGGGGTGCGGGCGAGCAGGGCGACGTCGAAGCCGCGGGCGCCGAAGGTGCGGGCGATGGCCAGACCCATGCCGGGGCCGGCGCCGACGATGGCGAGAGTGGGCACGATCAGATCTCTTTCACAGTGGTGCGAGGGCGGGGTCAGGAGCAGGTGATGGCGAGCTTGCCGAGCGCGCCGGCGCCGAACGCGGCGAATGCCTCCGGGGCCTGCTCCAGCGGGTAGGTGGCGGTCACCGGGACGCGCAGCGCGCCGGAGGCGGCGTCGGCGGCCAGCGGATCGAGGGTCTGGGGGTTCGGGTCGGCCATCACGGAGTGCGCGGTGATGTCCTGGCCGGTGACGGCGTCGGGGCCGAAGCCGAGGGTCGAGGCGATCCGGCCGCCCGGCCGCAGCAGACCGGCGAGCTGGGCGCCGTCGCCCGCTAGGTGCAGCACCGCGTCCACCCCGCCGGGGGCGAAGGCGCCCACCTGGGCTTGAAGGTCGCCGGTGAAGTCGACCAGGTGGACCTCGGAGTCCGTGAGGGCCTGCACGAGGTCGGCCTCGGCGCCGGGGCGGGCGGTGGCGATCACCTGCACGCCCCGCGCGGCGGCGATCTGCACGGCCAGCGCGCCCACGCCACCGGTGGCACCGGACACCAGCAGCGTCTCGCCCGGCTTGACGGCCACGGCGTTGACACTGTCCAGGGCCGCGGTCCCGGCCAGCCCCAGCGCGCCCGCATCGGTCACGTCCAGACCTTCGGGGATCACCGTGACGCCGTACTCGGCGGACACGGTGACGTACTCGGCCAAGGTCCCGGTGCCCAGGAACGGCTTCATCATCACGCCGAAGACGGCGTCGCCGATGGCGAAGCCCTCCACGCCCTCACCGAGGGCCTCGACGGTGCCCGCGAAGTCCTTGCCCACCACCAGCGGGAAGCGGTGCTCCATCATTCCCTGCAGGTAGCCGGCCGCGGTCGCGGCGTCGAAGCCGTTGACGGAGGAGGCGGCCACCTTCACAAGGAGTTCGCCGGCCTCGGGGCGGGGCAGGTCCGCCTCGCCCACGGCCGGGGTGGCGGGTACGGAATCCAGGGTTACGGCACGCATGGCCATCACCTTTCACATAAGTGGAACGGGCTTCCCGTTTCTCTGTCATCAGCGTAACAAGGCAAGTGGGACGCCTGTTCCACTTCGCTAGGATGGATTTATGACCACACCCACAGACCCCGCCGAAACCACAGGTCAGCAGCCCGAGCAGGGGCTGCGGGCCGACGCCGAGCGCAACCGGGAACGCATCCTCGCCGCCGCCCGCCACCTCTACGCCACCGAAGGACTCGGCGTCTCCATGGCCGCAGTCGCCCGCGAAGCAGGCGTCGGCAAGGCCACCCTGTCCCGTCGCTTCCCCACGCGCGAGGAACTCATCACCGCGGTCTTCGCCGACCGCATGGACGGCTACGCCGCAGCCGTCACCGACGCCCTGGCCGACCCCGACCCCTGGCACGGCTTCACCGGCTACATCCAGGCCGTGTGCGCCATGCAGGCCGCCGACCGCGGCTTCGCCGACGTGCTGACCATGACCTTCCCCGCCACCAAGGCCCTGGAGACCCGGCGCGCCGAGGCGTACGACGGGTTCCTCGAACTCATCGGCCGGGCCAAGGCCACCGGCCACCTGCGCGAGGACTTCGTATCCCAGGATCTCGTCATCCTGCTCATGGCCAACGCCGGCGTCGTCGCCGCCACCGGGGACGCGGCGCCCGATACGTGGCGCCGCCTGGTCGGCCACATGCTGCGCTCCTACGCCGCTCCCGGCGCACCCCTGCCCTCACTGGCCGGTGCCCCCGAGCCCACCGCCCTGTACCGCGCCATGGTCCACGTGGCCCGTACCGGAGCGGACGCCTCCTGAGCGTCACCGTCCGGCCTGCGCAGGGGCCGCCGTCCAGAAACACGTCACAGGTGAGCGATGGGGAAGCTCCTTCGCGAAGCCCAGGGCCCCACCCGGTCCAGGTCGATCCTCTCGAGGGCGAGGGCTCCGCGCGTGGGACGAGGTCGCCGCGCTAGCCGGCTGCCTTCGGCGAGGGGCCGCACTGGTTGGCGCCCGTGTCGCTGTCCACCGTCATGCCCACGAGGTAGAGGATCGGGCCGATGAGCGGGATCAACGCGATGAGCATCCTCCAGCCGGACTTGCCGGTGTCGTGCAGTCGGCGGATCGAGACGGCCAGCATGGGCACGATGAGCAGCAGCAACAGCACATTCGGCAGCGGCGCCCCGGCTGCGAGGCTGATGCCGGCCAGCAGGAGTGTGCCGACGACGTACAGCACGGAGAACCACCAGTATTCCGAGCGTCGGGCCCGGCCGGAGAACGTCGCGTACTTGGGCACGAGGCACGTGCGTACCGCTTCAGTGAACGACATGGCTCGACTCCGCCCTCATGGATATCCCTGCCCGACCGGCAGGAGTGCCACTGTCGCGGCCTGGATGGAAGACCTCCCTGAAATGCGGCATGACCTCCGCCGCCAGGGAGCCTCCGGTGGGTGCCTGCACCATCTGAAGCAGGTCGGCAGTCGTGTCGAGGTCCTTGACGGTCAGTTCCTTTCCGTCGCGCATGCGGAGCAGGGCGTCCCTGAACGCGTCCACGGCATCTGCCGCGCGCGGATCGGACGACACCGGGGCGGCGGTGTCTGACGAGGTGGTGGTGGCAGTCATGCTTGCCTACTTCCTTGTAACTGGGGATGGCCCGGGGCCGGAGCGGAGCGGGCCGAACTCGCTGCAGGCCGCGGGGCGGCCCCGGTAGTCGGGAGCTCGATGGGCCGATGGATCAGCGGGGCGGGTATACCGCCGAAGCCGCCCCGGCCCCGCCCTCCTGGCCGGGCGGGGCCACTCACAAGGGCCTCAGCGGGCGGCCCGGCAAAAGGGGGGTTCAGCCGCTGAAGACGAGTTCGGCCTGGTCGCGCTTGGTCGTGTGCAACTCCCAGTAGACGGGCGAGATCTCCTCGGGCTTGGCCGTCGGGAAGCCGGGGACGACCGACATGCCGATGGACACGTCGATGCCGACATGGGCGGCCTGAATGCCGGTGCCGTCCAGCTCCTTGTGCAGGTTGATCACCCAGTTGCGCAACGCTGCCGCGGCGGCGTTGACGTTGGCGACGGCGGGGACGGGGTCGAGGGATCCGGCGCCGGTGGTGAACAGCAGGGTGCCCGCTCCGGCCTCGCGCATGGCGGGCAGCACCGCCTGCGTGGCGGCGATCGCCCCGTACAGCTGGAACTCCATCTCGTGCTGCACGTGGGACGGATCCGTCTCGGTAGGGTGGGTCAGGGCGGTGGAGCCGAACGATCCCACCGGGGAGTACTCCAGGACGTCGATGCCGCCGAATCGTGCGGCGGCGTCCTTGAGGGCCTGGGTGAGAGCGTCGCGGTCGAGTACGTCCGCGGGGAACGCGGCGGCGGTGATGTTCTCCGCGGTGAGCTGCTCGACGAGGCCGTCGAGCTTCTCGCGGTTGCGGGAGATCAGGGCGACGTCGAAGCCCTGGGAGCCGAAGGTGCGAGCGATGGCCAGGCCCAGCTGGGGGCCGGCTCCGACGATGGCGATGCTGGTCACAGCGATCCTTTCGTCATGCCTTGATGGGGGTGCGAGCTTCATGCGGCCGGTGCAGACACGGGAGTCTCGAAACTCTCGCGATCTGAATAGGTCTATCCACTTTCTATCTGGATAGGCCCTTCCGTTTCACTGAGGCCACCGTAACACGGAAACTGGAAAGGGCTCTCCAGTTGCTAGAGTGGCGGGCATGACTCCTCGCATCCCACGCCCCGACACCCCCGCTGACCGGCCATTGCGCAGCGACGCCGAGCGCAACCGGGAGAGGATCATCGCCGCTGCGCGCACCGTCTACGCGCGTGACGGACTGGACGCTTCCATGGCTTCCGTTGCCCGTGAGGCGGGCGTGGGGATCGCTACCCTGCTGCGTCGCTTCCCGGCCAAGGCGGACCTGGTCGCCGCCGTCTTCGCGGACCGGATGGACGCCTACTTCGAGGCGGTCGCCACCGCTCTGGACAACCCCGACCCGTGGGACGGCTTCACCGGCTATATCGAGGCCGCCTGCGCGATGCAGGCCGCCGACTACGGCTTCGCCGACGTCCTGACCACGACCTTTCCCACCGCCAAGGCCATGGAGCGGCGGCGCAGCGAGGCGTACGAGGCCATGGTGGAGCTCATCAGCCGCGCCAAGGCGACCGGCCGGTTGCGGGAGGACTTCGATCCCTCGGACCTGGTCCTGATCCATATGGCCAACTCGGGCGTCGTCAACGCCACCGGTCATGCCGCCCCCGACGCCTGGCGACGCGTCGTCGCCCTGCTGATCCAGTCCTGTGAGGCGCCGGCGCGCGGCCCTCTGCCCGCCTCACCCGAGCACGACGCCCTGTATCGCGCCATGCTCCGCGCCGGCCCGGAGGATCCTGCCGCCCCGGCTCCGGACGAGGACGCCTGACGCGGCACCGACGCCGAGTAGGAAGGTGCGGCGCGTTCGGGCCGGGGCAAGGTGCCGCTCCACTTCTGCACGTCGAGTGGTGACTCAGAGTGACCGGTTAGGGTGCGGTTGGGTTGGTAGCACTCGAACGGGGAAGGTGGGCTGCGACAGTGCACCGCACAGCTGTCGGTTCTCCACGGTCAGTTGGTTAACAGCGCGGACCAGGTGATCGATGCCGGTCCGCAGATGGGACAGCTCCTCTGCGTCTTTGGCTCGGAGCTCCTTGAGTTTGACGATCTGCTGGCGCAGGCGGATTTCGGTGTCCGGCGTCTGTCCGCGCGCTCTGACCTGGGCGTAGAAGTCGTTCTTGAGGTCCGGGTGACGCTGGGTGAGTGCGTTGCGCGGTACGCCGGCTTCCTGGGCCAGGGCGACGATCCTGCCGTGCCGGAGTACTGCCGCTGCACGCCCGCCGAAGCGGGTGCCCTTCTTGAGGAAGCCGGTCTCGTCGATGATCAGGACACCGTCGGGCTCACCGAGCCGTTCGGCCACGTATTCCTGCAGGTCGTCCCGGACCTCATCCGGATCCCACCGGGCCCGGTTCAGCAGGTGCTGCAAGCCGGCCGGGACGTCGTGGCCGACATACTCCGCGAGCTGCCAGCCGTTCTTCCGGCCGACAGGGCCGAGCAGCCCGCGCACGTAGTCCCGCATCCGCCGCCGCAGACCGACCCGGCCGAACCGGTAACCGACCCGCAACAGCACCTCCTCAAGCTCCGAAGCCCAGACACCAGGCCGCACGTCGTCTTGCACGATCAGCACAACAGCGATCAAGTGCTGCTAGTCACGAACTCCGGCCACATGACGACACGTCAGCTGAGTATGCCCAGAAACCAGCCTCTGACCAGCGGCGATAGCGAAGTGCAACTGGAGTACTAGGCGTACGCACCACCGTGTCACCATCCCGGTGCCCCCCGCAGGCGCCCCGCCTGGCCTCTCCCAGTCGGGCGCCTGCCTGGCGACGGCCCGACCTGCGCGCCCGCCGGATCGCTGCACCACAGCGGGCGACGCCGGTCAGTACGACAGCCGTGCGCGGCAGCAGGCCCGCACTTCCCAGTCATGTGACTGATGCACTGGGGGCTCCGCCGGTGCTTCCATCGCAGGTGATCTTCGCCTTCGCCGGTACCCAAGTGCGCCTCCACGGCTGCGCGGCGCAGGCGTACCGGGCGTTGAGCTTCCGAGTCCGACGCCACCACCGTAAAGGAGTGTGTGATGTCCGACCCATCTTCCAACCCTGCGGAACCGGTGCTCGAACCGGAAGCCCGCGCGTTCACGGAAGCCACCGCAGAGCCGCCGTACCTCACAGATCTCGGGCCGGTGGAAGGCCGCAAAGCCATGCAGAGAATGCAGACGGCAGGGATGGCGGAAGCGGGACGGGCGGCAGAGGCGACACCTGCCGTGCAAGGCACGCACGGTGGGCAGGAAGGGCGGTCTTGGCAGGCGGGCATGCCCGAAGTGGACGAGAGGTGGATCGCGGTCTCGGGGGGACCGAACGGCAGTGTCGCGGTGCGCATCGTCCGTCCCAAGGGGGCCATCGGGGCATTGCCCGCCATCCTGTACCTCCACGGCCCGGGCTGGGTTTTCGGCAGCGCGTTGACCCATGACCGGCTGATCCGTGACCTGGTGGTGGGCGCACAGGCCGTCGCGGTCTTCCCCGAGTACACGCTCTCCCCGGAGGTCCGTTACCCCGTCGCCCTGGAGGAGTGTTACGCGGTGGCCCGGTGGGTCGCGCGCCGAGGAGCCGACCACGGCATCGACCCGACGCGGCTGGCCGTCGCGGGGGACTCCGCGGGCGGCAATCTGAGTGCGGCCCTGACGCTGCTGGCAAAGGAGCGCGGGGACGTCAGTTTCGTCCAGCAGGTACTGTTCTACCCGGTCACCGATGCGAACTTCGACACCGGCTCGTACCGCCGTTTCGCTGACGGCTACTTCCTACGGCGGGAAGCGATGCGCTGGTTCTGGGACCAGTACGCGCCCGATGAGTCGCAGCGCACGCAGATCACTGCAAGCCCGCTGCGGGCGACCGAGGAGCAGCTCGCCGGACTGCCGCCGACGCTCGTCATCACCGCGGAGGCGGACGTCGTACGGGACGAAGGCGAGGCGTACGCGGCCAAGCTGCGTGCGGCAGGAGTGGCGGTAACCGCTACGCGGTACGAGGGCGTCATCCACGATTTCGTCGTGCTCACCCCGCTGTCGTCGACGTCTGCGGCACGCGGGGCGATCACCCAAGCCGTTCTCGTCCTGCGGCAGGCACTGGGCACGACCGGCTAACCCACCGCCGCAGCGCCCCACCGGCGTATGGCCGCCCAACCCTCCCTCTAGACAACCGAGTTGTCCGACTGACCCCAGTTGGACGTCATGTCCAACGAAATGTCATGCATACTGTCTAGGGTCCGCCTGGGTTTTTGCGGCCGTGCACAGAGTTACCCCTCCGAAACGAAGGATGACTCTGACGCATCCATGACCAGGGCAAGCGTTGAAGTGTAGAGGAAAGTGGTTGTGATCGGTGGTGGCTCAGCCAGGCACAGTGCGACGGGAACGCTGATCGGTCGGGACGGTGACCTCCGCCGGATCCATGATCTGCTGCGTATCGGGGCGGGCGGCGGGGCGCTGCTGCTGGCCGGCGATGCCGGGGTGGGGAAGACGGCGGTGCTGGACGCGCTGGCGGGGGCCGCGGAGGCGGAAGGCATCCGGGTCCTCCGCGCCGCCGGCGTGGAGTTCGAGGCAGACTGCAGCTACTCGGGCCTCAATCAGATCCTTTTCCCGTTCCTGGACACCCTGGACGACCTCGACTTGCCTTTCCGTGACGCCCTCCGCGTGGCGCTCGGCTTCGACAGCGGTCGGCCGCCGGAGCGGCTCCTCGTCTCCAACGCTGTACTGCGACTCCTCCAGACGGTCGCCGCCGGGGATCCGCTTCTGATCATCATCGATGACCTGCCCTGGGTCGACCGGGCGAGCACCGCCGTGCTGGGCTTCGTCGCCCGGCGGGTGGCCGGCATCGGGGTGAGCATGCTCGCCGCAGCGCGCCCCGGAGCTCATAGCCTCTCCGAGGGCGGCGCACTGCCCACGTACGAGCTGCCACCGCTCGACGCGGAGTCGGCGGCTCAGTTGATCGGTAGCAAGTTCCCCGTCCTCGCGCGCAATGTGCGCCAACACCTTCTGGCTGTGGCGGGCGGCAATCCCCTGGCGCTGCTGGAACTACCGACAGCACTGCAGCCGGCGCTGGCTGACCCGCCCGCCGTGCTCCCACTCAGCCGGCGCCTGGAGACGTTGTTCGGCTCCCGCGTGACTGGGCTGCCCATGCCGTCCCAGAGTCTGCTGCTGCTCGCGGCGCTGGAAGGGAGCGGCGACCTGGGTGTGCTGCAGGCGGCCTCGCGGCAGGCGAACGACGGATACAGCCTGGACGATCTCGCGCCCGCCGAGCGTGACCAACTGGTGTACATCGAGGACAGGACGCGGCGCCTGAGGTTTCGCCACCCGCTGATCCGCTCCGCCGTGGTGGGCAACTCGACCAGCAGCGAACGACGCGCAGCACACGGGGCGCTCGCCCAGGTCCTCGTCGACCAGCCCGAGCGCCGCGCCTGGCACCTGGGTGAGGCGACCCTGGAACCCGACGAGGAGGTTGCCGCCCTGCTGGAGCACGCAGCGCGCCTCACCCTGCGTCGTGGTGACGCGAACGGCGGGATGCGGACGCTTGTCCGGGCTGCAGTCCTCACCCCCCAGGGACCAAACCGCAGCCGCCGCCTCGCGGAGGCGGCCTACATTGGCGCTGAGTCCACCGGCGCACTTCACAGTGCTCGCAAGCTCCTGGACGACGCCAGGTCCGTTTCCCCGGAGCTCGACGAAGGCTCGCTGCACTTCGCCACAGCAGCGGCGCTGCTCGACCTCAACAGCGACGGTGATGTCGACACTGCTCACCGACTGCTGGTCGCCGTCGTCGAGTCCGCGGCCGAAACCCACAGGTATGACGCCCGCAACAAGGCGCTCGTCGACGCGCTTCACATGCTGGCGGTGCTCTGCTTCTTCGGTGCCCGGCATGAGCTGTGGCAGCCCTACTACCGGGTGTTGGAACGGCTGCAGCCGGAGCCCCCGGTCCTCCTGTCCGTACTGGGTAGGACGTTCTCCGACCCAGCGCGCACCGGCGCGGCGGCGTCCGGGGAACTCGACCTGCTCGTCGCGAGCCTTCCCGGGGAGACCGACCCCATCCAGATCAACCGCGTCGGCACGGCGGCCCTCTACCTCGACCGGCTCGGCGAAGTCCGCGAAGCGGCGTGGCGGGTGGTGCGCACGGGACGCGACGGCGGTGCGGCAAGGCGATACATGTCCGCTCTGATCCACCTGTGCCTGGACGACTACCTCACCGGCATGTGGGACGAGGCACTCGACCTCGCCGACGAGGGACTCCAAATCTGCCAAGACCACGGATACAGCGCCTTCGCCTGGTACTTCCATTACGTCAAGTCCATCGTGCTGGGCGCTCGCGGGCATGCGGACGAGAGCCTTGCGACGGCCCACCGCGTAATCAACTGGGCCGTCCCCCGCGGAGCGCACTGCGCCGCGCACTATGCGCACCATGCGGCTGCGGTGGCAGCCCTGGGACTCGGCGACTTCTCGCTGGCCTACGAGCACGCGAATGCCGTCAGCCCCGCCGGGAACCTCGCGTCGCACACCCCGCATGCCCTATGGGTGGCGATGGACCTGGTGGAGGCCGCCATCCGGACCAACAGGCCCGAGGATGCGGCCGAGCACGTACGTGCCATGCGGGAGGCACACACGGCCGCCGTGTCCCCCCGACACGCCATGCTGATGGACGCGTCGGCCGCCCTGTGCACCACCGACGACGAGGAGGCGCTACGGCTGTTCGCGCAGGCGTTGGCGACTCCCGCAGCCGAGCGATGGCGCTTCGACTTCGCACGCGTCCAACTCGCCCACGGGGAGCGATTGCGGCGGGTCAGGGCGACGGCCGAGTCCCGGAAGCCGCTGCGCGCCGCGCTGGCAACATTCGAGCACCTGGGAGCGCGGCCGTGGGCCGAACGTGCAGAGAAGGAGCTGCGAGCCGCGGGCTGGAGCAGGCGGGGTTCAGGTGAATCGAAGGCACACACGCTCACGCCCCAGGAGCTGGAGATCGCCCGGCTCGCGGCCTCCGGTCTGACCAACAAGCAGATCGCCGAGCGCCTGTTCCTCTCTCATCGGACCGTGGGCGCGCATCTGTACCAGGCCTATCCGAAGCTGGGCATCACGTCGCGCGCCATGCTGCGCGACGCACTCGACTCCGAGGCCACGAGCCGGCGCACCGGCGCTGCCGACGACAGTCCCGACGGCTGAAGCCTCTGCCCGCTGAACCCGCGTCGGGGCCAAATGAAGATCGAAGTGATCCAACGGGCTGCCGACGTGCTGTTCGACGTTCCGGACGACGCGTACTACAGCTCCGCCGTCTCTCCGTCGATCTGCGCCACGACCCGGACATCGAGCGGGCCCACTGAAGATGCCGCGCAGGCCATGACCCACAGCGGCTTCCGGCACCTCATGGTCCTTGACCGCCCGGAGCCGGTGAGCTGATGCGCAACGGTGCCTGTGTGGAAAGGATCCGCACAGGCACCGCCCCAAGCCGCAACCATCATTTGAGCAAACCCCGTCGGCGAGGAACCAGGTCCGCGAAAGCGGCGCCGGTTCAGGCACAAAGCGGCGCGTCAGCCGCGCAGGGCCTGGACCGCGGCTTCCAGCCGCTTGCCGAAGTCACCGTCCGCCTGGCGGAAGTTGTCGATCGCCCGCTCGGCGATGTCGTCGCGCGACACCCCGGCGATGCTGCCCGCCAGGTTGTCGATCAGGCGCTCCTTCTCGTCCTCGGACATCAGGCGGTAGAGGTTGCCCGCCTGGACGAAGTCGTCGTCCTCGGCGTGCACCGGCGCCGGGTGGTTGCCCGTGCCGGCCGTGAAGTCCGAGGTGGAGGCCCACAGCGGCCGGTCCGTCTGGAACGGGCCGCCGAAGCTGTTCGGCTCGTAGTTCTTCGCGCCCTTGTGGCGGCCGTCGTACAGATGGCCGTCACGGGAGTTGGTGCGCGCCTCGGTGGCGTGCGGGCGGTTCACCGGCAGGTGGTCGGCGTTGATGCCGACGCGGTAGCGGTGGGCGTCGCCGTAGGCGAAGAGGCGGCCCTGGAGCATCTTGTCCGGGGACGGGCCGATGCCGGGCACGAAGTGCGCCGGGGAGAAGATCGACTGCTCGACCTCGGCGAAGATGTTCTCCGGGTTGCGGTTGAGCTCCAGCTTCCCGATCTCGATCGGCGGGTAGTCCTCGTGCGGCCACACCTTGGTGAGGTCGAACGGGTTGAAGCGGTACGTCGCCGCGTCCGCCGCCGGCATGATCTGCACCTGCACGGTCCAGGTCGGGAACTCGCCGCGCTCGATGGCCTCGCGCAGGTCGCGCTGGTGCGAGTCGGGGTCCTTGCCCGCCAGGGCCTCCGCCTCCTCGGCGGTCAGGTTCTTGATGCCCTGGTCGGTCTTGAAGTGGTACTTGACCCAGAAGGCCTCGCCGGCCTCGTTGTTCCACTGGAACGTGTGCGAGCCGTAGCCGTTCAGGTGGCGGTACGAGGCGGGAATGCCGCGGTCGCCGAACAGCCAGGTCACCTGGTGGGTGCTCTCCGGGCTGAGCCCCCAGAAGTCCCACACGTTGTCGGCTTCCTGCGAGCCGGTGTACGGGTCGCGCTTCTGCGTGTGGATGAAGTCGGGGAACTTGATGGCGTCCTTGATGAAGAACACCGGGGTGTTGTTGCCGACGAGGTCGTAGTTGCCCTCCTCGGTGTAGAACTTCAGCGCGAAGCCACGCGGGTCACGGACGGCGTCCCATCAGTGTTGCCATCTCAGTCTTGCCATTTACCGATGGGATCCCGCGTCGGTCGGCAGCGGCCCCAGCACGACCTTGGTCTCCAGGTATTCCTGCATGCACTCGGGGCCCCATTCGCGGCCGTTGCCGGACTCCTTGCAGCCGCCCAAGGGAGCGGTCCAGTCGAAATCGGCGTTGTTGACGATCACGTAGCCGGCTTCGATACGGGAACCGACGTCCGCGGCGTCCGCCGGATCGCCGCCGGTGACGTAACCGGCAAGGCCGTACCGGATGTCGTTGGCGATCTCGACAGCCTCGTCCACCGTGTCGTAGGTGATGATCGACATCACCGGCCCGAGGATCTCTTCCTGGGCGATGGTCATGTCGTTGGTGACCCCGGTGAAGACAGTGGGCTTGACGAAGTGCCCCTGCTCCAGGCCATGCGGCTTGCCGAGGCCACCCGTGACCAGGTGGGCTCCCTCATCCAGGCCGGCCTGGATGTAGTGCTGGACGGTCTGCCACTGCTCGGCAGAGATCAGCGGGCCCATGTCGATGTCGTCTGCGCGCGGGTCGCCGATCCTGATGGACTCGATCCGCGGGAGCAGCACGGACAGGAACTCCTCCAGCCGCTCGCGCGGCACCAGGGTCCGGCTCGGCGCACTGCAGATCTGTCCGGTGTTGGCCACCAGCCAGGTGAGCGCTGTGCCCGCCGCGACGTCCATGTCCGCATCGGGCATGATCACCTGCGGAGACCTGCCGCCGAGCTCGGTGGCCACGCGCTTGGCGCTCTTGGCCGCGGCGGCGTTCACCTGGAGCGCGGCCTCACCCGAGCCGGTGAAGGACACGACGGCGACGTCAGGGTGCGACGCGAGTGCGTTTCCGATCACCGAGCCGCGGCCGGTGACGAGGTTGAAGACACCTGCGGGGACGCCGGCGGCCTCCAGGATCTCGGCCAGGACGACAGCCGAGTACGAAGCCAGCTGAGCCGGCTTGAGGACGACGGTGCAGCCCGCCGCGAGCGCCGAGGCGGTCTTGCCGGCCGGCTGAAGGGCGGGGAAGTTCCACGGAGTGATCAGAGCCGCCACGCCGATGGCTTCCTTGCGGATGTGGGTGGTGCCACGGTCTTCGGTGAACGCGAACGTCTTGAGCACCTGGGCAGCGGCCCGGAACTGGATCAGCCCGGCGGCAACGTGCATGGCACGGGACAGCGGCAGCGGACAGCCCAGCTCGGCGGTGACCGCCTGGGCCATGTCCTCGGCGCGCCGCTCGTACTCGTCGGCGATCCGCTCCAGCAGATCTATGCGCTCCTGGCGGGTGGTCCGGGAGAAAGAGGGGAATGCGCGGCTGGCCGCGGCGACCGCCAGGTCGACGTCGGCCTCGCCGCCGAGCGCCACCCGTCCGGACACCTCGCCGGTGGCAGGGTCGGTCAGATCGATGACCGTTCCGTCGAGGGGCTCGCGCCAGGCGCCGTCGATGTACAGCTCGGTGTACTCACGCATGGTGTCTCCGTTGGATGCGCAGTTCTCCGCCACACGGACGACCATGTGGCGGAGGCGGCCTTTCGTGCACGAAGGCTCCTTGCGGAATCCATCGTCGTGACGGAGAGACCTGGCATACAGGGAGATCTTTTCCTGGGAAGCTGTCCCTAGGGAAGCCAGTACCAGGCACGCGCAGACCGCTTCCGAGCAGCTGGGGAGAGCTTCGTGGCCGCCTGCCGGCCTCGGTGTCACATCAGCCGTCCACCGGAGCCAGGCATCGAACGGGCGTTCCTTCTGCGCATTGCGCAGTGCTGGTGTGGGTGAGTCATCTGACGGATGCGCTGTCGTCGAGAAGACGAGGAGCGGCAGTCGGCATTGGCTGCTCTCGCACGGCGCAACCGGAGAGGGAAGCCGTGTCATGGTGAATGGGAGTGCGTGTACTGGCCAGTGGTAGGCCTGAGCCGCCCTGTCGATCGGCGACGATCTCGGCAACGATCGACAGGGCCGTCTCCTCGGGCGTGCCCGCGCCGAGGTCGAGGCCGATCGGTGAACGCAACCGGGCCAGCTCGTGATCGGTTACCCCTGCTGCGCGCAGGCGCTGTATGCGGTCGTCGTGGGTGCGCCGGGAGCCCATGGCCCCGACGTAGGCAACCGGCAGCTTCAGCGCTCGTTGCAGGAGCGGTATGTCGAACTTGGCATCGTGCGTGAGCACACACAGCACCGTTCGGTTGTCGAGCCGAGTGGCTGCGAGGTAGCGGTGAGGCCAGTCGACGACCACTTCGTCCGCGTCGGGGAAACGCGCCTGGGTCGCGAATACCGGTCGGGCATCGCAGACGGTTACGTGGTAGCCGAGGAATTTGCCGAGCCGTACCAGCGCTGCCGCGAAGTCGATCGCTCCGAAGACGATCAAGCGGGGGGCCGGGACACTGGATTCGACCAGCAGTGTCAGCGGGCGACCGCAGTAGGAGCCCTCCTCGCCGATCACGACTGTCCCGGTGCGCCCGAGTTCCAGCATTGCTCGAGCTCTGGCTGCTGCGGTGCGATCCAGCTGCGGCTGGTCACCCAGCGTTCCCTCGTACGACCCGTCGGAGTGGACTGTCAGCGCGCGACCGAGCCGTTCGGCCGGCCCGTCGACAACACGAGCCAGCGCAACCGTCTCCTGTGAGCGTGCGGCCAACAGCGCGGCAGCGAAGACGTCCCGGTCCGGATCACCGGCACGGACCGGTGTGACCATGATGTCGATGACCCCGCCACACGTGAGGCCGACGGCGAAGGCGTCCTCGTCGCTGTACCCGAACTGCTGCAAGACGGTCTCACCGTCTTGCAGCGCCTGCTGACACAGGTCGTACACCGCGCCTTCCACACAACCGCCGGAGACCGAACCGACGGCCGTGCCGTCGCTGTCCACAGCAAGGGCGGCGCCAGGCGCACGCGGTGCGCTGCCGCTGACCGCGACCACGCTGGCGACGGCGAAGTCACGGCCTTGCTCAAGCAACTGACACAGCTCTCGTGCGATGTCCAGCATGGTTTCTCCCCGGACTGCGGCGGTGCGATACTGCGCCGGACGGTGGCGCCGGCGACGAGGACGGCTCCGCGGCTCATCGGCCGCGGAGCCGGTCTCTCAGAGCATGAGTTGGTCGATGGTGATCGGGAGGGAGCGGATGCGGCGGCCGGTGGCGTGGAAGACGGCGTTGCCGATGGCCGCGGCCAGGCCGACCAGGCCGATTTCGCCGACTCCCTTGGTGCCGACGGCGGTTGCCCGGTCGGGTCCGCCGATGAAGAGTACCTCCATGTCGGGAACGTCGGCGCTGACCGGCATGAGGTAGTCCCCGAAGGTGGCGTTGGCGATGCGGCCGGTGCCCTGGTCGGTGGCCGTCTCCTCGAACATCGCCTGGCTGATGCCGCCCACCGTGCCGCCGATGATCTGGCTGGTGGCGGTCTTCTCGTTGAGGATGCGCCCGCCGTCGATCGCGGAGACGACCCGTGCCACCCGCAGCAGGCCCAGTTCGGGGTCGAGGCGCACCTCGACGAACTTGGCTCCGAAGGCGCCGGAGAGCGCCATGCCCAGCTCCTCGGCCTGCGGGGGGGTGCTCCGGCCGTCGGCGCTGAGCTCCTCGAGGCCGTGACGGGTCAGGATCTCCGTGTAGGTCTCACCCTGTGCGGGATTGCCGATGCGGTGGATGCGCCCGTCGGTGACGGTCACGTCGTCGGGCGCGGCGCCGTGCAGCGGGGATTCGGCGTCGTCGCGCACGACGTCGAGGAACTCCCGCACCAGGCGCCGGCAGGCGGCGTGGACGGCGTTGCCGAGGGCGCCGGTGAGGCCGGAGCCGCCGGCCTGGGGCGCGTAGGGCATGTCGGAGTCGCCGAGGTCGAACCGCACCCGGGCGACGTCGAGGCCGAGGAGCTCGGCCGCCAGCTGGGTCATCACCGTGTAGGTGCCGGTTCCGATGTCGGTGGCGGCGCTGCGCACGTATGCCGAGCCGTCGTGGCGCACCGAGGCCCGGGCCTGGCACGGCACCTGGTAGAACGGGTAGGAGACGCCGGCCAGGCCGTAGCCGACGAGCCAGCGGCCGTCGCGCATGGAGCCGGGTTCCGGGGTGCGCCGCGACCAGCCGAACCGCTCGGCGCCCTCGAGATAGCACTCCCGCAGCGCCTTGCTCGACCAGGGCAGGCCGAGGACCGGGTTCTCCTCGGCGTAGTTGCGCAGGCGGATCTCGAGGGGATCCATGCCGACGGCGTGGGCGACTTCGTCGATGGCGGACTCCAGAGCGAAGCTGCCCTGCCCCTCGGCCGGCGCGCGCATCGAGCCCGGGCAGGGGATGTTCAGCCGGGCCTGCCGGTCGCGGGTCAGCACGTTCGGGCAGGCGTAGGAGACGGCCGAACCGAAGGAGACCGGTTCGTAGTCGTCGTCCTCCATCGCCACCGACGAGATGCCGTGGTGCTCGATGGCCACGAGGTCCCCGCCCCGGGTGGCGCCGATCTTGATCTGCTGGACGCTGTTGGGCCGGTGCCCCACGGAGGTGAACATCTCCGGCCGGGACAGCACCAGCTTGACCGGGCGCCCGACCTCGCGGGCGGCCAGCACGGTGAGGATGACGTGGGACCACACCCGCAGCCCGGCCCCGAAGCCGCCGCCGACGAAGGGGGCGAGGACGCGGACGCCGCTCTCGGGGACCTTGAAAATCGTGGCCAGCGAGGCACGCACGTTGTGCGGCCACTGCGTGGAGTCGTGCACGGTGAGCGCGTCCCCGTGCCAGTACGCGACGGTGGACATCAGACCGAGCGGGTTGTTGGTGTTGTCGGGGGTGGTGTAGGTCTCCTCGACGACGACGTCCGCCCGGGCGAATCCGGCGGTGACGTCACCGCGCTCGGTGTCCAGCCCCCAGGGGTTCTCGACGATCTCGGCGCGGGGATCGTTCACGTCGAGCAGGGCCTCGGCCGGCTCGTACTCGACGCGTACCAGCCGTGCGGCGTGCCGGGCCTGCTCGGCGCTCTCGGCCACCACGATGCCGATGTGCTGCCCGTAGTGCAGGACGCGGTCGTCCTGCAGCGGAGCCGGAGGCGATCCGCCCAGCAGGGTCATCGGGCCGCGTTCCAGCTTCGGCGCGTTCAGGTGCGTGATGACGGCCAGCACACCCGGCGCCGCAAGGGCCCTGGTCACATCGATGCCGCGGATGCGCCCCGCGGCGATGGTGCTGCCCACCAGGGCGGCGTGCGCCATAGCGGGGAAGGAGAAATCGTTGGGGTAATGAGCCGATCCGGTCACCTTCAGCGGGGCGTCCACGCGGTCCAGGCCCGCCCCGACGACCGTGCCGGTTTCGAGAGTCGTCATGATGCTGCTCCTGCAACCGTCTCGAGCGTGCGCACGAGGGTGCGCTTGGCCAACTCCACCTTGAACGCGGTGCCGGGCAGCGGCCGGGCACCCTCCAGGGCCGCCTCCGCCGCGGTGCGGAAGACGTCGGCGCCCGCCCGGGCCCCCCGCAGGACGCCCTCCGCGTCCCAGCATCGCCAGGGGACGGTGCCGACCCCGCCCAGCGCCACGCGCGCCTCCTGAACGACACCGTCCTCGATCACCAGGGCCACGCCGGCCGAGACCAGCGCGAACTCGTAGGAGACACGGTCACGGACCTTCAGGTAGTGCGACCGTGCGGTCTCGGGGAGCAGGGGGATCTCGAGCGCAGTGATCAGCTCGCCGTGCTGCAGCACGTTCTCGATGTGAGGGGTGTCGCCCGGCGGGAGATAGAACTGGGTCAGGGGGATCGACCGTGTTCCGTTCGCCCCCCGGACGTGGACGACGGCGTCCAGCGCCACCAGCGGAACCGCGACGTCCGAGGCGTGCAGGGCGATGCAGTGGTCGCTGGTGCCGAGGATGGCGTGCATCCGCTGGATGCCCGTGATGGCGGCACACCCCGAGCCCGGGTTGCGCTTGTTGCAGGCGGCGACGGTGGGATCCCTGAAGTACCGGCACCGGGCTCGCTGCAGCAGGTTGCCGCCGATGGTGGCCATGTTGCGCAGCTGGGTCGAGGCGCCGAGCAGCAGAGCCTCCCGCACGAACGGCAGCCGCTCCCCGACGACGGGATCGGCGGCCAGCTCCTCCATCGTCGTGAGCGCCCCGACCCGGATCGCCGAGTCGGTGTGCGTGATGCCGCCGAGGGGGAGGCGGGTGATGTCGATGAGCCGCTCCGGTCCGAGGACCCCGTCCTTCATCAGGTCCAGCTGCGTCGTGCCGCCGGCCAGGAACGACGCGCGCGGATCGGCGCTGACCACGGCGACAGCCTGCTCGGCGTCGGTGGCCCGGACGTAGTCGAAGGGACGCATGGATCAACCCCCCGCCGCAACGTCGCGGATCGCTGCGCGAATGTTCGGATAGGCGCCACAGCGGCAGAGGTTGCCGCTCATGAACTCACGGATGTCCTCCTCCGAGTTCGCCCGTCCCTCGGCGATGAGCGAGACCGCCGACATGATCTGCCCCGGCGTGCAGTAGCCGCACTGGAACGCGTCATGCCGGGCGAACGCCGCCTGCACGGCATGCAGCTCCCCGCCGACCGACAGCGATTCCACCGTGGTGATCTCACGCCCCTCGTACTGCGCGGCCAGCGCCAGACACGACACCACACGCTTGCCGTCCACCAACACCGTGCAGGCCCCGCACGCACCCTGGTCACACCCCTTCTTGGCCCCGGTCAGGCCCAGGTGGTCACGCAGCGCGTCGAGCAGCGTGACCCGCGCATCGAGCCGGAGCCGGTGGAGTGTGCCGTTCACGTTCAGGGTGACGTCGACCTGGGGCACTTCCGGCGGTGACTGGCCGGTCGGGGGTGCCTCGGTTTCCATATGCTTCATGGCGCCTCAATTCTGAGTTTCCGGAGGGTTACTTGCCAGGCAAGGGAAATTCTTTGATTCTGGCCCTGCAGTCAGATGTTGCTGCTCAGCAAAAGCCGTACTCCGCCATCTTCTACAATTATGCCACTGAAGAGGAATGTCCGCCGTGCACCTAGGCGTGTGAGGTCTGTTTCACGGTTCTCGTGCTCGACGCGCCAGAAAATCGAACACGCGTCGGCGTCGTCCCAGGTCGTGGAGGTGGTAAGAAGTCGGCGACCCACGAGTCTGTTCAAGAGACGCAGGCCGCACCCCGCCGCACTGTCGCAGGCCGAACGCGTCCACGTCCGCAGGATCCGCTCAGGGGCATCCCGCCAGGGACGCTACGGATGCGAGTTCGTATAGGCAGCGGGACCCTGTCCTGTAGTACGCATTCCCGCCGCACCCTGCATCCGCGCGAGGCAGTCCCGATGATCGACGACCTCTCAGCCCCGATGCACCGAGTGCTGCACACCCTGCGTGTCGACGCCGACGCCCGGCTTTCCTCGAGCACCTGCTCCTCGCCCGCTGTCACGCCACCGACCCTCCGGACAGATCTAACGGCGTCCCGCCATTCCCACCACCAGTCCCACCAGTCCCGCAGAAGTCAGAACGCGCCTCGGACTGCCTCTTGAACAGAGCTGACGTTCGAGTAGAGACGCCTGCGGAGAGCACCCGCTCGACCTCGCCCGAGAGAGTTGGCATGCCTGTAGTTGATGACATAACCGTCAGGCGCGGAAGGGACGCGTTTGTCCCTGGGACGGCCACGTCCCTAGGTACGCCAGTACCCCCCTTCGCTGCCACGCGGCGGCCCCAATGAGCCGCAACACGATGCTCCGAGATTTCCTGCGCTCACGCCGTGCCCGGGTGACACCCGAGGAGGCGGGTCTGCCGCTCGGGCCTGGAGCGCGCCGTGTGCCCGGCCTTCGGCGGGAAGAGGTGGCCGACCTCGCCGGCATCAGCGTGGACTACTACGTCCGCTTCGAGCAGGGCCGTTGCCCCAACGTGTCAGACGCCTTGTTGGACTCGGTCGCCAGGATTCTGCGCCTCACCCCTGTCGAGCGAATTTACTTGTACGAGATCGCCCGGACGTCTGCCACCCACGCACCCAGGTGTGCCGACGACCAGCAGATCAGCGCCGGACTACGCCTGCTGCTCGAGAACCTTTCCACCCCGGCGTTCGTCCTCGGACGGCTACTCGACCTCCTCGCCATGAACGAGCCCGCGCACGCGCTGTTCCGCGGCTTGGGAGCCCGCGGAAACTACCTGCGCTGGCTGATCCTCGACGCTCCGGGCAAGGCACCGTACGCGGACTGGAACGTCGCAGCCCACGAGGCGATCGCCATGCTGCGCTTCGACGCCGCCCGCCATCCACACGATCCAGCCGTCGCCGCGCTCGTCGACGAGCTCACGGCGGTGAGTTCCGAATTCCGCCGAATCTGGGCCACCCATGAGGTTGAGCTCTGCAGGAACGGCCGACGTCGCTACCGCCATCCTCTGGTCGGCGAGATCGTGCTCCACAGCGAACGCCTTCACATTCCGAACGAACCTGATCAGACGCTCTTCACCTACAGCGTCGTCCCGGGCTCGCCCTCCGACGCAGGCCTTCGTCGGCTCACCCGTACCACCGATCCGGCCATCGCCACGAGTGCCGTAAGAACGGCCACGTCTGCCTCCCGGAAGACCGACTCCGTGGCCGGCCCGCCGAGCAGCACCCGTTCCGCGTCAGCCGCGCCACGGCTGGTGCCTGCGCCGCCGAGCGCGAGCCGGGAGGCGCGAGCGGTGCCGCTGCCGGCCTCGAGCGCGGCGGCGACCGACACCACTGACCTCGACTTACCGTGCCCAGGCCGGTGACGCAGTGATCAACGGAAAATCGTCCTCACGGAGCCTTCGGGGGCATGGCCGATCCGCTGGTTGTCGCGCTCTCATTGTTCAACAGCCCCAGACCTCTGGGGGAAATTCGCCCCTTCCGGGGCCTGAGGTAATGCGGGATGAGGGCCTTCCGGTCTCCGCTGCGGATGTGGCGATCCACGCTGCTCCAGAAGGCCCTCAGCCGTTTCGAGATGTCTCAGCGGAGATCCCTGTCGTCGATCTCCGTGGACGGAACACCCGGATGGTGATGTCCCAGGCCTCGGCCTGGCTCTGCTTCAGCATCTTCTCGATGAGCTCCGGTACCACGTTGCAGAATTGCTCGTGTCGCTGAGTACGATCCGCACCATCGCGTCGATCATCTCGGTGGGGTCGAGGCGACCGTGGTCATTGCCGAGCAGCGAGTCGAACCCAGCCGGCACGCCGATCTCACGCAGAAACGATCAGTTAATCTGGATGCCGCCAACTGCCAGGAGACCTTTGCCCTCAGCCACGGCGAGCAGGGTCAGGCGCGCTGTGGGCGTTTCTGCCGCCTCTTTCGATCGCAGGATTCGCCACCGGGTGCCCCGGCGGACGGCTGTCCGCTCGTACCGATGGGGGAAAGCGAACCGCCCATGGAAAGAACCGTACGGAACGAGACTTCCCTCGTTCCCAGGCGACTGTGGATTTCAGAGAGCACCCAGGGCCGGGTGACGCCGGCCGAGCTCTTCTTCGACTTGGTGTTCGTCTTCGTCGTCACCCAGGTCACCCACGCGGTGGAGAGCCATCCCGGGTGGGAGGGCCTCCTCAAGGGACTGTTCCCGATGGTCATCGTGTGGTGGATGTTCAGCGGGTTCGGATGGCTCACCAACGCGGTGCGGCCCGACGCGGTGCAGGTGCGCCTGCTGCTGATGCTTGCCATGACCGGCTTCTTCATCATGGGGCTGGATGTCCCCTACGCCTTCGCACCCGAGGGTTGGGCCTTCCCCTTGGCGTATCTGGCCGTCGTCGCCATCCACGGGATCGTCTATCTGACCGCCAATGTCCCGTCGGCGCGGCAGGCCATCCTGCGCAACATGCCGTTCAACGCCGCGGCCGGCCTCCTCGTACTCGTCGCCCCGTACCTGCCGGAAGCATGGGGCTGGGTGTGCTGGGCCGCCGCTGTGCTGGTCCTGTACCTCTCGCCCTTCCTGGGCCGCATCCGCGGCTTCGTCCTCGAGCCGCATCACTTCGTGGAGCGGCATGCACTGCTGCTGATGGTGGTTCTGGGTGAGTCGGTGGTCGCCATCGGGTTCGGCGCCGAGGGATCGGAGAGCCACGCGGTGGATATACCCCTGGCCCTCGGCGTGGTGTTGGGGATCGCCGTGGCGTCGGGCCTGTGGTGGGTGTACTTCGACGGTGACGAAAGCCGGGCCGACGCCGAGTTCGAGAAGGCCACCGAGCACCGTCGCCAGATGCTCGCCTACTACGCATTCACCGGCGCACACCTCGTGATGATCGTCGGCATCATCCTGGTCGCCGCGGGGATCACCGACGCCATTCACCACTTCGACGGTCATGCACACCGGTGGTGGCTGGGCTGCGGCACAGCGCTGTTCCTCCTGGGCCACGCGGCCTACCGGGGCCTGCTGGGAAGCGGACGGCTTACCGACCGCCTGGTGGGGGCCGTGTGCGCGGTGCCGCTGGGAGCGACGGCGTCCATCGCCGGCTGGATCGGCATGACCCTGGTTGTGGTCGTCCTGGCGGCCATCGCCACCGTCGACCACCGCCTGGCGTCACAAAGGACCCAAGCCTCTCAGACGGCCCTGAGTACTGGCTGACACATCGACTACGTCGACAACCCCGCCTTCACCGCCACGAGAGACGTCCGCGACGGGATGCTCTACCACGAGCACCTGACCCTCTACCGGACGCCCTGAGCGCCGGCGCGCACTGCCCCGCGTGCCGCGGCGAGGTGAAGGATCCGGGCGAAGGGCTCGGAAGCGGCCCTCGCTCTTGTGACCGATTGGGATCGGCGCCGGCCAGCAGGTCCAGTACCGGGCGCCCCAGCATTGCATCCGCCGGGCAGCCCAGCAGCCCTTCGGCCTCCGAGCTCCACCCGACCACCGTGCCCCGCTGGTCGATAAGGATGTGGGCTTTGTTTTCCGCCGGGACTCCACCATGGGGACCACTGCGCTTGGTGGCGTGAGATGCACCCATAGTCATCAGCTTTCACTCGCCTCAGAACTCGGTACGCCCTCAGTGTCCTCCGAGACGCTCGCGCGCGGCATCGGAGCCCACTGCTGGTCGTGGACTCGTTGAGCTGCTCAACCAAGTCCGAGGGGCGCGATTCCTCACCGAATCTGCTGGGTGCCCTCATAGAGCAGGGGGAAGGCGGGAAGCAGGCAGCGGGAGACGTTGCCGAACATCTGCCGGCTGCCCAGGATCAGGGCGAAGGTGAGGAGCGTATAGACGAACAGCGTTGGGGAGCAGGGTGTCGCACACCCTGCTCCCCAAGTGTTTCGGCCCGGCCGTCCCGCTGATGCGCTACGCCCCGTCCTTGGATTCCCCCGCCGCAGGTGCTGCCCCGGGCCGCCGGGGGGATCCTGCCGCCTCCGTCGGCCGGGCGGGGAGCTCGGTAGCGGCCCAGCCCGCCAGGAAGGTCAGGGCCTGTGTGCTGGGCGAGTGCGGTTCCGCCGTGTAGACGAGCAGGCTCTGGTCCGTGGAGCCCCGCACATCCAGCACCTGGAAGTCCAGGCTCAGTTCCCCGGCGATCGCGTGGACGAACTCCTTGCGGCCATGCCGCTGGGCCCGCACCCTGTGGTCGGACCACCATCGGCGGAAGTCGGGGTCCTTCAAGGACAGTTCCCCGACGAGACGGGCGAGTTCGGGATCGTTCGGGTAACGGCCGGCGTCCATGCGGAGGTAGGCGACACACTCCTGGGCCACTTGCTCCCAGTTCGCGTACAGCCCCCGGACCTCGGGATCGAGGAAGGTGAGCCATATGTGGTTGCGCCGCTTGGCCGGCAGCCTGGAGTAGTCGGTGAACAGCGCGGCGCTCAGTTTGTTCCACGCCAGGATGTCCATGCGGCGTCCGAGCACGAGTGCCGGGACGTTCACCATGCTGTCCAGGAGGACCTGGGTTGCATGCGATACCTGCTGGTTTCTCGGTGCGGCCGGCTTCGCCCGGTCGGAGATGCCGGCTTCGGCCGCGCACCGCAGCAGGTATTCCTCCTCGTCGGGGCGCAGCTCAAGCGCCCGGGCCAGGGCCGTGAGGATGGCGGGCGAGGCGGACTTCACGCGGCCTTGTTCCAGCCTCACGATGTAGTCCACGCTGACGCCGGCCAGCGACGCGAGTTCCTCACGCCGCAGTCCCGGCACCCGGCGGTGCCCGGACGTGGGCAGCCCCACCTGCTCCGCACTGACCCGGGCGCGGCATGCGCGCAGGTATTCACCGAGTTCTGTCACGGCAGCCTCCTTCTCGTTCGATCCCTGCGCGTCATACGGCGGGTCAGATGCTGACCGTCACGTCGTCATGGTCCGTGGACAGGGCCAGTTCCCGCCAGGTGTCGGTCTCCTCGCGAAGCTGGGCGATCTTACGGTCCATGGCCGAGGCGCAGTCGCTGCCGAGCTGGACGCGCAGCGGCGGGTTGGCGGCGTCGGCCAGGGCGAGGATGGCCGTGGCTCCCTTGACCGGGTCACCGGGCTGGGCGTGGTTGAGTCCGGGGACGGCCTGGCGCACCGCGCCGGCGGTGTCGGCGTAGTCGGAGATGATCCGGCCCTCTGTGAGCAGGCTGGTGGCGTCGAGGAAGTCGGTGCGGAAGTATCCCGGCTCGACAATCGTGACCTGGATCCCCAGCGGCGCCAGTTCCGCGCGCATGGCCTCGGACAGGCCCTCCACGGCGAACTTGGTCGAGCAGTAGACGCCGAAGCCCGCCACGCTCTCGAAGCCCCCGATGGAACTCAGGTTGAGAACGCGGCCCGACCGCTGTCGGCGCATGACCGGCAGTACGGCGCGGGTGACGTTGGCCAGACCGAAGACGTTGGTGTCGTAGACCGAGCGGAACGCTGCGTCGGTGGTTTCCTCCACCGCGCCCAGCACACCGCGTCCTGCGTTGTTGACGAGGATGTCGATCGTTCCGAACTTCTCGACGGCTGCCTCGATGGCTTCGCGGGCCTGCGCCTCGTCGGTGACGTCCAGGGCGACAGCGAGCAAGCTGTCCCCGTACTGGGAGAGCGCGTCCTGTACGCCCTTCGGATTGCGGGCCGTCGCCACGACCTTGTCGCCCCGCTCCAGTGCCTGGCGTGCGATCTCCAGGCCGAAACCGCGGGACGCGCCAGTGATGAACCAAGTGGTCATGCTACTACCTCTCATTTGTTCGATGTTAGAAAAATCGGGTTGGATGTAGCTATTGCTTCCGGAGCTCGGCCCGGCCCGAGCGGACAGCAATGACCCCTGCTGCTACGGCCAGCAGTGCCACGAGCAGTCCGAACCCCGAGAAGGCGGCGGCGACGCCGAAGCGGGAAGCAGCGGCGCCCAGAACGACCACCGGCACACTCACCGCCAGGTAGGCCAGGGCGAAGAACCCCGGCAGGAGCTGGGGGTAGCCCTTGGCGATCATCGCCGCCGTCACGGTGCTGGTGGACCCCATGAAGGTCAGGCCGAAGCCCGCACCGGTGATCGCCGCGCCGGAGAAGAACAACAGGGCGTGGGCGGTGTCGTAGCCGATCACGGACACCCCGACCCCGGCGACGAGCAGCGCGCACCCCGTCACCGATGCCGCCCGGTCCCCGAGCCTGCGCAGCAGCATCGGAGCGATGCCGCCGCAGCCCTGCACCACGAGGATGACCAGCGAGGACAGTGCCCTGTCGGTGGTGTGCAGCAGGCCGGCGACCAGGTCGACCCCCAGTGCCAGGTACAGGCCGACGACCGCCCAGCCGGCCGTCACGATGGGGGCCACCCGGAGCAGGATCCCGCGCGGCTCCGCACCCAGCCGCAGCACCCGGGGGCGCCAGGGCCTGAGCCGTTCGGGCGCGATCTGCCAGGCGGGAATCGCCCGCACCAGGGCGAGACCGCCGAGGGACAGGACGGTCAGCACGACGAACGGGGTGACCAGCGGTGCGGGAGCGAACTGGACGGCGAGGCCGGAGAACACCGCGCCCAGCGCGATGCCTGTCGAGGTCGCCGCGCTGTTGGCCGCCGCCGCTGCCTGGTGACTGCGGTCCCGGTGAAGGTCGGCCAGGGCCGAGCCCGCGCTGCTGGTGAGCAACCCGACCGCGACGCCCTGGATCAGGCGAGCCAGGCACAGCGCCCACGCCCCCGTGGCAAGCAGGAACGTCAGAAAGCTGACGACGACAGTGGCCAGCGCCATCACGATCGTCCGCTGAGTACCCAGGTGCTCGGCCAGGTCCCCGGCGACCAGCAGGGTCAGGATCGCGCCGACGGCGTAGCAGGCGTAGACGATCGTCGACGTGGTCGTGCCGAAGTGCCATTGCTGCTGGTAGAGACCGTACAGCGGAGACGGCGCGCTGCTGGCGGCCATGACCACGAAGACGATCGCGACCACGGTCTTGAAGTGCCAGGGGCGGTGTTGCCGGTGATGCTGGGCGGTAGGGCGCCGGTGCTCCCGGAGCTCGGGGGCAGCCGACTTGTCGGCGATCATCAGTCTTGCCATCTTTCGACGGGAATCCGGCGTCGGCGGCAGAGGTGGCTTTCCTCTGCGAAGGGCGCCTTGCGGGATCCATCGTCGTGGCGGAGTGCCTGGGCATACAGGGAGGCCTTTTCCTGGGCAGCCGTCCCTAGGAAAGCCAGTACCAGGCAGACGAGCGGGCTGCTCCAGGGCTACCCGCCGAGCATCCACAGTTTCCGCAGCTCCTGGCGCAGCACCGGGGTCAGCGCCTCGGCGTAGGGATCCACCACATGGCTCTCGTCGCGGTAGACGAACGTGTCGCCTACGACCCGGGGGCACCTGCCCGACCCGGGGCACAGCCAGGGCTTCGGGTCGACCACGGCGGCACTGGCACGACGGGCGCCCTGCCGGTTGGCCTCCCGGCGGGTGGGGTCCTTGATCGCGTCGCGCTGGTCCTGCTCGCAGTCTTGCAGCTGCAGCGGGTAACTCGACACGCACTCGACGGCATCGTTCTTCGGCCACGGATTGTCGAGCAGTACGACCCCGTGGTCCGCAGCGCCGACCAGCCGCCGGTAGACGGGTCCATAGCCCGCCGCCCAGTCCTGCAGCAGGTCTTTGAGCTCCTTCGCCGACTCGCCCGCCTCGGAGGAGGAGACCACGACCAGCATCGGCTGCAGGCGCGAGATCCGCTCCAGTGCCTTGTTGCGCCAGGTGTCGCACGCCTTGTACGGACGATGGTTGTCGACGATCGTGATGTCGGCGGTCTTGCAGGACGCCTTCGTCAACGACACCAACTTCCACTCCTACGGCCGGCTCAGCCTCTCCACCGCCGGGAACCACTGCGTGGCATGCGAGTCCCCGTACAGTACGACGACCTTGTCGGAGGACCGGTCACCGTAGGCGCAGGCGGGCGACACGGTGGCGGCGTAGTTGACGTGACAGCTGTCGCGGTAGACGGCCGACCGCTGCTTCTTGATGTCGGGGAGTGACGGGGACAGGTTGCGGGGCACGCCGGTTGCGGCCGTGGTGATGAGTTCGGCCGGCCGGGCCTGCGGGTCCTGTGCCGTCGTGAGGACCTCGTCCAGTTTGGGGGCGCGGACGGTGGTACTGATCGACGGGGGGAAGGACGTGACCGACCCAGCCGAACGGCTGCTGTGGATCTCGCCCGCGCTGCCAGGCCGCGCCCACGATCTCACCGCGGCCCGCACCCACCGGATCATCCGGATCTGTGAACGCCAGGGCGTCCCGGTCCTCGCCGGCCGCGTCTGCATGGGAGCCGGCCCGTGGGTGACGACACCCCTCAGACGTCCGCCGGGCCGCGACCTCACGCCGACCCAGCGCTCCGTCAACCGCGCGCTGTCCGCGGCACGGGCACCGGTCGAGCGCGGGGTCGCACGGCTGAAGTCGTGGCGGATCTTCCGCAGGGCCCGGTGCAGCCCGAATCGCATGTCGTCAATCTCCGCCGCCGTCCTCACCCTGGAGCGGCAACGCTGAAACGGCTCACTGGCTTGGAGTTCCGGCACGAATGATCCGTGCGTCGCCTCCCTGGCCGCGAAGGTAGCGTCGGTGGTCTACCCCGGCTCGGGTACCAACCCTCTCCCGCAGTGGGTGCCGATCTTCTGGGCCGCCCCTCTTCTTGGCCTGCCGAATCGCCACAGTGCCATCACCCTTCAGCTCGGTGAACACGCCCTCTGACGCGTTGCTGGCGTCCGCCGGGGCCTCGTCAGCGCTGCCCTTGAGGGCTTCTCCCTCTGGTGGGCGATGCCGTTCTTGGGCAGCGCCGAGCCGCCGGTGGTGGTCATCTTCTCTTCCCTGCCTGTGCACAGCTTGCCGCTCCTCGGGAGCCGACAGCGTGACCTTCGCTGCCGCAAGGCCGATACTGCCGTCAACAGGAGCTGCAGTCGTCCGACAACCGATCACCCGCAGGACCTGACGGGCCGTCACCGAAGTCAGCATCAGTACCGTCAGGACCCGCCCCGGACCGTCACGAACCGCCAAGATCGAAAACTGGCCTTATGTGCTCTGACCTCGGGAAACACAGGTACAGGGCCCGCCTGCTAATCTCTTCAGGAGGTACCCGTGAAGATGCTCATCAACGTCCCGGAGACCGTCGTCGCCGATGCACTGCGGGGCCTGGCGGCGGCGCATCCCGAGCTGACCGTCGACGTGGAGAACCGGGTGATCGTACGGCGGGACGCGCCCGTCGCCGGGAAGGTGGCGCTCGTCTCCGGCGGCGGCTCGGGGCACGAGCCGCTGCACGGCGGGTTCGTCGGGCCCGGCATGCTGTCGGCGGCCTGCCCCGGGGAGGTCTTCACGTCGCCGGTGCCGGACCAGATGCTGCGGGCGGCGGCGGCCGTGGACAGCGGGGCCGGGGTGCTGTTCGTCGTGAAGAACTACACCGGTGACGTGCTCAACTTCGACATGGCGGCCGAGCTCGCCGAGGACGAGGGCATCCAGGTCGCCAAGGTGCTGGTCAACGACGACGTGGCGGTCACCGACAGCCTCTACACGGCCGGGCGGCGCGGGACGGGCGCGACGCTGTTCGTGGAGAAGATCGCCGGGGCCGCCGCCGAGGAGGGCCAGCCGCTGGAGCGGGTCGAGGCGATCGCCCGGCAGGTCAACGAGGCCTCCCGCAGCTTCGGCGTGGCGCTGAGCGCGTGCACGACGCCCGCGAAGGGCACCCCCACCTTCGATCTGCCGCCCGGCGAGCTGGAGTTGGGCATCGGTATCCACGGGGAGCCCGGGCGGGAGCGGCGGGCGATGATGACCTCGCGGGAGATCGCCGACTTCGCGGTGCACGTGGTCCTGGAGGACCTCGCGCCGCGCAATCCCGTCCTGGTCCTGGTCAACGGCATGGGGGCGACCCCGCTGCTGGAGCTGTACGGCTTCAACGCCGAGGTGCAGCGGGTGCTGGCCGAGCGCGGGGTCGCCGTCGCCCGCACCCTCGTCGGCAACTACGTCACCTCCCTCGACATGGCGGGTGCCTCGGTCACCCTCTGTCAGATCGACGAGGAACTGCTGCGGCTGTGGGACGCGCCGGTGCGGACGCCGGGCCTGCGGTGGGGTGTGTGACCGGGCGTTCCAGGTGATCGACGTACCTACCACGCCGTACCTACCACGCAAGGAGATCCAGTGCTCGACGCCGACTTCTTCCGCCGTTGGATGACGGCGACCGCCGCATCCGTGGACCGCGAGGCGGAACGGCTCACGGCCCTCGACTCCCCCATCGGGGACGCCGACCACGGCAGCAATCTCCAGCGCGGCTTCACCGCAGTGATCGCGGCGCTGGAGAAGGAGGCCCCGGACACGCCCGGTGCGATCCTGGTGCTGGCCGGGCGGCAGCTCATCTCGACGGTCGGCGGTGCCTCCGGGCCGCTGTACGGCACGCTGCTGCGGCGGACCGGCAAGGCGCTCGGGGACGCGGCCGAGGTCGGCGAGGAACAGCTCGCCGAGGCGCTGCGGGCGGGCGTGGACGCGGTGATGCAGCTCGGTGGCGCCACGCCCGGCGACAAGACGATGATCGATGCGCTGGTGCCGGCGGTGGATGCGCTCGGTGACTCGTTCGGCGCGGCACGGGCCGCCGCCGAGCAGGGCGCCCTGGCGACGACTCCGTTGCAGGCCCGCAAGGGCCGGGCGAGCTATCTCGGTGAGCGCAGCATCGGGCACCAGGACCCGGGCGCCACTTCGTCGGCGCTGCTCATCGCGGGGCTCGTGGAGGCCGCCGATGAGTGACGCGAAGCTGGTCGGGATCGTGCTGGTGTCGCACAGCGCGCAGGTGGCCGCGTCCGTTGCCGAGCTGGCGAAGGCGCTGTCGGGCGGCGGCACGGCAGTGCCCGTCGCCCCGGCCGGCGGCACCGAGGGCGGTGAGCTCGGTACCAGCGCGGAGCTGATCTCCGCCGCTGCCGCGTCCGTGGACCGCGGCGCCGGGGTCGCCGTCCTCGCCGACCTCGGCAGTGCCGTACTCACCGTGAAGGCGCTCCTCGCCGAGGGCGACGAACTCCCCACCGGCACCCGCCTGGTGGACGCGCCGTTCGTCGAGGGCGCCATCGCCGCGGTCGTCACAGCGGCCACCGGAGCCGACCTCGACGCGGTGGCGGCGGCGGCCGGGGAGGCGTACACATACCGGAAGGTGTGACGCGCACACGCAGAGGCGCACCCACGCGCGTGTCCCTCCCCACCGGCGGCAGGACGGTCAGGTGACCCCCTCCGCCGCCATCGCAACAGCCGAGCGCACGGCGTCGGCCAGTTCGGTCTGCGTCGTGTGGCGGTCGGTGTCCGCGTCGGCGGTGCGCCAGGCGTGGTGCTCGACCGCGGCGCGCAGGGCGGCGTTGAGCATCGCCGCCTGGATGGCCGGCCGCAGGTCGTCGGCGGGCAGCCCGGCCCGGTCGGCGAGGGCGTGGGCGAAGGCCGGCTCGGCCTCGTCGTAGGTCTGCAGCCACACCGCGCGCAGGCCCGGCTCCGTCCGGGTCAGACGTACCAGTGCCCCCAGCGTGGCGCCTTCGGTCCCGGTCACCCGCTCCTGCTCGGTGCTGAACGCCCGCTCCAGGGCCGCCACGAGGGGCTGCCCGGGCCGCCAGTCGCGCAGGCATTCGGCGATCAGGTCGATGCCGGCGGAGAACAGGGGACGTACGCAGTTCTCCTTGCTCGGGAAGTACCGCCACACGGTTCGCGCCGAGACGCCGACGGCCTGCCCGATCTGCTCGCCGGTGGTCGCGGTGACCCCCTGGCGCACGAACAGGTCGACCGCCGCCCGGGCGATCTCCAGCCGGATCTCGGCCTTGCGTTCCTCGGTCAGGGGCGGTCGGCCCGTCCGTCCGCGGGCTGCGGTCATCTGTTCCTCCGGCGCCGGTGATCGGTCCTCCGGAATTCTCCACCAAGATTTTCTGTCACTCACAGACAATAAGTCGTACGGTGGATCCGCACCGGGCCCGCACCCCTCCCCTCACCCCTAGGAGCACCCCCATGGCCACTGGACTGGACGGCCGCAGCGTCATCGTCACCGGAGCGGGCTCGGGCATCGGGCGCGCCGCCGCCCTGGCCTTCGCCGGGGAAGGGGCCCGGGTCGTGGTGGCGGATCTCAACGCCGAGGGCGCGGACACGACCGTCAAGGAGATCGGGCAGGCGGGCGGCACGGCCGTCGCCGTCACGGGCGACCTGAGCGAGCAGGCCGTGGTGGACCGGGTCACGCAGACCGCGGTCGAGCGCTTCGGCGGGGTGGATGTCCTGGTGAACAACGCCGGGATCATGGATCGGATGTCGGCGCTCGCGGACGTCAGTGACGCGGAGTGGGAGCGGGTCATACGGGTCAACCTCACCGCGCCCTTTCTGCTCACCCGGACTGTGCTGCCGCACATGCTCGCGGCCGGCCGGGGCGCGATCGTCAGCACCGCCTCCGAGGCCGGTCTGCGGGGCAGCGCCGCGGGCGCCGCGTACACGGCGTCCAAGCACGGGGTGGTGGGCCTGACGAAGTCCCTCGCCGTGATGTACCGCAAGCAGGGCATCCGGGCGAACGCCGTCGCGCCGGGCGGCACGCGGACCGGCATCGTCGTGGAGGCCGAGGCCGACGCCCACGGGCCCGCGGCCCTCGGCCCGCACTTCGTCAACGTCGGCCGGCTGGCCCGGCCCGAGGAGCAGGCCGCCGCGATCGTGTTCCTCGCCTCGGACGCGGCGAGCAACATCAACGGGGCGATCCTGCCCGTCGACGACGGCCGGTCGGCCGTCTGACGGCAGCTCAGGAGCCCTCGACGAACTGCCGCGCCAGCCGCTCCCCTTCCGAGACTGCGGCCTCGTGGCTCTCGATGGGCGAGGCCTGGGAGTCCTTGAAGACGATGTAGGTGACACCGGAGTCCGTGCCGCCGCTTCGCGGGTCGGGCGGAATGCCGAGCGCCGCGGCGGTGGCGTACGACGCCTCGCCGATGATGTCGGCCGGCCCGGTGTCACCGACGACCGCGTACTGCACCTGGTCGCGGTAGACGACGGCGACCACCGATCCGCCGCGTACGCCGTGGTCGCGGTAGTTCCAGATGCCGCTCGGCATGGGCACGACGACGTAGGGCAGGCGCTCGGCGTCCAAGTAGCGTCCGTCGGACTGCTGGAAGGCCGTACTGGGCAGGAAGTACGGGTCGGTGACGCTGTTGCAGTGGGTGCCGGGGCTGCCGTCGCAGTCGATGTCCATGTCCGCCTTCCAGAAGACGGCATCGCCTGTGCCGCAGACGGGGACGGTGGCCGGGGTGTCGCGGTCGGTGCGGTAGCGGCCGTTCGAGACGGGGGTGCAGTCGCTCACCTTGGCCAGCAGGTCGGCGGCCGTCACGGCGCCTTCGTGCGGCACGGTCGTCCGCTGGTGCCGTATGGCGAAGTCCGGATCGGGGTGGATGGGGGAGGGCACGGTCGAGGCGAGCAGGGCGGCGCCTGCCGCGGCCAGCGTGAAGTACTGGACACGCACGATAAGAGCCTCTCTGCTGGGGGACACTGAGGGACATTCGGCCCCAATCTGCTGCCGATGCGATCACACTGCCACCCGAAGAGGCCGGAAACGGCACGCGCGCCCCGAATCGTCCACCAGGGGCCGGGCGCCCGAGCCGGTGTCGGCTCCGGCCGCCCGGCCGCCCGTGCCGGCGCGGGATCAGCGACGACAGCGGTCCGCGCCATCGGCATGAACTCCCCACTCCTCAGGGAGAGTTCAGCCGCGAGGAACTTCAGCATACGTAACCGCGCGGCATGCCCGGCACCCGCCGCCCTCTTGATGTGATCGCACCAGCCGCGCCATATTGGTCCGAACCATTGCCGTCACTCCGTCAGCGGAGGCCCAGAGGTGCGACGCGTCCCCGTTTCCGCTGCCCTCGTCTGTGGCACGCTGCTGCTGGTCTCCTCCTGCGGCGCGGGCGGCACGGGAGCGGCCGACGACGGCAGGCTGCCCGGGGCGCCGACGGGGGTGACCGCCACAGCAGGGAGCGCGACGAGCGTCCATGTGATGTGGAACGCGGTGTCCTCCGACATCAGCTCCTACGAGTTGTACCGGAACGCCACTAAGGTCAAGGAGGTGCCCGGCTCCGAGCACATGGCCGACGTCACCCGCCTCACCCCGTCGACGACATACGTCTTCACCGTGCGGGCGCGCGACACGGACGGACGGCTCGGGCCGCGCAGCCGCGGGGTCCAGGCCACCACCCCCGCCGCCGGCCCGGTCGACCGCTCCGCCCCGTCGCGGCCCGGCGCGGCGCAGGGACGGGCCGTCGGCAGCCGGGCCGTCCAGTTGTCGTGGGCCGCCTCGACGGACGATCGTGGAGTGGCCTCGTACGACATCCATCAGGGCGCCACGAAGATCCACAGCGTGAGCGGGGCGCAGACCACGACCGTGGTGACCGGGCTCAGACCCGGCACCCGCTACTCCTTCACCGTCCGCGCGCGGGACGCGGCCGGCCATGTCTCGTCCGCGAGCCGGGTCGTCCGGCTCACCACCGCGCCGGGCACGGACGACGGGCGCGGCACTGCGCCCACCGGGTTCCGGGCGACGACCCGGCGCGCCGACGGGGCGTACCACATCGACCTGTCCTGGGTGCCGCCCGAGGCCGACGGAGTGATCACGGAGTACCAGGTCCACCTCGACGGCCGTCCGGCCACCTCCCTCGTCTGGGGCGGGACGGCGCCGCGCGACCGGGCGACGTACAGCTTCTACCTGGGCCGGGAGACCGGGGTGACCCATCGGGTGCGGATCCGGGCCAGGCTCCCGGACGGCACCTGGGGCGGCTTCTCGGCGGAGCGGACGGTCACGACGGGCGCTGCCGCAAGGCCGTGAGCCACCCGCCTGAGCCGGATGGTGGATTACGTCACCTGCCCGGGGGATGCCCGCATGCGGGACGGGCCGGGGCCACGTTGGCTGCCACTGAGGCAGCACGGGCGTTTCCCGACCCCAGGCGGCGCAAGGGATGTACCGCCAACCGTGCCGCCGGAGGACAGTCCCATGCCTACTTCTCAGCCACTTCTCCGCACCGGGCTGACCGCAGCCGCCGCCGCACTGCCGCTGGCCCTGGCCGCCGGACCGGCCGTCGCGGTCAACGGGATCTCGGTGAGCACGGTCGGCTCGACGGTCTCGGTGACGACCAGCGCGTGCACCCAGATCAACGGCAGCTGGGGCACCGCCTCGCTCCTCAACAGCAACCAGGCGACCTTCGCCCAGGGCCGCCAGGTGTCGCTGTCGGGCTCGAGCGGTCTGCAGTCCGCGGCCTGGTCGAACGTCAGCCCCGGTACGTACACCGTCATCGTCATGTGCTCGAACAACAACACCGCCGGCACCCAGTCCGTCATCGTCTCCTCCAGCTCCACGCCCACGATCTCGACGACGTCCTCGCCGTCGCGCGGTGTGGTCGGCGGGGTCGGCGGCTCGACCAGGGACTACGGCACCATCACCCTGGTGGCGGGCGGGGCGCTGGTGGGCACCGGTGTCATCGCAGCGGCCTGGTTCCTGCGCCGCCGCTCGAAGCCCTACCGGCTCTAGGACCTGTCCGGCGGATCATGCCGCAGACGCGGGGCTTGGCACGCCCATCTGCGCTCATAGGGCGCCGCCGATTTCCTGCGACCTGATCCGCCGGACAGGCCCTAGCACGCCCGCGCTCACTTCGTGTCGCGGCCCGGCAGTTCGGCGAACTCCGCCAGCGCGTGTTCGAGCCATTGCGTCCAGAAGGTCTCCAGGTCGATGCCCGCCCGCAGCACGAGGTGCTGGAGCCGGTCCTGGGCGCTGTCCTTGCCGGGCGGGAAGTCGCGCTGCTCGATCTTCTCGTACTCGGCCAACTGCCGTCGGTGCAGGTCGAGATGGCGGCGCAGATCGGCTTCCAGCCCTGCGGTGCCGACCATGGCCGCGGCGCGCAGCCGCAGCAGCAGTGTGTCGCGGTGCGGCTTGGGGTCCTGCGCGGCGGCGGTCCAGCGGGCCAGTTCGGCGCGGCCCGCGGGCAGAACCTCGTAGCTCTTCTTCTGCCCGCGGACCGGCTGCTCGGCCGGCAGGGCCCGGATCAGACCTTCGGCCTCCAGTTTTCCCAGCTCGCGATAGATCTGCTGATGCGTCGCCGACCAGAAGTAGCCGATCGACCTGTCGAACCGGCGGGTCAGCTCCAGCCCCGAGGACGGCTTTTCGAGCAAGGCGGTGAGAATCGCGTGCGGGAGTGACATGGGGGTCATCCTAGGGACGCCCCCGGGACCTACAGCGTGGCCGCCAGCTCGGTGCCCTGCTTGATGGCGCGCTTGGCGTCCAGTTCGGCGGCCACGTCGGCACCGCCGATGAGGTGCACGCTGCGACCTGCCGCGAGCAGCTCCTCGTAGAGGTCCCGCCGCGGCTCCTGGCCGGTGCACAGCACGATGGTGTCGACCTCCAGCACGGTGCTGGTGTCGCCGACGGTGATATGCAGACCGGCGTCGTCGATGCGGTCGTAGCGCACGCCCGGGACCATGCTGACGCCGCGGTGCTTGAGCTCGGTGCGGTGGATCCAGCCGGTGGTCTTGCCCAGGCCCGCGCCGACCTTGGTGGTCTTGCGCTGGAGCAGGTGGACGGTGCGCGGCGGCACGGGCCGCTCGGGCGCGGCGAGGCCGCCGGGCCCGTCATAGGTCATGTCGACGCCCCAGTGGCGGAAGTACGTCGCCGGGTCCTCGTGCGCCTTGTCGCCGCCGTCGGTGAGGAACTCGGCGACGTCGAAGCCGATGCCGCCCGCGCCGAGGATCGCGACGCGCTCGCCGACGGGGGCACCGTCGCGCAGCACGTCGAGGTAGCCGAGGACGCTCGGGTGGTCGACGCCGGGGATGTCGGGGGTGCGCGGGGTGACGCCGGTGGCGACGACGACCTCCTCGTACTCGGCGAGATCGTCGGAGGTCACCCGCGTGTTCAGCCGTACGGCCACGCCGTGCGCGTCGAGCTGGTGGCGGAAGTAGCGCAGCGTCTCGTCGAACTCCTGCTTGCCGGGGACCCTGCGGGCGACGTTGAGCTGCCCGCCGATCTCGCTCGCCGCGTCGTACAGCGTGACGTCGTGGCCGCGTTCGGCCGCGCTGACGGCACAGGCGAGGCCGGCGGGGCCTGCGCCGACGACGGCGACGCGCTTGCGCCGCCGGGTCGGGGAGAGCACCAGCTCGGTTTCGTGGCAGGCGCGCGGGTTGACCAGACAGGAGGTGATCCTGCCGCTGAAGGTGTGGTCGAGGCAGGCCTGGTTGCAGCCGATGCAGGTGTTGATGGCCTCGGGGCGGCCGGCCGCCGCCTTGGCGACGAAGTCGGGGTCGGCGAGCATCGGGCGGGCCACCGACACCATGTCGGCGCAGCCGTCGGCGAGCAACTCCTCGGCGAGCTCGGGGGTGTTGATGCGGTTGGTGGTCACGAGCGGGACCGACACCTCGCCCATCAGCCGCTTGGTGACCCAGGTGTACGCGCCGCGCGGCACGGAGGTGGCGATGGTCGGGATCCGTGCCTCGTGCCAGCCGATGCCGGTGTTGATGATGGTCGCTCCGGCGGCCTCGACGGCCTTCGCGAGAGTGATCACCTCGTCGAGGGTGGAGCCGCCGGGCACGAGGTCCAGCATGGACAGCCGGTAGATGACGATGAAGTCCTCGCCGACCGCCTCGCGCACCCGCCGGACGATCTCGACCGGGAAGCGCATGCGGTTCTCGTACGAGCCGCCCCAGCGGTCGGTGCGGTGGTTGGTCTGCGCGGCGATGAACTCGTTGATGAGGTAGCCCTCGGAGCCCATGATCTCGACGCCGTCGTAGCCGGCCTGCCGGGCGAGGCGGGCGGCTCGGGCGTAGTCGTCGATGGTCCGCTCGACGTCGTCGTCGGTGAGCTCACGGGGCGGGAAGGGGCTGATCGGGGCCTGGACGGGGCTGGGTGCGACGAGGTTCTGGTGGTAGGCGTACCGCCCGAAGTGCAGGATCTGCATCGCGATCCGGCCGCCCTCGCGGTGGACGGCCTCGGTGATGCCCCGATGCTGCTCGGCCTCCGCGTCGGTGGTGAGCTTCGCGCCGCCCTCGTACGGCCGCCCGTCCTCGTTGGGTGCGATACCGCCGGTGACGATCAGGCCCACTCCCCCGCGCGCCCGGGCGGCGTAGAACTCCGCCATGCGCTCGAAGCCGCGCTCGGCCTCCTCCAGGCCGACGTGCATGGAGCCCATCAGGACGCGGTTGGGCAGGGTGGTGAAGCCCAGGTCGAGCGGGCTCAGCAGGTGCGGGTAACGGCTCATGGCCCCTCCGTGCGCGGTGTCGTGCCCGTAGTTGTAGAGCACCGCGCACGGTTTATGCAACTAGTTGCACAACAAGGGAGAGCCAGGTCACCTGCTTTCCAGCCGTACGTGCAGTTCCCGCTCCTGGTCGCCGGAGGCCGTGCAGAGGTCGCGCACCGTGAACAGGTCGTTCAGAGTGGTGCGGAAGCGGTCGATGGCCCAGTAGCCGCCCTGCACGTCGGCCTCCACGGAGGACGTGAGCCGGCCGGCCGGGCGGGCGCCCTCGTGCGGTTCGGAGACGTCGAACGTGCCCAGCCACACCGTCGGCCGGGTCTGGTGCCACTCCTGCGGCACGTCGTCGGAGCACCGGTCCGAGTCGAAGCACGCGCACAGCGCGTCGAACACGATCCGGGCGTCCTCCTTGCTGCATCCGCTGATCTCCACCGAGACCGACTCCGGGTGCAGTCGCTCGCTGTCCATCGTGATCGCTCCTCTCGTGGCCGCGCTGCGGTACCGCAGCGAGTTCCCCCGCGACACCGCGCCGCACTCCAAGAAAACCACCACATTCCGGGACGCACAGCCCCGAGAGGAGCGTCGCTCGGTCCGACGGGTCAGCTCTTCGTGAAGCGGTACGTCACGCTGTCCGTCAGGATGCAGAAGCCCGGCGACAGGACGATCACGCGCAGGGTGCCGGTGCGGCGGTCGTAGTCGATGCCCTCCGTCTCGAACGTGCCAGAGCAGCCACTGCGCAACGGCAGCTGCCGCAGCGCCGTGACATGGCCGGTCACGTCGGCCGTGCCGTTCGGCTCGGCCGACAGGTCGATCTGGAGCAGCGGCTTGGTGATGCCGAAGAGCGTGCCGGCCGGGTCGTCGGAGGAGCACAGCAGGCGGGTGGCGCTCACGAAGTCGCAGCCCTGCACGTCACGCACGGCGTGGTCGAGGTGGACGGTGGAGGCCTGCGGGAGGTTCGCCGCCGGGGAGGTGCCCGGGTTGACGCCCGGGGTCGGGAAGACCAGCAGACGGTTCATGGTGCCCCACTCGCCCGCGAGCATCCACTGTCCGCCCGGCGAGACGGCGACCCAGGAGTTGTTCAGCGCCTCCCCGGCACTGAGCGTGTGCACGTACTCCGACCAGGTGCCGCCGGGGGCCTGCACCCGGAACATCTTCGTGGTGCCCGAGTCCCGCTGGTACGGCTCGATGTAGAAGCCCCCGTAGGAGGCGTCGGGGTCGCCGACGTGGTTCCAGCCGCGGCTGCCGACACCGGCGGGGATGGTGCCGATTCCCGTGTAGCGGTTGGGGCTTCCGGCCGGGACCTCGACGGAGGTCAGGCCCTGGCTCTCGGTCAGCGGATCGGCGCGGTCGGAGCCGGCCTCGATCCAGGCGTCGGCGGCCGTGGCGGACGGGGCGGCGGACAGGACGGCGGCAGTGGCGAGAGCGAAGGCGGCGAGGCCGGTCAGGGCGGCATGACAACGTTGCCGGGTGCGCAGGGGCATGGTCGGCTCCTCGATCGGGGGGGTGGGGGCGCGCTCGGCGCATCAGTGTGGCCCGATCAGGTAGTCATGTACAGACCAATGAAGAAACGCGATCCGTCGGCTCGGCGACCGCTCCCTGGCGCTTCGCCGGACGACAACGGTCGTGTTGAGGGATGGTGGAGAAGGGCCGTCGTGGCGTAAGAGAGATGGTTGAGCGCGGTACAACGAGCAAGTCGGCACGGGGGACCGCGTGCCGGGAGGATGGGCGAAGGCGGTGCGTGCGATGGGTGCAACCGGGCCTCCCGTGGCCGACGGGACAGAACCGGGCCGCGGGTCGTTGGGGCCCAGCGGCCTGCTCGACGTGCTGGGCGTGGCCTCGGTGGTGCTCGACGCCGAGGGCCGGATCATGCTGTGGAGCCCCCAGGCGGAGGAACTGTTCGGTTATTCGGCGCAGGAGGCGCTCGGCCGGTACGCGGCCCGGGTGCTGGTCCACGAGCAGCACGTCGGCCTGGTCAAGAAGCTGTTCGCCGACGTGATGGCCACCGGCCAGGGCTGGGCCGGGGCCTTCCCCATCCGGCGCAAGGACGGCACCACCCGGCTGGTGGAGTTCCGCAACATGCGGCTGCTCGACGACCGGGGGCACGTGTACGCCCTGGGGCTCGCCGCCGACCAGACGACCGTGCGCAGCCTGGAGCAGGACGTGGCGCTGTCGACACGGATGATCTCGCAGTCGCCGATCGGGCTGGCCGTCCTGGACACCCGTCTGCGGTACGTGACCGTCAACCCGGCGCTGGAGCGGATCAACGGCATCCCCGCCGAGGAGCACACCGGCCGGACGATCCGTGAGGTGCTGCCCCTCGTCGAGATCGACACCCTGGAGTCCGCGGCCCGCCGGGTCCTGGAGACCGGCCGGCCGCTCGTCGATCACTCCACCGTCGGCCGCACCCCGGCCGACCCTGACGAGGACCATGCCTGGTCGGTGTCGCTGTACCGGCTGGAGGACTCGCTCGGCACGGTGCTGGGCGTGGCCCTGTCGATCGAGGACGTCACCGAGAAGTACCGGGCGGGCGTCGAGGCGGAGTCCGCGCGACGGCGCCTGGCGCTCATCGCCGACGCGTCCGCCCGGATCGGCACCACGCTGGACCTGGACCGCACCGCCCGGGAACTCGCCGACGTCGCCGTGCCGGAGCTCGCCGACATCGCGGCCGTGGACCTGCTGGACGCGGTGGTGGGCGGCCGCCGCCGCAACCTCGGCCCCGCCGAGCCGGCGGTGATCCGCGCCCTGGCCGTCAAGGCGAACGACGCGCCGGACGCCCTGCATGCGGCCGACCCGCCCGGGCAGGTGGCCCGCTACGGCCCCGACCGCCTCGTCACGGAGTGCGTGCGCACGAGCCGGCCCGTCATGGTGGCGCAGGTCAAGGACGAGGACCTGCCGCGCATCGCCCGCTCCCCGGAGGCGGCGGCGCTGCTGGCCCGCGCCGGCGTCCACTCGTACCTGGCCGTCCCGCTCATCGCGCGCGGCGAGGTGCTGGGCGCCCTCGACCTCAAACGCACCGGCAATCCGCTGCCCTTCAGCGAGGACGACCTCCTGCTCGCCCGTGAGCTGGCCTCCCGCGCGGCCGTGCAGATCGACAACGCCCGCTGGTACCAGAACGCCCGCGACACCGCCCTGATGCTCCAGCGCAGCCTGCTGCCCAGCCACCCGTCCGTCACCGGCGGCCTCGAAGTCGCCTCCCGCTACCAGCCCGCCGGCGCCACCACCGAGGTCGGCGGCGACTGGTTCGACGTCATCCCACTGGACGGCGGCAAGACCGCCCTCGTCGTGGGCGACGTGATGGGCAGCGGCATCACCGCCGCGGCGACGATGGGCCGGCTGCGGACCGCCACCAACACGCTGGCCTCGCTGGACCTCGATCCGGCACGGCTGCTGGAACACCTCGACCGGATCACCGAGAGCCTGGACCACTCCATCGCCACCTGCCTCTACGCCGTCCACGACCCCCGGCTTCACCAGTGCCGGATCGCCAACGCCGGCCATCTGCCGCCCGCCCGCATCCGCGTCGGCTCACGCCCGGAGCTGCTCGACCTGCCGACCGGGGCGCCGCTCGGCGTGGGCGGCGTCGAGTTCTCCACCACCGTCTTCGACCTCGGCCCCGGCGACGAACTCGTCCTCTACACCGACGGCCTCGTCGAGACCCGCCGGCACTCCCTGGACGAACGCCTCGCCACCATGCTCGGCCTCCTCGACGACCCGACCCGCCCCCTGGAGGAGGTCTGCGACCTGCTCGTCCGCACACTGCACCACCCCGACAACCACGACGACGTGGCCGTACTCATCGCCCGCGCACAGCCGGAGAACTGACGCCGACCGCTCGTCAACTCCAGCTCGGCGACGGCCCGTGCGGGCCTCCGTACGGCAGGGGCCGGCCCGTGGCGGCGTCCAGCAGGACGCGATCGCCGACCGGCCGGTCCAGTGTCACGGTCACTTCCCTGCCGAGCAGTTGTGCGGTGCAGGGGCCGTCCGTGCCCCCGGCGACGGAGCCGGACAGCACCACGCTGCCGTCCGTCTCCAGCACATGGACGACCGGGCCGTCGTCGCAGGCGCCGTGGTTGCCGATCACGGTGACGGACCGGCCGTCGCCGGCCACCTCGACCAGGCCGCGCAGCTCCCACAGTTCGCCGCTTGGCGACCCCGCGGCCGGCCCGATCGGCGGCCTGGGGAGCTTCGACGGGCCGACGGCGACGCTCTTGAGCGGGGTGTCGTAGCCCTCCAGGGTGAACAGCCAGGCCGGGACGGTCGCCGGGCCGCGGCTGGTGGCCAGCGTCATACGGCCCAACCGCCCCCCGGCCACGGTGAGGTGCGGTCCGTCATTGGCGCCGTGGGCGAACCTCTCGTACGCACCCCGCGCCCCCATCAGGGGCCGGGTCAGCGAGCCGCCGCTGTCCCACGTCACCCGTCCGTTGCGCTCCGGCGCGACGGGAAGGCGGCCGCGCAGGACGAAGTTCTGGGTCGCGTAGGCACGTTCGTCGGCCTTGTCATGGAAGCCGCCCTCGGGCAACTCGACCGCCTCGCCCATCGGGTGGTAACCGGCGCGCCACGCCTCGGCGGCCTTCGACCCGTCCCAGGCGTCGGCCACCCGGCGGGCACGGGCCGCGGCCTCGGGAGCCTGCCCGGTGGCGCGCACCTTGTCTCCCGAGCCACCGGGTTCCTCGCTTCCGCAGCCCGCGAGGGCGCCGGTTCCGGCGGTGAAAAGGGCCAGTCCGACGAGCAGTTGGACAGTGCGCGCGGACCTCGTGCGGGTGGTCGTGATGGGGCTGGTCTTCCTACGCATGGGCCCTCCCCGGGGACGAAGGTGTGGAGTCTGTGGGTGTGGGCCGGAGCCCGTACCGTTCCTGTGACGCCCGGGCCGTCGGCGGGGTTCACCGAAATCTGTTGCCGGGCCCGGGACGTACGAACCGGCTCAGCCGACAAGGGCTCCGACCCCGATCACGACGTGCGCGTACAGCTCCTCGGAGACCGCCAGTCGGGTGGTCAGGCCGGCGCGGGTGAAGGCGTCGACGGCCGACGGGGCCTGGTGCTCGCTCGTCTCGATCAGCAGGCAGCCGCCGGGCGCGAGCCACCGGCCCGCCTCGGCGGCGACCCGGCGCAGCACCTCGAGTCCGTCGGCGCCCCCGTCGAGGGCGACCAGCGGCTCGTGGTCGCGGGCCTCGGCCGGCAGCAGGCCGACCTCGGCGGTGGGGACGTAGGGCACGTTGGCGGCGAGGATGTCGACGCGGCCTCGCAGCTCGCCGGGGAGGGCCTCGAACAGGTCGCCCTCATGGACCCGGCCGCCGTGACCGGCGATGTTGCGGCGGGCGCAGCGCACTGCGGCCGGGTCGATGTCGGCGGCGTGGAGTTCGACGCGGCCGAGAGCGGCGGCGAGGGCGGCGCCCACCGCGCCCGAGCCGCAGCACAGGTCGACGACGACGGCTGCGTCCGGAGCCTGGGCGACGGCCTGGTCGACCAGGAACTCGGTGCGGCGGCGGGGCACGAAGACGCCGGGTTCGACGGCGATCCGCAATCCCTTGAACTCGGCCCAGCCCAGGACGAGTTCAAGGGGCAGTCCGGCACGGCGGCGGTCCACCATAGCGGCGGCCTCGGCCGGGGTGCGGGCGGCGCCGAGGATCAGCTCCGCCTCGTCCTCGGCGAAGACGCAGCCCGCGGCACGCAGCGCGGCGACGACGGAGGGGCGGGAGGGGCGGGAGGGGCTGGACGGCGAAGCGGAAGGAGGAGCGGGCATGAAACCGAGAGCCTTTCGGAAGCCGAAGGGCGCTCTCACGGCCACCTAGAGCCGGTGATCCGCGCTGTCGTGAGGGGAGAGCACCCGACCTGACACAGCAGTAATGGGTCTCACCTCCTCGGCCTCGCAACGGCTGGGACCACCCGCAGCCGGACGGCCACCCTACCCGAAGGGTCGGACGCTCACCGCGTACGGTGGTCCGCGTACGCACCGATCACGCTCTACCGGCGGGCCGCCGCACCGGCGGCCTGGAGGCACCACCCGCATGAACGTCACCCGAGGCTTCACCGGGCGCCCGCGCGTCGACAACCCGGGGCTGCCGCCCGGGCAGTACGACGCGGGCGACGACTGGCCCGTCCTGTCCGCCGAGGTCACGCCCGACCTCACGCCCGCCGACTGGACCTTCCGCATCGACGGCCTCGTCGAGGAGCCGCTCACCTGGGACTGGGATGCGGCCCACGCGCTGCCGGCGTCGGTGTACGAGGGCGACATCCACTGCGTGACCAGCTGGTCGAAGTTCGGGGTGCGGTTCGGGGGTGTGTCCCTGGACGCGTTCCTGGAGCGGGTGCGGCCGCTGCCGTCCGCCACCCATGCGGTGGCGTACGCGCACACCGGGTACACCACGAACCTCCCGCTCGCCGACCTCACCGGCTCACGTGCCTGGATCGCGTGGGAGTACGACGGCCGACCGCTCACGCCCGAGCACGGCGGTCCGGCGCGGCTGCTCGTGCCGCACCTGTACTTCTGGAAGAGCGCCAAGTGGATCGCCGGCCTGCGGCTGCTCGACCACGACGAGCCCGGATTCTGGGAGCAGAACGGCTACCACGCGCGCGGCAACCCCTGGGAGGAGCAGCGGTACTCCGGTGACTGAGATCTTCACTCCTCCGACCCGGTTCGCCGTCCCCGGGCGCATCGCCGTCGGCAACGGGACCGCGAACCGCTGGCAGACCGCCACGCTCACCGAGATCCGCCGCGAGACCCCGCGCGCCGCGACCTTCCGGTTCGCGGTGCCCGCCTGGGCGGGGCACCTGCCGGGCCAGCACCTGATGCTGCGGCTGACCGCCGCGGACGGCTACACGGCCCAGCGCCACTACTCGATCGCGTCCGCGCCGGACGACTCCGGGCACATCGAGCTGACCTTGGACCATGTCGACGGCGGCGAGGTCTCCGGCTGGTTCCACACCGAGGCCCGGCCGGGCGACCGGGTCGAGGTGCGCGGCCCGCTGAGCGGCTTCTTCGCCTGGCCGGGCGACCGTGCGGCGCTGCTGATCGGCGCGGGATCCGGGGTCGTACCGCTGATGTCGATGGTGCGCCACCACCGGGCACGGGACCTGTCCGTGCCGCTACGGCTGCTGGTGTCCGCGCGCGGTCCCGAGCAGCTCATCTACGCGGCGGAGTACGGCCCGGAGACGACGCCCGTGTTCACGCGGAGCGCCCCGCAGGGTCTGCCCGTGGGACGTCTGACGGCCGCCCATGTGGCGCCGCTCCTGGCCGAGCGGCCTCCCGGTGGGTGGGAGGCCTATGTGTGCGGCTCCAATGCCTTCGCCGAGCATGCGTCGCGTCTGCTCGTCGCGGCCGGCCAGCCGGTGGACCGTATCCGGATCGAACGCTTCGGCTGAGCCCCGGCGCTCCCCGGCTCGTCCCGCGCGGCGGCCGTTCGTCGTGAACGAAGTCCCGTGGACGGGGTACGAGATCCATGTGGCACTCGCACGCATACGTGGCGGCCCGAGGGAGCGAGGGTACGGCTCCCGGGGCCTCCGGTGACGGCGAGGAGGCGGGCATGGGAACCCGGGTGCGCGGCTGGCGGTGGCGGCGCAATCCGCTGCGACGCCGGTCGGACGTCGTCGAGGCGTGGACGGTGCTGGCCGTCGCCGTCCTGCTGTTGCTGGGCGCTCCACTGGCCGGGGCGGTCGCGGCCTGGTGGGCCCACGACGAGGCACGGTCGACCGCGGTGGCCCAGCGGGCCGAACGCCGGCACGTCCGCGCCGAGGTCGTGGGCAGAGACCCCGACAGCCTGCCCGCCCTGCACGGCGGCCGGGAGTACACGTACCGGGCGACCGTGCGGTGGGCGGAGCCGGGCGACGGATCCCGGACCGCCACGGCGCAGGTCCCGGCGGGCACGCGGCCCGGTGAGAGGGTCGACGTGTGGTTCGACGCGCAGGGCCGCAGTGTGCCGCCACCACCGGACGACGCGACGGTCTGGCAGCACACCTTCGCCATCGGCACCTGCGCCACGGCCGGCACGGTCGGCGTGGTGCTCCTCGGCCGTGCGGTCGTACGCCGGGTGGCCACCGGTCACCGGATGGCCGAGTGGGAGCGCGAGTGGGCCCGTACGGAGCCGGAGTGGACGGGGCGGCGGGCCTGACCGGGCGTTCATGAGTGCTCCGACCACCAGGCGGTCTGTCTCCCCTCCCCCGTCCATGCCCCGATCGAGGACGAGAAGACCTGGCGAGTGGTCCGACCACCCGCGTACGGTGTGATCATCAACGTCCTCTTCACCCAAGGCGGTCCTACATGGCGCTGTTCGACCTCCCCCTCGACGAACTCCGCGAGTACCACAGCTCCTCCAGCGAGCCCGAGGACTTCGACGCCTTCTGGTCCAAGACCCTGCAGGAGGCGCGCGAGTACGACCTGGACGCCCGGTTCGAACCGGTCGACACAGGACTGTCGACGGTGACGGTGTACGACGTGACCTTCGCCGGATTCGGCGGGCACCCGGTGAAGGGGTGGCTGACGCTGCCCGCCGCGGCGGAGGAACCACTGCCGCTGGTCGTGGAGTTCATCGGCTACGGGGGCGGGCGCGGTCTGCCGCACGAGCACCTGCTGTGGGCGTCCACGGGCCGCGCGCACTTCGTGATGGACACCCGCGGCCAGGGCAGCGCCTGGGGCGGCGGTGGCGGCACCCCCGATCCGGTCGGCGGCGCGCCCGCGTACCCCGGTTTCATGACCCGCGGCATCGACGCGCCGGAGAACTACTACTACCGCCGGGTGTTCACGGACGCGGTGCGCGCCGTCGACGCGGCCCGCTCGCATCCGCTCACCGATGCGGCCCGGACCGTGGCGCTCGGCGCCAGCCAGGGCGGCGGCATCACCATCGCCGTCGGCGGTCTGGTCCCCGACCTGGTCGCGGTCGCGCCGGACGTGCCGTTCCTGTGCGACTACCCGCGGGCGGCAACGCTGACGGACCGTCACCCGTACCGCGAGATCGGCCTGTACCTCAAGACCCACCGCGGCCGCGGCGAGGACGCCCTGCGCACGCTCTCCTACTTCGACGGCGTGCACTTCGCCGCCCGCGGCCGGGCCCCCGCGCTGTTCTCGGCGGCGCTGGAGGACCAGACCTGCCCGCCGTCCACCGTCTTCGCCGCCTTCAACGCCTGGGCGCACGAGGACAAGGCGATCGAGGTGTACGAGTTCAACGACCACGAGGGCGGAGGCCCGTACCAGCAGGCCGCCAAGGTGCGCTGGCTGCGGTCCTACGCCTGAGCGGAACGCCACTTCCCTCCGGTCCGACCAGTCGGTACGTTCAGGGAGCCCGGGCCGCAGGGCCGCGGACCGGGCTTCCGACGGACGACGGAGGGGCCATGCCCGAGCGCACGCCAGACATCCACGGTCACTGCGACACCCGCTTCGCCGCGGTGCGGACGGCGTTCGAGGAGAACTTCCGGGAGCGGGGCGAGCTCGGCGCCGCGGTCGCCGTCTCGGTCGACGGCGTGACCGTGGTCGACCTGTGGGGCGGCTGGGCCGACGCGGCCCGCACCCGGGCCTGGGAACGCGACACGCTGGTCAACGTCTGGTCGACGTCCAAGGGTCCGGTGGCGTTGTGCGCGCACATCCTCGCCGACCAGGGCCTGCTCGACCTCGACGCCCCGGTGGCCGCGTACTGGCCGGAGTTCGCCGCGGCCGGCAAGGAGAAGATCCTCGTACGGCATCTGCTGTCGCACCGCGCCGGACTCTCCGGCCCGCGCGAGCCGCACACCTTCGCCGATCTGTGCGACTGGGAGGTGACGACGGGCCGACTGGCGGCGATGGAGCCGTGGTGGGAACCGGGGACGCGGTCCGGGTACCACGCGCTGACGTACGGCCACCTGGTCGGCGAGGTCGTCCGGCGGGTGTCGGGGCTGCTGCCGGGCGCGTTCCTGGAGCGTGAGGTGACCGGGCCGCTCGGGCTCGACTTCACCATCGGACTGCCGGAGAAGGAGGCCGCGCGGGCGGCGGAGCTGGTGCATCCGCGGGTCGCGCCCAGCAGCGAACAGACGGCGATCTTCAGCCAGTTGGCGCCCGCCGCGCTTGCCGCGCTGACCAATCCCGTGGTGGGCGCGGCCGAGGCCAACACGCCCGAGTGGCGGGCCGCCGAGATCCCCGCCGCGGGCGGCCACGGCACCGCGCGGGCGGTCGCCGCCCTGTACGGGATCTTCTCGGGCCGGGGTACGTACGACGGCCACCGCATCCTGTCCCCCGAGGCGGCCGAGCGGGTGCGCGAGGGGCAGGGCGCCTGCCGGGACCTGGTCCTGGGTGCCGGGTTCGACGGGGATACGGAGGCCGGGCTGGGACTGTGGCTGAGCGGGCCGCACGGCTCGTACGGGCCCAATCCGCGGGCCTTCGGGCACGACGGTTTCGGCGGGTCCTGCGGGCTGGCGGATCCGGAGGCGGGGGTGTCGCTGGGCTACGTGATGAACCGCATGGGGCCGCACATCGCGAACGACCCACGCAAGATGGCGCTGGTCGACGCCTTGTACGGCGCGCTGTGACGGCCGAGTGGACCTGTCCTGTTTCGGTCGAACCCGCGGACCGCACTTCCATGCTGGTTTAGACCAATGCTAGATCTGGTGGCGCAATGAGCCCGCACGGCTACGGCACGTCACCAACAGGAGGGCGCGGCATGGCCCGCACCACCCCGCACGACCACCCGCACACCGACGGACAACCCCTGTACCGGCGGATCGCGACAGAGCTGCTCGGCGAGCTACGGAACGGCACCGTCCCGCCCGGCGAACGACTGCCGGGCGAACGGCAGTTGGCAGTGCACTTCGGCGTCAGCAGGGAAACCGTCAGGCAGGCGCTGGAGGTGCTGCGCCGCGAGGGCCTGGTCGCCACCGACCGGCGGGGCAGCCACGCCACCCTCTCCGGCCCGCCGGCCGAAGACCCGACCTCGCTGATCTTCCCGGTCGGCGCCCGACACATCGCCGACCCGCGCGCCGTCGACCGCGCCACCGTCAGCTGGGAGACGCCCCCGCCCGAGCACGCCGAGGCGCTGGGGCTCGCCCCGCACCGGCCGACCCTGATGCACCGCTACGAGTCCGCCGGCACCGACGGCCACGGTCTGCGCAGGGCCGTGACGTCCTTCTCGGCCGTGGCACTGGCCGAGGTCGAGGAGCTGGCCCGGTATCGCGACCGCGCCGACGGCACCGCCTCGGCCCAGCTGCGCCGCGCCTACGACTGGATGCGCAGGGCCGGCCTCGCCCTGCACCACCGCGACGCCATCACGCCGCTCGCGGACACGCCCTCGGTCCGGGTGACCCGGCTGGTGCACGACCAGTACGCCCGCCCGCTGGAGTTCACCGACCTCGTCGTGGACGCCCAACCGGACGCCCTGGTCTACGAGTTCACTCTGCCGACGGCGGTCTGAGCCCGGGCACCGGCCCACCGGGCCCGGCGTGAGACCGGGCTCTGTGGGCCGGTGAATCCCCATGCGCGGGCCACGGACACGATCATGCGGGCACGCACCACCGGCGAGGCCGTCAGGCAGATCTCTTCGATCGCTACGACTCGCCGACCGGTGCGCCTGGCTTTAGCGTCGAGGTATCCCCGAATTCGTATCGACTTCCCTCACCGAAAGGAGCCGACTCGTGGCCGACCATGTCCTCGAGCCGGAGGCGCAGGAACTCGCGGATGCGACCGCGAATCCGCCCTTCCTCTATGAACTCGGCCCGGAGGGCGCCCGCAAGGTGCTCGATGACATCCAGGCCGCCCCCATTGAGAAGGCCGAGGTCGGCGAGGACAAGTGGATCACTGTCCCGGCCCAGGTCGGAGACGTGCAGGTCCGTCTCATCAAGCCGGTGGGCGCCACCGGGCCACTGCCAGTGATCCTCTACATCCACGGAGGCGGGTGGATCCTCGGCAACTCCGGCACGCATGACCGGCTCATTCGGGAGCTGGCCGACGGCACCCGGGCGGCCGTCGCATTCGTCGAGTACGACCGCTCGCCGGAGGCGCAGTACCCCGTCGCCATCGAGCAGGCGTATGCGACCGCCCAGTGGATCACCGAGAACGGGAGCAGCGAAGGCCTCGACGCCGGCCGCATGGCCGTCGCGGGCGACTCGGTCGGCGGCAACATGACCGCGGCGGTCGCTCTCATGGCCAAACAGCGCGGGGACGTGCACTTCGTGCATCAGTCGCTCTACTACCCGGTCACCGACGCCGGTCAGGACACGGAGAGCTATCGGGAGTTCGCCGACGGCCCGTTCCTCACGGCCCGGGCGATGGCCTGGTTCTGGGACGCGTACATCCCGAACTCCCCCGAGAAGCGAGACGAGATCACGGCATCGCCGCTACGCGCCACCCTTGAGGACCTCGCAGGTCTTCCCCCGGCGCTCGTGATCGTCGACGAGAACGACGTCCTCCGCGACGAGGGCGAGGCCTACGCCGCCAAGCTCACTCGGGCAGGCGTCCCGACCACGAGTGTTCGCTACAACGGCATCATCCACGACTTCATGATGCTCAACCCCGTCCGCTCCACCAAGGCATCAACAGCAGCCATCGAGCAGGCCATTCACGTCCTACGAAAGGCGCTCGGCACCCTCTAGTGCCGCGGCAGGCAACGTTCGCCCCGTCGCGACGCCCGGCACGCCCTCTCGCCGCACCGGCCGAAAGCCCAAGTACGTCCAGTACGAGGACTTCCGGCCGGCACGCCGAGAGCACGCACCGGACGCCGCTCCTTGACGGGCAAACGTTGCCTGCCGCGGCACTAGCCGGGACCGGTTCCGGAAAATGCCGGTTGCAGCCACTCGTTGACGGCTGGGACCAGCACGGTCGCTCCGTAGCCGACGGCGAGCGCTTGTGGGAGCTGAGCGCCTACCCGGGCCGTCCGGCCACGACCAAGCGGACGCGCGGGCTGCCGTCGCCGCGCTGCCCGAACTCGGGCAGCGCATGGAGATCCACCCGGAAACCGGCGCGGTCCAGCTCCCGCAGGACGTCACCGAACCGGACGGCCCGGTAGTACATGACGAAGGGCGGCCGCCACACGGCGTTACGGACCCGCATCACCGCGTCGAAGCCCTCCAGCATCCAGTACGCGGCGGATCCCGGGCGGGGCGGGGCGACGACGGGAAACGCGAAGCACCCGCCCGGCCGCAGGACGGAGTGGACCTGCTCGAACAGACCGGGCAGCTCACCCGGGAGGAAGTGCCCGAACGCGCCGAAGCTGGCCACGAGGTCGAACGCGGGCCGGAACGGCAGGGCGCGGGCGTCGGCACGCACCCAGGAGACCCGCGGCCCGACGGCCCGGCCACGCTCCCGCGCGACAGCGAGCATGCCCGCGCTGAAGTCGACCCCCGTGACACTCCGCCGGCACACGCCCGTCAGCACGTCGACGCCCGCGCCGGTGCCGCAGCACAGGTCGAGCCCGTCCTCGAACGGCCCGATCCGCCGCAACGCCGCCGCGGTGGCCTCCAGCACCGCGTCCGGCGTGCGGAAGGGTGTGTGGTCGAACTTCGGGGCGAGCAGGTCGTAGCCGCGCTCGACGGAGGACAGCGCCTGTACGGCGAGCTCGCGGAGGCTGGGACCTTCGGGGCTGAACATCGACATCAGCTTAGTCGCGCCTGGGCAGCAGGAACGGCGTCGCCAGGATCAGGACCCCGGCGATCCCGATGGCGGCGCGCGGGCCCGTGACGGTGCTCTCCCCAGGCCACTGAGGCGTACGTCACAGCGGCAGGCGCCCATCGAGTGGTAAGGTGCCGGTGGCACTTGTGTACGCCTCCATGTGGCGCCGGTGCCGGTTTCCTTCCTCAGTTCGCCGAGCCGCCCGCCGTTCCGCGGCCGGTACGGCAGCTTCTCAGCGCACCTCATCTCCAGACCTGCCGGTCCGTCGCCGAGGTGCTGTTCTCCGCCGCCCGGAGGCACGTACGTACGCCCTCCCCTGCGGCTCTCCCCTCCCTTGCTCCCGCATACCTGTGTCCCAGGCTCTCCGTCCGTGAAAGGACCGACCACCATGACCGCCACTCTCGAACACCCTCCCCTCCAGCAGCAGGCTCAGGCCGTCACCGGTGTCGTCGACATCGACGCGGGCGGCAAGGCACACCTGCGCGCCGCGAACTGCCTTCCGACGTCCGCCGATCCGCAGGTCCCGGCCGCGCTGATCCGCCGGTACGGACTGCGCAAGGGCGACCTCGTCGAAGGCGTACGCGGCTCCCAGCGCACCCTGACCGAGGTCGCGCACGTGAACGGCCGCACACCAGAAGAGGTCCGCGGTCGCCGACACTTCCGCGACCTCACACCCCTCCACCCGCGCGAACGACTCCGCCTCGAACACCCGGCGTCCGGTCTCGCCGGGCGCGTCGTCGACCTGCTCTCGCCCGTCGGCAAGGGGCAGCGCGGGCTCCTCGTGGCCCCGCCCAAGACCGGCAAGACCGTGCTGCTCCAGCAGATCGCGGCCGCCGTCGCCGGCAACCACCCCGAATGCCGGCTGATGGTGGTGCTGCTCGACGAACGCCCCGAGGAAGTCACGGACATGCGGCGCTCGGTGCGGGGCGAGGTGTACGCCTCGACCTTCGACCAGACACCCAGGCAGCACATCGCGCTCGCCGAGCTGGTGATCGAGCGGGCCAAGCGGCTCGTCGAGGCCGGCGAGGACGTCGTGATCCTCCTCGACTCGCTGACCCGGCTGTGCCGGGCGCACAACAACGCGGCCGCCTCCGGTGGCCGCACCCTCAGCGGTGGCGTCGACGCGGCCGCGCTGATCGGCCCCAAGCGCTTCTTCGGCGCCGCCCGCCTGGCCGAGGAGGGCGGATCGCTGACCATCCTCGCCACCGCCCTGGTCGAGACCGGCTCCCGCGCCGACGACTACTTCTTCGAGGAGCTCAAGAGCACCGGCAACATGGAGCTCCGACTGAGCCGTGAACCGGCCTCCCGCCGGGTCTTCCCGGCCGTCGACATCACGGGCTCCGGCACCCGCCGCGAGGAACTCCTCCTGTCCCCGCCCGAGTTGACCGCCGTACACGGGCTGCGGCGCGCCCTGCGCACCCGCGACGGCGAGGCGAGCCTGGAGACCCTGCTGGAGCGGATGCGCGCGACCCCCGACAACGCGACGTTCCTGCGCCGGATCCAGCCGACGCTGCCCGCCCGCCGGGGAGACTGACGGCGGTTCACGCGCGTCCCTCCGGTGCGGCATCCGGGTGCACGCCTGCCGCATTCGGCCCTGACAGCGCGGCGTGGCCAGGACTTCGTTCCTACGTTGCTCATATGAAGATCGGATTCCCTTCCAGGGTGGCCGTGCCGACCTGCGGTCTCTGCGTCGCCGGCATCCTGGCGCTCGCCCCCGTCGCGGCGGCCGCCCCGACAGAGCCGGACCCCGGTGCACCGGGCGGGCCACGGGGGACAGCCCCGGTGTCGACCCTGCTGTACCGCTCCGGCACGCAGGCGCGGCCGCGCCCCGGGGCACCGCAGGTCCCGGATGTCTCCGCCCTGTCGTGGCTGGTGGCCGACGCCGACACCGGCGAGGTGCTCGCCGCGCACGACGCCCACCGCAAACTGCCGCCCGCCAGCACCCTGAAGACCCTGTTCGCCCTCACAGTGCTGCCGGCACTGCCCGGGGGGCTCCGGCACCGGGTCACGGACGAGGAGTTGTCGGGCATCGGGTCGGGCAGCAGCCTGGTCGGGGTCGAGGAGGGGGGCGCGTACCGCGTCACCGACCTGTGGCGCGGAGTGTTCCTCAGCTCCGGCAACGACGCCGTGCGTGTCCTGGCCGAGCTCAACGGGGGCTGGCGCACCACGGCCGCGCGCATGGAGGCCAAGGCCCGCACCCTGGGTGCGCACGACACCCGTGTCCGGTCGCCCGACGGATACGACGCGCCGGGCCAGGTGTCGTCGGCCTACGACCTGGCCGTGTTCGGCCGCGCGGGGCTGCGCAACGCCGACTTCGCGCGGTACTGCGCGACGGCCGAGGCCAAGTTCCCGGAGGCCGACGGCTCGGCGTACGACATCCACAACACCAACCGGCTGCTCACCGGCGAGGACGGTGTGGCGCCCTACCCGGGCCTGATCGGCATCAAGAACGGCTACACCAGCAACGCCGGCCACACTCTGATCGCCGCCGCCCGCCGCGACGGGCGCACCCTCGTCGTCTCGGTGATGAACCCTCAGTCGGGCGACGCCTTCACCGTCTACGAGGAGGCGCGGTCGTTGCTCGACTGGGGTTTCGAAGCCGCCGGCCGGGTCGATCCGGTGGGCTCACTGGACGCCCTGCGCAGCAGACCGCGGCCCGGCCCTCCCGCCCTGCCCGTGGCCGCGCCGGACACACCGGACACCGGGCCGGGCTGGCCGGCGACGGCGGCGATCGCGGCCGCAGCCTGTCTGGGCGCGGGGGCGGTCGAGCTGGCGCTGCGGCTCATGGGCGTCCGCACGGCGCCGGAGTGACCGACCGGCAGCCACATCAGCAGCCCGAGGGTGATCCAGGCATAGGTGTTGCTGCCGAGAAACCCGTCGACGCCGGACGCGTCGTCGAACCACAGCCACACCACGCTGGTGCACAGCACCGCGTACAGCGCGACCGCGACCCGCGGCTGCCCGGCCCGGATCAGCACCACGAAGGACGGCAGCAGCCACACGAGGTGGTGCACCCAGGTGATCGGGCTGACCAGACACGCCGTCAGCCCGGTCAGGGCGAACGCGGCGTACCAGTCCCCCGCCGCCACGGCCTTGCGGGCACGCCAGGCCCACACGCCCATCACCAGCAGCACCACCGCCGCCCAGACGGACTTGCCCTCCAGGTCGAGGCGGGCCAGGAGGCCCTGCAGGGACTGGTTCGAGACGTAGTCCAGCCGGCCCACCCGGGTGGTGTCCCACAGCGCATGCGTCCAGTAGAAACGCGACGCGTCCGGCGTCACCCACGCCGCCAGTCCCGTCGCCCCTGCGGCGACGGCTGTCGCGACGGCCGCAGCCCGCCACCGCCGGGCGAGCAGCAGCAGCGCGATGAAGATCGTGGGCGTCAGCTTGATCGCCGACGCGAGTCCGATGCCGACACCGGCCCAGCGTCCCCGCCCGGTGGCGAGCAACCAGGCGTCGGCCAGCACGAGCGCCAGGAGCAGCAGGTTGACCTGGCCGAAGCTGAACGTGTCGCGGAGCGGTTCGTACAACGCGAGCGCGCAGGCGGCCAGGGAGCAGCCGTACCAGCCGTAGCGCCGCCACGCCCTGCCGGTCAGCACCCGCAGCGACACGCCCAGGGCGGTCAGATTGAGCAGCAGGGCGATCGCGACCGCAGTGTGCAGGCCGACGAGGGCCATCGGCAGCATCGCGACCGCGGCGAACGGCGGGTAGGTGAAGCCGTACGTGGTCCCCGGCACCCGGTAGTCGTAGATGCGTCCGTCGTCGTGGATCCAGCTGTGGATGGTCCCGTGGTAGACGCGCAGGTCGAACCAGTCCCGTAGCAGCGGCACCGTCGCGGTGAAGACGGTCACGGCGGCGGCGAGGACGAGCACGAGCAGCAGTCGCCCGCGGTCGGTGCGGGACGCCCTCATGCCGTACGTCCCAGGACCGGGGCCTGCGCGGCCTGGTGGGCCTGCCACAGCACGACCACCGCGAGGACCCCGCCGGAGACGGCCAGCAGCAGCTGCCCGAGGTCCGCCGGGCCGCCGCTGGGCAGTACGGCGAGCGCGAGGACGCAGGTGACGGCCGCCACCCGGTGCCGTACCGAGGTGGTGGGCGCCGCGGCGGCGATGAGGAACAGCCCCCACAGCGCGTACCAGGGCCGGATCGCCGGGCCGAAGGCCGCGACCGCCGCCAGGCTGAGCCCCAGCGCGTACACCGGGCGGGGGCGCAGTCGCAGCCATATGACGAGCAGGGCGACCGCGGTGATCGCCAGTCCGGCCGCGTGCCACACCGGGACGGCGAGCGGCGCCAGATCGCTGCCCAGCCGTTCCAGCAGGGCGCCGGTGGCACGGCCGAGCAGGCTGGTGAGCGCCCAGTTGTGCGGCGAGACGGGTGTGTTGAGGGCGGCGATCCAGCCGTACCCGGTGCCGGCCACGGCCGTCGTGGCGACCGTCGTGGCCGCGGACGCGGCAGCGGTCGTCAGCACCGCCCGCGCCGGGTGGCGGCCCGCGCGCATCTGGAGCACGACGATCGCGGCGAGTCCGAGCACGGCGGGCGCCTTCACCAGCGCGGCCAGTGTGATGAGTACGGCGCCCAGGACCGGCCTGCGGCCGAGCGCCGCGACCAGGCCGACGCCGAGCAGACCGAGCATCATGGCGTCGTTGTGCGCGCCGGCCACGAGGTGCAGCAGTACCAGCGGGTTGAGGGCACCGAGCCACAGCGCGGCGGCCGGGTCGGCGCCGCTGTGCCGGGCGAGGCGGGGCAGCGCGGCCGCCATCAGGGCCACGCCCAGCAGCGCCAGGAGCCGCATCCCCATGAGGCCGGCGGGCAGTTCGCCGCTGGTCAGGCCGGACAGCGCGGAGGCGGCGGCGAGGAACACCGGGCCGTAGGGTGCCGCGGTGTGCTGCCACACGGGCGAGACCTCGTCGGCGAGCGGGCCGCCGAGACGGGACGGTCCGTGCGCGTACACGTCGATCTGGGCGTCCACCATGGCCCCTTGGGCGAGGTAGCTGTAGACGTCCCGGCTGAACAGCGGCGGGGCCAGCAGCAGCGGGGCCGCCCAGACGGCGAGGACCAGCAACAGCGCGCGTGGCGTGGGCGGTTCGGGACTGCGGATCAGCCGGCCGAGCAGGGCCCAGGCCGCGATCAGCAGGACGACGCCGAAGTACACGCCGACCAGCCCGAGAGCGGCGCCGGCCGAGGAGGGCGACAACAGCTCGCGGACGGGAAGGGCTCCGGCCGTCTCACCGCCCAGTGCGAGAAAGGCGGTACCGGCCAGACCGAGTACCTGACAGCGGCGGAGATCGACGGAGGAAGCCATGGCCAACACTCGGTCAGCGTGTCAACGCCGGGTGGCCGGAAAACGACGTTCCCCCTTCTGGTGGGAGACCTGCGCATGACCTCCGTGTGATCAGAACACCGACAGGCCGGTGAGCGTCGTGAAACGGTCCAGGGCAGCGACCCCGGCGACCGAGTTGCCGCGCTCGTCCAGCCCCGGGCTCCACACGCACAACGTGCAGCGTCCCGGCACGACGGCGACGATTCCTCCGCCGACCCCGCTCTTGCCGGGCAGGCCGACGCGGTAGGCGAAGTCGCCGGCCGCGTCGTACGTTCCGCAGGTCAGCATTACCGCGTTGACCTGCTTGGCCTGACTGCGCGTGAACAGCCGCGAGCCGTCGGCGCGAACGCCGTGCCGGGCCAGGAAGGCGGTGGCGAGGGCGAGGTCGGCGCAGGAGGCCCGGACGGAGCACTGCCTGAAGTACTGGTCGAGCAGCAGCGGCACCGGGTTGTCGATGTTGCCGTACGAGGCCATGAAGTGGGCCAGGGCGGCGTTGCGGTCGCCGTGCGTGGCTTCGGAGGCGGCGACCTCGTGGTCGAAGTCCAGGCCGGGGTTGCCGCTCTCGGTGCGCAGGAAGTCGAGGAGGGTGCCCGCCGCGTCGCCGGTACGGGTCTGGAGGCGGTCGGTGACGACCAGCGCGCCGGCGTTGATGAACGGATTGCGCGGGATGCCGTTCTCGTACTCCAACTGGACCAGGGAGTTGAACGGGTTGCCGGACGGCTCGCGGCCGACGTGTTCCCAGAGTTCGTCGCCCTCGCGGGCCAGGTCGAGGGCGAGGGTGAAGACCTTGGTGACGGACTGCGCGGAGAACGGCTCACGCCAGTCCCCCACGCCGTACACCGTGCCGTCCAGCTCCGCGACGGCCATGCCGAAGCGACGCGGATCGCAGGCGGCGAGCGCCGGAATGTAGTCGGCGGGCCGGCCACGGCCGGGCGTGTGCTCGATCTCCTCGGCGATGCGCTTCAGGACCGGTTCGAAGGTCAGCGACGACGTCATGATCACCAGTGTGCCTCCGGGCCGGTCCTGGCGTGCATCCGCAGGTCAGACGACGGGCGAGCCGCTGCCCGCGACGACCTCGGGCCGCAGCAGGGCAGCCAGCCGCTCGGCCGGCAACAGACCCCTCTCCAGGACGAGTTCGGCGACCCCGCGGCCGGTGGCCAGGGCCTCCTTGGCGATGTCGGTGGCGGCCGTGTACCCGATGTGCGGGTTGAGCGCGGTCACCAGGCCGATGGAGTTCTCCACGCTTGCGCGCAGCGCCTCGGTGTTGGCGGTGATGCCGTCCACGCAGCGCTCGGCGAGGGCGAGACAGGCACTCTCGAGATGGGTGATGCTCTCCGACAGGGAGTGCAGGATGACCGGCTCGAAGGCGTTCAGCTGAAGCTGTCCGGCCTCGGCGGCCATGGTGATGGTGACGTCGTTGCCGATCACCTCGAAGGCGACCTGGTTGACCACCTCGGGGATCACCGGGTTGACCTTGCCGGGCATGATGCTGGAACCGGCCTGCACGGGCGGCAGGTTGATCTCACCGAGGCCCGCGCGCGGCCCGGAGGACAGCAGCCGCAGGTCGTTGCAGCTCTTCGACAGCTTGACGGCGATCCGCTTGAGCACGCCGGACATCTGCACGAACGCTCCGCAGTCCTGGGTCGCCTCGACCAGGTTCGCGGCGGTGACCAGGGGCAGCCCGGTGATGTCGGCGAGATGGCGGCGGGCGGCTTCCGCGTACCCGGCGGGGGCGTTCAGCCCCGTCCCGATCGCGGTGGCGCCCAGGTTGATCTCGTGGATCAGCTCGACTGCCTCGGCAAGCCGGCTCCGGTCCTCGTCGAGCATGACGGCGTACGCGGAGAACTCCTGCCCCAGCGTCATGGGCACCGCGTCCTGGAGCTGGGTGCGCCCCATCTTGAGTACGTCGCGGAACTCGACGGCCTTACGGGCGAAGGCGTCCTGCAGCACGGACATCGCCTTGAGCAGACCGCGCACCGCGAACACCGTCGCGACCTTGACGGCGGTCGGGTAGACATCGTTGGTGGACTGGCCGAGGTTGACGTCCTCGTTGGGGTGCAGGTACCGGTACTGGCCCCTGGCGTGGCCCAGCAGCTCCAACGCCCGGTTGGCGACAACCTCGTTGGCGTTCATGTTGGTGGAGGTGCCGGCACCGCCCTGGATGACGTCGACGACGAACTGGTCGTGCAGCTTTCCGGAGCGTATCTCCCGGCAGGCGGCGACGATGGCGTCCGCCTTGTCCGAAGGGAGCAGGCCGAGTTCCTCGTTCGCGAGCGCGGCGGCCTCCTTGACGGCGGCGAGGGCGTCGATCAGATGCGGGTAGGCGGAGATCGGCGTGCCCGTGATGGGGAAGTTCTCCGTGGCGCGCAGAGTGTGGATGCCCCAGTACGCCTCGGCGGGGACGTCGCGGTCTCCGAGCAGATCGTGTTCGCTGCGGGTGGCGGCGGTCATGAAAGTCCTCTGTGTGTCGGAGGTGTGCGAGTCAGGCGTACGAGGCGGAGGGCAGCGGATCGAGCGCGCGCACCGGCCGGACACTGCCGACCGGCTGTCCGCCGCCGAGCAGCGGCTCGCCCGCGAACTCGGCGAGCAGCGCCGGGTCGACGCCGGCCCGGGCCAGCGCCGCGGCGGCGACCGGGATCCGGGCCCGGTCGGCGCCGTCGGCGATCTTCACGGCGACGGTCCGGCCGTCCGGGAGTGCGGCGACCTGCACGCCTTCGAAGCCGTCCTTGGCGAGCAGTCCGGGCACGGCCCGCATCAGCGCGGCCACGTCCCGGCCGGAGCCGGAGGCCATCTCGGCGTGCTCGCGCATCGCGTCGGCGACCCGCGCCTCGGGGGTGCCGGGAGCTGCGGTGGTGATACGGGCGGCGGCCCGCGCAAGGCCGTGCAGGGAGACGGAGAACAGGGGTGCGCCGCAGCCGTCGACGGTCACCCTGGCGATGCGCTGGCCGGTGAGGTCCTCGACGATCTCGGCGATGGCCTGCTGGAGGGGGTGGGCGGGGTCGAGGTAGTCGTCGAGGAGCCAGCCGTTGAGCTTGGCCGTGTAGAGCATGGCGGCGTGCTTGCCGGAGCAGTTCTGGGCGAGCCGGGAGGGCATGCGGCCCTCACGTACCCAGGCGTCCCGGACGACCGGGTCGAACGGCAGGTCGGGGACGTTGCGCAGATCGTCCTCGGCGAGTCCGGCGATGTCGAGGATGCGCCGGGTGCCGGCGAGGTGGCGCTCCTCCCCGGAGTGGCTGGCGGCGGCGAGCGAGAGCAGCTCGCCGTCGAGCGGGAGCCCGGCCCGCACCATGGCGACGGCCTGGACGGGCTTGAGTGCCGACCGGGGGTAGAAGGCGGCCTCGATGTCGCCGAGCTGGAGCTGGACCTCGCCGTCCGCACCGAGGACGACGACGGAGCCGTAGTGAATGCCTTCGACCATCCCGCCGCGTATGAGATGGGCGACGGGGGCGTGGCGGGGCTCACGGACCAGGGGTGCGTCCGCGACGGAACTGCTGTACATCACTGCCTGATTCATCGGTGAGGTGTCGTCGGCCGGGGCGTGGTTCACGCGTCGGCCCTGGTGGAGGTGGTGCGTATCCGGCCGCGAATGGCGTACCAGCCCGCGACCAGCGCCGCGACGATCAGCGGCAGGCACAGCACGGTGGTGCGTCCGGCGCCGCCGTCGGCGTACATGAGGACCAGGACGGAGGCGAGGAACGCCAGCGTCACGACTTCGGTCCACGGGGAGCCCGGCAGTCGGTAGCCGGGGCGGGCGAGTTCGCCCTTCTGGGTCTTCTGCCAGAACATCAGATGGCAGATCATGATCATGCCCCAGGTGGCGAGGATGCCGATCGCCGCGAAGTTCAGCACGATCTCGAAGGCCTCGGCGGGCACGACGAAGTTGAGGCCGACACCGAGGACGCAGACGCCGCTGGTGAGCAGGATGCCGCCGTACGGGACCTGGCTGCGGCTCATGTGCGCGGTGAACTTCGGGGCGGAGCCGGCGACGGCCATGGAGCGCAGGATGCGGCCGGTGGAGTACAGGCCGGAGTTGAGCGAGGACATCGCCGCGGTCAGCACGACGAGGTTCATGATCCCGCCGGCCGCGGGGACGCCGATGTTGGAGAGCACGGTGACGAAGGGGCTCTCGCCCGCCTGGTACGACGACCAGGGCAGCAGCATCGAGAGCAGGACGACCGAGCCGACGTAGAACAGGCCCACGCGCCACATGATCGAGTTGATCGCCCGGGGCATGATCTTCTCCGGGTTCTCGGTCTCGCCCGCGGCGACGCCGACCAGTTCGACGGAGGCGTAGGCGAAGACGACGCCCTGGATGATCAGCAGCATGGGCAGCAGTCCGCTGGGGAAGAGGCCGCCGTTGTCGGTGATCAGGGACGGGCCGGGGGTGTGACCGTCGACGGGGTGCTGGGTGACCAGCAGGAAGATGCCGATGCACATGAAGACGACGAGCGCGCCGACCTTGACGATGGCGAACCAGAACTCCAGTTCGCCGAAGATCTTCACCGAGATCAGGTTCACGGTGAGAACGACGGCCAGTGCGATCAGCGCGATCACCCACTGCGGAATGTCGGAGAACATGCCCCAGTAGTGGGTGTAGGTGGCCACCGCGGTGATGTCGGCGATACCGGTGGTGGCCCAGTTGAGGAAGTACATCCAGCCCGCGGTGTAGGCGCCCTTCTCGCCGAGGAACTCCCGGGCGTAGGACACGAAGGCGCCGGAGGAGGGCCGGTACAGCACGAGTTCGCCGAGGGCGCGCACAACGAGGAAGGCGAAGACCCCGCACACCGCATAGGCGATGAAGAGGGAGGGACCGGCGTCGGCGAGGCGGCCGCCGGCGCCCAGGAAGAGGCCGGTGCCGATGGCCCCGCCGATGGCGATCATGTTGACGTGCCGGGACTTGAGGGACTTGCTGTAGCCCGCGTCTCCGGCGTCGACATGACCGGACGGTTTGTGCACCTCTTCGTGCAGGGACTGCTCGCTCACGCCTCGGGGCCGCCTTCCGTGGGGGTGTCCGTGCGCGCGGGGCGCACGATGTCGGTGAGGGTGGTCTCGACGCGGTCCAGGTGGTGGGACATGGCCTCGACCGCGTCGTGCTCGGAACCGTCGATCAGCGCCTCGACGATCGCGCGGTGCTCACGGTTGGACTGCTCCCGGCGTCCGCCCAGCTCGTTGAGGAACGCCGACTGGCGGGCCAGCGCGTCGCGGATCTCCTCGATGACCCGGCGGAACACCGGATTCTGGGCGGCCTCGGCCACGGCGAGGTGGAAGAGAGTGTCCATGGCCACCCACGCGGTGGTGTCGGTCTCCCGCTCCATCCGCTGAAGCAGGTGGGCCAGGTGGTCGAGGTTCTCCGGGGTGCGGCGCACCGCCGCGTACCCGGCGACCGGGATCTCGACGTGCCGGCGCACCTCCAGCAGGTCGCTGGCGGCGTAGTCACCGAAGGTGGGGTCCTCGACCGCGCTGGCGACGACGAAGGTGCCCTTGCCGGTCTTCGCCACGGTCAGCCCCATGGCCTGCAGGGCACGCAGGGCCTCCCGCAGCACCGGGCGGGACACCTCGAGGGTGCGGCACAGCTCCGCCTCGGAGGGAAGCTTGTCGCCGATCGCGTACTCGCCGCGCTCGATGGCGCCGCGGAGGTGGGTGAGCACCGCTTCCATCGCGCTGACGCGCCGCGGGACCGCTCCACCTGTCTGGCTGTCTGACAGGTTCACGGGGGTGATACTCCGGGTGGCCGGCGGGTGGTGTCAAGCGGGCCGAGCGCACCGCAAACCGGTGGACCCCCCGTTTCGGCAGTGGGGCTACCCGCACCCCACTTGGGGGGAAGACGTCATTCTGCTGCCGGGAAATGGTTCACATACTGAAGCGCATGGCCAATCCAATGGTGCTCCCGGGGAACTCGTCCACGCGCGAAGAACAACGCGAACAGCAAAGGGGAAGCGACTTTTCCGAACTGTCGCGCCGCATAACCGAAGCCGGGCTTCTGCGGCGCCGGCCGTTGTATTACACCGTGCGTTTCGGGGCGGTGACCCTCGCTCTTGCGGGAGGCATCGGGGCGTTTCTCGCGCTGGGGGACAGTTGGAGCCAGCTGGTCGTCGCCGCTTTCCTGGCCGTGATCTTCGGCCAGCTCGCGCTGGCGGCCCACGACCTCGCCCACCGGCAGGTCTTCTCCCGCCGACGCCCCAGCGAGGCCGGCGGTCTGCTGGTCGCCGATCTGCTGCTGGGTATGAGCTACGGCTGGTGGATGAACAAACACACCCGGCACCATGCGAATCCGAATCATGAGGGAAAGGACCCCGACGTCTCCCCCGACATTCTGGTGTGGTCACAGCGGCAGGCACGCAAGGCAAAGGGGCTGCCCCGTTTCATCGGAAAGCATCAGGCCATGCTCTTCTTTCCGCTGCTCACCCTGGAAGGGCTGAATCTGAGTTTCGCCAGCTTCAAGGCGCTGGGGAACGCGTCGATGAAACGGCCGGTGCTGGAGGGGACGCTGCTCGTCGTCCATTTCTTCGTGTACTTCGGCGCCCTGTTCACCGTGCTCTCCCCAGCCAAGGCGCTCGCCTTCGTCGCCGTCCACCAGGGCCTGTTCGGGATCTGTCTCAGCTCGGTGTTCGCCCCCAACCACAAGGGGATGCCGATGATCGAGGAGGGGATGCGGCTGGACTTCCTGCGTCGCCAGGTCCTCACCTCGCGCAACGTCAGGGGCGGCGCGCTCATCGATGTCTTCATGGGCGGGCTCAACTACCAGATCGAGCACCATCTCTTCCCCAGCATGCCGACGCCGGCGCTCGGCAGGGCCCAGGTCATCACTGAGCGGTACTGCGCCGAGCTGGGCATCCCGTACCACCAGACCGGGCTGCTCGCCTCGCACCGAGAGGCGCTGCGCCACCTCAGGAGCGTCGGAGAGCCGCTGCGGGACGCGGGCGACTGACTCGAAACCGCTGGGCGTCGGCGCCCAGGGCGGGGGCTTCGCGCCCGCACCCGTCACGACCACACGACCTCGGCGATCGACACCCCCGCGAACGCCGCGCCGAGACCCGCGCTCACGCTGGCCACGACATTGACGGCGGCATAGAGCCCGGCCCCCGTCTCGACCAGCCGCAGTGTCTCGTACGAGAAGGTCGAGTAGGTGGTCAGGGCCCCGCACAGGCCGGTGCCGAGCAGCAGCTGAAGGTGGGAGCCCGCGGCGCCCGCCACTGCCGCGCCGGCCAGCAGGCCGAGGACCGCGCAGCCGACGACGTTGACCGCGAAGGTGCCCCACGGGAAGACGGAGTCGTGCCGGGACTGCACCGCCCGGTCGGCGAGATAGCGGAGCGGGGCGCCGACCATGGCGCCCGCGACGACCAGCAGCCAGTTCACCACGGCTTCTCCCCCTGCGTGCCCGATGTGCCCCCGCCGCCCTCCCGGCCGACGTACTTGATGACCTCGCAGTCGTCGAGGATCACGAGTCCCTCGGTGACCAGTTCGTCGAGCTGCGGCAGGAAGGCCCGGACGTGCTCCTCGGTGTCGACGATCACGACAGCCACCGGCAGGTCCTCGCTCAGGGACAGCAGCCGGGAAGTGTGGATCACGGACGAGGCACCGAAGCCCTCGATGCCCTTGAAGACGCTGGCGCCCGCCAGCCCCGCCGCGCGGGCCCGGTGCACGATCTCGGAGCAGAGGGGGCTGTGGTGCCAGGTGTCGTTCTCACCGACGAAGACGGTCACGCGCGTAGCGTTGCCGGTCAGCCGGGTCATCGCTGCCTCCATGTCAGGAAACGGCGGGTCGCGGTCGCGCCGAGCCACACCGCGGCGAGCGCCGCCGACACGGTCGCGGCCAGATACGCCAGGGCGGTGCGCGGGTGGCCGGCGTCGACCAGCCGCTGAATGTCGACGGCGTACGTCGAGAAGGTCGTGAAGCCGCCGAGCACTCCGGTGCCGACGAAGGGGCGGACCAGGCGGTGGGCGACCCAGACGTCGGTGATGATTACCATGAACACGCCGATCACGGCGCAGCCGATGACATTGACCCAGAAGGTCGCCCAGGGGAACCCGCCCGTCTGCGCGGGCCACCACACCGAGGCCGCATACCGGGCCGTCGCGCCGATCGCCCCGCCGACGGCGACCACCGCGACGACGGGCACCTGGGCGCGCCAGGCGCGCCGCCGTGGGGGACGCGTGTCCAGGGGAAGGCTCTCGGTCTCCGGGGCTGTCATGACGGTACGTCTCCTACTCGCCGGGGCCCTGACTGCGGGCGCCTGTCGTCGCAAGTAGGGACCGTTGGCGGCACCGACGCCGCGGTTCGTACGGCGGGCCCCACCGCCGCGCCGCGCGGGAACGCGGCTCACGCCAGACTAGCGCCGGGGCCGCGCCCCCGTCACTTCGGGGCCGGTGCCTCGCACACCGCGACGCCGCGCTCCCAGACACTGCCCAGGATCAGCAGGTCGCCCACTTCACAGACGCTGGTGATCATGCGGAAGCCGGTGCGGTGGTGGACGACGTCACCGTCGTCGTCGACCGCCAGGACACCGGCCGCGGCCGGAGGACGGATGGGGGCGTGCACGGCTGTCCGGGCCGCGGCGCGGCGTACGGGGCCGGGTGCGCGCTGCAGCAGGTCCAGGGCGGGCACGCGAGGGCCGGCCGGCGCGCCCCGGATCGGGCCGTCGGGGCCGCCGCGCCAGATGTTGCCGGGCATGCCCGGCAAGTGCTCCACGAGGGGTTCGTGCCGACCGGTGCGCGGGCCGGTGAGCCAGTAGCGGGTGAGGCGGCACGCGCGGGTCTCGGCGACGACCAGGAACGACCCGTCCCAGCTCACCGTGAGGCCGTTCGCGAACTGCAGGGAGTCCAGCAGCACTTTGGGCCGGTCACTGCCGGGCTCCAGCCGCATGAGGTGGCCTGTGCCCGTCTGTTCGACCACTTCGCCGATCCAGTGCTCCAGCGGACAGCGGTGACTGGAGACGGTGAAGCAGACGCTGCCGTCCGGCAGGGCGACCGCGTTGCTGCAGAAGCGCAGGGGCTCCCTCGCCACCGAGTCGGCGAGGACGCGTACGGTGCCGTCGGCGAGGTCGGCGCGCAGCAGTCCGCGTTCGGCGCGGCGGACCTTCGCGGTCGGGGGCGTGATCCTCGGGTGGGTACCCGTCGTGGCCGCTTCCCTACCAGCCCTTCTCGAACATCCGGGCCACCTCGGCGATCCGGACCTCGTCGCGGCGGTAGTAGGTGCGGCGCCGGACGCGCTTGGCGCGCAGCATGCCGAGGTCCGCGAGGAGGGTGAGGTGGGTGTGGGCCACCGCGCGGCGGACGCCGAGCTTCGCGGCGACGGCGTCGGCGGAGACCCCGTCCGCCACGAGGTCGGTGTGCCGCCGGCGGGGGAAGTGGGCGACCGGATCCTTCAGCCACTCCAGGATGCACAGGCGGGTGTCGTTGGCGGGAATCCTCAGCATCACGTCCCCCTTGGTCCGGGCCCTCTATGTGCGGCTTGCCCACTGCGGCGCCGGGCAAGCCGCCAGGCTCGGCACACCGCCGGACTTGACCGGGACCGAACGGGCCTCGACTCAATGTCGCGGAACAGCGAGGACCCGGCCGCGGAGGTGCGCACTCTCACGGCCGGGTCCTCGGGTCCTGTGATCCGCCTGGGATCAACGCGATGGGGTCCTCACCTCAGCCCAGCCGAACCCCCCAAGGCGAATCCCCGCCGAATCCCCTCAGCGGTGGCTGAACCACGCCATCGCCGGCAGCGCCCTGTCGTCGTAGCCGAACAGGGCCTGGTTCTCCCAGCCGTTGCCGGAGGAGGCGTCGGTCGGGTCCCAGCCGTTGCCGGAGGAGGCGTCGGTCGGGTCCCAGCCGTTGCCGGTGACGGCGGTCCAGGTCGCCTCCCAGTAGAAGACGCCGAGGCCGCGGCCGTTCGGGACGGCCTCCACGATGCTCGCGATGTCCTTCATCCACTGCGTCTGCCCGGCCGTCGAGGCCCCGTAGCCGGGGACGAGCTCGCTGGAGAGGTCGATGATGTTCTCGTGCGCGTCCTCGCTGTCGAGGCGGAAGGGGTAGGCCGTCTCGGCGACGAAGACCGGCTTGCCGTAGCGGGCGGCCGCGTCGTCCAGCGTGGTCTGGAAGTCGTAGAGCGTGCCGTGCCAGTAGCCGTAGTACGACAGGCCGATCGTGTCGAACTTCACGCCGCCCGCCACCGCGCTGTCGAACCACCAGCGGGTGCCGGACAGGTCACCGCCCTTGGCGAGATGAAGCGCGACGGTGGTGGACGAGTTGACCGCCTTGACGGCGTCGTATCCACTGTTGAGCAGCCCGGCGAGCTGAGTCCAGTTGTTGGTCGATCCCTCGTTCCACAGCATGCCACCGTTGATCTCATTGCCGACCTGGACCATGTCGGCGGTGGTGCCCTGTGCCTTCAATGCGTTCAACACGTCGTACGTGTGGTTGTACACGTCCGTCTTGAGTTGACTGTACGAGTGGCCCGCCCACGCCGCCGGCTTGCTCTGGGCGCCCGGGTCGGCCCATGTGTCCGAGTAGTGGAAGTCCACCAGCAGCTTCATGCCCTGCGCCTTGACGCGCTTGGCCATCGCGAGCACGCGCGTCTTGTTGTTGTAGCCGTCGGCCGGATTGACCCAGACCTTCAGGCGCGCGTAGTTCATGCCGGAGGACTTCATGATGGCGAGCGGGTCACTGGTGGTGCCGGAGCTGGTCCGGTAGACGCCGCCGAGCGCCTCGCTCTTGGCGAGGGAGGAGATGTCGGCACCCTTGATCGACGTACTGGACGTGCCCGACGTGAAGGTCAGGTCGTCAACATTGATCCAGTTGCCCGCGTTCGCGTCACTGTTGATGCTGATCGTGCACTGGTTGTTCGTCACATTGACCGGCACGACGATTCGGATCCACCCACTGGCGGACGCCGGCAGATCGGTGCGCTGCTCCGCGCTGCCGCAGTTCTTCAGGGCTATGTAGGCGGAGTTCTGGCCGCCGCCGGAGCGGACCCAGGCGGTCAGCTTGTAGTTGCCGTTGGTGAGCCCGGAGAGGTACTGGTACGTCTCCACCTTGTAGGCGGCGGACGCCCAGTGGCTCAGGCGGTAGCTGCCGCTGCGGCCGCCGGCCTCGGCGAAGGAGGCTCCGGTCGAGCCGTACTCGGACCAGCCGCTGGGCGTGGCCGCGCCGGTGCCGTCGGTCTCGAAACCGCCGTTGGTGAGCGTGCTCGCCGCAGCCGCGGTCGGGGCGGGCAGGGCGGTGAGGGCGAGCCCGGCCGTGAGCGGCAACAGCAGGACTCTCAGGGTGCGTCTGGGATGGAACTTCATCGTCCGTCGTCCCTTCGACGTGATGGGGATGGGGGGTGCCCCTCTCGTGGGGATGAGGGGCCCTCCGCCCGCGGCTCTCGTGGCACACACGGGCGGAGGGGAGTCGCTCAGCCGTCGAGTCGTACGACCCTCACGGCTCCCGCCGGAACCGCCAGGCGGCCTGCGGCTCGTTCGCCCGTCAGCAGCTCGGTGCCGGACGTGTCCAGCGGCACCTTGGCGTCGGCGGCGGTGTGGTTGACGACGAACAGGAAGGTGCCCGACTCGCCGGTGCGGCGTACGACTTCGACGTCGTGGGGCAGGTCGGCGCGCGGAGCGATGCGGGCGTCCTCTGCGGCCCGCCCCAGCAGTGTGTCGAGGCCGTCGGTGCCGAGGCGGGTCGAGACGTACCAGGCGGTGCCCTTGCCGAGGCGGTGCCGGGTGACGGCGGGGCGGCCGGCGGTGAGGCCGTCGGCGTAGGTCCACACCGTCTCGGCGCCGCGCGGCACCACGAACTCCGTCCACACGTCGGCGCCGAGCTCGGCGCCGTCCGGGCCGGTGATCCGGACCTTCTCGCCCTTCAGAAGCGGCGAGAACTCCTCCACCGTCAGGCCGAGGACCTCCCGCAGCGGGCCCGGATAGGCGCCTTCGTGGACGGCGTCGTGCTCGTCGACGATGCCGGAGAAGTACGACACGACGAGGGTGCCGCCGTGCTCGACGTACTCCTTGAGGTTGAGCCCGGCCGCCTCCGTCATCAGATAGAGCGCGGGCACGACGACAAGGGGATACGCCGACAAGTCGGCTTCCGGATGGGCGAAGTCGACGGTGAGGTGGCGGTCGTAGAGCACCTCGTAGAAGGTGTCGGCGCGTTCGCGGGCGTCGTGGTCCTCGGTGGGGCGCCAGTCGAGGTTCTGCGCCCACCAGGAGTGCCAGTCCCACAGGACGGCCACGTCGGCCTGGGTGCGGGTGCCGCGGATCGGGCCCAACGTGTCGATGGACGCGCCGAGTTCGACGACCTCGCGCCACACGCGCGTGTCGGTGCCGCCGTGCGGCAGCATCGCCGAGTGGAACTTCTCCGCGCCGCGCCGGGACTGCCGCCACTGGAAGAACATGGCACCCTCGGAGCCCCGCGCCACGTGCGCGAGGGAGTTGCGGGCCATCTGGCCGGGCGCCTTGGCGGGGTTGCGGGCCTGCCAGTTGACGCCCGAGGTGGAGTGCTCGAGGAGCAGCCAGGGGGCGCCGCCGGCGACGGAGCGGGTGAGGTCGGCGGCCATCGCGAGGTTGACGTGGGTGCGGCGACCGTCGGTGATCAGGTAGTGGTCGTTGGTGACGAGGTCGACCTCGCGGCCCCAGGCCCAGTAGTCGATGGAGTCGCACTGGCTGAGCGCGGTCATGAAGTTGGTCGTGACCGGCACGCCCGGTGAGAGGCGGTGCAGGATGTCCCGCTCCATGCGGAAGTTCTCGCGGATGGTGGCGTCGGCGAACCGCTTGTAGTCCAGTGCCTGCCCGGGGTTGCCGACGGTGGGAGTGAGGCGCGGCGGGTTGATCTGCTCGAAGTCCGTGTACCGCTGGCCCCAGAAGGCTGTGCCCCAGGCCTCGTTGACCGCGTCGACCGTCTCGTACGTGGCCCCCAGCCAGCGGCGGAAGTGCGCGGCGCAGGAGTCGCAGTAGCAGGCGGAGACGGGGACACCGTACTCGTTGTGCACGTGCCACATCGCGAGGGCGGGGTGGTTGCCGTAGCGGTCGGCGAGCCGGGTGGTGATGTTCGCGGCGGCCGCGCGGTAGTCGGCGTTGCTGTGACAGATGGCGCCGCGCGAGCCGAACTCGTAGCGGGTGCCGTCGGCGGTCACCGGCAGCGCCTCGGGGTGTGCCCGGTAGAACCACACCGGCGGTACCACGGTGGGCGTGCCGAGGTCGACGCGGATGCCGTTCTCGTGCAGCAGGTCGAGCAGGCGGTCGAGCCAGCCGAAGTCGTACACCCCGGGTTCGGGCTCCAACAGCGCCCAGGAGAAGATCCCGACACTCACCATGGAGACGCCGGCCTCCCGCATCAGCCGGACGTCCTCCTGCCAGACGGTTTCCGGCCACTGCTCGGGGTTGTAGTCCCCACCGAAGGCGAGCCTGGTGAGGCCCCCGGGGGTGGTCTCCGGCATGGATCTCTCCCGTTTAATCGATCATTTGGGAACGTGCACACACAGCTGGGGCGGTGCGAGCCCAACATAACCGCACAGCAACAACCATTGACAAGTGTCTGGGATGTTTCTCTACTGTGAACGCTCACAGAAGCATGACAGGGCCTCGCGACGGGCGAGGCCCCAGGTCAGCAGGCATCTGCATGGCAGGTCTCCGCAGCGGGCGGGGACCCTGGTCAGGGGAGAGTTCCATGCCGAACACGAAGCGCCGTCGCCTCGTGGCAACCACTGTCGCCGTCACGCTCGGCGCCACCGCACTCGCCGCCTGCGGTTCCGAGGACGACGGCGACGCCCAGTCGGGCCCGGTCTCGCTGACGTACTGGACCTGGACTCCCGGCATGGACAAGGTCGTCGACCTGTGGAACAAGGGACCGGGCAAGAAGGAGCAGATCACCGTCACGGTGAAGAAGCAGGCGTCCGGCGACACGCTGGTCACCAAGATCCTCACCGCGCACAAGGCCGGCAAGGCGCCCGACCTGGTGCAGGCCGAGTACCAGGCGCTGCCGACGCTGGTCAGCAATGACGCACTCGCCGACATATCGGGCGAGGTCGGGGACGCGAAGGGCAAGTTCGCCGAGGGTGTCTGGCAGCAGACGACGCTGGGCACGGACGCGGTCTACGCGGTGCCGCAGGACATCGGGCCGATGATGTTCTACTACCGCGAGGACCTCTTCAAGAAGTACGACCTGAAGGTCCCGACGACCTGGGACGAGTTCGCCGAGACCGCGCGCAAGCTGAGGAAGGCGTCCCCGGACACCGACCTCACCACCTTCTCCGCCAACGACTCCGGCCTCTTCGCGGGCCTCGCGCAGCAGGCCGGCGCCAAGTGGTGGACCACCGAGGGCGACAAGTGGAAGGTCGGCATCGACGACGCGGCGACGCAGAAGGTCGCCAAGTTCTGGGGTGACCTCGTCGAGGAGGGCGCCATCGACAACCAGCCGATGTACACCCCGGCCTGGAACAAGGCGCTCAACACCGGCAAGCAGATCGCCTGGGTCAGCGCCGTGTGGGCGCCGGGCACGCTGAGCACCGCCGCGCCCGACACCAAGGGCAAGTGGGCCATGGCTCCGCTCCCCCAGTGGTCCGGCAGCGAGAACGTCACCGGCAGCTGGGGCGGCTCCTCCACCGCGGTCACCACGGACTCCGGGAACAAGGAGGCCGCCGCGAAGTTCGCCGCCTGGCTGAACACCGACGGCGAGGCCCTGAACGCACTGGCCAAGGAGAGCGGCATCTACCCGGCCTCCACCTCCGCGCAGCTCAGCGGCGCCTTCACCACGCCGCCGGACTACTTCTCGAACCAGGCGGACTTCTACACCCAGGCCGCGGAGATCGCGAACACCACCGCGCCGTCCGCGTGGGGCCCGAACGTCAACGTCGCCTACACGTCCTTCAAGGACGCCTTCGGCGCCGCCGCCAAGAACAAGTCGGACTTCACCGCCGCCCTGAAGACGATGCAGGACGACACGGTCGCCGACATGAAGAAGCAGGGCTTCGAGGTCGCCGAGTGACCAGCACGGCACGCCGGAAGTCGTACGGGGTCAAAGGGGCCCCGTACGGCTTCCTTCTCCCCGCATCGATCCTCTTCGTCCTGCTCTTCGCGCTGCCCATCGGGTACGCGATCTGGCTCAGCTTCCGCAAGGTGAAGGTCTCGGGCCTCGGCCTGGGCGCCGGTGCCCGCAAGGAGGTCTGGGCCGGGCTGGAGAACTACACCGACGCCTTCACCGACAGCGAGCTGCTGGACGGTGCGCTGCGCGTCCTCGGCTACGGCTGCGTCGTCGTTCCGGTGATGCTCGGCCTCGCCCTGCTGTTCGCCCTGATGCTCGACTCCGAGAAGGTCAGGCTCGCGCCCTTCTCCCGGCTCGCGATCTTCCTGCCGTACGCCATTCCCGGCGTCGTGGCGGCGCTGCTGTGGGGCTTCCTGTACCTGCCGGACGTCAGTCCCTTCTACTTCGTGCTGGACAAGCTGGGCCTGCCGCAGCCGGACCTGCTGGACGGCGGTCCGCTGTTCCTCGCCCTGTCGAACATCGCGGTGTGGGGCGGCACCGGCTTCAACATGATCGTCATCTACACCTCGCTGCAGTCCATTCCGGGCGAGGTGTACGAGGCGGCGAAGCTGGACGGCGCCACGCCGCTGCAGATCGCACTGAAGATCAAGATTCCGATGGTGGCGCCCTCGCTGGTGCTGACCTTCTTCTTCTCGATCATCGCGACGCTCCAGGTGTTCAGCGAGCCGATCGCCCTCGGCCTGCACACACTCCTGGAGCAGGGCGCCAACACCCCGGCGCTGTACACACTGGTGATCACGGGCGCGTTCCTCGCGGTGTTCCCGCTGGTCGCGCTGTTCCTGGTCATCCAGCGCTTCTGGAGCCTGGATCTGCTCTCCGGGGCCGTAAAGTCATGACCATGAACAACACGGGGGGCCGGCGCAGACCGCCGACGATTCACGACGTGGCGCGCGAGGCGGGTGTCTCGCGCGGCACGGTCTCGCGCGTGCTCAACGGCGGCCACTACGTCAGCCCGGCCGCGCAGGAGGCGGTCAACGCCGCCATCCGCAGGACGGGGTACGTCGTGAACCGGCACGCCCGCTCGCTGATCACCGGGCGTTCGGACTCGATCGGCTTCCTGCTGACGGAGCCGCAGGAGCGGTTCTTCGAGGATCCGAACTTCAACGTCCTGTTGCGCGGCTGCACCCAGGCGCTGGCCCAGCACGACATCCCGCTGCTGCTGATGCTGGCCGGCACTCAGGACGAACGTCGGCGCATCACGCGGTACATCACCGCGGGGCACGTCGACGGGGTGCTCCTCGTCTCCAGCCACTCCGGGGATCCGGTGGCCCAGGAGCTGCGCGAGGCGGGGGTGCCGCTGGTCGCCTGCGGCAAGCCGATCGGGCTGGGCTCGAAGGTGAGTTACGTCGCCGCCGACGACCGGGACGGCGCGCGGGACATGGTCCGCCATCTGCTGTCCCTCGGCCGACGGCGGATCGGCGTGGTCACCGGCCCGCTCGACACCCCGGGCGGTGTCGAGCGGCTCGCCGGGTACAAGGAGGTGCTCGGCGAGGCCGGCGTCGAGATCGACGAGCGGCTCATCGTGTCCGGCGACTACAGCCGGGCCAGTGGTGAGGCGGGCGCCGAGCGGCTGCTCGCGCAGGCCCCGGACATGGACGCGGTGTTCGTCGCGTCCGACCTGATGGCACAGGGCGTGCTGACGGCACTCCAGCGGGCGGGGCGCCGGGTGCCGCAGGACGTGGCGGTCGGCGGCTTCGACGACTCCCCCGCCGCCGTCTCCGCGAGCCCGGAGCTGACGACCATACGGCAGCCGTGGGACCGGATCAGCGCCGAGATGGTGCGGGTCCTGCTCGCGCAGATCGGGGGCGAGGATCCGGCTGCCGTGATTCTGCCTACGGAGCTGGTGAAGCGGGCGTCGGCGTAGGGCCCTCCTGCTTGCACGCACACTAGTTGCACACTCAACGAATGGCCGATTCGGTGTTACCGTGCGGATATGGCAGCGAACACGGCCCAGTCCGGCCTGGAGCAACGGTGGCGGGACATCCTGTCGGCGCATGCGCGGACGATGTGCGAGATCGATCGCGTGCTGCATCCGCACGGCCTGGGGGCGAGCGACTTCGAAGTGCTGGACATTCTCGCCACCGAGTCGCCGGAGGAGGGCGACCAGTGCCGGGTGCAGAACCTCGTGGGGCGGGTGCATCTGAGCCAGAGCGCCCTGTCCCGCCTCATCGGCCGGCTGGAGAAGGACGGTCTGGTCGAGCGCTCCGTCTGCGCGGAGGACCGGCGCGGCGTCTGGGTGGCCCTGACCCGCAAGGGCCGCGAGCTGCACGCCGAGGTTCTGCCCCTGCAACGGGCGGCCCTGGCCCGCACACTGCAGGGCTGACCCGCCCCGTGCCCCGGCCTCGGCGCGGCGCGTCAGCGGCCGGGGTCACCCGTGGTCACCTCTGTGGCCGGGCCAGCAGGGTGCGTACGCCGTCCGAGGTGAGCGTCAGACCGTGCGCCGAACTGCCGTCGATGGTGAGGGACAGATCGTCGGAGGGCCACTGCGAGGCGAGCGCGCCGAGCGGTACGAGGCGGTAGCGGGAGACGAACGGCAGCAGCTCGGCCATCTCCAGCTCCGACGTGAAGACGGGCACCACCGGGCGCCCGTCCGGTTCCTCCAGCACGGGCAGCGCCACGGCGGAGGGATCGGCGGCCTCCTCCTCGAGGGCGTCGTCGGGCACGGGGACGAGCACCTCACTGCTCGCGAGCGTGTCCAGCGCCGCCGTGTCCTCGGTGTTCTCGGCGAGCACGTCGAGTGCCCGCTGGGCCGGGGTGGCGTTGTTGTCGTTCGCGGGTGTCTCCATGACAGATCCCCTGGTAGCGGTGGTCGTACGGCCCGCCCGGCACGAGGTCGCCCCGGCGCGGCATCCCACGCGTACCCGACCCGGCGGAACCCAACCCTCCGCCCGCCCCGCGGTGCTCCGGCGCCGGAAAAGGAGGTGAGGCCGGGTCCGCCCGCTGGTTGTATGAGCGCCATGCTGTCCACCGACCGCCTGCTGGCCTTCGCGGCCATGTCCTTCGTGCTGATCGTGATCCCCGGGCCGAGTGTGCTGTTCGTGATCGGCCGGGCGCTCGCGCAGGGCCGGCGCGCCGCGCTGACCACCGTCGTGGGGAACACGCTGGGTGCGTATGTGCTGGTCGTCGCCGTGGCGCTGGGGGTGGGGGCGGTGGTCGAGCGTTCCGTCCTGGTGTTCACCGTGCTGAAGCTGGCAGGCGCCGCGTATCTGATCCACCTCGGGGTCAGGGCGTGGCGGCAGCGTGGTGCCCTGCAGGCCGCGTTCACCGCCGACGAGGGTCGCCGGGGTGGTCTGCGCACGATGTGGGAGGGGTTCGCGGTCGGGGTGGCCAACCCCAAGACCATCGTGTTCTTCGCCGCCGTGCTGCCCCAGTTCGTGGACCGCGCTCAGGGGCATGTCGTGGCGCAGATGCTGCTGCTCGGTCTGGTCTTCAACATCATCGCGGTGGTCTTCGACAGTCTGTGGGGACTGACCGCGGCCACCGCCCGGGACTGGTTCGCCCGCTCCCCGCGGCGGCTCTCCCTGGTCGGCGGCGTCGGCGGTCTCACCATGATCGGCCTCGGATTCACGGTCGCCGTGACGGGCCGCAAGGACTGAGCAGCGGGGGCGGGTGGCGGTCGCCCGGGGACTGCCCCACGCCGGCCGGTTCCCGGTCACTGCCCCGGCTGGACGCTCAGCACGTCCGCGGCTCGCACCGCCCGCCCCGACGCGAGGGACTCGTTCGCGGCCAGACCCGTCACGAGGGACCGGGCGCCGGCCGTGGCGTCGGCTGCACGGCCCAGGGGGTCGGCGCCGACGACACCGAAGAGGTCGTCGAGCATACGGACGTCGCCGCCGCCGTGGCCGCCCTCCCCCGTGACGACCTTGATCTCGCGCGGGCGTTCCCAGAAGCGGCGCAGCAGCAGTTCGGTGCGGCCCGCGTCCTCGTCGGTCTCGGCGCCGTGCAGAGCGGTCTGGGTGCCGGGGCGTGACCAGGTCGTCTCCTCGACGAGGAGTTCCAGTCGTCCCTCGCTGCCGTTGAAGGCGATGCGATAGCCCTCCCAGGGCGCGTATGCCGTCAGGTGGTACGTCAGCGTGGCGCCGGAGTCGTAGCGCACCAGTACGGCCATGTCGTCCTCGATGGTCACGCCGGGCGCGAAGACGTTCTGGTCGCGGTGGTAGCCGTCCTCCGACTCTGCATCCAGGTAGAGCGACTTGAGGATCGGCTCGTCGGCCAGGTGCAGGGCGTACGGGTCGTCGTCGGCCGCCGGGGAGTCGTGTGCGCGGGTGTAGTCGCGGGCCAGGCCCCGGCGTCGGCCGGCCTCGTCGCCGTAGAAGAAGAGGCCGCCCTGTGCGAAGACGGTGTGCGGCGTCGCGTCCAGCCACCAGTTGACCAGGTCGAAGTGGTGAGTCGACTTGTGGACGAGGAGTCCGCCGGAGTTGGCCTTGTCGCGGTGCCAGCGGCGGAAGTAGTCCGCGCCGTGCCGCAGGTCGAGGAGCCATTCGAAGTGCACCGAGCCGACCTCGCCGATCTCGCCGCCCGCGAGGAGTTCCCGTACGGCCGAGTGCACCGGGTTGTAGCGGTAGTTGAACGCCACCCGCACCGAGCGTCCGGTCCGCCGCTGTGCGTCGAGGACGCGCCGGGCGCGCTCGGCGTCCGTCGTCATCGGTTTCTCGGTGACCACGTCGCAGCCCGCCTCGAGGGCGCGCACGATGTAGTCGTCGTGGGTCCGGTCCACGGTGCACACCACCACGAGGTCGACCCGCTCGCGGCGCAGCATCTCGTCGAAGCCCTCGGCCCCGTACGTGGGTACGGGCGCGCGGTCCGGGTGCACGGACGCGATCCAGTCGTTGTGGACGTCCATGCGGTGCGCGTTGACATCGCAGAAGCCCACAAGATCTACTCGGTCCGCGTAGGGGTCGGCCAGTGCCTGCGTGTAGAGCCGGGCGCGGGCGCCCAGACCCACCACGGCACAACGACGTCGGGGCGCGGGGTCGAAGGTCATGCGGAGCCTTTCGTTCCGATGAGGCGGTGCAGGGGTCTTGTCGTGACATCCGGACGTCCCTAGGGTCGCAGAACGGTGCAAGCGCTTTCTAGAGCCTGGAAGGGGTGACTCCGCATGCCCGGAAGCAGGACGACGAGGTCCTGGCTCACGGCCGCCGTGCTCGTGCTCTGCGCGGCGCTGACCGGCTGCTCCGGTTCCACCGACACGAGCGGCTCGTCGGGAAAGGTCGTGCTCCGCTACACCTGGTGGGGCAATCCGGACAGAGCGGCCAGGACCGAGCAGGCGATCGAGCTCTTCGAGGAGGAGCACCCGGACATCGAGGTGCAGACCTCCTTCTCCGGATACGACAGCTACAAGCAGAAGCTCGCCACCCAGGCCGCCGGCGGCGACGCCCCCGATGTGATGCAGCTCGACTACCGCATGATCGAGCAGTACGCGTCCGGCGGCGTCCTCTACGACCTCGGTCGGCAGAAGTCCGTGCTGCGGACGGACCAGATCGACGCCGGCCTGCTCGCCACCGGTGCCGTCGACGGCAAGCAGTACGCCGTACCGCAGGGGCGCGGCACCGAGGCCGTCGTGTACGACGCAAAGGCGTGGCGGGCCACCGGCGTTCCCCTGCCGAGCGGGGACTGGACCTGGAGCGAGTGGGCGGACACGATGCGCGCCCTCGCGCAGAAGACCGGCAAGCCGGCGGCCACCGACCCGGGCCAGAGCGAGGACGCCTTCGAGGTGTGGCTGCGCGGCCAGGGCAAGTCCCTGTACACCGAGGACGGCGGACTCGGCTTCACCGCCGACGACCTCACCCGCTGGTGGACGTTCGCCGATGAGCTCCGCCGCGAGGGCACCGTCTCGCCCGCCGAGCAGACCACCCAGCTCGACGGCACCGTGGAGAACACCCCGCTCGGCCGCGGCAAGGCCATCGCCGACATCAACTGGGATGCGCCGGCCAGCGGTTTCGTCCCGCTCGTCGGCGAGGGCGTCACGCTCGCACCGATGCCGTCCGGCGAGGACGGCACGCCCGGCCAGTACTTCAAGCCGTCGATGTTCATGGGCGTCTCCGCAGACTCCGGGCATCCCGAAGAGGGCGCAATGCTCATCGACTTCATGCTCAACAACCCCGGCGCCGCAAAGATCCTCGGCGCGACCCGCAGCATCCCGGTGAACGAGACCCTCCGCGAGGAGACCGCCGGGTCCCTCACGGACTTCGACCGGACCATCCACGACTTCCAGGCCACCCTCGAAGGCGAGCTCAACGATCCGCCCCAGGCGCCCCCGTCGGGTGACAGCGCGCTGCAGACCACCTTCCAGCGGGACTACGACCAGGTCTCGTACGAGCGGATGTCACCCCGCGAAGCGGCCGAGAACTACATCACCGAGGCGAAGGCGGAGCTGAGGTCATGACCACCACGCAGATGCCAACGGCCGCCCGCCCGAAAGGCGTTGCCGTAACCCGCAAACCCCCGCGCCGCCGACGCGAGGGCGCCGCCTGGGTGTTCCTCTCCCCCTGGGTGCTCGGTACCTGCGTCCTGACGCTGCTGCCGATGGCCGTCTCGCTCTACCTCTCCTTCACCGACTACGACCTGTTCAACCCGCCGAGCTGGGTGGGGCTGCGCAACTACACGCAGATGTTCACCGAGGACCCGCGCTACTGGCGCTCGGTGGTCGCGACCCTGACGTACGTCGTCATCGCCGTGCCCCTCCAACTGGGGCTCGCGCTGGTCGTCGCGCTCGCCCTGAAGAGCATGAAGCGGGGCAAGGGCTTCTACCGCTCGGCGTTCTACGCGCCCTCGCTGCTCGGTGCCTCGATGTCCATCGCCCTGGTGTGGCGGGCGATCTTCAACGACGGTGGCACGGTCGACAACCTCTTCGGCACCGGCGGCTGGGTGAACAAGCCCGGCTGGGCGCTGCTCGCGGTGGCACTGCTGACGGTGTGGCAGTTCGGGGCGCCGATGGTGATCTTCCTGGCCGGACTCCAGCAGATCCCCGGGGAGTTGTACGAGGCCGCGGAGGTCGACGGGGCCGGGCGGTGGCGGCAGTTCCTGTCCATCACCGTGCCGATGCTGTCCCCGGTGATCTTCTTCAACCTGGTGCTCCAGACGATCCAGGCCTTCCAGGTCTTCACCCCGGCCTTCGCGGTCAGCGCGGGCAAGGGCGGGCCGGCCGACTCGACGCTCTTCTACACGCTCTACCTCTACGACCGTGGCTTCGTCGCCTCCCACATGGGCTACGCCTCCGCCATGGCCTGGGTGCTGCTGATCGTCATCGGCGCGGTGACCGCCGTGCTGTTCCGCACCTCGCGCTCCTGGGTCTTCTACGCCTCCGAGGGGGACCGATGACTACGGCAACTCCCGCTGTCCGCAAGCCTGTTGCCTGGCGACGGGTCGCCCTGCACGCCGGCTGTCTGGCCGCGCTGCTGGTGATGCTGTACCCGCTGGCCTGGCTGGTAGCGACCTCGCTCAAGCCCGCCGACGAGGTGATCGCCAGCCTTCAGCTGCTGCCGAGCCGCCTGGAGTGGTCGAACTACTCCACCGCCCTGGACGGTGTGAACGACGTCTCCGTGGGCCGGCTGCTCACCAACTCCCTGCTGATCGCGGGCGGTGCGGTCGTCGGCAACGTCCTGTCGTGCTCGCTGGCCGCGTACGCCTTCGCGCGACTGCGGTTCCGCTTCCGGGGCCCGCTGTTCGCCTTCATGATCGCCACGATCATGCTGCCGCACCACGCGGTGCTGATCCCGCAGTACATCATCTTCAACCAGCTCGGCATGGTGAACACCTACTGGCCGCTGATCCTGCCCAAGTTCCTCGCCACCGAGGCGTTCTTCGTCTTTCTCATCGTGCAGTTCATGCGCGGGCTGCCGCGTGAGCTGGAGGAGGCGGCGCGCATCGACGGCTGCGGGCCGTTCCGCAGTTTCTTCCTGGTCATCCTGCCGCTCACCCGCCCCGCGTTGATCACCACCGCGATCTTCACGTTCATCTGGACGTGGAACGACTTCTTCACCCAGCTGATCTATCTCTTCTCGCCCGAGAAGTTCACGCTGACGCTGGCCCTGCGGGCGTTCGTGGACGCCTCCAGCCAGTCGTCGTTCGGTCCGATGTTCGCGATGTCGGTGATCGCCCTGCTGCCGATCGTGCTGTTCTTCCTCGCCTTCCAGCGGTTCCTCGTGGAGGGCATGGCCAGTTCGGGGGTCAAGGGATGAGCGCCCGTACGCGTACGACCCGTGAGCCGGGCGAGCTCTTCGGCCCCCGCGCGACCCTCTTCGCGGACATGCTCAGCGTCGGCCTCGCCACGGCCGTGGCCTGTCTGCCGCTGGTGACCGTGCCGGCCGCGTTGTCCACGGCGTGCGCCGTCCTGCGCGGCGTACGCGAGGACCGGCCCGCAACCGCGGGGCGGTACCTCACCCTGCTGCGGCAGCGGCTGCGCACAGGTGACCTGGCGGCCGGTGCGGTGGTCCTCGCGAGCGTGCTGCTGCTGGCCGCGGACCTGACCCTCGCGGGCGCGGGGCTGCCCGGAGCGCGGCTGTTCGCTGTGGCGGCGGGCGCGATCGGCGCGTGCGCGGCGGTCGTCGGACTGCGTGCGTGCGCCCGCCCCGAGTCACTCACCGACTGGCCCGCGGCCGTGCGTACGGCGGCCCGGGACGCCGTACGGGATCCGGGCGGCAGCGGCCTGGTCCTGCTCGCCCTCGTGGCGGCCGCGCTGTGCGGCTGGATGCTGCTGCCGCTGGCCTTTCTCGCGCCGGGACCGCTGGCCCTGGCTCTGACGTCCGTCGACGTACGACTGGAGAGCATGTGATCGCCCGCAGAACGTTCCTCGCCACGACCGCCACGACCGCCGCGGCCACCGGAATCAGCAGCGCACCCGCCGCGGCCGAGCCGCGCACGGACGCCGGCTTCCTCGCCCTGCTGACCGAGGCCGCCGACCAGCGCGTCACCGGGCTGCTCACGACGTACGGCGAAACCATCACCGATCTGCGCGACCGGGGCCGGGCCCGGGCCGCGGCCCGCGCGCTGCGCACGTTCACCTCGGTCTACGTGCACAAGGAGTCGGCGTACCACCACTCCCCCGACCTGCTCGGCCCGCTCCGCGAACTCGCCGACACTCTCGCTGAGGAGCAGCACGACGACGGCCTGTACGACCAGGGCGCCGTGCACTCGCCACCGGACACCGCCTTCTCGGTCGTCGACCTGAATCTGGCGTACGCCCTGCTGGACCGCGACGGGCACCGGCCGACCGAAGCCGTGCGCAACGTCGTCGAGCAGGTCCTGGACAAGGCGGGCCCGGGTCTTGCGACCGGTGGTGTGCACACCGCCAACCACCGCTGGCTGGTGTGCGCCGCGCTCGCCCGGATCCACCGCCGCCGGCCCGACCCGGCGTACGCCCGCCGCATCGACGCATGGCTGGCCGAGGGCATCGATCTGCTGCCCGGCGGCGAGTACAGCGAGCGCAGCCCCACCTACTCGGCCGTCGTCACCAACCCGGCCCTGCTCACCCTGGCCCGCCACTACGGCCGTACGGATCTGTACGCCGCCGTACGAGCCAATCTCAAGGCCACCCTCTACGTCATCGAGCCCAACGGCGAGGTGGAGTCGGTGCATTCGCGGCGCCAGGATCAGACGGCACTGCGCCATCTGCCCGAATTCTGGCTCCAGTACCGGGAGTTGGCGATCCGCGACGGTGACGCCCGCTTCGCCGCCGTGGCCGCGCTGCTGCAGGAGCGCGGCATGGACCAGACCTTCGGCGAGACCCCGCTGGGCGACCGGCTCGCGGAGGTCCTGGACCGCCCGGAGCTGGCCCGCCCGCTACCGTCACCGGCGCCGCTTCCCGAGAATTTTGTGCACCACGACCCGGACTGCCGTCTGGTTCGCATACGCCGGGGCACTCACACCGCGACCGTCTTCGCCGGCACGGACTTTCCCGAGGTGCGGGCCATTTCCTCGGGTCTGTCCACCAATCCCACGTTCTTCAAGATGCGCAAGGGCGCGGCGATCCTCGACTCGCTGCGCCTGTCGCCGCAGTTCTTCTCCCTCGGTCACTTCCGTGCCGAAGGGCTCGAGCAGGTCGACGGCGGCTGGCGGCTGCACGCCGAGGTACGGGCCGCGTTCCACCAGCCGCTGCCGCCGCAGCACCGCCGGCCCGACGGCGACTATCCGCTCAGCAACGACGGACGCTTCTGGTCCGCAATGGACTTCCCGCACCGCCCCAAGGAGTGGCGGACCCTGCGCACCGAGGTGCTGGTGCGTCAAATACGCGACGGAGGCTGGGAACTGGACTTCGACGTCTCCCGGTCCGCGGTACCCCTCGCACTGGAACTGTGCTTCCGCCGCGGCGGCACCTTGACCGGTGACGGGCTCGAACCCGTTGCGGGCCAGACCGACACCTTCCAGCTCGTCAGTGGTGAGGCCGCGTACACCGTCGGCGACGACCGGATCGAGTTCGGCCCCGGCAACGGCAAGGGCGGCAAGCAGCCACCGGTGGTCGAGCCGGGCGAACGCTACTCGTGGATGAACGGCTCCCTCACACCGGACGGCATCCGCGTGTTGATCACCGGCAGGTCACCTCTGGCGTACCGGCTCACGCTCAGGTGATCCTCACTCGTCGTCGAGGTAGTCCCGCAACACCTGCGAACGCGAGGGGTGGCGCGGCTTGCTCATCGTCTTCGCCTCGATCTGGCGGATGCGTTCACGTGTCACGCCGTAGATCTGTCCGATCTCTTCCAGGGTGCGGGTGCGGCCGCCGAAGAGGCCGTAGCGCAGGGAGATGATGCGTCGGGCGTGTGCGCAATTGAGCCGACGGGCTCACCGGCGGCGGCCCCGGCCGTCCGGACGATGCCAGGAGTCGATATCGACCTCGGCGATGCCAAGGCCACCGCGGTGCGAATTCAGTGGCGTCAGTGCCGGGGCGGGTTCCTGCGCGGGGTGATCGTGGCGTTCGGCAGGGTGGGGGCGGGCAGGCGGTCGCCGTCGTACCCCTTGACGGTGCCGAAGCGTTCGGAGGCGTGCTGCCAGTCGTCCCGGGCCCGGACGATGTCGTCATGGCTGCGGCCGATGAAGTTCCACCACATGACGACCTCCTCCTCGAAGGGAGCCCCGCCGAGCAGGACGGTGCGAGCCCTGGCGTCCGATTCGTTCGTCAGCGTCAGGACGCCGATGCCGGGGTGGGCGTAGCCCATGTCCGCCGGACGCAGCAGGGTGTCCGCCATGCGGACGTCGCCGTGGTCGACGAGGAGGCCGTGCTCGTAACCGGGGTCCACGGCGAGCGTGATCGATGCGCGCGGTCCGAGGGCGATCTCGGCGCCGAGCAGCGGCGTGAAGGTCCGCACCGGGGAGACGGAGCCCGCGAGCGAGCCGAGGAAGACCCTGATCTCGGCTCCGTCGATGTGCACCGGCTCGGGTACGTGGTGCTGGAAGTCCCTTTCGGTATGCCGGTGTTCATCGGGCAGGGCCACCCACAGTTGCACGCCGTGCAGGATCGTGGTCCGCGGCGTCGAAACCTCGGAGTGGGCGATGCCGTGTCCGCCGGTCATGAGGTTGAGTTCACCCGGCCGTACGAAAGCATGGCTACCGAGCGTGTCGCGGTGCTCGATCTCCCCGCTGAACAGCCAGCTGACCGTCTGCAGTCCGGTGTGCGGATGCGGGGCGACGTCCATGCCGCCGGTGACGGAGACGTCGTCGGGGCCATAGTGATCGGCGAAACACCACGCTCCGATCAGCGTCCGGGCCCGCTGCGGCAGCGTGCGCCGTACGGTCATCGCCCGCGGCCCGCCCAGCGGCACCTCGCGCGGAGAGATCACGTCGACGCGTGGCTCCTCCGCTCCTCTTTCGGTGTCCGCTCCGCACAGCATCTCCACGGGGTCCGTTTCCACGTTGCTCATCGGATGCCGCCTCTCACCCACCCCAAGGGGTTTGTTTAAAATAAAACAACTTGTTTCCGAGTATACGGAGCCCACGACCGCGTACACGCACCACGTGGACGGGGCGCCATCACCGAAGGAGTCCCGGGTTGAGCAGCGGCACGACGGAACCGGCGGTTCAGCGGATCTTCATCGACAAGCAGAGCCCAAAAGCCTACGACGCCCTTGTCCAGACGTCCGAGGCGGTCCGTGCCGTCGCTGCCGACGCCGGACTCGACCGCACCCTCGTAGAGCTGATCAACCTGCGCGTCTCGCAGATCAACGGCTGCGCCTTCTGCCTCCACATGCACACTCGGGCCGCCCTGCGCGCAGGCGACACCCCACAGCGGCTGGGGGTCCTGGCGGCCTGGCGGGACACCGAACTGTTCACGCCCGCGGAACGAGCCGCACTCGCTCTGGCGGAGGCCGTCACCAGCCCTGCCGACGCGACGGCACAGGAATCCGCCTACGCTTCGGCGCGCGAGACACTCGCCGCGGACCAGATCTCCGCGGTGATCTGGGTGGCGATCACCATCAACGCGTTCAACCGGGTCTCGATCATGAGCAAGCACCCGGTACGGAACAGCTCCCGACCGTGATCTGCCCACCTCAGGCCATGCGAGGCGTCGCCCCGGATCGCCCCGAGGGCGCCACGCCGTCATCCTGGAACGGTGGGGGAGTCTCCTCGCTGCCGGAAGGAGCCCCCGATGAAGGCCGTACGAACCCACGACCGTGATGCCGCTGTGGACGGCCTGGTTGTGGAGGAGGCACCGTACCCGTACGCGGGCGAGGGCGACGTGATCGTAAAGGTGCACGCGGCCTGCTTCACCCCGGATGAGCTGGCCTGGCCGGCCACCTGGGTCGACCGGGGCGGCCGGGACCGAGCGCCCGTCATTCCGGGACACGAGGTGTCGGGCGAGGTCGCCGAGGTCGCGGTCGGCACGACCGGGCTGTCGGCCGGTCAGCGTGTCGTCGGGCTGACCGACTGGAACCGGGACGGCACTCTCGCCGAGTACGTGGCGGTGGAAGCGCGCAACCTGGCGCCGCTGCCCTCGGGAATCGACCACGTGCAGGCGGCGGCTCTGCCGATGCCAGGCCTCACCGCCTGGCAGGGCCTGTTCATACACGGAAGGCTGGAGGCCGGGCAGAGCGTGCTGGTGCACGGAGCGGGAGGGGGCGTGGGAATGGCCGCGACACAGCTTGCCCGCGAAGCCGGGGCGCGCGTGATCGGGACGGGGCGCGAGGGCAGCCGGGACCAGGTGCTGGAGCTCGGCGCAGAGGTTTTCCTCGACCTTCAACAGCCGGCGTGGGAGGAGGCTGCGGGCCACGTCGACCTCGTCTTCGACACCATCGGCGGGCAGGTCCTCGCCCGCTCGGCCGCCGTGGTCAGGCCCGGCGGCACCCTGGTGACCATCGCCCATCCCCCGAACGTACAGCCCGAGGACGGCCGGGCGATGTACTTCATCGTCGAACCCGACCGCGGTCACCTCCTCGAGATCATCGGCCGGCACCGGGAGGGCCGGCTGCGCCCGCTGGTGGGTGCCGTCCTTCCTCTGGACCGGGCGCCGGAGGCGTTCCGCGCGAAGAAGGGAACAGCCGGCAAGACGGTCATCCAAGTTGCGTGAGCGCTGAGCTAGTGCCGCGGCAGGCAACGTTTGCCCGTCAAGGAGCGGCGTCCGGTGCGTGCTCTCGGCGTGCCGGCCGGAAGTCCTCGTACTGGACGTACTTGGGCTTTCGGCCGGTGCGGCGAGAGGGCGTGCCGGGCGTCGCGACGGGGCGAACGTTGCCTGCCGCGGCACTAGTCGGCGGGGTTGTCGCGACGGACGCTCTCGACGAACGCTGCCTCGCCCTGTGCGACGCGGTTGGCCTCTTCGAACACACTGAGGACCTGTGCAGCGGGGATGACGGCAGCGCCGGACGCGTCCGCGAACACGTAATCACCCGGGCGGACGGTCACGCCGGACACGACGACCGGCCGGTTTGCCTCGAATGGCGTCACCACATCGCCGCCCCATTTACTCGTCTGCCCCAAGCAGTAGGCGGCGAAGTCGTACGTCGCGATTTCGACGAAGTCCCGGAGACGACCGTCGGCCAGGACCCCGGCAAGACCATGTGCTGCCACCAGCGAGAGCTTTGTTCCGCCGCCGAGCGATACATCGGTATGCCCGTTGCCGGCCAGGACCAGCACCCGCCCCTGTGCGCCCTGTCCGATGGCGTCATGGAACAGCCGGGTGAAACTGAATTGCTCAGGCGGGAGTGCTTGCTCACATGCAGGGAAAAACGAGATCGTCACCGCGGGGCCCAGGAGGACACGGCCCGGGGTCGGGCTCACCAGGTCGTTGATGTGACACCGGTGTCGGTGCATCCGTCCCATGGCATCGACGACGTCGGGGGTACGTACTCGCGAGGCGAGATCCTGCAGGCGGTCGTTCTCGCGGGCAGTCATGCCGGTGTGGGGATCTTGAGGTAGTCCAGTCCGCCGGCGTCGAGCCATATCTCGGTGGGAGAGCGAACCAGGCGAAGCAGAACGCTGTCGCAGCCGGGACAGCGCAGGACCATCCCGGGACCATCGAGGTAAGCGTGCGTTTGGGCAAGCACCATCTGTTCACTGCAGCCGCGGCATCGTCCAGAAGCCGTGGTCATATCGGTTCCGAACAGGGCTTCGAGGTCCCCGGCGGCGGCGTTGCCGTCAAGGAAGTCAGGCGTCAGGGTCATGGAGATTCAGCTCCTCATCCGCTGGATCCAAAACGCTCGGTGCGGATACGGCCGGGCTGGTGGCCGAGGGCCACCAGCAGGCCGGCGGCCGTTTCGACGAAGCCCGTGGAACCGCAGACGTAGCAAGTGGGTTCAAAGTCCGGTGGCCACCCGGCGTTCGACAGCTCCGAAGCGGTGAACCGCCCGGGGGGCCGCGGCCACTCGGCTGGGGTGGAGCGGGTATAGAGGTACGTCTTGTCCAGGCCCGGATCGTCCCCTCTCAACTCGGACACGAAGAGCTGGTACTCAGGGCTGCGCACGACGTACACCAACCGGAAGGGCGTACGGCTGCCGACTGCGCGGCGCATGCGGATCATCGCCATCAGCGGCACCAGGCCGGAGCCGCCGGCCACCAGCAGAATCGGCTCCTTCTGCTCGGGCCGCCACACAAACCAGCCGCCGACCGGTCCGCGCAGTTCCACCACGTCGCCCACTGCGAGTTCGTCCGTCAGGTACGGGGAGACCTCACCGTCATCGACACGCTGCACGGTCAGCTCGACGCTCTCGCCGTCGGGTGCCGACGCCAGTGAGTAACTGCGCTGTGTGCTGTAGCCGTCCTCCGCCGTGAGTCGCACATCGACGTGCTGCCCCGCCAGATGACCCGGCCAGCCGGACACCTCGAAGACGAGGGTGCGCGCAGCGTGGGACTCGATACGCCGATCGGTCAGGCGGGCTGTCTTCCAGCGCAGCCGGTCCCCTAGTCGCCTTGATACCGCTGCTCGCGCCATGGGTCCCCATAATCGTGGTAGCCGATGTTCTCCCAGAAGCCCCGTTCGTCCTCGTCGAGCAGTTGGATGCGCTGCACCCACTTGGCGGACTTCCAGAAGTACAGGTGCGGAACCAGCAGTCTGGCGGGGCCGCCGTGCTCCGGCGCGAGTTCCTCGCCGTCGTAGCGGTAGGCGATCCATGCCTTCCCGTCGAGGAGGTCCTCCAGGGGCACGTTGGTGGTGTAATCGCCGTAGGAGTGAACAAGTGCGTAGTCGGCACTGGTCTCCACGTCCTCCAGAAGGACGTCCAAGGACACTCCCTGCCACTCCGTGTCGAACTTCGACCACTTGGTGACACAGTGCAGGTCAACGGTCGGAGTCTGGCTGGGCAACGCCATGAATTGTGCCCAGTTCCAGCTGTGCCGTGTGCCCGTCTCTGTGCGGATGGTGAACTCCCACTCGTCAGGGTTCACCGTGGGGGTGGGTCCTGCGGACAGAACGGGGAAGTCGGTGGTCTCGTACTGCCCAGGAGGCAGTCTGTGCCGGGTATCCCGCGCTCGGCCGTGGAATCCGCGCGAAACGATGGGCATGCCGTGCCCCCATTCTCCGAAGCGGACGGTTTCCATTCTTCAGGACATCGCACAGCACAGCATCTCGGCGGAAGAAGGCTCCGGAGTGGTATGGCTTCGGAACCACGTCATGGATCACATCACTGAAGAGCGGAGGAGCCCGTGAAACTGGTACGCGACGCCATGACCACCGACGTCGTCACGGTTGAGCCCTACACCTCGCTGACCGCGGTGGCAGCCTGCATGCGGGAGGCCGACGTCGGCTGCGTTCTGGTCATCAGCGACGACCGCCTCCATGGGCTGGTCACCGACCGCGACATCGCGGTCCGCGTCATTGCCGAAGGTCTGATCGCCGGCAGCATCACAGCGCTGGAGGCCGCATCCGGGGACCTCGTCACCGTCACCCCCGACACGTCACTGTGTGATGCAAGCGCGCTCATGCGGGATCACGCATTGCGCCGGCTGCCCGTCGTGGACGAGGGGCGCATCGTGGGTCTGCTCTCGCTGGGCGACATCGCCTCCACCCCGCACGCCCAGGAGGTACTGATCGCACTCAACAATGCACCAGCCAACCACTGACATCCGAGCACTGCCCGTCTGGTACTTGAGCTGTGCCGGCCCGCTGCGGTTCCGGCTCATCGCGGAAGGAGGGACAATACCCGGGTACCGCAAAACCCAGAAGTTGTCTCCTGCCGGTTACCGCAGTCCGTTCGGAAACGACGACAACACAAACGCGGAGGACCGGGATGACAGGACAGACACAGAGGGCCGTTCTGGCAGGCGGATGTTTCTGGGGCATGCAGGACCTGATTCGACGCCTGCCCGGAGTGACGTCGACCCGCGTCGGCTACACCGGCGGTGACGTGCCCAACGCCACGTACCGCAACCACGGCACACACGCCGAGGCGATCGAGATCACATTCGACCCCGACCAGACCGACTTCCGCACGCTCCTGGAGTTCTTCTTCCAGATACACGATCCGTCGACGAAGAACCGCCAGGGTAACGACGTCGGTCTCAGCTACCGCTCGGCCATCTACTACGTGGACGAGGAGCAGAGGAAAGCGGCGGAGGACACCGTCGCCGATGTCGACGCTTCTGGCCTGTGGCCCGGCAAGGTTGTGACAGAAATTGAACCCGTCGGACCCTTCTGGGAGGCCGAGCCCGAGCACCAGGACTACTTGGAGCGCTATCCCAACGGGTACACCTGCCACTTTGTCCGCCCAGGCTGGCGGCTTCCCACACGCGCGAGGGTTTGACGGCGGCGAACCGCACAGGCGCCTGGACTCTGCAACCTGTCAGGCGGGGCCCCACGTCGGCTTATCGGTGCAGCGGGCCGAGGCTCAGACGTAGGAGCCGATGTGGGAGCGGGGTGTCAGCGCCGACCGGCCGCCGGAGTCACGATGCCGTACGACAATCTGGTCATCGTTCTCGCGGTATCCGCTGGCGTCCCGTTCCTCCTCGCGGTGATGCCCCGCGTCCCTCTCCCGGGCCCGGTCCTCGAGATCGTGGCCGGGATCGTCCTTGGCCCGGCAGTGCTGAACGTGGTGCAACCGGACGCCACCGTTCAGGCCTTGTCGATCATCGGCCTGAGCTTCCTGCTGTTCCTTGCCGGGCTCGAGATCGACTTCCAGCACCTACGCGGGCCGTGGGCACGGCTCGTCGGTATGGGTCTGGCGGGCACACTTGCCCTGGCCGCGACCATCGGCTGGGTGCTGCACATCGCCGGGCTGGTCGAGAGCCCGCTGCTGATCGGCACCGCGCTGGTAGCCACGTCTCTGGGTCTTCTGGTCCCGATCCTGAAGGATGCCGACGCGGTCGATCGGCCGGTCGGCCAACTGACCATCGGTGGCGGCTCGGCAGGAGAGATCAGCGCCGTGGTGTTGCTGTCGCTGTTCTTCTCCGAGCATTCATCGGGCCCGGCCTCCAGGCTGCTTCTCCTCCTCGGCCTTGCTTGTCTGGTGGCGCTCATCGTGGTGGCCTCGATGCGTGCAGGACGCTCCATGTGGTTGTCCGGGGCCGTGGTGAAGCTGGCGGACACGAGCGCCCAAGTCCGGGTCCGCTTGACAATGGCTCTGATTGTCGGCCTGTCCGCGGTCGCCCTGCATCTGGGATTCGAGGCCATTCTGGGTGCCTTCATTGCGGGGGCCGTACTACGGCTGGTCGACCCCGACGCCGAACGGACGCATCCGCAGTTCCACGTCAAACTGGAGGGCCTCGGCTATGGATTTCTCGTCCCGGTGTTCTTCGTGACGAGCGGTATCCAGTTCGACGTCGGAGCCCTGTTCGCGGACGCTGGGACGGTGCTGCGGGTACCGATGTTCCTTGCCGCGCTGCTCCTCGTTCGGGGACTGCCCGCACTGGCCTACCGCAGCGCCGGGCTCTCGCGCGCGGAGATCATGGCCAGCGGACTCTTGCAGGCCACCTCCCTCCCCGTCATCGTGGCCGCGACAACGATCGGCTTGAAGCTGGACGCGATCCGACCGGCCAACGCCGCCGCGCTGGTGGCGGCAGGCCTGCTGTCAGTGGTCGTGTTTCCTCTGACGGCCTTGCCGTTGCTCAACCGTTCACGAACATCCGCAAGTACGGGGCCCGAAAAGGACCCGGATTGATCCCAGGAACGGCTTCCGCTGTTACTTGGCAGACGCAGGCGTACCGCAACGGCGGCAAGGGATGCTGGGAGGCGGGGAACGTGGTCCGGAGCGGAGACGTTTTCGTCTGGGAGCGGGTGGGTCGGCCCGCCCCTCCGACGACGGGAACGAGGACGTCAAGATGAGCGAGAAGGCCCGGAAGCTGTTCGAGGCACTCGACCTCGACCAGAACGGAACCCTGACCCGCGAAGAGGTGATCATCGCCCTGCGCACGAAGGGCCCGTCTCTTGCCGCGTCGGGGGATCTGCCGTTTTGGGGCGTGGGCGATGCCGACGCCTCTTCCGCGCTGTTCGACGCCGCTGACCAGAACGGGGACGCGGTACTGACCCTGGAGGAGTTCGCGGCACTGGTCGACCGCCGTTTCGGCTGGCACTGACACTGGACCGGCCTCCGCCGCACGAGCGCTGCTCTCCTAAAGCGGGTGTCGCAGGCTCGAATCCTGCCGGGGGCACAACACATTACGCCGCTGACCTGGGGTTTCTCCCCCAGGGAGGCGTTTTAATCGGCCTCGGACTCCTCGTCCGGGGCCGTTTGCGTGAGCGGACGGGGAGTTGATCTCCCGGATATCGCCCGACGGATCAGCATCATCCGGCACGGACTCCGGGCCGGGCTTCTCCGCGCCGTCGGGCTCGGGCTCCGCTTCGGGAGCGGTGTTCTCGGAGGTGGCGCGGGCGCGCTGTACGAGCCGGGCTGCGGCCTCGGCGATGGCGAGGTCGGCCTCGGGGAGCAGGCTCGTGTACGTGTCGACCGTGATGGTGATCGAGGAGTGGCCGAGCATCTCCTGGATGTCCTTCAGGTCGGCTCCGGCCGCGTGGGCCAGCGTTGCCGCGCTGTAGCGGAGGTCGTGGAGCCGGACCGGTGGGAGTCCGATCTCCTCGTACAGCTCGACGAACCGCCGTGTGACGTTGGCGGGGTGGAGCATCTCGCCGTTCTCCTTGGTGAAGACGCGGCCGGTCTCCACCCAGGCGCTCCCCCACTCCTCGCGGTCCTTGTCCTGCTGGGCGCGGTGCCGCTTGAGGGCCTGGACCGTGTCGGAGTCCAGCGCGATGGTCCGCGCGCCGGCATCGGTCTTGGGGTCGTCCTCGTACACCTCCCAGCCGTCGACCACGAGTTGCTTGGCGACGGTGATGAGCCCGGCGTCCAAGTGCGTGTCAGTCCACTTCTGGCCGCATGCCTCACCGCGTCGCAGCCCGCGGAACGCGATCAGGTGGAAGAGCGCGTAAAGGCGGTCCTCCGCGACGTGGTCGAGGAAGAGGCCGGTGCGCTCCGGTGTCCAGACCATGACCGGCGAGGGCTTCTCGCCGGTGCGCTTCCAGTGAAGGATGCGTTCCTCGGTCCACACGAGGGCCTTGGAACTCCTAACAAAATGCTCCAACTTGCCTTGGAATGTTGCTGCCTGATGGTGTGTTGGCCTGCACATGAGAAGGGGTGAGCAGCTGCCGTGGATCGTGTCCGATGAGCTGTGGGCGCGGATCGAGCCGTTGCTTCCGGTCGTGCCGCGCCGCGCGGATCACCCGGGGCGCAGGCGTCTGGACGACCGGAAGGTGCTGTCGGGCATCCTGTTCGTGCTCTACACCGGCATTCCATGGGAGTTCCTGCCGCAGGAACTGGGCTTCGGCTCCGGCATGACCTGTTGGCGGCGTCTGCGCGACTGGAATGACGCGGGTGTCTGGCAGCGTCTGCATGAATCGCTGCTGGCCGAGCTGCACGCTACCGGCGCTCTGGACTGGTCCAGGGCGGTGATCGACGGTTCCCACGCGCGGGCCATGAAAGGCGGCCCAAAACCGGACCGAGCCCGGTCGACCGTGCCCGAACAGGCTCCAAGCACCATCTGATCACCGAAGCGCACGGCATCCCGCTGGCCGCGTCGCTGACCGGCGGCAACCGCAACGACGTCACCCAGCTCATGCCGCTGATCGAGGCCGTCCCGCCGGTGCCCGGCCGGCGCGGACGACCCCGCCGACGGCCCAAGGCGCTGTACGCCGACCGGGGCTACGACCACGACAAGTACCGCAGGCAGGTCCGGGCGGTCGGGATCACCCCGACCATCGCCCGCCGCGGCACCGAACACGGCACGGTGCTGGGCGCGCGGTCGGCTCCGTGAGCCATCGGGGGGATGCTCCTCCATGGGCGATCAAAGCGGTGAGCCGGATGGGTTCTTCATCCACGTATAAGGGTGTCCTCTGGCTGCGGCACATCACGCTGAGCAGCCACGGCCGGGGCGGTCAGGATGCGGTGGGGACCGCCGCATCAAGGCCGCGGGCCGCGACGAGCTGCGCGCTGCCATCGGCCAGGCGGTAGCACAGGCCCACCACGGCGGCCCGGCCGGCGGCCACCTTCTCGGCGAGTACCCGGGAGCGGTCCAGCAGCAGGTCGACGGTGTGCCGTATGTGCTCGGCGAGGATCTCCTCCGGCTCGACCCGTCCGGCGGCCCGCGCTGCCAGCACGCTGGGGGTCACCCGCTCGACGACGTCCCGGACGTACCCGGCCGGTGCCATGCCGTCCTCCAGCGCGGCGCACGCTGCGCCGACCGCGCCGCACGAGTCGTGACCGAGCACCACGACCAGCGGGCAGCCCAGCACGTCCACGCCGTACTCGATGCTGCCCAGCACTTCCGCACCCATGACGTGGCCTGCGGTGCGCACCACCACGCGCTGCCGGCCGACGATCAGGGCGTTGTCGTCACACTGCCGCAGCAGCATGGCCACGGCCTCGCCTCGCTCGCGCTTGGCTGGGAGCAAGAAGCCCCACAGGTTGGTTGTCCATCGCTCCATGACGCGTTCACTGCTCTCGAGGAATCCCATCGGGTGCACCTGCCCTGCCGCAGACCGGGCAGGCTCGCCCATAAGGATGTCCGACCACCCAGTGATGACCGCGCAGCCTTTGACCTGCACGGGTAGCCCGGCCGGGGTCGATGTCGACGAGCTTGATCGCACTCGGGTGGCTTCGCGGATGGCCGGAGCTTCTTGGGACAGGCGCAGGGGGCCAGAGCGGCCGGCCCGCAGGGGGCCTGTGATCGTGTCACGGAGCGCTGGGCTCAGAGAAATAGGCTGTGAACTGGTCGCTCAACCCCTGGCGCCGTCGTAAGTGGTGAGACCGCGCGACGCCGGAGTTCCAGGGAGTGGAGAGGCCGGCGATGACGTTCAGGTCCTGTTCGAGGCCACTGGCGAAGCGCGCAGGCTGAGGAGGTGCAACCGTCTCAATGTCACGACGGGCAGACGGCATGCCCGCAGTCCTGGGAGTGGCCCGACTGCGGGGGGTGCAGCAGACCGGCGCTTCCTTCCGGGCCTTCTCCCACGAGGCCGGCAGGACCCTTTGGGAGGGCAGCTCTTACGCTGAGCGCGCCCCATGCTCCCCGAAACGTTGCGCTCCGGGTGAATCAATAGCTGTGTCCGCGAGCTGAGATTTCAACGGAACATGCAGAAAGATTCTCTGTCGCAATAAGTGGAGTGGGATTTTTCACCGCACACAGGCCGCTGCGGCGTGCTACTGTCGGCCTCAGTTGCAGTTGTGGTTCCCGAAACTTCAAGTGCTGTCCAGTCGGCCTCTGTGCCGCTGGGAGCGCTTTGTATTTCCGGTCTTTTCCGGGGCGGGGTGATCATCGCGGCGACACGGCGTCCGCGCAGTGCGGACCCCGATGCACTGCCCCAAAGGAGAAATGACATGGCTGCTGGTACCGTGAAGTGGTTCAACGCGGAAAAGGGCTTCGGCTTCATCGAGCAGGACGGTGGCGGCGCTGACGTGTTCGCCCACTACTCGAACATCGCCGCCCAGGGCTTCCGAGAGCTGCTCGAGGGCCAGAAGGTGACCTTCGACATCGCGCAGGGCCAGAAGGGCCCGACGGCCGAGAACATCGTTCCCGCCTGACACTGACGCGCACTTTGTAGCTGGGGCCCGCATCCTTCGGGGTGCGGGCCCCAGCTGCTCGCATTTTCCGCAGTGGTTTCACCTGTGGACGACAACCAGGAAATCCGTAGGCTCACCGCACACGGATCGTCCTTCAGGGGTGCAGACGCATCCCTTCATAGCTGCATCGCCGTGGACGCCCGAATATTGCGTCCACACCGCGCCACTCATTTCAGTGCCTGCGCCCGCACGGATTTTCCGCCGGCCAGATTCGCTGTCGCGTTCCACCGGCCCGTTCTTGTAATTCTCCGTGCCGCTCATCGCTGCGGGAATTCCTTGATATGTGCCGCATCGAGGAAGGTTCCGCATGAACCGCACACGCACGAACGACCGCTTCGCCCGCACCCGTAACGGCGGTGCCGACTCCGGAAGGGGTGGCAGCCGATTCGGTTCGTCGGCCCCGCGCCGGTCCGGCGGGCCGAGCCGTTCCGGTGGTTACGGCCGCCGGCCCGCCGCGATTCAGGGGGAGTTCGCCCTCCCCAAGACGATCACCCCCGCGCTTCCCGCCGTGGAGGGCTTCGCCGATCTCGACATGCCCGGGGCACTGCTGGCCGCGCTCGGCTCGCAAGGCGTGACCGTGCCGTTCCCGATCCAGGCCGCGACCCTGCCGAACTCCCTCGTCGGCCGGGACGTCCTCGGCCGTGGCCGCACCGGCTCCGGCAAGACCCTCGCCTTCGGGCTGGCGCTGCTGGCCCGTACGGCCGGGCAGCGAGCCGAAGCCAGGCGGCCGCTCGGGCTGATCCTCGTACCGACGCGTGAGCTGGCGCAACAGGTCACCGAAGCGCTCGCCCCGTACGCCCGCTCCGTGAAGCTGCGGCTGGCCACGGTGGTGGGCGGGACGTCGATCGGCAGGCAGACGAGCGCACTACGCGGTGGCGCCGAGGTCGTCGTCGCCACACCGGGACGCCTCAAGGACCTCATCGACCGCGGCGACTGCCGGCTGAACCAGGTCTCCATCACCGTCCTCGACGAGGCCGACCAGATGGCCGACATGGGCTTCATGCCGCAGGTCACCGCCCTTCTCGACCAGGTCCGCCCCGAGGGCCAGCGCATGCTGTTCTCCGCCACCCTCGACCGCAACGTCGACCTGCTCGTGCGCCGCTACCTCAGCGACCCCGTCGTGCACTCCGTCGACCCCTCGGCCGGCGCGGTCACGACGATGGAGCACCACGTGCTGCATGTCCACGGCGCCGACAAGCACACGGCCACCACCGAGATCGCCGCACGCGACGGCCGCGTGATCATGTTCCTCGACACCAAGCACGCCGTCGACCGCCTCACCGAGCACCTCCTGAACAGCGGGGTACGGGCCGCCGCCCTGCACGGCGGGAAGTCGCAGCCGCAGCGCACGCGCACGCTGGCGCAGTTCAAGACCGGGCACGTCAACGTGCTGGTGGCGACCAATGTCGCGGCGCGCGGCATCCACGTCGACAACCTCGACCTCGTCGTCAACGTCGACCCGCCGACCGACCACAAGGACTACCTCCACCGCGGCGGCCGTACGGCCCGTGCCGGCGAGTCCGGCAGCGTCGTCACCCTGGTCACCCCGAACCAGCGCCGCGGTATGACCCGCCTCATGGCAGCGGCCGGCATCGTCCCGCAGACCACCCAGGTCCGTGTCGGCGAAGAGGCCCTGCACCGCATCACCGGCGCCCAGGCCCCCTCCGGCATCCCGGTCGTCATCACCGCGCCGGTGGTCGAACGCCCCAAGAAGCGCAGCGCCACCTCACGCGGCCGACGCCGCCCCGCTTCGGCGGCCCGCCGCGCGCCCGTACGGCAGTCCACCGTCGGTGCGGCCGCATAGAACCTTCGTGATCAGGAAGCCGACCCAACTCCGCAGGAGGCACCCTTTGACGCTGGTCCAGATGCAGACCCGCCCGGCGAGCGCTCACCCCGTGCACAGCACGGTGGCCGACTCCATGGACGCGGCCGGACCGCAGGTCTGGGAGGACATGACCGTGGAGGTGGCACTGTCTGTGATGGCCGCCGCCCGTACGGGTCATCTGGTCGTCTGCGACGATGACGGTCTGTGCACCGGCCTGGTCACTCGGGCCAGGCTCACGGCCGTTCGTGACAGTTCCGGATACACGGACCGGATCCGTCTGCGTGACATCGCGGACGTCATCGGGCCCTTCGCCTCGCCGCTGACCACGAGGGCCGAAGCCGAGCCTGCGATGCGCTGCCGCCGGCTCGGGGTCCTGCCCGTGGTCGACGAACACGGCAACGCTCTGGGCGTCCTCGCCCTCTCCCGCTGAACCGCTTCACGGCGGTCGGCCCCGTCTCTCCTTCTCCCCTGTGAGGCATCATGCGCTGTGTCATCGCCCGCTTCCCGTTCGAGCTGACCAAGAGCGGCGTGCTGGAATCGATGAAGGGCGTCAAGCCCGAGCCGGTCACCGGCGAGTCCGTGATCATCGGACGACGCCACTACCCCGTCAAGCAGGTCGGCCAGGTCATCACCCGCCAGGACCGCCGCGATTTCAGTGCCGGCGAAGTCCTCCGGGCCATGTCCCGGCTCGGCTTCACCTGTCGCACCCTTCCCGAGGCCGCACCCGCGCGCATCGAAAGCTCGTTGCAGCGGGCTTCCGCAATGCTCGGCACCCCCCTGTCCGTCTGACCGACGGGACAGGCGCGAGCCGAACAGAGAAGTGAGGGCCCTACCGGCGCGCGCCGGTAGGGCCCTCACTGCGTGCCGTGCCGCTCTCGGCGTGGCGGTGGGTCAGTGGGTCAGTGATCGGAGTAGCTGAAGTCGCCCACGGTCCAGGCACTGACGTCCTCGATCGCGACGCGGTACATCCCGCCCGTCTCCGGGATCCCCACCGTGCCCTGAAGGATCCGGGCGACATGGAAGTGCAGATGCGTGGGCGGCCCGTCCTTCTTCGCGGGGGTGTCGAAGACAGCGGAGAACTCGCCCAGGTGGGCGGAATCCCTCAGCACCTCCGACACCCTCTGCCTCCACACGGCTTCGGGAGCCAGGCGACCGGTGATGACAGCACCACCGGTGACCACGGTCAGGGACATCTGAGTGCTCTGCCCGGACTCCACAAGGGCGGCGATGTCAACGATCAGCTCGTCAGGCTTCGGCATGAGATCGGATTCTATGCACCGGCCCGTCCGGGCGGCTTGGGAGGTGGCACTACCGGGTAAGACGAGCGCACACGGCTTCCCCGGTGCCGCAATACAGGTCAGGGGTGCGCATGTGTGGCGCCTGCGAGCCGTGGACGGCCACCTCGATGGTGTCCGGGTGAGCCGTCAGTTCCAGTGTGCAGGTGCCCCCGCCGTGGCGCAGGGCGTTGGTGACGAGCTCGGACACGATCGAGACCGCTGTGTCCGCGGCTCCCCGGGGCATTGGTCGGCTGCCGCAGGTCTTCGAGGAAGGCTCGTGCCGTATCGCGTGCGTCGGCAACGGCCGCAGTGGAACGGACAGTTATGGCGTTGGCGGACATCGTGTTCATCAGGGTCACCCTGGTCTCCGGATCGTCCATGCCCGGCCCTTGCCCACCCGACCCCTGTGCCCCGCCCGCCACCCCGCCAACCCGTCTGAGCAACCGTGCTTGTCAGAGGGGACTGAGAATCGCGGTCGACGCGACGCGCCGGTCGGCGGCGTCACGGGAAGCCCAGCGGGCAGCTCTGGGTCTCAGCCGTACGCCGGACCTGCGCTGCAGACGGTCCCAAGCATTCGCAGACCGGCCCAAGGGGGTACCTCATCGTCGAGCGCACCAAATCTATGGTCGCTGGAGTAGACATTCGATGCTCACATGATTATGGTTTCTCTCGTAGCAGAGATCGAGCAAGGCCCGGCAGACACGAACTGCCGGGCCGTAGTACACGCATGACGGTGCGGTGGTGGAGTTTCGAAGCCAGGTTGTTGTACGACGGCGACGGGACTGACGACCGGACCGGGTGGCCCGCAGTGGTGAGGGGCCGCCGTGAACAGGACCGCAGTTGACGCGGTTGCAGTACCAGCAGTGCTGTATTGAGCGGTGCCCTCGGTGAAGGCGTCGGGCTGCGGACGCGCGTGCCGGGGAGTTCGGCAGTGGGGTTCCAAGCCAGAGCAGACGCAGGACAGGCGACGGGGCCGGCTGCCGGAGAGTGGCGCTGTGTGAGGCCACCAGCAGTTCGCGGTATCAGCAGTACAAGCAGTACGGAGTCCCCGTTTGCAAGTGATTGGTTGAGAGGAAGAACGGAGGAGTCGAGCGCCATCAGGATCGCCCGGGTGGAAGAGATGAGCCCGGGTACCGTAGGACATCGATAGGTAGGTGGTCTCCGGTCACGCATCCGCGGTCCCCGCACCCCCGTCGGCGTATCGGGCGGCTGTGCGGAAACAGAAGGCCGGCGCAGTACTAGGGTCGGCAGATGGTGTTGCAGTTCCTTCGGGGCCCTGGTGCCGTACGGCACCAGGGCCCTCCACGCGTTCCACAGAGAGGTGAGATGACAGCAGAAGAGTCGCTAGGCCGTCTCGACGACGACGACTACCCCGCCTACACGATGGGCCGGGCCGCCGAGTTGCTCGGTACCACTCCCGGCTTCCTCCGCGCCATCGGCGAAGCACGACTGATCACACCACTGCGCTCCGAGGGCGGACACCGCCGCTACTCCCGCTACCAACTGCGTATCGCGGCACGCGCGCGTGAACTCGTCGACCAGGGCACCTCGATCGAGGCCGCATGCCGGATCATCATCCTCGAAGACCAGCTCGAAGAAGCCCAGCGCATCAACGCCGAATACCGCCGCGCCGGCGGATCGTCCAATCCATCGGCCGGGGCCTGAGGTGAGCGGGCCCGCCGGGATCGGCGGGCCCTCACCCACGCGCATGGCCGGAATGTGACGCGCAGGGAGGGTCCTCGTGTCCGAACGGTTCTCCTGGCGCTTCGCTCGCCTCAGGCCCCGGTCGCGGCGCCGCCACAGCGGGTGCGGCGGCCGACAGGCTCCATACCCGAAGTTCCGGGTGGATCCATCTCGCCCTCCTCACCAACCGCCGCGAGCAAACGGTCGTTTGCCGCCTCTCCTCCAGGACATCCCCCGTACGGCCGCAGTCGCTGATCGGGCCGCGAGTGCGGCGAGCGCACCGTGCCGCAGGAGTGGATGCGCCTGCTGTTGTGGTCAGTAGGCGGCGAGGGAGATGGCGATGTAGTGCGCGGTGAAGGCTGCCACGGTCAGGGCGTGGAACACCTCGTGGAAGCCGAACCAGCGGGGCGAGGGGTCGGGGCGTTGGACGGCGTAGACCACCGCGCCCGCACTGTGGAGGAGACCGCCGGTCACTATCAGGGTGACTACGGCCGCTCCGCCGGTGTGCAGGAAGTCGGGCAGGTAACGCACCGGTGCCCACCCCAGGGCCAGGTAGCAGGGGGTGTACAGCCAGCGGGGAGCTCTGACCCACAGGACACGGAAGGCGATGCCGGCCAGCGCGCCCGTCCATACGATCCACAGCAGCAGGGTTCGCCGGTCAGGGGGGAGGAGGAGTACGGCCAGAGGGGTGCAGGTTCCGGCGGTGATCAGGAAGATGTTGGCGTGGTCGAGGCGACGCAGAACGGCCTCGCCCAGTGACCCCCAGGTGCCCAGGTGGTAGACGGCGCTCGTCCCGAACCGGAGCCAGGCGGTAACGGAGTACACGGTGCAGGCCAGGGCCGCCTGCTGCGTCCGGGTCAGGCAGATCAGGACGATGCCAGCGCTCAACGAGGTGGGGACCATCGCGGCGTGGAGCCAGCCACGCAGCTTCGGCTTGATCGGCTCGACCATGTTGGCCGCCCGCTCCACCAGGGAGGCAACTGGGTGAGGGCTCTCCCCGGCCTTGCCATGGTGTGATCCGCAGGAGAGACCGGCTGAAGTGGCCCCCTCTCCTTTCACCCGCGCGGGGGCAGCGCCTCCGCCGTCGGCGTCGTCGCGGGACACAACTTCCCGTCCTGTCTCGGACTTCTGGTCATCACTGGCAACCCTGCGGTCATGCTAGGAGCCTGCCCGCAACAGCGTTCCCGGAGGTCGGCCTCGTGCCGCCAGGCCGGCATCACCGGACGTGGCCTGCTCGGCCACCAGGTGAGCGCCGGCCCCTGCGACCTGCCACCAACTGGGCCTGCAGAAGCGGTGTAAGCCGACTGAGCATGGGAAAGATCAAGATTCCCGAGCGCGCATCTCCGCCCGCCTACGCCCAAGGACCGCCGATGCTTCCCGAGTTCCGCTCCCACGCATCCGCCCCCCTCGCACATCAGCTGGAACTGAGATTGGGACTGCCCCCACAGCTCGAAACCGGCCGTCTCGACGTGGAGCGTGTCGCCGGCATCGCGGTCCTCGCGGCGGCCCACTCCGATGGCTACGCGGCCACCGCGCACCTTCTCGGACTGCTGGCCGCGCTCCCCACCCCCACCGAGGCAGGAGAACGCTTCTGGTCGGACCTGTGGAGATCCTCGGGCACTGCCTACCTGCTGCCGACCAACATCAAGGAACTGGTGCTGCGTTCGCTGGCCGGAGAAGGAACCGGTCTGGCCGGACAGATCCTCTCGGCTGTCGACGAGATGACGCCTCCCCAGCGCGTTGCGGCCGCAGAGGTGATCGGCCAAGCGCTCACCGAGTCCGACCACCTCCCTGACCTCAAAGAACAGGTCATTGGCGAACTTTGGCTCCGGGACCTCGAACTCACCGCCTGGCGCGTCCTTCACGCGGACCACAAGTCGGCCGATCCCGCCGGACGAAACGCCTTCATCGATGCATGGACGAGTATCTGACCCGGCCGAGCGGCACGCACATGCGTCCGAAGAGCCGGTGGACGAGGGCGGCACGACTCCTCTCCACCCACCGATCGTCAGGCTTCCTCGTCGGTCCTTCACCGCCCCCTTGTCACGAGCAGCGCGCAGTCTCCCAGTCAGGGAGGACAGACGAAGAACGTGGCCTGGCCACGCCTGCCACGACGTGATCCTGCATCTGCTTCATGCAGGATCACACGCGCTTACAACGGCTAAGAGGCTGTCTCATGTGGTGAGTTTTGCGAGCTTCTTGTAGCAGGTGAGGGCGGCTGCGAGGCCGAGGAAGGCGAGGAAGTGGGAGCCCTTTCGCTCGTACCGGACGGTGAGCCGGCGGTAGCCGAACAGCCAGGCGATCGACCGCTCGATCTTCCAGCGGTGTCGGCCGAGCCGCTCGCTCGATTCGATCCCGGGACGTGCGATGCGTGGGACGAGTCCGCGTTCGCGCAGCCAGGCGAGATGTTCGGCGGAGAAGTACGCCTAATAGGCACGATGGTTGGCCGTTTGGCCGGTCGGCAGGGGCCGGAGCGGCCCGCGTCGGGAGCGGACGGCGGGTATGCCGCGGATCAGCGGCTTGAGGGCCAGGCTGTCGTGGGTGTTCGCGCCGGACACCGCGACGGCGAGCGGGATGCCCTGGGCCTCGGACAGCACATGCAGTTTGCTGCCCTTCTTGCCGCGATCGACCGGGTTCGGCCCGGTCGGCGTGCCCCCCTTTCAGCCCGGACCGAGGCGGCGTCGACGATCGCCGAGGCCCAGTCCGGTTCGCCCCGCGCACCGAGTTCGTCCAGGACCGCCCGGTGGAGCCGACGCCACAGCCCCGCCCGAACTCCGGCGCTTGAAGGCGACTTCGGCGTTGGTCGCTTTGTGCACTGCCCGGAAGACCTGTGCTTGTCCGCCCTCCTCCATGGGAAGTCGATCGAGGCGGTAGTCCTTCCGGTCACCGCGGGCCTGAGAAGCCGTCTCTCAACCGATCTTGGAACGTGCAGATCGAACGGAGTTCCTGGTCGGGTGATCTTCCGGCCGTACGCGCATGAAGGCAGGGCCTCCTGGTAGCTCGGGGGTGCGACCCCAATCCGAGCGGTTCCCGGAGGCCCTGTTGTCGTTGTTGTACGCGCCCGAGCCCGCCCACTTCAACTCGCCCGCCGTGTCGTGCGATTGCCTCGCGCACGTGTACGGCAACGCGGCCGATCATCCCGATCGGGTGCGCCGGTATCCGTCGGACATGACGGACGCGGAGTGGGCGGCCATCCGGCCGTTGCTGCCGGTGCCGGCCTGGCTCCAAGGCAGAGGCGGGCAGCCCGAGGGGTATTGCCACCGCCAGATGCTGGACGCGATCCGCTATTTGGTCGCGGGCGGGATCTCCTGGCGGGCGATGCCCGCGGACTTCCCCGCATGGGGCCGGGTCTACGCCTTCTTCCGCCGTTGGCGCGAGCACGGGCTGATCGCCGAGTTCCATGACCGGCTGCGCGGGAGGGTCCGTGAACGCGAGGGCCGCCAGGCCGAGCCCACGGCGGGGATCATCGACGCGCAGTCGGTGCGGGCCGCCGCGACGGTGCCGGCCTCCTCACGCGGCTACGACGGCGGGAAGAAGGTGCCGGGCCGCAAACGGCACATCGTGACCGACTGCCTCGGCCTGCTCCTGGTCGTCGCGGTCACCGCCGCGAACATCGGCGACCGCGACGCCGCGGCCGGCCTGCTGAGACGGCTGCGCCGCCTGCACCGCGACATCACCCTGGTCTGGGCCGACGGAGGCTACACCGGCGGCCTCGTCGACTGGTGCCGGGACAAACTCGCCCTGACCTTGGAGATCGTCAAGCGCACCGACGACATGACAGGGTTCGTGGTGCTCCCCAGACGCTGGGTGGCGGAGCGCACGTTCGCCTGGCTGATGAACTCCCGCCGTCTGGCGAGAGATTACGAGACGCTGCCCGCTTCCAGCGAGGCGATGATCCGGTGGTCGATGGTCACGCGGATGAGCCGGCGCCTGGCGCGGCCACGGGCCGCCGGCCGGCGCTGAACGCTCCCGACGTCTCCTGCAGCAGCCACCCGCGCTCCGCCAGGCGCCTGGCCTTCGAGCGCACCCCCTCGACCTTCGCCGGTGTCGTCCCCAGGCCCAGCTGAACCGCGACCTCCTTGGCCTTCGCCGGTCCCTCGCCCGCTGAGCGCCGCTCCTCCAGCACGCCCAGAATCCGCTGATAGTCCGGCGCCAGCACCGTCACCGGCAGCCCGTCCCGCCACGGCGGCACCGTCGAGCCCGGCACCGGCACGGTCGATGGCGCCCTTTCCTGCTCCGCCCCGCTCTCCGTCACCGCAGTGGACTCGGCCGCAGACACAGCCAGGGCCTCGAGCAGCTCCTCCCGCGCGATCACCCGCCGGTCCAGCTCGATCTCCGCGGCCTCCAACACCTCAGCCAGCCGAGCGGCTTCCTCCCGCAGACCCTCCACCCGCACACGGGCAGCCGCCTCCCGCTCCTCCAGCATTCCCAGCACCGACGCCACCGCGCACCCCTCGGTCATGAAGCGGACACAAGACGCCGCATCCCTCCCTCACCCCGAGCGAAACCATTCCTGACCAGCAAGGATCAACCGATCACGTTCGGTTGAGAGACGGCTTCTGAGCTCGCACCAGGTCGTACGGGCTCAGAGCACCGCTCTTGGCCGCAGACGCATGGTCGGGTGTCTGCTGAACACGGACCGGGATCGCGGGTCGTGCCTGTATCGGAATGCGGCGCCCACCGTAGACGGGGTAGCCGCTGATGGAGTCAACGGGTACGAGCGCGTAACCGTCCCGGGCCAGCAGGGTGTTGAACAGTTCCAGCAGCTCTCGCAGCTCTTCCGCATCAGTCCGCACAACGGGGTGGAGCATTTCGGAGAGGAATCGGAGGAGGATCGCGTCCGGGCCGCGGCGCAGTCCGAACCGCTCGTCGGTGAAGATCCAGTCCGGTTCCCAGTCATAGTTGTTGACGCGGTGCTGGTAGATGTCGCCCTCGGCAGTCGGGAAGCGTGAGTCGTAGCTTTCCAACGCATCCAGATCGAAAATGCGCTTGAGGAACTCCGATTCCTCCAGCCTGCCGGACCAGTCGACGTTCTGCAGTCGAAGGGTGTCGAAGAGCCGCATACGGGTGACCTCGGTGATGCGCCCCCGCTTGTCCTCGGCCGCGCGTATGTCGTGCGGCTGGAGGAGCGCCAGCCCCTCGCCGCCCTCGAACGCTTGACGCTAGTTCACGGCCGGGTCGGGAAGTGCCGGCTTGATCAGGATCCGGTCGACGGCTGACCGGCCGTTCTGACTGGCCACTTCAGCGATCGTCGGCAGCAAGTGGTCCAGGGCCTCGTCGCCGAAGCTGGGGAAGTCGACCGCGTCGATGTAGAAGACAGCAGCCCAGAAGTAGTCGTGCCAATTGGTGGCCGTCGTGTACCCGTCCTCGGTCTGCTCGAAATCCAACCTCTCAACCGCGCGGAGCAACTCCGTCGCGCCAACATCCGAGCGAGCAGCGAAGATCGCAGCAGCCTGCGCCAATACGCGCTCCCCGAGTTGCTCCTGTCCACTGTCCATCGCCTGTGCCGCCTTACGCACACAGCCGGACATGGCCCACACCTACGTCAGCAGTGCCTTGCAGCACCGGCGCGGCCAGCCGACGTCCTCCCCCACACACAACTAGTAGGGCTTTGTTAGGTACCCCGATTGATCATCGTCAGGTAGATTGTGATGTTCTGTCAGGTGTGACACCTGAGGAGATGGAGACGGTCCGCCCGCGCCTGGAGGCGTTCGCGGCGGAGATGCTCGGTTCGCTGGCGCGTCGGGACCAGCGGGCCAAGGGCGAGCTGTATCTGCGCGGGCTGATGCTGGACGGCAAGCGCAAGTCCATGCAGCCGATGGCCGAGCGCCTGGGCGTGGACCACCAGCAGCTGCAGCAGTTCGTCTCATCGTCCACCTGGGACTACTCCAAGGTCCGTGAGCGGCTGGCCCGTTGGGCTGCCGCGCACATTTCTCCCGAGGCGTACGCGATCGATGATGTCGGCTTCCCCAAGGACGGCTACGACTCACCGGGGGTGGCGCGGATGTACTGCGGCGCCCTGGGTAAGCGCGGCAACTGCCAGGTCGGCGTCAGTGTGAACCTGGTCAGTGACCGTGCGTCATCGGCTGTCGACTGGCGCCTGTCCCTGCCCGAGAGCTGGGACGACACCAAGTACGGCGAGGACGCGCTGATGGCCGAGGCGATCCGGCGCCGCCGCGCCAAGGCGGGAATCCCGGACACCGAGCGGCACCGGGAGAAGTGGCGCCTGGCGCTGGACATGCTCGACGAGGTGCGCGACAACTGGGAGTTGCCCGACCTTCCGGTCGCCGCCGACGCCGGATACGGCGACGCCACCGGCTTTCGCGAGGGCCTGACCGAGCGCGGCCTGACCTACGCGGTCGCGGTCAAAGCCACCACGACCGCGCACCCCGGCAATGCCACACCCCAACGCCCGCCGTACTCCGGGCAGGGCCGCCCTCCCGTGTCCGCCTACCCCCAACCGCACACCACCCTGCGCGCCCTGGCCCTGGCCGTCGGCCGAGCGGCCACCCGCACCGTCACCTGGCGCCAGGGCAGCAAGGCCACCAGACGCAACCCGAACGCCGAGATGCGCTCGCAGTTCCTGGCCCTGCGGGTCCGACCGGCCAACCGCACCATCCGCCGCGCCGCCGACGGCTCCCTGCCCGACTGCTGGCTGCTCGTCGAGTGGCCACCCGACTCCGCCGAGCCAACCGACTACTGGCTCTCGACGCTTCCCGCCGACACCCCACTGCGCGAACTGGTACGAATCGCCAAGATCCGATGGCGAGTTGAGCACGACTACCGCGAGCTCAAGGACGGTCTGGGCCTGGACCACTTCGAGGGCCGCAACTACCTCGGCTGGCACCGCCACGTCACCCTCGCGTCCCTCGCCCAGGCCTTCTGCACCATGCTCAGGCTCGACCCAAAAGCCCCTGCGCCGGCCTGACCCTCTACGCGGTCCTCCGCGAACTCCAGGCCCTCCTGGCCACCTGGACCGGCGCCTGCTCGATATGCGGCCAACCCGCACCAGCACCCGAACCCCACCACAGGACCTAACAAAGCCCTACTAGCCCTCCACTCAACGCGGAAGGTCAGCCAGCTTAATGACCTCCCAGTGGCTGCACGGCCAGAGTTCATCGCTGTTACCAGAATGAGGGGCCTTCGGAGCGACGAGTTGGATGCCGGGCTGCCGCCGCTCAGGAGCACAGCCTCGCGGTTACCGTCGGCGCGGTGATCGCCGCACTGTCCTCGACTGCAGCATCGGCCGCACGATGCGCCGATACGGCACCAGCGCGGGCAACCTGCTCACCTGCAAGATGGCCACCGCCAACGAGTGCCGGAACCAGCAGCCTCCTGCGAGATGTGCAGTCGCAACCGAGGCTCCCGATCCGCCCGAGCGACGGCGGGATGCGCCGACGCAAGCGCCACCCCCCTTGGCCAAACAGCTCAGCGGCGTCGTGCCCACGACGTGCCCTTCAGAACGGACAACCACGGTCAACAGCGGTACGACCAGGCCCGCGCAACGGCGCCAGCACAGCGTATCCACGCACCCATGAGGGCTGGGGCTGTCAAGGGCCGCAAACGCCCACTCCGGTGCGCTGAGGGAGGTGGCCTTCGCCGACCCAGCTGACACCGAGCGGATCAAGGCCGCCGTACTGCTCGGCTCACTGCTCCCCGCCGGCATGGCCGCGCTGCTGGTCAAACGCCGTAACAGCATCTACCGCAGGCTGTGGGAGGCGGAGCACCTCGACGAGGACGCCGACGGCATCCCCGACATCTACCAGCGCGGCACGCGCCCCATCCGTGCCCGACGCCGCCGGTGACGGCTGAGGACCGACAGCCCGCCGCAGGAGACGGCCACGGCCGGTGACTGTAGGCGCACGACCGCCACCGGCGTGCGGCCTCCGCCGCGCGGCTGATGGCCGCCGCGGCGACCGTCGGTGACGCGCGCACGGCCGACCGGCTGATGGCCGATGAGGAGGCGACCGGCGACGTCACCGACGCCCGAAGCGCGGAGGATGCTTGGGAGACGGACGGCGGGGCCTGGGCACCACCGCCGCACTCCCGCCACGGAGCGCGACGGCCCTTGCCCTCGGGCCGAGGGAGTCGAGGCCCACGGAGACCGCTCACCATGGCAGCGATCCTCGCCATGACCGCGGCCCGGTCGCAGTGAGCCGGAACCGCCCTGATCCGCCCGGCTCAGCACTCGCAGTGAGGAACGGACCCGCGGACCTGCGCTACAACGACGCCATGCCGGGGATCGGCCGCCGGAGCCGCGGGGAGCGCCACCGTGATGCCCGTCAGGGAAGGAGCAGCCCGGGTTGCCGGTCCTCCACGGCTGCGTGAGCGTAGGTGATCGGAGAGTGAGGAAAGTGACAGGGAATGGGACGGCGGAATGGTCGGTGTGCTGCATCAACTGGCGCGACCCGTGTGGCAGGGAGCCGGGCGGCTGACCACGCCGTTACTGCCCGACGACTTTCTGGCGGTCGTCGATCCCCTGTGGTCGGCCAGGTGGCCGACGGGCCGGGTGGAGGCGGTCCGGACGGAGACGGCGGACGCGACGACGCTCGTGGTGCGGGCGGGGCGCGGCTGGTCGGGGCATCGCGCGGCGGGTCAGTACGTGCCGGTGGGAGTGGGCATCGACGGCGTACTGCACTGGCGGACGTACTCGATCACGACCCCGCCGGACGGCTCCGGGCGTTTCGCCATCACGGTGCGGGGGGTCCCGGACGGGCGGGTGTCGCCGCACCTGGCCCACCGGGTCCGGCCCGGGGAAATCCTGCGCCTCGGTCCTGTCCAGGGGGATTTCGTGCTGCCCGACCCGCCGCCGGCGCGCCTGCTGTTGCTGACCGGCGGTATTGGCATCACTCCCGTGGTGGCCATGCTGCGCGCACTCGCCGGGCGCAGGGGCCGCCGCCCGGACACCGTGCTGGTGCACAGCGCGCCGGACGCCGACCGAGTGGTCTTCGGCGGTGAGCTGCGTGCCATGGCAGCCCGCGAGAGCTGGTTCGCGCTGTACGAACACCACACCCGCCGGGAAGGGCGGTTGGATCGGGTGCGCCTGGGCGCTCTGTGCCCTGACTGGGATAAGCGCGAGGCCTGGGCCTGCGGCCCGGAAGGGCTGCTCGCGTTCGCCGAGCGGGCCTGGCGCGACGCGGATGCCCGGCGCCGGCTGCATCTGGAGCGGTTCCGGCCGCTGTCACCGGCCGCGCCGGGCAGTGGATCGGGCGGGCACGGCGGGCGGGTGCGCTTCACCCGCAGCGGTGTAGAGACGGACGCCGGCTCCGCCACGTCCCTGCTGGCCGTGGGCGAGGCGGCGGGTGTCGTCATGCCCAGCGGCTGCCGTATGGGCATCTGCCACAGCTGCGTCAGCCCGCTGTCCGCCGGCCGGGTCCGCGATCTGCGGACCGGCGACGTACACGGCGAGCCGGGCGATCTGATCCAGACCTGCGTGTCGGCCGCCTGTGGACCCGTGCACATCGACCTGTAGAAACCATCTGTGGAGCCTCAAGCCTTTAGAAAGGGGAGAACCAGTGGCCGCTGCGCTTGCTCTTGCGCCGCACGAAGCCGACGCCTTCGGGCAGGAACTGGACCGCATCCGCGCCGAGGTGCTGGCCGAGCGCGGCGCCGAGGACGCCCACTACATCCGCACACTCATCACCGTGCACCGCGCCCTGGAAGCCGGTGGCCGGGCCGCGCTGACCGTGTCCCTGCTTCCGCCCGCCTGGCTGGCCGGAACGGCGATGCTCACCACCGCCAAGATCCTGGAGAACATGGAGCTGGGCCACAACATCCTGCACGGCCAGTGGGACTGGATGCGCGACCTGGCCATCCACTCCACCACCTGGGAGTGGGACTTCCCCACCCCGGCCGCCGCCTGGAAGCACACCCACAACGACCTGCACCACACCTGGACCAACGTGGTGGGCCGGGACCGGGACCTGGGCTACGTGGCCATGCGGATGAGCGCAGACCAGCGCTGGCACCCCGTCCATCTCCTTCAGCCCCTGTACGGCGGGCCGCTGCTGGCACCGCTCTTCGAGTGGGCCATCGCGCTGTACGACCTGGAGCCCGAGGCCGTCGTCCAGGGCCGCAAGCCGCTGCGCGCGTTCCTGGACGACCTCGCAGGTGCGGCCCGCAAGGCGGCACGGCAATCCGCCAAGGACTACGTCCTCTTCCCGCTGCTGGCCGGCCCGTCCGCCCTTCCCTGCCTGCTCGGCAACCTCACCGCCAATGTCACCCGCAACATCTGGGCGCACACCGTCATCTTCTGCGGCCACTTCCCCGCCGGCGCGGAATCCTTCACCGAGGACGAGATCGAGGGCGAGTCGCGCGGCGAGTGGTACGTACGGCAGGCACTCGGCTCGGCGAACATCGACGGCGGCCCTCTCCTGCACATCCTCACCGGCAACCTCAGCCACCAGATCGAGCACCACCTCTTCCCCGACCTGCCCAGCAACCGATATGCCCAGATCGCTCCCCGGGTGCGCAAGCTGTGCGAGAAGTACGGCATCCCGTACACCACCGGCCCGCTGCTGCGCCAGTACGCCTCCACCTGGGCCCGCATCTGGCGCATGGCGCTCCCGTAACACCCCCCGTACGAGCCGGTTCGCCGACGCACGGGGCCCCGTGGCCCGCACCGGGGCCCGCGGCCTGTCGGTCCGGCGCTGGGCGGTCACCCGGGGCCCTCCGTCTCCGGTTTCGCTACCTCTTCTGGTTCATCCGCTGCGGGACGGGTGCGGTGCCTGGCCCGACACGCAGCAGTCCGGGCCTCGTCGTGTGGCCGTCGCGTGTGGCGCTCATGCTGTGTGGTGCCGGGCGACGATACGGGTGACCGTGACGGTGACGGTGGCCGCTTCCGGGAAGCCGTGTGCGGCGAGGTGGGAGATGACAGCGGCCCGTACCTGGTTGTGGACGTTCCGGGCCGTGTCCGACGCCCTGTGGCCTTCAGCCAGGACGCAGCGCACCTCGATGTGCCATCCCGGGCCGTCCGGCGCCCGGTCGGTGCGGACGCCCGCCTCGGACGGGGTGCGTTCAGCTGTTGTCTCCGGTCGCGTAGGCGAGGCGGCCGCCGCGAGGCGGTGAGCGAGGCGGGGCTGCAGGCCGGCCACGCCGGGAACCGCGAGGGCCGCCTCGGCCGCGACGCCGAGGAGAGTGGTCGCGTCGGTGGCAGCCATCACGTACCACCGCCTGTGGGGTGACCGGAGCCCGCGGGGCTGAGGGGCAAGAACGGCTCCAGCACGTCGACCACGATGATGTCGACGGCCGTCACGGCCAGCCCCAGAGCTTGGTCGGCGGTATTGATGACCGATCGGCGTACCTGATGAACCTTGTCGGGCAGCGGGCGGTCGAGGGCGGCGGCCAGGGTCATGGTCACCTGCACGCCGGTGCCCTCACCCGCGGGTACGAGCCGGCAGGTCGCGGCCCGCGCACCGGGCACCGTGTCCGCGGCCTGCCGCAGCACTTTCGCCGCGGCGCTCTCGGCGATCCTCAGATCCAGGTCGGTGTCGGCCAGTGGCAGCAGCCGTCCGAGGCGGACCTCGGCCCTGACGACGCTCATGACCCGGTCGGCGAGTGCCTGCAGGCCGGGCGGGTCCTTGGCGCGCATCGCCCGCGTGGCCGCGTTCACCGTGGCCAGTCCCTCGACGGCCTCGCGGCAGTGGGGACATGACACGGTGTGCGGATCCGCGGCCGGCGCCGCGTCCTGTGCCTGTTCCCAGGCCCGGCTGAGCAGGCGGCCGCAGGGCAGTACCTCGTCACCTGCGAGCGGGGCCGCGTCATCGACGGCTGGGATGTTGCGAGGCCCGTCGGTTCCGGGCGGTTCGGAAGGCCGCGCGTGCGAGTCGTCTAGCGCCATGGGGCCATCGCCTCCTTCAGGGACCGGCGTGCCCTGAACAGTCTGCCGCGCACCGTCTGCTCACTGGTCTGTGTCACGTGGGCGATCTCCTTGTAGGGCAGGCCCTGCAGTTCCCGCAGGATCCAGCAGACACGCTGTCCGGCGTCCAGCTCGCCGAGCGCGCGGGCCAGGGCGGCCGTGGCCGCGTTCTGCTCTGCGGCCCGGGCGGGCGAGCTCCACTCGTCGACCGTTGCGGCTTCGGCAACGGCGTCCAAGGAGAGGGGCGGAAGTCGGCGGCGTCGCATGGTCAGGCAACGGTTGACGGTGATCCGGTACATCCAGGTGCGGAACTGCGCACCGTGGCGGTATTCCGGCAGTCGCCGCCAGGCGCTGACGAAGGCGTCCTGAACAGCGTCCTCGGCGTCCTGGGCGTTGCCGAGCATGCAACGGGCCAGGGCCAGGAGGGGCCGGCTGTGCCGCTGGACGAGAACAGCGAAGGAGTCCTCGTCTCCTTCGGCCGCCCGCACGACCAGCAGTCCGTCCGGCAGGTCGCATCCCAGCGGTGGGAAACCGGTCTGCTCGATCATGCCGCTCCTGCTCACGGCTCGGGACGAACGTGTACCCCACCGCATTCAATGTGATGCAGGTCACATTAAATGCGCGTGAGAAGCCGACCGCCCCGTATGTCCAACTTTGCGACGGGTATCACGCCGGTGCCCGACCGACCGATCGAGGCGACCGCCATGACGGACAACAGCACCAGCGTCGGCAAGGGCAGCCCGCCCGACGGAGACACGAGCGCGCTGCAGGGCCGTACCGGGGCCGGGGCTCCGGCGGAGACACGGGGAAAGACCACCATCGCGGACGGCGTGGTGGCCAAGATCGCGGGCATGGCCGCCCGCGAGATACCGGGCATCCACAACCTCGGAGCGGGGATGGCCCGCGCCATCGGCGCCGTGCGGGAGCGCGTCCCGGGCGGAGGCGGCGGCGTCACACGAGGGGTGAAGGTCGAGGTAGGAGAGCGCCAGGCCGCCGTGGACCTGGACGTCGTCGTCGAGTACGGCGTCTCCATCGTCGATGTCGCCGGTGACGTGCGCAGCAACGTGATCAGCGCCGTGGAGCGGATGACGGGACTGGAGGTCGTCGAGGTGAACATCGCCGTCGATGACGTCCACCTCCCTGATGAGGAGGAAGAGTCCGAACCGGGTGAGGGCCGCGTGAGGTGACCCGGCCGTGATTCACGGCCGCGTCCCGGCGTGAGCGGGTGATCACATGGATGGCGCTCGCGAGACGGGTGAGTGAGTGATGAACACAGCGACTACGGGCCTGGCGGCCGGCATGGCCCTGGGCTTCGCCGGTTACTTCGGCGGCTTCTGGGCGTTCCTGCTCGTTCTGGTCCTGGGCGCGGCGGGTTTGATCGTCGGCCTCGTCCTGCAGGGTGACCTCGAACTTCCCGCACGGAGGCAGCGGTGAGTGCCCCACCCGGCTCCGCCGGACCGCCCGGCACCGCGCGCAGCCCATCGCCGCGGGCCGTCGACCTGCCACCCCCGGCCGATCGGGGCGCCACCGTCATCCCCGACAAGGTGGTCGCCCGTATCGCCACCCAGGCCGCACGTGCGGCTCAGTCCAGGCGTGCCGCCCTACCGCCTGACCGGAGCGGATCGGCAGCGCCGAGCGCCTCCGCTGCCGCCCATACCGGATCGGTGCGCCTGCACCTGGCCCTGGATTTGCCCTATCCCACCGACATCCCCCGCGTCTGTGAGCGGATACAGCACGACGTCGCCGAGCGGGTGGCTCAGCTGACCGGCCTGCACGTAGCAGAAGTCACCCTCACCATCCGGCGACTGGTAAGCGTCACCCACGCGAACCGGGGACGGGTCCGGTGAACCACCGCGCTCGGTCGCCCGACATGCCGCACACGAAGGAGGACCGGAATGACACCCGACCCGGGACCTCCCGGCCGCAGCTCCGCACCACCGGTGCACCGTGACACGGTGTCATCGGCGAACCAGCCGACCGAGTCCGAACCGCCCGAACGCGACGCGCCCCAGCCGAACACGGCAGCGGGCGACCACAACGGACAGCACACGACCCACCGCCCATGGTCCGCGCGCCGCCTTCCGGCTGCCCTGGTCGCGTCGGCGATTCTCGTGGCGGCAGGCGCGGCACTGTCCGATGTCGTCGCCGTACGGGCCGGACGCCAGGCAGCAGCCTGGCGAAAGCACCTGGCCGACGAACTGGCCACTCGTCCGGTGGACGACGTGTGGATGCTCACGGGAGCCGCCGTGGCTGCTGCCGTCGGCGTCTGGCTGATCACCCTGGCACTCACCCCCGGCCTACGGCGCCTGCTGCCTCTGCGATCCCCTCCCGGCTGTCCCCCGCCCCACCTGCGGGCCTCACTGGACCGCGACGGCGCTGCCGCTCTGCTGCGCGACGCCGCCATGCGGGTCCCAGGCGTCAGCACGGCTCACATCCGGGTCCGTCGCCATCGCATCAAAGCCCGCGCGGACATCCGCTTCCGCGACCCTGAGCAGGTCAAGGACGACCTCTCCGCCGTCCTCAACGAGGAACGCGACCGGCTCGCCCTGTCCCATCCTCCCCGCATCGTCGTACGTGTACGGCAACGCACCGCCTGACGACACCCAGCACCGGAGCCCGCACCATGACGCCGCGACCCGTGCTCAACCGCATCCTGCTGGCCCTCACCGGACTGGTACTGCTCGGCGGCGGCCTGCTGATCATGGCCGCCGGGCTCGACCTCTACCGGCGACACGACCTGGCGCCGCCCGCCGGCTGGCCCCTGACCACCCCGGACGACATCCTGCTCAGCTCCGCCGACCGGGCACGCTGGAGCAGCCAGGGCTGGTGGTGGTGGCCCGCAGTCATCGCCGCCCTTACTCTCATCACCCTGCTCGCCCTGTGGTGGCTGCTCGCCCAACTGCGCCGACGTCACCCTGGCGCAATGCCCGTCGGCGGCACACCACCGCAGGACGGCGTCGAACTGCGCGACCGCGCGCTCAGCGACGCGATCGCCACCGAGGCCGGCGCCCTGCCCGGCGTCCAGCAGGCGAACGTCCGCATCACAGGTCGACCTGCCCACCCACGCACCCACATCACCCTCACCCTCACCCCTCAGGGAACACCCGGCGCTGCCCTCAACGCCCTCTGCGAGGGGCCGCTGCGCACCGCCCACCAGTCCACCGGCTCCCCTCACATGCCCACCGAGGCCCAGCTGTGCGTCGCTCGCCACAAACCCCACCGCGCGCGATAGAGCCGAGGCAACCGCTTGCAGCCGGACTTGCCCCTGGGGCACAGGGCTCGGGAGGCCGACCACCACTATTCCCCCTTCCCTCCAGAACCCTCGCAGTTCACAGTGGAACAGGAACTACTCCCCAGGGGAGGCGTCATGATCATCCTGGGCATCATTCTGCTCGTCATCGGCTTCGTCACCGGCATATCCATCCTGTGGACCATCGGGATCGTCCTGGCAGTCATCGGAGCAATCCTGTGGGTCCTCGGCGCAATGGGACGCGCCGTCGCCGGACGACGCCACTACTGGTGACCGGCCAAGAACCGCGCCGCCGAGGGCGTGCAAAGGCCGGGTTCGGGGCCCCGAGGAGCCGCACCGTTTTCAAGCACCGAGGGACCTGGGAAACAGGGCGGTGAGCTCATCGGGTCAAATGCCACGGTTGGAGCAATGGATCGGGCGGATCGGGCGGCAGTTGCACGCTGCTCTGATCGGTCGGGCAGCGTCGGGAGTTCGTGTGCACAGACCTTTCGTGAGCATCCATCAGAGCGTCTGTCATGACCACCTTCGCGCCGAGGGAACGCATGGCCTTCCTGCCCACGGACCGGTCGGAGGGGTTCGGTGAGGAGCTTCTGGGCCTCGAGCGCGAAGCAGCGAGTCGCGCGGTCCCGCCACCGCCCCGGAAACCGCTTCGTGGCACTGCTCGCGTCCAAGGCGCGCTGCCGACGTCGCGGCATGAACGCCTACATCACGCAATGTCGGCATCATTCCCTTGAGACGGGCCCAGCACGGTCGGCGGGCGGTTCCCCGACCGTCCCCCGTCGGCTCCTCCTGGACGATTCGCCGGGGCCCGCATGAGCGAATGCACATGCGGCCGGCTCGTGCGTGCCGAGCGCGAGCGGAGAGCAACCGTTCCCCGCCACCCGGACACACGCCGGAGCAGGTCGTACGCCGAAGGCTGCCGTACGCCGCCGACCGGCTCGGCGACGACCACTACCCGTACCCGTCGTACACCATGGGCAGTAGGCAAGGTCGCCGAGCTGATCGGTGCCAAGTCGGGGAACCATCGATCCACTGGTGTGTCGGTCTGCCGATGCGCCCGCGGTCTTCGGCGAGGGTTTCCATGACTGGAGGGGCGGCGTGGTGGAAGGTGTGGGAGATGAGGGGCGGTGGTCGACGGCCGAGCCGGGTTTCTGGCAGCAGGTCGTCGGGCAGTTGGGCACGGCCCTGATCGTGGTGGACCCCGCCGGACGGATTCTCGCGGTCAACCCGGCCGCCGAGCGGCTGCTGGGCCGCGCCGCTGCGGCGATGCGCGGGGAGGACGCACACGACCTGCTGCACCGGGATGCGGACGGCGGCAGGATCCCCCGGGAGCAGTGCCCGCTGCTGCGGGCCGTGGCCGAGAGGGCCGAGGCGCGGGGGGAGGGCGACATCTGTCTGCGCGGTGACGGTCGCCTGATCGCGATCTCCTGGTCCGCTTCTCCCCTGACGGACGACGGCGCCTTCATGGGCATGGCCGTGCTGTTCACCGACGCCGCCAGCGACCGCAGCGCGCGTCGGGAGCGTGCGGCCTATACACGTGCTCTGGAGGACCTCACCGAGCGGCTGACGCTGGTCGCGGAGATCACCGACGTGCTCGGTCAGACGCTGGAGACCGATGAGGCCCTCGCCCGGCTGGGCCGCCTGCTGGTTCCCCGCCTCGCCGACTGGGCGGCGGTGGACCTCCGGGTCGGTTCCGGACAGGTCCACCGTGTGGCGGTGACGGGTCCCGAGGGCCGGGACGCTGCACAGGAGGACTGGCGCGAGCGCCTTCCCGAGGCCGGGGAGGAGGCCCGCTCCCCTCTGGTCCAGGTGCTGAAGGGCGGTGATCCCGTCCTGCAGCGCGAGGCGGACGTGGCCGCACCGACCGCCTCTGCCCTGGCCGCCGTCCACAGCGGCTTCCTGCGGGCCGTCGGCGCGACGTCCGCCGTCACGGTGCCGCTGGGCTCCCGGCGGCAGATCACCGGCGCCCTGACGCTGGTGCGCACGGACCCGGCGCACCCCTTCGACGCCGACGACCTGAAAGTGGTGAGCGACATCGGCCGCCGGGTCGGCCTGGTCATCGACAACGCCCGCCGCTTCGGCCGCCAGCGCGCCGTCGCCGAGGCCATGCAGCGCAACCTGCTCGCCCCGCTGCCCCAGCCCGGCCGCCTGCGGCTGGCCGCCCGCTACCAGCCCGCCCCGGCCGGCTCCCAGGTCGGCGGCGACTGGTACGACGCGTTCGAGCGGAAGGACGGCACGCTCGCGCTGGTCATCGGCGACGTCGTGGGCCACGACCTGACCGCGGCGGCCGGCATGGCGCAACTGCATGGCATCCTGCGCTCACTGGCCTGGGACCACAGCGGCCCGCCCGGCGCCGTCGTCGACCGCCTCGACGACGCCATGCCCGCCATCACCACCGTCCCCATGGCCACCCTCGTCCTCGCCCTGCTCGAAGGCAGCCTGCACACCGGCCCGTGGACGCTGCGGTGGACCAGCGCGGGGCATCCGCCGCCCCTCCTGCTGACCCAGGACGGACAGGCGCAGTACCTCGAAGCGGGACAGGGACTCCTCCTCGGCGCCCCTCCGGGCACCGGCGGGAGCCGGCCGAGCGCCGCGCAGTCCCTGCCGCCGGGTTCCACCCTGCTGCTCTACACCGACGGCCTGATCGAGATGCCCGGCAGCGACCTGGACACCGGCCTCGCCCGTCTGCGCCGCCACGCCCTCGCTCTCGCCCACGAACCGCTGGACACTCTGTGCGACCAACTGCCCGCCCGCATGCCGCCCGGCAGCACCGACGACGTGGCCCTCCTCGCCCTGCGCCTGCCGTCGCCGTGAGAGCCGTGACCGCCGTGACCGCCGTGACGCGGGACGTGGTGCACAGGTGCTCAGGTGCTCAGGTCTCGAGGACCAGGACGCGGAACGGGCCGGGCAGGGCCGTCCGAGGTGTGTCGCCTTCGATGTACCGCCACCCCCAGGACCGCAGCGCCTCGACGGTCCTGTGGTCGGAGCGGTTCACCAGCGTGACGGCGACGGCGGCACCGTGGTCGGTGAGCAACCGTTTCTGCAGGCGCCGGGCGAGGTTCCAGGCACGGTCCTGGTTCTGCCTGCGTACGCGGGACGGAACGTGGATCCCGGAGATCACGAAGAGGCTTCCGGAGGCGGCGAGCCGGAGCAGCCTCCCCGGAAGGTATCCGTCGAAGCCCTCCCACCAGGGACCGTCGCCGCGTACGGGGAAACCGTAGGCGCATCCGGTCAGCGCGGTGGTCTCCGCGATCAGCAACTCGAATCCCGGTCGCCGTACGTCGGCCGCCAGCCGCCGCAGGAAGGCGCCGCGGGCTTGGTTCCACGCCCAGGGGCCGCCGCCGGACGTCTCCGCGTACAGATCGCCCAGTTCCTGCAGATGGTCCTCTATCTGACGCCGGGTCAACGGACGGACGCGTTGCCCCTCTCGGGGCGAGGAGCCTCGTTCCGGCCTCGACGGGCCGGGCTTCCGCGTACCGCGCCGGTCCGGGCCGGCGGGCCACCCAAGGAGTTCTGTGGTCGTCGGCGGAACCGGCACGTTCACGGTCATGAGGCAAGCCCTGCCCCGGGCACGGGCGGATCCGGCCCGGCGTCGTCGGTCGCCGAGAGCGGCACCGGTGTCGGAGCCGGCGCGCGACATGCCCTCGGTGTCTTCAACCGTACTCCCGGGGCCGCGCCCCCCCTTGTGGACCGACGATGGCCGAGAACGCCGAGGCGGGTACGGCGGATCCGTCCGCTCCCCATCGGACGGGGGCGCGCGGGAGTACGGTGGACGTACCGAGGGCATGTCGCACACCGGCTCCCGCGCCGGTCTCGTCCTCGGCGAGACACTTCGCCGGAAGCCCCCGCGCAGCGCAGCAGTTTCCGGAGACAGGTCAGCACGATGGCCTCGGCCTTCGATACGTTCCCCGCCGCCGACGCGTGCTTCTCCCGAGCGCTTCTCGCGTTCGACCGACCGTCAGGCCGTGACCGCCATGGACATCGCCCTCACCGTCGCCGCGTTCCTCGTGCTCATCGCCGGCGGAGCGTACGTGATCCACCGGCTCAACTCCGCACACGGCGAAAGGATCGCCTTGCATCCCTACAGCCGCTTCCTTCCCGGCCGCCCAGCCGCCGCCGACCGCGCTGCCGGCACCACCGCGCCGCCCCCACCGCACTCCGCCCCGTCCGCCGCGCACGAACGCCGCGACCATCGCGACGGCGGCCGGGGACGCTTCCGACCGCGCCGCCACCGGGACCGGACCACGCACAACAAGCTGAATGCCGCAGGGCGTTGAGGCCGAGATGCCCCACAGGACAGAGATCACATCCATGCACGCGTCGCCCCGCCGCAGCCACGGCACCGGCAGCACACACGGCACAGGCGAAGATCCGCCGGCGTACGAGACCGCGGACGGTGATCCCCCCGTGGGCGGACTCGCGGAGGTCCGCATCATCGCCGCCAGCCCCGACATCGCCCAACGTGTGGCGCAGCTGCTGCGCCGGAACTTCCGCTGCGACGAGCCACGCAGCTACCCCGCGGGCCCCGACGGGCGCGACACCTTGCTCCATCTCACCGTCGACACCGGGGACGTCGCCGCAGAACCCTCCGTCGAGTCGCCCTGGCTGACCACCAGCCACACCCAGGCACGACGCGCCCACACCGACGAGCCGGGCTGACCCCGGCCCACCGCAGCACCGGCAGTCGTACGACGGCCGCCCGAGGACAGGAACCGCGACCATGAACCCGCCCACCGGCACAGGCCCACCGCCCAGGGCCGGCGACCGCGCCCCGGCCCACCCGGAACGCACCTCACCGCGCCCTGCCCGGCTCGCCCTGCGCCCGCCGACCTTCCCGCCCGGTCCCGTATGCGGCGCCTGGTGGCCCCGTACCGACGACCTGATGACCGAACTGCCCGCGCTCACCGAGGCGTTCGACGCGACGCGAGGACGCGTGTCGCGCATGGCGTCCCACCGCGACACCTGGCCGGCGGCGCCCTGCGACCTGCCCGTGATCGGGCACACGGTGAAGGCCGCGTGGTTCGCGTCCGGTTTCGACCCGCACATGATCCGACTCTTCTCGTACGGCGTCGGACGCTGGGACCTGCTCGTCGTCCCGCCCCGGACTGAGACCGCCACGGCCGCGCGGCTCATGGCCGCGGCGGCCGACCCCGCGCTCCACCTCACCGCGAGCGAGCTCCTGGCGGCCGAGCGACGCCTCCACGCCGAGGACGAGGCCGTACGCGAGCAGGGGCAGATGGAGCAGTGGGAAGACGAGGGCGGAGCACCGAGGCGCCCCTCGGCCCCGCTCTCCCCTCCCGCAACTGTTACGGTCCGTGACCCCCTTTTCGCTTCCCGCCAGATACGCTGAAGGGACCGAGGGCACGACGCACACCGGTTACGGACCGGCTTTCACTCCCGGCGCACCACGACACCGGGCGGTTCATCGCCCAGGACTGGTTCCGCATCATGACAGCTTCTGCCGCCCGCCCTCGATCCGGACGTCCTGTCACCGCGTTCGCGCAGGCGACCAGCACCCAGTCGGCACACCGCCCCATCCCCAGCGGTGCAGGAGAGCGTGGCCTCACCTGACGGCCGCTGCAGACCGGCGACCGCGTACGCCCGTCCCTCCACGTCACAACAGCAGCCGAGCACCCGGCCGCGCCTCCCCGGCCTCTCGTCTCGGCCCGCGAGAGGAATCCCCTTCACCGAGGCCGAGGAGCCCCGTCATGCCGTTCGATTCTTCCGCGACCGTTCCCTCACCGGCAGCGGTCCCGCCGGATCCCGCCCGCCCGCCTCAGGGGTACGACGGAACAGCGCCCTTCCCGTCCGACGGCCCGGCGCCCGCCCGCGGCGGCGCCGAGCTCGTGTACGTGACGGTGACGGCGGCGATCGTCGTCCTGCCGTTCCTGGCGCTCGGCGCGGCTGGCTGGTGACTGTGGGGAAGCCTCATCCGTCCCGCCGACATCGTCCTCGCGCTCTTCCTCTACACGGTCACGGGCCTCGGCGTCACCGTCGGCTTCCACCGCGGCCTGACGCACGGTGGTTACCGTGCCGCCCGGCCCGTGCGCATCGCGCTGGCGATGGCCGGATCGATGAGCTTCCAGGGCGACGTGATCAGCTGGGTCGCCACGCACCGCCGCCACCACGCCTTCACGGACCGGCCCGGCGACCCGCACTCCCCGTACCGCTACGGCACCCATCTGCGCGGCCAGTTGCGCGGACTGCTGCACGCCCACGTCGGCTGGCTGTTCCGCAACGACCCGACGCCCGCCGACCGGTATGCCCCGACCTGCTGGCCGACCGCGACATGCGCGCCGTCGCCCGCGCCTTCCCGGCCCTGTGCGTCCTCACGCTCGCACTGCCGTTCGCGATCGGCTGGGCGATCGGCGGCACCTGGGTACACGCGCTGACCGCCGCGCTATGGGCGGGCCTCGTCCGCATCGCCCTGCTCCATCACGTGACGTGGAGCGTCAACTCCCTGTGCCATGTGCTGGGCAAGCGGCCCTTCCGTACCCGGCGCCACGACCGGGCCACCAACCTGTGGCCGCTGGCCCTGCTCTCCTTCGGCGAGAGCTGGCACAACCTCCACCACGCCGACCCCACCAGCGCCCGGCACGGCGTCGACCGGGGCCAGATCGACCCGTCGGCCGCCGTCATCCGCCTCCTCGAACGCCTCGGCTGGGTGTCCGACGTGCGCTGGCCCACGTCGAACCGCCTCGCCGCCCGCCGCGCCTGATCCGAACCTGCCCGCCGCACAAGCCCGTCGAAGGAAACTCCATGATCACCACAGCACCGCCCTCACCGCCCACCCCACCTCTCCTCCGCCTGCGCCTCGCTCCCCACAGCACCCTGCCGCGTCGCCTCGACGGCGTGTGGTGGCCACGCTCCTACGACCTCCTGGCAGAGCTTCCGCAGCTGCTCGCCGCACTGCCGCGCGCCTGGGGACACATCGCCGGCGTCACGGTGAACGGAGCGGCCTGGTCCGCGGCACCTGGCCGGATGCTCGTCGCCAACCAGGTCGTACGACTGCGGAAGACGGTCGCAGTGCACGCCCCGGACACCGTCGTCCTGCTCGCCCCCGGCCACGGCCGCTGGGACCTGCTGGTCGTGCCGCCCGGCACCACCGAGGAGGCGGCCGAGCCGATCATTACCGCCGCGCTCAGCGACCGCGCCTGACACGGCAGGAGTAGCGTGGACGCGAGGAGGGCCCCGAACAGGCAGGTGAGCACGATGCCCGATCCCGATTTCCCGCCTCCGGCAGGATTTCTGGCGGACGGTGTGAACGAATCCATGCGTCCCGGAACGGCACTCCTGCGGCTCACCACCACTCACGAACGCCGGAGCATCCTCGACGGTGCGTGGTGGCCCCGTTCCAGGAATCTCACCGCCGAACTGCCCGGCCTGATCAGCGCACTGACCGAGCGCCTCGGGCCGATCACACGGATCGGCCTGGACTCCGCGGCCTGGGACGAAATGCCGACGCGGATGACCATCGACGACCGTGTGGTGCACATCGACGTCTTCTCCGTGGGCGACGACACCGCGCTCGTGACCCGAGGGGACCAGGACCACTTCTCCCTGCTCGTGGTCCCACCGGACACGCCCCCCGAGGCGGCGCGAGCCGCGATGACCGAAGCGGTCCGTACCGGCAACCCCAAGCAGGCCCAGCAGATCCTGATCGACACCGGCACGGATCAGACCCGTCCGAGCGGCCCGACCACTGCGGACGGCCGTCGGCGGGAGGACCGGTGACTCCGGCTGAGCCGCCGACGACGACGGCAGCGGCACACGCGCCCATCGCCGGAGGTCAGGGCGCTGTGGCCGGAGCATCAGGCGGATCCCGCCCCCTTGACCGGGGTCGACGACATGGACGCGTCCAGACCACGGGTCTGCGGCGACATGACCGTCAAGGGGGCCTTGTCCTGCCTACGCACGTCGGCAAGGCCCGGTCATCGGCGCTCACCTGACCACACCCGCCGACAGCTTCTACTGGACGATTCTCCAGATGCGCATGAGCGAAGGCACACGCGGCCGGCTCGTGCGTTGTCGGCGCGCGAGCGGAGAGGAACGGTTCCCCGCGGCCCGGAAACACGTCTGTCGGATGTCGTGCCCTTGGCGTGCCCGTAAGAACGGAGAACCACGGTCAACCACGGTGCGATCCGGGCTGAAGGCATGGGGCTTCAAACCGCGTAGGCGCAGGTCAGACACCATGCACCCCCGCAAGCGCCGTCGCTTCCCAAGCTGAGGGCCCCGATGTCAGAGCCAGGTGCTAACTTGCGCCGTCCAAGGGAGACAGGAAGGGAGTGGTCCGGTGGGGGCCTCGGGGTGGGGCTACTACGTGCCGTACCAGGAGGACTTGGACGCTGCGCGGCAACAGCTACGGCGTGAGGTGTTCGAAGCGGGCGACTATTACTGGGTCAACGGCGCCGACTGGCGACCCGGAGAGGAGCGGGAGCCGCGGCCGCAGACGTTGAAGGAGCTGTGGGAGGACGAGTTGGTCCAGGAGGCCGGCACTCACTCGATCCTGGACATCTTCCGAGTGATGGGACCTGATGACACCCCGGACTACAACACCGTGGAACCTGTGACGGCCGAGGAGGCACGCGAGCTGCTGGAGACGGACAAGCTGACACGCGCCCACGTCAAGGACTTCGATGTCTTCCCCGGTCGCGATGGATCGGGCGATGCGCGGTTCTGCACGACGACCAGGGCAAGCCCGAAGAGATCTATTTCTGGGGCCACTCGGGTGACTGAAGCGCCAGGCAACCGGGACGGCGCCTGACATCCACGCCTGACATCAACGAGGACGGACACCAGCACCCCCAAGCATCCAGGGACAACTAGCTCGGCCCCAGATGCAGCCGTCGTAGACGACCGTTGATCGAACTCCTAAAGCGAGTGTCGGCCCGTGCCACAGCCGTGCCACAACGGGCGGTCAACCACGGTTAACGACGGCTCGCCGCAGTCGAGATGCGCCGCTGACCTGAACTGCCTCTACAGCCGGAACGATCTGGGCGTCCCCCGTACCGATCACGTCCGCCCTGCGCGCGCGGCGGTCATCCGCTGCAGGCGGCGTGCCAGCGCGACACGCAGTACGGGGCGCGAGTGGGGCCGGCCGCGCGCATGAGCCGTACGTCGCACCGGGCCCCCTCTTGTCTCCGACGGCATGGCACCCGTACGCTCACCGTCCATACCGACTGGATGGTATGCCCCGTAGGAGCGTCGGTACGCGACGACGGCCGCCTGTCGGCCGTGCCGGGCCGCCGATCCAACGCGACCGTCGAAGGAGCCGCCGGAGATGAGCAGCATCAACCGCCAGGTGCGCCTGGCCGCACGCCCCGTGGGAGAGCCGCGGCCGACCGACTGGGAGCACGTCGAGGAGCCGACCGGGCAGCCGGGCGACGGGGAATTCCTGGTGCAGGTGCTCTGTCTGTCGATCGACCCGGCGATGCGCGGCTGGATGAACGCGGGCAGGTCCTACATCCGCCCGGTGGAGATCGGCGAGGTGATGCGCGCCGGCGCGGTGGGAAGGGTGATCGCCTCCCGGCACTCCGGGTTCGCGGTCGGCGACCATGTGTCGGGCTCGTTCGGCGTGCAGGAGTACTGCGTGTCGGACGGGCTCGGCGTGACCAAGGTCGACCCGGCGATGGCCCCCCTGCCGACGTATCTCGGCGCTCTCGGCATGTCGGGCCTGACAGCCTACTTCGGCCTGATCGACATCGGGCGTCCCGAGCCCGGCCAGACCGTCGTCGTCTCCGGAGCGGCGGGGGCGGTCGGCAGTGTCGTCGGGCAGATCGCCAAGATCCTGGGCTGCCGGGTCATCGGCATCGCCGGCGGCGAGTCCAAGTGCCGGCTGGTGGTCGACGAGTTCGGGTTCGATGCTGCGATCGACTACCAGAACGAGGACGTCCGTAAGGCGCTGCGCGAGCATGCCCCCGACGGCGTCGACGTGTACTTCGACAACGTCGGCGGCGACGTTCTGGACGCCGTGCTGCTGCGGCTGGCGCGCGGTGCCCGCGTCGTCGTCTGCGGCGCGATCTCCCAGTACAACAGCACCAAGCCGCAAGGCCCTGCCAACTACCTGTCGCTGCTGGTGAACCGCGCCACCATGACGGGCATGGTGGTGTTCGACTACGCCGACCGGTACTCCGAGGGCGTCGCACAGCTGGCCACGTGGCGAGCGGAGGGCCGGCTGAAGTCCCTTGAGGACGTCGTGTCCGGCGGAGTGGCGGCGTTCCCCGAAACCCTGATGCGGCTCTTCCGTGGAGAGAACCACGGCAAGCTGGTGCTGAAGATCGCGGACTGACGGGCAGAGGGGGGAGGAATCCGGTGAAGGCACTGACCTACCACGGCCGTCATGACATCCGCTACGGGGATGTCCCCGACCCGGCCGTCTCCAGGCCCACCGACGCGGTCGTCCAGGTCACCACGGCCGGCATCTGCGGCAGTGACCTGCACATCTACGGTGGCAACCCGTTCAGCCCGGAACTGGGCTACACGCCGGGACACGAGCAGGCCGCTCCGACGGCGTCCGCAAGATCCTTCTCGACCCCACCCGCTGATTCTCCTGCGCAGGGCCGCCTCGTCCGGACGGTCCCCACCCTGCCGGGCTCGCCCGGTGTGCTCGCATTCCGGACTGGTGAACACCAATGACCGGTGACCTTGGCCCGCCCCTCTGCCCTGCCTACGGCTGCGCGGTGCCGCCGATCAGCTGCGAGACGCGGGTTGCGCCGGCGCGCACGGCATCCCCGAGCTGCCGGTGCCGCTGCTCGAACAACTCCACGGGTATGGACGTGGCCAGGGCCCCCACGACCTTCCCGCCTGCGTCGAACACGGGAGCGGCCAGGCACGACAAGCCACCCTGGAACTCCCCGACCTCGGTCGCCACGCCGGAGCGGCGCACCCGTGCCAGATCTTCCTCCAGAACGTCGAGAGTGGTGATCGTGCGCTCGGTGAGCCGGGGCAGTCCCTGCTGCCGCAGGTGGTCACGACGCCGCTCGGCCGGCAACGACGACAGCATGACCTTGCCGAAAGCCGTGGCGTGGGGAGCCTGGTGGAAGCCGACATCGAGCGGCTCCGCCCGCCGCGCCGAGGGCGAGTCCACGACTTCCGCGACGACGATCTCCTCGTCGCGGAAAACAGTGAAATACGCGGCGGCGGCGCACTCGTCGTGAATCTGGTGGAGCCTGACCAGGTAGCCCTCGTGGACCAGGGTGTGCAGCAGGCGGTACGTCGTCGGGAGGGTGAGGCCCGCGCGCCGGGCGACGGCCTTGGCGGTGATGCCGTCACCGCCCGCCGCGACCGCCTCGAGCACCCGCAGAGCACGGCGGACCGATCCGAGCAGGTCTCCGGTTTCGGCGGCGGACGCCTCAAAGCCGTGCATCATGCGCCTCCTGCGCGGCCACCGGTCCGGCCCCGGCGGCCGAGGGCTGCCCGGTGCGCGACGGTCATGCGGTGCGGGCGGCCTGCCGGTCACCGGCTGGCGCCGTACGATCTGGTCGCCGGGCACGAGTCGGCCACCGCCTGTTCGACGGCCGGCGTCGCTCGTGTGCCATTGCCGTCCCGCTCGACCGCACCGCCGGGCCTACCGGACCGGCCGCACGTGCCGACCTCCGTCACCTGCTGCAGGCCCGCAGCCAGTCGACATACATCCATGGAGAGAGTCTGATGATCTTCATCACCGCCAAGTTCCGAGTCCGTCCCGAGCACGCCGACCAGTGGCCGGAGATCACCGCCGACTTCACCGAAGCCACGCGCCGGGAGCCCGGCTGCCTCTGGTTCGACTGGTCGCGAAGCGTGACGGACCCCACGGAGTACGTCCTGGTCGAGGCCTTCCGCGATGACGAAGCAGGCGCTGCTCACGTGCAGTCGGCGCACTTCAAGGCCGCGCAGCAGACGCTGCCGCCGCATCTGGTCGAGACCCCTCGCATCGTGAACGCGAACGTTCCGCAGGACGACTGGTCGCTGCTGGGCGAGATGGCCGTTCCCGAGCAGGAGTAGCACGAGCTGGGCGCACTCCCACGGAGTGACTTGCGTGCGACGGCGGCGGCACCGTTACGCGCTACGACGCGCCTGCGGCTGCCTCTCCGCCGACGCAGCCACAGCCGCTTCCCCGTGCCCTACCGTGCGGGCGGCTCACGCCACTGCGTACCAACGGTGCCCGGCGGGCCGTCACGCCCCGCGGAGCCGGTACGACGAAGCGCGCGGCGCCCGCACGGCCGATACTGGGATGAGCCGCTGCAAGCCCAGGCAGGCGGGACGGGTGGGAGCGCCCGGCGCACCGCACTACGAGTCCCTCGAACGGTGCGAGGTTGATGGGGCGATGGACGACACATCCCTGACGACGCTCAGCGAGAGCCCGGAGGACCCGTTCTCGATCCACCAGTCGGCGTCCGCCGTCCTGGACGACCACGGGCGGGTTGTCGCCTGGAGCGAGCAGGCCACGGGCCTCCTCGGGCATCGGGCCGACGAAGTGCTGGGCCGGCCGGTACGTGAGGTCCTGGTCGCCGACGGAGACGAGGCCCTGATCGCCGAGGTGGTCGCCGGGTGCCTGCGGGAGCGCGGCTGGTTCGGGCTGCTGCCGGTCCGGCATCGCGCGGGCCACCGCGTGTACGTGGGGTTCCGCGCCCGGCGGGTGCAGCGCCTGGACTCCACCGTCGAGCGGCTGCTCGTGGGCCCGTGCGCCGAGGACGTCGTCCAGTGGGAGGTCGACCGGGCCGTGCTGGACGGCTTCTTCCGCCGGTCCCCCGTCGGTGTCGCGGTTCTCGGCCCGGACCTGCGCCTGCTGCGGGTGAACCGGGCGATCGCACGGTTCGGCGGTCTGCCGGCCGAGGCCTACCCCGGGCTTCGCACCTCCGACTTCCTGCTCGGTCCGGACGCGCAGCTGGTCGAGGAACGGCTCCGGTCGGTCCTGGAGACGGGCCAGCCCGTGATCTACGCCGAGCAGCCCTGCCGGTTGCAGCGGGACCCTCAGAAGGAACTGATCGTCTCCATTTCCGCCTTCCGGATGCAGAACCCGTCCGGCCGGGTGCTCGGCGTCACCGAGATCGTCGAGGATGTCACCGGCCGCCACCGGGCCCGTCGGTGCCTCGCGCTGCTCAACGAGGCCGGCACCAGAATCGGGAGCACCCTGGATGTGGCCAGGACGGCGCGTGAGCTGGCCGAGGCGGCGGTTCCCGCGCTGGCCGACGCGCTCTCGGTGGATCTGCTGGAACCCGTGGCCCATGGGGAGGAGCCCGCCCCCGAGGCAGTGGGCCCGCTGCGCAGGATGGCGGTCCGCAGCGTCCGGCCCGAGGCGCTGCAGGTGACGTACCCGCTGGACCATCTGTTCTCCTTCCCCGAACAGACCGCGCAGGGGCGCTGCCTGGCCGAGCGGCGTTCGGTCCTTCAGCCCACCCTGGAGGTCGACCGCGGATGGTTCCTGGTCGACCGTGAGCGGGCCGAGAGGATGGTCGCGCTGGGTGTCCACTCGCTGATGGTGGTGCCGCTGGCCGCGCGCGGTGTCGTCCTCGGCCTGGTCTGTTGCCGGCGGTGGCAGCGGCCCGAGCCGTTCGAGGAGGACGACCTCACCTTGGCGGAGGAGTTCGCCGCCCGGGCCGCGCTCTGCATCGACAACGCCCGCCGCTACACCCAGGAGCACCAGGCGGCCGTGGCCCTCCAGCGCAGCCTGCTGCCGAGCGAGGTACCCGAGCACCCGGCGGTCGACACCGCCCACCGTTACCTGCCCGCGCAGGCCTCCACCGGTGTCGGCGGCGACTGGTTCGATGTCATCCCGCCGTCGGGACTGCGCGTCGCGCTGATCATCGGCGACGTCGTCGGCCACGGCATGCACGCGTCGGCGACCATGGGACGGCTGCGCGCCGCCGTGCACACCCTGGCCCATCTCGACCTGGCTCCGGACGAGGTCCTCGCCCGGCTCGACGACCTGGTGGATCATCTGGCCACCGAACAGCGGCAGGCCGACGCCAACGCCCCCAGATCGTCGGCGCCACCTGCCTGTACGCGATCTACGATCCGGTCTCCCGGCACTGCGCCATGGCCCGCGCGGAGCACCCGCCGTCGACCGTGCTGGGGCCGGACGGCCGGGTGCGCCTGATCGACCTCCCCGCCGGGCTACCGCTGGGCGTGGGCGGGCTGCCGTTCGAGACCGCCGACCTCGAACTGGACGAGGGCAGTCTGCTCGCCCTGTGCGGCGACGGGCTGCTCCTGGCCGACCACCGGGACATCGACCAGGGCTTGACACTGCTGCGCACCGTACTGGCCGGTCCGGCCCGCTCGTTGGAGCACACGTGCAAGGCGGTGGAGGACGCGATGCTGCCCGACCGGCCCGCCGATGACGTCACGCTGCTGCTGGGCCGCACGCAGGTGCTGGCGGCGGAGAAGGTGGCCACGTGGGAGCTGTCGACCGACCCCACCGCCGCCGGTCGGGCCCGGTCGCTGGTGACGGACCGGCTGGCCAAGTGGGGGCTGGAGGAAGTCGCCTTCACCACTGAACTGATCGTCAGCGAACTGGTGACCAACGCGTACCGGTACGCCGGCAGCCCGGTGTTGCTGCGACTGATCCGCGACAGCCATCTCATCTGCGAGGTCTCGGACACCAGCAGCACCTCCCCCCACCTGCGCCAAGCCCGAAGCACTGACGAGGGCGGACGTGGCCTGTTCCTGGTGGCCCAGCTGTCCGAACGGTGGGGCACCCGCTACGGCCGCAACGGAAAGACCATCTGGGCCGAGCAACCACTGTCCACCGCCGCTCCGAACGCGCGTAACAGTGAAACCAGGCCTTCTTGACCTGCGCCGCGGTCCGCAGGTGCCGGACATCGACTCGGACCGCCCCCGTCGGCTCAGTTCGCCGGGGAACCGAATTCCTTGCGGGTGTCCACCGGCTTGCCGAACAGCTGCCACCGCTCGCCCTTGAACCGCATCAGCTGCATCGTCTCGAGCGGGAAGGCGTCGTCGGGCCCGGTGGAGAGGGTGACACCGGGCAACAGCATGTCCACCTTGACGTCCTTCAGGTTGCGCACCGTGTCCCGCAGCCCCTCCCTGGTCGGGCACTTCACGGCGTCCAGGGCTTTGTGCAGGCTGGAGGCGGCGGCCCAACCATAGGCGTTGAACTGGTTGGCCGGGTCGGAGTCGGGCGCGTACTTGCGCAGCGCGTCCCGGTACGTCTTCATCTCCGCGTCGTCGGCCCACTGCGGGTCGGCGGGGTCCTTGAAGTAGGTCGCCGACACCACGCCCTGGACGTTCTTGAACCCGACGGGCTTGAGCACGGTGGCGGACGAGGACACGTTGTTGACGATGTGCACCGGGTTCCACTTGGTGTTCTTGGCATCGGCGGCGAGGGCCTGGCTGCCGAACTTCGGCGTGGTGATGTTGAGCAGCACATCCGCCTTGGACCGGGCGAGGCTTGTCATCTGTGCCGAGACGGATGGGTCGGTGACCTCGTAGCTCTCCTCGGCGACCACCTTGATGCCGCTGCCGGCGGCGGCCTCCTTGAACCCGCCGAGCAGGTCCTTGCCGAAGTCGTCGTTCTGGTAGAGGACGGCGACCTTGGCCTTCGGCTTCTCGTCCTTGAGGTACTTGGCGTACACCCGTGCCTCGGCCACGTAGTTGGGCTGCCAGCCGATGGTCCACGGGTGCTTGTCGTCCGTACCCCAGACGGAGGCGCCCGTGGCGACGAAGGGCTGCGGCACCTTCCGCTTGTTGAGGTAGTCCCACACGGCTGCCGTGGACGGGGTGCCGAGGGTCTGGAACACGGCGAAGACCCTCTCCTGCTCGACCAGTCTGCGGGCCTCCTCGACCGCCTTGGGCGGCTGGTAGCCGTCGTCGCGGACGACGAACTCCACCGTGCGGCCGTCGATGCCGCCCTTGTCGTTGACGTACTTGAAGTAGGCGCTCACGCCCTTGCTGATCGTGCCGTACGCGGAGGCCGGTCCCGACAGCGGGTAGATTCCGCCGAGCTTGATGGTCTTGTCGGTGATGCCGGTGGTCTGCTGGCCCCGGCACGCGCCGTCGGCGGCGGCGTCCTTGTCGTCCTGCCCGCGCTGAGTGTTGCAGGCGGCGGCGAGGAGCAGGGCGGTGGATGCGGCCGCGGCCGTGGCCGCCCGCAGAGCGGTCGTCTTGCGCATGTGATTCATTCCTTTTCCGTGCGGGGCGGTGCGCCCACGGGTTCGGCATCGACAGGTGCGGGATCCGCGGGTGCGGGGGGCGCGGACGGGGGTTCGGATTCGGGCGTGCGGTCGGCGGCGGGGGTGGTGCGGGTGAGGCGGCGGGCAGCGGCGCCCCGGGCGCGGCCCGCCAGACCGGCCAGTCCCGTCGGGGCCACGAACATCACCGCGATGATCAGCAGGCCGAACACCACACCGGGCGCCGCGTCGCTGATGTCCTGGGCCACGCTCGGCACGTACATCACGAACGCCGCCCCGAGCAGCGGTCCGTACAGCGAGGCGAGGCCCCCGACCACCAGGCCGGCCAGCAGCGTGATGGACAGGACGAAGCTGAACGAGTCGGGTGAGACGAAGCCGATCACCCAGGTGTACAGACACCCGGCGACACCGGGAAGCTCGCGCTCCAGGCGAAGGCGAGGGTCTTGTGCAGGGACAGCCGTACGCCCATGACCTCCGCGGCGCTCTCGTTGTCCCGCAGGGCGAGCAGTGCCCGGCCGACGCGCGACCGCAGGAGGTTGCGGGCGAGCAGCAGGGCCACCGCAGTGACGGCGAGGACGACGAGGTACATCCACTGGTCCTCGGCCAGCCCGCTCCACGCGGGCGGCTGCAGCTTGTCCACGGTCAGGCCCATGGAACCGCCCGTGACCGGTTCGAGCCGCTTGAGCAGCGGCGGCAGGAACACCGCGAACGAGAGGGTGACCAGGGCCAGGTACAGCCCGCGCAGGCGCAGGGCGGGCACTCCGAAACCGAGGCCCAGCAGGAAGCATCCGACGGCCGCGACGGGCAGGGTGGCCAGGTGGCCGGTGTCGTACCGGTCGAGCATGACCGCGGCCGTGTAGGCCCCGGCCGCGAAGAACGCCCCGTGCCCGAGCGAGATCTGCCCGCCGAATCCGACCAGCAGGTTGAGTCCGGCCAGCGCCACGGCGTACAGCAGGACCATGGTCAGCTGGAAGACCTGGAAGGGGGCGAAGTAGAACGGTGCGCCGACGGCGACTGCCACGGCGAGCAGCGCGGTGAGCGCGGCCCGCAGGCGCCGGGCACGGTCGGTGCCGAGGTTTGCGACGATCGTGCTCATGCGCGCTCCACCGCCGCCCGTCCGAACAGGCCCTGGGGCCGCATCAGCAGCACTGCCAGGATGATCACCAGGGGTACGCCCACCTTGAGATCGGCTCCGATCACGTCCACGTACGCCCCGGCCAGCGTCTCGGCGACGCCCACGAGCAGGCCTCCGACGACCGCGCCGACCGGGCTGTCGAAGCCTCCGAGGGTGGCCGCTGCGAAGGCGTAGATCAGTACCCCGCCCATCATGTTGGGCTCCAGGAACAGCACCGGGGCGACGAGCACACCCGACACCGCGCCGACCGTCGCGGCCAGCCCCCAGCCGAGCATCAGCACCCGGCCCACCCGGATGCCCGACAGCCGGGCGGAGACGGGGTTGCACGCGGCCGCCCGCATCACCAGGCCGACGGAGGCGTGCTGGAACAGCAGGTACAGCAGGCCCATCACAAGGGCCACCACAGCGATGATCCCGAGCGTCGACCAGTCCACCCGCACCCCGGCCAGATCCATCCCGCCGTCGGGGAACGGCTGCGGGAAGTCCTTCACGGTGAACGACCAGATCAGACCGGCCATGGCGTTCACGAAGATGAACAGGCCGACCGTGACGATGACCGTCGTCAGCTCGGGCGCGTTCCGCACGGGACGGATGACGAGCCGTTCGACCAGCATGCCGCCGGCGAACGACACCACCAGGGTGACCGGCAGCGCCAGCCAGAACGACATCCCGGACGCCACGAGCTGCCACGCCACATAGGTGGAGATCATGGCGAGCTCGCCCTGGGCGAAGTTGACGATCCCGGTGAACCGGTGGATCAGCACCAGGGCCAGCGCCAGGCTGGCATAGACGGCGCCGGAGCCGACGCCTTCCACCACTTGCTGGAGTACCTCGGTCACGGCGCTCACCCGCCCTTCCCCGCGCGGACGGAGACACCGAGGTACACCTCGGCGACCTGTCCGTCCTCGCGGATCCGGTCGGCCGGTCCGGACAGCACCAGGCGGCCGGCCTCCAGTACGTGGGCCCGGTGCGCGACATCCAGTGCGAGCTGGGCGTTCTGTTCGACGACGACCACGGTGGTGCGTTCCTCCTCGTTGACGGCACGGACGATCTCGAACAACTCGCGGGTGACCAGCGGCGCGAGCCCCAGCGACGGCTCGTCCAGGAGCAGCAGCGAGGGCCGCAGCATCAGCGCCCTGCCGATGGCGAGCATCTGCTGCTCGCCGCCGCTGAGGCTGCCGGCGGCCTGGCGGGACCGCTGGCGCAGCTTGGGGAAGTAGTCGTAGATCCGTTCAAGGTCGGCCGCCACGGCCGCGCGATCGGTGCGGCCCCGCCGCCATCGGCCGGTGCGCAGGTGGGCGCCGATGCGCAGGTTCTCCTCGACGGTCAGGTCGTTGAAGGTGCCCCGGCCCTCGGGCACGTGCGCCACACCGAGACGGGCGGCCTGCTCGGGCGAACGGCCCAGCAGCCCCGTACCCTTCAAGGTCACCGAGCCGCGTCCGCGGACCATGCCGCACAGGGCCCGCAGGGTTGTGGTCTTACCCGCACCGTTGGGCCCGAGGATCGCGCACACTTCGCCGCGAGCGACGGTGAAGTCCAGGCCTTGCAGCACGCGGGCCTGGCCGTATCCGGCATGCAGGTCGGACACCTTCAGGAAGTCCGGCTCCGCACTCGCCCCGGCCTCGGTGGGACCGGTGGTCGCCTCGCTCATGCCGCCACCCCCAGGTACGCCTCGATGACCGCCGGGTCGCGCTGGATCTCCTCCGGCGGGCCCTCGGCGATCTTGCGCCCGAAGTCGAGACACACCACCTTGTCGCACAGGCCCATCACGAACCCCATGTGGTGTTCGACCACCACGAGCGTCAGGTCGAAGTCCTCGCGCACCGCCCGGACCAGATCCGCGAATTGGTCGACCTCGCCGTGGCTGAGACCGTTGACGGGTTCGTCGAGCAACAGCAGCCGGGGGCGTACCGCGAGCGCCCTGGCGAGTTCGACGCGTTTGAGGGTGCCGAACGGCAGCCCGGAGGCGGGGTGCTCGGCGACGTCCGCCAGGCCGAGCCGCCGTAGCAAGTCGTCCGCCTGGTCACGCAGTTCCCTCTCCTCCCGCCGGACGCGGGGCAGCCGGAGCGCCGCGGCGAAGTGACCGGTGCGCCCCCGGCTGTGGGCGCCGACCATGACGTTCTCCCGGACCGCGAGCCGCGGGAACAGTCCCAGGTTCTGGAAGGTGCGGGCGATACCGCGCCCGGCCACGGAGTGCGGCGGGAGGGCGAGCAGGTCCTCGTCCTCGAAGCGCACCGTTCCCGCATCAGGGCTGCAGCGCCTGGTGAGGCAGTTGAACAAGGTGGTCTTGCCGGCTCCGTTCGGTCCGATGAGCCCCACGGCGGTGCCCGGCTCGACGGTGAACCCGACACCGTCCAGTGCCGTGATCCCGCCGAAACGCACGCTGATACCGTCGACCGCGAGCATGAGTGACGCCCCTTCCGAGGTGCTGGGGGTGAGCGAGCGTCACAGTAGGTGGGGGCCTTCCGGGCGCACATTGGGTGCGAGCACCCAACTTCGCGGCCTCCGACTTGTGCGCCGCGCCCAGTTCCCCGGAGATCTCGCCCGCCGGGCCTGTTGACGGGACACGACGCGGACAGCGACGATCGGCGCCATGCCTCGCGGACCCGCCCTGGGCGCCCCCGCACTCTCCGAACCGCTCAGCCGGGAGCGGCACCGCATCCTGCACGCCGTCCAGGACCGGCTCGAGGAGGTCACGCAGACCGCCGTCGCGGTGATGCGCACGGAGATCCCGTCGTACGCCCTCCAGGACGAGCGGTTCTTCGACGACGTACGCGACCAGGTGCTCACGCACTACCGGATGCAGCTCGCGGCGCTGGCCGGCGACCGCGACATCGCCCCCGAGGACCTGGTCTTCAGCCGCGCGGCAGCCATGCGCAGGGCCCGCGCGGGGTTCGCTCTGGAGGACTGGATCAGCGCCTTCCGCGTCGGCCGGCAGGTGCTGTGGGACGCGCTGCTGGACTGCGCGGGCCCGTCCCCCGAGGCGCAGCAGGCCGCGCTGTCACTCGTCACACCGCTGATGCGGTACGTCGACTACGCCAGCACCCATGCCGCGCAGGCCTACGTCGAGTACAAGCAGCACGTGGTCGCGGACGCGGACCGGGAGCGCCGGGACCTGCTGGACCAACTCCTGTCCGGCGCGGCACCGACGCGCGGCCCCCTGCTCGCCGCGGCCCAGGCGTACGGCATCGGGCCGCACTCGCCGATGATGGCGGTCGTGGCCGTGTGCGTGGACGACATCCGCACCGGCGACCTCACCTCCGCCGAGCACGGCTACGCGACCAGCGCGTCCCTCAGCGTCGCCGGGCCCTGGGCCGGCCGGACCCTGGTCGTCGTCCGCCATGGCCAGGTGGTGGCCGTGCCCGTGGTGCGCACCGGCATGGACCCGGAGGACATCTGTGCGCACTTCGGGGCCGTGCAGCGGCGGCTCGCACGGGAAGGAACCATGCTCGCCATGGGCATCAGCACCGTCGCCCAGGGCGCCGGCGAACTGCCGCGCGCCTACGAGGAGGCCCGGGCCGCACTCGACCTCGTGCCGAGCGGGGGCGGGGTGGCGGCCCTGCCGCGCCTCTCCCCCTTCGACTACCTTGCGCTGCGCGCCGACGACCTCGCCCGCCAGCTGGTCGATCCCCGTGTGCGTGCGCTGCTGGAGGAGGACCGAAGACGTGGCGATCCGCTGGCAGCCACCATACGGGCCTTCGCGGAGGCGGACCTCAACCTGCGGCTGGCCGCCGACCGGCTGCGGGTGCACCACAACACGGCGCACTACAGGCTGCGCCGGATCGAGGAACGCACCGGGCGCAATCCGCGCCGGATCGCCGACCTCCTGGAACTGCTGGTCGCCCTCGCCATCCGCGACGGGGACAGGGAAGACGGAGAACACCAGTGAGCGGAATCGTGGAGACGACCGGGACCCAGACGCCGCGTCAACACCCGGACGGGCAGGCGAAGTCGCGCCTGCCGGAAGTGGACGCCGAGCGGGACGGCTCCGTGCGGCACGCCCTGCTGAGCGCCGCGCTGGAGGTGTTCACCGAGCGCGGTTACACCGAGGCCGGTCTCAATGAGATCGCGACACGCTCCCACATCCCGCTGGGCAGCCTCTTCCAGCACTACGGCGGAAAGCGCGGCCTGTATCTCGCCCTCTGGGAGGAGTTCCGGGAGGAGCAGGAGCGCCGGACCGCGGCCACGCTGGCCGCCGAGCGTGACCGTGGCGTGGACGATCCCATCGCCCTCTTCGTCGCGGGAGCCAGGGCCTATCTGGAGGGTGCCTGGGACAACCGGCGCCTCGCCATGCTCCTCGTGGAGGACGACGGCCCCGCCGGCTTCGACGCGCTGCGCCGCCAGTGGGACCGCGCGTGGGTACAGCGCAACGCCCGGCTTCTGGAGGTGGACGAGAAGCTACGTGTCGGCCGGGTTCGGGTGAGAGTGCTGACCACCGTGATCGGCGGGGCGGCGCGCGAGCTGGGCGACTGCGCGGACGAGAGGGAGGCCCGGGAGATCGTGGACGAGGTGTGCGGCATCCTCATCCACCTGTCGGCTCCGGCCGGCTGAACGCCCGGCGCCGGGCACGGCACCAACGGTGCCGCACAGACGTGCGGGTGCGGCGGGGCGGCGGGGCGGCGGATTGAGACAACGCTGCGCGGAGTGCGTATCGCTTCACGACGGATGTTGCCCAAGGAGGACTGCCGATGGGAATCCCCGACGCCGAACCGCGGCAAGGCCTCACGTCCGGGGGCGGTCCCGCGCAGGAAATCCGGGACTCCTTCCAGGCCGTTCTGGACGCCTTGGACGCCGCACGGACCGACCTACGCACGCTGGACCAGCAGCACCGTCGCCTCGGTGACACGGCCGAGGACAGCGCTGTTGCCGGTCACCTGCGCCGGATTCCGCAGGAAGCCGTGGTAGGGCCGCTGTGGTCACACGGCGCGCGACCAACTGCGGACCGCAGAACCGGCCCACCTGCGGACACTCCCCGCTCCGCCATCCCGCAACCGTGGGATGCGCCTCCGGCCCTGCTCGTCGCCCCACCCTCCGATGCGCCCGTGTCCCCGGAAGTCGTCCGCGCGCCCGAGCGGCAAGGAAGCGGGGGACTCCGACGACGCCGAGGACCTGGTCGCTTCATCGACCGGCGGCGCACCCGTGTCGCCGGAGCCCTCGGACTGGGCACCGTGAGCGGATTGATCATCGCCGCGGCCCTGCTCGACAACGAGCACACCGCACCGGCGGAACCCCCCGCATCCATGGAGCAACCGGACCGGCCGCTTCCCGGCAGTTCCGCGCTCCCCCAGATCCCGGGTACCGGCGTCCTGCGCGAGGCGGACAGCGGCCACGGGGTGTACGAGTTGCAGGTGCGTCTGCTGCAGATCCCGAGCATCTACGACGGCGGCGCCATCGACGGCCACTACGACGCGGAAGTCCGGCAGACCGTAGCCCGATTCCAGAAACGGTACGGCATCCACGGGGACGAGAGCGGCGTCTACCTTTGATCTTGCGCAGTGCTCCGTCCTTCCGGACTCTGTTGAGGAATCCCCAAGACGGGCTGTCAGGCCGCGGACATGAGGGCTTCGCGGCGTGAGGTGTGGGTGCCGCCGAGTGGGGTTCCAGTGAGCCATCGGTCAATACGGATGATGTTGATCGCGGTGGCGGCGAAGACGTGACCGAGCCGGGTTGTGGGCAGGTTGCGGTAGCGGGTGCGGCGCAGTCCGGTGACGCGAACGGCCTGGGAGACCGTGCCTTCGACCCCGGCTCGAATCGCGTAGCGGTCCTTCCACTCGTCGGTGTCCTGGGCCTGGCGGACGGCTTCGAGGGCCTCGTGGCGCTCGCGGGGCAGGAAGGTCAGGCCCCCTGCCCCGGCGCCCGGAGGGAGGTTTGGTGCACGGGGCCTGCTGCGGGCAGGGGGGCAGTGCCCGGCGGGGCAGAACACCTTGATCATCGGAGTGCCGTGCGGTGGTGCTTCTGCTCCCACCACTTGAAACTGCGGTGCCCACCAGGGCAGACGGCACTCTCGGTTTCCCAGTCGATGGCGAAGTCGGCACGTGAGAACCCCTGGTCCTGCCGGGACTGGAGGCTACTGTCATGCGGGGCCGGGCCCAGCAGTTCCATGCCACGCTCTTGCGCGGCCACGAACAACGCCGCGGTGGTGCAGCCGGGGCATCCACGACATGCACATCGGGCAGCAACTCCCGGTCGGCGAGCGTCTGGTGGACCGGTTCGGTCATCTCGGTGTCGGCCACCACAGCGCCGGTCGTGGCCACCTGCCTGATCACATGAGGCGCGTGGCGCTCGCAGGTCCCTACCTTTTATCTCGGGTTGAGCCCGGCCATTCGTAGGGTCGGATCACCCAGGGGTGTCGGGTATGGCTTCGCAGGTCTGCAGTCCGTGGCTCACCGAGATTGGCCGCCCGGCACCCCACGACGACTCGGCCGCCAATTGGGATGTGCGAGAAGATCGCTGTGTAGGGACACGTCGGCGAGGTCGTCTGCGGGATGTACGAAGCAAGCGACGAGTTCCGGAGGCGCTGTGAGCCGGATATGGGCCGGGGTGGACGCCGGCAAGGCCCACCACCACTACTGCTGGATCCAGGCGCGCCGCAGCACCTGCACGGCCTCGATCTCCCGCAGCCAGCCAGGAGCCGCGGGCGCATAGATCGCCTGGAGCAGGAGAAAGCCGTCTCGGCCGACCTGTTCGGACCACTCCTTGCGGACCTCCTGGCCCTTGGGAAGAGGTAGTCATCCACGCGCGGCCCATACCGCTCGGCCCACTCGGCGGTGATCAGGGCAGACAGCAAGGCCGGGGCCGCGACCGCCAGCGCCTCCAGCGCCGCCCGCAGCGTCTCGCCGACGAACTCCATCCGGTTCAGTGTCCGCACCGCCGCTAGTAGGGCTTTGTTAGGTCCTGTGGTGGGGTTCGGGTGCTGGTGCGGGTTGGCCGCATATCGAGCAGGCGCCGGTCCAGGTGGCCAGGAGGGCCTGGAGTTCGCGGAGGACCGCGTAGAGGGTCAGGCCGGCGCAGGGGCTTTTGGGTCGAGCCTGAGCATGGTGCAGAAGGCCTGGGCGAGGGACGCGAGGGTGACGTGGCGGTGCCAGCCGAGGTAGTTGCGGCCCTCGAAGTGGTCCAGGCCCAGACCGTCCTTGAGCTCGCGGTAGTCGTGCTCAACTCGCCATCGGATCTTGGCGATTCGTACCAGTTCGCGCAGTGGGGTGTCGGCGGGAAGCGTCGAGAGCCAGTAGTCGGTTGGCTCGGCGGAGTCGGGTGGCCACTCGACGAGCAGCCAGCAGTCGGGCAGGGAGCCGTCGGCGGCGCGGCGGATGGTGCGGTTGGCCGGTCGGACCCGCAGGGCCAGGAACTGCGAGCGCATCTCGGCGTTCGGGTTGCGTCTGGTGGCCTTGCTGCCCTGGCGCCAGGTGACGGTGCGGGTGGCCGCTCGGCCGACGGCCAGGGCCAGGGCGCGCAGGGTGGTGTGCGGTTGGGGGTAGGCGGACACGGGAGGGCGGCCCTGCCCGGAGTACGGCGGGCGTTGGGGTGTGGCATTGCCGGGGTGCGCAGTCGTGGTGGCTTTGACCGCGACCGCGTAGGTCAGGCCGCGCTCGGTCAGGCCCTCGCGAAAGCCGGTGGCGTCGCCGTATCCGGCGTCGGCGGCGACCGGAAGGTCGGGCAACTCCCAGTTGTCGCGCACCTCGTCGAGCATGTCCAGCGCCAGGCGCCACTTCTCCCGGTGCCGCTCGGTGCCCGGGATTCCCGCCTTGGCGCGGCGGCGCCGGATCGCCTCGGCCATCAGCGCGTCCTCGCCGTACTTGGTGTCGTCCCAGCTCTCGGGCAGGAACAGGCGCCAGTCGACAGCCGATGACGCACGGTCACTGACCAGGTTCACACTGACGCCGACCTGGCAGTTGCCGCGCTTACCCAGGGCGCCGCAGTACATCCGCGCCACCCCCGGTGAGTCGTAGCCGTCCTTGGGGAAGCCGACATCATCGATCGCGTACGCCTCGGGAGAAATGTGCGCGGCAGCCCAACGGGCCAGCCGCTCACGGACCTTGGAGTAGTCCCAGGTGGACGATGAGACGAACTGCTGCAGCTGCTGGTGGTCCACGCCCAGGCGCTCGGCCATCGGCTGCATGGACTTGCGCTTGCCGTCCAGCATCAGCCCGCGCAGATACAGCTCGCCCTTGGCCCGCTGGTCCCGACGCGCCAGCGAACCGAGCATCTCCGCCGCGAACGCCTCCAGGCGCGGGCGGACCGTCTCCATCTCCTCAGGTGTCACACCTGACAGAACATCACAATCTACCTGACGATGATCAATCGGGGTACCTAACAAAGCCCTACTAGCGGCCGAGGCCCTCGACCGCCACGGTGGCGGCCTTGGCGAGCAGGGCGTCGCGGCGTTCGGCGTCCTTCTTGCCACGGGTGGACATGACCGCCATAACGATGGGGTTACTGCCGTCGTCGGACCACACCACGGCGATGTTGTTGCGTCCCCCGTATCCGGCGGTGCCGCTCTTGTCGGCCACGTCCCAGTCGTCGGGGACGCCCGCCCTGATGAGCGTCCGACCGGTCATGTTCGTCGTCATCCACTGCCTCAGAAGCTCGCGTTCGTCCCGCTTCAGGGCGTCACCGAGCAGGAACGCCCGCAGGCTCCCCGCCATCGCTCGCGGGGTGCTCGTGTCGCGGATGTCGCCCGGTGTGCCGTCGCTCATCTCCGGCTCGTACCGGTCCATCTCGGTGACGTCGTCGCCGAACTCCTCCAGCACCTTCTCCAGGCCGTCGGGCCCGCCGAGTTCGTCGAGGAGCAGGTTGACCGCCGTGTTGTCGCTGTACCAGAGGGTGGCGGCACACAGCCCCCGCAGGGTCATGCCCTTCTCGACGAAGTTCTCGGACACGGGCGAGTCCGCGACCAGGTCCTCGCGCGAGTACCTCACCACCTTGTCGATGCCGTCCGTTCCGTACTTCCGGAGGATGGCACCCGCCGCGAGCGCCTTGAACGTGGAGGCGTACGCGAACCGGTCGTCCGCCCGGTAGCCGACCGACCGGCCCGTGCCGGTGTCCAGGGCGTAGACACCGAGCCGCGCGTCGAACTCCCCCTCCAATGCCCGGAACTCGGCAGTGGTGGGCTTCGTGGCCACCGCCGGTGACGCGGACCGCGCCGTGCCGGCGGGTGAGCCGGCCCCGGACGCGGTTTGCTGACCGCACGCCGGAAGTGTGGCGAGCGCGAGCAAGCCGGCCGCCGCCCAGGCGGCACCCCGGCGGATGCGAAGCGGATGCGTCATGGAATGGACCTCCAAGCCGTCGAATGACATGGGGAACCTGCGAGCCCGGGGAAAGCCCTGGGCGTCGACCACTCTCCGGCCAGTGGGGTGCCGAGGTCCAAGACGCGGACGTTCAATTCCATGCTGTTTTGGCATAGTTGGGCTCATGGATCTTGTCGCGGCATGCCGGGCGTTCGTCAGTGTGAGCGAGCACGGCAGCTTCACGGTGGGCGCGGCGGCGGCCCGGACGGCCCAGTCCGTGGTGAGCCGCCGCGTCGCCGCGCTGGAACAACGCCTCGGCGAGCGGCTGCTTGACCGGTCCTCGCGGGCGGTGACGCTGACGCCCTTCGGCCGGGACATGCTGCCGACGGCGAAGCAACTCGTGCGGCTCGCCGACCGGTTCGAGCACGAGGCGGAGGCCGCGCGACGCCGGCCGCTACGGCTCGCCGTACCCGCCGTCTGCCCGACCGGTGCCCTCGCCCGCCTCATCGCCCAGGCGCACGAGCAGCAAGTCCTCCTCGACCCGTTTCCCGCCGGGCCGGCCGAGCGGGCCGACCTCGTCACGTCCCGGCAGGTGCGCGCGGCGCTGCTCGCGGTGGCTCCCACCGAGGCGACCTGGACGGTGCCGCTGGGCCTGGCGGTCGCGCACGCCCCGGGCGGCGGGCCGATCTACCTGGACACCCTGCGCCCCGGCCGGGCCGACCGCGACCAGCGGCCCCGGCGCGTGTGGCTCCAGCCGGAGGACGACGTGCCACACGTCCGGGACCGTCTCGCCCGGCTGCGCGACGCCGTCGGGCTGCTCCCGGCCCAGCTGGCCGTCGCACCGGCCGTGGCCGCCGCCGCGGCGGACGTGCTCAGCCAGGGCGACGCACTGCTGTGCTCGGCCGCGCAGGCCCGCGAACTCCGCCTCCACTGGCGGCCCGTCGGCGAGCTGGGCCCCGGCTTCGCGCGGGGGTTCTCCCTGGCCGTGGCGGATGAGGCGGACGTCGACGCGGTCCGCGTACGCCAGGTGTGCGCGGACGGTATCAGCCGGTGCCTCGGCACCACGGAGCGCTCGGAGGCAGCCGCATGACCACCAGTACCGAGAGACTGCTCGGGGATCTGCGCCGGGCCCTGCGCGACGGCGGGCTGTACGGCTCGTTCCTCGTCCGGGACCTGGAGACGGGTGACGAGATCGGTATCGACCCCGACATCGAGTTACCCGTCGCGTCTCTGGTGAAGATCCCGCTCGCCCTGGTGACGCTGGAACGCATCCGGCGCGGGGAACTCGACGGCGCCACGGTGATCGAGGTGCCGCCGGGGCGGATCACCACTCCCGGTCCGACCGGCCTGAGCCGGTTCCGTCACGCCGCCCGCATCGCCGTGGAGGACCTGCTCTACCTCACCCTCTGCATCAGCGACAACAGCGCCGCCGACGCACTCTTCGAACTCACGCCGCCCGACCGGGTCGGGGCGGTGCTGCACGAGTTGGGGCTGCGAGGCATCGCAGTCCGGCACACCATGCGCGAGCTGATGGAAACCCCGGTGGAGCGTTTCGACCCGGCGGACGTGCACCTCGCGCACGCCCTCGCGATCGACGCCGGCACACCGGGGCGCGGCCACCGGGTGCCGCAGCTCGACATCTCGCGCGCCAACACCGGGACGGCACGGGCCTTCGTCGACCTCCTTCAGGCCCTCTGGCGGTCGCGGCCCGGGACCGAGAGCGACGAGTCCCCGACGACGCCCTCGGCGATCCACCCCGACGTCGCGGCACGGGTACGCGGCTTCATGGCCAACAACCTCGTGCGCAACCGCCTCGCCCCGGACTTCGACTCAGACTCCTCCACCTGGTCGTCCAAGACCGGCATGCTGCTCAATCTGCGCCACGAGGCAGGCGTCGTCGAACACGCCGACGGCCAGACCTACGCGATAGCCGTCCTGACCGAGTCACGGGTGGCCGCCGGCCGACAGCCTGGCGCCGACGCCCTCATGGGCCAAGTCGCCCGGCGGCTGCGCGACGAGCTCCGTTCGAGGTGGGGCTAGGTGTTCTGTCCACGGAGGTTGGCGACGGTGACGCCGTTGCGGATTCGGGCGGGCAGAACTCGGCCGAGACGACGTTCTTGCCGCCACCGACCCAGTCGCCGTTGAAGTTCAGAGCGATCATGTGCCGGCCGTCCTTGGTGCCGAAGGCCTGTGTCGAGGAGCCGTGGATACCGCCGGAGTGGCCCCAGACCTTGATCCCGCAGGTCGTCTCGTACTCGATGAGGCCCAGGCCGTAGTGCTGACGCGGCAGGTTGCCCTCGGTCGAGACCGTGGTCGTCATCTGCTGGAGCTGGGTGGGGCGCAGCAGCCTGCCGCCGAAGAGGGCGGTGTAGAAGCGGTTGAGGTCGGCGGAGTTGGTGACCATCTCGCCCGCCGCCCAGGCCCAGGACGGGTTGAGCTCCGTCACGTCGTAGGTCTTCCCCGGGTCCTCCGTGAAGGTGGAGTAGTGCCGGGTGGGCGCGGGGACATGCGGGTCGGTGCCGGGGAAGTACGTGGCGCGCATCGCGAGCGGTCTGGTGATGCGCCGCTCGATCTCCTCGGCGTAGGGCCTGCCGGTCAGCTTCTCGATGATCAGCCCCAGCAGGAGGTAGTTGGTGTTGGAGTACTTCCAGGAGGTGCCGGGTTCGAACTGGGGCGGGTTCTGCAGGGCGAGGGCGATGACCTGCTGTGGAGTCCAGTCGTCGTAGCGAGACTCGAGGAACTCGATGCCCAGCACCTTCTTCGAGAACGCAGCGTCCTCGGTGAAGTTGAAGATGCCGCTGGTGTGGTTCATCAGCTGACGGACCGTGATCTTCGTGCCGTCGTGGCCGTTCCCCCGTACCAGGCCAGGGAGGTAGTGGTCGACCGTGGCATCGAGATCGGCCTTCCCTTCCGCCTGGAGCTGGAGCAGGACGGTCGCCACCAGCGTCTTGGTGACGCTTCCCGCGCGGAACCGGTCGCCGTTGCCGCGGGGCTGCTGCGTGGAGAGGTCGGCGACGCCCGAGGTGCCCTTCCATCCCCCGCGGGTGTCGCGTACTTCGGCCACGACGCCCGGCACGCCCGCGGCGACGGCCGCGTCCATGGCGGCCAGGGTGGCAGCGTGCCGGGACTCCCGCGTCTCAGCGGCGGGCACCGTGCCGCCTGCCGCGGCCGCAGGCGTCGTCAGCAGGGCCGAACCTGCCGCTGCGATCGCTGTCACGCCCAGCAGCGTCCTCCGTGTCCGGCGTGTCGACATGTGCACCAACCCTCTCTCGGCCTGCGGGACACGCATCGTGCCGACCACCCCTAACCGGCCACCAACACCCCGCCAACGGCGATGATGTGACGTTGAACCCAGCCCGTTACTGAACGAAGATGATGTTCTTCGATCGATGTCGGACACCGGACGTTCGGTGTTCGGCGTCCGACGCGGGGGGAGGGCCGGTGAGGTTCGCAGTACTGGGATCGCTGACGACCATCGACGACGACGGCGTGGCCGTCGCCCTCGGCGGATCGAAGCCCCGCTCGTTGCTCGCCGTACTGCTGCTGGAGCCGAACCGCACGGTGCCGCTGGACACGGTGATGGCGGTGTTGTGGGGCGAGGAGCCACCGCCGACGGCCACCGCCTCGCTGCACAACCACGTCGCCCGGCTGCGGCGAAGCCTCCACGACGTCGGCGGCACACGGCTGCGCACCATGCCGCACGGGCTCGAAATACGCGTCGGCGAGGGTGAGTTGGACCGCGACGTGTTCGAACGGCGGGTACGCCGAGCGCAGGAGGCCCGCAACCGGGAGGACTGGGAGGTGGTGGAGCGGGACGCCGGTGCCGCCCTGGCGCTGTGGCGCGGCGCACCGTTCGCCGATGTGCCCGCCCTCGCCGGCCACCCCGTGGTGACGTTCCTCCAGGAGCAGCGGTTGCAGGCGCTCGAATGCCGCTTCGAGGCTCTCCTGCACCTCGACCGCCTCGATGGGCTCGCCGCCGAACTGGGCCTCCTGGTCAAGGAACATCCGTTCCGGGAGACGCTGCACCGCCAGCTGATGCTCGTCCTCGGCCGCACGGACCGCCGGGCCGAAGCGCTGGCACTCTTCCGGTCGCTGCGCCGGAGCCTGGTCGAAGAACTCGGGGTGGAGCCCGGCCCCGCCGTCCAGGACGCCCACCGGGAGGTGCTGCTCCGCAGCGCGGCCGTCCCGAACCGCGCATCACCCGCCGCTCCGGCGGCCGGCCCGCGGCCCCCGTCGACGGGGACGCCCCCGCGGCTGGCGCAGCTTCCCGCACCGCCCGGTGAGTTCGTCGGCCGTGCCGAGCAGATGGCCGAGATCCGTACGGAGCTGGAGTCCGGTCGCAGCCGCACTGCACTCGCCGTGATCAGCGGAATGCCGGGCGTGGGTAAGACGGGCCTCGCCCTGCACATCGCGGAACAGCTCCGGCATGCGTTCCCCGACGGCCAGCTGTATCTCAACCTCCACGGAGCCACACCCGGCGTGGCCCCCCTCGAACCCGCCGACGCCCTCGCCGTTCTCCTGCACGGCCTCGGGGTGGACGCCCGGCGGATCCCGTGCGATGTGGAGGCCGCCTCCGCCCTGCTGCGCTCCGCACTCGCCCCCACCCGAACGCTGCTCGTCCTCGACGACGCGGCCTCGGTGAGCCAGATACGTCCGCTGCTGCCGGCCGGCGCCGGCTGCGCCGTACTACTGACCAGCAGACGGCCGCTGGCCACCCTGGGAGCCGCCACGCATGTCCGGCTCAAGCCGCTCTCACCGCGGGACAGCGCCCTCCTGCTGGAGCGGGCCTCGGGCCGGTCCTGGGCCGCGTCCGACGCCGAACCGGTCGCCCGGCTCGTGGCTCTGTGCGGCCACCTGCCCCTGGCCCTGCAGGTCTCCGCAGCCCGTCTGAGGAGCCGGCGGAACCTTCCGGTGGAGAAACTGGTCGAACGCCTCGCCCGGCAGGAGGACCGCCTGGACCATCTCGAACTGGAGGACCTCAGCGTGCGCCGATCCCTGATGGCGGCCCATGAGGCGTTCCTGGGCTCGGACGACCCGCGCGACGGTGACGCCGCCGCAGCCCTGGTCCTCATCGGGGCGCTGGACCTGCCCGAGTACGGGGCACCGCTGATGGCCACCGCCATGGACTGCACGGAGCGCGGCGCCGACAGGGCCCTGGACCGTCTGGCGGAGGTGGCGCTGCTCCAGGAAGTGGGCTGGGGCCGCTACGCCCCGCACGACCTGGTCCGCGACTTCGCCCGGGAACTCGCCGGCCGGCCGGGTGAGCAGGCCCGGAACGCCGAAGCCGCCGAACGGTCCCTGCGCTGGTACCAGGAGCGGCTCGCACACTGCGCCGCGGCCCTGCGGCCGGGGACCGGGCGAGCGCCCGAGCACGCCGGGGGCCGGACCGGCACGGTCTTCGCCGATACGGCGGCGGCACTCGCCTGGGGTGACGCGGAAGCGCCGAACCTGCTGGTCCTGGCCGGCTCCGGTGCGCACGGGCGCCTGGACCCGACCCGCACCCTGGACCTGATCAATGCCTTGTTCCCCTACCTGCACGACCGCGGCCGGGTGCAGGATCTCGAACGGCTGACGCGGCACGCCATCACCCTTGCCAGGTCCAGCGGCAACACCGCGGCCGAAGGCCGGGCGCTGGGCCACCTCGCCTCCGCGCACTACTCGGCCGGACGCGTCCGACAGGCACTGCTGCTTCTGGACGAAGCCGTGGAGCTCAGCGAGCACCTCGCCGACGACATGGCCCGGATGCGTCACCTCGGCAACCGGGCCGCGCTGCTGCGTGAACTCAACCAGGACGCTGACGCCCGAGCAACGTTGGCACGGTGTCTCGCACTGCGCCCCGACCACCTCACACCCGGCGAGGAAGCGATGCTCCTCGGGCACCAGGGGTACGTGGCCGAACTCACCGATCTGCGCTTGGCCCTCTCGTACCACCTGCGCAGCAGGGAACGTGCCCGGGAGGCCGGCAGCGCCGTGATCGAGCAGGTCGCCCTGTGCAACATGGGCCGCACCCACCTGGGCCTCGGCGAGCCCGCCCGGGCCCTGCAGAGCTTCGAAGAGGCGCTGCGCGTCATGGCGGCCGACGTGGCGCACTGGAACGCGGAGCGGGAGACGCGACTGGGCCAGGCCCAGGCCCTGCGGACGCTGGGCCGACTCGGACAGGCCGGGGAAGTCTGCACGGCGCTGCTCCAGGAAGCCGCCACGCGCGGCGACTCCTACGGTCGGGGCCTCGCCGAGTACGAGTTCGGGCACGTCCTGAGAGCACTCGGGGACGAACGGGCGGCCCTGAGCCGATGGGTCAGCGCACTGTCCGCCCTGGAAGGAACGGACGCGCAGGTACTCGCCGACCTGCGTGCCCTGACGTCTGCCCCGACGGTCGCTGCCGACGGCTGACGGAACTGCGCGACGAGCGGCACCGCGACGGAGCCGCCAGGCGACTCCGTACCCACGAAGGGCGCAGTCAGCGGGTCGGGGTGATCCGTACGGTCTCGGCCCAGTCGGGGGGCTGAGGGGCGTCCTCACCGATCAGGACGACGATCAGACGGCAGGAGACGGGTTCCGGGGGCCACGGGGTGTACCCGTCGGTGAGCACGACGACGATGTTCGGCGGTTCGGGTGCGGCGAGCGCATTCCGGATGCCGACGGTCATGTCCGTCCCGCCACCGCCGGCCAGTTCGACCTGGTCGACGGCGGTCACCCTGGCGACGGCGTGGACGTCGGCGTCGCAGGCGAGGACGGCGACCCGGTTACCGCCGACGCCCACCTCGCGCAGCACGCCGGACACCTCGGCGAGAGCGGCCGCGAGATCGTCCTCGCCCATCGAGCCGGAGGTGTCGACGACGATCGCCACGCGTGGCAGCGGTCGGCGCAGGCTGGGCAGCACCACCCGGCCGCCGAGGGCCGGGGTGCGGCGCGAGGGGCGCCGGTAGGTGTAGTCGACCGCACCGCCCGCCCACGCGGCGGCCTCGCGGACGGCGCCGGTCAGCGCCTTGCGCCAGTCGACGGTGGGTTCCAGGACCTCCTCCGCCCAGCGCCGCCAGCCCGCCGGCACCGAACCCCGGGAGCGTCGGTGGGCGCGGACGGCCTGGGCGGTCTGGCGGCGCAGGGCCTCGGCCTCCACGGGGCCGAGCCCGGCCACGCCTTCGCCGCCCTTCTCCCCCAGGTCCCAGGGCACTGGGACTCCGTGCGCGCCGGACCCGCAGTCCACCGGGTGGAGGGACGTGGCCGGAATGCCGGGCAGGTACTCCTCGAAGAGTCCGCCCTCGGGCAGACCGAACATGCGGGGTTCCATGCGCCCTTCGGGCAGTCGCAGCCCGTCGGAGACCAGGTCGTCGTTGATCTCGCAGTCCTGGGCGATGTTGACCCGCAGGCGGTCGCGCTGGTCTGCCGCGGGCAGCCGGTCGGCCCGGCCGTGGTGGTCGCGCAGGAGGTGCGCCGCCTCGTGGATCCACACCCCGGCCAGTTCCTCGACGTCGGTCGCCTCGACGAAGTCAGGTGCGACGTAGCAGCGCCAGTACCGGTCGACGGCCATGGTGCGCACCTGCTGCGAGACGACGACTGTCAGGGCGTACAGGGCGGAGGCCAGGTACGGGCGTGCCTCGGCCGCTTTGTAACGCGCGGCCAGCAGCTTGGCGCGGTCCAGCCCGTCGGCCGGGCCCCCTGTGACAGCCATGGGGCCGGTCAGCGCGCGCCCGGCAGGGCGCCGGCGAGCTGGAGCAGTTCCAGGAAGGCGTCGATCCCGGGCGGGATCGGCCAGTCGGGCTCGCGCATTGCGGCGAGGTCGCGGGCGGCTCGCGCGGCCACGTCGGGCACTCCGGCGTCCACGGCCTTGGCGAGGACGTCCCAGCCCGCCTCCCAGCGGGGGCGAGTGGGTTCGCTCTGCACGGCGGCGACCACGGCGATGAGGAACGCCAGCTGGCGGTCGCCGCGTTCGGGGAGCGCGAAGGCCGACGGGTCGGCGAGCACCCGGTCGGGATCGGGCAGGTCCAGGTTCTCCAGGTACGACAGCAGCTCGATGCCGGCCGCCTCACCGACGGCGCCCATCACGGCGGCGGCCTGCGCCTCGCGTCCGGCGCCGGACGCGTACCCGGCGGCGAGCAGGCGCAGCGCCATCTCCCAGGTGCGCGGGGAGGGCCAGGCGCGGCCGCGGCCCTCGGCCTCTTTCGGCATGTGGTGGACCAGGCCGGGCCGGGCGGTCAGGAAGCCGCTGATCACGCCTCGGGCGCGGGCGACCGCGCCGGGCACGCGGCCGGGTTCCACCGCGGGGAGGATCGTCTCGGGCCAGGTGCCGGCCATGCCGCGGGCCACGGTGCGCGGGTCGTGTGTCCAGTCGAGGTGGACGAAGCGGTTGGCGAGCGGGGGGCTGAGGTGCCAGCCGTCGGCGGCGCTGGAGGGCGGGTTGGCGGCGGCGACGATCCGCACCGACTCCGGCAGGGCCAGGCTGCCGACCCGGCGTTCGAGGACCACCCGCAGCAGGGCGGCCTGCACGGCCGGCGGCGCCGAGGACAGTTCGTCGAAGAACAGCAGCCCGTGCCCGGTGCGCGCGAGCCGGACGGCCCAGTCCGGCGGGGCCATCGGCACGCCCGAGGCCGCCGGGTCTTCGCCGACGATCGGCAGTCCGGCGAAGTCGGACGGCTCGTGGACGCTGGCGACGACCGTCTCCAGGTGCACGCCGAGGGCGGCAGCGAGCTGTTCCATGCCGGCCGACTTGCCTATGCCGGGCTCGCCCCACAGCAGAACGGGCTGATTCGCCGTCACGGCCAGGGCGAGGGCCTCCAGTTGGGGGTTGCCGGCCGGTTCGGTGCGCGTGACGCGTATGCGGGCGTTGAGGGCGTCGGCCGCCGCGAGAGCGGCGGGAACGGGAAGGGAACCGGTCGTCATGCGTGGATGTCCTCGTCCTGTGCGGGCAGCTCTTCGTCCTCGTCCCAGTCGGGCTCGGAGTCCTGCTCGCTCATGTATTCGTCCCACCACTCGGAGCCGATGCCGGGGTGCTCCTGCAGCACGCGGCGGCGCAGGAACATCAGGTCGGTCCGTTCGTAACGGCGGATCACCTGGGCGAGGGAGAGCTCCATCTCGTCGATCACGTCGATCCTGGCGCCGGCGTCGAGGAGGTCCCTGACCAGGGCGGCGGACCCTCCGTAGTGGACGGCGCTCTGGAGCGGGGTGCGGTACGCCTTGTCCTGCGCCTCCAGGTCGAGCCCGGCGGCGAGCAGTCGCGGCAGCAGCTCCCGGTGGTCGAGCAGATGGAGGACGTGCAGCAGGCCGCGCCCTCTGCGGTCGCGGACGTGCGGGTCCGTTCCGGCGTCGAGCAGCGCCAGCACGGCGGGGGTGTCCCCGTGCTGGACATGCTGGAACAGCTCGCGCCGCTGGTCCCGCAGGGCGCGCGGCAGCCGTCCCTCGCCACTGGTCCAGGCGTGCTGGGTGGCGAAGCAGCCGGACACGGAGCCGCCGAAGGCGCGCAGGGCGAGTTCGCGCTGCCGCTCCTGCTCGGTGTGCGGGATGTCGAGCACGCCGTTCCTGGACACGACCTCGTGCCATACGCCGCCGCAGCGGACGCGGACCGGCGCGGGCGTCGTCGGGCCGGGCGGGCCGGCAGCGGGTCCGGCCTGCGGGAACAGCGCGGCGGCGACCAGCGGGTGCAGGTCCTCGGGCCGGATCCGGCCGGCGCGCAGCAGGCCGATGTCGGGCAGTCGCTGCCAGGCGTACGAGGGCAGGCGGGGGACGTCCTCCTCCTGGCCGCGGTCCCTGCCGACGACCTGGGCCGGGGCCCCGTCGGCGGCCGCGAGGGTGACCCGAAGGCAGCCGCGCCAGTCGACGGGGATGCGGAAACACGTGCCGCGTCCGGCGCGCTCCAGCAGCCGGACCTCGGGGGCGATGCGGGTGAGGTCGGGTGCGAAGTACGTGATGAGCTGGGCGACGTCGAGCTGCCGGTAGGAGCGCGGGCCCTGCGGTGGAGGGGTGAGGTCGAGGTCGAGTCCGGCGGCGGCGTACGCCTCGATGTGGGCGCCACGGGCCTGCAGGACGGCGACCCACTCGGCGCGGGCGGCAGGGTCGGCGGGGCCCGGGTCCTCGGCGGGCAGCTCCTCGGCAGCGAGCGGGGTGCCGTCCGGGTGGAGGAACGGCAGACGGCCGGAGCCGGCGGGGCCCGCGCTGTGGCGCAGTTCGCCGGTGCGGCGGACGTCCCAGAAGCGGCGGGCGGCGGTCCAGTCCTCGGTGACGTACGTCAGGCCGTGGAGCCGGTCACGCGCGGGCGCGATGGCGGGACCCAAGTGCAGCCGGAGCCGCTGCGGTCCTTCCAGCATCGGGGAGTTCGTCAGCGACAGGACGGGGCCGGAGCTCCCGTATGCGGCGAGGACGACCCGCCGGCCGGGGGTGAGCGTGGTGTGGCCGTTGAGCGTGCGCGGCAGGTGCCAGCGCAGCAGGTCCGGTGCCAGGTGGCGCAGGTCGTCGGTCACCCGGGCTGCCGCGTCGGGGCCGTACCGGTCGGCTATCCGCTCCGGGTCGAGGTCGTCCGGGACGTCCACCGCGGCCGCGGCACAAGCGGCCCGCCAGTCACCTGCCAGGCGTGCTTCCGTGGCGCGTTCGATCATCCAGCCGGGGACGGCGTAGCGGCGGATGCGGGCCCAGGCGGAGGCGTCCTCGGGCGACAGGGCAGCGGGTGGCAGCGGACGCCGGCTCATCGGTACACGCTGCCGATCGCACGCAGGTCGGGGTGGGTCGGCCGGGCGGGGCGCAGCCGCTCGGCGAAGGACCGCTTGACGCGACGGGGCAGGCCGGGGCCGAGGCCCACGTACTCGAGGCGGTGCCGCTCGGGCAGCGCGGCGAGCAGGCTCTTCGCGCCGCGGCCGGTGATGCCGGTGTGGCGCAGTTCGAGGCGGCGCAGCGGGCTGCCGGGCAGGGCGGCGGCCAGGGCCCGGGCGCCGTCGTCGCCGGTGGCGTTGCCGGTGGAGCCGAGGCTGCGTTCGGACATGGCCCGGCCGAGATCGAGGGTCTCGATGCCGTCGAGGGCGTCGGCGAGGGCGCGGGCGCCCGCGGGGCCGATGCCGTTGCCGCCGAGGCCGAGCCGGACGGGCCTCGCGGGGTCGGTCGCGGCGGCCAGGACGGCGGTGCCCTCGTCGCCGAGGTGGTTCGCCGTCAGGTAGAGCTCACGGACGCCGGCGTCACGGACGAGAGCGGCGAGCAGCGGGGCGTCGGCGGCGGTCAGGCCGTTGCCGCCCAGGAAGAGCCGTTCGAGCGGGGCCTCCCGGTCCAGGAGTGCGTCGAGGAGCACCCGTACGCCCGCGGGTCCGATGCCGGAGTTGACGAGATCGAGGGTGCGCAGGGTGGTGTTGCGGCGCAGCAGCCCTGCGAGAGTGCGGGCACCGGTCTCCCGGACGGGATTCCGCTTGAGCCACAGGGCGCGGAGCGTGGTGTCGTCGGCGAGTGCCGCGGCGAGGGCGGTCACGCCGTCCGGGCCGATGCGGTTGCAGCCGAGGTAGAGGGTGTGGATCCCGTGGGAGGCGCCGGCGTCCCGCGCGGCGACCAGGGCGTCGGCGACTGACCGGACTCCGTTGTCGCCGAGGGAGTTGGTGCCGAGGAGCAGATGGGCGGCGTGCGGGGAGGCGGTGGCGACCGGCAGCAGCCGGGCGGCGCCGTCGGCGCCGAGTCCCTGCTTGCACAGGTCCACCCGACCGTCGGCGCGCAGGGTGCCGAGCGGAAAGGTCTCGTCGTCGGCAACGGGCCGTGCGTCGGCGAGGCGGGCCATCAGCGGCCCGAGCTCCTCGGGGTCGGCGAGCGGCAGATCGGGGTGCTCGATCGCGGGGCAGCGCACGGGCGTTGTCGGCTGGGTCATCACCACTCCACCGGTCTTCGCCGGGGCCCGGCGTCCGCGTCGACATCAAGTAGGCGCAAGACCGGTCGGATTCGAACCGACGTCCTCCAGCTCGATGCGTGGGCGCGACGACCTCTGCGCTACGGCCTTGCTGCGCACGATCATAGCCACACTCCGCACCTGATTTCGATCACCAGTGTGATGCGATTGCGCCAGGCGGCGCGGCCGAATATATGCGTCCGGTCGGCGGGGCACGGACGCCCCGACACCAACTCCATGGTGGAAACGCGCACTCCGACGCCCAAACCGCACACGAGGAAGTGGCGCACATGACCTCCGCAGCATCCGCTCCCCCAACGCCCGGCAACCTCAAGCACATCGTCGCCGACAGCCTCGAGAACCGGCGGCTGTACGAGGAGAGCGAGGCACGGCTGCTCGCCGCAGCCGAATGACGACGGCTGCGCGGGCGGGCTACGCGAGCGGCTTCAGTGCCCCGCCGTAGTCCGCCCAGCGGCCCAGGTCCCGTCGTCTCCGTGCGATGTACGCGCGCCGACGGCGACATCGAGCAGTGCCGCACGCCACGGCTGCCCGACGCCCCGGAGGCAGCTCGTCAGGTCAGGCTCGACGGGACGATGCCGTAACGGCGCATCTTGCGGTACATCGTGGCGCGGGAGATACCAAGGTCCTGGGCAGTGCGCTGGACGTTGGAGTTGTGGTCCATCAACCCACGCAGGATGGCGTCGCGTTCCAGCGCCTCGATGGTGGTCAGGACCTTGTGCGAGGACACCCGGCATTCCGGCGGCAGGTCCTCCGCATGGATCATCGGGCCGGAAGGCCGCCGCGCCAGCCCGCGCATCACCGACTCCAGCTGCCGGACGTTCTCCGGCCAGGGACATCGCTGCAGCATGGTCAGGGCATCCGGGGAGAACCTGCTCTCACCGCTCGGCCGGTACTTGCGCAGGAAGAACCGCGCCAGGTACTCGATGTCCCCGGGGCGATGGCGCAGGGGCGGCACCTCCACCAAGGCACCGCAGAGCTGGTCGAGCTGGTCATCGGTGCCGACCATCGACGGCTGGCTGGTCAGGACCAGTTGCCCGGTGGCGGTGCCGTCCAGGTGCGTCAGCAGGTTCCTCAGTCGCTGCCGCAGCTGGTCGCCCAACAGGTGAACGTCGCGCAGGACAAGCACGTTGGACGACACGGCGAGCAGCTCTCCGATGTCATGCAGCCAGCCCTCGGTGACGGCAGGCGCATCGGACAGCGGCGGCTGCGTCGTCTCCAGCCGGCGTCCGGCGCCGTGGGCCCGGTGCAGGGCCTCGACCAGCGTCCTCTTGCCGACACCGGCTTCGCCCAGGAGATGCAGCGAAGTCCCGGCCACGAACGCCGCCTGGCTGTCGGCGACCGCGCGCAGCCAGTGCGGTGACGAGCCCACCAGTCCCAGGCCGGACCGGGCAGGCGCGGCGGAAACCGCGGGTCCCTGCTGCGGGCGTCCGATCAGCCGGACTCTGAAGACGGCGCCCGCGTCGCTGTCCTCGCGCCGACAGCGACTGACCCTGAGTTCGGCGACCCGTCCGGAGGGCAGGGCGATGCTGCGCGTCCCCTCCGTCCGGGGGCTGTCGGCGATCTCACGGGCGTGGTCGAGCAGCGCGTAGTGATCCGGCCCGGTCACCGCCGTGCTGAGCTGCTCGTTCATCATGACGACATCGCGGTTCAGGGCCAGCACGGGGCCCGGACGCACCGAGGAGCACGCCTCCATGTAGTCATGGAACAGGGCCCGCTCGCGCCGCGAGGTGATCGCCGCGATCTCACCTTCGATCTGGGCCGCGACCGAGCGGGCGAAGGCCATCAGCATGCCGTCGGAACCCTGACGGATGGTGGTGAGGTTGAAGGCCCCCAGCAGGGTGCGCCGGGTGGGATGCAGGATCGGCACGGCCGCGCAGTGGAAGTCCCGCAAAGCCTCGACGTAGTGCTCCATTCCGGCGATCATGACCGGGCGGCCGCTGGCCAGCGCGGTCCCGATGCCGTTGGTGCCCACGTAGCGCTCGGCGAACACATGGCCCGGGGCCAGCTGCACGCGGTTGAGGTTCGTCGTCAGCCCCTCGTGGGACACCTTCCGGGAGAGCACCACGCCGTTCCGGTCCGTGATCATGATGGACACCGGGTCGTCGGCGAGCTGCTCGTGCAGCCTGTCCAGGATCGGCAGCGCCGCCCTGGCGAGGGGGCTGTCGAGGTTGGGGTTGTCCAGGTACGGAGCGTCGAGGCTGCCCGACGGCACCTTGTGCTCCATCGAGCGCTGCCACGAGGCCACGACAAGCGGCCGGGCGCTTGGATCGTTGGTGACTTCCAGGTAGAGCTCTCTGGCTGCTCTCAGCGAGCTTCCGGGCTGGTGGCGGGGCATTAACACTCCCGTACTGCGCGCGTCACATTCCCTCAATGCAGTGATTGGACCAGCCCGACGGCGTGGCGCCTACGGCGTGTATCACATTGAGACATCCGCGGACGACTTCTGAGACATCGACCTGCGAGCGGCGGCCTGTGTAATCGGCGCACCATCCACCCGCCGACCCACAGGGAGCCGCCATGAAGGCCGTGCAGGTCATCGAGTACGACGAGCCGCCCGTGCTCGTGGACGTGCCCGATCCGCAGATCACCGGTCCGCTGGATGTGATCGTGAAGATCGGGGGCGCCGGAGTCTGCCGGACCGATCTGCACATCCTCGAAGGACAGTGGAAGGAAAAGAGCGGGGTCGCCCTCCCGTACACGATCGGTCACGAGAACGCAGGCTGGGTCGCGGAGGTCGGGCAGTCCGTCACCCACGTCGAGGTCGGTGACCCGGTCATCCTGCACCCGCTGGTGACCTGCGGTCTGTGCCGCGCCTGCCGGGCCGGCGACGACGTGCACTGCATGAACTCGGCCTTCCCCGGCATCGACGCCGACGGGGGCTACGCCGAGTACCTGAAGACCAACGCCCGCTCGGTCGTGCCGCTCGCTCCGTCCCTCGAGCCGGCCTCGGTGGCGGCCCTGGCCGACGCCGGGCTCACGGCGTACCACGCTGTCGCCAAGGCGGCCCGGGTACTGCGGCCCGGTGACAGGGCCGTGGTCATCGGTGCCGGCGGGCTCGGGCACATCGGAATCCAGGTGCTGCGGGCCCTGTCGCCGGTCGAGATGATCGTCATCGACCGCAGCCCGGAGGCCCTGGCGCTGGCCGAGGAACTGGGCGCCGACCACACGCTCGTCGCGGACGGAAGCGAGGTCGACCGTGTGCGGGACCTCACCTCGGGGCACGGGGCGGAGGCCGTCCTGGACTTCGTCGGTGAGGGGGGTGCCGTCGAGACGGGCGTGGCCTGCCTGCGCCGCAACGGCAACTACTACGTCATCGGCTACGGCGGCCACCTCCACGTTCCGACGATCGACGTCATCTCCACGGAGATCAACTTCATCGGGAACCTCGTGGGGTCCTACAACGACCTCTCCGAGCTGATGGTCCTGGCCGCCCGCGGCAAGGTCACCCTGCACACCCAGCGCTACCCCCTCGCCTCCTTCCAGCAGGCCCTCGACGACCTGGACGCCGGGGCCGTGCGCGGCCGAGCGATCTTGATCCCCTGACACCGCAGGAGCAGCCCCATGCGCAGCAGACCGTACCCGGCCCTGGTCGCCGTCGCGGCCGTCGCGGCCCTGACCGCCACCGCGTGCACCGCCCAGAGCCAGGAACAGCAAAAGCCCAAGGGAAAGGCCGCGCTCTTCAAGCCCGGCTCGGAGATCAGCTACCAGAAGTACGGCAAGGACTACCCGGCCACGAAGGTCAAGGACGTCCCCGGGCCCTGCAGCTACGAAGCGATCAGCCGCAAGGACTACTCCGGACAGACCCTGAAGATCATCAGTCACGCCGTCCCCGTCATCGGCGAGCCGACTCAGCTGCACGCCAAGCAGTTCGAGGACATCACCGGCGGGAAGGTCGAGGTCGTCAACGTCCCCTTCGGTGAGCTGCACCAGAAGATCCTCACGCCCCTTCAGGCGGGCCAGCCGGCGTACGACGTCATGTTCTACCCGTCCCTGTGGATCGGCGACATGGCCCCCTATCTGGCACCGGTACCGAAGAAGTACCTGAACACCCCCGGCATGAAGGACGTCACCAAGGCCTACATGGACGTGGCGACCTGGGACGAGAAGGTCGTGCAGTACCCGGTGGACGGTGACCGGCACTACCTCAAGGTCCGCACCGATGTGCTGAAGGACCCCAAGCGGCAGGCGGAGTACAAGAAGGCCACGGGCAAGGACCTGAAGGTCCCCACGACGTGGGCCGAGTACCAGCAGATAGCCGAGTTCTTCAGCGGCAAGGACTTCGACGGCGACGGCAAGCGCAACTACGGCAGTGCCGAGGTGACCAAGCGCGACGACCTGACGTTCTCCGCGTTCATCAGCCGGGCGGCGCCCTACGTGAAGAACGCGGACGTCGAGGGCGGTGTCTTCTTCGATGTCGAGACCATGCAGCCGCTGATCAACACGCCCGGCTTCGTCCGCGCCCTGGAGGACATGGTGAAAGCCAAGTCCACGTGGGCACCCGGCGGCGCCAACTTCGGCCTGGGAGACGAGATCTTCTCGTTCGGCGGCGGGCAGACGCTGATGTCGTACTCGTGGGACGACGCCTTCATCCAGGCCCAGCAGCCGGACAGCAGGATCCGCAACGAGGTCGAGGCGGCGCCGCTGCCGGGCTCCGGCGGCCAGCAGCAGCGCGTCGCGATGGCCCGCGCCCTGGCACGCGCCACCGGCATCCTCCTGCTCGACGAGCCGCTGGCGAACCTGGACTACAAGTTGCGCGAACAACTGCGCGACGAATTCAAGACCCTCTTCTCGGACCGGGGGGACACGATCGTCATCTACACGACCACCGAACCCGCCGAGGCGATGATGCTCGGTGATGTGGTGCTGGTCATGCACGAGGGGCGGATCCTCCAGACCGGCACCCCGCAGGAGGTCTTCGAACGCCCGGCGACCACCACGGTGGCGTCCATCATCGACGACCCGCCCATGAACATCTTCGCGGGCCGGATCGAGGGCGGCCAGGTCACGGTCGCCGGCTTCCAGGCCACACACGCCTCCGCCCACCTGGCCGATCTTCCCGACGGCGCCTACCAGTTCGGACTGCGCGCGACGGACGTCGGCCTGGCCGCCGGCGGGGTCGAGGGCGAGGTCACCTTCGTGGAGATCTCCGGTTCCGAGACCTTCGTCCACGTGGTCGTCGGCGAGAGCCCCTTCGTCGTACAGATCGAGGGCATCCACGACGTCGCCCTCGGCGACCTGGTCAAACTACGGCTCCGTCCCGACCGGCTGTTCGCCTTCGACGAGCAGGGAACGCTCGTGCGGACACCTTCGTACGATCTCGCTTCAGTGGAAGGGCGTTGACATGGCGCAGTTGGACATCGTCGACGTCGGGCACGCGTACGCGCCGGGTGTCGAAGAGGAGCGGTGGGCTCTCAAACCGCTGAACCTGACCTTCGAGTCCGGTACGACGTATGCACTGGTCGGCCCCTCGGGCTGCGGCAAGACGACGCTGCTGAACATCCTGTCCGGCCTGGTCAGACCGTCCCAGGGACGGGTTCTGTTCGACGGTGTCGACGTCACCGCCCTGCCCACGAAGGCCCGCAACATCGCCCAGGTCTTCCAGTTCCCCGTCATCTACAAGTCGATGACGGTCTATGAGAACCTCGCCTTCCCGCTGCAGTGCCGACGTTGGGACAGGGCGAGGATCGACGCCAAGGTCCGGCAGGTCGCCGAGGCCCTGGACCTGCACGGCCGGCTCAGGCAGCCCGCCCGCGGGCTCACCGCCGACGACAAGCAGCTGATCTCGCTCGGCCGCGGCCTGGTCCGGGACGACGTCGCGGCCGTACTGATGGACGAGCCGCTCACCGTCATCGACCCGCAGCTGAAGCACTTGCTGCGGCGCAAGATCCGTGCGATCACCGAGCAGTTCAGGCCCACCGTGATCTACGTGACGCACGACCAGTACGAGGCGATGAGCTTCGCGCAGGAAGTGCTGGTGATGAAGGACGGCCGTGCCGTGCAGCAGGGCACCCCGGAGCAGCTCTTCGAGGCACCCTCGTCCTCCTACGTCGGCTACTTCATCGGTTCACCGGCGATGAACTTCCTGACCGTGGACCGGGGCAACGGAAGCCTCGCGCTGGGTGGCCGGGCGCTGTCCGCCGCCTGGGACATCCCGCACAGCACGACCGAGGTCCAGGTGGGCGTCCGGCCCGAGTACGTCAAGATCGTCACGGACCCCGGTCCCAACACCTTCCCCGGCACTCTGCGGAGCGTCACGGACCACGGCGCGCAGCGCGTGCTCGAGGTCGAGGTGGCCGGGCAGCTCGTAAGGACCAAGACACCGCGGGAGGAGGGAGTGCCGGCGGGCGAGGAGGTCCTGGTCCATCTGCCGCGCGCCAAGGTTCTTCCGTACGCGGACGGTCAGTTGGTACTCCAGCCGTCATGACCCGCCGGGCACGCCCGCGCCACCTGCCCGTCCCACCGTGGGGGCCGCCGACCGGGCGGCCCGCCACGGGCGTGGGGCGACGACGCCGTGCCGGGATTGTTGCGACGCGTCCGTTCTCGCGGGTCCGCGGGCCGGCGGCGGCAGGCCGAGGTCGCGGTCAGGTGAACATGCCGGCCAGTGACTGTTCGGTCCACACGGTCTTGCCCTCGCGGGAGTAGCGGGTGCCCCAGCGTTCGGCCATCTGGGCCACCAGGAACAGGCCGCGCCCGCCCTCGTCGGTGGTACGGGCGCGGCGCAGGTGGGGTGAGGTGTGGCTGGTGTCGCTGACCTCGCACACCAGACACCGTTCACGGATCAGCCGCAGGGTCGCGGGGCCACTGGCGTAGCGGTAGACGTTGGTGACCAGTTCACTGGCGATCAACTCCGTCGTGAACGCCAGGTGCTCCAGACCCCATTCGCTCAGCTTGGCCGAGGTCAATGCCCGGGCCCGGGCGGCGCTGGCAGGCTCCAGCGGCAGACGCCAGGAGGCGACATCGTCCGCCGGCAGCACGCGGGTGCGGGCGATCAGCAACGCGACGTCGTCGCTGGGGCGCGCGGGCACGAGTGAGTCGACCACCGCTTGGCAGGTCCGTTCCAGCGGGTCCGCGGGGCGGCTGAGCGCGGCGCACAGCTTGGTCAGGCCGACGTCGGCATCGATGTGACGCTCGCCGATGAGTCCGTTGGTGTACAGGCGCAGCAGGCTTCCCTCAGCCAGTTCGACCTCCCGGGCCTCGAACGGCAGGCCGCCCAGGCCGAGCGGTGGGCCGGCGGGCAGGTCGAGCAGAGCCGCCTGTCCGTCCGGAGCGGTCACCACCGGTGGCGGGTGGCCGGCGCGGGCCACGGAACACCGCCCGGAGACCGGGTCGTACACGGCGTACAGGCAGGTGGCGCCGACGACCTGCTCGCCCACGGGCCGTTCGCCGGCTGCTTCCTGTTCGGCCGCCAGCAGAAGGACCAGATCGTCCAGGCGGGAGAGGACCTCGTCCGGCTCCAGGTCGAGGCTGGCGAGCGTGTGTACGGCGGTACGCAGCCGGCCCATGGTGGCGGCGGCGTGGATGCCGCGTCCCACCACGTCGCCGACGACGAGGGCGATCCGTGCCCCGGACAGGGGAATGACGTCGAACCAGTCACCGCCCAGGCCAGGGGCCGCGCTGGCCGGCAGGTACCGCAGGGCCACCTCGACGGCCGACTGGTCCGGAACCGCCCGGGGCAGCAGGCTGCTCTGCAAGGTGAACGCGGTCTGCTGCTGCTGGGTGAAGCGCCGGGCGTTGTCGATGGCGACGGCGGCACGTGAGGCGAGTTCCTGGGCGAGGGTGAGATCGTCGGCCTCGAAGGGATCGGGGCGGCGCGAACGCCACAGGGTCATCACGCCCAGCACCAGGCCACGTGCGGCAACTGGGACCGCGATCAGCGAGTGGGCGCCCAGGTCCGGAGCGTGGTCCCCCTGGCGGCCTTCCCTGGAGGACCAGTCGGGCGGGAGAACCGGTTCCAGGACGGGCCGTCCTTCGGCCAGGCATCTGGCCTGGGGTGCGTCAGGCCCGAACTCCACCGGATCGCCCTGGGGGTGGGGCGGGCCGGGTTGCTGGGCACCGACGCTGCAGGCCCCCACTCGTACTACGGGCCCCGCAAGGGCCTGCGTCAGTTCCTCACCGCGCGTCACCTGCTGAAGCAGGTCCACTGACGCATGGTCGGCGAGGTGAGGCACCATCACCTCGGCGAGTTCCCGGGCGGTCTCTGCCACGTCGAGCGTGGTTCCGACACGGCTGCCGGCCTGGTCGAGGAGCGCGAGCCGACGCTGGGCCCGATGGCGTTCGGTGATGTCCTCGATCATCTCGGCCACACCCAGGATGCGGCCGGAAGGATCCGCCATCGGAAAGGACGAGACCATCGCGACCCGCTCTCGTGCCGGATCCTGCTCCAGACGAACGAACTGCTCGGAGTAGAGCATCGGCCTTCCGGTCTCGATCACCTGGCGCACACGGTCCACGGCCCTGCGTGCGTCATCGGGGAGGAGGAAAGAACCGGTGGGCAGCCCCCGAAAGTCCGCTGCCGGGACGCCGCTGAAGCGTTCGATGGCCCGGTTGACCCGGAGAATCCTCAGGTCAGGGCCGTGGACGACCAGGCCGATCGGGCATCGGCGGTACAACCCGTCCAGGACCGCGCGGTCCCTCTGCCACTCCAGGACGTCCACCGCGAGGGCCCCGGCAAGAAACCACTCACGGACCCGGCCGTCGCGTGAGAGCGCATGGGCCCTGAGCCCCATCTCCACGAGCCGCCCGTCGCGGTGCCGTAGGTTGAGCGCCCCGAACCAGCCGCCGGCCCTCCTGCAGCTCGCCGCGGCCCTCCTTGCGGCCGGCAGATCGCGAGGATCGACAAGGGCCTCGAAAGCCGGACGGCCGATCACGGCTGTGTCCGGATAGCCGAGTAGTTCCTGGGCCCGCCGGTTCCATCCGACCACGGCTCCCCGGTCGTCGAGCACCGCCAAAGCGGCAAGGTGCAGGGCGAACGGATTGTCGTGGATCTCGCTGAACTCCGTCATCCGCTTCTCCACCGCTGGACACCACCTTGCACTCCGGGTCGGTGGCCAGGCGTTCCTGAATGCCCCGCTGATCTGCTGTTGCCTGGTAAGCCTAGTGAACCCGGTGCGGCCGCGGCCTCGCCCACGGCGCGGCACGCCGTGGCGGGCACGAGGGATTACGGCAGGCGGTGACGCTCGAATCCGTCGCCGAAGGTGGTGGTCGGCATCCAACTCATTACTCAGGGCAGCAACACCTGCGCAATGCCCCGAGCGGCGATGACGGAGCGGGGGCGGTCCCCACGGGTCATGGCCCCGACCTGGACCGCCCCGCCGGCTCGGTCGGGCGCCGTGGCGAGCGGTACTGCGTGCGGGCCGGTTCCAGACCGCTCTGCATCGCATGGTGGGTCGTGTCCGGCAGACCGTCGGCGGTCGCCCTGTGTGAGCAGATGGCGATCACGCGTGCGGTTGTCGTCCGTCGTGCGGCACGGGATGCTGAGGGAGCACGAAGGGAAGCGGTGTCATGGGTCGTTTTCCGAAGGCGGCCAACGTCGATTTCCACAGTCCCTTGGAGCTCTCCAAGGCCGCCACCGCGGTGCTGGACCACGAAGGCCGCATTTCCGGGTGGGGATCCTCAGCCCAGCGCTTCCTCGGACATACACCCGAGGATGTGCTGGGCCAGTCGGCCGCCCGGCTGCTGGCAGCGACCCCGGAGCAGCGGCTGTCCGCCCTCTGCAGAGCGCACAGCCCTCGCAGCACCGTCTTGGACCTGTGCTGTCGAGACGGACGTACCCTGCGCGCGGCCGTGACGTTCAGCCCGCTCGCGCACCGGGGCGCCGCTGCGACCGTCGTGGTCGCGGCCGACCTGGAGGCGCTACGCGGCTGGGAGGCGCAGCTGGCGGTGCTGCAGGGACTGGCGACCGAGTCTTCCGTGGGGCTGACGATCTTCGATACCGACATGCGCATCGTCTGGGGGAATGTCTCCACCGATCTGGAGCTCGCGGGGATCGCCCAGTACATCGGCCGACCGGCCGCGGATCTCTTTCCTGAAGGCGAATTCATCTCCCGCCACCACCCTCCGGACGAAGACCAGGTGATGCAGCACGTGCTGACGACGGGGGAACCGATCACCGGCATGCACTATCGCGGACGCGCCCCCGCCGACCCGGTACGCGAGCACGTCTGGTCCTGCTCGTACCACCGGCTGCTGGACGCCCGAGGCGAACCGCTGGGGCTGTTCGAGGAGTCCCTGGACATCACCGACCGCTACCGCGCCCAGGAACGCCTGTCGCTGCTGGTGCGGGCAGGAAAGCGCATCGGTGCCTCGCTGGACGTGCGTCGTACAGCCGCGGAGCTTGCCGACGTGGCGATACCGCAGCTCGCCGACGAAGTGCTGGTGGACCTGCCGCCGGCCGTCATCGAGGGACGGCAGCCGCCGACGGGGCCGGCGCCGGGGCACAATCTGCTGCGGATGCACGGCCGGACCCCGGAAGAGTTCCGGACCAGTCCCGTCTCCTACCCACCCTCGTCACCGCAGGCTCTGAGCCTGGCCACCAGCCGCCCTGTCGTCGACGCCTGCCCGCCCGACGCACCGGGCGAGGTGGGATCGGCCGCCTCGCACTCCTGCCTCTTCGTCCCGCTGCTCACCCGCGATGCAGTCCTGGGCCTTGCCACCTTCCGGCGCAGCAGCAATCCCGACCCCTTTGGCGCCGAGGAGCAGACGCTCGCCGTGGAACTGGCCGAGCGAGCCGCCGTCGGCATCGACAACGCCCGCCGTTACACCAGCCAACATGCGGCGGCCCTGGTACTGCAGCGAAGCCTGCTGCCACAGAACCTGCCCGAGCAGAGCGCGGTCGACGTGGCGTACCGCTACCTGCCGGCCGACAGCCGCGTGGGCGTGGGCGGCGACTGGTTCGACGTGATCCCGCTGTCCGGTGCCAGAGTGGGCCTGACCGTCGGCGACGTGGTGGGCCACGGCGTGCACGCGGCCGCGACCATGGGCCGGTTGCGCGCCACCGTACGGACTCTGGCCTTGCTGGACTTGGATCCGGCCGAGTTGCTCACCCGGCTGGACGACCTGGTCGCACAGGACTCGGAGTCCCACGCGGACGACGGGCTGAGCGACGAGGCGCTCGGGGTGACCTGCCTGTACGCGATCTACGACCCGGTCAGCGGCCGGTGCGTCTGGGCGAGCGCGGCCCATCCCCCGCCGATCGTGGCCGATGCGAGCGGCTCGGTGGCCTTGTCCGCGCTGGCGCCGGGGCCGCCCCTGGGGCTGGGCGGCCTGCCCTACGAGAACGTTGAGCTGAGCCTGTCCAAAGGCAGCCTGGTGGCGTTCTTCACCGACGGCGTCGTGGAGGACCGGCGCACCGATATCGACAGCGGAATCGACCGTCTGGCCCATGTGCTCACCTGGCAACGCCGCCCCGTGGAGGAGCTGTGTGACCGGGCGCTGTCGACCTTGCCACCCGGACCACAGGCGGACGATGCCACGCTGCTGCTCGTCCGCACCCGGCGGCTCGACGCCGACCATGTGGCGGACCTGGAGCTGCCGCCCGACCCGGCCATGGTGGCTCACGCCCGCACACTCACTGAGCGCCAATTGGCGACCTGGGGCCTGTCCGAACTGTCGTTCACCGCTGCACTCGTGGTGAGCGAGCTGGTCACCAACGGCATCCGGTACGCCACCGGCCCCGTCATGCTGAGGCTGATCAGGGATCGCAGCCTGCTGTGCGAGGTCTCCGACAACGCGCACACCGCACCCCACCTGCGGCGAGCGCGTCGGGACGACGAGGGAGGCCGCGGCCTGTTCCTCGTCGCCCAGGTGTCCCAACGCTGGGGCACGCGGTACACCTCGTCCGGGAAGACCATCTGGGCCGAGCTGGCCACCCCCTAGGAGCGCCTTGCTGCGAGGTCGGGGGCGGCACGGGCTGCCTCGATGAGCGCAGCCCGCGGTGATCAGCGCCGCCCCCTGACACCCACCCCCACGTTGGGTGACGCACTTGGAGCAGTGAGACGACCTGCCCTACCTTCGCCGCAAGGACCGTCATGACCGCCACCCATCACGCCAGACCGAGCCGGCACGCGACGCCGCAATCCCCACCGCCTTCCGCATGCTCGGGCTGCAACTATGCGGGCACACGATCTCAGCACCGGTATGGTCGCGGAGCCAAGCGGTCAGCGTCTCGGAATTCCGGTCTGGCAGGACATCGACGAGCTGATGAGTTTCGACGTCGACGAGGATCGTTCCGAAGCGACGGCCGCGGCGGGAGGCGAACTCGTCCACGCCGAGCACCCGTGGGGCCTGGTCCGGCACGGCCGGAGCTCGCCCGCTGGTAGGGCTCGCTAACACCGTCGATCTGTTCGGCAAACGTCCGGCGTTGGCAGGTTGGGGTATCACAGAAGAACCGGCGGACGGTCAGCCGAACCAGCACCGGCCTGCCCGGCGACAGGACAGTCGTCCGGCTGACGACCGTAACGGCTGTGGACCCGGCGGGATGCGACACCGCAGTCCGGACACGCTCTCGACGAACGTGTGCTGGACAGCTGGACCGGCGTCCCGTCCACGAGCGCCTCCACACACTCCACCCGCACACCAGTAGTCCCAGGAAAGAACATGCCCTCGGCCGATAAACAGACATCCCCCATGAGCAGAGCATTGGCAGAGGTAACCTCGCGCCATGACCGATGACCTGGTACAGCGAGCGCACTGGGGTGACTTAGCACGCCAGTTGGAGATGGTGAAGGATGCCGCCCCCAGACACGAGCCCCCAGACGTGCTGCTTCTCCCCGCTCGTCCGGGTGTTTCCGCGTAGGGGCGGCGGTTGTCCCTACTCAAGCAGTCGCAGCGCCGAGAGTATCGACACGCACAAGGTCATCCACAGGATGAAGGCTCCGCCCCCGTATAGAAATGCGCCTGCCGGATTGGTGCCCGACGCCCAGGATAGGAAGCCTGCCACGAGTGCCACGAGCAAGGAGGACAGGGCGGCGATCATCAGGAAGAGCGCCTTGACGTATGGTTCCCGCTGCACCGAACGATTCCTTCAGCTGCGGACCGGGCGCAGCCTAGGAATTCATGGTCACGCTGCGAGTCGCATGGGCGGCAGGGTTCGGGTCCCGGTCGTCCCGGACCTCCGCACGACGCGGCCCACCGGTGGGGCGTTACGAGTGCTGGCCCCGGTCAGAGCTGTACGAAGATATACCCGTCCCTTAGAACCGACGGCCTCCAGCCGATCGCGGTGCCCGGCGAAGACGAGGCAACGCGGGCCAACGAGCAGGAGCAGAACGGCACGCAGATTCCGGCTGCTCGCACGGTCGAGCCCCAGAACGTCACGGAACTGCTCAATCAGCATCTCAAGCGGTGAGCCCCAAGATGAGAGCTCTGCACCGAACGCGTTCGCCACGATGCGCTCGAAATCCACTTGACGGAGCAGACGCACAAGACCTGTGCGTACCAGACGCCCCATCAGTTGCAGCATCGCATGGGTCTTCCCCTCGCCTGCTGCCAGCCAGTTTGGGGACATCCCACCGGCTGCGGGTGTGGTGTTGTCGAAGATGGCCTTGGCATGAGCGAGTTCATGGAGGGCTGAAGCAGCTCGAACCGCCGCCGAGCGACGAGCGATTGCACCACGCGACGGCGCCAGCATGACGTCAAACGTCAAAGGCCGGAGTGTCGCGTCCGCGCCAACTGGCGTCGATGGGAAGGCGGGACAGCGTATGTGATCCGCCATGGGTCCGTATGCACCAGCGAGCAGACGCTGGTTGGCGGGCGAGAGCACACTGCCATGCTCGAGATGCACGGCACCAGCGGCTTCCGGGCACACGCCCGACTCACACCACCAATACCACGGCGCCGTTGAGATGGTGGTGTAGCTCAAGGCGCCTCCCCTCATGCCAGATGGCTCTCATGATACCGGGATGCAGCGCCGAGGTCTGAAACTCACCCTTGTCCACACTGTTCGTCAAGGACTGTGTCACATCGACCGATGCCTTGCGACACAGGGCTTCCGTCAGCGGATCCCAGGGGCTGAGTGGTCACCGCGGTGTCCCAGCTCGGCAGGGGGACTGACGGCACCACGGCCTCACTTCTCGCACCGTACGACTCCGCGAGGGTCGGGCAACGGACCACCCACCCTGGGCAGAAGGGCGATCTCCCAGTATCACCCGCTCCAATGGCATGATCGTCCTACCGTCCGAGGACGGAATGGATGTCCAGCAAGAGGGGGAACGGGCTTGTCTTTCGAAGAGGAGTGGGCCCAGTTGAAGGCCGACGCCCTGGCGCGGCGGTCGACAGGTATGCAGATCGATCAGCTTCCAGCAGATGCGAGCGGCGGCGCAGCCGCACCGGCCACCGGAAGGCTGGTCGCCAAGACCGACTCGGTCAACGGCAATTCGAATCTGCTGATCGAGATCGCGGGCTTCCTCCACGAGGGTCGGCCGGACGCCGAACTCTCCACCATGGCCCGGGATCCCCGTGCGCACGAGGACGTGGCCAAGCAGGTGACGCGGTTCGCTCGATTCGCTGATGACCAGTACGTGGATGCGGTGGCTCTGTTCGCGGCACTCTCCACTCGTCTGCGAACCGCCGGCAGCGACTTCGTGAAGGTCGATGGCGACACCGCACAGCGTTTCCTCGACAACGTGCTGCGCTACGGCCAGTACGTCGCCCCGGAGGCACGATGAGCAGCGGCATCAGCCACCGCACGGACGTCGAGTTCCTGGAGAGTTGCAGCCCTCCACTCGTCGAGCGCAACGCGGACGAGTTCAAGCGCCTGCACGACATGCTCGTTGCGGTCGAACCATCCGCCGAGCGGGCCGAGAAGCACACGCAGTGGAAGAGCGACGGCAGTCAGCACTACGAGGCCCGACTCGCCGAAGCCCGTAAACTCATCGCGCAGATCGCCGACGGCTACAACAAGGCCGCTACTGCCCTGCGCGACTACGCGTTCGCCCTGGAGGTCGCAAAGGCCCACTACTCCAACGGCAAGGCGAACGAGCAGGCCCTCGCGAATCTGATCCACACCAAGGGCACGGCGATCACCCGTGAAGCCCAGGAGGCCGAGCCGATGCGCCAGTGGGAGGACATGCGGGACACCACGGGTGTCATGGACTTCTTCGCCGAACTCACCATGGACGTCGACGACATCCGCGACGACGCGAACCGGCTGCACGACGCGGCCGGCGGCGATTTCCACCTGGCCAAGACCACCGAGCAAGAGGCACGTGAGCTCTGCGTCCACCAGCTCAAGCAGGCGTACGACTTGCTGCCGGACTTCCGCATGGGCTTCATCGACCGCGTCGACATCGTCTCGGCGATCGCTGAGCTGCGGCGGGAGGCGGCCGAGGCGAGTACGAACCCGCTGACGCGGCTGCCCGGCAGCGGCCCCAAGCAGGACTACTTCCCCATCGCCGGAAACGACATCGTCTCCCCGACCCTGCGCGATATCCGACTCCAGGTCGCCAGCCTGCCCGGAGCGAAGGACAGTTACTGGAGCCCGCCCTCCAACGCCCAGGAGCGCGCCGACTGGATCGCGGCGAACAAGGAGATCATCACGGCTGCGGCACGCAACTCGGGGCTGCCGCCGGACATGGTCGCCGGTATTGCCTGGCAGGAGATCGGCGGACAGCCCGGCATCCTCGACGACATCACCGACACCATCCGCGAACAGGCGGACTCCCCGCTCAGCCCGATCGCCCCCGAGAGCCTGCCGTGGCGCCTCGGCGGCGACCCCGACAACACATCCATGGGACCCATCGCCATCCAGGTGCGACGCGGCGCGGAAGTCCTCGGCTACGACCCCGACCACCTCACCGATCAGCAACGCGGCATGGTGGAGGAAGCTCTGCAGGACCCGGCGCAGAACATCTTCATCGCCTCCGAGTACCTGGCCCAGCTCAAGGCGGAAAGCGAATTCGCCGACGTGCCGGCGGAGGAGATGACACCGGCCCAGTATCAGGAGCTCGCCGCGCGATACAACGGCGGTCCGTACTGGCAGACCGACGACGCCCAAGCGTATGGGCGTGGCTTTACGAACAATCTGGACGACGCAAGGAACGCACTGCGCTGATGACCAGCCCTTCCAACGTGGACGACGACCGCGGCTGCCTCCGCCTGGTCCTCGCCGTACCACTCGCTCTGCTGACCCTCATCGCTGGGTACTTCTGCTGGACGGCACTGACCATCCGTCCGTCCGGCTCCTGGGACGACGACGCTTACGCCGGCATCGTTCTGTCCTGCGTTCTCACCATCGGGGCCGCCGGTGCCGCAGGAGCGTTGTGGATGCTTCCGTCGGTGCGACGGGTCATCGCCTGGTGGTGGGTGGCCCCAGCTCTGTTGCTGGGAGTGGTCGCGGGGGTGCGATGGGTGATGGGCGGTTAGTCGGCTGTCGCCCTTCGCGGCGTCCACCTGCAGATTTGCTCCTCCCGCAGCTGCTGCTGACGCTCCTGTCCCTGCACATCGTGTTACATCCGCCGATACCTTGCGACCAGGGCGTTCCTGTCTACGCAGCCGCTTGACCTTGGCATGCACGAGATCGCTGACAGAACCCTCCTGGGCGAGTACCTGCGGTCTTGCAGGTCGGTAGGTCCGCCGACGGTGATGGGGGTGACGGTCAGGGCCTGCCCCAGCAGTGATCGGGTCTGCCGCGGGTCCAGGGCGGGGAAGGTCCTGCAGGAGTCCTTCGCGGCGCAGCAGTGCCGCCTGGCGGGTGTCGATGCCGTCCCTGCGGCGGACGGCATTGTCGAATTTGCGTTGGGCGGCGCGCTGTTCGCGCAGTGCCTCGCCAAGTCGGTGACGGCGCAGGGCCTGTTCAGGCCCGACGGCGCCGAGGAAGTACGGCAGGGTGTCCTTGACGGCAAGACCTGCGGCATCCCCCCTGCCCCAGGACGGCCGCGTCTTCCCCGCCCTCGTCCAGCCCGACGGCAGCGTCATATCGCCGACACCGACTCAGGATCCGGTCTCCAACCGGGCGATCTGCGCATCCTGCCGTCACATGAGCGTGCCCCTGCTTCGCCTGTCACCGGAGGACCACCGTGCGTCTGCCCTGGACGAACACCCGGCCTTCGCAATGCCAGCGGACCGCTCGGGCCAGGGCCGCCGACTCCGCGTCGCGGCCGATGGCGGCCAGGTCGTCGGGGGTGTGGCTGTGGTCGACTCCGATGACCTCCTGGGCGATGATCGGGCCTTCGTCGAGGTCGGCGGTGACGTAGTGGGCTGTGGCGCCGACGAGTTTGACGCCGCGTTCATGTGCCTGGTGGTAGGGCTTGGCACCCTTGAAGCTCGGCAGGAACGAGTGGTGGATGTTGATCACCCGGCCAACCAGCCGGGTGCACAGGTCGTCGGAGAGCACCTGCATGTAGCGCGCCAGCACGACCAGGTCGACGTCGAACGAGTCGACGAGCTCCAGAAGTCGGGCCTCGGCCTCGGGCTTGGTCGCGGCGGTGACCGGCGCATGGAAGAACGGGATGTCGTGCCACGTGACGAGTGCCTCGTGGTCGCGGTGGTTGGAGACCACCGCGACCACGTCGATGGGCAGGTCGCCGCTGCGGGTGCGGAAGAGCAGGTCGTTGAGGCAGTGGCCGTAGCGGGACACCATGACCAGCACGCGGCGCCGGGTGCCGACCGGTTCGAGGTGCCACCGCATGGTGAACGGCGCGGCCACGGCGCAGCACCTCGGTGGTGTTCTCGCCGCCGGACGTGGCAAAACGCACCCGCATGAAGAAGTGGCCGTCGCGGCGGTCGCCGAACTGGTGGTTGTCGATGATGTCGCTGCCGTGCTCGACCAGGAACCGTGAGACGGCATGGACGATGCCGGGGGCCTCGGGGCAGTCGACGGTGAGCACGTGCTCGACCGGCGCCGGGGGAGAGTCCTGTTGGAGATCAGTCATGGTGTCAGCACTCGATTACGTTGACGGCGAGGCCGCCGCGGGCGGTCTCCTTGTACTTGACCTTCATGTCCCTGCCGGTGTCGCGCATGGTCTTGATGGCCTTGTCCAGGCTGACCTTGTGCGTGCCGTCACCGGCCAGGGCGAGCCGTACCGCGTTGATCGCCTTGACGCTGGCGACGGCGTTGCGCTCGATGCAGGGGATCTGGACCAGGCCGCCGACCGGATCGCAGGTGAGCCCCAGGTTGTGCTCGATGCCGACCTCGGCGGCGTTCTCGACCTGCGCGGGCGTCCCGCCGAGGACCTCGCACAGCGTCCAGGCCGCCATGGAGCAGGCCGAGCCGACCTCGGCGCCGGAGATGGAGGCGTTCTGCTTGAACAGGATGCCGATCGCGGCGGCGGTCAGCAGGAAGCGCATCACGCCGTCGTCGTCGGCGCCGGGTACGAAACGCACGTAGTAGTGCAGTACGGCGGGGATGATGCCGGCTGACCCGTTGGTCGGTGCGGTCACGATGCGGCCGCCTGAGGCGTTCTCCTCGTTGACGGCCAGGGCGAACAGGTTCACCCAGTCCATGACGTGGAGCGGATCCCGGTCGTCGGCCTCGGAGTTGAGGTCCTGGAACAGCGCCGGTGCGCGGCGCGGCACCCGCAGGCCGCCCGGCAGCTCTCCTTCGCGACGGCATCCGCGCTCTACCGACGCCCGCATGACCGAGCACAGGTGGAGCGGCCCCGAGCGCACCTCGGCCTCGGGGCGCCAGGCCTGCTCGTTGGCGAGCATGATGTCTCTGATGGCGAGGTCTTCGCGTGCGCAGTGCGCGAGGAGTTCGGCCGCCGAGTCGAAGGGGAAGGGCACCCGGGTCGTGCCCTCGACGACACGATCGGCGCCGGTGGCGGCCTCGTCGACGACGAAGCCTCCGCCCACGGAGTAGTACGTCCGCTGGTCCAGCACCCGGCCGTCGTCCGCGAACGCGTGGAACACCATGCCGTTGGGGTGCGCGGGCAGGGACTTGCGCCGGTGCAGCACCAGGTCGGCGTCGCTGTCGAAGCCGATCCGGTGCTTGCCGGCCAGGAGCAAGGTCCTGCTCTGGCGCACCTCCCCCACCCGGCCGTCGGCCCGGTCGGTGTCCACGGTGGCGGGATCCTCGTCCTCCAGGCCGAGGACGACTGCCTTGTCCGAGCCATGGCCGTGGCCGGTCGCGCCGAGCGAGCCGAACAGTTCGGCCCGCACTCGGCCGACGAAGGACAGCAGGCCCTCAGCGTCCAGGCGCCGGACGAACCGCCGGGCCGCGCGCATCGGCCCCACCGTGTGGGAAGAGGAGGGGCCGATGCCGACCGAGTACAGGTCGAATGCGCTGAGCGCCATCAGGGCACCTCGGGGCCGCGGTACTCGCTCATCGCGTCGATGAGCCAGCGGGCCAGGTGGTCGGCGAACGAGGAGCGCGGGAACAGGCGGTACGTCGGAGTGTCGTCGACCTGCCAGAGCAGTACGGCGACAGGCCCCACCGTGGTCGACACTGCCTTGCCGGGGCCGAAGGCCCGGGGATGCAGGTCCAGCGGGCAGCCCTTCTCCAGCGCCTGCCGGGCGGCCGGGCCGCTCAGCTCCAGGGTGGTGCGGTTCGCGGAGACGTCCACGACCGAGCCCGGGTCGCCGCCGAGGGCCTCCCGCAACTCGGCGGTCACAGCGGCCGCTTCGGTTTGGGACAGCACGAGCCACTCGTCCGGGCCCAGCCAGAGGACCGTGTGCGGTCCGGATGCGGTGATGTGCCCGCCCTGGCGCGGAAGCGGTGCGCCCAGGGTCTTCTCGATGCGGTCGGCCGCTTCGGACGCGGGATCGACGCGCAGGTTCACCATGGTGAGGAACGGCCACTCGGTGAGCGTGACGCCGCGGGCGCCGGTGACCGTGGCGGCGCGCATCCGCTCTTCCAGGTGCGCCAACGGGCTCACCCGTGCGTCGATCGTCGGCTCAGCCATCGCGCTTGGTCCCTTCGGGGTCGTAGAGGACGAAGTCGGCCACCTCGACGGGCACCAGGTCCTCGCCCACCGGGGCGAGCAGGGTCTCGCCGATCCTGTCCCGGCCGTCCGCGACGAGGGCGAGGGCGAAGGGACGGCCGAGGGCCGGGCTGTGGTAGCTGGAGGTGACGTGGCCGAGCATCGGCACCGGCCCGGCCTCGGGGGTGATCGGCACGTCCGGCGCGACGAGTTGGGTGCCCTCGGGCAGCCGGGTCGTGCGGTCGCTCGGGAGCAGGCCGACCAGCTGCTTGCGGTCGGTGCGGGAGGTGTCGGCGCGGGAGTAGGACCGCTTGCCGATGAAGTCCTTCTGCCTGGAGACCACCCAGGACATGCCCGCGTCCTGCGGGGTGACGGTGCCGTCGGTGTCCTGGCCGACGATGATGTAGCCCTTCTCGGCCCGCAGGACGTGCATGGTCTCGGTGCCGTACGGGGTGATGCCGTACGGCAGCCCGGCCTCGTACACCTGCTCCCAGACGGCCAGGCCGTACCACGCGGAGACGTTGATCTCGTAGGCGAGTTCGCCGGAGAAGGAGATCCGGCAGATGCGGGCCGGGATTCCGGAGGCCAGGGTGGTCTCGCGGAAGGCCATGAAGGGGAACGCCTCGACGGACAGGTCGATGTCGGGCGCGAGTCGGGCGACGACCTGGCGTGACTGGGGCCGACGACGGCGATCGTCGCCACTGCTCGGTCACCGAGGTGCAGTGCACGTCGAGTTCGGGCCACTCGGTCTGCAGCCACTCCTCCAGCCAGTCCAGGACGCCGGCGGCGCCACCGGTCGTGGTGGTCATGAAGTAGCGGTTGTCGTCGAGGCGGAGCGTCACGCCGTCGTCGAAGATCATGCCGTCCGGCTTGCACATGACGCCGTAGCGGGCCATGCCGGGCTTCAGCTTCTTGAAGGCGTTGGTGTAGATGCGGTTGAGGAACTCGCCCGCGTCCGCACCCCAGATCTCGATCTTACCGAGGGTGGAGGCGTCCATGAACGCCACCCCCTCGCGGGCCGCGCGGCGCTCGCGGGCCACGGCGGTGTCCATGTCCTCCCCGGGCCGGGGGTAGTACCAGGGGCGCTTCCACTGCCCGACGTCCTCGAACTCCGCGCCGTGCGCCACATGCCAGCTGTGGATGGACGTCGTCCGCTCCGGGTCGAACAGCTCGCCGCGCTCCCGCCCGGCCAGGGCGGCGAAGGCGATCGGCGTGTACGGCGCCCGGTAGGCCGTGGTGCCGATCTCTCCCAGTGAACCGCCGAGGGCCTCGGCGATGACGCCGATCGCGTTGACGCCGGAGGTCTTGCCCTGGTCGTTGGCCGTGCCGAGCGAGGTGTAGCGCTTGACGTGCTCCACGCCGCGCATGCCGGCGCCGGTGGAGCGCCAGACGTCGGTGACGGTGACGTCGCGCTGGAGGTCGATGAAGTGGGTGTCCCAGGTGCCGGGTTCGCCTTCGGGGGCGGGGACCAGCCACAGGGCACGCATGGGTCCAGAACCGGTCCGGGCATCGCCGGGCGACGGTACCGGCACCGGGAACCCGGCGTCCGTCGCGGCCCGCGCACCTGCCCGCGCTCCCTCGGCCCGACAGCCGTCGAGGTCGTACGTCCCGTTGGCCGCACCCACGACCTGCTGGTCCCGTACGGTGCCGTCGGGGACGAAGGCGACCAGATCCTCGTCCCAGCGCAGCCGTCCCTGACGCTGGCTGTGCAGGTGCACCACCGGACTCCAGCCGCCCGATACGGCGAGCAGGTCGCAGTCGAACGACGGTGGGGCACCAGTGAGTCGACCGTCGGCGTCGAGGGCCTGGACGGTGACGCCGGTGAGCCGACGGTCCCCCGAGGTGTCGACGACCGCGCTTCCCGTCAGCACCCGTGCGCCCCGGTCGCGACGGCGACCTCGGCGGCCCGGTGGGACAGCTCGGGGCGCGCGTCCACGACGGCGGCGATGTCGATACCGGCGGCGTGGAGGCCGGCGATCGTGTCGTAGGCGCTGTCGTTGGTCGTGCTGACCACGGCCAGCGAACCCGGCGCCACGGCGTATCGGTTGAGGTAGGTGCGCACGGCCGCGGCCAGCATCACACCGGGGCGGTCGTTGCCGGCGAAGGTCAGCGGACGTTCGTGCGCGCCGGTCGCCAGGACGACCTGGCAGGCCCGGATGTGCCACAGCCGCTGGCGCGAGACGCCTTCGGGTGCGGCAGTTCCGAGGTGGTCGATGCGCCGCTGGAGGGCCAGCACGTAGTTGTCGTCGTACGACCCGAAGGCCGTGGTGCGCTGCAGTACGACGGCCTCGGGGGCGGCGTCGAGTGCCGCGCGGACGTCGGCGACCCAGTCGAGGGCGGTCTGCGCGCCGACCCTCTCGGTGCGCCCGGAGAGCAGCGAGCCGCCGGGCTCGGGCTGGTCGTCGAGGACGATCACGCGAGCACCGGAGCCTGCGGCAGCGGCGGCGGCCGCGAGCCCGGCCGGTCCGGCGCCGATGACCAGGACGTCGGTGTGGACGTACTTCTTGTCGTAGACGGCGGGGTCGGGGGTCGGGTCGAGTCGGCCCATGCCGGACAGCGTCATGGCGGACAGACCGTCGTACAGCTCCACCGTCGTCGCCGGGAGCATGCCCTCCGAGCACGAACCATCGATCTGCAACAGGGCGTTGGGCTCCTCGACACCCGCGGCAACAATGCCGCGAGGGCGGCCGCGGTAGAGCGACGGAGCGACCTCGACGAGCCCGTTCGCCAGCATCGCCGACGCGACGGTGTCACCGGGGTGACCGGTCAACTCCCGCCCGTCGACGGTGAACCGCAGCACGGTGCCACGGTCGACGCGGCCCCCTTGCCGGAGCCGGAAATGCTGGTCGGTCATCGGTTCCCTCCGGCCTGGGGCAGTTCGGGGCGAGGCTCGTCGAGCCGGTAGGAGGTCAGCACCTCATGGGTGGCGATGTCGCGCAGGACGTTGAACCAGCGGCGGCAGCCGGTGCTGTGTACCCACCGCTCGGCGAAGGGGCCCTTGGGGTTGTCGCGGTAGAAGACGTACTCGGCCCACTGCTCGTCGGTGAGATCCGCTGGGGTCTCGGGGTAGGCGACATGGGCCTGTCCGCCGTAGTGGTAGTCGGTCTCGTCCCGAGGACCGCACCATGGACAGTTGATCAGCAGCACGGTGTCCTCCTCAGTGGGCCACGGCCGCGGCGCCGTGTTCGTCGATCAGTGCGCCCGTGGTGAAGCGTTCGAGGGCGAAGGGGGCGTTCAGCGGATGCGGCTCGCCGGTCGCGATGGTGTGCGCGAAGGTCCAGCCGGCCGCCGGGGTGGCCTTGAACCCGCCGGTTCCCCAGCCGCAGTTGACGTAGAGGTTCTCCACGGGCGTGCTGCCGATGATCGGGGAGGCGTCCGGGGTGACGTCGACGATGCCGCCCCAGGTCCGCAGCACGTGCGCGCGGGCGAAGACGGGGAACAGCTCGACGGCGGCGGCCATCTGCTGCTCGATCACGTGGAAGGAGCCACAACGCCGCGCTGGTGGCCCGTCTTCCCCTGGACGACACCGCCAAGCAACAGCTCACCGCCTTCGTGGACCAGGCGATGGACGAGTACCGGCGCTACACCAGCGGCGGGGCACTCGACTCCCGTTCCGACGAGATCGGTGCGCACACCGTCGAGGACCAGCTCGTCGGCCTGCACCCGGACGCCATACGCATCATCCGCACCGCGGTCCAGGGCGGCGCCGTCGACAAGGCCTCACAGACCACCGCCAAGTACGGCCTGCGCTACTTCGCCTCGTACCTCGCCCACGAGAAGGGCAACCGGCTGTTCCCGGTGGACGGCATGCAGCAGCTGCCGCTGCGCATGGCCGAGCAACTACCGAAAGGCACCGTTCACCTCGGGACCACCGTCGAATCGGTCGAGGCCCTCGACAGCGGGACGTACCGTGTCCGGCTTCGTGAACGAGGCCGCGAAACGCGTGTGGTAGCCGCCCGCCGAGTGGTCGTAGCCGTGCCGGCGCCCCAGGTACCGGACGTCGTGCCGGACCTGCCCCGGTGGAAGCGGGACGCCTTGGACAAGGCACTGACCTCGGGCAGCCGCACGCTCGCCGTCGTCGCCGACGTCCGAGATGTCCCGCACCTGGCCGATCCGGCGTTCATCACAACTGTCAGCACCCGGTTCGACGCGATCATCAACCCCGCCCCCGGCCGACCCCGACACGACACGCGTACCGGGGCGTCGCTGGTCCAGTACGTCTGCTACGGCAACGGCGCAGGCCACCAGGAAGGCTTCGGCACCGATGAACCGGCCCTGGCAGCCTGGGTCGAGGACTTCCTCGCCGTACTCCCCGAACTGCGCGGACGCATCGCCGGTACGCACGGGCACACCTGGCCGCACTGCTTCTCCCTGCTGTCTCCGGCGCGACTGTCCGTACTGGACGAGCTGCGCCGACCGGTACGCGGCATCGAGTTCGCCGGCGACTACACATCGGCCACCGCAGGCACGCACGGCTGCTACGACGAGGCGTACCGGGTCGCAAAGCGCCTGCTTCATCGCAAGGCCGGAGCCGATACGGCGTGAACCGCGCCCGTGCGACGAGCCGCCAAGAACCGGACCATATGCGAGCCAGAGGCCCGTCGCCCCTCTCATCATCCGCTATTCCAGCTCGTCACAGACATGAATGACGTGTACCACCAGCAGACGAAGGATCTTCTGGTGTCGTACTCGCCGAAGAAGCTGGGTTTCTTCTAATACTCCAGCTGTAGATCGCGATCTTGCTGGTCTGGGCTGGCCCGGGAACAGGTGCGGCCACCGGTGATCATCGGTGTGTGAAGCAGGGCTGATGCGTTCTCAGATTTCGAGATCGAGTGGTTGGAGTGCGTGGTCGGTTCGTGACCGATAGTGGTCGGTGGCGGCGGCGATGTTCGTCCATCCGGCCTGGCGGATGAGGCCGATGGCGATGTTGCGGAGCGTCGCCATCGCGCGGGGTGCGGTGCCGGTGCGGACACTGGAGGCGTCTTCGGCGAAGGTCACGTCCCGCACGTGGTGCAGGGCTTCCACCTGCCAGTGCCCGCGGATCAGTTCGGCGAGCTGGGATGCTGTGACCTGGTCCGGGGTGAGGCTGGTGACCGCGTAGATCGTCTTGATGGTGGTCTTGCCGGTCCTGCGGTTTGTGCGACGCCGCTTGACCTCGATGGCTTGGACGGCGTGGGGGAAGAGCAGTCCGGGCTGGACGGTGCAGACCTTGAGTCGGCGGATTTCGCGGCGTCCGTGTCGCTGGTCGCGGGTGCGGTGCTGGAGCGGGACCTCCCGCCAGGGCAGGTGCCGCAGCTGACGGCGAAGTTTCTTCTGGTTGCCTTTGACGACCAGGATGTAGTGGGCGCCCTGGGCGGTGATCTGCTCGGCGTGGCCGGTCTGGGTGTGCAGCGCGTCGGCGGTGATGACGTGGCCACGCAGGTCGAGTGGCTCAAGCAGCGGGGCAAAGGCGGGGATTTCGTTGCTCTTCGCGGCGATCTGCCGCTGGGAAATCGGGTCTTCAAAGTTGAGCGGTGCGGAGGTGTCCGCGGGCTCGGCGGGTGGTGACTGAGCGTGTCCGTAGCCGTTGGTTCTCGGCGTTGCGGAAGCCTTGCATTTTGAGTTCCCGGTCACTCCGGGTGACAAGGGCTGGTCGCAGGCAGGACGGATTCCGCGGTTCTTATGACAGCAGGGCGGCCTCTGCATGATCGTGTCTTCTCGCCACGAGTTGACAGTCGATCAGGCAAAGGCCGTGATGCACACTCTTCCTTCTCCCACGCCCGGTGTCGATGCCCTGCGCGAACTGGCGGCGTTCCGAAGCCAGTTGCGCTCCTGTCTGTACCGTCGAGGCGATGCGCTGTTCGAACTCGCTGATGCGATGCTGTGCACCGCCCATCCGGTGCAGTCACCGGTCGAGCTGTCGCTGGAGCCGGAGTTCCTCCGGCGGCACAGCTCGGTGTACGACGCGCTGCACCACGGCGGGGTCTCGACCGACGGGCTGCGGCAGGCCCTGGTCCAGCGTCTGTCCCCGGCCCGGGCGGGCGAGCCGCTGATGTTCGCCATCGACACCACCCCCCTGGCCCGTCCCGACGCCCGCTTTGCCGACCAGCGGACCATGGTGATGGTCCGCAGCAAGGGGCCGGACATGTTCCTGCCCGGCTGGGACTACAGCGTTCTGGTCGGCATCGGCTGGGGCGCCACCTCCTGGGTGCAGCCGCTGGAGGCGCGGCGGGTGCGCCCCACCGAGCAGGCCGGCGAGGTCGCCCTGCGGCAGATCCGCACCCTGCTGACGGACTTGCAGACCACCGGCCGCTGGCAACTGGGCGACCCACCACCGTTGATCCTGCTGGACGCCGGCTACCGGGGCGCGGAACTGGCCACCGAGCTGGACTGCCTGCCCGTTCAGCTCCTGGTGCGACTGCGCAGCAACCGGCGCTTCCACTTCGACCCGCCACCACGACTGCCCGGCACCAACGGGCGCCCCCAGCGGCACGGCGCGGAGTTCTCCTGCGCCCGCCCCGACACCCGCCCGGCTCCCGACAACGAGACCCACCTCGACAGTGACCGGTACGGGAAGGTGACCATCCGCGCCTGGCACAACCTGCACCAGCAGCTGACCCGCCGCTCCAGCTGGTGGAGCGACTGGCCCGAGGACACGCCCTTGCCCATCGTGCGCGGCACCGTCCTTCAAGTGCACGTCGAACGGCTGCCGCACGGCGGCGGCACGGAGAAGGACTTGTGGCTGTGGCACCTCGGCCCACAGCCCGCCGATCCCGTTCTGCTGTGGATGGCCTACATGCGCCGCTTCGACCAGGAACACTTCCACCGGTTCGTCAAGGGCCACCTCGGCCTGGGCGCCGCCCGCCTGGACGCGGCCGAAGCCGTCGACCGGTGGATAGCCCTCGTCCTTGCCGCCTACACACAACTGCATCTCGCCCGGGACCTCGTCGACGATCTCCGCCGCCCCTGGCAGGCCCGCCCACCCCTTGGCACCACCTTGAGCCCCTACCGAGTCAGGCTGGGGTTTCGCCGCCTCCGCGCGAAACTCCCCGCGATCACCAAACCGCCGAAACCCCGGCCCGCAGGGCCCGGCCGCCCCAAAGGCTCACGGAACAGGCCGAAACATCCCCGCCCCACCTACAGACCCCCGACCAGCCCTTGTCACCCGGAGTGACCGGGAACTCAAAATGCAAGGAAGCCGAACGCGTTGCGGGCGACGAGCTTGATCACGCGGTTGATCCCTTCGCTCTTGGCGTTGCTGTGTCCGGTGTCGATGAACGCGGCGATCTCGGGCCACCAGCGGTCGACGGTGGTGGCGAGCTGGCGGACTTCGGGGATGTCAGAGTCCGCGCACCAGGTGAGGAACTTCCAACGGGCGTGGCCGACTTGGTGGCGGTCGGCTCCGGTGCGGGCCAGGGCGAGGAGGGTGCGCAGGTTCTCCTTGGCGATCCAGGCCGTCAGCAGCGTCTGCCCGATCTTCCCCTCGCCAAGGAGCGTGTTCCACATCGTGGCGAACTGGTCGTCGGTGAGGTCCTCGCGGTTGCGCAGAAGCCGCCGTCTGGCCTTCCACTCCGGGTCGCTCGCCCGTCCGCGTCGGCCGCGGGTCTCGGCGGTGGTGCGGCGCCTGACCATGGACAGCATCTTGTTGGCGAGCTGGACCACGTGGAAGTGGTCGACCACGACGGTGGCGTGCGGCAGGCCGATGCGGATCGCGGCGCGGTAGGTGGCCGACATGTCGATGGCGACGTAGCCGATGCCCTTTCTCCAGTCCAGGTCGGTGGTGGCGAGCCAGGCCAGGACGTCGGCGACGGTGCGGCCCTCGACCTGTCCGAGCAGCCCGCCGTGGCCGAGGGCGTCGACGAAGCCGGTGTGCCACCGGTCCCGGGTCAGGCGCCACTTGCCGGTATCCGCGTCCTGTTCCCAGCGGGGCCGTCCGCGGCGGGTCTCGTCGATGCCCAGGACTGCGACCTGCGGCAGAGGTGCCTCGGTGACGTCGCGGGCCTGCGTGCGGAAGGCTTCCATCACGGTCGGCCAGGACAGATGCAGATCCCGCGCGGCCTGGATGACCGTGGAGCCGGCATCCCGTATGCGGCGCCCGGCCGCTCCCCGCAGCCGGGCGGTCAGCCTGGCACCGGCCGGGATCTGCGGGATCTGTTCGGTGAAGGACCGGCGAGGGCAGTCGGCCTCGCGGCACCACCAGCGGCGCTTGTGCCAGCGGAACTCCAATCCGCTCTCTCCGTGAGGGAGATCGCGTGGCCGGGTCACCGCCGAGCCCTTCACCCGGGTGGCGAACACCCCGCAGGCCGGGCAGGCCCTGGCTGTCTCGTCGGCCGTGACCAGGTGGACCCTGCGTCCTCCGTTGGCCAGCCGTTCGACCTGCACGACGGACACCCCGTCCAGATCGAGCAGCAACGTCGTATCGTTGACCAAGCCCGTGGCTCCTGCATGATCGTTCTGCGTCGAGAACAGAAATGATCACGCAGGCCCACGGGCGCTCTGCGTCCAGGGGACGACACCACCACGACGATCACACACCGTGACACCACGGCAGTGCCCGAGACGAGGCGCACCGCTCAACTTCGAAGACCCGGGAAATCACGGCCTGGCTCTCGTGCAGGACCGCGGCCAGGAGGTGGACAGCCGTCTGGCCGTCACGACGGCTGCCGCGTACGGCCTTGCCGTCGACGGCCAGTCCCACCAGCGCGGGCGCCTCGTCCTGGACCGGGTCACGGGAGTACCGGGCGAGCCAGGCACCCACGGCGTCATCAAAGGCGTCGCCGTCGATGCGGGACAGCAGGCGGCCCAGGGTGGTGGCACGCGGGAGACGCGTAAGGCCGATGCGTGTCCGTGTTTCAGGGGCGGCGTCGACGGCGAACCGGGAGATGCCGGCCAGTGTGGTGGCACCGCCGAGGACTGCGAGCAGGCACAGGGCGAGCAGGGAGCCCAGCCGGTAGCGGCGGCCCCTGACCCGCCTCGGATCGGGGAGCCGGTCCAAGATCTCGCGGAGTGAGGTGAGTTGCTCGGGCGGGCAGGGCAGGCCGACGTGCCCGCAGTGGCGCTGCAGGACGCCGATCAGGGAGGATGACACGCGAACGCGACCCCTGTTCGTGATCAAAGGCTTCGAGAACCTTGATCATCGGGGGTCGCGTTCACCGTCTCCAGTCCGGCCGCCGCGGCGCATGCACACGCGATCAGCTCATCTCGCCGAGTGAGAACGCATCAGCCCTGGGTACTCGGCGACTTCGGCGGCCGCATCGACGCCGTGGGGCTGGGCGGCTGCTGATCCGCGGGCTCCTCGGCTCCAGGGTCTCCGGGGCGTATGGGCCCCGGAGACCCCCGGCCGGTCAGGGAGCGGTTTCGCGGAGCATGAGTACGGCGTACCGCTGACTGCGGAAGACCAGGTCGTACCGGGCGGAGGGATGCAGTTGCTTCGCGTATCCGACAGGGTCCTCGAGCGGTGTCGACCACCCCGAGCTCAGGTCGAAGGCGATGTACTGCGGAATCAGCGTGCCTGTGTTACCGACCCAGTACACCGACGTCCGGCTGGTCAGGTGGGTCATCAGTCCCGTGTTGGCCTCCACGGTCGCGCCGTCAGGGATACGTGACACCGCGGCAGTCGCATCCGAGACTCGCGGACCCCCGTCGTATGTGTCCGACTGGATGAGACCTCGCAGCGGCAGCTGGAGGCAGAGCGTGGCGGCGATCGCCGCGACGGCAGGCACCGCATGGCGCGCATAGCCCTGTATCCATGCGTGGGAGGAGCGCCGGGCACGCAGTATGGCGTCGATGAGTGCCATGAACACGATGGGCATGAGGATGGCGCTGTAGTGCCAGTCCGTCCCCCAGTAGTTCGGCTCGTGCGAGAGGAACCGCCAGCCCAGCGTCGGCACGGCGACGAGGACAAGGGGGGAGCGCAGTGCCAGGAAGGCCGACACTCCGATGATCCACAGCAGAGTCTCACCCTTGGTACCGAGCCCGTCGAGCACTTCGGTGGGCAGGCCAGCGGAGTCTCCTCCGGCACCTGGCACCTTCTGCCAGTAGTCGTAGCCGCTGCTCGGATTGAACATCGGGATGATGACGAGCAGGGTGACGGCCGTGGCCGTCGCGCCGAAGGCGGCCAGCCAGATTCCCTGCTTTCTCCGACCGGCCAGAACAAGACAGATTCCGACGGCCGTCACGGTCAACCCCAGGTCCTCTTTCACGAACACCAGGGGGACGGACCAGTAGGTGACGTGTTGCCATCGCTTCAGCAAAAACTGGCGCAGCACAACGGCCAGGAGCGGCACCGCGAAGCAGATCTCATGAAAGTCGCTGTCGATCGCCCGCTGAAGACCCCATGACAGACCGTAGGCCGCACCGAGGAGTAGACCCCGTGTCCGCCCCAGAAAGTGTGCGGCAGTGTCGGACACGACCACGACCGAGAGGGCGAAGAAAGCCGCCTGCACAAGGAGCAGTGTCACCGGACCGGGAAACAGCCTGTACAACGGGGCCAACAGCATGAGGACAGGACTGAAATGGTCGCCCAGAATGTTGAAGTCCGGCCCTTTGATCAACGAGATCGGGGCTTCCAGGTGGGCGTACGACCGCACCACCTGCTCGAATATCGAGAGATCCCAGGACATCGACTCGAAGCGAGCGTATCTGGCGACGGAGAGGGTCGCGTAGGCGCCGAACAGCAAAAATCTCAGGAGAACATGGGGGGTTCGCTCGAAGCGGCTTATGCGGCGGAGGGCGAGGAATCCGGCCCGAGGGTCGGACGGCGCGGACCTAACGACTTCCACCATGCACCTCGGACCTAACCTTCCGGGCGGCATCCAGTTGATCCCGCTTCGCCATGGAAATCGCGTCCAGCTTCTTCGAGTTCTTCTCGATCAGCTTCTGCTGGTAGGCCGACTCGACGGTGTACCAGACGCCGATCACATTCGAGCTCTTCTTGCATCGGACATCCGCCATGGCTGTCTCGACTTCTCCATTGCCGACCTCGGCCCGGGAGAACTCCGGGGCGGACATGGCCGCCATGGGGTCCGGGTACTTGTAACCCGCATTGCTCATGCAGGCGGACCAGGAGTGGAATACCTCCTGCACACGCTTGTCCTGCATCGACAGCTTGTAGGACCGGGCGTTGAGATCCTGCGATAGATCCGACACTCCGAAGTGCCGCTTTCCCGCCAGGGCCCGCTCGGCCTCTCCCACACAACCGCCTTCGGGGACGCGGCTCCCTGCCCCCTTCCCGGTCAGCGCGCGGTATTGGTCGGCCGGGACCGTCGACTCGGGCCGCACCGCCGCGCCCGGCATGTGGTAGCCGCTGGCTGCTGCCAGATCCGCGTCCGCCAGACCGTACCGGCGTTCCGTCATGGTCTTGGGACCGACCCGCTTCTGCGGCTTCGGTGGCGTGTAGTCAAGTTGCAGCCCGTGCATGCATTTCTGGATCAATACATTCCGGGCTTGCATGAGCGACGACATCTCCGAATCGGAGAACAAATAGGGTTCCAGAGGAAGTTTCAAACCGTTGACTGTCTCGAGGTCTCGTATGCCAGTGACCGTCGGTGCCGGAATTCGGGGCTCTTCTTTCGCCTTCCCGCCGGCCTCGGCCGAGCATCCGCTCAAGACGGATGAAGCCAGCGCAACCATGAAGACAGCTGCCGCTGTTCGTCGATCGCGAGCGCGCAGACGGACACGGGACATCAGTGTTCCTTTTCGCGTGTATAATGACAGATCCGGTGTCCCGCCCAACTGCAATGGGCGGGACACCGGGTTCTCAGTTCACTGCGTGGTCAAAAACCGATTGTCAGGCCCAGATCCACTGGAACGAGGCGTTCTCATTGTAGGTGTTGCTGAGGTTCCGCCAGGACGTGGGCTGAACGTTGTCGTAGACCCCGCCGAAGTTCGAGTTGAAGTACACGCGGGCGACGAGGCCGGTCTGCAGGTTCTGGGCGGACGCGGCATTGTTCTTGACCGGCTGACCAGCCCCGGCGCCGACACCCTTGAACGTGTAGCCGGCGAAGTCCGCGGTCGTGTCTCAGAACGGGTAGTACGCGTTCTGGCTGTCCGAGTTGTAGAACAGGCAGAAGTGCGACGGGTTGCAGGTGTTGGTCGAGGCGCTCGCCGGAGCGGCGATGCCGACCACACCCGCTCCGGCGACAGCGAGAGCGGCCAGTGCAGAACGAATACGTATGTAAACCTTCCCTTTGGTGAGTTTCGAGCAAGGAAAGCATTCGCAGTTTGCCTGCGCAAGCAAAACGAAGGACTATCTCACCCAAGGCCCTTCGGCCCAAGATCACTTTAGGCGATCTCTGGGATGGTCGTACAGCTATTTTCAGCCAGAATTATTTACGTCGAAATCACCAGAAGGTTCCGTTGCGCCGAATACAGGCAGGGGATGGACTATTCGCCTATCGGTACCAAAAACACCTTTTTCAGGTAGCCGTTCAGTCAGGGCCCCGGCGTTTGCCCGTCTCGTCCGAACTTGGGCCGGTTGATGTCGGCGGCGGTCCCCAGAAACAGGCGAACACGGCCCCCGTGGATCATGGAGTTCTCTACGCTTCAAGATCCACGAGGGTGCCGCGTTCGTTCCACCATCATCCCCCATCGCTGCTCCCGTCTGCCCCGCGCCCCGTCTGGAAGCCCTGCGTGAGGGCACCGTACGGGATCAAGTCCGCAGTCTGGTCGCGGGATTCGAGTCGCTCACCGATCCGCGCGGAGCCAGCGGGGTGCGCTACCGGCTCTCCTCTTTGCTGGCCCTGGTGGTCTGCGCGATGACACCCGCGGGCCACGACTCGATCACCGCGGCGGCGGAGTGGTGCCGGCGGGCGGCACCCGGGGAACTGGCCGCCTTCGGCCTGCCCTACCACCCGCTGCTGGGCCAGGGCTGATGCGTTCTCACTCGGCGAGATGAGCTGATCGCGTGTGCATGCGCCGCGGCGGCCGGACTGGAGACGGTGAACGCGACCCCCGATGATCAAGGTTCTCGAAGCCTTTGATCACGAACAGGGGTCGCGTTCGCGTGTCATCCTCCCTGATCGGCGTCCTGCAGCGCCACTGCGGGCACGTCGGCCTGCCCTGCCCGCCCGAGCAACTCACCTCACTCCGCGAGATCTTGGACCGGCTCCCCGATCCGAGGCGGGTCAGGGGCCGCCGCTACCGGCTGGGCTCCCTGCTCGCCCTGTGCCTGCTCGCAGTCCTCGGCGGTGCCACCACACTGGCCGGCATCTCCCGGTTCGCCGTCGACGCCGCCCCTGAAACACGGACACGCATCGGCCTTACGCGTCTCCCGCGTGCCACCACCCTGGGCCGCCTGCTGTCCCGCATCGACGGCGACGCCTTTGATGACGCCGTGGGTGCCTGGCTCGCCCGGTACTCCCGTGACCCGGTCCAGGACGAGGCGCCCGCGCTGGTGGGACTGGCCGTCGACGGCAAGGCCGTACGCGGCAGCCGTCGTGACGGCCAGACGGCTGTCCACCTCCTGGCCGCGGTCCTGCACGAGAGCCAGGCCGTGATTTCCCAGCGGCAGATCGCCGCGAAGAGCAACGAAATCCCCGCCTTTGCCCCGCTGCTTGAGCCACTCGACCTGCGTGGCCACGTCATCACCGCCGACGCGCTGCACACCCAGACCGGCCACGCCGAGCAGATCACCGCCCAGGGCGCCCACTACATCCTGGTCGTCAAAGGCAACCAGAAGAAACTTCGCCGTCAGCTGCGGCACCTGCCCTGGCGGGAGGTCCCGCTCCAGCACCGCACCCGCGACCAGCGACACGGACGCCGCGAAATCCGCCGACTCAAGGTCTGCACCGTCCAGCCCGGACTGCTCTTCCCCCACGCCGTCCAAGCCATCGAGGTCAAGCGGCGTCGCACAAACCGCAGGACCGGCAAGACCACCATCAAGACGATCTACGCGGTCACCAGCCTCAGAAGCCGTCTCTCAACCGAACGTGATCGGTTGATCCTTGCTGGTCAGGAATGGTTTCGCTCGGGGTGAGGGAGGGATGCGGCGTCTTGTGTCCGCTTCATGACCGAGGGGTGCGCGGTGGCGTCGGTGCTGGGAATGCTGGAGGAGCGGGAGGCGGCTGCCCGGGTGCGGGTGGAGGGTCTGCGGGAGGAAGCCGCTCGGCTGGCTGAGGTGTTGGAGGCCGCGGAGATCGAGCTGGACCGGCGGGTGATCGCGCGGGAGGAGCTGCTCGAGGCCCTGGCTGTGTCTGCGGCCGAGTCCACTGCGGTGACGGAGAGCGGGGCGGAGCAGGAAAGGGCGCCATCGACCGTGCCGGTGCCGGGCTCGACGGTGCCGCCGTGGCGGGACGGGCTGCCGGTGACGGTGCTGGCGCCGGACTATCAGCGGATTCTGGGCGTGCTGGAGGAGCGGCGCTCAGCGGGCGAGGGACCGGCGAAGGCCAAGGAGGTCGCGGTTCAGCTGGGCCTGGGGACGACACCGGCGAAGGTCGATGGGGTGCGCTCGAAGGCCAGGCGCCTGGCGGAGCGCGGGTGGCTGCTGCAGGAGACGTCGGGAGCGTTCAGCGCCGGCCGGCGGCCCGTGGCCGCGCCAGGCGCCGGCTCATCCGCGTGACCATCGACCACCGGATCATCGCCTCGCTGGAAGCGGGCAGCGTCTCGTAATCTCTCGCCAGACGGCGGGAGTTCATCAGCCAGGCGAACGTGCGCTCCGCCACCCAGCGTCTGGGGAGCACCACGAACCCTGTCATGTCGTCGGTGCGCTTGACGATCTCCAAGGTCAGGGCGAGTTTGTCCCGGCACCAGTCGACGAGGCCGCCGGTGTAGCCTCCGTCGGCCCAGACCAGGGTGATGTCGCGGTGCAGGCGGCGCAGCCGTCTCAGCAGGCCGGCCGCGGCGTCGCGGTCGCCGATGTTCGCGGCGGTGACGCAAACGACCAGGAGCAGGCCGAGGCAGTCGGTCACGATGTGCCGTTTGCGGCCCGGCACCTTCTTCCCGCCGTCGTAGCCGCGTGAGGAGGCCGGCACCGTCGCGGCGGCCCGCACCGACTGCGCGTCGATGATCCCCGCCGTGGGCTCGGCCTGGCGGCCCTCGCGTTCACGGACCCTCCCGCGCAGCCGGTCATGGAACTCGGCGATCAGCCCGTGCTCGCGCCAACGGCGGAAGAAGGCGTAAACCCGGCCCCATGCGGGGAAGTCCGCGGGCATCGCCCGCCAGGAGATCCCGCCCGCGACCAAATAGCGGATCGCGTCCAGCATCTGGCGGTGGCAATACCCCTCGGGCTGCCCGCCTCTGCCCTGGAGCCAGGCCGGCACCGGCAGCAACGGCCGGATGGCCGCCCACTCCGCGTCCGTCATGTCCGACGGATACCGGCGCACCCGATCGGGATGATCGGCCGCGTTGCCGTACACGTGCGCGAGGCAATCGCACGACACGGCGGGCGAGTTGAAGTGGGCGGGCTCGGGCGCGTACAACAACGACAACAGGGCCTCCGGGAACCGCTCGGATTGGGGTCGCACCCCCGAGCTACCAGGAGGCCCTGCCTTCATGCGCGTACGGCCGGAAGATCACCCGACCAGGAACTCCGTTCGATCTGCACGTTCCAAGATCGGTTGAGAGACGGCTTCTCACCCCGGACCAGGTCACAGCATCCCAGCTCGCCGAACTGATCCGCGGGCACTGGCAGGTGGAAGCCCTGCACCACGTGCGGGACGTGACCTTCGCCGAAGACGCCTCCAGTGTCCGCACCGGCACCGCACCCCGCGCGATGGCGACGCTCCGCAACCTCGCCATCGGCCTCATCCGCCAGGCCGGATGGACGAACATCGCCGCCGCCACCGACCACTATCGGTCACGAACCGACCACGCACTCCAACTACTCGATCTCGAAATCTGAGAACGCATCAGCCCTGGTGTGTGAAGACAGAAGATCAGTCGGTGGCCGCAGGTCACAGCATAGATCCTGGCCGCTGGCAGGCCGCGTTTGAGGTTCTGATGGGTCGCATCGCGGGACGGTTCGGTCGGGTGGAACCGCGGCGCCGGGTACGGGCGTTCGTGCTCGGGCTGCTGTCGGACCTGCCGCGCAAGAACTGCTGGGTGCGCCACGAGGCGCCATGTGACCGAGTGGAGGTGTGAGACCTCTACCGCCGGGCCGTCGCAGCGGCCGGGTAGAAGCTGAGGGCAGTCCGAGCCGGGGAACGCCGGTGAGGACGGGAAGCAGCCCTGACAACGCCGGGACGACGCGGTACTGCCAGACGCGTCGGGTTCGGCAAGCAAGGCCAGAAGGCGTACGAAGAGGAATCCGTGTAAAGCTCCGTAAGTCTTGCACCGGGCTCAAATCTGGCGGATATGGGCCCGGGGTGCAGTGCGTGGCCACTCGCTTCAACAGGGGTGGCCAACTCCGAAGCCGGTCTCCAACTGCCGGTGGGGAGGCCACGCTGAAGGTCTGCGGCGTAGGCGTGGTGATGCTGCCGGGGCAGTAGCGGGACGCCGACCTGGCCGATCGGCACATGGTGAACGTGGGAACCGCCTGCGGTCGCCCCCGGCTTTCCGGGCATCCGGTCCGGAGATCGAGGGCAGGCCCGTTGCCGGCTGAGGTCCGCAGGTGGGGCGGAGGCCCCGTAGTAGTCCGAGCGGAGGAAAGCTCCGTGCATGGCGAAGGGGGCCAGCAAGTCTGCAGGGAGGATGCTGCAATGCCGGGAGGCTGTTGGTGAATACCGGCGCGCTGGAGTTCGCGCTGCTCAAGGCCGAGCGCCGGGTACTGGAGATGCAGACCAAGCTGCACTGTTGGGCGACCGACGATCGTGATCGCCGGTTTGATGACCTGTTCAATCTCGTCGCCGATCCTGCGTTCTTGCTGGTCGCGTGGGCTCGGGTGCGAAGGAACAAGGGCGCCCGCTCGGCCGGAGTGGACGGGCAGACCGCTCGCTCCGTAGAGGACGGGCAAGGGGTTGAGGTCTTCCTCAACGAGGTGCGGTCCGACTTGAAGGACCGTAGTTTCCGCCCGCTTCCCGTGCGGGAACGGATGATCCCCAAGCCGGGGACGGCCAAGCGCCGTCGGCTGGGGATCCCCACCGTGCGGGACCGGGTGGTCCAGGCGTCCCTGAAGCTGGTGCTGGAGCCGATCTTTGAGGCGGATTTCCTCCCGTTTTCCTACGGGTTCCGCCCCAAACGCCGGGCTCATGACGCGCTCGCCGAGGCACACCACTTCGCCAAGAGCTCCTACGAGTGGATGGTGGAGGGGGATATCGAGGCGTGTTTCGACTCGATCGACCATACGGCTCTGATGGGCCGGGTGCGCCGCCGAGTCGGGGACCGACGCGTTCTTGACCTGGTGAAGGCGTTCTTGAAGGCGGGCATCCTGAGTGAGGGCGGCCAGTCCAAGGACACCGACACCGGCACTCCGCAGGGTGGGATTCTCTCGCCGCTGCTGGCCAACATCGCCCTGTCCGTCCTCGATGAGTTCATCGCGGCAGGTCCGGGCGGGCCGAACTCCACACAGGGCCAGCGGGCCCGGCGACGTCGGCAGAATCTGCCCAACTACCGGCTCATCCGGTATGCGGACGACTGTGCGCCACGAACACAACAGGAGGTTCCGATGTAGACGGAAGCCCTTGACGTGGTGCTGCACTGGTGATGGAGGCAGGCCCTCCGGGATCGCCCACGCAGGGGGAGGTCTCAAACCACCGCAGGTTGCTCCGGTGAATGAGCCGGGGTGATGAGCACTGCGGAAAAGGCGCACGAGATGCGTCAGGTACGTGCCGAGAAGGCGAACGCGAGTGAACCACTGCTGAAGTGTCGTAAGCGTATGAGTGGTTGCCGAAACCGGGGTCCAGTTGTTGCCCCGGGATGAGTCTGACGGGTTCCTGTATTCCTGGTCAGGCGGCGGCCCGGCATGAAGGTGGCGCGAGCTCGGCGACAGGCACCAGTGCGGAACGTGGGAACCCCTCGCCACGATGCCGCCAACCGGTCCATGTTGAGGGCGGGTTGGTGTAAAGGGAGAACTCCAAGCAGCTGAAACTGCAAGGGGCTGAGTACCGATGCGTGGCAGGGGGACGGACCGCCTCGTAGTAGTGATGAAGCTCCTGTAATGGGGGTGGAGCGAAGGGGGCGGGTTGTCCTGATCTTGTTTGGTGGTCAACCGGGATTCTCCGGGAGGAGCCAGATGAACGGATCGAGGCCGCAGGCCGAGTCCAAGTCGTTTTGCATTCCCAAGTCGATGGTGTGGGAGGCGTATCTGAGGGTCAAAGCCAATCAAGGAGCACCCGGGGCGGACGGCGTGACGATCGAGCAGTTCGAGCAGAACCTGAAAGGGAATCTGTACAAGCTGTGGAACCGCATGTCGTCCGGCTCGTACTTCCCTCCGGCGGTGAAGGCCGTCGAGATTCCCAAGGCGGGCGGAAAAGGTGTCCGAGTCCTTGGGGTGCCGTCTGTGTCCGACCGGATCGCTCAGACGGTGGCCGCGATGTACCTGGAGAGACGGGTGGAGCGTGTGTTCCACCCAGACTCCTACGGCTACCGGCCCCGGCGATCTGCGCTGGACGCGGTGGAGCAGTGCCGGCGGCGCTGCTGGAGAAACGACTGGGTCGTCGACCTCGACATCCGGGCGTTCTTCGACAGCGTGGACCATGAGCTGATACTCAAGGCCGTCGAGCGGCATATCGATGAAGACGGGAAGTGGGTCCTGCTCTACGTCAAGCGGTGGCTGGTTGCGCCGCTGGCAAAGGGAGACGGGACGGTGCAACAGCGGGATCGCGGAACTCCCCAAGGATCAGCGATTTCGCCCGTATTGGCGAATCTGTATCTGCACTACGCGTTCGACATGTGGCTGGTGCGAGAGTTCCCGCAGGTCACGTTCGAGCGGTACTGCGATGATGCGGTGATTCACTGCCGCAGTGAGCGTCAGGCCCGCCGCGTGCGGGATGCGCTTGCTGCGAGGTTGGCGCAGGTCGGTCTGGAACTCCATCCGGACAAGACGCGCGTGGTGTACTGCAAGGACGCTGATCGGCGCGGCTCGTACGAGCACACGTCGTTCACATTCCTCGGGTACACGTTCCGACCGAGGCTGGCCAAGAACCGGTACGGGAAGCACTTCTTGAACTTCCTGCCCGCGGTCAGCAAGGCGGCGATCAAGGCGATGGGTAAGGAGATCAGGTCCTGGCGCATCGCCTGCCGCAGTGACAAGTCCCTCACGGACCTTGCGCGGATGTTCAACAGCGTCGTGCAGGGTTGGATCAACTATTACGGGCGCTTCTACAAGTCCATGTTGTATCCCCTTCTCCGGCGCCTCAACGAGTATCTGGTGCGCTGGGCTTGCCGGAAGTACAAACGACTCCACCGCCGGGAGAAGAAGGCGCGGGAGCTGTTGGCGGGCACCGCCCGCCGCTACCCGAACCTCTTCGCCCACTGGCGGTTCGGCCTCAGACGCCATCCGCTTTCCGAACGTGATCGTTTGGTTCGGGCTGGGTGGGCATGAACTCCGGCTGGCGGCGGGAGAGATGGGCGTGGTTCGTCCGTTCGTTTCGCTTATGGAGGTGGCTGGTGCCGTCGGTGCTCGGTCTGCTGGAGGCCCGGGAGAAGAAGGTCCGGGAAGAGGTGGCACGGCTGCGGGAGGAGGCCGAGCGGGTGCAGGCCGCGCTCGGCGAGGCGGAGCGGGCACTTCAGCGTCTGGCGGATGCCCGTGTGACGGTGGCTGAGGTGCTGGCGGAGCCGCCTGTCGCGGTCGCGGAGCCGGTGGTGAGTGCGGTGGCGGGGTCGGTGGTGCCCAGACGGGCCGAGGGCATGACAGCGACGGTCCTGCCTCCGGACTACCAGCGGATCATGTCCGTGCTGGAGTCGGATGCGGCCCGGGAGGGTATGCGGTGCCAGCAGCTGGCCGCAGCCCTGGGCCTTCAGGCGGTTCCGGCGAAGGTCGAGGGGCTGCGGTCGAAGGCGAAACGCCTGGTGGAGCGGGGGTGGGCGCTCCAGGTGCGGCCGGGGGTGTTCACCCCGCTCGGGGCGCCGGCCGGCTGAAGGCGCCTGGCCGGCGCCCGGCCAGGCGGCTGCTCATGAGCATGGTCATGGACCACAGCACCATGGCCTCGTGCATGGCGGGCAGCGTCTCGTAGTCGCGCACCAGGCGGCGCGAGCGCATCAGCCAGCTCAGCGTTCTCTCCACCACCCACCTGCGCGGCAGCACCACGAACCCGCTGGTGTCGTCGGTGCGTTTGACGATCTCAAGGGTGAGCTGGAGCTTCTCGGCCGCCCAGTCGACGAGCCGACCCGCATAGCCACCGTCCGCCCAGACGAGGCGGATGGAGAAGTACATGGTGCGCAGCCGCTCCAGCAAGGGCAGTGCGGCGTCGCGGTCCTGCACGCTGGCCGCACTCACCACGACGGCCAGGACCAGGCCGAGGCAGTCCACCACCAGGTGCCGCTTGCGGCCGCCCACCTTCTTCCCGCCGTCCCACCCGGACGTCGAGCGCGGGATGTTCGCCGCTGCCCGCAGTGACTGCGAGTCCACGATGGCGGCCGTCGGGTCCACCTCACGGCCTTCCTTCTGGCGCACCTTGTCGCGCAGCCGGTCGTGGAGCTCGGCAAGCAAGCCCGTCACCTGCCAGCGGCGGGCGAACGCGTGCACCCGCCGGTACGGCGGGAAGTCACAGGGCAGGTTGACCCACTTGACGCCGTTGTCGACTACATAGCGGACCGCGTCCAACATCACGCGGTGGCAATAGCCCTCCGGCCGCCCGCCCCGCCCCTGAAGCCACGCGGGGACCGGCAGCAGCGGCCGGATGACCTGCCACTCCGCCTCCGTCAGGTCGGAGCCGTAACACCGCACGCGGTCCGGCCCGTCCGCCGCGTTGCCGAACCTGTGCGCGAGACAGTCACACGCCGGAGATGGCGCGTTGGACTCCAGAGACGCGAGCACGAAAGACTGCGACACAGGGCCTCCTGGTGCTGCTCGGTTGGGATCGCAACCCCGAGCTACCAGGAGGCCCTGCCGTTATGCCCCGACCGCCGAGAGGTCACCCGAACAGGAACCGTGTTCGACTGATCAAGCCTGCCGAGCGGTAAGCGGATGGCTTCTCAAGCCTGACGGCTGGGCGATGGGAGCCGTGTGAGCCGAGAGGTTCCCGCACGGTTCTGCGAGCGGCGGCGGGTGAGATTCCCGCCGCCGACTCACCTTCTGATCGCCGTGACTGGGACTCGTGAGCAGGCCGAAGACATACGCACCCAGGTGGCGGAAGTGCTCGCTCCGATGGAACTGCGCCTGTCGGTGGAGAAGACGGCGATCACTCACATCGACGAGGGGCTGGACTTCCTGGGGTGGCGCCTCCAGCGTCACCGCAAACGCGGGACCCAGAAGCACTACGTCTACCTCTACCCCTCCAAGAAGGCTCTCCAGGCCGTCAAGGAGAAGGTCAAGACGCTGTGCCGACAGGACACGAACCTGCCGCTGGCAGTCGTGCTGCACCATCTCAACCCGGTGCTGCGGGGCTGGACGGCGTACTTCCGGCACGGGGTGTCGTCCGCGACCTTCCAATACCTGTCGGCCTTCACCTGGCGCCAGGTCTTCGGGTGGCTGCGGCGCAAGCACCGCCGGTCCAGCTGGAAGAGTCTGCGCCGCCGCTATAGCGCGGGCCGATGGTGGCCCGCCGACGACGAGGTGACCTTGTTCAAGTGCGCGAAGGTGCGGACCCACCGCTACCTCTACCGCGGTAACAAGATCCCATCGCCTTGGCCCAATGGGACCACGACGGCAGTGGCCGTCTGAGAGGGCTTGTGGAGAGCCGGATGCCTGGAGATCGGGCACGTCCGGTTCGGGAGGCGGGCCGGGGAAACCCACCGACGGCAACGTCGGCAGGGCGCCCCGGCCCGACCTCACACGCTCGCTGAGCATGCCGGGGACGCGAGTCCGTACGGTCTCCAGCACCTGCTGTCGAGGGCCAGATGGGATGCAGATGCGGTACGCGACGACATCCGCGGCTTCGTCGTCGAGAACCTGCATCACCAAGACGCGGTGCTGGTCGTGGACGAAACCGGTGACCTGAAGAAGGGCATGCACACCGTGGGCGTGCAGCGCCAGTACACCGGCACCGCCGGACGCATCGAGAACAGTCAGGTCGCCGTCTACCTCGCCTACTCCACCCCGCTCGGGCACACGGCGATCGACCGTGAGCTGTATGTCCCGCGTTCCTGGACCGAGGATGCGGCCCGCTGCCGGGCCGCCGGGATCCCCGACGCCGTCGGCTTCGCCACGAAACCTGCCCTCGCCGCCCGCATGATCGACCGAGCACTGGACGCCGGCGTCCTTGCGTCCTGGGTGGCCGGCGACGAGGTCTACGGGGGCAACCCCCACCTGCGAACCGACCTGGAGAAACGCCAGGTCGGCTACGTACTCGCCATCGCCTGCGACCACCAGATTCCCACCCGTGCGGGCAAGCTCCGCGCCGACATCCTGGTCAAGAAGCTGCCGAAGCGGGCCTGGCAATGACTCTCCGCCGGCGCCGGAGCCAAAGGGCACCGCCTCTACGACTGGGCCCTGGCCGACATCGCTGACGACCGGCCCGGCCACCGCCAGTTGCTCGTCCGCCGCAACCGGCGCACCCGTGAACTCGCCTTCTACCGCTGCTACTCAGCCACCCCGGTTCCGCTGTCCACCTTGGTGCGGGTCGCCGGGAGCAGATGGACGGTCGAGGAGACGTTCCAGGCCGGCAAAGGCTTGGCCGGCCTGGACGAGCACCAGGTCCGCCGCTGGACTTCCTGGCACCGTTGGGTCACCCTCGCCATGCTCGCGCACGCTTTCCTCGCCGTGACCGCGGCCGCCGAACGCCGAGACCGCCCAGCGCCCGAAGACCTGATCCCCCAGAGCGGCAACGAAATCCAGCATCTGTTCGCGGCAATGATCAACCCGGTCCACGACCTCGCGCACCGACTTCGCTGGTCGCGGTGGCGACGTCGCCACCAGGCCCGCGCTCGCACCTCCCACTACCGACGACAAGCAACCACTCAACCGTGACCTGCCGCAGAGTCATGAGGTGAGGACGAGGCGCTACGGCAGCGGTGCCATCGCGTCAGGCCACCCGGTATGATCGGTGGCGGCCTGGTGCAGCCGGCCGCTCGCGCCTGTCAAGGTTGGGTGAATGCACCGTGGGTCGCCTCGCTTCGGCTCACTGAACGCGGCACCGGCCGACAACGCGAGCATCGGCAGGATGGGCCGCGTGGAAAGCCGACGCGATGACGTCCTCTACCACTGAGCACGCCAAGAAACTCGCCAGACTCCTGCGCGAGGACCTTGCCGCAGCGGGGATCGAGATTCCACACAGCCTCGCACTCGAACTGACCGCCCACCAGCTCGGCACCAAGGACTGGAATGTGCTCGCCGCCCTGACGAGCCGCGCAGGAAACCCTGTCGCACCGGACATCAGCCCGGGCGTGCCCGTCCTGCGCGTCATGTCCGTCGCCAGGCACTGCCGTTCTACCGTGACTTCCTTGACTTCGCCCTGGACTGGGAGCACCGGTTTGAGTCCGGGCTGCCACTGTATGTGCAGGTATCGCGCTCGGCAGCCGTGCTGCACCTCTCCGAACATCACGGCGACGGCGCCCCCAACAGCGTGGTCTGGATCCCGGTGCGCGATGTGTCCGCCCTGCACAAGGAATTGCTCGCCCGACCGAACGCACCAGCACGTCCCGGAATCGATCCGGACGCCCCCGGAGGGCCGACACTGCAGGTCATCGACCCGTACGGCAACATCCTGAGATTCGCGCAGCCGCCATCCGCACAGTAGTCGACCCAGGGCAGAGCGCGCCGCAGCACGCGGTGCGCTCTGCCGACACGATCCTCCACACGGACATTCCACAGAGCAACGCCAGCAAGATCGCGATCTACAGCTGGAGTATTAGAGCTTGTCTCACGTGGCGAGCTTGGCCAGTTTCTTGTAGCAGGTCAGTGCCGCTGCGAGGCCGAGGAAGGCCAAGAAGTGTGTGCCCTTCCTCTCGTACCGGACGGTGAGGCGGCGGTAGCCGAAGAGCCAGGAGATCGACCGTTCGATCTTCCAGCGGTGTCGGCCCAGGCGCTCACTGGATTCGATGCCGGGCCGAGCGATACGCGGGACGATGCCGCGCCCGCGCAGCCACTTCACGTGCTCGGCGGAGTAGTAGGCCTTGTCCGCACGGAGCCTGCCGGGACGGCGCCGGCGCGGACCGCGCCGCGAGCGGATCGCGGGTATGCCCAGGACCAGGGGCAGCAGAGCCTGGCTGTCGTGGACGTTCGCCCCGGACACGCCGAGCGCCAGGGGTAAGCCCTGAGCGTCGGACAGCACATGCAGCTTGCTGCCCTTCTTGCCCCGGTCGACCGGATTGCGCCCGGTCAGCGATCCCCCTTTTTCGCGCGGACCGAGGCTGCATCGACGATCGTGGAGGACCAGTCCAGCTCTCCGCGGGCACCGAGCTCGTCCAAGACGGCCCGGTGTAGACGTCTCCACAGCCCGGCTTCTGTCCACGCGGAGAACCGGCGGTGCGTGGTGGCGGGAGAGACGCCGAACGTCTCGGGAAGATGCCGCCACGCGCATCCGCTGGTCAGCACGTACACAACCGCGGTGAACACGGCCCGCTCATCGCATGGGGCCGTCCCTCCTCCCTGCGGGCGCGGCGCGAACGAGGGAAGCAACGGAGCCGCCAGCAACCAGAGTTCGTCAGGAACCAACCGCTGCGACAGATCGACACCCATAAGAAGGAATCATGCCGCATCGATCAGACACCACGTGAGACAAGCTCTTAGCTGTAGAAACAGCATCGGGCGCGCCAGACGGCGCTCTGCCGATGATGGCGAAAAGCAGCGGAAGCACACTCACAGCCGTGGTGCGCTGGCGCCGCCTCCTCGACTGTGCTTCTTTGCCAGTTCCCGCACCGGGGCATCAACAGCGGGTCCACCAAAACAATGGGCCCGCGCCACAACTGTGGGCAGTCATCGGTCATCGGGAGACCCTGTGTGCGAGACATGCCTCCGGGGCCGGCACGCACCAATGCCTCAATCGGCACCAAGATCCGGACCATACGCGGGCCAACACTCCACCCGTCGCTGACCCAGCCCTCGCTTTCCCTGGTCACCGCGCCGTGCGAGATGTACCACCAGCAGACCAAGAACCTCTTGGTTTCGTATTCGCCGAGGAAGCCGGGGTTCTTCCAGACCCAGAAAAAGAGGCGCCTGACCAGCGTAGATGCCCGTCAGGCGCCCTTTCCCAGGTTCGCCCAGGCAGCGAGCCGGAATTCGGCCTTACTGCCGATTTCTCCCATCCGTGCCCCGCCTCTGACTAGTGTCTCGTGATCCTGATTGTGTTACTTCGAGTTGTTGTTGACGAGTTTCTTCACGCTGGTCTGGACGAGGCGGACCTTGGCGAGGATCTCGTCGGCGGTGGCGGTCCAGGTGAAGGGTTTCGCGTTCTCGTTCCAGGAGTTGATGTAGTCGCGGATCTGTTTGACCAGGACGTTGACGCTGGAGAACGTGCCACGGCGGATGGACTGCCGGGTGATGATCCCGAACCAGATCTCGATCTGGTTCAGCCACGAGGACCCGACGGGAGTGAAATGGAAGTGGACGTGCGGGTTTTTCGCCAGCCACGCCTTCACGCCCGGGGTGGTGTGCGTGGAGAGGTTGTCCAGGACGACATGGATCTCCTTCCCCGCGTGCGGCTTGACGGCCTTCTTCAAAAACGCCAGGAAGTTCGCGCCGTTCCGGCTCGGCTTGCACTCGCCCAGCACTTCTCCGGTCGCGACGTTCAGCGCGGCGAACAGGTTCGTGGTGCCGTGCCGGACGTAGTCATGGGTGCGCTGCTCGGTGGCCGCGAAGGCCACCGGCAGCACCGGCTGGGTCCGGTCCAGCGCCTGCACCTGCGTCTTCTCGTCGACCGACAGCACCACGGCGCCACCGGGCGGGGCCAGGTACAGCCCGACGATGTCGGCGACCTTCTCCGCGAACGCCGGGTCTTTCGAGATCTTGAAGGTGCCCGAGCGGTGCGGTTTCAGATTCTCCTCACGCCAGATGCGGGCAACGTAGTGCCAGGACACCGAGATGCCCTCGCGCCGCTTCAAGTGGTCGGCCAGCGTTCGCGTCGACCAGTGCGAGAGCCCGGAATCCACCGGCGGGGACATCCTCGTCAAGGCGATCACCCGGGCCCGCACCCGAGGCGGCACCTGAGTTCGCGGCCCGCCCCGGCGTTTGTCCTCCAGCCCGGCAACACCACGCTCGGCATAGCGGGACTTGCACCGGTCCACCGTCAGCGGTGCCACACCGGCGAGCTCGGCGATGTCCTTTCGCCGCCGCCCCTCGGCCGACCACAACACGACCCGCGCGCGAAGCGCCACGACAGCCGGCACATCCCGCGAACCCGCCAACTCCCGCAGCTCAGCAATCTGTTCAGAGGAGAGATCCATACCAGACTCAACGATCACAGAGGCCTCAGGTTCCACAAACAGAATCAAAAGACACTAGCTGTTCCGGGATATTTCCAGGCAACCCTGGGCTAAGGTGCCGGCTGCCGCATCCTCGTGCTCGTCCCGGCTCGTCCACAATGAGCGCCGCCTCACGTGCTCGGCGCCACGTTATGCCCTACGCCAGGCGTCGATGTAGTTCCCGGCCGCGTTACGAAACACACGCCCATCCGGTGCCACACCGAAGCGCTCTCGCTTTGGCCGCGCGCCGCATCAGGGAGTGGATCTCGGAGATGGCACCCTCGTCGGCCCACTCCTTTCAGGCCATCACAACGCCACCCTTCAGGTTCCGCAGCCCCCACCCAGTGGCAGGGAGGCGGCATTGGGACTTCTGCAGTGGCCCTGACCGGCCGTCAGTGAGGATGGGGGCGAGTCCGCCGCCGATCAGCCTGCTGCACGTGGGGACGGCGAAGGACTTGATGGACTGGAGCAGCGGCTCCCCACCGCGGTGACGGCCACCTCCCTCCCCCGGCCGTGGTGATGAACGGCCCATACCGCGCCCCAGTTGCAGCGGTACGCCCCAATGCCCCCGGCATGAATGGCGAAACCGTTCGGCCGCTTGGGCCGGTCGGCCCTTGAGAACGGCTGGTCGGGGCCGTTCGGGGCCGACGGCTGCGCCCGTCTCAGAGCTGATGGGCGCGAGTGCCCCGTAGCCGGCCCCGGGTGTCCAGCAGCAGTGGGGCGTACTCGGGCAGCCGGTCCAGCGGAACGGTGTCGTGATCCTGCACCAGGATCACGAGGGCCGCGTCCGCGGCGGCAGCCAGTGCGTCGGCAGCCCGCTCCACCGGTTCGCCGTCCGGCGCCCAGGCGTCGACGAGCGGATCGTGATAGGTGACGGAAGCGCCGCACTGTCGCAGCAGCCGGACGATCGCGGCGGCCGGGGTGGCCCGCAGGTCCGTACTGTTGCGCTTGTAGGTCACTCCGACCAGCAGCACCCGCGCGTCCCGCAGGGCCCTCCCGCGCTCACGCAGCAGGTGCTCGGCACGCCGCACGACATGCGCCGGCATCCCGGCGTTGACCTCTTGCGAGAGTTCGACCAGCCGCAGCGGGGTCCCGGCAGCGCGCGCCCAGTGCGTGAGATAGACGGGATCGACCGGAATGCAGTGCCCACCCACACCCGGTCCCGGCCGAAACTCCTGGAAGCCGAAGGGTTTCGTGCGCGCGCAGTCGAGAGCGTCCCATACGTCGACTCCCAGCGCCCGGGCGGCGACGGCGAGTTCGTTGACCAGGGCGATGTTGACACTGCGATAGGTGTTTTCCAGGAGTTTCGCCAGTTCGGCCTCCCGTGCGGAGCCCGCCTCCACGACCCGGTCACACAGGTGCCGGAAGAAGTCGGCCGCGGCCGCCGTGCACCGTCGGGTGTAGCCACCCACGACGCGCGGGGTGTTCCGCACACCGAAAGTGTCGTTGCCCGGGTCGATGCGCTCCGGTGAGAATGCGAGGGAGAAGTCCGTGCCGGCGCTGAGCCCGGAGGCCTGCTCCACAATGCCACGGACGACGTCGTCCGTGGTGCCGGGAAAGGAAGTGGACTCCAGGATGACGAGGGTGCCGGGCTTCAGGCGATCCCCGAGACCGGAGGCGGCGCGCCGCACATGGGAGAGGTCGGGCCTGCCCGTTTCGTCCAGTGGTGTGGGGACGCAGATCACGGCCACCGAGGCCTCAGCCAGCGGGCTCTCGTCGGCGGAGGCCCGGAAGCCGGCGTCCAGCATGGCGGCCAGATCGGCGTCGGTGACGTCGGGGACATGCGAGTGGCCCGAGTTCAGGGCTGCGGTGACGGACGGGTTTTCGTCGATCCCTATGACACGCATGCCGGCGCGGCACGCCTCCCGGGCCAGCGGGAGACCGGTGTAGCCGAGTCCGATGACAGCAAGGCTGTTCATATCGCTCCCTGGATGCAGGGTGATGGTGAGGAGGGGCCGGGGCTCACCGCTCCCCTACCGCACGCGTTCGCAGGCGATGACCAGATATTCGAGGCTCTTCTCCCGGTAGCCCGCCAGGAACGGCGCCTCGATGCCCGTGCGCAGCCTTGAGTGGTTGCGCAGTTCCCAGTAGGGGATGGCCTCATCGGTGTGACGCGTCACCCGGTAGGGCGCGAGTCCACTGGCAGCGAGCGCCTCGAAGTAGGTGCTGCGCTTGTGCATCCCGCACACGTAGTGGTTGTCGATGCGGCGCGAGGCGGACGAGCGGGCATCGACGGAGTCGTTGCGGCACCACGTCACCACCACATGGCGTCCTCCCGGCCGCAGCAGCCGGGCGAACCCGCGGAACAGGTCGTGGAGGTCCGCGTACATCGTCGTCTCGTTGCTGACGATGAAGTCGAAGGTCTCGTCCTCGAAGGGCGGTTCCAGCATGTTGGCGTGGTGGAAGCGCACCCGGTCGTCCCGGCCGCGCTCCTTGGCCACCCGCTCGGCGAACTCGATGTGACGCTCACAGAAGGTGACGCCGTCCATACGGCAGCCGAACCGCTGGGCGATCATGAAGGAGGTGCCTCCGCGCCCCGAACCGGCGTCCATACCGCGCGCGTCGGCGGCAACGGTACCGAGTGCGTCGAGGATGAGTTCGGCCTCCGCGTTCTCCATGCGGTGCAGTTCCTCGAGGGCTAGCGAGTCCCGGTGCTCGGGGGCTGCGGTGAAAACGCCGGGATCGTAGTCACCGACGCCGTAGTGGTGGTGGTAGAGACCGTCCTCCGCCCCCAGAAGCAGATTGATGTCGTCTGTCGTCTTGGTGTCCCAGTAGCCCTTCAGCAGACGCTCGTAGTCACTGCGGACCACGGCGTTCCGTTGTCCGGTCGTACTCGTCATGTGGGCAGACCCTTCGTGTGGTGGACGGTCAGCGGATGTCGGAGGTCTCACGGGCAGCCAGAAGCGCAAGGGTCCTGCGGCAGATCTTTCCGCTGGGGCCGAGTGGCATCTCCCTGACACGCAGCAGGAGTTCGGGGAGCTTTCGGCGTTCAAGGCCGCGCTGGGACTCCAGGAACACCGTGAGTTCCCGCAGGCCCGGTGCGGGCGCGCCCGGCGTCTCGCGGACGCATGCGCACAGGCGCTCCCCCAGTTCCGGGTCGGGCACGCCGACGCAGGCCACCTCGGCCACAGCGGCATGTGCGCTGAGTTCGCGTTCCACCTCGGCCGGGCTGATGTTGTAGCCGCCCCGTACGACGATCTCCTTGATGCGGCCCAGTACGTGGAGCCGGCCGTGTTCGTCCAGGAGCCCGCAGTCACCGGTACGGACCCAGCCGGTCGACGTGCGGTACCGGGCGTCCAGATCGGGGTCGGCCACGTAGCACAGCGGTGTCATCGGGCCTCTGGCGCAGATCTCGCCGGGCTGCCCGGCCGACACGGGGGCACCGGTGTCGTCGGTGATGCGGATCCGCGCCACGGCCGAGTCGGGAAGCCCGCTGCCCGCCTCAGGGCGGAGCCCGGTGGCGGCGGTGTGGCAGTTCACGCCGTCGGATGATCCGTAGACGGAGATGACAGGGCCGCCGAACCGGTCGCGGCACACCTCGGCGGTGGCGTCCGGGAGGGCCGCGCCGCTGGAGACGACGGCCTGCAGGCCGGTGAAGTCCTCTCGGGATGTGGGCGGTTGTTCGGCGATGCGGTGCAGCATCGTGGGCACGCCGAAGACATGCGTGGGGCGGTGCTCGACGATCATGCGGAGCGCCGCGGCCGGGTCGAAGGACTCCTGCACCAGCAGCGTGCCGCCGAGGGCGGCCAGCGTGACGGACGTGCCGCAGGAACCGAAGGAGGAAGCCAGCGGGACGAGCACGAGGTTGCGCATCGCGCCGTCCCCGTCGTGCAGGGCGCGTACGTAGGTGGCCCGGCCGCCGGCCATCGCGTTGTGGGAGTAGGCGACCATCTTGGGTTCGGCCTCGGAGCCGGAGGAGACCAGGATCCGGGCGGGCGCCTCGGGGTCGACGGGACGGGGAACGAAAGGCTGCCTCGCGGGCGCCGCGAGTGACTGCGCGGTCCGCCGGCCCTCCCCGAAGGTGAACACCGCTTCGAGGTGGGGGAGATGAGCGCGTGGTACCGCGTCGGAGAGATGGGTGACGATGACCGCGCGGGCACGGGCGCGGGCGAGCAGGCTCACCGGGCCCCGGCTGCCGTGCCCCGGCGGATAGGGCAGCGCGACCGCGCCGACGGCCGCGACCGCGAGCTCCGCGGCCACCGCGTCGCGCCCGTTCGGCATCCGTACGGCGATGATGTCCCGTTCGCCCAGCCCGCGTTCGGCGAGCCGGGCGGCGATGTGCCGTACCCGGGCGTCGAGCCCGGCGTAGTCCAGCGCGCCCGCCGAGTCGATGACGGCCGTCCGACCGGGGTGACGCTTCACGTGTCCGGAGAAGAGCGTGTACAGGTCGCGGTCGGGGCAGTGGCCCTGTTCGACCCAGGCGCGCCGCACTGGGGCCGGCACCAGGTCACGGATCTCGACACCGGCGTTCGATGTCCATCCGGCCCTCATGAGAACTCCCAGGGTGCGAGGGGGGTGGCGTACTCCCCGACGGCCAGCGCCGGGGCGAACCGTGGGTCGCGGGCCAGGTCCGCGAGGCTGGTGCACACCGGTGTGACGGCCACGCCCGCTGCCGCCAGCCTGGGCAGCCAGTCCGCGGTGGGCCGCGTCCGGGCCCGGGAGGCGATCGCGTCCACGCCCGCCCCGGCGCCGAGGTCGAGCGCTCGCGCGAGGCGGTCCGGCCGCTCGCGGGCTTGCGGTCCCAGCGAGAGGTATCCGTCCCGGGTACGCAGCGGACGGTCCGTCGCTGCGGGCCGTCGCCACCCGCGGGGAACGAGGGCAGCGGCGGAGTACAGGGAGGAGTCCACGCGGCCGCCTCTTCCGGTGCGAAGCCGTGCCAACAGTGCCGCCAGTACGCCTTGCGCGCAGACCAGCCCGCCGAGGACATCGGTGAGCGTCATCAGGGAGGGCGCGGGTGGCTCGTCCGCGGGCCGCACGGCGGCGGCGAGGCCGCTGTGCGCCTGGACCAGGTAGTCGGTCCCCACCGGCGGTATCGGCCCGAGGGCGTCGCCCCAGCCGGACGCCCACGCGTACACCAACCCGGGGCGAGCCGAACGCAGGTCCTCGGCGTCCAGTCCGAGCCGGGCCGCCTTGCCCGGCGCCCAGTTGTGCAGAAAGACATCGGCCTCGGACACGAGTTCGCGGACCGCCCGCCGTCCCGTGGCCGAGGTGAAGTCGATCTCCGTGACGGCTTTTCCGGCGTTGAGGGCGCTGAAGCGGGCCGAACAGGTGCCCGCAATGGGAGGGATGCCGCGCATCGGGTCGCCGCCCGGCGGTTCGACACGTACGACGTCGGCGCCCAGGAGCCGCAGGACATGACCGGCCATGGGCCCCTGGACGCGTCGTGCCGACTCGACGACGCGCAGGCCCGCCAGGGGTGCCCCGGCCGTGCGGGGAGCGCCGCCCGTACGGGTCCGGCCGCTCGTGGTGCCGCCGGGTTCGGGCGACGGCGTGAGCGTCCACGGCGGCGTCACCGTCGGCGGGAGGGGATCTTCCCGTACGGACAGCACGGCGGCGCCCGACCGGTCCGCGGTCGCCCGGATGGCCGCGAACGAGACACGCCGCACGGTCGCGGACAGCGCGGGGGGCAGCGAGCAGGTGGCGGTGGCGAACCGCTGCTGGAACGACCGCCATCCGCGGCCGATCTCGGCACGGTCCGCGCCGAGCCGCTGCCAGAAGTCCAGCCACCGGTCGGCGTCGAGGACTTCGAGTTCGAAGCGCACTCCGTCGGCGGAGACGAACGGGCAGTCGGCGGGCCCGGACCCTTGCCCCGTGCCGGTGCGCGATGGCAGGCCGTCCTCCGGGTTGTCGCCGTCGGCTGTCGCGGCCGCGAGGTACTGGGCGAGCGCCAGCAGCGCGGCCTGGCTCACGGAGGTCCGCACCTGCGTCACGTCGGCGCCCGCGGCCCGCGCCAGGAGTGCCGCGCAGACTCCCTGGGCCGCGAGGACGCCCGCCACCGTGGAGGCGTAGTCGACGGCGAGCGGGGCCGGGCGTCCGGCCGCCCGGCCGTGGACGTGCATGATCCCGCAGGCCGCCTGGACGGCACCCTCATCGACCAGGGGGACGGAGAGCGGGCCCTGCCAGTCGATGTCCCAGCCGACGGTGGCGGTGGCGGGGTCGTCCACCAAGTCGAGCACGTGTGCCGCGATCCGGGCGGCCACCGGCGCCGTGGCCGGGGCCCCGGCGCGCGGCACGCAGAGCGTCATCGGGCGTCCTCCGTGAGGGGCCGCAGACCGTCTTCCGCCTCACCGGCCTGCGGGCGCCGGCCGTGTACCGAGTAGATGACGCTGGACGCGGCGCAGAACGACGGGTCCCGCATCAGCGCCCGTACGTCCGCCAGCTGCGCCTCGGTCATACCCGCGGCGAGGAGCTTGTCCCGCAGGTGGTAGGTGTGGTTGAGCTGCATCAGCAGGCCCGGCGACCCCGCGGTGCGCAGTTCGATGCGGGGCCACGGGTCGATGTTGACGAGCCCCGCGGCACGCATGGCGGCCGGCGCGTTCCGGGCCCAGTGGGGATCTCCCCCGCCGGCCCGCATGACGGCGCACTTGGCGTCGAGGAAAGCCGCGTAGAGCCGCGCGGATGCCTCGTCCGGGGTGAGCAGGGGTGGTTCGTAGGAGGCGTCGAACTCCTCGATGTACAGCCACCCTCCCGGTTTGAGGGCACGCACGAGCTTGTCGAGGACGGCGAGCCGTTCGGGCAGGTGCTGGAGGACGAGACGGGCGACGACGAGGTCGAAGTCCGCCTCCGGGAGCGGATCGGTCACCACGTCGTGCTCGACGGCGGTCAGGCAAGGCCCTTCCTGGATGTGGTGCGGTTTGACGTCGGTGGCCATGACCTCGCCCGTGGGAGCGACGCGTTCGGCGAGCCACCGGGCCACGCTCCCGCCCCCGGAGCCGATGTCCAGGCACCGCCACCCGGTCGTGACGCCGGTCTCGGCGAGCCTGTCGAAGGTCATGGTGTCGTAGGCGTCGGTGATGCAGCGGTGCAGCTCGTCGCTGTGCACGCTGTCGTTGTCGAAGACGAACCCCGAGGCCTGGCCCGGACTCTTGCGCATGTAATCCCCCCTTGTCCCGTCTCAGGTCCACCGGCCGGAGCCGTAGGTGTCGGTACGACCGGTGAGGCGGTGCAGCAACTCCCCGCGCCGCACCTTGCCGGTTCCGGTACGCGGCACTTGGTCCCAGGTGAGTGCGACCGGTTCGCGCAGGGGCGGCAGGTCTCGCACCGCTTCCTTCCAGCGGGCCTGGTCCAGGGCGCCGTCGGCGGTGACCACGACCGGCAGCGGATCCCGGCCCAGCTCGGCGAGGACGACGCACTCCAGGGCCTGCGGCAACCGGCCCTCCAAGAGGTCCTCGGTCCGCAGACAGCTGAGCTGCGGCGTGCGATCCACCTCGCGGTCGAGCAGCTCGATGCTTCCGTCGCGGTTGCGGGCGCCGATGTCGCCGGTGTTCCACCAGGTGCCGTGGCGCTTGGCCGACCAGCGGTCTTCCTCGCCGACGTAGCCCAGGGCACAGGCGGCGGTTCTGGCCAGTACCAGGCCCGCCCGCCCCCGCGGCAGGGACCGCAAGGTGTCGGCGTCGACCACCCGCAGCCGCGTCTTCACGGGCACCGGACGTCCGAGGTTCCGGGTGCCGGCCCCACCCGATGCCTTGTGGACTGACTGCCGGGTGTGGAAGCGGAAGGTCAGCGGTCCCGTCTCGGTCTGCCCCCACCCCTCCACCCACACGGGACGGCGGTGCCGGCTCGCTCTGAGGTACGCCCGCACGGTGGGGGGATGCATGGCGTCGTACGTACTGATGACCATGCGGACTCGCCGAAACGGGTTGTCCAACCCTCCGGTCAGCGGCTGGAAGCGGACGAACGAGGCGGGCAGCGCCTCCAGGACGGTCGGCGGATGGGCGCGCAGCACGGGGTCGGCGAGGTTCGGGTCCTGCGTGGTGATGATCGAGATCTCGGCGGGGCCCATGCACAGGGCGCTCGCGGTCCAGCAGAACGTCCTGCCATGGGCGAACGCGCTCGCGTTGACCAGGATGTCGCTGCGTCGCAGGCCGATCCGCGGCAACCGCACGCTCTCGAACCGAGCCAGCTTGCCGATGATCGTACGGGTCGAGTGCACCACCAACTTGGGCACACCGGTGGTACCCGACGTGTGGTTGATCACCAAGGGCTCGTCGTCGTGTCTGCGGTGAGGCCCGGGGGCGGTGTGTCCGCGTACGTCGTCCATGCCCAGCGTCCCCGGCACGGCGCCGTCCAGCACCAGGGTCGCTCGTGCGGCCGCGGACAGGTCGGTGCCCTCCTTCCGGCCGCGTTCCAGCACCTGTGCCGTCGTGACGAGCAGGGCGGGGCCGAGCCGGGCCAGCAACGTCCCCAGCGCCTCACCGGACAGGTGCGCGGACAGCTGCGCGGGTACGGCGCCGACGCGCACGGCGGCGCAGGCGAGCAGGTCGTAGTCCCAGTGGTTGTCCTTGACGATCGCCACCCGGTCGCCGGGGCCGGCCCCGGCGGCGGCCAGCCAGCCGGCCGCCTCCCGTACGAGCGTGGCGAGTTGAGGGAGCGTGTAGTGGGTCCGGGTGCCCGCGTCGATGTCGAAAGGCCGGTCCAGGTGGACGAGCGTGGCGACCCGGTGCTCGGCGCACTCGTCGAACAGGACGCCCATGTCGTGCGGTTTCACGAGACGTTCTCCTCGGTGGGTCGGGAAGCTGGGCGGGTTCGTCCGACCGACCGGGGTGGCCGCAGCCGGCTGAGGACCCGGGAGGCCGCGAGCGCGCCCGAGCGCACCGCGCCTTCGCTGGCCGGCCGCAGCATCACCCAGTCCCCGGCGTACTCCACCGGCCGTGCGGCACGCGCCATGAACCGGGCGCGTCGGCGCAGGGCGTCGGGGGTCGCCTCGGGCAGGCCGTGGGTGAAGGCGTGCACGAAGTGGCGCCCGGCGGTCGTGTCCAGACCGGGGACGTACCGGGTGGCCGCCCGCACCAGCCGGTCGGCCGTCTGCCGCTCCGGCGCGTTCAGCAATTCGGGGATGATGCGGGCGTCGGCCATCAGGGTCAGCAGTCCCTTGCCCGCGGGCGCCCGGCCCGGGTGCTTGGCATGGTCGACGATGATCGCGGAGAGCACGTCGTCCTCCGCATCCGGCGTCAGCAGGACGTACAACGGCTTGCGGGACGGGGGCGCGAGCGGCCGGTCCAGCAGGCAGCTGACCTTGAGCGTGGGGGTGAAGGTGCATGCCGACAGGAACGGAAGCTCGTCGGCGGGGGCGTTGACGTGCAGGCGTGCCGCGACCGGAGCGGGCACGCAGAGGACCACCGAGCGCGCCGTGACGTTGTCGCCCCCGACGCGCAGCCGCACGGAGCCTTCCTCGGTGACGACCTCGTGCACCTCGCTGCCGGTGACCACGTCGAGTCCCTCGGCCAGCCGCCGGGCGAGCAGGTCCATGCCGTCGCGGTACGTCCGCCAGCCTGCGGCCGGACCCACCGACAGCAGCAGACTGAGCATCGGCGCCGCCGCGGAGCGCGCGGTGTCCCAGCCGAAGAAACTGCCGGCGACCGGCTGGAGCAGGTAGTCGTGCACGTCCCGGTGATACCGCCGCGCGAACTGACTGACCGTCAAAGTCCCTGCCGGGGTCCGTTCGGGGTGGTCGGCGTCGAACTCCCGGCGGTGCGCCCCTGTCCAGGCCAGGATCCGGGCGAGATCCAACCGGGCACGGGGCGAGAGCCCGGCGCCGGTGAGCACCGCGGAGATGTCCGCCACGCCGGGGTGGGCCCGTCCGCCGCGCCACACCCCGACCGACTTGCCGATGCGCGGCACGTCGTGTTTCGGCACGCCCAGCCGCGAGAGCAGTTCCCACGTCGCGCGGTAGCCCTGCTCCGAGATCTGTTCGGCACCCTCGTCGATCGTGTAGCCGTCCTGCTTGAAGCTGTGCATCCGGCCACCGACGTGCTCCTGCTCCTCGAAGACCCGCACCTCGAGACCCGCACGCCGCAGTTCGTGTGCGGCGGTCAGCCCGGCCATGCCCGCGCCGACCACGGCCACGTCGAGATCGGGGCTCATCCGGCGGCCCCCGCGCCGACGATCAGGTTCGCGGTGATCAGCAGCACCGTGCTGACCCGGTGCGCCGGGAACCCGAGCTTGCGGGCGCGCATGATGTCCCCCTGGCGGAAGCCGGTGAGGTATTGGCGCACGCGCAGCACCGTGACGGGCAGCATCAGGAGCACGAACCACCACGGGGCGATCCCGACGGCGGAGGCGACCGCGCCGATCAGGAACTCCGCCGCGGAAAGCGAACCGATGAAGACGGCGTTGCCCTTGGGCGAGACCAGGCACGCCACGGTCGGACGCCCGACGGCCCGGTCCCCGGGGATGTCGTTGGTGTTGGAGTACACGCCGAACAACAGCGGTCCGAAACCGAACAGCACCCCCTGCACCAACAGGAATCCGGAGAAGTGGCCGGCTGCCAGCCCGTACGCCCCCATCACCAACGCCGCGCCCAGCCCCGCGAGGAAGACCTCCTGGAAGCCGCGATAGCTGATCTTCAGCCCGTAGGAGTACTGGACGGAGAACACGAACAGGACCACGACCAGCACCACGGTCCAGGTGGGCCGGTACGGGGCTGTCGCCATGGCGGCGGCCCACAGGACGGCGCCGATGGCGGCGGTGGCCCACCCGAAACCGAGCGCTTCGCGCAGTGTCAGGGTTCCCGCGACGAGCGGCTTGCGGAGTTTGTTGCGCAGCGGGTCGTCCGGGCCGTAGTTAGCGGCGTCGCTGCCGTCGCGGTAGCCGGTCACGTCGTCGAGGGAGACCATCGCCACGATCACGAAGACCGCGCCGAAGAGGAACAGGGCAAGCGTCACGATCGTTGCGGGCGGCAGGCCGGAGACGGGCAGCAGCACCGCGGACAATGCCACGGCGACGCTCGGGTAGTAGTCGTAGACATCGAGTTTGCCCAGCCGGGCATAGCTGCGGATCTTGCTCTCGGGACGTGCGATTCCGGACGTGAATGGTCCGGCCTCGGTGCGGCTCGTCATCCGCTCCGCTCCTTCGAGTGTGTTCGGGTCGACCGGGACGCCCGCTGAGGCGGCGACCGGCGGGGGACTTGCTACGGCTGGTGACGCGCCGTCGCCTGGTTAGCGGCCCTGCGCGGGTCGGCGTAGGCGCAGACCGTGTCCGCAATGTGTTCCACCTGGGCGTCGGTCAGCCGCGGGTGGACGGGGATGGCCAGTTGGCGTCGGGCGGCGCTCTCCGCGTGCGGCCAGCTCCGGTCCGCGGGCGCGAACCGGGTGAAGGCGGCCTGGTGCGGCAGCGGGAGTGGGTAGTAGACGTGGCTCTCGATGCCCCGGTCGGCCAGATACCGCTTCAGTTCGTCCCGCTCCTCGGCGAGCAGCGAGTACACGTAGAAACAGCGGCCGTTCCGGCCCGGCGGAGGGGGCAGTACTCCTCGCTCGCGCAGCGGCGTGAAGCGTTCGGTGTAGTAGTCGGCGATGCGAGCCCGGCGCTGCAGCAGCTCGGGAAAGCCGGGTAGCCGGTGGAGCTGGAAAGCCGCGAGCACTTCGTCGAATCGGCTGTTGTAGCCGGTGCGCGAGTAGACGAACCGCTCGCTCTGCCCGTGGTTGCGCAACGCCCTGACGGCATGTCCGAGTTCGGGGTCCATGGTGACGACGGCGCCGCCCTCGCCGGCTGTTCCGAAGGTCTTGACCTGGACGAAGGAGAACACTCCGGCCTCGCCCCAGGTCCCGGCGGGGCGGCCGTCGAGGACGCCGCCCTGGGCGACCGCCGAGTCCTCGACCAGGCGCACGCCGTGACGCCGGGCGATGTCCCGCATGCGGGGCATGTCGGCCATCACCGAGAACATGTGCGCCGGCATGATGGCCCGGGTCCGGTCGGTGATCGCCCGTTCCACCTCGTCGGGGTCGGCCACCATCGTCCACGGGTCGATGTCCGCGAACACCGGCGTCGCCCGCAGCCCTGCCACGGTGTTGGCCAGCGGGGCGCAACCGTAGGCCGGTACGACCACCTCATCGCCGGGTCCGACACCCATGGCGTGCAGTACGAGGGTCAGCGCGGAGGTGCCGCTGGAGCAGGCCACGACGTCGGCGGCGCCGAGCGAGGTGCACAGGGCCTCCTCGAAACGGGCGGTGTGCTCGCCGAGCAGGAACCTCTGCTCCGGTGCGGTGCCGATGTCGTGGACGAGGTCCAGCAGCACCTGCCGGTCGGCCTCGAAGAGGTCCCGGGCGAAGAAGGCAATCGTCACGCCGGCCTCCTGGTCGGGAAACGGCGGACGAGGTCGCACACCGTGTCGACGTCGTCGACGCTCATGTCGGGGTACAGCGGGAGGGCGATCGTGCGCTCGCAGGCCGTCTCGGCGTGCGGGAAGTCGCCGCGGCGGTATCCCAGATGGGCGAAGCACTCCTGGAGGTGCAGCGGGGTCGGGTAGTACGTCTCGGTGCCCACGCCGTGCTCGGCCAGGTACCCGGCCAGTTCGTCACGCCGCTCGACCTCGATGAGGTAGACGTAGAAGACGGGGTGGGTCCGTACGGTGCGGGGCACCACGGTGGGCAGTCGCAGTACGCCGGGTGTGCCGGCCAGCCGTTCGGTGTAGGCGGCGGCGAGTCGGGCCCTGCGGGCGATGTCCTCGTGCAACTGGGTGAGCTTGGCGAGGAGGACAGCCGCCTGTATGTCGTCCATCTTGCTGTTGACACCGTTGACGGCGGTCTCGTTGCTGATTCCGGGGAAGTGGGCCAGCGTCCGGCCGTAGCGCCCGTGGTGGCGCAACGCCGCTGCGGCCTCCGCGAGTTGACGATTGTCGGTGAGAATCGCCCCGGCATCGCCGATGGCCCCGAGCGTCTTGGTGGGGAAGAACGAGAGCACACCGCCGGCTCCCAGCAGCCCGGCGTGTACGCCGTCCCACCGCATGCCGATGGCCTCCGCGCTGTCCTCCACCACGGTCAACCGGTGGTGGTGCGCGATGTCGAGCAGCGCGTCCATGTCGGCCATCTGGCAGAACAGGTGGACGGGCATGATCATGCGGGTGCGCGGGGTGACCGAGCGGGCCACGGATTCGGGGTCGATCGTGTAGGTGACGGGGTCGATGTCGGCGAAGACCGGGCGGCCGCCGGCCAGCACGACGGAGGAGGCCGAGGCCACGAAGGTGAATGCGGGGACGATGACCTCCTCGCCGGGCTGCAGTCCGCAGGCGCGCAGCAGCAGCACCAGGGCGTCGGTGCCACTGTTCACGCCCACCGCGTAGCGTGCGCCGGTCCACTGGGCCAGTGCCTCCTCGAACCGGGCGACCTGCCGGCCGTGTGAGAACTTGCCGTCGTCGATGACTTCGGTCAGCCGGGCCCGGATGTCCGGCCAGAGGGCTTCGAAGGTCCTGGCCTGGGTGAAGAAGGGCACCGGCCCCGAGGTGCCGACCACGGCGCCGGTCGCCATGCCGCGCCCGCCGTACCTCTGTCCGAAGGATGCGTTGCGCATGTTTCCTCTCGTGTCGGTGGTGGCGGAGGCGAGCCGAGCAGTCGGCAGGAAGGGGCTACAACGACGGCGCTCCCCCGGTGGGCCGGGGGGCGCCGCACGCAGGACCGGGTGAGTCACAGACGGTCAGAGCAGGGAGAACTCCAGCTCACCGGAGTGGTAACGGTGTACGGCCACGATCAGCTCCTCGACCGACAGCTGACCGTCGCCGTCCGTGTCGATCAGCTTGAATGCCGTGTCCGCCGTGGACTCGTCACTGCCGATGGCATGGATCCAGCGCCGGAACTCCGGGGGGCTGACCTGACCGTCGCCGTCGGTGTCGCACAGGTCTGCGATCGCGCTGATCGTCGGACGCAGCACCTGGTCGAAGCCGGCCTGCCCGCGCTCGAGCACCTTGTCCGCCGCGACGCCCTTGAACTCGTCGAAGCCCAGCGCCCCGTCGCTGCCGACTCCGGCCTCCCCCGCCACATACTCCCACATACCGAGGTACGCGTCGGTGAGATTCCGGCCCTTCGGGGAGCTCTCGCTTTCCCCGAACGCGAGCAGGATGCGCTTTGCCTCGCCTGCCCAGTCACTGCGATCGATGGTGCCGTCGCCGTTCTTGTCCCACATGTCGAAACGGCGACGCAGACGCTTTTCCTGTACGGAAGTGCTCATGCTTCTTCCTTTCTCGTTTCCTTCTCTGGACTGCGATTCAGATACTTACCGGAACGGGCCCCCGATAACCCACTCCTATGAGTGAGAAAGAATCGCGCCACGCGCATTCCACGCATGGCCGAAACGCGTTATCGGACAGCGGGACGGCACACATTCAAGCCGCTCCTGACGGCCAAATCCGGAGCGGCTACCGATAGCCATCACCACCGTGGCCAAATACTATTATCCTTGTTTCTCCATGCGCTTTGATGCGCCCACCCCATGACCCCGCCGACTCAGCAGGAGAACCAACCCCGATGCGGCGATCGGGGCCACCTGGGAAATGAGTTGCCCGACCACGTCCGGGGTGTCGAAGCGTCCGAGATGCGCCACATGGAACACCAGGTGCGGAACCGTGAAGGCGAGGCATCCGAAGGCCGCCCCCCGCACCAGGCGCCGCTCGGGGGACACGGCGGCCAACAGCAGGACCGTCGTCAGCCCGAGCGACAGGGCGCCGAGATCGCGCACCAGGTGCTCGTTGTACGGCGGAAACCTGGTCACCCACCCCAAGCCCGGGAGAGGAAACCCGTCGTAGAAGGATCGCGGCGCGAACAGAGCCCACCCTGCCGGCAACCCCTGCCCCAGGGACAGCAGCACCAGTGCGGCACGTACCAGGGGCAGCCTGGTCACAGGCGCTGGCCCCACCGGGCCCGCGACATCGGTCCGTTGACCCGCTTCGCGGGACTCGGCGGGCATGGTCCCGCCCCCGGGGCCCGCAGGGCTCCGCAGTGTCCGCGGACATGGGGCCGCTCCGAGTGCACCGCGCCCGGAGCGGCCCCTGCCGTCGGCCTGCGGCTCAGACACCCAGAAGCGGGGCGTCGAGCTCGCCCGCGTGGTACTTGCCCACCGCGGCCACGAGCTCCTCGACGGACAGCTGCCCGTTTCCGTCGGCGTCCACCTGGCGGAACACCTCGTCCGCGTCGATCCCGTCGTTGCCGATGGCGCCGAGCCACTTCCCGAACTCCGCCGGGTTGACCTGCCCGTCGCCGTCGACGTCGCACAGGTCGACCATCGCGCGGATGCTGGGCCGGAGCATGGTGCTGAAGCCGACCGCGCCCTGGCTCAGCATCTGGGTGCCGGCGATTTCGATGAACTGCTCGACCGACAGGGCCTGCCCGGCGCCGCGGCCGGCCTCTTGCATCATGTAGTCCCACATATGCGGATACGCGTGCAGCAGCGCCTGGGCCTTGGGGGAGCCTTCCGGCTCGCCGAAGGCCTCGACGATACGCCGGGCCTCCGCCTCCAGGTCGCCGCGTTCGATACGTCCGTCCCCGTTGGTGTCGTACAGCGCGAAACGCTGCCGGAGACGCTCGACCTGGGCAGTCTTGTTGGACATCTCACTCCTCTTCGTCGAAAAGCTGCGGCGAAAATCGGCAGTCTCGCACCCGAATCCATGGGAAACCGAAAGGGCCACCTTTCCGGAATCCCCGAGGGAGAATTGAAAAACCCGAGTACAGGTCCAGGCGATCGACCGCCCCATGCAAGGCGAACATTCAACGCCTCGTTGCAAAATACATGAGTACTAGCACCTATCGAGGGCTGTCAACGGAGGGGCCGGCGACCGGAAGACCGCAGAAACATTTCTCCCGCAATGTTGAGCACCTCCGCACGGCCGATTGTTTTCGCCCGTAGGTTCGGCCGCGAGACCGGAATCGGTCCCCTGGGCGGCATCTGCCGGGCCGACCGGACACTGCGGCCGCCTTCGACATGCATTTCGGCCATCTTCTCGCCGACAGAAGAATCGGCGATCAAGCATGAAGAAGGCCATCAGTGGATACGATGCTTCGAAGCCGCGACAACGTAACCTGCCCCCCTTTCGCCGCACATTTCACGAGGACTGTAGCGCGCGTTTCAGGGGACGACGGGATGGGTATGCAGAACATTTTCAAGCTCATTCACCAACCTGTGCCCAGTTCACTCGACTCCGTATTCGCGCGCGAATCAACACCCGTGAGTGGCGTTCGGAAAGGATGTACAAGGGGGTCGAGCCATGCTGTGCACGTTGATCGTCGGCCTGGGCCGCGCCGGCCTGGGACTGCATGTGCCGTTGCTGCGGCGTGCGCGCGCCCAAGCCCTCGGCACGTTCGCCGACCACCCGATCGTGGGAGTGGACCCCGGAAACACCCCACCCATCGAGCAGCGGGATCTGCTGATCACCGATTCCCTGCACCGCGCGTGCGATCTCCTCGACCCGGCGCGCACCGTCGTCCATCTGTGCACCCCGCCCGCCGTGCGCGTCGAGGTGCTCCGCGAGGTCGCCACGCTCGGGTTCTCGCGGATCCTCACGGAGAAACCGCTGGCCGGTGACCGGGAGGCGCTCCGGAGCATCCTGCACGTCGCACGGGAACACGAGCTGCGCCTGTCCGTGGTGGCGCCCTGGCTGCACAGCGCGCTGACGCAGCGTCTCGTCCAGCTGGTGGGCGACCAAAGGCTCGGCGCGGTGCGCTCCGTGTCCGTCACCCAGCACAAGCCCCGGTTCCGGCGCTCCCTCGGCGGCAGCAGTCACACCTCCGCCTTCGACGTGGAGGCACCGCATGCGGTGGGCGTCCTCCTGCGCCTCCTGGGTGACGCGCGGGTGTACAGTGCCGCCGGCGCCGACCTGCGGGTGGGGAGGACGACGGTGCCGCGCATGGGCAGCGCGCGCCTCGAACTGCGGCATGCGGGTGGCGTCCGGAGCGAGGTGCTGTCCGACCTGTCGGCACCAGTACGCCAGCGGCAGATCGCCCTCGAAATGGCGGAGGGCAGGGTCGTCGGGCACTACGCGGTCGGCGAGGACGACGACTTCGCCCAGCTGGAGATCACCCGTGACGGCCACACCGCGCGTGAGGTCCTCCGCGACGACTCGCTCATGTCATGCCTGACACAGGCCTACCGACGCTTCATCGACGGCGGCGACGGAGCCGATACCGACGACCTCGGCCTTCATGTGCGAACGGTCGAACTTCTCGACGAGGCGAAGCGGCTGGCGGTCGGCGAGCCGGCGGCCGTACCACCCACCGCCAGGGGGACCCGTTCCAAGGAGGCGATCACCCATGGTCGTTGATCTCCCCTCCGGAGCGGGCCCTCAGCGGCCCCGGTACGGCGTGACCGAGGACGACCACATCGGACGTGCGGCTCCCGGCATCCGTTTCGCGGGCATCGGGGACGAGGCGGCGGCGGATCCCGCCGGGCAACTGGACGCGCTGCGCCAACTGGGCTGGAAGGCGATCGAGTTACGCAACGTCAACGGCGTCGCGATCGCCGACCTGGACGACCGGGCCTTCGACGCCCTGGCCGACCGGATCGCGGCCGCCGGCCTCGACGTCGTCTGCGTCGACTCCCGGATAGCCAACTGGAGCCGCCCGATCACCGGCCGCTTCGAGGACGATGTGGCGGAGCTGCGGCTGCTTGCCCGGCGCTGCGCCACCCTGGGCACCCGGTATGTCCGGGTGATGTCCTACCCCAACGCCGGCCTGGACGAGGAGGAGTGGGGCAAGCGGGTGCTGGACCGGATGGCCCTGCTGGTCCGGCAGGCGGAGCAGCAGGGGCTGGTGCTGCTGCACGAGAACTGCAGCGGCTGGGCCGGTACCCGGGCCGACCGGATGCTGGAACTCCTCGACCGCATCGGCAGCCCCGCGCTGCGGCTGCTCTTCGACATCGGCAACGGGGTGCCATACGGCTACGACGCCCGGGCGCTGCTGGGCGACGTCATCGACCATGTCGCTCACGTGCACGTCAAGGATGCTCGGACCGGAGCGGAGGGCCGCGTCACGTACACGCTGCCGGGGGACGGGGAGTCCGGCGTGCGCTCCTGTCTCAGGGCCCTCCTCGACCACGGCTACACCGGGGCCTGGTCGATCGAACCGCACACCCACCTACGGCCGCACCAGGACCACGACGCCACCAGCTCCGACGGTGTTGCGGCGTTCGTCCGCTACGGCCGGTGCCTGGAGCGGCTCGTGCGGCAGGAAGCCCCGCCTGCCCGCACCCCCGTCGCCGGTGGGGGGCAGCATGGCTGACGTCCCGGCCCAGCTCCCTCCCCCGGCCGAATCCGCTGCCCTGTCGCCTTCCGCTGCCCTGTCGTCTCCCGCGCGGCTGACTCCGGCCGATCACGACCTGCTGCTCGACCTGCTCGACACTCCCACGGCCGGGCCGCTGGAGACGGGCGCCGACGGCCCCGCCGTGCGCCTGTGGGACGCCGGACGGGCCTATGCGGCGGCTGCCGCGACGCTCGGCCTGAGGGTGCTGCGCCACGCCCCGGCGGAACCGGGAGTGCTGCGCCGGGACGACGTACCGCTGACGGTCCGGGAAGCGGCGGAGGACGAGACGTTCCTGGCCCGGCAGCCCAGCCTGGTGCTGCGCCTCGGCCCGGAGCTCCCGCGGCGGGACACGGTGATGTTCAACGTCCACCTGGACACGGTGGCCGGGTGGTGGCCGGCCCACTTCGACGGACGACGCTTCACCGGCCGGGGAGCGATCGACGCCAAGGGCCCCGCCGTCGCCCTGCTCGCCGGCATCCGGGCGGCTCGGGCTGCCGAGCCGGCCCTCGGCAGCCGGGTCGGCGTGCTCATCCAGGCTGTCGCCGGTGAAGAAGGCGGTGCCATGGGGACGTTCGGCACCAGGCCACTGGTGGAGCACGGCTTCACCGGCGGGCTGAACCTGTTCTGCGAGCCCACCGGGCACCGCTTCCTGCCACGTTCGACGGCATCGATGACAGCCCTCGTACGCGTTGACGGCGAGGACGCGGTGGACGATCGCCCCGCGGCCGGGCACAACGCGACCGTGCTGCTGGGGCACATCAGCCACTACCTGGCCCGCGCCCTGCCACCGCGAATCGGCGACGGCAGGGTGTGCGTGGCCGGCCTGTACACCGGCGAGCGGCACAACCGGGTCTACGCGGTCGGCTGCTGCTCAACGTCTCCTACGGTTCACGGCCGACCGGCCGAGCCGCCGAAGCCGCGCTGCGGCAGGCGCTGCGTGAGGCGCTCGCCGACTTCTCCTCCGGGGCCGCCGACACCCACGATTTGGCCAGAACGGCCGCTGACGCGGCACGGATCACGTCTCTGCACTGGTACAAACGCGGCCTCCCCGCCCTGGACGGCCGAGGCCGCGCGCCGTGGGCCGAAGAACTGCTGGAACGAGGGGCGGGCCTGGTGCGCTGGCCCGACGAGGAGCCGGCCTTCACCTGCGACGCGATCTGGATGGAGGAGGTCCCCGACAGCTACACGGCGGTCTTCGGCCCCGGCAACCTGGACACCAACCACGCGCACGCCGCCGGCGAGTACGTCGACCTGGACGACTTGGACCAGTACGCCGACGACATCGCCCGCATTCTCGTAGCCCGCGTCCGCCACCCGCCACCCGGCGGCGGTGCCGCCGTAGAACCACACACTCACTCAGCGGCCGCGCCCGGCGCGGCCGCGGACAGGATCGCTTCTCGATGACCTCGACGGCTTCCACCACTTCCACCACCTCGACAGCCCCCACCGCGGTGACGGCTGCGGCGCCCCGTTCCGGCCCGCATGCCGTTCCGCCCCCGGCCCCCGGCGAGGCCGGCGTGCGGGTGCCGTACAGGGACCTCGTTGCCTTCGTGGCCAATGTCCTCATCGCCAAGGGGCTGCCCGAGGACCGCGCGGGAGTCGCTGCCGAGGCACTGTGCCACGGCGACCTGACGGGCTTCACCAGTCACGGCATCACCAACCTCACCCGGCTCTACCTGCCGCTGTTCGACTCGGGCCGGTGCGACCCGCGGGCGGAGCCGCGGATCGTCGCCGACCACGGTGCCTCGGTCCTCCTCGACGCCCGCCGGGCGCTCGGGCTGTGGGCCGCCACCGAGGCCATGGACCTGGCGGTCGAGCGCGCCCGCGAGTACGGGGTCGGCATGGTCTCGGTACGGGGGGCCACGCACTTCGGCTGCACGGGCCACCATGCCCTGCGCGCGGTCCGGCACCACATGGTCGGCCTGGTCACCGCCAACTGCGGCCGGCAGCGGATCGTCCGCCCGCTCGGCGGACGGGTCCCCATGCTCGGCACCAACCCGCTCGCGCTGGCCGCCCCGGCCGGAGACCGACCGCCGTTCGTCCTGGACATGGCCACCACGGTGGCCCCCACCGGCAGGGTCCGAGCCGCGGCACGGGCCCGGCAGAGCGTGCCCGTGGGCTGGCTGCAGGACGACGACGGCGCGCCGGTGACCGACCCGGCCGCCTTCGACCGCGGCCAGGCGCACCTGTGCTGGCTCGGCGGTGACCCGCACACCGGTGCTTACAAGGGCTTCGGGCTGGGCCTGCTGGTGGAGGTGCTGTCCGCACTCGTTCCCGGAGCCGGACTCGGCCCGCAGGAGAACAAGGCGGAGCCGGTCGGCCCCGATGACGACATCGGCTACTTCATGCTCGCCATCGCCCCCGGGCGGCTCCGGTCCGAGGCGGAGTTCCTCACCGACGCGGCCGACCTGTTCGGTGCCCTCCTCGGCTGCCCGCCGGTCCGGGCGGACGAGCCGGTGCGCTATCCCGGCTGGCCGGAGGACGCCCGCTGCCGGGACCGGCGCGCTCACGGCGTCCCGCTCGACGCGGCCCTGCACCGGGAGATGCTCGACCTGGCCCGGAACAGCGGTCTTCGCTTCCCGGCAGCGGTGGAACCCACCGAGGCGGGGAGCCCGACATGACGATCCCCCGCATTCCCCGCATCGGCCTCATCGGCCTCGGCGTCATCTCCCGCTTCTACCTGGCCGCACTCGAACGCGAGGCGTGCGCGCGGCTGGTGGCGGTATGCGACCCCGACGAAAACCGGCTCGCCACCGCACCTGCGCAGGTCGCGCGCTACCGCGACCACCGTGAACTGCTGCGGGCAGCGGACCTGGACGCCGTGGTGGTCAACGTGCCCAACGACCTTCACTACCCGGTGTGCAGGGACGCGTTGGCGGCGGGACGTGCGGTGTGCGTGGAGAAACCGCTCGCCACGAAGGCGTACGACGGCCACCACCTCGTACGGCTCTCCCGGCAGAGCGGTGCCGTGCTGTTCACCTCCTTCCACCGCCGCTACAACAGTGAGGTGAACGCGCTCCGCGAACGCATCGCCTCCGGCCCGCCGATCGCGTCACTGACGGTGCGCTACGAGGAGACGATCGAGGAACACGCCGGTCAGGACCGCTGGTATCTCGACCCGGAGCGCTGTGGGGGCGGCTGCGTCGCCGACAACGGGCCCAACGCGTTCGACCTGGTTCGCCTGTTCCTCGGCGATGTCCGGGTGACCGAGGCCACCGTGCACCGCGATGCACAGGGCGTCGACCGGCAGGCGCAGGTGCTGCTGTACGCCCCGTCCGGCGCGGCGGCCCGGGTAGCGCTCGACTGGTCCTGTCCCGGCGAGCGCAAAACGGTCGAGGTGCGACTTGCCGACGGGACCATGGACCGTGCCGACATGCTCGCGGGCCATCCGGAGTTCAAGGGGTCCCTGCGGCACGAATACGTAGGCGTACTGCGGGACTTCACCGACGTGCTGTCCGGCCGCCGCCGGAACGACCCCGACGGCCTGGCCGCCCTTGAGCTGGTGGCCGCCACGTACGCGTATGAACGCATCGGCCGGTCCCGCCCCCGACAGGAGGTGCCCCACCCATGACCCCAGGAGAGGACGGTGCCAAACGCACCGTGTACGGGCAGCTGGTGAAGGTGCTCACCCACCGGCGTGACGACCGGGGTATGACTCTGGAGAGGTTCGCGAGCCGGTGTGTCCGTCGTGGGGAGGTGCATGAGCTGGTGACCACCGACCACACGGAGACCGCTGCCGGTGCCCGGATCGACCGGGTCGGCTTTCTGGGTTTCGTGGAGGCCGGATGCGCCGGTGTCATCGACCGGGGCGATGAGGTCTGGGCGGGCGGGGGCCGGGTGGGGACGGTCCTGGGATTCGACGCCTGTCACTTCCCGAACCACTACAACATCCTCATCTCGGTGCCCGAACCGCTCACCGGCCCGCAGTTCGGTCTCGCACCCGAAGCCGAGGTCAGGTTCGAACAGCGGGCTCAGATGCCGCCCCCGCCCGGCGGCAGCCCGATCACCGACGGCTGACGCGTGCCGACCCGCTCACCAGGAGTACTCGTGAACCCTCGTATCAACCTCGCCGAGCTGGAGCCCGCCGCCTATCAGGCCATGTTGGGCCTGGAGCAGTACCTCTCGTCGAGTCCGCTGCCGGCGCCGCTACGGGAGTTGGTCAAGCTGCGGGCCAGTCAGCTCAACGGCTGCGCGTTCTGCGTGGACCTGCACAGTCACCACGCCAAGAACGCCGGAGAGCCCGACGAACGGCTGTTCTCCCTCGTGGCCTGGCGCGAGTCCCCCTTCTTCAGCAAGGCCGAACGCGCCGCGCTCGCCCTGACCGACGCCGCGACCCGCCTCGGCACGGAGGGCGTGCCCGATGCCGTGTGGAACGAAGCCGCCGCCCACTACGACGACCGGCAACTGGTGGCGCTCGTCATGACGGTCGCCACCGTCAACGCCTGGAACCGGATCGCCGTCAGCACCCGCCTGGTGGCCAGCTCACCGGGCCCTGACCGAGGCGGCGCAGGTGACAGACGGTGATCGCCAGGCCGGACTCGGCTGCGAACTGGGCGAGTTCGGTACACGTGATGCCCGTCGCGGGTCGGTTCTCCTTCATGGTCGCCACCCAGCCGAAGCGCAACGGGTCCTTGGCCTGTCCCGGCTGGCCCGGCCGCGACTTCCGCGTCAGTCGCGGCGATCGCAAATCAGGTCGACATCCGCGCCCGCGGCCGCGCTGATCTCACCCCATGCGCTCCGAGCCAACCAAGATCCGGACCATTCATGGGCCGACGCCCCGCCCAGAGCAGCCACAGACACCGTTCCTGCTGGTCAGCAGCGGTGCGGCGCGTGTACCACCGTGAGACGAAGAACCTGCTGGAATTGATATGCATCGCATCCAAACGCGGCTCCCTGGCCATGCACGCAGAGACTGAGCCGCAAGGGCGTGGAACTTAGTCTCTCCGCTCCGGCCACATACAACGCAACTACTCCTGACCGATCAGCCCCAGATGCCCGAGTTCAACGGAGCGTAGTCAGCACCAAGTCAGCACGGGAGCGGTTAAGACGGGTAATGACGTGGGCTTTTAGTCAGCACCAAACCAGCACGGGAGTCAGCACGCCACCGTCAAATCGCACCTAATAACGCATCACAGACACAGCCCGTTCCTGCCCCATTCCAGCCGCTGAACCACCCCCTGGCGAGCGGGCATGGGGGCCGCGCGGATACCTCGCCCCGGAACTATGTTGTCCCGCCATATGTGCGCCTGACCTGCACGTTCCTACGGTGTGCCCACACGTACCCGTCCCCACCGCACACGAGGAAGTGGCGCACATGGCCTCCGCAGCATCCGCTCCCCCAACGCCCGGCAATCTCAAGCGCATCGTCGCCGCCAGCCTCATCGGCACCACCATCGAGTGGTACGACTTCTTCCTGTACGGGTCTGCCGCCGCGCTCGTTTTCAACCAGCTGTTCTTCCCCGAGTCCGAGCCGCTCGTCGGCACGCTGCTCTCGTTCCTGACATACGCGGTCGGCTTCGCCGCCAGGCCGCTGGGTGCCCTGGTCTTCGGGCACTACGGCGACCGGCTCGGGCGCAAGAAGCTGCTGGTGCTGAGCCTGCTGATGATGGGCGGGGCGACCTTCGCGATCGGGCTGCTGCCCACCCACGCGACGATCGGCACGGCGGCGCCGGTGCTGCTCACCGTGCTGCGTCTTGTGCAGGGTTTCGCGCTCGGCGGTGAGTGGGGCGGCGCCGTTCTGCTCGTGTCGGAGCACGGGGATGCGCGGCGGCGCGGCTTCTGGGCCTCGTGGCCTCAGACCGGGGCGCCGGCCGGGCAGCTTCTGGCGACCGGTGTGCTGTCCCTGCTGACCGCTCTGCTCTCCGACAGCGCCTTCGTCAGCTGGGGTTGGCGCATTCCGTTCCTGCTCTCCGGTGTGCTGGTGATCGTCGGCTTGTGGATCCGGCTGTCCGTCGACGAGTCGCCCGTGTTCAAGCAGGCTCTGGCGCAGGCCGAGGCACGCAAGACGGACAGCACCGCTGCCGCCGAGAAGCTCCCGCTGGTAGCGGTGCTGCGCCACCACTGGCGTGACGTCCTGGTGGCCATGGGTGCGCGGATGGCCGAGAACATCAGCTACTACGTCATCACCGCGTTCATCCTCGTCTACGCCACCACCTCCGCCGGGGTCTCCAAGCAGACGGCGCTCAACGCGGTGCTCATCGCGTCCGCCGTGCACTTCGCGGTCATCCCGCTGTGGGGTGCGCTGTCGGACCGGATCGGCCGCCGTCCCGTCTATCTGCTGGGCGCGGTCGGCGTCGGTCTGTGGATGTTCCCGTTCTTCTCGCTCATCGACACCGGCGGCTTCGGCAACCTGCTCCTCGCCGTCACCGTGGGCCTGGTGATGCACGGTGCGATGTACGCGCCGCAGGCCGCGTTCTTCTCCGAGATGTTCGCGACCCGGATGCGCTACTCCGGTGCCTCCATCGGCGCCCAGTTCGCCTCGGTCGCGGCCGGTGCGCCCGCCCCGCTGATCGCCACCGCGCTGCTGGACAGCTACGGCAGCTCGACGCCCATCTCCCTGTACGTGATCGCCGCGGTGCTCCTGACCGTCGTCGTCGTGGCGGCGGCGAAGGAGACCCGCAACCGGGACCTGGCCGACGTCGAGTCCGTTCACGGAGCGGAGTCCACGGCGGACCGGACACCGGACGCACACCGGGTCTGATCCAGCCGGCCACGACCCCCGTACGCCCGTGCGTACGGGGGTCACTGACGTGTCGGGGCGGCCGCCAGACAGTGCAGGCGCAGGGCGAGCTGGATCTCCAGGGCACGGGCGGGGCTCTGCCAGTCGTCCCCCAGCAGGCGGCCGACCCGCTCCAGGCGCTGGGCGACCGTGTTGACATGGACGTGCAGTTCGTCCTTGGTGCGGGCGGGGCTCATCCCGCAGGCGAAGTACGCGTCGAGGGTGCGCACCAACTCGGTGCCGCGGCGTTCGTCGTAGGCGACGACCTGGCCGATGGTGCGGGTCACGAAGCCCGAGATGTCCCGGTCGCCGGCCAGCAGCAGCCCCAGGAAGCCGAAGTCCTCGGCGGCGGCACCGTCCCCGGCGCGGCCCAAGAGCCGCAGGGCGTCGAGGCAGCGGCGGCCCTCCTCATAGGCGGTGGGGACGGAGTCCGGGCGGGCGGTGAGGTCCTCGACCGGTGCGGACGCGCCGACCGTGACCGCCTCATGGACGGCGGTGCCCAGGTGCCGGGCGGTGCGGCGGGCCAGGTCGGTGGCCGTGGCGCCGGGGTCGAGGGGCAGCAGCAGGACGGTGCCGCCGTCGCGTGCGGCGGCCAGTCCGTGGCGGGTGGCGGCGAGATGGGATGCGGCCGACCACAGGCGTCGACGGGCGTCCGCCTCCTGGTCGGCGTCGGCCGCCGGGCCGTCGATGCGCGCCGCGAGCACGACATGGGTGGCGTCGAGGTCGGCATGCAGCCGTGCGGCGCGCTCCCGCAGCAGGCGTGGGTCACGGTCGCGGGCGTCGAGCAGGTCGTCCAGGAGTTCGCCGCGGACACGCTGTTCGGCCTCGGCGGCGGACCGTCGGGCGAGCAGCAGCAGCGACGTCACCATCGCGGCCCGCTCCAGGGTGCGCAGGTCGACGGGGTCGAGCCCGGGCTGTCCGCGCAGCACGAGCGCGCCGAGCAGTTCACCGCCCGCGGCGACCGCGGCGATCCAGTCGTCCTCGTGCCGTACCGCATGTCCTTCCGTACGGAAGGCCTCCATGGCCTGCGTCGGTGCGGCGGTGGCGTCGGTGAACTCGACCGTGCCGCCGAGTACCTCGGAGACGGCGGCGGCCACGTCGTGGACTCCGCCTCCGCGCAGCACCAGTTCGGCGAGCCGGTCGTGCACGTCGGAAGCGCGTTCGATGACGGCGCTGCGGTCCCGGATGATCTCGTTGGCACGCTCCAGGCCGGCGAGGGCCGAGCGGGTCTCGGTGAGCAGGTTGGCGGTGTCGATGGCGGCCGCGGCCAGCGCCGCGAAGGAGCCGAGCAGCGCGATCTGTGCCCGCTCGAAGACCCGCGCGCGCCGGTCCGCCGCGAAGAGCACCCCGATCACATGGTGCCCGAGCATGAGGGGGACCCCGAGAATGGCCACCAGGCCCTCGTCCCGCACGCCCGCGTCGATGGCGGCGGTGTGCTGGAAGCGGTCGTCCTTGAAGTAGTCGTCGGTGACATACGGGCGGGCCGTCTGGGCGACGAGGCCGCCGAGCCCCTCGCCCATCCCGAGCCGCAGCTGCTGGAAGCGGGCCGCGACCGAGCCCTCGGTCACCCGCATGTAGGTGTCGCCCCGGGCGGGGTCGTTCAGGCTGAGGTAGGCGACGTCGGTGCCGAGCAGCGACCGGGCACGCTGCACGATCGCCTGCAGCACGGCGTCCAGATCGCGCAGTCCGGCCAGGTCGTGGGCGGTCTCGAAGAGCGCCGACAGCTCGGCCTCCCGGCGGCGGCGTCCCTCCAGCTCCGACCGCACGCGCAGCGCGAGCAGCTTGGCGTGTTCGAGCGCCGCGAGCCGGTCGGCCGGCCGGCCCTCGGTGCGGGCGCGCAGCAGCGGCTCCTCGAAGGCGTCGGCGGACGCACCGCGGGCCAGCAGCTCCAGGAACGGCGCCTCGGCGCTGCTCTCGGGCACTGTGGTGGCGCCACTCGCCGAGGCCGCGGTGGAACTGTTCGATGACGCGTCGGCGTCGGCACGCTCGGCGGAGTGCACGTGATCGCGGGACATGCTCACAGGATTCCTCATTGCCCGGGCGCCCCGTCAGCCCTGTGGAAAACTCCGGGCGCGCGGGGCGCCGGATCGTTCAGTGCGCGGTCCAGCCGCCGTCGAGGACGAGCGAGGTCCCGGTCATGAAGGACGCCTGCGGGCTGCACAGGTAGGCGACCGCCTCGGCGACCTCCTCCGGTTCGATGAGCCGTTTGAGTGCGCTGTCCTGCAGCAGCACCTCGGACAGGACCCGGTCCTCGGGCAGGCCGTGCGCCCGGCCCTGGTCCGCGAGCTGTTTCTCGACCAGGGGGGTGCGCACATAGGCGGGGTTCACACAGTTGGAGGTGACGCCGTGGGGTGCGCCTTCCAGGGCGGCGGTCTTGGACAGCCCCTCCAGGCCGTGCTTGGCGGCCACGTAGGCCGCCTTGTAGGCCGAGGCACGCAGTCCGTGGACGGAGGAGATGTTCACGATGCGGCCCCAGCCCTGCCCGTACATGTGGGGCAAGGCGCCGCGGATGAGCCGGAACGGCGCCTCGAGCATCACGGTGAGCACGGTGTGGAACACGTCGGGCGGGAACTCCTCGATGGGCCGGACCAGTTGCAGCCCGGCGTTGTTGACGAGGACGTCGGTGCCCGCGGCGGCCTGTTCGGCGGCGTCCAGGTCGGTGAGATCGAGGACGTGCGGTTCGACGCTGCCCGGCAGGCCCGTCGCCTGCCCGGCGAGCGACTCCAGACCCGCGTCGTCCCGGTCGACCGCTCTGACCTTGGCCCCGGCGGCCGCGAGCCGCAGCACACAGGCGCGGCCGATGCCACCGGCAGCTCCGGTGACCAGGGCCGTGCGGCCGCCGAGATCGAGCGAGGGGGCGTGGGGGCCGGGGAGGCTGTTGGGCAGGTTCATGGCTCGACCCTAGGCAGTTCGCGCACCCCGCCCCATGTGGTCAAAGCCCATACTTCATTCGAAACTCGTGGAGTCGAACCATGTGGGTTGGTCCGACAGGGCCTGCTTGATCCGCAGCTGCCCGAACTCGTTGAGCTGCGGCAGGGCGTCGATGTCGAACCAGCCGACGTCCAGCGACTCGTCGTCGTTGACCCGCGCTTCGCCGCCGACGGCACGGCAGCGGAACGTGATGTCCATGTACTGGCACGTGTCGCCGTTGGTGTAGGTGACGGGCTTCAGCGCCTGCACCAGCACCACCCGCTCGGGCACGCAGTGCACGGCAGTCTCCTCGTGGACCTCCCGCACAGCGCAGGCCGCGGGCTGCTCCCCCGGGTCCGGGATGCCGCCGATCAGCGACCACATGCCGGTGTCGGAGCGGCGGCCCAGCAGCACTCTGCCGTCGTCGTCGAAGACGACGGCGGTGACCCCGGGGAGCCACAACAGCTGGTGCCCGGCGGAAGCCCGCAGACTGCGGATGAAGTCAGGAGTAGCCATGGGCCGACCCTAACGGGAAGATCCTCCGGCCCTGGGCCGCTTCCCGGGGCGCACGGCGGGCGTACGGCTACACGTCACCCGCGCGCCGCCCGCGCGCACCGGCGCCGACGGCCCAGCCCAGGCCGCCCGCCGCGACGAGCACCAGGGCGATCTCCGGCAGGATGCCGAGCCGGGTTGCGGGCGTCTGGGAGGAGCGCAGCGGCACCTCCTGGACCAGCGAGTCCGCGACGAACATCCCGGTCTTCTGCGTGATCGCCCCGTCCGGCAGGATGATCGCGCTGACGCCGCTGGTGACCGGCACCGTGACGGTGCGGCTGTGCTCGACGGCGCGGATGCGCGACATGGCGAGCTGCTGGTAGGTCATCTCACTGCGGTCGAAGGTGGCGTTGTTGCTCGGCACGGAGATCATCTGCGCGCCGTCGGTGACGGTGTCGCGCACGGCCCAGTCGAAGGCCGCCTCGTAGCAGGTGGCGAGGCCGACCCTGACGCCGTCCAGCGTGAAGACGCCCGGCTCGCTGCCGCGGCTGAAGTCCTGGCGGACCATGCTGGTCCAGTTCTTGTTGATCGCGTCCAGCAGCGAGCGCAGCGGGAGGTACTCCCCGAACGGCTGGATCTGCCGTTTGTCGTAGGTGTCGACCGGCCCCCTGTCCGGGTCCCACAGGATCTGCTCGTTGAGGAGCTTGCCGTCGCGCTCGACGACACCGCCGACCGAGATGGGCGCGCCGATCGCCTTGGCGGCGCTGTCGATGACGGCGTACGCGTCGGGGTTGGCGAAGGGGTCGATGTCGGAGGAGTTCTCCGGCCAGAGCACGAAGTCGGGCCGTGCCACCTTGCCCGCCTCGACCTCGGCGGCCAGGCGTTCGGTCTCGCGGGCGTGATAGTCGAGCACCGCCCGCCGCTGGGAGTTGAAGTCGAGCCCCGCGCGGGGCACGTTGCCCTGGATCACGGCGACGGTCGCGGTGCCGTCCTCGGCCTGGTCGCTGACCAGCGGCCGGGCGGCGAGCGCGCCCACCACCGGCACGGCCACGCCGAGCAGCGCGACGGCCGCGGCTCCCCGTCGCACCGCGCGCGTGCGCCTGCCCTCCGCCACCAGGCGGACGACGTCGCACAGGCCGAAACCGCACAGGACGACCGCAAAGCCGAGTACCGGTGTGCCGCCGACCGCGGCGAGCGGCAGGAAGACGCCGTCCGCCTGCCCGAAGGCGATCTTGCCCCAGGGGAAGCCGTGGAACGGCACGCGCGCGCGTACCGCCTCACCGGCGATCCACACCGCGGCCGCCCACACCGGCCAACCGGGCAGCCTCGACACCGCTGCGATGCCGACGCCGGCCAGGGCGACGAAGACTGCCTCGATCGTGGCCAGGGCGAGCCAGGGGCCCGAGCCGACCTCCACGCCGGTCCACACCAGCAGCGGCAGCAGGAAGCCGAGTCCGAAGAGGTAGCCGAGGCCGAGCGCCGCCTTCCAGTTCCGGCCGCGCAGTACCCAGCCGAAGACGGCGAAGGCCGGCAGGGCCAGCCACCACAGGGTGCGCGGCGGGAAACTGACGTAGAGCAGCACTCCGGAGAGCGCTGCGGCGGCGGCCGGGGCGAGGCGGCGCAGCAGGCGCGCGCCGCGCGCCTTTGGCGCGGTCCGCGGTTGTACGCCGTCCGACTCGTCCACGGAGGTTGCGGTGACGGTCACTCCGGGAGTGTACGGCGGACGACTTCGAAGCCGACAACGCGGTGGCCAGGCCTACGACGGCCTCCTCCTGCGCCGTTGCCGCATCGTTCCTGCCGTTCCTGCCGTTCCTGCCGTTCCTGCCGTTCCTGCCGTTCCTGCCGTTTCTGCCGTTTCTGCCGTTCCAGCGCAACCCTGCACAACTCGGTACCGGTCATCCACAAACCGCCCATCAGCCGTTACCGTGTGCCCGGGCCCCGGGTCGTGAGACGGGACGGCTGGGGTCCGTCAGGTCGGGGGCGGCCGGGTTCGGGGGGACGTGTGGGGTCCACAGGGATGGCGTCTGTGGCCGGTCCGGATGCGGACGGCGGTAGACGGAACGTTTCTGACGCGGTGGGCGTGGTCGTGCTGGGGGCCTGCGCCGTCTGGTCGCTGATCACGGCAGCCGTGCACGACGGCCGCCCGGAAGGCGTGCTCCTCGCCGTACTGGCCGTCGCCGCCGGTCATGCCGCAGGACGCATCTGTGGGGCACTCGCGCCGGTCGCCGCTCCCTGCGCCGGGGCACTGGCCGGACTCGGACTGACCCTCACCGTTCCGCACCTCGCCCCGGGGCCACAGCCCGGCGCGCCACTCGGCAACGCGGGCGCCATCGCCGCGCTGCTGACCCTGTCCGCCGGCGCCGCCTGCTGCGCCGCCTGGTCCGCCGCCGTACCGGCGATGCGGCTGGCTCTGCGGCTGCTGGCCGCCGGGATCGCGCTGACCGCGGCCGCGATCGGTTCGGTCATCGGCGTCGTGGCGTGTTCGGCGGTGTTGCTGTGCTCCCTCGCGGCGGGCCGGATGAACCACCGCGGCCTCGGCATCGCCGGCCTGGCCCTGGCGGCGGCGCTGGTGACCGCCGGGAGCTGGGCGGTCGCCGCAGACGTGCTCCCCGAAGGACTCGCCGCATCCGTGGAGGGCCCGCTGACCCTGCACCGGGTAGAGCTGTGGCAGGACGCGCTGGCCATGGCCCGTGGGGACGTCCTGGGGGTCGGCCCAGGGCGCTTCGGAGAACTCAGCCCCACCGTCGTCGGGTCGCCGCTGTCCGATGGCAAACCGCATTCCGCACCCCTGCAGCAGGCCGCCGAACAGGGAGTCGTCGGGGTGGTTCTGCTGGCGGCGGCGTTCTGCTGGGTGCTGTACACCCTGTGGCGCACCGCGCGGCCCACGCCGGTCGTCCTCACCGCCGGCGCGGCGCTGACGGCACTCGCGGCCATCGCCGCGGTCGGCAACGCGCTGAGCTTCACCGCGGTGTCGGCCGGGGCGGGGCTGCTCGCGGGCCTGGCCACGGCACGCCCGCTGGCCGAGGAGTCGCCACGCCGGGAGAGCGTCGCGCAGGGGGACCGTCCGGCGCCGTGACTCAGTGGGCCGTGCCGGGTGTGCCGGCCCGCAAGCGTGACTTGATGACCCGTACGGCCGCCTCCGCGTTGTCCACGGTGATCGTGAACGTGTGGCCGTCCCAGAGCTGCAGCACCACGCCCTCCCCGCACCGTACGACGACCGCCGTGCCCTTCTCGGGGCGCCAGCGGTAGCCCCAGCCGCCCCACTGGCGGGGAGTGACGTACGGGGCGAACTCGGCGCCGACGACCTGTGACAGAGGGATGCGGCGGCGCGGCACGCCGATGTGACCGCACCGCACTTCGAGGGACTCCTTGTCGACCTTCAGCGCGACGTGCACGAACGCGAGGGTGCCGAACAGCACCAGCAGTCCGGCCGCGATGCAGCCGACGACGGCCATGACGAGCGGGGCGATGCCGTTGGTCCACGAGGAGTCGACGGCGAGCTCGATACCCAGTGCCAGGCAGGCGGCGCCACCCAGTGCCAGCAGCCACTGGACCCGGTTGGTGGCCCGACCGGTCCAGACGTCGGGGTGCGAGCCGTGCTCGCCGCGGGGGTGTTCCCTCATGGTTTCGAGGTTACTCAGGTTTCGCTGCGCGGGGAGGGTGTTGCGCAGCGTGACTGGCCGGCGGGCGGCCCGGCGGACCGAGGGATTCCGGTCAGTGACCGTGGGTCACCGAACGGGGCTGACCGCCGACAGGAGCCGGCCTTCCGCGTAGGCCAGGGCGGATGCGGGCAGCGGGCCCTCACGACCGCTCAGCAGCACCGTCACAGTGCCGCCGGGCTCGGCCGCGGGATCGGGGCGCGACCCGATCCGGCGCAGGGCCTGAGCGGCCACGGCCCCCGCGGAACCGTGCAGAACGAGGGCCGGGGCGCCGGGGCGCTGCACGGCGGCACGGATGCGCTCGGCGACCAGCTCGTAGTGGGTGCAGCCCAGGACGACGGTGGTGACCTCGGCCGGGGTCAGCTCGGCAGCCGCGGCGACGGCGGCGTCGATGGCGGCCTCGTCCGCGCGTTCGACCGCTTCCGCGAGTCCCCAGCACGGCACCTCGGCGACCTCCACCCCGTCGGCGAAGTCCCGGATGAGTCCGCGCTGGTAAGGGCTGCCGGTGGTGGCGGGCGTGGCCCAGATCGCGACCGGGCCTCCGCCGGCCGCGGCCGGCTTGATCGCCGGGACCGTCCCGATGACCGGCAGCGCCGGTTCGAGGCGGGCGCGCAGGGCGGTCAGGGCGTGCACGGTGGCGGTGTTGCAGCCGACGATGAGGACGTCGGGCCGGTGCGCGGCGGCCGCCTCGGCGACGGCCAGGGCGCGCTCGGTGAGGTCCTCCGGGGTGCGCGGCCCCCAGGGCATGCCCTCGGGGTCCAGGGAGAGCACGAGATCGGCGTCGGGGCGCAGGCGCCGTACCGCGGCGGTGGCCGCCAGCAGGCCGATTCCGGAGTCCATGAGCGCGATCTTCACCCGGCCACGATAGACGATGGGCCACTCCGGGCCGGTCGGGTGGGGCAGACTGCGCGGGTGAGCGCCATCGCGTGGACTGCCGCCGGATCACTCGTCGCCTGGCTGTGGCTGCTGCTCGGTCAGGGCTTCTTCTGGCGTACGGATGTCCGACTGCCGCCCCGGACCGAACCCGCCGTGTGGCCGGACGTCTGTGTCGTCGTACCGGCGCGCGACGAGGCGGAGATGCTGCCCGCCAGTCTGCCGTCGCTGCTCGCGCAGGACTATCCGGGGCGGGCGGAGGTCATCCTGGTGGACGACGGCAGCACGGACGGCACCGGTGAGCTGGCCCGCGCACTGGCACAACGGCACGGCGGGCTGCCGCTGACCGTGGACTCGCCGGGCGAGCCGCCCGCGGGCTGGACCGGCAAGCTGTGGGCGGTGCGGCACGGCATCGGCCTGGCACGCGCGCGTGGCCCCGAGTACCTGCTGCTGACGGACGCCGACATCGCCCACGCACCAGACAGTCTGCGGGCGTTGGTCGCGGCGGCCCGCACCGGAGGCTTCGACGTCGTCTCGCAGATGGCCCGGCTGCGGGTGGAGAGCCGGTGGGAACGGCTCGTGGTGCCGGCCTTCGTCTACTTCTTCGCGCAGCTGTACCCCTTCCGCCGGATCGGCAGGAAGGGCGCACGGACCTCCGCAGCGGCCGGCGGCTGCGTGTTGCTGCGCACCGAGGCCGCCGAGCGGGCGCGTATCCCGGACGCCATCCGGCACGCCGTCATCGACGACGTGGCGCTTGCGCGGACCGTCCGGAGCATCGGCGGCCACCTGTGGCTGGGGCTCGCCGAACGGGTGGACAGCGTGCGCCCCTATCCGCGCCTGCACGATCTGTGGCGCATGGTCGCGCGCAGTGCCTACGCCCAGCTGCGGCACAGTCCGCTGCTGCTGGCCGGGACCGTGGCGGGACTGGCGGTGGTGTATCTGGTGCCGCCCGTGGCACTGGTCGTCGGTGCGGCCGGCGGGGGTACGGCCGCGGCGGTGCTGGGCGGCTCGGCCTGGCTGGTGATGACGGGCACGTACGTCCCGATGCTCCGCTATTACCGCCAGCCGCTGTGGCTCGCTCCCCTGTTGCCGTTCACCGCGTTCGTGTACCTCCTCATGACGGTCGACTCCGCGGTGCAGCACTACAGGGGGCGCGGTGCGGCCTGGAAGGGCCGCACCTACGCCCGTCCTGGCGCCGTCCCCGACGAGGGGTGAGCGCCGGTGTCCCCCAGGGTCACTTCCGGCCCGGGGTCCAGTTCATGCCCCACCCGTAGGCGTAGTCGACGGTCCGCTGCGGGCTGACGCCGCGCTCCGGCACCAGATAGCGGGCCTCGCGCTGGACGACCAGGTCCTGGCCGGTGTTGGTGATGAGCGCGAGGGCGCACACCGGGGACGGGACAGTGCACTCGTCCAGGGAGAAGTCGATCGGGGCGCCGTGCTGCGGCTTCAGGGTGACCGTGGCATGCAGGTCGGCGAAGGAGCGGGCGCCTTCGTAGATGGTGACGAAGACGAGGATGCGCCGGAACTTGTGCTTGTGGTCGAGGTTGACGGTGAGGTTCTCACCGCTCGCCATGGCTCCGGTGCGGTCGTCGCCGTCGAGGTGGATGTACGGCGGCTGGTGCAACGCGCCGAAGGCGTTGCCGAGGGCCTGGACGACGCCCTTGCTGCCGTCGGTGAGTTCGTACAGGGCACACAGGTCGAGGTCCAGGTCGGAGTGCATCGCGACCGCCCGCCCGCGCTTGCCGCCCCATCCCGAGAACTGTTTGCGCACCTGCCAGTTGAGGTTCACACGCATGGCACCCGACGTTCCGCCCTGCTTGGTCAGCGACACGGACGGGGCTGCCTTGGTGAGCGTGACCTTGGTGAGCTGGACCGGCGGCGCGGGCGGAGCGGCCGACGGCGGGGCCGGCACGGTGACGGGCGGCGCGGACGGCGCAGGCGTGGGTGCGGTGACCGGCGGCGCGGTGGGGGCCGTGTGCTGCGGCTCGTCCACCGTGATCCCGAAGTCCGTGGCCAGGCCCTCCAGGCCGCTGCTGTAGCCCTGTCCCACCGCACGGAACTTCCAGGCGCCCTGGCGGCGGTAGAACTCGCCGAGCACGAAGGCCGTTTCGACCGTGGCTCCCTCGCTGTCGAACCGCGCCACCACCGTGCCCCGAGCGGCGTCCTTGACCTCGATGTACAGGCCGGGCACCTGGCCGAACGCGCCGCCGTCCGCGGAGGCGGCGACCACCACGGTCTCGATCGCGGGCTCCACGCTCGTGAGGTCGACGAGGAGGGTGTCGGTCACCGCTGCGCCGGCCTCCCGCTTGCCCTCGTGCCGGAGCGCTCCGGAAGTGTGCTGCGGCTGGTTGTAGAACACGAAGTCCGCGTCGGAGCGCACCTTGCCACCGGCCAGCAGCAGGGCCGAGGCGTCGGTGTCGGGCACGCCCGGTCCGGAACGCCACCCGAGTTCCACCCGCAGTGCCGTCGTCGGCACCGGAACATTCGATCCCTTCGGCATTGACATGTCCGCCCCCGTCACGTGTCACCGCGCCAAGGTCGCCCCCCGGCAGCCATCGATTTTCTCTATCCGCCACCACCTATTGCCACCGCCGACGAACGCCCATGCGCGCGTCCGGAAAGACGAGTGGTCAACCGCCGGTAACCCCCCGGGAACTGAGCCTTTACACGATCCGAGCGCCGCTCGGTGCCCCTTTTTCCCAAGTTCGCTCGCATTGGGGAGCCCACGTCACCGCGGACACGGAAAACAACCCTCTTATCGGTCTCCCCAACCAGCACATCGTGGGCTTAACTTATGTGCCATGACCTCCCCCCGCTCCACCTATGGCGGCGGCTACTACTCCGCCTCCTTCCCGGACACTCCGATCTACGACTCGCTCGTGGCCGAGCGGGGCACCCCGCAGATCGCCCCGATCCGGGTCCCCGCCGCGTACGACACGCCGGGCAGCCACCTGCCCGCCCTCCCGTCGGCGCTGCCCGCCCTGCCGGCGGCCCCGTCCCAGCCCGCCCATGGCTACCCGCAGGCGCCGCAGCCCACGCCGCTGCAGCAGGCGCCCACGGCGTACATCCCGCAACAGGCCGCCGCGCCGCGCGGTTACCCCGGCCCGCAGCATCAGCAGCCGCGCCCCGCGGCGCCCGGCGGCACGGGTTACGAGGCGATGCGCCCCGCGGCTGCCCGGCCCGCCCCGGCTCAGTACCAGGACCCGTACAACAACCAGCAGTACCGCGGCTACTGAGCCCATCCCCGGGCTGTCGGTGTCGCCTGGCACGATGGCCCCATGGGGAACGCGGTGCTGCAGTCGATTCATGTCCATCCGGTCAAGGCGTTCCGGGGTCTTGCGCCCCGGCAGGCCGTCGTGGAGCCCTGGGGGCTGGCCGGAGACCGACGCTGGGTGCTGATCGACGACGGGGGAAAGGTCGTCACGCAACGCCAGCAACCGCGCCTCGCGCTGGCCGCCGCCGAGCTCGTGCCCGGCGGCATCCGGCTGTCCGCACCCGGACTGGACCCACTGACCGTGGCCGTCCCCGAGCCGGTCGGCACGCTCACGCTGCAGATCTTCCGCGACAAGGTGGAGGGCGTCCTCGCCGACGCCGCGGCGCACGCCTGGTGCAGTGAGTTCGTCGGTGCCGACGTCCGCCTCGTCCACATGGACGACCCCGCCGTACGCCGGCCCGTCGATCCGGACTACGCACTGCCCGGCGAGACGGTCACGTTCGCCGACGGCTACCCGCTGCTCCTCACCTCTGCAGCCTCCCTCGACGCCCTCAACTCGCTGATCGCGCAGAACGGACTCGCCGACGAGGGCCCGCTGCCGATGAACCGGTTCCGGCCGAACGTGGTCGTCGCGGGCGCCGCGCCCTGGGCCGAGGACGCCTGGCGGCGCATCGCCATCGGCGAGGTGACCTTCCGCGTCGCCAAGATGTGCGGGCGGTGCGTCGTCACCACGACCGACCAGTGCACCGCCGAGCGCGGCCGGGAGCCCCTGCACACCCTCGTACGGCACCGCCGCATCGGCGGCAAGCTGGTCTTCGGACAGAACCTCGTACCTCAGTCCGTGGGCACGATCAGGGTCGGGGACCCGGTCCGGATCCTCGAATGAGTGACAGTCGCCGGGAACCGCAGCCGGGCGGGAACCCCGGGCCGGAACCTGCGCGTTGAGCCATCGTGAGAAGTTCATGAGAGGCCCCGGGCACAGGTGATTTCGCTCTCTCTTTGACCGGGCCCGCGGGTGAACGGCTCCATCGGGGGTTATCACGGAGCGGGAAGGGGGTGCGGGACGTGCGAGCTATCGGCGGGCTCTGGCGCTGGCGGCACAATCCGCTGCGCCGCACGACCGATCTGGTCGAGGCCTGGGTGGCCCTGGGCGCCCTGCTGGCCATCCTCCTCGTCGCACCCGTGATCGGCTCCCTCGTCGGCTCCCTCGCGCAGGACTCCATGCAGCGGTCCGTCCGGGAGCAGCGCCAGTCCCGTCATCTCGTGACGGCCACCGTCGTCCGCGAGTTGGAGCGCTCCCCCCTGGACCTCGACGCCGAGACCGCCTCGCGAGAGACCCGCACCCGCGTGCTCGCGCACTGGACCGCACCGGACGGCACCTACCACCGGGCACCGGTCATGACGCACCTCAGCACCCCCGAGCCCGGCGAACACTTCACGATATGGACCGACGGACACGGCCGTACCGCGGCCCGCCCGCTGGACCCGGCCACGGCGACGACACACGCCGTCCTCGCCGGGTTCGGCGCGGCCCTGCTCACCGCGGGCCTCGTCGAGGGAGCCAGACGGATGATCGTCTGGCACATGGTCCGTCGCCGGTACGCCCGTTGGGACCAGGCCTGGGACCGGGCGGGCCCGGACTGGGGCAGGACCGGCACCGGCAGCTGACGGCCTTCCGGCTCCGGTCAACCCACCGTCCGTGCGCACGCTACGGTGGACCGGCCGAACTTCGGCATCAACCCGCGTGCGAGCGAGCCGTAGGGGCCCTGACGCCCCGAAGGCGAACGAGCCATCAGTACGACCGAGGTGGGGGCACAGCAACGCCATGGCACAGGGCACGGTCCAGGTGACGCACACCGGTACATCGCGGTGGCGGCGCCGCACGGGTGAGTACGCATCGCTCGCCGCCGCCCTGGAGGCCGCGGCCGACGGTGACGTGCTCACCATCGCCCCCGGGACCTACCGGGAGAACCTCGTCGTGCAGCGGGCGGTGACCCTGCGCGGACCCGAGGGCTCGCCCGGCTCCGTGCGCATCGCACCCGTCGACGGGGTGCCGCTGACCGTGCGCGCCTCGGCGGTGGTGCAGGACCTGCACGTGGAGGGGCAGGATGCGGCCGCGCCCGCGCTGCTCGTCGAGGAGGGCACGCCGCAGCTGACCGACGTGCGGGTCGTCACCCGGTCCGCCGCCGGAATCGAGGTGCGCGGCAGCGCACGCCCGACCGTGCGGCGGTGCACCGTCGACAATCCGGCGGGCATCGGCATCGCCGTCGTCGACGGCGGGGGCGGGGTGTTCGAGAACTGCGAGGTCGTCGCGGCCGGACAGGCCGGCGTCGCGGTGCGCGGCGGCGCCCGTCCGCGCCTGGAGCGCTGCCGGGTGCACCACGCCTCGGGTTCGGGTCTGACCGCGACCGGTGAGAACTCCGGGCTGGAGGCGGTGGGTTGCGAGGTGTACGAGGTCCGTGGCAGCGGCGTGCAGATCACCGGCCGGGCCACCGCGCACCTCACCGACTGCGATGTGCACCGCACCACCGCGGACGGCGTCACCCTCGACACCGACGCCGTGCTCACCCTCGCCGACTGCCGGATCCACGACATCCCCGAGAACGCGGTCGACCTGCGCTCCCGCTCCGTCCTCACGATGGCCCGCACCAGCGTGCGGCAGTTCGGCCGCAACGGCCTGTCGGTGTGGGACCCGGGCACACGCGTCGACGCCAACCAGTGCGAGATCTTCGACAGCACCGGCGACTACCCGGCCGTGTGGGTCAGCGACGGTGCGACGGTGGTGCTCGACTCCTGCCGGGTGCACGACGTGCCGGACGCGCTGTTCGTGCTCGACCGCGGCTCCCGTGCGGACGTCGTCGACAGCGACCTGTCCCAGGTGCGCAACACGGCGGTGTCCGTCAGCGACGGAGCGACGGCACAGCTCGACGACTGCCGCATCAAGGACGCCGCGACCGGCGCATGGTTCCGTGACCACGGCAGCGGCGGCACCCTCAGCAACTGCACGGTGGCCGACACCCAGACCGGCGTGATCGTGACCAAGGGCGCCGACCCCACCATCGAGCGGTGCACGGTCGACTCCCCCGCGGAAGCGGGCTTCTATGTGTCGGCGGGCGGCCGCGGCAGCTTCCTGAACTGCCGGGTGCGGGGCAGCGGTGGCTACGGCTTCCATGTGATCGACGGGTGCCGTACGACGCTCAGGAAGTGCCGTACGGAGCGCTGCGCACGCGGGGGTTACGAGTTCGCGGACCCCGGTCCCGACGCCGGGTCCGGTGCGGGACCGGTCGTGGAGGACTGCACCAGCGACGAGAGCGCGAGCCTGCGCACGCCCGCTTCCCCGGCACCCGTCGTCCAGACGGCGAGTGAGTCGACGTCCCTGCTCGGCGCGATCCCCGGGCAGCGCACCACCGAGCAGGAGCCGCTCGTGGCGGCCACGCGCCCGGAGCAGTCGGCCCGGACCTCGAAGGCCGTGCTCGGTGAACTCGACGCGCTGGTGGGCCTGGAGAGCGTCAAACGTGAGGTGCGGGCACTCACCGACATGATCGAGGTGGGCCGGCGCCGACAGCAGGCGGGCCTCAAGGCGGCGTCGGTCAAGCGGCACCTGGTCTTCACGGGTTCCCCCGGCACTGGCAAGACCACGGTCGCGCGGCTGTACGGCGAGATCCTCGCCTCGCTCGGTGTCCTGGACAAGGGCCACCTGGTCGAGGTGTCCCGCGTGGACCTGGTGGGCGAGCACATCGGCTCCACCGCCATCCGCACGCAGGAGGCGTTCGAACGGGCCCGTGGCGGCGTGCTGTTCATCGACGAGGCGTACGCGCTGTCGCCGGAGGACGCGGGCCGTGACTTCGGCAAGGAGGCCATCGACACGCTCGTGAAGCTGATGGAGGACCACCGGGACGCGGTGGTGGTGATCGTCGCGGGCTACACGGCCGAGATGGAACGGTTCCTGTCCGTCAACCCCGGTGTGGCGTCCCGTTTCTCACGCACCATCACCTTCAGCGACTACGCCCCCGACGAACTGCTGCGGATCGTGGAGCAGCAGGCGGACGAGCATGAGTACCGGCTGGCGCCGGGTGCGGCGGAGGCCGTACTGAAGTACTTCACCGCGATCCCGAAGGGCCCCGCCTTCGGCAACGGTCGCACCGCCCGGCAGACCTTCGAGGCGATGGTGGAGCGCCATGCGAGCCGGGTCGCCCAGCTCGACGAACCGAGCACGGACGATCTGACCCTGCTGTACGCGGAGGATCTGCCGGAACTGCTTTGACTGCTCCCCCTCGGAGACGAGGGGGATTCCTGGCTCAGGCTGCCTCCTGGAGCGGCGCTCCAGGAGGCCTCACGCCCTCGGCACCAGCCGGGTTCAGACCTGCCCGGACGAGCATCACGCGGGCGGAGTTCTTGTCCCTGGGGGAGACGGCTCCGCACGCGGTGCGGGTGTAGGTGCGTTCCGACAGCGGCAGTGCGTGCTTGGTTCTCGCTCCGCACGATGCGCAGTCCATGGTGGTGTGCGCGGGGTGCACGAGACGCACGACCCGCCCGTGCTTGCGGACCATGTGGGTCTTGGGCAGTCCGGTGCAGCGGGTGCGGCGGATTCCGGTGTGTCGAACCGCTTGCGATACCGTTTCTTCGACGCCTGCCCGGACGTCATAGCGGGCCTTCCATTGCGTGGTCTGCTGCTCGGCTCGTCGTTGTTCCAGGACCTGCTGCTGCTCGCGGGGCAGAAGCGTCAACTGACGGCCCCACTTGCCGTTCGCGGCCGTGGTGCACCGGGATTGCAGCGGGCACGGCTCGCAGTCCCGGGACGCGAAGCGCACGCGGAAGATCGGGGTGCCGCTGGCTCTGTGCTGGTCGGACCAGCTTGCGCTCACCGCTCCGTGCGGACACGTGACCTTCCTCGTGTCTCAGTCGACGCTGAAGGCACTCTGGGCGAGGTGCTCACCGTCGTGGCGCTCATGGACCGTGTCCAGCTCCCCGGGTCCCAGCAGATCGATCCGATGGTCGTCGCGGGCGGTGACGATGTGGGCGGCAGTGACTTAGCCCGCGTCCACGGCGTGCTCATCGGGCAGTAACTCCCGTGCAGCCATGCCGTGATGAACGATGTCGGTGACCTCGGTGTCGGCGACAGTCGCGTCCGTGGTGAGGACATGGGTGATCACATGCGGAGCATCCGGCCCGCAGGTCCCACTCGGATGGATCTTGTAACCGCACCAGCCCGATCCCCGCTTGATCCCGTAGCGGGCGTCGGTGTCGTAGGGCGAGGACAGTCGGCGTCTGACTGGCGGGAGGTCCTTCGCCTCCCGCCAGCGCACCCCTGCCCGTCGCGGTGATACTGCTCGATCCAGGCCCGGGATCGGGGTCAGGACCGGAGCCAGGATCCTCATCGAGGTCGGTGACGGCAGCAGTTTCCCGTCCGCCGCCCACCTCGCGGCCTACGCCGGGCTCGCCCCGGCGACCCGAAGTTCCGGGTCCTCGATCCGCGGCGAACACCCTTCCCGGAGAGGCAACAAGCAGCTCAAACGGGCCTTCTTCCTCTCCGCGTTCGCGGCCCTGGCCGACCCGGCCTCCCGCACCTACTACGACAAGAAGATCGCCCAGGGAAAGCACCACACCCAGGCCCTCCTCTGCCTCGCAAGACGCCGAGCCGACGTGCTCTTCGCGATGCTCCGCGACGGCACCTTCTACGACCCCCAACCCGCCCCCACGGGTTGACGAAACCCATAGGGGCACCCCCCACGGGAAACGCCTGCGCGAAGGACTCGTCCTCGAACAGCGGGCCGAGTGCCTCACGGATGCGGACAGCCAGCGTCCCTTTCGGGAACGAAGTCCGCACCACCCGCGCGGTCAGACCCGGCACGCCAGCGTCACGCCGCGACTCCAGCGACATCCGACCCCCTTGATCGACACCACACCGATCCTGACAGCCCCGACCAACCACCATCACCGGTTTGCAGATATCCCAACGGAGTCGTTCACACCGGGGCATCCTCGCAAGAATCAGGTGACCGCCGGGCACACCACCTAGGAGTCGGCCTCCGGGCGCTGCGCCGGCACCTCCGGGCGCAGTCGGGCCAGCAGGCGGGCGCGTTCGGCGCCGAAAGCCGGGTCCGCCTGGTACTCGGAGTGGCCGAGGACGGGGGCGGGCAGCGGGTGAAGGTCGGTGCGGCCGTGGGCCAGCGGGTCCTGCAACGGCTCGCGGTCGACCTCGGGTTCGCTGTCGTCGGGCAGCCGGACGGGGCCGCCGATCGGGTCGGTGAGCCGGTACAGGTTGGCCCAGCAGTCGACGTCGTGGTGCAGGGCGGTGAGCGCGGCCGGCCCGAAGTGGGCGGGGAACCAGCGGCCGTACAGGCGCTCCAGCGGAGAGCCGTACGTCAGCAGGGCGACCCGCTTGCGCACGGTCGGGGTCAGCTGCCAGGCCGCGGCGGCGGCGAGGACGCTGCCCTGGGAGTGGCCGGAGATCACCAGGCGTCCGCCCGTGGTGCGCGTCCAGGTGGTGATCCGCCAGGTCAGGTCGGGCACGGCCCGCTCGGCGTAGCAGGGCGGGGCGAAGGGGTGCGCGGCGCGCGGCCAGAAGGTGCCGACGTCCCAGAGGATGCCGATGGTGCGCCGGGCGGAGGCGTCCTTGTAGGCGCGCCGGCCCCAGGTGACGAAGAGGATGAAGCCGAGCCCGATCAGCCAGGAGCCGAGGGCCTGGGCGGTCTCCGCGGCACCGTGGACGAAGGGGTGTGTGTGCTCGGCGGCCTGGCTCGGGGTCTGCTCCGTGGCCATGGCACCGACCAGAGCCCCGGTGCCCAGGAGCAGGCCGACGGTGGAGGTCGCGGCGACGAAGAGGGGCCCGCGGTCGGTGAGCGTGGCCATGGCGCGGGTGCGCGCGATCCGGCGGGTGCGTTCGGGGTCCTTGGACTCCCCCGGATAGGTGCGTTCCACCACGGCGCGCTCCGCGCGGGCCAGCCCCAGCGTGCGCCACGCCTGCCAGCCGCACAGGACGAGCAGGACCACCAGCAGCGGCGGGATCACGGACGCCTGCCAGGTCAGCAGGACCGGCGCACCGGGGATGGCGGCCCGGGTGCCGTCCAGCCAGTCGGCCACCCGCTGGGACACGCCGCCGGACATCACGGCGCCGAGGGCGCAGGCCAGCATCGCGACGGCGGGCCCGGCCAGGCCGCGCATCGCGGCACGCGGGTCGGGATCGCTGCGGTGGAGGAGGTGGGCGACCACACCGAGGACGATCACCAGCAGGCCCTGCACGAGGACGATGCCGCCGAAGGTCGCGTCGCCCGGCAGCCGGCCGTCCGATGCCCACTCGGGGCGCTCCCACCCGGCATAGACCAGGGTGAGGGCGAACAGGACGAGGGCGCCGAGCGGGAGGTGTCGTACGAGGGGCGCGTCGAGTCCCTGGTCGAGGTGCTGCTCGCTGCGGCCCCGTCGGCAGACCGCCCACACGACGAGGGTCGCGCCGATCACCAGTGCCGCCTCCAGCAGCCATCCCAGCGTCTCCAGGACGGCTGGTCCGCCGGGTTCGCGGTCGTGCCGGGCGGCGGCGCCGGCGACCGCGGCGGCCACCGTGAGCAGGCCCGCGGCGGTGTGCGCGCCGCGCAGCCGGGCGACCAGGCGCCGGCCGTACCAGAAGCCGGGGCGGGCCAGTGAGGTGCGGCCGGTGTCCTCGTCGTCCTCGGCGGTGCGCGACAGCGGCTGCTCGGACTCGTACGCGGCCCAGGTCCGCAGGGAGAGGTACCACAACAGGCCGACCAGGGCGGCGGGCACCAGGGACGCCAGGGCGAGCCTGCGGCCCGGCGGGCTCCACCAGCCGCCGTCGGAATCCGTGGGCGACAGGAAGCCCAGCCAGGAATGCCGCTCGGCGCAGGCGGGCGTGCCCGCGCACTGCCAGGCGGTCAGGTCCAGGGCGACCTCGCAGGCGGCCGCGACGAGCAGCACCGTCAGGGTCAGTCCCACGAGTCGGACCAGCAGCCCGTAGAGCCGCACCGTCCGGACGCGGCCCCGCGCGGTCGGGCGCATCCAGTGCGCGAGGTTGGCCACCATGAACGGCAGTAACAGCAGCCACAGGGCGCGGGCGCTGTTGCCGGAGGTGAGGTTGGACCAGACGTACGCCTCGGGCACCGGCCGCCCGGCGGCATCGCCGGCCCGTTCGTCCGGGTCGGCGGTGTCGGTGCGGGTCTCGACCTCGACGTCGTCGGCGCGCCGGAAGACGGCCGCGGTGTCGTCGCCGGAGATCCGCACCGTGCGCGGGTCGTCCAGCATGTGCTCGGGTGTGGCACCGCCCACCCCGTGGACCAGCAGTTCCAGGGCGGCCCCGGCATGATCGGGCCGCTCGGCGGGCCCGGCCGCCCCGTCGCTCCACGCACGTTCCTGCGCACGTTCCACTTCTTGCACTTCCCCCGAGACGTGCCGTTGGCATCTGTCGGTGCGGGCTCAAGGATCTCCGCTGGACACCCCGCCCACACCTCTCGTCACCGAATCTTCCCGATCCGTGTGACAGACAGGCAAGGATGGCAAAGGATAAAAGGACAAGGCCACTGTGACATGTTCGCGTCGGGGCAGCCGGTGACGCGTCCCGGGCCGACCCGTGCGAATATGGGACGCCAACGCACCGGGGGCGGGAGAATGTCCTTGTCGGAGCGGGTGCGAGGGCATGTCGGACAGGCTTGAGGAAAGGACCGGAGCGTACGTGAGTGAGAATCAGAACCTCCTCGCGGAGCAGCGGCGCGCCCTGATCCTGGACGAGGTGCGGCGCCGCGGCGGCGTCCGCGTCAACGAGCTGACCCGCAAGCTCGGCGTGTCGGACATGACGGTCCGCCGCGATCTCGACGCGCTGGCCCGCCAGGGCGTTCTGGAGAAGGTCCACGGCGGTGCGGTCCCGGTGGCGGAGGCGAGCACGCACGAGCCGGGCTTCGAGGCCAAGTCGGGTCTGGAGCTCACCGCCAAGGAGGACATCGCCAAGGCCGCGGCGCAGCTGGTCGCGCCGGGCTCGGCGATCGCGCTGTCGGGCGGTACGACGACGTATGCGCTGGCGCACCACCTGATCGAGGTGGCCGATCTCACCGTCGTCACCAATTCGGTGCGGGTCGCCGACGTCTTCCACGCGGCGCAGCGCTCCTCGGGCCAGCGCCAGGGCGCGGCCACGGTGGTGCTGACGGGTGGCGTGCGCACCCCGTCCGACTCGCTGGTGGGGCCGGTGGCCGACCAGGCGATCGCGACGCTCCACTTCGACGTGCTGTTCCTCGGAGTGCACGGGATATCGACGGAGGCCGGCCTGTCGACGCCGAACCTCGCGGAGGCGGAGACCAACCGGCGCCTGGTGCAGTCGGCGCGGCGGGTCGTGGTGGTCGCCGACCACACCAAGTGGGGCACGGTGGGCCTGAGTTCCTTCGCCACGCTGGAGCAGGTCGACACGCTGGTCACCGACTCGGGGCTGCCCACCGATGCCCGGGCCGAGATCTCTGAGCATCTGCGGCACCTGGTGGTGGCGGGCGAGGAGGAGGACGCGGAAGACCTCTGACCGCGTCGGCGGCGCAGACATCTGACGGTCCGCCAGCTATGGTGGGCTGCCCTGTCCCCGCCCGCCGTACAGGGGGTTTCGCATGGCTCGCCGTCTGCGTCCGGTGGAGGTCGACTTCGTCCGGGCCGCGCCCGTACGGCTGGTCTTCGCCCGCGAGATCACCGCTCCCCCTCAGACGGTCTTCCGTGCGCTCGCCGAGGACGTGCCCGGCTGGACGCAGTGGTTCTCGGCGGTGACGCTGGCCCGGCCCACCGACGACGGCGCCGGACGGGAGATCCGGCTCAAGGGCGGTACGCGGTTCGCGGAGACGATCCTGGTGGCCAAGGAGCCCGAGGTGTACGCGTACCGCGTCGACGCAACCAACACGCCGGGGGCCCGTGCGCTCGTCGAGGAGTGGCGGCTCACGCCGGCCGGCGCCGGCACGCGCGTGCAGTGGACGTTCGCCGCCGACGGGACGCCGGTGTTCCGCCTTGTGCTCAGGCTGGCGCGGGCGGGCCTGGGGCGCGCGTTCAAGGACGCCGTGACGGCGCTGGACCGGCGGCTCGCACGGTGAGCGCTCAGTCCGGCCAGAGGCCCGTGGCGAGCAGCGTCCCGATCGCCGCCGTGTACGGCGTGATGTCCAGGCCCTGCTCGGCGAGCCAGGTGTCCGAGTAGTACTTGTCCAGGTAGCGGTCCCCCGGGTCGCACAGCAAGGTGACCACGCTGCCCGTACGCCCGTCCGCCACCATCTCGGCGACGATCTTCAGGGCGCTCCACAGACCGGTGCCGGTCGAGCCGCCCGCCTTGCGGCCGATGGCCTGCTCCAAGGCGCGCACGGCGGCGACGCCGGCCGCGTCGGGCACCTTCATCATCCGGTCGATGGCGCCGGGCACGAAGCTCGGTTCCATACGTGGCCGGCCGATGCCCTCGATACGTGAGCCGCAGTCGCAGGTGACGTCCGGATCGCCGGTGGTCCAGCCCTCGAAGAAGCAGGAGTTCTCCGGATCGGCGACGCACACGCGCGTGTCGTACTGCATGTAGTGGACGTAGCGCGCGATGGTCGCCGAGGTGCCGCCGGTGCCGGCCGTGGCGACGATCCACGCGGGTTCCGGGAACCGCTCCAACTCCAGCTGGCGGAAGATGGATTCGGCGATGTTGTTGTTGCCGCGCCAGTCCGTGGCCCGTTCCGCGTAGGTGAACTGGTCCATGTAGTGGCCGCCCGTGTCGGCCGCGAGGCGGGCGGACTCCTCGTACATCGTGCGCGGGTCGTCCACGAAATGGCACTGCCCGCCGTGGAACTCGATCAAGCGGCACTTCTCGGCGCTCGTCGTGCGGGGCATGACGGCGATGAAGGGCACGCCGATCAGCTTCGCGAAGTACGCCTCGGAGACCGCCGTGGAGCCGCTGGAGGCCTCGATCACCGGACAGCCCGGCCGGATCCAGCCATTGCACAGGCCGTAGAGGAAGAGCGAGCGGGCGAGCCGGTGCTTCAGGCTGCCGGTGGGATGGGTCGACTCGTCCTTGAGGTACAGGTCGATGCCCCAGTGGTCCGGCAGTGGGAACCGGAGGAGGTGGGTGTCGGCAGAACGGTTGGCGTCGGCCTGCACCTTGCGGACGGCCTCTTTCAGCCAGCCGCGGTAGACGGTGTCGCTGTGGTCGACGTCGAGGGTGGCGCCGGTCCTGGTCTGCTGGGGGGTGGTCACGGCGGGGCTCCTTGGGCTGCGCGCCGACGGCGGGTGGCGCGGCCGGTACACCGATCATAAACAGGCTTCCGCACGCTTCTCACCTGCATAAACGCATCTTTGAGCAGCTCAAAGACGGCCCTGGGGGCGCAGCGGACCGTTGCGCGCCACCCCGGCGGAAGCCCTCGGGGGCGCATTCGCGCGAGTGCTCCGGGTGGCCTATGCCCGGGTGACGTGCGCACTGGTGCGCGTCTTCGGTGACGGGCAGACTGCACCGCGCGGGACGAAAACGCCGGACGGGAAGCCACGCGCGACGAGGGGGCAGGAGGGTATGGCGGAGCCGGAGTTCACGGCCATGGGGGTGCGGATCGGTCAGGGCCTGCGCTCCCTCACCCGGGCCGGGCAGGTCCGGATCAGCGACGGCAGGCTGGAGTTGCTCACCAGTTACGGAAGCGAGATCGACAGCGCACCGGTGCAGGCGGTGCGGGCGTCGAAGCCCTGGTTCGCCTCCGAGGCACGCGCGCTGGCCGACCTCAACGGCAAGCGCTACTCGCTGACGTTGGGCGAGCACGACCCCGCACCGGGCGAGCCGGGACCGCCCGCGGCGCGCCGCTTCATCGAGGCCGTACGCAGGGCGGCACGCCGTGACGGCTGAGCGCCGCCGGGGTGGGGCGGCCCGGCGGGGGTGGCGGCGGCCGGCCGAGCCGCGGTGGCCCGCGGTGGCCCACCGGCGGCGGTGGGCCGTGGTGGCCCCACAGACGTGAGCCGTGACAGCCACGCCCATCCGAGTCGTGCAGGTCACGTCGACGTGAGCCGTGCAGGCCGCTCGGACGAGCCATGGCCGCCACGCAGCCGCGAGTTGCGCGGCTGGACCCCCTGCGTCACTCTGGTCTCACGTCACTCTGGGTTTACCGGCGATAACGCTGCGAACCAGCCGCCGGTCACGACAGCAGGCGGCAGTTTCACGCAGGCGCGCTGCTGGATCCGAACTCCGTGTTCTTCCGGACCTCACGTCGGGGAGTCGCAGCCGTGATCAGTCACCCACGCAGGCACTGCACGGTGGAGCTCCAAGCCCTGCCGTCGCGGATCGGCCAGGTCCGCAGAATCGTATCTGCGCAGTTGCGCTACTGGCATCTGGATGCCCTGATAGACCAAGCGGCGCTCGGTGTGACCGAACTGCTCTCGAACGTCCACCGGCATGCCCAGCCCGACAAGACGTGCACCGTGGAGATCGAGCTGCTGCTCGACCGGCTCATGGTGTCGGTGCGCGACCGCGACCCCCGCCTCCCGGTGGTGGCGGACGCGGATCCACTGGCCACCTGCGGGCGGGGTCTCGCGATGGTGGCGGCGATGAGCGAGAGCTGGGGTATGCGGCCGGACGGTGACCAGGGCAAGGTCGTCTGGTTCACGCTGCCGACGGCCTTGCCCGCGGTGAAGGCAACCCCACGCCCGGCCCGCCGCACGGCCGCGGATCCCGCCCCCAGGTTCGCGGAGGTCGAACCCGTCAGCCGTACGCCCGAACACGCTCCCGCCCGGTCGGCCGTTGTCGGCTGACCGGGCGGTGAGAGGGCCTCGGCGAAGTCACCGCGGGGCCGAGGCCCGTCACTCCGTCGCGATGGCGCGCAACACGTCCAGTCGGGCCGCACGCCGGGCCGGCCGCAGGCCCGCGAGAGCTCCGGCCGCGAGGCCCACCAACGCCACCACCGCGAGCTGAACAGGCGGCATCGCGAAGGCGAAGGCGCTGTCGCTCGCACCGTCGGAGGCCTTCACCAGCACCCAGCCGAGGAAGGCACCGAGGCCGAGCCCGCCCACCGTGCCGAAAGCGGCGACCAGGACGGACTCCCAGCGGACCATGGCCCGCAGCTGGGGACGCGTCTGACCGACGGCCCGCAGCAGGCCCAGTTCGCGGATGCGTTCGTGGACAGCCAGCGTCAGCGTGTTGGCCATGCCGAGCAGGGCGATGAGCACCGCGAGGGCGAGCAGCGCGTAGACGAGGGTGAGCATCATGTCGATGCCGCCGGCCGACGACTGCGCGTACTCGTCACGGGTCTGCACGTCGGGGTTGCCGTACCGGGCCGCGACACTCTCCACCGCCGCCTTCCCCGCGTCCGTGCTCACGCCGTCCTTGAAGGAGACCGCGACGAGCGTGTCGGAGTCCTGGATGCGGTGCGGTGCCCAGGCGGGGCGGGTGATGACGTAGTCCCCCGCGAGTTCGGACTGCCCGTACACCGCGCGGACGGTGAAGGTCTCGCTCCGGCCGTCGGTGAAGGTGAGCCGGGCCGTGTCGCCGATGGTGAGGTCCTGCTTGTCGGCCTCCTTCTCGGTGATCGCGATGCCGTCGGTGCCGAGGGCGTCCAGGGAGCCCCGGACGGCGCCGAGGTCGAAGGTGCGTTCCAGGGCGGCGGGGTCGGTGACGGTCAGCGGCCTCCCCTGTCCCTCCACCTCGGCGACGCCGCTGCCGAGGCCCACGGCCGTGTCCACCTCGGGGAGTTGCCCGATCGCGCCGGCCAGCTCCGGTCTGAGCCCGCTGCCGCCCCCGCCGAACGACGGCGTGCTGACCGCCACGTCACCGGCGAAGGACCGCGACACCGTCTGGTCCATCGTCGCCCTCAGAAACGCTCCGAACACGGTGAACAGCGACACGACGGCCACGCCGATCATCAGCGCGCTCGCCGTGGCGGCCGTCCGCTTCGGGCTGCGCAGGGCGTTGCGCCGGGCGAGGCCGCCGGTGACGCCGCGCAGCCGGTCGAGGGGCCCGCCCAGGACGCGTACGGCGGTGGTGGAGGCGACCGGGCCGAGGACCACGAAGGAGGCCAGGGCCAGGACGGCACCGCTGCCCGCCAGCCAGACGGACGGCGACACCAGGACGCCGGTGAGCGTCAGGGTCACCGCGAGGGCGGCGAGTGACGTGCCGGTGACGGCCCGGACGCGGGAGGCGCCGGAGGAGTCGACGGCCGTCTCGCGCAGCGCGGCCAGGGGTGCGGTGCGGCCGGCGCGCACGGCGGGCAGTAGTGCGGAGGCCGGGCAGACCACGATCCCGACCGCGAGCGGGAGGACCAGGGAGAGCGCCTTGACCACCAGATCGCCCTCGGGGAAGGGGAATCCGATGGCCGGGAACAGCGCCTGCAACCCGGCGGCGATCCCGATGCCGCCCGCGAGACCGGCGGCCGACGCGGTCACCGCCACGACGCCCGCCTCGACGAGGGTCGCCGCGGTGATCTGGCGGCGGGAGGCGCCGAGCGCCCGCAACAGGGCGTGCTCGCGGGTGCGTTGGGCCACGACGATCGCGAAGGTGTTGTGGATGGAGAAGGTCGCGACCAGCAGGGCGACACCGGAGAACACCAGCAGGAAGGTGGTGAAGACGCTCAGGAACTGGCTGGAGATCATCTCGGTGTTCTCCTCGGCCGACTCCTGACCGGTGAGCGCCTCGACCCCCTTGGGCAGCACGGGAGTCAGCCGGTCGACCAGTTCCTGCTCGCCGACGCCGGGACCGGCCCGCACCAGAATGCCGGTCGCCTCGCCCGGGCGTGCGGTGAGGTACTTCTCCGCGTCGGCCTGCGTCATGCCGGTGAACGTCACCTGGGCCATCCCGTCCTCGCCGCCGAAGGTCGCCAGGCCGACGATCGTCACCTGGACCGGTTCCGGGGTGCGCAGGGTCGTGGTGTCTCCGATCTTCAGGTCGCCCCGCTCGGCGGTGCCGCGGTTGACGACGACCTCGCCGGACTTCTCCGGGGCGCGGCCTTCGGCGAGTTCGTACGGGTTGAGCTGTGGGTCGGTGATCCAGTTGCCGGCGAGGGTGGGCGGGCCCTGCCCGCCGATGGGCTCGCCGTCCGCGCCGAGGAGCTGGCCCGCGCCCTCGATGTCGGGCACGGCGGCCGCTACGCCGGGAACCCGCTCGAGCGTCCCCACCAGGTCGGCGTCGACCGGCCGGCGCACGCCCTGGCTCCCGCCGGGCGTGGTGATGGCGTCGGCGCTGCGGACGACGGCGTCCGTGCCGCTGGTCGCGTTGCCGAACATCGAGTCGAAGCTCGCCCGCAGCGTGTCACCCATGACGAGCGTCCCGGCGAGGAAGGCGACGCCGAGGAACACCGCGAGGAACGTACCGGCGAAGCGGCGCTTGTGGGCGCGCAGCGAGGACACACTCAGGCGTACGGAGGCGCTCATGACGGCACCTCGAAGGCTTTCATGCGGTCCAGGACCTTCTCGGCGGTCGGGGATTCCATGCGGTCGACCAGGCGTCCGTCGGCGAGGAAGACGACCTCGTCGGCGTGAGCGGCGGCGACCGGGTCGTGGGTGACCATGACGACGGTGCGGTCCATCTGGCGCACGGCCCGGCCGAGCAGCCCCAGTACCTCCTCGCCGGAGCGGAAGTCGAGGTTGCCGGTCGGCTCGTCGGCGAACACGACGTCCGGGCGTCCGGCGAACGCGCGGGCCACAGCGACGCGTTGCTGCTGACCGCCGGAGAGTTCGGCGGGCCGGTGGTGGAGGCGGCCGCGCAGGCCGACCACGTCGGTCAGCACGTCGATCCACTCGGCGTCGCCACGGCTGCCGGCGAGGTCCAGGGGCAGCCTGATGTTCTCGGCGACAGTCAGCGTGGGCACCAGGTTGAACGCCTGGAACACAAAGCCGACGCGGTCGCGGCGCAGCAGGGTGAGACGGCGGTCGTCGAGGGAGCCGAGTTCGGTGTCGCCGATGTGGGCGGTGCCCGAGGTGAGCGTGTCGAGGCCGGCCGCGCAGTGCATCAGGGTGGACTTGCCGGAGCCCGAAGGCCCCATGATCGCAGTGAAGCGGCCGGCCGGAAAGCCGACGCTCACCCCGTCCAGGGCCCGCACCTCGGTGTCGCCGACGCCGTAGACCTTCACGGCGTCGGCGACCCGGGCGGCCGTCCGGGTGGCGGTCGTGGTTTTCACGCCGCACCGCCCTTGCCCGTACGGCCGAACTGCTCGTCCAGCACGGACAGCCGGCGCCAGTACTCGTCCTCGTCGATCTCGCCGGAGGCGAAGCGGCGGCCGAGGACAGCGATGGGCGAGTCGCCGGTCGGGCGGCTGTCGTCCACCCCGCGCCACGGTGCGCGGCGGCCGCGCCCGACGGTGCGGCGCAGGACGGTGACGGCGCCGACGATCACTGCTGCCCAGATCAGCGGGAAGAGAAGGATCCACGGGCCGGGGCCGCCGTCCCAGTGTGCGAGGGTCTGCATCCCGAGTCATCTCCAGTCGTCTCAGCGGGTCTTTCGTCGATGCCTCGAGACTCACGCCGCAGGGGGTTCCGGGTCGTCGTACGGCCAGCGGCAGTGCGGGTACCTCGCGGGGAGTACGCAGGGCCGGTTCCGCTGCTTCAGAGGGCTCGACTTCTGTAACTACTAGTATGTACAGTGACGGCATGAGCACCTCGGACCGACTGATCGAGTCCACCCGGGAACTGCTGTGGGAGCGCGGCTATGTGGGCACCAGCCCCAAAGCCATCCTGGAGCGCGCGGGCGCCGGGCAGGGCAGCATGTACCACCACTTCAAGGGGAAGCCGGATCTCGCCCTGGCCGCGATCCGGCGGACCGCCGAGGAGATGCGGGCTACCGCCGCGGGAGTACTCGACGGTCCGGGAACGCCGTACGAGCGCATCGAGGCGTATCTGCGGCGCGAGCGCGATGTGCTGCGCGGCTGTCCGATCGGGCGGCTGACGATGGACCCGGACGTCATCGCGAACGACGACCTGCGGGCGCCCGTCGACGAGACGATCGACTGGCTGCGTGAACGGCTCGCCGGGATCGTCGAGGAGGGCAAGGAGCAGGGCCGGTTCGCGCCGGGGCTCGACGGCGAGTCGATCGCGGCGACGATCGTCGCAACCGTCCAGGGCGGCTACGTCCTCGCCCGCGCGTCCGGTTCACCCGCCGCCTTCGATGCGGGCGTCCGGGGTCTGCTCTCCCTTCTCTCCCCGCGCTAGGAAGGCGGACCGATGCACGCGATGCAGTACGAACTCACTCTGCCCACCGACTACGACATGAAGATCATCCGCCGGCGCGTCGCGCGCAAGGGGCACCTGCTCGACGAGTGGCAGGGCCTGGGCTTCAAGACGTATCTGATGCGCGAGCGAGGTGTGCACGGATCGCCGGTCAACCAGTACGCGCCGTTCTATCTCTGGAACACCGTGGCGGGCATGAACTCCTTCCTCTGGGGAGGCCCCTTCCAAGGGATCGCCGACGACTTCGGGCGGCCGTCGGTCCGGCAGTGGACCGGGCTGGCGTACGAGGAGGGCGGCGCCGCCCACTCCTCCGCGCGGACAGCGGTGCGGCGGCGCCAACGGGTTCCGGCCGACGGACTGTTGAGCGAGATCATGGCGGAGGCGGTGCGGGAGACCGGGCGGCTGGCCGGCAAGGACGGTGCGATGCTGGCGGCGGCCGCCGTGGACACAGGTCACTGGGAGCTCGTCCACTTCTCTCTCTGGGAACACGACACGCCCGAGACCGAGGGCGATGTGTTCGAGGTACTGCACATGTCCGCGCCGGGACGCGATCGGCTGGCCCGATCATGTTGATCTCTGACCCAACGGCCACTTTCGGCCATGACGACCATGCAGAGGATGGGAGGTGACAGGCCGCCATGGTCTGCGGAGGTGACGAAAGGCGAGGACATGGCACTGGAGATGCGCGATCGCTGTGAGCGCTGCGAGACGGCGGCGCTGCCGCTCGACGCGCCCGCCCGCATCTGCTCGTACGAGTGCACCTTCTGTGTGCCGTGCAGCGAAGCGATGCGGGACGTCTGTCCCAACTGCGGTGGCGAGCTGGTCCCCAGACCTCGCCGTTCCTGACAAGGAGGACCCCCACACATGCCCTTCGTCCGCATCGACGCCCTCGGATCCGACCCCGAGCGGCTGGACGCCCTCGGCCGTGCCGTGCACGACGCCCTGGTGGAGGCCATCGGGATTCCGGCCGACGACCGGTTCCAGGTGCTGGTCGGTCATGACGGCAGCCGAAACACCCTGCGCTACGACGACGGCTATCTCGGCATCCGCCGGGACGACGGCCTCGTGTTCGTCACGATCACGATGCGCTCCGGGCGGACACCCGCGCAGAAGCAGGCGCTGTTCCGGCGGATAGCCGAACTCGCCCACGAGTACGCGGGGACCGAGCCGCGGAACGTGTTCGTCAACCTGCTCGAGAACGAGCCCGTCGACTGGTCGTTCGGCGAGGGGGTCGCGCAGTACGCCGACAGCCCCGCGCCCGTCGATTCCCCCGCCCTCACCGGACCGTCGTCCTAGGCCACGGCGATGTCCACGGACGGCCGGAGCTTTGCCGCCACAGCCAGGGCCTCATGCGCGGGGTGGGTGTCGAAGGCGCTCAACAGGGCGATGTCGGCGGGGTCCGGGAGGCGGCCGACCGCTGGTTCCGGGCGCGCGACCGGGTTCCCGACGTGGCCGGTGAACCGGACGGTCACGAAGGGCTGTTGACGCTGGTCGCCCTGGGCTGCGGCACCGGCGTGGTCCCCCGCCTCGTACTGGAGCACAGCTCGATGCACGACCGGCTGTCGGCGATCCCCGTCCCTGGTCCGCCGCCGGAGCCGTTGCCGATCGGGCTGTGCGTCCGGCGGGCCGATCTGCGCCGCCCGGCGGTGGCGGCGCTGTGGAGTCTGACGGAGCGGACCTCGTAGGACCCGGTAGGCGTCACGCCGTCGCCAGCGCACCCAGCGGATCGTCCAGCACCGGCTGCCACGCCAACTCCGCGGCGCCGACCAGGCTGTTGTGGTCGAGGGAGCAGGCCAGGATGGGGACGCCGCCGCTCCGGCCCCACAGGCTGCGGTCGGCGACGACCGCGCGCAGCCGGTCGGGGTCGGCGTCCAGGAGGGTGCGGTGCAGGCCGCCGAGGATGATCCGGTCGGGGTTGAGGATGTTCACCAGGCCGGCGAGTCCGAGGCCGAGGCGGTCGATGAGGGCCTCCGCGGCAGCGCGCACTCCGGGGTCGTCGTACTCGTGCCGGATCAGGTCGTTGGCCTGCTGGAGCAGGGACACCTCGGGGCCCGGCTCGCGGCCCGCCGTCGTGAGGAAGGCCAACGGGTCGGCCTCGACGTCGAGGCAGCCGCGGCTGCCGCAGTGGCAGGGGCGGCCCTCGGGGTTGACGGTGAGGTGGCCGACTTCGAGGGCGAGGCCCGAACTGCCCGAGTGCAGCCGCCCATCGAGCACCAGCGCACCGCCGACCCCGCGGTGCCCGGTGGCCACGCACAGCAGGTCGCGGGAGCCGCGCCCGGCGCCGTGCCGGTGCTCGGCGAGCGCGGCGAGATTGACGTCGTTGGCCGCGAAGGCCGGTCCGGTGACGTCGGCCGCGCGGACGCACTCGGCGAAGATCTCCCGCACGGGCGCGCCCGCCGGCCACGCCAGGTGCAGTGGGTTCAGCGCCAGGCCCTCCGGCTCCGCGACCGCCGACGGCACCGCCAGACCGGCGCCCACGCACCGCCGCCCGGTCTCGCGCAGCAGCTCCGCACCGGCCTCCACGACCGACCCGAGCACCTTCGCCGGATCGGCGTCGACGACCTCGCAGCCGGGCGCGGTCGCCACGATCCGCCCGCCGAGTCCGACCAGTGCCGCCCGGAACCCGTCGGCGTGCACCTGCGCGGCCAGCGCCACGGGCCCGTCCTCGGCGAGTTCCAGCCGGTGCGAGGGGCGGCCCTGGGAACCGGCGGCGGCGCCCGGCCGGGCGTCGACCCGGATCAGCCCCAACGCCTCCAGCTCGGCGGCCACCGCGCCGGCCGTGGCCCGGGTGACGCCGAGTTCGGCGGTGAGCACGGCCCGGGTCGGGGCCCGCCCGGTGTGCACGAGCTCCAACGCGGGCCCGAGCGCGCCGCGCCCCCGGTCCAGTCGCGTCCTCGAGGTGGTCCCTTCCCCCGCCGGCCGGGGGTCCGCCTTGCCGCTCATGAGGGCGAGTCTCCCATGATCCGCACGTCAGCCAGCGTCCGCCGGGAAGCCGCTGACCCGCAGGGTGATGTTCAGTCGTCCGATCAGGCCGAGCCAGGGCGGCGCGGTGCCGGCATGCACCCGCGGCACCCCGTGGTACGCCATCCGCGACGGCCCGCCGAACACGAACAGGTCACCGCTGCGCAGCTCGACGTCCGTGTAGGGCCGGGCCCGGGTCTCGGTGTTGCCGAACCGGAAGACGCAGGTGTCACCGAGGCTCAGGGACACCACCGGCGCGGCGGACTTCTCGTCGCTGTCGCGGTGCATGCCCATGCGGGCGTCGCCGTCGTAGAAGTTGATCAGCGCGATGTCGTACGCGGCCCCCGCGGCCGCCTCCGCGCCGAGCGTGTCCGCCACCGCGCGCCGGCCCAGCTCACCGAGCCACGCCGGGAACGGCTTCACGGGGGCGCCGTCTCCGTCGACGACCGTGCGGGCGTAGGCGTACGGGTACCAGTGCCGGCCCAGGCAGACCTGGCGGGCGGTCATCGTGCCACCGCCGGGCGTGCGGACCGTGCGCAGTCCCGCGGGCGGGCGCGCCCACTCCCGGCAGGCGCTCAGCAGCTCGCGCTGGCGCACCGCGTCGAGCCAGTCCGGCACGTGCACCGCGCCCGGCGCGATCTCCGTACGGTCTCTGGGGAACAGCTCGGCCTCCATGCCGTCCATCCTCCCGCACCGGCCCTGAGCTGCGGCTCGGTTAGCCTTGACCGCACGATGAACGACCGTATGACGACGCCCTGGGGCGAGCTCGCGCTGGCTCGCTTTCCCGAGGACCCCCGCGACCGCCTGCGTGCCTGGGACGCCTCCGACGAGTACCTGCTGCGGCATCTGGCGAGCGAGGGCGTGCCGCTGTCCGGCACGGTCGTGGTGCTCGGCGACCGCTGGGGCGCGCTGGTGACCGCGCTGGCGGCGCACGGGCCGGTGCAGATCACGGACTCGTTCCTGACGCAGGAGGCGACCCGCGCGAACCTCGCTCGCAACGGCGTGGAGCCCGGCACGGTGCGTCTGCTCACCACCCAGGATCCGCCGCCCGACCGGGTGGACGTGCTGCTGGTGCGGGTGCCGAAGAGCCTGGCGCTGCTGGAGGACCAGCTGCTGCGGCTGGCGCCCGCCGTGCACCCGGGCACGGTCGTCGTGGGCACCGGCATGGTGAAGGAGATCCACACCTCGACGCTGAACCTGTTCGAGCGGATCCTCGGCCCGACCCGTACCTCGCTCGCCGAGAAGAAGGCCCGGCTGATCTTCTGCACGCCGGATCCGTCCCTCGTCCGGCCCGCCAACCCGTGGCCGTACAGCTACGTGCTGCCCGGCGGCATCGGTCCGGTGTCCGGGCACACCGTCGTCAACCATGCGGGCGTCTTCTGCGCCGACCGGCTGGACATCGGCACCCGCTTCCTCCTGAAGCATCTGCCGGACACGCGCGGCCCGCGGCGGGTCGTGGACCTGGGCTGCGGGAACGGTGTCGTCGGTACGGCGGTGGCGGTGGCGAACCCCGAGGCCGAGGTGCTGTTCGTCGACGAGTCGTTCCAGGCCGCGGCGTCGGCGGAGGCGACGTACAGGGCGAACGGCGTGCCCCGGCCCGCCGAGTTCCGGGTCGGGGACGGGCTGGCCGGGGTGCCCTCCGGCAGTGTCGACCTGGTGCTGAACAATCCGCCGTTCCACTCGCACCAGGCGACGACCGATGCGACGGCGTGGCGGATGTTCACCGGCGCGCGGCGCGCGCTGCGGCCGGGCGGCGAGCTGTGGGTGATCGGCAACCGGCACCTCGGGTATCACGTCAAGCTGCGGCGGCTGTTCGGCAACAGCTCGCTGGTCGCCAGTGATCCGAAGTTCGTGGTCCTGAAGGCCGTCAAGCGGTAGTCGGCCGGCGGAGCGTGGTGATGATCCGTGCCACCGCCCGGGCCATCGCCTCCCGGCCCACGCTCAGATAGCTGCGCGAGTCGACCGCCTCGGGGTGGGCGGTGAGGAACTCCCTGATCGCGCCGGTCATGGCGATGCTGAGTGCGGTGCCGACGTTGACCTTGGTGATGCCGCCGGCGACCGCCGCCGTCAGTTCGTCGTCCGGGACGCCCGAGGAGCCGTGCAGGACGAGGGGGACGTCCAGGATGCCGGAGAGGCGTTTGAGGAGGGCGTGGTCGAGGGTGGCGGTGCGGGTGGTCATGGCGTGCGTGCTGCCGATGGCGACGGCCAGGGCGTCCACGCCGGAGTCGGTGACGAAGGCGCGGGCCTCAGCGGGGTCGGTGCGCGCGCCGGGCGCGTGGGCGTCCAGCGGCGGCCGTCCGTCCTTGCCGCCGACCTCGCCCAACTCGGCCTCGATCCACAGCCCTTGAGCGTGCGCCCAGTCGGCGGCGGCCCGGGTCGCGGCCAGGTTCTCCTGGTACGGCAGCCGGGACGCGTCGTACATCACGGAACTGAACCCGGCGTCCGGTGCCTGCCGCAGCAGGGCGTCGCTCTGCACGTGGTCGAGGTGCAACGCGACGGGTACGGCGGCCCGTTCGGCGGCGGCGACGGCCGCGCGGGCGAGCGGGAGCAGTCGTCCGTGACGGAACCTGACCGCGTTCTCGCTGACCTGGAGGACGACCGGTGCGTCGACGGACTCGGCGCCCACGACGACCGCCTCGACGTGCTCCAGGGTGATGATGTTGAAGGCGGCGACGGCGGCTCGGGCCGCGGCCGCGCGGGTGACGAGGTCACCGGTGGTCACGAGGGGCACGGCTGCTCCTTGCGGGCGGCTCAGAGGATCACCGAGCGGGTGAGGTGGCGGGGCCGGTCCGGGTCCAGGCCTCTGGCTTGGGCCACGGCGACAGCGAGCCGTTGCGCGCGGACCAGCTCGGCGAGCGGGTCGAGACCGCCCGCCACCCATCGGCCGCCCGTGGCCCGCACCTGCTCGGGGAGCCCTTCCGGCGCCGCGCCGAGCATCCAGGTCACGGTGGAGCGCGTGGTGATGCTGATGGGGCCGTGCCGGTACTCCATCGCCGGGTAGGACTCGGTCCACACCTGGGCCGCCTCCCGCATCTTCAGGGCGGCCTCGTGCGCCAGGCCCACGGTCCAGCCACGGCCGAGGAAGGTGAACTGGCCGCAGTCCACGAGGCCTTCGGGCAGCTCGGCGGCCAGCGCGGTGCGGGCGTCCGCGACGACGGACTCGGTGTGCAGTCCGAGGTGGGCGCGCAGCAGGGTCAGCGCGGTGGTCGCGAAGCGCGTCTGCACGACGGACCGTTCGTCCGCGAAGTCGAGCACGACGACGTCATCGGCGGCGTCCGTCACGGGCGTGCTCGGGTCGGCGGTGATCGCGGTCGTCCGGATGGGGCCGCTCACCATTCCGAGCAGGTCCAGCACCTCGGTGGTGGTGCCGGAGCGGGTGAGGGCGACGACACGGTCGTACGGGCGGCCGTACGGGAACTCCGAGGCCGCGAAGGCGTCCGTCTCGCCCTTCCTCGCGCCCTCGCGCAGGGCCGCCGCGGCCTGCGCCATGAAGTACGACGTGCCGCAGCCGACGATCGCGACCCGCTCCCCCGGTGCGGGCAGCGCGCCCCCGTGCCGCGCCGCCAGGGACGCGGCACGGGTCCAGCACTCCGGTTGGCTGCGCAGCTCGTCCTCGACGTGCGTCATGCGACACCCCTCCCCTGTTGATTATTCTTGCAAGTTACTGCCCTCTTTCAAGCATCATCAAGCATCTCGTCCACAGTCAGGTGCGCTAGGGTCGCCGCATAACGAGGAACGGACGGAGGGTGCGGATGTCGCGCGACGCCCGCTGGAAGGCGCTGCTGGAGCTGCTCGTCGAGCGTGGCCGGCTGGACGTCGAGGAGGCGGCTGCCGAGCTGGCGGTCTCGGCCGCGACGATCCGCCGGGACTTCGACCAGCTCGCCGAGCAGCAGATGCTGGTCCGCACCCGGGGCGGCGCGGTCGTGCACGGCGTGTCGTACGAACTCCCCCTGCGCTACAAGACGGCCCGCCACGCCTCTGAGAAACAGCGCATCGCCAAGGCCGTGGCCGATCTCGTCGCCCCCGGCGAGGCGGTGGGGCTGACCGGCGGCACGACGACCACCGAAGTGGCCCGGGCCCTGGCCGTGCGCAGCGACCTCGCCGCCGGCTCGCCCGCGCTCACCGTGGTCACCAACGCGCTCAACATCGCCAACGAGCTGGCCGTCCGCCCCCAGTTCAAGATCGTGGTGACGGGCGGGGTGGCGCGGGCGCAGTCGTACGAGCTCATCGGTCCGCTCGCCGACGGCGTGCTCGGCCAGATCACCCTCGACGTGGCGGTGCTCGGCGTCGTCGCCCTCGACGTGGTGCACGGCGCGGCGGCGCACGACGAGGCGGAGGCGGCGATCAACCGGCTGCTGTGCGAGCGTGCCGAGCGCGTGGTCGTCGCCGCGGACTCCAGCAAGCTGGGCCGCCGGGCGTTCGCCCGGATCTGCGCCGCGGAGACGGTGGACACGCTGGTCACGGATGCGGCGGTGGACGAGCACACGGTGCGGCGGTTCGAGGAGGCGGGCGTCGGGGTCGTCACGGTGTGATCAGCCGGGCCCGATTCGTGGGGCCCGCGTGTTCGATCCCGCCTAAGCTGGAACCGCGCCGGGCAAACCGGGCGAGGGAGGCTGTGATGGCCGAGACACCGAGGGACGAGGGGTTCGGGCGCTCACGGTATCTGCCGATCGCCGAGCACGGGCTGATCGGCGATCTGCGGAGCGTGGCCCTGGTGGGCACCGACGGTACGATCGACTGGTACTGCTGCGGGGCCTTCGACGCGCCGAGCGTGTTCGCCTCGATCCTGGACGCGGAGCGGGGCGGCGCCTTCGAGCTGGCGGCGAGCGTGCCCGGGCGGACCAAGCAGTTCTACTTCCCCGACACCAACGTCCTGATCACCCGGTTCTTCACCGAGGACGGCGTCGGCGAGGTGCAGGACTTCATGCCGATCAGCGGCGAGTCGACCGAGACCGAGCGGCACCGGCTGATCCGGCGTGTGATGTGCGTGCGCGGTTCCCTGCCGTTCAAGGCGCGGGTGGCGCCCCGGTTCGACTACGGGGCCCGGCCGCACACCCTGCGGATGGTCGGCGACGTGGCCGTCTTCGACTCCGAGGACCTGTCCCTGGCGCTGACCGCCACCGTGCCGCTCGAGGCCGACGGCCCCGACGCGTGGGCGGACTTCAAGCTCGCCGAGGGCGAGTCGGCGGTGTTCGCGCTGGACCGGGTCGGAGGCGACGTGACGCCCCGCCGGTGCCCGAGCATGGAGGCGGAGGAACAGTTCGGCGAGACGGTGGCCTACTGGCGTCGCTGGCTGTCCGCCTCGCGGTACCGGGGCCGCTGGCGGGAGATGGTGCACCGCTCCGCGCTCACGCTGAAGCTGCTCACGTACGCGCCCACTGGCGCAATCGTGGCCGCGCCGACGACGAGCCTGCCCGAACAGCTCGGCGGCGAACGCAACTGGGACTACCGGTACGTCTGGGTGCGCGACGCCGCCTTCTGCGTGTACGCGCTGCTGAGGCTGGGCTTCACCGGCGAGGCCGAGGCGTTCATGAAGTTCGTGACCCGGCACATCAGTCCGGGCGCCGGCTGCAGCTCCGGCCCGCTGCAGATCATGTACGGCATCGACGGGCGCACCGACCTGCCCGAGCGCGAGCTCGACCATCTGGAAGGGTACGAGGGCTCCGCGCCGGTGCGGGTCGGCAATGGCGCCGCCGAGCAGCTGCAGCTCGACATCTACGGCGCGCTCATCGACTCGATCTACCTGTACGACAAGTGGGCGCAGCCCATTTCCAGCGGCCAGTGGGACGACGTCTGCGCGCTGGTCGACTGGGTGTGCTGCCACTGGGACCAGCCGGACGAGGGCATCTGGGAGACCCGCGGCGGCCGCAAGGAGTTCCTGTACTCGCGGCTGATGTGCTGGGTGGCGATCGAACGGGCCATCCGGATGGCCAACCGGCGCGGACTGCCCGCCGATCTCCCCCGGTGGCGGCAGTGCCGCGACACGATCTACCGCCGCATCATGCGCCGCGGCTGGTCCGAGCAGCGCCAGGCCTTCGTCCAGCACGAGGACGGCGAGGTGCTGGACGCGGCCGTGCTGATGATGCCGCTGTCGAAGTTCATCGCGCCCACCGATCCCAAGTGGCTGTCCACCCTCGACGCCCTCACCAACGAGCTGGTGTCCGACTCCCTGGTCTACCGCTACGACCCACAGGCCAGCCCCGACGGGCTGCGCGGCGACGAGGGGACGTTCTCCATCTGCTCGTTCTGGTATGTCGAGGCGATGGTCCGCGCCGGACGGGTGGACGAGGCGCGGCTGGCGTTCGAGAAGATGCTCACCTACGCCAACCATCTGGGCCTGTACGCCGAGGAGATCAGCAACACGGGCGAGCAACAGGGCAATTTCCCGCAGGCGTTCACTCATCTCTCCCTGATCAGCGCGGCCTTCAACCTGGACAAGGCGCTCGGCTGACCGACCGGCCGGGCCGCGCGGCCCGGCCGGTCAACGGCGTTACGGGCAAGGTCAGTTGCCGCTCGCGTGATAGGCGCCGTCGATGAAGACGAGGGCGTCACCGACGGGCCGTTCGGCCGTTCCGCTGGGCCGGTTCACCAGTGCGCCCTCGACGGACATGGTGGTGGAGCCGCCGCCGTCGAGGTTGACCGCGTCGCGCAGGCCGAGCGCGTGGGCGACGGCGGCGGTCTCGTCCATGGTGGTGCCGACGCTGCTCGTCATACGGCCGTCGATGGTGGCGAGGACGATCCTGCCGTCCCGGGTCGTGCCGGCGATGGTGCGGGGGTTGCGGGCGAAGAAGCTGCCCGACCCGGGCGGCACGACGATCTGCCCGTCCGCCGTGAGGCGATAGCGGCCGTTCACCCCGAACAGCCCCGGGCGCACGGCGAGCTTCTCACCCTGCTCGTCGGTCAAGGCGGAGGCGATGCGCAGGCACCCCTGTCCCGCCACCTCCAGCAGGGCGGCGGTGTCGCGGCCGGTTGCCTGCAGGGACGTCTGGCCGTCGGTCAGGGTCGTGCCGCGGCTCGTCGAGGTGCGCACCACGCAGCCCCGCCGGTCGAGGACGACCTCCACGCCGGCGCCGGACGGGGTGGCCTCGGCGAACTCGGGGGTGAACCGCACGACGTCGCCGGGCTCGGAGCACTCGGTCTGGTCGGTGAGAGTGGCGCACGCGGCCGGCACCACCGGTGGGTGGTTGAGGAACTCCAGGGGCAGGCTCGCCGCGGTCTGCCGGTTCTGCACGCTGCCGGACCAGCTCAACTTGCCCATGACGGCCCGGTTGCTGCGGGCGTCCACCACGAAGTCGGCCTCGGCGGGGTCACCGGTGGGCTCGCTCAGCAACCGCCCGCCGTACAGGCCGAGTCCGACCGGGTCGCCGGGGTACTGGGCGCTGGCGGTGAAGGTGAAGAAGGAGGCGTCGACGCCCGCGAGGGCCCCGGAGGTGCGGACGAGGTCCGTGGTCCGCTCCGTGCGGGCGAGGTCCGGACCGTAGGTGGCCGCCAGGTGTCCGCGGGTCCTTCGGGGGTCGATCGTGAGGAGGTTGACGACCCAGGGCCCACGGGTCGTGGTGTTGATCTGGTCGGCCGGGGCGGGCTCGGTGCCCCGGCCGATGCGGGTGAGAGTGACGCCGTCGGCCAGGGTCTGGCTGGTGCGGGTCTCCGCCAGGTCGGCATCGCCCAGGGGGAGCGCCGGGTCGGCGGCGGTGGCCTGACCGGTGGGGGCGAGGAGGAGGGCCAGGGCGGCGAGGGTGGCCGCCGCGGCACGTGACAGTCCGAATCTGTACGGGGTGGTTGTCATGCCCACGAGCCTCTGGGCCCCAAGCAACGCTCATCGCTGCACGAGTTGACCTTGCGCCCGCGTCAGGATTAACAACGGCCCACGCGGTGGGACGAGTTGCGCTGCTCAGCCTCCGCTCTCCGGATCGCAGCATCCCTCGCGTCGCATGTGACGGCTGACCTCCAGCCATTCCTCGGCCGCGGCCGACCGCTGTGGGTCGTCACCCCGCGTGGTCGCGTCCCCGAAGGCGTCGACCAGGTCCGCCTGGTCGAAGAGGACGCCGCCGCTCAGGACCGCCACCGTGCGGATCAGGGTGGCGAAGTCGGTGAACGGGTCGCCGTCCACGACCGTGAGGTCGGCGAGCTTGCCCTCCTCCAGGGTGCCCAGGTCGGCCTCGGCGCCGAAGACCCGCGCGGGCAGCAGGGTGGCGGTGCCCAGCGCCTCGGCCGGTGACAGGCCGGCGTGGTGCAGTGCGCGCAGGGCCAGGTGCAGGTGCAGTCCGACCGGGACGAGCGGCTGGTCCGTGCCGAGCGCGACCAGTCCGCCGCCCGCGAGGATCCGCCGGTAGACGTTCAACTCCCTTTCCATAGTCGCCAGCTGGGCGTCGGTGGGCGGCTGCCCGGCCTGCTGACGTACGAGCGCCGTGTCCCACGGCGGCATGAGCGCGGTGACGCGCGGGTCGTCCGCGAGCGCGGGGTCGGCGCCGAGCAGCGGCAGTGCCGTGAACGGGGTGGCGACGAGGTGGAATCCGGCGCGGGTATAGATCTCCTCGACGTCCTGGTAGGAACGCCCCGTGGCGGAGGTCGCATGCCCGAACTCCAGGCGTTGTGTGGCCTGCAGATGGGTCGTCAGGTCCTGGCCCAGCTGCACGCCCGGAGTGCACAGATGGCTGCCGCTGCGCACCCCGAGCCGGTCGTGCCCGAAGTCCGCGGCCTCCTTCATCACCCAGCCAGGGGCCCGTACGTACGTCTTCACGAAGTCCCAGTCCAACGCGGCCCCACGCTCCAGCGAGCGGCGCAGGCCCTCGCGGGTGCGGTGGGCGCGGCCCATGCTGTAGGCGACCCGCGCCCCGTCGAGCAGTTCGCCGGTGGTCAGCAGCCGAGGCCCGGCGAGGGCACCGGCTGTACCGCCAGTACAAGGGGTTGGTGTGCCGGACAGGAGAGCGGCAACGTACGGGGCGGTGCCCGCCTGCGGACCTCGCCCCGACATATCTCGGCCGATCTTCACCGCTCAGCGCTTCCTGTACGCCGTGGTGACCTCGACCTCCACCAGCCAGCCCTTGACGGCCAGTGAGGCGACCTCCATCGTGACGCACGCCGGGCGGGCCTTGTTCCCGAGCAGCGGCGGCTTCGGGGCGGGGGTACCCATGGGCACCCCATGACCTGATGTGTCGTCAGGTCGATGTTGGCGAAATACTGCCGGTGCACGCGGTTCCACCCCGTGTAGTCGGCGGTCTCCGCGCCGGGCGGCTTCATCAGTTGACATGCTCCCCTTCCTGAAGGGCGGGGATTCTGGCCGTCCCTGCCGGATGCTGTGCCGCTACGCGGCACGATGCCCGGTGGGGATTCCCTGGCTTCCTGCTTCGTCGCGCTGCGCCACAACGAGTCGTTGTGGTCTTACCGGCGCTCCACAGGCTGTCACCGCCAGCCCGGCGGCCGTCTTGACGTTGGTGGCGGCGTTCACGTCCCGGTCGTGGACGGTGCCGCAGCCGCTGCAGGTCCACTCCCGCACGTACAAAGGCTTGGGCCCGTCCTTCCACCCGCAGACGGAGCAGACCTGGCTGGTCGGCTCGAACCGGCCGATCTTGACCAGGGTCCGCCCGTACCGGGCCGCCTTGTACTCCAGCATGCCGATGAAGGCCGACCAGCCCGCGTCCTGAACGGACTTGGCCAGTCGGGTGCGCCCCAGAGCCATCACGTTCAGCTCTTCCACGGCGATCGCTTGGTTCTCGCGGATCAGCTTGGTGGAGAGTTGGTGGTGAAACTCCTTGCGGGCGTCGGCCACGGCGGCGTGGGCGCGGGCGACCTTCAGGCGGGCCTTCTCCCGGTTGTTGGATCCCTTCTGCTTGCGGTCCAAGTCGCGCTGGGCCTTCTTCAGTTTCTTCTCCGCCCGGCGCAGGAACCGCGGGGAGGCGATCTTCGTGCCGTCGGAGAGGACTGCGAAGTGCGCACGACCCAGGTCGATCCCGATGGTCTGATCGGTCTCGGGCATGCGGGCCGCGTCCGCGGCCGGGCAGGTGTCGATGACGAAGGAGGCGAAGTACCGGCCCGCACTGTCCTTGATCACGGTGACGCTGGACGGGACAGCGGGCAACGGCCGGGACCAGGCGACCCGCACCGCCCCGATCTTCGGGAGGTTCAGCTTCCCGTCCGTTGTGATGGACCAGCGGGCGTTGGCGGTGAACCGGATGGCCTGCCGGTGGTCCTTACGGGACTTCATCCGCGGTTTCTCGATCTTCGGGCCCTTGCGGTCGCCCTTCAGAGAGGCGAAGAAGTTCTTGTAAGCGGTCTCAGCATCGCGCAGGGACTGCTGGAGCACCACCGACGAGACCTCGGCCAGCCAGGCCCGCTCGGGGCGCCGCTTGGCCTCGGTGATCAGTTCCTTCGATAGCCAGGCCATGCCTGGGTAGGGCAGGTGGTTGGCGTGGGCGTGCTCGCGGGCGCACCCGAACGCCCGGGCCAGCGCGGTGCGTTGGCCGGGCTCCGGGTACAGGCGGAAGCCGTACCGAAGCTGCATGCCGGCCACTCTAGGAACCTGGCCCGGCACCCATGTGGAGATCACCGGAAGTGATCACTCCTGCACGTTTGCGATCAATGCTCCAGGCGTGTCCGTGACCATGTTCCGGCGCCACCACGAGATTGGTCTTGATGTTGCGCAGCACGACGAGCGCCTGCGCCTCGGTGATCGTGAAGCCGGTGGCGCCCTCGGTGAGGGACGGGTCGGTGTAGTACTCCGGAGTCCCTGGCGGCGCGGTGGGGTTGAGCGCGGAGGGCCCGAGACCGCTGCTCTGGTACAGGGCCACCTCCCCGCCCGTCGCCACGCCGTTCGCGATGGCCGGGTTGGACTGACCGTCGGGCAGCAGGACGCGCACCTCCTTCGGGCCGGGCCACCAGCCCCGGGCGTCGGCGAGCGCGGTACCGCCCGTGAGGAGCGAGGCGGTCAGGGCCGTACCGATGACAGCCTTCGTACGCCGGTTCATGCGGCCATCACCCTCTCGTGGATGTCGGTCACGACCTTGCGGGCCGAGCTGAACGCGCCGTGCTGCCAGGCGATGACGTGGCTGAGCCAGTCGCCGGCGAAGTACACGTGTCCGGCGGGCTGGTTGAGGAGCTTGTACTCGGGACCGTTCTGCGAGGGCCAGCCCACCCAGCCGCCCTCGATGTGCGGGGTGCGGTGCCAGGCCACGCTGAAGGAGTTGGCGAGTTCCGTGCGGTACTTCTCGCCGTGGATCTTCACACCGCGGCTCACCGCCCGCGCGAGCCGCTCCTCGTGCGGCAGGGCGCTGTACGCGAGGGCGTTGGCGCCGAAGTTGTAGTAGCCGATGAGGGTGCCGCGGCGGCCGAAGTAGCCGTAGGACGGGTACCAGATGGTGGCCAGATCCGTGTCGGTGGGCGTGATCCCGCCGTAGATGTGCTCGTCCGTCTCCCACCAGCGGCTGCGGTACTCCAGGCCGATCTTGCCGACGGGTGTCGAGACGGGGTACTTCAGCGCAGCCGTGACGTCTGTGCCGAGGTTGTGCTTGATGCGGGCCATGACCATGGGCGGTACGGCGGCCACGACGAAGTCGGCGTGCCGGGTGCGGGTGCGGCCCTGGGCGTCCTTGTAGGTGACGTCGGCGCCGTCGGCCAGGTTCTTGACCTCCAGCACTTCGGCGCCGTACGTGATCCGGTCCCGCCCGATCGCCTCGGCCAGGGCGTACGGGATGGCGTCCATGCCGCCTACCGGCTGGAACATGAGCATGGCCTGGTCGTAGCCGAGTTCGAAGGAGAAGCGCTGCCCGACGCCGCTCGCGATGACGTCCGACAGCGAGGGCACCGGCCCCAGCACCGTGCCCTCCTCGAAGGCGGCGCCGGGCTCGACGGAGTAGCCGCGCCGGTCGGTGCCGGTGTAGGCGTAGCCGTCCGCCTTGCCCTTGATGGCGCCGAAGTTCTGCAGGAAGGCGATCAGCCGCTCCTTGTCGGCGGCGGTGAGCTGTGCGTCCAGGGCACCCTGGTCGGTGGCCTTGGCGAGCAGTTCGGAGACGTAGCCGTAGACGTCGGCCTTCGCGGTGCGCCAGCGGATCGGCTGTCCGGCGAGGGCGGGGCTCTTCTCGTGGTAGATGTACGCGTTGGCGTTCTGATTGGTGAACACCTCGACGGGGACGCCGAGTTCACGGCAGTACTCGAGCGTGACGTGCGACTGGGGCAGCCGGGCGGGCCCGGCGTTCATGTACTGGCCCTTGGAGAACGACGCGGTCTGTTCCCGGCCGTCCAGGTCGGTCAGGGTCGTGCCGCCGCGCACGGTCCAGTTGCGGCCGCCGGGCCTGTCCTTCGCCTCCAGGATCCGGCAGTCGTAGCCGGCCTTGCCGAGTTCGTACGCCGTGGCCAGGCCGGCGATGCCGCCGCCGAGCACCAGGACCTTCCTGGCACTGCGCCCGCTCAGCGCGAAGTCGCTCTTGCGCGGCGCCCGGTATTCCGCGGCCCGTACGTCCGGCACCGGCGCGAGGCCCAGCGCGCCCATCGCCGAATAGAGCACTCCCGCGCCGCCCGCGATCCCGACGGATCGCAGGAAGTCGCGCCGAGATGCCGTGGATCTCTCCGCAGCCATCCACTCCTCCTCACCCGCGCCCGCAATGCGGACGCGGCGTCCGATCAACCCGGTCACGTGGGGGGTGAGTTGTTGCCGATGAGACCGGAGGTGCGAGATGAGCCTCGGTCAGGAGTGTTACGGCGCCATACCGATGACGTATCCGTGGCATGAGCATGCGAGCGGCAGGTGCGCGCGCCCGGTCATGCCATGGGGACCGGCGTGGTGATGCGTGCGATCCGGCCGAGCGGGCACTCGGTGGGCATGGCCGAGGACGCAGCGGCGGCGCACGGGCAGGGGCGGAGCGGACACCGGTCGGTGCCGCACACGGCGGACGTGCGCATCGAGGCGTGGGGAGCGAGTCGGGAGCGCTGCCTGGTGGAGGCCGTCCTGGGGATGGTGGAGGGCTTCGCCGACGTCTCCGGTGCGCGGCCGACCGGCGAGGCCCGGCTGCGGCTCGCCGAAGGAAGCGACGAGGACCTCCTGACCACGCTGCTGGACGAGGTCATCTTCCGGCTGGAGGTGTACGGCGAGGTTCCCGTCGGCGTGGCGGCCGAGGCGTCGGACGGCGGCCTCGATGTGCGGATGGCGGTGGCCCACCTCGGGGCGGTGGAGGTCACCGGTGCAGCGCCGAAGGGCGTGTCATGGGGGGACCTGCACATCGGGCCCGGTCCGTCCGGCTGGTCCTGCGCGGTCACCGTCGATGTGTGACGCGCCGGACGGTCATCCCTTCACCACACCCAGCGGAACCAGCCTGGCCACCGTGCGGGACAGTCCCGCGGCCTCGGTCGCCGCCACCACCGCGCTCACGTCCTTGTAGGCCTCGGGAGTCTCTTCGGCCAGACCCCGCCACGACTTCGGGCGTACGGCGATACCGGCCCGTTCCAGTCGGGCGCGCAGTTCCCGGCCCGTGACCGTGCGGGCGGCCCGGTGGCGGCTCAGGGTCCGGCCCGCGCCGTGGCAGGCGGAGTGGAACGCGTCGCCGACCGGCACACCCGCGAGGACGTAGGAGGCCGTGCCCATGGTGCCGGGGATCAGCACCGGCTGCCCGAAGTCCCGCAGGTCCTCGGGCAGTTCGGGGTGGCCGGGCGGGAAGGCGCGGGTGGCGCCCTTGCGGTGCACGCACAGCAGGCGCGGTGTCCCGTCCACCGTGTGCGTTTCCATCTTGGCGAGGTTGTGGGACACGTCGTACACCAGGGACAGCCGCACACCTGCGACGCGGCGGAAGACCCCGCGTGCCGCATCGGACAGCAACTGGCGGTTCGCCCGGCCGTAGTTGGCGGCCGCGGCCATCGCGCCCAGATACGCCCGTCCCTCGGGCGAGTCGACCGGTGTGCAGGCCAGTTGGCGGTCGGGGACGGTGATGCCGTACCGGTTCATCGCGCGGTCCATCAACCGGACGTGGTCGGTACAGATCTGGTGCCCGAGGCCGCGCGAACCGCAGTGGATCATCACGCACACCTGACCGCGGGCGAGCCCGAAGGCGGTGGCGACCGGTTCGTCGTACACCTCGGCGACCTCCTGGACCTCCAGGAAGTGGTTGGCGGAGCCAAGGCTGCCGACCTGCACCAGGCCCCGCTCCCTGGCCCGCTCGCTCACCTGCGTCACATCGGCGTCCGCGACCGCCCCGCCGTCCTCGCAGCGGGTCAGGTCGCGCTCCTCGCCGTGACCCTGTTCGACGGCGTACCGGGAACCGCCCCGCAGGATCCGCTCCAGCTCCTCCTGCCCGCTCAGCCGCCACACCCCTCCCGGGCCCGCACCCCGCGGAATCCGCCGGCCCAGGCCATCCATGATCGCGGGCAGCATCCCCCGCAGCCCCTGCCGGTCGCAGTCGGCCGCCAGCAGCCGTACCCCGCAGGAGATGTCGAAGCCGACCCCGCCGGGCGAGACCACGCCGCCCGCGTCCACGGCGGTCGCCGCGACGCCACCGATGGGGAAGCCATAGCCCCAGTGGATGTCCGGCATGGCGTACGAGGCACTGACGATGCCCGGCAGGGTGGCCACGTTGGCCACCTGCTCCAGCGACTGCTCGGCATCGCTCAGCAGGTCACGGGAGGCGAACACCACGCCGGGCACCCGCATCCCGTCATGCGGGTCGATGCGGAAGCGGTAGGGGCGTTCCTCGACCAGTTCCATCGCTCGGTCTCCCTCGACGAGGGTGCAACCCGTGGGTACGACAGCAGTGCCCTCGCTTCACCCCCCTCTGCCTGCGGCCGGCGGTGCGGGCCCGACCGGCGGGCCGTACAGCGCCTGGACTACGTCGTCGTCGGTCAGCTGGCCGAAGTGCTCGTACCAGAGGCCTACGGCCATGAACGCCGAGGGCTGCTGCAGGCAGATCACGTCGTCCGCCTCGTCCCGCAGCAGCTCGACCGCCTCCGGAGCGCCCACCGGCACGGCCAGCACCACCCGCTCGGGCGCGTCACGGCGTACCCGGCGCAGCGCGGCGCGGGCGGTCGCACCGGTGGCCAGTCCGTCGTCGACGACGATCACGGTGCGGCCCCGCAGGTCCGGGGCGGGACGGCCGCGCCGGTAGCGCTGTTCGCGCCGCTGCACTTCCTCCCGCTCCCGTTCCACGGTCTCGGCGAGGGCGGCTTCGCTCAGGCCCAGGCTGCCGAGGGTGCGTTCGTCGAACAGCGGAGGGTCGTCCCCGGCGATCGCCCCGACACCCAGTTCCTCCTGGAACGGCGCCCCGATCTTGCGGACGACCAGCACGTCCAGCGGCGCCTCCAGTACCTGCGCGACCTCGCGGGCGACCACGGCACCGCCGCGGGGCAGGGCGAGGACGACGGGGCGCGGGAGAGCCCCCTCCTCCCGCAGGATGCGCAGCCGCTCGGCCAGGTCCCGCCCGGCCTGCCTGCGGTCACGGAACTGCATGCGCTGCCCTGCCTTTCTTCTCGGTCCTCAGCCTCTTCCTTCAGCCCTCGCCCCCGATGGAGATACGGCGGCGCTTGGCTTCACCGGACTTGGGGAGGCGGATGCGCAGGACGCCGTCGTTCAGTTCGGCCTCGATCTTGTCGGCGTCGACGTCGGTCGGCAGGCTGGTGCGGTAGAAGAACCGGCCGCTACGGCGGGAGAGGACGCGGCCCTGGCCCTCGTCCTTCATTTCGCCGGAGATCCGCAGCTCGTGATCGCCGACGTCGACGGAGATGTTCTCCCGGGGAATGCCGGGCAGCTCGGCCCGCACCTCGTAGGCGTCCTCGGTCTCGTCCTCCTCGACCAGCGGCACCCAGGGGCCGCCGCCCCACGCGGGGGCCGTCCGCTGTTCGAAGAGGCGGCCCATGTCGCGCCACAGGTTCTCGAACTCGGACAGCGGATCCCAGTCGAACAGCCCCCGTCGGCGCCATGCTTCCGGAGAGCCGCCGGTACGGTGCACTGGAAGATTCACGACGCACCTCCGTTCTCCACCTGACCTGGTACGGGTATCCGCCGCCCGAGCGTCCACACGTCCCTGCCCGGCCGGTGTCGGACCGGCATGTTCAAGTCCGCCCGCGACGGGCACCCGGCCTCCGCAGGGAGGTGGTGACGTATGGCAGCGCAGCAACGTTCCGGCGGGACGGTGGCGCACCGCCTCATCGAGGAGCATCTGCTGGAAGGGCGCATGGTGCCGGGTGAGGAGATCGGCCTGCGGGTCGATCAGACCCTCACGCAGGACGCCACCGGAACACTGGTCGTCCAGGAGCTGGAGGCGCTCGGCCTGGACCGCGTGCGCACCGAGGTCAGCGTCCAGTACGTCGACCACAACCTGCTCCAGGCGGACGAGCGCAACGCCGAGGATCACGTCTTCCTGCGCTCGGGCTGCCGACGCTACGGCATCTGGTACTCCAAACCGGGCAACGGCGTCTCGCACCCCACCCACATGCAGCGCTTCGGCGTGCCCGGCAGGAGCCTGGCCGGCTCCGACTCGCACACCTGCGCGGCCGGTTCGCTGGGCATGCTGGCCATCGGCGTCGGCGGCCTGGAAGTCGCGCTGGCCATGGCCGGGCGACCGTTGTACCTGCGTATGCCCGAGGTCTGGGGCATCCGGCTGACCGGTGCCCTGCCCGACTGGGTCAGCGCCAAGGACGTGATCCTGGAGCTGCTGCGCCGCCACGGCGTCAAGGGCGGGGTGGGCCGGATCCTCGAGTACCACGGACCGGGCCTGGCGCGGCTGACCGCGATGGACCGGCACGTCATCGCCAACATGGGGGCCGAGCTCGGCGCCACGACCAGCGTCTTCCCGGCCGACGACGCCGTGCGGTCCTTCCTGCGCACCGAGGGCCGCGAGGACCACTTCACCGAGATCACCGCCGAGCCCGGGGTCCGCTACGACCTGGAGGAGGAGCTCGATCTGTCCGCCCTCCAGCCGCTGATCGCCAAGCCCACCTCCCCCGGCAACGTCGTGCCCGTGCGTGAGGCGGCGGGCGAGCCGATCGGCCAGGCCGTGATCGGCTCCTCGGCCAACCCGGGCCTGCGCGACTTCGCCGTCGCGGCGGCCATGGTCCGGGGCCGGCAGACCGCGCCGGGTGTGAGCTTCGACGTCAATCCCACCTCGCGCGAGATCCTGCAGGACCTCACCCGGGCCGGGGGGACCTTCGACCTGCTGGCGGCCGGTGCGCGACTGCACCAGGCCGGCTGCCTGGGCTGCATCGGCATGGGCCAGGCCCCCGCCGCCGGACGCAACTCGCTGCGCACCTTCCCCCGCAACTTCCCCGGCCGCTCCGGCACCGAGGACGACGCGGTGTGGCTCTGCTCCCCGGAGACCGCGACCGCCTCCGCACTCACCGGGACCATCACCGATCCGCGCGACTGGGCCGCCGACCACGACGTGCCGTACCCGCACCTGGACCTGCCCGACCGGGCCACGGTCAACACGGCCGTGCTCGAACCCCCGCCACCTCCCGAGGAGGCGGCCGGCGTCCGACTGGAGCGCGGGCCCAACATCTCCGCCCTGCCCGACTTCGACCCGCTGCCCGACACGCTCGACGTACCGGTCCTGCTCAAGGCGGGCGACCACGTCTCCACCGACGAGATCTCCCCCGCCGGTGCCAGGGCGCTGCCGTACCGCTCCAACATCCCCAAGCTCGCCGAGTTCACCCTCACCCGGCTCGACCCCGGCTACCCCCGGCGCGCCGCGGAGCTGCGCGAGAGCGGCGGGCACGTGATTGTCGCCGGAGAGAACTGGGGCCAGGGCTCCTCCCGGGAACACGCCGCGATCACCCTGCGCCACCTGGGACTGCGCGCCGTCGTCGCCCTCACCTACGCCCGCATCCACTGGCAGAACCTCGCCAACTTCGGCGTACTCGCCCTGGAGTTCACCGATCCCGACGACTACACGCGCGTCCGGCCCGGCGACCGGCTCCGCCTGGACGGCCTGCACAAGGCGCTCACCCCCGGCGCCCCGCCGACCGTCACCGTCCACAACACCGGCCGCGACGAGACGTACCGGCTGCGCCACCGCCTCTCGGACCGGCAACGGGAGACCGTCCTCGCCGGTGGCACGATTCCCGCCCTGGCCCGGCGCAGCCGGCTGCGCCCTGATCCGCCGGACAGGCCCTAATACTGCAACGGTGCTTGTTCTGAGTGCTGGTCAGTTGTCAGGGGCTGTGTCCGCGTCGTTTGTAGTGGCTGATGCGGGCCTGGTGTTGGCGTCGTCGTCGCCAGTGCGACCAGTGCAGGATGTGGTCGACCGGGGTGGGGCGGCGGTTGGTGAGGCGGGTGATCAGGCGTCGGATCTCGGCGAGGCTGAGGTGGATGAGCTGGGAGGATCCGTTTCTGCTTTCTCCGTGTTGAGTTCTCGGGCCCGTAGGACGGTCAGGCAGGCGTGGGCGGCCATGGCCAGGGTCATGTGGCGGTGCCAGCCGGGATAGCGGCGGACCTGGTAGTCGTCGAGGCCGCACTCCTGCTTTGCGGTCTGGAAGCATTCCTCCACGGCCCATCGGCTGCCGGCGATACGGATCAGCTCGTCCAGCGTGGTGCCGGCCGGGCAGTAGGCGATGTAGTAGGAGATCTCCTCGGGCCGGCTGACGCTGCGGCGGGCGATGACCCAGTGCCGGCGGTCCTCGCGGTGCCAGGGCCGGACCTCGACACGGGCCCAGTCATAGATCCGCCGGCCATGTGCCCCCTCGCCGCACGAGCGGCGCTTCCATTTCTGCCGTGGCAGGCCGGGGAACAGGTCGTGGACGGGATGATCGATGGCCCAGCGGGTGACGACGGTGTCGTGCCGGGTGGTGGCCATGACATGGAAGACATCGGCCTGCTCCAGCTCGGACCGCCAGCCCTTGCTGAAGCCATAGGCGGCATCCGCCGTCACCCATCCGAACGGGATCTTGTCCCTGATCGCCCGACGGATCATCGCCTTGGCCATGGCCACCTTCGTCTCGAAGGCGATGCCGTCGTCGATGCCGGCCTGTCGACACCGTTCCCGGTCGTCCGTCCATGACGTGGGCAGATACAACCGGCGGTCGATCAAAGTGCGTCCGCGGTTGGTGGCATAGGCGAGGAACACACCGACCTGGCAGTTCTCGGTGCGTCCGGCGGTACCGGAGTACTGCCTTTGCACCCCGGCCGAGCGGATGCCCTTCTTCAGGAAGCCGGTGTCATCGACGATCAGGACGGCGTCTGGGTCTCCGAGATGCTCGACGGCGTAGTCACGTACGTCGTTGAGGACTTCGTCGGCATCCCACTCGATCCGGTTCAGCAACCGGTGGATGCGATCGGGACCCGAGTGTCCAGCCTCCTCCGCCAGCGTCCAGCCGTTCTTCCGCTCCAGCGGCGCAACCAGCCCCCGCATGTAGGCGAGCGCCGACTGACGAGGCTCCTCCCGGTTGAACCGGTGCACGAACCGCTCGTGCACCGCGCTCAGTTCACCTGCCCACAACCTGACATCAGCAAGGTCCCCACCCATAACCACACCAACGACTGAACTGGCCAGCAGTCACGGCAAACACCGTTGCAGTACTAGCTTGATCTTCAACTCTTGCGGCTGGGCGGGGGTTGGCCGACTTTTTCTGCCAGGGCTCCGCGGTGTCGGTTTTGCGTGCTGAGAGGATCAGCGGGTGGCGGCTTTTCCCACGGCCGCCGGAGGTTGGTGGCCAAGGTGCGGGAGAGACGGGGTGTGGGCGTCGGGCCGCAGCCACCAGGCGGCGTCCACGGCCAGGACCAGCCTGGCGTCGCCCGCCCGCCCGCCCGCCCGCCGCGGCAGCGGCACCGCCGCCGGCGCCCACTGCAGTCGCACTGCATCCACCCGGCCACAGCCAAAGTGGGCCTTGCCGGGCATGCCGCAGCGTGCGGGAAGGTGGTCGCCAAGTGCCCCGCCATCTTGCCCAGTTCACGTCAGCGATGCGAGACTCCCGGAACCGATGCCTGCCCGGGAGCCACTCGGCGAACCGGGCACACCCCCGCACTCAGCCGGCTGGTCTCGACAGCAAGGGAATGGCGTGTTACGCGCACCGAGGTTCAGGCACGTTCCCATGACCGCGTTGGCGGCCGTCCTCGCCGTCGCACTCTCCGCATGTGGCGGAAACGACGAGCCAGGAGGAAGCGGCTCGGCCGCCCCCGCGTCGCTCGACCCCAAGGCAGACCTGAGCAACCAACGGCTCACGGTTTCGAATTGGGACGGCTATATGCCCGAGGATTTCCCCGCCCGGTTCAAGTCCGCCGTCGGCACACCCGTGACCGTCGCGAAGCACACGACCAACGAGGAGATCGTCGCCAAACTGACCGCCTCCTCCGACAGCGGCATCGACGTGGCGTTCGTATCCGGCCAGTACGCGCAGGCACTCGCGGCGCAGGGCCTGCTCGAACCGATCCACCACGATCTGATCCCCCATCTCAAGAACCTGGATCCGCTGGCTTCCCGTCTCGCCCACGACAAGGGCAATGTCTACTCCGTCCCCTATACCTGGGGCACCACCGGGCTCTGCTACCGCAAGGACCTCGCCGGCTACACCCCCGACAGCTGGAACGACTTGCTGAAGCCGCGCGACGCGCTCAAGAAGAAAATCACCATGCTGAAAACCGAGCGCTGGCTCTTCCTGCCCGCGCAGAAGGTACTCGGCTACTCGGTGAACACCACCGACGAGCAACAGCTCGACCGTGTCAAGGAATTGCTGCTCACCACGAAGAAGGGACTCCTGGCCTACGACGACACGACGTTCGGTGACCGGCTCAAGTCCGGGGAGACGGCTTTGGCGGAAGCCTGGGACGGCTGGTGCCCGACCGACGACAAGAGGATCGGGTTTGTCGTCCCCAAGGAGGGCAGCGACCTCTGGGTCGACACGATGGTGATCCTCAAATCCTCGAAGAACAAGGAGGCGGCGCACGCCTTCATCAACTACATCCTCGATGCCGAGGTGCACTCCTGGGTCGCCTCCAACATCTACTACAAGGTCCCCAACGACGCCGCGATGGCCAAAGTGGACCCGGCCCTGCTGAAGAGGTATCCGGCCCTCACCATGACGCCCGAGCAACTGCTGAAGGGCGAGTCTGTCGTCGACCTCGGTGAAGCATCGACGGCCTACACCAGGATCGTCACGGAAGTCACCGCGGGCTGATGGTCCGTCGAGTGAAGGCGGGCTCGGGACCGCGACTGCGAGCCCGCTCAGTCCTGATCGGCCCCGGCCTCTCTTACCTGGTCGTCCTGCTCCTGCTGCCGCTGGCCCTGCTGGTCGGCTACACGGTCTTCCAGCGGGGCCGCTTCGGCGGGATAGCCTACGAGGACGGGGTGACCGGCGAGAACTTCGCGAGGATCGCCGACCCCTTGTACGCCGGTGTCCTCGCGGACTCGCTGAGGATCGCGGCCATCACCACGCTGCTCGCACTCGTCCTCGGCTATCCGACGGCGTATGCGATCGCCCGGCTGCCGCGGAGATGGCGTACGGTCGCCCTGGTCCTGGTCGTCCTGCCGTTCTGGACCAACTTCCTGATCCGTACCTATGCCTGGATCGTACTGCTGTCCAGCCAAGGCCTGGTCAACACGGCCCTTACCGGAACAGGAGTGATCGACCGGCCGCTGGAACTCCTGTATACGGAGCCGGCCATCGTCGTCGGGCTGCTCTACGCCTATCTGCCGCTGATGGTGCTGCCGTTGTACTCGGCGATCGAGCGGGTCGACCCGCGACTGCTCGAAGCCTCGGCGGACCTGGGTGCGTGCCCGGCCCGTACGTTCCTGAGGGTGACGTTTCCGCTCACCCTTCCCGGCGTGCTGACCGGCTGCGTCTTTGTCTTCGTGCCCAGCCTGGGCAACTTCGTCGTCCCCGAACTGCTGGGCGGCGGGCGCACGGTCATGGTCGGCAACCTGATCAGGGACCAGTTCCTGACGGCGCGGGACTGGCCGTTCGGCTCGGTACTGGCCCTCGCTCTCGTGGCGTTCCTGGTCCTGCTGCTCATGGCGCAGGCGTGGACCGGGCACCGACTGGGCGGTCGCTGATGCGCCGACTGGGGATTCTTCCGCTGTGGTTAACGTATGCGTTCCTCTACACGCCCGTCGTCGTGCTCGTGGTGATGTCCTTCAACAGGTCGGACAGTCCCTACGCGTGGTCCGGGTTCAGCACCGGCTGGTACGGCACGCTGGCCCACGACGACGAGGTCCTGCGGGGCCTGGCCAACACGATGATCGTGGCCGCGGCCGCCACCGGCCTGTCCACCGTCCTTGGCACGCTGCTGGCCGTGGGGCTGGCCCGCCATGGAAGCCGGTCGCGGCTGCTGCACGCTCTGTCGGTGCTGCCCGCGGTCCTGCCGGACATCGTGCTCGCGATCGGTTTGTTGGCCTTCTACTCGCTCATATCGGCGACCCTCGGCCTGCACTCGGTGCTGCTCGCCCACACCGTCTTCGGCCTCGCCTTCGTCACGGCCGTCGTACGCACCCGGATCGCGCACGTCGACCCTTCACTGGAGGAGGCCTCACGCGACCTCGGTGCGGGACCGGTCACCACGTTCCTGAAGGTGACCCTGCCGACCCTCGCGCCGGGGATCGTGGCGGGCGCCCTGCTGGCGTTCACGCTCTCGCTCGACGAGTTCGTCATCGCCTTCTTCACCGCGGGACCGAAGGATCCCACCCTGCCGATCGTCATCTACTCAATGATCAGGTTCGGTGTGACCCCGGAGATCAACGCACTGGCCACCGTGCTGCTGGCGGTCAGCTTCACCGTGGTGATCACGGCCCAGCGGTTGAGCCGACTCACGGAGGCGCTGTGAGCCCGAACCCGCCTTCGTCCCGCGCCCTTCCGCCCCTCGTCCGTATCGAGGGCGTGACCCGCAGGTTCGGCGACACCGTGGCTCTGGACGGGGTCGACCTGGACGTAAGGGCGGGTGAGTTCTTTGCCCTGCTCGGCCCGAGCGGTTGCGGGAAGACGACGTTGCTGCGCGTCCTCGCCGGGTTCGAGACGCCGGACAGCGGCACGGTCAGCCTGGACGGCCGGGACCTACGGGGCGTACCCGCGCACCGGCGGCCGGTCAACCTGATGTTCCAGTCGTATGCCCTGTTCCCGCACATGAGCGTGGAGAAGAACGTCGCGTACGGGCTTGCGCGCGAACGCCTTCCCCGGGCGGAGATCCGCGAGCGGGTCGCAGCGGTGCTGGCCACCGTCGGGCTGACGGCACAGGCGCGGAGACGGCCGCACCAACTGTCCGGCGGGCAGCGGCAGCGTGTCGCGCTGGCCCGCGCGATCGTCAAACGGCCCCGCCTGCTGCTCCTCGACGAACCGCTGTCGGCGCTGGACAAGAACGTCCGCGCCGAGATGCAGCTGGAGTTGAAGCGGCTGCAGTTGGAGGCCGGCATCACGTTCCTCGTCGTCACACATGACCAGGAGGAGGCGATGTCGCTGGCCGACCGTATCGCTGTCCTGGACCGGGGGCGCATCCTACAGGTCGACACCCCCGTCGAGCTCTACCGGCACCCGCAGGGCAGGTTCGTCGCAGGCTTCGTCGGCTCCAACAACATCTTCTCCGGACACTTGCTGCCCTCCGGTGGACTGGACGTGCCGGGCGTTGGTGTGCTGCCGGCCCCCGTCGGCGTGGGGAGCGCAGCGGGGCTCGTCGCCGTCGCCGTACGCCCGGAGAGCATCCAGGTCGCCGCTGCGGACGCGAAGGGCGGCGAGGGCCTGCTGCACGGAACGGTTCTGGACGTCAGCTTCCACGGCGGCTCCTCACGGATCGCGGTCACGGTCCCCGCCCTGGAATCGCCGGTACTCGTCACCGCGTCTGGGCCGGCCACGGTGACCGCCGGTACGCCGGTCGCACTGTCCTGGGACCCGAGCAGCGCGGTCCTGGTCGAGACGGAAGAGACGACCTGGAAAACGGGAGGACAGGCCACATGAGACCGCTGACAATCCTTTTCGCACCGGAGAGCGCATACGGTCCCACCAACAACTGCGTCGGCATAGGCGACGTACTGCGCCGCCGAGGCCACCGCGTGGTGTTCGCCGCCGAGGCGTCCTGGAAGGGCAGGCTCGCCACGCTCGGCTTCGAAGAGGATCTGGTCGATTTAGCACCGCCGCCCGAAAAACCCCAGGATGCGGGCCAGTTCTGGAAGGACTTCATACAGGCCACCGCCCCCGAGTTCAGGAAGCCGACGATCGAGCAGCTCGGAACCTGGGTCAGGCCGGTCTGGGAGGAACTGGTCTCCGGCGCCCGGTACTGCGAACCCCAGCTCAAGGACATCATCGACCGGGTGCGGCCGGATGTGATCGTCGAGGACAACGTCGTCTGCTTCCCCGCGCTGACCACGGCGGGCGTCCCCTTCGTCAGGATCGTCTCCTGCAACCCGCTGGAGGTGAAGGGCGAGCACGTGCCCCCGCCCTTCTCCGGGCACCCGGCCCACGACAGCACGAACTGGGCCGAGTTCCGTGCCGAGTACGACCGTACGCACCGCGAGGTATGGGCCGCGTTCAACGCCTGGGTGGTGGAACAGGGGGCACGGCCGCTGCCCGACCTGGAGTTCATCCACGAGGGCGATCTGAACCTCTACGTCTACCCGGAGATCGCCGACTACACCGAAGCCCGCCCGCTGGGCCCCACCTGGCACCGGCTGGACTCCTCGGTGCGGGAGACCGACGAGGAGTTCGCCCTGCCGGCGGAGCTGGCCGGCCCTCCGGCCGGTACGGACGACAGCGCACTGATCTACTTCAGCCTGGGCTCGCTCGGTTCCGCCGATGTCGACCTCATGCGCAGGATCATCGCCTCACTGGCGCGCACCCCGCACCGCTACATCGTCTCCAAGGGACCGCTGCACGACGAGATAGAGCTTCCACCCACCATGTGGGGTGCGGAGTTCCTCCCCCAGACACGGATTCTCCCGCTGGTCGACCTGGTCATCACCCACGGCGGCAACAACACGACCACCGAGTGCTTCCACTTCGGCAAGCCCATGATCGTGCTCCCGCTTTTCTGGGACCAGTACGACAACGCCCAGCGGGTCGCTGAGCTGGGTTACGGCGTCCGGCTCGACCCCTACCACTTCACCGACCACCAACTGCACAGTGCCCTGGAGAAGTTGCTTGGTGACAGACACCTGCAGCGGACCCTGACGGAAGCCTCCGCGATCATCCGGGCACGCGACGGGCTCCGTACCGCGGCGGACCTCATCGAGCAGCGTGGCCGCGGTCTCCAGACAGACAGGCGGGGGTGACGTTGATCGCGCTCCGGCGCAATCCGTTCGCCTCCGGCATCCGGAAGAGCTGCCGTCGGCCGGGCTGACCGACGCCCCCTGGTCGCCCGTCGAGGAGCACCGCGAGGCGTATGACCCGGCGGCTGGGGCGAGCGGCGGGCATGGCACTTCCCTGGCCCGTCCTGTCCGCGGTGAAGCCGAAGCGGTGCGCACCGGGTGCTCGGCGGGCCGGGTAGCGCCCGCGCCGGTCACGACCCCGGCGTCTGTGACCCGCGGCGGTCTTCGCTCAACAGCACGTCCACAACGACCTGACCGCAGCCGGGATTTGTTGTCCCGGCCGACCGGCATCCCCTACTCCCCGGATCGATAGAGGTGCCGAACATGAAGCACTCCCTGCGGCTCGGCGTCAGTACCGCCACCCTGGCCGCCCTCGCGGCGCTCTCCGCCTGCGCAGATGGAAACTCCGCGTCCTCGTCGCCCTCCAACGGCGACTCAGGTGCCCGGGCCACGCTCGACCTCGCCATCCCCTCGGCCGTGATCGCCCCCAAGGAAGAGGTCGCCACCTATGCGGTGGGCGACGCCGAGGGCTACTTCTCCGAGGTGAAGTTTCCCCGTGATCTTGGACACGGTTCTGTCACGCGGCGAGGGCGTGCTCTGGTTTCGTTCCGTGGTGGCGCTGGCGGGTCTCGTGGGGCGTGAGGTAGCCCCAGTCGGGATGTCTGCGCAGGCGCCTGCGGTTGTAGTAGGTCTCGATGAATGTGAAGATGTCGGCTCGCGCGCTCGCCCGGTCATTCCAGATGCGGGTGCCGATCTCCTCCTTGAGGACGGCGAAGAAACTCTCGGCAGCGGCGTTATCGAAGCAGATCCCGGTCCGCCCCATGCTCTGCCGTAGCCCCAACTCGCCCAGCCTGTCCCGGAATTGGGCCGAGGTGTACTCCGATCCGCGGTCGGTGTGGATGATGCAGCCGTCCTCCAGGAGGCCCAGGCCGGCAGCCATGTCCAGGGCGTCGACGACCAGGCCGGCGCGGTGATGATCTGCCATGGAGTAGCCAATCACCTCACGGGTCGCCAGATCGAGCCAGGTCGCCAGGTACAGCCAGCCCTCGGCGGTAGGGACATAGGTGATGTCGCCGACCACCCGCAGGCCCGGGGCGGTAGCGGTGAAGTCGCGCCCGATCAGGTCCGGAGCGGGAGCGGCCTTGCGGTCGGCGCGGGTGAGGCTGCGACGCCCGGTGCGGCGGCTGTGACCGGCGATGCGGTGTTCGCGCATGAGCCGCTCGACGCGCTTGCGGTTCACCAGGCGCCCCCGGCGGCGTAGTTCGGCGTGCACCCGGGGAACGCCGTACGTCTTCTTCGACGCGACGTGGATGACGGTGATCTCGTGGACCAGGGCGAGGTCCTCGCGCTCGCGTACCTCGCGGGCCTGCTCTCCGGCTTCCCAGGCGTAGTACGAGGAGCGGGCCACGCCGAGGACGGCGCACAGCAGGACGACGGTGAAGTGGGCCTTCTCCACGCGGATGAACCGGTATATCTCGCTCACCGGTCGCTCTCCTTCGCGAAGAAGGCCGTCGCTTTTTTCAGAATCTCGATCGTCTTGGCCTGGTCGGCGGCGAGCTTGCGCAGTCGCTTGAGTTCCTCCCGCTCGGCCGCATCCAGCCCGCTCCCGGCGGCCACCAACGTCCCCGCTCCGGTCTGCCCGGTGCCGTTCGTCTTCTTCACCCAGCCCCGCAGACTCTCCGAGCTGATGCCCAGTTCCCGGGCGACCTCGGTCACCGTCCGGCCCGAAGACGCCACGAGCGCGACCGCGTCCCGCTTGAACTCCTCCGAGTACCGCTTCGTGTACTTACTTCCCACCTGGCACTGCTTCCTCTGGGCTCACACGTCCCAGTCTCCAGGTGTCCGCGATCAAGGGGAAGCTTCACCCGAGGCGTCCCCCACCCCGGCCGGCGACGGCCGCTGGATCGCCCAGCTGCACTCCGAACCGCTGTCCGCGGGCACCGCAGCCCGCGACCGGCGCCTCGCCCGGATCCGCGAGTCCGTGCCGGAGGCCGTCTTCCTGCGCAGTGACGACCACGCCTCCCTCCGCCCGGGCTATTGGGTGATCTACGCCCCGGGGCCCTTCGCCGACGGCCGCGCGGCACTCGCCTTCTGCGCCGAGCGCGGGCGAACGACGGTGAACGGCTGCATCGGCCGCTATCTGAGCACCAGTCCGACCGATTTCGTTCTCCAGTGCCGCCCACCGGCAGCGAACCCCACGGGCCACTGCACCCGCGACAGATAGGCGCCGGACGCCTCAGACCTCACTTCTGCCGGGCGTCGGCGGGGTCCCAGCCCTGGTGGGGCACCGAGGCGAGCAGACGCCGGGTGTACGTGTGCTCGGGGCACTCAGCACCTGCCCGGTCGGGCCCTGTTCGACCACGGCGCCCCGGCACATCACCACGGTCTCGTCGTGCCCGAGTCGGGCCGGGTCAGCCCGACGAGCATGCGGACGACGGTGCTCTTGCCCGACCCGGGCTCGCCCACGATGCCGACCGATCCGCCGCGGGGAACGGTGAAGGACACCTGGTCGGCGGCGGTCAGCCGATTGCCGCCCGGCAGCCGGTAGGTCTTGCGCACGGCGTCGACGACCAGCAGCGGTGCGGGCGGAGGCGTGGAAACGTCGTTCACCGTGTACTCCCGGTGGGCTGCGCGGCGGGGCGCGCGGACGGATCGAGCGGGTCGGACTGAGAGGCGTACAGAGCAGTCAGGTCGGGTAGGCGGCGGCACGCGGCCACGCCGCCGCCTGGAACCGGGAGCGGCTCCGGCTGCCATGTGTCGTCTGCGAACTCGCGGCCCGCCACCTCGCCCGCTCCCTCGGCCGCATCGGCCGCCGGGCCTGCTTCGTCGGAGTCACCGGCTTCGCCCTCGCCGACCCGCTGCTCGCCCTCGGTCAGGGCGACGCCGTCGTGATCTTCCAGCCGGGACGGCCACTGTCCGAACTGACCGTGGTGGTCGAACGAGCGCACTCGGTCGACGCCAGGGTCGTCTTCGTCGCCGACGAACTGAGCAAGGCCTACGGGGACCGCGTCGACTCGGTCCTCCTCGCCCCCTACACCGTTCCTAGAAACTGAGCGGGAGTGAATCCTGTTGCCAGGACTCATGCTCAGCCGAACGCCCCGCACGGTGTTGGGCGTTCTGGTCCCCCGCGTTCGCTCCGCATCCGGCGCGCACGGATCGTGTCCGTGGTCCGGGAATGCGGGGGCGGGTTTCCTCACGCCCGGGGACGCCCGGTCGGGCCTGGACGGTCCGATGCCCCACCGCATCACTCCGGTGCTGTGGGGGCGGTGCCGTCCTCCCCCAGTGCCTTAAGGGCCTGGGAGGTACCCCCAGCCGGATCGGGTGTCCCTGGGCGCGCCTGCCGATCGCCACGGCGGCTGCGTCGTGGCGAGTGGTTGTGCGGTTCTTGCTGGTGAGGGGCTTGTGCCAGTGCTGGGCGCCCCACTTCGAGGTATACGCGGGGTCGACCGCGATGATCGCGATGCCGGCGGCGTCGGCCATGGAGGTTAGGCGGGCGCGGAGCTTGCCGGTGGGCATGCCGGAGATGAGCTGCCTGAACCGCTTTTTGTGCCCGTGTTTCTCGCGGGTCTTCTCCGCGGTGAAGTCGAGGTCCTCGATCGCGATGGCCCTGACGCCGCAGGTGCGTGCCCAGGTCAGCAGGCGGGTCAGGGCGTGCCGGACTTGGGCGTCGCGGTAGGACGCCGGGCCGTCGAGGTCGTAGGGGAAGCGGCGCGGGTTGCCGAGGGGGTTGCCGTGGGTGTCGAGGCGCCAGGCGGCGAGGTGGTCGGCGTTGGTATCCACACTGATCACGCCGTCGGCCAGGGCTGCCGTGAGGGGGACGGTCTTCGTCGGCGGGATCTGCCAGGACGCGGTCAAGTACCAGCGACCGCGGGTGATGTCGTAGTCGATGCGGTAGGCCACGGCCCGGTTGGCCTCGACGCGGTCGGCCCATTCGGTGCCCCGGTGCTGGAACTGCACGCGGCCGGTGAGGACGTACCGGCCGTTCGGGGCGTTCGCGTGCTCGGCGAGCGGGGCAGGCAGCTTGATCGAGACCTCGCCGTCGGGGGCGACGCGGATGGTCTCGTTGCCGTACCGCTTCCCGGACTCGCCATCCGCGGCGAGGAACCAGCGCTCGGCCTCCCACCGCTCACGCCAGGCGGTCTCGTACAGCCCGGCGGCGTCCAGGTTGTGGCGGGCGCGAGCGAGGCGCTTGCCGCCGCGGACGACGTGCACGCGCCCGGCCTCGCGGTCGGCGCGCTCCTGCTCCAGGCGGTCGTTGAGGACATGCAGGCGGCGGGTCTTCGCGAACCACTCCTGCGGCGTGCGGTAGCCGCCCGGCGCCCGCTTGCTGCCCTTCTGCCCGACTGGGAGGGACAGCCGGTGCGCGATGGTGCTGGTCCCAGCTTCCAGGCTCTGAATGTGGGCGAGCTGGCAGCGGCGGGCGAGCGCCCACTGGTCGTGCGTGGCCTTCGTGATGCTCCCGGCCCAGCGAGACGACGACTGGGCGGTCAGCTCCCGCTTGCGGGCGGCCCACGTGTCCGTCGTGTGCTCCAGGCCGTCCCGGCAGCGGGCGGCCAGGTCGCGGGAGGCGAGCGTACCGAGGTGCGCGCCGACCAGACGCAGCAGCTTCTCGTCCGCAGGCGTCAGCCCCTTCAGCCGGGTGCGGATGGCGACACCGGTCGGGCCGAGCGCGACGAACGGCGCGTCGATGGGGCGCAGGTCAGCCATGCTGAGCGGCCTCCAGCGCCCTGTGGGCCCGGTCGCGCGCGAAGCGACGGCCGTACAGGCGGGCGCACAACGACGTCAGCACCTCCACCATGTCCCGCTCCGGATCGTCCTCGACCTCGCCGTCGTCCAGCACGACCAGACGCCGCCCCGACGCGGCAAGCACGGCCTCGACCAGCTCGGTGTTCATCCGCCCCAGCCGGTACTTGTGCTCGACCACGACCGTGGTCACCGCCGGATCGGCCAGCAGACGCCGCACCTTCGGGCGGGAGCCGTTCATGCCCGAGGCGACCTCCGCCTCGCACCGCACCACCCGGTGCCCGGCCTGCGCCGCCCACCGCACCAGCCACGCCGTCTGCTGCTCCAGGTCCTTCTTCTGGTCGTGGGAGGAGACCCGGGCGACAGGCCCACACCCCCAGTGATCTGCGAAGCGGCGTTGACCTCCACGTTCACCAGGATCGTGCGCGGGCCCACACGCCGCGCAGGCACCGGCAAGGTTCCTTCACGGAACCACCGCCGCGCCGTCTGCGGGTGCACACCCTGAGCCCTCGCCCACTCGGTCAGATTCACGCCGACGACTATACGGAGCACCCACTCATGAATACTGATGTTTGCTCATGTACCAGTAGAAAGAGTGCAGCTGGCGCCCCCACCGGAACCACCAACGAATCACTGACCGGCCTCGTCATCGCGGACGTTCTCCTGCTCGCCCTCACCACCCTCGACGAAACGTCCGCGGTCGAACACGCCCACCAGCTCGACGCCCTGCGCGGCCAACTCCTCAATCCGGGCGACCAGCGCGGCCGACGGGCCTGACCGCCCTGAAGGGGGTCGCCGTAGGGCCGGATCAGGGACGGTTGAACCCGTCGGCTTCGAGGACGGCTTGGGCGAATTCCCCGGGTGCCTCCTGCGGCACGTTGTGGCCGGTGTTCTTCAGGGTGTGGTGCGCGTAGGGGCCGGTGAACTTGTCGCGGCAGGACGAGCCGTCACCCGCGGGCGTGAAGGGATCCTTCTCGCCGTCGAGGGTGACGGTGGGTACGGCGATCGTGGGGCCCGCGGCAAGCTGCTGCTCGAGTCGGTCGTGGCGCGGGTCGCTGTCGGCCAGGCCCAGCCGCCAGCGGTAGTTGTGGACGACGATGTCGACGTGGTCCGGCAGGGCGATGATGTCGAGCGCCACCACCGCCTGCTGGGCGTTGCGGAACGTCCGTTCCGACAGGAATCCCGTCGTGCCGTGGCCCCGCAGGTAGGGCACGATCACCCGGTACCGTTCCTGAAGACTGAGCAGGAGTGACCCCATGCAGCCGCACGCCCCGAACGGTCTTGGGCACACTGGTCCCCGGCGTACTCGACCCCGAGACAGCGACACGCATCCTGTGCGTGGTCCGATCCCGGGAGGCCAGTTCCCTGCGCGACCTGGCCATGTGGATGCGGCCAGAGGCGACGGGGAGGCCCCGGACCATCTCTCCGGTGGAGCGGGGGCCCCGCACGCTGGCGCCGTACCCGGCGTCCCAGATCGCACGATGACGTCAACCCGGTCGGCGCAGGACGCCGCAAGCCTGTGAGCCGACCATCACACGATCGAGCTAACTCGACCTCGTGCGCACTCCCCGGCAAGCAGTTGCCAGCCCCCGCGCGGCGAGCAGCGGCGCCACGTCGGCGAAGCTGTGGATGTCGTAGGGCCAGCCGTGCAGGCAGATGACCACGGGCCCGCGGGCGGGACCGACCTCCGCGTAGCCGACGTTCAGCTCGCCGGCCCGGATCTGCTTCAGACGGCCGAAGGACGTGTGCCCCGCCCCGGCCGCCGGCTCCGTCCCGCCCACCGCGGCCGCCGAACCGCTGGACCATCCGGCGAGAGTCGCCCCAGCGGCACCCACGCCCACGATCTTGCCGAAGCTCCGCCTGTCGAACATCTGGACTTCCCTTTCGTCATCAGCGTGTCCTGCGTTCTCCGTGGCCATGCGATCAGAAGACCTGCGCGAAGCAGCCGAATCCGATCACGGCCGCCGTCGCGATCACCGCGAGGACTGTGAACATCCGTCGCGCCTGCACCGGAATCCTCGAGCCCCTTGCCGCTCGGCGTGGCTCTACAGGCATGTACGCACGAGCCATTCGTCCTCGTTGTACGCGTCTCGCGCCGGATCCGGCGCACCGGCCGGCCGCTCCTCGATCGTGTCCTCCAGGCGAATACGCTCCGGCAGCCTGCCGAACCGCGCTCGACGCGCCACCTCCGCGGCGTCCGTGTAAGTGACAGCCATGCTCAGCTCCTTATCTCAACACGCCAGCGACAGAACAGCGTCACTGGTTCAACTGGTGACGATACTTGCAGGCGGCTCGCCGCCCGTCAAGCCGGTGACGACGCGTGAGAGCCGGTGACGCGATTGCAGAACCTCGCAGTCACCTGTCAGAATGGTGATGTAAATCTGGATCATGTCTTCGTGTGCGGAAACCCGGCGCTCGACTTCGCAGCGACACTCCGGGCCCGCCGATCCGTACGGTTCGAAATGTTCGTGTCGCCGGACCGGCTGGACGCCTGGTACCTGGAATCCGGAGTCGTGGATGCCGTCTCGCCGAGCCAGGATTCCGACGTCGAGCAGGCCATAGGGGTACGGGAGGCCGTCTACGCGCTGGCCACCAACCGTCGGCTCGGCGAGCCGTACGACACGGAAGCGCTCACTGCGCTGAACGACGCCGCCCGCAGGCCCCCCGCCACACCGCAGCTCACCCCGGCGGGCCGGTGGACGGCGGCGACTCCGGAGCAGGCACTGTCCACTGTGGCACGGCACGCCGTCGAGCTCCTGAGCGGACCGGATGTGCCGCTCATCAAGGAGTGCGGCAATCCGGAGTGCACCCGCATCTACATCGACCGGTCGCGCGAAATGCGTCGGCAGTGGTGCGGCATGGAGTCCTGCGGCAACAAGATCAAGGCCGCGGCATACCGCGCCCGCAAGCGGCAGGCCCAGCCGGCGGAGACGGTCTGACCGATGGTCCGGGGGCACCTCGTGGGGCGGACACCGCGTCGGGCATCCTGAGGCCGAGGCCGGCTGGGCGGCAAAGGGGAGCTGTGGTGAACGAGCAGACGCACGGCACGGGCGGTGCCGGGGCAGCCGGAGCGTACCCCCAGCTGCGGCTGGACACGTTGCTCGAGGGCCTGCAGGAGCAGATCCAGGAGGTACGGGCAGCCCGCGACAGGATGCACACGCTGCTCGACGCCGTGCTCTCCATCGGCAGCGATCTCGATCTCGAAGTGGTGCTGCACCGGATCGTGCAGTCGGCGGTCACGCTGGTCGACGCCCAGTACGGGGCGCTCGGGGTGCTGGGTGACGAAGGAACCATCAGGCAGTTCCTCACCGTCGGCATCGACGAGGAAGCCATCGCCCGGATCGGGCACTACCCGCGCGGCGAGGGCATCCTGGGCCTGCTGATCCGTGATCCGGCCCCCCTGCGCCTGCCGGATCTGAGCGAGCACCCGGCTTCCGTGGGCTTTCCCTCCGGCCACCCGCCGATGAGCAGCTTCCTGGGCGCCCCGATCCGGGTCCGTGAGCAGGTGTTCGGCAACCTGTACCTGACCAACAAGCAGGGCGGCGCGGAGTTCGACGCCGACGACGAGGCGGTGCTGCGCACGCTCGCCGCGGCGGCCGGTGTGGCGATCGACAACGCCCGGCTGTACGACGACGCCCGCCGCAGGCAGCGGTGGCTGGCGGCGAGCAACGAACTGACCCGCAGCCTGCTGTCCGGCGAGTCGCCCGCCGCGGCGCTGGATTCGTTCACCGCCACGGTGCGCGACATGGCGGGCGCCGACCTGGTCACCCTTGCGGTGCCGGTCGGCGACAGCGGGGAGCTCGTGATCGAAGCTGCCTGCGGGACGGGAGCACAGGACGTCCACGGGCTGCTGCTGCCGACCACGACACTGGCCTCGAAGGTGCTCGCGTCCGGGGAGACCGTCACCAGCGAGGCGGTGAGCACCGACCCGCGCGGTCAGGGCGGCAGCGCCGCGCTGGTCGAACTGGGGCCGGCGTTCTTCGTGCCGCTCGGCACCCGGGAGAACGTCCGCGGCGTACTGCAGGTGGCGCGCGTACCGGACGGCCCGAAGTTCCCGGACGCTGTCATCGACATGATCAACGGGTTCAGCAACCAGGCGGCCCTCGCCCTGGAAGTGGCCGAGCGTCGGCGGGACGCCGAGCACATGCTGGTCCTCAGCGACCGCGACCGGATCGCCCGCGATCTGCACGACCTGGTCATCCAGCGCCTCTTCGCCGGCGCGCTGTCACTGCAGTCCACGCTCGGGCGGGTCGCCGACCGGCCCCAGGCGAGCGAGCGGATCCAGCGGGTCGTGGACGACCTGGACGACACCATCAAGGTCATCCGCTCCACCATCTACGCTCTGCGCGAGCACGACCAGAAGCGGCGGGGCAGCGGCCTGCGCGCCCGCCTGGTGACGGCCACCGAGCGGGCCGCCGAAACGCTCGGTTTCACCCCCGCACTGCGGATGACCGGCCTGCTGGACACCGACGTTCCCGCCGACTACGCCGACCACCTCCTGGCGGTCCTCGGCGAGACCCTGTCCAACGTCGCCCGGCACGCCCGGGCCACTGCGGTCGACGTGAACGTGGAGGTCTCGGGCACGACCCTGCGGCTGCGGGTGTCGGACAACGGCCGCGGCATCGACCCTGCCGTCACCCGCCGCAGCGGGCTGGCCAACCTCGACCGGCGCGCCGACGAACTCGGCGGCACCTGCAGCCTGTCCCCCAACGAACCCCGTGGTACGACGGTGGAATGGGCCGTGCCCATCTCACGGGCCGGCCGCTGACGGCAGGCCACCTGAGTCACCTCCCTTGTCCGGCCCGTTCCCAGCCGCGGCGCGGGGCTCGGGCGCCGAGTTGGGTGTCACGGCTGCGGTAGACGATGTAGGGGCGGGTCAGGTAGCCGACGGGCGCGGTGAGCATGTGGACGAGGCGGGTGAAGGGCCAGGCCGCGAACAGCAGCAGCGCGCTGAGGGCGTGGAGTTGGAAGAGGACCGGGGCTCCGGTCATCAGGTCCGGGTCGGGCTGGAGACAGAAGATCGAGCGGAACCAGGGGGAGATGGTCTCCCGGTAGTCGTAGCCGCCGCCCACGATGTTGGCGGCGACGGTCGCGGCCAGACCGAGGACGATCGTCGCGGTGAGCGAGACGTACATCGCCTTGTCGTTGCGGGTGATGACGGAGAAGACGGGGCCGACGGTGCGACGGCGGTAGATGAGGATGGCCAGTCCGCCCAGGGTGCACACACCGGCGATGGTGCCGAGGACGACCGCCGAGACATGGTACGTGTGCTCGCTCATCCCGACCGCTTCGGTCCAGCTCTTGGGGATGAGCAGGCCGCCGATGTGGCCGATCAGGACGACGAGGATGCCGAAGTGGAACAGCGGGCTGCCGATGCGCAGCAGGCGGCTCTCGTAGAGCTGGGAGGAGCGGGTGGTCCAGCCGAACTTGTCGTAGCGGTAGCGCCAGATGTGGCCGAGGACGAAGACCGCGAGAGACAGGTACGGCAGGGCGACCCAGAGCAGGATGCCGCCGGTGCCGGACTCCACCGCCAGGGTGACGGGCTGCGCGGGTGCGGTCATCGCGGGCCTCCTGCGGGGTCGGGCGTCGACTGCGTGGGTGTGTACGGGGCAAAACCAACCTGCTCCCCGGGCGGGCCCTCGACGGCGAGCCGGGCGACGGCTTCGGGTTCGTCGCCCGCCAGGGCGGGCAGGGTGGCGGAGACGGAGTCCAGCAGGGCCGCCCAGGGCGAGTGGTCGTCGTGCAGGGCCAGGCGCAGCAGTTCGAGGCCGGCACGGTGTTCGGTGAGCAGGCGGTGTCCGGCCGCGGGGTCGGTGGCGGCGAATTCGAGGACGACGGCGAGATGGTCGGGCAGTTCGTCGTCGGTCAGGCGCCGGCCGGAGGCGGCGTAGGTCTGTTTCAGACGCAGCAGGGCGATGCCGCGTTTCCGGGTGTCGCCGTGGGCGTAGTAGGTGAGGTACGGGCAGCAGCGTTTGCGGTGGTCGAAGGTCGCGACGTAGGCGGCGGCCAGGTCGGCACCGGGTGTGCGTTCCGCGTGCGCGGTGAAGCGCAGCAGCGGTTCGGCGACCGCCTCGGGCAGCGCAGTGGCGACCTTGTGGGTGAGGGCGAGGCGGGGCGGGAACTGGTCGTCGGGGTGGGCCAGCAGGAGGGACTGGGTCTGCCAGGCGTAGGGGTGCCAGGGTTCGGTGCGCGCCGGGAGTCGTGTCGTCCGCTTCATGGTTTCGGCTCCGCCTCCCCGCCGGTGTCCGTGTGCGCGTCGTGACCGGCGTCGGACGGCTTGGGTGGGAAGAGGCCGGGTGGGGAGCCCTTGCCGTCCCAGTTGAGGAGGTTGACGCGGCTGGCCTTGTCGGTGGGGGCGACGGGGGTGTCGGAGGTCTGCCGGTCGTGCAGCGCCCGGTAGTTCTCCACCGCGATCGGTGCGGCGCCGCCCGATGCCTCACCGAAGGGGCCGGAGCCTCCCACCCGTCGCCCACCACCATCCTTGTCCGACGGGCTGCGCCCGGCCCTTCCCATTCCGGGGCCGCCCTCGTGGTCCAGGCTGCACTCGGTGGCCAACTCCTCCAGCTTGTGGGCCTGTTCGGCGTGGGCGGGCGGGATGACGTACCGCTCGTCGTACTTGGCCAGGGCCAGCAGCTGGTACATGTCGTAGATCTGCTCGCCGCTCATGCCGACGGACTTGGGGATGGTGTCGTTCGGTTCGCGGCCGAAGTTGATGTCGCGCATGTAGGAGCGCATCGCTGCCAGGCAGCGCAACACGGCGTCGACCGGCGCCGGGTCCCCGGCCGTGAACAGCTGGGCGAGGTAGTCGACGGGGATGCGCAGGGCGTCGACGGCGGCGAACAGGTTCTGGTGGCTCTCGGCGTCGTGACCGGTGTCGCGTACGGCGTCGACGACCGGGGACAGTGAGCTGCCCCGAGTTTCGTAGAGTCCGGCGGTCTCGTTTCAGGCGGACTGCGGGGTGGCTTCCTGTTGTCGCCACCAGTCGCGGTCGTACTCGGCGGGCGGTACGTAGTCGAGTGCGGAGTGCAGGCGTTCTTCGTTGTACCAGGTGACCCACTGGAAGATCGCCCGCTCGACCTGGTCGACGTCCCGCCACGGCCCTTGCATCTCGATCAGCTCGGCTTTGAAGGTGCCGTTCAGCGCCTCGGCCATCGCGTTATCGTACGAGTCGGCCACGGAGCCGACCGACGCGGAGGCGCCGATGCCAGCGAGCCGGTCGGTGTACCGAATTGACACGTATTGAGACCCGCGGTCGCTGTGATGAATGAGGCCGGAGCCTGCCTTGATCCGGCGTCTCCACAGAGCCATCTCCAGTGCGTCCAGGGGCAGTTCAGTCCTCATATGGTTCGCGACCTGCCAGCCGACGATCATCCGCGAGTACACGTCCAGGACGAACGCCACGTATGCCCAGCCCGACCACGTCCTCACATAGGTCATGTCGGCGACCCAGAGCTCGTCCGGGCGGGAGGCTGTGAAGTCCCGGTCGACCAGGTCCGGCGGCCTCGGCGCCGACGGTTCGCAGATCGTGGTGCGGCGCCGCTGTCCGCGGATGACACCCTCCAGGCCCAGCTCGGCCATCAGGCGCTCGACGGTGCAGCGGGCGACGTCCACCCCCTTGCGCTTGAGGGCACGGGTGATCCGGCGGGCTCCATAGGTGCCGCCCGACTCGGCGCGGACCGACTCGATCAGAGGCATGAGCTGTTCGTCGCGGAGCCGGCGGGCCGACTTCGGCCGCTTCTTGCGGGCGAAGTACGTCGACGGCGACAACTCCAGCACCCGGCAGACGGGATCGACCCCAAGGCCCTTCTCGCGCAGATGGTCGATCACCTGCTCGGCCTCGTCCGGGGACGGTCGATCTCCTGGGCAAAAAACACCGACGCGGCCTTGAGGATCTCGTTCGCCCGCCTCAACTCCGCTACTTCTTTGCGGAGTTGCCTGAGCTCGTCCTGCTCGGCGGTGGTCAGCCGGCCGTCGCGCTCGCCACGGTCGGCCTCGGCCTGGCGGACCCAGCCGCGCAGGGCCTCTTTATGGATGCCCAGGTCCTTCGCAACGTGCGCGATCGGGCGGCCGGTGGCACGGACCTCGCGGACCGCGCGCTCGCGGAGCTCGTCCGGGTATTTACGGGGTGCTGCCATGGTGCTGGTGGATCTCCTTCGCCAGGACCGTAACCCTGGCATCAGGGACTCCACAAATCTCAGTACAGCTCAGCCTGCCGCTTCCCGCGTTGCCTGCCCGATGTCGGCTCGGTCTGTGCGGCCACCGCTCCGCCCCTTCCTCGGGCCTCGTCGCCCCTATGGATGCTCGGTTCGGTCCCACCGGGGAACGCCACTCCTCGCCTGCCTCAAACTCTGACATCCACATCCGACACCCCGTGGTTTTTGTTGCGCCGAACGGCCGCCCGCCCGGCAGCAGGCGGTCTGCGGTACGCGATCTCCGCCTGGCCCGAGTGGTCCCTGACCAGGGCCGGGTGGCCCATGGGCACGGGCCGTACCGTGCCTGCACGCTGGAAGCGGCAGGTCCCCAGACCCTCACCGGAGGCAGGTCATGACCGCTCCCACCACCCTCAGCATCCTGCGCGCCCTGTCCGCCGAGCACCGGCAGCGGCTGATGCGGATCCCACGGGAAGTGATGTTCCCCCAGGGCACCCGCCTGTTCGAGGAGGGTGGCCGGGCAGACCGGTTCTGGATCATCCGCACCGGCACGGTCGCCCTCGACCTGCATGTCCCCGGCCGCCGGGCCGCTGTCATCGAGACCCTCGGCCACAACGAACTCATCGGCTGGTCATGGTTGTTCGCCCCGCACGTCTGGCATCTGGGCGCGGAGGCGACCTCGCCGGTCCGGGCGTACGAGTTCGACGCCACGGCGGTGCGCACGATGTGCCAGGACGACCTCGCGTTCGGCCTGTCCGTCACCCAGTGGGTGGGCGACATCCTCGCCCACCGGCTGCACTCGACCCGTACCCGCCTGCTCGACCTGTACGCCCCGTACGGCAGCGGCAGCGTCGTCTGACCCACCCGGGACCGAGTCAGCGGCCCGCACGCCCCTGGACGCGGATGCCGGCTCAGTGCCCTTGCTGCCTCAGCCGGTCCCGGGCCTGGCTGGCGATCATCGCGGCCTGGATGCGCCGCTCGACACCGAGCTTCGCCAGCAGGCGGGAGATGTGGTTCTTCACGGTCTTCTCGGCCAGGTACAGCCGCTGCCCGATCTGGCGGTTGGTCAGGCCCTCGCCGATCAGCGCCAGAATCTCCCGCTCCCGGTCGGTCAGGCCCGGCAGCCCGTCCGGCTCCGGCTCCTGCTGCTGCCCTCCGCGGAGCCTGGCCATCAGCCTGGTCGTGGCGCTCGGGTCGAGCAGCGACTGGCCACGTGCCACGGTGCGTACGGCCGACACCAGGTCGGAGCCCTGGATCTGTTTGAGGACGTACCCGGACGCGCCCGCCATGATCGAGTCCAGCAGGGCCTCCTCGTCGTCGAACGAGGTCAGCATCAGGCAGGCCAGCTCAGGCATGCGCGAGCGCAGCTCCCGGCACACGGTCACACCGTCGCCGTCCGGCAACCGGATATCGAGCACCGCAACGTCCGGACGCAACGCCGGGACACGCACCAGTGCCTGCTCGACCGTGCCGGCCTCACCGACCACCGAGATGTCCGGCTCGTCGTCGAGCAGGTCGCGCACTCCCCGCCGTACCACTTCGTGGTCGTCCAGCAGGAAGACCCGGATGGGGCTGCCGGGGCCGGACTGCTCGCTGTCCGCCATCAGTTACTCCTCGTGTCCGTGTGTCGCGTTCCTTGCCGGTGCCCGGTCGTGGGCGAGCCCGGCTTCTCCTCCAGATCTTGCTCGTCTCAGGGCCGAAGGGACAGGGCCGATCGGCCCTGTCCCTTCGAACCCGCCTCACCGCGCCGGTCAGCCGTCCCAGGTCCAGTCGGCGACTTCCGGCAGGTCGGTGCCGTGCTCGCGGATCCAGTCGTGGTGGCGCAGCCGCACGTCCTCCATCCGCTGCCGTACGGCCGCGGCGCGCACCGCGAGGCCGGGAACGCGGTCGATGACGTCCATGACCAGGCGGTAGCGGTCCAGGTCGTTGCGGACGACCATGTCGAACGGCGTGGTCGTGGTGCCGATCTCCTTGTACCCGCGCACGTGCAGATGCCCGTGTCCGGTGCGGCGGTAGGCGAGCCGGTGGATCAGCCAGGGATAGCCGTGGTAGGCGAAGATCACCGGCTTGTCGGGGGTGAACAGGCCGTTGTACTCGAATTCGGTCATGCCGTGCGGGTGTTCCTCGCTCGGCATCAGTCGTGCGATGTCGACCACGTTGACCACGCGCACCGACAGCTCCGGGAGGTGGCGGCGCAGCAACTGCGCGGCGGCCAGCACCTCCTGCGTGGGGACGTCGCCGGCGCAGGCCAGCACCACGTCCGGTTCGCCACCGTTCTCCGTCCCGGCCCAGTCCCAGATCCCGGCGCCGCGCGCGCAGTGGACGCGGGCCTGCTCCATGGAGAGCCAGTCGAAGCAGGGCTGCTTCCCGGCGACGATCACGTTGACGTAGTCGCGGCTGCGCAGCGCGTGATCGGCCACGGACAGCAGCGTATTGGCGTCCGGCGGCAGGTAGACCCGTACCGCTTCCGGACTCTTGTTCATGATGTGGTCGACGAAACCGGGGTCCTGGTGGGAGAAGCCGTTGTGGTCCTGGCGCCACACGTGCGACGTCAGCAGGTAGTTGAGGGAGGCGATGGGGGCGCGCCAGGGCAGGCGGCGGGTGACGCGCAGCCACTTGATGTGCTGGTTGACCATCGAGTCGACGATGTGGACGAAGGCCTCGTAGCAGGAGAACAGGCCGTGCCGTCCGGTGAGGAGGTAGCCCTCCAGCCAGCCCTGACAGGTGTGCTCGGAAAGGATCTCCATCACCCGGCCGTGCCGGTCGAGGTGCTCGTCCACGTCCAGGGTGCCGGCCTGCCAGGCCTTGCCGCTGGCGGCGTAGACCGCCTGGAGGCGGTTGGAGGCGGTCTCGTCAGGGCCGACCAGGCGGAAGTCGCGTCGTTCGGCGGTCGCCCTCATGACGTGTTCCAGGAAGTCGCCCAGCACGCGGGTCGGCTCATGCATCGTGGCGCCGGGCTTGTCGACGTCGACCGCGTACGACTCCAGTGGCGGAAGCGGGAGTTCGCGCAGCAGCAGGCCGCCGTTGGCGTGCGGGGTGGCGCCGAGCCGGCGGGCGCCCTCGGGGATGCAGGCCAGAACCTCCGGGCGGGGACGGCCCTGCTCGTCGAACAACTCCTCCGGGCGGTAGGAGCGCAGCCAGTCCTCCAGCTGCCGTAGGTGCTGGTGATTGTCCCGTACGGCAGACAACGGGACCTGGTGGGAGCGCCACGTGCCTTCCACCGGCAGGCCGTCGACCTCAGCCGGTCCTGTCCAGCCCTTGGGGGTGCGCAGCACGATGACCGGCCACCGGGGGCGCTCAGCCGCGCCCTGCTCGCGGGCGGCGTGCTGGATCGCGGCGATGCGGTCCAGGGCGGTGTCCATGGCGTGCGCCATCGCCTGGTGTACGGCGGCCGGGTCGTCGCCCGTCACGTGGATCGGGTCGTGGCCATACCCTTCGAGCAGGGCGTCGAGTTCGGCCTCGGGGATCCGGGCCAGCACGGTCGGGTTGGCGATCTTGTAGCCGTTGAGGTGGAGGATCGGCAGGACGGCACCGTCGTGGACCGGGTCGAGGAACTTGTTGGAATGCCAGGAGGCGGCCAGGGGGCCCGTCTCCGCCTCGCCGTCGCCGATGACGCAGGCGACGACCAGGTCGGGGGCGTCCAGTGCGGCCCCGTAAGCGTGGGAGAGCGAATAGCCCAGCTCACCGCCCTCGTGGATCGAGCCGGGCGTCTCCGGCGCGACGTGGCTGGGTACCCCGCCCGGGAACGAGAACTGCTTGAAGAGCCGCGCCATGCCGACCGCGTCCCGGGTGACATCGGGGTAGGTCCGGGTGTACGAGCCTTCCAACCAGGAACCCGCGACCACTGCGGGGCCGCCGTGGCCAGGTCCCCAGATGCACAGGGTGTTCAGGTCGCGGGCCCGGACGACGCGGTTGAGGTGGGTGTACACGAGGTTGAGGCCGGGGGACGTGCCCCAGTGGCCCAGCAGCCGCGGCTTGACGTGCTCGGGCCGCAGCGGCTCGGTCAGCAGCGGGTTGGCCATGAGGTAGATCTGGCCGACGGACAGGTAGTTCGCGGCACGCCAGTGGGCGTCCAGCGTCCTGAGCTCGTCGTCGGTGAGGTGGGCGGGCGCCTGCAGGGTGTCGACGGACATCTGGGTCCCCTTCCGGATCGGGGTTCGGCGGCAGGTGCATGTCGTTCCGCACCAGACCACCCTCCGACGAATCTCCGGGTACCCGGCAGGGCCGATCGGGCCACACCCACCCGCTGAAGGGGCCGGGACACCGCTAAGCGTTCCGCTGGAAGTCCGGTACGCCACCCGCGGGTGCGTCGCGGCTGGTCGCGCCCACGGTGGGGTCCCTTGCCGCGTCTGCCTGTGCGAGGCCGTAGCCGGTCCTCAGGTAGGTCGGCAGGTACACGGAGAAGGCCACGTAGCCGCCGAAGGCGACGGCGTACAGGGCGGACGCCTGCCAGGTGATGCCGAGCCGCAGGGTGGCAGTCAGGCGGCGGGCCAGCGGCTCGGCCGGCACGGTACGGCCGGGGGCGTCCCGCAGCATCAGCGCGGCCACCACCGCGTAGACCGCGAGTACACCGGCGGTGATCAGGAACGGACCGGCCATACCGGACGCGTCCACCAGCTTCACCGTGGTCAGCGCGCTGATCGCGGTACCGCCCATGCCCGCGCGAAGATCCCGATGGCCAGGCCGCGCCGCTCGGGCGGTCCTGTGCGAATACGGTGTCGTGCCCCACTGCTCGGTGTGCCGCGATCGTTCATCCAGACCACCGCGGAGTCGAGCCGGTGCGGCAGGCTCGATGAGCCGACCGCACGCCTGTGCACGGCTGTCTCCCTCACCGACCGAGGAGTTCGACCATCCGCCGGCCCAGTTCCGGTACGGAGGCGGGATTCTGTCCGGTGACGAGCCGTTCGCTGACCACGACATGTGCGGTGCGGCCGGGCGCACAGGAGTACACAGCCCCCCTGGCTTCCAGCATGCTCTGCAGGGAGAACGGCACGACGTCGGTCAGGCCCCGCGCTGCTTCGCCCTCGTTCGAAAAGGCGGTCAGGGCCTTGCCTGCGACCAGGTAGCTGCCGTCAGACAGGGTGAGATCGACGAGTGCGGCCTGGCCGTGGCAGATGGCCGCGATCACTCCGCCCGCTTCGTAGATGCTCCGTGCTGTCGACTCGAGCCGGGCGTTTCCGCGGAAGTCCCACATCGTGCCGTGACCGCCGACGAAGAAGACGCCCGCGTACCGGGACGCATCGACTTCCTGCGGAGTGAGCGTGTGGTCGAGCTTGTCCCTGACGTCGGCGTCCGCGAGGAAGGCGGTCTGCTCCGCTCTGTCGAGGTCATGACCGATCATGGGCGGCTTGCCGCCCCGGACCGAGGCGAAGTCGACTTCGTATCCGGCCGCACGGGCGATCAACCAGGGCTGGACAGTTTCACCGAGGTGGAACCCGGTCGGCCTGCCGTCGTCGCCGAGAACATCGTGGCTGGTGAGTACGTAGAGCATCCGCTTGGGCGCGGTCATGTTGACAGTTCCTTCCGGAGTCACGCAATTGACTGGACATACACGGCTGACTGCTTCGAGGTAACCCGGACGGCGACCGGCAGCCGCGCAGGGTCGGGAGGTGGGCTGACGGTCATGGTGCATGCAGCCTCGTCGGCCGTGAGCGGACGGGTCACGGCACATGATCCGCTGGTAGCGCAGATATGTGACCGGCGCGAGGGCCATGGCGGCGCCGGGGTGGCCGTTGCCGGCCCGCTGCACGGCGTCCATGGCCGGCGCCCGCGCGGTGGCCACCGCCGGCCGGTCCAGATCGGTCAGGTGAATGCGGGGGTCGGCACGGTGGTCGACTCCTCGAGGTCGGTGGGTCGGGTCACTGGTGGGGGCGCCTGGCGAACAGGGCGACGACGGCGGCGGCCAGGATGACGGAGCCGGCGAGGATTCCCAGTATCAGCTGGTAACCGGCATGAGCCGCGGCCAGTTGCCCGAGCGATGCGCCGATGAACAGGACGAAGGTGTTGAACGCCACGGCGGCACCCCGACTCTGCGGAGCCAGTTCGTGCAGCAGGCCAACCAGGCCGGGGACCACCAGGCTGATGCCGGACACGAAGACCAGGCTTCCGCCCACCACCGCGACGAGGACTCCGCTGAGCTGTGCAAGGAGCAGGCCGGCCCCCGCAGTCAGGAATCCCGCGACGGCCAGCACACGCGGGCCCTTGCCGCCGAACAGCCGGTTGACCACGGGGCCGACAATCAGACCCAGAGCACCGATGGCCTGCACCAGGAGCAGTCGGCCCTCGCCGAAGTCGAACGCGTCACGCAGGTGAGGGTTGAGCACGGCGTACATGGCGACGAAGCTGCTGAATACGGTGATGGCCGACGCGAACACGGCCGCCGGGCCGGGCGTACGGATCAGCCGCCCCATGGCCAGAAAGACGTTGCTCCAGGTCGTGGTCGCCGCCGTGGCCCCAGGGGCCAGCAGCCCCCAGAGGGCAATGGCCGCCACCGCGTACACGATGGCCGCCGGCCAGAACGCGGTCGGCCAGTCGGCATGCGCGCCGACGAACTGGCCGAACGCCTGCCCCAGCAGACCGGCCCCCAGCAGGCCGGTGGTGATGAACGACAGGGAGACCGGACGCCGCGCCGCCGGCGCACGGTCGGCCACATAGGCCAGGGCGACGGGCGCGAAGGTGGCCGCCGCAAGGCCTTGCAGCGCACGGAACGTGATGAACCAGCCCATGCCAGGGCTCAAAGCGGTCAGAGCTGTGGTCAAGGCGGTGGCCAACACTCCGAACGCCAGCACGGGGCGACGCCCCAGGCGGTCGGACAGCGGGCCGAAGATGAGAAAGCCGGCCGCATAGGTCAAGGAGAACGCGCTGCCCGTCCACGAGGCGGTCGCCGCGTCGACACGGAAGGGCCTCTGGATCTGTTCCGCGACCGGGATCGCGAGATAGAGCTGGGCGGGAATCGCGAATGCCATCGCCACCAGCAGCATCAACTGGACGGAGAAACCACGGTCGCCCCTCGGGACACGGCCCAGGCGCGCGGTTCGCTCGGCGGCCACGGGCTGCAAGGTACTCATGAGCATCTGCTCCAAAGAGAGAATGGGTGAGGCGTTGTGCGACACGGCCATGGGTGGGGCACAGTCAGGCACGCTGTGCCCCACCATGGCCGTGCTGAGGGCGGGTCAGACGGCCAGCTGCGGCAGGTCGGAGAGCTCCAGCGATGCGACGTTGAACCGCTTGGCCTCCTCCCGGTGTTCCGGCGTCTGATAGCCCCATTGGGCCCATCGGGCTCGTGCGCCGGTGGCAGAGACCTGGCGAACGTTGGTGAGGTTGTCGTCGATGAAGGTCACGGATTCCGCGGTGGTTCCCCGACGAGAGCACAACTCCTGGACGGCCTCTGCCTTGCGGCCGCATTCACCGAAGATCTCTGACACGGTCTGGTCCAGCCCATGCCGGCGCAGAATGGAACGCACCGACTGCTCGTCCTTCGCGGTGATGATCGCCACGTTGCCCGAGTGCTGCCGGAGAAGGTTGTCCAACCCTGTGTACAGGGTGTGCAGCCCGAGCCAGAACTCCGTTTCCTCGGTCCGGAACCAGTCCCGGGCCAGGGATGCCGCAGTGGCGAACCGGCTGACGTGGTCGGACGACGCTGAAGCGAAGAGGAGGTCGAAGTCCGCCTGGGATCCGATGCTGTCGGCCGCCGGGTGATGCGCCACGACGAAGTGGTCCAGCAGTCGCGAGTAGTTGCGCACCTTCTGGAACCGCGCCATGAAGTCGGCGGGCAACAGCTCGACGTGGCCGGAACCGGGGATGGAGCGATCGTGCCGCTGCACTCCGAGCCAGGTGACGAGGGCGCACTCCTCCAGGGCGTCGCAGACCACCCCGTCGAAGTCGAGCGCCAGCAGGCCGGCCATCAGGCGGAGACCTTCTCGACAGTCTCGAACACGCTCCGCATGAAGGCCCCCATGTAGCCGTAGTAGGAGCAGGTGATGATGTTGCCGTCGACGATGACGTCGCTGTCGACCACATGGGCACCAGCGTTGATCACGTCGTCCCGCAGACCGATGTACGCGCAGGCCTTGCGGCCCTTCAGCACTCCGGCGCTGACCATGATCCAGGGCCCGTGGCACAGGCCCGCGACGACCTTGCCCGCCTTGTCCATGCCGGCCACGAAGTCCAGGACATTCTTGTCCTGGCGAACCCGGTCCGGCGCCTCGTGGCCGCCAGTGAGGATCACCGCGTCGTACTGGTCGACCGAGAGGTCCTCGTACCCGATCAGGGGCCGGGCGGTCTTGTCCATCGGCAGCGGAATTCCGTACTTTCCGGTGACAGGGGCGCCGTTCTTGGTCGCCACATCGACGTGCCACCCCTCCTCCAGAAGACGGTAGTAGGTGAACACCACATCGTGGTCCTGGAAGCCGGCGCCAGTAATGATTACAGCACTGCGAGACATGGTTCTATCCTTTCGAGATGTCGGATGACGTTCAGAAGTTCTTGCTGATACAGAGGTACTGCTTGTCGGTCTGGGGCCGCCGCTTGTCGCCTTCCTGGCCGGTAAGGACCTCGACGTCCAAATAGACCACTCCGGAGACGCAGAGCGGAACGTAGAAGATGTCCTCGCTGCGCCTGCGGCAGAAGATGTCCATTCCCGTGCGCAGCTCGAATCGGAACTTGCCGTCCGGGGTCTGCCGCCGCATGTGGGCATTGGGGAACGCCGCCACCTTCTGCATAGAGTGTTCGGGTTCCTCCAGCGACTTCGCCTCATACGCGGTGCCGGCCCGGTTGTAGTCGTCCTTGAGCCGCATGAGGTCGAACTTGTTGCGCGGAACCTCGACCTCGATGAGTTCGAGAGGCTCATCCCCGATGTTCCTGGTGCCGTGGAAGGCGCCCGGCGCGATACGGAGGATCGTGCCCTCCCGGACCGGTACCTCCTTCGCGAGACCGGAGGTCACCCCCTGCCCCCCGAGGCAGATCAGGTAGGTGAGCTTCCGGGCATGCACGTGCATCGAGGTTCCGTGCGGTGCGTCGATGTGCAACGCCCAGAAGTCGAAGAACTCGTCGACATAGGCGCGGTACTCGTATCCCCAGGGCTTGGGAATGACCTCGTTGAGGTGGGTGTCCTCATCGAACTGCTCGTTGAGCGCCCGAGCTCCGCGCCGCATGAGCTTGCTCAGCTCGGCGACATCTGCGGAGCCGGCGTTCATCGGAACCGGCAAGTATCCGGGAGCATCGAAACCAGAAGTTTCGACAGACACGCCAACGGTGTTGGAGATGCGCTTAGGAATGTTTGTCGCCATAATGATTTCCTGGGTGAATGGGGTCCGGTTTCCAGAATTCAGCGAGCCAGGACTTCGACTTGCCTGTTGTGCCATCTCTGCGCGATGGCCGCTTGTTTCCCTAAGACCAGGTTGTCCGTTGCGGAAAAATCAGCAAAGCGACGAAAATTCGGGGCTTGACAGATTTGATGCAGAACGCGTATCGATCCGAAATGGCAGGCGTTCCGAGTCGTTGATCCCTGCGTGAGGTCTCGCTCAAGGCGGTGGACAACTGGTGGGGTCCTTCCAGCGCCCGGACGAGCGGGCCGTCGAGCAGGATGCGGAAGCGGTGCGCGTCTGGCAGGAAGAGAAATGGTCGGCGATCCGTGCGAGGGCGAAGGCCGAGGGCGGCGAGGTGCTCTTCGCCGACCAGGTCATCGCTCCCGCAAGGTCCGTGCTTGGCTCGCCGATCACCCTGCCCGGATCGAGCTGCACTTCCTGCCGTCCTACTCGCCGGAACTGAACCCCGACGAGCTGGTCAACGCCGACCTCAAACGGAATCCACCCATGCACAGCCCCGCCGGTGACCAGCCCCAACTCGCCGCCGAAACCCGCAGGTTCTTCCACCGGCGTCAGCGCCGGCCGCACGTCATCCGCGGCTACTTCGGCGGACCGCACGTCCGCTACATCTTCGAATAGAACCGTTTGAGTTTTGGAATCAATAGGGGGAGGCAGGCCCGCTGGATATCGCGACAGTGCTGTCCGTCGGACATTGCGGACGCGGAGTGGGCGGCGGTCCGGCCGCTGCTACCGGTGCCGACCTGGCTGGAGGGCCGGGGCGGGCGGGGCCGGGGTCGAGGAGCATGACGCGGTCCGAGCGCAGGCGTCCGACCAGGACGACGGGCAGGTCCGCCAGGGCGTGGGAGAGGTAGGCGACGTCATAGCCGGAGTCCATGACGATCCAGATCTCCGGATCACCGGCCTGCCACTGCCGGGCCTGGATCAACTGCTCGACGATGTCCCGTAGTTGGGCAGTGGTGACGGCGGTCGCGTCGTCCGCCGGCCCGAGGTGCACGGCGTCCAGCAAGGCGACCCAGGAGGTCCGGCCGGTCTCCACGGCGGCGACGAAGGAGTACGGCCAGCCCGGCACGAACTGGTCCGTCTTGCGGTCGCCGCGCCCGTAGGCGTGGCAGAACAGCCGGTCGTCGCTGGTCGGGGCGTCCGGGCGGAGCCAGTTGCTGACATCCACGGCCAGCACGATCCGCCCGTCGGCCGCCCTCGGCAGCGGCAGGCCGGCCGGCGTGCGGCGCAACCGCGTCGGCTCCAGCCAGCCCCGGTCCAGCGCGGCATACAGGGCACCGTGCCCCCGTCGGTGCTCCACCGCCAGGCAGAGCTCGACCAGGGTCTTCACCGGCCCGTCCGCGCACAAGATCGCGTCGGTGAGCTCGAAGAGCGCATCGGCACGGCTGTACAGGCAGCCGTAGAAGTCGACCCGAAAGCGGGACAACACGCTCAATGCCTCGCCTGCGGGCGCGTCGACGGGGAGACTCATAAGCAGCGGCCGTTCTTTCGTGCTTCGTTACTCGACATCTCGAAGCGTGAAGAACGGCCGCGCCACGCGCCGCCGGTTCCCGGGGATCTCAGCAGGTCGAGTGACCTGCGACGTTAAACGCCAAGCTCAGCGTCTGCCCGGGCCGGGCGGCCACCAGTTCCGGTTCGGGCGGCGAGCAGTCCAGCAGTGTCTCGCGCTCGTCGGCCTTGGCCCCGGTCAGAGCGAAAGCGATTGGCAAACCCTGAGGGATGCACACCAGGCACACCACCACCGGCGTGGAGTCGATGAGCCACGCGTCGTCACTTCCACATGGTGGTGTCGGGTGGTCAGAAGCCGGGTGACTCGGCGCAGCAGCTCGGCGGCCTTGCGCAGAAGCGTTGAGCGCCGCGACCGGTCCGGACCGGTCGCGGCGCTTCATAGCAGGTCAGGGCCTGCGTCAGGTCGATGTGCAGACGCTGACCTGACGGATCCGCAGCTTCGGGGCGATCTCCTCGAGTACTAGCCTCTGGAAGTGCGGGCTGGCGAGATGTTCCTCGAACGCGGCGCGATCGGCGTAGCGCTCGATGAGGACGATCTCCTGATCTGGCGGGTCGCCCCGATGCAGTGCCTCGTAACCGAGGCAGCCGGGTTCCTTCGATGATGCCCGCGTCAAGGCCGACAGCGCGGTCAGCACGCGCTCGCGTTCACCGGGGGACGGCTTCCAACGGGCAACAACGACGATCTCTCCGGGCCTGGCATCGTGCAGGGGCCAGGGGGTGATCACGCGCTCCTCCACCGGACTCGGTTCAGGCCCCGGCACCGGACCGAAGGATCTCGAGCACCGCCTCCGCGACGCCGGCAGAGGAAGCGGGGTTCTGGCCTGTGGCCAGGCGTCCGTCCACGACGACGTGAGCCTCGAAGTTCGCCGCACCGCTGTGCTTGGCGCCGCGCTCTTCCAGCTTGGTCTGCAGGGCGAACGGAACGACGTCGGTGAGCCCGACCGCCGACTCCTCATCGTTGGTGAAGGCAGCCACGGCCTTGCCCGCCACCAGGTGCGTCCCGTCGGACAGCGTGAGGTTCACGAGCGCGGCCGGACCATGGCACACGGCGGCGACCACGCCGCCGCCTTCGTAGATGCCCTGGGCAACGCCAGCAAGCGTCGTGTCGTCAGGGAAGTCCCACATGGTGCCGTGCCCGCCGGCGTAGAAGATCGCGTCGTACTGGGTAGGGTCGATGTCCTTTGGGCGCGGAGTGGCGGCAAGCTGGCCGCTGATGTGGACATCCGCCAGGAACGCGCTCTGGATCGAGTCGGAACGGTCCACGCCGTCCATCGGTGGCTCGCCGCCCTTGACCGAGACGAGGTCGACCTCGTACCCGGCGTCTGTGAACACCTTCCATGGGTGGGCCGCCTCAGGGAGGTAGAAGCCGGTGGTGCGACCCGTGTCACCGAGGCGATTATGGCTGGTGAGCGCGATGAGGATCTTCTTGGTGCCAACCGTGTCATCGAGGCGGTCATGGCTGGTGAGCGCGGTGAGGATCTTCTTAAACATGTTTATCTCCTGTGGTAAAGGCGATCTGCGATGCCGCTGCGGCTGCGGCCCACACCATGGACGGTAGGCTGCGCAGCCATCGGGATACCAATTACGGAAATTCGGGGCTTGACGGGTTTGATGGCGTCAACTACGGGTCGAAAGTCAGGGTCCCGAAGTGTTTAGCGCTTACGAAGGCAGGCTCGCTTGATATCGCGACACCGCCCATTGCGAGCGGAGCTGAATCGGCCGCGGTCACGAGCAGTCCACGCTTCTTCTTTGCAGCATGGCATTTCCTGAAAATGGCCGTCACAAGAACCCGTTGTCGTCTCCGGTCTGCTCCGCAGACACAACGCGCGGAGCGGCCCGAGGCCGTCCAGCAGGTCCAGTGTGGGGTCGAGGAGCGGGGAGTCGTGGCGGTTGGCCGGGCGGCCTCCTCGCCGCCGGGTGCCTGGTGATGCAGCCGTCGATGGCGATCTCCTCGAGGACGAGGCCGACGATCCGGTCGTATCCCTACAGGGCGATCCGCTCGAGCTGGGCGAAGACGCCGAGCTGGATCCACTCGTCACGGCGACCTCGGATGGTGGCGGCCGAGCAGGTGGTGTCGGCGATGGCCTGGTAGGAACAGCCGAAGCGCAGGACCTGCAGCAGCTTGTCGAAGACGATCCGATCGCTGATCCGCGGGCGGTGGCAGCCCAGGGGGTGGGCCGGATCGTAGACCGGCCGCAGTACTCGCACCTGAAACGCGCTCCCTCAGTGCTGCTGCGCGGGCACGCGCCGGGAGACGGCGTGGCGCACGCCGGTGCCGGTGAAGGCGAGGGCCGCTGCCGCGACCAGCGCGAGCAGGGCCAGGCCGATCGCGTACGAGCCGTAGGCGCCGTACAGCGAGCCCATCACCAGCGGCGGGACGAAGCCGCCCAGACCGCCCGCGGCGCCGACGATGCCGGTGACCGAGCCGACCTTGCTCGCCGGGGCCAGCAGCGCAACCAGGGCGAACACCGCGCCGCTGCCCGCGCCGAGCGCGCCGGCCATGGCGAGGCAGGCGAGCGTGCCCAGCGGCACCAGGGACGGGGTGAACGACTGCACGACGGCCCCGGCCATCACCACGGCCAGTGACCAGCCCAGCACCCGCACCGGGCCCATACGGTCCGACAGCCAGCCGCCCACCGGCCGCATGGCCACCGTGAGCAGCACGAACCCGGCCATCCGGTTCGCCGCGTCCGCCTGTGCGAGGCCGTAGCCGGTCCTCAGGTAGGTCGGCAGGTACACGGAGAAGGCCACGTAGCCGCCGAAGGCGACGGCGTACAGGGCGGACGCCTGCCAGGTGATGCCGAGCCGCAGGGTGGCAGTCAGGCGGCGGGCCAGCGGCTCGGCCGGCACGGTACGGCCGGGGGCGTCCCGCAGCATCAGCGCGGCCACCACCGGCACCGCGACCAGCAGCGACTGCTCGAAGGAGGTCAGGTCGAGGCTGTCCTTGAAGCGGGGTCCGAGCGGGCTGAGCAGCGCCCATGCCCAGAAGTTCACGGCGAAGCCCACCGTGGCCAGGGCCAGCATCAACCAGGCTCTGCCGGGCGGCGACGAGCCCGGCCCTGACGTGTCCCTGTTGTTCCTCGCCGACTCGAGCATGCCGTCCGTCCCTTCCTCAGGCGGTAGCACGGCACCGGACAGCAGTGACCAGCCGTCCCACCCGACGCACCCGTGTCCAAGTTGCCCGTGCGTCTCAGTCGAAACAGCAGCTACGGACCGGGTGGCCTCGCCCGGGAAACGCGGTGGAAGGGCAGACTCAGGACCGCGGCGACAACGTCTTCGCCTGCGCTTCGTATCCGGCGAGGCAGAGCCTGAGACTGCACTGGTCCTCGGCTTCGACGAACACCTGCTGTCCCCAGTAGGTGGTGAGGCGGTGCACGACGTCGACCAGCCGACGGCGGTCTTCCGGCGTATACGCCGGGAAACGCGCCCAGCCCTGGTCGGCGACCTTGTTGCCGAGTTCGCTGAACAACACAGCCCGGAAGCGCTGCTCTTCCTCGTCGGTCAGCGGTGTGGTGGCGCCCTCCGCGGGCAGCACCCGGACGTTGTAAAGGTCTCGTATCACTGCGCGGCTCGCCATCCACTCAAGGTCTGGGCGGCAGAGCCTACCGGCCGGTTCTCTCAGCCCTCCGCGTGGGCCGGCCACAGGTCGGGGCCGAAGACCTCGTACCGGATCCTGCGCGCGGGGACACCTGCCTGCAGCAACTGGGCGCGCACGGCACGCATGAAGGGCAGCGCGCCGCACAGGTAGACGTCGGCGTCCGCGGGCAGGTCCTGGTCGCCCAGGTCCATCAGTCCGGTACGGGCGCCCGGTTCGTCGGCTGCGTCCTGCTCGTACCAGAACTGGGCCTGGGCATCCGGCCGTTCACCGATGATCCGGCGGGTGTCCGCACGCAGGGCGTGGTCGGCCGGGGAGCGGTCGGCGTGCAGCACGCGGACCGGGCGCTCCGACCCGGTCGCCGCGAGGTGCTCCAGCATGCCGACCATCGGGGTGCAGCCGATGCCCGCCGAGACCAGCAGCAGCGGGGTGTCGGCGTTGTCGAGCACCACGTCGCCGAACGGTGCGGACAGGGTCAGCTCGGCACCGGTGCGGACGGTGCGGTGCAAGTGGTTGGACACCTCGCCCTCCGGCGCGGCGGCCACGCTCGCGACGCGCTTGACGGTGATGCGACGCAGCTGTTCGCCGGGCGCGTTCGACAGGCTGTACTGGCGGACCTGGTGCACGCCGTCGGGCATCCGCACCCGGACGCTGACGTACTGCCCGGCACGGGCGGGCGGCACCGGGCCGCCGTCGGCCGGACGCAGCAGGAAGGACACGGCGTCGGGGGTCTCCTCGCGGCGCTCCACCACGGTCCACTGCCGCCAGGGATGACGCGGGTCGACGTGCGCCTCCTGGTAGAGCCGGGCCTCCTGGGCGATCAGGGCGCCGGCCATCAGCCAGTACACCTCGTCCCAGGCAGCGGCGACCTCAGGGGTGACCGCGTCACCGAGCACGTCGCCGATGGCGCGGAACAGGTACTTGTGGACGACCGTGTACTGGTCCTCGGTCACGCCCAGCGCGGCGTGCTTGTGCGCGATCCGGGACAGCAGCGCGTCCGGCCGGGTCTCGGGATCGGCGAGCAGCGCCGCGGCGAACACCGCTATGGACCCGGCCAACGCCCTGCGCTGTTCGCCGCTGGCCTGGTTGCCGCGGTTGAACAGGCCGTCCAGCAGCTCGGGGTGCTCACTGAACATCTGGTCGTAGAAGCGTGCCGTGATGTCGTCCAGGGCCCCGCCGACGGCGGGCAGGGTGGCACGGATGACAGCGGCCGACTCGGGCGTAAGCATGGGTCTCCTACCGGAGTACGGGTGTTCGGGGAAGGGCCGCTCGCAATCGCAGCCATGTCACGTCTATCAGGTCGGATCTGCCTCATTGGCCGTGATTGCGGCCCCAGCGGTCGATCGGGGCCTAACGTCCCTGGACGTCGGTCCGTTCGGCCCCACAGGCCGGGCATGGCTCGGGTCCGGACGGCCCTACCGATCCGCCCGCCCCCGGCATCGTTGCCGTCCAGCCGACGTGGGCCGGAGGTGTAGTCGACCCCTGGTTTCAGCGCCACTGCGGGACGACGGCCACCGGGCAGTCGGCGGCGTGGAGGAGCGCGTGGTTCACCTGGCCGAACTGCAGGCCGATGTGTCCACGTCGCCAAGCGCCGATCACCAGCAGATCGGCGTGGGCGGCCCGTTGCAGAAGGGCCTCCTTGGCCGGGCCCTCGACCAGGATGCGCCGTACCTCGACGTCTGCGTACTCGCGTTCGGGTTCGCGCATCGCCTCGTCGAGCAGCCGGGCGGCCTGGTCCTCATGATGCCGGGCGAGCGTGCCGGCCAGCAGCGGGGGATCAGTGTCCTCGTGGGCCGGGCACCGCCACGTACGGACGGCATCGAGAACGCTCCGGCGGCTCTGCGCCTCGCGGAAGGCGAACCGGATGGGGGTCGTCCCGTGCTCGATGTTGCCGATACCGAGCACTACCCGGCCGCACTTGCCGGCGAGGCTTGCGTCACTGCCGCGCACGACGACCACCGGGCAGTACGCCTGGGCTGCCACCGCGAGGCTGACCGAGCCGAGCAGTAGCTCGGTGACCGTTCCACGCCCGCGGTGCCCCATGACGAGGACCGCGGCGTTGTGGGCCTCCCGCAGCAGCGCCCTTTCGGGGTCCTCGGGCAGGACATCGGTGGAGACCCCTACGCTCGGGTCGCGGGCGTGGGCCCGCTCCGCGGCAGCCTTCACGATGTGCTCCGACATCCCGATGATCAGCGCCCCTCTCACGGACACTGAGGGCTTTTCTCACCCCACGGTGACACCGCGCCTCGGTCGGTGAGCAGGGCCCGTCCGGCCCGACCCGGGCCGTTCGGCCCAGGGATCCCGAAATCTTCCCAAAGCCGCGCTTCGGCTCCGCAGCAGGCGACTGCGGAGCCCGCTGCACCACAACCGCCCCCAGCAGGCGTGCGGACAAGGTCATCGAGGAGGCCACACACGCGGTTCCGCGCCCGGCACAGGAGGCCCGGTGCGCGGCGATCGCGTCCCAGCGGTCGGACCCTTCGACCCACTCGCTCGGACGAACAAGGACCTTCGGCCCAAGCGGATGCCACTTGCCCAGGCCACGCTGAACCTGCGGAGCTTCCTGGCACCGCATCCACGCCCGTCCGGTGCCCCGCCCCCTCCGGCGAACCCCGAGGGAGTACGGAGCCACAGGACACCGAGGAGGAAGCGCCCTCAAGGGGTACCCCGGTCCTGGACAATCCGCCCGGTCGGACGTCCCGGACTCCGGCATCAAGGACGCCGGCGACGCGCTCGTCCACGTACGCCACGGTCGACGGCACACTGCACGAGGTCGTCGCCGACCGGGCGGCTGACGAGAGGACGTGAAGGACATGACCAAGCAGACATCGCCGAACCTGGTGAGCCCCGCTGAGGGACTCCGGCCGGGCGACCTCGGACGACGCCTCGCCCGGCGACGCGCCGAAGCCGGCCTGACGCTGTACGAAACGGCCGCGCGGGCGGGCGTACCGCCGAGCTACCTGCAGTATCTGGAGGAGTGCCCCACCGCACTGCCGGGTACGGGCGTCCTCCGCAAGCTGGCGGGCAGCTTGGGAACCTCTCTGAACGAGCTCACCGGTGGCCGCGCCGACCTGCCGGCCGGCCTCGGGCAGGCCGCCCGCGCCCCCGTGTTCGTGGAGCTGAGCGCCCAGGAGTGCCGGGCGCTGCTGTCGACTCACGGCGTGGGGAGGGTCGCGGTGCCGGACATCTCGGGGCCGGCTGTCGTCCCCGTCAACTACAGCGTCGTCGACGGTGCGATCGTCTTCAGGACCGCCCCCGGCACGACGCCCTGGCGGGCTGTGGACACCCAGGTCGCCTTCGAGGTCGACCACGTCGACGACGCACTCAGCCAGGGCTGGAGTGTGCTGGTACGCGGCCACGCCCGGGCCGTGACGGATCCTGACGCGGTGAGCCGACTGGAGAGCCAGACGTACAGCGCCCCCTGGGTCGGCGGCCGGCGGGATGTGTGGGTGAGCATCGAGCCCCTGAGCATGACCGGGCGTCGGATCATGTCCAGCCTGTAGCTCCGCAGCGGCCGGTCATACGTCTTCTTCCCTTCGCCCCCGCTCCATGCGGCAGACTCGGCACCATGCAGACCGCCGACTTCGTCCGCACACTCGACCGGGAGGGCCGCGCCCTGGCCCTGGCTGCCACGGAGGCCGGCACCGAGGCCAAGGTGCCGACCTGCCCGGACTGGCAGGTGAAGGACCTGCTGCGGCACACGGGCATGGTGCACCGCTGGGCGACGGCGTACGTCGCCGATGCCCGCACCTCGTACCACCACCCCGGCGAGGAGCTCCCTGACCTCGACGGCGCCGACCTGGTGACCTGGTTCCGCGATGGGCACCGTCGACTCGTCGACACCCTCACCGCCGCGCAACCCGACGTCGCTTGCTGGCACTTCCTGCCCGCCCCCTCGCCGCTCGCGTTCTGGGCCAGGCGGCAGGCGCACGAGACGACCGTGCACCGGGTCGACGCGGAGGCGGCGCGCGGCGGTCCGGGCGAGGAGATCGCCGTCGACTTTGCGGTGGACGGCATCGACGAGCTGCTGCGCGGATTCCACGCCCGCGCCAAGAGCAGGGTCCGCACCGATGTGCCCCGGGTGCTGCGGGTGCGGGCGACGGACGCGGACGACGCGGTGTGGACCGTACAACTGTCGCCCGAACCACCCGTGACGGAGCGGAGCGACGCGGGTGCCGCCGACTGTGAACTGTCCGGACCGGCCGCGCGGCTCTACCTGGCGCTGTGGAACCGGTTGCCGTTCCCCGGCGTCACCGGTGACGCCTTGCTGGCCGACCTGTGGCGGGAGAAGTCGGCCATCGTCTTGAGGTGATCGCCCGCTCCGGAGCGTCAGCCGGCCGAGCCGCCCGCCAGCATCCGGGTCAGCACCGCCCGCTGCACCGGCAGCACCTCACCGTGCAGGGCGCGGCCCTTGCCGGTGAGCGTCACTCGGACGCCGCGACGGTCCTCCGGGCACATGGTGCGTTCGACGAGCCCGTCCTTCTCCAGCCGCGCGATCAGCCGCGACAGCGCGCTCTGGGTGAGATGGACGCGCTCGGAGATCTCCTGGACGCGGTACGCGCAGACGCCGTCCGCCGCGGCGCCGCCGGCCAGGACGTCGAGCACCTCGAAATCACTGGCGCACAGGCCGTGTTGGTGCAGGGCACGGTCGATCTCGCACTGCGTGCGCGCATGCAGCGCGAGGATGCCCCGCCACTGCTCCACAAGCGCCGGCTCGGCGCTTTTCGTCGCCATGTCCGCACGGTAGCAGAGAAGTAAATTCATTGCGCAGACATTAAATGCGCTTGCAATCAATGTATGTGCATGTAGTGTGCCGAAGCATGACCTCTCCGCTCACCACTTCCGCGTCCGAGGGACGCTGGACCCCCCGGCTGTGGGGCACCCTGCTGGTGCTCTGCGCCGCGATGTTCCTCGACGCCCTGGACGTGTCGATGGTCGGCGTCGCCCTGCCGTCCATCGGCTCCGACCTCGGCCTGTCCACCTCGGCACTGCAATGGATCGTCAGCGGCTACATCCTGGGCTACGGCGGTCTGCTCCTGCTCGGCGGCCGCACCGCCGACCTGCTCGGCCGGCGCCAGGTGTTCCTGGTGGCCCTGGGCGTCTTCGCGCTCGCCTCGCTGCTCGGCGGACTCGTCGACTCCGGCCCGCTGCTGATCGCCAGCCGCTTCATCAAGGGCCTGAGCGCGGCCTTCACGGCACCCGCCGGCCTGTCGATCATCACGACGACGTTCCCGCAGGGCCCGCTGCGCAACCGGGCCCTGTCCATCTACACCACCTGCGCGGCCACCGGATTCTCGATGGGCCTGGTGCTGTCCGGCCTGCTCACCGAGGCCAGCTGGCGCCTGACCATGCTGCTGCCCGCGCCCATCGCCCTGATCGCCCTGATCGCGGGCCTGAAGCTGCTGCCGCGCAGCTCCCGCGAGCGCGACCACAACGGCTACGACATCCCGGGCGCCGTTCTCGGCACCGCCTCGATGCTGCTGCTGGTCTTCACCGTCGTACAGGCCCCTGAGGTCGGCTGGGCCTCCGCCCGCACGCTGCTGTCCTTCCTCGCCGTCGCCGTCCTCCTCACGGTGTTCGTCGTGGTGGAGCGGCGCTCCCCAGGACCGCTGATCCGGCTCGGCGTGCTGCGTTCCGGTACCCAGATCCGTGCCCAGCTCGGCGCCATGACCTTCTTCGGGTCGTATGTGAGCTTCCAGTTCATCGTCACGCTGTACATGCAGTCACTGCTCGGCTGGTCCGCCCTGCACACGGCCCTCGCCTTCCTGCCGGCCGGCGTGCTGGTGGCGATCTCCTCGACGACAGTGGGTTCGATCGTCGGCCGGTTCGGCACCCAGCGGCTCCTCGCGGTGGGCTTCGCGCTGATGGTCGTCGGATACGCGCTGTTCCTCGGCGTCGACCTCGACCCGGTCTACGCCGCCGCCATCCTGCCCAGCATGCTGCTGATCGGCGCGGCCTGTGCGCTGGTCTTCCCGTCGCTCAACATCCAGGCCACCAACGGCGTCGACGACCACGAACAGGGCATGGTCTCCGGCCTGCTCAACACGTCCGTGCAGGTCGGCGGGGCGATCTTCCTCGCGGTCGTGACGGCGGTGGTCACCGCGGGCGCCCCGGAGAACGCCTCACCGCAGGCCGTCCTCGACAGCTACCGCCCCGGACTGATCGTGGTCACGGTCATCGCCGTCGCCGGCCTGCTGATCGCACTGTCGGGTCTGCGCACCCCACGCGCCCGGCAGTCGGTGGTGGTCGCCCAGTCCCAGTCCCTGGTGAAGGAGACGGACGCGGAGCGCGTGCCGGTCCGCGACTAGGGGGCCGTCTCCGACGCGTGGGCCCGGCGGGCTGTTGCTCCGCCGGGCCCACGCCTGCTTGACTTGCCGGATGACCAGGCACGGGGGACGGCGCACGCAGGCCGAGCGGGATGCGATCACCGTCGAGATCGGGTACGCGCTGTGCAGTGCGGCGTTCGCGGCGGCGGTGGTCCTCGGGGCGGTCGCCGGTCCGGCGTTGCTCTTCGAACTGCCCGATGTGGTGGAGACGTTGCTGGTCCGCACGGGCCTCGTTCTCGCGCCGGTCCTGTTCATCGCCCGGGTGGTCGCCGTCCTCGCCCGGTTCCGGCACGCGGTTCAGCCCAGCCAGCCGGGCCGTACCAGCCCCGACTCGTAGGCCAGCACGACCAGTTGGGCCCGGTCCCGGGCGCCCAGCTTCACCATCGTGCGGCTGACGTGGGTCTTGGCGGTGAGCGGGCTGACGACCAGGCGGCGGGCGATCTCCTCGTTGGACAGACCGATGCCCACCAGGGCCATCACCTCCCGTTCCCGCTCGGTGAGTTCGGCGAGGGCGTCCGCGGCCGCGGGCTCCTTGGAGCGGGCCGCGAACTCGGCGATCAGCCGGCGCGTCACGCCCGGTGAGAGCAGTGCGTCACCCGCGACCACCGCCCGTACCGCGCGCAGGAGTTCCTCCGGTTCCGTGTCCTTGACCAGGAACCCGGAGGCGCCCGAGCGGATCGCCTCGAAGACGTACTCGTCCAGCTCGAACGTCGTCAGCATGACCACCTTGACGTCCTCGAGGCCCGCGTCCTCGGTGATGTGGCGGGTCGCGGCGAGGCCGTCGAGCGCGGGCATCCGGATGTCCATCAGCACGACGTCGGGCCGCAGTTCGCGAACCTTGCGCAGCGCCTCCGCACCGTCGGAGGCCTCCCCGACCACCTCGATACCGGGCTGGGCGTCCAGCAGGGCACGGAAACCGGCCCGGACCAGTGACTGGTCGTCGGCGAGCAGTACGCGGATCACCGGTTCTCCTTCTGCGCGGTGAGCGGCAGCACGGCGAGCACCCGGAAGCCGCCGTCAGGCCGCGGGCCCGCCTCGATCGTGCCACCCAGAGCGGCGGCCCGCTCCCGCATTCCGGCCAGTCCGTTGCCGCTGCCGCCCGCGTCGGCGCCGGTCGCCGGCCCGTCGTCGTCGATACGCAGCCGCAGTGCACCGGCGGTGTGATCGAGGTGCACGCGCGCGTACCGGGAGCCGGAGTGCCGTACGACGTTGGTGAGGGCCTCCTGGACGATGCGGAACGCGGCGAGGTCCGTGCCCGGCGGGAGGCGGGGCGGCTCGCCCTCGACCGCCACGGTCAGACCCGCGCTCGCCGCCTGCTCCACCAGCTCGGGCAGCCGGTCGAGGCCGGGCGCCGGCGCGCGCGGCGCGTCCCCCGACGTGCGCAGGGTGTCGAGCACCTGGCGTACCTCTCCGAGCGCCTCCTTGCTGGCGGCCTTGATGGTGGTGAGCGCGGTGCGCGCCTGCTCGGGGTCGGTGTCGAGCAGCGCCAGTCCGACGCCCGCCTGCACGTTGATGACGGAGATGCTGTGCGCGAGGACGTCGTGCAGCTCGCGGGCGATCCGCAGCCGCTCCTCGTCCGCGCGGCGACGCGCCGCCTGCGCACGCTCGGCCCGCTCCCGCGCCCACTGCTCCCGGCGGATCCGGGCCAGCTCCGACAGCGCCACGATCGCCACCACCCAGGTGGCGATCACGATTTCCTGCCCCCAGGAGGCGGGCCCGTCCCCCGACGGCGGCAGCCATCGGTAGAGCCAGTGGGCGACCAGCACATGCGCCGCCCAGAGCATCCCGAGAGCGGCCCAGGCAGCCCTGCGCCGGCCCGCGACGACCGCGCTGAAACAGGCGACCGCTACGGCCAGCAGGACCGGCCCGTAGGGGTATCCGGCACCCAGGTACACCGCGACGGTCGCCGCGGTGCCGAACACGACGGGCACCGGGTACCGCAGCCGCCACAGCAACTGTCCTGCGGCCACGAGCAGCAGCACGCGCGCGAAGAGGTCGAGGGCCGCCCGCTCGCCCTCCTGGGCGTGCGCGGCGAAGTTGGAGCCCGTCAGCACGAAGACGGTCAGGAGCACCGTGGAGCGCCAGGGCCACCGGACCGCACGCTCCTCGTCCCAGCGGTTCAGCCACGGCGGCCCGTGACCCCACCGCATGGGCGGTCCGCCCCGCCGTATGCGCTGCTCCTCCATGACCGCCACGCTAGACCGCGCGCGCCACCGACGGCGTCACCCGGGCGAGGTGATCACACGTACTCCCGGCGAAGTACCTCCCCGCTTCGCCGGACTCCCTGATCCGCAGCCGGCGCAGCCCCGTCCTGTGACGGGCCGGCCGTCCGCGGGACGCGCTCGTCCGCGCCCCGGTCTTAGGAAGCCCGCATGTCCACCCACGTCCAGAAGCCCGGCTGGTTCACCGTCAACGTCTTCAAACGCGCGGTGGCCGGGATGACCCGTCGCGGCATCAGCATCTGGGGCTCCCGCGTCCTCGCGGTCCGCAGCCGCAAGAGCGGCGAGTGGCGGACCACCCCTGTGAACCTGCTGACCGTGGACGGACAGCAGTACCTCGTCGCCCCCTGCGGCCACGTCCCGTGGACGCACACACGCGGGCCGCGAGCGGCGGCGAGCTCAGGCTCGTGTGTTTCCTTTGGTGTCCGTGGCGATGTGTCGTCCGTCGGTGTCGTGCCGTGTGGCCAGCACGGTGTCGTATCTGAGTGCGTGGTTCGAATGCGTGACCTTTTCGTGGGTGTGTCGTTGCTCGGATGACGGCACCGCGGGCGGGGAAGGGGGACTGGTGAGCCGGAAGCTGCCGCTCGGTGACGGCGAGACCACCCGGACCGCCTGTGCCCGGGGTCGGCTGCGGGCGGGCGTGGTGGAGCAGACGGGTGAGGTGCTGTCGGCCGCTGCGCTGGCGCAGCGGGTCGGCTGGGCGGCTGATCTGGTGTCCGGCATGGCCGCCGAGCTGCTGGCCGGGCACTGGAACGCCGCCGATGTGGGCGTGCTGGCTGCGGGGGAGGACGCGGGCGGGCGGAAGCTGCCGTCGAACGCGTGGATGGCGCTGCGCCGGCTGGGCTGGACGGCCGTCCCGGCCGCGGGCGTGAGGGTCAATGACCGGATCGTGCGCATGGCCCAGGAACAGGCCGGGCGTGCCCTGCGCTCGGCCGGCTGGCGGGCCGAGCTGACGTCCGCGGTCCTTCAGACGTGGCCGTGCGATCCGGGCCGGCGCACCCCCGGGGAGTGGGACCGGGTACGGGAGGCGGTCCCCGGCGGCCGATCTCTCCCGTCGGGCGTGATCCGCTCGCGCACCCGGCAGATCACCGCCTTCGCCGCGAAGCACGGCCGCCTGCCCGCCGATGTGTTCGAGCTGGAGGCCCCGCCCCGGGCGGCGCGGATGCTGCTGCTGTCGGCGTGTGACGGCCAGCAGGCCACCATCGAACGCGGCGAGGACGACCCGCAGCGGGCGCTGCTGCGCCTGCAGCTGCCCACCCGATCCGACCCGCGCTCCTACCGGGACTGGACGTGGGTGGCCTGCATCATCACGCTGCCGCCCACGGTCCCGCCCGGTGCGGTGCTGCACCTGCCCACCCTGCGCCTCACGGGCGGGAAGGTGCGCGCCGACCTGGCCTACACCCACGCCGTCCCCAAGGCCCACCGTAGCGGCCACACAGTGGCCCTCGGCGTGGACTGGGGCCTGAACACCCTGCTGTCCGCGGGCGCCGCCCGGCTGTACGACGACGGGCACATCACCGCGCTCGGGCACGGCGCCCAGTTCCGGGCCGCCGGGATCCTGGCCAGGCAGCACCGCCTGCGGCGCCTGGCCGAGTCCCTGCACGCCAAGGCCGGCCAGTACCGGCGGCTCATCGGCGACACCGCCAGTCATCCGCTCACCGGCCGACACGATGTGCTGGTTGAGGAGACCCGCCGCGTCTGCGACCGCCGCTCCAACCTCAACGACGCCCTCGCCCGGGCCGCCGCCCGCTGGGCCGTGGACCAGGCCATCGCCGTCCGAGCCACGGTCATCTACCTGGAAGACCTGCGGTCGATGGAAGCGGGCGGCATGGGCCGCACCCACAACACCCGCCTGTCCCAGACCGTGCGCGGCCAGATCGCCGACCGCATCCGGCACTTCGCCGCCGAAGCGGGGATCGCCGTCGTCACCGTCCCGCCCCGCAACACCTCCCGGCACTGCCCCCGGTGTCTGGCCCCGCTGCGGCACCGCAAAGCCCCCGACCGCCCCATCACGGCGGGCTGGAAATGGGCCCTCTGCCCCGACCGGACCGGATGCGGCTGGCAGGGCGGCCGCGACCACGGCTCATGGCAGCGCATCGCCGCACGCGGTCTCACGCACCAGGCCAGGACCGTCACCGACCGGGCCACCGGGCAGATGGTGATCCGCACGGTGGTGGCCACGCTAGAAACGAAAGCGGTCGTCACCCCGACCGCCGAGACCCGCCGGACGGACCGGTCCAAGACCGGCCCCACCCGGCGCCGAAACACGCGCCCCGCGCCCAGGCGACGCAGGGCACCCTCCCCCACCGGCCCCTCGGGTCCGGCGGGCAAGCGTCCGGAGGGACACGCACCAACGGACCGGACGAGGCTGCCCCGCGCAGCCCACCGGCACCAGGGCGTGACGACGATCAGCACACCCACCACCAGCCGACACCGGCCACGAGGAGCAGCACTGGGCGCTGGCTTCCACCTGCACGCCCACGCCACCCCTCCACGATGGGCAGATCCCACACCAGTCACCACGCCTGGCACGGGATCACCAAGCTGATCAGAGACGCTCGGCAAGAACGTGGACCGAGATCGCCGACGACGACAAGCCCGCGCTGCTGCGCGCCTATCTCAGGCGCTGGAAGGCCGAAGTCGGCGTCTTCTTCAAAGGTGTCGGTCCCGACTCCTCGGACGAGGAGCTGCGTCGTATCGCCCCCGACCACCCCGTCTTCCAGATCACCTACACGAACGCCACGGGCGTCAGGAGCTGACCTCGCCACCCGGCGCCGGCCGGCGGTCCAGCGCAGTCAGGGCGCGCTGGGCCAGGGGATGACTGCGGACGATCTCGCCCAGTGACGTGGCGCCGCGCGTGATGTCCATGAACGCCTTCCATGCGGGCCGGAACCCGGTCACGGCCGCATGGAAGAGACCGGGACGCCGCTCGAACACCGTCAGCAGGCGCTTGCCGACGGCCATCTCCACGCCCAGTCCCGCTTTGATCGCGAACGCGTAGTTCAGGGCCTGCCGACGGGTGTCCACCGCGTCGTGCGCCTCGGCGATCCGTACCGCCCACTCCCCCGCGAGTCGCCCCGACCGCAGTGCGAAGGAGATGCCCTCCCGCGTCCACGGCTCCAGCAGCCCCGCCGCGTCCCCGCACACCAGCACCCGCCCGCGCGACAGCGGCGAGTCGTCGGCGCGGCAGCGGGTCAGGTGGCCGGAGGAGATGCTCGGTTCGAAGCCGGCGAGTCCCAGCCGCCCGACGAAGTCCTCCAAGTAGCGCTTGGTCGCGGCGCCTTCACCGCGTGCGGAGATCACTCCGACCGTCAGCGTGTCGCCCTTGGGGAAGACCCAGCCGTAACTCCCGGGAATCGGCCCCCAGTCGATGAGGACGCGCCCCTTCCAGTCCTCGGCGACCGTCTCCGGAACCGGGATCTCCAGCTCCAGGCCGAGGTCCACCTGGTCGAGTTTGACGCCGACGTGGGCTCCTATCCGGCTGGCGCTGCCGTCCGCGCCGACCACCGCACGTGCCAGCACCGTCTCACCGCCCTGCAGGATGACGGCGACCGTACGCCGGTCGGGCACCGCCGGTCCGTGCTGCTCGACCCGCGACACCGTGACGCCCGTGCGGAGTTCGGCGCCCGCCTTCTGAGCCTGCTCGACGAGCTGCTGGTCGAACTCGGGCCGGTTGACCAGCCCGAAGAGCATCTGCCTGGAGCGCCGGGTACGGGCGAACCGTCCGTTGTTGGAGAACGTCACCGCGTGCACCCGGTCCTGCAGAGGCAGTTCGAAGCCGGGCGGCAGCGCGTCGCGCGAAGGGCCGATGATCCCGCCGCCGCACGTCTTGTACCGGGGCAGCTCCGCCTTCTCCAGCAACAGCACGCGCCGTCCCGCGACCGCCGCCGCGTAGGCGGCCGAAGCCCCTGCGGGTCCCGCGCCCACCACGACGACGTCCCACACCTGCCGCACGTCGTCGTCCGCCGAAGAGTTCTCGCTGCTCACGATGGTCTGCTGCTCCTGATCCGCCGCCTGCCGCATCTGTCCCCCGCATCCTACGGTGGGCATCGCCGCAGGCCACTGTGGCAGGATCGGCAGCGTATGCGCCCTGCACACCAGGGCGCGCCTGCATGCGCGCGGTCATCCGTGCGCACCGCAGCGGATGTCCGTGCACCACACCACGGGCCCACCGCGCAGATCCGTATCGAGAAGTACAACGTCGCACCCACGAGGAGCGTGCCCATGTCGTCGAATCCGGTCGCCGAGACTGTCGCCTCGCTGATGCCCAGGGCGAAGGCGGAGCTCGCCGAGCTGGTGGCCTTCAAGTCGGTGGCGGACTTCGACCAGTTCCCGCGGAGCGAGAGCGAGGGCGCCGCGCGCTGGGTGGCGGACGCGCTGCGCGCCGAGGGCTTCGAGGACGTGGCGCTGCTCGACACCCCGGACGGGACCCAGTCGGTGTACGGCTACCTGCCCGGTCCCGAGGGCGCCAAGACGGTCCTGCTCTACGCCCACTACGACGTGCAGCCGCCGCTGGACGAGGCCGCCTGGACGACCCCGCCCTTCGAACTGACCGAGCGCGACGGCCGCTGGTACGGGCGTGGTGCCGCCGACTGCAAGGGCGGCGTGATCATGCATCTGCTGGCGCTGCGCGCGCTCAAGGCGAACGGCGGCGTGCCGGTGCACGTCAAGGTGATCGCCGAGGGGTCCGAGGAGACGGGCACGGGCGGCTTGGAGCGGTACGCCGAGGAGCACCCGGAGCTCCTGGAGGCCGACACGATCGTCATCGGCGACGCGGGTAACTTCCGCGTCGGGCTGCCGACGGTGACCTCGACCCTGCGGGGCATGACCCTGGTCCGTGTGCAGGTCGACACGCTCGAAGGCAACCTGCACTCGGGCCAGTTCGGCGGCGCGGCGCCGGACGCGCTGGCCGCGCTGATCCGCGTACTGGACTCGCTGCGTGCGGAGGACGGTTCGACGACGGTCGAAGGACTCACGTCCGAGGCGCGGTGGGAGGGGCTGCAGTACGAGGACGAGCAGTTCCGCAAGGACGCCAAGGTGCTCGACGGCGTCGGTCTGATCGGCTCCGGTACGGTCGCCGACCGGATCTGGGCGCGTCCGGCGGTCACCGTGCTCGGTATCGACTGCCCGCCGGTCGTCGGCGCCACCCCGTCCGTGCAGGCGAGCGCCCGGGCGCTGATCAGCCTGCGGGTACCGCCGGGCGTGGACGCGGCCGAGGCGACCAAGTTGCTCCAGGCGCACATCGAGGCCCACACGCCGTGGGGTGCGCGGGTGAGCACCGAGCAGATCGGCCAGGGCCAGGCGTTCCGCGCCGACACGACCAGCCCGGCGTACCAGGCGATGGCCGACGCGATGGCGGTGGCATACCCGGACCAGGAGATGCAGTACGCGGGGCAGGGCGGCTCGATCCCGCTGTGCAACACCCTCGCCGCGCTCTACCCGCGCGCGGAGATCCTCCTCATCGGCCTGAGCGAGCCGGAGGCCCAGATCCACGCCGTGGACGAGAGCGTGTCCCCCGAGGAACTGGAGCGGCTGTCGGTGGCGGAGGCCGTGTTCCTGCGCAACTACGCGGCGAGCTGACCGGCCTCCGCCACGCCCCCGGCTGAGCGCGGACAGCTGCGCTCAGCCGACCGGGATCCCGGCCTCCAGGTAGAGCGCCGCGCCACGTTCGCGGGCCCGCAGTGCCCAGCGCAGCCGCTCGTAGCGCACCGGCGGCAGCAGGCCGGCGGCCTCCTCCTCGGTGACGAAGCGCCAGGCGCGCAGCTCGGGTCCGGGCAGCAGCACCTCACGGGCCTCGGCGGAGTCGAGGCTCCCGCCGTCGAAGAGGAGGCGCAGCCCGCCGTAGCCGGGCGGTGCGGGCGCCTCCCAGTCGACGACCAGCAGGCGGGGTACGTCGTCGAGGTGGATCCCGGTCTCCTCGGCGACCTCGCGCATGCCGGCCCGGGCGGGCGCCTCGCCGGGTTCGACGACACCGCCGGGGAACTCCCAGCCCGCCTTGTAGGTGGGGTCGACGAGCAGCACGCGGCCCTTTTCGTCGAAGAGGAGGACACCGGCGGCCAGCGTCTCGGCGGTGGGTTCGGGGGTCTGCACGATGTCACAGACGGGCACGGCCCCGGAGGCGACGGCCTCGGCGATACGGGAGGCGGTCTCGTACGGGGCGAGGGCGCCGTTGTCGACGGGGTGGGCGTCGGCGGTCAGCCAGGAGGCGAGGGCGGCCTTGTACGGCTCGATGCGGTCGTACGACCACTGGCGTGTGCGTATCTCGCCGTCGGGCACGTCGGGCGGGAGCTCACGGTTCGCTATTCGGTCGCGCAGGATCGTTTCGGCCGGGGTGAGAAGCACATGCCGGACGGTGATACGGCGGGCTGCGAGACCGCCGAAGATCTCGTCGCGGTACTCCTGGCGCAGCAGGGTCATGGGCACGACGAGGGTGCCGCCGAGTTCGGCGAGCAGCGCGGCCGCGGTGTCGATGACGAGGCGTCGCCAGATCGGCAGGTCCTGGAAGTCGCCGACCTCGGCGAGGCGTTTGGCCGGCAGCAGATGTGTCAGTTCGCCGCCGATGACCTCGGGGTCGAAGAGCGTGCTGTTCGGGATCAGTTCGATCAGTTCCCGTGCAGTGGTGGTCTTCCCCGCACCGAACGCGCCGTTGATCCAGACGACGGTCACGTTTCCCCCTCTTCTGTTGGACCCCTGTGGCTTGCCCGTTCCACCCTGCCACGGAAACCAGGCCCAGTTGAGGGTGCACAAGCGGAGGCGCCGGCACCCCTTTCCGGGGGCCGGCGCCTCGCGGTGCGGCTGTGGCGGCTGCGTCAGTTCTCCTGCCCGCCGGGCGTGCGATCCTCCAGGGTCAGGCTGTCGCCGACGCCGGTCTTGTCGAGGGTGCTCAGGGTGTCGTCCGCCTTGGGCTTGCCGGTCCCCTCACCGCCGGCCTGAGAGGGGGTGACCGCCGCGACGACGAATCCGGTGGCGAGGGAGGCAATGGCGAGCATGCTGCGCTTCTTCATGCCCGGTTCAACCGACGGACCCGGTCCGGGGTCACGCACCTGTCCCGGGTCTGTCGGCCCGTGGGACCCTGTCCGACCGGGAGTGAACGTTCCTGCCGACGGCGCTCACACCCCCGCCGCCGTGGCGTCCGTCCGGCTCGCCAGGGCGGCCGCGGCGGCCCCCACCAGGCCTGCGTCCGTGCCCATCTGAGCCGGCATCACCTTCAGCCCCTGGACGAACGACAGCGTCGCGTAGTCGCCGAGGGCCTTGCGCAGGGGGGAGAGGAGGACATCGCCCGCCTTGCCCACTCCCCCGCCGATGACCGCGATGTCGATCTCGACGAGGGTCGCGGTGGCCGCGATACCGGCAGCCAGGGCCTGGGCGGCGCGTTCGAAGGAGGCCACGGCGACCGGGTCGCCGGCGCGTGCGGTGGCGGCCACCGCGGCGGCGGAGGTGTCGCCGTCGGGGCCGGGCCGCCAGCCGGCCTCCAGGGCGCGGCGCGCGATGTTGGGGCCGCTGGCGATGCGCTCCACACAGCCGCGCGCACCGCACGGGCAGGGATCGCCGTCGAGATCCACGCTGATGTGACCGATGTGGCCCGCGTTGCCGGTGGGGCCGGGGTGAAGCCGCCCGTTGAGGACCAGGCCACCGCCGACGCCGGTGGAGACCACCATGCACAGCGCGTTGTCGTGGCCTCGCGCGGCGCCCTGCCAGTGCTCGGCGGCGGTGATCGCGACGCCGTCGCCGATCAGCTCGACGGGCAGTCCGCCGGCCGCAGCCCGGACCCGCTCCACGAGTGGATAGTCGCGCCAACCGGGCACGTTCACGGGGCTGACCGTGCCCGCCGAGGCGTCCACCGGACCTGCGCTGCCGATGCCGACGGCGCTCGCGCGGCCCCACAGCGGCGCCGCGATCAGCTCGCCGATCACCTCCTCGACCGCCCGCATCACGGTGTCGCCGTCCTGCTGGGCGGGCGTGGGGCGCTGGGCGCGCACCACGATCCGACCGCCGCCGTCCACCAGCGCGCCTGCGATCTTGGTTCCGCCGATGTCGAGCGCGGCCACGAGGTCGGTGTGCATCAGTGTCGGATCTCCCCGTCAACCTGGGTAAAAGGGCCGGCCGGTCCAGCGGTGGGGCGCGGGCCGGAGATTGCGGTGGACAGTCTCCCCTGCGTCTGACAACGTTGTCCAGGCTCTATGCTCGACGCCACATCCTCATACAAACCATGGACCGACGCATCCCCGGACCACAGGACAGGACACCGCACCGTGCCCGAGACCCACCGCCGAGCAGACCGCCTCTCCGCGAATCTCTCCGCGAACCGCTACGGCAACCGGCCGACCATGAAGGACGTCGCGGCCCGTGCCGGGGTCGGACTGAAGACGGTCTCCCGGGTCGTCAACGGTGAACCGGGGGTCACGCCGGAGACCGAGCGCCGCGTCCAGGAGGCCATCGAGGCGCTCGGCTTCCGGCGCAACGACAGCGCGCGGGTGCTGCGCAAGGGCCGTACGGCCAGCATCGGGCTGGTCCTGGAGGACCTGGCCGACCCGTTCTACGGGCCACTCAGCCGCGCGGTCGAGGAGGTGGCCCGCGCCCACGGCGCCCTGCTGATCAACGGTTCCAGCGCCGAGGACCCCGAGCGCGAGCAGGAGCTGGTGCTGGCGCTGTGCGCGCGGCGGGTGGACGGGCTGGTCGTCATCCCGGCCGGTGACGACCACCGCTATCTGGAACCCGAGCTCAAAGCGGGTGTCGCCACGGTGTTCGTGGACCGTCCGGCCGGGAAGATCGACGCCGATGTCGTCCTGTCGGACAGCTACGGCGGCGCCCGGGACGGCGTCGCGCACCTGATCGCGCACGGTCACCGGCGGATCGGTTTCATCGGCGACATGCCCCGTATCCACACCGCGGCGGAGCGGCTGCGCGGCTACCGGGCCGCGATGGAGGACGCCGGCATACCGGTCGAGGAGTCCTGGGTGTCCCTGGGCATCACCGATCCGCGCCGGGTGCGCCGGGCGGCCGAGGAGATGCTCTCCGGCCCCGCCCCGGTCACCGCGGTCTTCGCGGGCAACAACCGCGTGACGGTCACCGTGATCCGTGTCCTGGCCGAGCAGTCCCGGCAGGTCGCCCTGGTCGGCTTCGACGACATCGAACTCGCCGACCTGCTTCAGCCGGGGGTGACCGTGGTCGCCCAGGACGCGGCCGCCCTCGGCCGCACCGCCGCGGAACGGCTGTTCCGCCAGCTGGACGGCTCGCTCGTCGTCCCGGAGCGCATCGAACTGCCGACCCGGCTGATCACCCGCGGCTCCGGCGAGCTGCCGCCGGCAGACTGAGCGGTCCATGGAGGAACACGCGAAGCAGCCGCGGCATGACGGGCCGGACCGCACCCTGGAGGCGCTGGGGCTGGCGGAGGCGCCCCGCGAACGTCCGCTGAGCTATCCGGGTGCCTGGCCGCAGATGTCGGGGCTGCTCGACGGGGACCGGCTGCTGCCGCTCATCCGCCTGGTGCACGAGGACCGCACCCCGGTCCTGGCCGTCGGCTCCAACGCCTGCCCCGGCCAACTGCGCCACAAGATGGCCCAGTTCGGAATCACCTCACCCGTCCCGATGGTCAAGGCCCGGGTCACGGGTATCGACGTGGGTGTCTCCGCCCACGTGAGCCGCCTCGGCTACGTGAGCGCTTCCCCGTTCGACGCGCCGGGAGTCGTACGGGAGTTGTTCGTCATCTGGCTCGACGCCGAGCAGCTCGCGGTGGTCGATGCGAGTGAGGGCGTGCCGCTGCCGCACGGCAACTTCGCCCGCGCCTGGCTGCCCGCGCCCGAGGTGCGGATCGAGTTGGAGAACGGCGAGCCGCTGCCCGGCGCGTACGTGTACGTCAACCGCCATGGCGTCCTGCACAACGGCTCCCCCGCGCCCCGCACGCATCCCGGGCAGCGCGCCCTGCTCACCGAACTCCTCGTCACCCTGCCCAGGTTGCGGAAGCTGTTCGGCACCACGCCCGCGGAGTTCTGCGCACGGGCCCGCGCCGACCGCCGGCTGTGCGAGCGGGGCACGCGGCTGTTCGCCGAGGAGCAGTTGGCGACTGCCTCCGGCCTGGAACGGTACGTACGGGCTCAGCAGCCGGGGAGTCCGGGCACACCGGCGAACGGGAAGTGACGTCGGTGACGGCCTCGCTACTTGGCGGAGGCCGTCAGATCACCCCGCCGGGGCGCCGCGAAGCCCTCCAGCTCGGTCCGGGTCAGGCCGGTCAGCCGGGCGACCTCGGCGATGTCGAGGGCCCCGCAGTCCAGGCCGCGCAGGAGGTAGCCGCTGAGGGCCTTGGCGGTGGCGGGCTCGTCCATGACGTCGCCGCCGATGCGGCCCGCGTAGCGGGCGAGGCGGGCGGCGGCCTGTTCGAAGCCCTCGCGGTAGAAGGCGTAGACGGCCGCGTAGCGGGTCGGGAGGTGGCCGGGGTGCATGTCCCAGCCCTGGTAGTAGGCGCGGGCCAGAGCGCGGCGGGTGAGGCCGTAGTGCAGGCGCCAGGCGTCGTGGACCTGCTCGGTCGGGCCGACCGGCAGGACGTTGGTCGAACCGTCCGACAGGCGGACGCCGGTGCCCGCGGCGGCGACCTGCATGATCGCCTTGGCGTGGTCGGCGGCCGGGTGGTCGCTGGCCTGGTAGGCGGCGGAGACGCCGAGGCAGGCGCTGTAGTCGAAGGTGCCGTAGTGCAGTCCGGTGGCGCGGCCCTCGGCGGCCTGGATCATCCGGGCGACGGTGGCGGTGCCGTCGGTGGCGAGGATGGACTGGCTGGTCTCGATCTGTATCTCGAAGCCGAGCCGCCCGGGCTCCAGCGCGTGCGCCTTCTCGAAGGCCTCAAGGAGCCGGACCATGGCGGTGACCTGCTCGGGGTAGGTGACCTTGGGCAGGGTGAGGACCAGCCCGTCGGGCAGGCCGCCGGCCTTCATCAGGCCGGTGAGGAAGATGTCGAGGGTGCGGATGCCCCGGTCCCGGACGGCGGCCTCCATGCACTTCATGCGGATGCCCATGTACGGGGCCGCGGTGCCTTTCTCACACGCCTCGGTGATCAGCCGGGCCGCGCGGGCGGCCGTCTCGTCCTCCTCGGCGTCGGGGCGGGGGCCGTAGCCGTCCTCGAAGTCGACGCGCAGGTCCTCGATCGGCTCACGCTCCAGCTTGGCGCGGACCCGGTCGTGGACGGCCTCGGCGAGGTCGTCGGGGAGGCCGAGGACGGCCGCGAAGGAGGCGGCGTCCGGTGCGTGTTCGTCGAGGGCGACAAGGGCCTGGTCGCCCCAGGAGCGGATGGTGTCGGCGGTGAAGGCGTCGCCGGGGACGTAGACGGTGTGGACGGGCTGGCGGGTGCCGGGGTCTCCGGGGTAGCGGCGCTCCAGTTCGGCGTCGACCGGTGCGAGGGAGGCGCTGATCTCCTCGCTGACCGTGCCCGCCAGGCTCGTCGCCACTCGCTCCTGCTGACCCTGACCCATCCCACACCCTCCAGCTTTCCGCTTTACGGAATCAACAATCCGTAGAACGAAGTTATCGGGGGACCTTCCGCCTGGTCAACACCGCTTACTCATGGGGCCACCGCGAACTTTCGGCATGTTCACGCTCATCTCATGCGGCGGTAGAACACTTCGGTACGCACGACTCCGCCCGGCAGTCCCCAACGAAGGAGCCACCGTGCCGAAACACAGCCGAGTCACGCGCCGTCTGGGCCTGAAGGCCGCGTTAGCCGCAGCGGTCGCCCTGCCCCTGTCCAGTACAGCACTGTCCCCGCTGCCCGCGTCGGCCGAGGTTTCCGCCGGACTGCGCCTGGAGGCCATGTCCTTCAACCTGCGCTTCGCGAGCACCAGCGAACCGAACAGCTGGGCGGTGCGCAGACCGGTGATGCGCGAACTGCTGCGCCGCGAGCGCCCGCACGTCATCGGCACCCAGGAGGGCCTCTACCAGCAGCTGCAGGACATCGAGGCCGACCTCGGGCCGCACTACGACTGGATCGGCACGGGCCGTGCGGGCGGCAGCCGCGACGAGTTCATGGCGATCTTCTACGACACGCGCCGTCTCGCCCCCGTCGAGTACGACCACTTCTGGCTCTCCGACACCCCGGACGTGATCGGGTCGAACACCTGGGGCGGCGGGTCCATCCGCATGGTCACCTGGATCCGCTTCCGCGATCTGCGGGACGCCGGCCGGGAGTTCTACTTCCTCAACACCCACCTCGACAACCGCAGCCAGGACGCACGCGCGCGTGCCGCGGCCCTGACCGTGCAGCGGATCGCCGGGCTCGACCGTTCGCTGCCGCTGCTGGTGACCGGCGACTTCAACGTCGCGGCCCACAACGACCCGGTCTACGACACACTGCTGGGCGCCGGGCTCGTCGACACCTGGGAGCAGGCCGCCGAACGCAGCGCGCTGTACGGGACGTTCCACGGTTACCGGCCGCTGACGCCGGACGGCGACCGCATCGACTGGATCCTGGCGACGCCGGGGGTCACCGTGCACCGGGCGGAGATCAACACCTTCTCCATGAACGGGCAGTTCCCGAGCGACCATCTGCCGGTGCAGGCGTCGCTGACCCTGGGATGAGCCGAGGCCCCCGTGACCGGCGTGGTCACGGGGGCCTCGTACAGCCTGCGGACGATCAGCCCTTGCGGGCCTTGATCTCCTCGGTGAGCTGCGGGACGACGTCGAACAGGTCGCCGACGACGCCGTAGTCGACGAGCTCGAAGATCGGCGCCTCGGGGTCCTTGTTGACGGCCACGATCGTCTTCGAGGTCTGCATACCGGCGCGGTGCTGGATCGCGCCGGAGATGCCGGAGGCGATGTACAGCTGCGGCGAGACGGACTTGCCGGTCTGGCCGACCTGGTTGGTGTGCGGGTACCAGCCCGCGTCCACCGCGGCACGCGAGGCACCGACGGCCGCGCCGAGCTCGTCGGCGAGGGCCTCGATGATCGCGAAGTTCTCCGCACCGTTGACGCCACGGCCGCCGGAGACGACGATCGCGGCCTCGGTGAGCTCCGGACGCCCGGTCGACTCGCGCGGGGTGCGCGCGGTGACCTTGGTGCCGGTGGCCTTGTCGGAGAAGGTCACCGACAGCGCCTCGACCGCGCCGGCGGCCGGGGCGGCCTCCACGGCGGCCGAGTTCGGCTTGACCGTGATGACCGGGGTGCCCTTGGAGACCCGGGACTTGGTGGTGAAGGACGCGGCGAACACCGACTGGGTGGCCACGGGGCCCTCGTCGCCGGCCTCCAGGTCGACGGCGTCGGTGATGATGCCGGAGCCGATGCGCAGCGCCAGACGGGCGGCGATCTCCTTGCCCTCGGCGGAGGAGGGGGCGAGGACGGCGGCCGGGGACACGGCCTCGTAGGCGGCCTGCAGGGCGTCCACCTTCGGTACGACCAGGTAGTCGGCGTACTCGGCGGCGTCGTGCGTGAGCACCTTGACCGCGCCGTGCTCGGCGAGCGTGGACGCGGTGTCGGCGGCACCGTTGCCGAGGGCGACGGCGACGGGCTCGCCGATGCGGCGGGCCAGGGTCAGCAGCTCCAGGGTGGGCTTGCGGACGGCACCGTCCACGTGGTCGACGTAGACGAGAACTTCAGCCATGGGACTTCTTCTCTCCTGCTTGCGAAGTATGCGGGGCGGTCAGCGAATTCGAGCTCAGATGAACTTCTGGCTCGCGAGGAACTCAGCGAGCTGCTTGCCGCCCTCGCCCTCGTCCTTGACGATCGTGCCGGCCGTGCGGGCCGGGCGCTCGACCGCGGCGTCCACGGTGGTGTAGGCGCCCTCGAGACCGACCTCCTCGGCCTCGATCTCCAGGTCCTCCAGGTCCCAGGACTCCACCGGCTTCTTCTTGGCGGCCATGATGCCCTTGAAGGACGGGTAACGCGCCTCGCCCGACTGGTCGGTGACCGACACGACCGCCGGAAGCTGCGCCTGAAGCTGCTCGCTCGCGGCGTCGCCGTCGCGGCGGCCCTTGACCGTGCCGTCCTCGACGGAAACCTCGGACAGCAGGGTCACCTGCGGGACGCCCAGACGCTCGGCCAGCAGGGCCGGGACGACGCCCATGGTGCCGTCGGTGGAGGCCATGCCGGAGATGACCAGGTCGTAGCCGGCCTTCTCGATCGCCTTGGCCAGCACCAGCGAGGTGCCGATGGCGTCGGTGCCGTGCAGGTCGTCGTCCTCGACGTGGATCGCCTTGTCGGCGCCCATCGACAGGGCCTTGCGCAGGGCGTCCTTGGCGTCCTCCGGGCCCACGGTCAGGACGGTGACCTCGGCGTCGTCCGCGTCCTCGGCGATCTGCAGCGCCTGCTCGACCGCATACTCGTCCAGCTCGGAGAGCAGACCGTCCACGTCGTCCCGGTCGACGGTCAGGTCATCGGCGAAGTGCCGGTCGCCAGTGGCGTCGGGCACGTACTTCACAGTGACAACGATCCTCAAGCTCACGCCGGCTCTCCTACTGCATCGTCATTTCTCGGCTGCCTGCTTGCAGGCAGCATAGGCGCCTGAAGCGGCCGATCCCGGTCGGGGCGACCCTCGCTCCGAACGAAATATTACTCGCCAGTACACCCAGTTCGTTCCCGCTAAGCAAGCGCTTTGAACTGTGACCTTCGCAACGCAGCGTAACCGGAACTGGACGGCTTCGCAGGACGGTCGGGCCGCACTCAGTCACGCAGGGCATTGAAGCGCCCCTGGTGGTACAGGAGCGGGCGGCCCGCCCCGGCCGGATCACCGAGAACGACCTCCGCGAGCACGATGTGATGGTCGCCGGCGGGCACGCGCGCGTGGACCCGCCCCACCAGCCAGGCCAGCACGTCGTCGAGCACGGGAACGCCTTCAGGGCCCTCGCGCCAGCCGGTGGGGGCGCCGAACCGGTCGGCGCCGCTTCGGGCGAAGGTGGCGGCCAGCTCCTGCTGGTGCTCGCCGAGTATGTGGACCCCCACGTGCTCAGCCCCGGAGATCGCCGCCCAACTGGAGGAGCCCGTGCCGATCCCGAAGGAGAGCATCGGCGGCTCCACGGAGACCGACGTGAGGGACGTGGCGGTGAAGCCGACCGGGCCGTCGTCGCCCCGCGCGGTGATCACGGCGACTCCGGCCGCGTGCCGACGGAAGACGGCGCGGAGCAGATCGGGTGAGGCGGTACGGGGGGCGGCTAGGTCGGGGGTGGCCGTCATGAAGTTGACCTCTGTCAGGGGCGAGGAGCAGTTCGGGGCGGTTCAACAGCCCGGACAGCACGCACTCGCGGTGCGGACGAGGTCGGCATGGACCCGCCCGAAGAGAAGGAGTTCAGAAGGCATACGGCCAGGCTGACGGTAGGTGGTGTACACAGTCAAGTTCGTTCCGGCATGCGGAAACGGCCTCCTGGGCATCGGCACTCAGACCGCCTCCCCCAGTGCGGCGATCACATCGGCCTTGCGCGGCTGCCCCGTGGCCCGCCGCACAACACGGCCGTCGGCGTCCAGCACCAGCACGGTCGGCGTCTTGAGGATGTCGAGGGCGCGGACGAGGTTCAGGTGGGCCTCGGCATCGATCTCGACGTGGGTGACGCCGGGGACCAGACCGGCCACCTCGTCGAGAATGCGCCGGGTCGCCCGGCAGGGTGCGCAGAAGGCGCTGGAGAACTGAACCAGCGTGGCCCGCTCGCCGAGTTCCGCGCCCAGCTCGGCCGCACCGAGCCGCTTCCCCTCGTCACGCCCGCGCACGCGCACTCTCCCGCTCCGCCACCGGTGCAGCACGCCGTAGACGCTCACCGCCGCGAGCACCGCAAGACACACCACAAGTCCCGTCATCACATGCACAAGCATTCACGAGACCGCAAAGATTCCCACCTCCCGGAAGCGGATCCGCTGCGGAATGCTGGCTTCATGGACATCGACGTGAGAGGGCCGCGGTTCGGGGCGGCCGTGACGACCGTCCTCCTGGCGGTCGCCCTGATCACCACAAGCGCCTGGCTGCTGGCCTGGCAGACCCTGGCGTTCGCGCTCGGCGCGGCCGGCGGCGTGGGCCGTTCGCCGTACGGCTGGGTGTTCCGCAAGTTCGTACGGCCCCGGATCGGGCCGCCCTCGGAGTTCGAGTCACCCGAACCGCCGCGGTTCGCGCAGGCGGTGGGCCTGGTCTTCACCGGCGTCGGCCTGGTCGGCTTCACGCTGGGGCCCGCATGGCTGGGCCTCGCGGCCACCGGCGCCGCGCTCGGCGCCGCCTTCCTCAATGCCGCGTTCGGGTACTGCCTGGGCTGCGAGTTGTACCTGATGGCCCAACGGGTGGCGGTACGCGCAAAGTAAAAGGCCGTTAAAAGCACGAGGTGGATCACCGGCCGACGTGACGAGGATCTCGTGTCGGCCGGGCACCAGGACTGGCTCCCCGGCCGTTCTTGGGGCACGATCTGCGAGATGCCGTAAACCTACGGCTCCGTAGCTTCCCCGCCGGGAATCCCTTCCCAGGCAGAGCAGGAAGGGTCCACCCCGCCCATGGCAGAACTCGTCTACCGCCCCGTCGTCGGTCTCGCCCTCACGATGTTCAAGGCCTGGGACCTCAAGATCGACTGCAAGGGGTCGGAGAACATCCCGCGCTCGGGCGGCGCCGTGCTGGTGAGCAATCACATCAGCTATCTGGACTTCATCTTCAGCGGCCTGGCCGCGCTCCCCCAGAAGCGCCTGGTGCGTTTCATGGCGAAGGAGTCCGTCTTCCGGCACAAGATCTCCGGCCCGCTGATGCGCGGCATGAAGCACATCCCGGTGGACCGCAAGCAGGGCGAGGCGGCCTACGCACACGCCCTGGACTCACTGCGCTCCGGCGAGGTGGTCGGCGTGTTCCCCGAGGCCACGATCTCGCAGTCGTTCACCCTGAAGGGCTTCAAGTCCGGCGCCGCCCGACTGGCCCAGGAGGCGGGCGTCCCGCTCGTCCCGATGGCCGTGTGGGGCACGCAGCGGCTGTGGACCAAGGGCCACCCGCGCAACTTCCGGCGCAGCCACACGCCGATCACGATCCGGGTCGGCGAGGCACTCGAGGCCTCGCGCGACAAGTACGCCGGCGCGATCACCCGGCAGCTGCGCGAGCGGGTCCAGGAACTGCTGGAGGCCGCCCAGCGCGCCTACCCGGTACGCCCCAAGGGTCCGGACGACACGTGGTGGCTGCCGGCCCATCTCGGCGGCACGGCGCCGACTCCGGAGGAGGTACGCGAGGCCGAGGCCCGCTGACCGTTCCCCGACCTCAGAGTGCGACGGGGAGCGTCTTCCACAGGTACGGCCGGTCGGGGGCGGCCCGCAGGACGCCGAGGACAACCGGGTGCGGTTTTGCGTACAGCACCGGATAGTCCGACTCGTTGGACTTCGCATCGGGCGTGAAGGCCAGGCGCTCGCCGTCGAGGGAGAACTGGGCGTCCACGCCCGCCTTGTTGCCGCGCGGGTCCTGCCGGTGCCAGGCGCCGTTGAACCGCACGGCGACAAGCCCGTGCACGACATGCCCGTCTCCGCCGTCGTGCGCCAGCCGCTGATAGCAGAGCGCCGTCGGGATGTCCTCGGCCCGCAGCAGCGCCGCCAGTGCGTGGGCCTTGGCGTAGCAGATGCCCGTTCCCTGTTCCAGCACGTCGGACGCGCGCCAGGTGACGCGGGGATCACCGGAGTCCTGCGAGTGCGGAATGGTGTCGCGCACGGACTCGAACGCCATACGTGCATAGTCATACGAGTCCGATGCTGCTGCCGCGAGCCGGGCCGCCGCATCCCTTACCCGCGGATGGTCATGGCCGATGACCTCGTCGACGGCCAAGTAGGCGGACAGGTGCGGGATTTCCTGGATCAGCTCCATGCCCGCAGAGCATAGAAATGCGACCACCCAAGCGTCAATGACTTTTCGGCTGGTCGCATACCTATGCAGATCTCATGCCCATGCAGGGCGGCTATCGAGCCATCTCCTCCTTGAGCGCCGCCACGAACGCGTCCACGTCCTCCTCCGTCGTGTCGAAGGCGCACATCCAGCGGACGTCGCCGGCCGCCTCGTCCCAGAAGTAGAAGCGGAACCGCTTCTGCAGGCGCTCGCTCACGTCGTGCGGCAGGCGGGCGAAGACCGCGTTGGCCTGCACCGGGTAGAGGATCTCGACGCCGTGCACGGCACGGACGCCCTCGGCGAGGCGCTGGGCCATCTCGTTGGAGTGGCGGGCGTTGCGCAGCCACAGGTCCTTGGCGAGCAGCGCCTCCAACTGCACCGATACGAAGCGCATCTTGGAGGCGAGCTGCATGGACAGCTTGCGCAGGTGCTTCATACGGCTGACGGCGTCCTGGTTGATGACGACGACCGCCTCGCCGAACAGGGCGCCGTTCTTGGTCCCGCCGAGGGAGAGGATGTCGACGCCGACCGCGTTGGTGAACGTGCGCATCGGCACGTTCAGGGAGGCGGCCGCGTTGGCGATCCGGGAGCCGTCGAGGTGGACCTTCATGCCGAGCGCGTGGGCGTGCTCGCAGATGGCACGGATCTCGTCGGGCGTGTACAGGGTGCCGAGTTCGGTGCTCTGGGTGATCGAGACGACCTGCGGCATCGCGCGGTGCTCGTCCTCCCAGCCGTACGCCTGCCGGTCGATCAGCTCGGGGGTGAGCTTGCCGTCGGGTGTGGGGACGGTGAGCAGCTTCAGGCCGCCCATCCGCTCGGGCGCGCCGCCCTCGTCGACGTTGATGTGCGCACTCTCCGCGCAGATCACCGCACCCCAGCGGTCGGTGACCGCCTGGAGTGCGACGACGTTGGCGCCGGTGCCGTTGAAGACCGGGAAGGCCTCCGCCGTGGCCCCGAAGTGGCTGCGGATGATTCGCTGGAGGTTGTCGGTGTACGCGTCCTCGCCGTACGCGACCTGGTGGCCGCCGTTGGCCAGGGCCAGGGCGGCGAGCACCTCGGGGTGGGCCCCGGCGTAGTTGTCACTGGCGAAACCGCGGACCTCCGGGTCGTGGTGGCGACGCGCGTCGGTCTTCGGGGGGTTCACGGCTTCTCGGTCAGCCACAGACGGTTTCCGTTCACTTCTGCGGCGGGCTTGTCCCAGACGCCGACGATGGCCTCGGCCAGGTCCTTGACGTCCGTGAAGCCCGCGAACTTCGCGTTGGGTCGCTCGGCGCGCATCGCGTCGTGCACCAGTGCCTTCACCACCAGGATGGCAGCCGCGGACGTCGGCCCCTCGGGGCCCCCGGCCTTGCGGAAGTAGTCGGCCAGGGCCAGCGTCCACGCCTCGGCGGCGGCCTTGGCGGCGGCGTAGGCGGCGTTGCCGGCGGTGGGCTTGGTGGCGCCCGCGGCGCTGATCAGGATGTACCGGCCGCGGTCGCTGCGCTGCAGCGCCTCGTGGAAGGCGAGGGAGGTGTGCGCCACGGTGCGGACCAGCAGCAGCTCGAGGAAGTCCCAGTCGTCGAGGCTGGTCTTGGTGAACGTCTCGCTGCCGCGCCAGCCGCCGACGAGGTGGACCAGGCCGTCGACACGGCCGAAGTCCTTCTCGACGCGGTTGGCCCAGTCCTGGGCGGCCTGCCGGTCGAGCAGGTCCACCGTGTCACCGACGACGGTGGCGCCGCCGTGCGCGTAGCTGGCCGCGTCCACGGCTTCCGCCAGCCGCTCCGGGTCGTTGTCCGAGCCGACGACGGTCGCCCCCGCCTCGGCCAGCCTGAGCAGCGCCGCCCGCCCGGCGGGTCCCCCCGCACCGGCCACCGCGATCACCGCACCGCTGAGAGCCCCGTTCCCCATGATCCTCGCCTCCTGAGCAGTGTTCTGGACGAGATCGCTCACGCGGCGACCCGCTCGGTGCTGTCCGCCGTGATGCCCCGGGTCGACGCAATCACGTTCTTGAGCTTCTTGGACAGCGCCTCATAGAACATGCTCAGCGGAAACTCGTCCGGAAGCACGTCATCGACGAGCTTGCGCGGCGGCTGGGTCAGGTCCAGGGCGTCGGGGCCCTTGGCCCACCTGGAACCCGGGTGCGGGGCGAGGTAGGTCGAGACCAGCTCGTACCCGGCGAACCAGTGCACGAGCTTCGGGCGGTCGATGCCGTCCCGATACAGCTGCTCGATCTCGGCGCACAGCTGGTTGGTGACCTGCGGGGCGCGCTGCCAGTCGATGGACAGCTTGTTGTCGGTCCAGCGGACGACGTCGTGCTTGTGCAGGTAGGCGAAGAGGAGCTGGCCGCCGAGGCCGTCGTAGTTGCGGACGCGCTCGCCGGTGACCGGGAAGCGGAACATGCGGTCGAAGAGCACCGCGTACTGCACGTCACGAGCCTGCGGGACGCCCTCGGTCTGAAGCTTCACGGCCTCCTTGAAGGCGGTGAGGTCGCAGCGCAGCTCCTCCAGGCCGTACATCCAGAACGGCTGGCGCTGCTTGATCATGAACGGGTCGAAGGGCAGGTCGCCGTGGCTGTGGGTGCGGTCGTGGACCATGTCCCACAGCACGAAGGCCTCTTCGCAGCGCTTCTGGTCGTGCACCATCGCGGCGATGTCCTCGGGCAGTTCCAGGCCGAGGATGTCGACGGCGGCCGCGGTGACGCGGCGAAAGCGGGCGGCCTCGCGGTCGCAGAAGATGCCGCCCCAGGTGAAGCGCTCGGGAGCTTCGCGGACGGCGATCGTCTCCGGGAAGAGGACGGCGGAGTTGGTGTCGTAGCCCGCCGTGAAGTCCTCGAAGGTGATGCCGCAGAACAGCGGGTTGTCGTAGCGAGTGCGCTCCAGTTCGGCCAGCCAGTCCGGCCAGACCATGCGCAGCACGACCGCCTCGAGGTTGCGGTCGGGGTTGCCGTTCTGGGTGTACATCGGGAAGACGACCAGGTGCTGGAGGCCGTCCCGGCGGTTCGCCGCAGGCTGGAAGGCCAGCAGCGAGTCGAGGAAGTCGGGCACCTCGAAGCCGTCGTCGGCCCAGCGGCGCAGGTCCTTCACCAGCGCCGCGTGGTAGGCGACGTCGTGCGGGAGCAGCGGGGACAGTTCCTCGACGGCGTCGACGATCCGGCGCACGGCGAACTCGGCGTCCGCGGAGGCCGGGGCGCCCTCGGCGTCGAAGTCGATCGATCCGTCCTTGGACTGCCATGGCCGGATCTGCTCCACGGCATCCTTGAGCACGGGCCACGCCGGATGCTCCACCACCCTGGCCACGGGAGGAACCTGCTCCTCCGCACCCGCCTGCACAAGAATTTCCGTCATGTCCCATCCTCCACTGGAGAACCTTGCGTAAGGACACCGTATGCATAGGGGGTTTCTCCCAGCAAGGGGAGCAGCGGGAAATTATCCTGCGCACCCCCATCGTCACTGAACTTTTTCCTGTCGGCCACCGCAGGGGCGTCTGTGCGGGGGAACGTCGGCCGCGAGGGCGCCAGGTCCGCCCCGGCGTCGTCCCGATACCCCCGTGTAGGCAGGGGTTCATCGGCGGGACAGGCCACTAGGCTGCGGCCCTGTCGCGCCCAGGGCCGTCCCGGTCCGCGCGATCCCTGCCGCCGCCGTCGACGGAAGCGAGTCGAACCTTGAACTTCCTCACCATCGGTCACCGCGGAGTCATGGGTGTCGCACCCGAGAACACCCTGCGTTCCTTCGTCGCCGCCGAGCAGGCCGGCCTCGACGCCATCGAACTCGATCTGCACCTCAGCAAGGACGGCGCCCTCGTCGTACTGCACGACACCGAAGTGGACCGTACGACCGACGGCACCGGTCCGGTCGCCGAGAAGACCCTCGCGGAGCTACGGGCCCTGGACGCGGGCCAGGGGGAACGGATCCCGGTGTTCGAGGAGGTCCTGGACACGGTCGACGCGCCGCTGCAGGCCGAGATCAAGGACGTCGCCGCCGCGCGGGCGCTGGCGGAGGTCATGCGCGAACGGGGCCTGGTGGAGCGGATCGAGGTGTCCTCGTTCCACGACGAGGCCATCGCCGAGATCGCCCGGCTGCTGCCCGGGGTACGGACCGCTCTGATCGCCAGCCGGTACGGCACCGACATCGTGGAGCGCGCCGTCGAGGCCGGTGCGGCGACCGTCTGCCTCAACATCCGCCGGCTCACCCTGGAGGTCGTGGAGCATGCGCGCGAGGCCGGCCTGCGGATCATCGGCTGGGTGGTGAACACGCAGGAACACCTGCGTCTCGTCCGCGCGCTGGAGCTGGACGGAGCGACGACCGACTACCCGGAGATCAAACGCACCGGCCGGTTCACGGCCTGAGACACCGCGACGTACGGCTCAGGCGAGTTCCTTGACCAGCAGCTCGAACTGCAGGTCGGCGCGCTGCGGGATGCCGAACCGCTCGTCGCCGTACGGGAACGGCGTCATCTTTCCGGTACGGCGGTAGCCGCGCCGCTCGTACCAGGCGATGAGGTCCTCACGTACGGAGATCACGGTCATGTGCATCTGCGTCACGCCCCAGGTCGCGCGGGCCTGCCGCTCCGCCTCGGCGATGATCACCTTGCCGAGGCCGCCGCCCTGGAGCCGCGGGCTGACCGCGAACATCCCGAAGTAGGCGTGGTCACCGCGGTGCTCGAGCTGGCAGCAGGCGACGACCGCGCCGTCCCGTTCCACCGTCAGCAGCCTGCTGTCGGGCGACTTGATGACGGCCCGGACGCCTTCGGGGTCGGTGCGCTGCCCCTGAAGGATGTCCGCCTCGGTGGTCCACCCGGCCCGGCTGGAGTCGCCCCGGTACGCCGACTCGATCAGCGCGACCAGCGCCTCGATGTCGGCGTCGGTGGCGGCACGGAAGGTCAGTCCGGTGGCAGCGGTGGCGGCGGTGTCCATGGGAGCGTCTCTCCGGTTTCTCGGGCGTGGCTCGGGCACGGACGAGAGTAACGCTGCCATTAGGCTCCGGGTGCATGGTGCACGTACTCAGCAGCCGGACCCTGCTCCGCCCCAACGACGCCGAGCGGTCCCGAGTCTTCTACGGCGAACAGCTGGGCCTCGCCGTCTACCGCGAGTTCGGTACGGGGCCGGAGCGCGGCACCGTCTACTTCCTCGGCGGCGGCTTCCTGGAGATCTCGGGCCGGTCCGAGACCCCGCCGTCCCCGGCCGTACGGCTCTGGCTCCAGGTCGACGACGTGACCGCGGCCGAGGAGGAGCTGCGGGCCAAGGGGGTCGACATCGTGCGGCCGCCGCTGCGCGAGCCGTGGGGGCTGATCGAGATGTGGATCGCGGATCCGGACGGCTGCGAAATTGTTATCGTCGAGGTACCTGAAGATCATCCCATCCGCTACCGCCCGAGCATCTGACCTGCGGAAACGCAAAAAGCCCCGCCCACCGCCACGGGGGAGGCAGTGAGCGGGGCTCTGTCCGCCCGAACCCCGTTAGGGGTGTCGGCACCGGGCGGACCCTCGCCGCCGGCCGAAGGAATCAGACGGCCTCCGGGGCGAGGAGTTCAGGACGCGAGCAGGAGCCGGGAGAGGCCGACCTCACCGGCTCGCCGACCCCTGCCGCGCCCTCCACGCGCCGGCGCACGGGCGCCGACACGCGGGTCTATATGGGCTTCAGGCTCCAGCGACGTTCGGAGGTGTAGCGGAAGCGCTCGTGAGCGCGGTTGGCGAAGGAGCGGTTGGCGACCATGTGCGTGACCGCCCATCGCTGCGCCTCGTCCGTGTCGTCGACGTCCTCGAAGTCCAAGCATTGAGCGCACTCGATGCGCAGCTTCTCCGGCAGCTTGTCAATCGCTTGATCCGGCGTCAGCAGCGGGTAGGGGGCTACCCGAGAGGGTGGTGTCATCAGAGTCGCCCACTCTCGCGCGATCGGGCATTCCTTGCGGCGTTCCGCGCGCTGAGCTTCTCCGCGTCGGTCGCCTCACGAACGACCTCCGGGGATGCCGTCCATTCGCGCCCTCCTCCGACGGGGCGCAAGTAGAACTCCCCCCACTCCTCGCCCTGGAACGCGCCGACGCGATCTCGCGCGGTATCCATCATCAGCGTTCCGACGGCCGGCAGTTCTCTCGATTCAGGGCGCGACACGACGCCTCCTAATCCCTGCATGTGATCACCCACTGTGCGCGGAATGGCTAAGCACGAAGTTAGGCGTGATGCAGGACGAGGTTCCACGGAATTCTATGGAGTTCTACGTGACTTCAGTCGAGCGAGTCAATCGCGGCTGAGATGAGTGACCGAGCCCTCGCGCCGTGGACGGCTAGAGCGGCCATCTCCTCGAAGGCGTGGGCGTACTGCGCGACTTCACCGGGCGTCGTCACGGTGATCGCGGCCGTGAGGAGCTCCACGTGAACTCGCTCGTCGTCGAAGATTGTGAACGTCTCCAGCGTCCACATGTCCCGCGGATGGCCGGCGGGGACGATGCCGACAGACACAGCGGGCAGCGCCATGACGGAGAGCAGATAGCCCAATTGACCCGCCATGATTGCCGCGTCCCCGACGACGTGACGGAGGACGGACTCCTCCAGAAGGATCCCGAAGCGGTGGTCTCCCTCACGGATGATGTGAGAGCGCTCGACGCGCGCGGCTGCTGCGTCAGCAACGTCGTCCGGCGTCCCATGGACGCGCGCGATGCTCCCCAGGAGCGCGGCGGCGTACTCGTAGGTCTGGAGGAAGCCAGGGATGACCGTGGAACTGTAGACGCGGAACTGTCGCGTCTGCTCGTACAGCGGAATACGGGACTCTTGCAGCCGTCGCAGCCCTGTGCGCTGGACACGGCGCCACTCCAGGTACATCGAGTCGGCAGTACGGTTGGCTGCGAGGAGATCCGGTATCTTCTCCTCCGCTCCACACGCGCGGCACCACTCGCGGATGTCGTCGTCTGACGGGGGCGTCGTAGCGCTCTGGAGGCGGGAGACCTTCGACGGCTGCCAACCTGCGCGCGCTGCAACCTCCCTACCCGTCAGACCTGCGTCACGCCGGATCTCGCGGAGTTGCTCTGCGATGGCGCGACGTGCGGCGTCAAGGGCCGTCGAGGGGTAGGGAGATTGCATCGGTGTGCGTCGCTCAGATCCTGTAGTCCTCGTGCGGGATGGCGCGCTCCCAGACGGCTTCGAACGCCTCCGCGTGGCGCTTCACGACGTCGGCAGCATCCTCCATGACGTCCTCGACGAACCGGCCGTCGCCTGCGAACAGGCTGAAGCGGATCAGGCGGCCATCGAAGATCCACAGGTCGTTACCCGGGAGCAGCAGATCCGACGCCAGGCGGCGAGGGAGCCACCGAACGTCTTCGCCGGCCGTGATGTTCTGCGGCGTGCATGAGTGCTCGTAGCGGATGTAACCGCTCACGGGCTCCGAAACGACGCGTGCGCGCCGCATGACAACGCCACGGGCCACGGCGTCGGCAACTGACTGATGAAAGCCGTTCCACCACGACGAACGGTCGCTGAGGTCGTACTCCCACCCGTCACGCCATGCGGCGAAATCTGCGTCTTCCTCGTCGACGCCGTAGACGTCGCGAGTCTCCAGATGGACCGCGGAACGTTGGCAGTCGGCGAGCAGCTCAGCGAACGGCGGAACCTTCTGCGGCATCGCACGCCTCCCTGATCTGCTGCACCATGCGGACGGGCAGCCTGACGACTGCCTCCGTGTCGGGGATGGGTCCCGTGGACAGGCATTCTGCCTGGAGAGCCTCGTCAGCCTTCCAGCCCTGAAACACGAACTCCCCCTTTTCCTCGTCGAGCCACACCGTCGGGCAGTGGTCGCCGTTGGTCTCGGGGTCCTTGCCGAACGATCGTAGAGCCATGGTGTCCTCCGTCGTCACGCGGATTGCGCAATGTTCTACGACCATCACGCCGACGGGTGCGGCCGTCAAGACCGCCTACAGCCAACCCGCGTGGCGCATGCGACGACGCCAACTCCGGCCGTGCTCGGGGTTGCAATACTGCCGCACGCGTCCAGCGCCGGGCGTCTGCTCGACTTCGGCCCCGCAGTGCGGGCAGGTGACGGACTGGCTCTTGGCTGGCTTACCGATCATGGCTCCTCCTGAAGTCATAGGGACGCCCGCGGACCATGTCGGCCCGCGGGCATGGGAAGGGCCGGTCCCATGGCGGAACCGGCCCGGAGTGTGCGTGGTGGTGTGTCAGATGTAGACGCGCCCGTTGTGCAGATCACGGGCTATCTCGCCGTCGTACAGGTTGATTTGCTCGACTACAACGCCCTTCAGCTCTTGGCCGTCGAGGAGCGTCTTCGATTCAACGTTGATCGTGAGCGGACGCCCTGAGCCCTTGGAGGCCCCGATGGCTGCCCACTGCTCCGACGTCAGAACGGGCTCCGGCTTCCCCGTCCCGTTGGCGACGAGGTTCATTCCAGGCTGGAGGTAACCGCCGTCGTCGTACAGGAACGGCATGGGATCGATGGTCCGCCCGTTACGCCGCGCCTCGAAGTGGAGGTGAGGACCGGTGACGTTGCCTGTCGCACCCACGGCACCGATCGTCTGCCCACGCGTCACGGCGTCGCCGACAGAGGTCACTATCTTCGACAGGTGCGCGTACAGCGACGCCAGTCCCCCGCCATGGTTGACGAGGATGTGGTTCCCGTACGGGCCTCCCCCGCCGGCCGTCGCAACGGTGCCGTTGGCGGCTGCATAGACCGGGGTTCCCGTCGCAGCAGGGAAGTCCAAACCCGTGTGATAGCCGGAGGACCACATTGGGCCAGCCACGCCGAACCGAGTGCCGAACGGGGCGTTGACGGGGCGCGCCCACACGCCGTTCCCGCCTCCGCCTCCATCTCCGCCACCGGAGAAGAAGCCACTGACAGCGTCGACGATCTTGTCCTTCAGGCCGGATGCCATCTTGGGCGGGTACGCAGCAAGCGTCTTGCCGATCTGAGCGCCACCGAGATTGGCCGTGACGTCGCGCAGGATCGGCGCCATGAGCTGAGCCCACACCTTGCCGGGGTTGACCATGAGGTCCGCGCCGGCCTTAGCCCAGTCAACGGCCCCGTCGACGACGCCTGAGACCGTGTCCTTCGTCCAGTCCCACGCCCCGGAGAGTGCTCCGACGATGCCGCCGTCGGCAAACTTCTGTACGCCGGGGATTTCGCCTGTGCGGTTCATCTGCTCAAGGACGCCGAACCCAATTTTCCGGGCGCTATCCCGACGAATTACGTACTCGTCTTCCATCAGGAGGGCGGGGATGGAGTCCTTACCTGGAATCCCTCCGCGCGTCCGCCCACCGTCGGCGAACTTGGGTGTCTCGTCGAGCAGCTTGGGAGCAGCAGGAAGCTTGTCCAGGCCGACGAATCCCGCGACCTTGTCCCATACGGCTTTGATTCCGTGCGTGTAGACGACATCGATCACAAAGTTGGCCGGCTTTGCGACGATCCCAGCGACGGCGTCCCACGCTGATTTGATGGCCTTCTTAGCTTCGCCGAACGCGTCGCCGACGAGTTTGACCGCCGACTTCATCTTGTCGAACGCCGGCTTCAGCGCCTTGTCGTACAGCCAACTCGTCTTGTCGGAAACCCAGTCCCACGCGGGTTTTACGGAGTGGTCATAGAGCCACTTGAACTTGTCACCAAGCCACTTCAGGCCATCCCAGATCCAGCGGAAGGCGGGCTTAAGGGCGTGTTCCCACAGCCATTTTGCCTTGCTGGAAATCCAGTCCATCGCAGGCTTGACGGCGTGGTTGTAGAGCCAGACGAATTTGTCGCCGATCCACTTGATTCCGTCCCACACCAATTTGAAGAACGGCGAGAGGACGTTGTCCCAAACCCATGTAGCGAGCCCTGCGATAAGGTCCCACGTCGGTTTGAAGCAGTCTTCCCAGAGCCATCCGAGGATCGCGCCGACGGCCTGGATTGCAAGCCAGATCGGCGTGAACACCACGGTCAGGAGGATCGCGGCGGCGTACTTGGCCACTGTCGAGATGATGTTCCACGCCGGGACGAAGACGTTCTTCCAGAGCCACGTCAGCGCGTCACCGACCCACTGGATTGCGCCCCAGATTCCCTCGAAGACAGGCTTCAGAACCTTCGTCCACGCCCACTGTGCCGCGATCTGGATTGCGGACCACGTCGCCTGAACTGCCTCGCGGAACCAATCCCACTTCTGGTAGGCCAGAACAACAGCCGCGATCACGACGCCAATCAGTATGGCGATCCGCACGAAGATGTTCTGCTTGGCGACGAAGTTGAAGGCGATCATCGCGAGCGTCCACGCCTTCGTGGCGACGACTGCCAGCCATATCCCCTGGACGAGCCACGGCGCGTTTTCCGCGATTGTGGCTATCCCCTCCGCCATCGCCCCCAGCACCTTGAATAGAGGGCCTGAGAGAGGCGAGAGAGCGCGCCCTATTTCGAGGAACGCGCCTCCGATGTCGCCAAGTGATTCGGCCACTATCGGGCCCATCTCGCTTGCGTAATCGAGGAAGCGCTCAAACTTGGGTGAGCCGCGGAGGTTCGTTCCCCAGTTGGCGAAGCGCCCGGTGATCCTCTGCATGCGCTCCGAAATGGAGTCCATGTGCGGGAAGAATGCGTCAACGATTCCCGCAATGCCCTTGAACGTATTTCCAAACGCGATGCCCAGTCCGATGATCGCGGGCTTCGCGCTCTCCGTGATCCCCTGCTTGAAGCGCTGCCAAAACGGGCGCTTCATGTCCGCGCTCGCGCGGTCCATCAGTTCGCCGATCGCGTCCGCGGAGGTCTGGACGAGCGGGGTCAAGCCGGGGAGGGAGTTCTTCGCACCGTCGACAGCCCGCGTGAAGAGCGGGAGGACGTGAGGCTGGAGTTCCTTCGACCACGCCTTGTACGCGGCCGTCAGACCCTTCGGGCCGGCGATGGAGTCGTAAAGAGCGCGCTGCTCGGGGGTCAGCTTCGCGAGTGCCTTGCGATACTCGTCCGCCTTCGTCGTGGCTGTAGCCGTCGTGTCGATGGACGACAGTCGCGCAGCCTCGACGCCACGCTCCGCGGACGCTATGGACTCCGCTGCCTGGACCTGCGTGTCGGCCGCGTTCTTGACGGCGTCGGCAAGGTTGCGCTGAGCATCGGTGACGGTCTGAGCGGCCTCCACCTGCGCCTGCGCTGCGTCGCGGTGTGCCTGTGCGACGGCCTCCGTCTGGCTCTGGACGTTCTGCTGAGCGTTGGCCAGTTGGTCGACCGCACGCTTTACGTCTTCGTTGCCGTCGACGCCCGCCTTCTTCGCAGCTTCCGCGTCCTTCTGGAGCTGCGCGTAGTCCTTCTTCTGCTGGTCCGCGGCCTGGACCGATTGGTCGTAGGCGAGCTGCGCGCGCTGGAGCTGGAGGTCCGTAGCCTTGCCGGCGTCGTACTCAGCCTGTACGCGGTTGAGTTCCTCCTGCGCCTCCTGGACGCGGAGGGTCGCGTCACGCTCGTCGAGCTTGCCGCGCTCTAGCTGCGCGTTCAGGTCTTCGAGCTGACGGGCAGCGTCTTCGCGTGCCCGCGTGAGGTCTTCCTCCGCCTGGCGTGCCTGACGCTTGGCGTCGACGAGGGAACGCTCCGCTTGCTCGACCCGCTCCGCTGCCTGCTCGCGCTGCTCCATGGCGCGCACAGCAGCCTGCCCGAGAGCGCGCTCAGCGTCCTCCACCTGCCGGTTGGCCTGTTCGATGGAGCGGGCGGCGTTGCGGTGCGCAGAGGCTAGCGACTGCTGCGCATTCTGCATCTGAAGCGCGCTCTGAGCCGCGCGGACGCTCGCAGCCGCGGAGTTGTCCGTCGCGGACGTGGCTTCCTTCTCCGCGGCCGTCTTCGCCTGGATAGCGGAGGTGACGCCCTTGACCGCAGGGATAGCCGCCAGGGCCAGGGCTCCGACGCCCGCAGTGGCGACGACGGCTGCCGACGCGATGGCGCCGATACCTGCGGCTGCTATGGGGATGAGCGGGATAGCCGCTACGGCGCCCAGTGCGACGGCGAGTTGCATGAGGGCTGCGTTCGCCTGTGCTGTGTTCGCCGTGACGCGAATGCGGACGTCGTCGCGGTCGAGATCGTCCACTAGGCGCTGCATCTGTGCGAGTTCAGCCCGCGCGGTGGCGATGTCTGAGCGGACCTGGATATTCGGCGAGCGCGAGCCGAGTTCCGCTAGCTTCGCGTCGATTGCCTCCAGTTCAGCGAAGGCCGTTTCGGCGTCGATATCAACGCCGATACGCTTCCCGCTAAGGGCCTCCATCCTCGCCCGGACGCGCGCCAAATCGGCATCTAGGCCCGTTGTCCCTAGCCGAACATCAGGCTTAGGAAGCGACTGGAAAGCCACCTGCAAACGGGACTTAAACGCTCTTCCAAACGCGCCCGCATTATCGTTTCCCGCTCGTGTTGAGGCGTTGCGGGCAGCGTTGCCACCGTTGTTGATAGCACTCGGGATAGCGACCGTGATATGCCTTGACATGGCGTCGCCGAAACGTCGCCCTGCCTCCTCGCCCACCCGCTGAGCTGCGGGAAGGGCGATGGCCTTCATCTTGTTGTGGAAGTTCGGAGCAACCGGAATAACGTCGACGGCTGCGGAACCGACGATGTCCAAATCGCCAGCCATCAAACACCCCCGTTTGCGACGTCGTATTCCGCGGGGTGTTCACGGAGGTTCAGCAAGCGCGCCATAACGCACAGGCGTTCCGCCTGACGTTCGACCGTTGGGGAGTGTTTAGCCTGCGCAACAGTCAACGCCGCTTCTGTCCAGGCTTTACACGCCGGAGAGCAGTACGCGAATACCTCCAGCTCTCCCGATGCCATCATCGCCGGCAAGGGTGCGAATTGGCAATCGGGGCGGAGGCACCGCGTTGAATCATGAGTCATGGGAATTCCAGACATGACAGAGCCCCGGTGCGTCCACCGGGGCTGAATGGCTTATGGGGTGCTACTCGTCGGCGTCACTCCGCCTTCGCCCTGTCGCGTGTGAACACGTCAGGGACGCGATCACCCCTGCTCCTGCGGGCGCCCAGGACATCGAACAAACGTAGGAGTTCGGCAGCCTCCGCCCCGTCGTCGTCGCGAAGGGCACGCTTTGCCCGCAGCATGTAAGCGGCGCACTCCGCGGAACAGTGTTTAGGGAGATCCTCGGTACCGTCTCGACGTCGACGGGGCGCCCTCTTGAAGTGGCAGCCTGGCCGACGGCACTCGGGCATGGCGCGGTACGGCATGCTGTCTCCTCGGGTAATGGAAGAGCCCCGGAGTCACTCCTCCGGGGCTCTGCGGGTGTTACGCTTTTAGGTCTTTGACCTGCGGGTTGTAACGCTTAGATGTGGATCTTTCCCGTACGGCTTGATCGCTCCGCAGACACGATCCGCCTCGTCTGCGACGCGGGAGGGCCTCCAGGGAGCCGCCAGAGGGCGTCTCGGGGGCGTCTCGGGGGCGTTTTGGGGGGTCCTGGATCGACCTCTAACCGGTTGTCAGACCGCGCTGCCTAGCAGCTTAACGATCCGGAAGGGTGCGAGGGGGGATTACCCGGGTGGTCTATTTCCGCAGATCAGGCGGGGTACGTGCGCTCACCGAGCGTCGGCCGACCCGCAGGGTCGCAAGCGGCTGACTCACTCAGTCCAACCCTCGCGGCGTACTCGCGACGTGCTTCCTGCCAACGTCGCCACGCTCGAATGACAAGCGGTGAGTTCATGCCGTTGCGCTCGACGTCGGTCGCCTCGTCGGCGCTCAGCCAGTCCCACACGACGCACGGTGTGCGTAGCTCGGGCGGGCACGTGGCGTTGCCTGTGTGCTGCCCCTGCGCTGCTGCCCTGCGGGCAAGCATGGCGTCAGTACGTGCACTCACGCAGCACCACCGGGCAGAGCATGCAGCTCACCCGTGCCCGTGTCCACGGGCTCCATCTGCCACCCCAGCGTGCGCATGCCCGCGGGGCTCAGGCCCAAGTGGTCTGCCAAGTGTCGCGCTTCCTGCGCCAGTCCAGCCGTCGCAGCGCCACCGAGTGACTGGCACACGATCTGTACGTACATCGCGACGAGCGGCACGTAGGCGTCGATCCACTGTGTGGCCTGCGGGCTTGCCCACAGCTCTTCCCACATCGTCCGCTCTGCCTCGCTCCATGCTCGCCCTGACGGCATGTCGGGTACGGGGAGGTCGCACCCCAAGAGCGGGAGTATGACGAGGCCGGCGCGAGGCTGCTTCCCGCCCTCCCTGTGCGTGCGGCTGTACGGCCGCGTGGGGTCTCTTCGTGGCCCCGGGGCAACCATGGTCCCTCCTGTCGTTGTCAGGTCGTCAGGCTCAGCTCTGGCCCAGCGAGCTCACGTGGTCCAGCCGGACCTTGTGCACCTTCGTCGACACGGTGACCGTGAGGACGGACGGCCACAGCGTCGAGCCCTGCGGCCCCGTGGTCGACGTATAGGTCAGCGTCCCGGTGAGCGTCTGCCCACCGACGAGGTTGACGCTCACGGCCTGGCCGTTCAGCGTCATCGCGTGGTCGCGGACGGCCGACGCGTACTCGTCGAAGAGGAATGTTGAGATCATCGGTTCTCCATGGTGTAGGTCCGCGCCTGGAACGGATTGGTTCGGCGCTGCTGCTCATCCGGTCGCGGCTCGCGCTGCGGGTGCTTCTGGCGGTAGCGCTGAGCGCCTCCGCTGACGGTTCCGGCGCCGTTGCCGACGTCGGGGCCACGGTTCCCGCCGGAACGTGGCGCAGGGGGCGCAGGAGGGGCCGCTACGCCGAACTCCGCGGCGAGCGTCTGGGCGTCCGCCTCCAGCTCCTCCGGCGTGGTGCCGACGAGGCGCGCGGACTGTTCCGGCGTCAGGCCGGCGGCGAGACCCGCACGCAGGCGGGCGAGTTCAGCAAGCGCGCTGTCGCGCTCTTCCTCTGGGGTCATGGTGTCTGTCCTTGTCAGTCGACGAACGGCCGCGGGTCGCGACCGGTACCGAGGGGCTTGTAGGTGCGCTCAGGCGTAACGCGCGGGGAGTAGTCGACGACGCGTTCCGTGCTGTCGTCGTAGGCGATGGGCTCCGTTGCTGCCGTGACGTCCGCCTCCAGGTCTCCGTACGACGTCGGTACGTAGGCGGTACCAACGTTGGCAAGCCACAGGAGGTACGCCTCAGTCGTGGCAACGTCGACGCGGGAATTCCGAACTTCGCCGTATCCCTGTCGCCTCCACTCGCGGAGTTGACGACGCTCGTCGGTGTCGTCGTCGCCGACGATGGAACGAGGACGCGGCCCGGGGTCGAGCAACGCCCACTGCGCCGCACGGATGTTGGCCAGGTCGTCGACGAGCCCCTGAAGGCGTCCCCACGCCTCTACGACGGCGCCTCCGGCCTTGATAGCGGCGTCAGCGCTCCGTACGTCGCCGAGGGTCTCCGCGGCCTTCCGGGCGTCGCTCAGTACCTCGTCCAGCCTCGTCCCGAGGTGCTCCAGTGCGTCAGCGGAGTACGCCTGTCGGGTGTCGTAGGCGAGCAGTTCCGTCGATTCGACGGCCCGCTTCCGGGCGATGCGCTCCGCCTCCCACTCCAGGGCGGCCGTGTACGCCTTCGCGGCACGCTTGCCGAGATCCGACGGCCACGAGCCGTCAGCCTGAAAGGCGCCCACAGCAGCGTTGATGACCTCATCACGTGCGGCGTCGGGAGTGGTGCCGTGTGGGTGCTCGCGAAGGCGCTTCTTCGCCTCGTCGAGGAGCCGCTCCGTGCGCTCGATGTCCGGCACGGTTCCGACTGCTGCGGCAAGTTCGGGGTTGATCATGATCAGTCCTTCGTGTCAGGAAATGCCGAAGGGCCCTGCCCACGTGGGGTCAGGGCCTTTCGGAAGTGCTCTGCGCGTGCGGCGTATCGCTCTCGCATTCGCCGGCGCTGCGGGTCGGGGTTGGCTGCGTACGCCTCACGGCGCTTCCGGTTCCAACAAGGGATGCAGTGAGGGCGTGTCCCTCCGCGCCCCATGGCGTCGAAGGGGAAGTAGTCGAGCGTGTGAGGGAACACCTCGTAGCACGTCATGCACGGCCGTGTCCCACGGCTTGGGACGTCGCTCATGGTTGCCGTCCGTTCTTCGGTCTAGCGTTCCAGCGGTCGAATTGAGGGCACAGGAAAGCCCCCGCTCGCGGAGTAACGGCGCGGCGCACACGGCCCACGAAGGGGAAGACCGGTGCTTCGACGCGCTCCCTGCGGACGCGAGCGGGGGCTCAGCGCAACGCCGGAGGAGAGAGAAGCGTTGCGCGGCGCAAGAGTCTTCAACGGCCATTCCGGGGCCGGAGACTCTCCGTCATGCGACGAGGAGAGGGGCGACTGAGCAACACCCCTCTCCAGATCCTTATGTAACCCGAACGAGCGTCAGGCGGCGTCGCTCCTTCGCACCCGCCTCATCCGCTCCCGGGACCGGGTCCGGTCCCACAGCGTCCGGCACTCCGCAGAGCACAACTTCTGCCATCGCCGGCGCTGACTCCGCGGACGACGCTGCTCGAAGTCCTCGCAGCACTGCGCGCACTTCCCGCGCCAGACCTTGAAGTCACCTTCGACCGTGACGTGTCCGTCGTTGTCGACGCTCCAGGACGCGCCAGGCGTCGCGCCGGACTGACGCGCCGCAAAGGATGCCGCTATCTCCGGGTCGACGCGCACCGTGACCTCACCCACGACGGGCGGGACGATGTCGACCTCCCGGCCCGATGGCCGGTGACGCTGCGGACGCTCGTCCTCGTCGAGGGCGCCGTCCTCCCAATCCTCGAAGTGCCGGAGTCCGTACTCCTCGTCGCTGAGCTCCGCCAGTGGGTCGTATCCCGACAGACCACGCCAGTAGCCCCGCCCTGACGAGATGTACGCCCCGCACGACTGCATGTCGTCTTCGAGGGCCTCCATCTCCAGCGCCTCGTACGACCGGCGCGTCCGCCGGAGTCTCAGCCCGTCCTCATGCCGCACAGTGTTCCCCTTGTCGTCGGTAAGCCGCGTGTTCGGCTTACATAGGGGTTATGTCGTAATGAGTAGGCGATGTGACGTCGGGGCGGCGTCCTCGTCTGCCTCTCGTCGGCGCGCGTCCAAACTTGGCGCCAAAGTGCCAAACCAAAGGGTATTTTCAAGTCTCTCTAAGACGCGTTAGAGAGAACCTGAAAAGTACCTCTATTCTGTCCAGTCTGACCAAGGAAAGTAGTAGTAACCCCGGTTGACCTGCGGTTTCGAGGCGGACACGCTGCTCGACGGTTTGGCCGGAGTCTGGCCAGGTTTGCCACTCCGACCCCGCGGAGGACGTCGACGAGGCGCCGGAACGCGACGAAGCCCGCTCCCAGGTCACCCCAGGTCGGGCTTTCGTCACGGACTGTTACTTACTGGTGTGCCTCGACTCCTCCTCCGCCATCTTGCGGCGGAGGTAGCCGACGTTCCATCCGATGTCCGACGGATCATCGTCGAGTGCGCCGCGGACGGTAGTTCGCACCCAGAGCGCCCGGTCGACGAGCCGACGATCAGAGATGTCGTCACCCGGGACCGTCAGCGCCTCGACGACGGCGCTCAGGAGTTCGCGGAGGTCGCGCACCTCGTCACTCATGCCGCCACCGCCACGGAGTGCGTAGCAACAGGGAGGACGCCGGGGAGCGCCAGGCGACGAGCGGCGTCGACGCATGAGGGACATACCGACGTCGTCCATGCCCCGTCGACGAGCACCGGAGCCGCATCGGGGTCGTCCCCGTAGCAGTGCGAGCAGACGGTGCTCACCGGGTGCTCGTACACCTCGTGCGCCCACAGGGTGCACACGTCGGCCAAGAGCGCCTCACAGCCCAACGCCGCGGAGGTGAACGACGTCTCCCACCCGTCGGCGAGGATGACGGCCTCGTAGCGCTCCGGGCGGTAGTCGCGGCCAACGGCAACGACGGCGGGGAAGCGGAGGCGGTCGGCGACGTCGCAGGCGAAGGCCGTCAGGTCGGCCAGACTGTCGGGAGTGGTCGTGTTGCCGACGACGAGGACGCGCTGTGCGAGCATGGGGACCTCCAGTAATGGAGACAGAGGGCCCGTGCATCCGCCAAGATCTCGCGGGCCCTTTGTCTTGCTTGCGTCGGGGTGTGGCTACACCTTAAACATGGGTGTGGCCACACCGCAACCCCTTCGGTGTAGCCACACCTCTGCTACTGTCCCCCCATGCCCAACCAACCGAAGACACCAGTCAGCCGCTTCCGTATCGACGCGGAGCTATGGCAAGCGTTCGGGGACGCCGTACCGGACGACACAGACCGCTCAGACGTCCTCCGGCGCTTTGTCGCTTGGTACTGCCACAGGCCAGGCGCGAAGCTACCCGAGCAGCCTCCAGCCGGCCCGTGGAGCAACCCGCCCCAGACCTGACGGAGCCCCCGTCGGCGTGATGGGGGCTCCGTCGTACGTCTGTCGCACTTCCCCCGCGGGGCGCTCGTTAGTCGCCCGTCTCCTGCGCGAGGATATCGGCGAGGTGCTCCGCCCCAGGGTCGTCGTGCTCGCCAATCGCAAAACGGAAGCGGGATTCGTCGACGGCGTATTTACCGCCCCTCCTCCCTTGGCTCACCTTCAGCACCGCGCCCGCGTCCAGAAGCATCCGGCGCTTACCGGCGTCGTCCTTGGCGTCCCATACGTCGCGGTACGTGCGTCCCGTATGCACGACCTCAGTCATGGGAGGCCGCCGAGGAGTAGCCTCCAGTTCAGCGAGTCGGCTTTCCAGCGCGGTCGCCTTCTCTTCCCAAAGTCGACGTCCCGCTTCAGAGCGGAATCTCCCGGACTGCTTCATGTGCTCTTCCAACTCGGCTGACACTTCATTGATCTCGGGCCCAGGGTCATAACCTGCGATTTTGCGTGTTTCGATCACTTCCCACGAGCCGACGAGCCCGAGGAACTTTCGCGCGACATACTCCTCCGCCCATTCAGCCTTGATGGTCGATGGCTTCTCGCACCTGCGCCCCTGAGTCGCTGCTCGGCAGGCGTAGATGTTCGTTTTCCTCTTCCCGGACGCCTTCGTGTAGTACATGCGCCCGCCGCACCCGGCGCATTGAATGACACGTAGGAGGAGAGCGTTTGTGTCGCTTCGCGTCGGCGGGACTGTGTCGCGCTTCCTCGCGTCCAGCAGCGCGCCTACGTTGTCGAACTCCTCCCTCGTCAAGATGGGCGTTTCAGAGGCCAGGACGGGCCGCCCTGTGCTGTCACGAACGGGTGCGCCGGCGTGGACCTTCTGCCCCATGAGCGTCGGCGAGCGAAGAAGAGCGTTGATGGTTGATGCGCTCCACTTAAAGCGTGGCACCGTCGAGCCACGCTCGTACGCTTTGCCGCCCGTCTTTCCTCCTGGCTTACGTCCCTGTTTGGTTGCCCAGTGGTCGCGGGGACTAGGAACCGGCGGATCTTCGCTGTTCAACTCGATAGCGATGGACGTAGGGCTAGCGTTTGCATCCTCCACAAGCGATCGGATGATTCGCTCGACCACCTTTACGGCCTCCGGGTCCGGCACAAGTGTCTTCCCCGCCCCATCGGGCATTGGCGCCGGCATGTACGGGTACGGCGGTCGAGCTCCACGCCACCGCAAGGCCATCCCTCGAATTGCTTCCGAAGCCCCCTGAACACGCTCCCGGATAGCCTGAGCTTCCATCTGCGCCGCGAAGGCCAGAAGCGTAACCATGATTTCCGCGATGGGATCAAGCGGGTTGCGGAAATCAAGCGTCAGCATCCCGCCAGGCCCCTCGGCAAAGGCGAGCATCTTTCGGTACGTACGGGCCCACTTGGCCAATTCATGCATATCAGCCATTGAGCGGACAGCGCGGTCGAGCCGCCACCACAGGATGACGTCGAACCGCGATGGCTCGGCCAACCACTTGCCCAGCTCCGGGCGCTCGAAAGGCGTTGTCCGTGACGCTGAGACGTCCAGGTCCTCAGCTTCACCGACGATTCGCGCACTGATGGCCCGTGCAGATCTTTCATTCGCCTCACGCTGGCGCGTTGGCGACGTGGTTTCATCGGTTCGGACGCTGAGCCTGATCACCGACAGTGCTTCGAGCTGCTCGCTCCCCAACAGAACAGTCATGCCGGTCAGTGTGCACTAATAACTGAGTCACTGTGGTCTGGAGATCCGGACGGCACGCCGATCGTGCTGGTGGAGGTGCCCGCGGACCATCCGATCCGGTATCGGCCCGGGATCTGATCCCCGGTGAGCGTGCGGCGGGCGACGCGCCCGGCGCGAGAGAGTCCCGGATGGCCGCTGTCAGTGGGCGGCGCTAGCGTGCTGGTGTGGGTTCGCGCTGCGGAAGGGACGTCGGATGAAGCTCGACAAGCCGGTGGTCGGCGGGCCCTGCTGGGCCGAGTTGGGGACCACCGAGCTGGAGGCCGCCAAGCGGTTCTACGGCGAGTTGTTCGGCTGGCGGGCCGAGACGGATCCACGTCAGGAGGCCGGCGGCTACACGGTCGCGCATCTGGGCGACGCACCGGTTGCCGCGCTGTCGCCGCTGTACCAGGAGGAACAGCCGGTCGCGTGGACCGTGTCGTTCTCGGTCCGGGACGCGGACGAGAGCGCACGGGAGATCACGGCAGCCGGTGGGACGGTGCTGATGGGGCCGATGGACGTGTTCGACATGGGCCGTTTCGCGGTGGCCGCCGACCCGTCCGGCGCCGCCTTCACCCTGTGGCAGCCCCGGGCCTTCGAGGGCGCCGGGCTGTTCAACGCGCCGGGCTCGCTCGGCTGGGTGGAGCTGATGACCCGGGAACCCGCGCGGGCGCGGGACTTCTACACCACCGTCTTCGGCTGGACCGTCAACGCCTCGGAGCACTACACCCAGTGGGGCATCGCCGGGGTGGACTTCGGCGGCATGATGACCATGGACGACAAGTTCCCGCACGAGGTGCCGCCGCACTGGCTGCCGTACTTCGCCGTGGCCGACGTGGACGACACCACCGCCACGGCGACCGGGGCGGGCGGCACGGCCCTCATGGAGCCCACCTCCGTGCCGGACGGACCGCGCATCGCGGTGCTGCGCGATCCACAGGGTGCCGTCTTCGGCGTGTATCTCGCAGGCCACGAGGGCTGAACCGGGGCGTTTGCACTGGAGTGCGCTCGAGCTCCTAGCGTCGTAAGCACGATCCGCCCGAGGGACCCGAAGGGGAGAGCACCGTGCGTTACCCACTGTTCGGCAGAACCGGCCTGCGCGTGAGCGAGCTGAGTCTCGGCGCGATGACGATCGGCGAGGACTGGGGCTGGGGCGCGGACAAGGAGACCAGCGCCAGGATTCTGGACGCCTACGCGGACGCCGGCGGCAACTTCGTCGACACCGCCAACAACTACACCGGCGGCAGCTCGGAGCGGATTCTCGGCGCCCTGCTGGAAGGGCGGCGCGACCAATTCGTGCTGGCCAGCAAGTACACCTGCGGCATCCGCGACGGTGACGTCAATGCCGCGGGCAACCACCGCAAGAACCTCGTGCAGTCGGTCGAGGCCAGTCTGGAGCGGCTGCGCACCGACCGGCTCGACGTGCTGTGGGTGCACGCCCGGGACAACTTCACCCCGGTCGAGGAGGTGATGCGGGCCCTGGACGACCTCGTACGGACCGGGAAGGTGCTGTACGTCGGTGTCTCGGACTGGCCCGCCTGGGAGATCGCGCATGCCAACACGCTGGCCGAGCTGCGGGGTTGGACCGCGTTCGCCGGATCGCAGCTGCGCTACAGCCTGCTGGAGCGCACTCCCGAGCGTGAACTGCTCCCGCAGGCGCGGGCGTTCGACCTCGCCGTGCTGGCATGGGGGCCGCTCGCGGCCGGGAAGCTCACCGGGAAGTACCGGCGGGGCGAGTCGGGGCGGCTGGACGTCACCGGGGGGACGGTCGACCCGCGCGAGGAGGCGGTCGTGACCGCCGTCCTGGAGATCGCCGAGCAGGGCGGCTGGAGCCCGGCACAGGTGGCACTGGCCTGGCTCCTCGGCCGGCCCGGCAACATCGTCCCGATCATCGCCGCCACCAAGGAGAGCCAGCTCGCCGACAATCTCGGGGCGGTGGACATCCGGCTCGACGCGGACGCCGTCGCCCGCCTCGACGAGGTCAGCGCGGTGCCGCTCGGCTTCCCGCACGACTTCGTCCGGGAGGAGCCCATCACCCGTAACATCTACGGCGACCGCTGGCCCGACATCGACGACCGGCGCTCCACGCACCAGCGCACGGTGCACGACGTGCTCTGAGGGCACCGTCGGGAACGCCCGGCGGCCGCTCAGACCCGCAGTGCCCCGAGCCGACCCTCCAGCTGCTCGAGCAACTGACCCAGCAGCGCGGCGAGTTCGCTCTGCGCCGATGCGCCCATGCCGGACAGGACAGCGCTCTCGTAGACGAGCTGCTCGGGCAGGATCGCGTCGACCAGGGCGCGTCCGGCGTCCGTGAGGCGAAGGTGGGCGACGCGGCGGTCACGGGCGTCACCGCGTCGCTCCACGAGGCCGCGTTCGGTGAGCTGCTTGAGGCGTTTGGTGACGGCGGCACCGGAGGAGAAGGTCTCCCGGGCCAGTTCGCCCGGCGTCAGCTCGTGACCGGTGCGGCGCAGCGCGCCGAGCAGGTCGAACTCCGGCCGGCTGAGCCCGGCCCGGCGCAACGGTGCGTCCTCGGCCTGCTGGAGCAGGGCGGCACAGCGGTTGACCCGGCCGATGATCTCCATGGGGCCGGTGTCGAGGTCGGGGCGCACGGACTGCCACTGCCGGACGACCGCGGCAACTGTGTCGCCCCGCGCAGCACCGGCGTCGCGCCCCGTCGCACCGGTCGTCTCGTGCCCGGTCGTCCGCCGCCGGTTCGTCCCCGTCATGGCCGTGCGTCCTCCGTCGTCATGCTCGTGTCCCGGTCCAGGTCCTGGCGCCGTACCGTCGCCGCGAGCGTACGGTGTCCCGACTGCTCGACGAGCACGACCCGCTCCTGGGGCAGGGCCCGCTGCCACCACTCACCGGACGCGGCATCCGCGGTGGCGCGCAGGTCGGCCAGGGCGGCGGCGAGGCTTCGGCGGGCGGCCTGAAGGGCGCCGGCGTCCGGGCGCGGCTCGGCCAGCAGACGGGCGGTGCGCTCACGGGCGCGCTCGGCGACGGCCAGGGCGCGTTCGAGGCGGCCGCCCGCACGCCGGTTGGTGACGGCGACGGCGGCCACGAGGCCGACCAGCGCGCCGACGAGAGTGTCGACAATCCGCTCGACGATCAGCCCCCCGGCGTCCTGGAACCCGGTGAACTCGGTGATGAGCAGCGCCAACGGGGTCACACAGACACTGCCCAGCCAGTAGTTGCGGCCGATCAACGCCTCCGCCCCGAAGTTGAAGGCGAGACAGCACAGCACGAGGGCCGTGGGGCCGAGGTGGGCGAGCGGAGCGACGGCGGCGAAGAGGAGGACCCCGGCGAGGTTGCCGACGACGCGCTGCACGCCCCGGCTCCAGGTCAGGGTGAGGTTGGCCTGGTAGAGGGCGGCGGCCGTGACCAGGGCCCACTAGGGGCGGCCGATACCGACAGCGAGGGACGCGTATCCGGCGAGGGCGCAGCCGAGGGCGGTACGCAGGGCGATCGGGGTGAGCGGCGCGGGGGCGCGCCGCAGCGGCCGCTTCGGGGCGGCGAGGTCGACGTCCACGCCGAGCAGTTCGTCGGCGTCCGCGCCACCCCGGTACGGCACGGGCCGGGTGCCGCGCAGTTCACGGGCCCAGGCACGCAGGCGTGCCGGATCCGTGTCGGCGGGTGCTGCCAGGGCTACCTCGGCGCGGACGACGAGACGCTGCAGGGCACGCCGGGTCGTGAAGCGGGCGCGGACGGACAGCAGCGACTGCCAGGCGGCCTGCACCGCGGCGGCCGCGACGGCCCGGGCGTGAGCGTCTCCGGTGCTGTGGGTGTCGGCGTACGCGGCGGCGGCGTTCAGAGCGTGTGCGGTGGCGCGGCGCTCCGGGCCGTACGGGCGGACCAGGGCCGGCGCCATGCAGGTCTTTGGAGGAGATACGCCCGAAGGGCGCCCCCGCGGGGGCGCCCTTCGGGCGTATCTCCTCCAAAGACCAGGAGCCTGTGGTTGGGGCACATCCCTCGGCTAGTGAATACGCAGAGTGATGAACGAGAAGAGGACGCTTCCCTTGCCCGTTGCCACCTGCGGGTTGCAGACCGACCGCAAACAAGCCGCTGGAGTTAGGTCGGTTTGAGTGATTCGTTCGGTTGGTGTGCTGGTCAAGGCGCGGTAGACCTCGCGGGCGACGAATCGCTTGAGGCAGCGCATGATGTCCTTCTTGTTCGGCCCTTCCTTGGTGCGGCGTTCGACGTAGATGCGGGTGCGTTCGTCGAAGCGCATGCGGGTGAGAACGATGGTGTGAAGGGCGTTGTTCGCGGCCCGGTCGCCGCCGCGGTTGAGGCGATGGCGGTGGGTGCGGCCGGAGGAGGCTGGGATCGGGGCGACCCCGGCCAGGTGCGCGAACGCGCCCTCGGACCGCATCCGTTCGGGGTTGTCCCCGGCCGAGGCCAGCAGCTGGCCGGCGGTCTCTGGCCCGACACCGAACAGCTCCAGCAGCTGTGGGGCGGCCTGGTTGACCAGCGGCCCGATCTCGCAGTCCAGCTCGGCGATCTCCGCGTCGAGCGCCTGGTGGGGACGGGCCAGGCGCCGCAGCGAGGCCCGGGTCGCCGCCAGCGGGCGCGACAGGTCGTCGCCGGGCCTCAGCCGGGCGAGCGTGCGTATCAGCGCGGCCCGATCCAGACCCGCGAGCTGCTCACGCAGCATCGCCGGAGCCGAGACCAGCAGGCCACGGATCTGGTTCATTGCCTGGGTGCGGGCCTTGACCGCGCTGCGGCGGGCGATCCGCAGCACTCGCACCGCCTCGACCACGCCGTCCCGGCTCTTGGGGATGCCCGTGGCGCGTCCGGACAGCACGGCCGTCGCAGCGGCGTAGGCGTCGACCGGGTCGGACTTGCCCTTCATCCGCCGCGTCTTGCGGTCCGGGCGGTCCACGTCGACGACCGAGACCCCCGCGGCGGTCAGCACCCGGGCGAGCTCGGCACCGTAGGCACCGGTGCCCTCCACCCCGACCGCGACGAGTTCGCCGTGTGAGCGCATCCAGTCCAGCAGGTCCCGGTAACCCCGGATGGTGGCGGAGAACTCCTGGTCGGCCAGGTGCCGGCCGACCGTGTCGATCACGGCCGCGTGGTGGGTCAGGCCATGGGTGTCGACACCGCCGGTGATCTGCGGGCCGTCGTGCGTCATGCTGGTCATGTCCGTTCCGAGGGCGGCACGCGCCGGTCGGGCGGGTGGACAAGACAGTGACGGGGCTTCTGGACCAAGCCTCTATAAGGTCACAAACGCCCGTCCGGCCACGTGCGTGGCGGCCCTGCCGATGAGCCGACAGATCCCAAACAGGACAGTCGATGACGTCAGTCAGCAGGCGAGTCAGGCTCACCAGCAGAACCACCCGTCACATCCTCACTGTCAGTAGAAAGTAGGCCACCGGGGTGACCCGCTGATTCCGGTCTACCGCATCAAGTTCTTGCTCGACGCATCGAGCAGCACGCGCCGCAGGTGGAAGTCGTGCGCGCCGGCACCCGAGTACCCCTGCCCCGCAGGGTTGATGACCGAATGACGAGTGCGCCGTACCCCCGGTCGATGTTCCGCGTCGAGATCGCCACCCCCATCAACCACCTGGGCGAGCTCTACCCCGACGTGAGGGAGGCGTACGCGGCCTTGCAGTCAGCGGGCGTCCGCATCTACGGCCAGACCATGTTGCTGCGGGGCGTGAACGACGACGTGCAGACGCTGATCTCGCTCCATGACGTACTCCGTCACCTCGACATCGAGGCGCACTACCTCTTTCGCTGTGGTCCCATCCGCGGTACGGACCATCATCGGACCTCGGTCGCGCGCGGCTGAACCTCTTCCGGAGGCTCGTGGCCTCGGGCATGACCTCACGCGGGCAAACCGTAGTACACGCTGATGACCGATGTGGGGAAGGTGTCCCTGTACGAAGGATCTGTCATCGACCGCGACGACAACCGGGCGCTCATCCAGACCGGCTAAATCGGCCATCATTGACGCAAACCCATCCTGACACTCCATCTCATCTCAGATTACGGTTTGCGAGCTCAGTTTGTACTGAATCCTTCTAAGAGATGAAGAGAAGGTGACAATCATCCAGGTTCATTCGAGGAATGAGTCAGGCAGGGCCCTCTCCCGTCGTGCTTCACAGGTGTCTGGCTCCAAGACCTCCGGAACACGCAATCGGGCCAAGGCGCTGCGCGCTCGTGGCCTGGACATCGTGAACTTCGCTGCCGGAGAGCTGGATCTCGCCCCGCCTGAGGACTTACGCGCAGCCCTGCGTCACAGCGCAGACATGGATGTTCACCGGTATACCGACACCGGCGGCTTGCCCGAGCTTCGTGACGCACTGGCCCAGCGCATCAGCACCTTGTCCGGCGTGCCGTACTCGGACAAGGAAGTGCTCGTCACCACAGGGGCGAAGCACGCGCTCTACCTGGCCAGTCTGGTGCTGCTCGACCCCGATGACGAGGTGCTCATCCCCAATCCCGGCTGGGGGACCTTTGCGGCACAGGTCCGCCTCGCGGGCGGCGTACCCGTAGCTGTCCAGACGGACGACATCGGGTTCGTACCGAGTGTGGAGCGCCTGGAAGCACTGCGCACGCCGCGCACACGCATGATCATCCTGAATACACCCAACAACCCGACCGGCGTGGTGTATTCGCCACAACTGCTGGCGGTCATCACCGAGTGGGCGGGCCGCAACGGGCTGTGGATCGTATTCGACGAGTGCTACGGCGAACTGGTGCTGCCCGGCGCGGTGCACGTTCACCCCGCTGCTCTCGTGGAGGGTGCCCGTGAGTACGTCGTCGGTGTGGGGTCGTTCTCCAAGAGCTTCGCCGTGACGGGCTGGAGAGCTGGCCATGTCCACGGCCCGGCCACCGTGATCGCGGCGATGAAGAATCTGCAAAGTCACACCACCTCCAATGTGACCAGCGTGGTCCAGCACGCACTGCTTCCCGCGGCCCGTGGCGAACTCGACTCCTTCGTGGCCAAGGCCCGCGATGTACTGCTGCGCCGTCACGGCCTGGTTAAGTAGGCGCTGGACGACACGGCGCACCTGTCCGCCCCCACACCGCAGGGAGCCTTCTACTTCTTCGTCGACTGCCGCGAGGTGATTGGGTGCAAGCTGCGCGGCATCGAGGTTGCAAGCACCGGAGCCTTCGCCGAACTGCTCCTTGAGCACGCGCAGATAGCCCTAACCCCCGGCTCCGCCTTTGGCATGGAGGGCTTCCTGCGACTGTCGTACGCGATCGCCGAGGACCGCATCAGCCAGGGTCTGGCCAGCCTGAAGGAGGTCATGAACGATGCCGAATAGCGGAAGGCCGTTCATTCTGTACTTCGGCGCGGTCCAGCGTCCGGAGTTCTATGCCGGGCTACTCGATCAGGATGTCGAGCTGGGGTTGTTGCTGGACTCCGAGTCCGTGCACGGTCTGGAGCCCAGGGAGTTCACCCTCGTCGAGAAGATGTCGTTCTCCGCTGGCGTGGAGGCCATCTGCGAGCGCATCGAGGGCCTGCGCGCGCACCGTCATCTCGAATCGATTATCAACATCGACGAGACGCTCGTCCCACTGTGGACCGAGGTATGCGACCGCCTTGGCCTGCCCGCGATGAGCCGACAGGCTGCCACAGCCGTGCGCAGCAAGAGTGAAATGCGCCGCCGCTTCGCCGAGCGCATCGGCATGCACGTCTCGGCTCGATCACGCGTCGTCACCAGCCAAGAGGAGGCGCTCGCCTTCGCCTCGAAGGTCGGTTACCCGGTCGTGATCAAGCCTGGAAACCTGTGGGGCAGTTACTTCGTCTCCCGCTGCGACCGTTCCGAGGACCTGGCTCACGCCTTCGGGGAGATCGCCGGCACACTGCCGGACTTCTCGACACAGCAACGTGTCAACGGCGTCCCGGTCGAGATCCTGGTGGAAGAGTTCATGACCGGCACGAACCACTCGGTGGAGTGTCTGGTCCTGGGTGACGAGGTGTGGACGACCCCGGTGATCGACGTGGTCACCGGGACCGACCTCGGAGGCAACGACTTCCACCACTTTGCCCGGGTGACTGCGACCCGCCTCACCAGTGAAGAGCAACAGCACATGCGGGAGTTGGCGGCCCAGGCCGTCCGAGCCCTGGACGTCGACCGCGGTATCGTCCACGTCGAGTTCGTCCATGGCTCCGACGGATCGCGCCTCATCGAGGCCGGCGGCCGTCCCGGCGCGAACCGGGCCCCGCTGCTGCAAGCGGCGTTCGGGATCAATCTCCTGGCCGGATACCGGGACGTCCTGCGCGGCAGCACACCGCAGGTGGAGTCGGACAGGCATGGGGCAGCGGCTGTCGTCACCCCCTACCCGCACACCGCAGGAGTGCTGTCCAGCTACCGAGGGCTTGCCGAGATCAAGGCCCTGACCAGTACGGTGCAGGTTGACGTCTACAAGAATCCCGGAGAGCGTGTTCAGCCCCGTCAGGAAGGCGCCGGTTCACCGCTGCGCATTGAGATGTGCGCGGACTCGCCCGAGCAGCTCTCGGCCGACCTGCGTACGCTGACAGCCCTGTGCGAGGACCTTTTCGACATCGCGGACACCCAGGACGCCGCCGTGGTGGCCTTATGAGGCGGCATCTGGTCTTCCTGGAGAGCAACCTGACCGGCAGTGGCTACGAGGCCATCGCCGCAGCACACCGGGCCGGGCATCGCGTTACGTTCCTCACCCAGGACATGTCGATATATGTCGCCCCCGGCCATGAAAAGCTCGACCAGGCCTGGATCGACGAGATGGTGGTCTGCGACAGCAACGACCCGCGCGCCGTGGTCGCGGCGGTGCGAGAGCTGGCCCAGCCCGTGGACGCGTTGATCGCGGTGGGCGAATGGCACATGATCTGTGCCGCCGAGGCCAGTCGGGAGCTGAGGCTGCCCGGTCCCGCACCCGACGGCGTACGTGCGGCACGGGACAAGTCCGAGACCCGTCGGCTGTGCAATGCGGCAGGCGTGCCCGTGCCCCGTTTCATACGTGTCACCGACCCCGCGGACGTCCGCGGTCAGGCGCTGACGTTTCCGTGCATCGTCAAACCCCTGGATGACGCAGGCAGTAACGGGGTCAGGCTGTGCGCCTCGGTCGAAGAGGCAGCGGACCACGTCCGTGCGGTGTTGGAGGATACCCACAATGAACGCGGTCAGCGGAAGATCCCCGCGGCCCTCATCGAGGAATACGTCGACGGCCCGGAAGTGAGCGTCGAGATGCTGGTGCATGAGGGCTGTAGCACCACTCTGGCCGTCACTTGGAAAGAACTCGGCGCCCTGCCGCACTTCATCGAGACAGGCCACCATGTACCGGCAGAGCTTGGTGCGGGCCTGGACGAGCAGTGCGTCCGAACAGCCGCCCAGGCGCTACGCGCGGTCGGCTTTGACTTCGGCGCCGCCCATGTGGAACTGCGTCTCGCGGCTGACGGACCCCGGCTCATTGAGATCAACTGCCGCCCGGCAGGCGACCGGATCACCCAGTTGGTCAAGCTGTCCACTGGCGTCAGCATCTCTGCGGAACTCGTGGCTATGCATCTGCCGCCGTGGTCCCCACCGCAGCCGGACCGTGGCAGTGCGGCTGCCATCGCCTTCCTGCCTTCCACGTCCGGAATAGTGACGAGCGTGAGCGGCACGCACGAGGCCCGGCGGATTCCCGGCGTGGTGGACGTCAGCCTCTATGTCGAACCGGGATATTGCAGCGACCCGCAACTCAACAACACTGCTCGCCACGGTCACGCCATCACCATCGCTCCTACCGGGAAAGAGGCCCTGGCCCATGCTCGCGCGGCAGTCGCTTGCCTCCGTGTCGACACATCTGACCAGGTAACCGCCGGCGCTCACTGAGCACCCGCACCAGCGGCACAAATCGATGGATGCCCTTGCCGTGTAGCCCGTCCGGGCTGCATCAGCCTGTGATTTCACAAATGGAGAAGGAGATATCCATGCCCAAGCCCGTTTCTCACCCCTCCTTCCGTAGTGTGCTTGCCGACAAGCGCGCATTGGGCGCGGCCGTACGCGTCGTCGGCGTCCACGATGCTCTCGGTGGAAGACTGGCCGAAGCGGCCGGCTTCGATGCCGCCTGGGCTTCCAGCCTGGAGGTCTCGGCGGCCCGCTGTCTTCCCGACGCGAGCATCCTCACCATGACCGAGTACCTCGAGGCCGCGGCTCACACTCAGAAGGCCATCGGCATTCCGGTCGTGGCCGACGTCGACACCGGTTACGGCAATAACCTCAACGTCGCGCACATGGTCCACGAATACGAGGCTGCGGGCATCACTGCGGTGTGCATGGAGGACAAGCTCTTCCCGAAGATGAACACCTTCGTGGCCACCGCGCAGACCTTGCTGGATACCGACGCCTTCTGCTCCAAGATCAAGGTTGCCAAGGACGCCCAGGGCAGCGACGACTTCTTCTTCATTGCGCGCACCGAGGCCCTGATAGACGGGCTGGGCGTGCAGACTGCCCTGGAACGTTGCACCGCTTACGTCGAGGCTGGCGCCGACGCCGTCCTCATCCACTCCAAGTCCCAGACCAAAGACGAGGTGCTGGAGTTCCTGGGCCTCTGGAACGACCGCGCCCCGGTCGTGGTTGTGCCCACTACGTACCCGGACTGGCACGTGGACGACGCGGTCAAGGACGGGGTGTCCACCGTCATCTACGCCAACCAGGGTCTGCGTGCCACGGTGTCCACCCTACGTGACACCTACATCTCGATCCTCCGCCACGGTGACACTACGCGCCTCGAAGACGACATCGCCTCCGTCGAGGACATCTTCGAGCTTCAGCAGCTGGCCGACTGGCGGAAGCTTGAGTCGGCGTGAGCATCAAGCACTCACTCGTGCGGGGAGCGGCACTCAAGGCGCCGCTCCCCGCAGTGTTCTGGTGGCTGTTCGCCGGCACCCTGCTGAACCGTCTGGGCATTCTCGTCCCGTCCTTCCTCTCCCTCTTCCTCGCTGCCGAGTCCCACACCCCGGCCACGACCATCGGCGTCCTGGTGGGAGTCTGGGGCACCGGTTCCGTACTCGGCGCTCTTGGAGGCGGAGCACTCGCAGACCGCACTGGTCCTCGGGGCGCCATCGTCACCTCCCAGGCTCTGGCGCTCGTCGCCTGCGCTGCCCTCGCTGGCGTGCACGCACCACAAGCCTTGGGCGCTGCCGCCTTCCTGGCCGGGTGCGCCTCCACTGTGCATAAGCCCGCAGGCGCAGTCATCGTGGCACGGACGATTAAGGAGAGCGAACACGTACGGGCATTCGGACTGCTGTACTGGGCCTCCAATATTGGTGCCGCAGTGTCCCCCTCAGTCTCCGGCTTCCTCCTAGAATCATCCGGATACTGGCTCATCGCCCTCAATGTCATCACTGCGACCGCCTACGCGACGATCGCCTTCCGGCTACCTGGCGCACAGCCCTCAACTGCCGGCGTTACGGCCGCCAAGGGTCCGGAATCGCTCAGCGGACTCGTCGCCCCCTTCCGCACACCGGCCACCGCTCGATTCCTGCTGCTCTCCTTCTGCCTCGCTGCGATCTACCTGCAAAAGCAGTCAGCACTCGCTTTGGACATGCAAGCGCATGGCCTCACCCCACACACCTACGGGCTGGTCATCTCGCTCAACGGCTTTCTCATCATCGCCGCACAGCCCTTGGTCTCTCGATGGGCCCGCCGCCTGAACGTCGACACCCAATTCCTCCTGGCCGCCGCACTCGTGGCCGTCGGGTTCGGGGCCAATGCCGTGGCTGGGCAACCGTGGACGTACGCAGCAGCACTCGTTGTGTGGACCGCCGGAGAGATCCTGCTCGTTCCCCAGGCATCCGCCTTCCTCGTCCGCCACGCGCCCCAAGGACGCACCGGCTCGTATCAAGGCGCTTATCACTTCGTGTGGAACCTCGGCCTCGTCCTCGGCGCACCCATCGGCGTCACAGTCCTGCACACCTGGGGGTCCGTCACCCTGTGGACCGGCGCACTGGCCCTGGGCCTCTCGGTGGCGGCCGTTCACACCGTGAGCTCACTCAGGGACCGTCGCCGCAGGACCGTCCCACCAGGGGCATCTGGTGAATTCCGGGCCTGAGACATCCCGGCGTCAACCCACGAGGACACATCGTGGCCTTCGGGACTTCACGGCGTCGGTTGCACCTCTGCTGATCATGTGGCTTAAGGTGAGCGCCGTCGCAGCAAGAAGCGATGGGGAGGGGCAGTACGAGTGGCGTTCCTGACCGACAGACAACGCCGCAACTAGGGCACGTTCACGCAGGTGCCGGACGGCGGACAGCTGGCCGGCTACTTCATGCTGGACCGCGACGCGCGGCGGCGGGCGACGGCCTGCCGGGGCGAGAGGTCGCAGCTTGGCTACGGTATCCAGCTCGGCACCGTGCGGTTCCTGGACACCTTCTTGGACAACCCGGAGGACGCGCCCGCCGAGGTGGTGGAGTATGTCGCCGACCAGCTCGGTCAGTCTCCGTCAGTGCTCGCCGGGTACGGCGCCGAGCGCACCCGCTGGGCCCACAAAACCGCCATCAAGGACGCCTGCGGCTACACCGAACGCTCCGATCCGCCGCAGCCCCCACCCCTCGTCCGAGGCCGCCGCCATCGCCTCCACCCGGGCCTCGTCCAACGCGCCCACCAGCGCGCTCCGCAGCTCCTCCAGCAGACGCATCCGCAACGCGGGGGCCAGCGTCCAACTGCTGACAGAAGCGCTCCACATCCGAGCGCAGGAACCCCACCCGCGGGTCACTCACCTCATCCACGCGGCACAGCGAACAGCCAGCCCAGTCCGGATGTCAAACCATGTGACACCAAACTGCACTCTCTGCGCCGTTCCTACTCGACCCCCTACTCCTCCCTCGGCTGGCGCCACGAGGCCGACGTCTTGATCGCCCGGGGGCCGGTGGTTCCCTCCAACCGGTAGGACTGGCTCACACTGGCCGATCCGCCCATACGCACGGCGCACTCCTGCGGATCCCACCGCGAAGATGCCCGGATGTACTGCAATTCCGTTCCGGCTGTATTCCGGTTGGCCGCCAATCTCGCCTGCCCCTGTCAGAGACCATCCGCAGGAAGGCGAAGCGCGCTGTCATACGGGCCGGGCGGGATGTGAAGGGTGGCGGTGTCGTAGTCGCCGAAGCGGAGCACGTTGTCCCTGCGGTGCGGGCTGAGCGCGGCAACGTCGTCGGGGTTCACCTCCCGGCCTTGGGCGGCCATCTGGCGAAGTGCGTCGGTCATGTCGACGGTGGTGGAGAAAATAATGCTGTTGGCCATCAGGTCGAGGAACTTGACGGCCTTCTCCTGGAGTTCGGGATCGCGGGAGCGCAGGTAGCCGTCTCCGCCGAAGTGCAGCCATTTCGTGTACCCGTTGTATGCCTCGGCCTTGTTCGTCGCCCTGGTGATCTGCTCCCGCAGCTGCGGGTCCGACAGGTAGCGGAGCAAGACGATCGTCCGGACGGCGCGGCCGACCTCGCGGAAGACCCGGTAGACCTGGTTCTTGCGGGAGTGGTTGTTCAGGCGCCGCAGGAGGGTGACGGAGGACACGGTGCCTTCCCGTACCGACAGGCCGACCTGCATGAGGTCCTTCCAGCCGCTCTCGATGAGCTGCCAGTCGATACAGGCGCGGATCAGCGGAGAACAACGCGTCGATATGCCCGTAGCGCGCCTGGGGATCGGGGCGGTGGAAGGTTAGGTCCTGGAAGTTCCGGATCCGCGGCAGCAGGTCGATGCCGAGCAGGTGGGCGAGCCCGAAGACCGGGAAGGACTGGCCCTGAGTGTCGGCGTGTACGGTGTCCGGCCTGACCTCCGACTCGTTCGCAAGGAGCGAGTCGATGAGGTAGACGGCCTCCCACACCCCGCACGGGATGAACCGGGAGAAGAGCGCAACGTAGGTGTCGGAGACGAGATGGTGGGCGATCCCGCCGTAGCCGCCGTAGCGGATCGATGTCTCGGCGAGGAGGTTGTCGATGACGGTGTCCATCATGGTGCCGTCCACCGCCGCCACCGACCCGTCACCCCACGCCGCCGTCAGGTCCAGGCCGGCGTGGGCGTTGACGACGTCGGCACCGCACCGGTTGAGAACCGGGATAGTGAAGTGGCGCTTCGCGATCGCGCCGAGTTCGTGCGCGGCCACGCTGCCTCGCATGTGGCGTACTGCCTGGGCGGGGCCGAGCCCGGAGCCGTAGACGAACGCGGTGGTCACGTAGCGCGGCAGGGGTTCCTTCAGCTTCGGCTCGCTGCCCGAGCGCGGGCCGGGCCGTTTCCACCAGTCCGTCCAGTGCGCCGCCCGCGCCAGATGTTCCAGCACGCTGCGGGCTGGAAGACGCTCGGAGAGAGCTTCTTCCAGCTTCTCCGCGGAGGCGGTGCGCTCGCCTGCTCTTCGCACCGCGAGGGAGGGGACGCCGGTGACCGGGTCGATGGTGAGATCCTTGTTGTCCGGATACCCGGCGTCCACGGTCTCGGCGATCGTGGTGAGCCGCTCGCGCAGCCGAACGGTGAACTCGCTCGCGGTGGCGAGGAGGCCGGCCTGCTCGCAGAAGTGCGCGAGCTTGGGCTCGCACTGCTCCCAGGGCAGGAGCATGCGGGTCCAGTCACCGTAGTCCTCGGCGCCGATCACGGCGACATCACCGCAGCGCAGCTCCTCCACGAGACAGGCGAACACCATTGCCTCGAAATGGCGGCGGACCAGCATTCCCGGCTGTTCACGGGAGTAGACAGTCTTCAGCCACATCTTCGGCGCGAACGACAGGTCCAGCCGTACCGACTCCCCGTTCTCGTCCTTACGGGTGGGATGCGTGTCCGCCACGAGGGGCCGGGTGAGGTGCTGAGAGGCGAGGACGTGGTCCAGCGCCTCCAGCACGCTACGGTCGGTCGAGGTTGCAGTGAACGACAGACGGCGGGCGATCTTGAACATGGTCGGCCGGTCCGGTTTGAAGAAGCGCTCAACCAGCGCCGTGTAGTTGCTGCCCCGGTAGGCGTCCAGGGCCTCCAGCTCCGCCAGCTGGGCCTCGAACCCCCCCGACGTCTCGATCGCAGCCCGGGCGTTCTTCAGCGCCAGCAGGTCATCCAGCGATGCTTCCCCCTCCCACGCGCCGGGAGCGGCCTCGCCGCTGCCGCGCAGGGCGGTCAGCACGTCCCGGAAGGTAGCCAAAAGCTGCTCGGTCGTCTCCTTCTGCCGCTTCTCGATCTCCAGCAGCTCTTCCTGGGCCCGCTTGAGGTGCCGGGACATGCGCTTGGAGAGCATGACCACGGTCTCGTCCCGCACCGCCGCCTGCACCTGCGCCAGCAGGCACACGGTCATCGCGGTGCGGCGGGGCTCGGCGATGTCCTTCATCTCGCCCACCGACAGCACTCTCGCCTGCTCGGCCAGCGCGGCCACCTTCGCCGGCGGTGTCTTCCCCACCCAGAAGACGGCATCCCCCAGCCCGTCCACCCTCTCCATCCGCTCCGCATGAGCCCGAAACCGCGACCATGTCGCCCGCCGCGCGGGCTGCTTGATCCACGCGAACAGGCTCTGGTACTCGCCCTCGACGACCTCCAGCATGCCTGCGACCCGCTGCCGCGCCGCGTCACTCATGCGCGCGACGATCGCCTCGCACTGTGAGGCTTCCACCTCGGAGCGGATACCGGCAGCCATCCGGTCCAGGGTGGAGAAAGCCGGAAGCTCCAGCCGCTCCTTTTGCCGGACCAACTCCTCCAGCGCCACGTTCACCAGGTCCGCGGTATGCGCCTTCACCGGCGCCACCGCCCGCATCGCGACTTCCGCGACCGCGCGGGCCTCGCCCGGCTTGTGCTTCAGCTCCAGGCGGTCACGTACGGCGGAACGGTAGCGCTCCTCGCTCCGTTCGGAATCCGCCTCTGGCACCGTCCCCGCAGCGAGCCCCGCCTGATCACGCACGTGGGCCACGACCACCTCGGGTATCTCCCCAATCTTGAGGACACGGCCCAGCCGTGCCGCGGACTTCAGCATCACCAGCAGCGCCAGGACCCTGCCCGGGCGGTCATGCGTACGCTCACGTGCCCACGCCACCTCCTCCGCCGACGGCGTGAAGAACTCCCGCAACTCCCGTTCCGAGATCAGCCTCTTGAACCTCGGATACGCCGTCCGCTCCAGCGACGCCACACCAACCGCCCCACGCCCGACCGTCTGACAGCGGCCACCATAAACAGCGACGATCCCGGGAGCGGGGCCAGGGCCAGATCACGGAGCGTAGGCACACTCACCGTATTCGATCGTCACGCTCTGCTATGAAGTGGCGGCTTTTACGCGTATCTCCTCCGCCCACCATGCAGACGAGCCAGGACCAGACGCCCGCCACGACGCCCAGCGCCAGGTGACCGGGGACCCGGGCCAGGGTCTGCGGGGCGAACAGTGCGGCGGAGCTGACGAAGGTGAGGACGACATTGCCCGGCGGTCCGATGCGCGTCGCGTCGCACAGCACCTTCTGTACGGCAGCCAGCAGGGCGCCGACGGTGACCAGCGCGACGGCGTTCGTGGTCAGCGAGGCCACGACCAGGGCGGCGGCGAGCCCGCCGAGCATGCCCAGCACCAGCCACGCCAGCGCCCTGGCCCGGGCGGCGTACGGACGGTTGTGGGCGTACAGGGCGCACAGGGATCCGGCCATCGTGTAGACGGCCAGGTCGAGGCGGTCGAGCGCCAGGAGGGTCAGGTTGGGCGGGGCGACCGCGGCGACCACGCTCAGCGCGGGCTTGAACCAGATGTCGGAGGGGCCGAGGCGCAGCACGCCGATGAGCGGGAGTCGGCGCAGGCGCTGGGTCGTGGGGGCGAGGGTCGCACTGCTCATGTCGAACAGCTTAACAGGTGTTTTACTAGTAAAAGAAATCGGGCGAGATGGCCTGCCGGTGCCGCCCCGCCCTCCCGCGCTCCGCCGAACGCTCCCCGCGTACACCCTTGCGCTCGCGTGCGCGCCGAACGGACCGGGCATCCCTTGACCGACCGTCGACGCCCTGTCGACCGGACCGTCGAGCGGGGAGGTGCGCGTGCACGGACCGGCTGCGTCCGGCTGGCTGCTGGTCGCGCTGTGCACGGCGACCGGCGCCTACTGCCTGCTGCGCCTGCGCAGCACCGTCGAGGAACAGCGCCGGGCCGCGGTCGACGAGGCGCTGATGGGCTTCGGCATGGCCGCGATGGCCGTACCGACGGCCGCGTACACACCGCCGACCTGGGCCTGGCCCGCCTTCGCGGTTCTGTTCGGCGCGGCCGCGCTGCGCGCCCTGTGGGCGGCCCGGGGCGGGGCCCGCCATCTGCACCACCTGGTGGGCGCCTCGGCCATGGTCTACATGGCGGTGGCGATGGCCGGCACCCCGAACGACACCTCCGGACACGGACACGGCAGCACCGGACTCCCCCTGCTCACCGGGCTCCTGCTGCTCTACTTCTCCGGATACGTGCTGCTCGGCGGAGTGCGCCTGATACCCGCCCCGGCCGTGGCGGGCGCCCCCCGCGCCGCGGGGTGGGGCGACCGGCCCGAGCTGGCGCGGGCCTGCCGGCTGTCGATGGGCATCGCCATGGTCGCGATGCTGCTGACGCTGTGAGGGGCGGCGGACGCGGACGGTACGAGCCCCGTGGTCTGTGTCACTTTGCGGGAAGGCGAGCCTCCCACTGAGCCGCCGCTCATAAGGTGTCCCCATGATGGTCCCCGCGGCACTGTTGCTGCTCGGCGCCCTGACCGCCGTCCTGGCCCCACGGCTGCTCGCCCGGACCGACTGGCCGGACCGCGAACCGGTGGTTGCCCTGTGGGTCTGGCAGTGCGTGGTGGTGGCCGTACTGCTGTGCTGCGCGCTGTCGATGACGCTCAGCGCGGCGGCCGCCTGGCAGGCGGTGCGCGGCCATGTGTTCGCGCCGGCACCGCGCGCGGTCGTGGAGGCCTATGCGCTGGGTACGACCGGCCCCTGGGCGGCGACGACAGCGCTCACCCTCGCGTCGGGCGCCGTCTGGACCGCGGTGATGCTGGTCCGGGAGGTCGTACGGGCGCAGGCACGGCGTCGGCGGCGACGTGCCGAACTCCTCGTGCGGGCCCCGATGTTGCCGGGTGAGGAGCCGGGGAACGGTCGGCTCGTCGTCCTGGAGGGTGAGCGGCCGGACGCCTGGTGGCTGCCCGGCACGGCACCCCGGCTCGTCCTCACCACCGCCGCCCTGCGCCGGCTGAAGGGACAGCAACTGGACGCCCTCCTCGCGCACGAGCAGGGACATGCGCGGGCCCGGCACGACTGGCTGCTGCACTGCTCGGCCGCACTGGCGTGCGGATTCCCGCGGGTGCCGGTGTTCGCCGCGTTCCGCGACGAGATGCACCGACTGGTGGAGCTCGCCGCGGACGACATGGCCTCCCGCCGCTTCGGGCGGCTGACCACTGCGCTCGCGCTGGTGGGAGTCAACGAGGACCGAGGCGTGTTCGGCCCCTGCCCGACGCCGCAGGCCCATGTGCCGCAGCGGGTGCACCGGCTGCTCACTCCCCCGGACCGGCTCACCGCTGCCCGGCGGCTGCGGCTCACGGCGACGGCCGCGCTCGTGCCGGTCGTACCATTGCTGGTGGCATTCGTACCCGGGTTGCGGGCACTGGGGTAGCCGCATCCTGGGAGGGGGGGTCGCCTTCCGCCCCACCAGTCGGCGAGGATCGCACCATGCACATCCCCACCGTCGAATCCCCACCCCGACCGCCGGAGCAGCGCACCGCCCGCCGCGCGCCCATCACGCTGGCGCTGTGCTCCTTCCTGCTCCTCGTCCTGGTCGCCGCCGAGTGGCACCCCCTCATGAACCTGGACGGCGACGTCTCCCGCACCACCCATCGCTGGGCGGTCGAGGAGTCCGGGATCACGCAGGTGTGCCGCATCCTCACGGACTGGGTCTGGGACCCGCTGACGATGCGCATCCTGTGCGGGGCGGTTGTGGTGTGGCTCGTGTGGAAGCACTCGGCGCGGTGGACCGCGGCGTGGCTGGTGGTCACCGTCGCGCTGAGCACGGCCGTGCAGCAGTCACTGAAGGCCGCGGTGGACCGTGCGCGCCCCGTCTGGTCCGACCCGGTCGACTCCGCTCACTACGCGGCCTTCCCCTCCGGCCACGCCATGACCGCCACGGTGGTCCTGGGCCTGCTCCTGTGGCTCCTGCACCGCCACGGCGCCGCCCGCGTCCTGCGCCGTACGACCCTCGCCGTGGCCGTGGTGTCCGTGCTCGGCGTGGGGCTGACCCGGGTGTGGCTCGGCGTGCACTGGCCCTCGGACGTCGTCGGCGGCTGGCTGCTGGGCGCGACGGTGGTGACGCTCGCGGTGACGGCCCACGAACGGTGGCGATCCTGAAACCACGCCCGGAAACGAACCGCCTTCGGCGTGGAACGCGGGTCCATAGGATCACCGCATGATCGCCGTGCTGTTCGACTTCTCCGGAACCCTCTTCCGAGTCGAGTCCACCGAGTCCTGGCTGAGCGCCGTACTGACCGAGGCCGATGTCCCGCTGCCCGAGCCCGAGTTCGGCAAGGCCGCGCAGGCGCTGCAGGCGGCCGGGGCGCTGCCCGGCGGGGCGCTCCCGGAGCGGGTGCCCGTCGAACTGGCCGACGTGTGGGAGGTCCGGGACCAGAGCTCCGCCCAGCACCGAGCCGCCTACACCGGCCTCTCCCGCCAAGTGCCGCTGCCCGACCCCGGGTTGCACGACGCGCTGTACGACCGCCATATGACCCCGGCCGCGTGGACGCCGTACCCGGACGCCGCCGAGGTGCTTCGGACGCTGCACGAGCGGGGAGTCGGCATCGGCGTGGTGAGCAACATCGGCTGGGACCTGCGCCCGGTGTTCCGCGCGCACGGGCTCGACCGTTACGTGGGCACGTACGTCCTGTCGTACGAGCACGGCATCCGCAAGCCGGATCCGCGGCTGTTCGCCGCGGCCTGCGCGGATCTCGGCGCCGATCCCCAGCAGGTGCTGATGGTGGGTGACGAACCCCGGGCGGACGGCGGCGCGGCCGCCCTGGGCTGTGCGGTCCACTTCGTGCACCACCTGCCGGCCGACGAGCGGCCCGACGGGCTGCGCCCGGTACTGGACCTCGTCGACTGACCCGGGAAAAAACGACCGTCTGTCTCGGACGATCCCCCGCGTCGCCCGAGACAGACGGCACCGCCGATCCCGGCCGTGCAGAGGCCGGGACGGACGCTCTGAGTATAGTTGGCTGGCAGCCAGTCAACGCAGGAGTTACAGCATGACCCCCCGTAGCGCCTCGGTCAATGAAGAGTTGCGGCGGCGTTCCCGGGAGCGGCTCCTGCAGGCGGCGGTCGAGCTGGTCAGCGAGCGGGGATACGAGGCCACGACCCTCGGCGACATCGCGGACCGGGCCGGCTCGGCACGCGGACTGGTGTCGTACTACTTCCCCGGCAAACGCCAGCTCGTGCAGTCCGCCGTGCACCGGCTGATGCACCGCACGCTGGAGGAGGCACTGGAGCGCGAACCGCGCACGGAGGACGGCCGGGAGCGGATGGCGCGTGCCATCGACGCGATCCTCGGCCTGGCCCGGGACCGGACCGTGCTGATGCGCCAGCACATGGCGGGACTGCTGGACACCGAGGGCTTCGTGCAGTGCCCGGAGCAGCAGCGGCTCGCCGAACTGCTGCGGGACACCGTGGCCCGGCACGGCTCCCGGAACGCCGAGGCCGACTATGCGATGCTGCGCGCCCTGCTCATGGGGGCCGTCTACGCGATGGTGCTGCCGAACGTGGGGATGCCGATCACTCCCCTGCGCACCGAGCTGTTCCGGCGCTACCGGCTCGACTGGGAGCTCGGGTGCCCGCCGGACGCCGAAACGCCCGGCGGGACACGCGACGGGGATCTGTCACGGTTCTTCGCGACAGACCCGGCAGACACACCGACCCTCGGTCGGCCGGCCTCGGATCAGTCGAAGTAGTCCGGCTGCGTCTGCACGTTGAGCTCGTGCAGGCGGACACGCTTCGCCGGGTCCGTGCGCCGGTCGTCGAGCTTCAGGACGTCGAAGCCCTTGGCGATGTCGTTCGAGTAGATGTAACCGTTGTAGTAGTACGCCGACCAGGAGCCGGCGGTCGTGACCCGGTCGGTGGTCAGCGGACCGCGCTCGAAGTAGGCGATCTCCTTCGGGTGGGCGGAGTCGGTGAAGTCCCAGACGGAGACGCCGCCCTGATACCAGGCCTGGACCATGATGTCCTTGCCCTTGACCGGGATCAGCGAGCCGTTGTGGGCCACACAGACCTCGGTGTCCGCCTGGTGGCGCTCGATCTTGAAGTAGCTGCGGAAGACGAGCTTGCGGTTGTCGCCCTTGCCGACGATGTCGTAGATGCCGTCGGCGCCGCGGTTCGGGCCGATCTCCTCGTTGCAGGTGGCCGCGCCACCGCCGCCCAGCTCGTCGGTGAACACCACCTTGTCGGCGTCCTGGTTGAAGGTCGCCGAGTGCCAGAACGCGAAGTTCACGTTGTCCTGCACCTGGTCGATGACCTTCGGGTGCTCCGGGTCCTTGATGGAGAACAGGATGCCGTCACCCATGCAGGCGCCCGCCGCCAGGTCCTGAGAGGGCAGCACGGTGATGTCGTGGCAGCCGGTCGTCTTGGAGACACCCGGGTTGGTCGGCCCGCCCGGGTTGCCGCCGCCGTCCGGGCCCTCACCGGGGAAGAGCACCGGGAAGCCCACGAGCGCAGCCTTCTCCGGCGCGTTGCGAGGCACCTTGATGACGGAGATGCCGTCGTGCGGCGGCTGGCAGTCGGGGTACGCGGCGTTCGGCGAGTACGAGGAGACGTAGATGTAGACGTTCCTGCGCTCGGGCACCAGCGTGTGGGTGTGCGAACCGCAGGCGGTCTCGACGGCGGCGACGTACTTCGGGTTGCGCTTGTCGCTGATGTCGAAGACCTTCATGCCCTCCCAGGAGGACTTCTCGGTCACCGGCTGCGTGGTGCTGTTGCAACTGCTGTCGCTGCGCGAGGAGTCGGTGGACAGGAACAGCAGGTTGCCGGAGACGGAGATGTCGTTCTGCGAGCCGGGGCACAGCACCTGGGCGACCGTCTTCGGCGACTTCGGGTTGCTGATGTCGAAGATGCGGAAGCCGTCGTAGTTGCCGGCGAAGGCGTACCTGCCCTGGAAGGCGAGATCCGAATTGGTGCCGGGCAGCACGTCCTTGGGGATGTTCGTGACGTGCTCGATGTTGTCCGAGTGGACGACCTCGTCCTGGCCGGGTATCTCCCCGCTCTCCAGGGCCTCGCGCACCTCGGCCTGGGCGCTGTGGGACACCTCCTTGTCGGTTGCCGGGCCGTCCCCCGGGTCGGGGGTCGCGGCCGCCGGATGGACCGTCAGCAGCGCGGCCAGGAGTCCGGCCGCTGCCGCGGCAACTCCCAGGCGTCTGCGCCGCGTTCGGGGGTTGTTCAACAGGGTCACTGCTTCCTCCCTTGTTCCGTTCGTCAGGGAACGGTTCACGGACCCCCGAAGTATCGTCTTCCGCATGCACAGATCAACAGGGGGCAACGAACATGTAATGAAGGTTTTCGCTCGTTCATGAGTGGAAGCGTGTTAGGACGGTGACCAGCACTCACAAGGTGCCCCCTCATCCCGCCTGCCACAGGAGGTCGTTGTGCTCTTCCGTCGAGCGTCGCGCGCGTCCCTCACCGCGGCCTCACTGGCCACCCTGGCCGCCCTCGCGCTCGGGGGCTGCGACTCCGGCTCCGACGCGGATCCGGACCGGGCGAGCGGCCCCTCGGTGCTCGTGCCCGGCAAGCCCGGCGAGGCGAACCGCACGATGTCCGCCGAGGACGCCGCACAGCAGCGCGCCGACGACGACACGCCCAACTCGGCGGACATCGACTACGCGCGGATGATGATCGAGCACCACTCCCAGGCCCTGGAGATGACCGAACTCGCCCCGGAACGCGCCGAGTCGTCGCGGGTGAAGAAACTGGCGGAACGGATCGAGGCCGCGCAGGGTCCCGAGATCGCGGCGATGAGGAGCTGGCTGGAAACGCACGGCGAGGACGAGAAGAGCGACGGCCACCACCACGGCCCGATGCCCGGGATGGCCACCGAGGCGCAGTTGAAGAACCTGCGCACGGCGGAGGGAAAGGCGTTCGACCAGCTCTTCGTCACGCTGATGATCACCCATCACGAAGGGGCGATCACGATGGCCACGGATGTGAAGTCGCAGGGCAACAACGTGCGGACCGAGGAGATGGCCGACGACGTGATCGCCCAGCAGACGAGCGAGATCACGCGCATGCGCGGAATGCTGTGACCTCCGCGCCCGTGTGACCTCTGCGCCCGCCGGGCCCGCTCAGCGCCGTGCGTGACGCGGGGTCAGGAAGCCCGCGTCCCGCGCCTGGGCGATCAGCCTGAGCGACCGGCGGCGGCTGTGCCCGGTGGCGCACATCACCGCGAGGACGGGGTCGAGCCCCTCGTGCTGCGCGGCGCGGTATTCCTGCGCCACCAGCCGGCTCCCCTCGATGCCACGCGGCCAGGCGGGGCGGGCGCGCCTGCCGCCCGTCGGCTCCCCCTGCAACGGCTCGGTCGCCACGCCGCCGCACACCGAGAACAGCGGCTCTTCGATCCAGTCGGCGAACACCGCCAGATCGTCGAGGGACAGCGCGGGCCGGGCCTGGACGTCCTCGAGGTTGACAAGGCCGTCGGCCGCCACGGCGAGTGCGTCGACCCGGGCGCCGTCGGCGAAGTCGAGCCGCACATGGAACCACGCCGTCGCGCCGCTCTCCTCGCGCACTTCCCACGCGGGCCACACAGACACCGCACCGTCCTCCGGACGGCGATCAGAAAGATCAAGAAAGGATGCTTCCAGCACGCACGCAACGTAACCGCATGATCACACTCCATACGAACGGACACGCGCCCGTCCTTGGCGCGGCACCCTGTCAGCGGAGCGGCAGCGGTGCAATGCTGGAGCCGTCAGCGATCTCCTGTGATGCACCGGACGATCCACCGGACCACCGGACTAAGGAGTTCCGCCGTGCTGCGTGTCGCCGTCGTCGGCTCCGGGCCGAGCGGGGTCTACTCCGCCCAGAGCCTTGTCCAGCTGGACCCCACCGCGTTCGTCGACGTCCTGGACCGGCTGCCGTGCCCGTACGGTCTGGTGCGCTACGGCGTGGCGCCCGACCACGAGAAGATCAAGTCGCTGCAGAACAATCTGCGGACGGTGCTGGAGCACGAGCGGGTGCGGTTCCTCGGCGGCGTCCAGGTCGGCGCCGGCGGAGTGCCGGCCGCCCGGCTGCGGGAGCTGTACCACGCGGTCGTGTACTGCGTGGGAGCCGCGACCGACCGGCATCTCGGGATCCCCGGGGAGGATCTGCCGGGCAGCTTCTCGGCGACGGAGTTCGTGTCCTGGTACAGCGCGCATCCGGACGCCGTGGAGGACGGGTTCGTGCTCGGCGCCCGGTCGGCCGTGGTCATCGGCGTGGGGAACGTCGCCGTGGACGTCGCCCGGATCCTGGCGCGCGGCGCGGCCGAGCTGAGCCCCACCGACATGCCGCAGTCGGCGCTGACCGCGCTGGGGGCGAGCCGGGTGACCGGCATCCACATGGTGGGGCGGCGCGGCCCTTCGCAGGCCCGCTTCACCACCAAGGAGCTGCGCGAGCTGGGCTCGCTGCCGGGTGCCGAAGTGAACGTGGATCCGGAGGAGTTGGCGCTGGATCCGGCGTACGTCGACCCGTCCGCGCTGCCGGCCGCGCAGCGCCGCAACGTGGAGGTGCTGCGGGGCTGGGCCGCCCAGCAGGCCAGGGATCTTCCGCGCCGGATCCGGCTGCGGTTCTTCCTGCGCCCGGTGGAGTTGCTCGCCGAGGGCGGGCGCGTGGGCGCGGTGCGGTTCGAACGGACGCTGCCGGACGGGCAGGGCGGCGTGACGGGGACGGGACGGTACGAGGAGATCGAGGCCCAGTTGGTGCTGCGGTCGGTGGGCTATCGCGGAGTGCCGCTGGAGGGGCTGCCCTTCGACCCGGCGACCGGCACGGTGCCGCAGCTGGCCGGTCGGGTGCTGCGCGGCGGAGTCGTGGCGCCGGGCGAGTACGTGGCGGGCTGGATCAAGCGGGGTCCGACGGGTGTCATCGGCACCAACCGGCCGTGCGCCAAGGAGACGGTGCTGTCGCTGCTCGAGGACGCCCCTGTTCTCGTACGGAAGGAAGTCCCCGAGGATCCCCTCGCGGTACTGCGCGCCGAGGGCGTCGAGCCGGTCGAGTGGGCGGGGTGGCGGGCCATCGAGCGGGCCGAGGCGGAACTCGGGGCCTCGCTCGGGCGGAGCGTGGTCAAGCTGCCCGACTGGGAGTCGCTGCTGACCGCGGCGCGCGGGGTCGACTCGTAGCAGAACCCGGCGCCGCCGGTGGGCAGGACACACAGCTGCAACGAGACGGAAATCAACAAACTGTTCAAGCCGCTTACGGTCTCCTGCAGTTCGGATGTTCCCCGCTCACCGCCGCTCTGGAGTGCCCATGGCATCGACCGCGCCCGTCCATCCCGTCGATGAGGTCCCACCCGTACGACAGCTGGCCGCCTTCGGGCTGCAGCATGTGCTCGCCATGTACGCGGGCGCGGTGGCCGTGCCGCTGATCGTGGGCGGTGCGATGAAGCTGCCGCCGGCGGATCTGGCGTATCTGATCACCGCCGATCTGCTGGTGTGCGGCATCGCCACGCTCATCCAGTGCATCGGCTTCTGGCGGTTCGGCGTGCGGCTGCCGATCATGCAGGGCTGTACGTTCGCGGCCGTGTCGCCGATGGTCATGATCGGGACGACCGGCGGCGGACTGCCCGCGATCTACGGCTCGGTGATCGTCGCGGGACTCGCGATCGTGCTGCTCGCGCCCGTTTTCGGCAAGCTGCTGCGGTTCTTCCCGCCGCTGGTCACCGGCACGGTGATCCTGATCATCGGTATCTCGCTGCTGCCGGTGGCGGGCAACTGGGCCGCCGGTGGTGCGGGGGCCGAGGACTTCGGGGAGCCGAAGAACCTGGCGCTCGCCGCGTTCGTGCTGGCGGTGGTGCTGGGCGTGCAGCGGTTCGCGCCGGTGTTCCTGAGCCGGATCGCGGTGCTGATCGGGATCGCGGTGGGGCTCGCGGTCGCGGTGCCGTTCGGGTTCACGGACTTCGGCGGGGTCTCCGACGCGGACTGGGTCGGGATCAGCACGCCGTTCCACTTCGGGGCGCCGACCTTCGAGGTGTCGGCGATCGTGTCCATGCTGGTGGTCGCGCTGGTGTGCATGACGGAGACGACCGGTGACTTCATCGCGGTCGGTGAGATGACCGGGCGGAAGGTCGAGCCCCGCTCTCTTGCGGACGGGCTGCGCGCCGACGGTCTGTCGACCGTACTCGGCGGTGTCTTCAACACCTTCCCCTACACCGCGTACGCGCAGAACGTGGGCCTCGTCGGTATGACCCGGGTGCGCAGCCGCTGGGTCGTCGCGGCGGCGGGCGGCATCCTGGTGCTGCTCGGCCTGCTGCCCAAGCTGGGCGCGGTGGTCGCGGCGATTCCGGCGCCGGTCCTCGGCGGCGCGGGCCTGGTGATGTTCGGGACGGTCGCCGCGAGCGGCCTCAGGACCCTGGCCGAGGTCGACTTCAGGGGCAACCACAACCTGACGGTCGTGGCCGTGTCGGTGGCCATGGGCGTGCTGCCGGTCGGTGTGCCGACGATCTACGACCGGTTCCCGGACTGGTTCCAGACGATCATGCACAGCGGCATCAGCGCCGGCTGTCTGACGGCGATCGTACTCAACCTGCTCTTCAACCACCTTCCCGCGAAGGCGGGTTCAGATCTCGCCGAGGCGGGCGGCCTGCCGGTCGGCGGCGCCGAGAGGCACGTCGAAAAGCCCCGGGGAGAGGCCGTCTAGAGGGCGGCTCCACTTCGTCCGGTTCGGCCGCGTCGCTGGTCAGTGGCTCAGCCGGACGACCGCTCGCTCCAGCGGGGGCAGCGCCCGCTGGCCGGCCACCGCCAAGGCGATCGCCGCCAGCACGCCGGTCCAGGCGACCGGGCCGAGCGGCGTGCAGCCGAAGAACTGGCTGGGGCCGGGGATCTGGACCAAGGCGACCAGCGCGACCGCGGAACCGAGGACGGTGACCCGCACCAGCGGGCTGTCCCGGCGGTCGGCGAGGGTCTGGGCGAGCTGGCTGCCCACCACGGCGCACAGGGACATCGTGGTCGTCCGGCGGGTCGAGCCCGGCGTGAAGCGGCCGATCAGCCAGGCCGCGACCGCGCCGAGGGTCGTGGTCAGCGCGCGGTGCCGGATCTGCCGCATCAGCGGGGTGCCGAGCAGCGTCGCGCCCAACGGCCGACTGCCGGCGCTCGCGTCCTCGGCCGGGTCCTTCTGCGGCGTGACCGCCACGGCCATCGCCGGGAACAGGTCCGTGAACAGGTTCACCAGCAGCATCTGACGGGTCGACAGCGGCGCCGCGCCCGCGAGGAGGGTGCCCAGGACGCCGAAGCCGACTTCGCCCGCGTTGCCGCCGATCAGGATGGCGACGGCGTCGGCGACGCTGTGCCACAGGGCGCGGCCCTCGGCGACGGCCTCGACGAGGACGGTGAGGTCTCCGTTGGTGAGCACCAGGTCGGCGGCGTTGCGGGCGGCCGCCGAGCCGCGGGCGCTGATCCCGACGCCGATGTCGGCGGCGCGGATCGCGGCGGCGTCGTTGGCGCCGTCGCCGACCATCCCGACAACGCGGCCGGCGTCCATCAGCGCCTCGACGACCTGGAGCTTCTGCTCGGGCGCGACCCGGGCCACGACGCCCACATCGTGCAGCATGCGGGCGCGTTCCGAGCGGTCGGCGGCGGCCAGCTCGTCGCCGGTGATCACGGCCGTGTCCTCGGGCCAGCCCAGGTCGAGGGCGATCGCCCGGGCGGTCTGCGGGTGGTCGCCGGTCAGCATCACCGGTCGTACGCCCGCCTCGCGCAGCCCGTGCACGAGCGCCGTGGATGTCTCGCGCGGTACGTCGGCCAGCGCGAGCAGTCCGGTGAACTCCAGCTTCTCCAGGGGGGCTTCGCACGCTTCGGTGTCCTTCTCGTCCTCGGCCAGGCGCCGCCTGGCGACCGCCAGGACGCGCAGCCCGTTGCGGGCCAGCTCCTGGGCCTTGCCGGAGGCGTGGTCGGGGACATCGCGGCAGGCGGGCAGCACGATCTCCGGCGCGCCCTTGACGACGAGCGTGCGCTCGCCGTCCGCCGCGTGGCCCACCGCGCCGGCGTAGCCCCGGCCCGCCTCGAAGGGCCTGCCCTCGGTCTGGACCCACTCGGGGTCGCGCGGTGCCGCGTCCAGGACCGCCTCGTCGGTGGCGTGCACCGGCCGGTCGGGGCCCTCCTCGGGCTGGGGGCAGGCGCGCACCGCGACCCGCATCGTGACCGAGTCCGCGGCCTCGTCCAGCCTACGGACCTCACCGTCCACGTCGGTCACGCGGACCAGGCGCAACTTGTTCTCGGTGAGAGTGCCGGTCTTGTCGAAGCAGACCGTGTCCATCCGGCCGAGTGCCTCCAGCGTGCGCGGAGCACGGACCAGGACGCCACGTCGGCTGAGTCGGCGGGCGGCCGCCAGCTGCGCGACCGTGGCCACCAGGGGCAGCCCTTCGGGAACGGCGGCCACCGCCACCGCGACGCCACCGCTGACGGCCCGGCGTATCGGTGCGCCGCGCACCAGCGACAGCGCGGTCACCGCGGCGCCGCCCGCCATGGTCAACGGCAGTGCCTTGCGCGTGAGTTCCTGCAGCCGGGCCTGGACGCCGGCGGCGGGCGGTGTGCGGGCGGCGAGGTGGACGGCGCGGGCCGCCTCGGTGCGGTCGCCGGTCTCCACGACGACGGCCCTGGCCTGCCCGGCGACGACCGTCGTGCCCTCGAACACCATGCAGCGGCGGTCGGCCACCGCGGCGCGCGGGGTCGGCTCCGTCTGCTTGTTCGCCGGCAGGGACTCGCCGGTCAGCGCCGACTCGTCGACCTCCAGGCCGTCCTCCCACAGCAGACGTGCGTCGGCCGGTACGACATCGTCGACCGCGAGCTCGATCACATCGCCGGGCGTCAGCCGGGTGGCATCCACCGTGCGGGGCCCGGCCGAGGCGTCCTCGGCGGTGACGCGGGCCTTCTGCTTCTGCTCCGCGAGCAGCCCGGACAGCGCCCGCTCGGCCCGCAGCCGCTGCACCCCGCCGACCAGCGCGTTCAGATCGAGGGCGCCGACGACCAGCAGCGCGTCCACGACGGAGCCGAGGATCGCCGACGCGGCCGAGCCGACCGCCAGGACCGGGGTGAGCGGGTCGTCCAGTTCGCCGCGTACGGCCCGGCCCAGCTGCACCGACCACCGGGCCGGCGCCAGGACGGGGACGCGGGCGACGGACTCGGCCGCCTTGCGGACGCGGCTCCTCGTCTCCTGCACGGGAGTCGGCCGTCGTTCCGGCCCGTGGTCCAGCCGCTTGCGGACGTCGCTCGCCTTCAGGGCGTGCCAGGCCACCCGCGGCCGCGGGTGCGGGGCCCGGGCGGCCGCCACTCCGACGGCGGCCCGTGCCCCGCTCAGCAGGGCGACTGCCGCGCCCACGTCGACGGGGGCGTGGCGCAGGCCGATCAGCGGGGTGCGATTGCCGTTCCCGGACTCGCCGATGGCCACCAGCAGCCCGGACAGGGCGGCACCCGACCGGGCCAGGGTCTGCGAACGCCGGCCGACCTTACGGGCCGCCGGCACCGCGGCGAGCAGCCGCCACACGTCGGCCAGCCCGCCCGGGGCGACGAGGTCCGCACCCCACGCGACGGCCGCGTCCCCGTCGGCGAGCGCGACCGCCACGTCACCGGCGAGCAGCCCGGCCAGGACGTCGGTGTCCTCGGACGACCTCGGGCGGGCCACCGTCAGGACACCGCCGCGCCCGCGCAGCCCGTTCACGACCTCGTCGGCCGACCGGTCGGCGGCGACGATGTGGTCGGCGAGGGCGGTGAACTCGCCGAGCGCCGGATCGTCCACGACCACGACCCTCAGTCCGGCGCGCCGGGTCGCGTCCAGCACGGCCTCGGCCCACGGGTCGGCGTCGCCCTCGGCCGTGTGCAGCGCACTGGGATGCAGGAAGACCGTCCGGACCGTCTCCAGTTGCCGCAGCCGTTGCATGTTGCGCACCAGTACCCCGGTGCGGGCGAGCGCACAGCCCAGCACGGCGTGGAAGGAGGCGGGCCCGTAGCGGGCGGCCTTCGGGGAGCCCGCGAGCACCGCCTCGGCCGCCTCGGTGCCGCTGTGCTTGACCAGCAAGGTCGCGGCGGCGCCCGCCAGGCTGCCGGCCTCGGCGTGAACCGCGTACTCGTGCGCCGGCGTGGTCCGCAGCGGCGGGCGCGGGAACCGGTGCGCGGCCACGTCCTGGCGCCCTGGCCCGCATACCTGGTCGTGCACCGCGTCGAAGGCGGCCGCGCGGGCCAGTGTCTCGGTGAGCTGGAAGGAGCGCAGGACCCCGTCGAGCACCAGCGAGATCGGTGTCTGCCCTGCGCCGTGGGCGGCCGCGTTGACGACCGCCAGCATCAGGTCCATACGGGAGGGGCCGAACCGGGACCGCATCCAGCTGCGGAGGCGGGGGTTCTCGCGCAGCAGCGTCACGCACGCGGTCACGAACCGGGGCGAGGCCGGCAACCGGAGCGCCGACCCGGTGACGGCGGCGACGACTCCCACCGCATCGGCCGCGAGCGCCGCGGCAGTGGTCCGCGCCTCGCCCGGGTCGCCCGGATGCGCGAACTCCTCCACGTCGTCGTCCGCCGGTACCAGTCCGTGCCGGGCTGCGAGGTCGTTCGCCTTCTCCACCACCCGGTCACTCAGCGCGTCCTCGGTCGCGACGATCACCAGCCGGGCCAGCCCACCGTCCCAGTAGGCGTACGCCACGTCCGGATGCTCCGCCAGCGCCCTGGCCACCCGTCGCGCCGCCTGCGCCGTCCCGGCCGCCCGCCGTTCCGTCTCCGGTCCGGCAAGCCGCAGCGCGAGGTGTGCCCGCCGGCCGGACCGCCAGTGGCGATCGCCGCCCGGTACTGCGGCACGGGCGACCCGCGTCATCCGCACCAGGGCGTCCGCGCTGCGCACCCCGGCCCGTGCGGTCCCGGCCAGGACGCCCGCCGCCGCGCCCACCGCGGGCGCGGCACCGCTCACCAGCAGCCCCGGCCCGGCCAGTACGACGCCGGAGAGGGCCGCAGCCGAACCCGTCAGCAACCCAAGCGCCATCTCATCCCTCAGCTCGTGGTTCCGGGTGAGCCGGGAGCCTGCGCTCCCGGCCCGCGTTCCCTATCCGCCTGCGGTCGCCTTGCGCCGGCCGGCAGTCGACGACGCACGGCTGCCGGTCGACGACGCGCGTCCCTTGGTCGTCGTGGTCGTACGCCGGCTGGTGGACGACGTACGGCTGCCGGTGGCTGCCGACTTCCCGCGCTCGGACGTCCCACTCCGGCTGCCGGACGTTCGAGCGCTCGTCGACGTCGAACGGCTGCCACCGCTTGTCGTACGGCGGGCGGCGGCCGTCTTGGTGCTCTTCGCCGTCTTGGTGCTCTTCGCCGTCTTGGTGCTCTTCGCCGTCTTGGTGCCCTTCGCCGCCTTGGTGCCCTTCGCCGTCTTGGTGCCCTTCTCGCCCTTCTCTTCCGCAGCGCCGTCGTGCTGCGGACGGGGCTGGGTGAGCCAGGCCACGCCGGCGGCCGCGGCGGCCACGGGCCACTCGACGAGGCCCGCGACACCGAGCAGGCCGGCGCCGGTGTACACGGCGATGCGCCGACCGCGCGGCGACACGGCGCCGACCGCGTCCAGTGCGCCTTCGGCCGCCTTGGTCACGGTGTCGGCGCCGGGCACCTTGCGCACCGCGTCGGGCAGCTTGCGCACCGCATCGGCTCCGGGCGCATGGCGCACCGTCTCGGGCGCATGGCGCACCGCGTCGGGCACCTTGCGCACGACCCCGGCACCCGGCATCCTGCGCAGCGTCGAGGCGGCGGCACTCGGCACGGCGCGCAGCGTCGCAGCGGTGGCGCGCAGCGGCTGCGCCGGCTCGGGCGAGGATTTCTGCGCTGTCATGACACTCCACGCCTCCCTGAGAGATCCGCTCTCTTCACCCGCCGTGTTCCCGGGAAACGCGACGTCATCCGCACAGGAGGGGAAACCCGCGTGACCGGTGTGGCTCGCAGCGGCTGCGCCTGCCCGTCAGCGAAGCGCTCCCCCACCACGGTTCCAGCCGCTTCCTGCGCGCTCCCAAGTGTCCGAATGTGTTCTGCGCAAAGCGTTGACCAGAAAGCGCTTGCCCCCTACGTTCCGTTCAGCAGGCTGACCGGTCGACGCCCCCTTGGGTCGGAATCGTCACCCTGCCTGCGCGAGGCGTTCAACATGGCGTACGTCATTCACGTACAGGATCGAACAAGTCCTCCCGAAGGGACGCACCCGCATGCGCACAGTCCCCCCACGTACACACGCGCAAAGATCTGCCCTGGTGGCGGCCGCGGCGGCCATCGCAACAGTGGCCGTCGTCACCCTCCCGCAGTCGGCCGGGGCGGCCGAGAGCTCACCGATCGGGTTCGGCGCCGGGGCGACCGGCGGCGGCAGCGCCACGGCGGTGACCGTCTCGACGCTCGACGCCTTCAGGTCGGCCGTGTCCGGCAACGCGGCGAAGGTCGTCCGGGTCAACGGGCTGATCTCGTTGAGCGGTCAGGTCGACATCGGGTCCAACACGACCGTCCTGGGCGTCGGTTCGTCGTCGGGATTCACCGGTGGCGGACTACGGCTGAAGGAGGTCTCCAACGTCGTCGTCCGCAACCTGAACATCAGCAAGCCGGTCGCGCCCGCAGACGGCATCACCGTCCAGGCGTCGACGAAGGTGTGGCTCGACCACAACTCCTTCTCGGCGGACCGCGAGCACGACAAGGACCACTACGACGGTCTGCTGGACATCAACCACGGCTCGGACAACGTCACCGTGTCCTGGAACACCTTCAAGGACCACTTCAAGGGCTCGCTCGTCGGCCACAGCGACAACAACGCGCCCGAGGACACCGGGCACCTGAAGGTGACGTACCACCACAACCACTTCAGCAACGTCTACTCGCGCATCCCCAGCCTGCGCTTCGGCACCGGGCACTTCTACAACAACTACGTGGCCGGCGCCGACACCGCCTGCCACTCGCGCATGGGCGCCCAGATGCTCGTGGAGAACAACGTCTTCCGCGACACGAAGATCGCTGTGACCACGAACCGCAGCAGTGACGTGGACGGCTACGCGAATCTGCGCGGCAACGATCTCGGCGGGGCCGCGACCGAGATCTCCCGGGTCGGCACCTTCACCACGCCGCCCTACAGCTACACCGCGGAGTCCGCGGCCGGCGTCGTCGCCTCGGTGACGTCCGGCGCGGGCGCCGGAAAGATCTGACCACCCCCCCCAACTGGAAGAAGGCATCGGGACATGACTTCACCAGCAAAGCCCCGCGCCCGCCGGCGGGCACTGACCGGCGGGCTGGCCGCGCTCGGCCTCTCGTCTGTCATGATCACGACACTCGGCACGTCGCCGGCGAGCGCCGCCACCTGGCCGACGCCCAACGGCAGCCAGGGGACGTCCTCCACCATCTCCGTGTCCGGCACCAAGGACTACGGCATGAAGAAGTTCTACGGCACCGGGGACCTGGCCGGTGACGGCCAGGAGGAGGGCCAGGACCCGATCTTCAAGCTCGCGGCCGGCGCGACGCTGAAGAACGTCATCATCGGCGCGCCCGGCGCCGACGGCATCCACTGCGAGGGCAACTGCGCCCTGCAGAACGTGTGGTGGGAGGACGTCGGCGAGGACGCCGCGACCTTCCGTGGCGGCTCCGCCTACAACGTGATCGGCGGTGGCGCCAAGAAGGCCGCCGACAAGGTCTTCCAGCACAACGGACCCGGCACGGTGAACATCTCCAACTTCGCGGTCAGCGAGTTCAAGACGCTGTACCGCTCGTGCGGCGACTGCTCCACGCAGTACACGCGCAAGGTCAACCTCAGCAACATCGAGGTGACCGGCACCGGATCCACCGCGCGCCTGGTCGGCATCAACGTCAACCGCAACGACGTGGCGACGCTGCGGGGCATCACGATCCTCAACGACGCCGGCCGCAAGGTCATCCCCTGCCAGAAGTACAACAACAACACCGCCGTGGGCACGGGCCCGGACAGCACGAACTGCCTGTACTCCAGCTCGGACATCACCTACAGGTAGCCCTCACCCGCAGGTAGTCCCCCACGGTGAAGGCGGCCGTCCGAAGCGTCCCCCCACGGCGCTTCGTACGGCCGCCGCGTCATTCCCGGCGGCCACGCGCGCGTACCGCCTCGGTGACCTCCCGCTGGTAGTCCGCGTACACGGTGCGCAACTCGGTGCCCGGCCAGTCGGCGGGGAGGAGTTCGGGAGGCAGAACGGGGTCGGCGAGCAGATGGCGTACGACGGCCGCGAAGGCGGTGAAGCGGTCGGCCGGGCGGTCCGCCCCGGCGGCATGGGCGAGCAGGGCCCGGGCGGTGGTGGACCAGGCATCGAGCGGCCAGAGGTTCGCGGCCAGTTCGCGCGGTGGACGGTCGTCCGGACGGGCCGTGTAGCGCTGGGCCACCTTGCCCAGGTCGTCCGGCAGGGACCGGCGCAGGTTGGCGGGCCGCAGCCAGACGCCCTCGCGGAGTTCGGCGAGCCGGAGGGCGGTCAACCGGCTGCGCAGGTCGGCGCGTTCCGCGGGTCCGCGCCCGGTCGCGGTGATCACGACCATCTCCCAGTCGCCGTCCCACGCGCGCGTGCGCGGATGTACGGCCTCGTCCTGCCGGCGTTGCCGTTCCAGCAGACGTTCGCTGAGCCGGTAGACGCCACCTGCGCGCCGCAGATCACCGGCGGTCACCATCCGGCTGAGCGCGGCCCGCACCGTGGACCCGCCGACGCCGAAAGGCTCCACGCCACGCACGAGGTCCCGCACCGGCAGCTCGGGCGGGTGCGAGCCCAGCAGCAGGCTCAGGACGACCGACCTCGCGGACAGCGGGCGCAGCTCGACCCCGCCGACCTGCTGCGCTGTCACGTTCGCCCGCATGGTCACGTACTGTACGCGGCGGATTTTCCTGTTGCAGGATTGCTGCGACTGTAGCCAGAGTGCAACACTCGCCGTATGGCCTCGACACTGGCGCAGGAGCAGCAGCACCCGGGTTACGCGACGCACGACGTCACCAACCAGCCACCTCCCCTGACCCCCTACGACGCGTCCGAGGACACGGCCCTGCTCGAAGGGCTGCGCCGAGAGGGCGCCGCGTGGGCCGAGGAGGACATCCGGCGGCTCGGTCGGCGGGCCGGGAGTGCCGAGGCGCAGGAGTGGGGCGAACAGGCCAACCGGCACGAGCCCGAGCTGCGCACGCACGACCGGTACGGCCATCGCGTCGACGAGGTCGAGTTCCACCCGAGCTGGCACCACCTGATGCGGGTCGCCGTCGCCGAGGGGCTGGCGGGGGCACCCTGGGCGGACGAGCGGCTCGGAGCGCATGTCGCCCGAACCGCGGGCGGGATGGTGTGGGGGCACACCGAGGCCGGGCACGGCTGTCCGACGTCGATGACGTACGCCGCCGTCCCCGTGCTGCGTCGGCAGCCCGAGCTCGCGAAGGTCTACGAACCCCTGCTGACCAGCCGGGAGTACGACCCGGGTCTGCGCGTGCCGACCGAGAAGCGGGGCCTGCTCGCGGGCATGGGGATGACCGAGAAGCAGGGCGGCTCCGACGTCCGCACGAACACGACGACGGCCACGCCGACCGCCGAGCCCGGCGTGTACACGCTGCGCGGGCACAAGTGGTTCACCTCGGCGCCCATGTGCGACGTCTTCCTGGTGCTGGCCCAGGCTCCGGGCGGCCTGTCCTGCTTCTTCGTGCCGCGTGTCCTGCCCGACGGCAGCCGCAACACCTTCCGCATCCAGCGCCTGAAGGACAAGCTGGGCAACCGCTCGAACGCCTCCTCCGAGCCCGAGTTCGACGGGACCGTGGCCTGGCTGGTGGGGTCCGAGGGCCGGGGCGTCAAGACGATCATCGAGATGGTCAACTGCACCCGGCTGGACTGCGTGATGTCGTCGGCGACGCTGATGCGCAAGACGCTCGTCGAGGCGGGGCACCATGTGCGGCACCGCAGCGCGTTCGGCGCCCGGTTGATCGACCAGCCGCTGATGCGCAACGTCCTGGCCGACCTGGCGCTGGAGTCCGAGGCCGCCACGACGCTCACGCTACGGCTGGCCGGCGCGGCCGACCGTGCGGTGCGCGGAGACGACGAGCAGGGCACGGAGGCGGCGTTCCGCCGGATCGCGACCGCCGTCGGCAAGTACTGGGTCACCAAGCGGGGACCGGCCTTCACCGCGGAGGCCCTGGAGTGCCTGGGCGGCAACGGCTATGTGGAGGACTCGGGCATGCCCCGCCACTACCGTGAGGCGCCCCTGCTGTCGATCTGGGAGGGCTCGGGGAACGTCAACGCCCTTGATGTGCTGCGGGCGTTGAGCCGCGAGCCCGGTACCACTCAGGCGCTGTTCGACGAGCTCGCCCTGGCGCAGGGCGCGGACGCACGGCTGGACTCGGCCGTGTCCCGCCTGGAGCAGGGGCTGGCCACGGCCTCGCCGGCCGGTGCGCGGCGGCTCGTGGAGCTGATGGCGCTCACCCTGCAGGCCTCGCTGCTGGTCCGGTACGCCCCGCCCGCGATCGCCGACGCGTTCTGCGCCACACGGCTCGGCGGCGACTGGGGGCATGCGTTCGGCACGCTTCCCGACGCGGCCGACATCGACGCGATCCTGAGCAGGGCGCTGCCCGGCGAGGACTGAGCGTGCCGGCGGGGCGCGTCACCGGCTCTCGTCAGCCCGTCCTGCGCCCCACAGCGGATCGAACCGCGCCCAGTCGAGGTCCCATTGGTCCAGGCGGCGGCGTTCCAGGCGGGTGAGTAGGACCCGCCCGCCGGCGAACGGCACCATGGCGGCGCCCACCCCCGCGAGGCCGCCGATCAGCGAGGCCCGCACCCGGGCCTGGGACTCGGAGGCGGGCGCGGTCACCAGGCGGCCCCGGCGGTCCGTCCACACGGTGACCGGCGTGCCGACGGAGCTGCCGGGGCGGACCCGGGCCTGGCCGGTGCGCGAGGAACCGTCCGGCGCCGTCCAGCGCACCTCGGCCCACACCCGTTCACCGTTCGACGCGCCGCCTGCCGCGCGGGACGTTCCGGGGACGTCCTTGGTCAGGCTCGCCGTCACGGGCCGCCACTCGGCACGCTCACGAGCGAGCTCCTGTTCCACGGACCGGGCCACCGTCAGACCGGCGAGCACCCCGCCGAGGACGGTGAGCATCCCGGCGCCGAGCAGGACCCAGGCCTCCACCGTGTCGGCACGCCGCTTGAGCGGGTTGCGCCGCCAGCGCCACAGCCACACCTTCGGACAACGGAACGCCATCGAAGGCTTCCTCCTCGTGAGCGCACGAACATCACCGACCGCCCTCCCATACGGCGCACGGCTCACCGATGCTCAGCGCGCGACTGCGCGGTGACCGGCGACACCCCGCTGACCTGCGACGAAGCGATTCCGGGGATGACTGTCAGTGCCGGGGTGCAGACTGGCCGGTATCTGAGACAAGGACGTCGCGGAGGTGATCGGCAATGACCGAGGTACTGCTCGCCGTGGGCACGCGCAAGGGCCTGTTCATCGGGCGTCGGCGCGGTGGCGCCTGGGAGTTCGACGAGAGTCCCTACTTCAACGCACAGGCCGTGTACTCGGTCGCCATCGACACCCGCGGCGCCACCCCGCGGCTACTGGCGGGCGGTGACAGCACACACTGGGGGCCGTCGGTGTTCCACTCCGACGACCTGGGCCGGACGTGGACCGAACCGGCCCAGCCGGCCGTCAAGTTCCCGAAGGAAACGGGCGCTTCGCTGGAGCGGGTGTGGCAGCTGCACCCGGCGGCCGCGGAGCCGGACGTGGTCTACGCGGGCACGGAACCGGCCGCGCTGTACCGCTCCGAGGACCGCGGGGAGCACTTCGACCTCGTCCGTCCGCTGTGGGAGCACCCCACGCGATCGCAGTGGGTGCCGGGCGGCGGCGGAGAGGGCCTGCACACCGTGATCACCGACCGACGCGATCCGCAGGCGGCCGCGGTCGCCGTGTCGACGGCCGGGGTGTTCCGTACGAAGGACGGCGGCGCCAGCTGGACACCGTCCAACTCCGGGGTCTCCGCCGTGTTCCTTCCGGATCCCAACCCGGAGTTCGGTCAGTGCGTGCACAAGATCGCGCAGGACGCGTCGACGCCGGACCGGCTGTACCTGCAGAACCACTGGGGGGTGTACCGCAGCGACGACGCCGGTGCGCACTGGGCCGACATCGGCAAGGGCCTGCCCTCGACGTTCGGTTTCGCTGCGGCCGCGCATCCCCACCGCGGCGACACCGCGTACGTGTTCCCGATCAACGCGGACGCGGACCGGGTACCCGCCGGCCGGCGCTGCCGGGTCTTCCGCACGGCGGACGCGGGCAGCACGTGGGAGCCGCTCACCGCCGGTCTGCCGCAGGAGGACCACTACGGCACGGTGCTGCGCGACGCCCTGTGCACGGACGACGCGGACCCGGCGGGCGTGTACTTCGGCAACCGGAACGGCGAGTTGTACGCCTCGGCCGACGACGGCGACAGCTGGCGGCAGTTGGCGTCGCATCTGCCGGATGTGCTGTGCGTGCGGGCCGCGGTCATCTGACGCCCCTGCCTCGGTGTGCCGGTCACCGATCTCTTGGTCGAGGGACGCCGGCGCACGGCACCGGCCCGCTGGGGCATTGCCCCACAGCGGAGCCGGTGCCGCTGTGCGCGGAGAGGAAGCCTCGCCGCAGGGGTTCCACGGTGTGCCTACGGCAGTCGCCAGTCCACCGGCTGCGCACCCTGCCGCAGCAGCAGATCGTTGGCCCTGCTGAACGGACGCGAGCCGAAGAACCCCCGGTCCGCCGACATCGGCGAGGGATGAGCGGACTCGATCGCCGGGAGATCCCCGAGCAGCGGGCGGAGATTGCGGGCGTCGCGCCCCCACAGGATCGACACCAGCGGCTTTCCTCGCGCAACCAGCGCCCGGATGGCCTGATCCGTGACCTCCTCCCATCCCTTGCCCCGGTGCGCCGCGGGCTTGCGCGGGGCCGTCGTCAACGCTCTGTTGAGCAACAGCACCCCCTGCTCGGTCCACGGCGTCAGATCGCCGTTGGACGGCCTGGGCAGTCCCAAGTCGGAGTGCATCTCCCGGAAGATGTTCTCCAGACTGCCCGGCAAGGAACGCACCTCGGGCGAGACGGCGAAACTCAATCCGATGGCCATCCCCGGCGTGGGGTAGGGATCCTGGCCGACGATCAGGACCTGAACATCGTCGAAGGGCTGTTGGAAAGCCCGCAGGACGTTCTCCCCGGCCGGAAGGTAGGTCCGGCCGGCCGCTATCTCGGCCCGGAGGAAGTCCCCCATGGCAGCAATACGTCCGGCCACAGGTTCGAGAGCCTTCGCCCAGCCTGCTTCAACGAGTTCATTCAAGGGTCGTGGTGCCACGGCGCGTCACTCTACTGGTACGCACCGAGCCCCGGCACAGGCAGACAAGCCCCGCCCACGGACGCCGCTCTCGGCGCTACTCTTCCTCCTCGCCGAGATCGCCGACATCGCTGAGATCTTCGAGCCGGTCGAGCAGCCGGTCGCCGGGAAGGAGGGGAGCTTGTCGCGTCCAGTGGTCAAGCAAGCCCCGTCGGCTTCCCGGGCGGCTGCGACCTCCGCCTCGGGGCTCTCGCATGAGGCGGGCCGGCTCGACGGTCCGGCAGCCGCTGGGGAGGAATCCGCGTTCCTCGCCGTCGACTCGGGAGGCTCCGGCCTGCGGGCCGTCGTGGGCACCGCCGCGCGAGGGCCGCTCGCCGTGCGGGAGTCGGCGGAACCGGTCCGCACCGGCGCGCGGGGGATCGACGCCGGGCACTTCATGCAGCAACTCGTCCCCATGGTCCGGGCGTTGACGGCCGAGGCCGGAGTCACCGCGCTGGACACGGTGGTCGTCGGCGCGGCAGGCTTCAGCACGCTCGGCGACGATCTGCGTGCCGGACTTCCCGCCGCCCTGTACCGGGAATGCGGGATCCGGACCGTCGCCCTGGCCGCCGACGCCGTCACCGCCTACACAGGCGCCCTGGGCCCCAGGCCCGGAGCGGTGATCGCCGCCGGTACCGGACTCATCGCGATCGGCACGGACCTGACGCGATGGCGTCGCGCGGACGGCTGGGGCCATCTGCTGGGCGACTGCGGCAGCGGAGCCTGGATCGGCCGGGCCGGTCTTGAGGCCGCACTGCGCGCCCACGACGGGCGGGAGGGCGGTTCGGCCCCGCTACTGGAGTGCGCCGAGGAGATGTTCGGCCCGATGCCGGGACTGCCCGCCCAGGTGTACCCGCGCTCGGACCGTCCCGCCGTCCTCGCCTCCTTCGCCCCCAGCGTGGCGGCCTGCGCCGACGACGGCGACCCCGTCGCCGTGCACGTCCTGCGCGCAGCCGCCCGGCACATGGCCGATTCAGCGGCCGCCGTGTGCCCCACGACGGGTGAGCCCCAGGTCGCCCTCACCGGGGGCCTGTTCAAGATGGGCGCCGCTCTCCTCGTACCGCTGGACGAGGAACTGACGAAGCGGCTGCCCCACGCCCGCCGGCTGGCGGCCGAGGGCGATCCGCTGCATGGGGCGGTCCGTATCGCGGCCGACCTGACGGCCGGGGCGCTCACCCTGCCGGGTGACGAGAAACTGCTGTACGTGGTGGCCGCCCAGGGTGACTGATCCCGGCACGACGCATATCCGACATGTAGCACTTGGGGTCGCGCAGTTCATCAGTCATCTCACACAAACGCGCTGATCACTTATGATCCGTACGTAACTCATCAGACAAATCTGGACGGATACCGCTCACCTGCACCCTCCCCGAACAAGGGAGCCCAGGAAGCCAGTAACATGCGGCGCCATGAGCTCCCCCACTGGGCCCGCGTCCGGCCTGCCAGTACGAATGCCGCGCCCCCGCCAGCCCGGGCGGCACCGCCGACCCGAGCCCCTGGCGGCTCCCGAGGGCGCGCCCGCGCTCGTCCTCGCGGTTCCGGGCACACCCAGCGTGGCCACGCGCAGCCTCGCCGAGGAGGTCGTGAGCATCGCCCGCTCCGAGCTGCCCGGCCTCGACGCCCGGATCGGCTACGTCGAGGGTGATGACGCGGAGTTCCCCACGCTCCAGTCGGTGCTGGCGTACGCCGCCGACGAGCGCACCGCCCGCTATGAGCAGGCGCGCGCGGCCGGTGTGGAGGTCCAGGAGCCCGACGGCCCGGTCGCCGTTGTGGTGCCGCTGCTCGCCGGTCCGGACAGTGCGCTGCTGCGCCAGGTCCGCCAGGCCGTGATGGACAGCCGCGTCGCGGCCGAGCTGACCGATGTGCTCGGCCCGCACCCGCTGCTCGCCGAGGCCCTGCACGTGCGCCTGTCGGAGGCGGGCCTGGCCCGCGCCGACCGCGCCCGGCTGTTCACCGTGGCCACCGCCGCGGACGGCATCATCCTGGCCTCGGTGGGCGGCGAGGAGGCCGTGCAGGCGGCCGGGATCACCGGCATGCTGCTCGCCGCGCGGCTCGCGGTGCCGGTGATGGCGGCGGCGCTGGACCAGGAGGGTTCGATCGCGTCCGTCGCGGAGCAGCTGCGTTCCTCGGGCTCGCAGCAGCTGGCGCTGGCGCCGTACCTGATCGGCCCCGAGATCGACCCGGGCCTGGTCGCGGAAGCCGCGAAGGAGGCGGGCTGCTCGGCCGCCGAGCCGCTCGGCGCCTACCCGGCCATCGGCAAGCTCGCCCTGGCCAAGTACACGACGGCGCTGGGCATCGCCCCGCAGCAGCCGCAGGGCGCTCCGGTCCACTGAACCGGCGTCACCCGCAGTCGTACGACGAGGGCCCGCTCCGCACGTACGGACGCTGTTGGTTAATTCCGCCCCGCTGGATCTCATCCAGTGGGGCGGAGTGCTGCGAAGGGTGAAACGCGGGTCTTGGCGAGTGGTCTGCCGGTGAGCCATGCATCGACGCGAGCGAAGTTGATGGCCGCGCCGGTGAAGTGGTGCTGCAACCGGGTCTTGTCGAGTCCGCGGTAGCGGGATCTGCGCAGGCCGAAGGCCTGGACACCTTGTGAGATGGTGCCTTCGACGCCGGCTCGGTGTCCGTAGCGGCGGCGCCAGTGGTCGGTGTCCTGCTCAGTACGGGCCTGTTGAAGGATGTCGTGTTCGGTCTTCGGTCTCAGGGTCAGATTGCGGCCGGTCCTGGAGCTGGTGCACGAGGTCCGCAGTTCGCAGGGGTCGCAGTGCCGGGCGGCGAACCGGACCCGGGTGACCGGGGCGTCCCACTGGCTCTGGGCTTCTCGCCAGACGACACTGGTCTGTCCGCCGGGGCAGACGGCCTGGCGCTGGCCCCAGTCGATGGCGAAGTGGGTGTTGTCGAAGACGTCTCCGGTCGCCTGTCCCTTCACGGTGGTGGACTTGACCGGGCCGACCAGCTCGATGTCGTGATCGCGGCGGGCGTGGTGGATCTGTTCGGCGTCGATGTATCCGGCGTCCACCAGGTGCTCGTCCGGCAGCAGACCGCGTTCGGCCAGAGCGGTGTGGGTGTCCTCCAGGACGAGGACGTCGTTGACGGGCGTCGGCGTGGTGCGAATGTGGGTGATCAGATGCGGGGCGTCGGGCTCGCAGGTCTCGCTGAGGTGGACCTTGTAACCGGACCAGCCCAGATCCCGTTTCGAACCAGTGCGGGCCTCGGGCTCGTAGGGGGTCCGTAAGCGGATCAGACCCGGCGGGAGGTCCTTCGTCCCGCGCCAGCGCATGGCCCCGTCGACCTGGTGAAACTGCTGGACCCAGGTCTGCCGCAGGAACTCCACCGCGGGCAGGCTCTGCAACGTGGGCGGTGACACAGCCGACCAGACGGCCTTCAGCAGCATCATGCCGTCGGTCCCGCACTGGTCGGCGTGTTCGACGCGGGCCGCCCACCGGGACGCGAAGCGACTGTCCTCCGGCCGGGCCGAGTAACGGTCGAACCACTCCGGCGGCGACACCGTCATCAGCCAGTCCCCGGCCTCCTCCGCTACCTGGTTCAGTGCCGCCCGCAGTGTCTCGACCACGAACTCCAGCCGGTTCAGGTCTCTCGTTGCAGCCAGCACGTGGGTAGCATCCGTGCGCTGTCGCTTGCCCGCCTTGACCAGCCCTGCCTCGCCAGCCGCCCGAAGTACTGCATCGAACACCATCTGGCCGGCCTCACCGTCGACCAGCCGGGCACGGAACTCGCTGAGCACCGAGAAGTCGAATCCGGTGTCGGCCAACTCCAGCGAAAGAGCGTACTTCCAGTCCAGACGCGAGCGGACCGCGTGCGCGGCCTGCCGGTCGGTCAGCCCCTCCGCGAACTGCAACACCGACACCAGCGCGAGCCGGGCAGGAGACACCGTCGGCCGCCCCCTGACCGGGAAAAGTTCCTCGAAATCGGCATCCGAGAACACCGGCCCGAGCGCATCCCGTACCCGCATCACCAGGCAGCCCTTCGGGAACACCGCACGTGCCAGCCGAGCGGTCTCCTCCGGGATCTCCATCAGATCCACCCCACGCAGCGACACCGAACCCACCCCTCAACACAACGACGGCCTGCACAACCCCAACGGGGTCATGCAGGCCGTCGTCACGCCCGCACCCGATTTACCAACAGCGTCCGCACGTGCGGAGCGGGCCCTTCGCCATGCAGATGCACGCCTAGGCCAAGTGCGGCGACTTGGACGGCGTGCGCAGGGGCGTGACCAGTTCGGCCAGGGCGCGCTCCAGGCCGTGCAGATGGGCGAGGGCGGCCGGTTCGACCGCGCGCTGCTGAGGCGCGAGATCGGGGGCGCCGCCCACCGCATCGCCCGTGAGCGCCTCCACCGCGCCCTGCACGCGCCGGCAGGCGGCGGCCAGGCGGGCGTCGTGGGAGGCCTCCGGGTCGGCGGCCACGGCGACCAGGCCGCGGATCTCGCGGGCGCAGTCGTCGAGCAGGGCCAGCACCCGGCGGGCGCGCCGCTTGCGGCCGAGCACGGGGTTCAGCGGGTGCACCAACGGGGCGACGGCGAGGCGTACCCGGCCGAGGAGCAGTTCCAGTTCCACCACCCGCAGGGCCGGGTCGGCGTCGTCGGCGCCGGCGAGGCGTGCCGCGGCCTCGGCGGTGCACGCATGGACGCAGCGCAGGGCGCGCTGGATCCAGGCGTCGGTGACGGTGTGGGTGGTGACGGGCAGGACGAACAGGACGGCCAGTACGGCACCCACCGCCCCGATGCCGGTCTCGGCGAGGCGCAGCGCGAGCAGCGCGGGCTCGAGCACGCCCAGGAGGCCGTAGAGCAGTTCGGCGAGCAGGGTCACGCAGAGCATCATCCAGGTGTAGGACACGGCTGCCGTGTAGAAGATGCCGAACACGCACACGGCTGCGAGCAGGGCGGAGGGCACCGCGGCGCCGTGCAGTGGGACGGCGACGAGCAGTCCGAGGCCGATGCCGATCACCGTGCCGAGGAGCCGGCGGAAGCCGCGGACCAGGGTCTCGCCGCGCGAGGTGGTGTTCACGAAGATCCACCAGGTGGCGCCGACGGCCCAGTACCAGCGCTCCCCGGACACCAGCTGCCCCACGACCAGGGCGAAGCCCGCGCCGACGGTCGCCTGGACCGCCTGGCGCGTGCTGATCCGGGCGAGGCCCGTCCCGCCCGGTGGCGCGACCGCGGGGGCCGGGGTCAGGCGGCGCTCGTAGCACCACAGTCCGAAGCGCACCGCGGCCGCGGCGAGCACGGACAGCAGGACGGCGGCGTACAGCTCGGGCAACTGCCCGGGGGTCGCCTGCAGGAACTGCGCGATGAAGAAGGTCATGAACGCGAACACGCCGAGACTGTGTCCGCGTGGCCCCCAGCGGCGGGCGTAGACGCCGGCGCCGACCACGGCGAGGAAGGTGAGGTCGCGGGCGACGGGGTGGTCGTGCAGTTCGGCCGCGGCGGCCAGCACGGGCAGACCGACGGCCGGCAGCAGCGCGGTGGTCACGGCCTGCCCACGGACGGTCGTGTCCGTGACCGTGAACAGCGCGAGGAGCGCGGCCAGCCCACCGGTGACGGCACCGGCGAGGGAGTGCCCGGCGAGGCCACAGACGACGACCGCGAGGCCGATGCCGAGGACGGCACGCGCGGCGAAGCGCAGCCGCGTCCGCCCCGGGTCCGGTGCCACGAACACCCTCTTCAGCACTTCCCACCCCTTGCATATGACCGGCATGAAAAAGGCGCCGCGGGATCCGCAGCGCCATCGACGCCTCCATGACAGCATCACTTCCGCCACTGGCTCAAGTGGCTCCGAGTTCACTGGTCCATTGGCACAGCAGCAAGGACTTCCCAGGACTCTCCACCAGGCCAACGGACGACGTCGGACGGCCCAGCCCGACTGCGTCCCGCTGGGCCATTGGTACAGTCGGCTGTGATCTTCGGCGGAAGGGAGGCAGGGTGCCATGGCCGTGGACGAGCTGGACACCCGCATCCTGCGGCTACTGCTGGAGCAGCCGCGTACGAGTGTGCGGGAGTACGCCCGTCTCCTCGGGGTGGCCCGCGGCACGCTCCAGGCCCGCCTCGACCGCCTGGAACGGGACGGCGTGATCACCGGCACCGGCCCGGTGCTCTCCCCCGCCGCACTCGGCCACCCGGTGCTCGCGTTCGTGCACATCGAGGTCACCCAGGGCCACCTCGACGACGTGGGCGACGCACTGGCCGCCGTACCGGAGATCGTCGAGGCGTTCTCGATCACGGGCGGCGGCGATCTGCTCACCCGGGTCGTGGCGCGTGACAACGCCCATCTCGAGGATGTGATCCAGAAGCTGATCAGCCTGCCCGGGGTCGTCCGCACCCGCACCGAGGTGGCCCTGCGCGAACGTGTGCCGCACCGGCTGCTGCCGCTCGTCGAGTCGATCGGCCGGGCGGCCGCCCAATGATCACGGCACGGACACCCTTGGCATCATGACCCGCATGAGCAATCTCGGCGACATCTCGGTCATCTTCGATCTCGACGGAACGCTCGTGGACAGCGAGCCGAACTACTACGAAGCGGGCCGGCAGATCCTCGCCGAGCACGGCGTACCGGACTTCACGTGGGCCGACCACGAGCAGTACATCGGCATCAGCACCCAGGAGACGGTCGCGCACTGGAAACAGCGCTACGGGCTGCGCGCCTTGGTCGACGACCTGTTCGCCGCCAAGAACCGCCGCTACCTGGAGCTCGCCCGCGCCTCCACGCGCGCGTACCCCGAGATGCGCAAGTTCGTCGAGCTGCTGGCCGCCGACGGCGTTCCCATGGCCGTGGCCTCGGGTTCGTCGCCCGAGGCCATCGCGGCGATCCTGGTCGGGACGGGCCTGGACGCCCAGCTGCGAACGGTCGTCTCGGCGGACGAGGTCGCGCACGGCAAGCCCGCCCCCGACGTCTTCCTGGAGGCCGCCCGCCGGCTCGGCGCGGACCCCGCCGACTGCGTGGTCGTCGAGGACGCGGCTCCCGGCGCGGCCGCCGCCCACGCGGCCGGCATGCGCTGCATCGCGCTCCCCTACGTGGCCGCGCAGGCCGACGCCCCGGAGTTCGCGACCGCCGACCTCCTGCTGCGAGGCGGCCAGGATGAGTTCACGGCACGGGCGGCGTACGACTGGCTCGTGCGCACGACTCGGGCGTCCTGAACCCCAACCGCAGCGCACCGGTTGCGGAACTCGCTGTCGAACCCGTCAGAACCGTTGACGCCCTCCCGTCCCACCCCTACGGTCTGGTCGATCATCCGCACATCGTTCGTAATATCGAACATGGAGGAGCATATGGCATCGCCTCTCTCCCGACGGACCGTGCTGCAGTCGGCGATGCTCGCCACCGCCGCGTCCGGATTCGCCGCCACGGCGTCCGCGCAGGCGTCGGCGGCCGCGCCTCCGCCGCCGGCGTCGTGGACGCTGCAGCCCTTCCACCTCAAGGACGTCAGGCTCGGGGACGGAATCTTCGCCGGCAAACGGCAGCTGATGCTCGATCACGCCCGCGGCTACGACGTGAACCGGCTGTTGCAGGTCTTCCGCGCCAACGCCGGCCTCTCCACCCGGGGCGCGGTCGCGCCCGGCGGCTGGGAGGGGCTGGACGGCGAGGCCAACGGCAATCTGCGCGGGCACTACACCGGCCACTTCCTCACCATGCTCTCCCAGGCCCACGCGGGCACCGGGGAGCAGGTGTACGCGGACCGGATCCGCACCATGGTGGAAGCCCTCGCCGAGGTGCGCGAGGCACTGCGACGCGACCCGGCCGTGCTCGCCGTGGACGGCAGATTCGGCTCGGCGGCGGAGAACGTACGCGGTTCCTACCAGTTCGTCGACCTGCCGAGCGGCGTGCTCGACGGCGCCGGGTCGATCACCCTCTCCGCCTGGGTCAAGCCCACCCACGAGGGCAACTGGGCCAGGATCTTCGACTTCGGCGACAACACGACCCGTTACATGTACCTGGCGGCCCGCACCGCGAACGGTGTGCCGCGCTTCGCCCTCACCACCGGCGGCCCCGGAGCCGAGCAGGGCCTCGACGGCACCTCCGCCCTGCCGCTGAACCGGTGGAGCCACCTGGCGGTCACGATCGCCGACGGCACGGGCACGCTGTACGTCAACGGCTCGGCCGTGGCGCGGAACACGGCGATGACCCTCACCCCGGCGGCCCTGGGCACCCCGGCGGACAACTGGCTCGGCCGCTCCCACTTCTCCGCCGACCCGGTCTTCGCGGGCGCCTTCGACGAGTTCAACGTCTGGTCACGCGCCCTGACCCCCGACGAAATCGCCGCACTGCAGAACAATCGGGCCGCCGACACCCCCGCCGGACGAGGTGACCGGGCGTCGTACGCCTTCGACGAGACCACCGGGGCCACCTTCACGGACGCCTCCGGCCGCGGCCTGCACGCCACCCTGCGCCGCACCTGGGGCGGGCCCAGCCACCCCGGCTTCCTCGCGGCGTATCCGGAGACCCAGTTCATCCAGCTGGAGTCGATGACCAGTTCCGACTACACCAAGGTGTGGGCGCCGTACTACACCGCGCACAAGATCCTCCGCGGGCTGCTGGACGCCTACCTCGCCACCGACGACGACCAGGCGCTCGACCTCGCCTCCGGGATGTGCGACTGGATGTACTCCCGGCTGTCCAGGCTGCCCGACGCCACCCGGCAGCGCATGTGGGGGCTCTTCTCCAGCGGCGAGTACGGCGGCATCGTGGAGGCGATCGTCGACCTGCACTCGATCACCGGAAAGGCCGAACACCTCACGCTGGCCCGCCTGTTCGACCTGGACGAGCTGATCGACGCCTGCGCCGCGAACACCGACACCCTCGACGGCCTGCACGCCAACCAGCACATCCCCATATTCACCGGCCTCGTCCGGCTGTACGACGCGACGGGCGAGGAGCGCTGCCTCACCGCCGCCCGGAACTTCTGGGGCATGGTCGTACCGCAGCGCATGTACGGCATCGGCGGCACCAGTACGGGTGAGTTCTGGCGGGCGCCTGGTGTCATCGCGGGGACGATCAGCGCCACCACGGCAGAGACCTGCTGCGCGTACAACATGCTGAAACTGAGCCGGATGCTCTTCTTCCACGAGCAGGAACCGGCGTACCTGGACTACTACGAGCGGGCCCTCTACAACCAGGTCCTCGGCTCCAAGCAGGACTCGGCGGACGCGGAGAAGCCGCTGGTCACCTACTTCATCGGGCTGACCCCGGGCCACGTGCGCGACTACACGCCCAAGCAGGGCACCACCTGCTGCGAGGGCACGGGCCTGGAGAGCGCCACCAAGTACCAGGACTCGGTGTACTTCAGGAAGGCCGACGGCAGCGCCCTGTACGTCAACCTGTACAGCCCTTCCACGCTCGACTGGGCGGAGAAGGGCGTCACCGTCACGCAGACCACCGACTATCCGCGCGAGCAGGGCAGCACGCTCACCGTCCGGGGCCGCAGCGGGGCCTTCGAGCTGCGGTTGCGGGTGCCGTCCTGGGCGACGGCCGGTTTCCGGGTGACCGTCAACGAGCAGACGGTCGGCGGGACTCCGAGACCCGGCAGCTACTTCGCCGTCTCCCGGACTTGGCAGGACGGCGACACCGTGCGGGTGACGATCCCGTTCCGGCTGCGGGTCGAGCGCGCTCTGGACGACCCGTCCCTGCAGACCCTGTTCTACGGGCCGGTCAACCTGGTCGCCCGCAACTCCGTCACCACTCACCTGGAGTTCGGGCTGTACCGCAATGCCGCCCTCTCCGGCGACCTGCTGCCCTCGCTCACTCCCGTGACCGGCAAGCCGCTCCATTACACGCTCGACGGCACGGAGTTCGTCCCCTTCTTCGAGGGCACCGAGGAACCGACCCACGCCTACTTCCGGCGCGCCGAACCCCGGGTGGTCTTCGGCAACACCGTCTCGGGCGTCGCCAACCCCGCGAAGGCGGACGGCACGACGCTGCTCGACGAGGTGTGGGCGGGGGCGCCGTTCAGCAGCAAGGACGTCCTGGTCACGCGGGTGCGGACGACGGTGGACGCCTGGGTGGCGGCGGGGCTGCTCAGCCGGGCCGACGGTGACCGGGTCGTGCGTACGGCGGAGCAGGCGTCGTACGTCCCCTGATTCCGGGCGCTAGGAACGGCGGCGGGGCTTGCCGCGGTGGCCGCTCTTGGCGGTGCCCGACCGTGGATTCTTCCTCGCCGCCGGCTTCCGCCGTGCGGCGGCCTCGTCGCGGCGCTTCTCCTTGGGCTGCGCCGCCTGCCGGCTGCGGCCCCGCGTGCTGTTCACGGTGCGGCCGCGGACGATGCCGATGAAGTCCTCGACCAGGTCGGTGTGCGCGTCCTCCGGCCAGCACAGGGCGACGCCGGACTGCGGGGCGTCCACGAGCGTCCGATAGGTCAGATCCCTGCGGTGGTGCAGGCGGGCCAGGGACTGGGGGACGGCGAGGACGCCGATGCCCGCCGCGACGAGTTCGATCGCGTCGGCGGTGGTGGCGGGGCGTTCGAAGGCGGGCTCTCCGGGGGGCTGCTCCCAGCCGAGGACGTCGTCGAGGGGGTGGAGGACGACCTCCTCGGCGAGGTCCTCGAGGGTCGCCTCGTCCGCCGCGGTCAGGAGGTGGTCCTTGGGGACCACGACGACCGTCGTCTCGGTGTAGAGGGGGATCGCGCTGAAGACCGTACGGTCGACCGGCAGCCGTACGATCCCCGCGTCCGCCGCGCCGTCCCGCAACACATCGGATGCCTCGGCGGCCGTGACGGAGATGAGGTTCAGGGGGACGTCGGGCAGGCGCTCGTTCCAGATCCGCACCCACTTGCCGGGTGTCGCCCCAGGGACGTACGCGAGCCGGAACGAAGGGTGTGCTTCCGAGCCTGTCACCCCGCCAGGTTACCGGCTGTGGTCGGAGGTCTCGTATCCGGCCGATAGTCTGGACAGCATGAAGTCGCACCAGACCACCCAGACGATGAAGCCCGCGACCGCGGCGAAGAAGCTGGGTGTGTACCTCCCCGCCACGCCCGCCGAGTTCCAGCAGGGAGTCGTCTCGCGCGCCGAACTGAACGAGCTCCAGGCCAATCCGCCTGAGTGGCTGCGGGAGCTGCGACGCAACGGCCCGCACCCGCGGCCGGTGGTCGCGGCGAAGCTGGGCGTCTCCATCGCGGGGCTCGCACGCGGCGGGGTGACGGAGCCGCTCACCAGCGAGCAGATCGAGGCGCTGAAGGCGGAGCGGCCCGAGTGGCTGGAGAAGGAGCGCGCCACCCAGGCGGAGGTCCGCAAGGAAGCGGCCCGGCTCAAGGCGCGCAGCGCCGAGCAGGGCGATCACTGACGCGGAATTCCGCCACCGAGACCGTGCACGCGGGTGAGGGCCCCGTTTGCGGACCGGGGCCCTCCCGCATAGGAGTGGACCGGCGGTCTCAGGCGGCCTCCCGAGCGCCGCGCTCCGACCCGTCCCGGTGAATGGGCGTGCCCGAGCCGGTCAGCGGGACGCCCGTGCCGCCCCGCCGGGTCGCGACGATCTCCGCCGCGATGGACAAGGCGGTCTCCTCAGGCGTACGGGCGCCCAGATCGAGGCCGATGGGGGACCTGAGCCTGGCCAGCTCCCGCTCGCTCACGCCTGCCTCCCGCAGCCTCCGGTTGCGGTCGGCGTGGGTGCGGCGCGAGCCCATCGCGCCGACGAACGCGACCGGCAGCCGCAGGGCCTCCTTCAGCAGTGGTACGTCGAACTTGGCGTCGTGGGTGAGCACGCACAGGACCGTGCGCGCATCGGTCGCCGTACCCCGCAGATAGCGGTGCGGCCAGTCCACGACGATGTCGTCCGCCTCGGGGAAGCGGGCCCGCGTGGCGAAGACGGGGCGGGCGTCGCACACGGTGACGTGATAGCCGAGGAACTTGCCCGCGCGCACGAGCGCCGCGGCGAAGTCGATCGCGCCGAAGACGATCATGCGTGGCGGCGGCACGCTGGACTCGACGAACAGCGTGAGGCCGCCGGGGCAGTGCGAGCCGTCCTCCGACAGCTCGACCGTGCCGGTGCGGCCGGAGTCCAGCAGGGCGCGGGCCTCCGCGGCCGCCGTCCGGTCCAGCTCCGGGTGACCGCCGAGACCGCCCTCGGTCGTTCCGTCGGGCCGCACGAACAGGGCACTGCCGAGGAGTCCGGCCGGACCGCGGGCGACCCGGGCCACCGCGGCCGGCTCGCCCTGCGCGGCGGCCGACAGCGCCGCCGCGAACACCCTGTCGCCGGACGCGATCGGCGTGACCAGTACGTCGATGACCCCGCCGCAGGTCAGCCCGACCGCGAAGGCGTCCTCACCGCTGTAGCCGAACCGCTCGCGAACCGTCTCGCCGTCCTGCAGCGCCTGGACGCACAGGTCGTACACCGCCCCTTCGACACAACCACCGGAGACCGAGCCGATGACCGTGCCGTCACGGTCGACGGCGAGGGCGGCGCCGGGATCACGCGGCGCGCTGCCGCCGACGGCGACGACGGTGGCGACCGCGAAGTCCCGGCCCTCGGCCACCCAGCGGTTGAGCTCCTCGGCGATGTCAAGCATCCCGGGCTCCGGTGCCCGCGGCTGCGGCCAGCAGGACGCGGTCGGGCCGGATCGGCAGGTTCCGGTGGCGTACGCCGGTCGCGTGCCAGACGGCGTTGGCGATCGCCGCCGCCGCACCGACGATCCCGATCTCGCCGATCCCCTTGATGCCGACCGGGTCGTCGGGGTCAGGGTCGTCCACCCAGTCCGCCTCGATGTGCGGCACGTCGGCATGCGCGGCGACGTGATAGCCGGCCAGGTCGGCGCCGACGTGACCGCCCGAAGTCCGGTCGCGGACCGCCTCCTCGTGCAGGGCCATGGAGATGCCCCAGATCATCCCGCCGACGAACTGGCTGCGCGCCGTCAGCGGGTTGACGATCCGCCCGGCCGCGAACATGCCCAGCATGCGCCGGACGCGCACCTCACCGGTGGTGACGTCCACGGCGACCTCGGCGAACTGCGCTCCGAAGGAGTGCCGTTCCTTCTGTGCGAGGGCACCCACGGCCGCGGAGGTGTCCGAGCGGACCGTGATGCCCTCGGGCGGAATACCGCCGCCCAGGGCGAGTCGCTCCCGCAGCTCCTGCGCGGCGGCCATGACCGCCCAGCCCCAGGAACGGGTGCCCATCGAGCCGCCGGCGATCATCGCGAAACCGAAGTCGCTGTCCCCGATGCGGACGCGGACGCGGTCCGGCGCGACCTCGAGTGCGTCGGCGGCGATCAGGGTGAGCGCGGTGCGCGCCCCGGTCCCGATGTCGGACGCGGTGATCCGCACGGTGAAGGTGCCGTCCGCCTCCGCCGTCAGGGCCGCCGTCGAGGGCGCGGCCCCGGCGCCGAACGAGGCCGCCGCCGTGCCGGTGCCGAGCAGCCAGCGTCCGTCCCGGCGCAGTCCGGGGCGCGGGTCGCGGTCCGCCCAGCCGAACCGGCGGGCGCCCTCCCGGAAGCAGGCGAGCAGGTTGCGGCTGCTGAACGGCAGCCCGGAGACGGGTCCCGCCTCGGGTTCGTTGCGGGTGCGCAGTTCGATCGGGTCGAGGCCGCACTTCTCGGCGAGTTCGTCGAGCGCCGACTCCAGCGCGAACGAGCCCGGTGCCTCGCCCGGCGCCCGCATCCAGGTCGGAGTCGGCACATCGAGTCGTACGACCTCGTTGGCGGTGCGGTGGGCGTCGGCGTCGTACATCACGCGGGCCGGCCCGGAGCTCGGCTCGACGAACTCGTGCACGGTCGACGTCACGCTCAGTGAGTGGTGCTCCAGTGCGCGCAGCCGTCCGTCGGCGTCGGCCCCGAGCCGGACGCGCTGGGCGGTCGGGCTGCGGTAGCCGGCGAGCGAGAACATCTGGCGGCGGGTGAGGACGACCCGGACCGGGCGCTGGAGGGCGGTCGCGGCCATCACGGCGGCCACCTGGTGTGCGCGGACGCCCTTGGACCCGAAACCGCCGCCGATGTGTTCGGACCGCACACGCACGGCGGACGGTTCGAGGGAGAACAGCGCCGCCAGCTCCTGCGCGACCCAGGTGCTGCCCTGGTTGGAGTCGACGACCTCCAGCCGGCCGCCGTCCCAGTGGGCCGTCGCCGCGTGCGGCTCCATGGGGTTGTGGTGCTCCTCGGGCGTGGTGTACTCGGCGTCCACGACGACGGCGGACGCGGCGAGTTCGGACTCCAGGTCCCCCTTCTCCGTCACCCCCGGCATGTGGGAGTCCACCGCGTAGGCGTCCGGGCGTCCGGCCGAGAACGCGACGTCGTGCGGCTCCTGCTCGTACGTCACGACGAGCGCCTCGGCGGCCTCCCGGGCCTGCTCGGACGTCTCCGCGACGACCAACGCCACCGGCCAGCCCACGTGCGGCACGCGGTCGTGCTGGAAGAGGGCGGTGGTCGGCTCCGGCTTCACTCCCAGCAGGCCGACGTGGTCGGTGTCGACGCGGGGGGCGTTGCCGTGGTGCAGAACGGCGAGGACGCCGGGCATCCCCAGGACGCTGTCGGCCTCCACCGAGCGAATGCGGCCGCGGGCCACGGTGGACAACGCCAGCCAGCCGTGGGCGAGTTCGGCGAAGGGGATCTCTCCCGCGTAGCGGGCAGCGCCGGTGACCTTGTCCACGCCCTCCACACGGGAGTGGGCGGTGCCGACGGAGGGCGTCAGGCGGGTGGCCGTGGTCATCGGGCGGCCTCCTCGGCGAGTTCGGTCAGCACGGCCACGACGAGGTTGCGCATCAGGGTCACCTTGTATCGGTTGTCGGGCAGTGGTTGGGCGGCGGCCAGTTCGGCGTCCGCGGCGGCGGCGAAGGCCTCGGCGTCCACCGGTCCCCCGGTCAGGAGGCGTTCGGCCTCGCGGGCCCGCCAGGGCCGGGACGCGACGGCACCGAGGGCGAGGCGTACGTCCCGTACGACCCCGTCGCGGACGTCCATCGCTGCGGCGAGGGAGCCGATCGCGAAGGCGTAGGAGGCGCGCTCGCGGACCTTGCGGTAGCGCGAGTGGGCGGCGACCGGGGCGGGCGGCAGGATGACGCCGGTGATCAGCGCGCCCGCCGGCAGCGCGGTCTCCAGATGGGGCGTGTCGCCCACCGGCAGATAGAACTCGGTGAGCGGCAACTCGCCCGGCCCGTCGGCCGTTTCGTACGAGACGACGGCGTCGAAGGCGGTGAGGGCGACGGCCATGTCCGAGGGGTGCGTGGCCACGCAGTGCTCGGAGGCGCCCAGGATGGCGTGGTTGCGGTGCTCGCCCTCGACGGCGGGGCAACCGCTGCCGGGGACGCGCTTGTTGCAGGGCTTGCTCACATCGGCGAAGTAGCCGCAGCGGGTGCGCTGGAGCAGGTTTCCGCCGACGGTGGCCATGTTGCGCAGCTGTCCGGAGGCGCCGGCCAGGACCGCCTGCGTCAACGCCGGGTAGCGGCGGCGGACTTCGGGGTGCGCGGCGAGGTCGCTGTTGGTGACGGTCGCGCCGATGCGCAGGCCGCCCTCCTCGGTCACCTCGATCCGGTCGAGGGGCAGTTCACGTACGTCGACGAGCCGGGCGGGCCGCTCGACGCCGGTCTTCATCAGGTCGACGAGATTGGTGCCGCCGCCGAGGAAACGCGCGTCCGGATCGGCGCCGAGCAGCGCGACCGCGCCGGAGACGTCATGGGCCCGCTGATAGCCGAAGTCCCTCATGCCGCCGCCTCCTCGTCCACCGCCGCGGCCTGGGCAACGGCCTGGACGATCGACACGTACGCACCACAGCGGCACAGGTTGCCGCTCATCCGCTCCCGGATCTCGTCCGCGGTCAGGGGTGGCGGCCCCGCTTCGGGCCGGACGTCGTCGGTGACGGCGCTGGGCCAGCCCGCCGCGTGTTCCTCGATCATCGCGACGGCCGAACAGATCTGTCCCGGCGTGCAGTAGCCGCACTGGTAGCCGTCGAGGTCGAGGAACGCCTGCTGCACCGGGTGCAGCCGCTCACCGTCGGCCACGCCCTCGATGGTGGTGATCTCCCGCCCCTCGGCGGCCACCGCCAGTTGCAGACAGGCCACGGCCCGTCGCCCGTCGACCAGGACAGTGCATGCGCCGCATTGTCCCTGGTCACAACCCTTCTTGGTGCCGGTCAGATCGAGACGCTCGCGCAGTGCGTCGAGCAGGGTGGTGCGGTGGTCGACGGTCAGCGGATATTTCTCGCCGTTGATGGTCAAGGTGATGTCGCTGGACGTCGATGGGGCCATGATCAGCCTTCTTTCGCGTATCCGGAGCACGTCGGGGACGGTCCGGCAGGCAGACGAATCGGAACGTATCGATAGATCGATGGACGTATCAGAAGAGTCGAGAGGCAGGGAGATGGCGCCACACATGGCGATATCGGCTCGTCCGTCGGTATGGTGACCCTAAGCGGACAGTCTGTCCGCTACAGAAAAACGTACCGGACAGACTGTCCGCTTAGCAAGGCGTGCTTCCGGCCAGGAGGACGAGTGCAGGAGAAGAAGCACACACCTCTGCGCTCGGACGCACAGCGGAACCGCGAGCGCATCCTGGAGGTGGCCCTGGCCGAGCTGACCCGCTCCGCGGACACCCCGCTGAGCGCGATCGCCAAGAAGGCGGGCGTCGGTCAGGGCACGTTCTACCGCCATTTCCCCAACCGTGAGTTGCTCGTCCTGGAGGTCTACCGCCACGAGATGCAGCAGGTCGCCGACTACGCGACCCAACTGCTCGAGACGCGGGAACCGGACCGGGCTCTACGGGAGTGGATGGACCGCTTCGCCCAGTTCGCCATGGCCAAGGCCGGCCTGGCGGACGCGATACGGCTGGCCACCAACCCGCCGGGGACCATCCACAAACCCGGCCCGACCCCGGTGATCGCCGCGGCCGAACTCCTGCTCCGCGCCAACGAGGAGGCGGGCACCATCCGCCCGGGAGTCACCGCGGACGTTTTCCTCCTCGCCCTCTTCGGCCTCTGGCAGATCGACCCCCGCGGCGACTGGCAGCCGCGAGCCACCCGGCTCGTGGACCTCGTCATGGACGGACTGCGCGCCGGAGCACCCGGGCGGTGACACGGATCCCGGCGCGGTGGCGCCGGACGAGCCATATGTGCCTCCGCCGCCTTCTGCACACCTTCTGCAGAAGTCAACAGCCATGCGGTGTAGCCCGCATCAACAGCCGTTCACCCGTGCTTCTTCGTGCTCCTGTGCGCCCCCACGGAAAGGTGATTCAGGAGCCGACGGCGGGTTGGACTGGGCAGAACAAAGATTCAGGCGCCAGGTCGGTGAGCGATCACCGATTTCCATGGGTCGACTGAGGCAGGGGGGTATTCGATGGGCGGCACTGTGACCGAACCGGGGCGGATATGGACCGTGGGTACTGCGCCGGGCATATTACCGTTCGTCAGTCATGCTATCGCCTTGTTCCGACGTCCGCTGGACTTTCTGAATTCCCTTCCCGCCCACGGAGATCTGGTCGAGATACGTCTGGGCCCCATGCGCGCCTGGGTGGCCTGTGATCCTCAACTGGTCCACCAGATGCTGATGGACCCGCACACCTTCGACAAGGGCGGTCCGCTGTACGACCGCCTCGGCGCACTGATGGGCGACGGCCTCGTCACCTGCCGCCAGAGCGCGCATCGCCGGCAACGCACTCTCCTGCAGCCCGGTTTCCGCCCGGCCCGCGTCGCCGCGTACACGGAACTGATGGGCGAGGAGGCCGACGCGCTGTGCCGCGAGTGGCGGCCGGGAGAGAGGGTCGATGTCACCGCGGCGATGATGGGTCTGACGACGCGGGTGACGAGCCGGGTGCTGTTCTCCGATTCGCTGGACGCGGAGCGGGCAGCCGCAGTGCGTAAGAGCCTGGCCACCGTCGTGCGGGGCCTCTTCGTCCGCACGGTGGTGCCGATGGACGCCCCGTTCCGTGTCCCGACACCCGCCAACCGCCGTTACCGGGACGCGCTCGTACGCCTGCACTCGCTCGTCGACTCCCTCATCGCCGAGCGTCGGCAGGGCACACCCCGCAACGATCTGCTGGGAACCCTGCTGGAGGCCGAGCGCCGCGGCGACGGAGCGGAAGGGCTCACCGAGCAGGAAATCCACGACCAGCTCATCACGCTCCTGCTCACCGGGGTCGAGACCACGGCGATGTGTCTCGCCTCGGCCTTCCGCCTCCTGGCGGTGAATCCGGAGGCGGAACGCAGCCTCCACCGCGAAGTCGACACGGTCCTCGACGGTCAGCGCGCTCCGGGACCGGAGGAGTTGGCGCGTCTCGTCCACGCCCGCTGCGTGGTCACCGAGACGCTGCGCGTGCATCCACCCGGCTGGCTGTTCACCCGGGTCACCACCGAGGAAACGCAGTTCGCGGGCCGCCGGCTGCCCCGCGGAGCCACCGTGCTGTACAGCCCGTACCTCCTGCACCACGATCCGGCGTCCTTTCCCGAGCCCGAAGCGTTCCTTCCGGAACGCTGGTTTCCGGAGCGGGCCACGTCCGTACCGAAGGGCGCGATGCTGCCTTTCTCCGCGGGGAACCGCAAATGCATAGGCGACACCTTCGCCATGGCGGAGGCCACCGTGGCCCTCGCGACAATTGCCGGTCGCTGGCGCTTGCGCCCGGTGTCGAGGCACATCGGTCCCCCGCGCCCTGCGGTGACGTTGGGACCCAGGTCGCTGGAGATGATCTGCGAACCGCGTCAGCGCACATGACAGGACTTCCGAATGGCAGGTGACGAAGATGTCCACGGTGTTCGAGGAGTTTCCGGCCGCACCGCCCAGCGGAATGCGGGCAGGCAGTCTCAAGGAACTCATCGAGGTCTCCCTCTACATGCCCTTCCCGTTTCTCAGCAATCCCCATGAACCCCAGGCAGCGGAGGGGGTCGACGCCTGGTTGCACACATGGGGACTGACCGACGATCCCGCCGTGGCCGAGATGATCGCCCGCACTCGCCCGGCCCAACTCGCTTCCTACAACAGCCCGACGGTGGATTCCGGCATCCTCCAGATCGTGGCCAATCAGATCGCCTACCAGTTCGTCTTCGACGACACGGCGGAGGAGCTCGGTCGACATTGGCCGGGCCGGCTGCTGCCCATGCTGTGCGAGAGCATCGGCATTCTCCGGGACGGCCGACCGCCCAGCACGCCCCTCGGAGCAGCCCTGGCCGACCTCCACCGCCAGGTCGGGGAGAGGTGCACGCCCGCACAGGCCGAGCGATGGGTCTGGCGGAGCTGCGAGTACGTGCACGGCCTGTTGTACGAAGCCGTGGCGCAGACCCACCCCGCCTCCATACCCACCGGGCTGTGCACCTCGATCCGCGCGCTCACGGCGGGCGTCGATCCCTTCTACCCGCTGTACGAGGCCGCCCAGCCCTGCGAGCTCGCCCCCGGGGATCTCTATCACCCCGTCACAAGGCGCCTGCGGCGCCTGTCGGTCGATGCGGCGGTGTGGACAGCCGATCTGTTCTCCGCCGTGAAGGAACAGCGGTCGGGCGGAATCATCAACCTCGCCCTGGCCCATCAGCGCGCACATCAGTGCTCACTGCCGGTGGCCGTCACGCTGGCCGTACAGCAGATCAACGGCACGATCCGTGAGTTCGAGAGGCTCTACGAAAAGATCAAGCCGGAGCTCACACCCGCAGGCATCGGCTACGTGGAAGGCATGGTCGGCTGGATCCGCGGCTGTTACTACTGGTCCCGCACCGTGCCGCGCTATGCGGACGCCGGGACGGCGCCCATGCTGACGTGAGGCTTGACTTCCCAAGGGGGAGCCAAACGGGCCAGGTTACCCAAGGACTGGACAGTCAAACCACTCTGCCGGTCGATTCACCCTTCCCTGTCGTCCTCGGCCCTCAATACGACCACGGGGCGTCCACAACGGCGTACTCTCGGCGCTGTCCTGCGAGAATCACTGACAGGAAGCGGTAGCGCACATGGCGCATGGGTCGCGACAACCGATCATCGAATCAAGGTCGTTGTTCGAGCGCGATCGGGAACTCCGGGCGTTGGATGCCGCGTTGTCGGCCCTGCGTAGCACCGCCCATGGCGCGCCGCGCGTGCGACAGGACAGACTGCTCGCCTTCACCGGTCCGGCCGGGCATGGAAAAACACGGCTCATGGCGGAGGCACGGGCTCGGGCCGTCGCACACGGGTTCACCGTGCTCTCGGGCAGAGGCGGCGAGAAAGAACAGGAGTTGGCGTTCCACGTGGTACGGCAGCTCGTCCAGCCCGCCCTGGCCACCATGGACGCCACGGAACTGCGTACCTTCCTGGGAAGTTGGTACGACATCGTCGCCGCCGCCCTCGGACTGGAGGCGAAGGAGACCGGCACTGTGCCGGATCCGACCGGCGTGCGCGACGGTCTGGACTGGGTCATGACCCGACTGACAGTGATGAAAGCGCCCGTCGTCCTGCTCCTGGACGACCTCCACTGGGCCGATGCCGAGTCCCTCGGCTGGCTCACGTCCTTCGCCCCACGGTCCGAAGTCCTCCCGCTCCTGATCGTCGTCGCCTACCGGCCGGACGAACTGCCGCCGGAGGCCGCCCCGTTCCGCGCTCTGGTCGAACGTGAGGGGAACCGCCCTTACTCCCTTGCTCCACTTTCCGCGGCCGGCGTGGCGCGGCTCGTCCGGGAGGAAGTGGGGGAAGAGGCCGAGGACGAGTTCTGCGACGAATGCTGGGCGGTCACCGGCGGCAGCCCCTTCGAGGCGGTCGAACTCGCCATCAGGCTGGGCGAGCGGAACCTGACCGGCGCACCGGACGAGTTGTTCGCGATGCGGGATCTCGCAGCGGCGGTCAAGGGGCCCGGAATCATCGAGCGGCTCGAGCGGCTCGGCACCAGCACGGTCCGCTTCGCGCAGGCCGCGGCCGTACTGGGCGCTCCCTTCTCACCGGAGCTGGCGGCCGCCATCGCGGTGGTCGGCAGCGAGGAAGCCGCGCAAGCGACGGAGCGACTGCGCGCCGCGCGGATCCTGGCCGACGGCGCCGGCCCCAGCGCTGGTCTGGAATTCGTTCACCCACTGATCGCCACGACGATCTACCGGTCCATCCCCGCTCACCTGCGAGTCGGTCTGCACAATGCGGCCGCGGTGGCCGTCCGTGCGGCGGGATACGGTCCGACCGCCGCCGCCCGGCATCTGCTGGAGGTTCCCTGCGAAGGCAACCATGAGGCGGTCGCCTGCCTGCGCGAGGCCGCCCGCGAGTCCCTTCGCGCCGGGGCCCCGGAGGCCGCCCGACGCCTGCTGGCCCGCGCTCTGCAGGAGCCACCCGATCCGGAGGAGCGAGCCGCACTCCTCCATGAACTCGCGTGCTCCACCTTCCTGATCGAGCCCACAGCCACGGTCAGCCATCTCCGGGAGGCGCTGGCGGAACCCGGAGTCGACCCCGACCTGCGTGCCTCCATCGTCTACCGACTGGCCCAGGCGCTGGCCCACACCGACCGGATGGCTGAGGCGGCGAGCGTGGCAGCGGACGAGGCTCGGCAGGCCGCCAGTCCGCGCGTACGCCTGCGGATGCAAGCCGATCATTTCGTCTGGAGCATGTTCCGGACCGACGAGCCGGACTCGCCCGCCCGCTCGCGCAGGCTGGCGCGGCTGGCCCAGCGGCTCACCGGCCGCGGTCTGGAGGAGCGCTACATCCTGGGGCTGCGGGCCTGGGACGCACTGGTGCGCGGCGAGCCGCGGAACACCGTCCTCTCGTATGCCGAAGAAGCCCTGCGCGGGGGAATGAGCTGGACCGAGGAGAACCGGGGGTTCGAGGTACCTGTCTCCGTCGCTCTGGCGTTCATGTACTGCGATCAGCCGCGACGTGCCGAGGACTTGTTCACCAAGGGCATGACCGAGTGCGAGCGCAAAGGCTGGCGCGGCTCCCACCTGGCCGTCGGCCAAACCCTGTTCGGTTACATCCGCTACCGCCGCGGCTGGCTCGCCGAGGCAGAGAACTGGGTACGCGAGGGCCTGCGCACCGCCGAGCGAGTAGAAGGCGCCGTCCCCGCCCAATGGTTCGCCATCGGCATCCTCATCCAGACCCTGCTCGCCCGCGGCCGAACCGAGGACGCACGCCGGCTCGCGGACTCGTACCGCTATGGCGAGGTCGTCCCGAACGCGGTCGTCTACCCCGATCCCCGCACGGTGTACGCCGAACTGCTGCTGGCCGAGGGCCGGCTCGCCGAAGCGGAAGGGCTGTTGACCGCCCTCGGGGACCGGCTGGAGGCGCGGGCCTGGCGCAACCCCGCCTGGTGCCCGTGGCAGCTGGACCTGTCGTCCGCGCTTGCCCCCAGCGCGCCCGACCGGGCGGTCCGTCTCGCCCGGCATGCGGTGAAGCGGGCCCGGGACTTCGGTGCGGCCTCCGCGATCGGTCAGGCGCTGCACGCCGAGGCGGAGGCGACCGGAGGTCCGGCGGCTCTGGAGCTGTACGCGGAGGCGGTCGACCATCTGCAGCGGTCGCCGGCCGCGTACGAACTGGCCCGTGCCCAGGTCGGCCACGGGGCCGCGCTGTCGCGGAACGGGCGGCTGCAGGAGGCCGCCCACCGGCTCTACCAGGGCCTGGAGGGTGCCGTCCACTGTGGTGCCGAGGCCCTCGCCGTCCGGGCCAGGGACGAGTTGTCCGCGGCCGGCCTACGGCCGCTGCCCCTGCGTTACGCCCAGACCGACACCCTCACCGCTCCCGAGCGCAAGGCTGCCGAGATGGTGGCCGTGGGGCATCCGATGGCCGTCGTCGCGAAGGATCTGCGCCTCACCGAGCAAGGGGTGACGCAGTTGCTCTCCTCCGTCTACCGCAAGGTCGGCACCGATGCCGCCGGCCTCGCCAGGGCCCTGGAGGCCTTTCCCCGGCCCCGGCCGTGACACTGCGGCGCTTACCGAGGGCGTGCCCGCCCTCGTGTTCGCGACGAAGAGAGTGTGTGCTTTTTCAGCCATCGTTATGACGTGCACCTGTCCAAACCTTGCTTTCCGATGGCACGCTGCCTTTCTCACTGCGCGCAGTAACACCCCTGCCTGCCCGGGCGGATGGTCCCCACCGCCCGGCCCCCACCGCAGAAGGAGACCGTGTGATAGGCAGCCTCCGCAGGTTTGGCACATCCGGCGGCACCCGTGTTCGCCGCACCGTTCTCGGCGCTCTGGTCGGCGTCGCCGCGTTGCTGGCCACCGGTGTCACCACCGCACCGGCAGGCGCCGCCGACACGGAAGCGGGAGTCGTGCCGCTCTCGGCGCAGGAACGCGCCCATGGCTTCTGGACGCCGGAGCGGATGCGTCAGGCCACACCGCTCGACGTACTGTCCGTCGACCGCTCGGACGTGAGAGCGTCAGCCCTTCGTAAGGGCAAGAAGGCGATCATCGCGCCCAGCGCTCCGGCATCCGCCGTCGGGACCCTGGCGTTCCCCAACAGCGGCGGCGCCTGGACCGGGGGCGGGGCCGTGGTGCAGACCGCGGGGCGGGTGTTCTTCACCTACCAGGGCCGCACCGCCTCATGCTCCGGCAACGCCGTCACCAGTGCCAACAAGAGCACCGTGATCACCGCCGGCCACTGCGTGAAGCTGGAGGGATCCTGGCACACCAACTGGGTGTTCGTGCCGGGCTACCACGACGGGCAGGCTCCGTATGGCAGGTGGGCGGCGGCCAAGACCCTGTCCACACCGCAGTGGACGGCCAGTGAGGACATCAACTACGACGTCGGCGCGGCGGTGGTGGCCCCGCTGGACGGCAAGAAGCTGACCGATGTCGTCGGCGGCCAGGGCCTGGCCTTCAACACCGGCTACAACAAGGCCATGTACGCCTTCGGCTTCCCGGCCGCCGCACCGTACGACGGCGAGAAGTTCATCTACTGCAGCGGCACCACGTACCGGGACTTCCTGCTGTCCAGCGACCACGGTCTGACCTGTGACATGACCGGCGGCTCCAGTGGAGGCCCCTGGTTCACCCAGTTCGACGAGTCCACCGGCACCGGGCTGCAGTCGTCGGTGAACAGCTTCAAGTACAACTTCCTGCCGACCGCCATGTACGGGCCGTACTTCGGGGCGGACGCGCAGAACCTCTACCAGACCGCCCAGTCGTCCTGATCGGCCGGCCTGCCCCTCGCGCCGTGATCCCGGGCCGCCATGCCACGCCACGTTGAGTAACGTAGTGAGTGCAGGGAATCACTCACTTCCGTGATCGAAAGTGGTTGAGCATGGCGGCGCCATCGTTCACGACCGACGACGCTGAGGAATCTGTCGTTTCGCCGGTCAATTCACACAACGAGTGGGATCCGCTGGAGGAGATCATCGTTGGGCGTCTCGATGGCGCGGCGATCCCCTCCAAGCACCCGGTCGTGGCGTGCAACATCCCACCCTGGGCGGCCCGGCTGCAGGGGCTTGCCTCCGGCTTCAGGTATCCGCGCCTGCTGATCGAGCGGGCGCAGCATGAGCTCGACCAGTTCGTTGCTCTTCTGGAGTCCCTCGGCATCACGGTGAGGCGCCCGGACGCGGTCGACCACAGGCAACGCTTCGGGACCCCCGACTGGTCATCGCGCGGTTTCTGCAACACCTGTCCGCGTGACAGCATGCTCGTGATCGGCGACGAGGTCATCGAGACACCGATGGCTTGGCCGTGCCGGTATTTCGAGACCCACTCGTATCGCTCAATTCTCAAGGATTACTTCCGGCGCGGCGCGCGCTGGACGGCGGCGCCGAAGCCGCAGCTCACCGACGCCTTGTTCGAGGCGGATTTCCGTACACCCAAGGCCGGCGAGCCCATGCGCTACATCCTCACCGAGTTCGAGCCGGTGTTCGACGCGGCGGATTTCGTGCGCGCGGGACGGGATCTGTTCGTTACGCGGAGCAACGTAACCAACCAAATGGGCATCGACTGGTTGCGTCGCCATCTCGGACCCGGCTATCGCATCCACGAGATCGAGAGCCGCTGCCGTACACCCATGCACATCGACACGACGTTCGTCCTGCTCTCGCCCGGCAAGGCGCTGGTCAATCCCGAATACATCGACGTCGACCGCCTGCCCGACGTCCTGGACTCGTGGGACATCCTGGTCGCCCCCGAGCCCAACCCGATCGACGAGCAGATCCTCAAGATCACCTCGATGTGCGGCAGGTGGCTCAGCATGAACGTTCTCATGATCGACGAAAAGCGGGTGATCGCGGAACGGCACCATACCGACATGCTGCGCGCGCTCGAGAAATGGGGGTTCGAACCGATCCCGTGCGACCTGCTGCACTACGCCCCGTTCGGCGGCTCGTTCCACTGCGCGACGCTCGACATCCGGCGTCGCGGCACGCTCGAATCCTATTTCTCCTGATCGGCCCACCGATCCCGTAACCGCCCGCCGGCACCTGCTCTCCGCCCCCGAGCCGACCCTGAGAGATCCCCCATCTACCCCCGAGATGTGTCAGGAATCTTTGACAGGTGCCCGAGGGGCTGTCAGCCTTTTCTGACAGGTACGACGGAAAGGGGCCGCGATGCCCGAGGTCCCGCCTGAGGCACCGACGGGCGACGAGCTGCTGAAGGTGCTCTCCGCGCTCGGCAATCCGCACCGCATGCGGATCATCGCGGCGCTCATGGAGAGCCGGAACTACGTCAGCGCGCTGGCTCGCGAGATCGGTATGGGCCGACCGCTGCTGCACATGCACCTGCAGCGGCTGGAGGCCGCCGGACTGGTCGTCGGCACGCTCGAACTCGCTCAGGACGGCAAGGCGATGAAGTACTTCGAAGTCGCCCCGTTCTTCTACGAGTTGACACCCCACATCATCGCCCGGGCGGCCGCGACGATCACTGAGACCGCCGACCGGACCGACCGGACCCCGAAAGAGGAAGCGAAGTGAATGAGGAACTGGTGACGCTCTCCGCCGACGCCGAGGAGCTGGGGGTCCTGGTCGGCGCCGTCGGCGCGGCCGGGTTCTTCGCCCTGCTCATCGTGATCGTCTGGCAGGCCGCCGCCACCTGGCGGGCCCGCATGCTGGCGGCACGCGAGGAGCAGTACAAGGAACTCGCGGCAAAGTACGCGCAACTCCTCGAAGACACCGTTGAGTTGCAGCGCCGCACCGTCGAGGAACAGCGCCAGACCCTCGACGAACTGACGCAGACCCGGCTGGCGGTCGGCTCGATGGAGAAGATGATGCGCGAGCTCGAGTAACAGCGGCCGCAGACGTACGGCCGGGAGCGCCAACTCCCGGCCGTACCGAGGAAGCACACGCCCCGGACACACATCCCGTACGCCACGGCAGGTCGTCACACCTCATGCGCCGTGGTGCCGATCCCGTGCGCCCTGTGCCGGTCGCCGCACAGGCTACCGGCGGCACGCTCCCACGAAGGAGACTACTCATGCGTGCGCTGCTCAAGCGCGTCACCCGTGCGCCCGGCGGGCGGCGCGGCAAATGGCTGGTCCTTGCGGCCTGGCTGATCGTGGCCGTCGCACTCGGCCCGCTGGCCGGAAAGCTCGGCGAGGTCGAGGACACGAGCGCCAACGCCTTCCTGCCGCGCGGCGCCGAGTCCGCGCGGGTCAACACCGAGCTGGAGAAGTTCCGTACGGACCCGGTCATGCCCGCCGTCGTCGTCTACACCGGCGAGGGCGCGGAGGCGAAGGCGGCCGCCGACCGGACGGTCTTCGCGCAGTTCGTTCCTGCTGGGGAGGAGATCTCGCGGCCCGTCCCGTCCGATGACGGCAAGGCCCTGATGATCGTCGTCCCGCTGGACACCGAGGACGACCTCACCGGCAGGATCGACGAACTGCGCGAGATCGCCGGAGCCAATGCCCCACCCGGTGTGGACATCGAGGTCGGCGGGCCTGCCGGCTCCCTCACCGACCAGGTCGCGGTCTTCGACGGCCTCGACTCGACCCTGCTGGTCGCCACCGCCCTGGTCGTCGCAGTACTGCTCCTGATCACCTACCGCAGCCCGATCCTGTGGCTTCTCCCCCTGCTCTCCGTCGGCTTCGCGGCCGTCCTCACCCAGGTCACCACCTACCTGCTGGCCAAGCACGCCGGGCTGCCGGTGGACCCGCAGAGCGCGGGTGTGCTGATGGTGCTCGTCTTCGGTGTCGGCACCGACTACGCGCTGCTGCTCATCGCCCGCTACCGCGAGGAGCTGCACCGACACGCCGACCGGCACGAGGCGATGCGCATCGCGCTCGGCCGCTCCGGCCCGGCGATCCTCGCATCGGCCGGCACCGTCGCGGTCGGACTGGCCTGCCTCGCCTTCGCCGACATCAACTCCTCGCGCTCGCTGGGACTGGTCGGCGCGATCGGCGTCATCTGCGGCTTGCTGGCGATGGTCACCGTGCTGCCGGCGCTGCTCGTCATCACGGGCCGCTGGGTGTTCTGGCCGTTCGTACCGCGCCACGGCACGCCCGCCCGCAAGGCGCGCACCGTCTGGTCCCGCATCGGCACGGCCGTAGCCCGGCGCCCCCGCTGGTCGTGGATGATGTCCGTCGCCGCCACCGGCGTCCTCGCCCTCAGCGCGGCCGGCATCAACCTGGGGCTGACACAGGCCGAAATGTTCCAGGACAAGCCCGAGTCGGTCGTCGCCCAGGAGAGGATCTCGGCGCACTATCCGTCGGGCGCCTCGGACCCCGCGAAGATCGTCACCAGCACCAGCCAGGCAGCCGAGGTCCGGGCCGCCGCGGCCACGGTCGACGGCGTCGCCCGCGTCGAGAAGGCCGCCGACCACACCCCGGACGGCGAACTCACCACACTGTCCGTGGTGTTGGCGGACGCCCCGGACAGTCAGGCCGCCAAGGACACGATCGACGAGCTCCGCGACGCCGTGCACAAGGTCAGTGGCTCGGGCGCCCTCGTCGGCGGCACCACCGCACAGACCCTCGACACCCAGCGGGCCGCCGACCGCGACCTGACCACGGTCATCCCGATCGTGCTCCTGGTCGTCCTCGGCGTCCTGATCTGGCTGCTGCGGGCCCTCGTCGCCCCGCTGCTGCTGTTGGCCACCGTGGTGTTGTCGTACTTCGCCGCCCTCGGCGCCTCGAACCTGCTCTTCGAGCACGTCCTGGGCTTCGCCGGCTTCGACTGGTCGATCCCGCTCATGGGCTTCGTCTTCCTGGTGGCCCTCGGCATCGACTACAACATCTTCCTCATGCATCGCGTGAAGGAGGAGGCCGCCGGCATCGTCCTCGCCGCCACCTTCGCGGTCTTCGCCGGCCTGCCGCTGGTGACCACGGCCCAAATGGGCGTGCTCGTCGGCATCGGTGTCCTCCTGGACACCTTCCTGGTCCGCACGGTCCTGGTCCCCGCTCTCGCCCTGGACCTGGGCCGCTGGTTCTGGTGGCCGGGCAAGCTCTTCCACCGCTCGGCCGACCGCGGTGGAGACGCTGAAGGCAGCCCCGCCTCACCCTCCGCACGGGACCGTGCGCACGAGCCGGCCTGACGCCAGACGGACGACGTAGCTCGGGGATGCGGGACGCAGGTCGCGTCGGGTCCGCGTCCCAAGGCGCTGGCGCCACCGGCACATGCGGACGGTGCGGCGGACTGCGCCCGCGGCCGCCACCCGCCAAGTGGCGGGGACATTCCGCCGTACGGCGGCGTGGGAGGCTCGCCCGGCGCATCGACCATGGTCGTACGAACCGCCGTTTCCCCGCTCGAGGAGACAGACATGACCCTGGTCCCACCCCCGTTCGACCCTGAGCTGGCTGCTGCCCTGGAGTTGGTCAAAGAGATGATGCCGTCCCGGTTCACCCTTGACACCATCCAGGCGCAGCGGGAGGGCCCGGCCATGCAGATGCTGGCCGAGGTGGACCTGACGTCGGGCGGGGCCTTCGAGGCGGAGGACCGGCTGGTGCCCGGGCCCGAGGGTGCGCCCGAGGTGTCCCTGCTGACATGCCGCCCGATCGCCCCCGCCGCGTCCGGTCCGCTGCCCGTGATCTACCACATTCACGGTGGCGGCATGGTGCTGGGCGACAACCGGGCCGGCGTCGACGTGCCGCTGGCCTGGGCCGAGGATCTGGACGCGGTTCTGGTGTCCGTCGAGTACCGGCTGGCACCGGAGAACCCGTACCCGGCCGCGGTGGACGACGTGCTCGCCGGTCTGCTGTGGACCGCGGAGCACGCCGAGGAGATCGGCGGCGACCCGGAGCGGATCGTCATCGCGGGCGCCAGCGCGGGCGGCGGCCTGACCGCCGCGCTCGCCCTGCTCCTGAGGGACCGCAAGGGCCCGCAGCCGATCGGCCAGGTCCTGATGTGCCCGATGCTCGACGACCGCAACGACACTCCGTCCGCCCACCAGATGGCGGGCCTCGGCGTGTGGGACCGCACCGCCAACGAGACCGGCTGGACGGCCCTGCTGGGCGAACTCCGCGGCGCCCCCGGCGTATCCCCGTACGCCGCGCCCGCCCGGGCCGAGGACCTCTCCGGGCTCCCACCGGCCTTCCTCGACGTCGGCTCCGCGGAGACCTTCCGCGACGAGGTCGTCACCTACGCGTCCCGCATCTGGCAGGCCGGCGGGGTCGCCGAGCTCCACGTCTGGCCCGGCGGCTTCCACGGCTTCGACGGCTTCGCGCCCCAGGCAGCGCTCTCCCAGGCGGCCCGGGCGGCACAGCTTCAGTGGCTGCGCAGGATTCTCGGCCGGTGAGGGAAAGGCACGCGGGCCGTGCGGCGCGGTGAGCTGGGCGACAACGCTCCGCAGGGTCCTTCACCACCCGCCGCATGGCGCACCATGGGCGTATGAAAGAGCTGGCCGGGCGCCTGACCGCGCTGGACCCGGATGCCGGGGCCGCCGTGCAGGTCATCGCCTATTTCGACCGACTGGCCGAGTCCCGTGCCGGTCTGGAAGCGCTGGTGCGCGGGGCCGCCGTACTGGCCGGGGTGCCCGCACGGCTCGTCGAAACCGGGACGCGGGTGCACGTCCGCGTCGAGGCCGACGGAAGGCGCCGGGACACGGATCTCCCACCGGATCCCGGCTGGCCGTCGACGGCCCTGACGCCGGGCGGCACTCCCGCCCTGTGGCTGGAGCGGCCGGAGGCGGCAGCCAGTGTGGTCGACGCCGTGATCCTGGAGCGCGCCGCACGGGCCGTACGACAGGTTCTCGACCGCACGCGGGGCCGGGCTCCGCTCGACGACCCCGCCCTCGTGGAGACCGTCCTCGACGCCACCGCACCTCAGGCGGCGCGACTGCACGCGGCCCGCCGTCTGGGCCTCGACCTCACCGCCGAGTGCCGCGCGCTCGCCACCCCCGACGGCCGGCCCCGGATCCTCCCCGCACACCCGGACGCCGCACTGCCCGCCGGCCGGCTCGGCGTCGGACCCGCCGTCCCCGTACTCGATCTGCCCCGCTCCTGGGCCGCCGCCCGCATCGCCCTGCGCCTCACCGCCGAGGGCACGGCGCAGGACCCCGGCTCACGCGTCGTCCACGCGGACGGCCTCGGCGACATTGCGCTGCTCGCCGGCCTGGTCGCACCGGGCGCCGAGGTCCCGCCGGACGTACGCGTCCTCGAGTCCGCGGCGGCGCACGCCCCCTGGGTGCTGGCCACCCTGCACGCCGTCGCCTCGACGACAAGCCTGCGGGCGGCTGCCGCCGAGATCAACGTCCACCACTCCACGCTCCAGGACCGGTTGACCCACGCCGAGACCCTGCTCGGCTGGCCGGTGCGCACCCCGGGGGGCCGGTTCCGGCTCCAACTGGCCCTGAGAATGCGTCTCTTGGCCCGGCCGTAGGGATCAGGAGCCGCCGTGGTCGACGGTGACGCTGTCGTCGGAGGCGCGGGTGCCCCGCGCACGCAGAGGTTCGTCCCATGGGCGACGACCCTCGGTGAGGGGTTCGTGCCGCACGGGTGAAGCATGCGACAAACCAGCTTCCGCAGCCGGGCGAAGTGCGCGATCGTGCCTGCGAGTTACACGGATCCACCACCAGAGACCCACGGGACGCGTTGAAGGGGCAGCCGATGGGAGCGCGGGACGATGCGTGGCAGGGCGAGGAGGCGGCGGCCCGGCGCGGCACCGGGCGGCGCAGATTCCTCGGATACGTACTGGCGGCACCGACCCTGACCGTCGCCGCCCAGCTCGGCGAGGCGGCGCTCGCTCCCCGGCAGGCCGCGGCGCAGGCCGCGTCCGTGGTCCCGTCCCTGCCCGGCCCGTCCGAGATCTACGACCTCAACGACATGCTCACGCATGCCACGCTGCCCACGGCGAACCTCATCACCATCCGGATCGACGCCGACGGCACGGCCGCCTTCGCTCTGCCCCGGGCCGAGGTGTGACAGGGCATCACCACCTCCAGCGCCATGCTGATCGCCGAGGAACTCGACCTGCCGCTCGACAAGATACGGGTCACACTCGCCGACGCCCGGCCCGAGTTGCTCTTCAATCAGCTCACCGGCGGCTCCAACACCACCATCTCCACCTTCACCCCGATCCGCGTCGCCGCCGCCGTCGCCCGGGGCCGACTGCTGCGCGCCGCCGCCCTGGAACTCGGCGAGGTGGTCGGCTCGCTCACCGCCCGCGCCGGAGCGATCGTCTCCACCACCGGGCGCAGCCTCACCTACGGCGAGCTGGCCGCGAAGGCGGCCGCCCTCACCGACACCGCGGTCGAGGTGACCCTCAAGGACCGGTCCCGGTTCACCGTCATCGGAACCCCGCAGCGGCGGATCGACGCCCTTGAGGCGGTCACCGGCCGCAAGAAGTTCGCGATGGACCTGCAGGTGCCTGACGCGCTGCCCACCATGGTGTGCCGCCCCCCGACCATCAACGACACCGTCCGTTCGGTCGCCAACCTCGACGCGATCCGCACCATGCCCGGCATCACCGACGTCGTACGGATCTCCACCGGCGTCGCCGTCCGCGGCCGCACCTTCGGCCAGTGCATCGACGCCGTCCGCGCCCTGAAGGTCACCTGGGGACCCGGCACTGCCGACGGCGCTTCCGACGAGACCGTCCTGCGCGCGCTGAAGGCCGCCGAACTGCCTCTCGTCGTGTCACCGTTGCCGCTCCTCACCAAGTCCGTCGACGCCCGCTTCACCTTCCACTTCGCCAGCAACAGCGCTCTGGAGACCAACTGCGCCATCGCCGACGTACGCGCCGACTCGGCCGAGATCTGGGCCGGCCTCAAGTCGCCGATCGCCGCCCAGGAGCAGATCGCCCTCCAGCTCGGTCTGCCGATCGCCGCCGTCAGGGTCCATGTCACCGAGGGCGGCGGCTCGTTCGGACGCAAGTTGTTCTACGACGCCGCCAGTGAGGCCGCCGAGATCTCGAAGGCCATGGGCAAGCCCGTGAAGCTGATGTGGCACCGCGCCGACGACTTCCGTCAGGGGCGCACGCACCCCATGTCGACCTCGCGGGTCCGGGCCACCTACACGCCGGGCGAGGTCCTCACCTACGCGCAGCGCCACACCTCGGTCGCCACCGACTTCGGGCACGGAATCGGCGAGGTCATCACCTCCCAGGCCGCCCGACTGCCGGTCGCCGATCTCACCTTCTCCCAGACGCTCTTCCAGCTCACGCAGCAGAGCCCGTACCACTTCGGCGCCACCACCATGCTGCTCAACGAGACCGACAACGGCTACAACACCGGCGCGATGCGGAACATCTACTCGCCCAACGTGCGCTGCGCCCAGGAACTGGTCGTCGACGAGCTCGCGAAGCGGATGGGCGACCAGGACCCCTATGCCTTCCGCCGCCGGTTCCTCAAGGACGAGCGGGCCAGGGCCGTCCTCGACAAGGTCGCGGAGCTCGGCAGCTGGGGCCGAGCCATGCCCGCCGGCACCGCCCAGGGCATCGCGGTCCACCCCGAGTACCACTCCTTCGTCGCCGTGCTCGCCGAGATCGACTGCCGGCCCGAGACCACCGGGCGGAAGATCCCCGACGCGTACACCGGACCCCGGGTCACCAAGGTCGTCTGCGCCGTCGACGTCGGACTGGCCGTCAACCCGCTCGGTCTGGAAGCCCAGATGATGGGCGGGATCATCGACGGCATCGCCCTCACCCTCACCTCCGGCCTCCACCTCCACGACGGGCACTTCCTGGAGGGGAGCTGGGACAACTACTTCTACACCCGCCAGTGGAACACCCCGCCCGAGCTGGAGATCGTCGTCATGCCGCCGACCACCGGCCGACCGGGTGGCGCGGGGGAGCTGGCTGTCGCGGGCGCGATGGCCGCCGTCGCCTGCGCCTACGGACGCGCCACCGGCACCATGCCGACGGCCTTCCCCGTCAACCACGCCGAACCGCTCGGCTTCGAGCCGCCGCCCACCACCCCGCCGATCCCCGCCTCGCCGACCGACGGTCTCGACCGCGCCTTCTAGACAGGAGTCCCTGTGCCGCAGCACACCTTCATCCTCAACGGCAGGGCCGTCACGGCGGAGGTCGAGGACGACGTCCGGCTGCTGTGGGTGCTCCGGGACGTCCTCGATGTCACCGGACCGAAGTACGGCTGCGGGGTCGGCGTCTGCCGGGCCTGCACCAGCCACATCAACGGCAGGGCGTTCACCCCCTGCACCGTCCCGGTCAAGGACATCGCGCCCACCGACGAGATCACCACCATCGAAGGCCTCCCCGCCACCGTCGGCAGGGACCTGCACCCCCTGCAGGAGGCCTGGCTCGACCTCGACATCGCCCAGTGCGGCTACTGCCAGCCCGGTCAGATCATGACGGCGGTCGCACAGGTGCGCCGGGCGCGGGAGGAGGGACGGGAGATCGACGAGGCCGAGCTGGACGAGATCCGCAACATATGCCGCTGCGGCACCTACAACCGCATCCGCGAGGCGATCGTCGCGGGAGCCCGGCGCATGCCGTGACACGGTCCCGAAGGCCGTTCTCACGCCTTGTTGTTGTCGATGTCCGGCGCGTTCAGGTACACCCGGTCTCGATGTCAGTGGTGGCTGCCATGATGCCCGGCAACATCGACAGCACGGGAGCACGACATGGTGGAGCAGGCGGTACGACCGATAGTCGAGGCGATCGTCGCCAAGGCTCCGAACGGCTGGACGCACGCGGTCCTGCACGGGCGGGCAGGGCGGGGCGGTACGGGAGTGACCGGCGGCTACGGCCGGCACGAGGAGAACTGGAACACAGGCCTGCCCAATCCCTATGAGGAACTCATGGCACTGGCGGAGAGACTGCGCGAAGACCGCGGTTGGGAGCCCGTCAGCCTGGAGATTCGGTGCCGGCCGTCAGGCGAGTATCGGCTCGTCGCCTTCGACGACGCCATCAGCAGGGTGACCGGGATGAGCAGCGGCTTCCAGGTGGTCCTGGACCCCGACTACCGATTGCCCCAGCCCGGCCGGCATCAGGAGCCCGGCACCGGCGCGCCGGCGGGCGATCCCGAACTGGCCGTGGCCCGCTTCCGCGCCTACCTCGAGCGGCGCGCCGCGATCCTGGGACACTCCGAGGAACTGCCCCCGCCCGTCACCGCCGCCTCGATCGAGGAGGCCGAACGCCGCCTGGGCCGCCGCCTGCCCCCCGATCTGCGCGCGCTCTACCTGATCGCCGACGGCGACGGCATCGGCTACGAGAACCGCTACCTGTTCCAGGGCAACGCCTGGCTGTCGCTGGAGAGCATGGTCGCCGAGCGCACCGAGTGGGGCGCGGGCGAACGACCCTGGTACGGCTGGGACCTGGAATGGGAGGCCGTCGTCTTCGACGCCGCCCCCGCCGACACCGTCCGCCGCTGTGGAGGCCACCCCGGCTGGTTGCGCTTCGGCAGCAGCGAGGACGGCAACTTCCTGGCCGTGGACACAGCTCCGGCCCGCGACGGCCGCCCCGGCCAGATCATCCGGACCGGCCGCGACTACGACGAGGGACCCACCTACGTCGCCGACTCGATCACGTCACTCCTGGGCCACTACCTGGAACTCCTGGACCAGGGCGCTTACGAGAAGGACGGCGACCACATCCACTTGCTCGAACCCGACCACGATCCCGCCCCGCAGCAGCTCATCGGCGGTGATGTCCCCGCCGAGGTCCCGCCCACCCTCCAGGCGATCCACATCAACAACGTCACCGGCCTCGTCGACCTCGCCCCGCTCACCGCCGCCCCCAACCTCCGCCGCCTGCACCTCAACCGCTCCACCGCCGCGGACCTGTCACCCGTGCGCGAACTGCCCGTCGAGTCCCTGCGTGTCACCCTCACCACAGGCGATCTGACTCCCCTCGAAGCCCACCCCCACCTCACCTCCCTCGACCTGACCACCACCGGCCCGGCCGACATCACCCCCCTGCGCACCGTCCCCCACCTGCGGGGCCTCGACCTCTCGGGAGCCGACGTCCCCAACCTGCCCGTCCTGGCCGGCCTTCCGGACCTCCGCTACCTCTCCCTCACCGCCCGCCAGTGGACCACCCTCCTGAATGAAGCCAAGGTGCCACCCACCCTCACCGCCGCTCACCTGGCCGAGGCGAACGCCACCCTCGACGACGCCCTGGCCTGGGCAGCCCGCCTCGGCCTCGACACCGACAACGCCCTACGTCTCTCCGGCACCCTGAAGACCGTCGACGGGTGAAAGGCGCCGCCAGATCGAGCCGACAGCAGGCTGTCCTCAGTTCGCGGTGTAACCGAGCTGGCGCCTGATGTAAGGGGTCATGAGCGTCTTCGCCTTGGCCAGGACGGTGGTACGGCTACCGAGGACCGCGGTCTCGCCGCCCGGTACGGGCAGCACGGTCAGTCCGTCGGCCGAGCCGAACGGCACGATGATCGGGCTGCGCCGGACCGGCTGGTACATGCGGGGCTGCTTGCGGTGCCTTCCGGAACTGTTCAGGTAGGTGCGGATGTTGTGGGCGGCGAGGTCCGCCTGGGCGAGCGCGGTGGGGGTGATCTTGAACTCGCTGGCGTCGTTGACGTCGCCGACCGCGAACACGTCCGCCTTTCCCTCGACCCGGAGCATCCGGTCGACCTTCACCTGCCCGGCCGCGTTGAGCCAGTCGCCGTGCCCGGCCAGGCGCAGCCAGAGCGTGTTGGGGGTGGTGCCCGTCGTCCAGAAGGAGAGGTCGGCCTCGACGATGTTGCCGTCGGCGTCGCGGTAGGTGCCGAAGTCATTGCCGGGCGACATGAAGGAGTCGAGCCGTACCTGAACGTCGTGGGACTCCAGCCAGTCGCGGGCCTTGCGCCCGGCCCGCGCACTGCCCGTGGCATTGAGCAGCGCCGGCCCGGCATGGGCGAGCGTGACCCGGGCGTCCGGCCGGGCCAGCCGGATCTCGGCGCTGAGCTCGACGCCGGACGGCCCGCCGCCGACGACGAGGACGTGATCGGCGGCGGAGATGTTCCGCTGGTGCACCGCGAACGACGTGGCCGCCTCCTCGGCAGTGGTGCCGGTGAAGCGGGCCGGTTCCGGGTAGTCGGCGCCGGTGGCGATCACCAGCACGTCGTACGGCAGCCGCTCGCCCGTGGCCAGCGCCACCTGCCGCTCGCCGGTCTCGACGCGGACCGCCTTGCCCACGACCACACGGCCGTGGCTCAGCAGTCGGTCGTACGGAATGAAGGGCGTCACCGACCACTCCGGGCGCACACCGGCGCGCAGGGAGGCGATGCGGTGGAAGAAGATCTCCTTGCGGTCCACCAGCGTGACCCGTGCCGTCCCGTCCAGCCGTTTCGCCAGCCGGACGCCCGCATAGCCGCCGCCGATCACCACTACGTCGCCGTCATACACACCGAGTCTCCTGTGCCTGGTGGGGGGAGCGAGTGCCGCGGTGCGGGTGCTCCGTCGGCCACTCGCCGGTCGGCGAGCGTAACGCTTGAAAGATAAAGTTTTGGCGAAGCTCTGTGGGCGTTCTGTGAAGCGACGAGGATCACGAACCCGCAGCTTGGGTTCGCTGTTGCTCTTTTGCAGCCCGGCAGGAGGGCGACCGCTCGTCCCTTGATCAGACCGGTCCGCACCCGCGGTGGCGCGGGCCGAAGGGCTGAGCGACGGACCACCGCAAGCCCACGACACACGCGGCATACTGGGCTGATGTCGGCGTTCTTCCCCGCAGGCGCGGCAGTCGCGGTGAGCCTGTCGTTCGACGACGCCAGGGAAAGCCAGCTGCACGGAGTGCGGATCCTCGACGAACACGGGATCCGGGCGAGTTTCTACGTCCTGCCCTCCGGAATTGCCGCGGCACCCGACCGCTGGTCTTCTGTCGCGTCGGCAGGCCATGAGATCGGCAACCACACCACGACGCATCCATGCAGTGCGAACTACGAGTTCTCGCGCACCAACGCGCTCGAGGACAGAACCTTGGACGAAATCGCCGCTGACATCGACAGGGCCGGCCAGGTGATCGAGGATCTGCTCGGTGTGCGCCCGAAGACGTTCGCCTATCCGTGCGGCCAGTCCTTCGTCGGCCGGGGATCACGACGGCAGAGCTACGTCCCGCTCGTCGCACACCGCTTCATGGCAGGACGCGGCTACGGCGGCGAAACCGGCAACATGCCGGACGTCTGCGATCTGGCGCATCTGGACGCGTACGTCATCGACGGACTCGACGTCGACGCGCTCATGTCCCTTGTGGACAGCGGAACAGCCCGCGGCGAGTGGGTGATCATGGCGGGCCACGACATCGGCGACCAGGCCCCGCAGACCGTGCGCGCCCGCGACCTCGAAGAGTTCTGCCGTCGGCTGGCGCGCGACGACCGCGTGTGGGTGGCACCCGTGGTCGAGGTCGCCGAACAGGTGCTGGCGACTCGCGCGCACTGATCGACCGGGAGGATCGGCCAGGAGTCGAGCCCGGGAACGGCGGCGGCCTGCGCGCCCACCGGGTGAACGACAGGGTTACCCGCGTGCACTCACAAGCGAACAGACCTGGTGTGGGCCGTTGAGAGGTAGGCGCTCAGCGCCGTTTCCACGGCCCGGGGCTCCTCGACTGCGAGATGGCCGGCGGCCACTGTCCTCAGGGTGGCTCCGGGGATGCCGTCCGCGAGTTCCCTCGCGTGGTGCGACCGCCGGGGAGTGGGGCACCGCGGCCGACACCCTGGTCAAGGCCAGCCGTCTGAGCAGCGACCGCCCCGCCCGCCAGAACCGGCTGCTCCGCGCGGTCGACGCCATGATCGGCACAGGAGACGTACCGCAGGCCGCGGTCTTCGCCCTGGAACTGGAAAGTTTCCCGCCCAGCACCCTGCGCGACGTGGTCCTCGGCTATCTGGCCATCATGCGCGGCCGGCCCTCGGAAGCCGAGACGTTCCTGACCCAGGCCTGGGAGCGCTGCGACCCGAAACGCCACCGCGACCTGATGGCGAAGATCTGCCAGCGGCGCGTGCTGCACGCCCTGGGGCGCTGGAACGGGCGCGATCTGGTCCCCTGGGCCCGCCGCGCCATGGACCTGGCAGACCCGGACGATCCGTCGGCCATCGAGTCGGAGGCCATCCTCGGCCTGGGCCTGGCGGGGATCGGCCGGCCCGAGGAGGCCGTCGCCGCATACGACGCAGCCGCCGCCCAACTGCCCGGCGGCGCCCAGCCGCAGCGCTTCCAGCTGGGACGCGGCTGGGTGGACGTCGCTCTGGACGCCCCGGAGGACGCACGCCGGCGACTCGAGGCCGCCGTCCCCACCGGCTACCGGATGGGCTCCACCCGGATCTCCCTCTGGGCGCAGGGCTGGCTCGCGCGCACCCAGTTCGCACTCGGGGCATGGCAGGAGGCCCTCGAGACGGTACAGCGGGCCACCATCCGTCTCTCCGAGGCCCGCATCGAGGGCCGGGGCGAAGACCCGGCTGCGCCCACTCGTCCCGGTGCGTGCGCGGGTGCGGCGAGAGGGCGCGGCCGGGTGTCGTCCGCCTGTGACGGTGACGGTGACGGTGACCAACAACGGTCAGGTCACCACGTCGACATGGTCGTCGGCGCCCTCACTCTTCGGTGCGGCCGCGCCCGCGTTGGACATGATCTCTCTGGCCTCTGCGGGGATGTTGTCGCTGGTGAAGATGGTGTTGTCCCGTACGACGTTGCCGCGCTCGCCGTCGACGAGGCCGGTGATGTTGGGGTTGGTCGCGTAGTTTCCGATCAGGGTCTGATCGCCAGTGCGGTTGCCGTGCTGGTTGTTGGCATGCGCCCACTGGCCGGCGGTGTCGAGGAAGACGTTGCGGTTCGCGGTCATGTAGCGGGATCCCTCGTCGAAGTACAGGCCGAGTTGCCCGCTGTCCTCGCAGAAGTTCTCCTCGATGGTGCCGTTGGGGTTGGCGGAGAGCGTATAGATGCAGCCGGCGTCGAACATCGTGTGCACGACATTGCTCACATGGTTGCCCACCACGTGGAGGTCCGTCAGGGTCGTGGGCGTGTCGTAGATCGGCTGGAAGTCGTACAGTCCGCGGTTGATGTACTCAGGGCTGCCGCCCGGGTCGTTCGCACCCCATCCGTAGCCGATCCCGATGCCGGTGTACGGCATGTCGGAGACGTCGTTGTGCTCGATGGTCAGCCGGGTGGCGTAGCTGGCGAAGATGCCGTCCTGGTCGAGGTACTCCAGCGCCGTGGAGAAGATGCGGTTGTTGCCGATCAGGATGTCGCTGTTGGTCATGCGCTCGTCGGACGGGTGGTGCGCGTCGGGACGCACTCCGCCGACCACGATGCCGCCGCCGGCGCTCGCGGTGAACGTGTTGCGGGTGACGGAGATGTTCTGCGCGCCCAATCCGACGCCGGTGGCGTGTGCGTTGGCGTCGTTGCCGATGCCGAGCCCGACCGAGCCGAGGTTGACGAAGCGGTTGTCGGCGAAGGTGATGCCGTCCGCCGCCGACACCTGCACGGCCGCGGGCGCCTGTGCCCAGTTGTTGCGTGCTCCCTCAAATCCCCGGCAGCCGACCGCACACGACGTGAAGGCATCGGCGGGCCGGTGGGGCTGCACGCCGGTGATGAACGCGCCCGTCTGCTGGTTGGCGTATCCGTTGGGCGAGCTGGGGTGCAGCCACGTGGTGCCGGTGAAGGTCATTTTCTGGAACCGGAGGTCATGGGCCGGCTCGTCGTAGGTGCCGCCGACCTCGAGCAGCGTTTCCATGCGCGGCAGCTCGACCTGTGCGCTCTCCAGGTCCTGCCCCTCGAGCGGCTTGTAGTACAGCGTGCCGGCCGTCGTGTCCAGGTACCACTCTCCGGGCTCGTCGAGGAAGCTCTTGGAGTTCAGCAGCCAGAACGTCGGCGTCCGGAACGGGGACTGGATGGTGTCGTATCCATAGGTGTTGTTGTCCCAGGCGGGTTGCTGCATCACGACCCTGGAGCCGGAGATGCTCTCCACGGGCGCGAAGCGGTTGGTGAACGACAGCTTCGCCTGGAGTTCGATGCGCTTCTGGTCGGGCAGCGTGGCCAGGTGATCCAGGTCCGAGTTGTCGAGGGTGAAGCCGGTCGGGTTGAGCGAGATGTCGGACCGGTTCAGCGCGAGGCGCGCGCGCTGTGCCGGGACGCCGTCGACGTAGAGCTGACGGGTGTCGAAGCCGGTGCCGACATGTGCCTTGTAGATGCCCTTGTCCGGGTCGTCGAGTTCCCAGTCGGTGACCGGGTCCGCGCCGCTCACCACGGGCTTCGCTCCGGGCGCGGCCTTCCAGGTCACCGTGTGCCCGTCGCGGCCGGAGTCGGCTGCGCCGAAGCGCAGCGGCGAGGTGAGCCGGTGGGTCCCGCTCAGGAGGTTCACGGTGACGTCGCCGTCGCCTCGGGCAGCGAGGACCTCTGCCCGGCGCTGCGCCTCCGCCAGGGTCTTCAACGGCCGGCTGACCGTGCCTGGCCCGTGGTCGTCGGCGCGCGGAGCACCGGTGGGAGCGACGACGAGTCTGTGCCCCTGGGGAGCGGCGTGTGCGTCGGAGGGCAGGGCGGCGAGCAGTCCGGCGGCCAGGGCTGCGGCGGTTGCCACGACGGACGTTCGGGTGTGCCGTGCGAGGAGCGCGGGCATGGCCACGTCCTTTCTTCGCGGTCGGGGTGGTCCGGGCCGGTCAGGGCCCAGCGGTGTGCGGCACTTCGTTGACGGGATGCGGTAGGCGGAAGTCGGGAAGACCGGGGTGGTGCTGCTGCGTGGCAGAGTGACGAGCGGCCGCCGCCAGCAGTCGTCGTCCTGCGTGCTCGGGCCGGATTCCGGGACCTTCGGGTGCGGCGGTGTTCTGTCGTCCTGACGCCGCTATCACGTCCTCGTCGACCTCGATGCCCAGGCCCGGCGAGTGACCGAGGACGAAGGCACCGTCCTCAACGTGCAGGTCGAGGGAGAGGCCGAGGGGCGGCTGGAGGTTCTGCAGCTCGGCGGCGATGAGGTTGGGCACGGACGTCGCGGCGTGCAGGAGCGCCACGGGAGTGTCGCCGATCGGGCTGACGGGCAGGTCGTGGGCGTGAGCCAGGGCGGCGACCCGAAGAAAGTGGGTCACGCCCCAGACCGCCGCCGTCTGGACGATGTCGACCGCGCCCCGGGCCAGCAGCGGCCGGTACTGCTCGAGGCCGCTGAGGTTCTCCCCGCTGGCGACCGAGGCCCGGATTCCCCGTCCGACGGCAGCCATTCCTTCGGCGTCCCAGCGCCGGACGGGTTCCTCGACCCAGGTGAGGTCGAGCGTGCGTTCCAGTTCCCAGATGTGACGGACCGCCTGCTTGCGGGTCCAGGTCTCGTTCGCGTCAAGCATCAGGGCCGGCCGCGCGCCCCGTCCGGCCCTGGTCAGTACCTCCCGCACGAGGGCCAGCCGGTCGCGGTCCCGCTCGACGTCGAGGCCGCCCTTGAGCTTGGCCGCCCGCAGGCCGTGCTCGGCGTAGGTCTGGTAGACGTGGGCCAGTTCGTCGTCGCTCAGGGCGATGTCCAGGGCCGATGCGTAGGCGGGGACCCTCCGGTCGCCTCCGCCCAAAAGGCGCCACAGCGGTTCGCCGGCCGCCTTCGCCTTGACGTCCCACAGGGCGGTGTCGAGTGCACCGATGGTCCCGAAGAGGGCTCCGGCGTGGCCGGCCTTGAAGGTGTGCCGCAGCATGCGGTCGTAGAGCGCGGTCACGCAGCGCGGGTCCTCGCCGTCGATGGCGGCGAAGACGGCTTCCACTTCTACGTGAGATCCCAGTCCGACGCCGGTGACGCCCGCGTCGGTGTCCACCAGGATGATCGGCACCGGGATGAGCCCGTCGGCGTAGACGCCGTTGGCGTCACCGACGGGCCGGCCCCATTCGAGGACGGTCGTCAGCGTGCGAAAGCCGGCTATCCGCATGTCAGCCCTTCGTGGCGCCGGCGGTGATGCCGTCGGCGATCTGGCGCTGGAAGAAGAGGTAGAGCACGAGGACCGGCAGTGCGGCGATCAGCACTCCGGAGGCGAAGGTGGGGATGTCGTCGGAGTACTGTCCGCGCAGTGACGTGACCCCGACCATGAGCGTGCGGTGTTCGGCGGACGGCATCATCAGCAGGGAGATGAGCACGTCGTTCCAGCAGAACAAGGCGTTGAGGATGCCGACCGACAGCAGTGCAGGACGGCCGATCGGCAGCATGACCCGCCAGTAGACGCCGTACAGCGTGTTCCCGTCGATCCTGGCCGCGTCCATGATCTCGCCCGGAATCCCGGAGTAGTAGCTCGTCATCAGGAAGATCGTGAACGGGAGGAACTGTGCGACGTAAGCGAGGATCAGCCCGGGATAGGTGTCCATGAGGCCGCAGTCCGCCATGACCCGCGCGAGCGGGACCATGATCACCTGGAACGGGATGAACAGCGCCGCGAGAAAGCACAGGAACAGGGCCCGTGAGCCCCGGAACCGCAGGTGGCTCAGCGCGAAGCCGGCCATCGAGCCGATCAGCAGAAGGAGGGCGACAGCGGACGCCACCACGATGACGGAGTTGGCGAAGTACCGCCCCAGGCCGACACTCGTCCACGCCGTGGCGATGTTGTCCCAGGACAGGGAACTCGTCAGGGAGAACCGGTCGAGGATGTAGTCGTGCCGGGTCTTCATGGCGACGTTGGCGGTGAACACCAGAGGGTAGATCGTCGCCACTGCCAGGGCGGCCATCGGGACGGCGGCCACCCACACACGCAGGCGCACGCGGCGCATCAGTGCTCCCTCCCCGCGCGGCGGAGCAGCCCGATCTGCGCGAGCCCCACCACGAGCATGAGGAGAAAGAGAACCGTCGAGGCGGCAGCGGCGAGCGCCGGCCGGTTCATCTCCCCCTGCTGGATCCAGATGTAGTACTCGGGCAGGTAGGTGGACCCCTCCGGGCCGCCGCTGGTCATCACATAGAGCAGGCCGAACATCGACGTCAGCATCCCGATCATGGTGGTGACGAAGGCGAACTGAATGGTGCGGGACAGGCCCGGGACGATTACGTGCCAGATCACCTGGGGCAGCGACGCGCCGTCGACCCGGGCGGCGTCGAGGAGTGTGGCGTCCAGGGTGGAGAACCCGGCGAGGAAGACCACCAGGGCCATCCCGAACGTCGCCCAGACGTGCACTGCGACGACCGTGAACATGGCGATGTCCGGATCGCCGAGCCAGTCGACGGGGTCGATGCCGGCGTTCCCGAGGGCCGCGTTGAGAGGGCCGTCGAAGGCCAGCAACAGATTGAAGATCGCGCCGACGAGCACCGGGGAGAGCACGGCCGGAAAGAAGTAGACGCTGCGGTAGAACCGGTGCCCGGGCACGCGCAGATAGAGGAACGTCGCGAGCAGGCCCGGGATCGCCACCGCCACCGGCAGCAGCAGCACTAGCAGTCCGACGTTCTGCAGGGCAGTGCGGAAGAGCGGGTCCCGGAACAGTTCCGCGTAGTTGTCCAGGCCGACCGCCGTCCCGTCGCGCTCGCCGTCGCCGGTGAAGGAGAAGTTGACGCCCATGAGCAGCGGGACCAGGCGGAGCGCCACGACGATCACAATGGCCGGGGCCAGCAGGACGTAGGGCGCGAGGCGTTCGGCACGCTGCCGGCCGAAGAGCCGTGGGGCATCCGCCCCAGGGGCCGTGCGGCGCGTGCGCTGCCCGGCCTTCGTCTCATCGGTGCGCCCGGCATCAGCCGGGCGGACCGATGGGGGCGAATTCCGGGGCGGCACGGGTTCAGCCCTTCTGGTCGGAGTCGGCCAGCTTCTGCACGGCGTCGTCGACGCTGGTCGATCCGCTCAGGATCTGCTGGGACAGCCTGCCCATCAGATCCAGCGTCTTCGAGGACAGCGCGACGTGCAGTGCGGGCTTGCCGGTTTCGATCTCCGACACGATCGTGGCGAGGGCCTGGCCGCCGCCTGACACGTCGATGGTGGTGTCGGATGCGACCGCGCCGGCGTCGGCGTAGAAGGCCTTGAGAGCGTCCTTCGAAGTCAGGGAGCGCACCAGGTCTGCGGCCAGGTCCGGCTTCTTCGTCCACTCGGCGACCCCGTAGCCGATACCGCCGTCGTACGGAAGGCTGGGGTCGGCCCCGGCGTTGACGAGCGGCGCCCGCATCACGCCGATGTCGTCCGGGTCCAGGAACTCCCTGAAGTCCTTCCAGTGGCCCACGTCCGACATCAGCCCGACGATGTGGGCGGCCTCACCGGACTGGAAGCGGGCGAAGGCGTCGTTGAACAGCGCTGTCGAGTTGGCCCCGTCGTTGTTCAGGCCGGCGTCCTCGGCCTCCTTCCAGAGTTCGAAGATCTGCCGCACGCGGGGAGAGTTCCAGTCCCGGTCCCCGCCGATCCAGTCGTCGTACTCCTGTGGTGTGAGGACGCCCGGCCCCAGTGCCGAGAGGAAGAACTGGATTCCGATGCCCTCCTTGTTTCCGAGGGAGAGACAGCTGGCCTCTGTCTCCTCGGCGATGGCCCGGCAGTCGTCGAGGAACTCCCGCCACGTCGTCGCCGGGTGTTCGGGGTCGAGACCGGCCTCCTTGTAGAGCGCCTTGTTGTAGTAGAGCGGGTGCCCCTGCAACGTCACCGGCGCGGCGTAGACCTTGCCCTCCGCGGTGAAGGCCTCCCACCCCGACAGCCGCTTCCTGTCCTTGGCCACGTAGTCGTCCAGAGGCAGGAGCGCGTCCGTGCGGCCGCGTATCTCACCGCCGCCGTTGAAGAGCATGACGTCGGGGCCCTTGCCGGACTGTATGGCCGTGCCCAGCAACGTGTAGTACTGGTCGAACGGCTGGGCCACGAACTCCACCTTCACATCGGGGTGTTTCTCGGCGAAGTCGGCTTTCGCCTGCTCGATGTAGGAGGCGGCCGTCTCCTCACCGGACTTCCAGTCCCAGACCACGAGCTTGTCGTCCGCGGCGTCGTCAGATGAGCCGGATCCCGCGCTGCCGCAGCCGGACAGCGTCATCCCCGCGACCAGGACGGCCGATAACAGTGCTCGCCGCTTCACGCCGATCACTCTCCGTTGCCTTTGGGCGACCCACCGCCCGCCGATGACCCGGAAACGTAACTCGTATGACGTATGATGTCAATGGCTGTCGCGTATGATGGCGCCTCGAGTCGCCCGCGTGGTCGCGGGACCACCGGAGGGACCATGACGGCATCGCAGCCAGCAGCCGAGAGCAGTTCGGCGCCTCCCGCCTGGGCACGACGGCCGGCCAACCTCGCGAAGGCGGTCACTGCCGAGTTGGTGGGCCGCATCGTTCGCGGAGAGCACCAGCCGGGGACACCCCTCCCGCCCGAGCCCGCTCTCTGCGAGGCCTTCTCGGTGAGCCGGACCGTCATCCGGGAAGCCGTGAAGATCCTGCAGGAGAAGGGACTGGTGCAGGTCCGCCAGGGTGCCGGCACCATGGTGACCGCCCCGGCGAAGTGGAACATGCTCGACGAGCACGTCCTGGCGGCGAGCATCGACCAGGACGAGAGTCTGCAGCTCCTCGACGACCTCGTGGTCACACGGCGGCTGTTGGAGTCCGACATGGCGCACGTCGCCGCCCGGCTGGCCACTCAGGACGTCGTTGATCGGCTGCGCACACTGGTGGACCGGATGGACGAACTCGTGGACGACTACGTCACGTACGCGGAGCACGACCGCGCCTTCCACGACGTCATCATGCAGGCGTCGGGAAACCGCATCGCCCGTGGGGTGGTACGCGCACTGGAGAGCCAGGTCGTCAACACCGCGCGGTACATGGGCCGGCCCGAGCGCGCCATGTGCATCGCGTCCAACCGCGGCCATCGCCGCGTGTACGAGCGCATCGCCGCCCACGACCCGAGCGGTGCGGCCGAGGCGATGTTCACCCACATCACCGAAGCCTGGCTCGTCCGCCGCAGCGCACCGGGCGACCCGGTGCGGCTGGACCGTTAGCGAGCGCCACCGGCGGCGCCGCGTTGCGGGCGGCGCCGCCGGTGGAGCCCGGCCTCACCCGCAGGCCCAACGCCGATTGTCCTGGCCGTTACAGGTCCACAGGATGAGCGCCGATCGGTTCGCGGTGGCCGCCCCGTCCACGTCGAGGCACAGCCCTGCGGGTACGTTGCGGATCGATCCGTCGGCCGCGAGTGTCCACTTTTCTGGTTGTCCTGTTCGTTGCCCGACCCCACGCTCCGTCGCCGTATGAGCGCTGACGTGGTCGCGTGACCCCGGGCGGGCTCGGCCTTCCGCCGAGCCCGCCCCGCCGGCTCCATACCGGAGCCGGACTCGTGTCACGCCGTCAGCGCTGCAGTGTCAGCAGACCCGGACGGTAGGGGAGGAGGCCGTAGTCGCCGCCGGAGTTGGGGCTGCGTCCCTGGTAGAGCAACTGCAGATTGCAGGGATCGACGGTCATGGTCTGATCGGGGCTGGTGCGGATCAGTTCGCCGTGGCTGATGTCGTTGGTCCAGGTGGCGCCGCTGTTGGCCTTCCCGGCGAAGGGATTGCTCTCGGTCGCGGCCTGGGGTGTCCATGAGCCGTTCAGACTGGTGGCTGTGAACGAGCGGAAGTAGCGGCCCTGCGAGCCGATCGCCTCGACGATCATGAGGTAGCGGTTCTGGCCCTGGAGCTTGTAGACCTGCGGGGCTTCGAACAGGTTGTTCGTCGTATCGCTCATGATCGTCGTGTACGACGAGCCGAAGCTGCCCGGGAAGTTCCCGATCGGCATGCTGGCCCGGTAGATCTTGCCGTTGTCACCGGCGAAGAACAGGTACATGTTCTGGTCGTCGGCGATGAGCGTCTGGTCGATGGGTCCGGTCCCGGAGCCGGAGATGCTTCCGGAGAAGAGCACCTGCTCGGATGACCAGCCATTCGGGTTGGTGGGGTCGCTCGACGTCCGGTAGGAGAAGGCAGTCCCACCCCACTGGTAGGCGAGCACCCAGATGTTCTTCGGCGCGAAGTAGAAGAGCGTGGGCGCGACGGTGGAAGTCGACATGGTGTTCTGGCTGGCCGAGGCCATCTCCGACCAGTTGGTGAACAGGCCGAAGTTCATCGAACCCCACCTCGTCCCCGTGTCGTGCGTCGTCGCATAGACGAGTTGCCTGCCGTTGTAGGGGACGACGGTGAAGTCCTTGAGCGAGACCCACCCCGGCTTGGGCTGCGCCAGCGCGCCCGTTGATGTCCAGCGGTATGTCGACGGAAGATCGCACGGGCCGGGGTTGCCGCCGCCGACCTTGACGAGCTGCCACTGCTGGTTGGTGCCGCCCCAGTCGTCGTACTGGACGACGTTCGCGTTGTCTGCGGTGGAGCCGCCTTGTACTTCAAGGGCCTTGTTGCTGTGGCGCGAAATCAACCTCACGTAGCCATCCGAGCTGTCGGCCAGCCGCCACTGCTGGTTGGTGCCATTCAGGTCGGCCCACTGGACGATCGAGCCGCCGTTCGCGGTGGACCAGTTGTAGACGTCCAGCACCTTGCCCGAGTGGCGGGACTTGATGCGGTAGTTACCGCCGCCGGAGTCGACGAACTGCCACTGCTGCTGGTTCTGATCGTTCCTGGTCCACTGGGTGATGCGGGCGCCGTCGTTGGTCGCCAGGTTGTAGACGTCCAGGGCCTTGCCGCTGTTGCGGTTGACCAGCACATACCAGGCGTTGGGGTCGACGGTCGCCGCAGCGGCGGGCTGGGCACCGAGGAAGGTAGCCACGAGCAGCAAGGGCGCAAGGACGGCGAGTAAGCGTCTCAGGTGGGCCGGGGACGGACGGCGAAACCACATCAGAAGACCTCCTTGGGGGGCGGGGGTGAGGTGACCCCCGATGAACCGCGGAGCGGCCGCGCCGGGGGGCAGGGACGGGAGAGGTGCGAAGGCGGCCGCACATGCCGAAGAGTTGGCGCCCTGGGCGCTCCAGCCGGACCACTTCGCCGTGGCCGAGACGTGAGAGGTCTCCGGCCTTCAGCCGTTCCAGCTGACGGCCGGTTGTGACGGCTGCGGCCAGGGGGCCGTCACGCCGACGGATCCACCAGGCGTCCGGGGAGTGCTGGCCAAGGGGGACCTCCGGGGTGAGGAACGTCGGTTCATTCTCGAAATTTTCGGAAGCTTCTCGTATTCTTTGACGCCACAAGCTAGGAACGTGGAGCGTCCCGGTCAAGACCTGTCGCCGATCTGTCCACAAACAGCGCCTCCCCTATGGGCTTAACAGGCATGTCGGTCGACCGGAAAATCTCCGAATGTTTCGATACAGCTCGCTGGCCCAAGGTGTCCGCGCGGAGGAGGGAAGTTGAGCAAGCAGCGCCCGACCCTGGCCGTCATCGCCGCGGAGGCAGGGATCTCCCAGGCCACCGTGTCCAAGGTGATCAACGGCCGCGCCGATGTCGCACCCGCGACACGCGAACGGATCGAGAGCCTGCTGCAATCCCACAATTACCTCTCCCCCGGCCGGCGCGGCAGGGCCCGCAGGTCGGGCCTGGTCGACTTGATCATCGGCGGCCTGGACAGCGCGTGGGCGTGGAGATACTGCGCGGCGTCGAGGCCGAGTGCGCCCAGCGGAGCGTCGGCACCGTCGTGTCGCTCGTCCCGCCGGGCGAGGCCACGCCGTCGAGCTGGGCCGCGCTGCAGCGGGCAGGGATCGAGGTCGACCGCGACCTGATCCGGTTCGGCAACTTCCAGCACGAGGGCGGGTTCCGGCGCGCCCAGGAACTGCTCGCCCTCCCCGAGCCGCCGACCGCCATCTTCGCCGGCAGCGACCAGCAGGCGATGGGCGTCTACGAAGCCACCGGGCAGGTCAGGCTGAGCATCCCGCAGGACCTCAGCGTGGTCGGCTTCGACGACCTGCCGATGTGCGAATGGCCGTCACCACCGCTGACGACGGTGCGCCAGCCGCTGGAGGAGATGGGCCGGCTCGCCGCCCGCACGCTGTTCCAGCTTCTGGAGGACCAGCCCCTGATCAGCCCTCGAATGGAGCTCTCGACGGAGCTCAAGGTCCGGCTCTCCACCGCCCCGCCGCGTCCCTGGGAAAACCCCTTGGCCGAGCCCTGGCGTGCCCCCTCCTGCCCGCATCCGTGCGAGTCGCCGATCTGCTGGAACGGATGAAGATGGAGGAGAAGGCGGGGCAAATCGTCTGCTTCTGGGCGTTGCCCTCGAATCCGGGAACACCTGTCGCGCCGATCACCGCAGAAGCACTGCACACGAGCGGCGAGCTTCCACATCGGGCTTCACTTACCAGCGCTTCGTGGTCTGCACATTGGTGTGGTCGGCCCACCGAGCCAGGAGGTGATCCGGCACGCCGTGGTTCGAAAGGTACGTGAAGCAGCTCGAGCGGGCGTCGTACAGCCGGACCCGCCGTAGGGCGTTTTTCGCCCATCCCTCTGCACGCCCGCTCACGCAGCTGCCGCCCCTTGATGGCCCTGCCGACCGTCGGCCCACAGGGCGCAGGGAACACACCGGCGCAGTTGACACCGTGGGCGAAACCGCCGCCCGCCCACTCCACGCCGCATCCGTCAGCTCCCACAGTGCGAGCAGTCGCTCCGCCGGCTCCCCGGCCGGCACGCACAGCGCGGTCACCGCGTTGCGCGGAGGCAGCTTCTTGCCTTGCAGACAGCACTGCCAGGAAGACTCGCTGTACGCCGTGCGGGCGCGGCTGCGGACAGGATCTCGCTCAATCGTCTCCCGCGCGTGATGTCCAGCCGGGTCACCACCCTGCCTGCTCGATCAGAAGGGCCGTCAACTCCTCGGTCTGCCCACGCAGTTCAGCGTGCCGACCCCGTGCCACGGTCTCCCGCCGCTCCAGCCATGACACCATCACCGCCTCCCAGCCCCGAGCCCCGAGCCCCGAGCCCCGACACGACGATCCGGCAAACGATCCCCGACCGGCTTCTACACCAACCCAGGAGACGTGTCCGTCACATCTTCAACTCCCGCATGAGTCCACACCTGTTGACGACTGTCCTGTGCGTCATTACTGTCCGCCCCGAATCCTCGACCCACCGACCTCTGTTCGATATTTCGAATGGGAGCGCTCCCGATCTCCGCCGCCGCCCATGGCGCCCGCTGGGCACCAAGAACGGCTCCACAGAGAAAGGACGATCATGTCGGTGTTACCCCGATCTCCGAGACGTCGGTCACGGAGACTCAAGGGCTCAGCAATCGCCGCGGTGTTCGAGGCGCGACCGACGTGTACTACAAGGTCGCCGGCAGCAACCAGTACCTGCTCCTCCAGGAGGCCATCGGCTCCACCGGCCGACGCTACTTCCGCTCCTTCACCTCCACCGGGACCTGGACACCCCTGGCGAATGGGCCTGCTCACCCAGACCAACTCCCCCTGCTGACCACCATGGACACAGGAGCCGCTCATGCCCCCCACCCCTCTGTTACGCCACCCCAGACGCCTCGCCGCCACCCTGCTGACGGGTTCCTTCCTCGTCGGCGGCCTCCTGACCGCGCCCACCGCGGCAGCCGCCCCTTCCGCGGCGGCGACCACGGCCGTACGCGTCAACCAGGTCGGTTACCTGCCGGACGGCCCCAAGCGCGCCACCGTGGTCACCACGGCGACGCAGTCGCTCACCTGGCAGTTGCGCGACGCGTCCGGGACGGCTTTCGCCTCCGGTGCGACCGTCCCGCGCGGCGCGGATGCCCCCTCCGGGCAGTCCGTCCAGGTGGCCGACTTCTCCTCGTACCGAGGGTCCGGCTCGGGATACGTCCTGACGGTGGACGGCAGCGGTAGCGTGCCCTTCGACATCCGCGCGAACCTGTACGACGCTCTGCGCTCCGACGCGATGGCGTTCTTCTACCACCAGCGCAGCGGCATCCCCATCGATGCCTCTCTGGTGGGCTCCGCCTACGCGCGCCCGGCCGGACACCTCGGTGTCGCGCCCAACAAGGGCGACACCTCCGTCCCGTGCCAGGCCACCGTGTGCGACTACAGCCGGGACGTCAGGGGCGGCTGGTACGACGCGGGCGACCACGGCAAGTACGTGGTGAACGGCGGCATTTCCACCTGGCTGATGGTCAACTCCTTCGAGCGGGCCAAGCGGGCGGGTAAGGACACGGCGCTGGGCGACTCGACCCTGCGGATCCCCGAACGCGACAACGGCGTACCCGACGTCCTGGACGAGGCGCGCTGGGAGCTCGACTTCCTGATGCGGATGCAGGTGCCCGAGGGCAAGCCGTACGCGGGCATGGCGTTCCACAAGATCCATGACGCGGCCTGGACTGGCATGCCGACCCGCCCCGAACAGGACGCCCAGCCCCGCGAGCTGCACCGTCCGTCCACGGCAGCGACCCTCAACCTCGCAGCGGCCGCGGCGCAGTGCGCCCGCGTCTTCCGGCCCTACGACGCCGCGTTCGCCGACCGCTGTCTGTCGGCCGCCCGCCGGGCCTGGACGGCGGCCCGGGCCAACCCGACCCTGTACGCGCCGGATTCGGACAGCACGGGCGGCGGTGCCTACGGCGACACCCAGGTCGGCGACGAGTTCTACTGGGCGGCGGCCGAGCTGTACGCCACGACCGGCGAGAGCGGCTACCGGGACGCGGTCACCGGCTCGTCCTGGCACACTTCCCCAACTGCCTTCTCCGCCTACGGGTTCGGCTGGGCAGACACCGCCGCGCTCGGCCGGCTCACCCTGGCCACCGTCCCAAGCGGCCTCCCCGCAGCCGACCGGGACCGGGTCCGGGCCTCGGTAACGACAGCCGCCGACGGCTACCTGTCCCGGATGGCCGCCCAGGGATACGCGGTGCCCGTCCCGGCGGACGGCTACTTCTGGGGCTCCAACGGCGAGGTCGCAGGCGACGCGATCGTCCTGGCCGTCGCCGGGGAACTGACCGGCAACGAGCGCTACCGCACCGGCGCGCTGGAGACAATGGACTACCTGCTGGGCCGCAACGCCATCGGCCAGTCCTACATATCCGGCTATGGCGAGACATCCTCGCGCAACCAGCATCACCGCTTCTGGGCACACCAGTTGGACGCCACACTGCCCAATCCTCCGGCGGGATCCCTGGCCGGCGGGCCCAACAGCGCCCTCCAGGACCCGGTGGCGCAGGAGAAGCTGGCCGGCTGCGCGCCCGCCGCCTGCTACATCGACGACATCGGCTCATACTCCACCAACGAGGTGGCCATCAACTGGAACGCCCCGCTGGCCTGGCTCGCCGCCTACGCCGCCGAGCGGACCTCCACCGGCGAACCACCCACCGGTGCCTGCACGGTGACGTACAAGACCGACAGCTTCTGGAACACCGGCTTCACCGCGACGGTCACCGCCAAGAACACGGGCCCGACAGCCGTGGACGGATGGCAGCTGAGCTGGATCTACCCGGCCGGCCAGCGCGTCACGAACGCCTGGAACGCGACCGTCGCCCACAACGGCACCACCGCCGTCGCCCGCAACGCCGACTGGAACCGGACCATCGAACCCGGCGCGACAGTGAGCTTCGGAATCCAGGGGACACACAGCGGGACCAATCCCTCCCCCACGGCCTTCACCCTCAACGGGAATGCCTGCGCCTGATCCATGGCCGACCAGACTCAGGCAGACGATCCCACCCGGGCTCACCCTGCAAGGCCCCCTAAGTCACCCGACGGCCGACCGGGTGCCGTCCATGCCGGTTGAGATCGTCCCGGTTCCATGACCGCGGTGTCCGGTGATTCCGTGCTGCCCGGGTTCCGGCCCGCCTCGTCCGCCTGCCGAGTGGGAGCGGACGACGCATTCCGCTGCACTTCAGTCCTTCCGTGATTTCTACCCTGGAGGCACAGTCATGGGCTCGTATGCCATTCCCCCACCCGCCGTCCGCCGGAAGCTCCGCGGTCTGCTGATAGCGCTGGTCGTCGGCGTCCTCGGTGTGGTCGGTGCACTGGTCGCGCCGCCGAGAGCACACGCCGCCGAGAGCACGCTCGGCGCCGCGGCAGCGCAGAGCGGTCGTTACTTCGGCACCGCCATCGCCTCGGGCAGGCTGGGCGACTCGGCGTACACGGCGATCGCGGGCCGCGAGTTCAACTCGGTGACGGCCGAGAACGAGATGAAGATCGACGCCACCGAACCGCAGCGGGGCCAGTTCAACTTCACCGCCGGTGACCGCGTCTACAACTGGGCGGTGCAGAACGGCAAGCAGGTGCGCGGTCACACCCTGGCCTGGCACTCCCAGCAGCCCGGCTGGATGCAGAGCCTCAGCGGCGGCGCGCTGCGCCAGGCGATGATCGACCACATCAACGGCGTGATGTCCCACTACAAGGGCAAGATCGCCCAGTGGGACGTCGTGAACGAGGCCTTCGCCGACGGCAGTTCGGGAGCCCGGCGCGACTCCAACCTGCAGCGCACCGGCAACGACTGGATCGAGGTCGCCTTCCGCACCGCGCGCGCCGCCGACCCGGCCGCCAAGCTCTGCTACAACGACTACAACGTCGAGAACTGGACCTGGGCCAAAACCCAGGCCATGTACGCCATGGTCCGGGACTTCAAGCAGCGCGGCGTGCCGATCGACTGCGTCGGCTTCCAGTCGCACTTCAACAGCGGCAGCCCCTACAACAGCAACTTCCGCACCACCCTGCAGAACTTCGCCGCCCTCGGCGTCGACGTGGCCATCACCGAACTCGACATCCAGGGCGCCTCGGCCACGACCTACGCCAACGTGATCAACGACTGCCTGGCCGTCCCGCGCTGCCTCGGCATCACCGTCTGGGGTGTGCGCGACACCGACTCCTGGCGACCGGAGCACTCGCCGCTGCTGTTCAACGGCGACGGCAGCAAGAAGCCCGCCTACACCGCCGTCCTCAACGCACTCAACGCCGGCTCCTCTACGCCCCCTTCGGATTCCGGGCAGATCAAGGGCGTCGCTTCAGGCCGCTGCCTGGACGTGCCCGGCGCCGGCACCACCGACGGCACCCAGCTCCAGCTGTGGGACTGCCACAACGACACCAACCAGCAGTGGACCCACACCGCCGCCGGCGAGCTCAGGGTCTACGGCAACAAGTGCCTGGACGCCGCCGGCACCGGCAACGGCGCCAAAGTCCAGATCTACAGCTGCTGGGGTGGCGACAACCAGAAATGGCGCCTCACCTCCGACGGCTCCATCGTCGGCGTCCAGTCCGGCCTCTGCCTCGACGCCGCCGCAGGCGGCACCGCCAACGGCACCCTGATCCAGCTCTACTCCTGCTGGAACGGCAGCAACCAACGCTGGACCCACACCTGATAGGACCTGCCACAAACGAAAGGGTGGATCGATGAAGACCCATGGTGCGGCTTCCCCCGCCCCTCCACGAAGGCATCGCTGGTGGTCCCGGGTCGCCGCCGCGGTGGCGGCGACCCTCGCGATCGGCATGCTCGGCGCGGTGAATCCGGCGCCCGCCGAGGCGGCGACGGTGGACACCAATGCCTGGTATGTCCTGGTCAATCGCAACAGCGGCAAGGCGCTGGACGTCTATGACGTGTCCACGGCCGACGGCGCGCGGGTCAGCCAGTGGACGCGCAACGACGGAGCCAACCAGCAGTGGCAGTTCGTGGACTCCGGCGGCGGCTTCTACCGGCTCAAGGCCCGGCATTCGGGCAAGGTTCTCGACGTGGCCGGCGCCTCGACCGCCGACGGTGCCGCGATCCAGCAGTGGGCCGACCACAACGGGGCCAACCAGCAGTTCCGCCTGGCCGACTCCGACGCGGGCCACGTCCGGCTGATCAACCGCACCAGCGGCAAGGCCGTGGAGGTGCAGGGCGCCTCCACCGCCGACAGCGGCAACGTCGTCCAGTACACCGACTGGGGCGGCGCCAACCAGCAATGGCAGATGATCAAGCTGTCGTCCGGTGGCGGCGGATGCGGCAGCACCCCGACCCTGGCGAGCGGTACGCATACGATTCAGAGCGGCGGTAAGAACCGCAGCTTCATCCTCAGGGTTCCCGAAAACTACAACAACAGCCACCCCTACCGGCTGATCTTCGCGTTCCACTGGCGGGGCGGAACCGCCGGCGACGTCGCCCCGGGCGGCACGAGTGGGAACGCCTGGTCCTACTACGGCCAACAGGAGCAGTCGAACAACAGCGCGATCCTCGTCGCTCCCCAGGGCCTCGGCAATGGCTGGGCCAATGCGGGAGGTGAGGACGTCACCTTCGTCGATGACATGATCCGGCGAATCGAGGGCGGCCTCTGCGTCAACCCGGCACAGCGTTTCGCCACGGGTTTCAGCTGGGGCGGCGGTATGAGCTACGCCCTCGCATGCGCCCGGGCGAGCGTCTTCAGGGCCGTCGCGGTCATCTCCGGCGCTCAGATCAGCGGGTGCAGCGGCGGCACCCAACCCACCGCCTACTTCGGAATCCACGGCATCAGCGACAACGTCCTCAACATCACGCAAGGACGGTCCCTGCGCGACAGATTCGTCAGCAACAACGGCTGCACCCCCCAGAGCCCGCGCGAGCCCGCGCCGGGCAGCCGAACGCACATCACCACCACCTACTCGGGCTGCCGTGCCGGGTACCCGGTCCAATGGGCCGCGTTCGACGGAGGCCACATACCCGGTCCGGTCGACGGCTCCCCCAACGAAAGCGGCGTCGCCACCTGGACCAAGGCAGAGATCTGGAGGTTCTTCGCACAGTTCCAGTGACACGCCCGCACCATGGAGTGGAGCCAGGATGATCCTGGCTCCACTCCGTCGACGTCTATCTCAGATTGAAGACCGGATCGTGTGGTCCGAGGAGGAGGTGCCCGGGTGGCTGCGAGGCAGTATTCGGAGGAGTTCAAGCGGGACGCGGTCGCGCCTCATCGCGGAGCCAGGGGCCCAGTTTGGGCCCGGTCATCGGGTCTGTGGCACCCGACACCTCCCAGTCGTCGGCCCAGCCGATGATGTGGCAGCCGTGAGGACGTCCTCCCGTTGACGCTCCGGCAAAGAGGTCGCCCCTTCCTGCGGGACAGCCGCCGCACTCCAAGCAGACATTTTCCGCACCCGTCACAGGGTCGCTCGATCATGTTCAGGTCCGTACCGCGCAAGGTCTCTCCATTTCGAGCACGCAGCGTACGGAGAATTCGCGGCCACGCCCTGGACGATGATCTTGATCATCCCAGGAAACTCAGCCGCACCTGTCGGTTCGGGTTGTCGCGGTTGGTGTCCACCAGGCACACCGACTGCCACGTCCCCAGCTCGAGCCGTCCGTCCAGTACGGGCAGGGTCGCATGCGGGGGGACGAGTGCCGGGAGGACGTGGTCGCGGCCGTGGCCGGGGCTGCCGTGGCGGTGCTGCCAGCGGTCGTCGGCGGGGAGCAGGGTGTGCAGCGCGGCGAGGAGGTCGTCGTCGCTGCCCGCGCCCGTTTCGATGATCGCGATGCCGGCCGTGGCGTGCGGGACGAAGACGTTGAGCAGGCCGTCGCGGCCGGCGGCCACCTCGCTCAGGAAGGCCTCGCAGTCACGGGTGAGGTCGACGACGTTCTCCGCGGAACCGGTGGCGACGTGCAGTACTCGGGTGCTGAACACATCTGACATGCCTCCATCCTGACCCACGGGCCGCCGCCCGGGCCCGCCAGACCGCGCGGGAAGATCCACGGACTCGACGCTGTTGGTGGAAGCGTGAACTACACGCGCGAGGTCGAGGTTGTCGTCATAGGCGCCGGTCAGGCCGGACTGGCCGGCGCCTATCACCTGCGGCGGACCGGTTTTGAGCCGGACCGTGACTTCGTGGTGCTGGACCACTCCCCCGGTCCGGGCGGCGCGTGGCAGTTCCGGTGGCCTTCGCTGACGTACGGCAAGGTGCACGGGATGCACGCGCTGCCGGGGATGGAGCTGACGGGCGCCGATCCGGCGCGGCCGTCGTCGGAGGTGATCCGCGAGTACTTCGCCGCGTACGAGGAGACGTTCGACCTGCGCGTACGGCGGCCCGTCGACGTGCGCTCCGTGCGGGAAGGCCCGGGCGGGCGGCTGCTCGTCGAGACCTCGGCCGGAGACTGGGCCGCGCGTGCGCTGATCAACGCGACCGGCACCTGGGACCGGCCTTTCTGGCCGCGTTATCCGGGCCAGGAGACCTTCCGCGGGCGGCAGTTGCACACCGCGCAGTACCCCGGGCCCGAGGAGTTCGCCGGACAGCGGGTCGTCGTGGTGGGCGGCGGCACCTCCGGTACGCAGCATCTGCTGGAGATCGCCGCGTACGCGGCCGCCACCACCTGGGTGACACGGCGGCCGCCCGTCTTCCGTGAGGGGCCCTTCGACGAAAATGCCGGCCGGGCGGCGGTCGCGCTCGTGGAGGAACGGGTACGGCAGGGACTGCCGCCCAAGAGTGTGGTTTCCGTCACGGGCCTGCCGCTGAACGACGCCATTCGGCAGGGGCTGACGAACGGAGTGCTGGACCGGCAGCCGATGTTCGACCGGATCACGCCGGACGGTGTCGAGTGGCAGGACGGGCGGCACGTGAGCGCGGATGTCATCCTCTGGGCGACCGGATTCCGGGCCGCCATCGACCACCTGGCGCTGCTGCGGCTGCGTGAACCGGGCGGCGGCATCCGGGTGGACGGAACGCGCGCGGTCGCCGACCCGCGGATCCACCTCGTCGGCTACGGCCCCTCGGCCAGCACCATCGGCGCCAACCGGGCCGGGCGGGCGGCCGTACGGGACATCAGGCGGCTGCTGGCCGAGGAGCGGCCCGTCGCCGCATGACGTCCAGCCGGTGTCGTGCAGTCGCCTTGCCGCCCGATGTTCCGTCGGGTCACCGCGTCGGCTGCGGGCTCACGGTCGCCTGCTGTGCGTTGAACTCGGCGACATTGCGCTGGTGTTCCGCGTAGTCGGCCGTGAAGCGGGTGTCGCCGGGCTTGACCGTGACGAAGTACAGCCAGTTGCCCGGGGTCGGGTTGATCGCGGCGCGCATCGCCTCCTCGCCCGGGTTGTCGATCGGCGTGGGCGGCAGGCCCATGCGCTGGTACGAGTTGTAGGGGCTGTCGATACGGGTGTCGTTCAGCGTCGCCCTCAGCTTGGTGCGGTTGAGGGCGTAGTTGATGGTGGAGTCCATCTGGAGCGGCATACCGCGCTCCAGTCGGTTGAAGATGACCCGGGCCACCTTCCCCATGTCGGCCTTGGTCGCGGCCTCGGCCTGGATGATGCTCGCGATGGTGACCGCCTGGTAGACGTTCATGGCGTTGCGCTGCGCCCCGGCGGCGATCGGGGCGCCGTTGAACTTCCTGTTGGCGGTGTCGACCATCGTCGACAGCAACTGCTCCGGCGTCGCCTTCTCGGGCAGCGGATATGTCGCCGGGAAGAGGTAGCCCTCCGGGTTGCCGTCGGCGTCGTTCGGCAGTTTCAGCTTGGCTCTGGGGAGGGCCTTCTTGGTGGTGCCGGGGGGCAGTTCGAGGACCTTGTCGACGGCCTCGTAGACCTGGCCGGCGCGCCAGCCCTCCGGGATCACCAGCGATGTGGGTCTGGCCTCCTCGTCGTCCCCGTGGGTCAGCAGCGGCACCGCCACGGCGGTGCCGGCCAGGACGGCTCCGATTGCGATGAGGGCGGCACGGCCCCGGCGCGTCAGTCGAGTCCTGCGAGTCGTGCTCCGTGGCGGAGTATTCGTCTGCATGCGGGCACGGTAACCCGCACATCACTACAAACCCGGCATATCGTCACCTTGTCGGCTCAAGTTGGGCGTCCCGGCGTACCAGCGCCGCATACCGCCCGTCGAGCTCCAACAACTCCTCGTGCGTGCCCCGTTCGACCGCGCGCCCGGCGTCCAGGACCACGATCTGGTCGGCGCCCCGAACGGTGGACAGCCGGTGGGCGATGGTGAGCGTCGTCCGGTTGGCCGACAGCGCGTCGATCGCCTCCTGGACGGCGCGTTCGGTGCGGGTGTCCAGCGCACTGGTCGCCTCGTCGAGAATCAGCACCGGCGGATCGCGCAGGATCGTACGGGCGATGGCCAGGCGCTGCTTCTCGCCGCCGGAGAAGCGGTGGCCGCGCTCACCGACCACGGTGTCGTAGCCGTCGGGCAGGGCGGCGATGTGATCGTGGATCTGGGCTGCCCGGGCCGCCGCGTGCAGCTCCTCGTCGGTGGCATCGGGTTTGGCGAAGCGGAGGTTGTCGGCGACCGAGGCGTGGAAGAGGTACGTCTCCTGGGAGACGACGCCGACCGCCCGGGCGAGGGTGTCGAAGTCCAGGTCGCGGACGTCGACGCCGTCGAGGGTGACCCGGCCGCCCGTCACGTCGTACAGCCGCGGCACCAGGTAGCCCAGCGTGGACTTGCCGGCGCCGGTCGGGCCGACGATCGCGAGGCTGCCGCCGGCCGGGACGGTGAGGTCGATGCCGTCAAGGACGGGGCCGCCCTTGCCGTCGTAGCGGAACTCGACGCCCTCGAAGCGGACTTCGCCCTTGACCTGGTCGAGACGGAGGGGGCGCTCGCGCTCGGTGATGTCGACGGGCAGGTCGAGGTACTCGAAGATGCGCTGGAAGAGGGCCAGCGAGGTCTGGATCTGGACGCCGGTGCCGAGCAGGCTGACCGCCGGGCGGAACAGGCCCTGCTGGAGGGAGACGAAGGCGACGATCGTACCGATGGAGACCTCCGGACCGCCCAGATGGAGGGCGAGGCCGGCCGTCCAGTAGATGACGGCGGGCATGGCGGCCATGACGATCGTGATGACGGCCATCCGCCAGCGGCCGGCCATGTTCGACCGCACCTCGAGGTCGACCAGCCGGTCGGACTCTTCGGCGAAGGACTTCGTCAGCGACTCCGCTCGGCCCATGGTGCGGCCCAGCAGGATGCCGCTGACCGACAGCGACTCGGTGACCGTCGCGGCCATCACGGCCATCTGCTTCTGACGCTGCGTGGTGATCTTCCGGCGTTCGTCGCCGACCCGGCGGCTGATCCACACGAACGCCGGCAGCAGGAGCAGCGAGACGACGGTCAGCCGCCAGTCGAGGGCCAGCATCGCGATGATCGTGGCGACGACGCTGGTGAAGTTGGAGACCAGGGAGGTGGCCGTGGAGGTGACGGTGGCCTGCATGCCACCGATGTCGTTGGCGATGCGGGACTGGACCTCGCCCGTGCGGGTGCGGGTGAAGAAGGCGAGCGACATGCGCTGCAACCGGCCGTAGACGGCGGTGCGCAGATCGTGCATGACGCGCTGGCCGACCGTCGTCGAGATCAGGGTCTGCAGGACACCGAAGACGCTGGACAGTACGGCGCTGAGGATCATGCCGAGGGCCAGCAGAGTGAGCAGGCCGGTCCGTCCCTGGGGAATCGCGGTGTCGAGGATCGCCTTGAGCAGGAACGGCGTGGCGACCGAGACGAGTGACGCGGCGCCGACGAGCAGGCCGACGACAAGGAGTCGGCCACGGTAGGGGCGGAAGAGTTTCAGGATGCGTCGCACCTGCCGCGGCTGCTCCTCGGAGTCGTCCGGCGGCGTCCAGGCGGGTTCGTGGTCGGGTTTCATGGGCTCCTTCAGGAGGGGGTCGGCGACGACTGGCGGAGCGTAGCTCATTGTTACCTATACTCACAATGAACGGGGTCCTGATATTGTTCCCGCATGACCACCTCCGACCCCGACGGACCGCTCGCCGAGCAGCTGCTGCGGCTCACCCGCCGGGTGCACCGGATCCAGAAACGCCATCTCCAACAGCGTGCCCTGGGCATCACCCCGGCGCAGTCCCGGCTGCTGCGCACCCTCGCGCACTACGACTCACCGCCCCGTATGGCCGACCTCGCCGAGCGGCTGGAAGTCGTGCCGCGTGCCGTGACGACGCTGGTCGACGCCCTGGAGGCGAGCGGCAAGGTCCGCAGGGTTCCCGACCCGAGCAATCGCCGGGTGATCCGGATCGACCTCACGCCCGAGGGACGCGAGGCGCTGCGCGAGCTGCACGCGGCACGCAGATCGGCCGCGGAGGAGATCCTCGCACCCCTCACGGACAAGCAGCGGGAGGTGCTCGGAGGGCTGCTGGACACGCTGGTCGACGGGGGGCCTGGCGGTGCTGACGCCGGCCAGATGCTCTCGTAGGCCCCAACACCAAGAGCCGCGCGCTGCCGCTCCCGGTTACGGAGTGGCAGCGCGCGACTCGTTGCGACGAGTGCTCAGCGGGCCTCGGACGCAGGCTCCTTGGCCGACTGCGCGGGCAGAGCCTCTTCGTGGGCGTCCGGTACGAAGACGATCTCCCCGTCCAGCACCTTCTTCGCCCGTACGGCATCCAGCGCGCCCTCCCAGCGGGACACCGCGAAGACGGCGACGCAGTTGCCGAGGAGGTTCGTCACCACGCGCATCGAGTCCATGATGCGGTCCACACCCAGCAGGAGGGCGACGGCGCCGGCGGGAATGGCGCCCAGCGAGGCGGCGGTCGCGGACAGGGCGAGGAAGGCCGAACCGGGGATGCCGGCCATGCCCTTGCTGGTCAGCATCAGCACCAGCAGCACGGTGATCTGCTGGTCCAGACCGAGATCCACACCCACGGCCTGCGCGATGAACAGGGTGCCGATGGACAGGTACAGCGAGGCGCCGTCGAGGTTGAAGGAGTAGCCCGTGGGCAGTACCAGGCCCACGGCGTCGTCGCGGGCACCTGCCTTGCGCAGCTTCTGCATCACGCGCGGCATGACGGACTCGGTGGACGCCGTGCCCAGCGCGAGCAGCATCTCCTCACGGATGTACCGGAGGAACTTCCAGAGGCTGAGCCCGGTGACCATCCGCAGGGCGACCGCGAGGAGCACGATGAAGAACGCCGCGGCCGCGTAGCACAGGACGATCAGCTTGGCGTACGTCTCGATCACGCCGAGCCCGTACTGGCCGATCAGGACGGCCATCGCGCCGAACACCGCGATCGGGGCCAGCCGCATGACGAAGCCGACGATCGCGAAGATGATCTCCTGGGCCTGCTCGATGGCCGGCAGGACCTGCGGCACCTTGGTGTGGCCGAGATACAGCAGAGCGGCGCCCACCAGGCAGGCGAGAATGAGCACTTGGAGCAGGGAGTTCTCGGCGAAGGCTCCGATGAAACTGGTGGGAAGCGCGTTCAGGACGAACTCGGTCGTCGAGGGCAGTGAACCGCCGCCCGTCTTCTCGTCGACCGCCGAGGTGTCGAGCGTGGCCGGGTCGACGTTCATCCCCGAGCCGGGCTGGACGACGTTGGCGGCGAGAAGCCCGATGAGCAGGGCGAGCGTGCTCGCGACCTCGAACCAGATCAGGGACTTGAGCCCGATCCGGCCGAATGCCTTCAAGTCACCGGCCTTGGCGATGCCGACGACCACCACGCAGAACACCAGCGGCGAGATGATTGTCTTGATGAGCCGGGTGAACCCGTCGCCGAGCGGCTGGAGATCCGCGGCCAGGCCGGGCCACAGCTTTCCGACGACGATGCCGAGCACGAGCGCGCAGGCGACCTGCGCGAAGAGAGAGGTACGCAGTATGCGTGCGACGCGTCGCGGCAGGGACGGTATGGACGGCGGCACGGGCACTCCTTGGGGACGGTGGCACACAGAAGCCGGACGGGGCTTCTGCAATGCGGAAAGCGGCTTCCGCGGCGATCACTTTGCGGGGGTTGTTGATCGCCCACGAGACCGCCGTGTTGCCACCGTGTAAATCAGGAACCGAGTGACGCATCGCACACAACTCGCTTCAACAGCCGCGGCGGTCCTCGCATCGCCGGTGTGCCACGGCGAGTCGGGCGCGCCCGCAATGAGGCCTCGGTGACGGGAGGCGCACGAGGTGAGTCCCGCGGTAGCCGGATCTGTGCGCTGCCGCGGAAAACCGGTTGCCTTCGACCACGTTGTGACGCGAACCTTTCACGGCCTGTTTCCCCCGTGCACGGTCCTTTCCGTTCGCATCCGCACCCCTTCACCAACCGCCATCCCTTCCGCCAACCTGACACGAGCCACTGGGACGTCATGCAGATCCAAGACCTTCCGTATCCCGACCCAGGTGTGCCGGACGCGCGCTCGGGACCGCGGTTCCTGTGGTGGCTCGGCCGGAATCAGCTGCGTGGACAGTTCAGATCGCTGGCCTGGGGACTGCTCCACTTCGTGTCGGTCTCCGCGTTGCCGTTCTGTGTGGGCTTCGCCGTCCAGGCCGTGGTCGACCGATCCGGCTCCCGGCTCGCCCTCGCAGGCGGTCTGATGGCGCTGGCCTGCGCCGGCAACGCGATCGGCGACACCTTCCTGCATCGCGCCGCCGTCACCAACTGGATCACGGCGGCCGCCCGCGTCCAGCAACTCCTGGCCCGCAAGGCCGCACTGCTGGGCTCCGCACTGACCCGGCGCGTCGCGGCGGGCGAGGTGGTGGCCGTCTCCACGGGTGACGTCGAGAAGATCGGCTGGTTCGTGGAGGCCATGTCACGCTTCACCGCCGCGGCCGTCAGCATCGTGCTCGTCTGCGTCGGCCTGGTCGTCTACCAGCCGGCCCTCGGCGTGGTCGTCGCCGTGGGCCTGCCCGTCCTCGCGGTGGCGGTGCTGCCGCTGCTGCCCCGCGCGACCCGCCGCGCCGACTTCCAGCGCGAGAAGGCGGGACGGGCCACCGAGCTGGCCTCGGACACCGTCGCCGGGCTGCGTGTCCTGCGCGGCATCGGCGGCGAGGAACTGTTCCTCGACCGCTACCGCCGCGCATCCCAGGAGGTCCGCCACGCGGCCGTGCGCAGCGCCCGGATGTGGTCACTGATCTCGGCCATCCAGGTACTGCTGCCGGGGCTGCTGCTGATCGCGGTCGTCTGGTACGGCGTGCACCTGGCCCGCCACGGCCGGATCACCGTCGGTGAACTCGTCACCGTCTACAGCTCCGTCATGATCCTCACGTATCCGTTGCGGCACTTCGAGGAAATCGCGATGGCCTACTCCTTCTCGCGGCCTTCGGCCCGGCGGGCGGCGCGGGTTCTGGCCCTGGAGCGGGTCACGTCCGCCGAGGGGTCGCGCGAGGCCGATCTGCCCTCGGGCGACCTGTACGACCCGGCGAGCGGTCTGCTCGCGCCGGCCGGCCGGCTCACCGCCGTGGTGTGCGGCGACCCGGACGCGGCGGGCCGACTGGCGGAACGCCTCGGCGGACACCCCACGGAGGCGGGCGCATCGGCGCTGCTCGGCGGCGTCCCGCTGGACGAGCTGCCGCTCGACAGTGCTCGGACGGCCGTGCTGGTGCAGGACAAGGATCCGGTGCTTCTGTCGGGCTCGCTGCGCGAACTGCTCGACGTGCCCGCCTCGGGAGACGTCGGCGCCGAGGAGGCACTGGCGGCCGCGCAGTGCGGGGACGTGCTGACGGCACTCGTACAGGGCTCGCTCGACACCGAGGACCCGATGGACGCCCGTATCACCGAACGCGGACGGTCCCTCTCCGGCGGCCAGCGCCAGCGGCTCGCACTGGCACGGTCGCTCATCACCGACCCGGAGGTGCTCGTCCTGGACGAACCGACCTCCGCCGTCGACTCCCACACCGAGGCCCGGATCGCGGAAGGCGTGCGCAGTCTGCGAGCAGGCCGCACCACGGTCGTCTTCACCTCCTCGCCGCTGCTCCTGGACCGGGCCGACCGGGTGGTGCTCGTGCACGAGGGCGAGGTGGCGGCGGTGGGCGTGCACCGGGAGCTGGTGCACAAGGAGCCCCGGTACCGGGCCGTGGTGACCCGCGAGACCGAGGACGAGGCCGCCCTGAGCAGCGCGCTGGACAAGCTGGATGAACTGGATGAGCTGGACGAGATCGAGGAGACCGCATGATCGGCGTGGCGCCACCGGCCTACGACCCGGCAGCCCCGACGACGGCGAACACCCTGCCCGTCGGCGCCACTGCGACCGTACGCGCCTACGTGGCCGAACTGTTCCGTCGGCACCGCCGTGCCTTCCTGCTCCTCATCACCGTCAACACCGTCGCCGTGGTCGCCTCGATGGCGGGCCCCTACCTGCTGGGCGGGCTCGTCGAGCGGGTGTCGGACGAGGCTCGTGAGCTGCACCTCGGCCTCACGGTGACACTGTTCGTGCTGGCGCTGGTCGTGCAGGCCGTGTTCGTCCGCGAGGTGCGGCTGCGGGGCGCGATGCTCGGCGAGCGGATGCTGGCTGATCTGCGCGAGGACTTCCTCGTGCGGTCGGTCGGGCTGCCGCCGGGTGTCCTGGAGCGGGCCGGCACGGGCGACCTGCTGTCCCGGATCACGACCGACATCGACCGGCTCGCCAACGCCATGCGCGAGGCCGTGCCCCAGCTGGCGATCGGCGTTGTGTGGGTGTGCCTGCTGCTGGGCGGGCTGGTCGTCACGGCACCTCCGCTGGCGGGCGCCGTGCTGCTGGCACTGCCGCTGCTGGTGGTCGGCTGCCGCTGGTACTTCCGGCGGGCGCCGGCCGCCTACCGCTCGGAGGCCGCCGGGTACGCGGCCGTCGCCGCCGCCCTCGCCGAGACCGTGGACGCCGGGCGCACTGTCGAGGCGCACCGCCTCGGCGCCGACCGGGTTCAGCTGTCGGACCGGCGGATAAGGGAGTGGACGGCCTGGGAGCGCTACACGCTCTGGCTCCGGTCGGTGCTGTTCCCGGTCATCAACATCACGCACGTGACGGTGCTCGCCTCGGTCCTCATGGTCGGCGGGGTCTTCGTGCTCCAGGGCTGGCTCGGGGTCGGCCAGCTGACGACGGGTGCGTTGATCGCGCAGATGCTCGTCGACCCGGTGGGCCTGATCCTGCGCTGGTACGACGAGCTGCAGGTCGCCCAGGTGTCGCTGGCCCGGCTGGTCGGCGTCCGGGACGTCGAGCCGGACGCCGGTGACGACCGGCTCGCTCCCGACGGGCGCGACGTGCACGCCGACCGGGTGCACTTCGGCTACCTCGATGGCGTGGACGTGCTGCGCAAGGTGTCCCTGGAGGTCGCTCCCGGCACCCGGCTGGCGCTGGTGGGTCCCTCGGGCGCCGGCAAGTCCACGCTGGGACGGCTGCTCGCCGGGATCTACGCGCCCCGGAACGGCCGGATCACCCTCGGCGGTGCGGAGCTTTCCCGCATGACCGCGGAACGCGTCCGCTCCCACGTGGCCCTCGTCAACCAGGAGCACCACGTCTTCGTGGGCTCCCTGCGCGACAACCTCCTGCTCGCCCTCCCCCACTCCCGGCTTCGTTCGAGCGAGGGGACCTCGGCCGACGCCGTCGATGCCGAGCTGTGGGCGGCGCTCGGGGCGGTCGACGCGGACGGGTGGGCGCGTGCGCTGGACGACGGTCTGGACACCGAGGTCGGTTCGGGCGGGCTGGCGCTCACTCCGGCCCAGGCCCAGCAGATCGCGCTGGCCCGGTTGGTGCTGGCCGACCCGCACACACTCGTCCTGGACGAGGCGACCTCTCTGCTCGACCCACGCGCGGCACGTCACCTGGAACGGTCCCTGGCCCGCGTCCTCGACGGGCGCACGGTCGTCGCCATCGCCCACCGGCTGCACACCGCCCACGACGCGGACGTGATCGCCGTTGTCGAAGACGGTCGGATCAGCGAGCTGGGCAGCCACAACGAGCTGGTCGCGGCCGACGGGGCGTACGCAGCGCTGTGGCGCTCGTGGCATGGGTGAGGGACTCGTGCTGCCGCCAGGCCACGGCACTACAGGAGGCGACCCCAGGCCGGGCCCTGTGACTGCGGTGGATCGCCCGAGGCCGGGCCCACGTGGCCACGATGGTCGTCCCGAGCGACACCCCGGGGCCACGGTGGTCCACCCCAGGTCATGGCCTGTGCATGTGGCGGACCACACCGAGCCGGGGCCCGTGCCGTTGCGCTCGGGCGAAGAGGGGTGGAAGGCTGGATAGCGGCGCAGGCTCGGGGAGCGCCCGCAAACCCCGCGGGATCGCGTCGGGCGCAGTCTGTGTCCCCCGTACGGGCGGCCCGAGGCCGACCGTGGTGGGAACGGCTCCGTCTTCACCACCTGGAGGTACCTGTGAACAGCGCCGACGGATGGGGGGACGACGTCTACCAGCCCGACGGATCCGAGATTCAGGAGGACTCGGGGCTGCTCGACGCGGAGGACACCCTGGAGAACGACGGTGTCAGCGATCCCCTGGACCGTGGCTGGTCCCCTCCGGAGCGGCCGTGGGCAGTGGAGCGCGCGGATGTGACGGCGGCCGAGCGCCAACGGGGCGAGACGCTGGACCAGCGGCTCGGCGAGGAACTGCCCGATCCGGCCGTACCCGACGGTGACGGCATCGGCGACCGCGACACCGACGGCGAACTCCTGGACAACGAGGTCGGCGCCGTCCGCTCCGGCCGTCTCGTGGCCCCCGACGAGGGAGCGCACGAGGACGAGGAGAGCGCGCTGATCGCCTCGGACGTCGGAATCGACGGCGCGGCCGCCTCCGCCGAGGAGGCCGCGATGCACATCGTCGACGAGGACGCCCTCTCCGGCTGACCCGCGCCCCACCTGCCCGATGCCCTCAGCACCGCCGTACCAGGAGCAGCCATGCAGCAGGAAAAGCACCCCGACTACCACCCCGTCGTCTTCCGCGACCGCGCTGCCGGCTACGCGTTCCTGACCCGCTCCACCGCGACCAGCGACCAGACGATCGAGTGGGACGACGGCGAGACCTACCCGGTGGTGGACGTGGAGATCTCCTCCGAGAGCCACCCGTTCTACACCGGCAAGGCCCGCACGGTGGACACGGAGGGCCGCATCGCCCGCTTCGAACGGCGGTACGGCGAGGGCTCGCGGCAGGGTTCCGACTGAGGCAGAGACGGAGGCCGGCCGGCCGACACCCGACCCGGCCGGGACGGCGCCGTGCCTCAGATGACGTTGAGCGCGGCGGCGCCGCCCACTCCCCCGAGCAGCATGAACGCCGGCATCAGCACCTTGAGCTCCACCCAGCTGCCCGCCCGGAACCGCATGCCCTTCGGCGGCCCGATCGGGTACCAGCGCTTGCGGCCCACCGGAATCGGCCACAGGATCGGGCAGCCCGAGACGGTGAGCGCGTCCCCGATGTCGTGCACCAGTGCGCCGAGCACGATCGGCAGGCCCAGCCACAGGTACTCCTGGCCCGGCGCCGTGAACAGCCAGTCCGCGCCGTTGCCCGGCTTGTCCAGCACGCCGGCGAGAATCCAGGCGCTCGTTGCGGCCAGCAGCCACACCAGGACGTCGCTGCTGGAACCCCGGGCCGCCCGCCACAGCAACCCCTCGATGGCCAGCACCATGTGCACGAAGAGGATCGCCAGCACCGCCCAGCGTCCGCCGGTGATCGCCAGGACCGAGGTGCCCGCGCCGATCAGGACCGCCCACAGCCAGGTGTGGGTGAGCGTGCGGTGGCCGCCGGAGCGGCGTGGATCGCCCTGCTTCCTGGTGGCCTTGTAGACGGCGTAGGAGAGCTTGTCGACGATCTCGCACACCCAACGCGAGATCGGCCCGAAGGCGCGTGAGATGGTGGCGGCCTTGTGGTCGAGGTCGGGGGCGAGCGCGGCGCCGGCGCAGATCAGTGCGCCGCACAACAGGACCGGCCAGGGCATCGGGCGTCCGGCCGCGGCGGCGGCCGCACCGACACCGAGCCAGGCTGCGGCCCCCGAAAGAGAGTGTGCTGGTCCCATCATCGCCGTAGCCCGCCCCGTTCCTTGTGTGCCGCTGTCCAGTTGACCTTGTGCGCCGACGTCGTGTCGGCGACACAGCGTAGCGTTCGCGATCTTCGTGCGGGCATCCGATTCCCTGATCGGGCGAGAGGCCAGGCAAGATGGGGGCGTGACCCTCATCGATCAGCTGCCGCAGACTGCCGACCCCGACGCCCTCTACGAAGCCTTCGAGTCGTGGGCCCAGGAGCGCGGTCTCACGCTCTACCCCCACCAGGAGGAGGCGCTGATCGAGGTGGTCTCCGGCGCGAACGTGATCGTGTCGACCCCCACCGGCTCCGGTAAGAGCATGATCGCCGCGGGCGCTCACTTCGCCGCGCTGGCCCGGGACGAGGTCACCTTCTACACGGCTCCGATCAAGGCACTCGTCTCGGAGAAGTTCTTCGAACTGTGCAAGCTGTTCGGCACCGAGAACGTCGGCATGCTCACCGGTGACGCGTCGGTCAACGCCGACGCCCCGGTCATCTGCTGCACTGCCGAGGTGCTCGCGTCGATAGCGCTGCGCGACGGCAAGGACGCGGACATCGGCCAGGTCGTCATGGACGAGTTCCACTTCTACGCGGAGCCGGACCGCGGCTGGGCGTGGCAGATCCCCCTGCTCGAGCTGCCGCAGGCACAGTTCATCCTCATGTCGGCCACGCTCGGCGACGTCTCGATGTTCGAGAAGGACCTCACCCGACGCACCGGCCGCCCGACCGCGGTGGTCCGCTCGGCGACCCGTCCTGTGCCGCTCTCCTACGCCTACCGGCGCACCCCGCTGACGGAGACGCTGACCGAACTGCTGGAGACCAAGCAGGCTCCCGTCTACATCGTGCACTTCACTCAGGCCCAGGCCGTGGAGCGTGCGCAGGCACTGATGAGCATCAACATGTGCTCGCGCGAGGAGAAGGAGCAGATCGCCGAGCTGATCGGCAACTTCCGCTTCACCACCAAGTTCGGGCGCAATCTCTCCCGATACGTCCGGCACGGCATCGGCGTGCATCACGCCGGCATGCTGCCCAAGTACCGCCGCCTGGTGGAGAAGCTGGCGCAGGCCGGTCTGCTGAAGGTCATCTGCGGCACCGATACCCTCGGCGTCGGTGTCAACGTGCCCATTCGGACCGTGCTGTTCACGGCTCTGACGAAGTACGACGGCAGCCGCGTGCGCACGCTGCGCGCGCGTGAGTTCCACCAGATCGCGGGGCGTGCCGGGCGTGCCGGCTTCGACACGGCGGGCTTTGTCGTCGCCCAGGCTCCGGAGCACGTGATCGAGAACGAGAAGGCGCTGGCCAAGGCGGGCGACGATCCCAAGAAGCGCCGGAAGGTCGTCCGCAAGAAGGCGCCCGAGGGCTTCGTCGCCTGGAGCGAGGACACCTTCGACAAACTCATCGCCTCCGAGCCGGAGCCGCTGACGTCCCGCTTCCGGGTGACGCACACGATGCTGCTGTCGGTGATCGCCCGGCCGGGCAACGCGTTCAAGGCGATGCGGCACCTCCTGGAGGACAACCACGAGCCGCGCAAGCAGCAGGTGCGGCACATCCGGCGCGCGATCGCCATCTACCGCTCGCTGCTGGACGGCGGCATCGTCGAGAAACTGGACGAGCCGGACGCCGAGGGTCGCATCGTCCGGCTCACCGTGGATCTGCAGCAGGACTTCGCGCTGAACCAGCCGCTGTCGACCTTCGCTCTGGCCGCCTTCGAGCTGCTGGACCCCGAATCGCCCTCGTACGCCCTGGACATGGTGTCCGTCGTCGAGTCGACGCTTGACGACCCGCGGCAGATCCTCGTCGCCCAGCAGAACAAGGCGCGGGGCGAGGCCGTCGCCGCCATGAAGGCGGACGGCGTCGAGTACGAGGAGCGCATGGAGCGCCTCCAGGACATCACCTACCCCAAGCCCCTGGAGGAGCTGCTCTTCCACGCGTACAACACGTACCGCAAGAGCCACCCGTGGGTCGGCGACCATCCGCTGTCGCCGAAGTCCGTCATCCGGGACATGTACGAACGGGCGCTGTCCTTCACGGAGTTGGTCTCCCACTACGAGCTGGCCCGTACTGAGGGCATCGTGCTGCGCTACCTGGCCAGCGCCTACAAGACCCTCGAGCACACCATCCTGGACGATCTCAAGTCCGAGGACCTGCAGGATCTGATCGAGTGGCTCGGCGAGATGGTGCGTCAGGTCGACTCCAGCCTGCTGGACGAGTGGGAGCAGCTCGCCAACCCGGAGGAGATGACCGCCGAGGAGGCGCAGGAGAAGGCCGACCAGGTCAAGCCGGTCACCTCGAACGCGCGCGCCTTCCGCGTCCTCGTCCGCAACGCCATGTTCCGCCGTGTCGAGCTCGCCGCCCTCGACCAGGTCGAGGAGCTGGGCGAGATGGACGCCGAGTCCGGATGGGACGCCGACGCCTGGGGCGAGGCGATGGACAAGTACTGGGACGAGTACGACAGCCTCGGCACCGGTCCGGACGCCCGGGGTCCCAAGCTGCTGCTGATCGAGGAGGAGCCGGAGAACGGGCTGTGGCGCGTCCGGCAGATCTTCGACGACCCGAACAGCGATCACGACTGGGGCATCAGCGCCGAGATCGACCTCACGGCCTCCGACGCCGAGGGCCGTGCCGTGGTCCGCGTCACCGACGTCGGACAGCTGTGAGCACAGGAGAAGGACATCCATGACAAACCCGGCCGAGAGGCTCGTCGATCTGCTCGACCTGGAACAGATCGAGGTCAACATCTTCCGTGGCCGCAGCCCCCAGGAGTCCCTGCAGCGTGTCTTCGGCGGCCAGGTGGCCGGCCAGGCGCTGGTCGCCGCCGGGCGCACCACGGAGGGCGACCGCCCGGTGCACTCGCTGCACGCGTACTTCCTGCGCCCGGGCCGGCCGGGCGTGCCGATCGTGTACCAGGTCGAACGGGTCAGGGACGGGCGGTCGTTCACGACCCGCAGGGTCACCGCCGTACAGCAGGGCCGCACGATCTTCAATCTCACCGCCTCCTTTCACAAGCCTGAGGTTGGGAGCTTCGAGCACCAGCTGCCGCCGGCGCGTGAGGTGCCGGACCCGGAGTCCCTGCCGTCGGTCGTGGACGAGGTCCGGGAGCATCTGGGCGCGCTGCCGGAGCAGTTGGAGCGGATGGCGCGCCGTCAGCCCTTCGACATCCGGTATGTGGACCGGCTGCGCTGGACGCCCGAGGATGTCAAGGGCGCCGAGCCGCGCAGTGCGGTGTGGATGCGCGCGGTCGGACCGCTCGGCGACGACCCGCTGGTGCACACCTGCGCGTTGACGTACGCCAGCGACATGACCCTGCTGGACGCGGTCCGCATCCCGGTCGAACCGCTGTGGGGGCCGCGGGGGTTCGACATGGCGTCGCTGGACCACGCGATGTGGTTCCACCGGCCGTTCCGCGCGGACGAGTGGTTCCTGTACGACCAGGAGTCCCCCATCGCGACGGGCGGGCGCGGGCTCGCGCGCGGGCGGATCTACGACCTTCAGGGGCGGCTGCTGGTGTCCGTCGTCCAAGAGGGGCTTTTCAGGGCGCTGTAGGGAAACGTCCAGCCGTCCCGGGAAGGGCTGTTCAGGGCGCTGTGAGTCAGGCGCTTCTGCGGCGCAGCCAGCCCAGCAGGCGGTGGGTTCGCTCCGGCTCGGACGGGTGTGCATCGTGCTGTGGTGCCGGCGGCGCCTGCCGGGGTGCGGGGCGGGGCGCGGACCGGTGCTCGCGCGCCTCGTCCAGGGTTTGTGCCAGGTCCGCCCGCAGCCAGCCGATCTCGTCCGGGTCACCCGCCGTCATGATCCGCTCGGCGAGCAGCGCGGTCGGTGAACCGGGGGCGCCATGGTTCGGTGGCCCCGGTCGGAACCGGTTGAGGTGGGCGCGCTCGTAGGGGTCCTTGGCGATGTCCGCGATCTGGACGGGATCGAGCAGGGCGGCCAGGGCCCCGGCGCGCTGCCACGGGTCCTCGGCCTGGCGCAGCAGGAACCCCAGATGCCGTCCCCGCCAGTTGCGGGGGCGGAGGTCCAGTCCGGTGTCCAACTGCTCCCGCAGTCCTTCGGGCATACGCCCCTTCACCAGGTGGGCGTTCTTCTCGTCGGTCGCGAACTGCCGGATTTCATCGGCAAGATACAGCCACACGAGCGCCCGATAGCGGTTCAGGTAGAAGTAGACCGGCACCACCAGCCCCAGACGGGCGAGGCGCGTGAACCTCTCCTTCGTCACCTCCATGATGGCTGCGGCTTCCCCGGTACCCACGGCCCGCACGCTCTCATGGAGCGACCGGGGAAACCCGTCCTCCGCGCGCAGCCGGTCGATCTCGACGGGCGCCACGCGACGCCCTCCCCCGCCTTCGTCGGGCACGGTGCGGATGCGACCCAGGTGCACGGCCAGATCGAACTCGCGCCGCTTGAGGCCCAGTTCGCGAGCCGCGCGGCTCGGCGTGTACGTCACGCGGTCCGGTGTCGTGATGGTGTTGCCTGACATGGTCCGTCTCCCCCGTGGAGTCATCTGCTCACGCTGTGTGCGCTCGCCGTGACACAAACCGTAGCCGGTCGCACGGATCTCGTGACCGGCCTGTGGATAACTCCACAGGGGTTGAAGAACCCGCAGGTCAGGGGTCCAGTCGGGTCCGCTCGGGCTGGCGGGCGTCCACGCCGAGGTGCTCGCCGACCCGGTTGACGAGCAGCGTCATCTCGTAGGCGATCTGACCGATGTCGGCCTCCGCGGCGCTGAGCACGCACAGGCAGCTGCCGCTGCCCGCCGCCGTGACGAAGAGCACCGCATCATCGAACTCCACCATTGTCTGGCGCACTTGTCCGGCGCCGAAGTGACGTCCCGATCCCTTGGCCAGGCTGTGCAGTCCGGACGCGACGGCGGCGAGGTGCTCGGCGTCCTCGCGTCGTAGCCCGGTACTCGCTCCCGTCACCAGCCCGTCGTTGGACAGGACCAGGGCGTGCCGCACATGTTCGACACGCTCGGTCAGATCGTCCAGTAGCCAGCCAAGTCCCTGGTTGTGCGCCATGATTCGGTCTCCCCGTGTGATGACTCCCCCTGGCCGGAGGATCTCTCCGCCAGCCTTCCCCACGACCGGCGCGCGGGCAAGGAACATGGGGGCATGGCAGAGAAGATGACCGGCAAGGAATGGCGGGAGTTCGTCTCGTACGGCACCCGCACCGGCAAGCTGTCGACGGTCCGGGCCGACGGGAGCCCGCATGTGACGCCGATCTGGTTCCTGCTCGACGGAGACGAGGTGGTGTTCAACACGGGCAAGGGGAGTGTGAAGGGGCGCAATCTGGCGCGGGACGGCCGGGTCGCCCTCTGCGTGGACGACGACCGGCCGCCGTTCGACTACGTGGTGCTGCAGGGCCGCGCCCGTCTTTCTGAGGACCTCGACGAGCTCCGGCTCTGGGCCACGCGTATCGGTGCGCGGTACATGGGTGAGGAGCGTGCCGAGGAGTTCGGTGCCCGCAACGGTGTGCCGGGCGAACTCCTCGTCCGCGTCACGATCGACAAGGTCGTGGCGCAGAAGGCCGTGGCCGACTGAAGCCCCCGTCAGGTAAGGCGGTCATCCCACGGAGTCGAGCAGCCGGGCGGTGTGCATCCGTCCGGCGTACTCGACGAGTCGGATCAGGACCTCCTTTCCCGAGTCGCGATCGCGGGCGTCGCAGAGCACGACGGGCGTGCCCTGGTCGAGGTCGAGGGCGCGGGAGACATCCTGGGCGCCGTAGGTCCGGGCCCCCGCGAAGCAGTTGACGGCCACCACGAACGGGATGTGCCGGTGCTCGAAGTAGTCCACCGCCGGGAAGCAGTCCTCGAGGCGACGGGTGTCGGCCAGCACCACAGCTCCGAGGGCTCCCTGCGACAGCTCGTCCCACAGGAACCAGAAGCGGTCCTGGCCGGGCGTGCCGAACAGGTAGAGGGAGAGGCCGGACCGGATCGTGATGCGGCCGAAGTCCATGGCGACGGTCGTCGTGACCTTCTGGTCCACGCCGTCAGTGTCGTCCACCAACTGGCCCGCCTCGCTGAGCAGTTCCTCGGTGCGCAGCGGCCTGATCTCACTGACCGCACCCACCAGGGTGGTCTTGCCCACGCCGAATCCGCCGGCGACCAGTATCTTCAGCGCCAGGGCGGCCGTCTCGCCACCTGTGGCGTCCAAGGCCTCGGAGATCATCGATCACTTCTCTCGGGAGTGCCGGCAGGGATGGACGTCGGTACGTGCGTGCCGTGCCCCGGCACGTCGTCCGCGCACGGCTTCGGTGCATGGGAGCGAAGTCAGCATGAGGTGGTGCGGGTCCGGGGTGTTCTGAACGTTCATCTACAGCGCCCGCAGTCCTTCGATGACCTCGCGCAGAATCCGTTCGTCGGGCAGCTGCGCGGGCGGCACCGGACGGCTGACCGTGACGCAGCCGAGCTCCAGGAGGTCGCCGAGGAGGACCCGGACGACGCCGACGGGGAGATCGGCGTCCGCGGCCAGCTCGGCGACCGACTGGGTTTCCGTGCGGCACAGCTCGATCAGGGTGCGGTGCTCCGGCCCGAGCGCGATGTCGTCGTCGATGTCCGGAGCGCCCGGGTCGAGTGTGACCAGGGCGATCAGGTCGAACCGCACTCCGATGGGGCCGGGCTTGGTGCGGCCTCCCGTCATGGCGTACGGGCGGACCAGCGGGCCGGCCTCGCTGTCGTACCACTGGCTGCCCTGCTGGTGCGGGGTGCCCTGGATGTCCTCGGTCATGGCTGTGGGCCGCCTTCTCGCCTCATCCGGCGGCGGGCGGCCGCGCGCCGACGCGCGGCGCCGTGTAGAGATGCTCACCGACGCGCTTGACCAGCCGTGCCATCTCGTACGCCACCAGGCCGATGTCGGCGGTCACTGCGGTGAGGACAGCGAGGCAGGAGCCGTCGCCGGCCGCGGCCACGAACAGGAAGGCGTCGTCCATCTCCACCATGGTCTGGCGCACACCGCCGGCGCCGAAGTGCCGGCCCGCCCCCTTGGCCAGGCTGTGGAAGCCGGAGGCGACCGCGGCGAGGTGTTCCGCGTCCTCGCGGCCGAGGTCGGTGGAGGCGCCCACCGCGAGCCCGTCGTTGGAGAGCACCACGGCGTGCCGTACTTCGTGCACACGCAGTACCAAGTCGTCCAGCAGCCAGTCGAGTTCGCCGGACCTCCCCCACTCTCGGCTTCGCTCGAGCGGGGGGACCCCCCCGGCGGCTCTCATGCTCGGGTCCTGGATCATGCGGGGTCTCCTTCACTGCTGTCGCTGCGGCCTGCGGGATCCGGTGCGGCACCGCGGCCGGGTCGCCGGCCGCCACCGCGCGCCCATCCGTCGCGATAGGCCGCCATCCGGTCCCGTACGAGTTCGGGGGTACGCCGGTCGTCGTTCCGGGGGTCGGACGGCTGCGCCGTGTCCTCGGGGCGCCGGTCGCGCAGTTGGGGTGCGAGGTTCGCCTGCCGTACGCGGCGTGGGAGGTCTTCCGAGCCTTCGGAGTTGTCCGTGGGCCGGTGCAGGCGCAGGGTGGCCACTCCGGGGGGCGGGGTTTCGGGGCCGGTCTCCGTCGCCGCCGGGACCGGAGCCACGAGGGCGGGCCGGTCGGCCGTCCGGGGGACGGCCTCCTGATGCCGGGGGCCGCCGGGCACGCGCGCGTACTCGGGTTCCGTTTCCACCGTCTTGTTGGGGGAACGTTCCGGCGCGCCGCTGTGCAGCAGGGCCGTGGGCAGCAGGACGACCGCCGTGGTGCCGCCGTAGGGCGAGGTGCGCAGGTGCACCTTGATGTCGTGCCGTGCCGCGAGCCTGCTGACCACGAACAGGCCGAGCCGGTCACTGTCGAACAGGTCCAGGGCCTCGGACTGGGCGATACGGCGGTTCGCCTCGGCTAGGGTCTCTTTGCCCATGCCCAGGCCGCGGTCCTCGACCTCGACGGCGTAGCCGTTGCCGACGGGCTCTCCGGTGATGCGCACGCGCGTGTGCGGGGGCGAGAACTGGGCGGCGTTCTCCACGATCTCGGCGAGGAGGTGCGTGAGGTCGGCGACGGCGGCGCCGATGACGGAGGCCTCGGGGAGTTGTCGTACCTCCACGCGCGCGTAGTCCTCGACTTCGGAGACGGCCGCGCGAACGACGTTCGTGAGGGGCACCGGCATGCGCCAGGCCCGGCCGGGTGCCGCGCCGGAGAGGATGATCAGGCTTTCCGCGTGGCGCCGCATGCGGGTGGTGAGGTGGTCGAGCCGGAACAGGTCGCTGAGTTCGTTCGGGTCCTCGGAGCGGCGTTCCATGCTGTCGAGGAGGCTCAGCTGGCGGTGGACGAGGACCTGGCTGCGGCGGGCGAGGTTGACGAAGACCCCTGAGATGCCGCTGGCGAGTTCGGCGCGCTCCACGGCGGCGCGCAGCGCGGCTCGGTGCACGCTGCCGAGGGCCTCGGCGACCTGGCCGGTCTCGTCCTCCGCGGGCGGCCCGGGTGGTGCCTCGGCCCGGACGTCGATCTCCTCGCCCGCGCGCAGCTTCCGCATGGCTTCGGGGAGTTTGCGGCGGGCTATCTCCAGGGCACTGTTGCGCAGACTCACCAGCTCGACGACGAGGGCACGTCCGATGCGTACGGAGATCACCAGGGACGCGGCGACGGCGGCGAGTCCGAGGAGGACGGCGGCGCCTGCGGGAGTGAGCAGTCCGCGGGTGAACGGGTCGGCCCGGTCCGCGACACCACGGGCGGCGTCCTGTTCGATCGTGCGCATGCCGCCCTGTACGCGTGCGTGTGCCCGCTCCCAGTCGGCTTCGGGTGCGGCCTCGATCGCCCGGGCGCCCGGGCCGACGGTCAGGACCTCGTCCTCGAGGGTGCCTAGGGCGGCGTAGTCACCGCCGTCGGCGAGGTTTCGCCAGGCGGCGCGTTCGTCACCACGCAGGTCGGCGACGGCGGACTCGGTCAGGGCGCGGCGGGTGTCGACGGCGCCGGTGAACAGGCGCAGCCGCTCGCCGCCCAGGCCACCCGCGAGGCGCGCGCTGGTGAGCAGCACGTCCTCCTGGGCCAGGGCCTCCCCCGCGCGGGAGAATTCGAGCAGTACGCGCGCGTCGGAGCCGAGTCCGGCGTCCTGGATGCCAGTGAGCGCGCCGCCCACGCCGAAGGCCGTGGAAATGGTCTTCGTGTAGCGGTCGTACGTCTCGTCCCATCCGGCGCGCCGGTCGAGCACCGCGGTCCGCAGCGGGCGCAGTTGCTCGGCGCCGGTGACGAAGGCGTCGAGCCGCTGGGCCACTCCCGGGGGCAGCTCCTGGCCGTCCGCGACGGTGCTGCGGTCGCCGAGCCGCAGTTCCGCCACTGCCCGGTCCGTGCGCTGCGCGAGCTGCTTGAGGTCGCCGCCCTGTCCGGCGGAAGGGTCGGTCGCATGGCGTACGGCGGCGGCGCGCTCGGCCTGGAGTGCGGCCACCGCGGCCGCGACGGGGGCCCGTACCTCGGAGTCCACGCGCTGCAACTGCCGCAGCCGGGAGACGTCCTGGACGGTGGTGACGGTCGCGTACGCCCACAGGGCCAGCAGCGACACGACGGGCACCATCAACAGGCAGACGATCTTGGCGCGGACGGTGCGCGGTCGGATGCGCCAGTGGTCCGCGCGCGGGGACCCGTCCTCCGGCGCCGCATCGGTGGCCTCGTCCGGGCCCTCGTCCGCCGGTGGTCCGGCGTGCGCGCGGCGGCCGCGTACGGGGGGTATGGGCGGCGTCTGGGCGCCTGACGTGGGGGTCCTACGGGGTGTACGCATGGCCTCCTCGCTCGGAAGGGTTCGGGGGCGTGCCGGTGCGCATGCGCCGTCAGCGGGCGACGCTCTCGACGGGCCGCTGGGCCGACGCGGATGCCTCGCGCTCCCCCGCCGTCGGCGACAGCGCCACGAAGGCCGAGGTCAGGAAGAGGTAGGACCCGAGGCCGACGGCGAGGGGGAAGACGAACTGCATCGTCGTGGCCCCGGGCAGAACCTCGCCGGAGGGGGTGACCTGCACGCGTACCGCGAACATCCCGGTGTAGTGCATGCTGCTCACCGCCGCTCCCATGACGAGGGAGGCGACGGTGACCGCGACGGGCGACTTGATGTTGAGCGCCGCCCACAGGGCCGCTGTCGCCGCGACGACGGCGATCACGACGGAGAGGGCGACGAGCATCGGGTCGTACGTCACGTCACCGTGCAGTCGGACCGCCGCCATGCCCAGGTAGTGCATGCTCGCGACCCCCAGCCCGGTGGTGAGACCGCCGAGGAGCAGGGCACGGGTCCGGTCGCGGCCGTAGCCGACGGCGAAGACGCCGGCGCTGACCACGATCATGGCCACGAGAAGGCTGAGGACGGTCAGCGGTACGTCGTAGCGGATCTCGGTGCCGTTGACGCTGAAGCCGAGCATGGCCACGAAGTGCATGGTCCAGATGCCCGTGCCGATGGCCGAGGCGGCCGTGACGAGCCAGTTGCGGCGTGAACGCCCCGTGGCGCCGAGCGCGCGGACGGTGCAGCGGAGCCCGAGTGCGGCGCCTATGCAGGCCATCGCGTACGACAGCACGGGAGTCAGCCAGCCGAAGGTGGCGTGGTCCAGGTGTCCCATGGCCCCGGGACGCTAGTCGGGGCACGGGCGCACAAAGGGGGCGCATTTCGAAAGCTGTTGGAATATGACGCAGAAATGTACCTGAACGATCGCGTCCAGCTCGAACATGTGCGCCGACGCGTCATCCGTGACGGTGAGGGATCATGCGGAATATGAACGACGACCGCACGCACGTCCAGGATTTCTTCGCCACCCGCGCGGCCGACTGGGACAGCCGGTTCCCCGACGACGGCCCCGCCTACGCGGCGGCGGTGGCCGAGCTCGGTCTTCACGAGGGCGATCGTGTCCTCGATGCCGGCTGCGGCACCGGACGTGCCCTGCCGCCCCTGCGGGCGGCCGTGGGGCCCTCCGGAGTGGTCCTCGGCGCCGATCTGACGCCCGCCATGCTCGAAGCCGCCGTACGGGCCGGACGGGACCGCGACGGGCGGCTGCTGCTCGCGGACGTGGCCGCGCTGCCGTTGCGCGCCCGGTCGCTCGACGCGGTGTTCGCGGCGGGCCTGATCGCCCACTTGCCCGACCCGGCCGAGAATCTGCGGGAGTTGGCGCGTGTGGTGCGCCCCGGCGGCAGACTGGCGCTCTTCCACCCGATCGGACGGGAGGCGCTCGCCGCCCGCCAGGGCCGGCAGATCACCCCGGACGACCTCCGCGCGGAGCCCAACCTGCGTGCGCTGCTGACCCGTTCGGGGTGGCGCATGACGTCGTACGTCGACGAGGATGCCCGCTTCCTGGCCCTGGCCGTCCGCGAGAGCTGACCCGTGGTCGAACGGACCGGTCCGGCCGCTCACCGCGCCGTCCCTCTTCTGTCGCCGAAGCTCCAACTCTAGGTTGAGGAGCGGCTGATGAACGATCGGCGACGCCATGGAGGGGGAAGGTGACCACAGTGTTCGACAGAGTCCGCAAGTCCTGGGCAGGATTCCGCGAGGCCTTGCGCTCGGAGCGGGACTCCGGCGGGGACAAACGTACGCACAACCTGTTCGAGGCGGCCGCCGCATACGTGTCGGCATGCGCGGAGGACGACCAGGAGCGGATCGACGAGGCTGCGGGCTGGGTGTCGCCGGAGGCGCTGTCGTTCGGGGTGAACGAGCTGGCGTGCCGGGCCGTCATCGCGCTGGCGCGGGAGCGCGACGAGTCGCCGCGGACCGTCGCCCGTGCGCTCCTGGGGCTGCCGGTGTCCTGACGTACCCGCCCAGGGCGGGCGATTCTGCCCCGACCAGCCGGATAACCGCAGCTCCGGATGGTCCGCGGAGTCGTGACAAGCTCGTCCCGGTCGCACTAGGGTGCGCGCCGTTGGACGAACTCCTGGGGAGGCTGGGATGGCCGGGACGGACGAGACCGCCGTCGCCGCCGCGGACGATGCGCTCTATGTGCTCACGGCGGTGTTGCTGACGCCGGCGCAGTTCCCGAGCGTGCTGGGCGACGACTACCCGGAGGCCTGCGCGGCGCTCGGTCTCGCGCCGCTCGCCGACGGGTACGGCCTGGTGCTCGGACAGGACGGCGACGGCGCACGGTGGACGGTCGTCACCAACGACGTGTCGCTGGTCGCCGTCGCCATCGCCTCCTGGGACTGCGGCATGGAGTACGACCTGTCGCCCGACGAGCGGTCCGTCGTCGCGGCCCTGCCCGGCTGGCCCCTGGCGGTCGCCGTGGCGGCGCCCGGCGTGCCCGAGCCGCACGATCCCGATCCCGACCCCGCGGACGGTCCCCCGCTGTGCCCCCCCGACACCAGCAACTGGGGGCCGGCCCAGCGACGGCTCGGTGCCGACGAGATCGCGCTCCAGTGGGCAATGTGGCGCGAGCAGATCGACGACGCCGAGTTCGTGACGCCGGACGGTTCCGCCGGGGCCGCGGAGGGAGGGGACGGCAAGGACGCGAGCCCGGGGCGCACCGGCATCCGGCGCGTGCTCGCCGAGGCGCGCGCGTACGTGGACACCCCGCCGCCGCTCGGCCGCGTCCGCTCGTCCTTCGCCCCGGGAGACGCACGGACGCTGCGGGCCGACGGTCCCGGTTGGTCGCTGGTGGCCAGGACCGACGACATCGCGTTCGTGCTGCTCGACGAGGTGCCCGGCGAGGTCCTGCCGGTGGGCCGGGGGCCGGAACTGCCGGGTCTGCTGGAGGCGCTCGACAAGATGGCCGTACGGCCCAGTTGATCCGGGACTGCCACCGTAGGGCCTCACACCCCTCGCTCTATTAGGGACATCCATACGGAGACGGCGTCATATGTGGTGCCAGTCCATGGAAGATGCGAATGGGGAGCCGCACGATAGGGCAGCCCGCGGCTCTGCTCCCCTACCGCTCCCCGGCACGCTCTGGAGGCCCCGATGCGTCCTTCCCGTGGTGTTCCCTCGGTTGCCGCCGCCCTTGCGGCAACGATTGTGGCAGCGGCTCTCAGCGCGCCGAAACCCGCCGCTGCCGCGGGCCTCGGCGACAGCCACTGCGAACGACAGGACCGTGTGCGCGTGCCGGGCGCGGAGTTCCAGCGAACTGCCTGTCTGGCCGACCTGACCACCACGGGACTGGCCGGCACCCCGTACACCGACCTGGCCGACCAGGCGGGACTGACCGCCCGGGCCACCCGGACACCGTCCGGCGTGCCCGGGGTGCAGGTCGACGGCTACTTCCCGGACTCCTCGCATTTCAACGCCACGCATGGCTGGCGGCATGACGCGCAGTTCGTGATCCGCCTGCCGGACCGCTGGAACGGCGGTCTCGTCGTCACGGGGGCGCCCGGCACCCGCAGACAGTACGCGACCGACAAGGCGATCTCCGATCAGGTGCTGGCCCAGGGATATGCATACGCCGCGACCGACAAGGGCAACAACGGGACCGACTTCTACCGCGACGGCACCCGGCCCGGCGACGCGGTCGCCGAGTGGAACGCGCGCACGACCCAGCTCACGCGCGCGGCGCGGAAAGCCGTCGCCCAGCGGTACGGGCACACCCCACGCCGCACGTACATGACCGGCATCTCCAACGGCGGCTATCTCACGCGCTGGCAGCTGGAGAACCATCCGGAGCTGTATGACGGCGGTGTGGACTGGGAGGGTGCGCTGTGGACGGCGGACGGCCCCAATCTGCTCACCTCCCTGCCCACGGCGGTGGCGCGGGTCCTCGGCTCGGCGTCGGAAGAGGAGTTGTACTCGGTGGGCTTCGCGCGCGGCTCGGAGTTTCTGTGGCCGTACCACGAGAAGGCCTACTGGGGTGTCACGCAGAAGACGTATCGGGCGGAGTTCGACCCGGCATACGATCCCGGCTGCCCCGGACCGTCCGCCGGTGCGACGACCGAGGAGATCCTGGCGCCCTGTGCGTCCGACGCGGCCTACGACTACGCCTCGCGCCCCGCGTCCGTCCATCGCGCCGTGGCCCGGGCGGCGCTGACCGGACGCATCGGGAGGCCGCTGATCACACTGCACGGGGACCTGGACGCACTGCTGCCCAAGGCGGCCGACTCCGACGTGTACGAGGGCATGGTCGACGCCCGCGGGCGGGGTCCGCTGCACCGGTACTACACCGTCCAGGGTGGAACCCATGTCGACGGGCTGTACGACACCTACCCGGACCGGCTGCGGCCGATCCTGCCCTGCTATCGGTCTGCCTTCGACGCGCTCGTCGCATGGGTCGAACAGGGCACCCGTCCGCCCGCGGACCGGACCGTCGCCCGGCCCACGGACGGTGACGTGGTCGACTCGTGTGCACTGGACGGCACCGGCCCGGGGCGGTAGCGCGTCAGCGGCCGAGCTCCTTGCGTCCGACACGACGCAGCCTGCGTCGCTGCGAGGGGTCCAGCGCGAGGTACGCGGCGGCCGGGACTCCCAGCACGATCAGCAGCGCGGCCCACCAGGGAAGCCAGATCAGCAGGATGAGCCCGGCCGCCACACCTCCTGCGGCGATCTTCGCGTTCTTCGACATATGTGTCGCCTCCTTCGCGGCCACTGCCGCTCTCTGTCCTGAAAACGGGCCCGCGCTTCCGGCGGTTCCGGATCGCGACCCTGAGACGCACCCTGAGACATCCCTGACGCCCGACCCTTACCCACCCCCGAGCATCGACAGTGATCCAGGTCACAGCCAAAGCATGCCGGGTCGGCCGACGATGTGCCGTATCCTCGGCGACTCCGATCCCAGGTAGTCAAATTTGAGGAATGCGGACTTCGCTGTGCAGAGGACTCCCGCGGCATCCCCCTCCGAGATCTCCGAACTGGCCCGCTGCTGTGCCGTGTTCCTGCCGGGCGATCCCGCCCGCACCGGCAGCGTAGCCTTCTGGCGGCCGGACGGCGCCGCTCCGCCGGGCGTCGACGGCGGCACCGTCGAGGACCTGGGCGTCGTCCTGCCCGGCGGCGACGGCGTGGAGCTGGTAGGCGTGTCCGCCCTGTTGCTCCCCGTGCGCGCGGCCCTGCCCGTTCTCACGCGCGTGCGTGTGGCCCCGCAGGGACATCGTTCGGCCGTGTTCTGGGGAGCCGCAGCGGTACTGGCCCTGCAGTTCGCGGCGCGTGGCCTGCTGCTGCCCGGCCTGTCCCCCGGCGACCACGACGCCTGGCGCGCGGGCCCGCTGCGCGCCGAGGACGTCGAGAGCGTCCGCCGACTCGCCGCCGCGATACCGCCCGAAGCGCACGCCGTACCGCTGGGCACCACCGAGCCGCTGCGTCTACCCGCACCGGAGCGCCTGCTGCGGGCCTTCCTGGACGCGGCCGCCGACACGCTGCCCCGGTCCCCGGCCGCGTCGCTCGTCACGGGCGGTCCGGCCTACGCGGCGCAGGATCCGCAGCACCTTCCCGGGCAACGAGCGTGGGCCGCCGATGTCGCCGCGGGCAACGACGCGGGCGTACGGATCTCGCTGCGGATCGAGGTGCGCGGTCTGGCGGCCGCGGAGCGGGACGAGACGGAGCCGGCCTTCCGGGCCGTGCTCCAGGTGCACAGCGTGAGCGATCCCTCGCTGGTCGCGGACGCCGCCGAGGTGTGGGCCGGGACGGATGCGACGAGCCGTGTCCTCGGTCCGCGCGCGCGGATGGACGCCCTGCTCTCGCTCCGTCGCGCCGCCCGCGCCTGGCCGGCGCTCACCCCGCTGCTCTCGGCCTCCGTGCCGGATGCCGTCGAACTCGCCGACGAGGAGGTGACCGAGCTGCTCGGTGACGGTTCGGCAGCCCTCGCCGGTACCGGGGTCGACGTGCACTGGCCCAGGGAACTGGCCCGCAAGCTGACCGCACGCGCGGTCGTCGGCCCCCCGGACGACGAGACGGCTGCGCACCGGCTGTCCTCGGACACGCCGTCGTTCCTGTCCGCCGATGCACTGCTCGCCTTCAACTGGCGGTTCGCGCTGGGCGACCAGCGGCTCACCCGCGCGGAACTGGACCGTCTCACCGAGGCGAACCGGCCGGTGGTGCGACTGCGCGACCAGTGGGTCCTGATCGACCCTCAGGAGGTGCGCCGCGCCCGCGCGCAGCAGGACCGCAAGGTCACGCCCATCGACGCGCTCGGCGCCGCGCTGACCGGCTCGACGGAGGTCGACGGCCGCCGGGTCGAGGTGCAGCCGACGGGGTGGCTGGCCGCGCTGCGGAAGCGCCTCGCGGACCCGGAGGGGCAGGAGCCGGTCGGGCAGCCCGCCGCTCTCGCCGCCGAGCTGCGCGACTACCAGCGGCGGGGCCTGAGCTGGCTGGCTCGGATGACGTCCCTGGGGCTGGGCTGCTGTCTCGCCGACGACATGGGGCTCGGCAAGACGATCACGTTGATCGCCCTGCATCTGCACCGGCAGACCGATCCGTCGGCCGCCGGTCCCACGCTCGTGGTGTGTCCGACGTCCCTGATGGGCAACTGGCAGCGCGAGATCGAGAGGTTCGCGCCCGGCACGCCCGTGCGCCGCTTCCACGGCTCGCGGCGTGCCCTGGACGACCTGGTCGACGGGGAGTTCGTCCTCACCACGTACGGCACGATGCGCCTCGATGCGGGTCGGCTGGCCGAGGTGCCGTGGGGCCTGGTCGTGGCGGACGAGGCACAGCATGTGAAGAACCCGTACTCGGCGACCGCGCGTGCGCTGCGTTCCATCGGCGCACGCGCGCGCGTGGCGCTGACCGGCACACCGGTGGAGAACAACCTCTCGGAGCTGTGGGCCATCCTCGACTGGACCACTCCGGGACTTCTCGGCCGCCTCGGCACCTTCCGCACACGGTACGCGCAGGCCGTGGAGAGCGGCCAGGACCCGGCTGCCGCGGAGCGGCTCGCCCGGCTGGTCCGCCCGTTCCTGCTGCGCCGACGCAAGTCGGATCCGGGAATCGCGCCCGAGCTGCCGCCGAAGACGGAGACCGATCGGGCCGTGTCGCTCACCACGGAGCAGACGGGACTGTACGAGGCGGTCGTACGCGAGACGCTGGCGGAGATCTCCGGCGCCGACAGCATGGCGCGGCGCGGTCTGATCGTGAAGCTGCTGACCGGCCTGAAGCAGATCTGCAACCACCCCGCGCAGTACCTCAAGGAGGACCGGCCCACGATCGCCGGACGCTCGGGGAAGCTGGAGCTGCTGGACGAGCTGCTCGACACCATCCTCGCCGAGGGGGCGAGCGTCCTGGTCTTCACGCAGTACGTGGCGATGGCCCGCATCGTCGAACGGCATCTGTCGGACAGAGGCGTGGCCTCGCAGTTCCTGCACGGCGGAACGCCCGTGCCCGAGCGCGAGGCGATGGTGCGGCGCTTCCAGGACGGTGAAGTCCCCGTCTTCCTGCTGTCGTTGAAGGCCGCCGGCACGGGGCTGAACCTCACACGGGCCGAGCACGTCGTGCACTACGACCGCTGGTGGAACCCGGCCGTCGAGGCGCAGGCCACCGACCGGGCGTACCGCATCGGCCAGGACCGGCCCGTGCAGGTGCACCGGCTGATCGCCGAGGGAACGATCGAGGACCGGATCGCCGACATGCTGGACCGCAAGCGGGAACTGGCCGACGCGGTGCTCGGCTCCGGCGAGGCGGCGCTGACGGAGCTGACGGACGCGGAACTGGCCGATCTGGTCGAGCTGAGGGGGACCACACGATGAGCCGTCACGACCACGGACACGCCGACGAGACAGAGCGCACGTTCGCCGCGTTGCCGCCCACGCGCGGGAGGGGTTTCGCGGTGACGTGGTGGGGCCGTGCCTGGCTCAGGGCCCTGGAGGACTCGGCACTGGACGCCGAGCAGGTGAAGACGGGCCGTCGGCTCGCGCGCGCGGGAGCCGTGGGCGCGGTGTCGGTGCGGCCGGGCCGTATCACCGCGGTCGTCCAGGACCGCGACGGTACGGGGCACCGGGCCGACGTGCTGCTGGAGGAGCTGTCCGCAGAGCAGTGGAACCGCTTTCTCGAGATGGCGGTGGAGCGGGCCGGGCATGTCGCCGCGCTGCTCGACCGGGAGATGCCGCCGCACCTCGTGGAGGACGCGGCGGCGGCCGGGATCGAACTGCTGCCGGGCATGGGCGATCTGGAGCCCGAGTGCGACTGCGGCACCTGGGACCAGTGCGGGCACACGGCAGCGCTGTGCTACCAGACGGCGCGACTGCTCGACGAGGATCCCTTCGTGCTGCTGCTGATGCGGGGGCGGGGCGAACGCGCCCTGCTGGACGACCTCCAGGACCGCACCAGCAGGCCCGCCGAAGAACCGGTCGAGCCGGAGGGACTGGACGCCGCGGAGGTCTGGGCGACGGGCGACATCCTGCCTCCGCTGCCCGACCCACCCGAACTCCCCGACCACCCGGGTCTCCCGCCCTCTCTGGACACCGAGGCACCGCCTGCCCCAGGGGTCGGCCCGGCCGCCCTGGAGTTCCTGGCGGCCCGGACCGCCGTTGCGGCGCATCGGATGCTGGCCCAGGCGCTCCGGCCGACGGCTGCTCCGGAAGCGGAACTGACGGTCGCGCAGGACGCCGTCCGGCTGGCTGCGGGGTCTCCTGAGGAGGCAGTGGCGGACCGGCTCGCCGACGGTTCCGGGCGCGGCCGGGACGAACTGGCGTCGGCCGTACGCGCCTGGCAGTACGGTGGCGTGGCCGGACTGTCGGTGCTCGAGGAGGAGTGGGCCGTGGAGGGGGAAACCCTCGCACGCGCGCGTGCGGCCCTGGCTGCGGCCTGGGACGACGACGAGCGGCCGACGCTGCGCGCCAGGGGCAACCGGTGGACGGTCGTCGGCGCGCCGAGCCAGTTGCGGCTGGGTGGCGACGGCCGCTGGTGGCCGTACCGGAAGGAGCACGGCCGCTGGGCACCGGCGGGAAGCGGGGTCCAGGATCCGGCCACGGCACTGGCCGCGGCGGAACAACCGGCCGCGGAAGAAACCTGATCGAACCGGACGTCGGCCGGACCGGCGGCCGATGTCCGGCGTTCACCGGAGCGTCGTACGTCGTTCCCCGTGGGGTTCAAGTCTGGCCGCTGTCACCGAACTTGGTCCATCAGGAGGCCCGATGTCCCCGCACGCCACCGGCCGGCGCCGCGTCCACCGTTCCGTCGCGACGGGCGTCCCTCTCGCCGTGGTCGCCGCTCTGCTGACGGCCGCTCCGGCCACGGGCGCCCCGTCCGAGGACGCGCGCGTGATCCGCACGGCGACACTGGGCGACATGTCGCTCGGCGCGTTCAGCAACGCGCTGCTGCCCGGCACGGTGGCCGACGACCGGGGTGTGGACCTCGGCGGCATCGGCAGCGACATCTACCCGGCGGGCCGCAAGGGCGAGTTCTGGACGGTCACCGACCGCGGGCCCAACGGCCAGATCAAGGTGGACGGCAAGAATCGGCGGACGTTCCCGGTGCCGGGCTTCGACCCGGCGATCGTGCGGATCCGGGTCTGCGGTGACTCGGTGCGGGTGCTGGACGCGACCCCGATCACCACGTCCTCCGGGAAGCCCTTGACCGGCCTGTCCAACCAGGAGGGGCGTGACGAGGCGCCGTACTCCTACGACGCGAGGACTCCGCTGTCGTACGACCCGAACGGGCTGGACACCGAGGGCCTCGTGCGGGCCGAGGACGGCAGTTTCTGGCTCGTCGACGAGTACGGGCCCTCCCTGGTCCATGTCTCCGCGCGCGGGAAGGTGCTCACGCGCTATGTGCCGGAGGGGCGGAACCTCACCGGCGCGGACTACCCGGTCGTGGAGGCGCTGCCGTCCGTACTGCTGCACCGGAAGATCAACCGTGGCTTCGAGGGGCTCGCGCTGCTGCCGGGCGGCGACCTGGTGATGGCGGTGCAGAGCCCGCTGTCCCTGCCGGACAAGGGCGCCGGAGAGGCGTCGCGCACGACCCGGCTGTTGCGCTTCTCCCCGAAGAAGAAGGCCGTCACCGCCGAGTACGCGTACCGCTTCGACGCGGTGAACGTCGTCGATCCCGGCGAGGACGACACCTCCGAGCTCAAGATCTCCTCGGTGGTCGCCGTGGGCGGTGACCGTCTGCTGGTCGAGGAGCGCACCGACAAGGCCGCCCGCCTGCAGCTCGTGCGCCTGGACCGCGGCGCGAACATCCTGGGTGGCGCGTGGGACGACGACGCCACGTCACCGTCCCTCGAGCAGCTCGACGACCCGGCGGCCGCAGGTGTTCCGGTGCTCGCCAAGCGACTGGTCGTCGACCTGGGCACGGTCGCCGGCGTCCCCGGCAAGATCGAGGGCGTCGCGCGCGTGGACCGCGACACGCTCGCCCTGATCAACGACAACGACTTCGGGATGACGGACGGCGCGGAGGCGTTCGACGCCCAGGGCCGCCTGGTCGACAGCGGGATCGAGACGTCGGTGGTCTACGTACGGCTGCCGCGCGGGCTGTGATGCAGTCCTCCTAGGGCAGTAGGTCGCCCGGGATGGAGGGGATCAGCGATTCGAGGTCGCTCGGTACCCCACTCGGCAGTTCGGTCGGGAACTGGGACGGCAGGGACGGCAACTGGCTGGGCAGCCTGCTGGGCAGCTCGGTCGGGATGCCGAGGGACGGACGGGGCGACCGACTCGCGCTGCTCTCGGCGGGCTGCTTGCCGTCCGGGGAGTCGTCGCTGCCGGAGGCCATGAGGACGACGGCGGCGACGGCGCCGACGCCCACGAGCGCGGCGAGCACGATGAGGACGGGGTTCCGCCGGCGTGCCGGAGGTTCCGGCGGCGGTCCGAAGCCGCCGCCCGGAGGCGGTGTGTCACCCGGAGGGCCGGGCGGTTGAGGCGGTACGGGCGGCAGGGCCATACCGCCAGGGTCGCGGCACGCCCGGCCGTGCCGCGACCCCCACGCGGACGTTGACACGGACTCATGCCATGGATCGCACGATTCCGCGGCATTCCGCGTGGAGGTCACGACGGGCGCAGCCTCAGCCGCGCGCGCCCAGCAGATGGTCCATGGCCAGCTGGTCGAGCCGCTCGAAGGCCATCCCGCGCGCGGCGGCCGTCTCCACGTCGAACTCCTCGAAGGCCGTGCGGTCGGCGAGCAGTGCCTGCAGACCGTCCGCCGCGGTGGGCTGGGCCAGCTCGTCGAGGCGGGAGGCGCGCAGGGCCTCCTGGACCTCCGGGTCGGACCGGAAGGCGGCAGAGCGCTCCTTCAGGATGAGGTAGTTGCGCATGCAGCCGGCGGCCGACGCCCACACGCCGTCGAGGTCCTCGGTCCGCGGCGGCTTGAAGTCGAAGTGGCGGGGGCCGTCGTAACCGGCGCTCTCCAGGAGGTCGACCAGCCAGAAGGCGGCGCGCAGGTCACCGGCGCCGAAGCGCAGGTCCTGGTCGTACTTGATGCCGGACTGGCCGTTGAGGTCGATGTGGAAGAGCTTGCCCGCCCACAGGGCCTGCGCGATGCCGTGCGGGAAGTTCAGCCCGGCCATCTGCTCGTGCCCGACCTCGGGGTTGACGCCGTACAGCTCCGGCCGCTCCAGGCGCTCGATGAACGCCAGGGCGTGGCCGACCGTGGGCAGCAGGATGTCGCCGCGCGGCTCGTTCGGCTTGGGCTCGATCGCGAAGCGCAGGTCGTAGCCCTGGGAGGTCACGTACTCGCCGAGGAGGTCGAACGCCTCCTTCATCCGGTCGAGTGCCACGCGCACGTCCTTGGCGCCGCCGGACTCGGCGCCTTCCCGGCCACCCCAGGCGACGTACGTCTTCGCGCCGAGTTCGACCGCGAGGTCGATATTGCGGATGGTCTTGCGCAGCGCGTAGCGGCGCACGTCGCGGTCGTTGGCGGTGAACGCGCCGTCCTTGAAGACGGGGTGCGTGAAGAGGTTCGTGGTGGCCATCGGCACGGTCATGCCGGTCGCGTCCAGCGCCTGGCGGAAGCGCTTGATGTGCGACTCGCGCTCGGTGTCGGAGGACCCGAACGGGATCAGGTCGTCATCGTGGAAGGTCACTCCGTGCGCGCCGAGCTCGGCCAGGCGCTGCACCGTCTCGACCGGGTCGAGGGCCCGCCGGGTGGCGTCGCCGAACGGGTCCCTTCCCTGCCAGCCGACGGTCCACAGGCCGAAGGTGAACCTGTCCTCGGGGGTGGGCTGGTAGTTCATGCCGCGGCTCCCTTGCTCGCTTGCGACTGTTGCACACGACTATTTCGTCATGGCGGTTTACAAATTAGTATGCAGAAGCACCTCTGGGAAGAGACAAGGTGTCTCCGGAGCCGGAACATGACCCAGAGAGACGTGCCTCACAGCAGCCGCCGGGGCGCGTGAGCCGCAGGAAAGGGAGAGCCCGATGTCAGCAGCCGAGGGTCCGCTCGTCGTCGGCGTGGACACGTCCACCCAGTCCACCAAGGCGCTGGTCGTCGACGCGGCGACCGGCGAGGTCGTGGCGAGCGGCCAGGCACCGCACACCGTGTCCTCGGGAGCCGGGCGCGAGAGCGATCCGCGGCAGTGGTGGAACGCCCTGTGCGAGGCGCTGCGCCAGTGCGGCGACGCCGCGCACGAGGCCGCCGCCGTCTCCATCGGAGGGCAGCAGCACGGCCTCGTCACGCTGGACGACCGGGGCGAACCCGTCCGCCCCGCCCTGCTGTGGAACGACATGCGCTCCGCTCCGCAGGCGCGCCGGCTGACCGAGGAGCTGGGCGGCGCGAAGTTCTGGGCGGACCGCACGGGCAGCGTGCCCGCGGCGTCCTTCACGGTCACGAAGTGGGCGTGGCTCGCGGAGCACGAGCCGGAGGCGATCCGCGCGACCAGGGCGGTGCGCCTGCCCCACGACTACCTCACCGAACGCCTCACGGGGCAGGGCACGACCGACCGCGGGGACGTCTCCGGGACGGGCTGGTGGGCGTCCGGCACCGAGTCGTACGACGAGGAGATCCTCGCGCACGTGGGACTCGATCCGGCGCTGCTGCCGCGCGTGGTCAGGCCCGGCGAAGTGGCGGGCACCGTGCGCGACAGCCACGACCTGCCGTTCTCCAAGGGCACCCTGGTCGCCCCCGGAACCGGCGACAACGCTGCCGCCGCGCTCGGCCTCGGGCTGCGCCCCGGCATGCCGGTGCTGAGCCTCGGCACGTCGGGCACGGTGTACGCGGTGTCGCAGCGGCGCCCGGCCGATCCGACCGGTACCGTGGCGGGCTTCGCCGATGCGCGCGGCGACTGGCTGCCGCTGGCCTGCACTCTGAACTGCACGCTCGCCGTCGACCGCGTCGCGACCCTGCTGGGCCTGGACCGCGAGGCCGTCGAGCCCGGCACGAGCGTCACCCTGCTGCCCTACCTGGACGGCGAGCGCACCCCCGACCTGCCGAACGCGTCGGGGCTGCTGCACGGCCTGCGCCACGACACCACCGCAGGCCAGCTGCTCCAGGCCGCGTACGACGGCGCCGTCCACTCACTGCTCGGCGCGCTCGACCTGGTCCTCGACGAGGACGCCGACCGCTCGGCACCACTGCTACTGATCGGCGGCGGCGCCCGGGGCACGGCCTGGCAGCAGACCGTACGACGGCTCTCCGGGCGCCCGGTCCAGGTCCCCGAGGCCAGGGAGCTGGTGGCGCTCGGCGCCGCGGCCCAGGCGGCCGGCCTGCTCACCGGCGAGGATCCGGCCGCGGTCGCCCGACGCTGGAACACCACCCGCGGACCGGTGCTCGAAGCGGTCGAACGGGACGAGGAGACGCTGGCCAGGATCTCCGGGGTACTCTCCGACGCGGCCCCGCTGCTGGAGCGGAGCACACAGATCGACTGAGGACGGACGGAGGCATGACCGCACCGCTGCACGAGGCCCGCCCTGCCGGTCCCGGGCGTGCGCTGCCCGACACCCAGCAGGGCATGCGGCGCCGCAACCTGGCCCGGGTGATGCACACGGTCAGCGCCGAGGGGCCGCTCTCCCGTGCCGCGGTCGCCTCGCGCATCGGGCTGACCCGCGCGGCGGTCTCGACCCTCGTCGACGAGTTGATCCGCTCCGGGCTGCTGGAGGAGCTGGGCCCGGAACGGCCCGTCCGGGTCGGCCGGGGCCGGCCCGGGTCCGCCCTCGCCGTCAGCGGGCGCGGTCCCGCCGGGATCGGCGCCGAGGTCGGCGTCGACCACCTCGCGGTCTGTGCGGTCGACCTGCGCGGACAGGTGCGGGCGAGGATCGTGCGGCACAGCTCCAACCGCGGCCGCTCCCCCGCGCCGGTCGTCGAGGAGCTGACCCGGCTGGTACGTCATGTCGTAGCCGAGGCGGAACGCGAGGGGCTGTGGCCGGCCGGGCTCGCCGTGGCCGTGCCCGGTCTGGTGGCGGGCGACGGGCGCACCGTCGTACGCGCCCCGAACCTCGACTGGCACGACACGGACCTCGGCTCCCTGCTGCCCGTCGAGCTGCCGCTGACCGTGGACAACGAGGCCAACTTCGGAGCTCTGGCCGAGCTGTGGCTGGGCGAGGGCACTCCGCGGGACTTTCTGCATGTGTCCGCCGAGATCGGCATCGGCGCGGGCGTCGTCGTGGACGGGCGGCTGCTGCGCGGAACGCGGGGATTCGCGGGCGAGTTGGGGCATGTGCCGGTCCGGCCCGACGGGCCGGCCTGCGCGTGCGGCGGGCGCGGCTGTCTGGAGCAGTACGCCGGCGAGGAGGCGGTGCTGCGCGCGGCCGGCCTGGAACCGGGCGAGGACCGGGTGGGACTGCTCGCGGCGCGCGCGGCGGAGGGCGACGAGGACGTACGGCGGGCGCTGCGGGATGCGGGAGAGGCGCTCGGTGTCGCGCTGACCGGGGCGGTGAATCTGCTGGACCCCGAGAGTGTCGTGCTGGGCGGGGCGCTGGCCGGTCTCGCGCCGTGGTTGCTGCCGTCGCTGCGGTCCGAACTGGCCGGGCGCACGGCGGGGCCGGCCTGCCCCGTGTCCGTGTCCCGGCTCGGGCCGCAAGGGCCGTTGCTGGGTGCGGCGCACTCGGTGGTGCGCGCCGTGCTGGACGATCCGGCGGCGGTGGCGGAACGTTCCTGACGGGCCGAGAACTGAAGGCCCGACGGGCGAAAGAACGACGTCCCCACCCGTTCGGGTGAGTGAGTTGTCCACAATTCCGCGGCCGTCCACCGATGAGCGGGACGTCCTCCCGTCCAACCGGCAGGCGTCGTACCGTGATTCACGCGAGGCGCAGCCGCCGTGTGGTGACCACGGCGGGTGTGCGGGGCTGGATTGTCGAGGGGGACGCATGATGTCGGTGGAGCTGCCGAAGGGTGCTGGTGCCCGTCCGGTCGCGTCGCGGGGAACGCAGGGGTGTGGTCAAGAGCGATCCCCGCATGCCGCCCGTCCGGCCCGAACGGGGCGAATACGCCTGGATGTTCGGCGGCGCGCCGCCCATGGCGCGCATCGCGCCGGGCACGGTTCTCGATCTGTACACGGAGGACTGCTCCGCCGGGCGCACGCGCGGCTGCGTAAGACGGCGGCGGCGCTGCGGCGCTGAGCGGCCACCGTGGCTCGCAGCATTTCCCGACTTTCCTCAATGCAAAGGCGAATCGTCCATGGAACGGGCCCGACCGATCTCCACCAGGCGTCGCATCCTGAAGGGCGCCGCCGCCCTCGCCGCCGTCCCGTACGCGCTGCTCCCCGAGCCCAGCGTGGGTGCCGTGATGCCGGCCCCGGACCACCCGCACGCCGACTGGCAGCCGGCCACCGCCGCCAACTACACGGCGTCGAACCGAGGGACCGCCCGTCCCGTCGATCTCGTGGTCATCCACGTCACGCAGACGAGCTACTCCAACACCCTGGCCGTCTTTCAGAACCGCCGGAAGCAGGTCTCGGCGCACTACGTCGTCAGATCCGGCGACGGGCACGTGGCGCAGTGCGTCCGCGAGTCCGACATCGCCTGGCACGCGGGGAACTGGCACTACAACACCCGCAGTATCGGCATCGAGCACGAGGGCTGGGTCGACCAACCCGGTTACTTCACCGACGCCCTCTACGAGCAGTCGGCCGCACTCACCGCCGCGATCTGCACGAGGTACGGCATCCCGAGGGACCGGGAGCACATCATCGGGCACTACGAGATACCGGGCACCGACCACACCGACCCCGGACCGCACTGGGACTGGGCGCGCTACACAAGGCTCGTCAACTCCGCCTGAACCGGACGCCGGGCTCGCTCGGGACTTCCGGGATTGGGCACGGCCGTTCACCGCCCCCAGGGCGAAAGACCGCCCACGAGACGGCTGGTACGATCTCCGACGTGCTGAGCGAGAACCAAGCCAGCACAGCAACTCCTTTGTTTGCAGTACCAAACCGGGCTGGTTCCAACCCGGCTGGTGTTGATCGTGTAAGACCTGCCGGTCCGCAGGGCCGCAGGCGACGTGAGCCAGGAATCCCCCTGCCTTCAGCTGGGGAGGGTTCAAATGTCCAGGTCCCTGTCGATGCCGTTGCCGGTCGACGCCCGGAAGCACGGTCTGGTCGGTGAGGGAAACATCGATCAGCCGGCGTTCACCGCCGCGCAGCACGGGGCCGGCCGGGACAACCATCTGGCGGACATCACCTTCGCGCATTTCGAGGTGGACGGTTCGGGCGTGTGGACCCAGGAGTACGACGCCCTGGCGAAGGGGATCGGTCTGCAGTACGTGCTGCGGGGCCGGTTCAGCGATCTGTTCGTGCACGACACCGCGGCGACCGGTTTCGGTTGTGACTTCCTGCAGGACACGCTCGTGGAGGGGGTTCTGGCGGAGCGGTGCGGACGGCAGGACCCCGGCGAGAGGATGGGCGGCGCGGGGACAGGGATCGGCGTGGGCGGCTGGAGCATGGTCGAGCGCCTGACGATCACCGCCCGCACGGCGGTCGGCAACGGCACCAACGGCATCTTCGTGGAGTTGCAGAAGGAGCACTGGCCGCCACCCCGCGGCATCCGCATCACCGCCTGTCACGTCGAGGACAACCGGTTCGGCATCTCCGACTGGGGAGCCGACGGTCTGCTGGTCACCTCGTCGACGATGCTCACCAATCACGAGGCGGGGTTCGACGTGTCCTCCCAGGGCACATCGGGCGTCGGCGGACGCGGCGGCATCGTCACCGGCTGCGTGATCGACGGCAATGTGCGCGACGGCCTCGGGATCGGCAGCACTCCCGGCCCCTACGCCTTCCGCGGCAACCGGATCAGCAACAACGGCCGCCGCGCCGCGCCGGCGGCATCGGGTGGCGGTGACGGGGTGCGCTTCAGTCGTCTGTCCATGATCGACGAGAATGCCGACTGGCCGCCGGACGGGCATCGCGGCAAGCAGCTGACGGTGGGCGCCCAGCACGCCGTGGTCACGTTCAACACGGAAACGGAACTACGCCTGGCGCCTGTGCGGCCGGGGTCAGGGACGGCCTGGATCGACGGCACGCCGACGCCGGGCTCCCCGTACCGGCTGCCCGGTTCCCCGGCGCCGCGGGCCGGAATCACCACCGCCGCCACCGTCTGCGGACCGCACATGCACAGCAACCGGATCTGGGACGACCAGCGGCCCAGGACTCAGACCCACGCCCTCTGGATCACACACGAAGGCAGCTGGAGGGACGGACGCGTGGTCGGCAACGACTTCAGGGACAACGCGTCGGCGGCCACGCGCTTCGACACCGCTCCCGTCAACGGCCGGTGGCACGACAATGAGTCATGAACCGCCGCTCACCACGCCGTTGAGTGGCTGCCAGTACGCCGTTCGGAGCGCGGCGTCAGCGGGGCTGTGGCGCGGGTGCGTCGGCCTCGATGTCCAGTCGGGCTCCCTGGCGCAGGAGTTCCTGCTGGACGAGGTGGTACGGCACGTCGCGCGGGCTGCGGCCGAGGCGGGTGGCCAACGCGGCGCAGGCGCCTGCCGCCTGGCCGGTCGCCATGGCGATGGGCATCACACGGTAGGAGGAATGTGCCACGTGCGAGCCGGAGATGCAGCGCCCGGCGACGAGCAGTCGGTCCGTTTCGCGGGGCAGCAGACAGCGCAGCGGGATGTCGTAGAACCGCCCACGGGGGACACGCTTGAGGACGGTGCCGCTTCCCCTCGGGTTGTGGATGTCGACGGGATAGGCGCCGTGTGCGACGGCATCGGGGAAGGAACGCGCGGCCAGGATGTCGTGTCCGGTCAGGTGGTAGTCGCCGAGGATGCGGCGCGTCTCCCGTACGCCGACCTGGGTGCCGCTCTGCACGACGTACGACTGCTCGAAGCCCGGTACGTGCAGGCGCAGGAAGCGTTCGATCTGCTCCAGTTGGCGGCGGGCGACGTACTCGGCACGGCTGAGGTCCCACACGTCGATGCCGAGCGCTCGCGTGACGCGGGTGCTGTTGACACTCACCTCACGAGGGTGCGGTGTGCCGAAGAACAGGATGTCCTCGCGGGGCAGGCGCAGTTCGCCGGACTTCGTGGCCTCCTCGACGAGGTCCCACAGGCCGTGCACGCCCCGCCACTGGTCGGGATGCTCGTGGACGTACTCGGCGAACCGCGGCCGCAGGAAGTCGACGACCCGGAACATGAGCGTCATGGGCTGCACCAGCCCGTCCTCCGGGCGGCCGACCTCGCTCGGCGCCCCGCAGGCCGCGGCCACATCGCCGTCGCCCGTGCCGTCGACGACGACATCGGCGTCGATCACCACCGGACCGGACTTGGTCTCGAAGACCACCCGCCAGCCCTCGCCGTCGTCGAGCGGCAGCGCGGCGGAGGCGAAGGAGTGGAAGAGCATGCGTACGCCCGCCTCGTCGAGCAGATCGAGGAGGACGAGTTTGAAGATCTCCGGGTCGAAGGGCACGGTGTAGCCGGTGTCGAGGGAGGGCGGGGTGCAGCCGCCGCGCTCGTCCAGCCGTTCCAGCAGCCGCCACAGAAAGCCGGCGACCACCGCCTCGCCCTCGCCGTGATCGGTGGGCAGCAGCCGGTCCCCCTCCTCGCCGGGCCCGGCGAACACGGCCTGTTTCTGCTCGTTGTGGAACGACATCAGGGGCATGACGAGTGCCACGGTGGCGTTGCCGCCGAGGAAGCCGTAGCGCTCCACGAGCACGACGTCGGCCCCTGCGTCGGCCGCCGCGTGTGCCGCCGCGGTTCCGGCCGGGCCGCCGCCGACGACGAGGACCTCCGTCCGGCCCGCGTGGTGGGCGGAACGCGGAGGCAGGGTGATGGTCCGGGGCTGTGGCGGTCGTTCCAGGATCGGCATCGCTATTTCCCGTCGGGTGGTTTCTCCGAGGGCGGCGGGGCGGTCTCGCCCGGGCTGCGGTCCCTCAGGTCGCGGTTCCGGTGCCCGGCCGGAGCAGATGCAGCCCGGGCTGTTCGGGACCGGCCCGGTCACCGGTCTCGTGGTCCAGGGCGTCGAGCACCGCGCCGCACCGGACGCAGGTCTCCCGGGCGAGGGCCCGCAGCTGCTGAATCCGGGCGTCGAGATCGGCGCGCCGCTGCGGGAACTCGTCCCAGAGCCGATCGACTTCGGCCAGCAGCAGCCCGGCCTGCTCGCGCGCCACCCCGACCAGGGCCGGTGCGCCCATACGCCGGGCGAAGTCGAAGACCTTGCCGGAGTAGGGCAACGGCAGCACGGGCAGTCCGGCGAGCGCGGCGAAGATCACGAAGTGCAGTCGCATGCCGACCACGAGGTCGAGGTGGCTCATGAAGCCGAGGACCTGGCCGGGACTGTAGATGCTGTGCAGGATCCGCCCCCGGTCCGGTGCGGTCATCCGGGACAGGACGCCGTGGGCGTGGTGCACGTCCTGCCGTTCCATCGGGACGAAGACCACATGGGCGTCCAGCCGCCGTACGAGGAAGTCGGCGACGTCGGCGAGGAGCGCGTGGTAGTCGCTCTCGTCGAGTTTCTCCGCCGCCCGGCCCGGTTCGCGCACCGACATCCCCACCAGCCGGGTCGCTGCGGGGATGCCCTCCTGCCGCATCATCTGCTCGGTGAAGGGCTCGGGCGGCAGCAGCAGCGCCGGGTCGGCGGTGACCGTGAGATCGCGTTCGAGCCCGGCCTCCTCCAGTACGAGCCGTGATTCCTCGTCCCGCACCACGACCTCGTCCATCACCGGCAGCACGGCGCGCACCGCCTCCCGGTCGTCCGCCTCGCGCAGCGGGCCCGCGCCGACGGCGTAGGCGAAGGTGCGCACACCGCGGGTCTGGGCCGCCCGCACCAGCCGCAGGTAACGGCGGGCCTCGCCGTCGTAGAGGATGCCGCCGCCGCCGAGCACCAGCACGTCCAGGCCGGACAGGACGTCGAGGACCTGTTTCTGCGGGACGCCTTCCCAGTCCACCACCCGGTCGGCGGTCGGCTGGTGGGCGCGGGTGTGCTCGGCGTTCCGGCTGAAGACGACGAGCCGGGCGTGCGGGCGGTGGCTGCGCAGGCAGCTCATGACGCAGGTCAGGATGGCCTCGTCGCCCAGGTTGAAGCCGCCGTACGAGCCGAGCAGGCCGATGTGCGGGGCCGGTCCCCCGGGCCGCGGACGCTGTGTGGTGGTGGTCATCCGGAACTCCTGTTCCGTGGAGCTGAAGAGCAGGGCGTCGGTCCGGGACAGCTCTGCGGGCGCGGCGGGGAAGCGGTCGGACTCTGGTGGGTCGCTGCCGCGGGCTCGGGCCCGAGTTGCCGCCACAACTCGGGAGAAACCCCCTCGCTGCGGTGCTTTCCGGCGGCAGCGGACAGGGAAGCAGGCGGGGGGCCGTCGGCGCCGGCAGCGAGCTGCGCCACCGCGGGATCTTCGCCCGGCGGCCCACTCCTACGCTCATCCTTCCATGGGACCGCGGTCGGCACCATCGCAGTGACATGAGGCGGCGGCGCGGGCGGCGCCGCGATTGAGCGGCAGCCGGCGGGGAAACCGGCGTCGCATGTCCACTGCTCGGACGGCCCGCCCGCCCGGGCCGCGGGTGCTCACTCTCCGTCGCTCACTCGATTGCCGTACACCACCGAGCCGCCGGCGCCGGGGCGGATGAGGCTGATGTGGGTACCCGACGACCTCTGCGGCGTGTGCGACCGGGCGCCGGCGCCGGGGCGGAACCAGAAGGTCCCCGGATCGGCGACGGGCGTACGCCATGCCGTGGATGCAGTGGCCCCGTGCAGAGGAGACCTGAATGAGCACCACTTCTTCCCGCGACTGGGAGCACGCCGTCGTCACCGGCGGCGCGGGCTTCGTCGGCTCGCACCTGTGCGCCGCCCTGCTGGACTCGGGCGCGGCGGTCACCTGCGTGGACGACTTCTCCACCGGCAGGCCCGAGAACGTGGCGCCCTTACTGGACCGGCCCGGATTCACGCTGGTGCACGCCGATGTCGCCGAGCGGCTCCCGATCGACCGGCCGCCCGATCTCCTCCTGCACTTCGCGTCCCCCGCGTCCCCCGCGGACTATCTGCGGCTGCCCCTGCACACCATGGAGACCGGCAGCCTCGGTACCCGCAACGCCCTGGAGCTGGCGCACCGCAGTGGCGCCCGTTTCGTGCTCGCGTCGACGTCCGAGGTCTACGGCGACCCGCAGCAGAACCCCCAGGACGAGCGCTACTGGGGCCATGTGAACCCGGTCGGGCCCCGGAGCGTGTACGACGAGGCCAAACGGTTCGGTGAGGCGCTCACCACCGCGCACGCCGAGGCCGAGGGCACCGACACCTGCATCGTGCGGCTGTTCAACACCTACGGCCCCCGGATGCGCGGCCACGACGGCCGCGCCGTACCGACCTTCGTCCGCCAGGCACTGGACGGTGAACCCCTCACGGTCACCGGCGACGGACGCCAGACCCGGTCGCTGTGCTACGTCGACGACACCGTCCGGGGCGTTCTCGCGGCCGCCGGGCACGGCATGCGCGGCCCGGTCAACATCGGCAATCCGACCGAGATCACCATGCTCGATCTCGCCCGCCTGGTCATCGAACTGACCGGATCCAGGTCGGAGATCCGCTTCGTCGAACGCCCGACGGACGACCCGGCGGTGCGCTGTCCGGACATCACGCTGGCCCGCGACAAGCTCGGCTGGGAGCCCGAGGTGGCCGCCGAGGAAGGCCTGCGCCGCACGATCGACTGGTTCCGTACCGCCGCCGGCAGCGACCGGCTCGCGGTGGACGGCAGGCCCACGGACCCCTGACCGCCGTCGTCGGCCCGCCACGAGCGCTCCGCCCCGGCCGCCCGCCCGGCTCACCCCACCTCGCGAAGACCAGGACCCCCTATGCGCATCCTCGGAATCAACGCCCTCTTCCACGACCCCGCCGCCGCCCTGGTGGTCGACGGCCGTATCGTCGCGGCTGCCGAGGAGGAGCGGTTCTCCCGGCGCAAGCACGGCAAGCGGCCGGTTCCCTTCTCCGCCTGGGAGCTGCCGGAGAAGGCCGCCGCGTGGTGTCTGGGCCGGGCCGGTATGCGCCCGCAGGACCTCGACGCGGTCGCCTATTCCTACGACCCGCAGCTCGCTCGGCCGGCCGAGTCCATGGGCCTGGACGATCCCTGGGACCACCTGCGGCAGACCTACGCCCGCGAGGCACCCGGCTTCCTCGCGTCCGCGCTGCCGGGCCTCGACCGCGAAAGGGTGCACTTCGTGCCGCACCACATGGCGCACGCCGCATCCAGCGCCTTCGCCGCCCCCGACGCGGGCGACTCGTCCGTCCTGGTCCTGGACGGGCGAGGGGAGCGTGCCTCGCATCTGGCCGCGCGCCGGGTCGGGCAGCGGCTGGAAGCACTGCACGCGCAGGAACTCCCCCATTCCCTGGGCCTGGTCTACGAGGAGCTCACCGACCATCTCGGCTTCCTGCGCTCCTCCGACGAGTTCAAGGTGATGGCCCTCGCCTCGCACGGCACTCCGCGGATGCTGCCCGAACTGCGGCGCCACGTGTACCCGACGGGCGACGGCGGGTTCCACGCCACCGGCGTCCCCTGGCACGAGTTCTGCCCCCCGAGGGCCTCCGACGAGCCCTGGACGCAGGACCACGCGGACGTCGCCGCGTCCGCGCAGGCCGTCCTGGAGGAGACGCTGCTCGACCTGGTGCGCTGGCTGCACGGACGGACGCACCACGGCATGCTCACACTCGCCGGGGGTGTCGCACTCAACTGCGTCGCCAACTCCCGTATCGCACGCGAGGGGCCCTTCTCCCAGGTGTGGGTGCAACCCGCGGCCGGGGACGCCGGCACGGCGCTGGGCGGCGCGCTGCTGCTGGCCGCGGGCGCGGGGGACGCGCCGGAGCCCATGCGGGGCGCCGACCTGGGCAGGGACTGGTCGGACGCGGAGCTCGGCGCGTGGCTGAAGACGGCGGCCGTACCGTTCGAGCGGCCCGCGGACATCGCGACGACCGTGGCCGAGGCCCTCGCGGACAATGGGATCGTCGCCTGGTTCCAGGGCCGCTCCGAGTACGGCCCCCGGGCTCTCGGCCACCGCTCGCTGCTGGCCCACCCCGGGCACGCGGGCAATCTCGAACGGCTCAACGACGTCAAGGGCCGTGAGCAGTTCCGGCCGGTGGCGCCCATGGTGCTGGCCGACCGCGCCGCCGAGATCTTCGACGGTCCGCTGCCCAGCCCGTACATGCTGTTCGTCCACGATGTGGCCGAGGCCTGGCGGGACCGCATCCCGGCTGTCGTGCACGTCGACGGCACGGCCCGCATCCAGACCGTGGACCGGGAACAGGAGCCGCTGGTCGCCCGCATGCTCACGGCGTTCGAGCGGCTCACCGGGTTGCCGGTGGTGGTCAACACCAGCCTGAACACGGCGGGCCGGCCCATGGTGGACGATCCGCGCGACGCGCTGGAGTGCTTCGGCTCCTCGCCCGTCGACCTGCTCGCCATCGGCCCCTACGCGGTCCGGCGCGGTGACTTCTTCCACGCGGCCGGCGACGGGAGGGCGTGATGGCGCAGTACGCAGCCCAGCGGGCGCACACCGAGTACGCGGTGGTGATCCCGACGCTCGGCCGCCCCAGCCTGGACGCCTGTCTGCGCGCGCTGGCCCGGGCCGGCGGACCGCCGCCGGTGCGGGTGGTCCTCGTCGACGATCGCCCGGACCCCTCGCGCGCGCCGCTGTCCGTCGACGTCCCCCAGGCGCTGCGGTCGCTCGTCACGGTCGTCCGGGGCCGGGCGCGGGGTCCGGCCGCCGCGCGCAACGCGGGGTGGCGGGCGGCCGGGCATGTGCCCTGGATCGCCTTCCTCGACGACGACGTGGTGCCCGGCCCCGCCTGGGGCGAGGATCTCGCCCTGGACCTGGCCGCGGCGACACTCCGTACGGGCGCGATCACCGCCCGTATCGACGTCCCTCTCCCACCGGACCGCCGGCCCACGGACTGGGAACGCAACACCGCCGGGCTCGCCACCGCCCGCTGGATCACGGCCGACATGGTGTACCGCCGGGCAGCGCTGGAGGCGGTCGGCGGATTCGACGAACGGTTCCGGCGGGCCTTCCGGGAGGACGCGGACCTCGCCCTGCGGGTGCTCGCCGCCGGGTGGACCGTGTCCGCCGGGGACCGCCGCACAACCCACCCGGTGCGTCCCGCCGACCGCTGGGTCTCCCTACGTCTCCAGGCGGGCAACGCGGATGACGTCCTGATGACGCGGCTGCACGGCCGCACGTGGTGGGGCCGCGCCGGAGCGCCCCGCGGGCGGCTGCCCCGGCATCTGGCGGTGACCGGAGCGGGGGTGACGGCCCTCGCCTGTGCGGTTCTGGGCAGGCCCCGGGCGGCCAGGGCCTGCGCGGCGGCCTGGCTGGCCGGGACGACGGAGTTCGTGCTGGCGCGGATCGTGCCGGGACCCAGGACCCGGGACGAGATCGTCACCATGGCACTGACCAGCGTGGCCATCCCACCCGCCGCCGTCTGGCACTGGCTGCGGGGGCAGGTGCTCCACCGGGGGACGCCGCCGGCCGTCGTGCACGGCTCCGGTGAGCCGCCGCCTGCCCGGCGGCCTGATCGTGAACGGGTGCGCTCATGACGCACCCGAACTCCGCGCCGTGGCTGTTCGACGGGCCACCCGATGCCGTGCGGCCGACGGACGGCTATCCGTCGGCGGTCCTGTTCGACCGCGACGGCACGCTGGTCGTCGACGTGCCGTACAACGGCGACCCGGCGCGGGTCGAGCCGATGCCGACGGCGCGGGAGGCCGCCGACGCCGTGCGCGCGGGGGGCGTTCCGATCGGGGTGGTGAGCAATCAATCCGGCGTGGCGCGCGGGCTGCTGACCTACCGTCAGGTGGCAGCCGTACGGCATCGGGTCGACGAGCTGCTCGGCCCGTTCGGGGTGTGGGCGGTGTGCCCGCACGGACCGGACGACGGCTGCGGCTGCCGCAAACCCGCGCCGGGCCTGGTGCTGGCCGCGTGCGCGCGGCTCGGTGTCCCGGTGGAACGCACCGTCGTCATCGGTGACGTGGAGGCCGACGTGGCCGCCGCCCGCGCCGCGGGGGCCCGAGGCGTCCTGGTGCCCACCTCCGCGACCCTCCCGGAGGAAACCGAACGCGCCGAGGCCACGGCCCCCGACCTGCTCACGGCGGTTCGTCTCGCGCTCGACCCGGCGCCCGACCTGGTGGCGGGAGAGCCATGACGGCCGGCTCCCGAAGCCTCCCCCGCTCCCTGGTCGTGCGCCTGGACAGCGCAGGCGACGTCCTGCTGGCCGGCCCTGCCGTCCGCGCGGTGGCCGCCGGGTCCTCGTACACGGCGCTGCTGTGCGGGCCGCAGGGCATCGGCGCGGGTGAGCTGCTGCCGGGCGTGGACGAGGTGCTGGTGCACGAGGCGCCCTGGGTGGGCGTGGAGCCGGCGCCGGTCTCGCGGCCGGCGACCCGGGAGCTGCTCCAGGCACTGTCGGCCCGCCGTTTCGACCGTGCGCTGATCCTCGTGTCGTACCACCAGAGCCCGCTGCCGGCGGCCCTGCTGCTGAAGCTGGCGGGGGTCGGCTGGACGGCGGCCGACAGCGAGGACTACCCGGGCGCCCTCCTCGACCTGCGGCACCACCGGCAGCAGCACCGGCACGAGGCCCAGGCGGCCCTTGACCTGGCCCGGGACGCCGGGTTCGCGCTGCCGCACGGCGACGACGGTGCCCTGCGCGTCACGACCCCGCCGGACACCACGCCGCTCACCGGCTCCGAGCCCTACGTGGTACTCCACCCCGGCGCCGCCGTGCCCGCGCGGGCGTGGAGCCCCGAGCGGGCGACCCGGGCCGCGGCCGCGCTGTCCGCCGCGGGGTTCCGGGTCGTCGTCACCGGCGGCCCCGGCGAGCTGGAGCTGACCGCGCGGGTCGCCGGCCGGCACGCCGTCGACCTCGGCGGGCGCACCGATCTGCGCCAGCTGGCCGGGGTCCTGGCCGGGGCGCGCGTGGCCGTCGTCGGCAACACCGGCCCGGCGCATCTCGCGGCCGCGGTCGGGACACCGGTCGTCTCCCTGTTCGCCCCGGTCGTGCCGGCCGAGCGCTGGCGGCCGTACGGCGTCCCGCACGTGCTGCTCGGGGAACAGGAGGCCGCCTGCGCGGGGAGCAGGGCCCGGCGCTGTCCCACGCCGGGACATCCGTGTCTGGACGGGATCGGCGACGCGGAGGTGCTGGCCGCGGTCGCCGCGCTCTGCGAGAACCGACCAGTCGGGATGAATAACTTCAAGCAGACAAGGAAGTCGAATCGGACGGATCCGGTTGCGGGTCTGCCTCCTGAGCCGCCCGCCCCCCACGAACTCGGCGGCACCGCCGAAACGGAACGAGGAGCGACCAGATGAACATTCTGTTGTGGCATGTGCACGGCTCTTGGACGACGGCGTTCGTCCAGGGACCGCACACCTACCTCGTTCCTGTGACCCCTGGCCGCGACGCGGACGGACTCGGCCGGGCCCGCACGTTCGCCTGGCCCGCGTCGGTGCGGGAGGTGACCCCCGAGGAACTGCGGGAGGCGGAGGTGGACCTGGTCGTCCTCCAGCGCCCGCACGAAAGGGAATTGGCCGAGCGATGGCTGGGCGGTCGCCGACCCGGGCGTGAACTGCCCGCCGTGTACCTGGAGCACAACGCGCCGGACGGCAACGTGCCCGACGCCCGGCACCCCTTCGCCGACCGGGACGACCTGACGCTGGTTCATGTCACCCACTTCAACCGCCTGTTCTGGGACTGCGGCACCACCCGCACCGAGGTGATCGAGCACGGCATCGTCGACCCGGGGCACCAGTACACCGGTCGGCTCGCGCGTGCCGCCGTCGTCGTCAACGACCCGGTGCGGCGCGGCCGGTACACCGGCACGGATCTGCTGCCCGCCCTGTCCGAGGCGGCGCCGCTGGACGTCTTCGGCATGCGCACCGAGGGCCTCGCCGAGCACCTCGGCGTGCCCGAGCAACGATGCCGCTCGGCCGACCTTCCGCAGAGCGAACTGCACGCGGCCATGGCCGAGCGCCGACTGTATCTGCATCCGGTGCGCTGGACGTCCCTCGGCCTGTCGCTGCTGGAGGCGATGCATCTGGGCATGCCGGTGGTGGCGCTCGCCACCACGGAGGCGGTCGAGGCGGTCCCACCGGGTGCGGGCACGCTGTCGACCCGGCCCGAGGTGCTCGCCCGGGCCGCCCGGCGCTATCTCGAGGAGCCTCGGGCCGCGGCCGAGGACGGCGCCCGGGCACGCCAAGCGGCTCTCGGACGGTACGGGCTCAAACGCTTCCTGGACGACTGGGAGCGTGTGCTGACGGAGGTGGGCGCATGACCTCGTGGACGGGATCCCTGCTGCACACCCATGACGGCGACGGCCCCGGTTCCCTGGCGATCGCGCTGGTCTCCGAGCACGCGAGCCCGCTGGCCGCGCTGGGCGGGGTGGACGCCGGAGGGCAGAACGTCCACGTCGCCTGCCTGGCGAGCGCGCTCGCCGACCGCGGACACCGGGTCACCGTGCACACCCGGCGCGACGACCCCGACCTGCCCGACCGGGTCGTCCTGCGCGAGGGGGTCGAGGTGCACCACGTGCCCGCCGGACCGGCGGAGCCGATACCGAAGGACGAACTGCTGCCCCACATGGGGGACTTCGCCCGCCATCTGACCCGGGTCTGGCGGGGCCGGCCGCCCGACCTCGTGCACTCGCACTTCTGGATGTCGGGCCTCGCCGCACTGCGGGCGGTGGGCCCGCTGGGCCTGCCCCTGCTGCACACCTACCACGCGCTCGGCACGGTGAAGCGACGCCACCAGCAGCTGGCGGACACCAGTCCGCCGCAGCGGATCGCCCATGAGACGGATGTGGGCCTGGGCTGCGACCGGGTGATCGCCACCTGCCGGGACGAGGTCGTGGAGCTGTCCAGGATGGGCATCCCCTCCGACAGGGTGAGCATCGTGCCGTGCGGGGTCGACACCGACCTGTTCACCCCCCGGGGCCCGGCCGCGAAGCGCCGCACCCACCGCTACCGGCTGCTCCAGCTCGGACGGCTGGTCCCGCGCAAGGGCGCCGCGGTCTCCATCGCCGCGCTGGCCCGGCTGCCCGACACGGAACTCGTGGTGGTCGGCGGCCCGCCCGGGGACCGGCTCGATGACGACCCGGAGGTGCGCCGACTGCGCGCCATCGCCCGTCGGGCGGGGGTCGCCGACCGGGTCCACTTCACCGGCGGGGTGCCCAGCCGACAGGTGCCCGCGCTGCTGCGGGGCGCCGACGTGGTGCTGTGCCCGGCGTACTACGAACCGTTCGGCATCGTCCCGCTGGAGGCGATGGCCTGCGGCAGGCCGGTCGTGGCGAGCGCGGTGGGCGGCCATCTGGACACCATCGCGGACCCCGGCACCGGACGTCTGGTGCCGCCCCGCGATCCCGAGGCCCTCGCCCGGTCCGTTGCCGATCTCCTCGCCCGTCCCGAGGCACGGGAGGCGTGCGGCGCGGCCGGGCGCCGTCGCGTCCTGCGCCGGTACGGCTGGGGACGCGTCGCGGCCGAGACGGAGGCGGCGTACTGCGCCGTCCTGGACGCCCAGCAGGCCGTGACGGGGGTGGTGTGACAACTCCTTTGCCATCACCCCCTCGTCCGCCGGGCCCGGGTGACGCACCCGGCTCCCGACAGCTCTCCGACCGATCCCGGAGCACCGACGCCCGAAGGAGGTGCGGGTCCGGCCGCCGTCCAACGCGACGCGGTACGCCCGGCCAGCATGAGCGAATTCCCTGCGTCACCTGCCCTCGAAGCCGCCCATGTGCACTGCCGGTCCCTCGAGCAGGCGCTCGTCCGGCTGCGCCGCGACGGCCTCGCCCGGATCGCGGAATGGGGCGGCCGGCTCGCCGCGGTGCTGCCCGCCGGCGGCCGGCTCCTGGCCGCCGGCAACGGCGGAAGCGCCGCCCAGGCCCAGCATCTGACCGCCGAGCTCGTCGGCAGGTACCGCCGCGAGCGCCCCGCCTACTCGGCCATCTCCCTGCACGCGGAGACCTCCAGCCTGACCGCCCTGGGCAACGACTACGGATTCGACCAGGTGTACGCGCGCCAGGTGGCCGCCCACGGCCGCCGCGGGGACGTCCTGGTCCTGCTGTCCACCTCGGGCCGCAGCGCCAACCTGATCAGCGCGGCCGTGACCGGCCGGTCGGCCGGGCTGCGCGTGTGGGCCATGACCGGGCCGCAGCCCAACCCGCTGGCCGAGGCCGCCGACGAGACGCTGTGCGTCGCGGCCGACAGCACGGCGACCGTCCAGGAGGCCCACCTGGTCGCCGTACACCTGCTGTGCGAGGCCTTCGACGCGGCACTCGCCCCCCGGGCCGCGTCGGCCAGGCGCCCCTCCGCGCCCCGCGCGGTCGCGGACCGCAGGAGGGCGTCGTGACGGGGCTGAAGCCGCTGGTCGTCGTCGGGGACGTGCTGCTCGACGAGGACATCGAGGGCGTCGCCACGCGGCTGTCCCCGGACGCCCCGGCGCCCGTCGTCGACGTCGCCCGCGACCGGCGTCACCCCGGAGGTGCGGGGCTGGCCGCCGCGTTGGCGGCCCGGGGCGGGCGTGAAGTGGTCCTGGTGACCGCGCTCGGCGACGACTCCGCCAGCGAGGCCGTACGCCGTGAACTGAGCGGCCGGGTCCGGCTGGTGGAGATCCCGCTGACGGGCAGCCTGCCGGTGAAGACCCGGGTACTGGCCGGCGGCCGCCCGCTGGTGCGGATCGACCGGGGCGGGGGTACGCCCGGCGAGCCCGACGGGGCCGTGCGGGACGCGTTGGCGCAGGCCCACGCCGTGCTCGTCGCCGACTACGGGCGGCACACGGCGAGCGCCGTGCGGGAGCATCTGGCGGCCGTCGTCCCCCGCACTCCGCTGGTGTGGGACCCGCACCCCAAGGGCGACGCCCCTGTCCCGGGAGCCCGGCTCGTCACGCCGAACGCCGCCGAGGCGCGCAGCCTGTGCCCCGACGAGGGCGACTCGCTGCGGGCGCACGCCGAGCGCGGGGCGCGGCTCGCGGACCGCTGGCAGGCCGCGGGTGTCGCCGTGACGCTCGGGGAGCGGGGGGTGCTGCTGGCCCGGCCCGGGGGCGGGACACCGATGCTGATCCCGGCGCCGTACCGGGCCGTCGGTGATCCGTGCGGTGCGGGCGACTGCTTCGCCGCCTCCACCGCCGGTGCCCTGGCGGACGGCGCGCTCCCGGAGGAGGCCCTGCAGCGGGCCGTCGCGGAAGCCGCCGCGTTCGTGGCGGAGGGCGGTGCCGGGAACCCGGCGCTGTGGCGGACGGCGCCCCCGGCCGACGCGGCCGGCGCGCCCGGGACCGACGCGTTCGCACTCGCCGAGCAGGTCCGGGCGCGCGGGGGCACGGTGGTGGCCACCGGCGGCTGCTTCGATCTGCTGCACGCCGGCCATGTCGGTCTGCTGGACAGCGCCCGGGGCATCGGCGACTGCCTCGTCGTCTGCCTCAACTCGGACGCCTCCGTCGCCCGGCTCAAGGGCCCGGGGCGCCCGCTCAACCCGGTGGCGGACCGCGTCCGCGTCCTCGAGGCCCTCGGCAGCGTCGACGCCGTCGCGGTCTTCGACGAGGACACCCCGGAGGAACTGCTCACCCGGCTGCGGCCCGACGTGTGGGTGAAGGGTGGCGACTACTGCGTCCAGGACCTGCCGGAGGCGGAGGTCCTGCGCGCGTGGGGCGGCCAGGCGGTCGTCCTGCCGTACCTGGACGGGCGGTCCACGACGCTGCTGGCCCGCCGTGCCGCGGAGGCCGCCGTGCCGCCGCCCGCGCCGTGAGGGCCGGTGACGGCGGCACGGCGGCCCGGCCCCGGCCCCGGGCGCTGGTGCTGCGGGCGCTCGGCCTCGGTGACCTGCTGACTGCGATTCCCGCCCTGAGGGCGCTACGGCGGCACCTGCCCGGCCACGAGCTCGTGCTGGCCGCCCCCGATCGACTGTCCGGGGCAGTCGCCGCGACCGGCCTGGTGGACCGGCTGCTGCCCGCGTCCGCCGCCGGACGGGCGGTACCTGCCGCACTGCCGTGGGACGGACCGGCACCCGACCTCGCCGTGGACCTGCACGGCAACGGCCCGCCTAGCCACCGGCTGTTGCAGCGGCTGCGTCCGCACCGGCTGTTCGCCTACGCGCACCCCGAAACACCCGACATCGCCGGCCCCGCCTGGCGGGAGGACGAACACGAGCGGGACCGCTGGTGCCGGCTGCTGCGCTGGTACGGCATCCCGGCGGACCCCGCCGACCTGCGGATCCCGGCGCCCACGGCACTCTCTCCCGCACCCGGCGCGGTCCTCGTGCACCCTGGGGCCGACGCACCCGCCCGCTGCTGGCCGAGGGAACGGTTCGCGGCCGTGGCCCGGGAACTGTGCCGGTCGGGTCACGACGTCGTGGTGACCGCGGGCGCGGGTGAGGGTGCGCTGGCCCGGTTCGTGGCGGCGGAGGCCGGTCTGCCGCCGAGCGCGGTCCTGGGCGGTGCCGGTGACGTGCCGTTCGACCGGCTGGCCGCGCTCGTCGCGCGGGCCCGCTGCGTGGTGGCCGGCGACACCGGGCCGGCCCACCTGGCCACGGCGCTCGGCACCTGCTCGGTCGTCCTGTTCGGCCCGGTCGCCCCTCGCCTCTGGGGACCGCCACCCGACGCGCGGCACCGGGTGCTGTGGCACCCGGGCGACGACGACTCGCCCCGCCCCGGCGACGCCCACGGCCGCCTGCCGGACGAACGCCTGCTGAGAATCGGCGTCGACGAGGTCGTCGAGGCGGTACGGGAACTGCTGGAGCCGGGCCAGGACGTGGGGCGCGAGGAATGCGGCGCGGCGGACACCGGTCGGCCCCCAACTGTCGGACGTGTCCGCCGCTGAGCCGATGCGGACCTCCGGCCGCCGAGCAGGTGGCGCGCCGAGACCGCCCAGGGCGAGCCGCCCGCCGGCGCCGAACCCCCCAGCGCCGGATCCGGAGCCGCGCCCGGGTGACCCCGATGCCCTGCCCGGCGGATCCGGGGCGCTGGGACGATCACCACCCCAGGACCCGCGCCGACCCCGGCCCCGCGCCCTCAAGCAGCCGTGCCCAGCTCCGGCTGAGCTGCCCCGCCGCGCTCGCCGGTCCGCAGCGGCACCGGCGTCGTACTGCGCCGCTCCCGCAGGAAGAAGCCCGCTCCGATCGCGCCGGCGATGATCAGCCCACCGGTCACCAGCGCGCCACGGGCACCCGCAAGCTCCATGAGAAGCCCCAGCGCGGGCGGCCCGGCCAGGCCCCATCCGGTGCTGATGCTGCCCCACACGCCCAGCACGCGACCCCGCATGTGGGCGGGCGGATCGGTCTGGAGGACGGTGGTCCCGGCCGTGTCGGAGACGGACTCCACGACGGCCATGGGCAGGACCAGCACCAGCAGGACGGCGAGCGACGGCGACAGTCCCGCCACGGCCTGGAGCAGGGCGCCCACGGCGGCCAGGGTGCCCACGAGCCGCACGGACGGCCGCCGCAGCCTGGCCCCGAGCACCGCGCCGAGGATGCCGCCCACGGCGAGGACGGTGGAGACCGTGCCGAATGCCCCGGCGCCGCCGGCGAGCGGGCCGGTGACGAGGACGGCCAGGGTGAGTCCGTAGTTCCGGCCGAAGACCGCGCTGATCCCGGTGACGCCCGCGAGCGCGACCAGCCGGGGGCGGCGCAGGAAGTAGGCAAGGCCCTGCCGCACGGTCATGTCGTGACCGGACTTCCTGGAGCCCCGCTGGGCGGGAATGGCGGGCGTGCTGTGCACGTCCTGTGGGACGGCCCCGGCGGCGGGGCGCAGGAAGGGGATGACCGAGGCGACGAAGAGGAAGGACGCGCCGTTGGCGGCGTAGGCGGCGGATGTGCCGAGGAAACCCACCGTCACGCCGGCGAGCGCGGTGCCGGCGAGCCGGCCGGCGCTGTGCACCAGGGAGCCCACGCCGATCGCGGAGGGGACGTCCGCCGTCGGGACCAGGTCGTTGCCGAGCAGGGCGCAGGCCGGTCCGTCGACGGTGGCGATGGTGCCGGTGACGGCGGCCAGGACCAGCAGGACCGTCAGGTCGAGCCGGTCCCTCGCCACGAGGAGGGCCGTGACGAGGGCGACGACACCGAGGAGGGCCTGGCTGACCATGGCCGTCAGCTTCCGGGGCCAGCGGTCGACGGCCGCACCGCCCGCGAGGCTCACGAGCAGGGCGGGGGCGGCCTGCACGGACACGGACAGGCCCGTGGCGGCAGCCGATCCGGTGATCTGCAGCACCAGCAGGTTCTGCACCGTGAGCTGCATCCACGTACCGGCGTTGGACACGAAGTTCGCCAGCGACCACCAGCGCATGCTGCGGTGCTTCAGGGACCGCCATGGCGAGCGGGACTCACCCGTGGACGGCGCGGCGGCGTCCGGCGCGGAGGCGGCAGGAGGCACGGAAGGGGCAGGAGGCACGGAAGGGGCAGGAGTGGAAGACACAGGAGTTCTCGGTGAGAGGGGTCCCGGGGGACTCGGGTCGGGAATCGGCAATCCGCGGGAGCTCGGAACACCGGCTGCGCTGCGCGGTCACTCCGCCCGGATCTTTCGGGCCGCCGCGCTGCTGGAAAGCCCGTCCTCGGCACATCTGCCGGGACACCGGAGCACGGCGTCGCTCATCGTGGCAGACGGGACTTCCGAGTCACGTCGCACACCCTCGGGCGAGGCGGTCGAAAGGCACCAAGTCGCAGAAGCACACCGGGATTTGCCGCATCCTGTGCACTTGCTCACAACCTCCCCGGCGACCCCGCCGGAGGACCGTGTCGTCCGGCGTTATCCGGCGCGGGACAAGGGGCACCCGGAGGTGTGGGGGAAGCCCCCGTACCTCTCACCGACGTGGAGGCGTCATGGCTGGTATCAGCCCCCCTGATCTGCAGAAAGCCCTGTCCGGCGCGGAGTACCCGGCCGACCGGGACCAGCTGGCGAAGGTCGCCAAGAAGAATCACGCGCCCAAGGAGGTCACCGAGCGGATCTCGCACCTCGGCAAGAAGGAGTTCCAGAACCCCGCCGAGGTGAGCAAGGCCGTGTTCGGCAAGGAGTGATCAACCTCACGGATGCGGCGGCCGGCGCTTCGAGCCCGGCCGCCGTCCTCGTGTTCAGCCGACGTACCTGCGGGCGGGAGAAGTGCGCCGCGCCCGTTCCAGGGCGGCCAGCCGGGCCTCGAGGTCGGCCGGGACCGGATCGCGCTGTCTGAGCACCCAGGGGAGCCCTGCCGCCGCACGCGCGAAGGCACGTGCGGACGCCCGGTCGCGCGGCACGGTGCGCAGCAGGTACCAGGTGCGGCGCAGGGCCGACGGCCAGGGCCGGCGCAGCCAGGTGAACCACAGGGTGTTGCGCAGGCCGAGGATCCGTCGGCCGGTGCTGTCGCGGACCGGTGACGCGGCGTGATGGATGGTCAGTTCCGGCACGTAACTCAGCCAGTACCCGAGGCGCAGCAGGTCGGTGGCGAGGAGTTCCTCCTCCCCGCCGATCCAGAGCCCGGGGTGGAAGCCGCCGACGGCCCGGAACGCGTCGGCCCGCAATACGGTCGCGGCGGCAAGGAACGAACCCAGGGCGGGGCCGGGCAGCCAGTCGGGGCCCGCCAGGGGCGAGTCGCGCAGCTCGGCGACCACGGGGTCCTCCTCCCCGGACGGCTCGACGACGATCCGGGCCGTGACGGCCGCGAGCGCGGGATGCGCGTCGAGCAGGTCCGCGGCCCGCCGCAGAGAACCCGGCTCCCACCAGGTGTCGTCGTCGCAGAACGCCACGTACGGCGTCCGTACCTGCCGCACCGCGAGATTGCGGCCGACCGCCCCCAGGTTCCGGCCCGGGCGCAGCAGGAGCACTTCCGGAAAGTGCTGCGCGACGGCCTCGGCGGTGCCGTCGCGGGACCCGTTGTCGGTGACGACGACCCCGGGCCGCTCGGGCAGCTCCCGCAGGATGCGCAGGGTGCGCAGCAGCTCGGCGCGCCGGTCGCGGGTGATCACGACGACGGTCGTACGAGGGTCAGGTCCCGGCCCGTCGCCGTACGTCGTGTCAGCTCGACCCACGTCGTCCCCCCTCTCCGCCGCTCTCCCCGTCCAGCAGCCGGGCCGCATGCTCGACCGGGTCGGGGAGCCGTTCGCGGTCCCGGAGGGCCGCGGGGAGCCGGACGAGCGTGCCGCGCAGGACCGCCGCGGCCTCCGGCTCGCCCCTGGCCGCGGCGGCGAGGAGGTGGCCGGTGTGCCGCAGGGCCACCGGCACTGGCCGCCGGAGCCAGGCGGTGAGCAGGGTGTTGCGCCGCACGACCGCGGACCGGCCGGGCCGCCCGCCGGGCTCGGGGTGGTGCAGGGCGATCACCTCGGGGACATGGCAGACGCCCCAGCCGCGGGCTGCCAGGTCGTAGGCGAGCAGTGTCTCCTCACCACCGAAGAACAGCACCCGGTGATAGCCCCCGGCGTCGAGGAAGGCGCTGCGCCGGACCACGGCCGCGCACCCGAGGAAGCCGAGGACGGGGCGGCCGGGCAGATCGGGGTCGGACGGCAGCGGCGAGTCCGCGAGCACGGAGTTCAGCGGGTCCTCCACGGCGTCCGGGCCGACCAGGGTGCGCGCGGCCAGCAGCCCCAGGCGCGGGTGGGCGTCGAGCACGTCGGCGGCGGTGTCCAGGGCGCCGGGTGCCCACCAGGAGTCGTCGTCGCTGAAGGCGACGTACGGGGTGGTGGCGTGGCGGACAGCGAGGTTGCGGCCCAGGGCACCGGTGTTGCGGCCGACCGCGAGGACACGTGCCCCCACCGGATGGGCCCGTACCGCGGCCACCGTCGCGTCGGTGGAGCCGTTGTCCACGACGACGACCGGTGGCCGCTCGGGGAGGGCGGCCAGCCGGTCGAGGGTTCGGAGCACGCTCCGGCAGCGGTTGCGGGTGATCATCGCGACCGTGACGCGGGGGGCGGCGGCGTCGGGCATGGGCTCCTCCGGAACGGGAGTGTCGGCCTTCACGCGCTCTCCGCGAGGAGTTTGCGCACGGCGCTCGCCACGTCCCGGGCCGTGGTGTCGTCCTGCCCGAGCACGATGCCGGGCACGCCGCGGAGGCAGGCCAGCGGGACGAGCGAGACGACGGGAGTGCCGGTGGCCGCGGCGAGGTGGGCCGCGCCCGGGGCGCCGGCGACGACGGCATCGGCGGCGTGCAGGACACCGGTGAGCCGTCGCGGGTCGGTGCGGCCGCCGAGGTCGACCGCCGTGGCGCCGCTGACGTACCGGGTCAGGGCGGTCTCCTCCGGTCCGCCGGTGACGACGACGCGATGGCCGGCATCGGCGAGCTCGGCAACGGCCTCGGAACAGCGGTCCGGGGTCCACGCGTCGGCCCCTGGGTGTACGACGACGTAGGGGCCGTTGCCCGTGAGGCCCGTGGTGTCGGGCGGCGGGATCACGCGCAGCCGTCCGTCGTCGCCCGCCCTGGGCAGGAAGCCCATCGCGGCGGCCGTGTCGAGGGCCGCCGCGGCCTCGTCCTGGCCCGGCAGGCGTCGGTGGCCGACATCGAGGAGGCCGTCGTCGCCGTCCGCACCGATCCGGCGCACCCGTGCCATCCGCAGCAGCCGCGCGGTGGGCAGCGGACTGCGCCCCTGCGCTGCGAGGACGAGCGCCACGTCGTAGCAGGCCTCGCGCAGGACCCGCAGGGAGCCCTCGCCGTCCGTCCGGTCCGGTCCCGGCGGCTCCCAGGGCGCGTCCCATGCGAGGACGTCGTCGACGTGGGGCAGCAGCCGGGCGGCGGGCGCGCCGTCGGGTTCGCACATCACCGTGACGTGGGCGGCCCGGGTGGCGACGGCGCGGACGGCCGGTCCGGCCAGCAGCACACTGCAGAACCCGTCCGGGCGTACGACGAGCGCCTTCACCGCAACCGCTCCCCTCGCCCGTCACCAGCAACACGCATGACGGGTACCTCCCTCGGCGCGCAGGGGCCGGCGGTCCGCCGACACGTCCGCGAAGTGGGCGATGGTGCGCCGGAACCCTTCCTCCCAGGTGACCCTCGGAACCCAGCCGAAGATCTCCCGGAGCAGGGTCGTGTCGGGGCGGCGCCGGGCCGGATCATGCGGGCGGCGGGCGGCGAACTCCAGGCGCGAGTGCGAGCCGGTGAGCTCGATCACCCGGCGGGCGATCTCCCGGACGGTCGGCTCGTCGCAGCCGCCGATGTTGACGGGGCGGACGGACCGGCTCGCGGCCACCAGCAGCACGCCGTCGACCATGTCGTCGACGTGGCACAGGGAGCGGGTCTGGCTGCCGTCGCCCTCGATGATCAGCGGTGCCCCGGCCAGCGCCCGCGTGATGAAGGTGGGGACCGCCTGGCGGCCGTCCGCCCGCATCCGCGGGCCGTAGGTGTTGAACACGCGAACGATTCCGGCGTCGGTGCCGTGGGCGGTCGCGTACGCGGTGGTCAGTGCCTCGGCGAAGCGTTGGGCCTCGTCGTGGGCGCTGCGCGGTCCCACGGGGTCGACGTGGCCGCAGTAGTCCTCGCGCTGGGGATGCACCAGTGGATCGCCGTAGACCTGGCACCCGGAGCCGAGCAGGAACCGAGCGCCTGCCCGGTCCGCGACGGCCAGCGCGTTGTGGGTGCCGCGGCCGGCGGTGTCGAGCGCGTCCAGAGGGTGCCGTCGGCACTCGGCGGACGAGGCCGGGCCCGCGAAGTGCAGGATCAGGTCGTACGGAGCCTCCAGGGCGTCGGGGCAGCCGGGCTCGGCCAGGTCGAGTTCGAGGAACCGGAAACCAGGTCGGCCGACCAGGTGCCGGACATTGTCCTCGGACCCCGACGAAAGGTTGTCCACACAGTCGACGTCGACCCCGCTACCGAGGAGGCGTTCGCACAGGTGCGAGCCGAGGAACCCGGCGCCGCCGGTCACCAGGGCCCGCTCCCAGCGGCACCCGGCCGTCGGCAGGGCGGAGAACGTCATCGGCGTCATGAGCACAACCTTCCTTCCGCCGATGAGGACGGACGGGCTGTTCGAGTGCCCCACAGAGTCGCTTTTATACTCCGCCGCCCGATATGGGAGTGCCACATGGTGCTGCGCTTGACAGCGGCCTGACGACGACACTCCGCACCCACCCTGCACGTCGCTCTTGCCCCCGGCCGGGTCGGCCACTCGCACGTCGACCGGGCGTCGGCGCTCATCCCTGACCGCCGCCAACAGCACGCGTTCTCCCACCCGTTCTCGCGCGGCCGGGTCCCCGTCACCCCCTCGGACACGGTCGTCTGGTGCACTTCCCCCGCGTCCTGAGACAGTTGACGAGACCTCAGGGGGATCTGTGACGCGTCGTCAGAAGCGGTTCGGAGCAGGCAGAACGTTACTGGCAGTACTCACGGCACTCGGCGCGCTGGCCGGAGCGGCCCTGGTGGGGGCGGCACCGGCCGGCGCCGCTGAGGACGCGACCCGGATCGCGCCGGGCGTCGTCTACCGGGAACTCGACATCCAGGCGGCCAGGGGACCGACGCACGCCCATGTACTGAGCGTCGACCTGCGCGACCCTCGGGTACGCCTCGACCTGCTGTACCCCGGAGCGGTGGCCGCACGGGCGACCGTCTCCCAACTCGCCGACGCCCGGGGGGCCGTCGCCGGGGTCAACGGGGACTTCTTCAACATCACCGAGGTCCAGCACCCGGGCGTCCGGGCGACCGGCGCGAGCGTCGGACCGGTGATCGCGCGCGGCACGGCGCTGAAGGCGGCGGTGCCGAACGGCCAGCGTTTCGGTCCCGCCCTGCCGCCGGGCACGAGCACCCAGGACGTCGTGGGCGTCGGGGTCGACCGGCGAGCCCGGCTGGACAGCCTGGCGCTGGACGGGGCGGTCACCACGCCTGCGGTGCGACTGCCGCTCGGCGGGCTCAACCAGTACGCGCTGCCGGTGGGCTCGGTCGGCGCGTTCACCTCGGCCTGGGGCAGCGCGTCCCGGGTGCGTGCCACGTGCGGCACGGACACCGACCGGGCGGCGCCGTGCAGCACGGACACCTACGAGGTGACGGTCAGGGACGGTCGGGTGGTGTCGGCCGCGGACACTCCCGGAAGCGGCCCGATCGCCGAGGGGACCACCGTGCTGGTGGGCCGGGAGGCGGGTGCCCAGCAGCTGCGGAAGTTCTCGACGGGCGAGCCCGTGCAGGTACGCCACCGGCTGGTGGCGCAGAAGTCGTGGGTCCCGTACCGCTTCGCTCTCGGCGGCTATCCGGTCCTCAGGGACGGCCTGCCGTTGGCCGGCCTGGACGACCGGACCTCGGCCGTACGCACGGCCGTGGGCATCGGGGACGGCGGGCGTCGCGTGCTGCTGCTGGCGGTGGACGGTGCGCCGGAGTACCGCACCGGTCTGACGATCGCCGAAGTGGCCGACACCATGCGGCAGCTGGGCTCGGTGGACGCCTTCAGCCTGGACGGCGGCGGTTCGTCGACGCTGGTCGCCCGCACGCCGGGCGCGGGCGGTGTGTCCGTGCGCAATCACCCCACCGACGGAGTGGAGCGCCCGGTTCCGAACGGCATCGGGGTCTTCTCCGCGGGCTGACCCCGCCCTTCCACGCGGTCCTCACGGTCTCAGACCGCTGACGATGTCAGCCGTGGCCGTGAGGCCGCTGTGGATGGTCGGGGCGACGCTCGAGCTCGCGAGGTAGAAGCCGAGCAGCAGGCAGACAATCGCATGGGTGGGCTTGAGCCCGCCGTTGCGCAGAAAGATCACTGCCAGGATCAGCAGCAACAGCACCACAGAGATGGAAATGGCCATCGTCAACCTCCTCCGCCACGTCCACTGCGCGGCGTTTCGGCCGCAAGTGTGGCGCAGCGGAGGGTTCGTCCGGGCAGCTGACATGTCCCCCGAACGTGTGGTCTCTACGCCTGCTCGTGAGCGTCCAGGAACGCCGCCAGGCCGAGCAGGTCGTCGGTGTTGATGAAGTCGACGTCGGCGGCGAGCAGCTCGGTCCACAGCGCGTCCCGGGCAGGGCCGGCCAGGTCCGGGGTGGCCCAGAACCGCACCTTCTGCCCTCGCGAGTGTGCCGCCTGCATGATGGTCCGCAGCTTCTGCCGCTCGGCGTCGGGGAAGGCGCCCACGCCTCGCCAGGTGAAGTTCAGCGTCCAGTTGTCGCTGATCAGCGGGATGAAGGAGGCGGGCGCCGGGCTGCCGAGGTCGGCGAGCCGGCCGTCGTAGAAGGCCCGGCGCACGGTCTGCGCCGCCATGGGCACGCGGGCCGCGCGGTCGCCGGAGATGACGGCGGTGACGGGTCCGGGGAAGACCCGACCGTGGGCGTATGTCGTGAACAGGTGCTTGCAGCGGCGCAGATGGCGGTCGAGTTCGAGGTACGTCGAGGCGCCCTCGGTCTTGATGTCGATGAGCAGCTGCAGGGAGCCGCGGTGACCGCGGTACACCCGGCCGTGGTTGGCCTTGACTCGGGCGGCGAGGGTGTCGAGGTAGAGGGACTCCAGCGTGCGCTCCGGGTCGAGGTCCTCCGGGTCGTGGGCGACGAGGAGCTGGTCGCCGACGAGGTAGATGTCGGCCTCGACGCTGCCGAAGCGGTGGTCGAGCGCGTCGAGGAGCGGGCGCGGGTGCTCGTAGTCGTTGTGGGCGTGGGCTCGCCACAGCGGGCGCGGGCCGTGCTTCTTCGCTTCGCTCGCGATCGCGCTCGCGCCGGGCAGGGCGACCGCGCCCGCGAGGGCGGCGCCGAGAGTGGTGAGGGCTCTGCGACGGGTGGTGAGGGCCATGCTCTGCCTCCCTGGTGGGCGGGACGGAACCCCAGTGAGTATGCGGTTCCGTAGCGCCCAAGAGGCAGGCCCGAGCAGGGAGTTGGCCGGACCGCCGTCATCAGTTCACTTCACCGGACCAGGGCACACCGAAAAGCCCGCCCCAGGTGGACGCTGTTGGTTAATTCCGCCCCGCTGGATCTCATCCAGTGGGGCGGAGTGCTGCGAAGGGTGAAACGCGGGTCTTGGCGAGTGGTCTGCCGGTGAGCCATGCATCGACGCGAGCGAAGTTGATGGCCGCGCCGGTGAAGTGGTGCTGCAACCGGGTCTTGTCGAGTCCGCGGTAGCGGGGTCTGCGCAGGCCGAAGGCCTGGACACCTTGTGAGATGGTGCCTTCGACGCCGGCTCGGTGTCCGTAGCGGCGGCGCCAGTGGTCGGTGTCCTGCTCAGTACGGGCCTGTTGAAGGATGTCGTGTTCGGTCTTCGGTCTCAGGGTCAGATTGCGGCCGGTCCTGGAGCTGGTGCACGAGGTCCGCAGTTCGCAGGGGTCGCAGTGCCGGGCGGCGAACCGGACCCGGGTGACCGGGGCGTCCCACTGGCTCTGGGCTTCTCGCCAGACGACACTGGTCTGTCCGCCGGGGCAGACGGCCTGGCGCTGGCCCCAGTCGATGGCGAAGTGGGTGTTGTCGAAGACGTCTCCGGTCGCCTGTCCCTTCACGGTGGTGGACTTGACCGGGCCGACCAGCTCGATGTCGTGATCGCGGCGGGCGTGGTGGATCTGTTCGGCGTCGATGTATCCGGCGTCCACCAGGTGCTCGTCCGGCAGCAGACCGCGTTCGGCCAGAGCGGTGTGGGTGTCCTCCAGGACGAGGACGTCGTTGACGGGCGCCGGCGTGGTGCGAATGTGGGTGATCAGATGCGGGGCGTCGGGCTCGCAGGTCTCGCTGAGGTGGACCTTGTAACCGGACCAGCCCAGATCCCGTTTCGAACCAGTGCGGGCCTCGGGCTCGTAGGGGGTCCGTAAGCGGATCAGACCCGGCGGGAGGTCCTTCGTCCCGCGCCAGCGCATGGCCCCGTCGACCTGGTGAAACTGCTGGACCCAGGTCTGCCGCAGGAACTCCACCGCGGGCAGGCTCTGCAACGTGGGCGGTGACACAGCCGACCAGACGGCCTTCAGCAGCATCATGCCGTCGGTCCCGCACTGGTCGGCGTGTTCGACGCGGGCCGCCCACCGGGACGCGAAGCGACTGTCCTCCGGCCGGGCCGAGTAACGGTCGAACCACTCCGGCGGCGACACCGTCATCAGCCAGTCCCCGGCCTCCTCCGCTACCTGGTTCAGTGCCGCCCGCAGTGTCTCGACCACGAACTCCAGCCGGTTCAGGTCTCTCGTTGCAGCCAGCACGTGGGTAGCATCCGTGCGCTGTCGCTTGCCCGCCTTGACCAGCCCTGCCTCGCCAGCCGCCCGAAGTACTGCATCGAACACCATCTGGCCGGCCTCACCGTCGACCAGCCGGGCACGGAACTCGCTGAGCACCGAGAAGTCGAATCCGGTGTCGGCCAACTCCAGCGAAAGAGCGTACTTCCAGTCCAGACGCGAGCGGACCGCGTGCGCGGCCTGCCGGTCGGTCAGCCCCTCCGCGAACTGCAACACCGACACCAGCGCGAGCCGGGCAGGAGACACCGTCGGCCGCCCCCTGACCGGGAAAAGTTCCTCGAAATCGGCATCCGAGAACACCGGCCCGAGCGCATCCCGTACCCGCATCACCAGGCAGCCCTTCGGGAACACCGCACGTGCCAGCCGAGCGGTCTCCTCCGGGATCTCCATCAGATCCACCCCACGCAGCGACACCGAACCCACCCCTCAACACAACGACGGCCTGCACAACCCCAACGGGGTCATGCAGGCCGTCGTCACGCCCGCACCCGATTTACCAACAGCGTCCAGGTGGGGCGGGCTTTCCTCGGGATTCCCGCGCGCGTCGACCGCGCTTCTCCAGGTGTACGTCAGGGGGCCTGAAGGTCCACCAGCTCGGCCAGCGCGCCACGGTGGGCACCCGCGGTGCCGTACGCGATGGAGTCCGCCTTGGCCCGCTTCAGGCAGAGGTGGACCGGGTGTTCCCAGGTCATCCCGATACCGCCGTGCAGTTGCAGCGCCTCCTCGGCGGCACGGACGGCCACGGGCGCGGCGTACGCCTGCGCGACCACGACGGCCACGTCGACGTCCTCGCCGGTCGCCAGCGCGTCCGCCGCACCCCGTGCCGCGGCCCGGAGGCCCGCGACCTCCAGCCACAGCTGGGCGAGCCGGTGCTTGAGCGCCTGGAACCCGCCGACGGGGCGATTGAACTGCTTGCGCTCCTTCAGATAGCGGACCGTTTCCGTCAACGACCAGTCGGCAAGGCCGAGTTGCTCCGAGGCGAGCAGCCCGGCCGCACTCAGCAGGGCTCGTCGTACGGCGGGCTCCGCGTCGCCCAGCCGACGCCCCGCCGCCCCTTCGAAGCGCACCCGTGCCACCGGCCGGGTCAGGTCGAGCGACACCTGCGGCAGCACGGTCACGGCATCGCGCTCCACGGCGTACAGCCCGCCGTCGTCCGCAGGCACGAGCAGCACGTCCGCGGCCGACGCGTCCGCGATGCCGGTCAACTCGCCGTGCAGAACGCCGTCCTCGAGTCGTACGACCGGGAAGGCGGCGCCCGGAGCGAGGTGCAGGGCGACGGCGAGGGCGCCGATCGTCCGCCCGGACGCCAGCCGGGCGAGCAGCTCGGCGGAGTCGTCGCAGGCCAGCAGGGCCTCGGTGGCGACGACGGCACTGGTCAGATACGGCACGGGCGCCACTGCCCGCCCCAACTCCTCCAGGACGACGGCTGCTTCGCGGTGCGAGGCTCCCTGACCGCCCCGGTCCTCCGGCACCAGCAGCCCGGCCAGCCCCATGCCGTCGGCGAGGAGCTTCCACAGCTCCATGTCGTGCGGGGCCTCGGACTCGCTGCGGGCGATCACACCGGCCGCGTCGCAGTGGTCGGTGAGCAGGTCCCGGACGGCGGCGCGCAGCGCGTCTTCCTCCTCCGAGTACAGCAGGTCGGGCTGTGCGCTCGTCGTGCTCATCGGGCGAGGTCCTTCCATGCGACGTCCTTGTCGGTGCGCGGCTCGGCGGGCAGGCCCAGAACGCGCTCGGCGACGATGTTCAGCAGGACCTCGCTGGTCCCGCCCTCGATGCTGTTGCCCTTGGAGCGGAGGTAGCGGTAGCCGGCGTCCCGGCCGGTGAAGTCCACGAGTTCGGGTCGGCGCATGGTCCAGTCGTCGTACAACAGACCCTCCTCGCCGAGGAGTTCGACCTCCAGGCCGCTGATTTCCTGGTTGAGGCGGGCGAACGACAGCTTCATGCCGGAGCCCTCGTAGCCGGGCTGGCCCGCGACGAGCTGCTGGCGCAGCCGTTCGCCGGTGAGCCGGGCGACCTCGGCCTCGACCCACAGCTTCAGCAGCCGCTGGTGGAGGTCGTGGGTGCGCAGTTCGGGGCGCTCGCGCCAGGTCTTCGCGACCGGGCCGATCATGCCGCCCTCGCGGGGCAGCCGCATGCCGCCGATGGAGACGCGCTCGTTCATCAGGGTGGTCTGCGCGACCCGCCAGCCGTCGCCGATCGGGCCGAGGCGGCGCGAGTCCGGGATGCGGACGTCGGTGAGGAACACCTCGTTGAACTCGGCCTCGCCGGTGATCTGGCGCAGCGGACGCACCTCGACACCCGGGTCGGTCATGTCGCAGATGAAGTACGTGATGCCCCGGTGCTTGGGCACGTCCGGGTCGGTGCGAGCGATGAGGATGGCCCAGCGGGCGACATGGGCGCTGGACGTCCACACCTTCTGCCCGTTGACGACCCAGTCGTCACCTTCCCGTACCGCCCGCGTGCCGAGCGCGGCCAGGTCGGAGCCGGCGCCCGGCTCGCTGAACAGCTGACACCAGACCTCCTCCCCGGTCCACAGGGGCCTGAGGTACCGCCGCTTCTGCTCCTCGGTACCGAAGCCGAGGATCGTGGGCGCGGCCATGCCCAGGCCGATGCCGATCCGCCGCGGGTCGTTGTCGGGGGCACCGGCGGCCTCCAACTCGGCGTCCACGACGGCCTGGAGGGAGCGCGGGGCACCGAGTCCGCCGAGTCCCTCGGGGTAGTGCACCCAGGCGAGCCCGGCGTCGAAGCGGGCCCTGAGGAAGTCGAGCCGGTCAGTGGTGGCCGGTGGATGTGCGGCCAGCAACTCCTGCGTGCGGCTGCGCAGTTCCGTGGCGTCGATCATGCTGCCTCCTCCATGACGACGGCGATCCGGCCGGTGGTGACGCCGTCCGCGACCCGCTGCACGGCGTCCGCGGCCCCGCTGAGCGGCACCCGCTCGCTCACCAGCGGCTTGATGGTGCCCCGCGCGGCCAGCTCGGTGAGCTGCTCGTGGCAGTGCTGGACCAGCTTCGGGTTCTTGGTGTTGTACAGGCCCCAGTGCAGGCCGAGGATCGAGTAGTTCTTCACCAGGGCGTGGTTGAGCGCGGGGCTGGGGATCGACCCGCTCGCGAAGCCGACTACCACGATCCGCCCCTCGAAGGCGACGGTCTTGGCCGACTGGGCGTAGGCCTCCCCGCCGACCGGGTCGTAGATCACGTCGGCGCCCCGGCCGCCGGTGGCCTCCTTCACGGCCGCGACGACATCCGTGGCACGCCGGTCGATCACCACGTCGCAGCCCAGCTCGCGGGCGACGGCGGCCTTCTCGGCACCGCCGACGACACCGACGACCGTGGCGCCGGCCGCCTTGCCGAGCTGCACGGCCGCGCTGCCGACCCCTCCTGCGGCGGCGTGGACGAGCAGGGTCTCGCCGGCCTCCAGCCGGGCCCGGCGGTGCAGGCCGAACCAGCCCGTCTGGTAGCCGATGTGCAGGGCGGCGGCCTCCGCGTCGTCCAGCGCGTCGGGCGCGGGCAGAGTCGCGGCGGCGTCCGCGACGGCGTACTCGGCGAAACCGCCGTACGGCAGCGCCGGGTTGGCGATCACGCGGCGGCCGTCCTCGGTCTCGCCGCAGATCTCCACGCCCGGCGTGAAGGGCAGCGGGGGCCGCACCTGGTACTGGCCCCGGCACAGCAGGGCGTCGGGGAAGTTGATGTTCGCGGCCCGCACTCTGAGCAGGACCTGGCCGTCGCCGGGCGTGGGCGGCGCCACGTCCGCGAGGCGCATCACCTCGCTCGGTTCGCCGTTCTCGTGCACCTGCCATGCCTGCATGCGGGGCCTCCACGCGACTTCCTCGTCCGACCGGGGTCGATCGCATACTAAGCGGTCGCTTGCCCATCAGGGAACAGTCGCGTACGTCACGCGGGCCGGAACAGGTCAGGCCCGCTTGGGCCGCGCCCGCACATGCATCCGCTCCCCCTGCGGCCCGAACAGGCTCAGGAACTCCACCGGCCCCTCCCCCGTCGATCCGAACCAGTGCGGCACGCGTGTGTCGAACTCGGCGGCCTCCCCCGCCGTGAGCACCACGTCGTGCTCCCCCAGCACCAGCCGCAGCCGCCCGGACAGGACGTACAGCCACTCGTAGCCCTCGTGCGTGCGCGGGTCGGGTTCGAGCCTGCGCTGCGGTTCGAGCACCTTGAAGGCCTGGAGTCCGCCGGGCTGGCGGGTGAGCGGCCAGTGGGTGCGGCCGTGCATCTCGATCGGCTTGGCCCGCACCCGTGGATCGCCGACAGGAGGCGCACCGACCAGCTCGTCCAGGGGCACCTGATGGGCCTGTGCGATCGGCAGGAGCAGCTCCAGGCTGGGCTTGCGCAGCCCGGACTCCAGCCGGGAGAGCGTGCTCACCGAGATGCCGGTCGCCTCGGACAGCCCGGAGAGCGTGACCTCCCGTTCCTTCCGGATCCGCCGCAGCCGCGGACCCACGCCTGCCAGAACGTCATCGGTACTCATGCCTCGTATTGCAGTTTCAGCAAAGACATTTGTCAACACGGCATCGGTGGGGCGACCTTCTGTCGTGGAGGTGGTCACCATGACCGAGACATACGAAGTGATCGTCGTCGGCGGTGGCACGGCGGGCCTGTCCGCCGCGCTCGTCCTGGGGCGGGCCAGGCGCCGCACGCTGGTCGTCGACGCCGGCGAGCCGCGCAACGCACCGGCGGCCCACATGCAGGGCTATCTGTCGCGGGACGGCATGCCGCCCGCCGAGTTCCTGGCGATCGGCCGCGAGGAGATCGCGCGGTACGGCGTGGAGCTCGTCCGGGACACCGCGGTGGACGTCACCAAGGGTGAGGACTTCGCCGTGGAACTCGCGAGCGGACGGACCGTGCGCGCCCGGCGGCTCGTCGTCACCACGGGGCTCAAGGACGAACTGCCGACGGTGCTCGGGGTCGCCGAGCGGTTCGGACGGGATGTGCTGCACTGCCCCTACTGCCACGGCTGGGAGGTGCGCGACCAGGCCTTCGGCGTGCTCGCCACCAGCCCGCTCAGCGTGCACCAGGCCCTGATCGTCACCCAGTGGTCCAAGGACGTCACCTTCTTCCTGCACGAGGTCGCCGAGGACGACCTGACGGACGACGACCTGCGCCGCCTCGCCGCGGCCGGGGTGGACGTGGTGCCCGGTGCGGTCGCCGGCCTGGTGGTGGAGGACGACCGGCTCACCGGCGTCCGGCTCGCGGACGGTACGACCCACGCCCGCGAGGTGCTGTTCGTCGCGCCCCGCGCTGTCCCGCAGACCGGCTTGCTTCAGCGGCTCGGCGCCGAGCTGAACGAGACCCCGTTCGGCGCCTACCCCGTGGTCGACGCGACGGGCAAGACGACCGTGCCCGGCGTGTGGGCCGCGGGCAATGCCATGGGGTTCGCGGAGCAGGTCGTGAACGCGGCGAGCGGCGGCTACCGCGCGGGCGCCACGATCAACGGGGAACTGCTGATGACCGACCTCGACGCGGCCGTGCGGGTGTAGTCCCCGGTTCCCCGTTGCACCATGGCTGCATGCTGCTGACCCGGCTCGCCGACGTGTCCCGGGAGGTCGCCGCCACCTCGGCGCGGTCCCGCAAGATCGCCCTGCTCGCCGAGTTGTTCCGGGACGCGGAGGCGGACGACGTGCCGATTGTCATCCCCTACCTCGCGGGCCGGCTCCCGCAGGGGCGGCTCGGCATCGGCTGGAAGGTGCTGAGCCGCCGGGTCGCCCCGGCCACCGAGCCGACCCTGAGCGTGCGCGAGGTGGACGCCCGGCTCACCCGGATCGGCAAGGTCACCGGCACCGGCTCGCAGGCAGAACGGGCCCGGCTGGTCGGGGAGTTGATGGGTGCGGCGACCGAGGAGGAGCAGCGGTTCCTGTTCGGGCTGATCACCGGCGAGGTCCGGCAGGGTGCCCTGGACGCGGTCGCGGTGGAGGGGCTCGCCGAGGCGACCGGGGCGCCGCCCGCGGATGTCCGGCGGGCCGTGATGCTGGCCGGGTCGCTGCAGACGGTGGCGCAGACGCTGCTCGCGGAGGGACCCGGGGCGCTGGAGCGGTTCCGGCTCACCGTCGGCCGTCCCGTCCTGCCGATGCTGGCGCACACCGCGTCCTCGGTGGCGGAGGCGGTCGGCAGGCTCGGCGCCTGCGCGGTGGAGGAGAAGCTGGACGGCATCCGTGTCCAGGTGCACCGCGACGGCGACGACGTACGCCTCTACACCCGCACCCTCGACGACATCACCGACCGGCTGCCCGAGCTGACGAAGGCCGCGCGGGAACTGCGCGGCGAGCGCTTCGTGCTGGACGGCGAGGTCATCGCCTTCGACGCCGCCGGACGGCCTCGCTCGTTCCAGGAGACGGCCGGCCGGGTCGGCTCCCGGGTGGACGTGACGACGGCCGCCCGGGCGGTGCCGGTCTCCCCCGTCTTCTTCGACGCGCTGTCCGTCGACGGCCGCGACCTGCTCGACCTGCCGTTCGCCGAGCGATACGCGGAGCTGGCCCGCCTGGTTCCCGAACCGATGCGGGTACGGCGCACGCTGGTCTCCGGCCCCGAGGACCTACCGGCCGCGGAGGACTTCCTCGCCGGGACGCTCCGCCGCGGTCACGAGGGCGTCGTGGTCAAGGCCCTCGACGCGCCCTACAGCGCCGGCCGGCGGGGCGCCTCGTGGCTGAAGGTCAAGCCCGTCCACACCCTCGACCTGGTGGTGCTGGCCGCCGAGTGGGGCCACGGCCGCCGCACCGGCAAGCTCTCCAACCTGCACCTGGGCGCTCGCACCGCGGACGGCGGCTTCGCCATGCTCGGCAAGACCTTCAAGGGCATGACCGACGCGATGCTCACCTGGCAGACCGAACGGCTGCGGGAGCTGGCCGTCGAGGACACCGGTCACGTGGTGACCGTACGCCCCGAACTGGTCGTCGAGATCGCCTACGACGGACTGCAGAGGTCCACCCGCTACCCGGCCGGCGTCACCCTCCGCTTCGCCCGCGTGGTCCGCTACCGCGAGGACAAGCGCCCGCAGGAGGCGGACACCGTCGAGACACTGCTGGCCGCGCACCCGGAGGTGGCTCCTTGACGGGCAGCCGAAGTGCCGGACTGCTCCTCTTCCGGCACACCGACCAGGGCCTTCAGGTGTTGCTCGGCCATATGGGCGGCCCCTTCTTCGCCAGGCGGAGCACCGGGGCGTGGACCGTGCCGAAGGGTGAGTACGACCCCCGGGAGCCCGCCTGGGAAGCCGCCCGCCGGGAGTTCGAGGAGGAGCTCGGGCTGCCGCCGCCGGACGGCGAGGCGGTCCCGCTCGGGGAGGTCCGGCAGACCAACGGCAAGATCGTCACCGCCTGGGCGGTCGAGGCCGACCTGGATCCGGCGTCCATCAGTCCCGGCACGTTCACGATGGAGTGGCCGCCGAAGTCGGGACGCACCCAGGAGTTCCCCGAACTGGACCGCGTGGAGTGGTTCGGCCTGGACCGGGCCCGCGAGGTGATCGTCAAGGCCCAGGCCGCGTTTCTCGACCGCCTGGCGGAGCACTCGGCCTGAAGAGATGTGTACGCGTTGCGGTGCCCGGCACCGCGCGGGAAGGTCGAAGCACAGTCGCTCCCGAGGAGGTCGGCCATGCCCATCGCAACGGTGAACCCGGCGAACGGCGAGACGCTCAAAACGTACGAGGCCATGGGTGCCGAGGAGATCGAGCGCCGGCTCCAGCTCGCCGAGGCCACGTTCCGCACGTACCGGCAGAGCAGCTTCGTCGACCGTGCACACCTGCTGGTCCAGGCCGCGAACCTCCTGGACGAGGACCAGCAGGACGTCGCCCGCGTGATGACCACCGAGATGGGCAAGCCGATCAAGCAGGCGCGCGCGGAGGCCGCGAAGTGCGCCAAGGCGATGCGCTGGTACGCCGAGCACGCCGAGGAACTCCTCGCCGACGAGGAGCCCGCCGACTCCGACGTGAAGGACTCCGGCGCCTCCCGGGTCCGGGTCCGCTACCGGCCGCTCGGCCCGGTGCTCGCGGTGATGCCGTGGAACTTCCCGCTGTGGCAGGTGATCCGCTTCGCGGCGCCCGCGCTGATGGCGGGCAACGTGGGCCTGCTCAAGCACGCCTCGAACGTGCCGCAGACCGCGCTCTACGTGGAGGACCTCTTCCACCGGGCGGGCTACACCGAGGGCTGTTTCCAGATCCTGCTCATCGGCGCGAGCGCGGTCGACGAGATCCTGCGCGACGAGCGCGTCAGGGCGGCCACCCTCACGGGCAGCGAGCCCGCGGGCCGCGCGGTCGCCTCCACCGCCGGCGAGATGGTCAAGAAGACGGTGCTGGAACTGGGCGGCAGCGACCCGTACATCGTCATGCCGTCGGCCGACCTCGACCGTGCCGCGCAGGTCGGGGTGAATGCGCGCGTGCAGAACACTGGGCAGTCCTGCATCGCCGCCAAGCGGTTCATCGTGCACACGGACGTCTACGACGCTTTCGCCGAGCGGTTCGTCGAGGGAATGAGGGCGCTGGTGGTCGGCGACCCGATGCAGGAGGAGACGGAGGTCGGCCCGCTGTCGAGCGAGAAGGGGCGAGACGATCTGGAAGAGCTCGTCGACGACGCCCGGCGCAGTGGAGCGACTGCGCTGTGCGGCGGTCACCGGCTCCGCCGGCCCGAGCTGCCCGGCTGGTACTACCCGCCGACCGTCCTCACCGGCATCACCCGGGAGATGCGGATCCACCGCGAGGAGGCGTTCGGGCCGGTCGCCACGCTGTACCGCGCCGGCGATCTGGACGAGGCGGTGCTGATCGCCAACGACTCACTGTTCGGGCTGAGTTCCAACGTCTGGACGCGCGACGAGGCCGAGGTCGACCGCTTTGTACGGGATCTGGAGGCGGGCAGCGTGTTCGTCAACGGGATGACGGCGTCCCACCCGGCGTTCCCGTTCGGCGGGGTCAAGCGGTCCGGGTACGGGCGTGAGCTGTCCGGGCACGGAATCCGCGAGTTCTGCAACATCACGACCGTATGGCACGGAGCGTGAGCCTTCCGCGGTTACGATCCCCTTTGTGAACCGCGAAGTGACTCTCCCTCTGATCGTCGACGACCGCGGTACCTTGCAGGTGGCTGCGGCCGACGTGAGCAAGCTGCTGCGCACGGTGGGCGGGCGGTGGCTGCATCTGGTGGAGGCCGGACAGGAGGGGCTCGACGAGGACACCGTGGCCGCGCTGACCATCGAGCTGGCCAAGTTGGCCGATCGCATCGACGTGGCGTGTATTGCGCACAGCAGTGGGGCCGGGTCCTAGCGGTTCCCCGCGGCCCCGGCCCCACCCGCCCCACAGTCCGCTTACCGGCTTGCTAGCGAACGGACATCCCCGAGATCGTCCGCGCGATCACCAGCCGCTGGATCTCGCTCGTCCCCTCGAAGATCGTGTAGATCGCGGCATCCCGGTGCATCCGCTCCACCGGGTACTCCCGCGTGTACCCGTTGCCGCCCAGGATCTGGATCGCCTGCGCGGTGACCTTCTTGGCGGTCTCACTGGCGAACAGCTTGGACATGGAACCCTCGGCCGCCGTGAACGGCTTGCCGTTGACCGCCATCCAGGAGGCGCGCCAGACCAGCAGACGGGCCGCGTCGATGGAGGTGCGCATGTCGGCGAGCTGGAACGCCACACCCTGGTTGTCGATGATCGGGCGGCCGAACTGCTCGCGGGTCGTCGCGTAGTCCAGCGCCACTTCGTACGCGGCCCGTGCCGTACCCACCGCCATCGCACCGACCGCCGGGCGGGACGCCTCGAACGTGGCCATCGCCGCGTTCTTGACGCGCTCGCCCCCCTTCTTCGCCTTCTCGCGGGCCCGGGCCAGCCGCTCGTCGAGCTTCTCCTTGCCGCCGAGCAGGCAGGAACCGGGCACGCGCACGTTGTCGAGGACCACCTCGGCGGTGTGCGAGGCGCGGATGCCGTGCTTCTTGAACTTCTGGCCCTGGGCGAGGCCGGGCGTGTTCGGCGGGATGATGAAGGACGCGTGGCCCTTGGAGCCCAGCTCCGGGTCGACCACCGCGACGACGACATGGACGTTGGCGATGCCGCCGTTGGTCGCCCAGGTCTTGGTGCCGTTGATCACCCACTCGTCCTTGGCCTCGTCGTACACCGCACGCGTGCGCATGGAGGCGACGTCGGAGCCGGCGTCGGGCTCGGAGGAGCAGAACGCGGCCACCTTGACGTCGCTCGCATCGCCGTACATCTGGGGAATCCAGGTGCCGATCTGCTCCTCGGTGCCGTTGGCGAGCACACCGACGGCCGCGAGGCCGGTGCCGACGATCGACAGGGCGATGCCCGCGTCGCCCCAGAAGAGTTCCTCCATGGCCATCGGGATGCCGAGCCCGGTGGGGTCGAAGTACTGCTGGGCGTAGAAGTCGAGGGAGTAGATGCCGACCTTGGCGGCCTCCTGGATGACCGGCCAGGGAGTCTCCTCACGCTCGTCCCATTCGGCGGCCGCGGGGCGGATGACGTCGGCGGCGAAGCCGTGCAGCCAGTCCCGGACCTCCTTCTGTTCGTCGTTGAGCTCCATGGTGAACTCGGCCATGTCCCCTCCAGCGGCGCACATGCATGTTACTTGCGGTAACCGCAGTCTGTTACCCATGGGTAGGAAAAGTCAACTCACGAGGACTCCTCGGCAGCCCGTTCGAGGTCCTGGGGGAGCCGAGTGTTAGTTTGCGCAGGCGTCACCGATTCAGCACGGGTGGGGAGAGCTCATGGACACCACGCAGCGGACCGAGCAGCAGCGGTCCGCCGACCGCCGACGGCGCGAGCTGCTGGAGGCCGCGGACCGGGTGGTGCTGCGCGATGGTCCGCAGGCCTCGATGAACGCGATCGCCGCGGAGGCCGGCATCACCAAGCCGATCCTCTATCGCCACTTCGGTGACAAGGGCGGGCTGTATGCGGCACTGGCCAAGCGACACACGGACGCACTGCTGGATTCGCTGCGGGCGGCGCTGGACGCGCCTGCCGAGCGGCGGGAGCGGGTCGAGTCCACGCTGGACACCTACCTTGCGGCGATCGAGGCACGGCCCCAGGTGTACCGGTTTCTGATGCACCCCGCGGAGGGCTCGTCGGGGGACCAGGAATTCGATGTGGGGAAGCACTCGGCGCCGTTGCTGCGGCGCATGGGTGAGGAGCTTGCCCAGGTGATCGAGGAACGGCTGGATCTCGGGCCCGGGAGTCAGCAGCTTGCCCGGGTGTGGGGGCACGGGATCGTCGGGATGATGCATGCCGCCGGGGACTGGTGGCTGGGGGAACGGCCTTGTTCCCGGGCCGAGTTGGTGCGGAGTCTGGCTGACCTGTTGTGGGGTCGTCTTGCGGCTGCCGGAGACAAAATAGGGGGTCCGGGGTTCTGACGGTTGTCCGTTCCGGTCACCTGCGCCATGAAGCTCGCGCCACCTGGCGCATCAGTCGTCTGTGGCGCCAGCCCTGCACGCGGTCCGCGTACACCCGGCCCTCCAGGTGGTCGCACTCGTGTTGCAGGCACCTGGCGAAGAAACCCGTACCGTGCACCGTGACCGGCTCGCCCGTCATCGTGAAACCCTCGACCACCGCGTGGTCGTAGCGCTCCGTCCCTGCCTCCAGGCCCGGCAGGGACAGGCAGCCCTCCGGGCCGCGGATCACCATGCCGTCCGTTTCCACCAGGCGTGGGTTCACCACATGGCCGAGGTGACGTACGTCATCGTCGTCCGGGCAGTCGTAGACGAAGACGCGCAGCGGCTCGCCCACCTGGTTCGCGGCCAGGCCCACTCCCTGCGCGGCGTACATCGTGGCGAACAAGTCCTCCACCAGGCGGACGAGTTCGGGGCCGAAGTCGGTGACTTCCGTGCAGGGTGTGTGAAGGATCGGGTCGCCGAGCAGGGTGAGGGACCGGACACGCCCGTGGGCGCCCGGGATGGAGCCGTGTCGCATGGCGGCAAGGGTACGGTCCTCGCTGGCGCGCGCCCCGCGCGCAAGGATCGTGATGGTGCCGCGATTCGGGCACGTGAGTGGATCTCGATAGGCTGAGGCCTCACCACGTTGCCGGATGCTACGGCGCGGCGGGTACGCAAGGAGGATCGAGAACTGATGGCAGGCAACTCGGACCCGCTCACGCCGCGGGCCAAGCTGGCCGTGACCGCGGGCAAGGCGGTCGCTGCGGCATCGCGCGCAGCAGGGCGCGGCAGCGGTTCGGTGATCGGTGGCCGGGTGGCCCTAAAACTCGACCCCGACCTCCTCGCCCGGCTCGCCCAGAACCTGGATGTGGTCCTGGTCTCGGCGACCAACGGCAAGACCACGACCACCCGGCTCATCGCCGAGGCACTGCGCGCCGCAGGCCCGGTCGTGTCCAACGCGCTCGGCGCCAACATGCCGGCCGGCATCACCTCGGCGCTCGCCGGCAGCTCGGACGCGCGGTACGGCGTCATCGAGGTCGACGAGAAGTACCTGGCCGGGGTCGCCCGGGACACCGACCCGAAGTGCATCGCCCTGCTCAACCTCTCCCGCGACCAGCTCGACCGCGCCGCCGAGACCCGGATGCTGGCCGAGAACTGGCGTGAGGGGCTCGCGGGGTCCAAGGCGGTCGTCGTGGCCAACGCGGACGACCCGCTCGTGGTGTGGGCCGCCTCCTCCTCCCCCAACGTGATCTGGGTCGCCGCCGGCCAGATGTGGAAGGACGACGCCTGGTCCTGCCCGTCCTGCGGTGGCGTGATGCAGCGCCCCGGCGACGACTGGTACTGCGGTGAGTGCGGTTTCCGCCGCCCGACGCCGAGCTGGGCGCTGTCCGGCGACCACGTCCTCGACCCGCACGGCTCCGCCTGGCCGATCCACCTCCAGCTGCCGGGCCGCGCCAACAAGGCCAACGCCGCCTCCTCCGCCGCCGTCGCCGCCGTGTTCGGCGTGCCGCCGCAGGTCGCCCTGGAACGCATGTACCAGGTGCAGGCAGTGGCCGGGCGCTATGACGTCGTGCAGTTCATGGAGCGCGATCTGCGGCTGCTGCTCGCCAAGAACCCGGCCGGCTGGCTGGAGACCTTCTCCCTGATCGACCCGCCGCCGACCCCGGTGATCCTGTCCGTGAACGCGCGCAGCGCCGACGGCACGGACACCTCCTGGCTGTGGGACGTCGACTACACGCGGCTGACCGGGCACCCGATCCTCGTCATCGGCGACCGCAAGCTGGACCTCGCGGTCCGTCTGGAGGTCGCGAACCAGCACTTCCAGGTCTGCGAGAACCTCGACCAGGCCGTGCAGATGGCCCCGCCGGGCCGCATCGAGGTCATCGCCAACTACACCGCGTTCCAGGATCTGCGCCGCCGCGTCGGCAACTGACGTACTCGTAAGGACAGTGACTTCATGAGCGACAACAGCCTGCGGGTCGTCTGGCTCTACCCCGACCTGCTCAGCACCTACGGCGACCAGGGCAACGTCCTCGTCGTGGAGCGCCGGGCCCGGCAGCGGGGCCTGGACGTGGCCCGGCTCGATGTGCGCAGTGACCAGCCGATCCCGACCTCCGGCGACATCTACCTGATCGGCGGCGGCGAGGACCGGCCGCAGCGGCTGGCGGCCGAGCGGCTGCGCCGTGACGGGGGTCTGCACCGGGCGGTGGGGAACGGCGCGATCGTCTTCTCCGTCTGCGCCGGGTACCAGATCCTCGGCCACGAGTTCATCAACGACCTCGGCCAGCGCGAGCCCGGCCTCGGTCTGCTCGACGTCGTCTCGGTACGCGGCGAGGGCGAGCGGTGCGTCGGTGACGTCCTCGCGGACATCGACCCGCGCCTCGGCCTGCCGCCGCTGACGGGCTTCGAGAACCACCAGGGCGTCACCCACCTCGGCCCCACCGCCCGCCCCCTGGCCCAGGTCCGCCTCGGCAAGGGCAACGGCACGGGCGACGGCACGGAGGGCGCGTACAACGACACCGTCTTCGGCACGTACATGCACGGTCCCGTGCTCGCCCGCAACCCGCAGATCGCGGACCTGCTGCTGAAGTTGGCGCTCGACGTGAACGCACTGCCGCCGACCGACGACCGCTGGTACGAGGCGCTGCGCAGCGAGCGCATCGCGGCGGCCCAACAGCAGCCTGCCTGAGGCCCGTACACCCGGGCGCCGACCCGGCTCAACCAGCCCGTCTGACGGGCCGTCCGCACAGGTGAGCGCGCTCGTCCAGCAGGCGGACGCACGGTTCGGCCCCGCCCCCTGGTGCCGCTAGGGTGGCGGGGATCGAGCCGGACAGCGTGGTCCGGTCCCCGGCCCACGTTGAGAAGGTATTTCGGGCTATGCGCATTGGTGTCCTCACGTCCGGCGGCGACTGCCCCGGCCTGAACGCCGTCATCCGGTCCGTCGTGCACCGTGCCGTCGCCGACCGCGGCGACGAGGTCATCGGCTTCCGGGACGGCTGGAAGGGCCTCCTGGAGTGCGACTACCTCAAGCTCGACCTCGACGCGGTGGGCGGCATCCTGGCCCGCGGCGGCACCATCCTCGGCTCCTCCCGGGTCCGTCCCGAGCATCTGCGCGACGGCGTGGAGCGGGCCAAGGGGCATGTGGCCGAACTCGGCCTCGACGCCATCATTCCGATCGGCGGTGAGGGCACGCTCAAGGCGGCCCGACTGCTGTCGGACAGCGGACTGCCCATCGTCGGGGTGCCGAAGACCATCGACAACGACATCGCAGTCACGGACGTGACGTTCGGCTTCGACACGGCTGTGACTGTGGCGACCGAGGCCCTTGACCGGCTCAAGACCACCGCCGAGTCCCATCAGCGGGTGCTGATCGTGGAGGTCATGGGCCGCCACACCGGCTGGATCGCACTGCACTCCGGGATGGCGGCGGGCGCCCACGCCATCGTCGTCCCCGAACGTCCCTTCGACATCGACGAGCTGACCGCGCGGGTCGGCGAGCGCTTCGAGGCGGGCAAGCGGTTCGCGATCGTCGTCGCCGCGGAGGGTGCCAAGCCGCGGCCCGGCACCATGGCGTTCGACGAGGGGGGCAAGGACATCTACGGGCACGAGAGGTTCGCGGGTATCGCACGTCAGCTGTCCATCGAGCTCGAGCAGCGACTCGGCAAGGAGGCGCGGCCGGTGATCCTCGGGCATGTGCAGCGGGGTGGGACGCCGACTGCGTACGACCGGGTGCTGGCCACGCGGTTCGGGTGGCATGCGGTGGAGGCGGCGCATCGCGGTGAGTTCGGGTACATGACCGCGCTGCGCGGTACCGACATCGTGATGGTGTCGCTGGCGGAGGCCGTGGAGACGCTGAAGACGGTACCCGAGGAGCGGTACGCCGAGGCGGAATGCGTGCTCTAGCCGTCCGGCGGGTGCGGGTTGTGAGGGGTTGCTCGCGCCCACGCGGCGGAGCCGCACATTGATACAGCCCCGCGCCCCTGAGTTGGCCGCGGTTGCCCCCGGTGACATGAGTCGCCGGGGGCGGTTCTAGTCTTGGGGCGGACGTAAACGTACAACCCCCACGAATCAGGAGCCGGCGGATGGATCACAGCGGGCACGGCATGACGATGGATCTGCCGCCGTTCACGCTGGGGCGGGGTCTTCAGTGGTCGGCGGACCCGTTCTTCCTCGTCTCCTGCCTGCTGGCGCTTGTGCTGTACGGCTGGGGCGTCGCCCGGCTCGTGCGGCGCGGTGACAAGTGGCCGGTGGGGCGGACCGTCTCCTTCGCCGCCGGTGTGCTGAGCGTCGGGCTGATGATGTGCACCAGGCTGAACGACTACGGCATGGTCATGTTCAGCGTGCACATGGTGCAGCACATGGTGATCAGCATGCTGTCCCCGATCATGATCCTGCTCGGCGCCCCCATCACCCTGGCGCTGCGTGCACTTCCGCCGGCCGCCCGGGGCCGCAAGGGGCCGCGTGAGCTGCTGCTGGCCGTGCTGCACAGCCGGTACATGCGGATCACCACCCACCCGGTGTTCACGATCCCGCTGTTCATCGCCAGCCTGTACGCGCTGTACTTCACCCCGATCTTCGACTTCCTGATGGGCTCCAAGGTGGGGCACATCGCGATGATGGTGCACTTCCTCGCTGTCGGCCTGGTGTTCTTCTGGCCGATCATGGGCGTGGACCCGGGACCGCACCGGCCGGGCTATCTGATGCGGATGCTGGAGCTGTTCGCGGGCATGCCGTTCCACGCGTTCTTCGGTATCGCGCTGATGATGGCCTCGACGCCGATGATCGACACGTACGCCGACCCGCCCGCCTCCCTCGGCATCGATGCGCTCAGCGACCAGAACGCGGCCGGCGGTATCGCCTGGGCGTTCAGCGAAATCCCGTCCGTACTCGTGCTGATCGCCCTGCTGTTCCAGTGGTACGCCTCCGACCAGCGGCAGGCGCGGCGCAAGGACCGGGCCGCCGACCGCGACGGCGACAAGGAACTCGAGGCATACAACGCCTATTTGGCCTCACTGAACGCACGCAGCCGCTGACCGCCTTTTCCGGGCAGTTCCTTTCAGTAGCATGAAACGCGTTGGGGGAACCGCCGGGGGGAGCGGTGATGGCGTTTCGTGTGTACCTGCGCAGGGCGGGGAAATCGGTGTTCCGCAGGATCGCCGTCCTGTTGGTTTTCGTGGTGGTCCTGAGCGGATGTGACCGGGGCGCACCTTTGTTCGCGGTGAAGGCCGTTGCCGCGGGAGTTCCTTCACTCGCACCTTTCTTCGACGAGAGCGCGGGGCTCGGCCACGACGCCGGCCTCCGCTCCCGTCCGGCGCCGGGCGGCCTTCAGCAGGGCGACACACCAGGGCTGTACGGCGGCACCGGGGAGCAGCGGATCTGTGATGTCGCACGGTTGAGGGAATTCCTCACCGATCCCAGGAATCACCGCAAGGCACAGGCCTGGGCGACCGCGCTCGATATCACGACGGCCGAGATCCCGGAGTATCTCGGCCGGCTCACGCCGGTTCTTCTCCGTACCGACACACTCGTGAAGAACCATGACTACAAGAAGGGAAAGTCTGTTCCCTTCGATGCGTTGCTGCAGGCGGGAATCGCCGTTCTCGTCGACCCGCAGGGACTGCCCGCCGTCAAGTGTTCCTGCGGAAATCCGCTGCGCCCCTTCGAGGGAGACACCGGGAGGATTTCGGTCCGGTTCGAGGACGGCAACCACAAGTGGAAGGGCTACGACCGCGACTCCGTGGTGGCCGTGCAGCCCGCCCCGCGGACACTGGACCGGCTGGCCCTGGTCGACGTGGACGACCCGGACCGCGGGATCAACCGTCCGGTCGGCACGACGGGTGACGACGACTCCACGTTCGACACGCGGGAGCGGCGCGCCGTACCGGACCTGGCCGGGACGACGTTCGGGCGGGCGAGCCGGCTGCTCGCCGACGCGGGGCTGGCGGTTGCGTTCGACGGCGGCGGGTTGCCGCCCGACGGTGCGCGGGTCACGGCGTCCGATCCGCCGGCCGGGAAGGAGCTGCGGTTCGGGGAGTACGTGACGCTGAGCGTGGCCGACGGCACGAGCGGAGGAGCGACCACTCCCCCTGACCCGAGCCCGGCGACCTCACAGCCGACAGACGACCCGTCGTCCGACACCTCGACGCCATCGCCCTCACCGTCGACCTCGAAGCCCTCGTCATCGGCCTCGACGCCGTCGTCATCGGCTCCCACGAGCGAACCGCCGACGAGTGATCCGCCCACGAGTGATCCGCCCACGAGCGAACCGCCGGCCACCGATCCACCCACCAGTGAACCGCCCACCAGCCGCCCGCCCTCCTCCGCCCCGCCGCCGTCCAGCCCAGCACCCACCAGCACCGCCCCGCCCACCAGCGAGCCGCCCCCGGAAACCAGCGCGCCCCCGGAGGTGACCGGCTCACCTCCGCCGAGTGATCCGGTCCCGAGCAGCGCACCGGCCTCCGGCGAGCCGCCCGGCAGCGCACCGGTCCCGAGTGAGCCCGGGGCCGTCGAACCCACAGCGAGCGCCACGACGTAGCACCCCGAGGGAGTCACCGCATGCCTTCAGGATCACCGACGTCGGGAGTGGGCCGGGTCATCGCCGGCCGCTATCTGCTGCTGCACCGGCTCGGCAGCGGTGGGATGGGCCATGTGTGGCTCGCCCACGACCAGAGACTGGCGTGCGAGGTCGCGCTCAAGGAGATCGTGTTCCGCGACCCGGCCGAGGCCGGCCACGAGCGGGAGGCGCGGGTTGCCCGGGCCCGCGCGGAGGCCCGGCACGCGGCGGGGCTGCGCGGCCATCCGCATGTGGTGACCGTGCACGATGTGCTGGAGCACGAGGGGCTGCCGTGGATCGTCATGGAGTACGTGGCGGGCGCCGTCGATCTGCGCGACCTGGTCGCCCGGCGCGGGCCGCTCGCCCCCGCGGAGTGTGCCCGCACGGGCCTGGCCGTGCTGGACGCGCTGACCGCCGGACACGAGCGGGGCGTCATGCACCGGGACGTGAAACCGGCGAACATCCTGCTGGCGCCGGACCGCACCGGGGCGCCGTACGGGCGCATCCTGCTCACCGACTACGGCATCTCCGTGCAGCCGGACGCGGGAGAGACGCGGTACACGCTCGCGTCCGCCCTGGTGGGAACGTCCGGCTATCTCGCGCCGGAGCGGGTCACCGGCGGGCCGCCCACCCCGGCCGCCGACCTGTTCTCGCTGGGCTGCACCCTCTACTACGGCGTCGAGGGCCATGGCCCCTTCGACCGGGAGTCGCACCTCGCGGAGCTCACAGCGGTGGTCACGGAGGAGCCGCGGCCCGCGGTGGGCGCCGGTGCACTGGAACCCGTACTGCGGGCGCTGCTCGCGAAGGATCCCGCGCAGCGGATGACCGCGGCTCAGGCCGAGGCCGCTCTGGCGCGGATCGTGGCGCCGCAGGGCGACGGGTACGTGCGGACCCAGACGGACCTCGGGTCGCGGCCCCACTGGAACGAGGCGTCGGCGCTTCCGCCGGCCGCGGCGGCCGCCCCCGTCGTGGCGCCTTCACCCGAGCCGGGCCGGCGCCGCCGCACTCGCCCCCGGGCCCTGCAGGCACTCGTCTCCGGAGGACTGGGGCTGGCCCTCGCGCTGGGCGGAGTCTGGTACGCCCTGGCCGACCGGACGACCGACGACGGCACGGATGCGGCGCCGTACGGCAACACCGTCGGGCTCGCCGCACCGCTGAAGGCCGGCGACTGCGTCCTCGCCGACTGGCCCGGCGCGGCTCGTTTCACCGGCACGCCCCGGCTCTCCCTGGACCCGACCTGCCGGGACAAGGCGCCCGACGGGCAGGTGATGGCGTTCTTCGAAGCCGCGTCCGCGGAGCAGGCACGCACGCTCGGGCAGGCCCGGTGCGAGGAGCTGACGCGGGAGGTCCGCGAGCGGCTCGCGGATGTGCGCAGCTTCGCGGTCCTGCCGACGCAGGCGGGCTTCGAGACGGCCGGACGGCGCGCCGCCTGTCTGGTGCTGGGCGCGCACGGGCCGGTGTACGGGCCGCTCGCCGGCCATCGCAGGCCGGGGTCGGCGTTCACGGACACGGCGACCATGCAGAAGCGGGACTGCCTCGACGCCCGCTCCAACCGGGACGTCCGGCTGGTGTCCTGCGAGGGACGCCACGACGAGCAGGTGCTCGGTTTCACCCGTCTGGACGCGGGGCTGACGCTCGCGCAGGCGCGCACGCGGTCGGACACGGCGTGCGCGCGGGACGTACCGCCTGCCGACTACGGATTCGACCCTTCCGTCTACGAGGCCGGTTCCTGGACCGGTGAGGGTTCCTGGAAATCCGGCACTCATTTCGTCGTGTGCACCGTCCGGAAGCAGAACGGGGGCACCATGGAGGGGGACGAACCATGAGGAGGGTGTTGCGATGCCCGGTTCCACGGACGGTTCTACGAAGGCGATGGGGGTGCTCACCGTTGGTGGGCTCGTCGTGGTGACGGGCTACACGGTGGCGCTCGGCAGCAACGGCTGGCTGTGGTTCGGCTGGGTCGTGCTGGGTCTGATCACCCTCGGTATGGTCGCCACGCGCAGCACCTGAGCTCCCGGCGAGTCTTCACTCGCGGGTGAGCCGCCCCGCCGAGTGCACGCCCGGCTGGTATTTCGGCAGCCGGGCGGTGACTTTCATGCCCGCACCGACCGCGGTCTCGATGACCAGGCCGTAGTCGTCGCCGTAGACCTGGCGGAGCCGGTCGTCGACGTTGGACAGGCCGATGCCGCCCGACGGGCTGACCTCCCCGGCAAGGATGCGGCGCAGCAGGTCGGGATCCATTCCGGCGCCGTCGTCCTCGATGACGACCAGGGCCTCGGCGCCGGTGTCCTGCGCGGTGATGCTGATGTGGCACTTGTCGGACTTGCCCTCGAGTCCGTGCTTGACGGCGTTCTCGACGAGCGGCTGGAGGCAGAGGAACGGCAGGGCGACCGGGAGCACCTCGGGGGCGATCTGCAGGGTGACGGAGAGGCGGTCGCCGAAGCGTGCCCGCACGAGCGCCAAGTAGTGGTCGATGGCGTGGAGTTCGTCGGCGAGGGTGGTGAAGTCGCCGTGTCTGCGGAACGAGTAGCGGGTGAAGTCGGCGAACTCCAGGAGCAGTTCGCGGGCACGTTCGGGGTCGGTGCGGACGAACGAGGCGATCACCGCGAGCGAGTTGAAGATGAAGTGCGGGGATATCTGGGCGCGCAGGGCCTTGATCTCGGCCTCGATCAGACGGGTGCGGGACTGGTCCAGGTCCGCGAGTTCCAGCTGGACGGAGACCCAGCGGGCGACCTCGCCGGCCGCCCGGACGAGGACGGCGGACTCGCGGGGCGCGCAGGCGACGAGGGCGCCGTGCACACGGTCGTCGACGGTGAGGGGGGCCACGACCGCCCAGCGCAGTGGGCAGTCGGGGGCGTCGCAGGTGAGGCGGAACGCCTCGCCGCGGCCGGTCTCCAGCGGGCCGGCGAGCCGTTCCATGATCTCGGCGCGGTGGTGGTCGCCCACTCCGTCCCAGACGAGGACGTGGGTGTCGTCGGTGAGGCACAGCGCGTCCGTGCCGAGCAGGGTGCGCAGCCTGCGGGCCGACTTGCGGGCGGTCTCCTCGGTGAGGCCCGCCCGCAGCGGGGGTGCGGCGAGGGAGGCGGTGTGCAGGGTCTGGAAGGTGGCGTGCTCGACGGGGGTGCCCAGGCCTCCGAGGCTCTCCGGGCGGTTCGTACGCCGGCCCAGCCAGAAGCCCGCGGCCAGCAGCGGCAGAACGGCGACGCACAGGCCGGCCAGGAAACCGCTCATGCCTTCACCTCCGTCCGCAGTTCCTCCGGCAGATGGAACCGCGCCAGGATCGCCGCCGTCCCCGCCGGGACCCGGCCCGGGGTCGCCAGGGAGACCAGCACCATCGTGAGGAAGCCCAGCGGCACCGACCACAGCGCGGGCCAGGCGAGCAGGGCGTGCAGCGGGCCTGCCCCGGGGAGTCCGGCCATGGTCGCGCCCACGGCCAGGAACGCCGAGCCGCCGCCCACCAGCATCCCGGCGGCCGCGCCGGGCGGGGTGAGCCGCCGCCACCAGATGCCGAGCACGAGCAGCGGACAGAACGACGAGGCGGACACGGCGAAGGCCAGCCCGACCGCGTCGGCCACCGGCAGCCCGCCGACCAGGGCGCTCGCCGCGAGCGGCACCGCCATGGCGAGCACCGTGCCGAGCCGGAAGTGACGCACGCCGCGGGTCGGCAGGACGTCCTGCGTCAGCACGCCCGCGACGGCCATGGTCAGCCCCGACGCCGTGGACAGGAACGCGGCGAAGGCGCCGCCCGCGACCAGCGCGCCGAGCAGATCGCCGCCGACGCCGCCGATCATCCGCTCGGGCAGCAGCAGGACCGCCGCGTCCGCGTCGCCGGTGAGGGTGAGTTCGGGGGCGTACAGCCGGCCGAGGGCGCCGTACACGGGCGGCAGCAGGTAGAAGCCGCCGATCAGCGCCAGCACGGCCACCGTCGTACGGCGCGCGGCCACGCCGTGGGGGCTGGTGTAGAAGCGGACGACGACATGCGGCAGGCCCATGGTGCCGAGGAAGGTGGCGAGGATCAGACCGTACGTGGCGTACAGCGGGCGTTCCTCGCGGCTCTCGGCCCGGGAGGGCGACATGCCGCCGCCGGCCGAGTCGGCCGTGGGGACGGGATCGCCCTTGTCGAAGGTCAGGCGGGTGCTCTGCTCGATGCGGTGGGTGCCGGCGGGGAGCCGCAGGCTGTCGTCCTGGTACCTGCGGCCGTCGACCGTGCCGGTCACCGTCACCGTCAGCGGTTCTTCGAGCTTCAGGTCGAGGGTGTCGTCGACGCGGACGACGCGCTGTTCGCGGAAGCCGGCCGGTTCGTCGAAGACGTTGCGGGGGGCTCCGTCGCCCTGCCAGGCGAGGACCAGGAACAGGGCGGGGACCAGGAGGGCGGTGAGTTTGAGCCAGTACTGGAAGGCCTGCACGAAGGTGATGCTGCGCATGCCGCCCGCGGCGACGATCGCGGTCACGACGACGGCGACGATGATCCCGCCGAGCGAGTCGGGCGCGCCCGTCAGTACGGTCAACGTCAGCCCGGCGCCCTGGAGTTGGGGCAGCAGGTACAGCCAGCCGACGCCGACGACGAAGGCGCCCGCGAGCCGCCGCACCGCCGGGGAGGCGAGCCGGGCCTCGGCGAAGTCGGGCAGCGTGTAGGCGCCGGAGCGGCGGAGGGGGGCGGCGACGAAGAGCAGGAGGACGAGGTATCCGGCGGTGTAGCCGACGGGGTACCAGAGCATGTCGGGCCCCTGGACGAGGACCAGGCCGGCGATGCCGAGGAAGGAGGCGGCGGAGAGGTACTCGCCGCTGATGGCGGCGGCGTTCAGGCGCGGGCCCACGGTGCGGGAGGCGACGTAGAAGTCGGAGGTCGTTCGGGAGATGCGCAGGCCGAACGCGCCGACGAGGACGGTCGCGACGACGACCAGGGCGACGGCGGGGACGGCGTATCCGGAGTACACGGGCGTGGGCCTCGGCCGTCTCAGCGGTCCTCGACGAGACGGGCGAAGTCCCGTTCGTTGCGCTCTGCGCGCCGCACATACCAGCGGGCGAGCAGCACCAGGGGCGCGTACAGGCCGAAGCCGAGCACCAGCCACTCCAGACGGCGGGCGTTCGGGGTCGTCGCGAACACCAGGGGCAGCGGTCCGACCAGCAGGCCGAGCACGGCGAACACGGTGAGCGCGGCGCGCAGTTGGGTGCGCATCAGGGAGCGCACATAGGTGTGACCGAGGGTGGTCTGCTCGTCGATCTCGGTGCGGGGACGGTAGTAGCCGGAGGCATGGGAGTACCGCCCGCGCGAGCGAAGCCGAGCGTGGGGGAGGGTGCGGCGGGGCGGTCCGGTGACGACGACGCGGCGTTCGGTCTGGTCCTGGGGCATGCGTTCCCCCTAGCTCGTGGTCCGGCGCATCAGCAGGTCCCGCAGCTCACGGGCGTGGCGGCGGCTGACCTGGAGTTCCTCGGAGCCGACCAGGACGCTGACCGTGCCCGCGTCCAGGTGGAGTTCGCCGATGTGGCGCAGGGCGACCAGATGGCGGCGGTGGATGCGGACGAAGCCGCGGGAGCGCCAGCGGTCCTCCAGGGTGGACAGCGGGATGCGCACCAGGTGGCTGCCCTTGCCGGTGTGCAGTCGGGCGTAGTCGCCCTGCGCCTCGACGTGGGTGATGTCGTCGACGGCGACGAAGCGGGTCACGCCGCCCAGTTCGACGGGTATGTGGTCGGGGTCGGGCTCGTGCACGGGGATGCGCGGTGTGGTGCCGCGCAGTTCGGCGGCCCGGCGCACGGCCTCGGCGAGGCGCTCCTTGCGGACCGGCTTGAGCACGTAATCGACCGCCTTGAGGTCGAAGGCCTGGACGGCGAAGTCCTCGTGGGCGGTGACGAAGACGACCAGCGGCGGCTGGGCGAATCCGGTCAGCAAGCGGGCCAGGTCCAGTCCGTCGAGGCCGGGCATGTTGATGTCGAGGAAGACGACGTCGATGGCCTCCGGCCCGTCCGGCCCGGACTCCAGGGCGCGGTTGATGCGGCGCAGCGCCTCGGTCGCGTCGCCGGCGCCCTCCGCGCTGCTGATCCGCGGATCCGCGTTCAGCAGGTACACGAGTTCCTCGAGCGAGGGGCGTTCGTCGTCGACAGCCAGGGCGCGCAGCATGAACGTGGAGTCTAGGAGCATTCCGTACGCCTGCACACGGGCCGGACGTGGACGTTTCCGCTGGATACAGTGCCCGCATGAACAGCAGGCCGGCATCCTTCGACGAGCTCGACCGGAAGATCATCACCGCGTTGATGGCGAACTCCAGGACCAGTTTCGCCGAGATCGGCACGGCGATCGGGCTGTCCGCGACCGCCGTCAAGCGCCGGGTGGACCGGCTGCGCGAGACGGGCGTGATCACCGGGTTCACGGCGACGGTGCAGCCGTCGGCACTGGGCTGGCGCACGGAGGCGTACGTCGAGGTGTACTGCGAGGGCGCCGCACCGCCCCGACGGCTGGCGGAGGTCGTGCGCCATCACCCCGAGATCACGGCGGCGATGACGGTGACCGGTGGAGCGGACGCGCTGCTGCATGTGCGGGCGAGGGACGTGGAGCACTTCGAGGAGGTACTCGAGCGGATCCGTGCGGAGCCGTTCATCAGGAAGACGATCAGCGTGATGGTGCTGTCCCATCTGATCCCGGAGAGCCCTGAGGCGGGTGCCAGCCACCCTGCCCCGCAGGCCGCACCAGACGTGCGCTGAGGGCGTTCAGAACGCAGCATTCCTGCGCGGACACGCAGCTCTTGTTGCTTGTCGCCCGTCGCGGTCGCTTCCTACCTTGGTGTCACCCCTCAGTCGACACCGCTGGAAGCGGAGGTACCCCTCTGTGCCCACAAGCCGTGTGCCGCGCCGACGGCGCTTCCTCGTCTGCGAACCCAGACACTTCGCCGTGCAGTACGCGATCAATCCCTGGATGCATCCCGACGTCCGCGTAGACCTCGATCTCGCCCAGGAGCAGTGGCAGGCACTGATCCACACCTACCGGGCCCACGGCCACACGGTCGAGACCGTGCCGCCGGTGCCCGGGCTGCCGGACATGGTCTTCGCCGCGAACTCGGCGGTCGTCGTCGACGGCCGCGTCTTCGGCTCCCTCTTCCACGCACCCGAGCGCCGCCCCGAGTCCACCCACTACGAGACCTGGTTCAAGGCGGCGGGCTACGACGTCTACCGGCCCGAGAACGTGTGCGAGGGCGAGGGCGACCTCGTCTTCACCGGCCGGTACCTGCTGGCCGGCACCGGCTTCCGCACCACCCGCGAGGCGCATCGCGAGGTGCAGGAGTTCTTCGGCGTCCCGGTGATCTCGCTGACGCTGGTGGACCCGTACTTCTACCACCTGGACACGGCGCTGTTCGTGCTCGACGACGAGAACATCGCGTACTTCCCGGAGGCGTTCTCGCCCGGCAGCCGCGAGGTGCTGGAGCGGCTGTACCCGGACGCGGTGCTCGGCACCCGCGAGGACGCGATGGCCTTCGGGCTGAACTCCGTATCCGACGGACACCACGTCTTCGTCCCGCCCCGCGCCGAGGGCCTCGCCTCGCGGCTGGCCGACCGCGGTTACGTCCCCGTCCCCGTCGACCTGTCGGAGTTCCACAAGGCCGGCGGCGGCATCAAGTGCTGCACCCAGGAGATCCGCCCATGACCGCACCCGCCCGTACCCGTGACTCCGTAGAGCTGATCCGCGCCGAGGAGCCGGTGCTCGCGCACAACTACCACCCGCTGCCCGTGGTCGTCGCCCGCGCCGAGGGCACCTGGGTGGAGGACGTCGAGGGCCGTCGCTACCTCGACATGCTGGCCGGCTACTCCGCCCTCAACTTCGGCCACCGGCACCCCGCGCTGATCGACGCGGCGCACCGCCAGCTGGACCGCCTGACCCTGACCTCGCGTGCCTTCCACAACGACCGGCTCGCCGAGTTCGCCGAGCGGCTGGCCGGGCTGACCGGCCTGGACATGGTGCTGCCCATGAACACGGGCGCGGAGGCGGTCGAGAGCGGCATCAAGGTGGCGCGCAAGTGGGCGTACGACGTGAAGGGCGTCCCCGCCGACCGGGCCACGATCGTGGTCGCGGCGGAGAACTTCCACGGCCGTACGACGACCATCGTCAGTTTCTCCACGGACGAGACCGCGCGCACGGGCTTCGGCCCCTTCACGCCGGGCTTCCGGATCGTGCCGTACAACGACCTGGCGGCGCTGGAGGCGGCGATCGACGAGACGACAGCGGCGGTGCTGATCGAGCCGATCCAGGGCGAGGCCGGGGTGGTGATCCCGGACGACGGCTATCTGGCGGGCGTCCGCGACCTGACCCGTCGCAAGGGTTGCCTGTGGATGGCGGACGAGATCCAGTCGGGCCTCGGCCGTACCGGCCGTACCCTCGCCGTCGAGCACGAGGGCGTCGTCCCGGACGTGCTGCTCCTCGGCAAGGCGCTGGGCGGTGGCATCGTGCCGGTGTCGGCGGTGGTCGCGCGCCGGGAGGTCCTCGGTGTGCTGCGGCCGGGTGAGCACGGTTCGACGTTCGGCGGCAACCCGCTGGCGGCGGCGGTCGGCACGGCGGTGGTGGACCTGCTGGAGACGGGCGAGTTCCAGCGCCGGGCGGCGGAGCTGGGCGTGGTCCTGCGGGACGGCCTGGCGAAGCTCGTCGGCCAGGGTGTCGTCGGCTTCCGGGCGCGCGGGCTGTGGGCGGGCGTCGACATCGACCCGTCCCTCGGCACCGGCCGCGAGGTCAGCGAGCGCCTCATGCGGGAGGGCGTTCTGGTCAAGGACACCCACGGCTCCACGATCCGCCTGGCACCCCCACTGACCATCACGGAAGAGGAGCTCCGCTCCGCCCTCGACGCACTGGAGGCGGTGTTGCTGCGAGGCGCGTGAGGGCACCCACTCCGGCGAGGGCCCTTCATGAGCGAGGTCCGCTTCGATCCCACTCGTCTGCCCGGCACGTGCCTCCGCGCGGCAGGGGCGACGGGCGAAGGATGAAGATGGGTGGGAGAGGTGGTAGACCACTCTCAGCGACAGAGAGGTCGGCCGTGGGCACTTACGAGGACCGCGACGTCACCCGTCGACGGTTCGACGTGGCGGATGCCGCGCCCCTGCTGCTGGACGCACGGGGCGTGGTGACGAGCTGGACCCGGGACGCCGAGCGGATGCTGGCGTACGGGGCCGCCGAAGCCGTGGGCACCAACCTGGCCGACCTGCTGACCGCCGAGGACGCCCCGCGGGTGCCGGAGGTCGTCGAGCACTGCCGCAGGGACGGTGAATGGGCCGGGCTGCTGACGGCCCGGCGCAAGGACGGACTGCCCGTCCGGGTGATGGTGCGGATCACCTCCGGGCGGGAGACGCGCGGCCCCTCGCAGTGGCTCGCGCTGATGTCGGAGCTGGCGGACGCGCCCGGCTGGGACATGAGCCGCACCATGCTGGAACAGATCGTCGAACGCTCCCCCGTCGGCATAGCGATCGTCGACACGGACCTGCGCTACGTCTGGTCGAACGCGGCCCTCGCCCAGTTCGGCGGCGGACCCCCGCACCGTCGGCTGGGACTGAGGCTGGCGGACATCCAGCCGGGCCTGGACACCGAGGCGATCGAAGCGCAGATGCGGCACGTGCTGGTGACCGGCGAATCCGTGGTCGGGTTCGAGCACGTGGGCAGGGTCCGGTCCGCTCCGTTCCGGGAGACCTCGCACATGATGTCGTTCACCCGGCTCGACGACGGCCAGGGTCACCCGGTGGGCGTGTACTACGTCGTCGTGGACATCAGCGACCGGCACCGCGCCCGGCAGCGGCTGGCGCTGCTCGACCGGGCCGGCGAGCACATCGGCCGCACCCTGGACATCACGCGGACCGCGCAGGAGCTGGCCGACGTGGCCGTGCCGGAGCTCGCCGACTTCGTCACCGTGGACCTGCTGGAGTCGGTGCTGGGCGGCGCGGAGCCCGCCCCCGGGCCGTTGAGCGCCTCGGAACCCGTGCCGCTGCGCCGCGCGGGACACCGGTCGGTGGACGTGGTCCCGAGGGCCGTCCGCGCCGTCGGCGAGGTGGCCACGTATCTGGCGGGATCGCCCCCCATCCGCTGCCTGACGACGGGCAGCTCCTGGCTCGAGGAGCGGCTCGACCCGCTCGGCGAGGAGTGGGTCACGGACACACACGGTGGCCGGAGGTCCATCTTCCTGGAGCTGGGCCTGCACAGCGCGATGATCGTGCCGATCCGGGCACGGGGCGTCACCCTGGGTGTCACCTCCTTCTTCCGGCGCCGCCGCCACGAGGCCTTCGACACGGACGACCTGAGCCTGGCCGAGGACCTCGTCTCCCGGGCGGCCGTCTGTGTGGACAACGCCCGGCGCTACACCCGCGAGCGGGACGCGGCCCTGGTGTTGCAGCGCAGCCTGCTCCCGCACCGGCTGCCCGAGCAGGACGCCGTGGAGGTGGCGGCCTGCTACCGGCCCGCCGACGAGCTGACCGGCGTCGGCGGGGACTGGTACGACCTCATCCCGCTGTCCGGTGCGCGGGTCGCCCTCGTGGTGGGCGAGGTGGCCGGCCACGGCATCGACGCGGCAGCGGCCATGGGACGGCTGCGTACCGCTGTACGGACTCTGGCCGCCCTGGACCTGCCGCCCGAGGAGGTGCTCGGTCACCTCGATGACGTGGTGGCACGTTCCGATCACGAGGAGGGCATCGCACCGGACACGGGAGCGACGGACCGGGCCCAGGCGGGCGTACCGGATGCGGAGGGAGCGGCGCACGCCCGTGGACCGGACGCAACCGGCCCCGACGACACCACGGGCACCGCACCCGACGCCGAAGAGACCGACGGCACCCGCCCCTCCGCGCCGGTCACCGGCAGGCCCGCCGACGGGTCCGGCGCCGGATGTGTGTACGTCGTCTACGACCCGGTCGACGGGCGGTGCGCGATGGCCGCCGCCGGGCATCCGGCGCCCGCGGTGATCCTGCCCGACGGCACGGCCACCTTCGTGGAACTCCCCCAGGGGCCGCCCCTCGGCGTGGGCGGACCGCCCTTCGAGTCGGTCGAGGTGACGCTCCCACCGGGCAGCACGCTCGCGTTGTACACCGACGGGCTGCTCGCCGACGGGGTGGGGGCCTGGGCCGTCGACGCGGACCGGGACCGGCTGCGGCTGGCCCTGGAGCGGCCGGGGCCCTCGCTCACCGTCCGGTGCCGTTCCGTGGTCGACGCCCTGGTCCCCTCCCGCCCGTACGACGACGTGGCCCTGCTGATGGCCCGTACCCGCCGGCTCGGCGCCGACCAGGTCGCGGACTGGGAGCTGCCCATGGATCCGGCCGTCGTCGCCGAAGCCCGCAAGGCGGCCATGCGGCAGCTCGCGGAGTGGGGGCTGGAGGAGCTGGCGTTCACGACGGAACTCGTCGTGAGCGAACTGGTCACCAACGCCATCCGGTACGCCCCCGGCCCCATCCGGCTGCGGCTGATCAGGGGGCGGGCCCTGGCCTGCGAGGTCTTCGACGGCGGTGCGACCGCTCCGCATCTGCGCCATCCCCGCACCACGGACGAGGGCGGGCGCGGGCTGTTGCTGGTCGCGCAGCTCACCCAGCGGTGGGGCACCCGTTTCGTACCCGACGGAAAGATCATCTGGGCGGAGCAAACGCTGACGGAACCTCCTGCGTAACAGGGGGACACGCCGCGAACCAGTGCGCACAGCACCTCCGCAGACGCACCACCGCCGCGAACACCCGTCCCGTCGGTCACCCGTGGCGGCGAAGATCGTCGATCCTTCCCTTCGGGGGGCGAACCGCCGTGTGAGCGTGGTCGTGTGCTTCGCCGTCTCGGACTGGGAGTGGCCGGTGCCGCGTCGGTCGCGCTGGTCGTCGCCCTCGTACGCCACAGCGACGACAAGGACGCGGCCTCGCTGTGGGTCTCGGTGGTCTCCGCAGCGCTGGCGGTGTGCGCGTTCGCCGCGGGCCTCCTGCGTGGACAGAGTGGCGCCGAGACCGCCGCTGCGGGGAACCGGCGGCTGCAAGCGGCCGACGACCTCGCCGAGGCGGTGCGGGTCCAGTGGGCCGCGGAGGCCCGGCTGCGCCGGTTGCAGGACCCCGGCGCCACTGGACGTCCACTGGTCCCGCGTCGGTCCGCCGCTCGCCGACCACCCGCGCAACATCGCGTGCGGGCTGCCGTTGCCGGCACCACGCGACGGGGACGAGCGGCTCGACCGGATCGTCGGGACGTTCCGGGCCGTTCCCTCGGGCCGGCTCGTCGTGCTGGGCGATCCGGGCGCGGGGAAGACCATCCTCGCCGTGCGCTTCGTGCTGGGCTCACTCGCCGTACGGCGACCGGGCGACCCGGTGCCGGTGCTCTTCCCCCTGGCGAGCTGGGACCCCCGGTCCGCACCGCTGCGCGGCCGGCTGGCCGAGCGGCTGGCCGCGGAGTACCGGCCGCTGGCCGCCGTCCGTGACGGGCGCACGCTGGCCCGCGAGTTGCTGGACGAAGGTCTCGTGCTTCCCGTGCTCGACGGCCTCGACGAACTGCCGGAGGCCACCCGCGAGGACGCGCTGCGGCGCCTGAACGCCGAACTGGACGAGCGGCTGCCGGTCCTGCTCACCTGCCGCACCGCGGAATGGGCAAGCGCCGTGTGCGGCGGCGATGTGCTGACCGCGGCGGAGGTCGTACGGTTGCGACCGCTGGACTTCGACACCGCACGGAACTACCTGGAGCGCACGGCCCGTTCGAGCCCTGACGGCTCCACGGCGTGGACGCCGGTGCTGGCGGCCCCCACGCCACCGCTCACGGACGTACTGACCACACCCCTGATGGTGACCTTGGCGCGCACGGTGTACGGCGACACCTCCCGCGACCCAGGCGAACTGGCCGATCCCGGCCGCTTCCCCACGGCGCAGGCCATCGAGGAACACCTGCTGGACGCGTTCGTACCGGCGGCCTTCGCGGACGCGGAGGGCACCTGGCGCCCGGGCGCGGCCCACCACTGGCTGAGCCGCCTCGCTCGTGACCTCGGGCACCGTCGTCCCGGCTCGACGCCCACCTGGCGCCTGGCCTGGTGGGAGCTTCCGACGGCGATGCCGAGGGCGCTCGAGGTGATCGGACCCGCGCTGCTGGCGCTGCTCGCCACTGCCGCGCTGCTGGTGCCGCTGGCCGTCCACGGCGGAGGTGTGGTCGCCAACTGGGACAGCGGGCTGTCGGCCGTGCTCAACCTCGCGGGCATCGGGTCCGGCCTGTGCTTCGGACTCGCCTTCCTGCTGCCGGCCACCGCCGAAACCCCACAAGGGCCACGGTGGTTGGCGCGCACGGCGGCGCGGACGACCGCCGCGGCCACGGTCGTCGCGGTGGGTCTGGGCCTGCTGGTACCGCCCCTGGTCGGCGCACGCCTGGGGGCCGTGATCACCCCGAGACCCACCTGGTTCCTCAACGGGTGCTGCTTCGGACTGATCCTGGCGATGATGTTCGCCGTCGCCGGCCTGTCCCGGCGCCCCCTCCCGCTGGCCCTGCCCTGGGCGGGGAGTCCGAGCGGCCCCGTGGCCGTGCGCGTGGCGGGTGCCCTGGTCGTCTTCGCCGGTCTTGCGATCCAGGGCTATTACGGTGCGTTGGTCCCTGCCGCGACCTGCTGCGGGGCCGGGCTGCTGCTGTCCCTGGCCGGGCTTCGGCGCGGGGAACGGGTGGCAGCGCAGCATCCCGGTCCGGCCGCCGTGCTGCGCGGCTTTCGGCGCGGCCTGCTACGGGGCTTCGTCGCGTGCACGCTGATCGGCGTCACCGCCTCGGCGGTCGTCGGATGCGTCAGCGGCGCGTTCGCCGCGTACCGGATCCACTGGCCCGCTCACCGGCTTCAGAGCGGTGAGGTCTTCGAGGGCTGGCGGCTCCACGAAACGGACGACGGTGAACGCTCCGTCCGCTCGACGGGCCCGCGCGAGGTCCTGCTCGTGGAACGCGCGGCGCTCGACCGGCCGTTCGCCGTGATGAAAGGCGCCCGGATCTCGTGGGACGAGCGACTCGGAGGGCGGACGGAGGGCGTGCGGATCCGTGCGGGGAGCGACGGTTGGGTGGTCGACTGGACCGGCCCGCCCGACGAGTGGGACGGCAGACCTGTCGACGCACACAACCTGGTGGTCGCCCTGCCCGACCCCGTGAAGGTGTGGCTCGTGCACCGGCCCGCCGGAACGGTCGTGCGGGACGCCGTGGTCCCCCTCGTCTGGTTCGGGGTGCTGATCGGCGCCATCGGGGGCTGCGCCTCCGGTGTCTACCGTGTTCTGAACACACCGTCCGACACGATCCGCGCGGCCGGTCCGCAAAGCACCCTGCGCACCGACCGCGCCGCGACTCTCGCGCGCGGTGCGATCGCCGCCCTCCTGGCGGGCGGGGTCTGTCTGGTGCTGATCTCGGCGCTTCGGCGGGGCAGCACGCTGGGCACCATGCACACCGAACTGTGGGTGCCGGTCGGCACCTCCGCGCTCGCGCTCGGCGCCTGGGGGCGGATGGGCGCCGCCAGGATCTGGCTGGCCGTGACCGGGCGGGCGCCCTGGCGGCTGATGCGGTTCCTCGAAGAGGCGCACCGCCGTGGCGTGCTGCGGCAGTCGGGTGCGCACTACGAGTTCCGGCATCTGCGACTCCAGCACCGCCTCGCCGAGGTCGCCGGTGCGGGCGGTCGGCGCCGAGCCGAGATCCAGCGGGCCGCGCTGTGGGCCACCGCCGCGGGAACGGCCTGGCTCATGGCCTACCTGGCGGGCCGCCCCGTACTCGAAGCCCCTGCGGGCGATCGGCTGGACCCGTCGGAGACCGCCCAGGTGATCACGGCCGTCGGCGCACTGGGGACGGCGCTCGGTATGAGCGCGGCCGCGATCATCAAGGCCGTGGCCCTGCTGATCCACGCACGAGCCGACATGGAGCGGGCACGCACCGGCCAACCGCAGGTGCAGCCGGAACCGGAGCCGGTCTCCGGCGACGAGCAGGCCTGATCCGTCGCAGCCCGCGGGTGGGCCGGGGCCACAGGTCGGCCCCGGCCCGGGATGGTTCACGGCTTGCGGGCGACCGCCCCGTACATCGCGATGTCCTCGTCGCGGATGCCCTGCTCCCCCGTGCCGTCCGGGCGCCACTTGTGCACCTGGACGATGCCGGGGTCGACGAGCTCCAGCCCCTCGAAGAACTCGTGGGCCTCGTCGATGGTGCGCAGCCGCATCGGCATGTTGCGGGCCGCGTACTCGCGGGCGACGCGACCCACCTCCTCCGGCGCGAACTCGGCGGTGCCGATGGACATCGCCAGGTAGCTGCCCGAGGGCAGCGGCTCCAGCAGGCGGCGGACGATGCCGACGGCGTCGTCCTCGTCGAGGACGAAGTGGACGATCGCGATCACCGTGAGGGCGACCGGCTGCGTGAGGTCGAGGGTCTCGCGCAGTTCGGGGGCGTCGAGGATGCTCGCCGGGTCGCGGAAGTCGGCCTCGATGTACGAGGTGCGTCCCTCGGGGGTGCTGGCCAGCAGGCCCTGGGAGAGAGTGAGGACGATGGGGTCGTTGTCCACGTAGACGACCCGCGACCCGGGCGCCACGGCCTGGGCGATCTCGTGGAGGTTCGGGGAGGTGGGAATGCCGGTGCCGATGTCCAGGAACTGGCGCATCCCCGCCTCCTCGGCGAGCCAGCGCACGGCGCGGTTCATCCAGTCCCGGTTGGCCCGCATGTGGATGGGCAGGGCGGGCCACTCCCGGGACATGGCGTCGCCCGCCTCCTTGTCCGCGGGGTAGTAGTCCTTGCCGCCCAGAATGTAGTCGTAGATCCGCGCGGAGTGCGCGTTCTCGGTGTCGATGCGGTCGGCCGGCCATCCGTTGTCAGGCAACGCCGTGTCTCCCATTCGGGTCGTGGCTTGGGGTGCGGGGAACGCTCAGCAGTAGCAGGGGAGTCAGAGGAGGAAGTCGGCGTCACCCGCCTTGACACCCGTCAGGAAGCTCGACATCTCCAGCGGGGTGAAAACCAGCGCCGGACCGTCGGGATCGGTCGACTGGCGTACGGCAACGCGTCCGTCGGCGAGCTTCATCACTTCCACGCAGGCGCCTCCGGCGTCGTCGCTCCACGGCTTGGCCCAGCCGCGTGCGCCCAGTTCCCGGGACGGCATGCCGTTGCGTATGTGGTGGTGCACGTCAGAGCTCCTTGCGAATCGCCCCGAGGAGGGCCTCGGTCTTGCCGGCGGGCGTCGCCTGGGCGCCCAGCCGGTCCAGGGCCTCGCGATACACCACGACGTCGTCGCTCTTGTCCAGGTAGACAGCGCCCACCAAGCCGTTGAGGTAGACGATGTCGGGCAGTTCGCGGGCCCGGAACCGGAAGAGGTGGAACGCGCCCGCCCGCATGGCCGGGTGCGGACCGTTCGCGAACCGCATGATCTGCAGGGTCACCTGCGGCAGCCGGTTCATCTCGATCAGATGGTCGACCTGCGCGCGCATCACGTCGGCGCCGCCGACCGGCCAGCGCAGCACCGTCTCGTCCATCACGACCCACACCCGCGGCGGCTCCCGGCGGGTCAGCAGCTCCTGGCGCCGCATCCGCAGGGCGACCCGGCGTTCGGTCGCCTCGGCCGGGGCGTGCGGATTGCCGGCGCCGAGCAGGGCGCGTGCGTAACTCTCCGTCTGCAGCAGGCCGTGGACGAACTGGTTCTCGTAGGCGCGGATCTGCAACGCCGCCTGCTCCAGGCTCAGATACGCCGCGAACCAGTCCGGCAGCACATCGCGATAGGTGTGCCACCAGCCGCGCTTGTTGGCCTCACGGACGGACTTCAGGAAGGTGTCGATCTCCTGCTGGTCCGTCACACCGTAGACCTGGAGCAGCTTCTCGGCATCCGCCAGCCTGAGACGGGCCACCTTGGCGGCCTCCATCCGGCGGATCGTGGAGTGGCTGACCCCGAGGGCCTCGCCCGCCTGCTCGTACGTCAGGCCGGCCCGCGTCCGCAGCTCCTCCAGCTGTCGGCCGAGGATCATGCGCAGGACGGAAGGGGCGCCGCCCCAGTCGGTCTCGGTCACGCCTCACCCCCTCACGCCGTCAGCTCCCGGGTCACCGTCTCACGCGTTCACGCTTGCCTGGTCATTCGATCACTTCCTGGCGGAAGCAGCATGCACTTGAGCCATTGCAATTTTCAACTTGCAGGTTGCGAGCGGTAGTTGGCGGGTGCCACAGTGGGCTCACTGTCCTCGGCCAGCCGAAGAGAGTGACGGCTCGGTCCAGTTGGGGGAGACAGAGCCGCGACGACACCCGACGTCCGCACGGCACATGAAAGGCGTACGGCGATGGCTCCGTCCTCCCTCCCCCACCCGCTGGACAGACTGCCCGAGGACGAGCTTCACGGCCGACTGCCGGGGCGGACCGTTCGGCCGTCCGGCGCCGAGCCCTTTGCGCGCCTGCCCGGTGCCGGGCTTCCCCTCCGGCCGGCACAGACGCCGCACCCCCCACAGCCACCCGGAGGCGAGCAGCATCCTGGTCGACTCCCCGGGCCCTCGGGCCCCGACCGGCTCGCCTCCGGGGACCCCGCTCCCCGTCGAAGCCACACGTTCGTCCTGCCGGCGGCCCCGGAGTCGGTCGGCGCCGCCCGCAGAAGCGTGCGCGAGACGCTCACCGCATGGCACATCGGCGCCGAGGCCCGCGACAACGCCCTCGTCGTGACCTCCGAGCTCGTCACCAACGCTGTCATGCACTCGGCGAGCGAGCGGATCGTGTGCCGACTGCACGCCACCGCAGGCCGCGTCCGTATCGAGGTCGAGGACCAGAACCGCGGGCCCACTCTCCCGGCACCCCGGCAACCGGGTCCCGACGACCAGAGCGGGCGTGGACTCCTCCTGGTCGAGGTGCTGTGCGACGACTGGGGAGTCCGGGGCACCCCGCACCGCGACGGGCGCATCGTCTGGGCCGAGCTGACGACGGAACCGACGGATCCCGCCCCGGCCACACCGGCACCGACGGCCCTTCCCGCACGGTCCGTCCCCCACTCGGTCGAAGGACCCTTACCGCACGCTCCGACCGCACAGCCCTGACCTGCGACGGACCGAGCCCGCGTCCGGGGGCCGCACCGGTTCCCCATGACCACGCCTGCACCTAAACTGAACCCTCACGACATGCCGGTTGAGCTGCGAGAACGCGGCGGTGAGCCGAACCGACGGAGTGAGGAGCCACCCGTTGTTCTACTACCTGCTCAAATACGTACTTCTCGGACCGCTGCTCAGACTGGTCTTCCGGCCCCGGATCGAGGGACTGGAGCACGTGCCCTCGTCGGGTCCGGCCATCGTCGCCGGCAACCACCTGTCGTTCTCGGACCACTTCCTGATGCCGGCGATCCTCAAGCGCCGCATCACCTTCCTCGCCAAGGCCGAGTACTTCACCGGCCCGGGCGTCAGGGGCCGGCTCACCGCGTTCTTCTTCCGCAGCGCCGGGCAGATCCCGGTGGACCGCTCCGGCAAGGACGCGGGCCAGGCGGCGATCCGCGAAGGTCTCGGCGTGCTGCGCAAGGACGAGCTGCTCGGCATCTACCCGGAGGGCACCCGCTCGCACGACGGCCGCCTCTACAAGGGCAAGGTCGGTGTCGCGGTGATGGCCCTCAAGGCCGGTGTCCCGGTGATCCCCTGCGCGATGATCGGCACCTTCGAGGCCCAGCCGCCGGGCAAGGTCGTCCCGCGCATCCACCCCGTCGTGATCCGTTTCGGCGAGCCCCTCGACTTCTCCCGCTACGCCGGCATGGAGAACGAGAAGGCGATCCTGCGCGCCGTCACCGACGAGATCATGTACGCGATCCTGTCGCTGTCCGGGCAGGAGTACGTCGACCGGTACGCGGCCGTGGTCAAGGCGGAGGAGGCCGCGGCCCGGGCGGAGCGGGAGCGCAGGTTCCCGCGGATGCCGCTCGGTTGAGCTCTGCTGTGGGCCAAGTTCCCATGCCTGCCGGGTCGTTCCGTCCTAGGGTCGCCTCATGAAACGTGCTGTGGTGATCGGAGCGACGGGCCAGATCGGGCGCCCGGCCGTGCGGGCGCTCGCGCGGGACGGCTGGGCGGTGACGGCCGCGTCGCGGGGCGGGGGCCGGGACGAGTCGTGGCCCGACGAGGTGCGGACCGTGCGGCTGGACCGGGAGGACGACGCGGCACTGGCCGCGGTGATCGGCGAGGACTGCGACCTGGTGGTCGACATCGTCGCGTTCGGGGACCGGCACGCACGGCAGTTGACCGCCATGGCGGGGCGGGTCGGTTCGGCGGTGGTGATCTCCAGTGTGTCGGTGTACGAGGACGACAAGGGCCGGAACTTCGACACACAGGCCGAACCGGACGGCTTCCCCGAGTACCCGGTGCCGCTGCCGGAGACCCAGCGCACGGTGCCGCCCGGCGACACGTCGTACAGCACCCGCAAGGCGGCCCTGGAGCGTGAACTGCTCGCGGTCGGCGAGCAGTTGCCCACCACCCTGCTGCGCGCCGGCGCGGTGCACGGACCGCACTGCCGCACCCCCCGCGAGCTGTATTTCGTCAAGCGCAACCTGGACGATCGCCGACGACGTGTCCTCGCCTACGGAGGTGAGAGCCGCTTCCACCCGGTGAGCGTGCACACCCTCGCCGAACTCGTCCGCCTCGCCGCGGCACGACCCGCCTCCCGGGTGCTCAACGCCTGCGACGACGAGGCACCGACCGTCGCGGACATCGCCGCGGCGATCGACACCGTGATGGGCACGGAGACCGAGACGGTCCTCGTCGACGGTCCCCCGCCGGCTCCGACCGTGGGCGACAGCCCGTGGTCGGTCCCGGTCCCGGTGGTGTGCGACATGTCGGCGGCACAGCGGGAGTTGGGGTACCGCCCGGTGGTGCGGTACGCCGAGACACTCCCCGAGACGGTCGAGTGGATCGAACGCCAGCTTTCCGGGCGGGACTGGCGGGAGGCGTACCCGAAGATGGTGCAGGCGTACGGCGACCTCTTCGACTACGCGGCCGAGGACGCCTGGCTCGACCGGGCGTAGCAAAGGGGCGGCCGGCTGGCCGCCGGCCGCCCCCTCACCTCGTACGACTGCTGCTCACGGCTTGGGCGTGGCGTGCGGTGCGCAGGTCACGTCCTTCGTGTCCAGCCTGCCGGTGAGGAGGTAGGCGTCCACCCGGTCGTTGATGCACGGATTGACCAGGCCGGTGACGCCGTGGGAGCCCGCGTCCTTCTCGGTGATCAGGCGGGAGCCCTTGAAGCGCTGGTGCAGTTCGAGGGCCCCGCCGTAGGGGGTGGCCGCGTCACGTTCGGCCTGCACGATCAGCACGGGCGGCAGGCCCTTGCCGGTCTTCACGTCCAGCGGGGTGTTCTGCCGGGCGGGCCAGGTGGCGCAGGGCAGGTTCATCCATGCGTTGGACCAGGTGAGAAAGGGATGGTCACGGTGGAGGCGGGTGTTGTCCCGGTCCCACTTCTGCCAACTGGTCGGCCACTTGGCGTCGGCGCACTCGACCGCCGTGTAGACGGCGTTGCCGTTCTCGGAGGCGGCGTTGCCCACGGTGTCCGACAGGTCGGGGGCCGCCGCGTCGACGAGGGCCTGGGTGTCACCGGCGACGTACTTGCTGAACACCGTGGCGACCTGCACCCACGCCGAGTCGTAGTACGGGGCGCTCTGGAAGAAGCCGATCAGCTCGGCCGGGCCGACGACCCCGCCGATGGAATCCTTCTTTGCGGTGGCGCGCAGTTCGAGCCACTCCGCCTGGACCTCGGCACGGGTGTCACCGAGGTGGAAGGTGGCGTCGTTCTTCGCGACCCAGTCCTGCCAGTCCTGCCAGCGCATCTCGAAGGCGACGTCCTGGTCCAGGTTGGCCTGGTACCAGATCTTCTCGCGGGACGGGTTGACGACGCTGTCGACGACCATGCGGCGCACGTGCCCGGGGAAGAGGGTGCCGTAGACCGCACCGAGGTACGTGCCGTAGGAGACGCCGAGGAAGTTGAGCTTCTTCTCGCCGAGCGCGGCGCGGATGACGTCCAGGTCGCGCGCGGTGTTGGGCGTCGTCATGTGCGGCAGCATCGCACCGCTGCGCTCCTGGCAGCCCTCGGCGTACTCGCGGGCCAGCTTGCGCTGGGCGAGCTTGTCGGCCTCCGAGTCGGGCACCGGGTCCAGCTTGGGCGCCTTGACGAACTCCTGCGGGTCGACGCAGGAGATGGGCGCCGACTTGCCGACGCCACGCGGGTCGAAGCCCACGAAGTCGTATGCCTTGGCCGTCTTCGCCCACAGGGCGCTGTTCGTGGTCACCCGGCGCGGGAAGCGCAGGCCGGAGCCTCCGGGTCCGCCCGGGTTGTAGACGAGGGCGCCCTGGCGCTCCTCCTCCGTACCCGTGTTGCCGACCCGGTCGACGGCGATCCTGATCTGCTTGCCGTACGGCTTGGCGTAGTCGAGCGGCACCGTGACCCAGCCGCACTGGATGGGCTTCTCCAGCCCCCAGTCGGAGGGGCAGTCCTGCCAGTTCACCCCGGTCTGCGCGGCGCGGGCGGCGGCGATCGCGACGCCCCTGGCCTCGGGGTCCTGACCGTGACGGCTTTCGGCGCTCGCACTGGCCGTGGGCGCGGCGACGGCACCGGCTATCAGGGTCGCCGCGACGAGCACTCCGGCCGAACCGAGCGCCGCCGTCCGCCTCTTCGGTCTCTTGTCCCTCAAGTGGGGCCTCCCGTACGCCGTTTGGATGAGTACGGGTGATCCTGTCCGCTGTGAGGTTGCTGAGAACAGAGGCGACTGCGGTTCTTTGCCAATCCGATAACCGGAGAACGGCGTCCCGCTGAACGGAGAGCTACTCCAGGGAGGCCAACGCCTCGTCCAGCAGCCGCCGCAGCCGCAGCGCGTCCGGTGCGACGGCGGTCACCAGTGCGGCCGGCCCGGCGAGGGGTACGACCGCGGCCCCGTCGCCCAGCACCCGGGCCGGCACCGGCTGCTGCTCGAACTCCGGCCGTGCGACGACGAGTTGCCCGACGGCGCGGTGGCCCCCGAGTCCGGCGGGACCGTCCCAGCCGCCCGGTGCGCCCGGCCCGCAGGCCAGCTCCTGGTCGAGGACGATCCGCCCGGCGATCCGCAGGGAGAGACGGCTGGTGAGCCGCCCGGGTTCCTCACCCGCCCGCCCGAGCACTTGTTCCTCACGCAGGACCAGCGAAGCGGCCGGTCCGAGTTCGACGCGGGTGCGCACGTACAGGTCGCTGCCCCGCGCGGAGATCAACTGCTCGGGCAGCCAGTGCAGTTCGCCTCCGTCCGCCACGCTGAGCCGCACGTCGTACCGGGCCTCACCCTTGGCCTGTCCGGGCAGCGCGATGGTGGCGGCGGCCGACCCGACCCGCAGCCGGGCCCCGTCCGCGACGTCGGCCTCCACGGTGAAGTGGTCACCGCCGAGCGGCCCGCTCATCGCGCCGACGAGCATGACGTACGCTTCCGGGCCACTCCCCCGCGTACGCCGCAGGGCGATCGGTCCCTCGCCCTCCAGCACGGGCAGGGCCGTACCGCCGCGGCCGTCCTCACGGGCGCTGATCCTCGCGGTGGCCCGCACACCGGTCACGGTCACGCCTTCCATGAGGCGAGCTGCGCTCGTACCCAGTCGGCGACGTCCCCCACCCCGGCCTCGGTCCTCAGCGACTGGAAGACGACCGGCAGTTCGGCCCGCTGCGCCTTGGCGTCCGCCGCCATCCGCCCGAGGTCGGAGCCGACGTACGGTGCGAGGTCGGTCTTGTTGACAACGAGCAGGTCGGCCGTGGTCACCCCGGGTCCGCCCTTGCGCGGAATGTCGTCACCGCCGGCCACGTCGATCACGAAGATCTGCGCGTCGACGAGCCCTTTGGAGAAGGTGGCGGTGAGATTGTCCCCACCGGACTCGACAAGGATCAGATCCAGCGGCCCGACCTCGTCCTCCAGGTCCTCGACCGCTTCGAGGTTGGCGGAGATGTCGTCCCGGATCGCGGTGTGCGGGCAGGCGCCCGTCTCCACGGCGGTGATCCGCTCGGGCGGCAACACGGCTTCGCGCAGCAGGAACTCGGCGTCCTCGCGCGTGTAGATGTCATTGGTGACGACGGCAAGCGACAACTCGTCCCGCAGGGCACGGCAGAGCGCGGCGACGGTAGCGGTCTTACCGGACCCGACGGGCCCCCCGAGCCCGATCCGCAGAGCACGGCGACTGCCGTCGGGCCGGCGGGCATCGGCGCTGATGGCAGGGGTGTCGTAGTGGGTGTGGTCAAGGTGCATGGCAACAGCTCCAGTTTTCAGCGCACGTCGGCATCATTCAGCCCGTCCGGCGTTTGAGGACGAGGCCGTCCAGGCCGATGGGGGGTCCAGGGGGCACAGCCCCCTGGTGGGGTCGAAGGGGCGGAGCCCCTGGTAGCGGGAAGGGGAAGGGCGGCGGAGGCGAAGAACCCCTCAGGACGCAAACAACCGCACAGGCCACCCGGCATGCACCTCCGCCCCGATCTCCAACAGCGGAGCCGACCCCGCAGGCAGCGCATCAACCCCGTCGTCGACCACCCCCCGAGCCGCCTCCACCGCCCGATCCACAACCCGGTCCACCTCGGGCGCCAACCGAGCCAGCACCCCCGTGGCGTCGAACGGATCAAGACTCAACAACCGCACCGTCGCCGAAGCGGGCCCACTCACACTCTCGTACGCCGCGCAGTACGCCGCATCGACAGCCCCCAACCCAGCCGCCCGCGCCGCCACCCCCAGCACCACCGGCTGATGCGTCCCCTTGGGAAACTCCGCAGCAAGAGCGTCGAGTTCACCCGACGGCCAGGTCGCCCGCGCGGCCCGCATGAGCTGCCGCCCCAGCTTCCGAGCGGCGAGCCGAAGCGCCGGCGACGGCGTCCGCGCATCCGCCGCCGTGTCCAGCTCCACCGGATCGACACCGAGCGCGGCCGCCGCGGCAAGGCCGGCCGACACCAGCCCCGCCGTATGCAACCGCCCCCGGCAGAAGTCCTCCAGGCTCGCGGCGCCCGTGATCCGCCCGGCCTTCACCGCGGCCTCGGCCCCACCGGAGTGCGCATGCCCTCCGGCGGGAAACCGGCCGTCGGCCAGAACGAGTAGCGCTGCCCTGGACATCAGAAGAGGAAGTACCGCTGGGCCATGGGCAGTTCGGCGGCCGGAGTGGCCTCGACAAGCTCCCCGTCGATGTGCACGGCGAAGCTGTCGGGGTCGACCCGCACCTCGGGCCGCGCACCGTTCTCGCGCATGTCGGCCTTGGTCACCCCGCGGGTCGACTCGATGGCCACGAACCGCTTCCCGAGCCCGAGCCGGTCGGGCAGCCCGTCCTCGAGGGCGAGCGGCGCCACAAAGTTGAACGAGTTCGAGGCCGGTGCCCGTCCGATCGCCCCGTACATCGGCCGCGGCAGGATCGGCTGCGGTGTCGGGATGGAGGCGTTGGCGTCGCCCATCTGCGCGTACGCGATCTGCCCGCCCTTGATGACCAGCTGGGGCTTGACGCCGAAGAACGCCGGCTCCCACAGCACCAGGTCGGCGAGCTTGCCGGTCTCCACGGAGCCGACCTCGTGGGCGAGGCCCTGGGCGAGCGCCGGGTTGATCGTGTACTTGGCGACATAGCGACGTACGCGACGGTTGTCCGCGCGGCCGTCACCCGGCAGGGCGCCCCGCCGCCGCTTCATCACATGCGCCGTCTGCCAGGTCCGCATGATCACCTCGCCGACCCGGCCCATGGCCTGGGAGTCGGAGGAGATGATCGAGATGGCGCCCAGGTCGTGCAGGATGTCCTCGGCGCCGATGGTCGACGGCCGGATGCGGGACTCGGCGAAGGCGAGGTCCTCCGGCACCGCCGCGTTCAGGTGGTGACACACCATCAGCATGTCGAGGTGTTCCTCGGCGGTGTTGACGGTGAAGGGCCGCGTCGGGTTCGTCGAACTCGGCAGCACATGCGGCTGGGAGACGACCGTCATGATGTCCGGTGCGTGCCCGCCGCCTGCGCCCTCCGTGTGGTACGCGTGAATCCCCCGGCCGGCGATCGCTGCAAGGGTGTCGCCGACGAATCCGGCCTCGTTGAGGGTGTCGGTGTGGATGGCGACCTGGATGCCGGTCTGCTCGGCGACGGTCAGCGAGGCGTCGATGACGGCCGGGGTGGAGCCCCAGTCCTCGTGCAGCTTCAGGCCCAGTGCGCCGCCGCGGATCTGGGACAGCATCGCCTCGTGCGAGACGGTGTTGCCCTTGCCGAGGAAGCCGATGTTGAGCGGGTACTGCTCCATCGCCTCCAGCATCCGGGCCAGGTGCCAGGGGCCGGGAGTGACGGTGGTCGCCTTGGAGCCCTCGGCCGGTCCGGTGCCGCCGCCGACGAGGGTGGTGATGCCCGCGGACAGCGCCTCGTCGGCGATCTGCGGGCAGATGAAGTGGACGTGCGCATCGATGGCACCGGCGGTGAGGATCCGTCCGTTGCCGGCGATGACCTCGGTCTCCGGGCCGATCACCAGGTCCGGGTGCACCCCGTCCATGGTGTCCGGGTTGCCCGCCTTGCCGATGCCGGTGATCCGGCCGTCGCGGATGCCGACGTCGGCCTTGACGATCCCCCAGTGGTCGACGATCACGGCACCGGTGATGACGGTGTCCGGCGTGCCGTCTGCGCGCGTGGCGCGCGACTGCCCCATGGACTCGCGGATGACCTTGCCGCCGCCGAACACGGCCTCGTCACCGGCGAGACCGGGCCCGCCGCTGCGGTCCTCCTCGATCTCGACGACCAGGTCGGTGTCGGCCAGCCGGATGCGGTCACCGGTGGTCGGGCCGAACAGGTCGGCGTACGCGGCACGCGAGATCTCAGGCATCGAGGGCACCTCCGGTCTCCCCGCGCAGTCCGGGCACGACACGGGCGCCGGTGAGCGGTACGAGTTCGACGTCGACGGGGATCCCGGGCTCGAAGCGCACGGCGGTGCCGGCGGCGACGTTCAGCCGCTTGCCGCGCGCCGCGGCGCGGTCGAACTCCAGGCCGGGGTTGGCCTCGGCGAAGTGGTAGTGGGAACCGACCTGGACGGGCCGGTCGGCGGCGTTGAGGACGGTCATCCGGGTGACCTCGCGGCCCTCGTTGTAGGCAATCGGCCCGTCGGCGAAGAGGATCTCTCCGGGAATCATCGAGGCCCCTCAGACGATCGGGTCGTGGACGGTGACGAGCTTGGTGCCGTCCGGGAAGGTCGCCTCGACCTGGACGTCGTGGATCATCTCGGGGACGCCTTCCATGACGTCGTCCCGGGTGAGCAGCTTGCGTCCGGAGGCCATGAGTTCGGCGACGGTACGGCCGTCCCGCGCGCCTTCGAGGAGGTGCGACGTGATGAGGGCGACTGCCTCGGGGTGGTTCAGCTTCAGCCCCCGGGCCCGGCGCTTCTCGGCCACGTCGGCGGCCACGTGGATCAGCAGCCTCTCTTGCTCGTGCGGGGTCAGTTGCACGTCCCACCTCACATCCTCGCTCCGGGCCGTGCGGGGCCCGGTTGCCGCGGCCACCGGGAAAAGTCCCTGGTGGCGTGGATGGGCAGGCTAATCGCGGCGAGTTTCCGACACGTTAAACCGGCTGTGAGTCCCGTCCGCCGACCGCGCCGGGCCCGCCCACACTCATCAGGGCCCGCAGCCCGTCGCGCAGCGTGTCCTCCGAGACGTCGCCGAAGAGGACCATCTGCACGGCGAAGCCCTGCACAACGGCGATCATCACGCGCGCCATGGCGCGGGCGTCGGCGTCCTCGGGCACGAGTCCGGCGTCCCGGTAGCCCTCGACGACCTGCCTCCAGGCCTCCTCGACCCTGCCGAAGCCCGGTGTCAGCACCGCCCCCAGCTTCTCGTTGCGCAGGGTCTCGGTCCACACCTGAATCATCAGGCGGGGGAACATCCACTCGCCGTCGACCGTGAGGGGCCGCAGCTCCCGCATGCGCTCCAGCACCCTGAGAACCAGCACGTCCGGCAGAGGCGGCGGGCTCTCCGTGGTCGCCCCCTTGAAGATGTCGCCCAGGGTGGACAGCACCTCGGTGACGATCGCCTCGATCAGCTCCTCCTTGCCGCTGAAGTAGCGGTACACGGCCCCCGCGGAGAGATCGACCGCCTTCAGCACGTCCTGCATCGACGTGGCATGGAACCCGTTGCGGGCGAAGCAGAGGGCGGCGCCGTCGAGGATCTGCCGGCGGCGGGCGTCGAGGTGTTCCTGGGATACGCGGGCCATGCCCCCAACCTAAAACGAACATTCCTTCTTGACAAGCGACGCCAATGGACGCACGGTGGAGAACAGTTAAAACGAACGATCCTTCTTTTTAGTCATCCCATCCGAGGGGGGATCCCATGTCCATGCCAGCCCACATCCACACCCGCCGGCTGATCGCGACAGTCGTCCTCGTTCCGCTCCTCGCGACACTCGCCCTGTGGGCCTTCGCCTGGCCCGCCGCTCGCACCGCCCCGCGCGATCTGCCGCTCGGCGTGGCGGGACCGGCCGCCGCCACGGCCCAGGTCGAGCAGCAGCTGACCCGGCAGGAGGGCGCGTTCGAGATTCGCCGCTACGCCGACGAGGCCGCCGCCCGGGAGGCCATCGAGGACCGGACGGTGTACGGCGCGGTCGTCGTCACCGACCGGGGCCCCGAACTGCTGACCGCGTCGGCCGCGAGCCCGGCGGTCGCCCAACTGCTTCAGCAGGCGGTGGCCGAGCGGGCGTCCGCCGACGGGACCCAGGTCAGGACGGTCGACGTGGCGGCCGCTCCCTCGAACGACCCCCGCGGCGCGGCCCTGAACGCGAGCGTGCTGCCGCTGGCGCTGGCCGGGATCGCTGCGGGCGCGGCGGTGACCATGGTCGGGCTGCGCGGTGTGCGGGCCGTCGCCGCCCTGCTCGGCGCCTCGGCGCTCGTCGGCGTGGCCGCGGCGGCGATCGCGCACAGCTGGCTGGAGGTGCTCACGGGGAACTGGTGGGCGGAGGCCGGCGCGCTCGGGCTTTCCACGCTGGCCGTAAGTGGCGCCGTCGCCGGGCTCGCCGCACTCCTGGGCCCCGCCGGCGTGGGCATCGCCTCGGGCGTGGTGATGCTGCTCGGCAACCCGTTCTCGGCCGCGGGCTCGGCGCCGGAGATGCTGCCCGAGCCGGCCGGGACGATCGGTCAGTGGCTGCCGCCGGGAGCGGGGACGTCCCTGTTGCGCTCGGTGTCGTACTTCGACGGCGCGGCCTGGGTCGGACCCGCCCTGACGCTCACCTGGTGGGCTGCGCTGGGCCTGGGCGCGGTACTGCTGGGCAGCGCGCTGCAGGCCGCCCGCCCGAAGAGGGGCGGACTCACCACCGACCGGGAACCGGTGGTCACCGGCTGAGCAACCGCCCGGCCGTGTCAGGACCGTGCGCCCCGCTGCAGCGGAGCGGGGCGCACGGTCTCTTTCGCGCCCTGGACCCCCGTTACGAGGGATTCGGCCCCCGGTGCTCCGCCACGATGCCGAAGCGCTGATGTTCGCGGGGAGCGGACGCGACCTCGCGGACGCCGGAAACCGAGGTGATCACCTGCTCCTCCGGGGACTCCTGGGCCGCCTCGAGCGCATCGAGTCGTTCCAGATCAGCGGCGGAGACAAGGGCGACGAGGGGCTTGCCGTGCCGCGTGACGACGACGCGCTCACCGCCGTACACCACCCGGTTGATCAGATCGGCGAGCTCAGCCCTGGCTTGCGTCACCGGAATCTCGTAGGCCATGTCCCCATTCTAACGTCACGTACATCCTGTACATTTTTTACAGACAGCTCCGCCGGAGCCGGTTTCCGCCGCGAGGAGGGGGTTCGCCATGACCCGACCGTCCGCCCGTCACGCCCTGCCCGAGTTCACCGAACGCACGAGCTACGGGCACAAGACGATGGATCCGTACTCGAAGCTGCTGGAGGAACGGATCGTCTTCCTCGGGACGCCGATCGACGACACGTCGGCGAACGACGTGATGGCGCAGTTCATGCACCTCGAGTACCAGGACCCGGACCGGGACATCTCGCTGTACATCAACTCCCCCGGCGGCTCGTTCAGCGCCATGTCGGCCGTGTACGACACGATGCGGTTCGTGGGCTGCGACGTGGAGACGATCTGCCTCGGGCAGGCCGGATCGTCCGCCGCGGTCCTGCTGGCCGCCGGCACGCCGGGCAAGCGATACGCGCTGCCCGGCGCCCGGGTGGCGGTCCGTCAGCCGAGCCTGCCCGAGCCGATCGAGGGACAGGCCAGCGATCTCGCCATCCAGGCCGAGGAGTTGGCCCGCGTCCGGGCCCGCCTGGAGGAGATGCTCGTACGGCACACGGGGCGGACTCCGGAGCAGGTCGGCGCGGACATCGAGCGGGACAAGATCCTCACCGCCCAGGAGGCGCTGGAGTACGGCCTGATCGACCGGATCATCCCCAGCCGCAAGGCCTCGCGCACCGCGTCCGGCGCGAAGTGAGCCGCGGATGCTGCCACCGGAACTTCCGCCGCTGCCCGCACTGACCCGCGCCGAGGGCGAGGTGATCGACCGTTACCTGGACGTGGTGGACCTGCTCGGCCGGATCAATCCGGCCCACGAAGGGGACACCTACCGTGGACTGCGCGCCGCCCAGGCGCTGGTGCGCAAGGCCGTCGAACTGCGCGACGCGCTCGCACTGATGCACCAGCGGGGCGAGACCGAGCTGCACGCCCCGACCCTCGCGCGGGCGCTGCGCGTCCTGGACGGCGAACGCCGCACGGCGCGGGTCATCGTTCCACCGCGCTCCGACAGTTGACGCACCCCCAGTCGGCCCGGCTCGTCAACCCTCAAGATGCCGTCTCCGGGCCGGAGTTGAAACGGACCAAAAGGCGTACCCCCGCCCGGAGTATCCGAGCATACTTTTTTGGAGCCGCTGCACTTGCGCAACAGACATGCCTCCGGGGCGGAATAGAGCATTCCAGCGCTGGTCCGGGGGCTCGCAGCACCCTTGACATCCGCTCGAACAGCAGGCTGTCCACCCGAACGGGTGAGTGGTGAGTAACAACACAAACCCCGGTTCCGTTGGGATTTTCGGACATTCGTGAGTCAAGATCCGTGACGACGACAAGACCCCGCCGCGGCGGCGGGGCGATCCGGGCGGACGCCGAGTCCTGCCGCCGCCCGGATGACGGGTCGACAGGAGTGGATCGGCAGGAGTGGAGGACCCAGGCACGACGGGTCGCCGGAGCGCATGTTCCGAGCAGCCCTTGGGGTGAAGCCGCGATGACGCGGCCGGGCCACTTCGCCAGCCCGAATCCGACAGGTCATCCTTCACAGGCGGCTGACGAAGGGTTGCGCAATGACAGCGCTCAATCGTGTCCCGTCACTCATGGCCCGGGCCGGTACGGCCTCGGCCCTCACCCTGGCCGCGGTGGGCGGCTCCGTCGTGGTTCCGGGTGTCGCCTCCGAGGCCGCTGCCGCCTCGCCGGCGCACAAGGCGCTGCAGATCGCGGCGTCGAAGAAGGGCTCCCCGTACGCGTGGGGCGCCACCGGGCCGCGCAGGTTCGACTGCTCCGGGCTCACGCTGTACTCGTACAAGAAGGCCGGCAAGAAGCTGCCTCGTACGGCTGCCCAGCAGTACAACAAGACCCGCCACATCTCGGCCAAGAACCGCAAGGCCGGCGATCTCGTGTTCTTCCACTCGGGGTCCAGCGTCTACCACGTCGGGATCTACGCCGGAAAGGGGAAGATCTGGCACGCTCCGAAGACCGGGGACGTGGTCAGGCTGCAGAAGATCTGGACGAGGAGCGTCTGGTACGGCCGGGTCTCCTGACCCCTGGGGCGCGGTGGCGGCGGTGCCCTGACGCATCGCCACCGCCCCGCCCGTGCGCCCCGGCCCGCCCTGCACCTGGAGCAGGGCCGGGACCGCCCGCGCCGTCCATGACGCACCCGGGCACGGGCGGCGCACTGCGCTGCCTGGTGGACGCGCCCTACGGCTCCTGCGGCCCCGCCGCCGGCACCGGCCGCGCGGGAACGGTCCACGGCAGTTCGACGGAGACCGTCTTGCCGCCCTCGCGGGTGGGACGCACCCGCAGCCGCCCCCCGCACTCGTTGGTCAGCCAGCGGATGATGACCATGCCGCGGCCGTTGTCCTGCTGAACGGCGGCCGGCAACCGCTTGGGGAAGCGCGGGTGACTGTCGGTCACGCCGATGCGCAGCTGTTCGTCGCGGTCGAGTTCGATGTCCACCGTGAAGGTGGGTGACTGGCCGAAGGTGTGCTGTACGGCGTTGGTGGCGAGTTCGGAGACGATGAGCCGGATGGTGTCGGCCACCTCACTGTCCGGCGCCAGGCCCCACTCCGCGAGGGTGCTGACCACGTAGCCGCGAGCCGCGGAGACCGAGGCTGGATCGCTCGGCAGAGTGACGGATGCTTCCAGATGGTCTGCCATGGCGAGGTCGTCCCTTTCCCACGGGACCGCAGTCCGACACGGAGCGGATGGTTCGAGTACGGTCCCGGACTGGTGCTTCGTCGCCAGACTGCCACTACCGCGCCGGTCACAGTGGCGATCCACCAAGATATGCATATATCTGTCGCTCGAAGCGGTGAACTCTGCGACGGCAGACCGTATTTGGGCGGCTCAGAAGGAGTAAGGAGTCTCCCATGCAGCACGGCCCCGCGGTGCGCCGTCGGAAACTTGGTGCCGAATTGCGCACACTGCGCAGCCGCGCCGGCCTCACGAGCGGCGAGGCGGCCCGGCTCGTGGGCTGGCACCAGTCGAAGGTGAGCCGGGTCGAGACCGGCGCGAGCGGGGTGAAACCGGCCGACGTGCGGTTACTCCTGGATGCCTACCGGGTGACGGACTCCCAACTCCGCGAAGTGCTCATGACGTTGGCGGACTCCGGCGGCCACGGCCGGGACCACTGGTGGCACGCCTACCGCGGGGTGCTGCCGCCCACCTACCGGGACTTCATCAGCCTGGAGTCCCAGGCGAGCGCGATGCGCACACTGGAGACCTCCGTCGTCCCCGGGCTGCTCCAGACGCCCGAGTACGCGCGTGCGGTGACCCGGGCCGCGGTGGAGGGCCTGGACGAGGACCGGCTCGACGCCCTGGTGGAGGTACGCCTGGCCCGGCAGGACGTGCTGCGTTCGCAGCCACCCCTGGCGCTGAGCGCCGTACTGGACGAGACGGTGCTGCGCCGGGAGGTCGGCGGACCGGATGTCATGGCCCGGCAGCTGGAGCGGCTGGTGGAGGCGGCCCGGCTGCCCCAAGTGCGACTCCAGGTGTTGCCGTTCGCGGCCGGAGCCCACATCGGCATCACCGGACCTTTCGTTGTCTTCTCATTTCCGAGCACTTCTGATCTGGATGTGGTTGTTCTCGACCACTTGACGAGTAGCCTCTACCTCGAGCGGAAAGAAGACGTAGAGGCCTACACCGAGGCCTTCAACGTCCTTCAGTTCCATGCCCTTTCGCCCGAGGACTCGTTGGACTACATCGCCGGGATAGGTGACGGCGCGTAAGGAGGCACCATGACCGCACTGCCTCGGAACGTACCTTCCAGCACTCGACTGCTCGGTGTGCACTGGCTGCGCAGCAGTTACAGCACCGGAGCGAACAACTGTGTGGAGACGGCCCGGCCGGACCACGGCCCGGGGGCCGGACTGCTCGCCGTGCGCGACTCCAAGGACCCGGCCGGACCCGCGCTGCTCTTCTCTCCCGAGAGCTGGGCGGGATTCACGGCCTCGTTCCGGTGAGGCGCACCGATCCCTGACCACCCCGACCAGCGTCACCTCCTGATCGAATCTGATCAGGTCCGCATCGCGTGATGCACGGCCGTGGTACGCCGACTCATGGTCGCGTTTCGCCGATCACACGTACAGCGCGTTCGATCTGGTCCCCGGAGAGGTCCGCGCGGGCCGTCAGCCGCAGCCGGGAGATGCCGTCGGGCACGGAAGGAGGCCTGAAGCAGCCCACGGCGAGCCCCGCGGCGCGGCAGTCGGCCGCCCAACGCACGGCCCCCTCCGGGGACGGCGCGCGCACGGAGACGACCGCGGCGTCCGGGCGTACCGCCTCCAGACCCATGCCCGTCAACCGGGCGTGCAGTTCGCCCGCCACCGCGCGCGCCCGCGCCGCCCGTTCGGGTTCACGGCGCAGCAGCCTCAGTGCCGCCAGGGCCGCGCCCGTGGCCGCGGGGGCGAGGCCGGTGTCGAAGATGAAGGTCCTGGCCGCGTTGACCAGGTGGTCGATCACCCGGGCGGGGCCGAGCACGGCGCCGCCCTGACTGCCGAGCGACTTGGACAGCGTCACCGTCACGACGACATCGTCGGCGCCCGCGAGCCCCGCCGCGTACGGGGCGCCCCGGCCGCCGTCACCGAGCACACCGAGGCCGTGGGCGTCGTCGACGACCAGCCCGGCGCCGTGCGTGCGGCACGCCTCGGCCAGTGCGGCGAGCGGTGCGGCGTCGCCGTCGACCGAGAAGACCGTGTCGGACACGGCGACGGCCGGCCCCTCGTGTGTCTGCAGCGCCTTGCGCACCGCGTCGGGATCGGCGTGCGCGACGACCTGTGTCGTACCGCGGGCCAGTCGGCAGCCGTCGATCAGCGAGGCGTGGTTGCCGGCGTCGGAGACGATCAGGGAGCCGTGCGGCGCGAGCGCGGTGACCGCGGCGAGGTTGGCCGCGTACCCGGAGGAGAAGACCAGGGCCGCCTCAAAGCCGCAGAAGTCGGCCAGCTCGCGTTCGAGTTCGCCGTGCAGCTCGGTGGTGCCGGTGACGAGCCGGGAACCGGTGGCGCCGCCGCCCCAGGTGCGCGCGGCCCGCGCGGCGCCCTCGGTGACCTCGGGGTGGCGGGCCAGGCCCAGGTAGTCGTTGCTCGCCAGGTCCAGCAGCGGCGTGTCGGCGGAGCGGGGGCGCAGGGTCCGTACGAGTCCGGCGCGGCGGCGCAGTTCCGCCTGCTCGTCGATCCAGCCGAACGCCATGAGTCCTCCGGGACTTTTGTAGGTAATGCACAGACCCTAGCGGGACGCAACGCAGCTCAGTGTGTGGCAATACCCACACGACGAACTGCCAGAGCTGTGCGAACTCTCCTTGGCCGGAGGTGGTGCCTTAGGACAGGATCGGCTCTCATGGACCTGCTGAACACGCTCGTGGACAAGGGGCTTCGGCGCGAGCTGCCGACCCGCGAGGAAGCACTGGCCGTCCTCGCCACTTCCGACGACGAACTGCTCGATGTGGTGGCCGCGGCCGGCAAGGTGCGCCGCCACTGGTTCGGCCGACGGGTGAAACTCAACTACCTCGTCAACCTCAAGTCGGGCCTGTGCCCCGAGGACTGCTCCTACTGCTCCCAGCGGCTCGGATCGAAGGCCGGCATCCTCAAGTACACCTGGCTCAAGCCCGACGAGGCCTCGCAGGCCGCGGCCGCGGGGCTCGCCGGGGGTGCCAAGCGAGTCTGTCTGGTGGCCAGCGGACGGGGCCCGACCGACCGTGATGTCGACCGGGTCTCCGAGACCATCAAGGCGATCAAGGACCAGAACGAGGACGTCGAGGTGTGCGCCTGCCTCGGTCTGCTCTCCGACGGCCAGGCCGAGCGGCTGCGCGCGGCCGGCGCGGACGCGTACAACCACAACCTCAACACCTCCGAAGGAACGTACGCGGACATCACGACGACGCACACGTACGCCGACCGGGTGGACACGGTCCAGAAGGCGCACGCGGCCGGGCTGTCGGCGTGTTCCGGTCTGATCGCCGGAATGGGCGAGAGCAACGCGGACCTCGTCGACGTGGTGTTCTCGCTGCGCGAGCTGGACCCGGACTCGGTGCCGGTCAACTTCCTGATCCCGTTCGAGGGCACTCCGCTCGCCAAGGAGTGGCACCTCACCCCGCAGCGATGCCTGCGCATCCTGGCGATGGTCCGGTTCGTCTGCCCGGACGTCGAGGTCCGCATCGCCGGCGGCCGCGAGGTGCACCTGCGCACCATGCAGCCGCTGGCCCTGCATCTGGCCAACTCCGTCTTCCTCGGCGACTACCTCACCAGCGAGGGCCAGGCCGGCAAGGCCGACCTGGAGATGATCGCGGATGCCGGGTTCGAGGTGGAGGGCACGGACGAGGTGACGCTGCCGGAGCACCGGGCGACCGGCGGCTGCGCCTCGACGTGCGGCTCGGCGTCGGTGTCGGCGGCCGAGACGGTCCCCGAGGCGCGCACCGACCTGGTGGCCGTGCGCCGCAGAGGAGCCGGAACGGACCTCGCGCCCAATGCCTGAGCTGACCGTGCCCGAGCTGCTGGACCTCGACCGGCAGCACGTCTGGCATCCGTACGGGCCGATGCCGGGCCGGCAGGAACCGCTCGTCGTCGAGGCGGCGAGCGGGGTGCGGCTGAGGTTGGCGGACGGTTCGGGTGAGCTGGTCGACGGCATGTCGTCCTGGTGGTCGGCGATCCACGGCTACCGCCACCCGGTGCTCGACGAGGCCGCACGTGAACAGCTCGGCCGGATGAGCCATGTGATGTTCGGCGGGCTCACGCACGAACCCGCCGTACGCCTGGCAAGGCTCCTTGTCGACATGTCGCCCGACGGTCTGGAGCATGTCTTCCTCGCCGACTCCGGCTCGGTGTCGGTCGAGGTCGCGGTCAAGATGTGTCTGCAGTACTGGCGTTCACTCGGCCGGCCGCACAAGCAGCGCCTGCTGACCTGGCGCGGCGGCTACCACGGCGACACCTGGCAGCCGATGTCGGTGTGCGACCCCGAGGGCGGAATGCACGAGCTGTGGACCGGGGTGCTGCCCCGTCAGGTGTTCGCGGACGCGCCCCCGACGGAGTACGAGGAGTCGTACGCCGACCATCTGCGCGCGATGATCGAACGGCACGCCGACGAACTGGCCGCGGTGATCGTCGAGCCCGTGGTACAGGGCGCGGGCGGGATGCGTTTCCACTCCCCCGAGTATCTGCGGGTGCTGCGCGAGGCGTGCGACGCGCACGACGTGCTGCTGGTGTTCGACGAGATCGCGACCGGGTTCGGGCGTACGGGCGCGCTGTTCGCGGCGGAGCACGCGGCGATCGCGCCGGACGTGATGTGCGTGGGCAAGGCGCTGACCGGCGGCTACCTGACGATGGCGGCGACGCTGTGCTCCTCGCGGGTGGCCGACGGCATCTCGCGGGGTGAGGTGCCGGTGCTCGCGCACGGGCCGACGTTCATGGGCAATCCGCTGGCCGCGGCCGTGGCCTGCGCCTCGATCGAGCTGCTGCTCGGCCAGGACTGGTCGGCGGAGGTCAAGCGGATCGAGACGGGGCTGTGGGAGGGGCTGGCTCCGGCCGCGGACCTTCCGGGTGTGCGGGACGTCCGGGTCCTCGGCGCCATCGGCGTCGTCCAGCTCGACCACGCGATCGACATGGCCGCGGCGACGCGGGCGGCGGTGCGCGAGGGCGTGTGGCTGCGGCCGTTCCGCGATCTGGTGTACACGATGCCGCCGTACGTCACGAACGACGCGGACGTGGCGCGGATCGGGCGCGCGGTGTGCGCCGCGGCGCGGGAGGGATGACATGCCGGTTCTGGTGATCACGGGTACGGGCACGGAGGTCGGCAAGACGGTCACGACGGCCGCGGTTGCCGCCGCCGCACGGGCGGCCGGGCGTTCGGTGGCCGTGCTCAAGGCCGCGCAGACCGGCGTACGGCCGGACGAGCGCGGGGACGCCGACGAGGTCGCGCGGCTCGCCGGTGCCGTCACGGCGGCCGAACTCGCCCGGTATCCCGAGCCGTTGGCGCCGGGCACCGCCGCGCGGCGGGCCGGGCAGGCACCGGTGCACCCGCAGGAGATCGCCGAAGCGGCGGCCAAGCTGGCCACCGAGCACGATCTGGTGCTGGTCGAGGGTGCCGGCGGGCTGCTCGTACGGTTCGACGCGGCGGGCGGGACCCTCGCCGACGCGGCCGGGCTGCTCGCCGCGCCGGTGCTGGTCGTGGTGTCCGCGGGACTGGGCACGCTGAACACCACTGAGCTGACGGCACGTGAAGTACGGTCCCGGCGGCTCGACCTGGCGGGGGTCGTCATCGGCAGCTGGCCCGGCGAGCCCGACCTCGCCGCCCGGTGCAACCTCGCGGACCTGCCGGAGGTGGCCGGGGCCCCGCTCCTCGGCGCCGTGCCCGCCGGCGCCGGGGCGCTGGCTCCGGCCGGCTTCCGTGCGGCGGCACCAGACTGGCTCGCGCCGCGGCTGGACGGGACGTGGGACGCGGAGGCATTCCGGGTGCGTCAGGCACCTCCGGCTCGTCGATAGGCGTCTGCCGCCCAGGAGGGGCGCTCCGCTGCTCGCGGTCGGCCTGGGCCGACTGCTCATCGCCTGCTGCAAGCCGTACCGGCTGGAGAGGGTCCTGCGGGTCCTCGCCCGTGGCGCCGCGCCGGCGTCGTACGCCGAGGCCCTGCGTGCGCGCAGTGACGTGGTGTCGGTCAGCAGCCGCTGCGCGGGCCAGTACTGCCTGGAGCGGTCGGTGGCGGCGACGCTCCTCGCCCGGTTGCGCGGACGCTGGCCGGACTGGGTGTCGGGAGTCAGCCTCGTGCCGTTCGCCGCACACGCCTGGATCGAGGTGGACGGCCGCCCGGTCGGCGAGTCGCTGCGGCTGGACGGTTTCCAGAAGAACATCGTGATCGGGTGCCGTGGTGCGGCGGACCAGGCCGAAGGGGGGAGGGCGTGAGCATGGACGTCTCGGCGGTGGCGGCAGAGACAGCAGAACGGGGATTCGCGCTGGTCCCCGGTTTCCTGACCGGGGCGCACCTCGATCAGGCCGTCGCGGGCATCGAGGAATACTTCCCCGATCCCGAAGGCGACACAGACGGCTTCGTCGACGTCGACGCGTTCAAGCACGCGGTCCCGTTCCCGTTCTCCAGCAACGCCCTCAACCGGCTGCCGTTAGACCCGCGCGTCATCGACGTGGCCGAGCTCCTGCTGGGCACCGAGGATCTGCTGCTGACCAGCTCGTTCGCCCAGGCCAAGTACGGTACCGCGTACGGCGGGACGCACGACCAGTCGCTGCACAACGACACATGGGCCGTCAACAGTCTGTTGCCGCCCCGGACCGACGGGGCCTACCAGCGGCTGTTCGGCATCGTGTACCTCACCGACGTGACGGCCGACACCGCTCCCACCTATGTGGCGGGACGCGCCGATGACCTTGGAGTACCCCTGATCACGTCGGTCCGGAAGGCCACGTACAGCAGCACCGAGTACCCCGCGTTGTACGAGCGTGAGCGTCCCGTCGAGGCAGCGAAGGGCTCCCTGCTGCTGTTCACCGGAGACCTGGTGCACCGCGGTTCGGCCTACCGGGCCCGGCACGGCCGTCGGCTGGCGCTGTTCTTCAACATTCACGGCGGCGGCCCGTTGGGCCGGCAAGCGCCTGTGGGCGATGCTGCCGGCGTCGCCGGCCTGGGGCAACTTCCAGGAGTTGATGGTCGAGCTGTCCCCGAAGCAGCGGCAGTTGTTGGGGTTCCCGGAGGCCGGCGACCCCTACTGGACCGCGGACACCATCGGTCGCCTCGCCGAGTTGTACCCGGGCATCGATGTGACGCCGTACGTCTCCGCCGTCCGGGCGCCGGCATGACCGTCGGCGCGGACCCGGCCGTCGCCGTGCACGACCTGCCCGAACTCTCCGGGTACGGCGGGCGGGCCGTGCGCGGACTGACGTACCTCGGACGGCTTTTCGACCTGGGGCCGGGGTTCGCCGCCGCGGCCCGGGACGCGGTGGCCGTGCTGTTCGGCGGCTGAGCTCGGCGCACCTCGCGGGACATCGACGAGCCCGAGGCGGCACGCGGCCGGGCCCCTTTCGAGTTCTCCCTGGTCCTCGGGGACCAGCTGCCGGGGGTGAGGATCTTCTTCCGGCCCCTGTCCCCCCAGGAGCCAACCACGGCGAACGCCAGCTGGGAGCAGGGCTGGCGCACCCTGCGAGCCCTGGAGGGAGCGGTGTCGCATCCCTGACGCGGGCCCGCAGCGTGCGCGACCTCTTCGCCCCGCGCAGCGACCAGGCGGCGTTCGGGATGTGTGTCGCCGCAACGGTCCGCATGTCGGGAGTGGCCGACCCGAAGGTGTACTTCGACACGCTGGCGTCGGGTGCCGACGCGAACCGGCGCGTGATCGGTGCAGCCATGGAACGCCTCGGGCACGGTGCCGCGTGGCGGTGGTTGCAGCGGCACGACCCCGAGGGCATGGCGCGCCTGATGCCGGCGTTCTTCGCTCTCGACCTGCACGACTCGCCCCGGGCCCGGACCAAGTTCTACACGACCGTGGACGAGCGGTCCGGCGATGCGCTTCAGGACCGCGTCGGCCGACTGTCCCCGGCGGCCGGACGCGGTGCCGCCGACCTGCTCGAAGCCTTGTCCACCGACGGCAGCGCCTCGCTGGCCGCCCCGGGGACCCGTCCGACCCTGTGCTGGAACATGACGGAGGGCGAGCGCCCTGCTGACGCCACGCTCTATCTGCCGTTCCGGAGTCACACACCGTCCGGCCGCGAGGCACTGGACCGGCTGCGGCCGCTCGTCCGGCCGGAGCACCTGCACCGGCTGACCCGCTTGGTGACCGACGTACAGGACGAGGAGCCGGTGAACCCGTTCCACTGGGCGGCGGTCAAGCTGAACCGTTCGGCCCTTGGGCCGCTCACCCTCTACGTGTCGGCCGAGTTCGTGGACCGGGCGAGTGGTGCCGGGACCTGAGCGACCGGGGGGGCCGCCGCGGGCGCGCCAGTCGTCCCCCGCCCCACCGCGAGGCTGACGCGGAGCGCTCCCGCCCAGACGAGCGCCGATCCGAGCAGATGCAGGATGACCGCGACCGCGGGCAGACCGGTCAGCGCCTGGAACAGGCCGACGAGGCCCTGTGCCAGGAAGACAGCGAGGAACACCCCGGTGCGCCGGCGGGCCCGGGAGCCGCCCGGCAGGACGGTGAACAGCAGGCCGCCCAGCACGAGGCACACCACCGCGAGCACGCCGTGCACGATGGTGGCGCCGACCCAGTCGAACGGCATCCGGTCCACTTCGGAGGAGTCGCCCGCGTGCGGCCCGGAGCCAGTGACCGACGTGCCCACCACGAGCAGCAGTGCCGTCGACACCAGCAGGGCACGGGCCAGGACGGCACAGCGACGCGGCGGGACCGTCGGGGCGGACACGTCGTGGTCCGCCTCGCGCAGTCGCTCCCAGGTGACCACCGCCGCGGCCAGGAGCAGGGTCGCCGCGAGGAAGTGCGCGGCGACGATGTACGGGCTCAGCCGCATCCACACGGTGATTCCGCCGACGACGGCGTTGAGCACGACGACCCAGAACTGTGCCCACGCCCCGCGCAGTACCGGCCGGGAGGGTTCGCGCTGCAGCCGGGCGGCGACGATGAGCCATCCGACCACCGCGCACAGCACACCGGTGAGGAGGCGGTTGCCGAACTCGATCGCGCCGTGCAGTCCCATCTCCGCGGTGGGAGCGAGGCTGTTGCCGGAGCACGCGGGCCACTCGGGGCAGCCGAGCCCGGAGCCGGTGACCCGGACCACGCCGCCGGTGACGATGATCCCGATGGCGGCGACCACAGACGCCACGGCGGCCATGCGCACACTGCGCGGCCCCCAGGTGTATCGGCCGGCTAACCAGGACAGCGGTGTCTGCACCATGACTCCTCGATGACGGTGTGCGTGACCCGAGCCATCCACCCTAGCCCGGGGGTCGTGGGCCCCCTGCCGAGGCCCCCGAGGGCCTGCTGCCACGTTCGACAGCCGTAGGTGTGGGGCGTGATGGCGCCGTACGGGGGGAGAATCGCGGTACGGCCCGTCCTGCGAGGGAGGTCCTCATGCCGCTACGGTCCGCCGGCGCCCGCAGGGTGGCGCGGGATCCTGTGCACCACCCGTTGTTCGCCCGCTACTACGCCCGCGTCAGCGTGGCCGCCGAGCGCCGGCTGGGCATGGCCGGGGTGCGCGACCGGCTGCTCGCCGGGCTGTCCGGACGCGTGCTCGAGATCGGCGCGGGCAACGGCCTGAACTTCGCGCACTATCCCCGTACGGTCCCGGAGGTCGTGGCGCTCGAACCCGAGCGCAGTCTGCGGCAGTTGGCGGTGGAGGCCGCGCTGCGCGCCCGGATGCCCGTCGACGTGGTGCCGGGGGCGGCGGAGGCGCTGCCGGTCAAGAGCGAGGCCTTCGACGCGGTGGTGCTGTCGCTGGTGCTGTGCAGCGTGCGGGATGTGCCGCGCGCCCTGGGCGAGGTGCGCAGGGTGCTGCGGCCCGGCGGTCAGGTGCGGTTCTTCGAGCACGGGCGGGGCGGCGGCCGGGCGATGACGTTCACCCAGCGCGCGCTGGACCGCACGGTGTGGCCGCCGCTGAACGGCGGCTGCCATCTGTCCCGGGATCCGGTCGCCGCGCTCAGGGACGCCGGGTTCGAACTGGGCCCGTACCGGCGGATGCTGATGCCGGAGAAGGGGCCGACGCTGCCCACGTCGTTCTGCGTGCTGGGCACCGCGTGGCGCCCCGACGAGTAGGCCCGGGCGTCACAGGCTCCACTGCTGCAGTTCGCGCGCGATGTCGTGCACCGACGCCTCACCGCTTTTCACCAGCCGGGCCAGGTCACGCACCTGCACGGGCGAGGTGACGACCTTGACGCCGCTGGCGACCAGGTAGGCGTACGCGACCGCGGAGGCGAACAGGGCGTTGGAGCGCTCCAGCGCGGGGACGTGGATCAGCAGTTGGAGCAGGGCCGCGGCGCGCGCGTGCGGGGTGTCGTAGACGGGGACGTCGAAGATCTCGGCCTGGTGGCGCGCGACCGCGGCGACGAGGGCTCCCCAGTCGGTGACCTGGGGATCTCCCGGCGTCTTCTGTTCGGCGAGCATCAGGAGCCAGGCGAGGTCGATGGTGAGGCCGCTCAACGGATCAGTGGCGACCTTCGCTCGTGCGGCCTTGACGGTCCTCCCCGACTCTCGACTTCTCCCCCACGCTCGGCTTCGCTCGCGCGGGGGGACCCCCATGAGCGGGGGCGCCCCCGTCGAACTCCTCGGCGAAGACGGACTCGTACTGCTTCATGAAGTCGGCGGCGGCCTCCACGAAGGTGTGGCCGACCTCTCCGGTGTCCTGCCGCACGAGCTCTTCGATGTAGCGGTTGACGCTCATGCCGCGCGCCAGGGCGCGTTCGCGGGCCGCGCGGGCGGTGTCCTCGTCGACGCGGACGTTCAGCTGGGTCTTGGCCATACCTCGAAGCTAGCGCCCGAATGCTAGCAGCGGCAAGGTGTCACCCAGGGACAGTGAGTGCCCCTTACAACCACATCCGGGGCCCGACCTGGGACGGAGACCGTCCGCGACCTCGACGGGATACCGTTTGTGGTGCGGATCACATCGCCCTCGGCGCAGACACGGAACTCGGGACATCCACGAGCGAGGCGCGATCAAGGAGGCAGCCTTGTCCACACCTGCTGCGGAGCACGCCCCGGGGCTCGCACCGGCCGACGGGGTCGCGGCCCGCGCCCGCGGTCTCACCAAGGCCTACGGCTCGGGCGAGACGACGGTGCTCGCCCTGGACTCGGTGGACGTGGACGTCGCGCGCCGCCGCTTCACGGCCGTCATGGGCCCGTCGGGCTCCGGGAAGTCCACGCTGATGCACTGCCTGGCCGGGCTCGACACCGTCTCGGCCGGACAGGTGTGGCTCGGCGACACCGAGATCACGGGACTGAAGGAGCGCGAGCTGACCAGGCTGCGGCGGGACCGGATCGGGTTCATGTTCCAGTCGTTCAACCTCATCCCGACGCTGAACGCGCTCGAGAACATCACCCTGCCCATGGACATCGCGGGCCAGAAGCCCGACCGGGAGTGGCTGGACCAGGTCATCGACACGCTCGGCCTGCGGGACCGGCTCGGGCACCGGCCCTCGCAGCTGTCCGGCGGCCAGCAGCAGCGCGTCGCCTGCGCCCGCGCGCTGGCCTCCCGCCCCGAGCTGATCTTCGCGGACGAGCCGACCGGCAACCTCGACTCGCGGGCCGGCCTGGAGGTCCTCGGCTTCCTGCGCGGGGCCGTCGACGACCTCGGGCAGACCGTCGTCATGGTCACCCACGACCCTGGCGCCGCCGCCCACTCCGACCTGGTGCTCTTCCTCGGCGACGGGCGGATCGTCGACGAGATGGAGCGGCCGACGGCGGAGGCCGTGCTGGAGCGTATGAAGCGGTTCGACGTGATCCGCCGTCGGACCGACGACGTCACCCCCGTCCAGAGGGACTGAAACCCGTGCTCAGGGCAACACTCCGGAGTTTCGTCGCCCACAAGGGGCGGTTGCTGCTCTCGGCGCTGGCCGTACTGCTGTCCGTGGCGTTCGTCACGGGCAGCCTGATCTTCTCGGACACCGTCAGCCGCACCTTCAACCGGCTCTTCGCGTCGACCGCGGCGGACGTCACCGTGACCCCCAAGGAGACCCTCGACGAGGTGCTGCCGTCCGGTGCGACGGCCACGCTGCCCGCCGCGCTCGCCGACCGGGTCGCCCGGGTCGACGGCGTGGCCGCCGCCCGCGCGGAGGCCGAGGCCACGAACATCACGGTCGTCAACGCCGACAACGAATCGGTCGGCCCGACGACCGGCGCCCCCACGATCGGCACCAACTGGAACCCGAGCGACCGCAGCCCCGTCGAGCTGACCTCCGGCCACGCCCCGCACGGGCCCACCGAGGCGCTGATCGACTCCGAGACCGCCGACCGCAGGAACGTACGGATCGGGGACGTCGTGACGGTGATCGCCGCACCCGGCTCCTTCCGGGTCGAGGTCGTCGGCATCGTCACGTTCACGACCACCAATCCCGGTGCCGCACTGGTGTTCGTCGACACGCCGACCGCCCAGACGAAGCTGCTGGGCGTCAAGGGAGCCGCCACGAGCATCACCGTGGACGCGGCGGACGGCGTGAGCGACACCACGCTCAGGCAGCGCGTCGCGGCCGCCCTCGGCGCCGACCGCTACAACTTCCGGACCGCCGACGAGCAGGCCGAGTCGGACGTCGAACAGCTCGGCGGCTTCCTCGACGTCATCAAGTACGTGATGCTCGGCTTCGCCGGGGTCGCCGTCCTCGTGGGCGTGTTCCTGATCGTCAACACCTTCTCGATGCTGATCGCGCAGCGCACCCGCGAGCTGGGTCTGCTGCGCGCGCTGGGCGCCGACCGGCGCCAGGTGCGCCGGTCGGTGCTCACCGAGGCGCTGCTGCTCGGCCTGGCCGGCTCCACGCTGGGTCTGGCCGCCGGCATCGGGCTGGCCGCCGGCCTCATCGAACTGATGGGCCTGCTCGGCATGAACATCAAGTCCACCGAGATGGTCATCGGCTGGGGGACACCCCTCACGGCGTACGTCGTCGGTGTCGGCGTCACCTTCGTCGCCGCGTACCTCCCGGCCCGGCGCGCGGCGGGCGTCTCGCCGATGGCGGCGCTCTCCGACGCCGAGGTCGCCGCGGTGGGCCGGCCGCTCAAGGTGCGTGCGGTGGTGGGCGCGGTCGTGGGAGCGGCAGGCGCAGCAGCGCTCGCGGGCTGCGTGGTGTCGTCCGAGACGGGACCGGCGGCATCCCTGCTGGGCCTCGGGGTGCTCCTGACCCTCATCGCCACCGTGGTCGCGGGACCTCTCCTGGTCCGGCCGGTGATCCGGGTGCTGGGCGGGGCCTTCCCGGCGCTGTTCGGTTCCATCGGCCGGATGAGCCAGCGCAACGCCCTGCGCAACCCCCGCCGTACCGGCGCCACGGCGGCCGCGCTCATGGTGGGCCTCGCGCTGGTCGGCGGGCTGTCGGTGGCGAGCGCCTCGATCACTAAGTCGTTCGACCGGCAGATCGACCAGACGCTCGGCGCCGACTTCGTGATCCAGAACAACTTCGTGCCCTTCCCGCCGGAGGTCACCGACCATGTGCGCGGCACCGAGGGCGTGGGGCTCGTGGTGCGCTCGCGGTTCACGCCGATCGCGATCCTCCTGCCCGACGGCGCCCGCGTCGAGACGACCGCCGCCGGCTACGACCGGCGGCTCGACGAGGTCGCCAACATCACCTACGCCGGGGGCGACAGCGCCGCCGCGCTCGCCGCCGGTCACATGGCGATGGACCTGGACTTCGCGCGGGACCACGGCGTACGGCTCGGCAGCACGGTCCCCGTCGAGTTCCAGGGCGGACGCACCGCCGAACTGACCGTCGGCGCCCTCACCGACCAGGAGACCGCCGAGGGCTTCGGGCTGCAGGGCGGAATCTACTTCGGCCTCGCCACCCTGGAGCGGTACGCGCCGGGCGGGCAGGACTCCGTGCTGTACGTCAACGCCGCCCCGGGCACGAGCGACGACAACCTGCGCAGGAACCTGGAGCGGACGCTCGACGCGTATCCGCAGCTGCAGGTCCGGGACCTGGCCGACTACAAGCAACTGGTGCGCGACCAGATCTCCGTGCTGCTCTATCTCGTGTACGCCCTCCTGGGGCTCGCGATCATCATCGCCGTGCTCGGCGTGGTGAACACCCTCACCCTGTCGGTCGTGGAGCGCACCCGGGAGATCGGGCTGCTGCGCGCCATCGGGCTGGCCCGGCGGCAACTGCGCCGGATGATCCGGCTGGAGTCGGTGGTGATCGCGGTCTTCGGCGCGGTCCTGGGCCTCGCACTGGGCCTGGTGTGGGGGGTGTGCACCCAGCAGGTGCTGGCGTTGCAGGGCATGACGGCGCTGGCGATCCCGTGGGGCACGATCGTCGCGGTGGTGATCGGCTCGGCGGTGCTCGGCGTCGTGGCGGCGCTGCTGCCCGCTCTGCGGGCCTCGCGGATGAACGTGCTGGCGGCGATAGCGCACGAGTGACGCGGAGGTACGCCGGGCGTGCGTCCGGATGCTGAAATCGCGTGCCCCGCAGCGCCCGCCGGTGATGTGATCACGGTATGACGGACCTGCGGATACGGGCCGCGACGCCCGACGACCTCGACACCGTGCTGGCCTTCTGGAAGACCGCCGCCGAGGGGACGAGCATCAGCGACGACCGGGACGGCGTGGAGCGGCTGGTCGCCCGTGACCCCGAGGCGCTGATCGTGGCGATGGGGGTCCCCCCGCTCGAGCGCAGCCGAGAGTGGGGGATCGACGGTGAGCTGGTCGGCACGGTGATCGCGGGCTTCGACGGGTCGCCGACCGCGATGGCCTTGCTGCAGGCGGCCAGCCACCGGTCACCGTACTTCTTCCGCAGCCCGCGCACTGCCTGGGCGGCGCGGAGCCGGTAGAGCGCCTGACCTCCACCAGCTGGTCGATCACCTCCCGGCAGGTATCCCGACCTCGGACGCCTGACTGCCGAAGAAGCGGAAACCTTCCACGTGCGCCAGGGTCCGGGCGTGCTGGTTCATGTGGGTCATGAGGCGGACATCGCTGCCGCTCGCCTCGGTGGTGGCTGAGCACGCAGTGGTCGGTCAGGACACCTACGAGAGTGAGGCCCGGTTCGGTGAGGCTGAGCCTCACCGAACCGGAGTGGTCTGCCGATGGGCGGTCTGTGGCAGGTCGTGCTCGAACCAGGTGGTCTTCCCTGCCGGGGTAGGTACGCAACCCCACCGGGTGGCCAGGGCGTTGACCAGGCCGATGCCGCGGCCATGCTCATCCATGCCGGCCGGCTCCAGAAGCACAGCATGACTTGGATGGTCGTCGCTCACTTCGCACAGAAGCGTGTCAGTGGTGAGGACCAGGCGCAGGCCCACCGGCTGTGTGGCGTGACGTATGGCATTGGTGAGCAGTTCCCCGGCGAGAAGCTGTGTGACGTCGCGGAGATGGCCGAGACCCCACTTCGTGAGGGTGTCGCCGACAACACTCCGTGCCCTGCGTACTTCCTCCGGCTGGGGCGTGAAGAGCCAGCTGGCGACGCTGTCATGAGGAAGGCCCGTCAGCCGGGCCATCAGGAGTGCGATGTCGTCGTGGTGACCATCGGGGTGCTGCCGTCGCAGGAGAACGTCACACGCCTCCTCGAGCGAGGGATGGCGCTTGGTCAGCTCGTCACGCAAGGCGGCGAGACCTTCCTCGATATCCCGGTCCCGACTCTCCACCAGACCGTCGGTGTAGAGGACGAGGAGACTGCCGTCGTCAACGGACACCTCCAGCGTGTCGAAGCTGACGCGGCCCACGCCAATCGGTGCGCCGACCGGTACGTTGAGGAACTCCCTCTTGCCATCGGGGCCCAGAAGGAGGGGCGGCAGGTGACCGGCGCTGGCGAAAGTGGCCCTGCGTGCGATCGGGTCGTAGACGCCGTACAGGAACGTGGCCAGTCGCGAAGGGCCGAAACGCTGCACGAGTTCGCCGAGGTGAGCCAACAGCTGGCCGGGCGGCAGCCCGAGCATGGCCAGTGTGCGCACCGCCGTGCGCAGCTGGCCTATGGCGATGGCCGCATGAAGTCCGTGGCCGGCCACATCAGCGACGACCAGCCCTACTTTGTGTCCCGGCAGTGGTATGGCATCCAGCCAGTCGCCGCCGACCTGTGTGGTATGGCTTCCCGGGTGATAACGATAGGCGATCTCCATTCCTGGCAGCCGAGGCGGCAGTGCGGGCAGCAGGCTGCGCTGCAGCACGGCGGACGTCCTGGTCTCCTGGCTGAACAGACGGGCGTTGTGCAGGGACAGTCCCGCCCGGCCGGCCATGTCCTGGCACGCAGCCAGGTCAGCCGGACCGAACGCGGGGCGGCCCGGCCGGCGTCCGAACGCCATGAATCCCAGCGTCGCGCCGTGCGCTGACAGCGGCACCAGAATGACGGAGGAGTCCCGCAGCACCGACCTTGCGTCGGGACTGTCAAGCGCAGCGGGAAGCTGCGCCAAGACCTCTTCGTCCACCCCGGGGATAAGCAAAGGCTCGATGTTCGTGAGAAACCGGGCCATGGCTGTGCCGGGCTGGTAGACGAAGGTCCTTCCAGCGCGAAGCTCTTCGAGGCGTCCCGCATCGTCGTGGTGTGCGGTGGCCACGCGGCGCATCACCGCCGAGCCCGGCGCCTCACGCCGGGTGCAGTTCTCTTCTCCTGCGGCCACCTGCTCGTACAGATGGACGGAAGCAAAGTCGGCGAAGCCCGGCACGGCCACATCGGCCAGCCTGCGGACCATGTGGTCGAGGTCCAAGGTGGTACCGGTCTCGCGGTCCGCCCGATGAAGAAAGACCAGCCTGGCCGCGTCGCTTCCTCGGTTCTCGTCGGCTCGCCCTTGCCGGGCAGGACTGAGACGTTCCCGATCGCTTTTCTGTTCGCGCAGTGGCAATACGGGCCCCCTTGACCCTTTCACCCGGCTTGGCGCCCACATGACAGCCCGGAAGCTGGCGCAGACACCGCGACCGCCACAGAACCCTGCAGCACGACCCTATCGCCCGTGCTCATCCGGAAACGTCACCCGCAGGGGTGAACACACGCAGGTCGATTCCCTCCATCTCGGGGCCCACGCAGCCGCACAACGTCTGCCGCCACCTCCACCTCTCGCTCCGGTGGTACGTGTCCGCGCAAGACCCGCGCCGGCGAGCCACCGCCTGATTGGGGCGTCGATGCCAGCCGACGTGGTCAAGCGGGTGTAGGTCCCGGCGGTGTCCACGGTGACCTCACTGACGGTGTCGGCGCCGACGCCTCAGCGGCGGCGTGGACGGCCGTGTCGCCTTCGGGGCGGGGCTGGCCGAGGGTGACGTTCTCCCGGACAGGTCATGTCACCGGCGGTGTCGTCCTCGGGGTAGCCGCCGCTGATGCCCGGGACATGCCGGTCACCGGTGTATTAATGCCCACCCGCTGCCCCGGGCAGGCCCGGCGCCACAGATGGGTGCCCGTGGGGGACCCTGGCAGGGCGGTCGAGGTGCCCGTTCATCTCGCCGACCGGGAAGGCTCCCCGTCAGATGGTCAGGCCCGGTCGCGCCGTGCCCGGCGGCGCGACCGGGCCGACATCCTGTTGTACGTCTGCTCCGCGTCCTCGAGGTAGGCGGTGACCAGCCCGGGGGTCTGCTCGGCCAGGGCGCGCAGGACGGTGAGGGCTTCGGTGATGTGCTCCCGGGCCCGAGCCTCCGCGGTCCCGGCCTGCCAGTCGGCTCGGGCCTGCGCGTACAGCGAAACGGCGAGGCGCAGTCGGTGCGCGGTGGGGTCCACGGACACCAGCCGACGGCTCAGGGCGACCGCTCGGCCGGTGGCCTGTGCGGCCTCCTCGTGCCGCCCGGTCTCGGTCAGACGCAGGCCGAGGTGGGCCAGCCCCCACGCCACCTCGCGCTCGTGGGCCGCCGCGTCCTTCGCGGCGAGTTCCTCATAGAGGCGCACCGCATCGCGGGTCACCGCGAGGGCCGCAACGTGGTCGGCGGCGTCGGTGGCGAGATGGTGGCCGTAGGTGACCAGCAGGGCGGCCCGAGCGGACTGTGCCTCCTGATCCGTGCCCAGGGGCAGGTCGGCGGCCCGTGCGAGGAGGGGCAGGCCCCGGTCCGGCCGGGCGGTCTGTGCCAGGTGCGTGCCGAGGCCGGCCAGCGCCACGCTCTGCAGCACCTCGCGCGACAGGCCCAGCGCGTCGTCGGGCAGGTCGGCGACTATCTCGGTGGCCCTGCGCAGTATGTCCTCGGCCTCGGACTGCCCGTGGACGTGCTGCTGTCCGCCGAGCGCGCACAGGGCACATACGAGCAGGGACCGGTCAGCCGCATCTGGCGGAGGGAAGTCGCCCCAGACCCTGACCGCCTCTTCGGTGACCGGCAACGCCTCGCCGTGGCGACCCGCCTCGGTGAGGGTGTACGCCAGGGCGAGCAGTGCCTGGGCCAGTACCGGCCGGTGCCGCGTGTCCTCGGCCATCAGCTCCCGGTGGACGGCCGCCGCCCTGCCCAGCGGACCCGCCGCCTCGCCGTAACGTCCCCGACGGGCGAGGGTGACACCGAGCAGGGTCAGCTCCTCGGCGTAGTGCGTCCGGTGGGCTGCGGGATCCTGCTGTACGAGGGCTGCTCGGACCCGCAGCGTCTTCTGCAGGGCGTCCGGCACCTCGTCAGTGCGTCCCAGGACGACGAGCAGCAGGTGACGGATGGACAGGGCTGTGACGATCAGGGGCGCGTAGGCTTCCGGTTCCTTGCGCATCAGTCTCCGGTAGACGCCCACCGACTCCTCGACGGTGTGCAGTGCGTCCTGCGGCCGGTGCAGGCAGGACAGGCACACCGCCTTGTTCGCCAGTGCTGTGGCGAGTGTTCTGAGAGCGGGGTCGGCCGGGGGTGTGGCCGTCGCGCGGCGGCTGATGCCGATGGCCTCGTCAAACGCGTCCAGGGCCTCGGCAAGGTGGCCGAGGGCCTTCAGACGCAGGGCGAACGTGTTCAACGCCGTGCTCAGTGTGTCGAGATGGACTCGCGGGTGCTGGTCGGCCAGGACTCGGTAGAGGCTCACGGCCTCCCGGGCGGCCTCCAGTGCCTCGTCGCCGCGGCCCGCGTGCGCCAACTCGTCGGCGAGCGTGTTCAGCGCCATGGCGAGATCGGCCCGGTGCGCGCCCGGGTTCCTCGCGGCGATGGGTCGGTACAGGTCCACGGACTCCTGAGCGGCCGCCAGGGCCTGCGGTGCCCGGCCCGCCTTCTCCAACTGGCATGCCAGGGTATTCAGACTCATGGCCAACGGCTCCGCGTAGGCTGCCTGATCGCGCTGGGCGAGGGTCCGGTAGAGGCCGACGGCGTCCTCGGCCGTGGCCAGGGCCCGGGCCTGGTGCCCTGTCTCCGCCAGGTCGATCGCGAGGGCGTTCAGGCTGCGGGCCAGGTCGGGCAGGAAAGCGGCGGGGCGCTCGCGCGCCAGCTCGCGCCGGATATCCGCGGACTCCTCGGCGCACCGCAACGCCTCGGTGTGCCGACCGGCGCCGCGCAGGCACAAGGACAGGGTGCCCAGGCCCATGGCCAAAGCGGCACGGTGGGCGTCCGGACGGTCCTGTACCAGGGCGCGGTACAGCTCGACGGCCTTGTGTGCCTCACCGAGCGCCTCGTGCACGCGGCCGGTCTGCAGCAGGCGGTTCGCCTGATTGTTCAGTGCGTCCGCCAGGTCGGGCCGTAAGGCGTCGCCGTGCCGGCCGACGAGGTACCGGCGTACCGCGACGGCCTCCCGGTTCGCGGCCAAGGCCGCCGGCAGCCGTCCGAGTTCCCCCTCGGCGTTGGAGACGGCGTTGAGGGCGTGCGCCAGTTCGGGCAGGGACGCTCCACCGTCCCACCGCCCGACCCGCCGGTAGAGCCGGACAGCCTCGTAGGCGGGGAACACCGACGCCTCACGCCGCCCCAATGCGCCCAGCGCTATGGCGATGTTATGCAGGCATGCGGCGAGCTGCACCTCGTAGGTGAGCGGATCCTGGCGGGCAAGGGGCCTGAGCAGCCGCAGCGCTTCACGGGCCACCTGGTACGCCTCCGCCCAGCGCCCCGCGTCACCGAGCCGACGGCACAGCAGTCGCAACTGCCCGGCCAGATCAGGCAGACGCGCCGGGTCCTGTGCGGCCCAGTCCCGGTGCAGCCGCACCAGCCGCCGCGACAGGTGCAGTGCGAAGTCCGCCAGCCGGTGGGTGGGGCGCGGAAGGTGTCCGGCCAGCCGAAGCAGTTCCGCGGAATCCGAGTCAGGGGCGTCGGCCAGCCGGTACAGGGCCGCCAGCAGCGGGTCCGGCCGTTCCACCTGGACGGCCACCTCGATGGCCGCCGTGGCCAGCGTGTCCGCGTGACGGACACATAGCTGGGTGAGGCCGGTGTCCAGACGGCCGCGGTGGACGGGGTGGCCGGCGGCACGTGCGAAGACGGTCAGCAGGCGGGTGGCCTGGGCCCCGCCGGTGCCATCCAGCAGGCGCTCGGCCAGCCCGGGATCGCTGCGCAGACATCCCCCGACGAAGAACTCGGCGAGCCGGTCCGGGTGGAGGCTCCCCCAGACCTGCGTCCGGTCGGGCGGCGGATACAGCTGGGCGATCCATTCGCTGACGGTGCCGAGAGTGTCCGGGCTGTGCTGTTCCAGGCCCGGCACCCGGGCGAGGAGGGCGTGGGCCTCCTGCTGGTCGTTCGCGCCGTAGAGGAAGGCAGCGGCCAGCGCGGCCTCCACGGTCTTGGTCCGGCTCACGCCCGATGCCTCGCCGACAGCCCGCCAGTAGACCCGTTCGTGGCTCAGCAGCCGCTCCTCCGCCGACCCGGGCGCGGCGGCGGACGGCGGCGGGCGGTCACCGCCCTCAGCGACGGCGTCCGCAGCCGCGTCCAGCAGGTCGGCGAGGGCGGTCATGTGCAGGGTGAGCGCGCTCTCCATGCCCGAGCGTCGCAACCGGTGCGCGGGCAGGGCCAGCACGCGTGCCGCCAGGGCCGGCCAATCGTGGCCCTCCTGCCCCGGCACCTGCGGCAGGGCGCCGGCCAGCGCGTCGACGGCCTGGCGATAGGCGTCGACGCGGTCGGCGGCGTGCTGCTCCAGCGGCGGCAAGAACGTGCCCCGCACCGCGTACAGGTCCTCGATGCGGGCGCGGTCCTGGAACTCCGGCCACCAGTCGTCGGCGGTCCGGGCCAGCAGCAACACCTTGAACGGTGTCGTGTCCGGGCTGCGCAGGGCCGCTCGCAGCAGGGCGAGCAACTGGTCCGGGCGCGTTTCCGCGTAGTCGACGACCACGGCCACGGGGCCGGGCGGGCTGCTGAGCGCCGTCAGGTCGGCGACGGCGGCGTGCCGGCCGAGCCAGAGGACGTTCCAGTGCTCCTGAGCCAGCTCGTCGGTGAAGCGTCGGGAGAGCCGGGTCTTGCCCTGCCCGCCCGGCCCGTACACCAGGTGCACGCCGAAGCCCGGCTGAGCGCACCAAGCCGCCAACTCCTCCAGTACGTCCCCGCGGCCGCGGAAGGGGACCACCGCCCGGTGCGCCTCCAGCAGGGCCGACGGGGACCGGGGCGGTCGGGTCCTGCCGACCAGGTCGTCCCATTCCTGCCACCTCTGCTGCAGGCCCGGACCCGTGGGGTGGAAGGTCAGTGTGTTGTTGTGGCCGGTGACGACGGCGGAGGCGTTGCCGCCGATCGCCACGGCTCCAGCTCCGATGGCCTGCACAGTGGCGGGCCGGAGCAGGTTCCTCCACCACGCGGTCATGCCGCGCCTCCCTCGTCGCCGGTGTCGGCGAAGCCGACACTCCCGCCAGCGGCGATACTGCGCTCACCCGACGCCCGCACTGGCCCGGCCGGATCTCCGCCTGCGCCGCCCGGCGGGACGGGCGGCGCAGGCACGGCGGCTGGATCCACGGTGCGCGCGCCGGGGCGTCGATCACCGGTGACGGCGTAAGCGATGCTGCCCCTGACCGCGATCGAGCGGGATCCCCCCGCCTCCACCGGGCTGCCGCCGCTCGACTCGGCTTCAGTAATGCGGTGCAGGCTAAAGAGGGACACCACCAGCCCGGCAAATCCGACGATCGCCCCGATGACGCTTCCGGCCCGGTCGGCGGTGTCCAGGTCCACCATCAGTGTCAGGACCGTCAGCCCCACCGCAGTCAGGCCGCACAGCACCGTCAACGCCATAACAACGACCTTCGTCCTCCCCGTCATCCCACCATCCTCCCGGCCCGCACCCGGGTGTGGAAGCGAAACGGCGAAGGGCCCGTCGCAGGGGTCTCACCCGCTGTCTTCATTTGGTCAGCAAGGTGATCACTGACCTGCCCCGTCCCCGCGGCCAGCAGAGCGGACCGGTTGCGTGCTCTGCGCGTTGCAATCCGCTTATCTCCTCAAGCGAAAAGGCCGAGTATGCGCGCCGCCGGACGCCCCACCCTGATGTTCGACCGGCTCCAGGTCCGCCAATTGCGCGCCCTCGTCCGCCATCCGCCGGAGTGGGCTACTGCGTCCGGCTACGGCGGTGGGCCGAGCAGGGTGCAGTGAAGCATGAGGAATCGGCGCCGGGCTCGCGGCTTGCCCGCCCCCGGCGCCCTCGGGGCCAAACCCACCCCTCCGTCGATTCCCCGGCACGGAAACCGCTCGCCAGACAGGCCGGCGCTCTGCTTGGCTCGCCCCATGAGCGATCTCCACATCCGCTGCACCACCCCCTCGGACATCGACACCGTGCTGCAGTTCTGGCGCGAGGCCGCGGAAGGAACGAGCATCAGCGACGACCACGACGGAGTGGCCCGACTCATCACAACAGACCCCGAAGCCCTGCTCCTCGCAGAGCGCGACGGCATCCTCACCGGAACCGTCATAGCCGGCTTCGACGGGTCGCCGACCGCGATGGCCTTGTTGCAGGGGCTTCCAGGCGACGGCCGCCGTACTTCTTCCGCAGGCCGAGGACGCCCTGGGCAGCGCAGAGCCGATAGAGCGCGTTGACCTCCAGCAGCTGGTCGATCGCCCCCCGGCAGACGTCGCCGACCTCGGACGCCTGGGTGCCGGCACCAGATCGGCGTCCGCATCTGGAAGGCGATCTTCTCCGGCGGGTACTCGTTCTTGGGCCTGGCTCGACGACAAGTCCCGCGAGCTTCAATAGGCAGTTCTATAGCCGCGGTTGATGGCGCGAGGGACTTCGGGGGCGGCGGCGGAGGGGGAGTCACCGGCCCGGCCCGATGGCCGCCCTGAGCTCCGCCGCTGTCTTCTTCGCGTCATAGTCGGCCGCCACGCCGTCCACGAACAGCAGGTTGCCCTCGATGTGGTCTTTGCGTAGCGGAAGGATCTCCTGGTATGCGGGGGACGCGTACCACGCCTTGAGACGGTCCATGTCGGGGAACTCGACGACGATGATGTCACCGGGCCATTCCCCCTCCACCACTTCGGCCCGGGCGCCGTGGACGAGGAAGCGGCCGCCGAACGAGGCGAAGGTATCCTGGACCTGCTCGATGTAGGTCAGGATGTCCTTGTTCATGCCGGTCGGGAACAGGTTGCATATCGCGTACGCGGACATGAGCCCTCCTGCGGTAGGTGACACTCCAGTGGTCGGCAGTGCCGGAACGGTTGACGTGGATCTTGCCGTACCGCAGGAGGGCGGTCGATTACTTCCGGGGTAAGTCCCGCCGCGCAGACCTCTGGGGTAAGTCCTGCCGCGCTACTGCCTTCGTCACCGGCACGGTGGCATCCCTCCACCGATTCCTCGCGGCAGAGCCCCAAGCCAGAGTCCGTCTTGGAGAAACCCTCCCCCTCGTGATCTGGGCAAGCGGCTGCGCGACGGCCGCCGCCTGACGACCGAGGTCACCACGCGCCGGGCGATGTGCGCACCCCGCGGGCCCGGCGATGAGGTCCCCGCCCCGAGAGCGCCGTGCGCAGGAGCTGCCTCCAGCGGAGCTCCTTTCCGCTGTTGGCGGATCTCTCCGGCGAGGGCCCAGGCTGCATAGACGCCGAATGCACATCCGGTTATGGCTGGCAGGCCGGACGTGGTGCGGGGATGATGACACGGAGGGCCCCGGATGAAGGGGGCACCGGCGTGAGTCCCGTGCACGACGACAACACCCATGTCGACGCAAAACAGCGGCTGAGCGACGCGCAGCAGTCGGACAACCTGCGGACGTTTGTGGGAGCGGCTGCCCGGCACAGTGGGGGCACCGTTACCGACCGTATGCACCTGCGGATCACCCGGGATATCGCGGAAGGATTCGCGGCTCACAGCGCTCAGGGCGGGGTGACGAAGACCCAGGTGTGGGAGTGGATCACACAGCATGCTTCTCCCGCCTATTCGGTGGAGGCGTTCGAGTCCCGGTGGGAGGTTTTCGAGAGCGAGCGGCTCATTCGTCCCCATCGGTCCAAGAAGCACCAGCAGCGGCACTCTTTCCATCCGCTCGGCACGGTCTTCCTGATGATCTGCGACCGGCTGGAAAGCCGCGGCGGCATCGACGAGCTGATCGCCCTGCTGGACCGTACACAGGAGCTTCTCGACCGCGACCGCCCTGACCGTGAAGCGGTGGCCCACAACATCGTTTTCTGCCAGTGGGTGTTCCAGACATTCGCCGTGCAGCTGGAGGCGCTGGTTGTCGACGGCTCGCTGAAGGAGCTGATGGAGGACCAGTGGCAATACCGCCATCAGGACCTGGACCAGCGGGTCCTGCGCCTGAATCACGATGTGAACCGCCACTTCCCGAAGGACGTCGACCTCGTCCACAAGGCCGTCGTCATGGTCGAGGCCGAGCAGCGGTACGCGCACTGGGCCGCACAGGCTCTGCTGCGTGTGCTGGACCGCGCCGGGACGACGCTGGACTTCGATGTCCTGTCGGCCGAGGAGTACCTGGAGGCCGCCCGGAGCGCCCCGCCGGAGCAGCTCGCGGAGGCCGGCCTCGCGCTGGTGGCGGATGCGCCGCGGGTGTGGCTCGACGCCGGGGCTGTCGTGGACGCTTTGGAGGCGTTCGTGCCTCGTCACCGGGTGCGCTACCGGCCCCCGGTGCCCGAGGGGTCTGCCGACCGGGATCCGTTCGGCGCGGTGGCCGAGCGAGCGGTACGGGAACGGGCACGGCGCGAGCGGGCCGCCGACCGCATGCTCCTGGAGCAGGACCGGGCCGAGATGACGGAGGAGTTGCGTCGCTCGCGGTGGCCGCGGGCCGTCCGGCTCCTGACCGACCTGATCATGCTGGATGCCGATCCTCACGCCCCCTACCGGGTGGAGATGGGCACCGAGCTGATCATCGACCGTGAGGCGTGGGTGACCCACCTGCACCCGGTCACGGTGCACCGCACAAAAATCCCGGCGGTCCTGCCGCCGCCGGATCCGGTGGCAAGCGAGCAAGGTGATGAAGAACCCTGACGCGGCGCTGATCCTCGCCGCCGCCCGGGCAGACGGCGCACTCCCCCCTGACCGTTTCCCGGCGAGCCTTGTGGCGCAGGCCGACGAGGTGGCTCATGTCGCAGGGCGCAGTCTGATGGAGTGCGACTGCCCGTGGCCGGCACCGGCCGGTGCCGTCGGCCGTCCGAGCTCGCCTGGCCGCGCGCTCGTGTTGGGCTGGTCGGAGACTCCGGTTCCCGAGGAACTGGGCACCTACCCGGTCGCTCGGCTCACCCCGACCCAGACGATCACCTTTGCCCTGTGCCTGGCTCAGGCGTGGCCGGACCCGCGCCTGCCCCCGTACCCGGGCCGTCCTTTCGAGCGGGCCGAGATCCTGGACATGGCCGGTGACATCGGGCTGGACGTGAACTTCGCCAAGGCTGCCCTCGACGGAGAACTGCAATGGCTGTTGCTGATCGTCCGCGACGGTCCGCGGCTGCGGCTGGGGCCGGCGGTGGCCGCGCTGCCCGGCACCTTCGCCGAAACCATGCGGCGCTTTCACGACCGGCTCCCGGGCCCGGACGACGCCCCGCCGATGTGGGAGGACGAGGATGAATGAGGCACCGCTCTCCAACCACGACGAGGCACAGGTCCAGACCGCCGTCGCCGCGGTGGAAACCGCTGACGGGCTCGTGCCCCGCGAGGCGTTTCCCGCGCTGCAGAGCGATGCGCTGCGGGCGGTCGTCGCCCGCCGCCTGGCCGCGCTGGGCCGCGTGTTGCTGATCCGCGAGCACCACGGGATCAAGGGCTTCACCAGCGGCTACGAAGACAGCGTGGCCGAGCGCCTGGCCGCCGAGGGCATCGGGGTCCTGCCCCCGGTGGACCGGGCGGTGCTGGTGCTGGTGCTGCTGCGTACCGTGGCGGCCCCCAGAGCCCGCGGCGTGCACGGCTCGGCGACCTGGCTCACGGACGGGCCGGGCACCAGCGTCGAGGAGTTGTACGCCAACCCGTACTTCACCTACGAGCAACTCCGTCCGGCGATACGCCGCCTCAAGGCACGACGCCTACTGCGGGAAGGCTTCCACCGCACCCTGCTGCCCGGCCCCGCGCTGCTGCGTCTCACCGACGCGCAGTCCAACCGGCTGTGGGAGGACCTGGTCTTGGTCACCCGGCCCGATTCCATGTACGCACGGGCCATCCGCCGGCGCCGCCAAGAACAGCCGCACCCCGGCCGCCGGCCCGGCCCCTTGCGCGAGACAGCACCATGATCACCCTCACCCCGCCGCACGAAGCGCAGACCCCGGACGATGCCCCGATGAGCCTGGGGATCATCGGGGACCGGCAGCTGCTGTGCGTCCAGACCTTCGACATCGCCCGGCACCCCTCCACTGCGGTCGGGCTCATCCCCGGCTGCTTCGTCGCCGTCTCCGGGAAAGGCCCCAGGGATGCGAACGAGTCCGGGAAGACCAGCTGGCTGGCCTCCGTCGCCCTGCTCCTCGGCGATCCGGAATGGCGGATGCACAGCAGCGGTCCGGCCACCGTCGCGGACCTGCTCTTCGAGCCGCAGACCGCCGGAGTGGCCGCCCAGGGCTACGCACCCGCGACCACCGGCTACATCGCCGGGCTCTTCGCCGCCCCGGACGACGTCGCCGGCACCGCCCACACCATATGGATGAAGCTGTCCGCCACCCCGACCTACGTCGAGGTCCGGCACGCCCCCGGCATTCGCCTGGCCACCGCCCAGGACGACGACGAACGCCACCGTCAGGCCGCCGAGATCTACCGCGGACTGCCGTCGGCGTCCTCGCTGGGAGCCACCCGGTACGCGACCGCCCTGTACGGGCCCGTCCCCCGCTGCCTCGCCTTCCTGACCTCCCGGGGGAAACGGCGCGGCGGGCCCTCCCTGCTCAAGCTCGACACCGGCCTGTTCACCCCCGCCGGCATCGGCACCGCACTGATCGGACTCACCGGCCGCGCCTCCCTGCTGGACACCGACGCCTCCCTGCGCCATGACCTGAGCGAAGCGGAGCACGAGCTGCAGACCAGCCGGACCGAGGACGTCGACAGTCACGCGCTCGAGGAACGAGCCCTGCACGCCGTCACCCAGCGCAGCAACGCGCGCGAGGAACTCGCCCGCGCTCAGAACCTGTGGGCCCTGCACTACGCACGCGGGCTGCTTGACGCTCTTGAGCGCGCCGAGCAGCTGCAAACCGCGCTGGACGATCAAGCCGAGACGCTCGCACGAGCCCGGGAGGAGCGTGCATCAGCCGAAGCCGTTCAGCATGCACTCGAGGACCCTACGCGCCTGGAACGCCAGCGCAATGAGGCAGAACTCGCCAAGCAGACCGCCGAGCGGCTGCTGGACCAGGCCCACGTCGAGGAGAGCGGTGCTCGTCACCGGCTCGCCTCGCACAACCGGGCGCTCCAAGAAGCCGAGGACGCCGCGGCCGGGGCGCGCGGGGATCTCGATGACGCCCGCCACGAGGCTGGGCGAGCCCATCGGCACACCGTCGCCTGCGAGGTCCGCCTGGCCGAGGCCGACGCGCGGCTTCAGCACGCCCGCGACGACCTCTCCCGGGCCGGAGAAGGACGCTACGGCGCCACCGGACGGACGATCAGCACATTGAGCACGGCGGGAATCAGCGCCACAGGGCTGCTCGACGGGCTCGGCCTGCCCCCCGAGGAGCGCTTCGCATGGGAGCCGCGCCTGGCGCTGTACGGCGACGCCGTGTGTGTCAGGGCATCCGAGGTCCCCGTCGCCCGCAGAGCCCTGGCCGACCAGCCGGGTGCCGTCCTGATCGCCGTACCCGACGATACGGGTAGACACGTCGGCGACCCCGTGCGGGGCTTCCTGGATGCCCTGGCCACACGCATGCGCCTGGAACACAGCCCGGACACCGCGGTCGATGACGCCCTCGGCCTGTGCGTGCTGGGCGGGTTCACCGAACCGTTCACCGGCCGAGCCGCCCTCGTCGACCGCCTTCGCACCGAGGTGGCACAGGCGGAGCAGGACCTCGCCGCCGCGCACCGGCTGTGTGACCAGGCCAAGGAATCCGAAGCGCAGAGCGAGGAACTGGTCCGCCGCCTTCAGGCCGCCGCTTCGGCCGCTCACCTGCGGTCCCAGCGCCCCGCGCTCGAACGTGAACTCGCCGCTCTCCAGCGCAGGACAACGGCGCGTAAGCAGGTACGGGACGCTGCCGAGAGCGCCCTGCAGCAAGCGGTCGTCGCCCACGCCACCCACGCTCTCCAGCACGCTCAAGCCCAGAGCGTGATCGACAAGGCCCGGTCGGTCGAACGGCAGGCCGCCGAACAACACGCAGCCCTCGAGAAGCAGCTCGCCGCTCTCGACATCACCCACTGGCAAGAACACGGCGGCAGCCGCGAAGCCGCCCTCCGCGCCCTGCGCCGGCCCACGACCTCACCCGTGGTCGGGGGCCGACAGACCCCGCAACCCGAACGCCGAAGCGAGAGCACCCTGCGCCAACGGGCCGGCCGTCACCTCGACCACGCCCTCGAAGCGGTCGGTATCGACACCGACACCGGTGCCGGCGCGCCGACCACCGCACTCCAGGACGCCGTCCGGCGCCGCAACAATCTCAGCGACGACAGTGCCGGCCGCCCGTTCGCCGATGCCACCGCGTTCGAAGCGCCCGCACGCGCTCTCCAGGACTGGCTCGACCGCTTCGCCGACTCCGACACCTCGGCCGCCCAGCGCATCGCCGCCGAGCGCGCCGGGCGCTCCGACCGGATCGCCTTCGGCGAGCAGAAGGTCGCCGACCTTCGGATGAGCCTGCGCACCATGCAAGGCAGCATCGCCCTGCGGCTCGAACAGGCCCTGGACGACATCGAAGACGCCCTCGCCACGCTGAACCGCGACGCCGGCATGTACGGTGCCGAACTCCTCCGTGCGCTCACCCCGCCACCCTCCCCGCAGGACGTGTGGCGCTGCGAAGTGACACCGTACTGGCGGCGTACTCCTCACGGCCCCCTGCTGCCCTACGACAACATCACCAACTCGGCGCAGGAGAAGCTGTTCTCCATCCATCTGGTCCTGGCCGCGCTCCTCGCCTCACCCCATCCACGCGGCCGCGTGCTCATCCTCGACGAACTGGGCGATTCCCTCGGCACACACCATCGTCAGGAGGTCCTCGGAGCCCTGGCCAGGAGCACGCAGGAACACGGCATCACGGTGCTGGGCACCTGCCAGGAGTCGCTCCTGGACGACGCTGCCGAACACTGCGGCGAACTCCTCTACTTCACCTATCCCAGCCACACCGAGGCACTCAACGCGCCCACCCGCATGTTCGGCTACGACGCCAACGGCGAGCGCGTCGAGCTGATCACGGACACCCTGCTGGCCGGGCGCGCCTGGTGGTGAGCAAAGCGGCACGCGGGACCCGAACCCATGGGCATCTCCACCAACCTCCGCAATGATGGTCAGCGCTGGTACGTGCCCACGAGCGTGCTGCTCGCCAACTCCCTGCCCTTCACGGCACGATGCACTGCGTCGGCTGTCGGCCGACCGTGCAGGGGAAGCGACTCCGACACGGTCCACAGGCGGAAGAAGCAGCGGTGCACCCCGTGCCCCGGCGGAGGCATCGGACCGCTCCAGCCCATCCGGCCGAAACCGTTGGGCCACTCCCGGCCGCCGGGAGGTGGCTCCCCCTCCACCGCACCGGTACTCCCCGGATCGGTACCGGTGACCAGCCAGTGCAGGAACGTCCCGCCCGGGGCGTCAGGGTCCTCGCAGAGCAGGACCGACTCCGACGTACCGTCCGGCACCGCCGACCAGGTCAGCGGCGGCGAGACGTCGTCGCCCTCCCCGCTGTGACGTCGAGGGATCGCCGCATGGTCGCCGAACGCCGCGCTCGTGAGCTCAATTCCCGTCATACGCGCGGCCTTACCCGGAACAGCGCGGGCGGCACCGGCCCAGGCGGGCCAGACACCTCATTGGCCGAGTACGCCGACCAGCGCACCGGGAACCCGTAAGACGGACCTGATATGGAGCACGAGATGCCGACGAGAATCCTGCTCGAGGGACGTCCCGGCTCGGGCAAAACGACCATTGTTCGCCGATTGGCCGCGCTCCTGCGCACCCGTAGGGCTGTCGGCTTCACCACGGAGGAGATCCGGCACGGCGGTACCCGGAGCGGTTTCGCGCTGGAAACACTGGAGGGCGGCATGCGAGCCGTGCTCGCCCATGTCGACTTCCCGGGTCCACCGCGGGTGGGCCGGTACGGCGTCGATCTGGGCGTCATGGAGCGGCTCGCGCTGCCGCCGCTCAGGTCAGCGGCAGCGGATCCTGCTCCTGGAGATCTCGTGCTGATCGACGAGCTCGGGCGTATGGAGCTGGCGTGCACCGCGTTCCAGGACATGGTCCGGTGCCTGTTCGAGTCCGACATCGACATCGTAGCCACGGTCCACGCGCACAGTGACCCGTTCACCGACGCCCTCAAGCAGCGCCCTGACATCGCACTCGTCCAGGTGACCCGGACCAATCGGGACTCCCTCCCCGAGGATCTGGCAGCCCGGCTTGAAGGGCCATGAAGAAGAGCGCTGCCCATAATCCCGGGCCGGGCCCAGACCGGCCGTCCGCACGAGTTCGGCGAACCCCGCCAGCATCGCGCGTGACAGCGGGTCCATCGCGGCTGGAGGCGGGACGCGTTCGACGTAATCGGCGGCGACCGTGTCGTACGACTCGCGCACGGCGGTCAGAAAGGAGGGCTCAGCCATGCGGGCGACCTTAGACCGACCGGCAATAGGTACCCGGGCTCCGGGGTGGTTGCTGAACGGGCACGGGTCCACGTGATCATGGAGTTCTCTACGCTCAGTGATCACGAAGGACGGCCGTGCCCGCGCTGCCATCTTGCCTGCTCGAACCCCTCTGGGACCAGTTCGCCGCGCTCTTGCCCGTCCGGGAGGAGTACGCCGCGAGCCACCCGCTCGGATGCCACCGCCGCCGGATCCCCGACCGGACCGTCTTCGAGCACGTCGTGCTCGCGCTGGTCCACGGCTCCGGGTACGAGCGGATCTCCACCCCGGAATGCTCCGACCGGACCATCCGTCGACGCCTCAAGGAGTGGTCGCAGCAAGGGATTTCCAAGACCGTACACGCTCTCGCCCTGGAGGCTTACGACCGGATGATCGGCCTCGACCTGGACGAGATCTCGGTGGACGGCTGCATCACCAAGGCCCCGTCCGACGGGGAGAAGGCCGGCCGCTCGCCGGTCGACCGGGGCAAGCAGGGGCTGAAGCGCTCCACCGCCGGCGACGCCCGCGGCGTCCCGCTCGGCATCGTCTCCGCCGGCGCCAACCGACACGACTCGCCGCTGCTCGGACCCACTCTGGACGCCGCGAAGGAACAGGTCGGCGTGTTGCCGGACACCGTCAACGTCAACCTCGACCGGGGCTACGACAACAACAAGTCCCGCGCGCTGATAGCCGAGTTGGGATTCACGTCCGACATCGCCCGCAAGGGCGCGCCCGCCCCGATCCGGGCCAGTCGACGCTGGCCGATCGAGCGGACCCACGCGTGGATGAACGACTACGGCAAGCTCCGGCGCTGCACCGAGCGAAGCGGCAAGGTCGTGGACTTCTACCTCTACCTCGCCGCCGCTCTCGTCACGCTCCGCATGCTGATCCGCCAAGCACACAGCCGCTATCGCTGGGACGGCCGACCCACCACCCGACGCCTCAAGTGATCCATTTGCCGGTCGGTCTTAGACCAGGGAACTGACAGGCCGTGTCACGACCTTGAGTTGACCTGCGCGACATCCATCGCCGTAGACACCCGGCAGAACCCACCTCGGTGAAGGTTTTCGGTCACGGCACCAGCCAGCCAGGCGCGGGTGCTGCGCTGGGGGCGCGGTACGGACGGTGAGCACGCGGTGGCGCTACTGGCGGTCGTTCCTCTCTGTCTGGGGCGCGGTGGCTGTCGCCGGGAAGGTGCGGCGGACCTCCGCGAAGAGGTGGGGGTAGTCGGTGTCATGGGTGACCACCGCCGCGAGGAGGGCGTCCAGCGCCGCTTTGAGGGGGTCGGGGGCGGCGGCGTCCCAGAGCGCGGTGAGGGCGGCGACCTGGGGCAAGCCGGGGGTTCCGTCATGGGACTGTGGAACGCGTGCGTCGGAGAGCACGGCGTCCCGCAGCCGTCTTGAGTCGTCCAGGGGCGGCGAGTAGGGCTCGCCCCGGTCGAGTTCCGCCAGGCCGCGCGCCACCCAGTCGATTTCGCTGAGCCCTGCTGTCGCGCAGGCGCGGTGCGCTGCCCAGCGGGCGAGGGCGCGCTGTTCCTCGGGACCTGCGGCATCGATCGCATGCACGAGTGCGGCATCGAGGCCGACGAGGCCCTGGGGATAGCCCTTGACCGCCCGGAGCTTGTCCCGGACATCCCGCAGTCGGTCGCTGGGCAGGCGCCCGCCCCACGCGTCCATCTCCTTTTGAAGCTCGGCGTGCTCCTGCTCCTCGCGGGCCTGGTGCTCTGCCTCGGCCCGCTCCTCGGGGGTGGGGCCTGGGGGCTGTTTGCGCGCGAACTCGTGCCAATAGGCGGCGGCTCGGCTGGTTTCCTTGACCACGCGGTCCGGGGCCGGCGGGCTCGGCCAGAATCGCAGCAGATACTCCTCCAGCACGGGTTCGCCCGCGTCGCGTACCGCGTTGCGCGCCTCGTCCATGCCTCGGCAGTGGTAACGGACCCGGTACGAGGTCTCGGAGAGGGGGAGCGGATACCAGCGGCAGTCCCACTCCACGAGATAGGTCTTGTCCGATACGGGGCGGAACGACACCTCGACGATGTCCTCCCAGGCGTCGGCGTCCAGGGGCGGCTCCGTCTCGTGCAGCTCGACGGTCATTGGGACGGAGCCGGTGTGCGTTCCAGTCAGCAGAAAGAGATGGCCTGGCACTGCCCCGCCGCACAGCCCGGCCCGCTGCCCGGCGAAAGAATCTCCGAGGTCGAGGCCGTCGTCGTCGCTGCAGACATAGACCTGCCCGTAGGCCACGTGCACTTCGCCGCTGAAGAGGGTTCGCATAGATCAAGCGTGCCGCACGGTTCTGACAACGAGCTCTGTCCGACCTCACGCTGACGCGAGGTGAAGGGCAAGGACGGCCTTGACGATCTCGGTGATCCGATTGGTGCTGCAGCGCAGCTTGCGCAGCAGTCGCCAGCCCTTGAGAGCGGCCATGGCCTGCTCGCCGACGGCTCGGATCTTGGCATGAGCGGCGTTGACCGCCTGCTTGCCGGCGGAGAGGTTCTCGTGCTTGCCGCGAAACGGGACGCTCACGCTACCTCCCGCGCCTTGATACCCCTTGTCCGCGAAGCACTTGACGCCGGCCTCGGCGAGCGCATCGATGAGCTGGTGGGTGCGGGCGGCAGCGACGTCGTGGACCGCGCCAGGCAAGGCGGGCGAGGCCCAGATCAGGCCGCCGAACGGGTCGGTGATCACCTGCACGTTCATGCCGTGCTTCTTGTGCTTGCCGGAGCAGTACGGGCGGTCGGCGGCGATCCGGTCGATCGCAAGGAGTGTACCGTCGAGGATGACGAACGCCTTGGCCGACGCCGAACCCAGCAGCCAAGCGCGCGTAGGTGTCACCACTAGGTGTCACCACATCGCAGGTCACCGGGCCGGGGAGGGCCTCCCCAGTTCCCGCCGCCACCCTCGATACGTTCCGCGCCCCATACGCCGGGGAGTCCTTCACGGCTGCCCGTCCAGGATCTTCACCGCTTCCATGGCCTTCACCCCGATTTCGAAGGGCTCGGCACTCCCTCGTTCCACCCATACGAGTGGCTGAGTAACGACGCCGCAGGCTTCGCGTGATGCTACGGACCGCATCGTCGCTCCCCCTTGCAGGGCCTTTGACGCTGGGCTTCGACGTCGGCCGTTTCCCTCCGACGCCGCCAGCCTGCTACCGGGCCTCCTGGCAGCTACCCGGACCAGACTTCCACCGGCAGGCGACGACGAGCTTCCGAACAGCAAGAACACCGCTACGTCACGGTGTCACCTCCCGTTCTGCTGGGCGCACGGAAACAGCTCACTGTTTCCGGGACTTGGGGAGCCTCAGACGCTGGAGCGAGTTTCTTGTGTTGGCGGATTCACGCAGGTCAGGACCCCGTTGCAGGGTCGCTCGACGGCCCGGCTGACCTTCGGAAGACAGTCGCGACAAGTGCAGTGGCCTCTAACGCCGCTGCTCCGCGGAAACCGCATGTGACCTGCTTTGATGCGTCGGTTGGTGACGCACAACGCAAACGGTTTTGTGGGTCGTTGCTCTTTGCGCCCGGACGCCGCGGATCCGCCAGGTTCGGCGGCAAGGAGGAAGTCACGCCTTGGCGTCCTGAATCGCCTTCCTAAAATCAGTGCTTGTCCGTCGATTTCCCGCCTGCTGGGCTCCTCCCGCGTCTCCACCCCGCACAGCGTCGACGTCTTTGCAGCCGTCAGCACATGCCACACCGCTTGCCCTGAGGGGTCTGCGCGGCACCACATTTCGTGCATCCTCAACGCCCTGAGCCCGCGAGCCGCCTGGGCGGGTGGCGGGGTTACCGCATCCCCCGAGGGGAGGGGAAGGCTTCACCCGTCGGGGGAAGGACCCGGTACGGGGTCAGAGGGCAGAGTCAGGACAAGGCCAAGGACGGTCGCCAGGTCTGGTAGTCCGATCACGAGCAGGGCGATTGCCAGGACTACAACCCCTCGTCGCCAGACATGATCAGGAAGATCGCCCGGTGTCCATGTGCGGTTGTGTAGCGCCTCGATCTTGTTTGTGAGCTGTTCTGCGACGGAGTCTCGCGCAGCAAAGAGGCCGTCAACTGAGTCGACGACAACCGCCCACGGGTCGCCGTCGTCTCCGGCCACACGTCTAAGCAGAGCGCGGCCGGCCTCGCTCTGTTCCACCGTGTGCCGGTTACTGAGCACGTAATCGCGGATGAACTTGTGCGCTTCGGCGTCGGTTACTTGCTTCCAATCGTCGACCAGAATCCTGCCGATGTCGGCCGCGTCGGCCATATCGTCGTAGGTCATCCGGTCAGCGTTGAGCCGCTGCGTCCAAACCCCATCGAGGGTGAGCACACCGAACATCTGAGTGGCCCAGCGCTGAGCAGTGAGATCATTCTCGGTCGGATTTCGCATGTGAGCTCCGTGAGTCCTGTGCTCTCATGCAAGCCGGTCCGGTGTCGTGGCGCCTTGCAGCGTAGGCCGTTTGGGGGCTGGAGCGTGCTGCCGGGCGGCAAGCCTGAAGCCGCCCAGCTGCTTGGGACCGGACCGCGCCAACAAGCGGACCAGTCGGCCCTCTGGGGCCGGTGACCGGGCACTGGCCTCCTACGGCCCCGCTTGCGCGACCCGTTCGACCGGCTCGCCCGACCCGCGTCGACGCCGGCGTGCCATCGATCAGCGGGCGGTCGCGGCGTGGTCAGTCGTCCTTGTCCTCGCCCCGACGCTCCCGCCCCTCCTTGTCCTTCTTCTCCCTCGCCCCGCTGTCGCCTCCCACCCCTTCTGTCTCAAGGTCCTCGTCGTCCGCGAGAACGGAACTCGAAGGGCTTGGAGCAGAGCTGGAAGGGGCTGGCAATGTGCCGGCTGGGTCTGGAGTGATGCTCGGCTCGGTGGACGGAGCCGAGCGACTCGATGCCGGATCAGGGCTTGTGGTACCGCTGGGGCTCGTCCGAGAGGTCTCCGCCGCGCTGTTGTCAGGTGACCACCACATCATGCCGACGAGCATGGCCGCCAGGAAGATCACTGTCCCGGCGAGCGCACTCTCCAGCATCGGGCGACGTGAGGCGAGGTCTCGTACGTCCGGCCGCTGCCGGACGGCACGGCGAGATGGGCTGCCGGTGCGCCCCGAAGCGGACGGCAACATATACGTGGTCGCAGGTCCGATTTCACCGACCGGACCGTCCTGACCAGGTCCGAGCCCGGTGCTTGGTGCTGGGCCCGCCAGGGGCACCGTCCGCTGCCGGGACGTCGGTGCGGCGGCGGGCAGGGGCTCGGGATGGCCCTGCCATGCCCCGGTGGCGAACCAGTCGGCGGCCTGCTGGGCGGTGGGCCGCTCCTCCGGCTCCTTGGCGAGCAGGCCCAGCAGGTAGCTCTCGACCGCGGGCGGCAGCCGGATGCCGAGCTCGCGCGGCGGTACGGGCGGAGCGTCGAGATGCTGGTGCAGGATGGCGAGCGCGGTGTCGGCCTGGAACGGAGCGCGCCCGGTGAGTAGTTGGTAGAGCACGCAGCCCAGGGAGTACACGTCGGAGGCCGGTCCGGCGGACCGGCCCACGGCGCGTTCGGGGGCCAGGTAGAGGCTGGTGCCGACGATCTGCCCGGCGGCGGTGAGGGCGGCGGCCGAGTCGTCGAGGAAGCGTGCGATGCCGAAGTCGCCGATCTTGACGGTGCCGTCGGCGTCCAGGAGCAGGTTCGCCGGCTTGATGTCGCGGTGCACGATGCTCTGCCGGTGGGCGGCGGCGAGCCCGGCCGCGGCCTGGGCGGCGATGCGGGCGATCTGCTCGGCGGACAGTGGTCCGGCGGAGGCAAGGCGGCCGAGGCTATCGCCCGCGACCAGCTCCATCACCAGGAACAGCCGGTCCTCGTACTCCCCGAAGTCCAGCACGCCCACCACATTGGGGTGGTTGAGCCTGCCGGCGGTCTGCGCCTCCAGACGGAAGCGGGAGGCGGCGGTGGGATCGGCCTCCTGGGCCAGCAGGAGCTTCACCGCCACGGGCCGGCCCAGCGTCATGGGGCATCGAGGCCGGCGCGGCAGTCATCGCCGGTCATGGGAGCCGGGGCGACATCCTTGCTTCCCCCGAGGCGCACCTCGGCCCGTTCCTGGCCGCCGCCCCCGCCATCACCGCGACGTTCGTCGGCCCCCGGTGTAGTTGCCGCCACCGCTTCCTCAGCCAGCCGCTGGATGCGTCAGAGAACCGTTCACTGCCCGGTCTTGATGATCGCGCAGACGGCGACGGGTTCGTCACCGCTGCAGTCATCGGCACGTTGACGGGTCTCGGCGAGCGTCTGGCACAGGGCCAGGAGGTCGTCGAGGGCGGCGTCGATCTCACGGATGCGGGCGTCGAGCAGCTCGCGGACCGCGGCGCACGGAGGGGTGCCGCCGTCACGGATCGCGAGCACGGTGCGGACGTCGTCCAGGTGCAGGCCGAGGGGGCGGGCGCGGCGGATGAAGGTCAGCAGCTCCACGTCTCAGTCGGTGTAGAGCCGATAGCCAGCCGCAGTCCGCTCGGCAGCGGGCAGCAAGCCCCTCGCCTCGTACACCCGCATAGCCTTGCGGGTCACCCCCGCGGCCTTCGCGGCCTGCCCGATGGTCAGTGCTGGTTCAGCCATGTCCGTACCTCCTTCCTGCCAGTGTTGACCTGTCCCCAGGGGCCGAGTTCTAGCGTCGCGGGCGTGGGCACAGGAATGCGACCAGAGAGGCGAGCGCCATGCCGTTCCGCGAGGGAGAGGTCTACCGCTGCCCCGACGTGGCCTGCGGGTGCGAACTGACCGTGACCAAGGCGGCTCCGCCGACCTGCACGGGCCAGCAGAGCCCGACGTGCTGCTGCGGCAAGGCCATGGTCAAGAAGACCGAGCAGGTATCCGGCAGGGCGCGTGCCCTGCGATCCTGGGCACGCGCCCTGCCGGGGGACTCCCCCGCGCCACTGGGGCGGCCCGACCGTGGTTGCTGGGCGACCCGGGGCACGACGAGGTTCTGCTCCCTGCCCACGGCTATCCGGCTTCATCGTGCAGGCGGGCCGGGCCGAGGACGGTGGTGCGCCCGCGGGCGAGGCGGAACAGGTGCCAATCGGCACCGCCCTGGTTGACTCCGACATAGCCCTGCACCACAGCTGCGACACCATTCGGCGCTCCCGAGACCCCCTGGTACGACAAGACGAGGACGACGGTCCCCGAGGTGGCCGATGCCTGGGAGTACACCGACAGGCCGGACGCTGATACCGGCGCCTTCTTGGTAGCGAGTGCCACCACGCGGGTGTAGCGTCGTGATCAGTAGTCGTGGTTCCGAAGTCCCGTTCGCCCGTGATCGCCATCACGGGTGTTCTTGCTTTTCAGCGCCTCTCCGGACCAGGGCGATCACCTCCCGGGCACGCAGGGCGCGGGCCCGGTTCCCCTCGAAGGAGACAGTCATGGCCAGGGGCACGGTCAAGTGGTTCAACAGTGAGAAAGGGTTCGGCTTCATCGAGCAGGAGGGCGGCGGCCCCGACGTCTTCGCCCACTACTCCAACATCGCCGCCCAGGGTTACCGCGAGCTGCAGGAGGGCCAGAAGGTCGAGTTCGACGTCACCCAGGGCCAGAAGGGCCCGCAGGCGGAGAACATCCGCCCCGCCTGATCCCGCCGCTGCGGCAGGGCCCGGCATCCCGGCTTCGGGACGCCGGGCCCTGCCGTCTGTCGTAGTCGTCAGCAGGGCCGAGCGGGTCGGTGTCCTGGTGCGCACGATGAGCCGATGACCATCGGCAGGAACACGGCGGAAACGCTGGTGCGCCATCCCATCAACGGCGATCTCGCCCACGTCACGCCTGCTGACCTCAATGACTCGGAGCAAGGCGCCAGGCTGGCGCCGTTGAAGAGGTGGAAGTCGCCGGGTTCCGCCGGTCAGCGCACCCGGCTCTCTTCGAGCGGAGCCACGCGCATGGCCTGGCCGGCCTCGCTGGGCAGATGGGGGGGGTGTGGTTGACCAGGCGGGCGGAGTTGCCGACGACCCCCGAGAGCATCCGCGTCTAGACTTACAACCCAGAACGGGCAAGCGAGAACCACCCGTACACATCCGGCCCGGCTGCCGGAGGCTTTGGCGAACGCGTGCTGCGCACCCCTTTCACCTTGCATCCCGGTACCACCAGACACCTGAATCGCGGACCTCGTCACCGGCCCCGGCCCTGGGCCTCGGTGCCTGCCTTCACACCCGGAACGGCCCGTGCAGTCGCCGAAGCAGTCCACTCCGGGGCCCGGGAACAGCCGCTGACCGGCGGCCTTGAAGAGCCCACAGCGGAACTGCGACGCTCCGTATGCGCTGCTGAACTGTGCGGAAGGAACCATCATGACCTTCGACGTGCCCATTCCGGACGAGAACGACCCGCGGTGGACGCGGCGCGATGGCATCTTCGTGGGCCGCGACGACGGACCCACCAAGTGGCTCGCCGGCGACCTCACCACCGTCAAGATCACGGCGGTGCAGACCGGCGGCTCCCTCGGCGTGCTGGAGACGACGGTCTCACCGGGAAGCGGGCCGATCGCCCATGCACACGGCCGCGAGGATGAGGCGTTCTACGTGCTTTCCGGCGACTTCGAGTTCCTCAACGGGGACCAGACGATCGAGGCCGGCCCCGGCGACTTCCTCTTCATTCCGCGCGGAAACCGGCACCGGTTCACCAACATCGGTCCTCGTCCCGGGAATCTGCTCACGTTCATGCTGCCTGGCGGGCACGAGCAGTTCTGGCTGGACAAGGGAATCGACCCCGTGCCCGGCGAACCCCCGCCGGTATGGGGCCCCGACAGTATCGGCCCCCTTCTCGAGGAACTGGCCCGCCACCAGGTGACCATCATGCCGGAGGAGCCGCTCAGCGGATCCTGACCGCCGAGTCTCCACCTCACCCGGGGCAGTTCACTGCTTGATGCCCCGCTCGGTGTAGAGGCCGTTGCGGCACATGTCGAACCGGCCGTGGGCACACGCCCCGCACGGCACCGGATCCGGGCGGCGAACCACACCGGCCACCAGGTCGCCGGGACGGAACTCGGAACCGGCGGGTGCCTGGAGGACCCTGCCGAGCGACTCGTGGCCGATCACGAGCCGGTCGCGGCCCTCCGACGCGCTGCCGTGCCGCCCCTCGGTAATCTCCCGGTCGGTGCCGCGCACCCCCACCGCGACCCCCTCCACCAACAGCTCACCGGGCCTTGGCGCGGGATCGGGAAGGGTGTCCAGGCGCAGCGAACCCGGAAGTCCCGGAACGACTGTCAAAGCCTTCATGGCCGCCCTGAGTACCCCGGGCAGCGCGGACGACACGCAGGCGGGCCACTCCTTCGGGGCCGGTCAGGGGGGCTTGCCCGGCTTGACCGCATGGACCTCGAAGACATCGCCACAGACGCGGAACGAGTTCGCCGGTGCCCGCAGCGCCCAGGTCGATCCCGGCGGGTATGCCTGGACCTGTGCGGCGGGGGCCCAACAGGGTTTGTCGGTCACTCCTTCGGCGACGGTATGCAGGACCGCGTAGGCGCTGCCGCCGGGCTTGAGGATCACAGCGGGGGGCGTCTGGCCCCTGGGGCTCGGCGGGTTCGCCGATGCGGTCGCTGGCGGAGTCGCGAAGGGTGACGCCGGGGTAGCCGTGGAGCGAACAGGGCTCGGGGCCGGTGTTGGTGAAGACCAGTGGGGCGTAGCGGTTGCCCGCGCCCGGTGAGACACGGCCGAGGGAGAGATCGAGGTGGTCACGGGTGCAGCGGGCGGGCAGCGCGGAGGGCGACGCCGACGGGGTGGTCCCGCCGCTCGTGGCGGGCGTCGTCGGTGTGCTCGGAGAGGGCTCGGTGAGCGAGGGGGCGGGCGTCGTCGGCGTCGACCTCTCGGCGCCGTCGCCTCCGCAGGCTGCGGCCGCCAGAACGACGCCCACGATCAGATGCCCGTCTGCGGGCGGCGTACGCGGCCGCACCTGTCGGCCGGGATGGCAGCCGCGGGCAAGCCGTCGCCCTGCCGAACCGTGGACCTCATGACGGCCGCTCGGGCAGTCGGGGAAAGGGCGGGTACACGTAGCCGGTCCCCCAGAACGGGGCGTAGCCGTAGGGCTGGTAGACGCGGTCGTAGGACTCGCTCCGGTCCACGAGTTCCGGGTCGTACTCGGGTGCTTCGGCCACCTGCTCCCGGGTCCGGTCGATGCGCACCCTGTCTTCGGTGACGTCGGCGACAGCGTCGACCGGGATGTAGCTCTTCTTCTCGTCGATGCCCAGGTCGAGCGTGCTCGTGATGCGGATCGACGACACCATCACCCCCCTCCGGGGCGCACGCGGCGTCGGCGGGCGCCTACATCGCGCTGTCTGCGCACGTCGCCGCCATGGCGCCGGGTACGCACATCGGGGCACGCCGGTGACCGGGCAGGGCGAGGAGGCGAGCGACAAGGTCGTCAACGACGCGGTGGCCTTCGCGGTCGCGATTGCCGAGCAGGGGGGACGCAGCACCGAGTTCGCCCGGGACATGGTCCGCGGAGTCGGCAGCTACGCGGTCGTGGTCACCACCCCGCAATGACACCCGGGACGCCAAGCATCCGGTCAGGCACCTGGCTCACGAGCCCAAAGGAGGCCGCACGAGCCGCGCCAGCGGGTCGTCGGAACCGGGGGGCCGACAGGTGTCGCCGACCGGCACCATCACGCGGGCGACGGCGGTGGACGCGCGCCCCGCCTCCGGGACGCATCGGTGTCTCCCTTCTCCGAGCCGAGAGACCGAGCACATCGTGCGCTTTCCGGAGGGGGCCGACGGTTCGCACCACGGCCCGGCAGGTCACCGGTCCCCCAGGCTGTTTCCGCAGGGCACGCAGGAGTGACCCTCCGCCGTCTGGTGCAACAGAAGCCGCCGCAGGCGGCGTGTTGTCCTAACGTGAGTCGCGGCTGGCGTACTCCCAGACAGTCCGGCCAGGGCCCGGTCGGCAGGATTCCGCAACCTCTCTGCACCGGCCGGGCACCAAGCCTCCGGCCCCCTATCGGGATCGGCTTGCCGGCGCCCGCAGCCACAGAGCGAGGGAGAGGGCGGCAAGCATGACAAGCAGGCTGCCGGTGGCGATGTCGTTGACGCGTGCGGCGTCGGCCTTTGCTGTATCGCCGTAGCTCAGCGCAAAGGGGACGGCGATCAGCCACCCGCCGGCTACGGCGATGAGCAGGTCGGAGCACACACGGCGGGGCTTGATCAGGCGTGCCAGGGCGGTCAGGAACACGATGACGCCGACGATCATCTCGTGCAGGCGGGCGTCGACCGTCGGCTCGTCGAACGGGTAACCGATGAGCCAGCCGCCGATGAACAGCCACAGGCCCGACGCCAGCATCACCATGCTGATGACAGAGGTCCTCACCCAGCCGGTGCGCCACCCCTGGGCCGGATGTGGGCGAGTGGCTGGTGCAGCGGAGCGGTCCTGCACGGTCCTCGTCTTCCGTCACTTGGCGGGGGTGGGGCTGGGGTCGTAGACCGGGACCTGGGCCTGGATGTTGAAGGTGACCGAGCCGGCCTTCTCGAAACGCAGGGTGATCTTCATGAAGTCGCCACCGCGCACCACCTCGCGCACATCCCGCAGCAGCAGGTGCTCCTTGCCGGGCTCCAGCTGCCGCAGCTGGTTCGGTGGCAGCTCGACCCCGCCCGGCAGCGGCTTGCCCTGGCCGTCCACGATGCTCACCGAGGCGGCATTGGGGGTACTCGCGCCGACCAGCCGGTCAGGCTCCCGGCCCTCGTTGAACAGCCACAGGTAGGCCGGCACATCAGCACCGCGCTTCCACGGCTCCCCACGAGGTTCCGCCACATGGGCGTAGCGGATCAGTACCGACTCGATCCGGGCGTTCTGGCCCGGCGCGTCCCATGTCTGTGGGTCGAACGCCTCGTCCCCTACGCAACCGCTCAGCCCCACAGCGAGAACAGTGGCAGCAGCTGCGGTAACAAACGGTGGGCGGCCCGTCGGTGAGTCAGCGCCATGACGCCTCCCTGACCATTCCGATCTACCGCCCCGGTTGCCCTCGGCCCAGGACACAAACAACTGCCACCACGCGGCGCACACCGGCCACTTGCTCTGATGACGCTCGCCCTCGGCACGCCGGGTTGCCTGCCCACTGTCGGGCTTTTGCATAGGCTAAACGTGGGAGGGGCGCCGTCGGGCGGCTCTCAGTGTTGCCGCACTGCTGGAGTACGCCATGACCGGGAAGAAACCGCCGTCCAGTACCAGGGTGCTGTCCTGGATGCCGGTGGCCGTGATGACGGTGGTGGCCGTGGTGGACGTGGTCGCCGGGCCGGGGGTCGGGTTCTTGCCACTTGTTTCGCTGGGGCCGGCCTTCGCCAGCATGGTGGGCGGCTGGCGCCGTACGGCGGTGATCGGCGCCGTGGCTCTGGTGCTGTGCGTCGGGCTGGGGATCTCCGGAGAGCTGATCGCCTCGCGCCGGTGGTACACCGCCATGGCGTCGGTGGCGGGCGTGACCGGAGTCGGGATCGCCGCTGCCGTGATGCGTTCTCGCCGGGAGGCGGAGCCGGCCAGCGTGCGATCGATCGCGGAGGTCGCGCAGCGGGTGCTGCTGCGGCCGGTGCCGCTGACCGCCGGTCCCCTGCAGGTGGCGGTGTCGTACACCTCCGCCGTCGCCGAGGCGCGCATTGGCGGTGACCTGTACGAGGTGGTCGCCTCACCGCACGGAGTCCGAGTGATCGTCGGAGATGTGCAGGGCAAGGGCCTGGCCGCGGTGGAGACGGCGGCCGTGGTGCTGGGCGCGTTCCGGGAGGCGGCCCACGACGAGCCGGATCTGGTCCGGCTCGGTGAGCGCCTCGAGCGCAGCGTATCCCGGGAGCTGGAGGGCGAGAGATTCGTGACAGCGATCCTCGCCGAGGTGGGCAGCGCACACCAGGTGGTGTTCCTCAACTACGGCCATCCGCCGCCCATGCTCGTACGGCAGGAGGGCACCGTCGACTTTCCGGAGCCGCCCTCGTACGCACTCCCCCTCGGCCTGGGCGCGCACGGGGGGGGCGAGGGCCCGCGCCCCTTCCGCGTGGACTTCGCGCCGGGCGAGCAGTTGCTGCTCTACACCGACGGCGTCACCGAGACCCGCGACGAGACCGGCCGCTTCTACCCGCTCGCCGACCGGGCGTATCTGCTCAAGGACCCCGACGCGCACGGCGCTCTGCAGGCACTGCGCACCGACCTGGTGCGGCACGCCGCCGGACCACACCATGATGACGCCGCAATGCTCTTACTGCGCTACCACGGTCACCACGACCGGAACGAGAACGGCCATGGGAACTGAGTCTGCGGGTGCCCCAACCAAGCCGGACACCGCAGCCCCCACCGCGGGCGCGGACGATGTCGATGCGGTGACGGGCGCGGTACTGACCGCCTCCCGGCTGCTCGTCGCGGTCTCCGCCCGCTCTCTCGCAGCGGTCGAGGAGCGCGTGACACTCCCGCAGTTCCGCATGCTGGTGGTGCTCTCCACGCAGGGCGCCACCACGCTGGTCACGCTCGCCGACCTGCTCCAGGTGGCACCGTCCACCGCGATGCGGATGGTCGACCGGCTGATCGCCGCCGGGCTCGCCGACCGGCAGACCAACCCTGACAACCGTCGCGAGACGCTGCTACGGCTCACTCAGGGGGCGGCGCACCGCCGAAGACGTCACCGCGCGCCGCCGGGCCGAGATCGCCACGATCGTCCAGCGGCTCACGCCCGGGCAGCGGGCTGCGCTGATCGAGGCGCTCACCACGTTCAACGAGGCGGGCGCAGAGCCCCTCGCTCCAGCGTCGACGGCTGATCCTCACCCGTATCCCCTGGGCTGGTTGGATGTCGAGCTGGGCCGAAGCGCCTGACCCCGCGGCCACCGCTGCCGTCATGCTTGTGCCCGGCTCAGCCGGATGGCAGCCGGAGCACCTCGTCGTCGTAGTCCACGGTGATCCCTCCGAAGTCGCTGAGCACGTCCGAGCCCAGCAGTCCCTCCAGGGGGCGGTCACTGCGGGGTGCGTCGAGGTCGACGACGATCGCCTCGACCGGTGGCAGGCGAACGTCTCCGACCTGCCAGCCACGCACTTCGACGACGGGAACCACGTCCTGGCCGATCACCCCAGTGATGGGCTGCCGCTCGCCGGTCCTCGGCAGTCGCAGCTCGCGGGCCACGTCGTCGTCTACGGCGCTGGAGGAGGCGCCGGTGTCCAGAACGAACGTGAAGGGCCCCTCGCCGTGGATGCTGACGGGCGCGAGGACCATGGTCTGCCCGCTGCGTTCGATCACGTTGAGGGGGACCTCGCGCATGGCCCTCGGCGACCGGTCCGCGGAGCCGGGCGGGTCATCGGCGCAGGACGTCGACAGCGCCGCGACGAGCAGCACCGCGCCCCCGAGCGCGATCCGACGGGCGGCACAGCTGGAGGGCCTGCCGACGGGCGAGTAGTGCAGCATGACGACGGCTCCTGGTCCGCATCGTGCGGGCCGCTGTTCTCTGGCGTTTCCTGACGCGGTATCCACACCCACCCGGCGCAAACGTGCCCTGCTCCGGGAACCCAGCAGCGTGAACGGCTGCCGTAGAGGGCCCTGCGCCGGGTACTCCTGCCGCACACCACACAACCGGTGCCGTGACGGCCGCCCGCCTGACGGAAAGGCTCATCGGAGGGCCGTGAGCGGCTGGGAGCGCTGGGCGGCAGTCGCTGTCCTCGTGGCCACGTACGCGCTGATCATCAGCGAGAAGATCCACATTCCTGGGGCTTCAGGTACCCACACTTGAAGAGTGCATATGGGTGACTGGCGGGAGGTGCCTCATGGCCCGCAGCCACCGTTTCCACCTCGACCGGGACGGGCATTCGGTCACGGTTCAGACGGGCCAGGCGTCCGCCGCCGTCGAGCTCCTTGTCGACGGCAAAGTGGTCGCTTCTCGGCGGAGGCGCCCCAAGGACGTCACTGTGCTGGCCGCCGAGCTGCCCGGCGAACCGCCACGACCGTTCACCGTCCACGTTGACCCGTCGAAGGAGGCAGGAGGCCGGGGCAATCATGCGTCACGACGCAGGGGCAACTCCGCGTGCACCGCCGTTAGAACCCTGGTGACGATGCGTCGCCCGAGCGATCCGCTGTTCGTTCCTGAGTCATCTCAATACGGGCTCCCCGTGCCACGGAGTGCGTGGCGTTCGACGATCCGTGAGATGTCACGAGCGGTGATGATGCCCGCCAGGTGCTGCCCGTCCGTGACGAGGATGGGCAGCACCTGACCGGGGAGAGCCGGGGGAGGTGAAGCACGCCGCTGGGGCACCCTTCGAAGTCGGTCAGGACCAGTGTGGAGTGGCGGGCGCTCGGGGCCACGTCGTCGACGTATCGCTGCACGGTCAGCCAGTCGTGACACGTCTCCGCGGGACTCGACATCACATCCGCCGCACGCATTCCCGCAGCGCCGGGGCCAGCTTGGCGCGCTGGTGTTCCGCGCTGGCGACGACCATGACGAAGAATCCGATGAGGGCCGGCCAGATACCACCCAGAACTCCGCGCACGAGGGCGATCCACCCGAGGCCGATCAGCAGGATGCCGAGGACCTGCCCGGCGCGCGCGGACGCTCGGCGCGGTCCTGGTCTCCGGTGCGCCACCACATCAGCGCCTGCACCACTCGTCCTCTGTCGAGCGGCGCGGCCGGCAGCAGGTTGAACACGGCGAGGACGAAGTTCACCCATCCCAGCCAGACCAGGACGGCTGCGGGCACCGCCCAGCCGGACAGCGCGTCGAGCCCGATGCCCGCGGCCAGCGCCACCCCACCGACGACCCACTGGCGAGCGGCCCGCTCACGGCCACCCAAAAGGCGGCGCCGGCCGCGTGGCCTGAACGCCGCCCGGATCGGGCCACGAGGTAGAGGGTGCACACATCATGATCGGCGATACGAAGTTCGTCGGCACAGACCACTCTCTCAGCCTGGTGCCGCGCCTGTTCGCCCCAGACCGGGGCTCCGTGCGGATCAACGGCGTCAACGTCGGCGACCTGGACCCGGCAGTCCTGGCGGCCACGGTCGGCCATGCGCCGCGGCTGCCCTACCTCTTCTCCGGCACCATCGCCTCCAATCTCCGCTACGGAAACCCGGAGGACCACCGACGAAGAGCTCCGGCGCGCTCTGGAGATCGCCCAGGCACGCGACTTCGTCGAAGCGCTGCCCCAGCCGCTCTACGTACCCATCAGCCAAGGCGGACACAGCGTCTCCGGCAGCCCGCCCGGGGACTCCCACCACCGGGCGGCGCGACGGCCGGTCATCCAGCCTTGACCATCGTCTTGCCGCAGCAACACGTCGGGGTCTGCTGAGCCTGGCAGGTCACCGGGGCGCCCTTGGTCACCGTCAGCTCGCAGCCGCAATTCTCATCCGGGCAGCGATAGACCTCTTCCTCTCGAAACGGCACGGCGCTCACCTCCTCGTTCTCGTGTCCCTGTCCGTCACGAGCGACGCTGGAACCTGGCCCCTGAGTCAAGGTCAAGAATGGAGGGTGAGAAGGAGCGATCATGGCACTGCAAGGTATGACCATCGGGCAGGCCGCACAGGCCGCAGGGCTCACTCGCAAGGCCGTCCGGGTCTATGAGTCCAAGAGCCTGCTGCCTGCGGCAGACCGCAGCACGGCCGGCTACCGCCTCTATACCTCGGCCGACGTCGAGCTGCTGACCTTCATCCGGGCCCGCACCCTCGGACTCCACCTCGATGACGTCCGCGAGGTACTGGAGATCCACCGCGGCGGCACACCGCCCTGCAATGCCGTCCGCGACCTACTTGATGCCCGCATCGCCGAGATCGACACCACCGTCAAGGAACTCCTGACCCTGCGGCAGACCCTCGCTGAAACCCGCAAGGCCGCCGACGACCGCCCCTGCACAGACTCCTCGCCATACCGGCCAGCTGGGCGACCTCGGCCGGGTCCGCGCCCACGCACAGCCACGTAGACAGCGCCGAATGCCGCAGGTCATACGGTCGTTTCGCGAGCCGGGTGCTGGTGAGTGCAGGCGGCAGGGCGAGGGCGCGGGCTTCGTGCCACACGCGGTGGTAGGTGGTGTAGGTGAGGATACGGCCGCGTTCGCTGAAGAAGAGCCGACCGTCTTCGGCTGTGCCGAAGGTGGTGACGTGCTCGCGCCACAGGGCCACCAGGTGCGGCGGGAGCGGCACCACCCTGATGTCGCCCGGGGGGCGGTTCTTCAGCCCGCGGTCGTCGTGGTACTCGCCGGTGTCGGTCCACCGTCTGTCCGCCTGCGGCCGAGTGCGATGCACAATCAGCCGCCCAGCCGGCTCTGGGCAGACGGCAGTCCGGCAGCGCCGCCGCAACCGCCTCCTCCGGACGCAGACCCGCGTAGTACATGCCAGCAAAGAACCCGACCAGCGGACGGCCGCGGGCCCGGCGGTAGCCGCCCACATAGGAGACGGCGCTCAGCAGATCCCGTGCCTGGTACGGGTTGGCCACCACCCGCGGATCTCCGACCGCCTGGCGACCTTCGCCTGTACCGCCTCCACCGGCCCCGGCTCCACCAGAGCGGAGTGCATTGGGCGGCCAGGCCGACATCGATCAAGAGGTGGAAGGAGCCAGAGGTCCGCGACCGCCCACCTCCGCAGGTCACGGGGTTCACTCTGCCGGGACAACTGTCCACGGCAGAGTGGGCCGACGAAGCGCTCCGCCCAACAATCACTCAGCGTGCCTACGGCGGCCATCGTTTCCCGCGCACCACTGCACGTGACAGCGGCCTCCCCGGGGAGAATCCGGGGAGTATCCACGCCTCTGGGGAGCGCGTGGGGAGGATCGACCACATAAAACGGCACGCCCGTGAAAGACGCTGAAAGACTCATCTCCCCGGGTCAGCCAAGGGTGTAGCCGCATCACCGCAGGTCCACGCCACTAGCTGGACAACTTCACGACGAAGTCGTCCAGGCTCAAGCGACCCGTCGACCGGAATCTGCTGGAGTGGGCTACTGCGTCCGGCTACGGCGGTGGGCCGAGCAGGGCGCAGTCCGACTCGGTAGGGCGCCACCCTGGATGGCTTGCTCCTCAATCCGGTGAACCCGTGAAACATGAGGATTCGGCGGACGGGCTCGCGGCTTGCGGAAAACCGGGACCAAGCCCCCCTCCGTCGATTCCCCGGCACGGAAACCGCTCGCCAGACAGGCCGGCGCTCTGCTTGGCTCGCCCCATGAGCGATCTCCACATCCGCTGCACCACCCCCTCGGACATCGACACCGTGCTGCAGTTCTGGCGCGACGCCGCGGAAGGAACGAGCATCAGCGACGACCACGACGGAGTGGCCCGACTCATCACAACAGACCCCGAAGCCCTGCTCCTCGCAGAGCGCGACGGCATCCTCACCGGAACCGTCATAGCCGGCTTCGACGGATGGCGATGCTCCGCCTACCGCCTGGCCGTACACCCCGACCACCGCCGACAGGGCATCGCCACCGCCCTGCTGGAAGCAGCCGAACAACGCTTCATCACCCTGGGCGGGCGACGGGTCGACGCCATGGTCCTGGAAGCGAACGAACGGGCACACCACACGTGGGTCGCGGCTGGCTACCAGCGCGAGGACCACTGGCGGCGCTGGGTCAAGCCCCTCACTCAGTCCTGAACACCTTTGCCGACCCTTTACTCTTGGAGGACCACTCGGTCTTCCAAGAAAGGTGTGAGCGTCCGCCCATGGGCGAGCCTCCCAGTACCAGTCGCAGTCATCGCGCGTTCCACCCCGCCCTGCCGGACCATGGGACGGGGGTGACCCGATGACCGAAGTGCTCCTCCTACTCGTGGCGATCCTGCTCTGCTTCGCCTGTGGCGCCTTCGTCGCCGCGGAGTTCTCGCTGACCACGGTCGAGCGCAGCGCACTGGAGCGTGCCGTCGAGCGCGGCGAGCGCGGCGCGTCCGGCGCTCTGAAGGCCGTACGGAAACTCACCTTCCAGCTCTCCGGTGCGCAGCTCGGCATCACCGTCACCAACCTGGTGGTCGGCATGCTCGCCGAGCCGTCCATCGCCCGGCTGATCGCGGGCCCGCTTCAGTCGCTGGGCATCTCCCGCTCCACGGCCTCGTCGATCGCCCTGGTGCTGGGCACCGCCCTGTCGACGGTCTTCCTGATGGTGGTGGGCGAGCTGGTGCCCAAGAACTGGGCGATCTCCTCACCGCTGGCCGTGGCCAAGCGGGTGGGCAACGCCCAGCGCTGGTTCAGCGCGTTGTTCCGCCCGTTCATCACCCACCTCAACAACACCGCCAACCGCATGGTGCGCCGCCTGGGCCTCGAACCCGCCGAGGAGCTGGCCTCCGCGCGCGGTCCGCAGGAACTGGCCGCCCTCGCCCGGCACTCCGCCCGCGAGGGCGCCCTGGAGCCGGACACCGCCGAGCTGTTCGTACGCACCCTGAACCTCGCCGACCTGACCGCGGAGAACGTGATGACGCCGCGTGTGCAGGTCGTGGCCCTCGACGCGCAGGCGACCTGCGAGGACGTGGCGAACGCGACCCGGGCCACCGGGCTGTCGCGGTTCCCGGTCTACCGCGGCAGCCTCGACTCGGTCGTGGGCACCGCGCACGTCAAGGACGTCCTGGCCGTGCCCGCCGAACGACGGCCCCGCGTGCCCGTCTCCGAGCTGATGCGCGAGCCGCTCCTCGTCCCGGAGTCCCTCACCGTGGACCGGCTCCTGGACCGGCTGTCCGGCAAACGGACGATGGCCGTGGTCATCGACGAGTACGGCGGCACGGCGGGCGTCGCGACGCTGGAGGACATCGTCGAGGAGGTCGTCGGCGAGGTGCGCGACGAGCACGACCCGCACGAGACACCCGACCTCGCCCCGGCCGGCACGGACGAGGACGGCCACGCCCTGTACTCCGCCGACGGTGCCGCCCGCAGGGACCAGCTCGCGCGCGTCGGCCTGCGGCCGCCCGAGGGTCCCTACGAGACACTGGCCGGACTCGTCGCGACCGAACTGGGCCGGATACCCGCCGCCGGCGACACGGTCCAGGTGGCCGGCTGGCGCCTGGAAGTGCTGGACGCCGCGGGGCGCAGGGCGGCACGGGTGCTGCTGCACGCGCCGCTCGACGACGAGAAGGAGGCGCAGGCGTGACCGCCGTACAGCTGCTGATCGGTCTGGCGACGCTGGTCGTCAACGCCTTCTTCGTGGGCGCCGAGTTCGCGCTGATCTCCGTACGCCGATCCCAGATCGAGCCGTACGCCGAGCAGGGCGACCTGCGGGCGAAGAGCGTGCTGTGGGGCCTGCAGCACGTGTCGGCGCTGATGGCGGCGGCGCAGCTGGGCATCACCCTGTGCACGCTGGTGCTCGGTGTGGTCGCGGAACCGGCGATCGCGCATCTGCTGGAGCCGGTGTTCCACGCGATGGGTGTGCCGAGCGGGGCGGGACACGCGGTGTCCTTCGTGATCGCGCTGACCCTGGCGACGTATCTGCACATGCTGCTCGGCGAGATGGTGCCGAAGAACGTCGCGCTCGCGGAGCCGGTGCGCAGCGCACTGCTGCTCGGGCCGCCCCTGGTGGCGCTGTCCCGGGCGCTACGACCGGTGATCTTCACGATCAACGCGTTCGCGAACGGGCTGCTGAAGCTGCTGCGGATCGAGACCAGAGACGAAGTCACGGCGGCCTTCTCCGACGCCGAACTGGCTCGCCTGGTCAAGGACTCCGGTGCGGCCGGGCTCATCGACGACCGCGCGCAGGAGCGGCTGCACGATGCCCTGGAACTGGGCCGCCGGCCCGTGCGGGACGTCGTGCTCCCGCTGGAACGCGTCTTCTACGCGCGCGTGGGCGTCACGCCGGAGGAGCTGGAGCAGTTGTCGGCCGAGTCCGGGTTCTCCCGCTTTCCCGTCGTGGACGAGGGGCGCCGGATCGTCGGCTACCTGCATGTGAAGGACGCGCTGGACGCCTCGCCGCGGGATATGCCGTTCCGGCTGCGCGACATGCGGTCCATCGCGCGCGTACGGGAGACGACACCGCTGGACGACGTCCTCACCGCGATGCGCGGCAGCCGCACGCACCTGGCGGCCGTGCTCGGGTCGGACGGGCGGCTGGCAGGGCTGGTGACCATGGAGGACGTGCTGCGGGAGCTGTTCGGGCAGCGTGCGTAGGGGCGGTGGGTGAAGGGGCCCGACCGACCGTCGGGTATGCGCCTCGGGATACCATCTCGAACGCCATGCAGACGAACCCCTCTCCCCAGTACACCAGCCTGGTCGCGGTGGGCGACTCCTTCACCGAGGGCATGTCGGACCTGCTGCCCGACGGCACCTACCGGGGCTGGGCCGACCTGCTCGCGGCACGGATGGCCGCCCATACGCCCGGCTTCCGGTACGCCAACCTGGCCGTGCGCGGCAAGCTGATCGGGCAGATCGTCGACGAGCAGGTGGATGTGGCGGCCACGATGGGCGCCGATGTCATCACGCTCGTCGGCGGGCTCAACGACACCCTGCGGCCCAAGTGCGACATGGGCCGGGTGCGCGGGCTCCTGGAGGAGGCCGTGGAACGGCTGGCTCCGTCGTGCAAGCAGCTCGTCCTGATGCGGAGCCCGGGACGGCAGGGCCCGGTCCTGGAGCGGTTCCGGCCGCGCATGGAGGAGCTCTTCGCCTGCGTCGACGAGCTGGCCGCGCGGCACGGCGCGGTGGTGGTCGACCTGTACGGGGCGCCCTCGCTCGGCGACCCCCGGCTGTGGGACGTGGACCGGCTGCACCTGACCGCCGAGGGGCACCGGCGGGTCGCGGAGGCGGTGTGGCAGACGCTCGGATACGACCCCGGGGACCCGGACTGGCACACGCCGATGCCGGCGACCCTGCCGCCGGGCTGGGCAGCGCGCCGGGTCGCGGACGTGCGATTCGCCCGACAGCACCTGCTGCCGTGGATCGCCCGCCGTCTGACGGGCCGGTCGTCCGGGGACGGCCTTCCACCGAAACGACCGGAGCTCCTGCCGTACGAGGGCCCGGTGGCGTAACCCCGCGCGGGGATGCCTGCCGAAGCGAGGTGCGGGGGCGGCAACCCCCAGCGAGGGGTACAGGGGACGCAGTCCCCGTCGCGGTCTGGGGCGGAGCCCCAGGGCTTCCCCCCACCACCCCGCCCTGCCTTCCATCCGACCGCTTCTGCCCCAGGGTCCAGGGGCGCGGAGCCCCTGGGGATGGGACGGGTAGGGGCGGCGGGGGCGAATACCTTCCGGCCGACTCCCGGGCGTGACCCGGATCTCGTAGGTTCCACCAAACGCATCCGTGGCGCTGGCCTGCACAAACCGCCAGTAGAATCCGTTTACGTGACTTCTGCGCCCGCCAAGCCCCGCATCCCGAACGTCCTCGCCGGACGCTACGCCTCCACCGAGCTCGCCACGCTCTGGTCGCCCGAGCAGAAGGTGAGGCTGGAGCGTCAGCTCTGGCTCGCCGTGCTGCGGGCCCAGAAGGACCTCGGGATCGAGGTGCCGGACGCGGCGATCGCCGACTACGAGCGCGTCCTCGACCAGGTCGACCTGGCCTCCATCGCCGAGCGCGAGAAAATCACGCGACACGACGTGAAGGCGCGGATCGAGGAGTTCAACGACCTCGCCGGCCACGAGCAGGTACACAAGGGCATGACGTCCCGCGACCTGACGGAGAACGTCGAGCAGCTGCAGATCCGGCTCTCGCTGGAACTGATGCGCGACCGCACGGTGGCCGTCCTCGCGCGCCTGGGCAAGCTGGCGGGTGAGTACGGCGAGCTGGTCATGGCCGGCCGCTCGCACAACGTCGCCGCGCAGGCCACGACCCTCGGCAAGCGGTTCGCGACCACGGCCGACGAGCTGCTCGTCGCGTACGGGCGGGTGGAGGAGCTGCTGGGCCGCTATCCGCTGCGCGGCATCAAGGGCCCGGTCGGCACGGCGCAGGACATGCTGGACCTGCTCGGCGGGGACGCGTCGAAGCTCGCGGAGCTGGAGCAGCGGATCGCCGACCACCTGGGCTTCTCCACGGCCTTCACGTCGGTCGGCCAGGTCTACCCGCGCTCGCTCGACTACGAGGTCGTCACCGCGCTGGTGCAGCTGGCGGCGGCGCCGTCCTCGCTGGCGAAGACGATCCGGCTGATGGCCGGGCACGAGCTGGTCACCGAGGGCTTCAAGCCGGGCCAGGTCGGCTCCTCCGCCATGCCGCACAAGATGAACACCCGCTCCTGCGAGCGCGTCAACGGCCTGATGGTGATCCTGCGCGGCTACGCCTCGATGACCGGCGAGCTGGCGGGCGACCAGTGGAACGAGGGTGACGTGTCCTGCTCGGTGGTGCGCCGCGTCGCGCTGCCGGACGCTTTCTTCTCGCTGGACGGGCTGCTGGAGACGTTCCTGACGGTGCTCGACGAGTTCGGCGCGTTCCCGTCGGTCGTGGCGCGCGAGCTGGACCGCTACCTGCCGTTCCTGGCGACGACGAAGGTGCTGATGGCCTCGGTGCGCGCGGGGGTCGGCCGTGAGGTCGCACACGAGGCGATCAAGGAGAACGCGGTGGCGTGTGCTCTGGCCATGCGCGAGCAGGGCGCCGAGCGCAACGAGCTGCTGGACAAGCTCGCGGACGACTCGCGCATCCCGCTCGGCCGTGTGCAGCTGGACGAGCTGATGGCCGACAAGCTGTCCTTCACGGGCGCCGCGGCCGACCAGGTCGGCACCGTCGTCGGCCGGATCGAGGAGCTCGTGAAGCAGCACCCGGAGGCCGCGGGCTACACGCCGGGAGCGATCCTCTGACGCGCTTCACCGCACAGGAGTTGGAGGCCGCTCGCGACCGCCTGGTACCGGACGTGGTCGCGGACGGCCTCCGCGTGCTGTTCTGCGGCATCAACCCGGGCCTGATGACCGCGGCGACGGGCCACCACTTCGCCCGCCCGGGCAACCGCTTCTGGCCGGTGCTGCATCTGTCCGGGTTCACGCCCCGGCTGATGAAGCCGTCGGAGCAGGGCGAGTTGCTGACGTACGGGCTCGGGATCACCAATGTGGTCGCGCGGGCGACGGCTCGGGCCGACGAGCTGAGCGCCGAGGAGTACCGCGAGGGCGGGCGCCTGCTGTCGCTGAAGGTGGCGCGGTTGCGACCGCGCTGGCTGGCGGTGGTGGGGGTCACCGCCTACCGGGCCGCGTTCGACGACCTCCCCCACTCTCGACTTCGCTCGAGCGGGGGGACCCCCATGGCCCAGGTGGGGCCGCAGGCCAGGACGATCGGGAACACGCGGGTGTGGGTACTGCCGAATCCCTCCGGGCTGAACGCGCATTGGACTGCGGCGACGATGGCGGAGGAGTTCGCGCGGTTGCGGGCGGCGGCGGAAGCCTGACGGTCCCGGTCGTGTTCGTCACGGCGGGTCGGTCGCGGTGACGACCGCGAGGAGCCGGGCGGTGTCCGACTCGTCCCGGTCGGCCACACCGACGGCGACCCAGCGGCCGGTGCCGCGCGCCTCCCACACGTACACATCGTCCATGAGAACGCTCACCGTCGCCCACGGCTCCGGTATCTCCTCACCCCGTTCGCCACGCACCTCAGGGTCACCGGCTCCTGACTCCGTCAGGTAGTAGCCCGGCCTCTCTCGTCCGACGTCCGACCAGCCGTGGGCCGCGGGCAGGGGACTCGCACACAGCCGGCCGATCGTCTCCAGGCACCGCACGATGTTCACGCCCCCAGTAAACCCGGGGCCACTGACAATTGGCGTCGCGTCAGGCGTCCCGGCGCCGCACGCTCCACGCGCCCGCCACCAGGGCCGCCGCCGTCCACAGGGCGGTCACGGCGAGGCCGGTCCACGGGCCGAGGGTGCCGTCCGAGGTCTCGTGGAACACCACCTGACCGGCCTTGTCGGGCAGGAGGTCGGCGACGGTGCCGGACATGTCGCCGATCACGAAGGACACGATGAGCAGGAACGGGATCAGCACGCTCAGCGTGGCCACGCCGCTGCGCAGCAGAGCGGTGAGTCCGGCCGCGAACAGCGCCATCAGCGTGAGGTAGACGGCACAGCCGACGACCGCGCGCAGCCCCTCGCTCCAGGAGAGACCGTCCGCCTCGTCCCCGAGCACGGCTCTGCCCACGCCCAGGCTCGCCGCGCCCGTGACGAGGCCGGCCGCGAGGACGGGGGCGGCGATCGCCACCGCCTTGGCCGCGAACCACCGCCCGCGCCGTGGCACCGCGGCGAACGTGACGCGCAGGGCACCGCCCTGGAACTCCGAGGAGACGGCCGTCGCGCCGAAGGCGATCGCGGCGATCTGCCCGAAACTGACGCCGAAGAATGCCGCGAACAGGGGGTCGAAGTCCGCGCCGCCGGTGTCCAGACCGCCGAGCGCCGAGAACAGGGTGGTGACGAGCAGGACGGCGCACAGGGCGCCGAGGAGCGACCGCAGCGTGCGGATCTTGATCCACTCGGCGCGGAGCACGGGCGTGAATTCCATGGTCAGGCCTCCTGGGGCTGTGCGGTGAACTCGGTCTCGGCCGCCGTCAGGTCGAGATAGGCCTGCTCCAACGTGCCCTCCTCCGCGGCCAGTTCGAGGATCGGCACGCCCGCGGCCGAGGCCATGCGCCCGATGTCGTCCACGCGCGCTTGGGGCACGGTCCAGTGCCCGTCCTCGTGCTCCACGGCGTCGTGACCGTGCCGGGCGAGGGCGTTTTTGAGGGCCGCGGGGTCCGTCGTGCGGATCCGCACGCGCGGCTGCACGCGCGCGTGGATGAACTCCCGCATCGGGGTGTCGGCCAGCAGGCGGCCCCGGCCGAGGACGACGAGGTGGTCGGCGAAGGACGCCGTCTCGTTCATGAGGTGGCTGGATACCAGGACCGTGCGCCCCTCCCCGGCGAGCCGGCGCATCAACTCCCGGATCCAGATGATGCCTTCGGGGTCGAGGCCGTTGGAGGGTTCGTCGAGCATGACCACCTCGGGGTCGCCGAGGAGGGCTGCGGCGATGCCGAGCCGCTGGCGCATGCCCAGGGAGTACGTCTTCACCCTGCGGCGCGCCACCGACGCGAGCCCCGTCTCCTCCAGCATCTCGTCGACGCGCCGGTTCGGGATGCGGTTGCTCGCCGCCAGGACGCGCAGGTGATCGCGGCCGGTGCGGGAGCCGTGCGCGGCCTGGGCGTCGAGCAACGCGCCCACGTGACGCAGGGGTTCGCGCAGGGTTGCGTAGGCGCGGCCGCCGATGGTGGCGGTGCCGGAGGTCGGCCGGTCGAGGTCGAGCACGAGCCGCATGGTGGTGGACTTGCCGGCGCCGTTGGGGCCGAGGAAGCCGGTGACGCGGCCGGGGAGGACGGTGAAGGTGAGGTCGTCCACGGCTCGCCGGATGCCGTACTCCTTGGTGAGGGCCTGGACTTCGATGCTGGTCATGCCGGCAGCCTGGCCGCTGGGGCGCAGGCGGTTCCTCCCCCGCGGGTGGAGATCGTCTCCCCCGTGCGGGGGAGGCTCGTTGTCAGTGGCGGCTGGCACGATGACGGAATGGTCCGCTGGCTGCGCCCGTTCGGCAGGGCGGTGACGTACACACGATTGCTGCATCTGTTCATCGCCATCGTGTGGCCGTCCATGTGGCTGTTCATCAAGGAGGCCTGGTGGACCTGGCTGGTGGCGGCCGCGGTGCTCGCCCCCGTCGGCCTGGTGCCCGCGATGCGCACCGCGGAGGGGATGCAGGCCAGGCTGCTGCTGACCGGTCACCGGCACGACAGTGAGGGCACCGACATCGTCGTCGCGCCGTCCGCCTCCTGGAGAGACCGGGGGCGGCTCGTGGTGTGGCTGGAGACGCGGCTGCTGCTCGGCTGCGCGACCTCGCTGTTCACCGTCCAACTGCTCCTCGCCTCGGTGGACTTGGTGTCGGCGGCGTTCGGCCGTGACGTCGAGGAGGGCGTGCTGCTGCTCCTCGACGGCCACGAGTGGTGGCACGTCCTGCTCGTGCCGCTGGCGCTGGTCACGCTGGCGGTGACCGTGGTCGCCTCGGGCCACCTCATCACCGCACTCGCCCACCGTCTCCTGGGCCCCTCCCCTGCCGAGCGCCTCGCCGCCATGGAGGAGCGCACCGAGCAGCTTCTGGAACGTACCCGCATCGCTCGCGAACTCCACGACTCCATCGGCCACGCCCTGACCGTGGCGGTGGTGCAGGCGGGTGCCGCGCGCGCGGCAGGCGACCCCGCCTTCACCGACCGGGCCCTGGATGCCATCGAGGAGACCGGCCGGGCGGCCCTGGAGGACCTGGATCGCGTCCTCGGCATCCTGCGTGAGTCGGAGCGGCCGGTCAGCAGCCGGCCGACGCTGACGGACGCGGACCGTCTGCTGGAGTCCGCGCGTGCCTCCGGTGCAAAGGTGGAGGTCGAGATGACGGGGCCGCTGGAGACCGTGCCCGGCCCGGTCTCCCGGGAGGGCTACCGCATCCTCCAGGAATCCCTGACCAACGTGCTGCGGCACGCGGGGTCCGTCGCCGTCCGGGTCCGCCTCGCCGTCGCGGGCGGCACCCTCACCCTCGAGGTGCGCAACCCGCTCACCGCCGACATACCGGGGCCCGGTCGGGGCAGCGGTCTGCGCGGCATACGGGAGCGCGCTGCCCTGCTGGGCGGCCGCGCGCGGACGGGGCCCGACGAAGGTGACTGGCAGGTGCGTGTGGAGCTGCCGCTCGGCTGATCTACGCTGGCCGGATGCCGGTCACCGTTCTCCTCGTCGACGACGAGCCCCTCGTACGGGCGGGCCTGCGGGCCGTGCTGGAGGCGCAGCCCGACATCGAGGTCGTCGGGGAGGCGGCCGACGGGGCCGCGGTGATTCCGTTGGTGCGGCAACTGCGGCCCGATGTGGTCGCCATGGACGTACGGATGCCGCTCCTGGACGGCATCGAGGCCACGCGCGCGGTGCTGCGGACGATCGACGAGCCGCCGAAGATCCTGGTGGTGACGACGTTCGAGAACGACGAGTACGTCTACGGGGCGCTGCGGGCCGGCGCCGACGGGTTTCTGCTGAAGCGGGCCCGGCCGGCCGAGATCGTGCACGCGGTGCGGCTGGTCGCCGAGGGCGAGTCGCTGCTGTTCCCTGCGTCGGTACGGCAACTGGCCGCGGAGTACGGCGAGGACGGCGGGAATCGTGCGGCTCGGGCGGTGCTGGAGCGGGCCCAGCTGACCGAACGGGAGGCGGAGGTGCTGCGCTTGATGACGCGCGGGCTGTCCAACGCGGAGATCGCCGGGCAGTTGGTCGTCGGTACGGAGACGGTGAAGTCGCACGTCAGCGCGGTGCTGGCGAAGCTGGGGGCGCGGGATCGCACACAGGCGGTCATCACGGCGTACGAGTCGGGGTTCGTGTCGCCGGGCTGACGGTGGCCGTCGCACCGGACCGCAGGCGTCCGCCTCTCGCCCGGCTCCCCCGCGCCGAGTACCATCCGGCCAACACGCGCACGAGCTGGGAGGACGGACGGTGGGGCGGCTGACCGGCGGGGATCCCTCGCTGTTGCGAAGGATCAATTCCGCGGTGGTGCTGCACGCGCTGCGTGCCACGGACTGCGCGACGCTGACGGAGATCACCCGGGTGACCGGGCTGTCCCGGCCCACCGTCGAGGGCGTCGTCGAAGGGCTCATCGAGGCCGGTCTCGTGGTGGAGAAGGCGGCCGAGGAGGGTGCCGCGCGGCGTCAGGGGCGGCCCGCGCGGAGGTTCCGGTTCCGGGCCGAGGCCGGTCATCTGCTGGGGCTGGAGATCGGGGCGCATCGCGTCGCCGCGCTCCTCGCCGACCTGGACGGGCGGGTGATCGGCGCGCAGGCCAAGGACGTCGACGAGACGGCGCACGCGGACGAGCGCCTGGAGCGGCTGCGCACCGCGGTCGCCGAGCTGCTGCGGCGGGCCGGGGTGGCGCGCGGATCGCTGCGGGCGGTGGGGGTGGCCACGCCCGGGATCGTCGAGGCGGACGGCACGGTACGGCTGGGTACGGCGCTGCCTGGGTGGACGGGGCTGCGTCTCGGGGAACGGCTGGGCCGCTCCTTCAAGTGCCCGGTCCTGCTGGAGAACGACGCCAACGCGGCGGCCGTTGCCGAGCACTGGAAGGGTTCCGCCACCGAGTCCGACGACGTCGTGTTCGTACTGGCGGGGTTGAGCCCCGGCGCCGGTTCGCTGATCGGCGGGCGGCTGCACCGCGGTTTCGGCGGGGCCGCCGGTGAGATCGGTGCGCTGCATCTGCTGGGCCGGGACGTCACCCCGGAGACGCTGCTGTCCACGACGGACGAGCCGCTGCATCCGCTGGACGAGCAGGCGGTCGCCCAGGTCTTCGCCCAGGCCCGCCAGGGCGATCAGCGGGCCCGGGCCGCCGTGGACCGCTTCATTCAGCGGCTGGTGCACGATGTCGCCGCGCTCGTGCTGGCCCTCGATCCGGAGCTGGTCGTCATCGGTGGCTGGGCGGCGGGACTGGACGGCGTACTGGACCCGCTGCGGCGCGAGCTGGCGCGCTACTGCCTGCGGCCGCCGAAGGTGACCCTGTCACTGCTCGGCGAGGCCGCGGTGGCGACAGGGGCGCTGCGACTGGCCCTGGACCATGTGGAGGAGCAGCTCTTCGCGGTCGAGAGCACAGTGACGGCACGCCACTGAAGCGCACGCCGACGGGCCCGGAAAACCCCGCGTACCCCCGGGCGCCTTCCGAGCGCGAGACGTCGGGACCGGCGGTCAGGATGCCCGACGCTGTGGGTCCTGGTGGATCTCCACGCCGCCCGAGTCCCCAAAGGTCAGTCGGCAGGTGTCCGCGCGGTAGGTGGCAACGGAGAGCGCGGCGGTGCGGCCCTCGGCGAAGTAGCGGGTGGTGACGACGAGTACAGGCGCGCCCGGCAGCCGGTCGAGTTCCTTCGCGTCGTCGGCCCGGGCCGAGCCCAGCTCCACGGCGCTGTCCTGGCCCTCCAGCTCCATGCGCTGCAGCTCACGCAGCAACGCACGCACGCGTGCCGGTCCTGCCGGGGCGTCGATGGCGGACAGCTCGGGCACGGACGACTCGGGAATGTACAGCAGCTCGGCGGCGACCGACTGGCCGTGTGTCATCCGGGTGCGGCGCACGATGTGCACGGGTTCGTCACGGCCGGTCTCCAGGGCGCCGGCGACCGCCGCCGGCGGCGCCGCCGTCGTGCAGTCGACGGCCTGCCAGGCATCGCCGGGCGCGCCCGGCCAGGCGTGCTGTTCGGTGCCGACGGCCACTCCCACGCGCGGCGGCGCGACGGTCGTACCGACGCCGCGGCGGCGTTGCAGCCGGCCTTCCAGTTCGAGCTGTTCCAGGGCCTGACGCAGCGTGGCGCGGGCGACGCCGAAGCGGGCGGCGAGGTCGCGCTCGTTGGGCAGGATCTCGCCCACGGAGAACTCGGAGTCCAGTGCCTCCGTGAGCACGGTCTTGAGGTGCCAGTACTTCGGTTCCGGCACCGATTCCAGCTGCGTGGTCCCCACCCTGTCCTCCGCAATCGCCGTGATCCGGCGGCGTTTTAGCGCCCTTGTTTATTAAAGGTTGTTGCACTTATCTGCGACCATAGGACGGCCCTCCCCCTTGGTCAAGACCAATCCTCGATCCCTTGGGCGCCGTACGGGCGGACCGACGTGAAGCATTCACGGGGCGTTCGTAAAACGCCGCATAGGTGGCATGGCGGCAACGGCGGCTACTCGCCGGCCAGCCTCCGCAGCTTGTCCGGGTTGCGGATGACGTAGACCGAATGGATGCGCCCGTCGAGGACGTCCAGCTGGAACACGGAGTCGGGCTCGCCCCCGGACAGGACCAGCACCGCGGGGCCGCCGTTGAGTTCCAGGAACCGGAAGGACGCCGCCGCAATGCCCTTGCGGGCGGCGCCGACAAGGAAGCGGCCCACGTTGTCGGCGCTCTGAAGCACCCGCAGGGGCGCCTTCGCCTTGCCGCCGCTGTCGCCGACGAGCCGGACGTCGGGGGCGAGCAGCGACATGAGGCCCTCGAGGTCCCCGTCCGCCGCGGCGGCGAGGAACCGCTCGGTGAGATCACGGCGCTGGACGGGGTCGACGTCGTAGCGCGGTCGGCGCTCGTCGACGTGCTTGCGGGCTCGGCCCGCCAACTGCCGTACGGCCGGCTCAGCCCGGTCGAGCATGGCGGCGATGTCCGCGTACGGGTATCCGAAGGCCTCCCGCAGGACGAACACGGCCCGCTCCAGCGGCGACAGCGACTCCAGGACGACGAGTACCGCGAGGGACACGGAGTCGGCCAGCATCACCCGCTCCGCGGCGTCCGGAACGGCGCCGCCGAACTCGGTGACATACGGCTCGGGCAGCCAGGGGCCGACATACGCCTCGTTACGCGCCTTGATCTGACGCAGCCGGTCGACGGCGAGGCGGGTGGTGACACGCACCAGGAACGCGCGCGGTACGCGCACTTCGGACCGGTCGGCGCCGGACCAGCGCAGCCAGGCCTCCTGCACCACGTCCTCCGCGTCGGCCACGCGGCCGAGCATGCGGTAGGCGACGCCCAGGAGGACGGCGCGGTGCTCTTCGAAGACCTCGGTGGCGGTGTCGGTGGTCACGCCCTCATCCCATCCGACGTGTCCGGTCGTGTCCAGGCGGATTCCGCGGGCGGGACTTCGCGGTCCGTACGGCTGAGCGGCTGACGGCGACCGTGGGCTACCCGACGGTAGCTATTGCTGACAAGGTGTCTACACCACGTCCGGCGCACGAGTCCTCGCCAAGGAGCTGTATGTCCGCCACCGTCTCCTTCAAGGTTCCCACCCCGCACGGCCCGCGGAGCGTATCCGTCTCCTACGCGCGCGGGCACCGGTGCACCGCTGCTCCTGCTGCACGGCATAGGTCACCACCGGCAGGTGTGGGACCCGGTGATCCCCGCCCTGGCGCCCGGGCGCGATGTGATCGCCGTGGATCTGCCGGGCTGCGGGGAATCCCCGGCGCTCCCGGCCGGGCTGACGCACGACCTGCCGTCGATGACCGCCGTACTCACCGCGCTGTGCGAGGCGCTGGATGTCGAACGGCCGCATGTGGCGGGCAATTCGCTGGGCGGTCTGCTGGCGTTGCAGCTCGGTCGCGACCGGCTCGTCCGGTCGGTCACGGCACTGTCCCCGGCCGGCTTCTGGTCGCCGGTCGAGCGGCGCTACGCCTTCGGTGTCCTGATGACGATGCGGCAGATCGCGCAGCGGATGCCGCTGCCCGTGGTCGAGCGGCTCGCCCGCCCGGCGCTCGGCCGTACGCTCCTGACGAGCACCATCTACGCCCGCCCGGCCCGCCGTTCCCCCGAGGCCGTGGTCGCGGAGACGCTCGCGCTGGCGCGTACCGAGGGCTTCTCGGAGACCCTGCGGACCGGAAGGGACGTGCAGTTCACCGATGACGTTCCGGGGATTCCGGTCACCGTGGCCTGGGGCAGCAGGGACCGGCTGCTCGTGCCCCGACAGGGCGTCCGCGCCAAGTACGTCATTCCCCGGGCCCGGCTGGTCCGGCTACCCGGCTGCGGTCACGTCCCGATGAACGACGACCCGGCGCTGGTCGCGCGGGTCCTGCTCGACGGCAGCCGCTGAGCGGAGACGGTCCGTCAGGAGGCTCTCCTGTTCTTGTGCCCCCGGTCGCCGCCGCTTTCCCGTGCGCCCACGGTCAGTTGTTCACTTGTGGTTTCCGTGTGCGCTGCGGCGCACCAGTAGTTGTGGCATCGCAACTGGCCGGAACCGTCCTGTCCTGGAGGCGCCCCATGTCACACCGTCCCTTCCCCACCCGCCGCAGCGTCCTGCGCGGCTCCCTCGCCGCGTCGGCGGCCCTGACCCTGCCCGTCGGCCTCGGCGCGGCGCCGGCCCTCGCCCGGTCGGGGCGCCCCTCGGCGGGCTGGGGCGTACAGACGGGCGACGTGACCGCGCACTCCGGGCTGGTGTGGGTACGGTCCGACCGGCCGGCCCGGATGATCGTCGAGACGTCTGCGACAGAGTCGTTCCGCAACCCGCGCAGATGGCAGGGCCCGCTGCTCGGCGCCGGCACGGACTTCACCGGCACGACCCGGCTGCGCGGACTGCCGTCCGGCGAGCAGATCCACTACCGCGTGCTGCTCGCCGACCCCGACGACCCGCGTCGCACCGGCGAGCCGGTCACCGGCACCTTCCGCACGGCGTCCGACCGGCGGCGCGACGGGGTGCGGTTCGTCTGGTCCGGCGATCTGGCCGGACAGGGCTGGGGCATCAACCCGGAGCTCGGCGGTTACCGGATCTACGACGCGATGGCCGCCCTCGACCCGGACTTCTTCATCTGCAGCGGTGACAACGTCTACGCCGACGGTCCGATCACCGAGACCGTGGCCCTGCCCGACGGGCGGATCTGGCGGAACGTCATCACCGAGGAGAAGTCCAAGGTCGCCGAGACGCTGGCGGAGTTCCGCGGCAACTTCCGCTACAACCTGCTGGACGAGAACCTGCGCGCCTTCAACGCCCAGGTGCCGTCCATCATCCAGTGGGACGACCATGAGGTCACCAACAACTGGTACCCGGGTGAGATCCTCACCGACACCCGGTACACCGAGAAGAACGTCGACGTGCTCGCCGCGCGCGCCCGGCAGGCGTTCTCGGAGTACTTCCCGATCTCGACGCTGCGCCGCCCCGACAGCCGGGTCCACCGGGTCCAGCACCACGGCCCGCTGCTCGATGTCTTCGTCCTGGACATGCGCACCTACCGCAACGCGAACTCCACGGACGACCAGACCACCGACCAGCAGGGCATCCTCGGCCGCGAGCAGTTGGAGTGGCTCAAGCGGGAGCTGTCCCGCTCCCGAGCGGTGTGGAAGGTGATCGCCTCCGACATGCCGCTCGGCCTGGTCGTGCCGGACACCGGGGACGGCAGACCGAACATCGAGGCGGTCGCGCAGGGCGACCCCGGGGCGCCGCTCGGCCGTGAGCTGCAGATCGCCGAGCTGCTGCGGTTCGTCAAGCACCGGCGGATCACGGGCACGGTGTGGCTGACCGCCGATGTGCACTACACCTCGGCGCAGCACTACCAGCCGTCGCGGGCAGCCTTCACCGACTTCGAGCCGTTCTGGGAGTTCGTCTCGGGCCCGCTCAACGCGGGCACCTTCCCCGCCAACACGCTCGACAACACCTTCGGCCCGGAGCGGGTGTTCGTGAAGGCGCCGGCCACGGCCAACGTCTCACCGGCCGGGGGCTATCAGTTCTTCGGCGAGGTGGACATCGACGGCCACAGCGGGGAGATGACGGTGCGGCTGCGCGAGCAGGACGGCACCGTGCTGTTCACGCAGGTGCTGCAGCCGGGCCGCGTCGGCCAGTAGATTCGGTACACGCGGCCGATGTCACCTCGTTGACACCTCTGACGCAACACACTCGCAAAAAGAACTGCAAAACGGACAGAACCATGCTTTACCGAGCAGTCACAAAGCGTTCGTGATCACGCAACACCTTTCCTTCACAGTGGCTGCATGAGTCGAGACATCTCTGATGTGACGCGTGCAAAAAACGGGCGTCCTGTGCACCACTGGCGACGGGACGTCGTCGAACTCGCCGCCCTCTTCACCGCCGTCGCGGTGGCCGATGCCGTGGCGAACCTGATCGGGCACGGACCCGACGGTCCGGCGCTGCTGGTGATCTCGGCGGTCGTCCTGCTCGCCACGGCCGCCTTCCACATCTGGTGGGCACGGCGCCACGGTCACGCTCCTCCGAAGAGCGATACCGGCGCCCGGCCGCGCTCCCCGGAGCAGCAGGCCGGGCCGTCCGCGAGCCCTGAGTCCGAGGCCGGGGAGGACACGCTGTGGCGGATGCGGACGACGGTGAAGGACGAACCGGGCTCGCTGGCCGCGCTGTGCACGGCCCTCGCCGGGCACCGGGTCGACATTCTGAGCCTGCAGACGCATCCGCTGGGCGACGGCACGGTCGACGAGTTCCTGCTGCGGGCTCCCGCAGAGCTCGCGGCGTCCGAGATCACCCGGGCGGTCTCGCGGGCGGGCGGTACGGACACCTGGATCGAGCGGGCCGACGCCCACGACCTGGTGGACGCGCCGACCCGGATCCTCGGCCTTGCCACCCGCACCGCGCTGGACGGCGCCGAACTGCCGTTGGCGCTACGGCAGTTGCTCGGCCGGTGCACCATCCGTTCGCTGCCCGCCCCGGCAGGGGGCGACCACGGGACGGACGGCATTGCGGTGGAGGGAGCCCTGGAGGACACCGCGATGCGGCTGCGCGCACCGGAAGGCGGAGTGATCACCGTCGAGCGGCCGTATCTGCCGTTCACACCGACCGAGTTCGCGCGGGCGCGGGCGCTGGTGGAGCTGGACGCCCGGCTCGGGCCGCGCATCCCGCGCAGCCAGGACGTGCTGACGCTGCCGCAGGGCAGTGCCATCACGGTGCGCCGGGCCGACACGAGCGACCTCGAGGCCGCGAAGGAGATGCACGAGCGGTGCTCGAAGAGGACGCTCGCGATGCGGTACCACGGTCCGGTCGGTGACGCGGACCGCTACCTCAACCATCTGCTCAGCCCGCGCTTCGGCCGGACGCTCGCCGTACAGACCGCGTCGGGCCACATCATCGGGCTCGGTCATCTGCTGTGGGACGGGGACGAGACGGAGGTCGCGCTGCTCGTCGAGGACGAGTGGCAGCGGCGCGGCATCGGCGGCGAGCTGCTCGGCCGCCTGGTGACGATGGCGGTGGAGGCGGGCTGCGAGAGCGTGTACGCCGTGACGCGGTCGTCCAACACCGGCATGGTCGCCGCGATGCGCGGACTGGGCCTGCCGCTGGACTACCAGATCGAGGAGGGCACGTTGGTGATCACGGCCCGACTGGACGCGACGCCGGTCAGCTCGCGACTGCCGTACGACCACGACGAGGCCGGACAGCCCAGCGTGCGGGACTGACCCCTGCCACCTCCGCAAGGAACGGCCCGGTGGTGAACACCGGGCCGTTTGCGCGTGCCCCGGATCAGCCGCGCGCTGCCGCGGTTCGCTGCTGCGGCGGCGACACCCGTTCCCCCAGGGCGCGGTCCAGGTCGGCCCACAGGTCGTCGACGTCCTCCAGGCCCACCGACATCCGCAGCAGCCGGTCGCTGACGCCGGCGCCCCGGCGGTCGTCCGCGTCGACGATGCGATGGCTGATGGACGCCGGGTGCTGGATGAGGGTGTCGACGCTGCCGAGGCTCACGGCGGGAGTGATCAGCCGGACGCCGCCGATGACCGCGTGCGGGTCGCCGGTCACCTCGAAGGCGATCATCGCGCCGCCGATGCGGGGATAGTGGACGCGGGCGACGCGCGGGTCGGCGGCGAGGCGGCGGGCGAGCTCGGCGGCGTTCGCCGACGCGGCCCGCACCCGGACCGGAAGGGTCGAAAGGCCGCGCAGCAGCAGATAGCCGGCCAGCGGATGCAGCACCCCGCCGGTGGCGAACCGCACCTGCCGCAGCCGCCGGGCGAACTCCTCGTCGCAGGCGACCACACCGGCCATGACGTCCCCGTGCCCGCCGAGGTACTTGGTGGCACTGTGCAGCACCAGCCGTGCGCCCTGCTCGGCGGGACGCTGCAGCACCGGCGTGGCGAAGGTGTTGTCGGCCAGCAGCGGGACGGAACCGCAGGCGTGGGCGACGGCCCGCAGGTCGAGTTCGGCGAGGGTGGGGTTCGCCGGGGACTCCACCATGACCAGCCCGGTGTCGGGGCGCAGCGCGTCCGCGATGCCGGCCGGGTCGGTCCAGGTGACCTCGCTGCCGAGGAGTCCGGCGGTGAGCAGGTGGTCGCTGCAGCCGTACAGCGGGCGTACGGCCACGACGTGGCGCAGCCCCATGGACCCCCGTACGAGAAGGACGGCGCTCAGCGCGGCCATGCCGCTGGCGAACGCCACGGCCGACTCGGTGCCTTCGAGGCGGGCCAGGGCGGTCTCGAAGCGGGCGACGGTGGGGTTGCCGAGCCGGGCGTAGACGGGCGCGCCGTCCGGTTCCGCGCCGGTGGCGGCGAAGGCGTCGATGCGGGCGGCCTCGCCGCGGCTGTCGTACGAGGGATAGGTGGTGGACAGGTCGATCGGCGGGGCGTGCAGTCCCTGACGGGCGAGGTCGTCGCGGCCGGCGTGCACGGCCTCGGTGGCCAGTGCTCTCGATGCGATGGGCGTGTCCATGGAGGGAAGGGTGAACACTGACCGGGTCGCTTGCCGCAGAGGCCGTGATATGTTCGACAGATGGCCGAATCTGTCGTACTGGATCCGGTGGATCTCGATCTGCTGCGGCTGTTGCAGAACGACGCCCGGACGACCTACCGCGATCTCGCCGCCCAGGTCGGGGTCGCCCCGTCGACCTGCCTGGACCGGGTGACCAGGCTGCGCCGCGCGGGCGTGATCCTCGGCCATCAGCTGCGGCTGGATCCGGCCAAGCTGGGGCGTGGGCTGCAGGCACTGCTGTCGGTGCAGGTCAGGCCGCATCGGCGGGAGTTGGTGGGACCGTTCGTGGAGCGGATCCGGGCGCTGCCGGAGTCGCTGACCGTCTTCCACCTCACCGGTCCCGACGACTATCTCGTCCATGTCGCGGTCGCGGACATGGCGGATCTGCAGCGGCTGGTCCTGGACGAGTTCACGTCCCGGCGTGAAGTCGCCCGCGTGGAGACCCGGCTGATTTTCCAACAGTGGGACTGCGGCCCGCTGTTGCCGCCTTCGCCGTCGGCTCAATCCGGGTGACGCGCGGCGGCACCTCGTATGAGGATGGTCCGCATGTCACAGACCAACAGCCCGCTGCCCCGTGAGGTAGCCGACGCCTACGTCGACGAGCTCATCGCCCTCGATCCGATCACCGGTACCTATCTCGGCGTGCAGGAGAGTTCGAGCCGCCTGCCCGACACCTCGCCCGCGGGCCAGGAGGCGCTCGCGGAGTTGGCGCGCAGGACGCTCGCGCGGCTCGACGAGGCCGAAGGCCGACCCGGCGCGGACAGTGACATCGAGCGCCGGTGCGCACGCCTGCTGCGCGAGCGGCTCACCGCCGAGCTTGCCGTGCACGAGGCCGACGAGGGGCTGCGCCGGGTCGGCAACCTGGGCACGCCTGTGCACTCGGTGCGCGAGGTGTTCACCGTGACCCCGGCGGAGACGGAGGAGGACTGGGCGGCCATCGCCGAGCGGCTGCGGGCGGTGCCGGCCGCGCTGGCCGGCTACCGCGAGTCCCTCGCGCTCGGTCTGGAACGCAAGCTGTACGCGGCTCCCCGGCCGACGGCGACCCTGGTCGAGCAGCTCACCGAGTGGTCGGACACAGACGGCACCGGCCGCGGCTGGTTCGAGGACTTCGCCTCGGCCGGCCCCGAGTCGCTGCGCACGGAGCTGGACGACGCCGCCCACGCCGCGACAGCGGCCGTCGTGGAGCTGCGGGACTGGACGCGCGACGTGTACACACCGACGATCGAGGGCGCACCGAACACCGTGGGCCGGGAGCGCTACGCCCGCTGGTCGCGCTACTTCAACGGCACCGACCTCGACCTGGACGAGGCGTATGCGTACGGCTGGGCCGAGTTCCACCGCATCCTCGCGGAGATGAAGCAGGAGGCCGAGAAGATCCTGCCCGGCGCGAAGACGCCGTGGGTGGCGCTCGCGCACCTCGACGAGCACGGCCGGCACATCGAGGGCGTCGACGAGGTCCGGCAGTGGCTGCAGGACCTGATGGACCAGGCGATCGAGGCGCTGGACGGCACGCACTTCGAACTCGCCGAGCGGGTCCGGAAGGTGGAGTCGTGCATCGCCCCGCCCGGCAGCGCGGCCGCCCCCTACTACACGCCCCCGTCGGAGGACTTCTCGCGTCCGGGCCGCACCTGGCTGCCGACCATGGGCCAGACCCGCTTCCCGGTGTACGACCTCGTCTCGACCTGGTACCACGAGGGCGTCCCCGGCCATCACCTCCAGCTCGCCCAGTGGACGCATGTCGCCGGAAACCTCTCCCGCTACCAGGCCACGATCGGCGGGGTCAGCGCCAACGCCGAGGGCTGGGCGCTGTACGCGGAGCGCCTGATGGACGAGCTGGGCTTCCTCACCGACGCGGAGCAGCGGCTCGGCTACCTCGACGCGCAGATGATGCGGGCCGCGCGGGTCATCATGGACATCGGTATGCACCTGGAGCTGGAGATTCCGGCGGACTCACCCTTCCACCCGGGTGAGCGCTGGACCCCCGAGCTGGCCCAGGAGTTCTTCGGCGCGCACAGCAGCCGGCCGGCGGACTTCGTGGAGAGCGAGCTGACCCGCTATCTCACGATCCCCGGCCAGGCGATCGGCTACAAGCTCGGTGAACGCGCCTGGCTGCTGGGCCGCGAGAACGCCCGCAAGCGGCACGGTGACGCCTTCGACCTCAAGGCCTGGCACATGGCGGCCCTCTCCCAGGGCTCCCTGGGCCTGGACGACCTGGTGGACGAGCTGTCCGCCCTCTGATCAGCGCCGGAATCCGCCCTCGGAGTCGATGACCTGACCGGTGATCCACGCCGCCTCGTCCGTCGCCAGCCAGGCGATGAGACGGGCCGGGTCGTCGGGCATGCCCCACCGCCCGGCGGGGAACCGCTCGGCCACGGCCGCGTGGGCCTCGCCGGTCAGGTAGTCCGTGTCCACGGGGCCGGGGTTGACGGTGTTCACCGTGACCGCCTGCTCGGCGAGCGTCGTCGACAGGGAGCGGGTGATCGAGGCGAGGGCACCCTTCTGGAGGGCGTAGGCGATCTCACCGGGCATCCCGCCCGCGATGTCCTGCCCCGAGGTCATCATCACCACGCGCCCGCCCGGCGTACGCGGCGGCAGCCCGGCCCGCAGCCGCGCATACTCCTGCACCAGCAGCAGGACCGAGCGGGTGTCGACCGCCCAGTGGGCGTCGAGCATCGTGGCGTCGATCGTGTCCAGGGTGCCGTCCGAGCCGCTCAGGGCGTGATTGGCGACGAGGACGTCGAGCCGTCCGCCGAGCTCCCCCACGCTCGAACAAAGCTCGCGCGGGGGCACCCCCATCGGCGGCGGTGGCGATCAGCTCGGCGGGCGCGCCCGGGTCGGAGAGGTCGCCGGGCCCGGCGACGACCCGGGCGTCCGGGTCGCCGAGCGCCCCGCGCACGGAGGCGACCACGTCCTCCGGCCGGTCGGCGCCCCAGGGCATGGCGGCGTCGTGCGGCACATGGTGGTGCAGATAGACGCTTGCCCCGTACGCGGCCAGCCGCCGGGCCACGGCATGCCCGATGCCGCCTCGTCGGCTCGCCCCGGTGACAAGCGCGGTCCGGCCGTGCAGGGGCAGGGGGTCGCGGCGCAGCTCTTCGGGGGCGGGGTGCGGAAGTTTCGGCATGACGACCATGCTCGGGAAGCTGCGGGCGGGGCGCACATGAATTTCCGCACCGGGCGTGTGGCGTCAGCCGCCGCAGTCCTCCCCCTGCACAGGAACCGTCAGCACCCGCAGTCCTCCGCGTCGACCGGCGCCGATGGGGGCGCCCCCGCGCGAGCTTTGTTCGAGCGTGGGGGAGGGTCGGCGGGGCGTCGCTCGCGGCCCTGCCAGGTCTCGTACTCGAAGCCCTCGCGTACCCAGTACTCGAAGCCGCCGAGCATCTCCTTGACCTGGTAGCCGAGTTCGGCGAGGGCGAGGGCGGCACGGGTGGCGCCGTTGCAGCCGGGGCCCCAGCAGTACGTCACGACCGGCACCGACCGGTCGAGGAGCTGCTCGGCCTGCTCCGGGACGAGCGCGGTCGGCAGGTGGATCGCGCCGGGGACATGGCCCTGGTCCCAGGACTCGGTGGAGCGGGAGTCCACGACGACGAAGCCCGCTTCGCCGCCGGCCGCGAGCGCGGCGGCCACGTCGGAGACATCGGCGTGGAAGGTGAGGCTTGCGCGGAAGTAGGCGGCGGCCGCGGCCGGTGCGGCGGGGGCGACCCGCAGGACGGGGTTGACGGCGGTCGTGCTGCTGCTCATCTCTGGCCTTCCGTTGCGAGCTTCGTCGACCGGAAATCTACGCCTGGTGATCCCCTTCCTTAAGGAGCGATCCACGGCGTTCCCCTTGATCAGCCGGGGTTTCCCCTGCTATCCATCGGGGATGACCGCGTTTTCCCCGGACGCCACCGACTGGCGCATCCTCGATGTCCTGCAGCGGGAGGGCCGGGCCAGTTTCGCCGAGCTGGCGCGTGCCGTCTCGATGTCCGCGAGCGCGGTCACGGAACGGGTGCGGCGCCTGGAGGAGGCGGGGGTCATCCAGGGGTACGCGGCCGTCGTGGACCCCGAGCGGCTGGGACTGCCGGTCCTGGCGTTCGTGCGACTGCGCTATCCGAACGGCAACTACAAGCCGTTCCACGACCTCGTCGCGGCGACCCCCGAGATCCTGGAGGCGCACCATGTGACGGGCGACGACTGCTTCGTCATCAAGGTCGCCGCGCGCTCGATGCGCCATCTGGAAGAGGTGTCCGGCAAGATCGGCGCACTGGGCTCGGTGACCACGAGCGTGGTCTACTCGTCCCCCCTGCCGCGCCGCCCGTTGGGACGGTGAGCTCAGCCGACGCCCCGCTGCCGCAGCACCGACCCCGATCTGCCCTTCACCACCTCCAACTGGGCATGGATGCGCCGCCGCAGATCGGGGACATGGCTGACGATGCCGACGCTGCGGTCCCGCTCGCGCAGGGAGTCGAGGACGTCCAGGACCTCATCCAGCGTCTGGTCGTCGAGGCTGCCGAAGCCCTCGTCGATGAACAGGGTGTCGAGCCGGACCCCGCCCGCCTCGTCGGTGACGACGTCCGCGAGACCGAGGGCGAGCGCGAGCGACGCGAAGAACGTCTCGCCGCCCGACAGGGTCGCCGTGTCCCGCTCACGCCCGGTCCAGGCGTCGACGACGTGCAGCCCGAGGCCGCTGCGGCCGCGGCCGGTGCGGTCGTCGGAGTGGACCAGGGTGTAGCGGCCGGAGGACATGCGTTGCAGTCGTACGGTCGCGGCGGCGGCCACCTGTTCCAGGCGGGCCGCGAGGACGTACGACTCCAGGCGCATCTTGCGCTCGTTCTCGGCGGAGGTGCCGGCCGCGAGCCCGGCCAGCCGGGCCACCCGGTCGTACTCCTCGCGCAGCGGCCCCAGCCGTCGTACCCCGGCGGCGGCCCGCGCGGAGAGCCGGTCGAGTTCGCTGCAGCGGCGGGCGGCGGCGTCGCATGCGGAGGCCGCGTCACGCATCCGCTGGGCCGCCACCGCTGAGGTGCGCTCGGCCGTGGCGAGGTCGGCGCGCGGCTGCCGGGCGGCGGCCGCGGTGTCGGCCTCGGCCAGGACCGCGCGCACGGCGGCCTCCTCGGACTGCCAGGCGTCGAGCCGTCGTTGCAGCTCACGGTGCGCGGTGTCGTCCAGCAGGGCGGCGGCCGCGGCCTGCGGGGTGTCGAAGCCGGCGCGGAAGGCGGCGTCGGCGAGCCGGGCGTCGGCGTCCTTGAGCCGCTGGGCCGTGTCCTCGGCGACGCGGGCCGCGTCGGCCGCCTCGGTGAGCCGGGCCACCTGCAGCTCCAGTTGCGCGGCGCGCGCGGCCACACTGCCCGAGGAGCCCCGCGCCTGTGTCAACTCCCCTTCCAGGGACGCCTTTTCACGGTCCAGAGCCTCCCGGCGGGCCAGCCGGGAGGCGGCGCGCAGCTCTGCCTGTCGCCGGGCGGTGGTCCGCCGCTCGTGTTCGTGCTCGGCGCGGCGCAGCTCCTCGCGCGCGGCGTGCAGCCCGGACGCGTCCCGGCGGGCCTGTGCGAAGAGCCGCTCCAATTCCTCGGCCTCGCCAGCGAGTTGATCCGTCGGGGCGTCGCCCGCTTCGGCGGTCGCGGCGGCGAGGGCCTCTCGTACGAGGGCGAGACGCCGCTCGTCCTCGGTGTGCGCTTCCTCCGCACGCTGGTAGGCGGTCAGCGCCCGCTCCTCCGCCTCGCGGTCCACGTGCCCGGCGATCTTCCGCGCGGGGGCGGGGTGTTCGGTGGCGCCGCAGACGGCACAGGGCTCGCCGTCCTCGAGGTTCGCGGCGAGTTCGGCGGCGATGCCGTTGAGACGCTGTTCCTTCAGGTCGAGCCAGTGCGCCCGGGCCCGCAGCGCACGCTCTCCCGAGGCAAGGGCCTGCTGCTGGGCCCGCTCCGTGTCCCCGGCCAGTTGGTCGCGCAGCCGCGCGGCGCCGAGCCGCTGCTGCACGGGCTCGCGCTGCACGGCGAGCTGCTCGGCCCTGGAGACGGCCTCCAGCGCGGAGTCGATGCGCGCCTGCAGCCCGACCCGGGTCGTCTCCCACTCGGCCAGCCAGGCCTCCGCCTCCCGGAGGGCGTCCTCGTCGGCGCGCTCCTGGCGGCCGAGGTCGGCGCGCTCCTCACTGAGTGCGGCCAGGCGCTGCTCGGCGCGGCGGGCGGATTCGAGGCCGCCCAGCTCCTCGGCGGTCCGGCGCGCGGCGGCCGCGAGCCCGACCGCGCCCGCTTCGGCGAAGCCGTCCGGCAGCGCGGCACGCGCGCGTGCCTCGGCCGTCGCCGCCTGCCGGTGTTCGGCACCGGCGGACTCCCGCAGCTCCAGGGCGGGCGCCACCGCCTCGGCCTTGCGGCCCCGCTCCATGCGCTGCCGGTCCGCCCGGTGGGCCTCGCTTCTCTCCTCCAGCAGCCGGGCCCGCTCCTGGGCCTGTGCGAACCGCTTCTGCAATCGGTCCACTTCGCGTACGCCGTCGAGCGCGCGGTCGGCGGCGGCCTGGGCGGCCTCGGCGGCGGCGAGGCCGCACCGCGCGACGGTCAGCTGCTCGCGGGCGGTGCTGCGGGCGACGGCGGCGGCGGTCAGAACGGCCTCGGCCAGGCCGGGATCGCCGGGCGCCAGCTCGGGCAGCTCCATGGAGTCGGCCGCGGCCTGCTGCATGCGGTGCGCCTCGGCCAGCAGCGCCGCGTCCCCGTCGCGCACCCCGGCCTCGGTCGCACGCCGGCGCTCGGCGAGCCGCTTCTCGACCTCCGCGAAACGGTGGGTGTCGAAGAGGCGGCCCAGCAGCCTCCCGCGGGCCTCGGCGTCGGCGCGCAGGAAGCGTGCGAAGTCGCCCTGGGGCAGCAGGACGACCTGGCAGAACTGCTCGCGGCTCATGCCGAGCAGCTGGGTGATCTCCTCGCCGATCTCCTGGTGGGAGCGGCTGAGGTCCTTCCGGCTGCCGGCCGTGGCGTCGTACTCGCGCAGCCAGGTCTGCGCCTTGTCCAGTGTGGTGCCGGTGCCGCGCTTCTTGGGGCGCTCCCACGGCGGCTGCCGGGTGATCTCCAACCGGCGCCCGGCGACGGTCAGTTCGAGGGTGACCGACGTGCGCGTGGCGGCTGCGGCGTGGTCGCTGCGCAGGGTCGCGCCCTGGCCGTTCTGCCGGGCGCCGGGTACGGAGCCGTAGAGCGCGTAGCACACGGCGTCCAGGACGGACGTCTTGCCGGCGCCGGTCGGTCCGTGCAGCAGGAAGAGTCCCGCGGCCGACAGTTCGTCGAAGTCGATGGTCTGGGTGCCGCCGAAGGGGCCGAAGGCGGTGATGTCCAGCCGGTGCAGCCTCATCGGGCCCCCTCCACCATGATGTACGGCATCACCGCGCCACCTCCCGCACGGCCTGGTCCGCGCGCACCGCGTCGAACGCGTCGCGCAGTACGGCCTGTTCGTCCGCGTCGGGCCCCGCGCCGCGCACATGGGCCACGAAGTCCTCCGCGATCTGCTGGTCGCTGCGGTCCGCGAGGCGCCGGGCGTAGGACACCTCGGGCTCGTCGGCGGCCCGCTCGGGGTCGAAGACGAGGCTGAGGGTGTGCGGGAACCGCTCGGTGAGGCGGGCCATGGGGTCGGCCGGGCGGACCGGGTCGGTGAGCGTCGCCTCGACCCAGGCCGCCTCGTGCGGCGCGAGCGCCGGATCGGCGAGCAGCTCTTCCAGCCGGCCCCGGATCCGGGCGAGCGGGCGCGGCACCGGGCAGTCGACGCGCTCGGCGGCGACCGAGCCGTCGGCGTCGAGGTCGACGAGCCACATGCTCTTGCGGTGCGCGGTCTCCGAGAAGGAGTACGCCAGCGGGGAGCCGGAGTAGCGCACGCGCTCGGTGAGGGTCTGGCAGCCGTGCAGATGCCCGAGCGCCACATAGTCCACGCCGTCGAAGACGGCCGCCGGCACCGACGCCACACCGCCGACGGTGATGTCCCGCTCGCTGTCACTGGCCTCGCCGCCGGTGACGAAGGCGTGCGCGAGGACGACGGACCGCGTGCCGGGTGCGCGCGTGGCGAGGTCGGCGCGGACCCGGTCCATGGCAGCGGCGAGCACGGCTTCGTGCCCCGGCTTCTCCACCCCGAACTCGTCCTTCACCAGGGCGGGTTCGAGGTAGGGCAGGCCGTAGAACGCCACGTCTCCGTGCTCGTCCGCCAGGATCACCGGCATCCCGGCCGCGGAGGGATCGGTGCACAGGTGGATGCCGGCCCGCCCGATCAGCCCGGCACCGACCCCGAGACGGCGGGCGGAGTCGTGGTTCCCGGAGATCATCACCGTCGGCACACCGAGGTCGGCGAGCCGGTGCAGGGCGTCGTCGAACAGCTCCACCGCGGCCAGCGGCGGTACGGCCCGGTCGTACACGTCTCCCGACACGACGACCGCGTCCACGTCGTGCTCACGCACGGTCGTGACGAGGTGGCCGATGAACTCGGCCTGGGCGCCGAGCATGCTCACCCGGTGGAACGCCCGGCCGAGATGCCAGTCGGAAGTGTGCAGCACTTTCATGAAATCGCCCTGACCTGCATGTTTACCCCTACTGCGCCTCTAAAACCAGCACGAACCAGCACGGGGCTCGCCGTCAAAACACCCGCCACGCTAACGCATATCACCCCCCTGATCCGCCACTCACCTCAGATCACCCTCGTAATTGAAAGTCCTGGAAGATGCCCGTTCCGTCGGCCCGCTGCAGGAGCGCGCTGCGATCCTCGGCCACCCCGGAGGGCGACCGCCAGGTGGTGCGGAGCACGCTCAACGCCCACAGGGCGGTGTGGAGGGAAACCGCCGCGTGGCACAACTGCCCGATCTCGGCGGCCCGGAAAGCAACCGCCGCGCTCTCGCCACAGGCACGCCGGCCTCCAACTCTCCGTTGCGATCCTCGGTCCGCCCCGAAGGGCGACCGCCACCAGGGAAGACGACGGGCCTACGAGTGGTGCTGCGTAGTTGCGGTCCTCGGCCGCCCCAGAGGGCGCGACCGCCACTGGCGCGGAGCACGCTCAAGGCCCACAGGGAGGTGCGGAGGGCAACCGCCACATGACCCAACTGCCCGACGCTGGCGCGGTGTTCGTGTTGCGATCCTCGGCCGCCCCGAAGAGCAACCGCTACCCTGCCCCCCGCTCAGGTAAAGTGGCACCTCCTCCATGTTGCGAGCCTCGGTCACCCCGGAAGGTGACGGCTACCTCCCGCAATTGCAGCCCCGTGCGTCGAGTTCGGCGTTGCGCCCTCGGCCGCCGCGCATGGCGACCACCACCCGTGGTCAGGGGACCCCGTCAACGCCGGTGCTCGTGTTGCGATCCCCAGAAATCCTCCACGGCGGGCACCGTGCTTCGATCGACCGTGGGAATCTCCCCTTTTGGAGCGATGCACCGCAACCTTAACCGGGCGGTCTGAGGGCAGCAAGTGACAGCACGGGAGAGCGAATGTCGTCAACCATTCGATCGGTTTCTTGAATTCCCGTTCAATTGAATTGAATTTCCGCGCCAAACGCCCTGTGCGTGAACAGCGGCCGGGAATCACCCGGTTCCCCTTCCGCACCCAGGCGATCAACATTCCATCGAGCACCCCGCCCGGCCCCGCCCCATGGCCCGGTCCCGCGTCGGCGGACGCGGGACCGGGCACGGGGCGGGGTGTCGGGCGGTCAGGCCGGCGTGCGCGGGTCCACGAACTGGCCGGTCGCCTGCCGGGTCGCGGGGACGAAGACCGGGGCGTTCTCCTGGTAGAAAATGTCGATGTCCGCCTCCTCGCCGCCGACGATCAGCGTGTCCCACGCGCCGCTCTCCTGGAGCGTCCGCAAGGTCGTCGGGGCCAGCGTCGAGAGGTGGGCGCGCAGTTCCTCGTCGTCGGGCATGCCCGGCAGTCGTGCCGAGAGGCGGTCGCGGATCCCGCGCATGCGGTCCAGGAGGATCTCCAGGTCCGCCCCGGCCGTACCGGGGGACGCCGGGTCCGCCGTACCGTCCATGCTGCGGTCGATGATGTCCTTGATCGCCCGGGTCACGCCCCGCTCGTCCGTCGTGACCATGGCGTTCCACGCGCGGCTCTTGTGACGGTACTGGAGCATCGACATCGCCGCCTCGTGGCGGATGAAGTCGGCGTCGCGCAGCGGCCGGCCCTGCCAGACGCGGCTGAGGGAGCGGGCCAGGGAGACGGCCGAGGCGAGGCCGCTGTTCAGGCCGCGCCCGGGCCAGAAGTGGATGGCGTTGGCCGCGTCGCCCAGCAGGAAGCCGTACGTCCCGGGGCGGTCGGCGGTCGGGCGGGTGAGCTGCGCGGTGAACCGCGGGCGCTGCACCATGTCCAGCCGGAACGACGTGACCGCGCTGAGGTCGTCCTCCGCGACGCCGAACAGCCGCAGTCCCTCCAGGATCCGCTTCCACAGCGGCGAGCCGCGCAGCAGCGCGGGCAGGAACAGCGTGCCGTGGGTCGGGCAGACGAACTCGTTGTCCTCATGGCGGCTCATCACGCACGGCCGGGCCGCGATGCACTCCTCGAAGACCTGCCGCACCGGGTCGATCCCGATGACGTTGCGCGCCTCCTCGCGGGTCAGCCGCATGTTCAGGAAGCCCTCGCCGCGCAGCGAGTTGAGCAGGAACCGGTTCTGTGCCACCGTCAGCAGGACGCTCATCGGGTCCGAGAGCCGGGACTTGACCCGCAGCCCCAGCACCACGTCCTGGAGGTGCTCTCCGTCCAGGGAGTAGATGGAGGCGTCGGCCGCGCCGAAGCGGTCCGCGAAGTACTCACGGGTACGCGAGCGGCCGCCCTCGCAGATCACCAGCACGTGGTCGCCAGAGATGAGGTGTTCGTGTTCCGCCGGGTCGAACCGCTGGGGCACCAGCCGGATCGCGGACTTGCAGTTGGCCAGCTCCAGCAGCCGGTCCTCGATGTAGGCGATCCGGATGTTGCGGGGCGGCCGCCCGTCGACGGAGTCGGGGCCGAGCGGCCACATCTCCGAGAACTGGCCCTCCCCGAACAGCGCCGACCGCATCTCCTCCGTCAGGGCCAGGTACTGCCGGCTCTGGACGGTGACGACCTGCTGGCGGCGGACGTTGCCGAGGGCCTCGTCCTTCCAGACCACCTCTCTTCCGCTGCGAACCCACCGGCCGTCGTAGACGGTGACGGAGACCCGGCCCGGCAGCGCCTCCTCCAGCAGCAGGGCGAAGGCGAGGCCGACCGGGCCGCCGCCGGTCACCGTGACCCGCAGCACGCCGGGATCCACGGCCGCGTTGGCACGGGGCAGGGCGAGCTGGGAGAGGTCCATGACCGTCTCCACGGCCTCCTGTGTCTCGAACAAGAACGTCTCGTCGCCGATGCGTATGGTGTCGCCCGGCGTCAACTCGTGCCGGGTGACGCGCTTGTCATTGACGTACGTGCCGTTCCTGCTGTCGCGGTCGTGGAGCACGTACGCGCCGTTCTCCGTGACGATCTCGGCGTGCAGCCGGGATGCGCTGACACTGACGATGATGACGTCGTTGTCACTCTTGCGTCCGAACGTCAGCGGAGCGTCGCCGAGTACCACACTCTGACCGGCGAAGGGACCGGTGCGTCCCACGATGACCGACAACACGGATGACTCCTTAGGGAAAGCCGGGGTGGTTCAAGTATGTACGACGAGTTCGGCCGGTCAGTCACTCGCCGCCGGGGCGGCAGGTCACCGAGAACGGCACCGAGTTGGACCTGGCGTCGAACGGCGATTTGATCTCCACCGCCATGGCGCTCTGCAGCGTCCCCTCCTGCGCGTACGTCGTCAGCCGCACCGTCTTGTGCTTGGTGGTCGGCTCGCCCTCCCGGAACGAAAGCGTCCGCCACTGCCGGTCGACCACCGCCCCGTTCTCCGAGACCCACCGGTAGGAGAACTGGAGGGGAGACTGATGCGTCGAGAACGTAGCGGTGAACCAGGGCGCCTGTGCTTCGCCCGGAGGGCAGCTCCCGTCGTAGGTGGTGGCGCCGCCCTCCACCGTCACGGACACGGGCTGCGCGAGGCTCCCGCCCTGCCCCTTCCCGCCGTCCTCGTCCCCGCCGTCCTGGCCCACGAGCGCGTAGGTCAGGCTCCCGCCGAGCAGCACCAGCACGGCCGCGCCAGCCCCGATCAGGTAGGCCGTACGGCGGTTGCGCCGGGCGGGAGCGCGCCCGATGCCCGGGCCGGCTGCCGGGATCACGGGCCCGAATCCCGCGCCGCCGAGAGGCGGACCGAACGACGGCGCCGGGGCGGGTGCGGCAGCGGCGGCCTCCGGCAGGGGGGCGGTCGCCCCTCCGCCGGTCGTCGTCCCGCTGTTCGTCGTTCCACCCGGCGTCGCCGAGCCCGTCGTCGTCCCGCTGTTCGTCGTTCCACCGAGCGTCGTTCCACCGAGCGTCGTTCCACCCGGCGTCGCCGAGCCCGTCGTCGTCCCGCCGGTCGCGGGCGGCTCCGCCGTGGGTCCGCTCACCGGGGGAGTGGTGCACGTCGTCCCGGCCGTGGCGACGGCGGCCGTCGTGGCCTCGACGGCCGCCGTCGGCGCGGTCACTCCAGGGGCGGACGCGGCGACGGGCAGTTCCTCCGCCGCGGTGACCTCCACCGTCACACCCGCCGTGAGCGCGGTTGTGGGCCTGGGTGTGGTCGTGCCGACGGTGGTGTCGGTCGTGCCGCCGTCGGTGTCGCCGGTGGTGCGCGTCTCCTCCGCCGGGCCCGCCGACTGCCCGGCGGCCAGCCGCAGTGCACGCCCGGCCTCCTCGGCCGTCATCCGCTCCTCGGGGTCCTTGCGCATCAGGCCCTCGATGACCGGCGTGAGCGGCCCCGCCCGGTGCGGCGGCGGCAGTTCGTCGTCGACGACGGCGCGCAGCGTCGACAGCGCCGTCGTCCGCCGGAACGGCGAACGGCCCTGTACGGCCGCGTAGAGGAGCGCGCCGAGCGACCACAGGTCGGACGCGGTGCCCGGGTTCCGGCCCAACGCCCGCTCCGGCGCCAGGTATTCGGGCGAACCGACGACCTCGCCGGTCATCGTCAGCGCCGTGTCCCCCTCCACGGTGGCTATACCGAAGTCGGTCAGCACGACGCGGCCCTCGTCGGCGAGCAGGACGTTGGCGGGCTTCACGTCGCGGTGCAGCACCCCCGCGCCGTGCGCCGCGCGCAACGCCGCCAGGACCTCGACGCCGATGCGCGCGGCCTCCTTCGGCGGCACGGCGCCCTCGGCGCTGATCACGTCGGCCAGCGACCGGCCACGGACAAGTTCCATCACGATCCATGGCCGGCCGTCGAAGGTGGCCACGTCGTAGACGGTCACCACACCACGGGCGTTGACCCGCGCCGCCGCCCACGCCTCCCGCTCCAGCCGGGTGTACATCCGCGCGGTGCGCTCCGCGGGCAGTTCGACGGAGGCGCGTACCTCCTTGACCGCCACCTCCCGGTGCAGCACCTCGTCGCGGGCGCGCCACACGGTGCCCATGCCGCCCTCGCCAAGCACGGACAGCAGTCGGTATCGCCCGGCGACAAGCCGTTCGTCACCGCTTTCCGGTGAGGCCGCGTCCTGGTTGTGCATGGGGGTCAACTCCCTGTCTCTGCGAACTGCTCGGGACAGTATGCTGAAAGAGCACACGATCACTAATCACACCGGGAGAAACAATCTCCGAGGGCGTCGGACGGTCCTGTTCGTGCTGCACACCGGCACCCTTCGAGAACATCCGCCGCACGAGTTCGCAACCCGGCCCTCCTCTCGGTACGACGTGCGGGCCGTGACCGGATGAGCCGGTGTGGTGCCGATGGTGGAGGCCGTCTGCCTGAACGTGACGGTGTGTCACAGCCGGTGGATGCGCGGCACCGCCGTCAGCAGAGGGAGGGTGAACTCGCCGTGGGTGGTCTCCGGCCAGCTTGCGAGGAACCCGCGGATCCGCTCGAGCGTGGTCCGTTGTTCCTGTTCCGGCATGACCAGCACTCCCGCGCGCGTCGCGAGGGGCGCGACGAGGGAGTCCGCGGCCTGGCGCTGACTGTGCGGAACTCGGCCTACTCCGGTGAACCGAACCGGGCGCAGCACCGTTCCCGGGAAAGTGTGCGTCGGCCGTCTCGGCGCGCCAGCTCGCGGGTGCGTCACGTGGGCCGACAGCCGCGGCGCCGCCGGCCCGCGCGAGCCCGGAGGCCCATTCGACCCCGTCGTCCATGACGGTCCACAGGCCGGCCAGCACGCCGCCGGGCGTCAGGACCCTGGCGGTCTCGGGGCCGACGACGGCCAGGTCGAACCAGTGCATGGCGTTGCCGGCCAGCACGGGTCGACCGACGCGTCCGACAGCGGGATCACCTCGGCACTGCCTGGCAGGGCACGGACGGCCGACTGGGAGCGCCGCAGCTCGGCCAGCATCGGAGGACGGTTCTTACGACCTGTGCCAGATGGGACCGTCACAGCTGAGGGACGGTGGTCACCACCCCGCGTGGCCGATCTCGCTGTCCACGGCCGGATGCAGATGCCGTCGGATGCATGGGCCTTCAGGACGGCATGGGTGTCCGTGCCAACGGGCTGGGCATCAGCGATTCCCCGCGCCAGTGCAGAAGCCCGGCCTGCAGACGATACGCACCACAATCCCTCACGCAGCGGCCCGCCAACTCGGTGCGTTCCTCAGACGTTCCGCTGATGCCCGACAGCGGCCCAGAGCGCGAACAGCGGCGCCCACCGCGCTGCCGTCCGAGCCGACCCGGTGCGCCGCAGACGCCAGGCGATCGCGGTGGACGGCAAGTGCCTGCGCGGCGCACGACATCTCGACGGCAGTCGGGTCTTCGTGCTCTCCGCGGTCCGCCACGATGACGGCATCACCCTGGCCTCCCGCGAGATCGGCGCGAAAACAAACGAAATCCCCGAGTTCCAGCCCCTGCTCGACCAGATCGACGACACAGACCTCACCGGGGCGGTCATCACCGCCGATGCTCTCCACGCCCAGCACTCCCACGCCGCCCACCTGCACGAACGCGGCGCCCACTACCTCCTCACGATCAAGAACAACCAGCGCCGTCAGGCCCGCCGACTCCACAAGCTGCCCTGGAAGAAGGTCCCCGTGATCCACCGTGACGACGCCCGCGGCCACGGCCGCCACGAGCAGCGTCACGTCACTCCTCTTTCTCTGGCCTCGCCCATGGATCTCAGTACTCCAGCAGCGGTTCGTGTCCTGAGCTGCGTTTTCGATAGTGGCAGCGGCGGGCGATGGCTTGGCGGCGTCTTCTCCAGGCCGACCACTTCAGTGCGTGGGTGACGGCGTTGCGGTCGGCTCGTGGGTGGGGCAGGAGAGCGTCCAGGAGTCGCCGTATCTCTGCCACGGTGAGCGGGACGAGGGCTGATCCGTTTCTGCAGCCCCCTTTGCGGTGGCGTCGGCGGCCTGGGCTGCGAGTGCTGTCAGGAAGGCGTGGGCGAGCATGGCCAGGGTGATGTGCCGGTACCAGCCGGTGTAACGGCGAACCTCGTACTGGTCGAGGCCGCATTCGTTCTTCGCGGCCTGGAAGCACTCCTCGATCGCCCAGCGGGAGCCGGCGATCCGGACCAGCTCGGCCAACTCAATCCCGACGGGTGCGTAGGCGAGGTAGTAGGCGAGTTCGCCGGGGTCGGACAGGCTGCGGCGGGCCATCACCCAGCGGTGATGGGTGGGCGGACCGGGGTCGAAGATGAAATTGGCGGGAAGCTTGGCCGCGGCCCAGTCGTAGACGCGCGGGCCCTTGGCGCCATCGCCGCAGGACAGCCGCTGCCAGGCATCGGAAGGGGCGTCCTTGATGAGCTGGTCGATGCGCCACATCCCGGCCAGGGACTTGATCTGCTGGGACTTGGGCACCGCAACCACGTAGCCGAGGTCGAGTTGTTCGAGCATGCGGCGGAAGTGCCAGTCCTGCCCGTAGGCCTCGTCCGCGGTGACCCAGGTGGCGGGCAGGCCGGCGGCGATGCAGCGACGGACGATGTTCCGGGCCAGTTCGCCCTTGGGGGCAAAGCCCCGCTCGTCAGGGATCTTCGCCGCCCTGCAGCGGTCGCGGTCGGATGTCCAGGCTTTCGGCAGGTAGAGGTCCCGGTCGACCAGGGCCCGGCCCGAGCTGGTGGCGTAGGCGGCGAACACTCCGATCTGGCAGTTGTCGATCTTTCCCGAGGTGCCGGTGTACTGTCGGCCGACCCCGGCCGAGGTGGTGCCTTTCTTGATGAACCCGGTGTCGTCGATGATCAGCACTCCGTCCGGGCCGAGACGTTCACCGACGTAAGCACGGACATCGTCACGCAGGGCATCCGCGTCCCAGACGCTGCTGTTCAACAGCCGCTGGAAGCCGTCCGGAGTGCGGTGGCCTGCCCATTCCGCAAGCTGCCAACCGTTCTTCCTTGCCGCTTGGCCCAGCAGACCGCGGACATAGTCCCGCATCCGCCACCGCAGATCCGCCCGACCGAACCGGCCCGCCACCCGCTCGAATACCGACTCCAACTCGGCGGCCCAGCAACCGACTTCAGTCATCCCCTCCATGCCAGGACAACGACAACCGCCAGCTCAGGACACGAACCACTGCTGAAGTACTAACGGCCGGGTCCGACACCCCGGGCGGTTACTCCTGTATCGCCCCGTCATGACCGGCCCTGCGCACATCCGTTATAGCCACTTGATGCAGATTGCCCCGTAAATCCTTGTGGTGCACAGCATCCTTCGCTACGCGTCCCCGTACGCCTCCCCGCCCAGCTCGAACCCGGCCGTCCCGGCGGTGACATCCGCGAGCCAGGCCCGGAAGGCATCCACATCGGCGTCCGGGAGTCCGATCTCGATCGTGACCGCCTCCGCGTAGCGCACGTCCCGCACCTCTCGGCCGGTGGCGCGCAGGTCGTTCTGAACCTTGCCGGCCCGCTGGTGGTCGACGGTCACCGTGGCCAGCCGGAAGCGGCGGCGGGTGATCGTGCCGAGGGCGTCCAGGGCCTCGCCGACCGCTCCGCCGTACGCCCTGATGAGGCCGCCCGCACCGAGCTTGACCCCGCCGTAGTAGCGGGTGACGACGGCGACGACGTACCGCATGTCCCGGCGCAGCAGCATCTGGAGCATCGGGACACCGGCGGTGCCGCCCGGTTCGCCGTCGTCGCTCGCCTTCTGGACCGAGGCGTCGGCGCCGATGACGTACGCCCAGCAGTTGTGCGTGGCGTCGGCGTGCTCCTTGCGCACGGCGGCGATGAAGTCCTGGGCCTCCTGCTCGGTGGCGGCCGGGGCGAGGGCGCACAGGAAGCGCGAACGGTTGACCTCGGTTTCGTGCACGCCCGCGCGGGCGACCGTGCGGTACTCGTCCTGCATCGGGCCAGCCTAATCCGTAGTTAAGGGCGTCCCGATGGAGCGGATGTTTCTCGGGACGTTCGAGTACGGGACTGCGATGCCTCCGGCCAGCCGGGTCTGCTGAGACCTCCGCACAGAGCGGCGCGCAGTCCCGGTGATTGGTGTGGTGGCGGTTGCGTGGACGCCGGGCGGACGCCTACTGAGGTCCCCGGCCCATGATGCCTCGCCCCAGAGCGAGCGCTGTTCGGCGTCTTCGTGGCCGCCACCACACAGCAGGGGTGTTGACGCCCGCCGGGGCCGGACGGACAGCTGAAGCCTGCACGGTCTGCGAGACCCAGGCTGAGACCTGATGCCGCCCGGCGCCGCCGAGCGTCAACACCCGAGGCTTGATCACTCGTTGGTGCTGGTGGTGCGAGCCCGCCACATGGTGACCTCTCAGTACGCCCGAGCCACTTGAGTTCCCGCGCAGACCGAGGCCCGTGAGGTGCGCTGGTGCCACGAACGGCTAGTGAGGTGTCGGCCCGACCCATCTGCGGTCGAGGCCTGGGATTAGGTTGAAGTTCCACCCTGTTCGTGGACAGCGGGTGGTTACGCTGCGGGGGTGAGGTCTTGCGTCGCCAGAGCTCTGGTTTCGAGCGGGGTGACGTAGCCGTACTCGGGGTGCTTGCGCAGGCGGGTGCGGTTGTACTCGACCTCGATGAAGCGGAACAGATCGGCTCGGGCGGTTTCGTGGGACTCCCAGACCGTGGTGCCGATCTCCGCTTTCAGCAGACCGAAAAAGCTCTCGGCAGCGGCGTTATCGTAACATGAGCCGGTTCGTCCCATACTCTGCCTCAGACCCAACTCCCGTATCACCGTGCGGTATTCACGCGAGGTGTACTCCGAACCGCGATCGGAGTGCGTGATGCAGTTCTCCTTCAGTCCGCCGCGGCCCGCGGCCATCCGAAGGGCGTCGACGACCAGTTCGGCCCGGTGGTGGTCGGCCATGGCGTAACCGATCACTTCGCGCGTGGCCAGGTCGAGGACCGTCGCGAGGTACCACCAGCCGGCGAGGGTGGGGAGGTAGGTGATGTCCGAGACCAGTTTTGTGCCGGGCTCCGTGGCGGTGAAGTCACGGCCGACCAGGTCCGGTGAGGGGGCGGCCTTGGTGTCGGCCCTCGTCAGGCTACGGCGCCTGCGGCGGGTGATACCGCGGATGTCGCGTTCCCGCATGATCCGCTCGACCTTCTTCCGATTGATCCGCCTGCCCCGGCGCCGCAGGACCGCCGTCACACGCGGGGCACCGTAGGCACCGCGGGACTTCCCGTGGATCTCCCTTATCTCCTCGGTGAGCTCGTCCTCGGCCCGCCGCCGCTCGGCGACGGTCTCCCGGCCGGCGAGCCACGAGTAGTAAGTGGAGCGGTTGACGCCCAGCACGCGGCACAGCCGCGCAACGCTGTAGCCATCGGGGTTGCCCTCGGTGGCCTTCTCCGCATCAATGAAGAGGCACACGGCGCCTACTTCACGATCTCCTTCGCGAAGAAGGCCGCGGCTTTTACCAAGATCTCGTTCGCCTTCTTGACCTCGGCCAGCTCGCGGCGCACACGCCGCAGTTCCTCGCGCTCGTCGCTGGTCAGAGCACCCGCCGGCCCCTCGCCCCGGTCGATCTTCGCCTGCTTCACCCAGCCCCGCAGGCCCTCCGGGCTCACGCCCAGGTCCCGGGCGACCTCCGTCACCGTCTTCTCCGACGACAACGCCAACGCGACCGCGTCCCTCTTGAACTCGGCCGAGTATCGCTTGCTCGTGTTGCTCTTCTTGCTCACTACCTGGGACTGCTTCCTCCGGGACCTGTCGTCCCAGTATCAGGCTGTCCAGCCCCAGGGTGGAACTTCAGAGGGAACACTTTGATCTACTGCGGAATCGACTGGGCAGAACGCACCGTGCGCCACGAGGCGCTTGAAGTCGAGCGGCGGTGAGAGACCTCCGCCTCCTGGCCGTCGCAGCGGCCGGGTGAAGCTGAGGGCAGCCTGATCCGGGAGACGCCGGGGAGGGTGGGAGCAGCCCTGACAACGCCGGGACGTGCCAGAACTGCCAGATGGCGCGGGCCCGGCTAGCGAGACGGGAAGGTGTACGAGAGAAACCAGTGCCTGATGCCCCTTAGCGGCCCACCAGCTCAAATCTGGCGGATATGGGCTGGTCGCGGTGCGTCCCTGCTTCGTGTGCGGAGCGGGGAACTCCAGGTTGTAAATGTTTGACCCGGCCTGGAGGCCACGGTGAATGTCTGCGGCGTAGCCGTGGCGATGCCGCAGGGGTAGAGCTGGGCGCCTCACCCGTCGATCGACTCTCAGGTGAACGTGGGAACCGTCCGGTGTCGTCCTCACCCCGCGCAGCCAGCGCGGCGGAAGGACAGGCACGTCGTCAGCTGACGGCACCGGGCGGGGCGGAGGCTCCGTAGTAGTCCGAGGCCGGGAAAGCCGGCCACATGGCGAAGGGGGCCAGCAAGTCGGTAGTGGAAGTGCTGGAATACCGGGAGACCGCTGGTGAATACGAGTGATCTGCCGCCCGGCTCGCTTCGGGCCGAGCGGCGGGTACTGGAGATCCAGACCAAGCTGCACCGTTGGGCGAACGACGATCCTCATCGTCGGTTCGACGATCTGTACAACCTCGTCTGTGATCCCGCGTTCCTGGCCATGGCCTGGGAGCGGGTCGCGGGGAACAAGGGCGCACGCTCGGCCGGAGTGGACGGCATGACCGTCGCCTTCGTCGGGGAACGGTTCGGCGAGGCAGGATTCCTCGCCGAGCTGCGGGATCATCTGAAATTCCGCAGCTTCCGTCCGGTGCCGGTCAGGGAACGGATGATCCCCAAGCCGGGGTCGCGCAAGCGGCGCCGCCTCGGGATTCCGACCGTGGCCGACCGGGTGGTCCAGGCGTCCTTGAAGCTGGTGCTGGAGCCGATCTTCGAGGCGGACTTCGCTCCGTGCTCGTATGGGTTCCGCCCAAACCGGCGGGCGCACGACGCGATGGCCGAGACGCGCTTTCTGGCATCCAAGACCTACGAATGGGTGCTGGAGGGCGACATCACGGCGTGCTTCGACGAGATCTCGCACTCGGCCTTGATGGACCGGGTGAGGGCTCGGATCGGGGACAAGCGCGTGCTCGCGCTGGTGAAGGCGTTCTTGAAGGCAGGCATCCTCACCGAGGTTGGCACCTTCAAGGAGACTGTCACCGGCACCCCGCAAGGTGGGATCCTCTCGCCGCTGCTGGCCAACGTGGCCCTCTCGGTCCTGGCCGAGCACTTCACCCAGATCGAGGGCGGTCCGCAGACCAGCCCGAAGCGACGGTTCACCCGGCGCCGGAAGGGGTTGGCCAACTACCGGTTGATCCGGTACGCGGACGACTGTGCGCCACGAACACAACAGGAGGTTCCGATGTAGACGGAAGCCCTTGACGTGGTGCTGCACTGGTGATGGAGGCAGGCCCTCTGGGATCGCCCACGCAGGGGGAGGTCTCAAACCACCGCAGGTTGCTCCGGTGAATGAGCCGGGGTGATGAGCACTGCGGAAAAGGCGCACGAGATGCGTCAGGTACGTGCCGAGAAGGCGAACGCGAGTGAACCACTGCTGAAGTGTCGTAAGCGTATGAGTGGTTGCCGAAACCGGGGTCCAGTTGTTGCCCCGGGATGAGTCTGACGGGTTCCTGTATTCCTGGTCAGGCGGCGGCCCGGCATGAAGGTGGCGCGAGCTCGGCGACAGGCACCAGTGCGGAACGTGGGAACCCCTCGCCACGATGCCGCCAACCGGTCCATGTTGAGGGCGGGTTGGTGTAAAGGGAGAACTCCAAGCAGCTGAAACTGCAAGGGGCTGAGTACCGATGCGTGGCAGGGGGACGGACCGCCTCGTAGTAGTGATGAAGCTCCTGTAATGGGGGTGGAGCGAAGGGGGCGGGTTGTCCTGATCTTGTTTGGTGGTCAACCGGGATTCTCCGGGAGGAGCCAGATGAACGGATCGAGGCCGCAGGCCAAGGTCAAGTCGTTTGATATCTCCAAGTCGATGGTGTGGGAGGCATTTCAACGGGTCAAGGCCAACAAGGGTGCACCTGGGGCGGATGGCGTGACGATCGAGCAGTTCGAAGAGAACCTGAAAGGGAATCTGTACAAGCTGTGGAACCGCATGTCGTCCGGCTCGTACTTCCCTCCGGCGGTGAAGGCCGTCGAGATTCCCAAGGCGGGCGGAAAAGGTGTCCGAGTCCTTGGGGTGCCGTCTGTGTCCGACCGGATCGCTCAGACGGTGGCCGCGATGTATCTGGAGCGGCGGGTGGAGGCAATTTTCCATCCGGACTCCTACGGTTATCGGCCGAGGCGGTCGGCGTTGGACGCGGTGGAGCAGTGCCGACGGCGCTGCTGGAGAAACGACTGGGTGGTCGATCTCGACATCCGGGCGTTCTTCGACAGCGTGGACCATGAGCTGATGCTCAGGGCCGTCGAGCGGCATGTCGACGCGGACGGGAAGTGGGTCCTGCTCTATGTCAAGCGGTGGCTGGTAGCGCCGCTGGCGAAGGCGGACGGATCGGTGCAGCAGCGGGATCGCGGGACTCCCCAGGGGTCGGCGATCTCGCCCGTGCTGGCGAATCTGTATCTGCACTACGCGTTCGATGTGTGGCTGGCGAGGGAGTTCCCTCAGGTCACCTTTGAGCGGTACTGCGATGATGCGGTGATTCACTGTGGCAGCGAGAGGTTGGCCCGCAGCGTGCGGGACGCTCTCGCGCAGCGATTGGCGCAGGTCGGTCTGGAATTGCATCCGGACAAGACGCGCGTGGTGTACTGCAAGGACGCTGATCGGCGCGGCTCGTACGAGCACACGTCATTCACATTCCTCGGATACACGTTCCGTCCGAGACTGGCCAAGAACCGGTACGGGAAGCACTTCTTAAACTTCCTGCCCGCGGTCAGCAAGGCGGCGATCAAGGCGATGGGTAAGGAGATCAGGTCCTGGCGCATCGCCTGCCGCAGTGACAAGTCCCTCACGGACCTTGCGCGGATGTTCAACAGCGTCGTGCAGGGATGGATCAACTATTACGGGCGCTTCTACAAGTCCATGTTGTATCCCCTTCTCCGGCGCCTCAACGAGTATCTGGTGCGCTGGGCTTGCCGGAAGTACAAACGACTCCACCGCCGGGAGAAGAAGGCGCGGGAGCTGTTGGCGGGCACCGCCCGCCGCTACCCGAACCTCTTCGCCCACTGGCGGTTCGGCCTCAAGCCTGACGGCTGGGCGATGGGAGCCGTGTGAGCCGAGAGGTTCCCGCACGGTTCTGAGAGCGGCGGCGGGTGCGATTCCCGCCGCCGACTCACCTCGTCATTCTGGTCTCGGGCACCCGAGCTCACACGGAAGCACTGCTTCCCGAAGTGGCGGAGGTCCTCTCCACCGTCGGCCTGCGGCTGTCGGAGGAGAAGACACTGATCACGCACATCGACGAGGGCCTCGACTTCCTTGGTGCGACACGATGTCGCTTGGTTCGAGTGAGCGCGCTGATTGGAGGGTTGAGCACGATGACAGCAGCGTAGCTCCGGATAAGTGTTCACAGGTCCGTCCCCTCTCTGACGTGCGTTGCTGGTAACGGCAGGGTGCGAAGCTCAGGGAAGACGCCCAAGGGCTCCCGCTCCATCCGGGGGTTACAGGCAAGGGGAAGGCCGGACGGGCGAGTACACGCGAACTCTCGATGATGCCTCGACATCGATACCCCCGGAGATGGGATGAACTGCTGGGGGCAGGGCTGGCCGTTGCGAAACGGCAGGCGGCGGCTGGTGACTAGGAGCCAGCCGCGCAGAACACCGCCGCCCCCGGGGTGCAGAGAGCGCCCACCCCGGTCGGGTCTCGACCATGCGGAACGTGAAAACCCCGTCGGGGTCCGGGACTTGTCCCGGTAAGCCGACCGTGAGGGAGGCCCAACTCCCCGGCGGGCGCAGGACGGTCCAAGAAGCCAATGCCGGTACGCCGAAAGGCGACGGGAAACCGGGACACAAGGCCGCACCCTTCGCGGTCGTCCCGCATAACCGGCCGGATACAGGCAGATGCCTGGCCCGAAAGGGAGCTGACGTGGACCGGGTGAGCCTTTGAGGCACCAAAGCTGAAGTACCGGAACCGAAGGACAAGTTGGACACAGATGACGGCACACGCATTCGCTCTCGCGATGGCGGCCCTCGGAGTGAACGGACCGGAGGACGCGGCACCCGACTGGGACGCCATCAACTGGCGCACCCACGAGGATCACGTACGGCGACTGAGGCAGAGGATCTTCAAGGCGACGAAGGAAGGGGACCTCAAGAAGGTCCGCAACCTGCAAAAGCTGATGCTGCGGAGCCGGAGCAACACGCTGATCAGCGTGCGGCAGGTCACGCAGCGCAATGCTGGCCGCAAGACGGCAGGCGTCGACGGCGAGGTCGCTCTGACCTCCCGCGATCGAGGGAGTTGGCGGAGCGGCTGCACCGCCATGCCTCGCCCCTCAAAGCCCTGCCGGTCAAGCGGGTCTTCATTCCGAAGGCGAATGGGAAACAGCGTCCCCTGGGGATTCCGGTGCTTGCGGACCGCGTGCAGCAGGCACGCGTGAAGAACGCGCTGGAGCCCGAGTGGGAGGCCCGGTTCGAGCCGAGGTCCTATGGATTTCGGCCCGGACGGGGCTGCCATGACGCGATCGAGGTCATCTTCAAGACGCTCTGCGGCAACCGCAGCAAGCGCCGATGGATCCTGGACGCGGACTTGGCCGGGGCATTCGACCGGATCGACCACGATCACCTTCTCGACAGTCTCGGCACCTTCCCCGCACGGGGAATGGTCCGGGCCTGGCTGAAGGCCGGCGTGATCGAGTCCGGCGAGTTCACGCCGACCGAGGAGGGAACTCCTCAAGGAGGCGTGATCAGCCCCATGCTGATGAACGTGGCCTTGCACGGAATGGAGCACGCGGCAGGGGTCCGCTACCGGCCCAGCGCACGCAGTGACGCTGAGACGGTCGAGGGATGCCCTGTGCTGGTCAGGTACGCCGACGATTACGTGGCGATGTGCCACAGCCGCGAGCAGGCCGAGCAGGTCAAAGCCAGTCTCACGGCGTGGCTGGAGCCGAGGGGACTCCGCTTCAACGAGGACAAGACACGCATCGTCCACGTTGAGGACGGTTTCTCGTTCCTGGGCTTCGACATCCGCCGCCGAGTCGACCGGCAGGGCAGCGGAAAGCTGCTCATCACTCCCAGCAAGGAGTCGGTCAAGCGGTTCCGGAAGCGGCTGTCCGCCGACGTGCGCTCCATGCACGGCGCGAACGCGGCCGCGGTGGTGTTCCGGCTCAACCCGGTCGTCCGGGGATGGTCGGCCTACTACCGGAGCGTGGTCTCCGGCCGGGTCTTCACCGGCCTGGACCACCACGTCTGGCACCTCACCTACCGGTGGGCCAGACGTTCGCATCCGAACAAGTCGAGGGGCTGGGTCGCCACCCGGTACTTCGGCAAGTTCCACAGGTCCCGGCAGGACCGGTGGGTGTTCGGCGACCGCGACAGCGGCGCCTACCTCACCAAGTTCGCCTGGACGAAGATCGTCCGGCATGTCCCGGTCCACGGCGGAGCGTCTCCGGACGACCCCGCTCTGGCCGAGTACTGGACCGAACGGCGGCGCAAGAAGAAGGCCCCGCCCGTGGACGAACACACCGCCCGGCTTCTGCGAAGCCAAGGCGGACGCTGTCCCGCATGCGGGGAATTCCTACTGCACGCCGAGCACGAGCCACGCAGCCCACGCGAGTGGGAGCAGTGGTTCATGACCATCCGGCGGGTGCTGGCCAAACAGCACATCGTCGAACAGGTCGACGGCCAGGACCGGACCTTCTACCGGCTCCTCCACGCGCACTGCCGACGGCAGATCCTTGCCGGAAGAACGGTGCACCAGCCATGACGCCGACGCGGAAACCTCGTCGCCCCCGGGGCTTGCTTGAGCCGTGGTGCCTGGAAAGCGGGCACGCCCGGTTCTTAGGGGGCGGGGACGCAGCAATGCGTCCCCGCTACCCGACGCTGGCGCATCCAGCGTCACCAGAAGCGGGGAGCTGACCGGCAGTACGTCTACAACTACCCGGCCAAGAAGGCACTTCGGTCCATCAAGGCCAAGACGAAGACGCTCTGTCGGATGAACGTCAGCCTGCCGCTGGCAGTCCTGCTGCACCGGCTCAACCAGGTGCTGCGGGGCTGGACCGCCTACTTCCGCGCCGGGGTGTCCGCCCGGGCCTTCCAATACCTGCGCATGATCGTCTGGCGTCAGGTCTTCGGATGGCTCCGGCGCAAGCACCCCAAGGCAGGGTGGAAGGAACTCCGCCGCCGCTTCTGCGACGGTGGATGGTGGCCGCGAGACGGGCACGTTGTCCTGTTCAACCCGGGATCGGTAGTCACCACGCGATACCGCCCCCGAGGGACGACCATCCCGTCTCCCTGGCCCAGCGCAACGAGCTGAGGAGAACAACGGCTCAACGGGGCTTGTGGAGAGCCGGATGCGGGGCCAACTCGCACGTCCGGTTCGGGAGGGCGGCGCGGAGAAACGGACCGGGAGGAATCCCGGCACCGCGCTCCGCGCCGACCCCACCACGACGTCGCCCTGGTCGACGACACCGGCCAGCTGGTGGCCAAGCGGCACATCACCGACGACGCGGACGGCTACAAGATCCTGCTGGAACTCCTTGCCGAGCACGGCGACACCGAGGAGAACCCGATCCCGGTGGCGATCGAGACATCCCGGGGCCTGCTCGTTGCCGTGCTGCGGGCCGGGACGCGGAAGGTGTTCGCGATCAACCCGATGGCGGCCGCCCGCTACCGCGACCGCCACTCGGTCTCGCGCAAGAAGTCCGACCCCGGCGACGCCCTCGTCCTGGCGAACATCCTGCGCACCGACATGCATGCACACCGGCCCCTGCCGGGCGACAGCGACCTCGGTCGTGCCATCGCCGTCCTTGCGCGGGCCCAGCAGGACGCTCTGTGGAACCGGCAACAGATCGCCAACCAGCTCCGCTCGCTGCTGCGTGAGTACTACCCGGCTGCCCTGGCGGCCTTCGCCGTCTGGGCCAACGGCTTGTGCCGTCCCGAGGCCCGTGAACTTCTCAGGGCCGCGCCGACCCCTTCGCGAGCCACGCGGCTGACCCGCCCACAGCTTCAGGCCGCACTCAAGCGGGCCGGCCGCAAGCGCGGTATCGAGGCGGAGGCCGACCGTCTCCGCGACGCCTTGCGCGCTGAGTGGGCCCACCAGCCGCCGCTGGTCGAGGACGCGCTCGGCAAGCAGATGCTCGCCCTCCTCATCCAGCTGGAAGCCACTTGCACCGCCGCAGACGACCTCGCGAAGGCGGTGGAGGAAGCGTTCCCCCAGCACCCGGACGCCGACATCCTGCTGAGCTTCCCCGGACTCGGCATCCAGCTCGCCGCCCGGATCCTGGCTGAGATCGGGGACGACCGCACCCGTTTCGCCGACGCCCGCGGTCTGAAGGCATACGCCGGCGCCTCGCCCATCACCAGGGCCTCCGGGAAGAAGTCGTCCATCACCCGCCGATGGGTGAAGAACGACCGGCTCAACCACGCCGGTTAGCTCTGGGCCTTCGCCGCCCTTCGCCACTCACCCGGAGCCGACGCCCACTACCGGCGCCGCCGTGAGATCGGCGACTGGCACGCCGCCGCTCAGCGCAACCTGTTCAACCGCATGATCGGCCAGCTCTACCACTGCCTCCAGAAGCGCGAGCTCTTCAACGAGCAGACCGCCTTCCCGGCACCGCAGTTGGCAGAAGCAGCCGCGTGACCAGCTAAGACGCCTTGCCCCTGGTGGCGACAGCAGCCGATCATTCGCCCATGAGACCCGAAGTGCAGACGTTCGTCGCCGAGGGCCCGCTTCCCGACTGGGACGCGAGCGAAGAAGAGATCGACAGGCGTGTCCAGCAGCTCAACGCAATCCCGAAGCCGGTCACGGGGGAGGAAGCCCGGGCGCTCGTCTCCTGCTTCGGCCCGGACGACTGCTACGGCGTCGCCTGGACGCTCCTGCACCTCATTGAGACCGGCCCGAACCCCGTCCTGGCCACCGAGCCCGGACCGGACGCCAACGAGTGGCACCAGCGGCTCTACGACCGTGCTGTGTTCGGAGGTCTCATCCCGAGAACTTGACGGCATAGCAACGTGAGGTGTCTATGCGGTACACGCACGTGCGCCCGGCCCGGGAGAGCGCCCTACTTCTTGCCCGGCTTCTTCTTGCCCCGCGGCACGATCATCGTCGTCAGCAGTGCCCTGCCCGGCGCGAGGGTGTGCCAGCCGCTGCCGTGCCAGGCCAGGACGGCGATCGCCGAGGTGGGGAACTTCGCCCGGACCCGGTCCAGTGCGTCGTCGAGGCCGTCCCCGGCAAGTGCCAGGACCAGCTCCTCCAGACCGGGGTTGTGCCCGATCAGGAGCAGCGTCTCGACCTCCGGCGGCACCTCGTGCACGACGGCCAGCAGGTCGGGCACGTCGGCTCCGTACAGCCGCGCATCGTGCCGTACGGGTGGCGGGGTGCCCCACTGGGCGGAGGCGAGTTCCCAGGTCTGACGGGCACGGGCGGCGGTGGAGCACAGGGCGAGGTCGGGCAGGCAGTCGGCCTCGGCGAGCGCGCGCCCCGCGGCCGGCGCGTCCCGTCGGCCGCGGGGCGCGAGCGGGTGCTCGTGGTCGGCGACGTCGGGCGGCCAGGCGGACTTGGCATGCCGGAGCACGACCAGACGGCGCAGCGGGCCGGTTCCCGCCCGCGTGATCATGCCGGGGATCCCAGATCGCGGGTCAGGTCGAGCCCGAGCAGCCGGTCCGTGTAGGCGTACGTCTCGAACCGCGCGCCCTCCGGCAGGTCCGGGTCGGTCTCCACGCGGCGCAGGACGCGCAGGACCGACGGGACGTCCAGATCGTCCTCCCATGCGGTACGCAGCTGTTCGCGGACTTCCTCGGGAACGGGCCGCGAAGGGCGGCGCGCCCAGGCGGCGACGGCCCGGCGCCAGCGGGCAAGGGTGTCGCGGGCCTCGTCCAGGGCGGCGGCGTCGAGGCGCACCGGACGACTTCTGTGCGGGGCGAGCAGCGCCAGACGCAACACGGCGGGATCGGCGCCGCCCCCGAGGGCCTCCCCGAGATCGACCGGCCCGGGATCCACGGGCGCGACCGCGACGCGCACCCCGTCGGGTGCCACCCCACCCTCCCCCACCACATGGAGGACCTGCCGCTCGACCGGCCCGGCGCCGACGTCGCGGCGGTCCTCGAAGGGCCGGATGCCGAGGGCCGCGGCGGCCGTGCGCAGTTCCGCCCGTTCCCCTTCGCCGGACAGCAGACCCCAGACCGGCGTACCGCCGAGTTCCAGGGCGCGGACCAGCACGTCGGCGACCAGCAGCACCCGCAGGGCCGTGACGTCGAGTCCGGGCGCGTGGGCCTCGACGCGGGTCAGTCCCCGGCGGGCGGTGGACGCGTCGACGGGTTCGCCGGTTCGGGCGTCGATGATGCGCAGCACGGGGCGAGCGTAGGCGGGCGAGCGGTCGTCCGCAGCCATCTGGTGTGGTTCCGGACGAGGTGGCGGGTTTTACACGATGCACCCCGGGTCCGAACGGGGGAATCTCCGTACGCGGCCGGCCGTTGCAGTCGGAGCAGTTGTGCCGCGTGTCCAGCAGGGCGACAAGACCGAAGGAGTCCACCGTGTACGGCGACGAAGCGACGGTCCGCAAGATCCTCACCGAGCTGGGAGACACCTGGGCGGTGGTGGGCCTGTCGTCGAACCAGGACCGCGCGGCGTACGGCGTCGCCCGGGTCCTCCAGCGCTACGGCAAGCGGATCGTGCCCGTCCATCCCAAGGCGGAGACGGTGCACGGCGAGCAGGGCTACGCCTCCCTCGCCGAGATCCCCTTCGACGTGGGAACAGTGTCGTGAGTACTTGATCCAATGCCCATGAGCAGGCGCGGGTCGATCCAGCCTTCAATCCGCAGAGGCGGCAAGGCTCCGGCGGGCGGCACCCGTGTCCCTTCAGCGTCAGCCAAGATCTCCATCACTTTCTCCCAGACCCCCGAAGCCACCCATCGGTGGTATCGGGCCTGACAACCAGTCGTCGGCCACGGAGCCCCGGTGCGAGCCTTGTGCAGGATTGCTTCCAGCACGTCCCGGTCTGGAAGAAGATCCTGGCGTTGCCGCTGTCGAGCGGCCATCAGGACCGGCTCAACCTTGGCCCACCCCGCTTCCGTCAGTACCGGCACCGGCCGATTCCGCTCACGGAACCACTTCGTCAGCGAGCAGTCGGACTTCCGCGCCCTGGGAACCGGCCCAGTCACGATGACGCATACATCCAGCAGTTCGAGAACCTTTTGCTGCTGGTCGGGCCCCATGCTGCGGAGTCGGCTCCGTGCGAGTTCCGTCAAGGCACACAGGTCCTTGGCCCGCTGCGCGGCCGCCTCGGATTCAGACTTCTAATACTCCAGCAGTACTTCGCGTCTTGACCTGCGCGGTTGTCGAGCGGTGGGAGTGTAGCGGGCACCGCCCGGTCAGGGGCGGCTTCTGACCGGGCGCCCCTCGAAGGAGTGTCCCCGACGGCGGTAGTGGCAGTGGCGGGCCACGGCTTGGCGTCGTCGACGCCAGTGCGACCAGTTCAGCGCGTGGGTGTGGGCATGGGAGCGTCGGGGAGCGTGAGCTGCCAGGAGTCGCCGCACTTCCGCCACAGTGAGCTCGATGACCTCGGCTTCCTCACCGATGCAGCCCCCTTTTCGCGGGCCTGCGCCGTCATGGCTGCGAGGAAGGCGTGGGCGAGCATCGCGAGGGTGATGTGCCGGTACCAGCCGACGTAGCGGCGGACCTCGTACTGGTCCAGGCCGCACTCGTTCTTCGCCGCCTGGAAGCACTCCTCGATCGCCCACCTGGTGCCGGCGACCCGCACCAGGTCGTCCACACCCGCGTCCAGAGGTGCGTAGGCGAGGTAGTAGGCGATCTCGTCCGACTTGCTCACGCTGCGCCGTGCCAGCGCCCACCGCCGACGTATTAACTCCTGTCCCTGGTAGTCGAATTCAGCGACTGCGGGCAGCTGTATCGCGGCCCAGTCGTACATCCGCAGGCCCTTGGCTCCCTGTCCGCACGAGCGGCGCTCCCAGGCGTCTGGCGGAGCCTGGGCGAAGAGGTGGTCGATGCGCGGGCATCCCACGGTGAACTGGGACTTCGGCACGGCCACGACGTAGCCGACACCGGCGTTCTCCAGCGTGCGGCGGAAGCGGCATTCCTGGCCGTAGGCGGAGTCCGCGGTGACCCAGGCGATGGGCAACGGTGAGGCCAGTGCGCGCAGCACGATCGCCTTGGCGAGGGCGCCCTTGGTCGCGAACTCGCGCTCGTCGGGGATCTTCGCGGCGCGGCAGCGGTCACGATCGCCTGTCCAGGACTTGGGCAGGTACAGCTCCCGGTCCACCAACGCGCGGCCGGCGGAGCTGGCATAGGCGGCGAAGACGCCTATCTGGCAGTTCTCGGTGCGGCCGGCGGTGCCGGAGTACTGGCGCTGGACACCGGCCGAGGTGGTGCCCTTCTTGATGAACCCGGTGTCGTCCACGATCAGTACCCCGTCGGGGTGGCCGATGCTCTTGGCGACGAAAGCCTGCAGGTCGTCGCGGATGTCGTCGGGGTTCCAGCGGGCGCGGGAGAGCAGGTGCTGCATGCCGTCCGGTGTGGCGTGGCCTGCGTGCTCGGCCAGTTGCCAGCTGTTTTTTCGAGCTACCGGGGCCAGCAGTCCGCGGACGTAGGCTCGCATGCGGCGGCGGGGTTCGACTCGGCCGAAGCGGTGTCCGATGTCGGTGAAGAGGTCGTCCAGGTCGTGGTCCCAGGTCTCGGCTGCCTGTTCGGTTGCGATCACGACGGGAGGCTTCCCGGCCCCGGGACACCGCTTGCCGTCGGGGACACTCCTTCGAGGGGTGCCCGGTCAGAAGCCGCCCCTGACCGGGCGGTGCCCGCTACACTCCCACCGCTCGACAACCGCGCAGGTCAAGACGCGAAGTACTGCTGGAGTAATAGGCGGCCTTAGCCGTGGCTGCTGGATCTGACCGTCGCCGGCGGACACGCGGCGGTCATCGGCGGCCCGCAGTCCGGTAAGATCACCCTGCTGCGCACCCTCGCCCTCTCGCTGTCCCTTACCCACACCCCGTACGACGTCGCCGTGTACGGCCTCGACCTGGTCGGCGGCGGTCTGTCGGCCCTGGCCGGACTTCCGCACGTCGGCGGCATCGCCTCCCGCGCCGACCACGAACGTGCTGCCCGCACCGTCGCCGAGGTGCGCGCCATGCTCGCCCAGCGCGAGGAGCTGTACCGCGAGCTGGGCATCGACTCCCTCGACCAGCTGCGCCACCTGCGTGCCCAGGGCCGACTGCCCGAACTCGGTGCCACGGACATCGTGCTGCTCATCGACGGCTTCGGCGCCCTGCGCGAGGAGTTCGTCGACCTCGACCTCGACCTCTTCGGCACCGACCAGCACCTGCTGATCCTCGGCGACAACGAGTGCGGCAAGACGAATCTGCTGAAGCTGATCGCCAAGCCTGGCAGATGCGGACAAGGCAGTCGGCCCAAGAGTGCTTCCGGCGGAAGATCGACGACCACAGGGCCGGCAGCGCCGAAGGGGATGAGGACTGGAGTGGGACCCGGGCCATCATCGACGCCGTGGTTGTCGCCTTCGAATGACTGGCTTCGTTGATCTCTAGGAGGTTCTGGCACAGATCTTGGGGAGCGGTTGCGGAGGGTGACCAAGGTGTTCGATGGTGCGAGGGTCCGCTCGCGTGAAACCGCGTACGCCCTGTCGCCCGACAAGCTGGAGTGACGCTCCGTCAGGTCTGTGACAGCCTCTGCTGTGGCCATGACGGTACTGGTCATGCAGGCCGACGCATCATTCTGGGACTCTCTCGTGTTCGACGGGATCGACGACATAGACGTCGAGACGGTGACCGCCGCCTTCGGCACGGTCGACGTGGTGGCGCGAGGCAGGGCAGCCGGGGCAGCCTGTCCCGACTGCGGTCGTTTCTCGGGCCGGGTGCACGACTCCTACCAGCGCAGGCTGAAGGATCTCCCGCTCGGTGGGCAGAGCATCGTGATCCAGTTGACGGTCCGACGCTTCATCTGCGGTGCAGGCAACTGCCCACGCCGTACCTTTGCCGAGCCGTTCGCTCGGCTGACCACTCCGTACGCGCGCTTCACCACGCGGCTCAACCACGCTCTGGAACGTGTCGGCGTCGCACTCGCCGGACGGGCCGGCGCCCGTCTGGCGGGCCAACTTGGTATCAGCGCGGGGCGGATGACCTTGCTACGCAGGGTCATGGCACTGCCGGACCCGCTGTTCAGCACGCCGCGCGTGCTGGGAGTGGACGACTTCGCGATCCGCCGGGGGCAGACCTATTCCACTGTCTTGACCTGCGGAGATACCCATCGCGTGGTCGATGTGCTCCCGACACGCGAGTCAGGACCGCTGGCCGCATGGCTGACCACCCACCCCGGAGTGGAGATCATCTGCCGGGACCGGGCGGGCGCCTACGCCGAGGGCGCCCGGCTCGGCGCCCCCGATGCCCTCCAGGTCGCCGACCGGTTCCACCTGTGGCAGGGCCTCGGCCGGGCTGTGGAGATTTGCGTCGCCGCTCATCGGGAGTGCTTACGGGCACCGGCACCGCTCAAAACGACGAGCGCCGGCAGTCCGCCGGACGGCTCGAAGCCTGCCAACCGGGAGCCGGTCGGCAGACGGGCTGAGCGCAAGAAGGCCGCGCACGCCCTGGTTCACGAGTTGCTCGCGCAGGGCCACTCTCGCCGGGCGATCGCCCGTCACCTGGGCTGGGGGCTCAACACCGTGCTGCGCTACGCGCGCGCCGCGCACTGGCAGGACACCCTCCGCGAGAACCGTCCCCGGCCTAGCAGGCTGGACCCCTACAAGCCCTACCTGGAGGAGCGGTTCGCCGCGGGCTGCTCGAACGTCACCCTCCTGCACCGTGAGCTCCTCGCCGAGAACGCCCCCGTCACCTATCAAATGGTCCGCGCCTACATTGCTACCCTGCGCGCCGCCCCGCCGCAGGCGCCGCCTCCACCGCCTACGGTGCGGCAGGTGACCGGCTGGCTCACCCGCCATCCCACAGCCCTGAGCGAGGAAGACCGCGCCGCACTGAAGGGTGTTCTGGCCCGCTGCCCCGAGTTGGACGCCGCCGCAGGGCACGTCCGCGACTTCGGCGAGATGATGGCCCACCGCCTTGGTCCCACGCTCCCTGCCTGGATCGACGCCGTTGACGGAAGTCAGCTGCCGGGCCTCACCAACTTCGCACTCCACCTGCTCCGGGACCTCGACGCCGTGACGGCCGGACTCACCCTGCACTGGAGCTCCGGCGGCACCGAAGGCGCCGTGAACCGCATCAAGAAGATCAAGAGGCAACTCTACGGACGAGCGGGATTCGAACTGCTCCGCAAGATGATCCTGTTGCAGTGACCCACCCTCGATATTCGAGTGAACGTACAGAAGGTGCTGCGTAGGGTGACCAGCGTGGACCCAGCTGACTTCTACACCGGCATCGTCGCGGAGATCTACGGACCGTTGAAGTCCTTCTCCCAGGACCCCGAACCCTACGCAGTCTTCATTCAGCAAACCGGCATGCCGGCACTGGAGCTGGGGTGCGGAGACGGCGATCCCCTGCTCGAACTGCGCCGACGCGGCCTGGACGTCGACGGCGTCGACTCCTCCGCCGACATGCTGGAACGGCTCCGATGCCGGGCAGACGAACAAGACATCCGTGCCACCGTGTTCCACCAGCGCATGGAGGCATTGAACCTGCCCCGCCGCTACCGGGCGGTCTTCCTCGCCGGGCCGACCTTCACCCTGCTCCCCGATGACGCCACAGCGCTCGCGGCCCTGCGCGGCATCCGCGCTCACCTGGCTGAGGGCGGCACCGCCTTGGTACCTCTGTTCACTCCCGCACCGACCCCCGCCGAACAGATCGGTCGGGTTCGCACGGCCGTCGCACCCGAGGGCGCTGAGCTCCGGGTGTCTGTCGTTGCCGAGCAACGCGACGAAACAGCTCGGACACAGACGACGCTCCTACGCTACGAACGCCACCACGGCTCAGACAGGACCATCGAAGAGCGCCCGTGGATCCTGCATTGGTACCCCCGGGACCAGTTCGAGAAGCTGGCCACGACCGCTGGCCTGGCCGTAACCGCGATCACGGACCCGGAGGGCAAGCCCACCCCAGCTGATACTACTGACCTGGTACATGTCAGGCTCCAAGCCACCTGAGCACCTCCCCGGGATTACCCTCCGCGACCGGTCCCCAAGATCTGTGCCAGAACCCACTACTGCTCGACAAAGCCAAATGACGGATCCCTGCGTCCCGGGAGTCACGAAGCGGCGCGTCTCTCGTCAGCCGACGACTGTCCAGGTGTCTCCGCCCGCGAGCAGTGCGGCGAGGTCGCCCTTGCCGTGTTGTTCGATCGCCGTGTCGAGCTGGTCGGCCATCTGGGTGTCGTAGACGGGCCGCTCGACCGAGCGCAGTACGCCGATGGGGGTGTGGTGCAGGGTGTCGGAGTCGGCGAGGCGGGAGAGGGCGAAGGCGGTGGTGGGGGAGGCGGCGTGGGCGTCGTGGAGCAGGATGTCGGTCTCGTTGTGCGGGGTCACGGTGACGACCTTGAGGTCGCCGGTCTGCTGGTCCCGTACGACACCACGCGCGTTGTCCCGGCCGAAACGGATCGGCTGCCCGTGCTCCAGCCGGATCACCGCCTCCTCGGCCTGCTGCTTGTCCTTCAGGGCGTCGAACGCGCCGTCGTTGAAGATGTTGCAGTTCTGGTAGATCTCGATCAGGGCCGTGCCCGGGTGGGCCGCTGCCTGGCGCAGTACCTCGGTGAGGTGCTTGCGGTCGGAGTCGACGGTCCGGGCGACGAACGACGCCTCCGCGCCCAGGGCCAGCGACACCGGGTTGAAGGGCGCGTCCAGCGAACCCATCGGCGTCGACTTGGTGATCTTGCCGACCTCGGAGGTGGGGGAGTACTGGCCCTTGGTCAGGCCGTAGATCCGGTTGTTGAACAGCAGGATCTTGAGGTTGACGTTGCGGCGCAGGGCGTGGATCAGGTGGTTTCCGCCGATGGACAGCGCGTCGCCGTCACCGGTGACGACCCACACGCTCAGATCGCGCCGGAAGGAGGCGAGGCCGGTGGCGATGGCGGGGGCGCGGCCGTGAATGGAGTGCATCCCGTAGGTGTTCATGTAGTACGGGAAGCGCGAGGAGCAGCCGATGCCCGAGACGAAGACGATGTTCTCCTTCGCCAGGCCCAGCTCGGGCATGAAGCCCTGCACGGCGGCGAGGATGGCGTAGTCACCGCAGCCAGGGCACCAGCGCACTTCCTGATCGGACTTGAAGTCCTTCATGGACTGCCTGGCCTCGGCCTTGGGAACGAGCGAAAGCGCCTCGATCGTGCCCGTGCCTTCCGTGGACGTCTCAGCCATCGATGGCCTCCTTGAGCGCCGTGGCGAGCTGTTCGGCCTTGAACGGCATCCCGTTGACCTGGTTGTACGAGTGGGCGTCGACCAGGTACTTCGCCCGGATCAGCGTGGCGAGCTGACCGAGGTTCATCTCGGGGATCACCACCTTGTCATAACGCTGCAGCACCGCCCCGAGATTCCGGGGGAAGGGGTTGAGGTGCCGCAGATGGGCCTGCGCGATCGACTTGCCGGCGGTGCGCAGGCGGCGGATCGCGGCCGTGATCGGCCCGTACGTCGACCCCCAGCCCAGCACCAGCATGTCCGCCTCGTGCGGGTCGTCGACCTCGAGGTCCGGCACGTCGATGCCGTCGACCTTGGCCTGCCGGGTGCGGACCATGAAGTCGTGGTTGGCGGGGTCGTAAGAGATGTTGCCGGTGCCGTCCTGCTTCTCGATGCCGCCGATGCGGTGCTCCAGACCCGGCGTGCCCGGGATCGCCCATGGGCGGGCCAGGGTCTGCGGGTCCCGCTTGTACGGCCAGAAGACCTCGCTGCCGTCCTCCAGCGTGTGGTTCGGGCCCTGCGCGAACTGGACCCCGAGGTCGGGCAGCTCGTCCAGCTCCGGGATGCGCCAGGGTTCGGAGCCATTGGCGAGGTAGCCGTCGCTCAGCAGGAACACCGGGGTGCGGTACGTCAGCGCGATCCGGGCCGCTTCGAGGGCGGCGTCGAAGCAGTCGGCGGGGGTGCGGGGCGCGATCACCGGCACCGGCGCCTCGCCGTTGCGCCCGAACATCGCCTGCAACAGGTCGGCCTGCTCGGTCTTCGTCGGCAGCCCGGTCGACGGCCCGCCGCGCTGGATGTCGACGACCAGCAGCGGCAGCTCCAGCGAGACCGCGAGCCCGATGGTCTCGCTCTTGAGCGCCACGCCCGGCCCCGAGGTCGTGGTCACGGCGAGCGAACCGCCGAAGGCCGCGCCCAGCGCCGCGCCGATGCCCGCGATCTCGTCCTCGGCCTGGAAGGTCCGCACACCGAAGTTCTTGTGCTTGCTGAGCTCGTGCAGGATGTCCGAGGCCGGGGTGATCGGGTACGAGCCGAGGAAGAGCGGCAGGTCGGCCTGCTTGCTCGCGGTGATCAGGCCGTAGGACAGGGCCAGGTTCCCGGAGATGTTGCGGTACGTGCCGACCGGGAACGCCTTGACGGCCGGTGCGACCTCGTAGGAGACGGCGAAGTCCTCGGTCGTCTCGCCGAAGTTCCAGCCCGCGCGGAACGCGGCGATGTTGGCGGTCGCGATGTCGGGCTTCTTCGCGAACTTGGACCGCAGGAACTTCTCGGTGCCCTCGGTGGGCCGGTGGTACATCCAGGACAGCAGGCCGAGAGCGAACATGTTCTTGCTGCGCTCGGCCTCCTTCCGGGTGAGCTCGAACTCCTTCAGCGCCTCGACGGTGAGCGTGGTCAACGGCACCGGATGCAGGTTGTACCCGTCGAGCGAACCGTCCTCGAGCGGGTTGGTCGCGTACCCGACCTTCTGCATCGCCCGTTTGGTGAACTCGTCCGTGTTGACGATGATCTCCGCGCCGCGCGGCAGGTCGCCGACGTTGGCCTTCAGAGCCGCCGGGTTCATCGCCACCAGCACGTTCGGCGCGTCACCGGGCGTGAGGATGTCGTGGTCGGCGAAGTGGAGCTGGAAGGACGACACCCCGGGCAGGGTCCCGGCGGGCGCCCGGATCTCTGCGGGGAAGTTCGGCAGGGTCGACAGGTCGTTGCCGAAGGACGCCGTCTCCGACGTGAAGCGGTCACCGGTGAGCTGCATACCGTCACCCGAATCACCCGCGAACCGGATGACCACGCGGTCGACGAGCTTCACCGCCTTCACCGAGGAATGGGCCAACACTGCGGGACTCCTCACATGTTCGGACGCTGGAAGTACTGGCATGACACGCGAAAGGGCGGGCCGGCCACCAGGCGGGGGATGGCTGGCGGCCGGCCCTGTCACGGGGGTGCTTCACAGTCTGCGAAAGCAGTCTGCAAAACCTCTGGACGTCGCCTGGAGGACGGTCGTGCTCAGCTCCAGGCGATCAGGCGGCTGGGGCGCTCCAGTACCGCGGCGACGTCCGCGAGCACCTTGGAGCCCAGTTCTCCGTCGACCAGCCGGTGATCGAAGGACAGGGCCAGTGTGACGATTTGACGGGACGTCACCTTGCCTTTATGAACCCAGGGGTGGGATCCGATCGCGCCGACGGCGAGGATCGCCGCCTCCCCCGGGTTGAGGATCGGTGTGCCGCTGTCGACCCCGAAGACACCGATGTTGGTGACGGTGACGGTGCCACCGCTCAGCGCGGCGGGGCTGGTCCGCCCGGCCCTGGCCGCGTCGACCAGATCGTCCAGCGCGCCCGCGAGGGCGGCCAGCGACAGCATATGGGCATCCTTGATGTTGGGGACGATCAGCCCCCGGGGGGTGGCCGCGGCGATGCCCAGATTGACGTAGTTCTTGCGGACGATCTCCTGCGCTTCGTCGTCCCAGGAGGCGTTGATCTCCGGGTTGCGCTCGATCGCGACGAGGAGGGCCCTGGCCACCAGGAGTAGCGGACCGACCCTGCGGTCCGCGAACCGCGGTTCCCGTTTGAGTTCGCGCACCAGCTTCATGGTCCGGGTCACGTCGACGGTGACGAACTCGGTCACGTGCGGGGCGCTGAACGCGGAGGAGGTCACGGCCGCAGCGGTGGCCCGGCGCACTCCGCGCACCGGCACCCTCGTCTCCCTGGGCTCGCCGCCCGGGGCGGGCACCGGCTCCGGCGGGGCGGAGGCCGGGACGGCCGCGGTGTCCGCCGCTTTCGCGGCCGCGTGCACGTCCGCCCGCGTGATGATGCCGTTCGGGCCCGAAGGCAGGACGCAGGCGAGATCGACACCGAGGTCCTTGGCGAGCTTGCGGACCGGCGGCTTGGCCAGGACACGTCCAGGGCCGGCGGGGCGGGTGGCCGTCGGGTCCGCCGTGCGGCGCCGGCGCTTGGCGGCCTCGGGAGCGACACCGTAGCCGACGAGCACCGGTTGCCGTTGTGGTGCCGCTTGTGGCGTTTCCGGCAGTTCTGGCGCTGCCTGCACCTCCGCGTCGGCGACGGTGATGACGACCGCGCCGACGGCCACCCTCTCGCCCTCCGCACACCGAAGCTCCTGCACCACCCCGTCGAACGGGATCGGCAGTTCCACCACAGCTTTGGCCGTCTCTATCTCGCAGACGGTCTGCCCGTCGACGACGGTGTCGCCGGGCCGCACGTACCAGGTCAGGACCTCCGCTTCGGTGAGTCCCTCGCCCACATCGGGCATCCGGAACTCGAGCAGCCGGCCGACAGTGTCAGTCATAGGGTGGTCCTTCAGTACGCCAGCGAGTGGTCGACGGCGGCGAGCACACGGTCGAGGTCGGGCAGGTAATGCTCCTCGAGCCGCGCCGCCGGGTAGGGGGCGTGGTATCCCCCGACCCTCAGAACCGGGGCCTCGAGCGCGTAGAAGCACCGGGTGGTGATCCGGGCGGCGATCTCCGCGCCGGCTCCGAAGAAAACGGGTGCCTCATGCACGACGACCAGGCGGTGTGTCTTCTCCACGGAGGCCTGCACGGTGTCGAAGTCGACGGGGGACACCGACCGCAGATCGACGACTTCCAGTGAGCGGTCTTCCTCGGCCGCCGCCTCGGCGACCTCCTGGCACAGCTTCACCATGGGCCCGTAGGCCACGAGGGTCAGGTCGGTGCCGGGGCGGACGACCTGTGCCCGGTGCAGGGGCATGGGTGCGGCGGCCGAGTCCACCCCGCCGGTGTCCCAGTAGCGGCGCTTGGGCTCGAAGAAGATCACCGGGTCGTCGCTGCGGATGGCCTGCTGGAGCATCCAGTAGGCGTCCGAGGGGGTCGAGGGTGAGACGACCTTCAGCCCCGCCACATGGGCGAAGAGGGCCTCCGGGGAGTCGCTGTGGTGTTCCACGGCTCCGATGCCGCCGCCGTAGGGGATCCGGACGACTACGGGCATCCGGATCGTGCCGTGCGAGCGTGCGTGGAGCTTGGCCAGCTGGGTGACGATCTGGTCGTAGGCGGGAAAGACGAATCCGTCGAACTGGATCTCGACCACGGGACGGTAGCCGCCGAGGGCCAGCCCGATGGCCGTGCCGAGGATGCCCGACTCGGCGAGCGGCGAGTCCATCACGCGGCCCTCACCGAAGTCCTTCTGCAGGCCGTCGGTCACCCGGAACACCCCTCCGAGCCTGCCGACGTCCTCCCCCATCACGAGGACGCCGGGGTCGTCCTCCAGCGCTTTGCGTAAGGACTGGTTCAGCGCCTTGGCCAGTGTCATCGTGTCCGCGGGCATGATCATTCACTCTCCGGGTCGGCAAAGGATCGGTGGTATTCCTCGAACTGCCGCCGCTCCTCATCCACGACCGCGTGCCCTTCGGCGTACACGTGGTCGAAAACGGTCAGCCGGTGCGGGTTGGGCATGGTCCGCACCTCGCGGCGGACGCGGTGGGCGAGTTCCCGGGCCTGCTCCTCGACCTTCTCGAAGAACTCCGGCGGCGCGTGTCCAGCTTCGGTCAGATGGACGCGCAGCCGGGCGATGGGATCCCTGGCCCGCCAGTGCTCCAGTTCCGTCTGGGCGCGATACCGGGTCGGGTCGTCCGACGTGGTGTGCGCGCCCATGCGGTAGGTGAACGCCTCCACGAGGAAGGGCCCGTTGCCGTTGCGGATGTGGTCCAGCGCGAACCGGGTCACGGCGTGCACCGCGAGGACGTCGTTGCCATCCACCCGAACGCCGGGGAAGCCGTAGCCGTGGGCTCTGCGGTACAGCGGGCCGCGCAGCTGCCGGGTGACGGGCTCGGAGATGGCCCACTGATTGTTCGGGCAGAAAAACAGCACCGGAGCGTCGTGGACGGCGGCGAAAGTGAACGCCTCGGCGACATCGCCCTCGCTGCTGGCGCCGTCGCCGAAGTAGGCGACGGCCACGGCGTCACTGCCCTTCTTGGCCAGGCTCATGGCGTACCCGGTCGCGTGCAGGGTGTGCGAGCCGACGACCAGGGTGTACAGGTGGAAGTTGGACTTGCGCGGGTCCCATCCGCCGTTGGTGACCCCGCGGTACAGCTTGACCACGTCGACCGGGTCGACTCCCCGGCACCAGGCGACGCCGTGCTCGCGATAGCTGGGAAACACGTAGTCGTCGGGGCGCAGCGCGTGGGCCGAGCCGACCTGGGCCGCCTCCTGGCCCGCCAGCGGTGGCCACAGGCCCAGCTCGCCCTGTCGTTGCAGGGCGGTGGCCTCGGTATCGAAACCGCGGGACATCACCATGTCCCGGTAGAGGACGCGCAACAGGTCGGGGTCGTAGCCGGGGGTTTCCTCCGGGGACGCCAGCAAGGTGCCCTCCGGCGTCAGCAACTGCAGTGTCTCTGGTTCGTCCGGGCGGGTCATGAAGGCGTTCAGTGCGTCCGTGAAGTCGGGCGCCGCCGCCCCGCGCGAGCGGTGGCTTCTGGGCAAGGTCATGTCACTTCCATCTCGAGACGGCCCGTCGGGACCGCCGGCCGGTGCGGGTTCTCAGGGCCGGGTCCCTGTGCCGGGCCCCCGGTGATGTCGAGGGTGTGGTCCGGTGTCCAGCAGCCCTGCCAGCCCGAGTACTGCACGTCCTCGGGCCACCAGGGCGGGCCGATCGCGACGATGGCGCCGACCGCTCCCTGCGGCAGGGTCTCGCCGCCGGCTCCGGTGACGCGCAGCCGAACGGGCGGCACCGGACTGCCCGCGCCGGGCTCGTGGGGCCGTCCGCCGTCCCGGGCGAACAACTCGTGGGCGGTCCACGGCACCGCGCCGTCGGTCGGGGCGAATTCGGACCACAGCCGGGTGCCCGGCCGGGCTGCAAAGTGGCGGGAGACGAGCTCGCGCGTACAGGGGCCACCGATGAGCACCACGGTGCCGGGGCCCACTGCGGTCCCGCCGGCCCGCCGCCCGGACGGCGGGCAGGAGTCGAGGTGGCGGACGTACTCGTCCGGAGTGAGCACCGTGACGCTGTCCTCGGCACCCATGAGCGGCCACTCGGGATCCGGGCTCCACGGCGCGGTGTGCAACATCGTGCCGCAGCTGAACGCCCACCACATGGCGGCCAGGGCGGGACGGGACATGGGTTCCTGATCGATGGTCACGGTGCCGCCCGGCACACCGGCCCGGCGGCTTCGATCGGCCGCAGAGCGCAGCCAGGAACGGTGGTCGATCAGCCGGTCCGGCCCGCGGTGGTCGAGCAGCAGGTGGGCACCGCCTTCCGCCGAGGAGCGAGGCAGGGCCTGCTCCACCGGAACCGAGGCGATCTTCCGCCAGGTGGCCGGGTCGTCCAGGGCCAGCGACGGAACGCCGCGGACGTCACGGTCGTAGGTGGAGCGGCTACACAAAACGGCACGCGCCCCCGTGTCGCGCGCGGCGGCCGCCGTGCCGCCGGGTCCGCTCAGGGTTGGGACGCACACTCCCCCGGCCTTGAGCACGGCGAGCTGGGCGACGAGCGCCTGGCGGTGGTTCTCGCAGTGAACGACCAGCGGGTCGCCGAGCTGGACTCCGCCGAGGACCAGGGCCGAGGCCAGGCGGACGGCCTGGCGCTCGGCCTGGGCGTAGGTGAGCCGGTGCCAGCCGTCCTGGATCGCGACCCGGCTCGGATGCCGGTGGGCGGTGTGCGCGAAAACCTGGTCGAGGGTGAGGGCGGCCGGTGGCTGCCCGTGCCCGGGCGGGAGGGTGCGGCCCTGCCGCTTCCGCTGCTGCGTGGTCACTGATCCCCGCCGTTTCAGGAGATGAAGTCGTAGGACAGGTGGTCTTCGGTGTCGGGCCAGGTGGCGAAGCGGCGAAGCCCGTACAACAGGGGGTGCTGCTCCTCCGCCATGCGGGTGACGCGGGTGACCCGGCCCATGATCACGACATGGTCGCCGACGACCTGGTCGTTGGTGACCGTGCAGTCGGCGATGGTGTGGGCGGCGTCCACCAGATGCGGGCCGGCCGCGCCGTCGTCAGCGAGCCAGGGCACCCGGTCGAAGCGGTCCGGTGCCCCGGAGGCGAAGAGTTCGGCGGTGACCCGCGCTCCGCGGTGCAGCAGGTTCACCGCGAACCGCCGGCCGTCCTGGACGGCGTCCAGGGTCGGGCTGCCGCGGCGCATGCACACCAGCAGGACGGGGGGTTCCAGCGACACACTGCACAGCGAGGTGAGGGTCATGCCGCGGGGCAGGTCGTCGGAACCGGTGGTGGTCACGATGGTCACGCCGGTGGGGAAACCGGCCATCAGGGTGCGGAAGTCGGCGGGATTCCCGTGCATCACGACGCTCCTTCCCGGCTGGCCGTGGTGCCGGAGGACGACAGGGTGCCCAGCGCCTCCCGGATCTCGGCCACCAGGGCCTCGGTGAACGCCGGGAAGGCGTCTTTGAGGAAGTGGAAGTGACCGCCCGGGAAGAGCCTGCGCCGGAAGACGCCCTCGGTCTCGGGGGCCCAGGCCGCCGCGCCGGGAGCGGGGGCCAGCGCGTCGTCGGTCGAGGCGAACACGGTCAGCGCGCTCGACAGCGGCTCCCGCTCGGGGTCGGGCCGGTAGGAGTCCAGGGCCCGCAGGTCGGACCTGATCACCTGAAGGAACCGGTCCCTGAACTCCGGGAGTTCGTCGAGCCGGTCCGGCATCCCGCCGAGTCGTGTGAGCCGCCGGACGAACTCCATGTCGGACAGGCTGGGGTCGAGGAGGCGGATGGCGGGCTGAATGCCGGGTGCCTGCCGCCCGGAGACGCCCAGCCACAGCGGGGCGATTCCGCGGGCCTGCAGGGACCGAGCGGTCTCGGAGGCGATGACCGCGCCGAGACTGTGCCCGAACAGGGCCAGGGACGTCCCGTCGGCGAAGGCGAGCACGTCGTCGGTGACCCGGGCGACGAGCGTGTTCATGTCGGTGATCGGCGGCTCCGTGTGCCGCTTGCCGCGGCCCGGCAGGTCCAGGAGCAGCAGGTCCCAGGTGGGCGGCAGGACCCGGGTCATGGGGTGGTAGACGCTGCCGGAGCCGCCCGCGTGCGGAACAACCACCAGACGGACGGCGGGTGCGGCGACGGTCCGGGGCCGGATGAAGGCGTCGGTGCCGGTGCCGGTGTCGGTGCTGACACTCACGCGCCCACCCCCTGACCGGCCGCCGCGGTCGCGGCGATGCTTTCGGCGAGCTTGCCCAGCAGGTCGTGCAGAGGCATGTCGAGGGAGAGCTCGTCGGCGGTCATGCCGACCTCGAAGCGCTCCTCGACCCGGGTGATGAACAGGGTGGAGATGAAGGAGTCACCGCCCACGTCGAGGAAGGACAGCTCGGGGTCGAGGACTTCTGCCTGCAGGACCTCCTGCAGCAGGTCCAGGAGGTAGCGGGTCAGCGCCTCGGGTTCCAGCGACTCCGGGAGGGCGACTCCGGCCGGGGCCTCGGCGCCGGGCCCGCGCGAGGGTTCGCCCGCCGGCTCGTCGATCCAGTACGTCCTGCGGCGGAAGGGGTAGGTAGGCAGGTCCGACACAAAGCGGGCCCCGGGAGCGGACAGCGCCGCCAGGCGAAGGTCGGCTCCCGCGGTGAACAGCTCGGCGAGCGCGGCCCGCAGCAGACCGGGAGCGTCCTGCGGGCCGGCGCCGGCCAGCGGCAGGGTGGTCCGCCGGCCGTGCGCCTCCCACGAGAGGTCGATCCGGGCATCCGGACCGGGGGCGGCCTGCCCGGCTCCCTCGGCCGGTGAGGCGTGGACGCCGAGCCGGGCCAGCATGCCCCGGAGCCTCGCTGCGGGGTCCTCGGCCACGGCGTCGGCGGCCGTGCCCGCCGGGGCGTCCCGCAGGCCGGGATGGGCGTCGGCGAGGGCGGCGACCACGGCCTCGAGCTGCCCGGCCGGGCCCTCGGTGCGGAGCGTGATCCGGCGCGGGGGCTCCTGCGCGGCGGCCGTCACCACGCCCTGGGCGCGCCAGTCCGCGAGCGCCTCGGCGAGGTCGCGCGGGGTGGCTCCGACGACGGCCAGCCGGTGGGCGAAGGGTGCGCGTCCGGCGCGAAGCGTGTGGCAGAGGTCGGCCAGACGCGTGTCCTCGGCCCGACGCAGCAGGGAGCCCACCCGGTCGGCGAGCCGGTCGAGTGCCCCGTGGTCCTTGGCGCTCAAGGTGAGGAGTTCCGGGCCGTGCGAGGCGGAAGCGGGTACGGCGGGCGGCCGATGGGCCTCCAGGACGGCGTGGACGTTCGTGCCGCTCATGCCGAAGGAGTTGATGCCCGCGACCCTGCGGGACAGTTCCGCGGGCCACGGCGTGTTCCGCCGGAGCACCGTGAAGCCGAGCTGCTCCCACGGGATGTGCGGGTTCAGCTCGCCGTCGTCCGGGTGCGCGGCGGCCGGGATCACTCCGTGCTGGAGCATCAGCACGGTCTTCATCACGGACGCGATGCCGGAGGCGCCTTCGAGGTGGCCGAGCCGGGACTTGACGCTGCCGATGTTCAGCGGGGTGCCCCGGCGGCGGACCGCCTCCCCGAGCACCCCGTCCAGGGCGCCGATCTCTATCGGGTCGCCGAGCACGGTGCCGGTGCCGTGGGCCTCCACGAAGCCGACGGCGGCCGGGTCGATCCGGGCGTCGGCCAGCGCCGCCCGGATCACCTCCTGCTGGGCCGGCCCGTTGGGGGCCGTCAGACCGGACGCCGCGCCGTCGTGGTTCACGGCCGTGCCCCGGATGACGGCGAGGACCGGCCGGCCCTCGCGCTCGGCGTCGTCGAGGCGCATCAGGGCGACGACCCCGATGCCCTCGCCGCGCCCGTAACCGTCGGCGGTGGCGAGGAAGGACTTGGAGCGGCCGTCCGGCGCCAGCGCCCTCGTCTGGCAGAGCGAGACCATCAGGCTCGCGGAGAGCAGCAGGTTGGCACCGGCCGCCAGCGCGTAGCGGCACTCACCGTTGCGCAACCCCTGCACCGCGAGGTGCAGGGTGGTCATGGAGGAGGAACAGGCTGTCTCCACGCCCAGGACGGGACCCGAGAAGCCCATCAGATGGCTGATGCGTCCGGCACCGAAGCTGAGGCCGCCGCCCGTGATGTAGTACGGGTCGATCCGGGACATGTCCGAGCGGTCCTCGTTCCGCTCGCTGTACTCGGAGGTCATCATGCCGAGGTAGATCCCGACGTCGAGCCGGTCGGAGCGGCGTACCGCGATCCCGGCCCGCTCCAGCGCCTCCCAGCTGGTCTCCAGGAGCATCCGCTGCTGGGGATCGAGAAGGCGGGCCTCACGCCGGGAGACCCCGAAGAAGTCGGCGTCGAAGTCGGCGATGGTGTCGAGGAATCCGGCCCGGTCGACGTACGAGCGGCCGGGCCGTCCGACGGACGGGTCGTACACCGCGCGCAGGCCGGGCCGGTCGGCAGGGATCCCGGACAGCGCCGAGTCGGTGCCGCACAGGAACTCCCAGTACGCCTCGGGCGTGTCGATGGCCGGCGGCAGCCTCAGTCCCATGCCGACGACGGCGACGGGCGCGTGGCGTTCGTCCTCCAGTTCGGCGATCCGGGCCCGCAGCCGGCGGGAGAGCCGGAGCTGGTCCTCCATCAGAGAGCGGACGCCTTCGGCGTCCATGGCCTCGCTCATGCCTGCCTGTCTCCTTTCTGGGATACGTCGCTGTGGACGGCCTGGACGAGTTCCTCGAAGGACAGCTCTGCGAGGTCCCGGAGGTCGACGGGTTCCGGGAGTTCCGCGTGGTCCGGGGACTCCTGGCGGTCCGGCCGGTCGGGGGTGGCGGGCCGGGTGGACTCGGGGTGGAGCAGGCCGAGGATGTGGTCTGTGATGCGCGGGACCGTGGGGTGGTCGAGGGCGACGGTCGCCAAGAGGTCGACGCCGAGGGCGTGGGAGAGCCGGGTGCGCAGATCGATCACCATGATCGAGTCCAGGCCCATGTCGCCGAAGGTGGTCTCCTCGTCGAGGGCCGCAGGCTGCCCGAGGGTCTCTCCGGCGGCCTCCCGGACGAAGTCCCGCAGCGCCGCGTCGCGTTCCCGCGGGTCCAGGGCGTCGAGGCGCGCGCTGAACCAGCCGCGCGGCCGGCCGGCGCGGTCCGCGACGGTTCGGCGGACACCGTGCGTGTCGCCGCGGCCGGCGGGCACGTCCAGCAGCCGGGCGCGCGGATGGTCGCCGAGCGCCTCGGTGAACCGGTCGGGTGCGAGGTCGACGGCGATGACGCGGGCCTGCCGGGCGGTGAGTGCGGCCAGCAGCAGCGACTCGGCCGTCTCGTCGGTGAAGGTACCGATGCCGAGACGGGCGGTGGCCCGGCGCACGGTCTCCGAGGCTGCCATTCCGCCCTTGCCGCTGGGCACCCATGGCCCCCAGGCGATGCTGGTGGCGGGCATGCCCTCGGCACGCAGCATCTCGGCGAGGCCGGTCAGGTAACCGTTGGCGGCGGCGTAGACGGTCTGTCCGGCGGAGCCGAGCACGCTGGACGCCGACGAGAACAGTACGAACGCGTCGAGGTCGTGGCCGTGCAGGGCCTCGGCGAGGACGTTCGCGCCGTGCGCCTTGGCGGCGAAGACGCGCTCGGCGGCGCCGCGGTCGACGCGGCCGAAGGCCCGGTCGTCGGTGGCCCCGGCGAGGTGCAGGACCAGGCGCAGCGGCTGGTCCGCCCCGGCCTGCGCGACGGCGCGTGCGCAGTCGGCGGGGTCGGTGACGTCGCCGCGCACCACGTGGACCGGCGTGCCGGTGGCGGTGATCCGGTCGATGAGGCGGCGGGCCTCCGCGTCCGGTTCCGAACGGGCCATCAGGGTGATGCCGGAGCAGCCGTTGCGGGCGAGGACCGCTGCGGTGCTCAGCCCGAGCCCGCCGAGTCCGCCGGTGATGAGGGCGGCGCCGGTGAGGGCGTCGGCCGCGGTGCCCGCCGGGCGGGTGACGGGGACGAGCCGGCCGGTGCGGGTCCGGACGGGACCGATCTCCAGCCGGGTCTCGACGAGGCCGTCGTCGAGGACCCGGTCGAGGGTCCGCAGCAGGCCGGGGGCGTCCCAGCCGTCCGCCAGGGTCACCCGGAGCAGGCGGCGTTCGCTCTCCTCGGCCTCGACGCAGGCCAGCAGGCCCCACAGCGTCTCGCGCAGGGGAGCTTGCGGCGTGCTGTCGGCGGCCAGGACGGCGTACGGCACGTCCTCGGGCACGGCCCGCAGGGTGGCGGCGAGGTCGAGCACGGCCTCGGTCGCGGTCCCCGCGTCGGCCGGTGCGGCGGCGGTGAGGAAGCGGGCGTCGACGATCAGGTCCGGGGATTGTGCGAGCGGAGTGTCCGCGTCGATCGCGAGGGCACGGTGGCCGGCTTCCCCGGCGGCCCGGGTGAGGAGCCGTCCGGTCGGTGTGCCGACGCCGACGACGGCCACCGTCCGCGCCCGGGAGGCGGGCTCGGCGGGGTCGCCCGCGACGGGCACGTCGGTCCAGGTGAGGTCCCAGGTGTGCCGGGTGCCCTGGCGCAGCGAGGACTGCAGCACGGAGCGGGAGGCCGTGCGGAACCGGAAGCCGTCCATGGCGAGGACGGTGGCGCCGGTCTCGTCGAAGAGGTGCAGGTCGGCGGTCTCCACCTGGTGGAACCGGTCGTCGGCCGTCTCCCGCAGCTCGGCCCGGACGTGTCCCCACAGGGGCCTGCCCGGGGTGGGCCGGCCGGGGAACGACACGCGGGCCGCGGCGAACGGGATGACCAGGGCCTTCTCCTGGTCCAGCGGCTCCGCGTCGTCCTCGTGGATGGCGAAGCAGACGGAACTCTGCAGGCAGGAGTCGAGCAGGCCCGGGTGGATCTGGTAGTCCTCGGCGGGCTCGTTCATCTTCTCGGGCCAGTCGAACCGGATCAGGGCCTCGTCGCCCCGGATCCAGGCGTCCCCGACCCAGCTGAAGGACGGGCCGAGCAGGTAGCCGATGCCGCGGAGATGGCGGTAGAAGGCCTCGCCGCCGAGGTGGCGGTCGGCGTGCGCGATGAACTCCTGCGGGTCGGGCGCGGACCTGCGTCCGGCGGGGTCGGCGGTGAGCCGGCGGGCCGTCAGGTGCTCCTGCCACAGGTCGCGTTCGGGGTCGAGGAGGCTCTGCACGCTGACCGTGCGGGAACCCTGCTCGCCGTCGCGCTCGATGATCTGGAGCTCGTAGCGCTCGCCGTCGTGCAGCACCAGCGCGCGCGGGAAGTGCAGGTCCTCCAGGACCACCCGGTCGCCGTCGCGGCCCAGCGCGGACAGCACCGTGGCGGTCTGGGACGCCCCCGCCACCTGGACGGTGCCGAACAGCCGGTGGTCGTCGAGGTGCGGCGGATACACGGTGCTGCGTTCGGTGACGAACACCCGTCCCTGGATCGCGGGCGAGCGCAGCTCGGTGCCCCACGGCGGACCGGCCGGTACGGCGCCGGGCGCGGGCAGCCGGTCCCGTACGGCGGACGACGGGGCCGGTGTGCCGTCCGGGCCAGCGCTCCGCCAGTAGGAGGTCGCGGCGAACGGGTAGAGCGGGGCCGCCGCACGCGGAGTGCGGCGCGGCGCCTGCACGGCCGCCCAGTCGAGGTCCTGGCCGAACTCGTACAGCTCCTCGGCGGCGGTGGCCATGGCGGCCCGGTCCGCGCTCCCTCGCCGCAGCGAGGTCAGCAGGGCGCCCGCCGGGGCCAGACCGGCCGCGCGCACCAGGTTCACCAGGGTGCCGTCCGGGCCGATCTCCAGGCAGATGTCCACCTTCTGCTCGGCGAGCCGTCGCGCACCGTCGTGGAAGCGGACGGGGTTGCGGGCGTGCCGCACCCAGTAGTCCGCGTCGATGGTGCCGGGCTCGGCGAGCCGGCCGGTGAGGTTGGAGATCAGCGGGGTGTGCGGGTCGGCGAAGTCCAGTGCGGCGGCGGCTTCGCGCAGGCGCGGCAGGACGGGGTCGAGCAGCTGGGAGTGGAAGGCGTGCGAGACGGTGAGCCGGACGCTGCGTACGCCGTCCTCGGTGAGCCGGGCGGCGAACCGCTCGATCTCCTCGGGGGTTCCGGCCACCACGGTGGCGTCGGGGGTGTTGACGGCGGCGATGTCGAGAGGGGCGCCCGCCAGCCGTGCGAGCACCTGTTCCTCAGAGGCGCGGACGGACAGCATGGCGCCGCGCTGCGTGCCCTGCATCAGCTCGGCCCGCCGGGCGATCAGCCGCAGCCCGGACGACAGGTCCGTCACTCCGGCGTGGACCGCGGCGGCGACCTCGCCGACGCTGTGGCCCATCACCACGTCCGGGGTGACGCCCCAGGATTCCCACAGGGCGGCCAGCGCGCTCTCGAGAGCGAACAGGGCCGGCTGGGTCACCCGCGTCTCGTTCACGGCCTGCGGATCGTCGCCGTACAGGGTGAGTTCCACGAGGGAGCCGCCCAGGACGGGGGTGAGTTCGCGGTCGCAGCGGTCGAAGACCTCCCGGAAGACCGGTTCGGTCTCGTAAAGCTCGCGGCCCATGCCGAAGCGCTGGCTGCCCTGCCCCGAGAACAGGAAGGCGATGCGCGGGCGGCCGGTGACCCGGCGGTCCGGGAGCGGGACCGCCAGCTGGGCGAGGAGCTTCTCGCGTGTCTCGCCCAACAGGGCGCGGCGGTACGGGAAGTGGGCACGGCCCGCGGACGCGGCGGCGGCCAGGCCCGCCAGTTCCTCGTCGTCGGCGGCGGTCAGCCGCTCGCGCCAGGCCTCGGTGAGCCGCTCCAGACCTGATGTGTCGGGGGCGGACAGGGGGATGAGGTGCGGACTGCCGGCCGGGTCGCCGTTCGTGGCGGCGAAGGACCCGGTCGGTGCGTCGGCGAGCACCACGTGCGCGTTGGTTCCGGTGAGTCCAAAACCGGAGACGCCGGCCACACGTGGGGCTGTGCCGGAACGCCAGGGGGTGGGGGTGTCCACCACCCGGACGTTCATCTCCGCCCAGTCCACGTGCGGGTTGGGTTCCCCGAAGTGGAGGTTGGCCGGGATGAGATCGTGTCTCAAGGCGAGGACGGTCTTGAAGACGGCCGCCATACCGGCGGCCGACTCGCAGTGACCGATGTTGCTCTTGACGGAGCCGACATGGAGCGGCTCACCGAGCTTGCGGTCCGGCCCCAGGACCCGCCAGGCCGCGCCCAGTTCGATGGGGTCGCCCAGGGCGGTGCCGGTTCCGTGCGCCTCCAGGTAGGAGACCTGGGAGCCGGTGACGCGGGCGTCGGCGAGGGCGTCGGTGAGCAGGGCCTGCTGGGCCGTGCCGCTGGGGGCGGTGAGCCCGGAGGAGGCACCGTCCTGGTTGACGGCGCTGCCGCGGATCACGGCGAGCACGCGGTCGCCGTCGCGCTGGGCGTCGGAGAGTCGCTTGAGGACGAGCACACCGCAGCCCTCGGCGCGGACGAATCCGTTGGCGTCAGCCGCGAACGTCCGGCAGCGTCCGTCGGGCGACAGCATGTGCGCGCGGCTGGCGGAGACGGAGGCCATCGGATCGAGGATGACGTTGACGCCGCCGGCCAGCACCGCGTCGGACTCGCCGCCGCGCAGCGACCGCACCGCGAGGTGCAGGGCGACGAGGGAGGACGAGCAGGCGGTGTCCACGGCCATCGCGGGGCCGTTCAGCCCGAGGGTGTACGCCAGGCGGCCCGCGGCGGCGTTGAGCGAGGTGCCGGTGCTGTAGTAGGCGTCGAGGTGCTCGGCACCGGGTCCGGCCAGAACGCGGGCGTAGTCCGCGTAGCTGATGCCGACGAAGACGCCGGTGCGGGTGCCGCGCAGCGAGTGCGGGTCGGTGCCGGCGTCCTCCAGGGCATGCCAGGCGGACTCCAGGAGGAGCCGTTGCTGCGGGTCGAGGTTCTCCGCCTCGCGGCCGGGGATGCCGAAGAAGGCGGCGTCGAACCGTGCGATGTCCGTGAGGAAGCCGCCCTGATTCGTGGTGATCCAGCCGGGCTCGGGGCCGTCGTCGCCGTGGAAGACGGCGGTGTCGTACCGGCCCTCGGGGACGGGGCCCACGGCGTCGCGGCCCTCGCGGAGCAGGGTCCACAGGTCGTCGACGGAGTCGGCCTGCGGAAACCGGCCGGCCATGCCGACGATGGCGATCGGCTCGTGCGCGGTGCTCGGGGGCTCGTCGGCGGTGTCGTACGGCGTGGCGGCGGGGGCAGGCCGCTGCTGCCGCGCGGGCGGGGCCGTGTCCGGTGCGGGGGCGGGCGACGGGGCCGCGGTGGGGGCGGCGGTCAGCAGGTACTCCGCCATCCGGGTGACCGTGGGGTGGTCGAACACGTCGGCCGCGCGCAGAGTGACCTCGAAGGCCTGGCCCAGACGGCCGACCAGGTCCACGGCCATGATCGAGTCCAGCCCCAGGTCGAAGAGGCCGGTGTCGTCCTTGATGGAGTCCGCGGAGTCGAAGCCGAGTTGGCCGGCGACGATCCGGGCCACGTGAGTGCGGGCGGCGGCGGGCCGGGCGCGCTCGGGCACCGCCGCCAGCTCGGCCACGACCGACGGCTCGCGGTCGCCTGCCGCGGCCTCGCCCGGAGTGGGGTCCGGCAGGTCCGCGGAGAACAGGCCGCGGGCCCGGAAGCGGGACATGATCGAGCGGAACCGGTGGATGTCCAGCGGGCAGACGACGACGTGCCCGGAGACGGAGGGGAACGCGGCGAGGGCGGCGCGGCCGGTGGCCGCGTCCAGGGCGCCCACTCCCAGCCGGGCGAAGGTGTCGCGGCTGGCGGAGTCGGCCATGCCCGACTCGCCCAGGTCCCAGGGGCCGTACGCGATGCTGACCGCGGGCAGACCCTGGCCCGTGCGGTGTGCCACGAGGGCGTCGAGGCCGCCGTTGGCCGCGGCGTAGCCGGCGCACCGGTCGGTGCCCCAGACGGCCGAGACCGACGAGATCGTGGCGAAGAAATCCAGCGGCCAGTCGAGGGAGGCACGGTGCAGCAGCCACGCCCCCGCGAACTTGCCGCGCAGGGCGGCGGCGAACTGCGGGACGCCGGTCTCCTCGGCCGGCACGCGCTCCAGCGTGCCCGCCGCGTGCAGCACTCCACGCACGGGTGGCATGCTTTCCAGCGCGGAGCAGGCGGCTTCCACGGCCTCGGGGGTGTCGCATCCGCCCGGCCGGTAGACCGCCTCGACGCCCGCGGCGCCGAGTTCGTCGAGCAGGCCCCGTGCTTCGGGGGCCAGGTCGTCCAGCGGCCGACGGCCGATGAGCAGGAGGTGGCGGGCGCCCCGGGCGACCAGCTCGGCGGTCAGCTCACGGCCGACGCCGCCGAGGCCGCCGGTGACCACATAGGTGGCCTGGGGGACCACCTGCAGCGGTTCGGCGGACGCGGCAGTCTCGACGAGGCGGGCCGTCAGGACGGCACCGTCGCGGACGGCGGCCCGGTCCTCGGCCTGCTCCCCGCGGGCGGCGCCGTCGCTCTCCTGCGCGACGAAGTGCAGCAGGGCGTCGAGATCCGCGTCGGCCGGGTCGGCGGGCAGGTCGACGACACCGCCCCAGCCGGCGCCGAGTTCGAGGCCGAGGACGGGCGCCAGGCCGTGCAGGAGACCGTGGTCGGTCGGAACCGTGGTGTCCTCCGGACGGGTCCGGCACACGTCCCGGGTCAGGGCGAACACCCGGGGGCCGCCGCCACGGGCGGACGCGGCGACCGCGGCCGTCACCGCCGCGCACAGGGCGGCTCCGGTCTCCGTGGCATCGCTGTCCGTGCCCAGGGCGCCGTCGGCGCCGGGGAGCGGGGTGGCGCGCAGGGCCAATATGAGGGGGAGGCCGGCATCGGGGGCCGCGGCGTCCCGGTGGGCGGCCCAGGCGGCGGCGTCCGCGGGGAGTTCCGCGTACCGCCAGCCGTCGGGCAGGGCGAGGGCGGACGGCGCGAGCACCGTGCCCGGCAGGCCCAGCGCGGCGGCCCGGCCAGCCAGCGCGACGAGCAGGTCCTCGTCGTCGCCGGCGAGGACGACAGAGCGCGCGGTCGAGGTGGCCGAGGGGGCCCGGGGCCGCCACACCACCTCGTGCACGAGGGGCACGTCGGGGGCGGCCGGGGCGGCATCCTCGCGGCCCGCGGTGGCGGCGGCACCCGAGGTGTCCGCCTGCGTCTGCGGCGCGAACCGGCTGCGCTGCCACGGGTAGGGGGGCAGGTCGACGATCCTCCGGGGCAGGCCGGCACCGGCTTCCGGAACGCTTCGCGCGCCGTCCGGTGCCTCGGTGACCTCCACCTCCGGCACGGTGCGTCCCTCGGCGAGCGCCCGCAGGGCCTCGGCCGCGGACCGGGGGTCGGCCGCCGTGACGGTCACATGGACGTCCATGGGCGTACGTCCGGCGGTCGTGGTGTGCGCGAAGGCCGGGTAGTCGGCGGGAGCGAGGGCGTCCAGCGCGGAGGCGTACCGGGCGGCGCGTGCCCGCAGCGCCTCATCGGTCTTCGCAGAGATCTCGAAGCCGGTGACGGTGACGGTGACGGGCGCGGACTCGTCGGCGGGGCGGGCCGGCAACTCGTCGGCCAGCAGCGGTCCGACGATCGCATGGGCGTTGGTGCCGCTCATGCCGAACGAGCTGACCGAGGCGCAGTCACCGGACAGCGGCGACCACTCCCGCAGCGTGTCGGGCACCGTCATACCGGTGCCGGACAGGTCGATCCGCGGATTGAGATGGCGGAAGTGGACGACGGGGGGCACCTGGCGCCGGGACACGCACAGCATCGCCTTGATCAGCCCGGCCACTCCGGCGGTGCCCTCGAGATGACCGAAGTTGGTCTTCACCGCGCCGACCGGCAGCGGCGCGCCGCCGTTGCGCCGGCCCAGGGCGGTGGCCAGCGCATCCATCTCGATCGGGTCGCCGAGCGCGGTGCCGGTGCCGTGGGTCTCCGCGTAACCGACGGCCCCCGGCTCCAGTCCGGCGTCCGACAGGGCCGACTCGATGAGCGACACCTGAGCGAGGACGTTCGGTGCGGTGAACCCGCTGGACCGGCCGTCCTGGTTGACGGACGTGCCCCTGATCACGCCAAGCACCCGGTCCCCGTCGCGCAGGGCCTGGTCGAGACGCTTGAGCAGCACCACGCCCACGCCCTCGCCGCGGGTGAAGCCGTTCGCCCGGGAGTCGAACGTCTTGCACAGGCCGTCCGGTGACAGCGAGCGGGTCTCCTGGACCAGGCGCATGGTCTGCGGCGACATGATGAGGTTGGCACCCGCGGCGAAGGCGAGTTCGCACTCGCCCCGGCGCAGCGCCTGCACCGCCAGGTGCACGGCGACGAGGGAGGACGAGCAGGCCGTGTCGACGGTCATGGTCGGACCGGTCAGGCCCAGGGCGTAGGCCACCCGGCCGGCGGCGAAGTTGTGTCCGTTTCCGGTGGCCCAGTAGGCGTCGGGTTCTCCCTCGCACCATTCCCGGTAGTCCTGCCACATGACGCCCAGGTAGAGGCCGGCGCGGGCCTCGGCGAGCGTCCCCGCCGGGACGGCCGCGTGCTCCAGTGCCTCCCAGGCCACCTCCAGTAGGAGCCGGTGCTGCGGGTCCAGGTGGCGGGCCTCGCGGGGGCTGATGCCGAAGAACCCCGCGTCGAAGTCGAGGACCTCGTCGAGGAAGCCGCCGCGCTGCGGCAGTCCCCGCCAGGCGTCGGCGAAGGGGCCCTTGCGGTGCTCCGGCATGGGGCGCACCAGATCGCGGCCTTCGGCGAGGGCGGTCCAGTAGTCGTCGAGGGTATCGATGCCACCGGGCAGTCGTAGCCCTGCGCCGATAATCGCGACGGGCTGGTTGCCCCGTTGCTCGCCAAGCTGCTGCCGGAGGGAGCGGATGGTGTCCAGGGCCCGGGTGAGGGGTGTCTGCTTGCCTCCCTCGGAGGCGCTTGTCTCGTGCATCGGGATTCCTTGCGGTCGTGGCGAGGCGGGGGTCGGTGGGGTGGTCCGGGCGGCGGTCACCGGGTCTCCTGTGATCGGGTGACCTGCTCGGTGAGGGCCTTGGCGAGGGTGCGGAGCGTGCCGTACGTCCACATGAGGGTGGGCGACAGGCGCAGCCCGAAGGCGGCCTCGAGCCGGTTGCGGAGTTCGAGGCTCATCAGCGAGTCCAGGCCGAGGGACTCGAACAGGGTGTCGCGTTCGAGCCGTTCGGGGGTGAGGCGCAGTACCTGGGCGGCGAGTTCGCGGACCTTGGCCTCCACCAGGCCGTGGCGCGCCTCTTCGGGTGTGTTCAGCAGGCTGGTCGCGAAGGCGCTTCCGGCGGTGACGGTGCCGTCGTCCTGAAGGGCCTCGTGCAGGGCGCGCCAGGCGCTCAGCGCCACCGTGTCGGGGGCGGCCTCGAACCACCGGCGCAGGTCGAGGGGGACGTAGCCGTCGACGGGCCGGTCCTGGGCGAGCAGGCGGGTGAGGGCGAGCCATGCCTCGTCGGCCGGGAAGCTGTCCATGCCGCGGTCCCCGAGGCGGGCGCCGGCCTGTTCGCTGCGTGCGGCCAGACCGATGTCCGCGAACGGCCCCCACTGCACGCTGAGCGCGGGTAGTCCGCGGCGGCGGCGCAGTTCGGCGGCGGCGTCGAGGTAGGCGTTGGCCGCGGCGTAGGCGGCCTGTCCCGGGTTGCCGACGAGGGCCGCGACGGAGGAGAACAGGACGAAGAAGTCTAGGGGGTCGTGCTCGGTCGCGGCCTCCAGGCTGAGCACGCCGGCGACCTTGGGCTGCAGCACCTTGGCGAGCTGACGCGGCGTCATGCGCCCGATGGTGGCGTCGGAGACCACACCGGCCGCGTGCACGACGCCGCGCAGCGGCGGCAGGCCCTGTTCACGCAGGCCGTCGAGGGCCTGGCGTACGGCGGTTCGGTCGGCCACGTCGCAGCGCGGGGTGTGGACGACGGTCCCCCGGGAGCGCAGGGCCGCCAGTCGGGCGGCGGCCTCCGCCGTAGGGGCGGACCGTCCGACCAGGACGAGCGTGCCGGCGCCCTGCGCCGCGAGGAACTCGGCGAGGGAGAGGCCGAGGGCGCCGAGGCCGCCGGTGATCAGGTAAGCGCCGTCCGCACGGAACCGTCCGTCGGGGAGGGGTTCGGGCGCGACGTGAGCGACACCGGTCAGCCGGGTGAGCACGAGCCGGGAGCCGTGCGGGTCGTGGTCGAGGTCGGCGGTCGTACCGGTGGCGCGGGAGCAGTCGTACGTGTGCAGGGGCGGGGCGGTGACCCGCCCGTCGGCGGCCAGCGCCCAGACGTCGGCGAGCAGGCGGGCGAACAGGGAGGGGCGGCGGACGCGCAGCGCGTCCAGGTCGACCGAGCCGAACGTGGCGCCAGCGGGCAGCGGCCGTTCGTCCGGGGCCGGGTCGGGTGCGGCCGCCCGGGTGATGTCCTCGACATAGCGTCCGTCCGGTGCCAGAAGCTCCCAGGCGTGGGAGGCGGTCGCTCCGCCACGCGGGCCGAGGACCACGTCGACGCCTTCGCCGCCGGTGGCCACTGCGACAGCCGACGGCCAGTCCGGATCAGCGGTGTCGAGGACCTCGTGGGCACCGGCGGCGCGCAGCGCGTCGCCGTGCCGGGGCGCGTCGCCGACGACGACCAGGGGGGCGGCGCCCCGGCTTCGGGCGATCTGTACGGCTGCCAGCGCGTCGGGCAGGGCCGGGGTGTGGATCAGTACGGTGTCGCCCTCGGCCAACCGGCCGACATGGGTCAGCGCATACCAGGCGGTGACGGCTGGGAGGGTCAGCGCGGTGGCCTCGGTGTCGTCGAGCCGGTCGGGCAGCCGGACGACATGGGCGGCCTCGGCGAGGACCTGCCCGGCGAGGGCGCCGAGCGCCACGGCGGCGACCCGGTCTCCGGGGTGCAGCTCGGTCACGTCGGGTCCCACCGCGCTGATCCGGCCGGCGCATTCGCGGCCGAGCGGCAGGGTCCCGGGGGCCTGCCCGGCCCGGATCCCGGCGAGGTCGCGCAGGTCGGCGGGGGACACGGCGGCGGCCGTGGTCTCGATGACGACCTGGCCGGGGCCGGGCACCGGCGGTGTGTGCGGGAGGAACTCGGCCGTCGTGGGGGTGCCCCTGTGGGCGACGCCCAGCCGGAAGGGCTGGGGGCCGGTGCGCCAGGCGGGGCGGGCGGTGCCGTCGGGGCCGGTCGCGTCGCTGCCGCGGACGATCCGGGCGGCCAGCCGCCGGTCGCCGCGCAGCGCGAGCTGGTCCTCGGCACCGTCGGCGAGCAGGGCGCGGCTGCACTCCTGGGCCCAGTCAGGGTGGGAGCCGTCCACGTCGACGAGCCGCGGCCGCAGTTCGGAGTGCTCGCGTTGCAGCACCCGCCCGTAGCCCCAGTACAGGGCGGCACCCGGATCGGGCGTGTCGGTCGCCGTGACGCTCTGGGCCCGGTCGGTGAGCACGGTGAGCCGGGGCAGCGAGGGCAGTGCCGCGCAGACGCGGACCACGGCGGTGAGGTGGGCGAGTCCACGCTGCTGGGCGTCGGGACCGACACAGGCGCGCGGCGCGAGGAAGACGATGCCGTCGATGTCGCCCGCAATGGAGTCCTCCGGCCGGGCGAGGTCACCCACCGGGGTGACCTCGGCGCCGGCCGCGCGGAGGGCGGCGACCAGGTCCTGGGTGCCGCCCGTGCTGCCGCAGACGACCCAGTGACCGGCTCCGGCCCGGTCGGCGTCGTCGGCCTCCGCACCGGTGACATCGGCCCAGTGGACGCGGTGCAGCCGGTCGGCATCCGCATTGCGGCCGTCCGAGGTGGGCAGGGACCGCAGGACCAGGCCCTCCATCACCAGCAGCGGACGCCGGTCGCCGGCGAAGAGGCGGACGTCGACGGTGCCGTCCGGTCGGCGCAGGACGTGGGAGTGGAGTTCGGTGACGGGTGCGGTACCGGCGGGCAGCACATGGACGGCGCGTACGGCGGTCGGCATCAGCGCCTTGGAGCTGTCGTCGAGCAGCAGGGCGACCTGGAGCGCCCCGTCCCACAGCACGGGGTGCGGGACCCGGGGCCGCAGGCCGGCCCAGAGCTCCTCCGGGAGCCGGATCTCGCCGAGGGCCTCGTCGCCCGATGGGTGCCGCCGCAGGGCGCGCACCGACCGGAATGCCGGCCCGTAAACCTGGCCGCGGGCGGAGCAGCGGCGGTAGAACTCCTCGGGGTCCTCGGCCGGGACCTCGTCGGCCCAGCCGGGGAGGTCGAAGGTGCCCGGGGCGTCCGTGCCGGATCCGGCGCCAGCGGTCGCGACGACGTCCCACTCGGCGGCACCGGGCGGCAGGGACAGCAGACGGAACGTGCCACCGCCGCCGGGCGTGTCCTGCCACTCGGTGGTGAAGCGGACCGGCTCCGCGCCGATGGTCACCTCCTTGCGGAAGGAGACGTCGACGAGCCGACCGGGCACTGTGCCCGTGCGGGCCAGCGCGGTGTGCAGGGCCAGGGCGAGCATGCCGGTGCCCGGGAGCAGCGCGGTGTCGTACAGCCTGTGGTCGGTGAGCCAGGGCTGGGTGACGGGGGACAGTTCCAGGGTGCCGTGCCACACACCGGGGCGGCCGGGGGCGGGTGTGAGCGGTGCCTCGAATCCCTGGGCGGCGTCGCCGGTGCGGCGGTTCTCGGCGGGCCAGAAGCTCTCGCGCTCCAGGGGATAGGCGGGCACCGGGAAGCGGCCGTCGCGGGGCAGTGTGCCGAAGGGTTCCAGGCCGGCGGTATAGGCGCGGGCGAAGGCGTGGGCGACGTCCCGGGTGCCGCCATGGCCGCGGCGCAGGGTGGTGAGCAGCGCGAGGGGTTCCTCGCGTACGGCCACCTGCTGTTCGAGCGCCGGGTGCAGGACGGGATGCGGGCTGATCTCCACCACGTGGGTCACGCCGCTGTCGAAGAGGGCGTCCATCGCGGAGACGAACTCGATGGGCTCGCACAGGTTGCGGACCCAGTAGTCGGGGCCCAGGGCACCGCCGTCGACGATGCGGGCCTCGACGGTCGACATGAGGGGGACGTCACCCTCGGCCGGCCGGATAGGGGCGAGCCTGGTCATAATGTCCTCGCGCAGGACGCCCATGCCGGCGCTGTGGGAGGCATAGTCGATGTTGACCAGGGCGCAGTAAGTGCCCTCGGCCTCCAGCAGTTCCTTCAGCGCGAGGATGTAGTCGCGGTCCCCGGACAGGACGCAGGCGTGCGGGCCGTTGTGCGCGGCGAAGGAGACGAGCTCCTCGAACCCCTCCAGGGCGCGCTCGGCGGCCTCGCGGTCGAGGTCGACGGCGAGCATCAGTCCGCGGCCGGACACCCGCTGGGCGATCAGCGCACCGCGGCGGGCGAGGATGAGGGCGGCGTCGTCCAAGGACAGGGCGCCGGCGAAGGTGGCGGCGGTGATCTCGCCCTGGCTGGTGCCGAGCACGACGTCGGGGGTGACACCGGCGGCACGCCACAGCTCGGCCAGGCCCAGGGACATTGCCCACAGTGCGGGCTGGAGTACGTCGGTGCGGGTGGTCCAGTTATCCGCGATCCCGTCGGAGCCCGCGCCCGCGTCGGGGGCGAACACGTCGGTCAGGTCCCAGTCGACGTGCGGGGCAAGGGCCTTGGTGCAGCGGTCGACGACCGAGGCGAACAGGGCGCTGTCCCGGTAGAGGGCCACGCCCATCTCCCGCCACTGCGAACCCTGCCCGGGGAAGACGAAGGCGGTGCGGCCGTGCGGCACGGCCCGCCCGGTGACCACCGCGGTGTCCGGGGCGGCGGCGGGATCGTCGAGGGCGGCGAGGCCGGCGGCAGCCTGCTGGAGGTCCTCGGCGACGAACGCGGCCCGCTCCGGGAAGTGGTCGCGGCGCCAGGCGAGCGTGCCGGCCAGCTCGGCGGCGTCGGGCTCCCCGGAGGCGCTGAGCGCGTCCTGCAGTTGGGCCGCCCGGCGGGCGAGCACCGGTGCGCGCTTCCCGGACAGGGTGATCACGGGGGGCAGTGCGGTGTCGTCGGTCCAGTCCCGGCCGGCTGTGGGCGCGGTCTCCGGCGGGGACGAGACGACCACGTGGGCGTTGGTACCGCCCCAGCCGAAGGAGTTCACCCCGAGGTGGACCGGGCCCTCAGCGGGCAGGGCGAGCGGCTCGCGGAGCACGCTCAGATTGAGGTCGTCGAACGGGATGTCGGGGTTGAGCTCCTCGGCGTGCAGGGACGGCGGGACCGTCCGGTGACGCAGGGAGAGCAGGACCTTGATCAGTCCGGCGAGGCCCGAACTCCCCTCCAGGTGACCGATGTTGGTCTTCACCGAGCCGATCGGCAGCGGGTCGCCGGCCGGGCGGGCGCGGCCGAGGACCGCGCCGAGCGCGCCGGCCTCCGTGGGATCGCCGCGCTTGGTCCCGGTGCCGTGGGCCTCGACGTACGACAGGGCGGCGGCCGGCACGGTGTGCTGCCCGTAGCTGCGGCGCAGCAGGTCCTCCTGACCCTCCTGGCTGGGGCTGACCAGGCTGTGGCCGCCTCCGTCGTTATTGGTCAGGGTGCTCACCAGGACGCCGTGCACACGGTCGCCGTCGCGCAGGGCGCGGCCGAGCGTCTTGAGGTACACGGCGGCGACGCCCTCACCGCGGACGAAGCCGTTGGCGGACTTCGCGAAGGAGGCGCAGCGACCGTCCGGGGAGAGCCCGCCGAAGTGGGTCAGGCCGATGCTGACGTGCGGGTCCATCATCAGGTTCGTGCTGCCGACGATGGCCGCCTCGATGTCACCGGCGCGCAGGGCGCGGGCGGCCAGGTCGAGTCCGACGAGCCCGGAGGAGCAGCCGGTGTCGACGGCGAGGCTCGGGCCACGCAGCTTCATGAAGTACGACAGCCGGTTGGCGAGGATGTCCCGGCCGGTGCCGACCAGGGAGTGGGAGGTGTGGAGGGCACCGCGCGCCTTCCTGAGCAGCTCGTAGTCGTGCCAGACGGTGGCGACGTAGACCCCGGTCCGCGAGCCCGCGAGGTCGCTCGCCCGCTGTCCGGCGTCCTCCAGCGCCCGCCAGCCGACTTCGAGGAGCAGCCGCTGCTGGGGATCCATGGCGGCCGCCTCCCGCGGGGAGATCCCGAAGAACCCGGCGTCAAAGAGGTCGATGTCGTCGAGGAAGCCGCCGACCGCCGGGATGCGCAGCCGGGGGTCCAGTTGCACGGAGGCGTCCCACCGGTCGGGAGGCACCGGACTTATCGCTTCCTGGCGGTTCATCAGGAGGTGCCACAGGCCGTCGACGTCCGGGGCTCCGGGGAAGCGGCCGGCCATGCCGACGACGGCGATGAGTTCCTCGGGATCGGGTGTGGAATGCGCGTTCATTCGCTGCCTTTTCGTCCTGGAAGGATTGACCGGGCTCGGCTTGGGACCTCACACGTGGTGCCGACGGCGTCGTGGGCGCGGACCTCGACAGTCCCCGAACGGGACCGGATATCCGTGAACTCGTCTGGTTCCAGGCTATGAAGAGCGCCGGACCCGGGAGAACCCCCTGCCGCGCGGAGCGGAGGGTTCTCCCGGTACCCCCAGACGCGGGCATAGGGGGTGCAGCGGTCGGCTATTTCCCGGCACGCAGCCGCATGCGGACCAGCCCCTTGCTCGCGTTGATCATGCGGGGGCCGATCTCCGGCGGAGCGTCCCTGCGGCACCAGCGTGCGTTCATCGCCATCTTGGCCGGCGACATGGCGAAGCAGCGGGTGTCGCGCTCGCCGAACTTGAACGACGGCGCGATGAAGTCGGCGTCCCGGACGTAGGAGAGGATCTTCCGGGCCGCCTCTCCGGGGTTCTCCGTGCCCTGGTCGACGGCCTCGCACAGCTCCCTGGTGAGGTGGCCCATGCGGTTGAAGCCAGCGCTCACGGGGAGCGGGGATCCGGGGTGCCCGTGCTGTTCCAGCTCCCGGAAGACGCCGTCGTCGCCGGTGCGCTCGAACCGGTAGTAGGCGTCCTCCAGCATGACGTTGCCGAGCATGGTGCCCAGCATCCAGGTGCGGTTGACGGCGTTCCACAGCTCGTAGTCGCGGAATCCGACGAAGGAGCTGTAGACGATGTCGTCGTGGAAGTCGAACAGGCCCTGCTGGAGGTCCTCCAGGTAGCCGAACCGCTCCATGGACCAGTCGCCGTCCTTGCTGGCCGCGATGAGGCGCCAGCCGAGGGCGTTGACGAGTTCCATCGTGTTGGTGAGGCCGCGGGAGTACAGGGCGTCGATGAAGCCGGCCGCGTGCGAGGTGAGGCAGAACCGCTCGCCGACCACCTGCTTGGCCGAGTACTGGAGCCTGCCCGTCGACACCCAGGGGCGGACCGCCTTCGCCTCGCGGAACTGGTGCGCGATCTCCGGGAACCGGGCCAGGAAGTCGTCGAACTCCTGCTGCGGGGTGCGGTCGTCCTTGGGGTGGACGCGAGGATCCAGGGTGAGGCCCACGCTGCACAGCGGGTTGAGCGAGTCGGGGTTGTTGTCGAAGGGGATGAGACCCACAGCCAGCCGCCGTCGAAGACGTGGTGCAGGGTGCCGTGGTGCCAGGGGTTGGGCTGGTCGTGCCTGCGGGCTGCCGGTGCCTTGTCGAAGGCCTCGACGCCGATCATGTGGGTGAACAGGCAGCGGGAGTGGGTCCTTGCCCGGGTGGGCGTCTCGCGCAGGGCGAACTTCTCGGCGAGCGGCGAGCGGAATCCGCTGCCGTCGACCACGTAGTTCGCGCGGAACTCCTCGCCGTTGTCGGTGCGCAGGACCACGCCGGTGTCCGGGTCGGTCTCGACGTCCACGATTCGGGTGCCGAGCCGCGGGTGGGCGCCGTACTTGACGGCCACGTGGAACAGGTATGCGTCGATGTCCTGGCGGAACAGGTGGGTCTCGGTGCGCAGCACGGAGGGGACCACCAGCTGGTTGATCTCCTGCCAGTTCTGCGAGGAGCCCTCGCGGTGGTAGACGAAGCCGAAGTTCTGCTTCTGTCCGCAGTTGCGCGAGACGTGCTCGCGGATGCCCTTGAAGCTCGACAGCGCGCGCAGCTCGGGTACCTGGTAGCGGTCGGCGATGAGCCTGGTCATGCCCGAGGTGTAGGGGATGGTCGACTCCCCCACCGCGAACCGCGGGTGGGTTCCGGCGTCAAGGAGCAGCACCTTCACGCCGTTCCGTGCCAGGACGGCGCCCAGCATTCCTCCGGCCATGCCGCTGCCGAGGATCGCCACATCGTATTGGTCACTGCGCTTCATGGAGTTCCTGACCCTCCTCGTGGGGTGGTGGTGGCTGCCCGTGACGGGCAGCGGGACCTGGGCGGTTCACCCGGCCAGGGCCCGGTCCTGGCGGAGATCGCCGCGGGCACGGACCCCGAGCTTGCGGAAGATCCGTGTCAGGTGCTGTTCGACGGTGCTGACGGTGACGCCGAGCCGTGCGGAGATCTCTTTGTTGCTGAGCCCCTCGGCGGCCAGCGAGGCGACGCGCTGCTCGGCCGGGCTGAGCAGGTCCAGGGCCTGCGTCCGCACCGCATCGCGCGCGCCTGGCGGTGCGATCCGGGTCGGCAGCATGTGCTTGAACTCTGTGGCGAGGGCAGGTGCGCCGCACTCGTCGGCCAGTTGCGCGGCCCGGTCCACAAGCGCGTCGGCCATGGTGCCCCGGCCGGAGCGCAGATGTGTGACCCCCAGCTCCGCGAGGGCCCCGGCGAGCTGCAGCCGATCCCCGGACTGCTCCAGGATGGCCGTGGCGCTCTTCAGCAGCGTACCCCGCTGCGAGGGGCGGCTGGCGGCGGCGAGGACCCTCAGGGAGATGCCACGGGTACGGGTCAGCGCGTCCCCGGCCAGGTCGAGCTGCTGCCGGGCCAGGGCGTGCGCCCGGTCGGTGGCGCCCAGGGCCAGGAGGGCACACGCGGCACCCGACCGCCAGGGGATGAGGGACGGCTGGTCCAGTCCCCATCTGCGCATCAAGGAACCGCAGTTGACGAAGTCGTCGAGGGCGGCACGGGGTTGCTCCGTGGCGAGGTAGTGGTGTCCGCGGGCGTGCAGGTAGTACAGGCCGAACCGGCTGTCGAACAGCCCTGGCGGAAGGGGCACTTCCAGGTACTCGGCCGCCGCGTCGCGGTCGCCGAGATCGGTGTTGGCCTGGATCAGGTTGGCGAGCGGTCCGCCGATGCACACCCCCCAGCTCTCCACGGGGATCCGCGCGAGGGCGGTCTCGGCCAGTGCGCGGGCCTCGCGCGGCCTGCCCTGGCGCAAGGCGATGCCGGCGCGCAGCGAGGAGAACTCGGCGATCCACAGCGGGACCCGGCGACCGCGCGCCTCGGCGAGCCAGTGGTCGCACCAGGCTGCGGCGGCCGCCGTCTGGTCCGCGAACAGCAGTGCGGACACGGCGCACGTCAGCCACTCGTGGGTGCTGCGGCCCAGCCGCATGGCCCGCATGGCCGCCTCCGCGGTGTCGACCACGCCCTGGCGGGGGCCGTGCCGCAGCACGTCGGAGAGGGCGGCCGCGCCGCGGGTGCGCGGGTCGCCGGCGAAGGCGACATGCCGTGCGGTGTTGTTGTCGGCCCCGCCGCCGGGCACCAGCCCGGGGTAAGTGACGGAGAGGAGTTCACGGGTGGCCCGGGCCTCGGCGGCGGCCAGCGGGTCGGTCATGCCGGCGTCGCGGCGCCCGATCCGCTCGACGGCGTCCGCGGCCTCGACGTACCGTCCGTGCCACAGCAGGTACTTGGCGAGCACGAGGGCGTACTGGTCGGGCAGCCGACCGTCCCGGAGGGCGTCGGCGAGTTCGACGAGGTGCCGCGCGCCCATGGTGGGGTCCAGCACCCAGGTGGCGCCGGCCAGCAGGGCCTTGAGCCGCAGCTGCTCGCCGTCGTCCCGGCAGTGCCGCAGGGCGACTTCGAGGCACAGCCTGGCCTCTGCGGGGCGGCTGGCGGCCAGGTGCCGTTCGGCGGCGTCCCGGAGCTGGTCCACCGCCCAGGGGGCGGTGGACGTCCCGGCCGCGACGAGGTGGCGGGCGACACCGATGACGGGGGCGCCGCCTTCCTCGTAAAGCAGTTCGGCGGCGCGGTGGTGCAGTACGGCACGCTCCTCACCGGTGCAGCCGGCCAGGGCGGCGGCCGCGGCGGCCGCGTGGCGCAGCCTGCCGTCGGCGACCAGGCCGGCGTCGTCCAGCGCCCGCAGGCCCCGGCTCAGCACGGCCTCCTCGACCCCGGCGAGGCGGGCCACGGTCTGCGCCGTGGGCCGGTCCTCGTGCAGGACGGCGAGGGCCTGGGCAACGTGCAGCAGAGCGGGCCAGCCGCGGTGGAGGCAGCCGGTGACGGCGTCCAGAAAGGCGTCGCCGACGACCAGGCGCCCGGCGGCGTGGGTCGTGTCGGCCGCGCCGTGCCTGCTGTCCTCCGCGAGCGCCCTGGCCAGCAGCGGGTTGCCGCCGCTGACCGAGTGGCACTCGGCGGCGAGCCGGGGGGCGAGGATGGCACCGACGTACGGGACGAGGACGGCCTCGACCCCGTCGACGGAGAGCCGCCGCAGGGCGAGGGGCCGGTGTTCGGGGCGGCGGTGCAGTTCCGCGCGCAGTCGGGGGTCCGCCGGCCGGGAGAGCCCGCGCTCGGTCATGACGAGGGCGAGGGGGGCGTCGGAGAGCCGCCGGATCAGCAGCAGGACCCAGTGCAGCGACAGTTCGTCCATGAACTGGACGTCGTCGAGGCACAGCAGCAGGGGGGTGCGCCGGGCCTGTTGCTCAACGGCGGCGCACAGACTCTGCAGGGTGCGCCCCGTCTCCGCGTCGAGGGTGTCCGGTCCGAGCCGGGCGACCGTGCCCGCGGTGCCGCGCGGAGCGCTGTCGGCGCCGCCGGTCACCCCGGCCGGCACCGCCCAGTCCCCGAGCGCCGGATCAATGTCGCGCAGCAGCTGCCCGAGCACCGCGCCCGGGGTGTGGCGTTCGACCAACGAGCCCGTCGCGCCGCGCACTTCGAAGCCGAGCTCCTTCGCGATGTCGCCGATCGCGGCGAGCAGGGCGGTCTTGCCGCAGCCGATGCCTCCGGTCACTAGGGCCACCTGCCCCGCGCCGCGGGCGCTGCGTCGGATCATGTCGGTGAGTGAGGTGAGCTCCTGGTCCCGCTCGACCAAGTGCATGTGCGGTCATCCCTTCGGTCCCTGTGCCGTTCTGTCCGCGCGCCCGCGCCGCCGCGGGACGGTTCCTACGGGGCCGCGCTGATCCGTTCACGGGGCGTGGTCTCGTCGGCCGCGGTCACCGACCGCCCGACCTTGATGCGGCTCAGGAGCGGGCCGGTCATCACCGTCGTCACCACGGCCATGACGACCATGAGCGAGTACAGCGAGTTGTCCAGCAGCCCGAGTTGGAGACCGACGCCGAGGATGACCAGTTCGGTGAGACCGCGGGTGTTCATCAGGGCCGCGAGGGTGGCGGCGGGCCGGGGGGCCAGTTTCGTGGCACGGGCGCCGAGATAGGTGCCGCCGAACTTGCCGACGATAGCCACCAGGAGGATCAGGGAGAGTTCGCGCAGCCCGGTGAGACCGACTCCGCCGAGGTCGACCTGGAAGCCTGCCACCACGAAGTACACGGGCAGCAGCACCGACGTGAGATGGCTCGTGCGGTCGTGGATGTCGACGCGCAGAGCCTGCGCGCGTTCGCGGGGCACCACCAGCCCGAAGAGGAAGGCGCCGAAGATGTGGTGCATGCCCATCGCCTCGGTGGCCGCGGCCGACAGCAGCGCGCCGACCAGGACGACAGCGAACTTGAGCGGTCCGGGTTCGGCGGCCTTGTTGCCGGGGGTGAGGAAGCGGCGCAGCAGCGGCCGGACGACGAAGAGCATGACGGCCAGGTAGGGCACGGTGAGCAGGACCAGCTTGTGATTGCCCTCCGCGCCGACCGACGCGTTGACCGCGGCCAGCGCGGACCAGGCGACGACGTCGACGAACGCCGCCGTGGCCAGGGCGATGCCGCCGATCGCGGTCCGGGTCAGCCCTCGTTCGGCGAGGATGCGGGCTAGCACGGGGAACGCGGTCACGGACACGGCGAGCCCGATGAACACGACGAAGGTCCCACGGTCGGTGGGCTCGTGCCCAGGCAGCAGGGCGAAGGCCAGCCCGATGCCCAGCAGGAAGGGCACGGCGGTCGAGCCGACCGCCGCTGCGACGGTAGTCCGGCCGTGGCCCTTCATCATGTTGCCCTCGATCTCGAGGCCGACCACGAACATGAAGAGGGCGACGCCGAGATTCGCCACGCCGGACAGCACGGGCCGGACGTCGTCGGGAAAGAGGGTTTCGCTCAGCACTCCGTCGAGCAGGGTCGGACCGAGCAGCACTCCCGCGAGGATCTCGCCGACGACCGGCGGCTGCTGAATACGCGATGCGAGGTATCCGAGTCCCCGCGCCATAACGAGAATGATCGCTAAATCGAGGAACAGGATTTGTAACTGATGACTGTTCATTTCCCCCGGCCTCATCTTCGATTGCAGAACGTGTCACATACGAAAATGGTGCTGGGGCAGCCGTCACACCGACCCGGCGGCTGCCCCAGGAAACTGGTTCAGGACTGCGTCGACTCCGGCGTCGAGTTGTCCGCGATCAGGTCGTCCAGCGTGATGTTGAATAGCGGGTGGTTTCCGCTGAGACCGGAGATGAGGGTGACGAAGTCGTCGGCGGGCTTCCGCTCGTGTTCCGGGTCGATCATCTCCTGGGCGAGGCTGTGGTAGAACTCCTTGTATTTCGTCTGGTCGTAGAAACGCTCGACGAATTCCCGGATCTCGTCGAAGAACCCGGAGTACGCGGTGGCGTACCGGTCCAGGGCCTTGGTCTCGATCTCCGGGTGCTTGATGACCTGGTCGACGATCTTGGCGAGCGTACTGCCGGCCATGCAGGCGAGGGCGACGCCCGTGGAGAACAGCGGGTCGACGAAGGCCGCCGTGTCGCCGACCAGCACCCAGCCGTCGCCGTAGAAGCGGTCCGAGTGGTACGACCAGTCCCGGGCGGTGCGGAAGCCTGCCGACTGCCGGGCATTGCCCAGCATCTTCTTGAGCTTGACCGTGCGGTCGCGCTGCTCGTGGAACAGCTCCTCCAGGGACTGCCCGGACTCCCCGGCGCTCGCCACGCGGGTGACGTACCCGACGCTGATGGTGCCCTTGTCGATCGGGATCGCCCAGAACCAGCCACCGTCCAGGCCCTCGATCAGGATGTTGGTGTACTCGTCGCCCTCGAGGCGCTCGCAGTTGTCGTAGTACGTCCACACGGCGACGTTGCGCAGCTGGTCGTGCCACTTGACGTCGGTGTAGCGGCGGCTGAGCACGCGGGCCTGGCCGGAGGCGTCGATGACGAGGCCGGCCCGCACCTCGCGTATACCGTCCATGCCGCGCAGGGCGTAACGGACACCGACGACGCGGCCGTCCTCCTCAATCGGATCCTTGACGGTGGCGTCCTCGACTATGTGCGCGCCGAGTTCGCGGGCCCGGTCCAGGATGAGGGCGTCGAGGTCGGCACGGCGGGTGTGGAAGGCATAGGGGTGCTTGCCCTTGAGGAAGGCGAACTTCCACGGCACCTGGTTGTTGCCCCAGACGAGACTTCCGCCGTACTTCCGCTCGAAACCGCGCTGGTCCATGCGCTCGGTGAGGCCGAGTTCCTCCATGGGACGCATGAACGCCGGGATGAGCGACTCACCGACGTGGTAACGCGGGAATCGCTCCCGGTCGAGCACCAGAACACGGTGTCCACGCTTTGCGAGGAGGCCGGCCGTCGTAGCTCCGGCCGGGCCTCCTCCGATAATTACGACGTCGTAGTCGGCGGAAATACCGTAAAGACTTGACGACATGCTGTGACCTTCCCCTAGACCCTGAAGCGGTGCGGAAGCTACGCGGGATTCGGCGAATTCAAGCCCCCGCCGTATTGCGCTTCGCCAGTCTGCATTGAGTCACCTGGAGAAGGTCTGCAACTCTTCTGGATAGGTTCTGGTCGTCTCCTACAGACCGGCCTGCAGGACTCTCGACGCGCCGATGGCGAGGTCCCAGAGGTGGTCCCGCGGCCGCCCGGCCGCCGCCCAGGCGGCACGGACCCGGTGCAACGGCTCTAGCGGCGGCTCCGCGGACAGCAGGAAGGTCGCCCAGTGCATCGGCGCCATGATCGTCGCTCCGAGGTCCTCGCAGGCCTGTACGGCCTCCTCCGGAGAGGTGTGCACGGACCGGAGCATCCAGCGTGGCTCGTAGGCGCCGATCGGTAGGATGGCCAGATCGATGCCGGGGTAGCGCCGGCCGATCTCCCTGAACCAGTGACCATAGCCCGTGTCACCCGCGAAGTAGACCCGGCGGCCGCCCTGGGCGGTCAGCATCCAGCCGCCCCACAGACTGCGGCAGGTGTCGGTCAGTCCGCGTCGGCTCCAGTGGTGGGAGGGAACCAGGTCGAACCGGACCGGGCCGAGCGGTCCTGGCAGCTCCACCGCCTCCCACCAGTCGAGTTCGGCGACCTCGGTGAACCCTCGGCGGCGGATCCACGCGCCGAGCCCCGCCGGTACGAGGAGGGGGGTGTCCGGCGGCAGCCGGTCGAGCGTGGCGCTGTCGAGGTGGTCGTAGTGGTTGTGGCTGATGACGACGGCGTCAAGGTGCGGCAGCTCCCGCCACGGCACACCGACCGGGGTGACCCGTTCCGGGGTGCCGACGATCCGGCGCGACCACACCGGGTCGGTGAGCACGGTGAGGCCGCCGACCCGTAAGACGCAGCTCGCGTGCCCGGCCCAGGTCAGGGACAGATCGGTGAGTGCGACGTCGGGGACGGGGGCGGGGTCGACGGGCAGTTCGTCGAGCTGGGCGAGCGCCTTGCCGGGCGGGCGCAGGCGCTGGCCGCGCAGCGCGAGGCGGACGAAGTCCGTCACCCCGGGCAGCGGGGAGGTGAGCCGGTCGGCGAAGGAGGCCGGCCATCTGCGGATCTCGCCGAACGGGCGCGGCGGCGACAGGGGCGGGCGGGCGGGAGTGGTCATCGGAGGTCTCCATCGGTCACACGAGGGCGACCGGCCCCGGCCCGCCCTCGGTCACTCTCGGGTGCGCGGGGGCGGGCGGGGCCGGTCACTGCAATGCGGGGGACGGCCTCAGGCACGAGAGGGCATCACAGAAGGACACCGCCGAGAACCGCATCGATCATCTCCTGGATCTGCTCGTCGGTCAGCGGCTTGCCATGGCCCAGGAACAGACGCAGGATCACCACACCGGCGAGCATGTCCACGACGGCGGTGAGGTTGACGTCCTGGCGGACCAGCCCGTCGGCCCGGCCCCGGACGAACACCGCCTCGACGGCGTCGCGCCAGGGACAGACCCAGGTGTCCATGTGGCTGGACGGGAAGTTGGGATCGCTGACCGCCTGAGCCGCGAGGTGCGGCAGAAGCCGCCCCTCGGGCGCGTTAAGCAGCCCGTCTCGAAGCCAGCGCGTCATGGCGAACAGATCCTCGTGAAGGTCGCCGCTGGGCTCGACGTCGAAGTCGGCCATCAGCGTGTCGAGTGCGCCGATGATCATTTCTTCTTTCGAATGCCAGCGCCGGTAGACGGTGGCCCTTCCCACTCCGGCCCGGCGGGCGACCTGTTCCATGGTCAGCCCCTGGAATCCGGATTCGCCCAGCACTGTCACTGCGGCCCGCAGGATCGCGGCGTCCGCGCGGTGGTTGCGCGGCCGCCCGATGGGGCTGGGTGCGGCCTGTCGACCTTCACGCGTCTCGTACATCTATCCCGTCAGCCTTTCGATATGGCCACTGTCGTAGACCGTGCACGCTCCGAACACATCATCGTACGTGCTCCGTCACGGGCGGGGAGGACTCGGACGAGGTCGAGGCTGCGGCATGTTCCGCGCCTCGACGCGGCATCCAGGCAAAGACCACCGCGGCGAGGGCGAAGACCACCACGGCTCCACCGATCAGGGCGGCGTCCATGCTGTCCACGTAGGCCCGGCGAGCGGCGTCGGCGAGCTCCTGTCCCTGAGGGCCCAGCTTCTGTGCGATGGTCAGCGCGGCGCCGACGGTGTCCTCGGCGGCATCGGCGGCCTCCGCGGGCAGACCGGCGACGGCCGGCTTCATGTCGTCCCGGTACCCCGTGCTGAGCACGCTGCCGAGCACGGCCACGCCGATCACACCACCGACCTGCCGGAAGGCACTGGTGATGCCGGACGCCTCACCGGACTTGTCGTCGGAGGCGGTGGCCAGCGCGGCGTGCATCGCGATGGCCAGGGTCAGGCCGATGCCGATGCCGAGCGGCACCTGGCAGGCGGCGACGGCGAGTTCACCGGAGTTGACGTCCGTAGTCGAGAAGACCAGCAGCCCGACGGCCATCAGTGCCAGCCCCGCCACCACAGGTCCGCGTGGGCCGACCCGCGGGGCGAGCCGCTCGGCCGTGCCCGCTCCGACCATGACGGCGAGCACCACCGGAAGCATCCGCACGCCGGTGCCCAAGGAGGAGTTGCCGAGGACGGCCTGGAGGTAGGGGCTCAGCATGAAGAGGAAGCCGGTCATCGCGAAGTGCACCAGCAGCAACGCCGAGATGGAGGCCCCGAAATACCGGTTGCCGAAGGACCGCACGTTCAGCAGCGGGTGCGGGATGCTCCGCTCGCGCAGGATGAACAGGATCAGGAACACCACGCCGGCCGCAGCACCGCCCAGCGTCCGGCCGCTCAGCCACCCCTCCTCCGGCGCCTGGGTCAGCGCGAAGGTGACGGCACCGAGCCCGATAACGGACAGCACGGCGCCCTGCCAGTCGAAGGCGTGCTCGCGCACGCCCCGGTGCTCGGGGAAGAGATAGAAGCCCGCGGCCATGGCGGCGGCCAGGATCGGAATGTTGATCAGGAAGACCGATCCCCACCAGAAGTGCTCCAGCAGCCAGCCGCCGGCCAGCGGGCCGATCGGCAGGCCGAGAGCGACACCCGCGGACCAGATGGCCAGCGCGCGCGCCCGCTCCTGCGGAGCGAAGAGAATCGGCAGCATGGCGAGGGACACCGGGGTGACGATGGCCGCCCCCAGACCCATCAACGCCCGCCCGAGGATGAGTTCACCGGAGCTGTCCACCATCATCGCGTAGCCGGAGGCGAGGCCGAAGATCGCGAGTCCCGCCAGCAGAAGCCGCTTGCGCCCGATGCGGTCGGCGAGCACACCGAACGGCAGCATCAGACTCGCGAACACCAGCAGATACGCGTTGTGGAACCACTGGAGGTCGGAGTTGGAGGCGCCCAGCGCTTCGACGAGCTCGGGCATCGCCACATACAGAATCGTCGCGTCCAGGCCGTTGACCAGAACGCACATCACCAGAACGGCCAGTGCCCACCAGCGCTTCGGGCTGGTCCACATTGCGGATGCAGACACAGCTCCCCCCTTTCATAGTTTTGATACGAGACTGACTCGTATCAAAACACGAGCCCACCAGCCCCGCACCCCCTGAAGTCGCCCTAGGGGGCGGTTTTCAGCCGGTCGCGTGAAGGTGACCTGCGGGGGCGCGGTCAGCCGGTGCGCAACTCGCCGTCACCCTGAACGGCCTTCGCCGATCGAGGCAGCGCGGAGGGCTGCCCCAACGCCCACTCCTCCTCCGCGCATTCGCTCGCGAAGATGCGCGTCAGGTCGTCGAACCGGTAGGTGCCGCCCCCGATCCGCTCCAACAGGCCCAGGTCGGCCAGCAATTCGAGTTGGGCGGCGACCTCGGAGCGGTGCACGCCCAGCAACTGGCTGGATTCGGGCACACCGATCACCTCCAGGCCTACCCTGCTGAGCAGCCGGAACAGATGGGCCGTCTCGGTCGGCAGGCTGCGATAACTGGCGGTCAGCGAGGCGCGCACGCTCATCCCGTCGTCACCCGCGACCGCCAGCAGGTCGAGCCGGGCGACCGGGTCCTCATAGAGGGCCGCCAGCCGCTCGAGGCTCGCATAGGGGTCTTCCAGCAACGCGGCGGCGGTGATCCGGATGCCCAGCGGGAGATATCCGCACAGCTCGACCAGACGGTGGACGGCCGCCCCTTTGCTCCTCTCACCCTCGCCGCCGAGGAGCTTGCTGAGGAGTTCGGTGGCGGGGCCGGGATCGAGCGGCCTGAGGCCGATGCGGTGCGCACCGTACCGCGCGACCAGCCCGCGCTGCGGTCGGCGACTGGTGACGATCACGCACGCCGACCCCTGAGGGACCAACGGCCGGATCTGCTCCATGTCCACCGCGTCGTCCAGCAGGATCAGCATCTGCTTCTCGTGCAGCAGGCTGCGGTACAGCATGGCCCGGCTGTCGAGATCGACGGGCAGGGCCGCCCGGCTGAGGCCCAGGCTCTCCAGCAGCCTCCCAAGGATGTGGAAGGGATGGTGCGGACGGTCACCTGTCCCGCCGAGGTCCGCGTAGAGCTGCCCGTCGGGGAAGCGGGCCGACGACTCATGTGCCAGTTCGAGAGCCAGGGCGCTTTTACCCACCCCGGGCGGGCCGTCGATGGCGAAGATGGGGGTGGCCCGGCCCCGCACGGGGTACGCCTGACTGAGCAGTGCGCGCACCTGCTCCAGCTCCGCGTCGCGGCCGATGAACATATGGGCCCGCGACGGCAGCTGACGTGGGTTCAGTCCCGTCTGGGTCAGTACGGCGCGCTCGCTCTCCGCTGAGGAGGGGGCCTGCAGGAGGGCCGGGCCGCTCGGCGGGGCCGGCCGCCGCGAGGCGCTGTCGTCCACCGTGCCCGCCAGGATTCGGGCGTGCAACTCCTGCAGTTCGGACCCGGGCTCTATGCCGAGTTCGTCACGTAAATGGGAACGGGCCTCGCCGTACGCCTGGAGGGCGTGGGCCTGCCGGCCACACCGGTAGAGGGCCAGCATCAGCAGGCAGCGCAACTTCTCGCGCAGCGGTTCCTGCGTGATGGCCTCACTCGTCACCACGATCGCCTCCTCGTTGCGCCCGGCGGCAATCATTCCGGCGATCCAATCCTCCGCGGCGGAGAAGCACATCTCGCGCAGCCGGCTTCGCTCCATGGCCGCGAAGGGGCCGGGCACTCCGGCAAGCGCCTCCCCGCGCCACAGCCCCAGCGCCTCGCCGAGCGTGGCGAACGCGGCGTCTGACCGCCCCTCCGCGGTCAGACGCCGGGCCTCCGCAACCTGCTGCACGAACTGGGTGGCATCCACCGACTCCAAAGGGAGACGCAGTTCGTAGCCGCCCGCCGCGGAGAGCAGAACTCCTCCCGAATCCCGTCCGCGACGTGTGGGATCCAGGACTCTGCGCAGGCCCGCGACGTAGGTGTGCACACCGTTCAGGGCCGTGTTGGGCGCCATCGGGCCCCACAAGCCGTCGATGATCTGGGCGGGGCCGACGACCGTCCCCCGATGGGTGCTGAGCAGCGCCAGCAGTGCCCGCTGCTTGGGCGGCCCCACGGCTAATTCCTGGTCACCCCGCCAGACGCGGAGTGGACCGAGAAGCTGAACAGACAGCGAATCGGCTGCAGCCGACATGAAATCCCCCTTGAGTGGGCATTTAGGTATGGCTTGCGGTGTTGCGTCGTTCTTGCGGCGTGATCTCTTTGGAGTGATTCACGCCCTACGTGCAGTTTCACGGCCTTCCAGGCTCCAGCCTCGGCGCCTATTTACTCCGCATCTCGCACCCAGATTCCGTCTGGTCTATGGACGTCATGGAAACGCCCAGCCGGTCAAGTACCGCTGTCAGCGGTGCTGTTCGTGTAAGAGCCCTTTCGTGAGCCAGCGCAAGCCGTACCCCAGCGACCTGTCCGACGCCCGATGGGCGTTGATCGAACCGACCTTATCCGCCTGGAGGAAAGCCCGACTCGACCGCAGACCCACCGGCCAGCCGGCCCAGGTCGAACTGCGCGATGTCTTCAACGCAATCCTGTACGTCAACCGCACGGGAATACCCTGGAAATACCTCCCGCATGACTTCCCGAACCACGGCACCGTCTACGCCTACTACGCCGCCTGGCGCGACGAAGGAATCCTCGCCCAGCTCAACTACGACCTCACCGGCCTGGCCCGCGTCAAGGAAGGCCGCAAACCCGAACCGACCGCCTCCGTGATCGACACCCAGAGCGTCAAGACCTCCACCAACGTACCCCTGACCAGCCAGGGAACCGATGCCGCAAAGAAGATCGTCGGTAGGAAGCGGGGCATCATCACCGACACACTCGGCCTACTCCTCGCCGTAACCGTCACCGCCGCAAGCCTGTCGGAAAACGCCGTAGGAATACAACTCCTCGACCAGGCCAAGAAGACCTACCCCACCATCTCAAAGGCGTGGGTCGACACCGGCTTCAAAAACGCCGTCATCGAGCACGGAGCCAACCTCGGAATCGACGTCGAAGTCGTCAACAGAAACCCCGAAATCCGCGGCTTTCATGTCGTCAAAAGACGCTGGGTCGTGGAGCGGAGTATCGGATGGATCATGATGCACCGCCGCCTCACCCGCGACTACGAGACCCTGCCCGCCAGCTCCGAAGCCATGATCCACATCGCCTCGATCGACAACCTCACCAAGCGCATAACGGACGAGACCACACCAACCTGGCGAGGAACTTACTAGGAAATAAACGGCAATTCGTCTACATCAAACGCCCTCTGAGTGGGCATTTAGGTATGGCTTGCGGTGTTGCGTCGTTCTTGCGGCGTGATCTCTTTGGAGTGATTCACGCCCTACGTGCAGTTTCACGGCCTTCCAGGCTCCAGCCTCGGCGCCTATTTACTCCGCATCTCGCACCCAGATTCCGTCTGGTCTATGGACGTCATGGAAACGCCCAGCCGGTCAAGTACCGCTGTCAGCGGTGCTGTTCGTGTAAGAGCCCTTTCGTGAGCCAGCGCAAGCCGTACCCCAGCGACCTGTCCGACGCCCGATGGGCGTTGATCGAACCGACCTTATCCGCCTGGAGGAAAGCCCGACTCGACCGCAGACCCACCGGCCAGCCGGCCCAGGTCGAACTGCGCGATGTCTTCAACGCAATCCTGTACGTCAACCGCACGGGAATACCCTGGAAATACCTCCCGCATGACTTCCCGAACCACGGCACCGTCTACGCCTACTACGCCGCCTGGCGCGACGAAGGAATCCTCGCCCAGCTCAACTACGACCTCACCGGCCTGGCCCGCGTCAAGGAAGGCCGCAAACCCGAACCGACCGCCTCCGTGATCGACACCCAGAGCGTCAAGACCTCCACCAACGTACCCCTGACCAGCCAGGGAACCGATGCCGCAAAGAAGATCGTCGGTAGGAAGCGGGGCATCATCACCGACACACTCGGCCTACTCCTCGCCGTAACCGTCACCGCCGCAAGCCTGTCGGAAAACGCCGTAGGAATACAACTCCTCGACCAGGCCAAGAAGACCTACCCCACCATCTCAAAGGCGTGGGTCGACACCGGCTTCAAAAACGCCGTCATCGAGCACGGAGCCAACCTCGGAATCGACGTCGAAGTCGTCAACAGAAACCCCGAAATCCGCGGCTTTCATGTCGTCAAAAGACGCTGGGTCGTGGAGCGGAGTATCGGATGGATCATGATGCACCGCCGCCTCACCCGCGACTACGAGACCCTGCCCGCCAGCTCCGAAGCCATGATCCACATCGCCTCGATCGACAACCTCACCAAGCGCATAACGGACGAGACCACACCAACCTGGCGAGGAACTTACTAGGAAATAAACGGCAATTCGTCTACATCAAACGCCCTCTGAGACCCCCGACGTGGACACGTCCTGGGGCGCGACCGATCCACACACGAGGGCAGAGAGGCATTGGGGAAGCCAAGCGGTGACACAAGCATCCATCACTCCCCCGCCCTCGTGGCAGCATGCCTTGGTCATAGTCCGACTTCACTGCGCCAACATTCGATCACATGACATCATCGGCAACAAGATGGCTCGACGCCATCAGACCCAGGGCAGACCAGCGAGGGGATCTCGGCGAAGCAGCTTGCCGCCGGGCTTCAGCTGGAGCTGGTGCCCGCGAAGATCGAGGGGGTGCGGTCCAAGGCGAGGCGGCTTGCCGAGCGGGGCTGGCTGGCGGCATCTCCGTCGGGCCGGTTCACGCGGCGACAGCCCACCGGTCCCGCTCGGCCCGGCGCCCAGAAGCGCGCCGGGCGAGACGGCGGCTGAGGAGCATGGCCTGCGAGAAGTAGATGAACGCCTCGCTGGAGGCGGGCAGTGTCTCGAAGTCCCGCACCAGGCGGCGCGAGCACATCAGCCATCCCAGACTCCTCTCCACCACCCACCGTCTCGGCAGCACCACGAACCCTGACATGTCGTCCGATCGCTTCACGATCTGCAGCGTCAGCTGCAGTTTCTCCTTCGCCCAAGTGACGAGCCGGCCGCGGTAGCCGCTGTCGGCCCACACCAGCTTGATCGCGGCGAACCGCTCGTGCAGGCGGGGCAGCATCATGTGGGCGGCCTGGCGGTCGGTGACGTTCCCGGCCGTCACCAGCACCATCAGCAGCAGGCCCAGGCAGTCCGTGATGACGTGCCGGCGCCTGCCATTGATCTTCTTGCCGCCGTCGTAGCCCCGTGAGACCCCGGGCACCGAGGCCGCCGCCTTGACCGACTGCGAGTCGATGACCGCCGCCGTCGGCTGTGCCTGGCGTCCTTCGGCCTGGCGGGCCTTCTCCCGCAGCCGGCCGTGGAACTCCTGGGCCAGGCCCTTCGTGCGCCACCTGCGGAAGAATGCGTAGACCCGGTCCCACGCAGGGAAGTCCGCGGGAAGCGCGCGCCATTTCACTCCGTTGTCGGTGATGTACCGCACGGCGTCCAGCATCTGCCGGTGGCAGTAGCCCTCCGGCTGTCCGCCCCGGCCCTCCAGCCAGGCCGGGACCGGCATCGCGTCGCGCACCACCTGCCACTCCGCGTCCGTCATGTCGGAGGGATACCGCCGCACCCGGCCGGGGCGGTCGGCCGCGTTCCCGAACCGGTGAGCGAGGCAATCGCACACCGACACACGCGAGTTGGACGGGACCGGGACCGGCACGCAAGACTGGGACAACAGGGCCTCCCTGCACTCGAGTTGGCTTCGCAACCCTCGTGCTGCACCGGAGGTCCTGCTTTCATGCGCCCACCCGGCCAAGATCACCCGACCAGGGATCCCGTTCGATCAGAACCATCCCCATGATCGATAGGGCAACAGCTTCTCAAACACTACTGCCTTAGCAATCCTCATTCTCGGGATCAGAGGCACTTTCTGCTTTCTTGATCACTGGCCGGACAGCCCGCTTCGTGAAAGCCCGAGGTCAGACGTCAGGCTCAGGGTGAGCCACTGGGGCAAGGGCTGCCCAGGAGAAATACAGAATCCTTCCAGACAGCCCCCGCAGACTGTCATCTGCCCCCGTGGTGGGTCGGCCCCGACAGTCCCCCGGCTGGGGGCCGACCCACTGCTCCGTCCTTCGAGAGCGATCATTAAGGAGCCACCTGTGTTGGTCGACGCCTCGGCTAAGACGGTGAAGGGCGTGGACCGGGTGACCATCCGGTTCATGGGTGACTGGGGTCACGGTATGCAGCTGACGGATGACCGGAGGCCCGGCGATGCGCCGAATGTGCTCGTGTCGATGAACCCGGCCGCGTTGAAGGCGAACATCGGGGATGCGTCGTGGCTCGCGGAGCTGATCGTGAACACGGATGAGAAGGCCTTTCCGGCTGGCACCTACCGCAACATCTCCGGGAACCTGGCGCAGCTTCGAGGCCGCGATCAGCCCGTGGCCAATCCATCTTCTCGGCCCGCATCGCGGCTTGGGAAAGGGGTTGGACGGTCCCGCTCCGTACGCCGACCTCGCGAAGCGAGCCGCTTGGCAGGCGTCCGGGCTCGACGGCAGGTCAGCTTCTTGTTGACCGGCTGCACGCACTTCCGAATTCACCCTCATGTCTGACTTCGAACGAATCCAATGCACCCGGTTCCTGACCGTACTGGAGTAGCCTTGCATATCGCATTCATTCACACCCCGATCCCGCTTCGAGAGGTCAAGAATCGGGGCGACTACTGGCGGAGCTTCGACACGCGGTACATCGCCGCACATCCCAACGTTCAGCCCATGCGCAAAATTCTCTGGGAGCTACCCCATTGGGTTCCCTGGTTGGCCGGCGTTCTCGAGGAGGCCGGATTCGACTCGATGGAAGCCTTGGACTTCTACGGAGACTGCGCGGTCATCGACGGCATGGACGAGGTGAAGATCACTGAGCGCTTGACGAGCCATCCCGCTGACGTATACCTCTTCTCTCCGATGACCATCAACCTGCCGCAAGCACTGCGCATCGCCGAGATAGTAAAGGGGTTGTACCCACGCGCGATAACCATCTTCGGCGGTGTGGTGGTGACGCCTCTGCACGAGGAAGTGGCCAGGAATCGCAGCGTGGACTACGTCGTCCGTGATCGTGGTGAGTACGCCCTGCCTGAGCTGCTGCTCGCTCTGCGTGACGGAAAAGACCTCGCCGGGATCCGCAATCTCGTCTTCGAGCAGCCCGACGGTGAGTTGGCCGTCGCAAAGCTCAACCCCTACATGCCGGTGGAGAGGATCCCTTTCCCCAAGGTCGACATATTCCCTAAAGACACCGGGCTCGACCTCAGGTACATCCGACAGAACTACGCGCTGGGGTGCCCGTTCACCTGCGACTTCTGCACGATTCAGACCATCGGCAGGAAGCCGGAATATTTCTCGCCTGAGCGGGTTGTCTCCGAAGTTGCCGCCTATCGCGCACAGTTCGGTGAACATCACCATGTCTACTTCGGTGATGAGACGTTCACTGCGAACACACGGCGTACCTTGGAAATCTGCAGCGCACTGGAGGAGCAGGGAAATATCACCTATGACTGCCAGACGCGCCTCAACTGCCTCCGGGACGAACGTCTTCCGGACGCGTTGCAGCGGAGCGGCTGCCGTTGGCTGGAGATCGGTCTGGAGTCGTCAAATCCTGATACTCAGCACACCTTCAAGCAACACACGAAACTCGACCCACTCGAGGGTACTCTGGCCCGGCTCCGGGATGCCGGCCTTCCCACCTGTTCCTATCTCATAGTGGGCCTGCCCAACGAAAAGCCCGACGCCATGAGGCACACCGTCGAGTGGGCGGCATCCCTCATCGACCGCGGATTGCTTTATGCGTCATATATATCGCTGTTCGTCCCTTATCCGGGTACGCCCATGTTCGACCACCCGGAACGCTATGGGATGAAGTTGCTGCATCGTCAATACGACCTGTACAACGAGGAACTCCCTCCAGTGGTGGATACAAAGTACGCGACGAGCGACGAAGTGTACGAAATCTTCGTCCAGGGTGTCGGGACCCTTGCCGAGGCAATGGGCCGAGCGCCGGCTCACACCTTCGCGCATTCGGATCAGGTTCCCGAACACCGCGCCTATGGAGAGTTTTGGCGAGCCAACTGACACGGCTCGGCAAGCACCTCGGTCACGGTCTCGCGGGGTCGGCCAGCCGCCGAAGTGGGCATCAGAATCTTCCAGATCTTTCATGCGGGCGAAGGGGTGCTCGGCGAGGCCTGGCATCGGCCTTGTATCCCGGGGCCGGCCAGGCAGTGGCCACGGCCAGGCCTGTGGCGGCATCGACACGCGGGCTCGGCCCTCGACACCCCGGCCATACGCCGGAGACGCCCAGTTCACAGCCCTCTGCAGCAGGCACATAGTTGTCGTACAGGTTTCGTACAGATGGCCCGGGTCATACTTGCGCACCGTACCTCTCGAACCGGTGCATCACAATCAAGGAAGCAACGGAGGACCTAGGGGATGACAAACCAGACATCCTTGCGCGATTCCCCGAGTGATATCGCCGCGCTGAGCGAACAGTTCAGCAGGCTGCCGCAGTTCCGCTCAACCAATAGGCCATTCATTGTGGACAATCCCTATCACCGGCCTATGAATCCCGATGCGCTGCTGGGGCTGGACTGGGGACACCCTCTCACCGAGGGAACCTTTACATCGAACGACAGCCTCATTGTGAACCGCCTCCTGATGAACGTCTATGAGAGCGATGCGCTGTTCCTGCCGGAAGCGGGGCTGAAAAGGTTCGAGAGTGAATTCGTTGACTTCTACCACCAAGACAGCAAGGTGCTGGGCGACCGCATACGCCCCACTGCCGAGAACTTTGCCTTCGGTTTTCTCGACGACTCCGTCGGAGTCTCCGGGAAATGGGACGAGGATAGCCTCCGTGCCCATCTGCGGCACGCGGTCGACCAGGCCGATCACGGCGGGCGTCCGGTGTTCGACGCGATCCTATCGGCCCGCGACCTCAAGGTCGCCGCGAGTACCCAGATCGTGCAGATGGCGCTCGACGGCCTGACCGAGGCGACCGCGATGGCGCAGAACCTCGGCGGCGCTTTCGGCCCCGAGCAGAGCGAATTGTTCAAGATATTCGTGGACGAGTTCGGTTACGGTGTATTCTCCGCGAAGCACAGCACTCTTTTCATGGATATGTGCCGCAGTGTGGGTATGTCCACGACGCCGCACCACTACTGGTTCTTCTACCTGCCTAGTTCCATCGCGATCAACAACTACTTCTACTGGGCCACCAGGAACCGAACTGGATTCTTCCGCTACATCGGGGCCATGGCCTTCCTCGAAGCCAGTTTCGCCTCCTTCTTCGAGGAGCTCAACAAGGTATTCCGTGAGGCATACGGCGAAACCGTCGATACGCGGTACTGCGGCGAGCACGCGCATATCGATCAGCACCACGGCCGGATGGCGGTCGAGGACCTGCTGATTCCCCTGGCGCGTAAGCACGGCCCCGTCGCAGCGAAGGGGCTGTTGCAGGGCGTCGAAGAGATCCAGCTGCTCGCCCGCCTGGGCGATGCCGATCTACTTGCCCAGCTGACCTGGGACCCGGCGCTCATCGATCAGGTGGTGGCAACCGAACGAACCGGTCCTGTCACGGAGATCGACAGCGACACCGCCTTCGACACAGAGGTCGCATCGGCCGATACCCGGATACAGGTGCTCGGCGGGGAAGCGCTGCTCTACAACTCGGCCACCGGGGACCCCCTGCGCGTGCCCCAGGGCAAGGCTGTGATCGTACCGGCCGGCCGGCTCTACGGAATCCGTGCTGACCATCGCACACAGATCACGAAGGAACCGGTCGCATGAAGAGGGGCAAGGCCGCACCCGTGCCACGCACACGGGCGGAGTTCCACCGGGCCGAGCACAACGCGGTCGTCGTCGACGGCGAGGTGTACTTCGCCGTCGAACGCGACGACGCGGTCCATGTCCTGAGCAGCCGGTGCCCGCACCGCGGTGGTCCACTGCACCTCGGTGACGTGGAGGGAGGGAAACTGCGCTGCCCCTGGCACGGCAGCATGTTCCCAATGGCGCGTTTGTGCGACCAGTCGCATCCGGCCATACGAGTTGGAGACACTGTCGCGGTGTATCTCCCGACGGGTAAGTCCGAACCAGTCCCGGTCAAGACGATAGTCCGAGCAGGAGTGGCGCCCGCGTGAACATGATCACTGCAATCGAGGACGTTGCCGAGCCCCTGTCGGCGCATGATCCGGTGGCCGGCGTGGACGATCACTTCCCGCTGGAACCCTCACACCCTTGCTACATGCTGATGAGGCTTGCCGAAGAAGCCATGGCGCAGCGTCAGTACGAGCGCGCTTACGAGATGTTCACCGCCGCCGCGCGTGCCGATGCCGGCAGCGGCCGCTTCACCAGGAAGATCAACCGGGCGATGCGGGCCGTGGTGCCTCGGTGGCACTTCAGGATGATGCACGACGCCGAGCGGAGCCGGGCTTATGCCCAGGCGATCGAGCAGGTCGTGGGGCCCGGCCAACTGGTGCTCGACATCGGTAGCGGGGCAGGGCTGCTCTCCATGCTTGCGGCGCGGGCCGGGGCCGACCAGGTCGTCGCCTGTGAGGCTGTAGGTATGGTCGCCTCGGGGGCGCGGGAAGTCGTCAAGGCGAATGGATACAGCGACCGGATCACGGTCGTCTCCAGTCCGTCCACCGACCTGCGCGTGGGATCCGAGCTGCCGCGCAAGGCGGATGTTCTGGTCACCGAGATCTTCGACTGTGCGCTGCTCGGAGAGTTCGCGCTGCCGGCTCTGCGCCATGCGCGCCAGGAGCTGCTCAGCCCAGAGGCGGTGGTCCTGCCCAGATCGGGCGGACTGTTCGCCCAACTGGTGGAGAGCCCTGAACTGCGGTCGATGAACCACATCGGTGAGATCGAGGGCTTTGACTTCAGCCCGTTCACGTCGCTGGCCTCGCTCGAGTACTTCTCGACGAACTTGGGCAACTACCAGCACCGTGTGCTCACCCCGCCGGTGGAGCTATTCCGGTTCGACTTCGGGGCCGATACCCAGCCCGAGCAGCAGATCGTCGAGGTAGTGCCGCAGGAGAGCGGCAAGGCTCACGCGGTGGTGATGTGGTTCGAGCTCGATCTGGTGCCCGGCATCACGCTGACGAACAACCCGGAGACCTCCGGCTTGCACTGGAAGCAGGCCGTTCAGACCTTCCGGGAGCCAAGGGAGTGCCGGTCGGGAGAGCCGCTTGGCCTGCGGGCCACGCACGACATGGAGTCCGTGCTCGTCAATCTCTGCTGAGCTCTGTCGGAGTCAACTCCTGCCGCGTACCTGCGGGGTCCCGTGAGTTGACCGCGACACCTGTCGCTCTCGAAGCGCCCTCAATGAAGGAGGACGAACCTTGGAAAACGCCGACCGGTCGACCGGCGATCCCGCATCGCCGGGGGTACTGCTCGTCATCGGCATGGGCAGCCTGGGGGACCGCGACAGCAGCCCCTATCGGGAGACCCTGCTCGCGGGGATGGCTCGCAGATACCCGTTGTGGCTGATCGACACGGAGGAACCCACGTGGCAGCTCCCGTACGCGATCGGCTCGACGCTGCTGACGGGCCGGGGAATCGCGCACATGCACCAGGCGGTACGTGAGGCGACGGCGCAGTGCAACGTGATCGGCGCCTCCTGTCCTGACGAGGGGCTGCTGCTGCCCGCCGCCATCGCCGTCGAGGCCTTGGGGCTTCCGGGCGCGGGCGGAGAGGCGGTGGCGGCGTGCCGCGACAAGAAGTTGTCCCGCGAGCGACTCACCGCGGCGGGGCTGCCCCAGCCTCGCCATTCCACGGCGTCGTCGGCCGAAGAACTGGCGGATGTAGCCGCTGACTTGGGCTATCCGGTGGTGCTCAAGCCGCGTGCACTCGGCGGCAGTGCCGGAGTCATCAAGGTGTCGAACCCGGACGAGGTGGCGAACGCCTACGCGGTGGCCACCGCGGCGAGCTACCCCGGGATCGAGCATTCGGCGAACATCGTGGTGGAGCAGTACCTCGACGGTCCCGAGATCAGCATCGACGGCTCTATGTTCGAGGGCAACTACCAGGCCTACACGATCGCGCACAAGGAGCTGGGCGAGCCGCCCTACTTCGTGGAGACCGGCCATGTGGTGACCGGTGACGACCCGCTGCTCGAGGACACGGAACTGCACGGCATCCTGGAGCGTGCCCACAAGGCGCTGGGATTCGACCATGGACTGACGCACAGCGAGATCAAGTTCACCCGGATCGGGCCGGTCGTCATCGAGATCAACGGCCGTCCCGGCGGTGACAACATTCCTCGGCTCGCACTGCTCAGTACGGGCACGGACCTGGGCTGGATCGCGGCGGGCATGGCCGCGGGCCTGGCTCCGGAGCCCCCCGTCCGGCGTCCCGGCACGGTCGGCCTCCGCTTCCTGCGGCCGGAGCGGAATTCGCGGCTCGTCGAGTTCCCCGTCCCGGACCCGGCCGATTATCCCGGACTGGTCGAAGCCAAAGTGGTGGTGAAGCCGGGTGACAAACTGCGGACGCCGCCCGCGCAATACACGGCCCGCTACGGGTTCCTCATCGCGAAAGGCGCCGACCCCCAGTCCTGCCGAGCTCTTCTCGATCAGCTGGAGGCCGAGGTGGCCGACACCATCCAGTCCGAGCCGTTGAGCTGACCTAACGGTACGGCCCGGACCGTCAACTGCCCCCGCGACGATGAGGAAAGAGGAATCGGAGTGACTGAGAAGACCGGTGCGAATGAGGAGGACGCACGCGATCAGCGGGAATCGCCAGGCGTCTGGACGGCCTTCCGCGAATCCTCGCTGGCGGTCAAGGCGGTGCTGGCCGGGGTGTTCATCAACCGGGTCGGCGGTTTTCTCCAGATTTTCCTCGTGCTGTATCTGACGGCGGAGGGGTACTCGTCCAAGGACGCCGCACTAGCCCTCGGCGTGTACGGGGCGGGGGCGGTGGTCGGCGTGCTGATCGGCGGACTGCTCGCCGGCCGCCTCGGTGCGCGGAATGCGACGGTGCTGAGCATGACCAGCACCGCGGTCCTGGTGGTCTCGGTGCTCTATCTGCCCACGTACCAGACCGTGTTGGCCGCCGTCGCGCTGTGCGGGCTGGCGAGCCAGATCTACCGGCCGGCCTCGGCCGCTCTGATGGCGAACCTGACGCCCGACGACCAGCAGATCATGGTTTTCGCCATGTACCGCTTCGCTCTCAATGTGGGGGCTATCGCCGCACCCTTGGTCGGGTTCGGGCTGTACCGAGTCAACGGGGACAGCTACACCCTGCTCTTCTGGGGCGAGGCCTTGATCGCGTTGGGCTACGCCGCTTTCGCCCGAATGGCACTGTCGGCCGGGAAGGCACGGGCGTCCGACACGAAGCCCGGGGAGACACAGTCCGGCGAGTCCGCACCCCAGCGGAGCGCCCTGTTGCGGGACTACAGGTTCGGCGTGTACCTGTTCGCCGCGCTGTTCGGGTCCATCGTGTACGCCCAGACGCAGTCCACCCTGCCGCTCGAGGTCAGTGCCGAGGGCATCAACATCTTCTGGTACACGCTCGCCGTGTCGGTCAACGGCCTCATCGTGATCGTCTGCGAACTGCCGCTGACGAAGATCTCCCAGTACTGGCGCTACCGGGTCACGGTGGGGCTGTCCTATGGCCTGATCGCGATGGGCATCGCGCTGTACGGTCTGCCGCTGGGGCCGGCAGTGATCATCTGTGGCACTGTCGTCTGGACCATGGGAGAGATCATCGGCGGCCCCGCGGTGTTCTCGTACCCCGCGGTGGCGAGCCCGCCGCGCTTGCGCGGCCAGTACATCGGCAGCTTCCAGTTCATGTGGGCGCTGGGCGCGGCGGTCGGGCCGGTCATCGGCGGAATCCTACTCGGGAGGATCGGCCATTCCGTGTGGCCGGTGATGGCCTGCTTCGCCGTGCTGTCGACCGTCCTGGGCGTGTGGTCGGTGGACGAATCGAAGAAGTCTGCACCGGAGGACAAGGCCGTACCTGAGGAGAGTGAGCTGCCGCGGTAACGCGAGAAACAGCCACAGGACAACCCGCGGATGGCGAGCAGCAGCCCCAGAATCGAGAGGTCCACGGCTGGCGCCACCAGGGGTGCGACCCAGCTTGGTACGCCGAGTCGCAGGGCAAGCGCCCAGACGTTGCCGAATCCGAACAGGAACGTCAGGCCCACGACCACCCCCATGATCGCGGTGATCGAACGGAGGGCGATCCTGCAGTCGGGGGCACCGCCGCCTGTCGCCCCCACGTCGATCACGAGCCGGCCGACCGGAACGCCCAGGTCAGCCCCGCAACCTTCTGCACGTTGCCCCGCCGACGGTTCGAACCTGCGCAACGCCCGTCTTCTGACACCCGGGCACGCCTCGCACCTCGCACTCAGAGCGAAACGGTCGCCGTCACACCCGCGCCCGCACCTGCGGCGGCATTCTCGGTGGCCGCGAAGGCCACCGGCAGCACTGGCTGGGTCCGGTCCAGGGCTTGGGTGAGTCGGCGGCGGGAGTTTCACCCGCCGCCGCTCTCAGAACCGTGCGTAAACCTCTCGGCTTACACGGCTCCCATCGTCCAGTCGTCCACGGTTACGGCTTGACGAGTTTCCAGTGGGCGAAGAGACCGGGGAACCGCCTGGCGTGACGGTTGAGGGCCTCTCGCGCTCTTGCTCGTTTTCGCTTGAACCGCTTGTACTTGCTGACGAGCCACCGCACCAGATAGTCGTTGATGCGGTTGAGGGTGGAGAGCAACGCGGACGGGTGGAACCGTCCGAAGTAGTTGATCCAGCCCCGCACGACCGGGTTGATCTCCCGGGCGAGCTGCTCCAGGGTCGTGTCACTGCGCAGGTGCAGTCGCTATCGGCGTATCTGCGTCCGGATCTGCTTGGCGGCGTCGTCGCTGACGGCCGGGTTGAAGCCGAAGAAGTAGTCTCACGTCGGCCGCCAGGCAGGCCACCCGGCGTTCAGTGGCGAGATGGCACAGTTTTATGCCGTCCGGTACAGGGGGACGCAGGAAGACCACATCAACCTCCCGCCGTTGCAGGGCAGCTATGTGATCGACGAAGTTCAGGTTCCGCAGCTCCACCGACATGTGAGGGTTCCGCTCCAGAAGCGCCTGCAGTGTGGCGCGGGTGTGGGGCGTTGCTGCCTCGGCGTCGGTGGTTCCGACAACAAGCCGGTCGGCTAGTGTCTCGTGATCCAGTTCGTGTCAGTTCGAGTTGTTATTGACGAGTTTCCTCACGCTGGTCGCGACGAGCCGAACCTTTGCGAGGATCTCGCCGGTGGTCGCAGTCCAGGTGAAGGGTTTCGGGTTCTGGTTCCAGGAGTCGATGTAGTCGCGGATCTGTTTGACCAGGACGTGGACGCTGGAAAACGTGCCGCGACGGATCGACTGCCGGGTGATGACCCCGAACCAGATCTCGATCTGGTTCAACCAGGAAGAGCCGACGGGGGTGAAGTGGAAGTGCACGTGAGGGTTCTTCTCCAGCCACGCCGTCACGTCCGGGGTGGTGTGCGTGGACAGGTTGTCCAGCACGATATGGATCTCCTTGCCGGCGTGCGGCTTGACCGCCTTCTTCAGGAAAGCCAGGAAGTTCCTGCTGTTCCGGTTCGGCTTGCATTCGCCGAGCACCTCGCCGGTGGCGACATTCAGTGCGGCGAACAGGTTCGTGGTGCCGTGCCGCACGTAGTCGTGGGTGCGCTTCTCGGTGGCAGCGAAGGTCACGGGCAGCACCGGCTGGGTCCGGTCCAGCGCCTGCACCTGCGTCTTCTCGTCGACCGACAGAACGACAGCGCCCCCGGGCGGGTCCAGGTACAGCCCGACGATATCGGCGACCTTCTCCGCGAACGCCGGGTCTTTCGACAGTTTGAAGGTGCCCGACCGGTGCGGCTTCAGGTTCTCCTCCCGCCAGATGCGGGCGACATAGTGGAAGGAGACCCTGATGCCCTCGCGCCGCTTCAGATGATCGGCCAGCGTGCGCGTCGACCAGTGCGACAGGCCCGATTCCGGCGGCGGAGTCATCCTCGTCAGAGCGATCACCCGGCCGCGGGTCTGCGGCGGCACCTGCTCCTTTCCGCCCCCGCGCTTCTTTTCCACCAGGCCCGCCACTCCGCGCTCCGCGTACCGGGTCTTGGTGCGGTCCACCGTCCGGGCGGACACCCCCGCCAGTTCGGCGATGTCCTTGCGGCGGTGCCCCTCGCCCGCCCACAACACGATGCGGGCTCGCAGGGCCACATCCGCCGTCACGTGCCGGTCCGCCGCCAACGTCCGCAATTCTGCGGCCTGTTCTGAAGAGAGGTTCACGCAGTGTCCAACGAGTCAAAGAGCCTCAGGTGACACGAACCGGATCACGAGACACTAGCTGACGTCGTTGGGCGTCAGCCGTGCGGCGCAGCTGGTCGAGGGCATCCACCACTGTCCTGGCGTCGGAAAGCAGGACGCGTCCTGGCGCGGTGAGGCCCATCGTCTTGTTGCCCCGCTCGAACAGCCGCACCCCCAGCCGCTTCTCCAGATCCCGGATCTGCTGGCTGAGCGCGGACTGAGAGATAAACAGCCGTGCCGCAGCTCGCCCGAAATGAAGCTCCTCGCCCAGCACCAGCAGCAGACGCAGCTGGTGAAACACTGGGCTCCGTCGGCACTGCCGCCTCAGTCCAATTACCTGGGCCGCGGTTCGGGCCAGTGCCGCGCCCGCCCCACCCTCCAGCCCCTCTGCACCCGCCGCGTCCACGATCCGGGCCCTCGTGGTGTCACGTTGTTCGTTCCGTCTGCTCACCGCAGGGCTGACTGCGAAGAGAGGCGAGCACACCCTCTGACACGAAACAGGCATCAGGATCGGCCGTCGGTTCGGCGCCGAAGCACGGGTTTCAGCCCGACCCTCCTGGGCAACATCACGTCACTCCGCCGGGGGATACGTCGGACGATACTTTCGAGCGCGTCCGAGGCTTCCCGTCCGGCTGTCCGCCAGCCTCAGACCACCCTCGCACCCACACGGCGCTCGATATGCCCCCTCCTGTGCATCCGTGGATTGGACGGGCCGAACAATACGCGAGGGCGAATTCGACCCGTATTCGACCCGAGAGGTTTGTTCACCTACAAAACATGGGCTCTGATCTGCGGAAATGCAGAGCGGCAGACGAGTCGGGCTGTACGCCGGGGAAGATCACCGCAGCGCTATCACCTGCGCAAACATGCAGGATGGCCCCCTCCGCGGCTACTTTGATGGCTACTTACGTTTCCCGTCCTCGCTCCATGCCTTCGTGGTGGCGCCCCTGGCACAGCAACGAGGGGTCATAACGCAGACGCGCCAGCGCGACCCGGGAGCGTCCAACATGTGGACACTACCCGTGATGCGCGTCACATCCCCATAGTCGTCAGTGTTACAGGTGAGCATTTCCGCGCGAGGCGCTACCGGAACTCGGAGCACCAAGCTACGCCACGCTGCAATTCACCTCGAACGGCCTACCGCCAGACATCGGCTCACGTTTGGCCAAACGACAGACGGAGTAATCCCAATCCGCCCCCAAAGGAGGCCGACGGCTCTGCCCTGGGGCATGCCCGATGGCGGGACCAGGTCACGATTTCCGAGCGGCAACCACCCTCGGAGAGCAAAGGGTCACCCCTCCCGAAACGCCAAGTGGGCGGAAACGTGGGGTGACTTAGACTACTGGACCTTCGGTCGAACCGGAATTGACACCCAAGTCGCGTACCCGTCGTCATCGTCGCGGTACTGGCCGATGTCGTCGACCAGGCGGTGGACGATGAACAGACCCGGCTCCTCCTCCGGGTCAGGCAACCTTTGATCCATCTCCCCGACGGCGATCAGGACATGCTCCCCGTCGTATGAGACCCGGCCGCTCAGATCGACGCTGGCACGGTGCCGGGCGGTGATGTCGACGAGTTCGGTCAGCACAGCGAGCGCCGCTTCCCCGACAACGTTGGCATTGGGCGCGCCGGCGAGCAGCGCCGGCAACACCTTCGCAACGAAACCGCGGGCGCGGCGCATGCTCTGGACGGAGGTGTGCTCGGGGCCGAGACGGAACTCGATCGAGCTCTCAAGGTCGGGCAAGCCCAGCGGGGCGGCAGCGTCCGGCTTGACTGCGGCGAACAGCAGCCTGGAGGCCCAGAGTTGAGGCATGGCGTCGGAGATCGTCACAGTTGACCCGTCCCGTCGGATATCTCGTGGGCGAATGTTAGTTCGATTTACCTGAACGCGCTGGTTGACATCCTGTGACATGGAGAGAGGACCCATCGCCCTCCCGCGCGACCGCGAGCAGAGTGGACTGTGAGCCGAGTGCGGGGGATCCGATGCGGTCCACCGCCCAGGATCGCTCATGCCTGCCGCTCTCTCCTCAGTAGTGTGCTCTTCCGGGAATCGACCGCACGACGAGCCGGTGACGCCCAGCGACCTCCTGGAAGGCAGGCCCGGTGAAGCCCCACGGGCCCATGACCCAGAAGCGGAATGTGTGCACGCTGCGCACAATCTGTGATCATGCCTTCGGCGCCTAACTGTGTCAACTAAAGTACACAGAGACAAGATCGAAGAGAGCGAGACGGTACGTGGTTGAGTGCAGTCATCGGCCGGACGGCTTCCCGGCCATGCCCGGCAAGACCGGCGCGTGGTGAGCCCCAACCCTCCGTCGCTGGCAGACAAGCTCAAGGCCCTCATGACCAGCCGACGGGACACCAACGGCCGGGCACACACTTCACGGTCGCTGTCCGCCTCTGTCGACGCGCTTCCCGGCAATCACGTATCGGTCTCCCACGCCGCTGTCGCCAAACTGGCCAACGGGTCGCAGGACAACCCGACCGTCGCGACGATCATGGCCCTGTGCGAAGCTCTGGGCCGCGTACCGCCCGCACACCTGCTTCCTCACGACAGCTATGACGACCTTGACGCGCTGGAGGCATTCGAGGATCCGTCTGCGCGGCGTGTCCTAGCTCTCCTAAACGGGTTGCCCGAGGGTGAGTTGCGGAATGTCATTGCAGACTTGGAGCGCCGACGCGCTGACCTCGGCATGGCACCGGTGCCGCGCAGGGAGGCGGCCGAGAGGCCGGGCCGGCGTCAACGACGGCGTAGTAAGGACGAGGCCGCCCAATACGCGGCCGATGCATTGGAAGGGCTCTAAGTGGACGGCATAGTCTTCGGGATATGCACTGTGGCCGGCTTATTGGTCACCGCTCTCTGCACCAGGAGAGCTGTCGGCAACCCGCGCGTGTCGACCTGGTCTATCGCCGCCGCGTTCGGCATCTGCACCCTCGGCGTCTTCTTCGCCGTCCCCGTGGTCGCGCAGGCAACAGAGGACGCCACCGGTGTCGCCAACGTCGGCAAACTGATTGCCCACATCTGCGCGATCCTGTGGTGCGCCGCTCTCCAGATCACGATGGTGGACCTGACCTACCGTTCCGAGTACCTGCGCGCCGCGATGTTCCAGCGGGCCTTCGCGGCCATGGTGGAGCTGGCGGTCATGGTGCCGCTTTTCCTGGCGACGAACGAGCCGGACATGGAGTTCACCACCGCGTATGTCGACAACGAATCGGTGGCCGCATACCTGCTGATCTACCTGTCGTACGTCATGGTCACCTGCGGCGAGTTGGCCTTCATGTGCGGAAGGACCGCGCAGCGCAACTGGGGCATCCGGCCTTGGAGCGGTGCCGGCTACGCACTGTCCTCCATGGCCGCGACGCTCGGCATGGCGTACACCGTGTCCAAGGGCTCGTACATCATCTTCTACGTCCTGGGCGACCCGTGGTCGCTGGACGTCGAGGAGGTTGTGAGTCCCTCGTTGAGTGGCCTGGCCGTGCTGTTCCTCTTCCTGGGCTTGACGCTTCCCATGGTGGGCGCGCTGCGTGCGCGGGTTCGCCAGCGGAAGGAACCGGCCGGTAGCTGAGGCTGCCTCAACGTGAGCGTGGGCCGCCTGCAACCCGCATAGTGGTCCACGTTCATGTTGAGGCAGCCGGCGGCCGGAGAAACGGATGGCCGCGGAGCGCGCAGATCCGCGGCGCTTGTGGCGTCAGAACAGACCGGATTGCCCGGCGTCCTCGAGGGCCCGCCGCTGCTCCTCAGCGCGTTGCTGCGTCTCCTGCTGCCGCATGAGAGCCGCGAGTTGGGCCTGACGCGCTCCCTGTGCCGCTTTGCGGGCCTGCAGCTCCGCGGATGTCGCCCACCGCACCAACAGCTCGTGGTCGGCGAGCCCGGCCACGTCGCCGTCGACGTGACACTTCACGTACGGCTGCTCCAGCCGGTGACGGGCCTCGCGCTTGGTGGCGAACCAGTCCGGCCCGAACGCTCCGACGATGACGAGCAACGCCCCGGTGGCGTCGACGTGCTGTCGGGCGGCGAACCCGTCGGTCTCGTGCCGGGCGGGATGGCCGGCCTTCTGCGTGGCCTCGCCGAGCTCGAGGTCGACGAGCCCGCCTTCGACGAGGTGACGGCGGATCGTGTTGACGCGGGTGGCACGGGACACGGGGGCGGTTCCTTCCTTCGGGACGGGGCCGGTGCTCTCCGGCCCCAGGTGCAGACGGACGGGCCGCCCACGGCGCTGGGGCGGGCCGTGGACGGCTCGGAGGGGCCTACTAGGACGCGCGGGCCTCGATGACGCTGAGGACGTCGGGAGACCGCCGAACTGCCTGCCGTCCCAGCTCCCGCACCATGCGGATGCCGAGGGCATCGGCGACCTGACGAATGGTGGTGTCGTCGAACATGCCCAGCTCCGGCCAGTCGGCCTTGGCGGCGGCGATCTGCTCGTCAGTGAGGCGGTCGATGGTCCACGCCGACGGCGCCGTGCTGTCGATGACCCGGCACTTGGACATCTCCGCGTCGATCGTTCCGAAGTCCTCCACGATCTTCGCGGCGATGTCGTCTCGCTCCTCCATCAGCTCGACGTCCCACGCGAGTCCCTTGCCCTTGCGCTCCTCGGAGGAGTGCCGCGCGAGGCTGGTCTTCCACGCCTCGGTGTTCGCGCGCAGGTTGGCGAGCGGGGTGTTCAGGTCGGGCTTCACGTACATGGTGGTGTCCCTTCGTTCGGGTCGATGGCGGGGTGCTCACCCGCCGGTGGGCCCGGGGCGCCCGTGGTGGGCGCCCCGGAAGTCTGGTGGATCAGGCGGTCAGCGTGAGGAGCTGCCGGTGATCGGGGAGGGAGTTCAGCAGACGGTTCCGCCACGCCAGGGCGTAGCGCGGGCAGTTGCCGCAGTGCTTGTGCGTGCACCCGGGCATGGGGGCCCGCTTGGTGGCGTTCAGGCTCCACGCGAGGGAGTCCGAGGAGTAGAGCAGGTGGGAGGTCTCGCGGAGGCCGGTGACCTTGAAGCCGAACCCGTGGAGGCGGATGCCCATGGACCACAGGGTCTCGATGATCCGTACGGCCTCGTTCGTGGTCTGTCGACGGCACACGGAGCCGATGCCGACGACCGGCTCATACGTGAGGTCGACACCGGCCCGCTCGTACAGGTCCACACAGCGCAGGTAGTCGTCGAGGGTGAAGCCCTGGAGGACGGGCATCCACGGGAGATCCGCGTCCAAGCTCATGAGGTTGAGGAAGGACGCCACGGTCTTGTACTGGTGGCGCTCCACCGTCAGGCCGGTCTTCGCCAGGATCTCGTCCTCGCACATCCAGTCCTGAATCGCACAGACGTCCATCATCCCGATCTCGTCGTGGTACCGGCGCGCGGCCGCGGCGTACTCGTACGGGGTGACGGTCCACTGGCCGTACTTCGACAGCTCCGTGAAGCCGCCGCTGTCGAGCATCCACGGGGTGACGGAGCGCGGCAGTGTCTTGCGGCCGGAGAGACGGTGGTTCGCGACGCAGAGCGGGACGCAGTCCTCGCCGAACTCCGGCCGGGCGAGCCACGACGGCTGATGCGTGCCCAGGTACGTCACGCGGTCGACGTCGTCGTACGAGCGACGCCCGGGGTTCTTCGGGGCGGCCGGTCGCATGGCTGCACTGTTCTCGGCAGACACCGGAAGGTCGAAGAGGACGGCATAGGACATGCGGGATTCCTTCGTTCGGGACTCGTCGGCGGTGCTCTCCGCCAACACCCCAGATAGTACAGCAATGAGACTCGCGGGGAAGGGGCAACCCACAGAAAAGCGGGGACCACCCGGCCGGCGGCCCCCGCAGCACACCGCGGCGCTCAGCTCTCCTCGGCGCCGGCCTGCTTGTGCGCCTGCACCTTGCGGACCAGGTTGGCCATCTGCCACGGCGCCATGCCCATCTGCGCCAAGGTCGCCACCATCCCGCCCAGGGCACGCAGTTCGGGCCGCTTCTCCAGCTCCGCCGCGACCTGCTCCTCGGACAGCTCCCGGCCGATGCTCCACGCCTTCGGCGCACGCCGATCCGCCGTCGCCTGCTGGTCGAACTCGGCGAACCGCTCCGCCAGTTCGTAGCCCGCGGTCGCGCGCTCCTCGAGGGTCTTCACCTGCTCCCAGGTCTCTGCCCCGGGCGTCATCGGCTTCACCACCGCGGCGGCGAGCCCGCGCAGCGCCTCAAGCTCGGCGTCCAGGGTCGGAGCGGGCTTCCTGTCGGTCATCGTGTTCCTTCGCTCGTCGGATCGGTCGGCCACGGTGGTCGTGGGGACCTGGGGCGCGGGGCGGATCTGCTCGGCCGGCACGGGCCGGTCCCTGCATGCTGCGTAGCTGAGGTGGGTGCCTACTGGCATTACGTAGACGGTGCCGTTGGCGAGCGGCCAGCCGAGGATCGCCACGGGCCGGGCGGGCTCCCCCTCCTTCTGCTTCCACATCGCTCGGGAGCCCACGGGGTGGCGCTCGGCGAACTCGGGAGCTGTCAACGGCATGCCGACCAGTCTCCGGCCGCGCTCGGTGATGCGCAGGGAGTTTCCACGCTCCCAGCGGTCCGCGACAGGCACGGGGCGGCCGTCGCTGTCCTGGAGGACGGCAAGACCGTCGCGGACCAGGGCGAGCATGTCACTGTGCCCGGTCGTGCCCGGCAAGCTGCCCGTCTCGGGGTTGGCGCGCGCCAGGAGGGAGAAACGGCCCAGCGGCGCAAGCGCGGCACGTCCCTCGGCGGTGAGGAACCGGCCCCCGGCCGCCGCGTCGGTGCGCGCCCAGGTCTCCGGGATGTTGTTGAGCACGCGCTGATTGGCGCCATCGGGCAGTTGGCCGTCCGCGTCGACGGCGGCGAGCATCACGCGGCGCTGTCCCGGCGTGAGCTTGTCGGTGGTGTAGTCGGCGGTGGTGAACACGGACACGGGTCTTCTCTCCGGGGTCGAGGGGGAACGGCGGGGCCGGGGCGCATCGGGCACCCCGGCTGGGCAGGCGGCTACGGGTGCCGCGGGCGGCCCATGCGCTCCTCGCGGGGGAGCAGCGAGCGGTCGACCGGCGGGCGGGGCACCGGACGGCCGTACGCCCCGAAGCGCAGTGCGGACTCCCCCCGCTCCACGCGCGCCTTGAGCCACGGCGCGGAGCGGCGCTCCCCATACCGGTACGAGCGGGCGAGGCAGGCGCGGGCGGCGCCGACGGTGCTGCTCATCGACCGGATGCTCGCGGGGCGGGGACGGCGGTCGGTCCAGCGGGGAGAGCGGGCCTTGCGGGCACGGTGGGCGCGGATCGTGGCGTGCATGGTGAAGTCCTCGAGGTCAGTGGAGCGGTCGGGGTGGCGTACGGCCGGGGCGCGTTGGGGGCGCCCCGGCGGCGGGAGCTGCTACGCGGCGGCGCGGGCCTGCCGGGCGGCGTGCGACTCGGCGCAGCCTCCGCAATCGGGGAGGCCGAGGATCATCCAGCTGTCGGGGCGCCGGATCTCCCCGTTGTGCCGGTACCAGGAGGCGAGCTGCCATTCCTGCCCGCACAGGGTGCGGCGGCCCAGCTTGGTGGGGTTGGGCAGGTGCCGGGTCCTCGCGGAGTGCGTACGGACGTAGACCGGCTCACCGGTCTGCGGGTCGGGCCCGGGGTGCTCGCCCTCGTCCCACTCCAGCGCGGCCGCCCAGCACGCGGTCACGGTGCGGGTGCCGTCGTACAGGTACGCGGCGCGACGGGCGACAGAATCACGGCGCACGGTGGGCAGTGCGAAGAACCTGGCCCGCCTCTTGGCGAACCCCGGGGCCTTATTGCCGCCGGGACCGTCCGCCGCGTGCAGGTCGGCGATTGCCTCGGCCGCGTCCTCCTTCGAGGGGTAGAAGCCGACGATGCCGCCGCGGTTGCGGCACTTCGAGGACCAGGCGGCGAACCCGCCGCGTGCCAGCTTGGCCGGGGACTCGTCGAAGACGACGCCGATCATCTCGCCATCCAGTTCCACGTTCAGCTTCATCTCGCCACGGCGCGGGGAGTCGGGGGTGACGGTGAGGCCGGCGCGCATGGGGTGCACCTGGGGCTCCTCGACGGCGACCGGTTCGACGGTGGACGCCTGCACGGTGGGCGTCTCGTCCTCGACGACCGTCGCCGCGGTGGCCTCGTAGCGCTTGGCGTACGGGTTGGACGACCGGGGCGCCTTCACGGCCTTCGCGTACGTCTCCTGCGAGCTGTAGCCGAAGTGCACCAACCCCTTGCCCAAGTCCCCCCACGTGATCCAGCGGATCGGGCGGCCGCCCTTGGTGAAGGTGACTTCCTCGTTGGTCTCGGGGTGGATGGTGCGGTACGTCGTCTTGGTGCGGGCCATGGCGCGGACTCCTGGTGTGCGGAAGAAGGTTGGGGGAGGGTGCCGGGGCGCGGCGGTGAACGTCGCGCCCCGGCCGGTGGGGGGCGCTACGCGGTGCGGGGAAGGCCACCGCGCAGCCGTACGTGATCGGTCACCGCGGCATGTCCGGTCCGATGCACGTGCACTCCGCGCGTCGGGCGAGCAACGTGCGTGTCTCCGTCCAGGCGTTGTCCCGCTCGCTCGTGAGGGCCTTGTGCCGGGCGTTGCGCTCCTCCGGGTGGGCGGCCCAGTAGCGAACCTCGGAGCGGTTGCCGGTCATCGAGTGCAGCGCGTTGTGGGCTCGCAGCTCGGCCTGCTCGGCGCGGTAGATGGCACGCGCGGTGATCCACGCGAAGCAGGTGGGGGCCTCGGGCTCCTGCATCCAGGAGCGGCGGCACTCCGGGTAGGTGGGGCGCTCGGTGACAGCGGCGGCGTTGGCGACGGTGGCAGTGGACATGGGGCTCCTCGGGAAGCGTGTGGCAAGTGGGGGCGGAGGCCGGAGCACAGCAGGTGCCGCGCCCCGGCCGTGAGAGACCGGACCGGTCAGATGACGTCGGTGACGTCGTAGAAGCTGGCCACGCCGCGCGTGAACCGCTCGGGGGTGAGCTGAAGCCGCGTGTGCCGGACTTCGTCGCGCACGGCCTTCTCGTACGACAGCTCCGCCATGGCGCCCGTCTCGTGGTCGCTGGCCCAGTACCGCAGGACCGACCAGTAGTCGACGCCGTACCGGGTGCGCTGAGTTACCGGGTCGATGTACTCGACGAACCGGATGATCAGGACCGGCTTACCGTCCGCGCCGTTCACGACGGACTCTCGCTTGCCCTTCCCGCCGAGGATGTTGAAGCGGTAGACGTCAGCCTGTTCGCTGGGGACGTCGGTGGGGGCGCTGGAGTTCAGCACGGTGCGCATCGGCCCGTACTGCGCGGTGAGCTGTGCCAGGGGCTTGATAGCCAGGACAGCGTTCATCGGCGGTGTTCCTTCCTTCGGGACATTGGCGGTGCTCTCCGCCAACACGGAAGACAGTACAGCAATGAGACTCACGTGTGTAGTACCCCCATCGATACAAGGGGAACGCGTGCGCGAGTCTCATTGCTGGATCATCAGTCATGCGATGAGCGTGACGCCCCCGATGGTCTTCGCCCGCCGGATGAGTACGGTCCCGCCCGTACGGCGCTTCGGGCCCGGCTCCGGCAGCTCCCGCACCGGCGTGCCCATGGTCCCGTCCCGGCCCGTGAGCTGAGTGAACCGCTCCTCGAACCTCGGGCGCTGCTTGTCGTGCACCCCGGCCGGCGCCGCCACCAGGTACGCGGACGCCGTGGGGTAGCTATCGCCCGCGGTCATGTAGTGCGCCCGCTCGATCCCGGAGTGTTCACCCCGCTCGAGCCGCATGTCGTATGCGACGGCCAGGGCCCGCACGTACGCCTCGGCCTCCGCCCGGGTCCCCTCGAACACGGTGCGCACGGACCGCCACGCTTGGCTCTTCGTCGTCTTCCCCCGGCACGAGTCCCAGTAGCCGGAGCACCACGGCTCGAACCGGCCCGCGGGATGCCCCTGGACGCACTCCTCCGTACGAGCCTGACGGCACCACCAGCGGGGCGTCCGGCAGTTACCGCCGTGCCACTGGCGGCACTCCGCCGTGCGGGCGGCGAAGTAGATCCGGCGGACCTCGTAGACCGCGTGCGGGGCCTGATCCAGCGACAGCGCGAACGCGTCGAGCACCGCGGTGTTCCGCCCGTCGTCCGTGAGCCGCTTCCGCAGCGACGTCGTCCCGTACAGGGCTACGCGCTCGTTCAGGGCCTGGGAGACGTACTCCATGCGCAACACATCGGCCGCGACGTGCGGGTGAGTCCTCAGCCGCTCCTCGTGGGCGTCCCGCGAGGCACAGACGCCACTGAACGGGCACTGCGCGCAGTACGACTTACGGATGGGCTCCCCGAGCTGCGCCAGGGCGTACGCCTCCACCGCGGCCCGGTCCATCTTGGCCAGGATGAGCGGGTAGTGCGGCTCACAGATCGTTCGACCAGCCTCCGCGTTCAGGCGCCGCTGAATGCTCGTGTCCTTCTCCGCCCGGCCCATCTCGCCCGCGTGGTAGCCGATCACTCGCCGGAAACTCGACGTGCCGAACTCATGGATGGCCCACGCGTCCAGGCACCAGCCCTTGAACTTGATGGAGCACGTCCTCCGCCCGTTCGCCATCTGGGGGACGGTCCCGGCCGCACGCAGCTCGTCAGACAGTCTCCACGGTCCCTGAGCGAAGATCTGGCGCGGCTGCCGGGAGTCGTCCAGGATCACCACCCCGTCGGCGTCCTCCGGCCCCCCGCGGGCTATCTGAACCAGCCGAACCCGAGCCCGGCGCAGCAACGGCAACACCAACCGGTCGACGTAGCTCAGGGAATCGGGCCACTCGTCCCCGGTGACCGCGTGCACCACCACCAGGTCCGACAGGTCCGCCCTCAGCCCGTACTTCTCCGGGGCCGTGAGGAACATCAGCAGGATCGCCGTCGAGTCCGCGCCCAGCCCATGCGACAGCACCGTGATGCCGGACCGGCGGAAGGTGGCCGGCACAGCCGCGGAGCGAGCAGAAGCGGGCACGGGAAGATCGAACAGAGCAGGCGCAGACACGGGCGTTCCTTCGGAGATCCGGCGACGGCCGGGAGTAGGGGAGCTGAGAGACGTGCGGGATCAGCGGCGGCGCAGCAACCGGGCCAGCAGGGTCCGAAGAGACTGGACACGCCCGCGCCGCTCGTACGCCCGGACCATCGCGGCGACGTCGGCCGGGTCCGGCGAGTTGTGCCAGATCACCTTGATGACCAGGGCCTGACGCAGCTCCCCCTCCGGACGGTCCATCAGCAGCACCGCCCCGTACCGGTCGGGCTTCCACAGCAGCCAGACGTGATCCGTCTCGGAGCTGCGCTCGAACTCCCCGGTGCGCATGGTCGGCGGGAGACCCAACAGGCGGGCCACCTCGTCGGCGAACGACTCGAACGTGTACGGCGACGGCGCGGCGGCGGACAGGTGGGAGTGGAGCCAGGACGGCAGCAGAGACATGGGGCTGGAACCTTCCTCGGAGCGGCGAACGGACCACGGCGGGCCCGGACGCCAAGAGCGGGGGCAACAGGACAGACAGGCGGGGTTATGGGACTTCTGGGACCGTCCACACGCGCGCGGGCGCGTATGGGCCCGTGGGGCGCCGCCCGACCCCTCCGGCCGGGCGGCGCCGGGACGAGTCAGGGACGGCGGTCGAGGACGTACTCAACGGGGACGGCGACGCGGAACATGCGGCCGAACATGCGGCGGGTGTTCTCGGCGGCGTCCTCGCGGCCGTCCCGCTTGCGGAACTTCAGGACGATCGGCGGGTGCGCGGGGGCGTGCCCGATGGGCGAGTTCAGTCCGGCGGTGATCGTCGCGGTGACGGTCCATCCGGTGCCGGAGTCGCTGCGGCAGTGCACGCGCACGGTGGACGTGCCGGTGGCGACGGCGGACAGTTCCTCGGGCGTGGCGTCGACGGCGTTGTACGCCAGGGCCGCGACGCGGATCTCCTCGGCCGTGCCGGGCATGTCCGTGCCGTGCATCCGGTGCGCGCGGGGGGCGACGGCCAGGATCACCGCGCGGGCCCGCTCGACGGCGGCGCGCGCCTGGTCGTGGGCGGCGTTGCGGGCGGTGAGGGTGTGGGCGGTGCGCAGCGCTTCCCACGCTTCCTCGACGTCCGCGCGGGTCTCGACGATCTCGAGGTGGTGCTCCGGGGCGGAGATCTTCCCCAGGGTGAGCAGGTGGCGGTCGAGGTTGGCGAGGTCGCGGGGCGCACCGCCCAGGGAGGCGTGCACGGTCGATTCGTACGCGGCCAGGGCGGCGTACAAGGGCGTGGTGTCGGGCGCGGCCGGAGCGGTCTCCTCGGCGGGGGCGGGGCGCTCCTCGACGGCGGCCGGGCGCGGCATGCGCCACAGGCGGATGGAGACCGGCTTGCAGCCCTGCAGGCGGCGGGTCTGCTGACGGTGGGAGAGGCTGACGGAGATGGCTTTCGTCAGGGCCGGGTCCCAGCCGCGCGGGTCGTCGTCGCCGCCCTCGGTGATCTCGTCGCGCAGCGCTTGAACCGCGTCGGTGGTCATGTGGTGGAGCTGTTCGCGGATGGCCCAGTACCGCTCATCCTCGGTGAAGATGACCCGGACGCGTTCGGACTCGGCGCGCTTGCGGATGATGCGGCGCACCATCTCCTTGTTCGCCTTGCCCTGCTCCTTGTCGGCGTCGCGGCTCATGACGGCGTCGACGAGGTCGTGGGTGATGACGCGGCCGTTGTGCTCCCTGGCAGCGATGAAGATCTGCAGCGCCATCCAGTCGGCGCGCTCCGTGGCAGTGATCACCGGGTGTTCCTTCGTTCGGGACGTCCCGGTTGCTCTCCGGGACTGTGTGGTGGGGCGGTGCGCCCTGCGCCCGTTCCGGCGTGTGCCGGCCTCGAGGGCGGGGCGCACCGCCCGCCGGGGGTGGCGGGCGGTGCGGGTGCTGGTCAGTGCGCGTTGTGCTGTTCGGCGGTGACCTCGTTCAGGACGTGCACGGTCATGGGCGACCGCTTGATGACGGGGAGGGTGAGCAGCCGGGCGCGCTCCTCGGGGCTGAGCTTTTCGGCCCACTGTCGGGCACCCCGGTACTGCTGGCGTGCGAAGTAGTCGCTGAGGCCACGCCGGACGTAGGCGGCGATCAGGGGCTCGGGGGCGTCGGTGGGCTTGGCGAGAGACACGGACATGGCGACTTCCTTCGTTCGGGACTGCCCCGGTTGCTCTCCAGGGCGCGGTGTGAACCGCTGAGAGAACAGTACAGCAATGCGACTCTAGGGCAACAGGAGCCCTGTAAAAATCTGTAAACGTGCAGGTGAAGCGGCATGCTTGCTCTGAGGTCGGTCTCATGGCTGTACTTTTCCGTGTCGGCTGTGTACGTTCTGGAGCCCCGCCACCCGGCGGCCCGGGGTCGAGCAACCCCGGGAGTCCCGAACGAAGGATCACCACCATGCGCATGCCGCGCCTTCTCGCCCGTCGCCCCCGTCCCGCCGCACTCCTGACCGCTGGACTGGCTACCGCACTCCTCGGTGCCGCCGCCGCTCTCGGCCCCACCGCGGACGCCGACATCCCCGCCGCGACGCCCAAGGCGCACCCCGCCGCGACCGTCACCGTGGACACGGCCGACCTGGTCGCCGCATACAACGGCGGATGGATGGCGGGCGTGGCCGCCCTCGGCGACGGCTCCAAGCCCACGTATCCGGACGTCGTCGCCGACGGCAGCGCCCCGGGCACGGTCGCTTGGATGGACGGCTGGACCGACGGGCAGGCCGATGCCCTCGGCGACGACAACCGGGACGGCGTCGTCGACGAGGATGAATCCGGCTGGGACTGCCACACCATGGGCAACCGCAAGTGCGGCCCCACGGTGCCCGCCCAGTGCCTTGGAGAACTCGACTTCGCCGACCTGTGCGCGACGGTAGCGGAGCGCCCCGCGTACGCCTGGACGGACGCCGACGGCACCCCGCACTCCGTGGCGGCCGGGCGGGAGCTGCTGACCCGCATCACGGCTGTCCCGGGCACCGAGGAGTTCGCCGCCGCCCTCTTCGCGCTCGACACCCAGTGGGCACAGCACAACGAGGACTGACCGCCCGCCGTCCCCGGCCGGGGGCGCACTGCTCGTGCCCCCGGCCCGGCCCCGGACAGGAGACCGCTGTGACCGCCACCAAGCTCCCCGGGCGCAACTGGCTACGCATGGCGCCCGCCAACTTCGACCGCGACGCCCCAGACGCCCCGGACACTGTGGACCGCCCCGTCCCCGCCGTCCCCGACGAGTGCGGCACCGCGCCTCTGTTCGGGGAGGACCCGGCGGCCGTGCGCACCCCTGACGCCCGTATGCCGGCCGCGACGTTCCCCGAGCAAGCTGACACCCTTTTCTAGGCCGCGAGAACAGTGCAGCCGTGAGACCTCCGGCGCACACCGCGAACCGTGTCGATCTGTGTCTCACCTGCGAGATCTTCGATTCTTTCCGGGATCTTATAGCGCCCCGAAGTCTCATTGCTGTACTATCAAGGGGTTGGCGGAGAGCACCGCCAACAAGTCCCGAACGAAGGATCACCACCATGGCTTCTGTCGCCGCCCGCCGCGTACTCCGTGACCGCGTCCGCGCCAACCGCGCCGCCTCCACCCAGCGCCGCACCGTCGCCCAGGCCACCCGCCGTGTCCGCACCGGCGCCCGCTCCCTGGTCACCCACATCATCGCCACCGGTGCCGACCGCAAGACCGTTGAAGGCGTCGCTGACGCCCTGCGCACCGTCGCGAAGAAGAAGGGCGTCAAGGGCCGCCGCGCCCGCATTCGCCGCTCCTTCAACGGCGCCCGGAACATCGTCAAGACCGTCTACCGGTACACCCGCGCCCAGGTCGCGCAGATCGCCGCGCAGTACAAGCCGCGCAAGGCCGAGTACAAGGCCGTCCGCGCCGCGCTGATCGCCGCCTGACAGGCCCCCTGACCGCCGGGGCGCGGCCCTTCCCCCCCGCCGCGCCCCGGCACCCCACAACACCCTTCACGCCCCGGAGACGGAGACACCCATGCCTGCCACGCCCAACGCCCTCGCCGCCGCACACCGCGCCAACACCATCGCCACCATCGCCCGGACCCGCGCCGCCTCCCCCGCGCCCGTGCCGAGCGCTGAGGGCCGCGCCGCCCTGCTGGAGATCGCCGCCCTGCTGGAGGCCGCCGCTCACTCGCTCCAGACCGAGGAACCCGGCACCTGGGACGGCATCGTGATCACGAACACGATGGACTGGGACGCCTCGCACGCGCTCCGCACCGCCGACGAGATCGCCGCCGCCCACCCCGCCATCGGCTTTCCGCCCCTGTTCAGCCAGTACGTCACCGCCCCCGTGTACGGCAACGAGGTCGACCTGCCCACGTCACTGCTCCCCGGCGGCTCCGTGCTGATCGCCCGGGAAGGGGACCTGTTCGCCCGCCTCCACGCGATCCACGGCCACCTGCGGCTCATGCCCCCGGCCCGGGACACGACCGCGCTCCTGGAAGGCGCGTTCGCCCTGCACTGGAAGCACACGCTCCTCGCCGCCTCCGAAGCGGTCGCCGCCGACCGCCCGTGCAACCGGCCCGCCGTCCCCGCCGCCGTCGAGATCGCGACCCCGGGCACCACCATGGCGCTGCGCCGCGCTCACGAGGCGTACGGCCCGACCGTGACGTACGGGCTCACTCACCGGCGCCTGCCCTGCCACATCAGCGACCAGGGAGTCACGCACACCGCCGTCCGCATGGTCTCCCACCTCGGCGCCACCATCGCCACCTGCGACGACGACAGCCACCGCAACGCCGCCGCCGTCGCCGCCCGGGAGCTGTACGACTCCCACGGCTGACACCCACCCCGCCGGGCAGGGCGCGACGCAAGCCGCGCTCGCCCGGCCTACTCCCCGGCGAGAGCACGCCGGGCCCGCCCGAACGAAGGGACACCGATCGTGAACCTGCTGGCCATTCACACACACGTCGCCGACACCGGCGGACAACCGGCCGGATGCACGTGCCCCCGCTCCGCGTGCGGCGGCACCGAGTCCGGACCCGGGGTGCTGGCGTCCGGATGCACCGCCAACCACGGCACCATCACCATCACCCACCACCGCGCATTCGACTGCCCTGCGCTTCCCGCCGACACCGACCTGTCCCGCCTGTGGATCCTGGTCACGAAGTGGACCGCGGACGGGCCGGTCATGCTCCGCGCTTACCAGTTCGACCGCGTCCTTCTGGCCGACCTGCGCGGCAGTTCCGCCCTGTGGGACGTCTCCGAGGGTGGCACCGCCGAGGACGCCGCCCGCGCGTGGCAGGACCACATCGACGCCATGCGCGCCGACGCCGCCCGCCGACAGGCCGAAGAGGTCGCCGAGGCGCGGCACCGTGGCCGACTGCGGGAGCAGTCGCTCGCCGCGCTCCGCCGCTCCTCCCGCAGTTTCGCCCGCCGCGCCCTCGCCCAGGACGACGGCCTGTAGACCGTCGCGCCCCGGGGCCTGGACGTACGAGCCGCCCCGGGGCCTGGACGTACGAGCCGCCCCGGGGCGCGACGCAAGCACCCCCCGCATGACCACATCACCCGGCCGGAGAGCACCGCGCCGGAACACCCCGAACGAAGGAACACCGCCGTGACCCTGTCCGCCGTCACCCACGCCGAGATGGCCGCGCCGCTCGCCGCACTCCTGCCCGCCCGCCGCGGCGACGCCTGGACCGTCGGCGAAGCCCCGTACGCGATCCGGCCGCACGCCGCGACGTCCCGGCTCACGAACGGCCGTCACACCCTGTTCGTCGTCGAGCAGGCGGACCGCATCGCGGTGTACGCCGACCGGCCCGGCCTGTTCCCCAGCACTCCCGACGTGGTGGTCGACGCGACCGACCCGGCCCCCGCGCTCACCCTCGCCGCCCGCGTGCTGCGCTCTGTCCTCCCCGACCTCGACCGTGACCAGGCCCGAAAGACCGGCCGCACGAAGGGGTGGGACCAGGTCCTCTCCGACCGCGCGGGAGAGCTGGTGGAAGTCGGCTTCGCGGTGATCGACCACGGCGGGCACGCCGTCCCGGCCGAGGGCGTGAACGGGCCCGGCCTGATGTGGACGGCCAGCACGGGCGGCACCTGGGGCCTGTGGGTGTACGGCCTGAACCGGGACGTGGTCCTGACCTACGAAGGGCCCGTGAGCGGCCTGTACGGCTTCTTGCCTGCCGTGACCACCCCGTACGCCGGGCACGCCGAGGACCACGCCGGGAGCGCCTTCACGCGCAACCTGACCGATCGGCTCCCGCAGCTCCGCCCGGTCGACGACAGCGAGGTCCAGTTCGGCGCCCGCCGCGAGCCCTCTGGCTGGATCGCGCTCCCCGCCGCCGACGAGCCGACCGACCCCGCCGACGACGACCAGCGCGTGGTCGCCGAGATCAGCAGCCTCGGCGTCGACCTGCTCCTCACCACCGTCGCGTACCTGGTCTGACCCCCTCCCGCCCAGCCGCGCCCCCGACTGCTCCCGGGGGCGCGGCCCCACTCCCGAAAGGCCCCCCGCCATGACCCCGCCCGTCACCGCCCCCGCCCGCCCCACCTGCCCCGCCCAGACCCTCGCCGGACGCGTCGCCGCCCTGCTGCCCGAGCGGGCCGGCACACAGTGGACGGTCGAGCCCTACGCCCCGTGGTGGACCGTCCGGTACCCCGCCGCCCGCCTGGTGCAGGGTGGCCGCGCCCTGGTCCTGGTCGCTCGTACCTGGGACACACAGATCGGCTGGCAGCTCCCCGACCGTGAGCCGACCCGCCCCGACCTCCACCTCGAGAGCATGAGCCCGGCCGTCATCGCGCGGGAGGTGCTGCGCCTGGTGCTGCCCGTCCTCGACGACGAGGCCGCCGGGCGCGCCGACGCAGACGGGCCGCGGGTGATGGGACGCCTGGAGCTGCTGAACGAGATCGGGCACGCGATGCGCCTGCAGGGCGTGGCGACGTACAACCGGATCGGTCTCCTGGCGAACACGTCCACCCTCGCGTGGGCCGCGCCGTCGGGCGCCCGGTACTCCGTCACCCTCCACGGCACGAACCCCGTGGCCGACGTCCAGATACAGGGCCCGGTGCGCGCCGTCGAGAAGGCCGTGACCTGCTGCCTGCCCCCGGCCGCTGACGTGCGCCCGGAGATCCCCCGCGTCCGCGGCCGTCTGCAGCGCCGCCTGGCCGCCGTCCTCGCCCGGCACGGGCACGTCGAGCAGACCGACCAGGGCGGACTCGCGTTCAGCACCGGCCCCGGCCCCGGCCCTTACGGCTACACCACCCCGGCCGCCGACGCCCAGGCCCGCGCACACGACACGACCCCGGCGTCCATCGACCTCCACGGCATCGGCGCGGACTTCCTGATCTCGCTGGCCCCGCAGCTCTGCCGCTGACCCGCCCCGGCGCCCCGAGGCCGGCCTCCCCCCTGCCCGTTCCCTTCCGCGCCCGGCACTGCTCGCCGGGCGCGGCCCAACCCACTGGAGAAACCACATGCCCACGCACAAGCCGACCCGCGACCACCGCCCCGGCGAGGACCCGCTCCCCGACGAGCGGCTGGCCGAGATCCGCGCCGCCGCGGGCACGCCGGACCTGCGCGACCTGCTCGGGGAGCTGGACCGCGTCCGCGCGCTGCTGAGCACCACCCTGGAGGCGAACGGCACGCTCCTCGACAACTGGGCCCGGCTGGAGGGCGTAGCCCCGCACCCGTTCCTCGGGGTGTTCTGCCGGACATGCCGCTCCGAGGTTCAGGTGGGAACGGAGGGGTGCCCGCGGCACTCGCCCACCGTGATCGGTCGCGCCCTGTACGCGATGTACGGGGAGACCCGGTCGCTCCTCGACGCGGAGGAGGCGGGCAACCGGGCGGTCGCGATGCTGGACACGGCGCTGCCCCTGCTCGCCGCGGTGCTGAACCCGGTGGACCACAAGGAGGGGTGCCGCCCGCACGACTGCCGGTGCGCGTGCGACCGACGGCAGAACTGCCAGGACTGCCACCGGTGTATGTGCTGGCGGTCGGAGTGCTGCGCCGAGAAGGCGATTCGGTGGCACGCCGAGGACCGGTGGGCCCGGCTGGTCGTCGAGGCCGACCTCGGGCCCGGTGGCTCCGGTGCCGACGCGGAGGGCCCGAAGTGCGCGGTGTGCCTGACCCCGATTGCCGAGCACGAGGGGCGGCACTGCGAGCGACCGGCCACCCGGTACTGCTGAGCGCTGCGCCCGGTCCCCTTCGGCCACGGGGACCGGGCGCGATCGGCCTTGATGGTGCAGCCGTGAGACTCGCACGGGCATTTTCCCTGTTTCCCTGTTGTGCGAGTCTCATTGCTGTACTGTTCGGGATGTTGGTGGAGAGCAGCCGCCGACAGTCCCGAACGAAGGAACGCCGCAATGAGGACCCTCCCGGCCAAGGTTCAGACCGCCGTCCACGTCGCCACGCTCGCCCGCAAAGCCGGTCTGCCCATCCCCGCCAAGGTCCTCCCGGTCCTCGAAGAGGCCGCCGCCCCCTGGCCCGCCGAGTGGCTCCTCGCCCCGCTCCCCGGTGACCCGATCCGCGTCGTCGAGCTGTTCGCGGGCCCCGGGGGCTGGTCCGAGGGCATCGCCGCCGTCCTCGGCGTGGCCGTCGACTCCTGTGGCGTCGACATCTCCCCGGACGCCTGCGCCACCGCCCGCGCCGCCGGACACCGCCGCATCTGCGCCGACATCACCACCCTCGACCCCGAGCACATCGCGCTGCGCCACACCGCCGCCGTCATCATCAGCCCGCCGTGCCCCACGTTCTCCCCGGGCGGCAAGCTCTCCGGCCTGGAGCTGGGCAACATCCAGATCCTCGGCGACGCCATCGCCTACGTCGGCGAGACCGCCGGGTTCATCCCCATGGAGTGGCACCACAACGACGAGGGCGACGAGTGCGAGTGCGACCCGGACGCCCCCGACGGCAAGGGGTGCCACGGCGACGGCTTCGCCCCCCGCTCCGGCGCCACCTGGGACGAGGTCCGCGAGATGGCCGCGGGCGTCAGTGACCCGCGCATCGCGCTCATGCTCGAGGTCGCCATCTGGCCGATCGCCCTGCAGGCCGCCGGTGCGCCGATCCGCTGGATGGCCATGGAGCAGTCCAGCAACCTGCCCGAGGAGATCATCAGCGACCTGACCATCGAGTTCCAGTGCGCCGAGTGGTTCTACACCAGCCACGAGATCAAGGAGGCCGCCGACTACGGCCTGCCCTCCCGCCGCAAGCGCGTCTACATGATCGCCTCCCGCTGGTACTCCCCCACCGTCACCCGCTGCATCCGCCCGCTGCCCGCCACCACCATGGCGCAGGCCCTCGGCTGGCAGCCGGGGGAGCGCGTCAACACCCGCGGCAACCGCCCCATCGACCCGAAGACCGGCCGCGCCAAGGGCGGCAACGCGTTCTCCGCCGACGGCCCGTCCTGGTGCCTCACCGGCAAGTCCCGCACCTGGAAGCGCGAGAGCGACGGGTACCGCCTCACCGCGGCCGAGGCCGGGCTGCTCGTCGGGTTCCGCCGCTCCTACCCGTGGCAGGGAAGCCGCTCCAGCACCTTCCAGCAGGCCGCCGACGTCGTCTCCCCGGTCATGGCCGCGATCGTCCTCAGCGGCGTCCTGGGCGGCCTCGCCGAGGCCCTGGTGCGCGACTACCTCGCCCAGCTCTACGAGATGGACGACATGCTCAGCCCCGACGACTACGACCTAGTCAGCTAGGCCCCGGAGCGCCCGGCCCCGCACCCGCGGAGGCCGGGCGCTCCGGCGTTCCCGGGACGGCTATAACAGCCCTGAACCGCCCGGCGTTCCCCCGGGCATGAGCATCCACCGCCTCAGCGTCCATCAGGGCGTCAGCGCGGAAGAGGTCTTGTACGTCCTCAACCGCCGGGAGACCGTCCCCCTGCACTGCCTCAGCTTCCTCGTGATCACTGGCACGTACACCCCGCACGAGCGCGAACCGCAGAGCTGGCCGTTCACGCCCGGGGATGTCCTCGCCGTGCAACACACGCCCGACGGCATGCGCGAGTTCCTTGGCCAGGGCCGCGACTTGGAAACCCAGGAAGACATGCACTGGTGCACCCACCGGGACGACAACCTCCAGGCCGCCCTGGACGTCGCCGCCCTCGTCACGAGCAACCGGCCCCGCGGCTACTACGAGTGGACTGCCGACGGCCTGACGTACTGCACTGACCAGCGTGACGGCGAGGAGCTGTGGTGCTCCCGCGGGGACGGCAGCGTCGTACGTGTCGCCGACCACACCGGGCGATGTCACCGACTCGAACTAGGCTCCGAAGGGTGAGCGCCACTACCCCTTCCCTGAGCAGACCTCCGACGACGAGGAGAAGAAGCCGTTCGATCCCCACGGCTTCCCCCGGGATCTGCGGGACGCGCAGCGCGAGGCGGCCGAGCTGTACGCCGAGCTCCACGCCCTACAGAAGCGTCTCCCCTGGTCCCGTGAGCCTCACGAGGGGTGGCCGGAGGTGAAGGAACGGGGCCGGGCCGGCTGCGAGCCCTCCCCCGGCTGGAAGCCCGACGAGGCCGCGGCGTACGACCAGCTCTGGGAGAGGCTGCGCGAGAAGACGGCCGCCGTGACGGCACACGGCTGGTGGAAGACCTGCAAGGAGCAGGGCATCCAGGGCCCGGACCTGGTCACCGCCCGGCAGAAACTCAAGACCGCGAAGGGCGCCGTCCCCCTGGTCCGCGAGGACATCGACGCGGCCGCCTGACAGCCCCCGGCGCGCGCCCGGCCCCGCACCACCACGGCGGCCGGGCCCCGCGGGGACGGGCGTTCCTGTCCGATCGGGCCCGAGACCCGCTAAGGGGTACAGGGCGCCCGTACGGACGGCGCTCCCGCCGAGAGGCCACGCCATGGCTCACCGCCCCGCCCGTACCTACCTGGTCACCAACTCAGGCCCGCTGTTCGGCGCCCGCCGCATCACCTTCCGCAGCTCTGCCCCGGCCGGTGCCGTCGTCCGCCTGGACTTCGACGGCCGCCCCGTCCGCGCGCTGCTCACCGACACCCCGTTGAACGGCGGTCTCCTCGCCGCGGAGCTGGAGATCACCTACCTGTAGTCGAACGCCCCTGCGGCCCCGTACGAGGTCGACGGCGCGGCGCCTGCGGCATCTCACCCTGGCGCCGCTCGTCGGGCCCCCTGGACGGCTTGGCGTCGCTTCCGTGGCACTTCCGCAGCCCGGGGTGTCCCCACACGTACGTGCGATGCGTGATCGTCGTGTCCCCGCGGAGGTCCACCAGGACCTGGTACCGGAACGTGCCGTCCGCCCAGTCCTGCCGGGCCGTCACCGGCGCGTACCGCCACGCCCCGGCCGACCACACCTTGAGCGCCGGACGGTCGCCGGGCGGCCACGTCCACACCTCGGGCTCCGGCCCGTCCTGTGGGCGGCACGGGCGGGCTGGTTCAGGCTCCGGGATCGCGCTCATGCCCTCGACTGTAGGCGCCACGCCCTCGAGCGCCTGGAGGTGGGCGAGGAACTGAAACGCACGGCGCTCGCAGGGGGACTCGAACCCCCTCGGTGGCACCGGGATGCGTGATCGTGGGCGACCCGTGGGTCCGCCCCGCTTCCCGTCCTTGGTGCGCAGCGCCGTGCGTGATCACACCCTGGCCGGCCGGGACCCGTTCGGGCAAGCCGATTGCCCAGCGCGCGACGCAAGCCCTCCTCGGCCTCCACGATCCGCGGCCTCATCCCTCCCGTTGGAAGGCCGCACCGTGACCAAGCTCCTGCCCCCGCCGAACGACCGCACGTCCCGCCTGATCGTCTCCGTCGCCGTCGGCATCTTCGTGCTGGCCCTGGTGGTCCTGGTCGCGTTCCTGGCCGCCGACATCGACGTCGACGACGACGACAGCGACGGTTCATCGGGGCGCTGCGCCCCGGCCTTCGCGGGCACCGTCGACCCGGTGACGTGCCTGCCGTACGGCAGTACGGGCGCCGCGGCCGGTACCAACAACTCCGGGAGCAGCGCGCAGAAGCCGAAGGCGCCCGCGGCGAAGCTCCCGGCCGCCCCGAAGGCCCCGGCCCCGGCCGCACCCAAGGCCCCCGCCGCGCCTGCCATGAAAGCGCCCGCCCCGCCGCCGGTCCGGCTCACCAAGTGACGCCGCGACGCAAGGCGCCCGGGTCGGACACGGTCCGGCCTTCCAGTTCCCGAACCGAAGGACCCACCGTGTCAGAACCCACCCCCAAGCCCGCCTGCAGCTCCCCGTGCCCGGCCGCGCTGGAGCCCGCCGAACTCATCTCGGACGGCAACTGCCGCACCTGCATCCGGTACAGCCGCGCCATCCTGGCGCTGCTCGTGGTCAACCTGCTCGCCACGGTCATCTTCGGCGTGCTCGGTGCCGTACGGGACGACTCGACAGAGACGGGCCCGAAGCCGTCCCCAACCGCCACGGCCACGCCGAGCCCCAGCGATCCGGACCCGTCTGGCGGCCCGACGGCCACCCCGGAGCCGACCCCGACCGCGCCCATGCCGTCGGACCCGAGCGACGGCGGATGCAACATCTTCGACCCGGAGTGCTCCAGAACCGGCGGCACCGACGCATAGCCCCTCAACTGCGCAACCGCGCCCCGGCCGCACCACCCGCGGCCGGGGCGCAGCCGTAACCCCGGCACGCCCGGGGCGTTGGTCCTGGTGACGTGCCCGCCTCCCCGTGGACACAGCGCGCGGGGCCCCTCGTCATGGCAGGTGTGGGGCCCCGTTCCGCCTCTACGCGCCGACCGTGCACATCAGGTACTCGGCAGTCGAACACGGCCACGGGTTCCCGCTGAAAACGCAGTCCGGGTCCGTCTCGTTCTCCGGGCGGTGCTGCTTCAGCAGGGCAGCCGACTTGCGATGCGATTCGCGCACCTTGTGATCCGTGGCGTGCTCCTTGGCCGCCTGGAGCTTCGCCTGCGCCCCGTCGTACCGCCGACGCTCGGGTGTGTCCAACACGCGCATACCGCCTTCCGCCCATATCAGGGCAATGCTCGAAAAATAGAGCAAGTGAGCGAACGTCGGGTGATGTCCTATCCAGGTAGCGCAAAGGTGCGGGGCGATGTTCCGAAGGTGATCGACGTCTCACCGTCTGACCTGGAGTTTTCTCGGACGTAAGCACGCCGGCGTAGGCACGGTGCGCCGTCGCTCAGGGCACGTCCCGCGGCCGCCACCCGGCAGCCCCGTGACCTGGGCAGACGGGAGGAGACGTGCAGACACACGTCCAGAAGGCTCTCGATAGCTGGTACGGGGCGTGGGAGCTACACCAGGAGACGGCTCAGGAGGCCTTCACCGCGGCGTTCCCCGCCCTCACGCCCGCCACCCGGTGCCAGTGCTTCGGGCCCACCCTGCGGTGGACGACGCCCGGGGAAGGCGGGGGGAAGGTCTGCCTCGACGACCACGGCCGCGCCACGATCGAGTTCGAGAACGTCCCGAAGACCGCGGTCGGCACGGCCATGACGGAGTGCTGGGGCGCGGACTGGTTCGACGAGGGGGCGGGCGGGTTCGCCGAGGCGGAGCCCGGCCAGTACCACTACGAGGACGAGCAGACCTACGCGGAGTACGAGTTCGACGTGAACGCCGACGGCACCGTGACGTTCGGGATCTCCTACGTGAAGGTCGACGACATCGTCACGATGCTCGACGCCCTCGAGCGAGCGCTCGCCGAACACCGCACCGCTCGACTCGGGTGATGTGAGGAGACCCGACCGCGTCCGCCAGAGATCGTTCCCAGAGTGCCGGGAACCGGCGGGGGCGTGGAGGGCAGCACCTCCACGCCCCCGGCCTTCAAGATCAGCGGAGGTTAACCTCGACCTTGACCTGCAGGCAGGTTCCGGCGGTGATGAGCGGGCCGCCGACGAAGGGGAAGCCGGTGAAGCACAGGGCGACTCCGGAACCGACGCAAAGTGCGGAGAATCCGAGCTGGCACCAGCCGAACGCCCCCTCGGAGCGCCTCCTGCTCACGGAGACGACGGGCTGGTGCTGTGCCGGATCTGCTGGGGTACCGTCGTTGGTAGTCAGGATGGACCACCTCTTTCCTGTAGGCGCAGGCCCAGGGCAGTTCTGCTTGCCGGCTCTCTGCCCGGGGCCTGCGGGACTTCTACGGCTGGAGGGTTCCAGCTCGTGAGATCCATGGTGCGCGGGCTTGACAGGCCCTCGGGGTACACTGGCCTACGGATTGATCCGCATGCGTCGAGTCTCAGGTAAATGGAGCTGAAACCAGGAGATGGATAACTGGACTAGTAACCCGGCATACGGATCAATCGGTAGCGGATAAACCGCAGCAGTTTTTTTGAGGAGGCCGGGGCTGTGGCCCTTGAGAGGGACGGCAAGGTCGAGGTCCGCATGGAGCAACTGGCGGCCTTGATGGGGAACGACCTCCCCGAGGCGGTCCGGAAGGCTCGGGAGATCTACGAGCGGGGCAGGAAGCCGAAGACCGTGCGCGTTCGGCGGTCCTTCGTGCGGCTGGAGAAGTTCGGCGGGATGGTCGAGAACGAGCGCAAGCCTCTGCCTAGGTCCGAGCGCCCCTTCTCCGCCCAGATGATCACGCCGAAGGGGCTCAGCCTGAAGCTCTACCTCGTGATGCTGTTTGCGGCGCAGTGCGAGGCGGCAATCGGGAAGGAGTGGCCCCAGCCGTACCCGATCGAGCCGAACGCCCAGACGACCGACTCGTGGGAGGGGTTGGTGGCGACCGTCGCCAAGTACGCCGGTCCCGGGGTTCAGGCGTCCTCGGTCCGCACGAACAAGCTGAGGCAGATCACCCAGGCGATGAAGACGCTGGAGGGGATGGAGCTGCTGAGATCGGCGACCGGGGTCAAGGGTCAGGTCAGCCGCGGCGTCCTGCTCCTGTGCGAGAACGGGAAGAGCAAGGACACCGGCGCAGCGAGCATCGCGTACACGGTGCCGGCGGATGCCGAGCTCTTCCTGGAGATCCCCGTGGGGTTCTTCACCAACGGCTGGATCTACGCGCTCACCAACAGCGAGATCGCCGCCATGTTGATGTGGTTCGACGTCCTGAAGTTCGACGGCATGAAGGTGACGCCGGAGGGCGGGACACCGATGATCCTCGGCTTCGTGCTGAGTAACGTGCGCCACGGCTTCTACGGCCTCGGCCGGGACGCGTACGAGACGCACCGGCCGTTGGAGGCCTTCGGGGTCCTTGAGGTCCACCGCCACTGGAAGCGGTACGACAGCGGCAAGTGGATGGACTTCAAGGAAGAGAGCAGCGACATGGTGTGCCACCGAGTGACGCTCCAGGACGGCGCCTTCGACAGGGAGGCGGGAGCGGTCGTGCACGAGGTGCTCCGACGGCGTGACGCCACCAACGAGTGGCGGCAGCCCATGAGCGGGTTCCTACAGCCCGGAAGGCTGTAGAAACCCGCCGCGGCAGAGTGTCACGCGCGCCTGATCGCGACGTAAGCCTCCTCGGCGCCCCATGGTCCTTCCTCGCTCCAGCCGTCTTCCCGCGGCCGCCGTTCCTGGCCGGTCCGACGAGCCGGGGCAGGACGGACGAACCTCGTGGCGGCAACGAACCTCGCCCCCGCCGGGCAGGAAGCCCTGATACCTGTGGAGGAGCTGACGGGCCCCGAGCCGGTCGTCCACTGCGCGGACGCCCTCGACCACCTGCGGGCCCTCCCCGACGCCTCGGTGGACGCGGTCGTGACCGATCCGCCGTACGAGTTGGGGTTTCTCGGGAAGGCGTGGGACGCCTCCGGCATCGCCTACAGCGTGGACATGTGGGCGGAGTGCCTGCGCGTCCTCAAGCCGGGCGGACACCTGGCCGCGTTCGGCGCGACCCGCACCTACCACCGCATGGCCGTGGCCGTCGAGGACGCCGGATTCGAGATCCGTGACTCCCTGCAATGGCTGTACGGCACCGGCTTCCCCAAGGGACAGGACGTCGGGAAGCTGATCGACCGGCGCCGCGACGACCACCCCGCCCGCCGCCGCTTCACCGCCGAGTTCGCCGCTCTCCGCGACTCCGTCGGCTGGACGAACCCGCAGATCGACGCCCTGTTCGGCTTCAACGGCATGGCGCAGCACTGGACGACACAGAGCAAGACCGCCGCCGTCCCGACCGTCGAGCAGTGGGAGCAGTTGAAGGCGGAGATGGGGTTCGAGGCCCCGATCAGCGTCGAGGATCTGGTGCACGAGCTGAACGGGCGGAAGAACGCGCCCGGGGAGGCGTGGGAGGACCGGGAGGTCATCGGCAAGGGGCACCGGGCCCGGGGCGGCTCCGGGGTGTTCCCGCAGCTCCAGTCCGACACGTTCGACGTGACCGCACCGGCGACCGCCGACGCCACCCGCTGGGACGGCTGGAACACCGCCCTCAAGCCCGGCCATGAGCCGATCGTCCTGGCGCGGAAGCCGCTCGAGGGCACGGTCGCCTCCAACGTCCTGGCGTACGGCACCGGCGCGATGAACACCGCGGCGTGCAAGACCCCGCCCGGCGACGCCGAGGGGCGTTGGCCGACCAACGTGCTGCTGTCGCACGCGTGGGCCGTCGACGAGGCGGGATGGATCGTCGACGGCTGCGCGGACGGTTGCGCCCAGGGGTGCCCGGTCGCTGAGCTGGACGGCCAGTCGGGGCGGCTCACCTCCGGGGCGAACCCGCGGCGCCGCGGTTCGGACAAGTTCCGCGACGTGTACGGCGACTTCAAGGGCCAGGCCGTATGCAAGCCGGTCCGGGGCGCGGACTCCGGGGGCGCCTCCCGCTTCTACCCGGCGTTCCGCTACCAGGCCAAGGCCCCCACCAGTGAGCGGCCGCGCCTCCCGGACGGCACGGTGCACCCCACGGTGAAGCCGGTCGCGCTGATGCGCTGGCTGGTCCGGCTACTCACCGCGCCCGGCGGGATCGTCCTGGACCCGTTCGCCGGCACCGGCACAACGCTCGAGGCCGCCCGCCTGGAGGGCTTCGACTCCATGGGCGTGGAGGCCAAGGCCGAGTACGCCGAGCTGTGCCGCCTCCGGCTGCGCCGCGAGACCGTGAGGAGCAACTGATGCGCATGACCGGCTTCGACTCCACGCGCCTGCCCGGGGGCGTGTACCTCGGCTTCCAGCGGTTCGCGGACGAGGGCGCCACCTCTCGCACCTGGTCCCTGAGTGGGCTGGGGGCGCCGAAGCTGTCGCTCAGCACCCTCGTGCAGACCCGCGAGGAGTTCTACGGGCCCCGGGGCAAGCGGCCGCCGGGGCTGTGGAAGCGAGTGCTGCACGCAGTCGTCAAGAGCAACGGGCGTACGACGTCGTACTACTGCCCGGACATCCCGCCATCCCGGCTCGGGATCTCCCTGGCCGTGCCCCGCTACGTCCTCCACCTGCGATGGGAGACGCGCCGCTTTCGCCAGGCGGCGACCGAGCACCTGGGACGGCCGTGTCCGGCGTGCACGGCCGCGGGCTGGCGCCGGGCCGAGGACGCGACGTAAGGCGCGGCCGCCGTCCACTCTCCCCGCCTCGCCCGGGGCGTGCCCGACCAGGACCGCGACTCAGCGATCCGGCGCCCGGGGCAGACGAGGAGACCAGTGCTGTGGCACGACGACGGACCGGCCCCACCGACGTGGTGAAGGCCATGGTCTACGACCGCGACGGCGGCGCCTGTGTGCGCTGCGGAGCGCTGGAGAACCTGACCGTCCACCACCGGGTGAACCGCGGCATGGGCGGGGCGCGGGAGCCCTGGATCAACCAGGCGCACAACCTGCTGACCGCCTGCACCGTGTGCAACGGCTGGTTCGAGGACAACCCGCGGGAGTCGTACGAGGCCGGGTGGAAGGTGCGCCGGCCGCAGCTCCCCGGCGAGGTCCTGGTGCGCTACCCGGACGGCAGCCAATACCGGCTCACCCCGGACGGCGTCCGCGCCACGACCGTGGCGGCCGCCCGATGAAGCGCCGCCGCCGCACCCGCGGCTCCTCGACGTCCCGAACGGACTGGATCGCCGCCGCGGTGGAAGGCCTCTTCGACGCCGTGGCCGAGTTCCTGTGCTCCTGGGGGCGGCGATGAAGCGCCGTCGCCAGTGCTCCGCGATCCCGGCCGCGCTCGTCGGCTCCCAGGGCTGGCGATGCCAGCGCCTCGTCGACCACGACGGCCCGCACAAGGCCTCGTACTCCGACCGGTCGACCATGCACTACTCGTGGGAGGGCGACGCCACCAGCATCTTCGGGTACCGGACCCTCCCCGGCACCGTCCGCTTCCGGACGCCGTTCTGGACGCCGCAGCGCCGGTACCGCGCTGGTGAATGGACCATGAGCCTGCTGATCGCCCTGGTGCTGGGGTGGTGCTGGTCGCTGAGCGCGGCCGCCGTGTTCCTCGTGCTGGAGCTGTTCACGTCCATCCGGCGGGCGCACTTCGTCGACGTCGGCCGGTTCACCGCCGGCGTGTACCTCGTACGCCGGGACAACTACCCGGCGTTCTTCGCGATCGGCTTCGCCCGGTACGGGCCGGAGGCCAACGCGAAGAGGAGCGGCCTGCAGGTCGTCGTCGGGCGCATGTCGCTGATCGTGTGCGCACTGCTGCCGCAAGGCGAGTGGGCCGACTACCAGCACCGTAAGGCCGAGCGCGAGGCACGTCGGAAGGACGTCACCCAGTGAGACAGCGTATGGACGAAGAGAGGTCGGCCGGGGCTGAGCGTAGTCGTCTCCTGGCGAGTGACTCGAACGGCCCCAGGTCTCGTTCAGATGCTGTGACTGGGAAGTGAAAAAATCAGTACAGAGCCGGTTACTCGCGAGCTAAGATGCCGACCAAACTAGCCGCAGAAGGTCTCCATGTTCCAGAAGTTTCACCGTTCCCGCCACGCCGGAGATGACGACTTTCTCAGGCGAATGATCAGCGACGCCGTGATGGATAAAGTTCGGGATGGTTTCGACCCCGAGCGTGTCGACGAGCTGGTCTCCAAAGCGGTACCTGAATTCATCGACATGATGGCGCCCCAGCTGGCCCTCTCGATGATGCGCAATAAGCGGTCTCTCAGGGCCAATAATCGAATGGAGCGTGGGTATGACCGGCGGATCCGGAAGCGTTGGGGCAAGGCATTCGACCTCTATGTCATAGTTCATACTGTGTGTATCGAATTGGGCGAGAAGGTGTCCAATAGGGAGAGGGATGGCCTCACCTCCGCCCAGGTGCACACGCTAGAAGCTCTCACGGGGCTCCATGTCACTGCGTCTCGTATTGCAGGCGAGGTTCTGGCCCTCCTCTCCCAGGGATACCCCAGGGGAGCCCTGGCGCGTTGTCGCACGCTGCACGAGGCGGCTGTCATTGCTTGCATCATCGCGGACTCGGCTGCGGATCCAGACCATAGCGACCTGGCTGAACGGTTCCTGGAGCATGAAATTGTCACCTTGCGGCGAGACGCTCTTCAGTTCCAGAAGGATCACGAGATCCTTGGTGAGGAGCCGCTGGATCAGGAATATCTCGATGAACTAGAGGCAAGGTACGACGAGGTAATTGCAAAGTATGGGCAGAGCTTCGCGCGTGAGTATGGTTGGGCTAAAAAGTTTTCGCCCGATGACAATTTGCGCGCACTTGAAAAGAAGGCATCCCTTAGTCACGTTAGGCCGCACTATCAGTCGGCCAGTAGTGAAGTGCATTGCGGTTCCAGGGGGCTTGGCAACAACTTCATCGAAATGCGTGGCGTCACGCTTCGGCATTCAGGAAAGATCAACGTTGGCCTGACCGGACCAGCCGACTTGGCGCTTAGTTCGCTCCTTCAAGTCACTTTCTCGCATGCAGTACAAGGACATCCTGACGGCCTTAACGTTGAGTCACTTCTGTGCATGAAGACACTGGAAGAAATACGTTCGGCCTGTTTGGAGGAGTTCTTGGCTACGCAAAAAGCCATTGACCGTGCAGAAGAAAAGATCCTGAAGCGCATGCAGCGGTGAGCCGCAAGCGCCGCTAATGTGCGTTGTGGCGAGTCGGGGTTGTTGCTTGGCTCGTCCTCATTCAGGGCACTGTTCAGAGGCTGGCTACAAGACCCGCGTACGGCGGCCGCGCGGACTGCGGCTCGGGCCGTGGCTCCTCTGGGTCGTCCGTCTCCCCCAGGGCCCGAACCTCGGCCTTGGGCGGATCGCGATCACGGACACCCCCCGCGACCCAGCTCCCGGCCAGACCCGGGCGCGAGATGGGCAAGGCCGGGTTCTGATCGTCGGCGGCGTCGCGTTCGCAGTGCTTCGATGCAGGTCAGTAGCTGTGCGCTGACACGTCGCTCTCGTGGCTGTATCATTTCCGGCTGTGCGCAGGCGCGGGGTTAACCCAGTCGGCGTGAGGCGCAGCCCCGCGCCACAGCTTGAGACGGGAATTGGCAGCCATGCCCAAGGCCGGGATCACCTACTCGAAGAAGAAGATCGAGAAGACCGACTTCAAGGCCCTCCGCGAGGCCGCGGAGCGCGCCGTGACGGAGGAGCTGGGCCGGATCACTCGCCCGGACGACCGGATCGAGCGCGCCGCCGAGGTCATCCGCCAAGCGGACGCCGAGGTCGCACTGCACCTCGATGACCGCGACAAGGCCGTGGCCTCCCTCTGGTTCTACGAGCACGTTCCTGGTCTCGCTGGCGCGATCGGTGTCACGCCGACCGCCTACCGCGAGGTCCTGAGCAAGGCGTTCTACGGCGGCCCCGAGCGAGTGCGCACCGAGAGCGGCCACTACGAGCTGCGGCCCGTTCCCGACCTCCCGGGCGCTGAGCTGGTCAAGGCGGCCCGGGAAGCGGGCGTGCCGTTTGTTGAGGACGCCGACGAGAAGCTGCCGAACCTGGCCACCGTCGTCGCCGAGGCGCGCGCCCGCCGCGGCGCCGCCGTGGTGTTCATGCGGGATGCCGCGCTTGCGCTGTCGGAGGAGCCGTACGGATGGGACGGGCCGAGGATCGCCGAGCACGCCGGCGTGCAGAAGAAGCTGATCTGGCAGCAGCAGGCAGCCGCCCGCGCGGCCCGCGAGCGCGCTGCCAAGCGCTGACCGATCCGCCGCACACTCCCAGGCCGGCCCCGAGCAGCTTCGGGGCCGGTCTCCTTTTGCCCGCAGGTCAGGCCGGGGCCTGATTATCAGGCGCCGGTCACCGGGGCCTGGAAATCCGGCTTCCGGTGGGACGGGCACCGGTAGTCCGGTCGCCGGTAGATCAGGCGCCTTTAGTAACAAGATCAAGCACCACAATGAAGTAAGAGTTCCGATGCCTTCGCTTCGCTCAGGCATCGGCGTGCATCGCCTCCGAAGGGCCCTCGAACCGGCCCCAAGCGCAGCAGCAAGGAACGGGGCGGCGAGGGGGAGGGGTGTCACAGAATCCGGCCGTTGGCGTTCCCTCCGACATGACGATGCGATCCATGCCCCCGCGCACGATGCTCCCGCCGAACCTGGCCCGGCACTTCTACGAGACCCGCCGGGCGTTCCTCCAGAGTGCCGGACAGGACTCCACCCCGTGGTTCCAGCTCTCCCCGCTGGAGCGCGGCGTCGTCGAGTCGGAGATGGAGATCTTCCGGCAGTCGATACGGCGGGCCGAGGAGGAGCAGGACCTGCTCGCCAGCCTCGACGCCACCCGGGCCGCGGCCGTCGAGGAGCTGGCCGCCGAGGAGACATCGGAACCCGCGGCCGCCGGCGAGGACGCTGAGGAGGAGTGCTGCCTCGGGTGCGCGGCCGTCGCCGCGGTCCTGACCCTCATCGAGGGGGTGAGCCAGAACCTGAAGCCGTCCGCCGAGGCCCCGGTGACGAACCGCTTCCCGTTCAGCGTCGCCGAGGTCACCACCGTCCCCCTCGACACCCGCCCGTGGGGCGTGCCGCTGAGCGAGGAGGAGAAGGCCCGCGTGAAGGCCGCCAAGGGCAAGCTGCCCGCGTGGCTGATGACCGCGGGCATCGATCTCGACGTCCTCGATGGCACCGCGCCGCGTCTCCCCGTCACCTTCGAGGCCCGCCCGATCAGCGTCGACCGCCTGCTGATGATGGATCGCTCCCCCTTCGGCGACGTCCGCGCCGAGTTCTGGCGCAAGAAGCCGCCGGCCGCCGACAAGGCGTAACAGAATCCGGCGCGCGACGTACTACAGAGTGCGGCTGGCCCCCTGCCCCCGAGATCCCCCGGGGAAAGCACTCCAGCCAGCACCCCCGGCCGGGGTGACGGCCCTGCTCCACCTCCCCGGTGCAGGGCCTCACCCCGGCAACAGACTTCCGGCAGGCCGTGGCCGCTCAGTGCGGGCCTCGCCGGACCCCCGCGGCCTGGCCGACGGTCTGGGCATGGACCGATCGGCCAGGCCCGACACTAGATCCCCGCGGGCGGCACCTTCCCGCCATGTCCCGCGCGCAGCTCTCGCCCACCACCCGCCCCCGCGTGGTCCCACCGGCCCGGGAGCTGCACAACGGGCGTCAGCCGGGCGTCAAGTCCCGCGACGCGTCCAACGTCGCCGACCTCCTCCTCCGGGCCCCCGTGCCCGCCAGGCGCCGCGCCTTCAAACACGACCTCACCGCCCGCGAACGGCCGCACGTCATGCGGGAGGTCGAACGGGCCACCGGGTCGATGTACGGGCTCTGGCACGACACCCCCAGCGGCTTCATCGAGGACGTCCTCGGCGAAAGCATCTGGAGCCGTCAGCGCGAGATCGTCGACGCCGTCCCGTTCCACAAGCGCATCGCCGTACCGGCCGGCTTCGGCGTCGGGAAGACCTGGATCGCCGGACGCCTGGTCGCGTGGGCCGGAGCCGTCAACGCCCCCGGGACCATGGTCATCGTCACCACCGCGACCCGATTCCGACAGGTACGAAACCAGCTCTGGCCGCACATCAGGAAGACCGTCGCCCGCGCGGGCCTGCCCGGATACTGCGACACCACCCAGTGGAAAATCCCTGATCAGTGGGGCAATGACGTCATCGTGGCGTACGGCTTCACGGCGCCCGAGAACGACGAAGCGGCGATGCAGGGCATCCACGGCACGCCGAAGTTGCTCATCGTCGTCGACGAGGCGGGCGGTATCGCCCGCACGATCGGCAACGGCACGAACAACCTCCTCACCGGCGATGCGCGGATGCTGGCCATCGGCAACCCCGCGATGGATGACCCGCGGAGCTGGTTCGAGACGCTGTGCGAGGAAGGCGAGGACCCGGAGGAACGGGGAACGGTCACGATCCCCATCGCGACGTTCGCCTCCCCGGCCATCACGAAGGAACGGGTCCCGTACTGCAACGACTGTCCCGACGGTGTCCCCCCGCACTCCCTCGCCATCCACCTCCCCGATCAGGAGTGGGTGGACCGCACGATCCGCGAGTACGGCGATGACCATCCGTACGTCATCGCCAAGGTGCACGCCCGCTTCCCGAAGGGCGGTGGCGGCCTCGCGATACCCGTGACCTGGGTCGAGGACGCCCAGAACAACGACGACCCGACTGGGGCCGGCTGGCACCGGCTATGCGACCTCGGCCTGGAAGGCGAGACCGCCAAGCACACCGTGCGCGAAGGCGCCTGGGTCCGCCTCGGCGTCGACGTCGCCGCGGACGGCGGCGACGAATTCACGATCTACAGAGCCGTGGGGGATGCGATCGAGATGCGGCACGCCAGCTCTGGCATGGCCAACGACAACCAGGTGAAGGTCGCCGAGAAAATCTTGGAGGAGATCCGCGCGGCGCAGCACCTCGCGGACGCCCTGAACTCGCCCCACCCCGTCCGCGTAAAGATCGACAAGAACGGCATCGGCCACGGCGCCACCAGCATGCTGGAGGTATGGGCGGAGAACGGCACCCACCAGGCGCAGATCGTGGGCGTCATGGTGTCCGAATCGCCGTCGCAGGACGACCCGGGCGCCGTCATGCGCCCGTATCGCAAGCGAGACGAGATGTGGCTCGCGACCAGGGCGTTGCTCCAGCCGGACCCCGCGACCGGCACCGGCCGACTGCGCCTGCGCGTCGACCGGCAGGCCGGAATCCAGCTCTCCACGCCCAAGCTGGGTTCGAACACCGCCGGGTACAGCATCATCGAGTCGAAGAAGACGATGAAGGCACGCGGCATGAAGTCTCCCGACCGTGCCGAGGCCGTCCTCCTGGCCGTGTACGAGCCCGAGCCGCTGAACCAGCCTCGCCGCCGCGGTCTCCTCAATTAGCTAGTTCATGAAGTCGCCCGTCGTCGGTGCGACGTCTCCGTCAATGTGTTGGGCCCGCACCCCGCCACCAGCTAAAATCCCGGCTTCGCTCGGCAAGGCTGTGCGACACGCACTGCCTGCACGACAATGGCCGACGGGACCAGACGTCCCGTCGTTGCCATATACGCCTTGACGCTCTTGGAGCCCTCACCTTGACGCTCTCCGTCCCTCCCTCGCCTACCGCGCTCGAAATCGTGTTCAAGCGGATCGTCGAGCGCAAGGCTGTGCGCGCCGAAGCGACACTGCAGGCCGACATCCGCCAGTTCCTGCTGGATGCGGACCTCAACCTTGGCGAGCAGGACCTCCTGGATCCCGTGCTGGAAGCGCAGGTGGGCGACGGCACCGGTCACCGCATCGATATTGAGATGGGCGCGACCGTCATCGAGGTCAAGAAGGACATCAGCCGCCCAAAGATCCGCAAGGAAGCGGTCGCGCAGCTGGCGAAGTACGTGCGGGCCCGGACAGAGCAGCGCGAGCGCCGGCACGTCGGCATCCTCACCGACGGGGCTGACTGGCGCGCCTACACGCTGGTCAACAACGAGCTGAACGAGGTAAACCATTTCGATGCGCGGGAGCGCAGCGTCAAGGCGCTGAACCTGGTCCGGTGGCTCGAAGGCGTCCTGGCGACATCCGAGGGCGCAGCACCCACGCCGGATGCCATCGCAATCCGCCTTGGAGCGGACAGTGTCGCTCACTCCATCGACAAGGCTGTCCTCGCTGCGCTGTACGAGGAAAACAAGAGTCTGCCGACCGTTCAGCTGAAGCGGGACTTGTGGTCGCGGCTGCTGCGCAGTGCCCTGGGCGCCCAGTTTGAGGACAGCGACGATCTGTTCATCGAGCACACGCTCCTCGTGAACACCGCCTCGATCATCGCCCACGCGGTGATGGGCATCGACGTGAAGGACACCCCGCCCGCTTCGCTGGTCAACGGTCAGCTGTTCACACAGGCGCGGATCTCGGGTGTGGTCGAATCGGACTTCTTCGGCTGGCCGCTGGAGGTCGAGGGCGGCGAGGGCTTTGTCCAGATCTGTCTCGTCGCCTCGCCGGCTTCGACTGGTCAAGGGTCGAGCACGACGTACTGAAGGTTCTGTACGAGTCGGTGATCGGCGCCGAGACCCGTAAGAAGCAGGGGGAGTACTACACACCGGACTGGCTGGCTGAAGCGACGGTGATCGAGGCTGTCCCCGATCCGCTGAACCTGCGAATCATGGACCCGTCGTGTGGTTCTGGCACGTTCCTGTTCCACGGCGTCCGCCGCTATCTGGTGGCCGCACGGGACATCGGGATGCCTCTGCGAGAGGCGCTGGATGGGCTCCATGACCATGTTGCCGGCATCGATCTCCACCCCGTCGCCGTGGCGCTGGCCCGCGTCACGTACCTCCTCGCCATCGGCCGCGAGACGCTGACCTCCGAAGAGCGCGGCCCGATAAGCGTCCCCGTCTACCTGGGCGACAGCCTCCAGTGGGACCAGCGCACCGACCTCATCGACCACGGCCACCTCGTCATCAAGACCGGCACGGGCAACCAGCTCTTCACCAACGAACTGCGCTTCTCCGAAGACTTGCTGCAAGACGCCAGCCGTTTCGACGCGATCGTCAACGAGCTCGCCGACAAGGCGGCCGACCCACACCGGGCTCACGGCAAGTTGCCCTCCCTCGCTGCCCTCTTCAACCGGCACGGGGTGTCCAGCTCGGACGACCGGGAAGAGCTGACGGACAACTTCCGTGTCCTATGCGATCTCGTCGACGAGGGCCGCAACCACATCTGGGCGTACTACGTTCGAAACTTGGCCCGTCCCATGTGGCTGTCCCGCGCCGAGAACCGCGTTGACGTTCTCGTCGGCAACCCGCCCTGGCTCTCCTACCGGCACATGCCGAGCGATATGCAGACGACCTTCAAGGAGATGATGCAGGCCCGCGGCCTCTGGAAGGGTTTCGAGGTCGCCACCCACCAGGACCTTTCTGGCCTGTTCATCGCTCGTGCTGTCCAGCAGTACCTACGCGAGGGCGGTTCCTTCGCCTTCGTCGTCCCCAACCCCGTGCTGGACCGCCCCTATTGGACTGGCTTCCGCAGCGGGGAATGGACCGACCCCGACCACCCCGTCAAGGTCAACTTCACCGGCTCGTGGGATCTGCGCCGACTGCGTCCGCACTTCTTCCCTCGCGCTGCCGCCGTCATCTTCGGCCGTCGCCGTTCTCTCGCCATCGGTCAGCAGGGCAACAGTGCCGTCCCGCTGCCCCGGCAGACCGAGATCTGGACCGGGAAGATCGCCAAGAGAGCGGAACATTGGGAACGCGCCAAGGGCTGGATCACCCGGAAGGCGGGTGAGCTGCGTTATCCCAAGGACGGGCTGATCAACTCGCCGTACCGGGACCGGTTCGGGCAGGGGGCGATCGTCGTGCCCAAGGTGCTCTTCTTCGTCAAGGAACAGGCTGCAAGCCCCCTCGGGCTCGGTGGCGGTCGAGTCTCGGTCCGCTCACAGCGCAGCACCCTGGAGAAGAAGCCCTGGAAGGACCTCCCCGACCGGGAAGGATCGGTCGAGAAGCAGTTCGTCCGGCCCGTCCTGCTCGGCGAGCACGTCGTTCCCTACCTGATCATGGGCGCCGATAAGGTCGTCCTGCCCATCGAGGGGACGAACACTCTCATGGATGGGGACCATGACCACCTCGATCGTTACCCCGACCTGGCGAAGTGGTGGCGCGACGCCGAACGGCTCTGGGATGACAACCGCTCCAGCGAACGACTTTCCTTGATCGAGCAGCTCAACTTCCGGAAGAAGCTGACCGATCAGCTCCCCGGCGCTCCCCTGCGGGTTGTGTACGCGAAGGCTGCTATGTACGTCACCGCCGCGCTGGTGGACGACCCGAATGCGATCATCGACCACAAGTTGTACTGGGGAACCGTCGCCACCCGGGAGGAGGGCATGTACCTGCTCGCAGTACTGAATTCGCCCTATACCACCGAAGTCGTGCGCCCACTCATGTCCTACGGCAAGGACGAGCGAGACATCGACAAGGCCGTGTGGGAGCTGCCCATCCCGGACTTCGACCCGACCGACGCCAAGCACGTACGAATCGCTGAGCTCGGCGAGGCCGAGCATCAGCGGATCGCGGAGCTGAAGTTCGAGGGCGGCAAGAGCTACATCCAGATCCGTCGCACCCTGCGCGACTTCCTCCTCAGCTCCCCCGACGCCGAGGAACTAGATCTACTGGTCACCGAACTACTCGGCTGAGAAGCGTCCCGAATTCAAACGTTCCCCTCTCTGGCCGCTTCGACGGCCGGGGGGGAGCGCACGTCACCAGGGAAGAGCCGTCCCCCCTTCTCAGAAGATGCCGCCGGCGCTGATGCCACGCCGACCACGCCTGCAGCTACAGGCCTACGGTGCGTCGACGGCCGCACCACTGACGGCGCGCAGGCCGCTGGTACCGTCCCCGCATGGATCTCGCCCAGGCTCAGGCCCTCTCCACGCCCCTGACGGCCGCAGAGCACGACCAGGTGCAGCGCGCCGCGGCCGCTGCCGGGCAGAGCGTGGAGGAGTTTGTACGGGCCGTGGTACTCGGTGCTGCCACGGATCCGCTCTTTGCGGCGCTCGAGCAAGCAGTCGACACCGTGGTCGCGCGCGCAGCCGACGAGCAGATTCGGCACGACTACGCCGGCTGAGCTCCGAGTAGACAGTGAAGGGCCCGGTACCGACGGGGGATGTGGTACCGGGCTCTATTGCACCGTACTTGCTGGTGCCGTACAGATGGGTCTGTTCGATGGTGTTGGTGCCTGGGGGTCAGATGATCTGCTCCTCCCATGCCGTGGGGCCTACGGACGTCGTCCGTCGGCCCCACGGCTGTTGCCTGGGATCAGGCGATCGGGTAGGAGCCGGTGACGGTGATGATCTCCGCCGCCGTGGCCCCCTCGGCGTCGCCGTACAGGTGCTCCACGTTCAGCACCGCGGCACCGTTCGAGCCGCTGGTGACCCGGAGTCGGTCAATCTGCGTACCGTCCGACCCAGCGTAGATCTGCGCCTCACCGGTCCAGACGCCGTTGTCCGCGTCGCGGCCGTCGAGGCTGGCCTGGAAGACGTACCGGACGCCGGCCGCGGCCGGAACCGGCAGGGTCAGACCGAACCCGAGGTTGGACGCCGATACGGTCTCCTTCTTCGCCGCGATCTGAGCGGTGAACGTGCAGACCCCGTTCGCGGAGACGTACTTGCCCGTGCCGGACGTTCCGTCGACGCCAGCAACGTTGGTGAGCTTCGGAACCCAAGAGGTCGCGGTCACGCGCACTCCCTTCTGTTCGGTAACGCTGCCTCGGTCGGGACAGCCAGCGAAGAGTGCGCGACTCGGCACCCTAGTGTCGCGTCCTAGGTTGCAAGGGCTCTGGCCTGACCCTATGAGGGCCGGGCCCCCTTCCCTGCTCAGCCGGGCGGTGCCTACCGTCCGGGTATGGAACGGGCTCGGGAAGGAGGCCCTCGATGTCTGTCTACGTCGGTATCGACGTGCATCGCAAGCGGTCGCAGATCGCCGTGGTGAACCACGGTGGTGCAGTGCAGGTCAACCGGAATGTGCCGAATGGGGTCAAGACGGTGCTGTCGGTGATCGGGGATCTGCCGATCGGGGCACCAGTCGCGTTCGAGGCCGCCTACGGCTGGGGCTGGCTGGTGGAGCTGCTGGAGGATTACGGCTTTGAGCCGCACCTGGTGCATCCACTGCGGTGCAAGGCGATCGCCTCCGCACGACTGAAGAACGACAAGGTCGACGCCGCGACCCTGGCCCAGCTGCTGCGGGCCGACCTTCTCCCGGAGGCGTGGATCGCCCCGCTGGACGTGCGGCAGCAGCGGGCCCTGCTGCGGCACCGCTGCCAGCTGGTGCGGCTGCGGACCCTGCTGCGCAACCGGGTCCACGCCGTCCTGGCGGACCACGGCTGCGACCGGCCGGGCGGCTACTTCACCGCCCCGGGCCGGGCCTGGCTGGAGGGCCTGGACCTGCCGGACGCCTCCCGCCGCGTGGTCGAGGACCTGCTGGTCCTGATGGACGCACTCAAAGAGCCGATCGACGTGCTCGACCGGCAGCTGCCCGCGCAGGCGCGGGGTGATCCGCGCATCAGGGTGCTCACCCAGCTGCCGGGGGTCGGCACGCTCACCGCCCTGGTCATCGTGGCCGAGGTCGGGGACATCACGCGCTTTCCCTCCGCGCGCAAGCTCACCGCTTGGGCCGGGCTGACGCCCACCGTCCGCGGGTCGGACCTGACCGTGCGGCACGGGCACATCTCCAAACAGGGTTCGGACTGGCTTCGGTGGATCTTGTGCGAGGCCGCGCAGACTGCGAAGCGGTCGCCGGAATTCGCCGCCGCCTACCAGCGCCTTGCCCACCGCCGCGGCAAGAAGATCGCCACCACCGCCATCGCCCGCCGCCTGCTGGCTCGCGCCTACCACCTGCTGCGCGCGGTCCAGGACCAATGCGGCCAGCCGGGGGTCCGATGAAAGCAGCCGACAACCGCCACCGGCGGTCGCAGACCCCGGGTGAGCTCGTAAAACAGCATGAGACGGCCCGTCGGCCGCGCTCGATGACCTGACTGAGCAGCCCGGATCCCCGCACCACGGTCATGACGCCGGCCTGTGCGGCCAGACGTCGAATGGGTGGATGTGAGACCACTCCGCCGACCAGCCAGCATCGGGGATGCCAACGGCCATATCCGCGAACGTCCATGACGTTTCCTCGGCCTCCATTGTTGACCGCCTGTCGGCGTACGAGGAAGAGCCGCGAGGACAACGCCCCGGCAACCAACCGAAAGCCGCGGGCGGGGGTCGTCTACGCCCCTTGACAGGCCCGGCCCTCATGGGTGCTGTTTTCTCCTAGGTGCCCCTTCCATCTCCCCACATCACCCCTGTGCTCGGGCCTCTGGGTCGTGCGTCGGAACCTTCTTGAAGGGGTCCTTGGACGCGTCCTTGGCCGGGCGCACGTACCTCTCCCGAGGGATGCGCGAGCCCTTCTTCCAGCGGCCGGCCTCCTCGAGTTCTTCATCCGTCGCGCCGTTCATACCGAGGTCGGTGGCGCCGCCAGCGCGAAGGCTGTGCGAGGACACAGGGCGGCCGTCGGTCTTGAGGCCGGCCGCGGCGAACCACACCTTCACGCGCTCGTTGACGGTCTGCGGGCGTAGGTAGTCACCGCGCTTGGTGGCCGTCTTCGCGCGGGTCTCCGACGAGGCGATGGTGCCGTTGCGCTTGACCTCGCGGAACACGGGCCCAGTGGTGATGCCCTGCGACGCGAGGTAGTCGACCCATCGACGCATTCGGAAGACAAGTCGCAGGTCCTCCCGATCGTGGAGGTAGAGGGTCTGTTCCTCGCCCTTGTGCGTCTTGTCCTCGGCGAGCCACACCAAGACCATGTCGTCCAGGATCGTCAGGTCCTCGAGGTCCAGGTCGACGTCCTCGATGCTGCGGCCGAGGAACCGGTACCCGAAGGCGAACATGGCTGAGTCGCGCCAGCCGATCGGCCGGTCGTCTGCCTCCGCCTTCTCCATCATCGGGACCAGGTACGGCAGCGTGATGGGGAACGCTTCCTTGCGGCGCAGCGCCCGCTTGTTCTTCTTCCGGTACTGCGTCAGGAGCAGCAGGAACAGGCTGTTGTCCGGCTTCTTCCCGGGCGGCATGGACGTCCGGATCAGCGACATGTAGTGCCGGATCGTGGTGACCTTGAGCTGTCTCGCCATCAGGTGGCGGCCGTACTCCGTGTACGTCGCGGTCGTGCACGGTTTCGCCACCCGCCCCTGCTCCGCACACCACGCCTCGAACAGCCGCATCGCCGTACGCCGCTGCGGCGAACCTTCCTCCTCGGCCTCCTTGAGAGCCTGGGCGGTCTCCTCGCTGACGTACAGATCGCGCTCGGTGTACGTCGTGCGTGGATCGTCACTGGTCGGGATCTCCTCGCCGGGCATCAGCACCGTGTGCTCGTTGACGAGAGGACGGGCAGCCGGCGCGGCGCGCACCAGCCTCCCGTCTTCGACGAGTTCGGCGTCAACGATCTCGTCCTGGTCGCGCAGGCTCATTCCGGTGTCGCATCTTCGTCGGGCTTCGCCCGGAGCTGATGCAGCAGCGCGTGCAGGGTGATGATCTGCGAGTTGGTGGACGTGCCCGTCTCGGTGAGCTGTCGAACCAGGTGCAGGAGGCTTCCGACTCCCTGCAGGTCCTGGTTGTAGAGCAGAACGAAGGCGGTTTGGTCAGTCGGGAGCTGCGTGGGGAAGTACCCGACGCGTTGGGCCGCGAGTTCCCGCTCAATGCCTGCGATGATGCGTCGCCCTGCCTTACGTTCGCCCGCCACCGCGAGCAGCTCCTGCACACTCGTCTGCCGCCAACCTCGGTCCCCCTCGGCGATCATCTCGGCGTACGTCTTCCACGGCGTATCAGTCATCGGTCGCTCCACTTCCAACAATCGGGGGTGCAGTCTTTCGATATGGCGGTAGTCAGTAGCGTTGCATTCTGTGCTCGACACAGTTGCCGCACATGTCTGCTTCCGGGATGGCGAAGGTGCTGACGGCGAGACCGCAGTATCCGCAGACTCCCGCGCATTCGATCCCGCAGAAGAGGCAAAGTAGCGTCGAGGTTTCGCCGTCACCGCCGATTGGTACATCGGTCACGGCTTCTGTGCCGCACTCATCGCATTGGTGCACCGGGGATGGGCCGCCACCAGTGATGATCTCGTGCTCCGAGGTGTCCGCGTAGATCCAGGCTGCTTCCGTCGGTGGGCCCAGGTGGGAGTCACAGACCACGCAGGCAAGATCGGCGCCGCCATGTACAGGGACTGCGAGTGCTGCACAGACAGGACAACCGAGGATGGTGGGAAACTGGCCCAACAGCTCCCGGGCGGGCTTCATGCGCCGGTCTACGAGACGTTGGATGCGGCCCAGCCCCGGGCGGATGCGTTCCACGGCCTGCTCGGCAAGCGTCAGCTCCTCTTCCTCTACCAAGGGCAGCAAGTCCTCGCGTACGAAGGTGAGCAGGTTGTCGAGCACGGGCGTCGTGAGCACTTCGACAGTGATGGCACTCTCCGTGACTCCGACGTGCGCGAAGCGGTTGCGCATCTGAGCGAGGGCCTTGAAGTGCCGCGGTTCCAGCAGCATGGCCTCAAGGTCGCACTCCTTGATGACTCGCTTGCGGGCGTCCTCCCAGCCGCAGCTCTTGAAGTCCCCTCGTGCATGCTTGGCCGGGTCGTAACCGTCAGGCGTTGCCCACACGAGGGCAGGGTTCTTCATCGCGAGCCGCGCCTTGAACAACGTCTCGGCCGCGGATGCCAGGTGCACCACGGCGTACTTCAGGTTCCGGGGCGGTACCTCTTCCTGCACGGAGAGCAGATCGACGGTGCTCTCCAAGAAGTCGAGCCCATTGAGCACGGGCGGAAAGTTGACGCTCGGCCCGCTGCCCTTCGTCACGCTCACTGCCGCGCCTCCGCAGAGGGTCCGTAGTGACTCTGCCCGTCGACGGCGCTCACGGCTTCCACGGCCGGTTCACTCCTCTACGGTCGGCGTTCAGCTTCAACGACGTGACTTCCTTGAGGGCAAAGTCCAGGCGGTGCACCGTCGCGTTCAGCTCATCCGCCGGGTCCTGGAGGGCGAGTTCGTGAACCAGGCTCAGGAGGTAGCCGATCCCGTCGTGTTCCTTGCTGTAGAGCAGGACGCGACGCGTGCTGTCGGTCGGGAGTTTGGTCGGCAGGTGGCCGATGTTGTGGTCGGCCAGCTTCTGCTCGATGCGCTCGATGACGCGGGCGCCGGCCTTCTGCGCGCCGGCGATGCGCACCAGGCTCTCAACGTCGCGCGCCTCGTGCCCGGCCCATCTCAGCCTGTGGGCCAGACTCTCCCACTCGTCCATGTCTTCCCACCGCTTCGCGGCCATGCGTACCCCGCCCTCGTGTTGTGGTTCTGACGCGCCGCCAACTTTACCGACAACAATCACAGTTGTTGTCGGCTACTGATGGGTAATCCTGTGGCCTTCATCGAGGATGGAGAGCACCGCCCGAGTCCCGAACGAAGGAGCACCGCCACGGCGAGCTGGACCAACAGCGCTCAGCAGAAGCTCGACCACAACGGGCAGCGGAACGTCTGCGCCGCGGACGGCCATCCCGGCACCGCGGAGGACTCGCTGGTCAAGGCGACCGACGGTTTCCGCGTCCACCTCTCCGACACCACCAACCCGAGCAGCGGCTACTACGGCCAACAGCAGGCGGGGTGAGATGGGTGCCCTGTTGAAGCTCGCGGCGTGCGCCCTCGCCCTCTTGGTCATCGTCCCGCCCGTCCTCGGTGCGCACGGCATCGCGATCGCGGCGGTGGTCGCCATCCTGGGGTGGAGGATCCTGGCGAACCTGTGCTCACCCTCACGGTCGCGGCCGGCATTACGCTCGCCCATGCCTTCCCGGGCGTTTCCGCGATGGTTGGGTCGCGCGCTGGTCGCTGCGGTCGCTACCGTGGCCCAATCAAGGCGTAACGGCCTGGCCGTTCGAGCCGTTCGATTCTTTGCTCAGAACGATTCTCCACTCAGCCCCGTTTCCCACTTTCCCGTGACAACCGCTTGAGCGTGTGCCATCCGAGGTTGGGTGCGCCTGGAATGTGGCAGCTCGGGGCCTACCAGGCCCCTACTGATGGGTATTGAGGTGGGCGCGCGCGGCTCGGGCGAACTCTTGGATGGATTCCTTCAAGCGTGCATGAAGGTCACATGGGGGAACCTCTGACTCTGTCTCCTCTCGCCGGGGCGGCATGAAAGGGGCAAGCGCCATCCTGGCCCAGCAGCGTTGAACGGACATGGCGTGGCGTCGGAGCTGTTCGGCCAGTTCTGCGAGATGGTCAGGGCCTTCGAGCGTGACCACGACTTCGGCATGGACCAGGCCATCGACCTGGTTGGCGTCATGGATGTCCTGTTGCCAGTTCGTGGACGCCTCTTCGATCCACATCAAGGCACGGTCGATGGCCGGTGGAACGTCTGCCGGAGCGAAAGCATCGGCCAGGTCCCCCCTGCGGATGCCTGGGCGGGTCAAGCTGGTCCCCAGCCGGAAGAGGGCGTCCGGAGAGAGGTCTTTACGGCGCAGACGGGCACCGTGCACTCCCTCCACTATGTGCAGGACGGCGCCGGTGCTCATGAGGTAGGACCAGGCGGCTCGGATGAGTTCGGCGTACGCGTCTCGCTGGTGCTGCCGGCGTACCGCGTCGACCGGCCCTCGGTGCGCGGCTCGAGCTTGGGCACGTCCAGCCGCGTAGGCGGCTGCTGCGGCGACGACAGCGGTGGGGGTCGTGATGAGTGCGGCTGTGACTGCTGGGTCCATGAGAGAGATCCTGCCGTGCGCACCGGAGGCTCATCAGTCGGATCGTCACAAGGGGATAAGTTCCGGTGTCCGGCAACATGCCTCGCCCCGGGCTGAGCTGAGCAATCAACCTTGCCTGTCACGCCAGGGTCGATGACACAGGACACCCACCGCGCCTCGTGCGCGCGCTCCGGAGCATCCGTGCGTACGCCCGCGCGGCGCTATCCGGCGGAGAGCACCGCCGGAGTCCCGAAGGAAGGAACCGCGTTGCCCCGTCGTCAGATCGTCACCCTATGTACTGCCCCCGCCCGAGCCGGCGTACGAGCTGCACCGAGAACTGAGGCACGAACCCGAGTTGAGGAGCCGGCTTCCGCGGGGACCGGATGATTACGCGCCGGGGCCGCCACTGGTCCACGGCCGTACTTGGGCGCGGCTTCCCCGGGATCGATCGCGTCTCCACGCTCGTCGGCGGTGACCAGCATCCTGCTGTCGACGGAGCTGTTGGCCAAGACTGAGTTGGAGATGGCCAAGCGCCGCTGGAACCTCGTGGCACCGCGAGGATCCGCCCATGTGTTCGCAGCGCGGCGACGCCCGGGGCACTTCACGGTGTTGATGTGGGGGCGCCCGTAGCGGGTCTTACCTAAGCATCTGCTCGTCATACCTATCGAAGCGCACTTTCGGCGGGAATACCTGCTCGGACAGATCGTACAGACTTCTACATTCGGCTGTTCTGCGGAATCCGCCGGTCTTGGCAGTGTCCGGCGGGCTGAACTTTATATCGTTGGGGTGCTCAACCTCCAGCGTGTACTCATTGGCTGGCACTATGGCGGGGAACGAATATTCGTCCGCAATGAGTCGCCACATGGTGACTGACGCCACTGATTTATGTACGGCAACTATGTTCGGCCCCGTCTTCTTCCATGAGTTGCCGGCCATCCCATACTTCGTATGCTCGGGCTGTTTTGCCCGCCTATAGTAGACCGCGAGCGGAGATTTCGAGTACCTGATTCCGAGATAGTCGATAAACTCCAGACTGAGGTCATAGTATCGTTCCTGATAGAAGGGAACCACATACTTGTCCCCCGTTCCACCGGTATGCTGCACATTCCGCCTTCTGGAGAATTTCTCCTTGCGTGTGGTTCCGCTTCGGTGCCCGAGCGCTTCTTTCATGCTGTCGCTGAGCTTGGCTTGAACGCTCGATTTGATCTTCCCACCCACCTCGCCAGCCGGGAGGATCCCGCCGGGACCCTTGACAAGCAAGGAGAGCTCCGTTGCCAATTCCTGCATGACCTCCTCTGATCGGAGGACTTCCCGCAAGGTAGTCTCTTCGTCGATTACCTCCATGGTTTTCTCGATAATACTCTCTTCTTCCGTCTTGATCCCAGAAGGCGCGGTGAGTATCCCTATTTGCTCACCCTTCCGGAGGGTGGAATTCACGCCTGCGAGTCGAGCGCAAAAATGGAATCTCAGTTGCAGCCAACGCCACTTGTCGTTGGGGTCCGCATTCCAATCGCTGACCTTGGTGAGGTCTCGCTCGAATGGGACACTGAAGACAATGTCATCTGGTGGCACTCGGGACATCGGTCGCTCCTTGGCCTATTACTCCCCGCATGAGGGCCTCACCCCGCAGGCGGCACGCGGCAAATGCACGATGCCGTGTGCGCGATGGGTGTCCGCCGCTTGGCTGGGAAGCTGCCTGTCGGCATCCTTTCAGCGATCCACACTCCAGTATCTAGCGCAAATTGAAAGAGTCGCAACTTGTCTTCCCGTTCTGGATACAGGTGCTTCACGCGAGCCAGCAGGTGACGCTGCGGGTGGCCATCTCTCGCTGAGCAGAGTGGCCAAGTGTCCCTGCAGTGGAGCCCTCGGCCGGAAGGCCGACGTGCGAGTGAAGATGCTCCAGGACAAGGGATGGGCCACGCCGGACTCCGCGTGCAGCGCGACGCAAACGGTGCAGCACGGCCAACGTTGGCGGCTCACTGAAGGCGGAACCGCCGTACTGGAGGGCTGACGCCGTGGTCCGAATCACCGCCAAGCAGTACCAGGAGGCCTTGGCGCGCCGTCGCGGTGGCCAGCCGTACGCGGCCGCCGCAGCGCCGAAGAAGAAGGCCAGCAGGAAGCCGGCCGTGGACCCGGGCCCGCCGTCCACCCCGGAGCCGCTCGCGCTCGAGCCGCTCCTCGCCGGCCTGTCCGGCGTGCGCTACGTGAAGACGATGCTCATGCCGTACGCGGCGGAGATGCTGACCAGCAATCAGCGCCTTCACCACATGGCCGAGTACAAGATCAAGAAACAGCTTCGCGCTGCACGGCTCAAGGTAGGTGCGGCCGAACGCAACTAGACCGGATCCCGGTCGAGTTGGGGTGGGGCTGACCAGCGGATACGAAGAAGACGTAACAGGAACTGGGAGTTCGACGTACAGCACATGAGGGATGGCCCGCTCTCGCCCCCAGCAACAGGAGATGCCCCTCCATGAGCACTGAACACGCTGCGCCCCACACACCGATCTCGGATCGCGCCCCCTCGGCTGGCCAGGGCGGTCACGCGTGATATCTCCCCTGTCCGTCCTTATCCCGTCCCTGGCCGCGGACGCCGCCCACGACGCCGCACATCGGACGCACGCACAGTTCCGGCACGGCGTCTACTCCGTGCCCTGCGAGACATGCCACGTCCCGGCCGGCGAGCTGTGCCTCGCCCGGCGCGCCGTGCACCCCGCCCGCCGGGACCTATACCGGAAGAACCAGGAGGCCACCACGCTGGTGCCCCTACCGGTGGGGCGCGCCCGATGAGCGCCCTCGCCGTCGAGGTCCTGGCCGCCCCGCCCGAGTGGGACAGCCGCCTGGTCGTGCGCGCCGCGGGCCGCCCCGTCCTGCACATCGGCGTCGAGGGCATCACGGCCCCGTCCGTGCCCGTCTTTGCCGTGGCGCTGGAGTGCACGCCGGACGCCGAACGGGCCCCGGGCGTACGGCCGTGGGACGGCCCGGTCGCCGAGTCCGCCATCTGCCCGGCCTGCCTGCGCTCCCTACGTGGAGAGCCGGAACCCGAGGCGCCCCGGCTCGTTCCCGCCGGCGTCGCCGAGGCCCTGCCCGAGCAGGCGCCAGAACCTGACCGCCGCGGCCGCCACGTGCAAGCCGTCCCTGCCCCGGTCACGTACGCCGAGGTGCCCCTGCCCACCGAGCATGCTGGACGTCCGATCGCCTGGTCCCGCTGGACGATATCGCCCGTCATCTCCCACTACGACCCATCGTGTGAATGGTGCGGGGACCCGGGCCCTTGCGAGATGGCAGGCGGCCGCCAGGGCAGCCCGACGTTCCAGACCGATCCCCTGCGCCGGTACGTCGCCTACCGCTGCACGGCATGCCAGTTGATGACTGCGTATGAGCAGGTCGGCAGCGACCTCCAGACCATCGCACACCACAAGTCGCGCGCTCCGAAGGACTGCAACCGATGACCACCACCCTCACCGCCGTGCCCGATACGGCATCCACCACGGCAGACCTCGATCAGCGCGTCGCGCTGATCGCGTGCGGCACCCGCGAGGACAAAACCCAAGCGTGCGACAGCCACCGGAAAAAGGGCGCTGCCTTCGTAGACATCGCGTCGACGGGCGCAGTGGACGCCCTCGCCGCAGCTATATGCGGCTCCAACCAGGGCTGCCGGAAGTGCACCGGCAAGGCCGTCGAGATCATCCGCGTCTACAACGAGGAGGCGGAATGACCACGGCCGTTGCCATGCGCGACGCGGTCGCCTTCGACCTCGAGGGCGGTCTCATAGACGTCTCCAGCATCAACCACCTGGCGAACGACGCCTCCGCGCTCCACCGCGCGATCCTCGGATGCCCGCCCAACCACGACTTCGTGGCCGCTGCCCGGCGCGCGCACGAAAGCGGAAGGGCCGTCCTCGTCATGACCGGCGGGGACCGCCGCCTCGAGCAGCTCGTCCTCACGTGGCTCGGCAGAAAGGTGTGCCCGCGACCCTGGTCCTGATGCGGGGCCGCGGCGGCTACCGTCCCGGCGCCGTGGTGAAGCGGGAACGGCTGCGCGCCGCCCACCGCCAGTTCGCCAACCTCAGCGTGTGGAGCGCCGACCCGAACGTGACCCGCCTGTCGGAGCAGGAGGGCCTCCACGTAACGGTGCTCCCCGGCTGCTGGGGGGACGAGCAGCGAACCAGCCCGGGAACAAGGAGTTCGCCCCTCCGGCCATAGCGGCCAAGCTTCGCGGGGACGAACTGGCCGCGCGCCTGCCACTCGAGGGCTGGCGGACGATGACCTTGCATTGCCAGATCGACGCTACTGGCCCCTCCAGCCAGCATCCGGACTTATCTGCACCAACACGGCGGCCGTCGATGCCAGGGCGGCGTTGCGTTGAGATCTGCGCACCTGGACTCTCACCGATATCATGGATATGACCACTCGCCCAGTCCGTGGGCAATGTGGTCCGGCAGCTCGGAATGAGCAGGCCAGCGAGCACATGAATCGGTACGGTCAACCTGCGCCTCGTTTACGCCATTCGAAAACCTTGCCAGATTAGTGATGCGAAACCGGCGTGGCGTGGTGGCGACCGGAGTGCTGCCAATCATAGCGGAAATGGCGCGAACGAATACACTCAGTAGCGATCGAGGCGGAGGTATCCGCTATGTCTCGCCCAAGCTCTGGAGACGGAGAGAGCGCTCTTCCTGGCCGAGGAGCATCAAAAGAATTTATCACCTGCCCGGCCTGCCGCGTGCCGCTGGCAATGCCTCCGGACCTGGTGGACGAGGTGAACTATCCCGATGACTTCCGCATGATCGCAGACATCTGTTACGGGCGCTTCAATACGCGCCTTCATCAGTGCGGCAAGAGGATCTCCATCACTGTTCCTGTGGTGGCAGCACGAAGCGCTTCTATGGAATTGGTCATAGTCGGAGAGCCTCCGGAGGAGATTGTCCGGTCCCTGAGCGCTCGAGGTTGGTCCGTTTCTGTCGTTGATGATTACAACGGCTTGGCATATCACGTCTTGAAGTGGATTGAGCAGGACAGCACTACCTTTTGGTCCAGCATTTTGGATGGCTCGTTCAGGAAATTGAGCCTTCGAGAGGCTGTGAACAGATTGAGTGCCATCCAGTTGCTGGCCTTCAAGTTGACCCGAGATAGCCGTGTGGGCGTACTGGTTGCACCTGAGGGCAACCCTTCTGCGACACCGGTGCCCTCATCAGACGACGAGCTGGTCAGCCACGTGGTTCGCATTGGGACGAGACTGACGGTAGACCAACTTAAGCGTGTTGTTCGACTCGCGATCTTTGATGGCCTTGGCGGTCGGCTGGAGGAGGCAGTGCTGGGCCGGGTGCCGATCGATTGTCTGGATGACCAGGTCCTTGACAGTTTGGCGACCGATGCCGAATCGGCCTCTGCCCTGTCTCCGAACGATGTGCTTGAGGTGTATTACCTACTAGTGACTTGCGCGGTAGCGCACCGGCTGGCGCAGAGCGAGAATCCGGCAGGCACGCTGTTGGCCGCATTCCTGGCAGAGCTGTATGAACTTGGGCAGCGTGACTACGTCGACCTCGATGAGCGCGTCTGGCTGACGCGCGAGCAGCTGCGACGCCTCGTGGACGCGGGCTCGGCACTCGGCGCGGCAGCCGAGCTTGGGCGGCGTGATGAGCGCGGTCCTCTCAGCCTGCTGTCCCAAGACTTCCTGGATCGGATCGGCTGGTTGGATCTCATTTCCGGCATGACCGTCAGGGTCAGGGACTACGAGGCATTTGGTGAATTCGACACCGCCGCCTTCGCGGAAACCATGCTGACGGTCGCCCTGAACCAGAAAGACACAGGTGGGGACGACTGGGAGTTGGGCCAACTGACCGCCGGGGCAGTCTTCCAGACGATGCGCACTAACCTGCCGATCGACGAACAGGAACTGCTCAACCACCTTGCCAAGGGTCTTGCCGAGCGGGCTTCCCTCATCGCGCACCTGGCTTTTCAGACCGGCGTCATTGAGTATGCCAACCGAGTCCACAGAATCGATCTTTCCACTGCTGCCGCACTAAAGGTGCTACGTGGCCTCTCAGAGGCCGACGTGGGACCGGAGCGGGCCGTTGCTGCCCTGGTGGAGGTCGGCAACACCTTTCGCTACCTGCAACGTTGGAATGAGGCGCTGCAGCTCTACGAGAGTGCCATGAGAATCAGCAGACTCATGCCCGAAGGCCACGCGAAACGCGAATCGGTGCTGGCACGGAACCGGGCGCTTGTCCTCCGAGACGCTCACCGGTTCAGCGAAGCTGAGGCCATACTTAAGGAGCGGCTCAGGACCCACTCCGAGGACTGTGATACCCAGGAGTCATTGATCCTCCTCTACGAGCGGGTAGGGCGCCGGAAAGAGGCGCTCACCATGGTCGAGGAACAGCTCGCCCGAAACGATCTTAGCCCGTACGACACCGCCCGCTTCCTGAGGCTACGAGCGCTACTGAAAGCCTGGTTTGGCCAGCACGACGCAGCAGCTGCCGACTGCCAGGCCGCGCTCGAAGCCCATGTAGATCCGTGGGAACGCCGGGAGATAGAGACGTGCGCCCTGCTGACCGAGCCCGCCGACGAGCAGTTGGACACATTCGTGGCCGACTGCGAACATCGCGCCGCTGAGATCCTGGACGGTCCGCACCTCGAGAACCCTTTCATGGCCCTCTCGGCCGCGACGCTGGCCACGCTACGCCGACTGCGCGCTGGGCGAATCACGCAGGCTGGAGAACTGATTGGGAAGATCGCCGATTGGCTTGATGCACTGAAGGCAAAGGGCTCCTGGCAGTTCGAGCTGGCGGTGGGCTGGCATGCGGTGGAGACGGGCAGGGCAGAGGCTTTCGGTCACCTCACCACCGCGATCGCCGACCTTGACGCGCAGCTGCCCGTGGCCGCAGAGGCCGGCTATGCCGTCGGCGTTCTCGCTGACTTCGCCATCGATGACCTCCAGCGCCTAGCTGCCCGGACGGGTGCCGCTGCGATTGCGTCTGGCCGGAACAAGCCCGCTGACCTGGTCCCCGTGCTGGACGTCGCGAATGGACGCGATCTCACCGCGCGGGCCAGCGTGAGCACAGGGATACCCGACGCTGGTCCTGCGACGGTTGAGGCACTCGACCATTTCCAGGGGGCGGTCGGCGCGGATGTGGTCGCCTTCGTGGATGACACGCCGACGCTGCAGGTGCTCCTCCAGCCTGCCGGTGGGAACAAGCGCCTGGTTGACACCGATATCCCAATAGCTGAAGTAGGCACCGCAGTGCGCGCGCTCCGGGCCTTTGACCTCACCAATCCGTTGGCGCCGCATCGCATGGACAGCCATCTCGCACCATGGTGGGATTTCGCCGCAGCCATCGCATCGCTCCTCCGGCACGAGCTGCCAAGTACCCGGGAACTTGTGGTATTGCCAGGTCGCCTGCTTGTGGCAACGCCGCTGCACGCGGCGGGTTGGCCCGGCCGGCCGCTGATCGCGGACCGCCCCGTCTCGGTGAGCCCGAACCATCGCCTCCTCGTTGGATGGCCCACGGTCGCTGCCCCTGGTCATGGCACTGTTCCGTATGGCCTGATCGGCGTGCCGAAGGCCACCGACACAGCGGCTTTCACCGACAAGCTGGTCTCTTTCATCGATGAGTTCCGGGCCAGAGCACCGCAGGCACGAGTAGTCCCGATGACGGAAGCTGATGAGGCGGCGAGTCTTGCCGTCCTGGGCGAGGCTGAGATGGTTTTGCTGCTCTGCCACGGCGTGCACGGCGGACCCGAGCTAGGCCCAGGAATCTGTGTCGCCGCAGGCGGCATCCTGCCACCCTCATACCTGGACGTCGCGGCAGATGCGGACCTCGGGGTCTTCGTCCTGAGCTGGGACGACATCATTCAACTGCCGCACTCTCCGGCCCTACTGGTGTCCATCGCCTGCTCCAGTGGCCGTACGGTTGTAGGTTCCGGGGGGTCCCGCTTGGGCCTGGAGCAGGGGACGCTGGCCAACGCCACGCGCTTCGTCGTGGCACCGCTATGGCCAGTCGAACAGCACAGCGCGCTGGCCTGGGTTGACGCCCTCCTCGAACCGATGGACCTGGCCGCGGACCAGCTCGCGTTGCAGCGCCTGCCAGAGCTGCATCGGGCCGCCACGCTCGCACTCGCTGACAAGTATCCGCACCCATATCACTGGGCGCCGTTCGCACTCTCGACCGCCCTACGAGGAGAAGCCCCATGAACGACCTCCACACTCGCATCAAGGAGCTCGACCGGGCCACCGCATACGAGGCATCCAGGTTGCTGGCCGCTGAGCTGGGCGCAGACCCTGTTGTCAAGCCAATCGACCATGAAGTCCTCGCTGACCCAATGACCCATCAGGACGACCTGGAAGACCTGGCCAAGGTGCTGCTTCTGGCTACGGCCGACCTCGACCCGGATGCTGTCAACCGTGCCATCGACGGCGCCGGGCACGTGCAGCTCGTGCTGGGCGGGTTCGAGCTGATCGGTCTGGCAATCCTCATCGTGGGTGGCATCCAAGTGGTCATGTCGAGAGGCAAAATCACCGAGCACGTCGAGACGGTCGTGATCGAGCGCGACAGCAGCGGGCAAGAGCAGATGACCACAACCAATAGGACCACGCGCTACGGCATTTCCGGTCGTGTAGCAGGCCTCCTCGAGCTCCTCACCCAGACGCCCTCAGGTCCCCCCTGAACAGTTGAAACGGCGGCCATCCGCTCTTGCAGCCAGCGCCGCCGCAATTGGAAGCCGAGCGGTGGGCGAAGTGGGTCGCGCCCTGCCCGGTCCGTGACGCCAGCCAACCAGCGCCGAGACCTACGCGCCGGCGCCGCCAGCTGCGGCCGAACGCGCTGCGGAGCCTGTTCGACGGCAAAAGGGGGTAGCGGGCGACTGCTTCGGGGAGGGGCCTCAGCCGGTCGACTGAGGACCGACCTTGTCGTGTCCGTGTCGGCGGCCCATGCGATGATCCTCCGTCATGGGGAGACACACATGGGGGAAGACTGCCGGCGCGCTGGTCCTGGCCGTGACTGCGGCGGCCGCGAGCGCCTGCAGCAGCTCGAACGACGACGGCGACGCAAAGCCGGCCGCGAAGGCAAAGACGGTGACCGTGGAGGCCGCGACCACCACGTTCCAGGACGCGGTGACCAAGTTCGACACGGACGGCGGCTGCCTTGAGCAGGAGCCGGGTACGTGCTGGGACCAGATGCAGGCGCTTATGAAGCCCGCGCGCGAGCTGCGGAAGGCGCTGAATGCGGAGAAGTCCGTGGGCGCCGACTTCTGGACCGAGGCGTACGCCCTGATCGACACCATGGAAGACGGCATCGCGGTCGGCGAGGACCAGGGCGTTCCGGCTGGCGGCGCCACGGAGCTGACGAACCGGGACGACGTCCTCGGCTCCGCGCACGACCTGTCCGACTGGCTCGACGCCCACCCGATCAAGTAGCGGAGATAGGGCCGCATCCGCGCGGGCAGCCGCTCACTGGCGGCCCGCGCTGGCCTACTCGCCCTTCGGCTCGCCTGCAGCCAAGCGAGGACCGATGCGCCCGCACCGTTCCGCATAAGCCGACAGGTGCCGGGCCTGGAATTCCTCAGCGTCCCAGTCCTCGGTGCGGACATCGCCTCCCTGCCAGACGTACGCCAACCCCATCGTGCCGGTGGAGAGGGACAGTTCCCGCAGTTCGTACTGATCGTCCTCGAACGCGTCCAGAATGCGCCACTCCTCGTTGCTCAGATCGGTGAGCACCACGCCGGCCGCCGAGCCGCCGAGAGCTTGGACGACGAGGCCAGGGTAGACACGCCCCTCAAGGGCGGCTGCGCGATAGCCGGGAGCGGACGCTGGCAAGCGTTGGGGAACCCGCCCCAACAGCCCCTTGAGGACGTCATCGAACTGGAGCGTGCCGTAGCAGAACAGCCCCTTGGGGCCTGCCGGGGAGCGATCTAAGCGCCGTGAGTTGCCTGACACCAGGATATCCACCTTCCATAGGCTTCGACTTGAGCAGAAACCTACCGGTGCCCTCCCCCGCTTCCCGAAGCCCGATACAGACAGGCAGGATCGGCACATGAGGATTCTGGTAATCGGCGGCACCTGGTTCCTGGGGAAGTGCATCGCAGAGGGGGCCTTGGCGAGAGGGTGGTCCGTCACCACGTTCAACCGGGGGCGGTCCGGCCGAGATGTCGAGGGCGTGAGTCCCGTGCACGGCGACCGCACCGACCGGGAAGACCTTCAACACCTCGCCCAACACGGCCCGTGGGACGCCGTGGTGGACACCTCCAGCTCCGACTTCCCGCCACGCGACGTGCTGCTCGCAGCGACCGCGCTACGCGGCGCCGCGCGACGCTGGGTGCACATCTCCACCGTATCTGTGTACCACGGCTGGCCGCACCAGCCGCTCACTGACGCCTCACCAGTTCTGGACTGCCGCGCGGATGCTGACGAGTCGTACGGGTACACCGGTGAAGACGGCAGCCCGACCGTCTACGGGTTCCAGAAGGCCGGCGGCGAGCGAGCAGTGGCCGAGGCGTTCGGCGACGCCGCGGTTTTCCTCCGGCCCGGAGTCATCCTGGGCCCCGGCGAGTACGTCGGTCGGCTGCCCTGGTGGCTGACCCGGGCCAAGCGCGGCGGGCGGATTCTGGCGCCCGCCCCGGCCGATCAGCGCATCCAACCCGTCGACGTCCGTGACGTCGCCGCGTTCGCGCTCGACCAGGCCACCAGCGACACAAGCGGCGGGTACAACGTCACCCACCCGGAGGGCATCACCTTCGCCGACTTCATCAGCGAGTGCCTGACGGTCACCGGCGGAGCCGGCAAACCGGAGTGGGCGGCGCCGGACGTCCTAATCGACCACGGCGTCGTGCAGTGGACGGAACTCCCCCTGTGGCGGACGCACGCAGGCGTGTGGTCGGTCGACTCCAGCCGGGCCGTGGCCGCGGGCCTACGCTGCCGGCCGATCGCCGACACCATCCGCGACACCTGGGCCTGGCTGGCATCCGACGGACGTCCCGTGGACCACCCGAGGTGGGCGGAGCACGGGATCGCCGAGGAGAAGGAAGCGAAAATCCTCGCCTCCTTCGCCTGAGTCAGGCTTCCAACTGGAGCAGCGCTGAGCGGGTGCTGAGCTGGTGAGTGCTCGCACTGCGGGTGAAGTCCTCGACGCGGTCGCGCAGCTCGCGCGGCAGCGTCGAGGCACGGTAGACCGGCTGGGCGAGGAACTGCTGGATCTGCCCCGTACGCACGAGGACACCGGTCACCCGCTGGTCTCCCGGGATGTCCCACAGCGGGGTCAGCGCGTCGGCAGCTCCCTCGACGTCGTTCGCCAGGAGCCGGGCCATGGCGAGATCGGCAGCAGCACCACCGAGGACATGCGCCGAACGGCTGGCCTGCGGCCTCTGGCCGATGAGGTCCAGGGCACGACGTGCGGACTGCTCCGCCTGCTCCCCGTCGTGGATGAGGAGGGCGGTGGAGCTGCTGGACATGGCCAGGCGCTCCGGGGTGAAACCGAACTCGCCCCCGACACCATCGTGGAGGTCGTCGCGGACCCCGCTCTCCGCCGCCATGGAGAGCTGGAGGGCCTGGCGGGCGGAGTCGGTGTCACCGAGGTATCCGTGCGCCCGCGCCTCGATGGCGAGAAGCCGGCGCCGGGCCACATCGCCCAGTCCGCCGTAGGTCTGCGCCCGGCGGGCCTTACTGACGGCCTCGCCCGGCATGCCGGTGAAGTAGGCGATGTACGCCAGGATGCCGTCCGCGTACGCCCGCAGCGGCTCGAACCGGGCGCTCTCGCCGTAGAGGTCAGCCGCGCGGGCCAGACGGCGGGCATTGTCGAAGGAACCGAGGTCGAAGGCCGCCGCGGCGAGCAGCGCCATCGTCTGGCCGGTCAGCTCGAGGAGGCGCTGCTGCTGCGTGGGAATCTGTGTGCGGTCGCGCTGGCCTTGCAGCTCCTCCTGGAGCGCGCGGCCGCGCCGGAACACCTCCATCGGAGGGAGCGAAGCGTAAGCGCGCGCGAGGGACGCCACGTCATCGGTGAGTTGGTCGAGGCTGGTGTCGGAGACGGACGCTGCGGCTGTTGCGCTGGCGTCGTCCTGAGCGTCGCGTGCGGTCATGTTGATCTCGTGCTCCAGGTTGAACGCGGGTGCCTGGGAATCCTCGGTGGGAGGAGGAGCGAACAAGGCTGCGACGTCACAGCCGAACATGGCCTGTAAAACGCGCCTGGTGTCCGCAGAAAGCGACTCGGGACGGGCCTTGCCCGCCTTCCAACGGAACACTGTCCGCTCACTGCAGGTCGGGTTGTTGCCGCCCTTCCCGACGACCTCGTCAGCGGTTCTGTCGAACAGCGTCACGAAGTCGGGAGCGCCCAAGTTGCGCCTGTCGCAGAGGACCTTGAGCAGCGTCTCGGGTTGTTCGGTCACATCGCCCCCAGATATCGCGCCTCGGCCAGTTGGCGGCCCACCTACGGATCGATCCCTTTGTACGAAGGGGATACCGCCGTCTCGGTCCAGTGCAACACATCTCGCACAGATGGCAGTTGGCTAGCAGTCAGGTGTCAGTCCGCCGCCCCGATGTCGCTGAGACGGCAGCCCCTCGACATGGCGGTGACACCGCGTGCGGGACCACGCTGATCAACACCCTCGCTGAGAGTGTCCAAACACACACGTGGACGTAATCGCCGCAGCGACAGACCAACACCCCTAGAGGACGTGATGACGACGACAGCCGTACGGACGCCTCTCGCGGGTCTACGCCGCGACCAGGACGTGCTGAAGCAGTGGGTCGACATCGGCCCCCGCCAAGCCGACGGCACGCCCGGACGGGCGGCCGCGCACTACGTGGGAGTTCTGCGCCGGATCGCCGTCGCCCGAATCCGGTACCACGGCCTTGGCGCGCTGACGGACGAGGTGATGCTCCTCGTCTCCGAGCTGGTGACCAATGCGGTGCTGCACAGCGGGACCCTGAAGGTCGGCCTGGAGATGGCTGTGAAGGACGGCTTCCTGGACATCGCTGTCATCGACGGCATGCCGGGCGTCGCGACGCTCAAGGAGGCCGACGAGGACGCGGAGTCGGGGCGGGGCCTCGCCTTGGTGGAGATGGTGGTCAAGGAGCGCGGCGGGGCCTGGGGAACGAGGGACGCCGGCGCGACGACTTGGTGCCGCCTCGCCGTACCAGAGGAGGCGGAGAAATGACGGCCGCCGCCCTCTCCCCCGGCTGGGCCCATCCCGTGCGGGCGGCCGTGCCGCCCTTCACCGAGGCCGGACTGAGAAGAGTTCTGGAGAAGGTGCAGCGCTGGGCCCCGTACGTCGATGGCTCCCTGCTCGAGGACGTCGCGGCCGTCCTGGACAACTACACGCCACCCGAGGACGAGATCGAGGAGCACGCGCAGCGGCTCCGCGGGCATCTGATGCGACTCGTCAACCTCGCCGTCACCTCCCAGACGGACCAGAAGGACCAGCGAATAGCCGGCCTCGTCGAGCGGGGCCGCCACATCCGATCCGAGGAATTACCCAGCGACCACCGCCGGGCCGTCGGACACGTCCGACAGATGGCGTGGACGCTCAACGAACTCCTCGAACTACTGGTGGAGAACCAGTGCCTTACGGAGGAGCCGTGACTTTCCCGCCCCTCAGACTCGCGTACGACCCCCGGGCCATAGACCCGCGGGACCGGCGCCTGTCCCTAGTGCCCTACATCACCCAGCGGGCCGGGGAAGACGCAGCGCCGGACAACCTCGTCATCGTCCGGCACTCGTCCGGCGCGCGGCTGTACTACCGAGACGAGGACCCCAGGGACCGCGACCCGCGAGGAGCCCTGTGGGCCCGGTGCGGATGGAACCCTGTCGACGCGCAAGGCCGGATCACCGGTGAACCGCAGTGGAAGCTGATGCACCCTCACCGGCAGATGGTGTGCATGCAGACGATGGTCTGCCAGATCTGCGCGCTCCCGGCCCGCACACCGCTCGGTTTCATCTTCCTCGCTGGCCCCAGGGACCATGACCCGTCCCAGGCAAGCATCCTCACGAACCAGCCTCCCGTGTGCCGCAAGCACGCCCGTGCAGCCGCGAAACTCTGCCCACACCTGGAGGACAACCCGATGGTGTTCCTGGCCAGGAGCGCGCCCCTGTACGGCGTGCACGGCACCCTGTACGGCCGCGACGGTGGAGGCGTGAAGGTCGTCGCCCAGCCGGACGCACCGTTGCCCTACGGCCACGCGAACATCGGGACATTTCTCGCCTCGCAGTTGGTTCGCCGCCTCCAGTCGTTCCGCACCGTCGGCCTCGACGAGCTGCTCGAGGACCTGGCGGCGCCCGCCGCGGCATAGACCCCTGCCTGGTGCCCACACGACCGGCTCTGTGGCCATCAGGCAGGCAGCAAGCTCCGCCCGTACGACAACGGCTCTCGGTGCGGGCGGAGGAACGGCGCTGGGGCCCACGTCCCCCAAAGGCCCCAGCGCCAGCCGGACGTTCAGAACGGCACTCCGAAGACACCTCAAGCCCCGAAGGGAAGGGACCTGTTGAACTCGACCGATGAGTTCCGCGTCGTTTCGTGGAACCTCGAGCACAACGGCATCAGCAACAGCGGTGATGATGCCAAATGGCACCTGGCCATGGATGTCCTCGTCGAACTCCAGCCGCACGTACTCCTCCGCCAGGAGATCACCCGCGGGGACATGTTCGGAGGGCGAGCCATATGGGCGGAGGCTGCTCGTCTCGGCGGCAACGGCCCGGCGCACACGGCGTTCCTCGCTACTGCCACCCCGGAGTCAGCGAATCCGACCGGTGTCTACACCGACCCGTCTCTGTGTACGCCCGTCCAATACTTCGAGCACGTCACCAGCATGTGGCATCCGATCTGCAACCCGGTCGTACGGCTCAAGGGCGCGCCGTCGACGCTGAGTCTGGCCTCATTCCACCTGTGTTCCTTCGACCCAGCCCAGCGGGCGAGCGAAGCGAAGCGTCTTGCCATGTTGGGGCAACCGAACATGGCGGCGATCATCGGCGGCGACTGCAACTCCTATCCACACCGATCCGACGACGAGACGGCCGCGTTACCCGATTGGGACAAGATCGCTGACCGGTCGCACTTTGAGGCCCGCACGATCGAGCGGGGCGGCGAACGCGTCTCCGACACCCGGCCGGACGAGATCCTCGCCGGCGAGCACGACGGGCGACCGCCGGTCTTCAAGGACCTGGGGCACCACGCCGCGACCGTGCTCGGCCAGCCGGATGCGCTCGCCCCCACGGCATCGCTGTGGCGCACGGACCAAGGCCCGATGCGGCGGATCGACCGCATCTATGCGACCCCGCAGGTAGCCGAGGCTCTGACCGGGCTGGAGGTCATCGTCACCGACGACGTTCGCGAGGTATCCGACCACGCCCCTGTTGTCGCCACCTTCAGCCTCGCCAAGCTGCGCCGCGCCCTGTCTGGGACCCCTGGTGAGAAGGCGGTCGCAGCATGAGCTCTCGAATCACTGTGCTCTCCTGGAACTTCGAGAACAACGGCGGGGGTGACGCCGCAAAGCGTGTTCAGGCGCACGAGAGGCTGGTGTCCCTGAGCCCCCACCTCGTGCTTCGTCAGGAGATGTGGCGTGCGGACACCGACGGCAACGCGATCCTGTACGAGCTGGAGAACGTTCTCGGTATGCGCGGCTGGCTCGGCCCGGAATCGTGCACCGCGATCTTCGCCGACCCGCGTTTCTTCCACCCGGTGCGTGAGTGGCCCAAGCCCGGCCCCATGTGGGTGCTGCCGCCCACAGCGCTGACCATGCGCTACCTGCCCGCTGGCACCGAAGCCACACCGCTCGGTGTGGCCTCCTACCACCTCAACTACGCATCAAGCACCAACCGTGCTGCCGAGGCGGAATGGCTGTCGACGTGGGCCGACAAGAAGTGGACCAACCCACAGGGGGAGACCATACGGATGCCGTGTCTTGTCGCCGGCGACAACAACAGCTATCCAGTCCCCGGCATCGAGGGCGATCCCGCGCTACCGGTGCTGAACGAGATCAAAGACCGGCCGCACCGCCTACACCGCTCGTTCATAGGCCCGGACGGTACCCGGGTAATGGATACCCGACCGGATGAGGCGCTGCGCACCGCCGGCCTGGAGGACGTGGCCCGCCACTGGTCTGCCAAGCACGGAGACACGGCCGCAGTCTCCCGAACGGTCAACGCCTGTGAGACGCACGGGCCGGACTCCCGCATCGACCGCCTTTACGCCACCCCCGAGTTGTTGGACGCGGTGACTGGTGTGGATGTGATCGAGGTCCCTGAGGAGGTTTCGGACCACCACATCGTTCGGGCCACGCTCGACGGCGTCCGTCTTTCGGACATCCTCAACCAGCAGCCGAACACGCTCGAGTCGCTGGTCGCCCCCTGAGACTGCCGCTCGGTGGGACGAATGCCCGACCTGGCCGCCCGGCGGGTAACAAGCTCCGCCCGTACGACAAACGGCATTCGGTACGGGCGGAGACGCGGGCGCTGGGGCTATACCCCCTGGGCCCCAGCGCCGGACCAATTCGCCGCAATCCGACAGTCGATCGCTGCCCCCGAGGCCCCACGGCCCCACGAGACCCACCCGCTGTCGGACCGCCTTCGGCGCCCGGGCGGCAGCACCAGCACCAGAGCGACACCCCACGGACCCCAAAAGAGAAGGAAGCTCCGCGTGTTCATCGACATCCCGAGCGAACTCGAAGCCTCTCTGATCGGACGTTCTCTCCCGCCCTGGGAACTGGACGGTTCGTTCCTGGCGCAGTCCACCATGGCGGATTACCGGACCGAGCTGACGGCCGCCCCGCGATTCGAGGAGGTCACCGCGACCCTGCGCCACGAACTGACCGGAGAGGGCGGCGGATACGCCGTGCTACGCCTGGGAAACCTCGCCAAGGCGCTGGGGACCGACGACGACCGGTTCCTGCGGCTGGCGACGGGCTTCGCGGCCGAGGTGGCGGTCCCCTTCTCGCCCTTCCCGCGGTGGCCCCTGTGGAAGGACATTGGGGTCAAGGTCGACAAGGACCCCGGCAAGTCCAGCGGCATCGGGTACAACGCGTTCCACATGGACCTGGTGAACGGGACCCTGCCCCCGGACTACACCACGCTCCTATGTGTTCGCCGCGACCCGCTCGGCGGCGGCCCCAGCATCCTTTCCGACGCCCACGCGGCGGTGGCGCGGCTGTCGAAGGACAGCCGCGCTCTGCTGGCCGAGTCGGCCTACCACTACGGGACCTTCTTCGACCTGTTCGGCGTGGGCGAGGAGTACAAGCCGTTTCCGATCCTGGACGGCTCCGACCCGGGCGAGGGGTTCGTCCGGTTCACCGCCAAGATGCTGGAGAGGTCCGAGCTCGGCCAGGCGCACGCCGACGCCGCCAGGGAGCTCGCCGAGGAGCTCGTCCGGGGTCAGGTCTCCTTCATGCTTCAGCCCGGGGACTACCTCATCGTGAACCAGCGCCGCTTCCTGCACGGTCGGGAGGCGCTCCACAGCGGCCAGGAAAACGTCCCGGTCTCCGACCGGCGGCTGCTCCTCCAGTTGTTCCTGCGCGCGAGGGCCGGCGATGGCTCGGCCGCGTAGCCGGCCGACGGCACCGGTGCCCCACCGAGTCCCGCCCCCGGGTCCAGCCCCGCAGCACGCGGCACGGCCACGGGGCTGGGGCCGGTCGGGCGCCCCCAGAAACCGTCGCGCGCCCGGTTCCCCGGGCCCGTGCACGGACCTAGATGCGCGAGTTGCTCAGCGACTGCCACACAGCGCCGGCCAGCGCCCGCGTCGCCCGCGGGACCGACAGGCGCTCGTGCCGGCGGTACAGGGCCCAGTTGTATTGCACGAGCGACAGCTTGTTGGAGGACAGCGATCCCGCCTGGTGGGCCCTGTAAATCGCAAGTGGCTCAGCCAGGCCACGGGCGTCAGCGCCGTCCCGCATGATCGACAGCCACAGGGCGTAGTCCTGGCGTTTGCGCATCTCCGGCATCAGCCTCGTGCCCAGGACATTGCGGTCGTACATGGCGGTGAGTGCACCGATGTGGTCTCGGACCAACATCGCGCGGTAGTCCACGTGCTCCCGCGCACGGACCACCCGCCCGTTCGGGACCCAGTCGGTGCTCTCGCCGTCGTAGTCGGCGTCCATCTTGAAGTACGAGGTGAACGTCAGCGGCGCACCACCTTCCGCGGCGAAGGCGAGCTGCTTCTCGGTCTTCTCCGGGAGCCACATGTCGTCGCTGTCGAGAAAGGCGATGTAGTCCCCGCGGGCCCGCTCGATCGCGAGGTTGCGGGCCCGGCCCGCACCGCCCCGTTCGGGTGCCGACTGAGGCAGGACGCGCTCGTCCTGCTTGGCGAACTCGCGGAGCAGGTCCATGGAGGCATCGGAGGACTGGTCGTCGGTGACCAGCAGCTCCAGGTCGCTGTGGGTCTGCGTGAGTACCGATCGGACGGCCGCGCCGAGGGTGGCTGCCGAGTTGTACACGGGCATCACGACCGACACCAGGGGCACAGCACTTCTCCTTGCCAGACCAGGAACGACGGTCCATTCAAGCACCGGAATCGAGTAGGAGCTGCCATGCAGATAGTTGTCGCTGGTCAGGGCTATGTAGGGCTTCCCCTGGCCGTACGCGCGGCCGAGGTGGGACACCGTGTCGTCGGCTACGACGTGGACACGGACCGTGTCCAGCAGCTCGCCGCCGGCCAGTCCTACGTGCGGGACGTGGACTCCTCGCGGCTGCGCGCAGTGCTGGACTCCGGGGCCTACTCCGCGACCGCCAACGGTGCCGCGCTGGCCGGCTTCGACATCGCGGTGATCACCGTGCCCACCCCGCTGCGGGACGGCGTGCCCGACCTGACCTACATCGAGTCCTGCGCCCGGACACTAGGGGAGCACCTCTGCCCCGGCGCGACGGTGGTCCTGGAGTCCACGAGCTATCCCGGCACCACCGAGGAGCTGCTGCTGCCGATCCTGGAAGAGACCTCGGGCCTCAAGGGCGGGGCGGACTTCCTGGCCGGCTTCAGCCCCGAGCGGATCGGAAACAAGCGGTGGTCGTTCGACGGGACGCCGAAGCTGGTGTCCGGAATCGACGCCAAATCGCTCGACGTGATCAAGGGTTTCTACGACGGCATCTTCGAGACCACGGTGCCGGTGTCAGGGCCGAAGGTCGCCGAGCTGGCCAAGCTGCTGGAGAACACCTTCCGGTTCGTCAACATCTCCATGATCAACGAGATGGCGATGCTGGCCGATGCCCTCGGCGTGAACATCTGGGAGGCGATCGACGCCGCCGCGACCAAGCCGTTCGGATTCACGAAGTTCACCCCGGGGCCGGGGGTCGGCGGGCACTGCCTGCCCGTCGACCCGATGTTCCTCTCGTGGAAGGCCCAGCAGGAGCTTGGCATCCCGTTCCGGTTCGCGGAACTCGCCGCCGACGTGAACTTGCACATGCCCGACTACGTCGTCCGGCGCCTCGTGGAAGCACTCAACAAGCGAGGCATGCCGGTCAACGGATCTCGGATTCTGCTGCTCGGCCTGACCTACAAGTTCAACGCCACCGACCTTCGCAATTCCCCTTCGGCACGTGTCGCCGAACTTCTCATCGGCCTCGGCGCCGATGTCCGCGGCGCCGAACCCAACATCCCGGACAACGACGACGCCGGGCTGAACGTGCCCCGGGTCGATGCCACCCCGGAAGAGGTGGCCGCCGCTGATGCGGTGGTTCTTCTCATGGATCATCCGCGATTCGACCTCGCGATGATCGAGGAGCACGCGCCGTACGTGCTCGACTGCCGAAACCGCCTGTCCGGAGCGAACGTCGAGACCCTGTAGCTCCCGAACTCCCCTGGCCTGCTGCTGACTTCAACCCCCGGAGTTCCCTTGCGTGAAGAATGGGAGCACGTGCACACGGACTACGCCCGGCCCGCGCAGCGCCCCGCTCCTGCCTCGTTGGCCGAGAGCGAGGGCGACTGGCGCCGCTACCTGGAAGATGACACCCCGAACGGTTGGCTGATCCAGCACAGCGCGATGGCGGAAGCACTCGCCAGCGGCCGACCCATGTACCTGCTGCACACCACCAAGGACATCGCTGCGATCCGCACCAGCGGTGAGCTGCACGTCTCCACCGGGTGCCTGGTCGGGGCCCTGTACTGCTCCCCTCTGGTACGTCAGCGTGAAGGAATGCGTCCGCACAATCTCGGCGCCTACCTGATGCAGACGAAGCCCGACACCACGCCCATGATCTTCGAGGTCATCCCGGACGCTCCGATCCCAACCAAGGGTGTGGATTATCTGCATCTCGGTGCCATCCACCTGCGTACCTACCTGCGCTACCGGAGCTTTCTCACCCGGGCCGAGAACGGCCAGCTCGACCATGTTGTGCTGGCCGGACTGGGCGCCGCGGCCGGATTCCTCGACCTGGCCCTGCGCAACGCAGTCGGCCGCGCCACGGCGGCCCCCGAATTCATCGACCAGTTGGCCGCTGCCGTGCCCGCCGTACCGTTTCTCGGCTACCTGTACTTCGAGGTGCTGTCCGAGTACCTGATGCTCAACTCCACGACTCCGGAGACCAAGGGCTACTCCCAGGTCGGAGAGCTGAACAACTGGCTGTACAAGCGACTCGCGTTTGCCGCCGTGGACGGCATGCACCGGTTGTTCGACCTGGCCCGCTTCCATCCGCGCCACCAGCAGCTCGTCCAGCTCATCGCCGGCGTGGAACCGGCACTCGCTCCGGGAGTCGCCGAGTACGTGCGGCGGCGGCTGTCCCATCTGTTCGCCCGGATCGCGCTGCACCCGTCCCAGGACGCGGCCACGGTGACCTTCCGGGGCATTGATCTCAGCGCGCTCCGGTACGTCGCGCCGGGACTGATCGGGCAGATGATCTTTCGCGAGATCCGGTACATGCCGCGCTATCGGCAGCTCTACCACTGCTTCGAGAAGGCCAAGGCACTGGAGGCTTGGGACTACTGGAACCACGAGGGCATCGCCACGCCCTTCAACGGCATCCTCCCCAAGGGCGAGATCGGGATACATCCCGTCTACCCCCGGTCGGCCGTCAGGGCGTGGACGGCAAAGCAGGACAGCAGAGGCTTCCTGCACCCAGCCCAGGAGATCACCGCGGTTCTCACGCCCCACCTGGCGTCGTGGTGGGCGCCCCCTCGCAACCGCGGACGGGTGATCACCACCGATCCGCAGGTCACAGTGGACCGTAGTGCCCCGCCCTCGGTTCCCGCCCACCGATCATCCATCGAGGGGATCTCCGCGTGACCACGAAACCCTTGACGATCCTCACCGGCATCAACCGCACGTCCGAGCCTTCGTCCGGCAGCATGATCCTCGTCAGCGACCTCTACCGCGCCATGCCCGACACCCATACGACCTTCCTCGGCCGGACACCGGTCCATCAGGTGTGGAAGACCGCGTTCGATCACCTGATCCCCCTCTCCACGACGAAACGACCCCAGGGCCCCGGCTTCGACACCTACGTGGACGAGCTGACGCAAGAGGTAGGGACGCTCATCGAGCAGATCCGACCGGACGCCATCCACGCCCAGAACGTTGGGTTCGCCCTCAGCCTCGCGTTCAGTCGCACCGCCGGAACCATCCCGATCATCTCCATCGCTCACGGCCCCGAAGTGATGGCGGCCGAGCGCAACACGGCGGAACGCGAGGCCGTGCTCGAAGTCGCCGGCGCCAGCGCCGCGATCGTCACCCCGACCTCCGTCCTCGCCGACCGCATCGACCGCCTCACCGGGCGCCGGTTCACCGACCGCATCGCCATCATCCCGTGGGGCATCCGTCTGGCCGATGCCCATGTACGCGATCAGCCTTCCGCAGGGACCGGACCCCTGTCTCTGGTACAAGCCGGTCGCCTGGACGACAACAAATCCACGATCACCGCCATCGAATCCCTCGCATTCACCGATCAGCCGCACCACTTGACCGTGATCGGCAACGGACCCCTACGGGAGCATCTGGAGCAGCGGGCTATCGACCTCGGCCTGCGGGATCGGGTCCATTTTCATCCGTTCCTGCCCCGCGCCGAACTGTGGCGCCGTCTGCCGAACTTCGACGCCTGGGTCTTCACAACCACGGGTCTGGAGGCTTTCGGGCTCGTCCTCATTGAGGCTCAAGCCCACGGACTCCCGGTTGTCTACTCCGATCTTCCCGGAGTGAGGGAAATCCTCGGAGGCGCTGGCATCGCCTCCACTCCGGGCGACCCGCTCTCGCTGGCTGCGGCCCTAGACGAGATGGGCCGGGACTCCCACCAGCGCCGGGCCCTGAACAAAGCGGCTCTCAATAACGCGCGCCGATACGACATCACTACCACCGGCCGCCAGCTTAGCGAACTGACGCTCCGCGTTACCTCCCCACGGGGCAGTCATCGGTGGGGCCCGTGCACCAAGGGCCCCACCGATGTTGGGGTGTAACAGAACGCGGTCGTTGACGTTCCGGCTGTGAAGGGGGTTGCGCTTTACGTCAACCCCGCGTTGATCCGGAGGAACGGTGACGACCGCTATAGCTGCCCTTTCGTCCACGACCGGCAGGTCGCACCTGCAGGAGTCTCTGTTCTCGTGGCTCGCCCCGGAGAGCACTCCGTCCCTGCCCGAGACCAAGGCCCTGGTGGAGTCCGACCCCGAAGGCCCGTCCGAGCCCCCCGCCGAGGAGGAGAAGGCCGACCTCTCCCACGTCTGGGTTGTGGCCGCGGAGATCGAGGTCATCCCGAAGATTGCGAAGGTGGCCGACTACCGCGGCAGCTTCAAGGCGACCGAGGGCCAGCGCATCGATGCGCTCGAGGTCTACTGCAAGGGATGCCGACGCCCGTACGACGAGGTCACCGGCCAGGACTGCTCAGCGAAGATCGACAACCGGCACTTGATCGGCGGCGACCAGAGCACCCGGGCCAAGCGGAAGATCCCCGTCCCGCCCCGGAACGCCCGGGTCGTGCCCGGCGGCCGTATCCAGCGCCGCGGCATCGAGGCCTACGTGGGAGGGGTGTCGCGGCCCCCGCGCTGACCACGCGACACTAACGCCGCCCGCTGTCCACTGTGCGCGGCGTGACTACTCAGCGAACCTCCTGGGCGCTCGTGCGTGAAGCCGCCGGCCTGTTCCTCACCGCGTTCGGCCTGCTCGGCGTCCTCGTGGCGTTGGGCGCACTCCACTGGGCCGCCGGACTCTCCGCCGCGATGGCCGGTCTCCTCGCCACGGGCCTGTTCATGCGCCCGAAGCCGACTGCAGCGCCCTGGGCGCACCTTGCCCGTGCCGCCGTCTGCATCCTCGGCTACGGCGGTCTCACCGGCTGCGCGTTCGCCCTCTGCACCCCCCTGGGCTGGATCGGCGTCGCCCTGGCGGTCGTGCTCCTCGGCCTGTGGCTCACCACCCGTGAGCACGAGGACGAGGGGGCCGCCTGATGCCCCGCCAGTTCCTCCCCACGCTCCGGGGACTCCTCGTTCCGCGCTCCGCTGCTCCCCCACCCGCACCGACCGCTGAGACCAAGGACCTGCTCGCGGGCAACGCCTACGTGTCGATGACGTACGCCGGCGTCACGAACGTGTGGGGCACGCCCGGCCGCGCGGACGGCTGGGACATGGAACGCGTCATCGTCGAGGGCTACGAGCGCTCCATCTGGACCTTCAAGTCCATCGAGGCAATCAGCAAGCACGCCAGCACCCTCCCGATCCAGATCGGCCGGGGCGGAGACGAACGGCGCTTCGAGGAGACGCTCGACGACCACCCGCTGCTGAAGCTGCTCAACAAGAAGGCCAATCCGCTGGAGACCGGCGATGTCTTCAAGAAGCGGCTGAGCGCGCAGCTCCTTCTGTCGAAGAAGGGCGTCTTCATCGAGAAGACCTACAGCCGCGGCGGCACCCTCGTACGCCTCGACCTGCTACCGCCGGACCGCGTCCAGATCATCCCGGACGACCGTAACGCCGACTACGTGAAGCACTTTGAGTTCACGGACTACAGCGGCCACGTCCGGGAGCTGCTGCCCAAGCACGTCATCTGGATTCGCGACCCCCACCCCCTCGACCCTTTCTGCGGCGTCACCCCGCTCGAAGCGGCGGGCCTGTCCATAGACCTGGACGTCAAGGCCCGCACCTACAACATCAGCTTTATTGACAATGACGGCAGACCGGGTGGAATCGTCGGTATCGACCTGGACGGAGTCGACCAGCGCGAAGTCGACCGCATCCAGAAGCGATTGGCGCCCGGCGCGCACAACGCCGGCCAGCTCACCCTCGTCGGTACCGGGCCTGGAGGCGTCACCTACGTCGACACCTCCGCCCGCCCTCGCGAGATGGCCTACGAGACGCTGTCCGGCACCTCCAAGGGGGAGATCCTGGCCGCGTTCGGCGTACCCGAAAGCATCGTCGGTAACGCCTCCGACACGGCAGCTGTAGTTCGTGATCGGTAACGGATCCGGGCTGGTCAGCGGTTCCACGAGGCTGCTTGCGGGCATGGGTACGGCCACCGTGATCATGACCGTTTGTGACGACGAATCAGGACGCGGTGGCCGTGGAGGTCACGGTAGCGCAGGCGGTGTGGCGGGACGGCTTCGGGGCGGCCATGGGGCTGGTAGCGGACTGCTTTCCACGCCGTGAGACGCGGCGGACGCTGCGGGAGACGGTCGAGGCGGTACTGATGGGGCTGGAGCGGATCAACTGCTGGACGCTGGCCGAGGCGCTCGGGCACTGCGGTCCGCACCGGCTGCAGCACTTCCTGTCCAGGGCGGTGTGGGACGACGAGGCGGTCCGTGCGCGTCTTGCCGCCTTCACTGTGGGACATCTCGCTGATGACCAGGCGATGTTGGTGGTCGACGAGACCGGCGACGCGAAGTCCTCGACCGATGCGGTGGGCGCCGCCCATCAGTACTCTGGCGCGCTGGGCGGTGTCGGCTTGTGCCAGGTCGCCGTCCATCTGACCTACGTGGGCCCGGCCGGGCACGCGCTGATTGACCGCGCCCTGTACCTGACCCGGGACTGGGCCGCTGACGAGGAACGGCGGCTGCTTACGGGGGTGCCCGACGAGCTGGTTTTCGCGACCAAGCCGCAGCTGGCCGCCGCGATGCTCGCCCAGGCCCGCGCTCAGGGCTTCCCGGCTCGCTGGGTCGCCGCCGACGAGGTCTACGGTGGCGTCGACCTGCGCAGACGCATACGCGAGCTCGGTTTCGACTACGCCGTCGCCGTACCCGCCTCGCACCGTGTGACCACCCCGGCCGGCCGGTTCGACACCGCCGGCGTGCTGGCGAAGCTGCCCCGCAGGGCCTGGCAGCGGATCCGCACCGGCCACGGCACCAAGGGCGACCGCCACTACGACTGGGTAATGATCGAGGTGACCGCCGACGACATCCCGCAGGGGCACGAGACGGGCCACAGCTTCCTGCTTGTCCGCCGCCACCGCTACACCCGTGAACTCTCCTTCTATCGCTGCCACTCCACCACCCCCGTCACCCTGTCCGACCTCGTCGAAGTCATCTGCTGTCGCTGGCGCGTAGAGGAAGATTTCCAGGCCGCGAAGTCCCTGGCCGGGCTCGACCAAGGGCAGGCGACCTGCTGGAACTCCTGGATGCGCTGGAGTCTGATCAGCCTCATCGCCGCTTCCCTTCTCGCCGTGGCCGCCGCCCGGCACCCCGGCGACACCGAAAGCGGTGAGCCCGACACCGAGCACGAACCGATGATCGCCCTCACCCGACCCGAACTCCTGCGGCTTCTACGGGCTTTCGTCCTGCCGCAGCCCGTCACCGACGCCCAACACGTCCTGCACTGGTCACACTGGCGACGACGCCACCAACACCGGGCCGCCACCTGCCACCGCTACTGGAACGAGGTCACTGCAGCGGCGTGATCACGAACTACAGCTGCCGTGTCCGAGCGGACCTATGCGAACGCTGACCGCGAGGAATACAACTTCTGGGACCACACGGAGCTGCCCCACCTCAACCTGATCGCCTCCGGGTTCGACCCGGACCTCGATGACGAGTGGATCGTCCGCTTCGACACCTCCAGTGTCCAGGCGTTGGAGTTCCCCCGCCGCCAGGCCCGCGAGGAAGCCCGCAAGGAGTGGGAAGCCGGCCTCATCACGATCGACGAGTACCGGGAGATCGCGGGGCGACCGGCATTCAACGTCCCACAGTCCCGGGCCCTTTGGATCTCTCCGCAGAAGGCCCCCGTCCCCGCCAACGACCAGGACGCCGCCGCACTGGGCCTCGGCCCCGATCCGGCCGCGGGCGGAACACCCGGAGCCGCGCTCACCGGCGCCCCGCTCCCGCCGGGCACCGCTCCGGACGCCGCGGCCGCCGACGTCGCCGCCGCCCGCGCTCTGGACGCTGGCCCGAGCGCCGCCGCGGATGTCGCCGCAGCACGGGCGCAGGGCACGCCCCTCGCCCTGCCCGCCGGTTCGACGGCTACCGACGCCGTCGCCGCGGCCCGCGCCGCCACTACCGACAGCGGCCCCGGCGACGCGGCCGCCGACGTCGACCGTGCCCGCAGCACCCAGAACGCTGCACTCCCCGGCGACGCCGCCGAGGACGTCGACGCCGCACGCGCCACGGTTGAGACCAAGGCCCTGCCCGAGGACGACGGATACGAGGTCACTGACGACGACTTCGACGCTCTGTCCATGGCCGTGGCCGCGGCTGTCACCGCGCTCCTCGCGCGCCAGGAAGGCGTCATACTCGCCCGGCTCCGCGCCCCGAAAATCCGCAAGTACACGAGGTACTGGGAGCCAGAGAACGACGACGACGTCCGGCACGTCGACGCCGACCTCGACCAAGACCGTGTGGTCAGCGCCGCCCGCTGGGCCGAGGAGATCAGCCAATCCCTGACCCCGATCCTCCAGCAGGCGGCCATCGCCACGGCACGCAAGGTCGGCCAGGCCCTCACCGGCACGGACGAGGTCCCGCCGTCCGCGGCCGCGGCCGCCATCGTCACCGCGGCGTACGCCGGCGAGGCCATCACCGGATTCCTCACCGAACTCGCCACCGTCCTCCGCGACGCCCAGCACGACGCCGCTGATGTCGGCGACTTGGCGCACGCCGTCGTCAGGTACTACCACTCCGCAGAGTCTGCTCTGATCGCCCGCGTCGCCGAGACGTGCGCCGTGGCGACCATCAACGGCGCAGCGGACGCCGCGGCAGAGCACGCCGGTCCGCACGTCGTCCGGACCTGGGTCACCCGCGCAGACAACCGAGTACGGCCCGCGCACAAGGCCCTCCAGGACAAGACGCTGCCGGTCGGCACCCCGTACACCATCGACGGCGCCAGCCTCCGCTACCCCGGCGGCCCCTTCGCCCCGATCGCCCTCACGATCAACTGCCGCTGTCGCCTGCACTACGCCACCGACTCGAAGGAGTGACTGACATGTGGGCAGCGATTTGGATCGCATGGACCGCCGCGTTTGCCGTGGCAGAGGGCATCGCCCTGGCCAATCGGCGCGACGAGGACACCCTGTCGGAGAACGTCCGTCGCCTGTTCCGTACCCGCACCAGCAGAGCTGGAGAGCCGCCTTCGCCGTCGGTTGGTTCGGGTTCTCGGGCTGGTTCGCTCTCCACATCCTCACGGAGAGCATGTGAGTGCGGCCGTCACGGGCGCTTCGGAACCAGTTCCTCGGGCAGCCCCAGGTCACGGCATGCCTCTCTGATCAGCTTCTTCATGGGATCGCCCTTCAGAAGGGGGCTCATCACGCTCGCTGCTTGAAGCAGGGGAACGGGCATCCAGCACAGATCGGCGAGCCGATCGGCAGGCGACTGCTCGTACAAGGTGACCTTGTCGTCCTCGACTCCTGAAACGAACGCCGAGGCCGTGAGGTCGGTGGTGTGGGCGTACGAGGACAGGTTCCGGTAAACCGGGTACATCATCGCCGATCCGTACGCCTTCACCATGTTGTCGAAGTTGGACAGCTCGCCGACGAGTCGCCCATGTCGCTTGCGTTCCTCCTCCGTGTTGAAGCCGAAGTCGGGCTTCTCCCCGAGATCGACGCTCTCCGGCAGCTGCCACCCCACACCTTCCAGGTTGGTCAGCAGCTTCTCGCGGGACTTGTACGACTCGGAGACCAATGCCTTGTAGGCATCGTCACCGTTGTCGGCCAACCAATTGATGGCATAGGCGTGCCCCACAAGGTTCCTCATCAAAGGCACTACCTCGACTGTGAATCCCTGGTCGTACAGGGCGATCATGGCGTCTGCCGTTCGGTTGGTGAACCGCCACCACCCTGCGAGAACCGCAAATACGGACGTCGATGTCTCAGCCGACGCCAACTCCTGCACGTGTAGGGCAGCCCCAGCCCCCGCTGTCAGTTTCGGCACAATCGCCCGGACTCGCTTCGCGGTCTTCTCATCGGCTCGATACGCAAAGGTCATAGCGAGCGACGCTACGCCCCGCGGGAGCAGCACGGCAGCCGAATATGGCCAGGTCGCCGGGGCGCGACGCTAACCACCTGTGCTGTGCATGGTCCGCGCCATGCTGAATCGCCCCACTGCACAGGCTGAGTCGCAGGACCTGAGTCGCGACCTCGAGGTCAAGGTCACGCGTCGGCCGTGGAACCCTGCCCTGCACCCCCGGGACAGCAAGGGCCGCTTCATCGAGACCGGCGGCGTGGTGAGGACCTGGGGCGGCAAGCTCGCGCGCGTCATCCGCGCGCTCCCGCACGACCGCATCCTCGTCCAGGACCAGACCGGCCCGGACGAGTTCCGCGGCCGCAGGCACACCACCAGTGCCAAGTGGGTCAGCATGGTCGCGCGCCCCGACGGCAGCGCGCCCACCGACGACGAAGAGAAGGTCGCCGAAGAGGACGAGCGGCGCACCCAGGACCCGCGCCGCGGCAACGGCGTTGCCCGCGACGACGACGGCGACCCCAACACCCCGAACGAGCCGCACGACCAGGACGACAAGGGCCGCCCGATCGGCGACGACGACGGCGACGGCCCGGACGACGATGACGACCAGGACGAGCCCGAGGACGGCGCCCACCCGGTCAACGTCGATGCCCTCCCGAACCAGCAGCATGCCGCCGGGGCCCGGTACGCCGATACCGCCGCCGTCCGCCGCCACTTCATGCAGGTAGCCGCCCAGCCCGGCACGAGCACGGACATGGCCACCTTCCTGCGCTCGGTGGCACACGACGACGACCTGCGGACCACCTCGTCCGGCCGACTCGTCATCCTCCTCGACGACCGGCCCGAGCACGCTGGCCGCTGGAACCTCACCGCAACCGGCTCTGGACAGCGCGTCGACGCCGCCGGCACCTTCGCCACCGCCGAGGACGCCGCCCGATTCGCCGAACACCTCGACAAGACCGCCGTGAACGGTCAGCTCACCAAGTTTCAGCAGCCGTTCGACTTCTCCGACCCGCAACTGGACCGGGAGGCCCGCGACTGGCGCTCCACCAGGGGCGAGAACATCCAGGGCGCCATCCAGCGGGCCCGTAAGGAGTTCGACGGCACGGACACCGCCCCGGCCTCCCCGAAGCCCGCAGAGGCCCCCTCCGCCGCTACCGCGGACGGACGCCGCTTCACCACCCTGCAGGACGTCCGCGCGCACTGGACTGACATGCGTACCCGCCTGAGCCAGGGCGGCCCCGCGACGCAGAACGCCGTGCGGATTCTGGACACCCTGATCAACGACGACCGGCTCAAGCTCGTAGGCCGTGGGCAACTCGTCACGCGACGAGACGAAAACGGCGACTGGCTCCTCGTCGCCACCGGCAGCGGCTACACCCTGCGCGGGCAGACCCTGCACCCCCGCTTCGAGTCGCAGGAGGAGGCGCAGCGCTTCGGCCGCTTCCTCGTTGCCTCCGGCATCAAGGGCGAGAACGGCGAGTCGCTGGACATGTCCCGCGGTGCCATCAGCCGGTGGCGCTCCGAGGACAACCAGTCCTTCAGCGAGGTCGTCGACGAGGCTCTCGCCAAGTGGCAGAGGGAGCGCGGCGGAGACGCCCCGGCCGGACAGAACGCACCAGCGCCGGACGCGCCGCAGGCCCAGGACGAGACCGGCGCCCCTGCGCAGCCGGAGGCAGAACCCGCACCGGCCCCGGCCATCCCCGAGGGTGCTGAACCCGTCGACGGCGTCGACGGCTACCGCTACGTCAACGACGGCGGATCAATCACCCTGTACGGCCCCGACGGACAGGTCGCCGCGACCAGCGAGCGCGGCTACCCGCCGAAGGCCAAGATCGACGGCGTCACCGTGCCCGTCCCCCAATACCCGAAGCAGGGCGCCGCGGTGATGGCCCGGCTGCACCGCGCCGCCCAGAACCCGGACCAGCGCGACCGGATCACCGCGGCGTGGGTGATGAAGCCCGGCAAGGACGGCAAGCCCGCCAAGAGGGTCATGGTTTTCCGGGGCACCATCAAGGGCGACGATCGGGACTACGACGCCGTGGGCTCCACCCGCGCTATCAAGTGGGCCCCGTCCCTGCGGGCGTACTCGACCCAGTCGAACATGACCGAGGCCCTGCGGGACGAGCGGATCTCCGAGGTCCTGTCCAAACTCGCCCGCCAGGGCCGCAACATCCACGTCACCGACGAGACCGCCGCGGGCAGCCCCGATGCACCGGCCAACGCCGTCGACGAGACCGAGGCCCTGCGCAAGGCCATCGCCAACGCGGACGACCCTCGCCTGTCGCAGTTGAAGTACGAGCGGTGGGGATCGCTCAACCGCACCCGCTCTGAGGCCAACCGCAAACGTCTGAACTCTGAGATCGCAATGATCGACGACGAGTTGAAGCGCCGCCGGATCGAGCGGGACGAGGCCGCCGCCCGGGACGCCTCCTCGCTCAGCGACGACGACATCGCCAACCGCATCCGCGAGTCACAGGAGGAGCGCGGTACATACGGTGCCCGCAAGGGCCAGGACGCTAACGACGTCGAGCGGGCCATCTACAGCGAGCGCCGCCGCCGCTCGCAGGCCCTCGTCGACGACGACACCGACCTGACCACGGCCGCCGAGGACGACCTGGCCAAGGCCCGCGAAACCATCGCCGAACGCGTCCGCATGCACCAGGCCGCCGGCGACGACCCCGAGGCCGAGCGCACCATGCGCCAGGCCCTGCAGAACCGGCACGACGCCATCGTGGGCGAGCAGCAGAGCCGCCATGCCCAGAAGATCGCCGACCGGCCGCCGGTCGCCGACCTCACCGACGAGGAACTGTCGCAGGAGTACAACGACTTGCTCCGGCGCGACTTCCGGAAGGCCCCTCCGGAGGCGCAGCAGGTCCTCGAGGGCCGCATGGAGGACGTCAAGCGGGAGCGCCGCGACCGGGAAAAGCGGGCCATCACCGACCGCGATGCCCCCGAGAACCTGAGCGATGAGGACCTGAAGGCGGAGTACACCGAGCTTCGCCGCACGCGCTCCTCGTACACCGGGACCGACGACGTCAAGGCGGCCCGCAAGGAACGTATGGCCGCGCTGGAGGCCGAGCAGAACCGCCGCAGCTCCACGCCGGAGGTCGAGCAGCTCGTCGCCCGCGTCGACAACCCCGACGACAACGGCATGATCAGCATCGGTGGCGGCAGCGATTACGGCTACGTCGACTACCGGGACCAGACGCACGGGCACACGACCCGCGAGATCGGGTGGACCTGGGGCAAGCACAGTTGGGGGCACGCAGACACCGCCTATCCCTCCCGCGCCGCAGCTCTGGCAGCGATGGTCCAGGCGTACGACAACGACCCCGACACCCGAGGTGAGCGCACCTGGGGCCGTAAGCTCCCTGTGTTCGTGCCGAAGATGTTTGTCGAGCTGTACCAGAACGAGCGTCTTCGTGACCGGCTCGCCGGCGCCAGCGAGGAACGGCAGTACCTCTACAGCCTGTTCCGGGACCGGTACGGCTGGGACGACGGCGTGAACCCCCTGGTGCCCAGCAGCAAAAAGGGCCACCACATCAAGGGCCGGAAGCTGTGGGTGCCCGAAGGCCTCCTCGCCGAGTTGAACCGGGTGACGGAGGAGCTGTCCCGGGACATGTCCGTGCGGGCCGCGGACCGGGACGCGGACAGTTCTGACCGGCAGAAGGCCAAGACCCGGCTCGCGTCCATCAACGTGGCTCTGCACGGCATTGAGGCGCAGCGCGAGTCAGTCCGCAAGAATGGCGGGGACGACGACCGAAAGGTCATCTCCCGCGAGGAGATCGAGGCACAGCAGGCCGCGCTCCGTGCAGCGCTGGGAGGCGACGATGACGAACATGTTCAGTCCGATGGTCCGGGATCACTGGCGGACGTACCGGCCCAAGGAGTGGGCGGCGATGACCGATCCGGAGGCGTTCGTCGAGACGAAGGCCAGGGAGATCGAGACTCAGATTCTGAAGGCCGAGGAGGCGCTGGAGAAGACCGTTCCGGAGCCGACGGAGTACGAGGAGCAGGTCGGCCGGCACAAGCAGATCAGGGCGGACGCAACAGCGATGGTCCTGGCGGATCTTCTGCCGGAGCCGGAGCCCGGGGCGGAGAAGGCGCCGGAGCAGACGCCGATGGAGCAGCACCTGCAGGAGATCAGGGACCTGATGTACGACGCGTAGCGCGGTTCCGGCCTAACCCGGCCGACGCGCCCAAGGGCGCCCGCGCGCGTGCGACGGCCAACGTCGAGGCCATCCGCGTTCTCAAGAAGCTGGAGGCCGAGAACCGGCCGGCCACCGACGAGGAGCGCCGCATCCTCGCCCGCTGGTCCGGCTGGGGCTCGGTACCGATCCTCTTCGCCAACGAGCCGAACGAGAAGGAGCCCCGCTACCAGCAGGGCGGCACCCGGTACGGCAAGTTCGCCAAAGACCACGAGCGGTGGTCCGAGTACAGCGACATTCGCAGCGAGCTGCAGCGCGTGCTCACGCCTGTGGAGTTCCGGCAGGCATCCCGCGGCGTGCTGTCCATGCACTACACGCCGCAGCCCATCGCCGAGGCGATGTGGGAAGGCCTTCGGGCATTCGGCTTCGACCGCGGCGACGTCCTTGAAGCCGGCTCCGGCGCGGGCACGTTCTTCGGCGTCGCTCCGGACGGCGCCCGCCTGACCGGCGTCGAACTGGACCCGACCACGGCCCGAATCGCTCAGGCGATCTACCCGCACGCCAACGTCCTCAACGAGTCTTTCGCGGAGACCGACGCCCGGCCGGGCACCTTTGACGCCGCCATCGGCAACGTGCCCTTCGCCCGGGTCCCCTTCGATGACAAGCGGTACCCGGCGGAGAGCCTTCACAACGGCTTCGTCACCAAGGAGATCGCCCTCGTCCGGCCCGGCGGCATCACCGCCGTCATCACCTCCCGCCAGACCCTCGACTCCAAGGGCGACAAGGCCCGCCGCCAGATGGCCAAGTACGGCGACCTGGTCGGCGCCGTCCGCCTGCCCTCCGGCGTCTTCACCGACGCCGGCACCGGGGTCACCACCGACGTCCTCGTGTTCCGCCGCCGCGAGGACGGCACCGAGCCGGCCGACACGTCATGGCTGGACGCCCCTGAGCGGGACATCAACGGCACCGCACACCACATCAACGCCTACTTCGACGAGCACCCCGAGCACATCCTCGGCACGCTGACCACGCAGTCCGGCCCGTACGGGCCCGAGGTGACCGTCAAGGGCGACCCGGCCAAGGCCGCCGAGCAGCTTCGCGCCGCGCTCGACGACATCGCCACCAAGGCGAAGGCCGGCGGCCGCGGCTATGAGCCGCACCCCGACGGCGACAACCGGCCTCCGGTACAGCTCCAGACGGCCCGGGAGAAACACGCGAACGACTGGACCGGACGCCTCTACGAGGGTGATGACGGCCAGTTCTACCAGCACGTCAACGGTGCCGAACCGGTCCTGCTGGAGCCCGCCAACGGCAACACCGCCCAGCTTCGCGCCCTCATGCAGCTCCGCGACGTCGCCGCCGAACTGCGCGAACTGGATCGGAAGAACGACGAGGAGGAGCGCGCCGAGGCTCTGCGCGCCCAACTCCGCGACCTGCACGCCGCCTACGTCGCCGAGTACGGCCCCCTGTCTAAGCCGGGCCAGCACCGCACCAAGGGCGGCCGCCCGACGGCGTGGGGCTACTTCCGGGCCGACCCGGACGCCGCGGCGGTCCTCGCTCTGGAGCGGTGGGACGCCAACAAGGGTGAGCCCGTCCTCTCCCGCGTCTTCACCGAGCGCGCCGCGGCCCGCCGGCAGCCGCTCTCGTCGACCGACGACCCGAAGGCGGCCCTGGCCGCGGTCGTCGCGGCCAAGGGCGAAGTGGACCTCGGCGAGATCGCCCGGCTCCTCGACGTCACCCCGCAGGAGGCAGTGAAGCGCCTCGGCAACGAGGTCTTCACCGACCCGGAGACCGGCCGCCTCGAGCTGGCCAGCGCCTACCTGTCCGGCGCCGTCCGCGACAAGCTCGACACCGCCCGCAAGGCCGCCGAGCGCGACCCGGCGTATGCGGTCAACGTGGCCGCGCTGGAGGCCGTTCAGCCGCCGGACCGCACCATCGGTCAGTTCACCCCGGAGATGGGCGCCCACTGGACGCCGCCGGATCTTCTGCAGGGCTTCCTGCGCGAGTACCTGGGCGACCGCACACTCCGCGTCGCGCATGACGACCGGTACGGCTGGATTCTCAACACCGGCCGTGTGCCCGAGGCCAACAACGTCATGTACGGCGTCCCGGCCGTCGAGCCCGACCCGGATAACGGCATCAAGGGCAACAAGGGCAAGAACGCCGTGGAGATCGCCCGCGCGATCCTCGGCTTCGGCTCGCTGACCGTCTACGAGGACGACAAGCGCAAGGAAGTCGACGAGGCGACCTCCCGTCTGATCCGGCAGAAGGCCGACCAGATGCGGGCCGAGTTCGCCAAGTACGCCACGGCGAACGCCGATCGGCTGAGCGTCCTCACCGACTCGTACAACCGCATCATGAACGGGCACATCGTCCGTTCGTACGAGGGCATGTCGCCCACGCTCGAGGGCTTCACCCCCGACCGGAACCCGCACGCCTGGCAGCGCTCCGGCGCGGCCCGGATGCAGTTCGAGCGCGGCGTGATCCTCGCCCACGAGGTGGGCCTCGGCAAGACGTCCACGCTCGTCATGGGCACCCAGGCCCTCAAGGCGTCCGGGCAGATCGAAAAGCCCATGGCCGTGGTGCCGAACCACCTCGCACGCCAGTGGTACAACGAGGCTCGGTTCCTGTACCCGAACGCCGACATCCACCTGATCACCTCGGCGGACCTGGCCGGCGACCGGCGCGGCAGCACGCTGGAGTGGCTGCGCGCCAACAGGCCGGACCTGGTCATCTTCACTGAAGAGGCGTTCGGCTCGATCAAGATGAGCCCGGAGGCTCAGGACGAGTACGAGTTCCGGGAGCTGGAGGCGCTGCGCGAGCAGCTTGACCGCCAGTACGAGGACGCCGACAACCCGAACCACCCGTTCATCGTCGCGAAGATCGAGCAGCGCATCGCGACGGTCAGCAAGAACATCAACAAGAACGCCGCACCGATGCGGCGACCGGGTGAGACGTACTGGGACGACCTCGGGTTCGACTACTTCGTCGTCGACGAGGCCCACAGGTACAAGGGCGTCGGCTTCCGATCGAAGGAGGGGGGCGGCGACCCGGCGTCCATCCGCGGCGTCGACCTGCACCAGAAGACGAGCGACCTGCACCGCCGCCGCCAGGGCCGAGCCACGATCACGCTCGCTACCGGTACGCCGCTGTCGAACAGCATCAGCGAGCAGTTCACCATGCTGATGTTCGCGGCGCCGTGGGTGCTGGACGCCTACAAGGCGGGCGCCCCCGACCTGTGGGCCAACACCTTCGGCCGCAAGACCCTGCGCATCGAGAACGCCCCCGACGGCTCCGGCCTGCGCGTCGTGGAGCGGTTCTCCGAGTTCCACAACAAGCGCGCCATGAAGACCATGTGGGGCCTGGTCGCGGACACCAAGCGCGGTGACGACGTCGGCATTCCCCGTCCGAAGCTCAGGGGCGGCAAGCCGAACCTGATCATGGTCGACGCGACGCCCGACCAGAAGAAGCGTCTCAAGGGGCTCGTCGCCCGCGGTCGCGCGATCCACAACGGTGAGGTCGACCGCCACCAGGACAACATGCTCGCGGTGTCCAACGAGGGCACCAGCGTGGCCCTCGACCCGCGGCTCATCGACGCCAAGGCCCCGGCCGGCAACAAGCTCAAGGCCGTCGCGGACCGGCACATCGAGCGCTACCACCAGCACAAGGACCGGCTCTATCCGGTCGCCCTCGACAGCCTCGTCAACCACCCGGTTCCGGGTGCTCTCCAGATGATCTTCCTGAACGAAGGCGTCCCGGGAGGCAAGAACAAGGGCAACTTCGACGCCTACGCCGAACTCAAGCGGCTCATGGTCGCGGGCGGCATCCCCGCGGACAAGATCGCCTTCGTCCAGGACGCCAAGAAGTCCGGCAAGCCCGAGGACATGACGGAGCTGTTCCGGAAGGCCCGCGAAGGCGAAATCGCGGTCCTCATCGGCTCCAGCGCCGTCGCGGGTACGGGCATGAACGCCCAGGACCGCATGATCTCCCTCTCGCACGTCGACCTCGACTGGGGCGCCGCGCAGATGGAGCAGCGCAACGGCCGCATCCTGCGGTACGGCAACCTGAACCCCGAAGTCGAGATCGACATCTACGCGACCAAGGGCTCCATGGACGGCTGGAAGGCCGGATTCGTCGCAGCCAAGGCCGAGGGCCTGGTCGACATTCAGCGGCCGGAGCCGGAAGACGGCGACTCCAGCGACGTCGTCCAGGAGATCGACGGCGCCGAGTTCGACTACGAGACGATGGAAGCCGAGATCGGCGGCAACCCCTACATGAGCCAGCTCATGAAGGCGAAGCGCCGTCTCAAGGATCTGGAGATCGACCAGCACAACGAGGCCGCCGAGCGTATCCGCCGCGCCGAAGCCCTCGATGCGCTGCGCCAGGAATCCCAGGCCACCCGCGACGGCATCCAGCGCCGCGAGCAGGCCCTGCCCCGCATCCAGGAGGCCGACGACCGGTTCCGCATGACCATCGGCGGCTCCCCGTACGGCGAGCGCTCCGACGCCGGCAAGGCCCTGCACCGGCAGATCACCTCCCGCCTCCTCGAGCACAACCGCGAGGGCCTGAGTGACTGGCACATCCTTGGCCAGTTCCGCGGCTTGGACTTCGGTGTCCGCACCGAGAAGACAGCGGACGGCAAGCTCGTCGCGCACGTCGGCTTCCCCGACCTGCGGCAGTCCGACTTCGAGCGGACCGTGGAGGACTTGCAGAAGAAGGGCGCCGGGTCGGGCATGATCACCCGCCTCGGCAACGCCCTCGACAAGGCGCCCGCGTTGCAGGAGTCGGACCGGGCCAAGGTGCCGGAGCTGGACGAGCAGATAGCCCTGCTCCAGTCCGCGCACGCGGCCGCGGACCTCACCCCGCAGATCGACCACGCTCGCAAGCGGTCGAACCTGCTCGAGGAGATCGTCGCCCGCGTCACCAACCTGGACGCGAAGCCGGAGATCGACCCCGACGAACTCGACAAGGAGCGGTACAAGAACAAGGACGACCGCGAGAAGATCGCCAAGGGGCGGCGCGAGGAACGCGAGCCGCTGCAGGCCGCCGTCGACGAGGCCGTCGCGAACCTGCACCGCTGGGACGAAGAGAACCCGGCACCGGAGCAGGACGACACGGTCCGCCTCTCCGAGGACGAGGTGCGCGAAGCACTCGCCCGCCTCAGCCCGGAGCCCAGCACCACCCCGCAGCCGGACGCCTCGGAGACCAGCGACCGCAGTTCCGAGGGCGCCGACACTGACGTCGACGAGCCGAACACCGCCGAGACGGAGACACCTGACACCACCGGCGGGGGCAGCAGCGACGAGCCGCCGGCCGACACGCCAGCCGCGGACGACACCGGCGCCCAGAACGACGGCCAGGACCAGGACGACGTCGTTCGCCTCTCCCAGGACGAGGTGAACGACACCCTCGCCAGCATCCAGCCGGACGCCGACACGACCGCCACCGAGGAGCCGGACGAGCCCCTGCGGTACGCGTGGGACAAGCCCGAGGACTTCGTCACCCTGACCATGCCGGCCGCACTCGCCGACTTCCTCAACGTCGACGAGACCGCCGCCATGGAGGACCCCGACACCCGGAAGGCCCTCAAGGAAGCCACGCCCGGCCGCCGCGGCACACTCCAGGTGACCGGCCCGATCGAGGTACACCGGGCCCTCCTCCAGTGGGCATGGACGCTCGAGGGCGGCGAAGGCCTTGAGTCCGACCCCAGCGAAGTCCGGGCCTACAAGGCGTACGCCAAGCGCATCGACGAGGCCGACGCCGACCTGCAGCGCCGTCGCACCGAGCGGGAGGCCGCGGCCGCCGCGGACACCGACGAGAACAACACCCCGGACGCCGACGGCACGAACGACGGCGGCAGCGACGAGCCGCCGACTGACGCCCCCAGCACGTCTGAGCCGGACGACGAGGGCGACCAGGACCAGAGCACCGACGAAGACACGGAGACCAGCGACACCGTCACCCTGACTCCGGACGAGGTGTCCGACCAGCTCGACGCTGTACGCCCCGAGGGGTCCAAGGCTCCGTCCTCGATGGACGATGGCGAGATCCGCGACGAGATCGTCGACCTGATGGGCCGGGAGATGGCGGATGAGCTGTCCGGCGCGGACCGCACCCGCCTGCAGGTCCTGGAAGCGGAGGAGGCACGACGTGCCGGCCGGGCCCCGAAGCAGGAGCCCAAGCCGAAGCGGACGACCGAGGAGCCCGGCGGACTCTTCGACGTCGACCAGCCCACCACCCAGCAGCCGAGCAGCGCCGCCGACGTCGACAACCCCGAGGACCAGCCCGACGACCTCTTCGGCACGCCGGACATGATCGCCGACGCCGAGGGCCGCAGCACCGAGGGCCTGCGCCCGGCGCGCATGCGCAACGCCGCCGACCTGAACCAGGGCGACCGGTACACCGACGCAGACGGCCGCACGCACACCGTGTCCGAGCCGCCGGTCAAGACGCCTCGCGGCCGGACCCGCATCGTCACCGACGACGGCGAGGAGCGCTTCTACAACGCCGACGCCCAGGTGCGCCTGCGCGACCCCGACGAGGAGATCCCCGACAACGAGACCGACGAGCGGTCCGCCGACGACGATGCCGACAACGCCCCGGACGTCGACGAACCGGAGACCTCCGAGCCGGACGTCGACGAACCGGAAGCCACCTCCGACAGCAGCAGCACCAAGGACCGCGCCGACCGCATGACCGGCCTCATCGACCAGGCCACCGACGGGGCAGGCGGTGACGAGCTGCCCGAGGTCAGCGAGGTCCGTGATGCGTTGGGCAGGGCCGAGGACTCCGACGACCCGGACGCCGAGCTCCGTTCCGCCGCCGACCGGCTCGACGACCTCGCGGAGATGTACGAGCTGGGAGGCCCCGAGGGGGAACGCGCCGCAGACCTGTTCCGGCAGGCCGCCCGCATCGCGAGGGGCGAGGACGAGGACGATCGCCGCGGCGACGACAACGACCGCAACGAGGACGGCAGCGAAGCCTCCGACGCTACGAATCAGGGCTCCGAGGAGGACCAGGACGACGAGGAACGCCAGCAGCGTCGGAACGGGGACGCAGACAGCGACGCCGCCGACCCGGACGGCGCCCCCGACGGAGGCGTCGCCGGTACCCCGAACGCTCCCGCCGACGAGGAGGACGAGAACGGCAACCCCGACGATGCGCCCGACAACTCCGACGACGAGCAGGACGAGCCGGAGGCCGGGGAAGACGACGAGCAGGACGACCGCAACCGGCGTCGTCGCCGGCGTCGCCGCAACGGCGGTGGCGGCAGCGGCGGTCCCGGTGGCCCCGGCGGGCCCGGCCTGCCGCACCTGAACCTGCCCGACCTCAACACGCCGGCCGCCGGAGGCGCCGACGGCAACAGGGACGGCGGAGACGGCCGCGGCACGCGCAACCGCGGGCGGACCCCTGTGCGGCACCGCGACGTCGATTCGTTGCGCCGCGCCTGGAAGAACGGCGATGGGCTCACCCCTGCCGAGGACACTCCGCAGCGGCGCGAGGCCCTGGCACAGGCGGCCGACCGGGACGGCTTGGCTCTGTCCCCGGGCGGGGGCCTGGTGACGTGGCCCGAACAGCAGGAAGACGGCACCACCTTGTGGCGCTTCGCCCAGGCCCGCAACGGCACCAACCTGACCGGACTGACCCTGACGACCGAAGACCCCGAAGAGGCCCGCGCGCTCGCAGGCCGCTTCGAGGAGATCACCGGTCGCGACGGGCAGCCCTTCGACTGGCAGCAGGCGTGGGGCCCGAGCACCGTGGGGCAGTGGCGCGACGGGGAGGGCCGCAACCTGCAGCGGGCACTCCAGGCCGTCCTCGACGACTTCGAGCAGCAGCGGGCCGCCTCCGCCCAGCCGGAGCCAGCGTCGGAACGGAGGGCTCTGCCGGACGACCTCACCGGCCTGGAAGACGACGAGCTGGTTGACGCGTGGAGCAACGACCTCAGCGACGAGGACCAGAAGCGCCTTATGGCGGAGATGGACCGCCGCGACGGCTACACCGACCAGCGCGTTCGTGACGTGCTGCCGGACACCCCGCCGGCCGACGCCGAAGAGGCCGAGCGCCGCGCCAAGGCCGTCGACGAGGCCCTCGGCTTTGGGGGCGCCGACGTCCCGCGCGTGCGCCGCACCCGTGAGGACATCATCCGTGCGGAGTTCGCCGACTTCGACGAGGCCCGCTACCAGGCCGCCATCGACGCCACGAACGGCTACTTCTACGCCCGGAAGTACAAGTACGGCAGCGGCATCAACGAACGAGAGCTGTTCTCCGGCGGTGAACTCGCCAAGTTCAACCTCTGGGAGAAGTACGCCAGTGAGGAACTGAAGAACTGGTACAAGGCCAACGGCGGCCGCATCACGTACAACCAGTTCCGGCAGACCTACCGGGACAACGACCGCCGAGACCGGCAGCAGTTCGAGGAGGAGCAGCGCCGCCAGGCGGAAGCCGGGCAGACCGAGGAGCCCACCACCCCGGAGACCGAGCCGTACGACCCGGCCACACCGCGCTTCGCGGACGAGGCGACCCTTCGGGACCACATCCGCAGCGGGCAGCTCGACGAGGTGCCCGAGGACCAGCGTGGAGACGTGCCCTCAGCCGAGGAACGCGCGGAGATCGCCGATGCCGAGAGCACCCAGCTCTCCGACGGCGGCCGACTCCTCATCTACGGCAACGAGGCCGGTCGCGCCGGCAGTCGCAGCGGGCAGCGATTCGACGTGGCCCTTCCGGGCAGCATGCAGCCCCTGTTCCGAAGCGGCTTCCACAGCGCCGCGGAAGCCCGCCGCTACGCCAGCGTCCTCGACGGCATCAAGGACACGGACGGCAACGCGTTCCCGTGGGACGCCCCCGACGTCGCCGACCGCGCCCGCGCGTTCCGGACCGCCGACGGCAACCGCCTGTTCGACGAGATCACGGAACGCCTGTACGGCTTCAACGACCTCTACGAGCCGTGGAACAGCGACCGCGGCCAGGCATTGCACCACCGGACGTGGAGCCAGCAGGAAGCCGACTGGAACACCCGCGAGGAGGAAGCCGGTTACTCGATCCCCATCGACCTGACGGACATCCGTCCCGGTGACGAGATCAGCTTCCCCGTGGCCACGAGCCGCGGACAGAACACGCGGCCGCAGGACGAGTACGTGGGAACCGTGCACGCCACGGTGACCGGCGAGGGAGAGCCCTTCCAGTACCGCTCGCAGTTCTCCGCCTTCGGGAACCAGCAGCTCTACCGGTTCCCGGTCGAAGGCTCCTGGACCAACCAGTACGGGGAGCACACCGAGATCGACGAGGCGTTCCCGAACCTGGGTGTCGTCCGCCGCCGCCCGCGGCCCGACGAGGTGTCCAGCACGGCCGACGACCGTTCGTCCCGCTCGGACACCCCGCAGGCGGAGACGCCGGGCACCGCGACGCCCCCCGCGCGCCAGCAGCCCGCCCCGGACCGCGCTCCCGCAGAGCCGGAGCCCGCCGCGCCCTCGGCGCCGGCCGACCAACCGCAAGGTGAACCCGAGCCCGTGGGCGGTCAGCCCGCACACTGGGCGCGCGTCCGCGACCTGGTGCAGGGCGACATGGTCCGTATGGACGGCCGCACCAGGAACGGCCGCGCCATCACGCGGTCCGGCTACGTCTTCACCGGGCCCGTCGACGTGGAGGTCACCCGCAACGGCCGCACGGAGCGGATGCTGCGCACGTACGTCACGGAGAACCCGGACGGCACCGGGAAGCGTGGCAACGTCTTCACGCCGCTGAACGCCACCGCGGCGCGGGCCGAGACGCCCGACGACGTGGTGCCCGGGTCTCCGACCAGCGGCGCTCAGAGCGCCGTTCAGGCGGGCAGCCTCCCCGACCTGGTCCCCGCAGACCGGAACGGCCGGGGCTTGTTCCCGGGCAGCACCGTCACCGGCGTTGACGGGCTGCGTACCCGTGAGGGCACCGTCACGGGCGCCACCAGCACCACGGTGTCGGTGCGCTGGGACAACGACGACACCGCCGACGGACTCTCTCCGAACACCCTCACCGTGACCGGTGGCGACCGCCCCGACGGCTGGACCTCATCCGGGCAGCGCGTGACCCCGCGGCACATCGTGACCGACACCGAGGGCGCTCTCCTCGGACCGGTCGACGAGGTCAACGGCGACCGCGTCACCATCACCACCGCCGAAGGCACCATCACACGGAGCGCCGGAGACCTCCGCGTCGCCGGCGAGGTACGCGACGACGCCCCTGGCACCGACCCCGTCACCAGCATCGACGACCCTGCGGCCGCGGACCTCAAGGAGGACGACGTCGTGGTCCTGGACCTCGACGGCACGCCCACCACCGTGGCGGTCATCGGTATCCACCGCGAAGGCGACCGCGTCACCATCGACTTCGCCGACACCACCACGGCCGAGATCGGCCAGATCGACGTGGACGCCTCCCAGGTCATCCCCCGGGCCCACGGCGCCGACGACACTCCGCCCGACCTCGGGCCGGACGACGCCCCGGATACTCCGGACGACCTGACCGTGCACGAGCCGCCGCACCGCGTCGAGCCCGTCACCGGCCCGACCGTCGATCCCGACCTCACGATGGGCGACCGAGACACCATCGGTGACCTCGCCGACGGCCCGGACGACGCCCCCGACGCCCAGCAGGCCGCCGTACGCATCACGGCCGACCTGCCCGTCACCCCGGAGCAGGCCGCCGCGCTCGCCGCGCAACTCCGCGATTCCGCCGACCCCTCGACCCCGGAGGGCCGTGCCGCCCTGCGCGCCGCCAACCACCTGGACCGGGCCATCGGCCGGACCCCTCCGCCCGAGCTCAACCGGCCGCGGCCGTCGAACGCCGCACAGGTCGCGGAAGACGACACGATCGCCATCCCCGACAACCAGGGCAACGGCGTCCGCGTCTACCGCGTCCGGGGTGTCGAGGACGGCCCCGGCGGTACGCGCAGCCTCTTCCTGGAAGGCGAGGACGGCCGTACACGCCGCCGTGTCGTCCACGGAGCGATGCCGCTGTGGCAGCTCGGTGAGCCCCAGTCGGACGGCGAGAACGGACCGGACGACACCGCCCTTGTGCCGGGCGCCCCGACTGCGCCGACCCCGAGCCTGCCGCCCGCCGGTGCTCCGCGGGACCCCAACCCGTCCCCGCAGTCCGACGCCGACCGCATCGTCGCCGACCACCCCCGCGCGGTCGCCGCGCGGATCATCGACGCGGCGATTGCGGGCACCGAACCGCCCGGCGACATCCACGCGCTTCGTGAGCAGATCGCCCAGCGCCTCACCGCCGAGGCCCTGCGCGATGCACGTCAGGCCGCTCGCGACGACGCCGTGGCCGCGTTGGACGCTGCGGGTATCACCGGCCGCGACCGTTCCGCAGCGCTGCAGGCCCTCAAGCGGGCACGGCAGAAGGCGCACACCGCGACGGTGCGCGCCGCCCTGCGCACCATCAACGACCTGGAGCCGCTGCCGGACGAGACCGACGAGGACCTCGCCGCGCGCGCCCGCGACCTCCTCAGCCTCATTCCCGATCAGATGGGAGGCGCCCCCAACGGGCCCGACAACGGCGGCGATGCAGACGTCGCCCGCACCGTCGCCGGGCACGTCGACGACGCCGTGAATGCGATCATGCAGCAGCTCCAGGCCGCGGGCGTGGACCCGGGCGACGCCGACCGCATCGCCCGCGTCCTCGCTCAGCAGATGAACGGCTCCCGACAGGCCACCGCCCGGCAGATCGCCCGCCGAGTCACGGCCGTGTCCTCGCAGGCCGGCCGCCAGCCGGGTCTGCTCGCCCGGATCGTGGCCGCGCTTGTCCGTCTCGCCAAGCGCTTCGCGGAACTTGTGCGGGCCGCAGCCCGGAAGATCGCCGAGAAGTACCGCAGTGCCCGCGAGCGCCTGCGTCGCCTGCGCGCCTTCCTCGGCCGCCTCGTCCGTCGCGTACGGGAGTGGCCGGAGTCCCGGCGCCTGGCCCGCCTGCACCGCGCCCTCGACCTGCCCGGAGCCGACGGTGAGTCCCTGGCCGCCCGGATCTCCCACTGGGCTGGCCTGATGCCGGAGGCCGGTCGCTTCGGCCAGGCTCAGCGCCGTGTCACGTGGTGGAGGCCCACGACGTGGGCGCAGCTTGCCGCCGGGCGGCTCCCGGGCCGAAGCGACCGCACTCAGTGGGCGCCGGACCAGGCCGCGGATGGTGGCCCTGGCCTGACCGCGCTCCGCCATCTGGCAGCGCTGAGGGCGGCCGGCGGCGACGTCGACCAGGACGTGACGCGTCGTCTGGCCGACGCTCTCGGCGACGACTTCGGCGGCGACCCTCACGGCACGCTGCAGCGCGCGGACGACTACGTGGCGCTCACCGAACGCCGCCTGGTCAACCTCCAGGCGGCTCGGACGGGCGGCACCCTGCCGGATGACCCTGACCTCGAGGTCGAGATCACTGCGGCTCGGGCCGAAGCCGCGGCCGCGCGCCGAGAGTGGGCGGACCTTCGGGCCCAGTACGTCGCGGCGGTCCCGGACGCGGTCGCGGCGACCCTCGCCGAGATCCGCAACATGGGCCCCGAGGGGAGCGCCAGCATCGTGTTCGGCCCGGACTCCACGCCGGACGCTGAGCGGGCCGTACGGGGCGTGCAGCGCCTCGTGCCTCGGGCGTGGCTCAACACCCCTGCTGCGCGCCGCGTGACGGCCGTGGACGGCGACGAGGGCCGGTACGAGCCCAACGGACAGAGGATCACCGTCGCTGATCTCGCCGACGACGGGCTTGGCACGGCCGGGCACGCCTTGGCGCAGCACCTTGCCCAGCACCTGGGAGACCTGGATGCCGCCCAGCGCGCGTTCTGGTTCAACCAGACCCACACCGGCCGGCCGGGCGCCCGCCGCATGCGGCGCAGCACTCTCAGCCGCATCTTGCGTCGCCAGCAGACGCAACCGGACACCGGTGACACCCTCGCTCGGTCCGTTCAGTCGATGTTCAACGGCGACTGGTACCTGGATGACGACCTTCGGGCGTTCCTCCTGGGCCTGCTCGCCACCCGATGAGGAGGTAGCCGTGCCGTTCGCCGTCACCGGCGCGTTCGAAGACGGGGCGACTTACAGCGTGCAGGTCACCGGGCGGGCCGACCGCCCGGTGATCGGGTCGCACCGTGCCACCGCCCTGGTGGAGCTCCACCAGGGGAGCCCGGTCTCCCTGTCCCCGACCGGCCCCGTCCGTACAGTGGCCGGGGACGACGAAGCGACCGTGCTCGCAGTGCTGCGAGAGTTCACCAGAGTCGTAGAGGAGGGGCCCGGCGCTCCCCGGCAGGCCAGCGTTCCCGGGTGATTCAGGAGCTTGCACAATTGTGCAAGAACGATCTTGGTTCGGGGTGGGGCGGGCGTGGCCGGGACACAAGCGGCCCCGCCCGTCATCCTCCGCCCGTGACCAGATACGGATTCGCCATCAAGGCTCTCCCCAAGGGCGGTAAGCCGTTCGGGGACGAAGAAGACGACGAGCAGCCCGAGGGCACCGAGGAGGAGACGCTCGAGGGCGACGACCCCGCAGCGGCGCTCGAGGACCCTTCCCCTGACATGGGCCAGGACCCCGCAGCGCCGCCCGAGGACCCGGCCGCGCCCCCGGAGGAACCAGCCGCCGAACCACCCGCAGAGGGAGCCGAGCCCCCGGCCGAGGGCGAGGAGCCGGTCGACGTGCCGGAGCCGCCTGCCGACGACGCCCGGCCGTGGGCGGGCGACATGTACGACGAGGGCGACGAGACCGACCCGGCCGACTCCTTCTCCGCGTACACCGGCAGCAACGGTGAACAGGCTTGGTTGGATCGGGCCCCAGACGGCACACTGACGGGGTGGGTCAGGGACGGTACGGGCCAGGTGTGGCGCTACACCGATCCGAACGCGTGGGCGGTCGACGTGGACGGCGCGCACATGACCCGCACGCACAGCCAGGCCGACGAACCCTCCGCCCCGCCCGCGGACGCCTCACCCGGCAACCGCGGCGTACAGGACTCGATGTTCCAGCAAGGGAGCTGACGTGCAGTTGACCCGCAGCACCGCCCTCACGCTCCAGCAAGAGGGCAAAGCCGCCTTCGAGGCGGGCGACCCCGCTGACTCCAGCCCGTACAACCGGTTCGGCAACGCGGAGCAGCAGTTCGGCTATCAGTTCTGGACCCGCGGCTACATCACGGCGCGTTCGGCCGCTGAGGGCGCCCAGGAGCCTGCAGGAGCCAGCGCAGGACGTTAGCCAGACGCGAACGGCACGGTGCCCGGCGGCCCACTGTCCACCGCCGGAGGTTCCCCGCCGTGCCGAGCGCTCCACCCACCAGATCGTCACACCCGAACACCCTGCGAGGCACCAGCCGGGCAATCTACGCCGTCACTGGCGTGGTCGACGAGGTCAACGACCTCATCGTCCCCGGCGCCTTCGCCCACACCCTGGCCACCCGTCGCGTCAAGGCCGTATGGCACCACGAATGGAAGGACGTCGTCGGCGTCGTCCTGCACGTCGAGGAGTGGCTACCCGGCGACCCCAGGTTCGCCGACGTCCCCGACTGGCCCGCCGAGGCCGGCGCCCTGGTCGCGACCGTCGAGTACAACCGGCGTACCAGCAAGGGCCGCGACACCTACGAGCAGGTCAAGCAGTGGTACGAGCACGGCGAAGCCGCGTTCTCCATCGGCTACCGCGTGCCCGCCGACGGAGCCACCCGCCGCGGTGACGGCGTCCGCGTCATCCACCGTCTCGACCTATTCGAAGTGAGCCCCGTCCTGCACGGCGCGCACCCGATGACCCGGGCGCTCGAGGTCAAGGCCGCGGCCAACCCCGGCATGGAGTACAAGGCGACGCCCAACGTCGTTGAACTCGACGCAGGGAAGGACGAGGACCGTATCAAGATCGCCGGACTCGTCCTCAAGGCCGAGGACACCGGCCGCGTCCTGCTCATCCAGCGCGCACTCGACGACGAGGACCCGGCCGCCGGAACCTGGGAGTTCCCCGGCGGGCACCTGGAGAAGGACGAGGACGCGCTCGCCGCGGCGCTGCGCGAGTGGCAGGAGGAGACCGGCGCCGAACTCCCCGGATCGGCAAGCGTCGTCGGCTCCTGGACCGCCCCGAACGGCATCTACCGAGGGTTCGTCGCCATAGTCCCCGGCGAGTCCCACATACCGCTGAACCGGCCCTCCAGCGAACGACGGGTGACCAACCCCGACGACCCCCAGGGCGAAACGCCAGAGGTCACCGCCTGGTGGCCGATCACCGCTCTCCCCGACATGTCCCTGCTCCGGCCTGCATGCCGTGAGACCCCCTGGTCCCTCCTGGCAGGCGCCACCCTGCCGCAGGGCCCGGCGGCCAAGAAGCCCAGCGCCGAGGCCGAGCAGTTCGCCGCCGGCGTCATGAACACCTACGCCGCTCTCGGCACCACGGAAGCGAAGTCCGCGCGCGCCACAGTGGCCGCCGCCCGCTCCGTCCTGCCGCGCATCGAGCACAAGTCCGCCCGCTCCACGGTCGCCGAGGCCAAGAGCCATCCCATGCCCCTTCCGGAGGCTTCTGTGATGTCCCGCAACCCCCTGCCCGAGTCCCAAGAGCAGTTCCGTGCCCGTCTCTCAGACAGCGTCCGCGAACTTCTCGACCAGGACGGCCAGACCTGGACGTGCATCGAGGGCACTTATCCGGACCGCGTCATCGTCTCCGTGCACAGCGAGGACGAGCGGCGCAGCAGCCACTACGCCATCCCGTACACGGCCACCGCGAACGGCGAGATCAGCCTCGGCACCCCTCAACCCGTCGAACTCGCCACCGTCGTACTCCCGGAGGGCGCCAGCGCGCAGCGCACGGCCACCGACGCGGAAGACGTCGATGCCCGCGTCGTGCAGCCAACCGTGGAAGCCCTCGCCGATGCCACTGCCCGCATCAACACCACTGAGGCCGACCCGGACCAACTCACGGGCGTACGGGACAAGGTGCGCACGCTGATCGCCGCTCTGTCCGCGAAGGGCCTCGACGTCGCCGACGACGACACCGGAGCCCCGGAGGCCGCCCCCCGGGACCGCACGGCTGGCCCTACCGGCATGGACCTGTGGGACGAGTACTCGTTCAACGACGAGGAGGACGAGGACGAAGTGCCCACGGAGGAGGCTCCGCCGCCCGCCGAGGACGACGTCGACGACGAGGACACGGTCCGGCTCGACGAGGACGAAGTGAAGTCCGCGCTCGCCATGATGCGGAGCTGAGTCGCACGACTCAGTCTCACCCTTGCTCCCGCACCCTGTGCGCGCCATCCCGCAAAACCGCACCCATGAGGGCCGGGCCTGTCAAGGGGCGTAGACGACCCCCGCCCGCGGCTTTCGGTTGGTTGCCGGGGCGTTGTCCTCGCGGCTCTTCCTCGTACGCCGACAGGCGGTCAACAATGGAGGCCGAGGAAACGTCATGGACGTTCGCGGATATGGCCGTTGGCATCCCCGATGCTGGCTGGTCGGCGGAGTGGTCTCACATCCACCCATTCGACGTCTGGCCGCACAGGCCGGCGTCATGACCGTGGTGCGGGGATCCGGGCTGCTCAGTCAGGTCATCGAGCGCGGCCGACGGGCCGTCTCATGCTGTTTTACGAGCTCACCCGGGGTCTGCGACCGCCGGTGGCGGTTGTCGGCTGCTTTCATCGGACCCCCGGCTGGCCGCATTGGTCCTGGACCGCGCGCAGCAGGTGGTAGGCGCGAGCCAGCAGGCGGCGGGCGATGGCGGTGGTGGCGATCTTCTTGCCGCGGCGGTGGGCAAGGCGCTGGTAGGCGGCGGCGAATTCCGGCGACCGCTTCGCAGTCTGCGCGGCCTCGCACAAGATCCACCGAAGCCAGTCCGAACCCTGTTTGGAGATGTGCCCGTGCCGCACGGTCAGGTCCGACCCGCGGACGGTGGGCGTCAGCCCGGCCCAAGCGGTGAGCTTGCGCGCGGAGGGAAAGCGCGTGATGTCCCCGACCTCGGCCACGATGACCAGGGCGGTGAGCGTGCCGACCCCCGGCAGCTGGGTGAGCACCCTGATGCGCGGATCACCCCGCGCCTGCGCGAGCAGCTGCCGGTCGAGCACGTCGATCGGCTCTTTGAGTGCGTCCATCAGGACCAGCAGGTCCTCGACCACGCGGCGGGAGGCGTCCGGCAGGTCCAGGCCCTCCAGCCAGGCCCGGCCCGGGGCGGTGAAGTAGCCGCCCGGCCGGTCGCAGCCGTGGTCCGCCAGGACGGCGTGGACCCGGTTGCGCAGCAGGGTCCGCAGCCGCACCAGCTGGCAGCGGTGCCGCAGCAGGGCCCGCTGCTGCCGCACGTCCAGCGGGGCGATCCACGCCTCCGGGAGAAGGTCGGCCCGCAGCAGCTGGGCCAGGGTCGCGGCGTCGACCTTGTCGTTCTTCAGTCGTGCGGAGGCGATCGCCTTGCACCGCAGTGGATGCACCAGGTGCGGCTCAAAGCCGTAATCCTCCAGCAGCTCCACCAGCCAGCCCCAGCCGTAGGCGGCCTCGAACGCGACTGGTGCCCCGATCGGCAGATCCCCGATCACCGACAGCACCGTCTTGACCCCATTCGGCACATTCCGGTTGACCTGCACTGCACCACCGTGGTTCACCACGGCGATCTGCGACCGCTTGCGATGCACGTCGATACCGACGTAGACAGACATCGAGGGCCTCCTTCCCGAGCCCGTTCCATACCCGGACGGTAGGCACCGCCCGGCTGAGCAGGGAAGGGGGCCCGGCCCTCATAGGGTCAGGTCAAAACCTATGCGCTGCCCGCTCTTGACTCCCTGAGCGGGCAGCGCGCGACGTTAACCCCTCTCTCCCTCTTCACTCCCGCCTCGCGTTGAGGCTGTCCCGGTGCTGGCCGGGCGGAGCGACGCACGTCAACCGCACCCCAGCACCAGGGAGAGAGCAGCAATGCCCGACAACGCTCGCATCAAGGAACTGCAGAAGCAGCTCCAGGCCAAGAGCGCCGAGGCCGAGGAGATCAGCAAGTCCTTCAAGGTCGAGGACGGCGGGTTCGTCGTCTCCACCGAGCAGGCAACCAAGTTCCGCAAGGTCTCCAGCGAGGCGCAGGAGATCAAGGCACTCATCGACGCCGAGCAGGGCCTGGTCGAGATCAAGCAGTACCTCGACGCCCCGGAGACCACGCCGGCCGCGGCCGCGCACTACGGCAAGACCCCGACCATGGAGGAGAAGTCTCTGGGCGACATGTTCATCGACTCCGACTCCTTCAAGCGCGCCAGCGCCGCGGGCTTCGACGATCGCCCGTACATCCGCGCCGCGATGGAGGGGAAGTCGATCTTCTCCCTGAGCGCCGGCACGGTTACGCACCAGACCCTCGGCAGCGTCCAGAACCTGGGCATCGCCGAGCGGGCCTACCGCAAGTGGCACATCCGGGACCTGTTCCCGAAGTCCTCGACCAAGCAGGCCGTCCTCTACGGCGCCCGGGAGACCGGCTGGACGAACAACGCGAGGCAGGTCAAGGAGCGCTACGGCGCCGACGGCACCAGCCCGGCGACCGGCGCGGACACCGACACCTGGGGCCGCGCGCCTCGGTCGAAGCTGTCCCTGACCCCGGTGATGTACCCGGTCGCCGAGGTCGCGCACCTGATCGATGCGCACAAGAACATCCTGAGCGACGAACCGAGGCTCAAGACGTTCATCAACGGGCGCATGGTCGAGGGCGTCAAGTACCAGGAGGACTGGGACTTGCTCCACTCCGTCGGCGACGGCCAGTCCCTCACCGGCATCTACAACACCCCCGGCGTTCAGCAGTACACCGGGTTGGCGACCGACAAGTACTCGGTCCAGATCCGGCGTGCCATCACCAAGGCGCTCCTCGCCGAGTACGAGCCGACCGGCATCGTCCTGTCGCCCACGATGTGGGAGCACGTCGAGGTCGAAGAGGACGACAACGGGGCCTTCCGCGTCGCCATCGCCGTGGCCATCGGCGCGGAGAAAAAGGTCTGGCGCCTGAACGTCGTCGAGACCACGGCCATGTCGGATGGGGACTTCCTCATCGGCGCCTTCGGCCTCGGCGCGCAGCTCCACGACAGGGAGAACGTCAGCGTCACCGTCTCCTCGGAGAACGCGGACAACTTTGAGAAGGGCCTGATCACCTTCCGCGCGGACGAGCGCCTGGCGCTCGAGGTCCCGCGGCCCGAGTCCTTCGTCATCGGCACCTGGACCCAGCCCACCGGCTGACCCGCACGCGGGTGAGGGGGTGCGTCCCGCCGCGGGCGGGCGCGCCCCCTCCACGTACCACCACCACGACCACGGAGGACGCCGGTGCTTGAGAAACAACCCATTGGCCTCGCGGAAGAGTTGGACGCGCTCGCCAACGCCCCCACCACCCACCGGGGCCCACAGTGCAGCGTCGGCGCCTTCCTGGCCGCCGCGGACGAGAAGGCAGCGGCCTCTCTGCGGGCGGCCCTGGACTCCGACCGCGTCACGGCGAAGTCCATCGCCGACACCCTCAGCCGGTACGGCGACGCAGTGACCGCGTACACCGTCGCCCGGCACCGGCGCCGCGGACAGTCCAACGGATGCCGGTGCGAGCGATGAGCCTCGACAGCGACCTGCAGGCGCTTCTCGAACCGGCCTCCCCCGAGCAGAGCCACCCCACGCAGGCCCAGCGCACGCAGCCGGCCGCCCCCCGAGGCTGGGAGGCAGGAGTGCGGTTCGAGCCCGGCGGCACGATGGTCGTCACAGCCCCGCCCACTGAGGCGAAGCCCGGCGGCGAAGCTGACTGGCGCGAGCGTGTCGAGGCGATGGGACTCGCCATCCCCGATGGGTTCCGCGTCCGTCTCGTGGAGGCCAAACACGACCCGGCCGCCTGGCATCGCGACAACCAGGGCGACGACGCGGTGACCCGGGCTGTGTGGCGCTGCCGCTACGTAATCGAACCGGCCGCTCCCGCCTGGCAGTCCGCCGGCGACGTCGACGCCCTCGTGCGCGATGCAATGCGCCGCCGTCGCAAGACCCGGCCAGCGGTCGACACCGCGGACCGCGCCCTGGTCGTCGTCTACGCAGACGCCCAGGCCGGAAAGGTCGGCCGGGACGGCGGAACCCCCGAGCTGATCGCGCGCGTCGCCGACCGCTTCGACAAGCTCGACGACCACGTACGCGACCTCAAGGCCATCGGCCGCGGCCCCACCGCGGCGTACTGGATGGATGCCGGGGACTGCGTCGAGAACTACGAGAACACCGCCCAGCAGGCGTACACCAACGACCTGACCATGACGGAGATGATCCGCGTCCACCGCCGGATCACCTTCGAGGGCCTGGACCGACTCGCCGGACGCTTCGGCCGTGTCGTCGCCGCAACGTGCGGCTCGAACCACGGCCGAGTGCGGCGCGGCCGTGAGGCCGTCGGCCCGCCCAGCGACGACTGGGGCATTGAGGTCCTGTCGCAGATCGCCGACGCGTACGCCCGCAACGAGGAGGCCTACGGGCACGTCAGCTTCGTCATGCCGGAACGGTGGCGGGAGTCGGTGTCGCTGGACGTCGCGGGCACCATCGTGGGCCTGTCACACGGGCACCAGTACCCGCGGCCCGACAAGGCCCTCGACTGGTGGCGCGGGCAGACCTTCGGACGGCAGCCGATCGCCGACGCGGACGTGTTGATCACCGGTCACTTCCATCACTTCCGGGCCCAGCAGGCGGGCAACGGCCGTCTGTGGATTCAGGCCCCCACCCTCGACAACGGGTCCGACTGGTACACCGCGCGCAGTGGAGAGGTGTCCGCGTCCGGCCTGCTCGTGTTCAGCATCGGCCCCGACGGCTGGGACGACCTTCGGCTCCTGTGAGGGCACCAAGATCGTTCTTGCACAATTGTGCAAGCCCCGCCCAGGGCGCGACCGTAGCGCTCTCTGCCCTCCATCCTTCCGAGGCCACCACAACGGAAGCAGCGGAAGGAAACCCATGGGGCTCTACCGAGAGAACGGGCAGCGGATCACGAAGGCGGCGTTCCCGGCCGTCACCATCACCGACCCGCCCAAGCGCATCACCGAGAACGTCTACCAGACCGAGCCGTACGGCCGCGGCGACGGCCGCCCCGAGGGCTCCCGCCGTCACCTGCTCTACGAGGCCGGGGACATGGTCCCTCAGTCCGTGATCGACCGGCTGTTCACTGCGGCGACGATCGGCACCGTCACACCGGCCACCGGCCCGGCCGCGGGCGGTACAACCGTCACCATCACCGGCACCGCCCTCGACGGCGTCTCTGCGGTGAACTTCGGCGCGACCGCCGGGACCGAACTCAACGTCGTCTCCGCGACCGAGCTGCGCGTCAAGACGCCCGCGGGCGCGGCCGGAGCGGTGAACGTCGTCCTCGTCGACGACGGCGGCAACGTCACCAAGACGGGCGGCTTCACCTACGCGTGAGGACGAACACGCAAAGAGCCCCGGGGCTTGGGCCCGGGGCTCTTTTGCTGCTTGCGGGTGGCCTTAGAACAGCTCGCCGGCTAGCCAACGCAGGAACTCCCACACAGCCCTGGTCGCCAGACTCACGCCCAGACGACGGACCAGTGACTCCCTGTCCTTCGGTTCGTTCTGCTTTCTCAAGCATCACGCCCCCCTTCCTGAGAAGTACCTCGAGTTCTCGAGGCCTTTTGGCCCCTATCCACAAAGGTCTTCGTCCAGGAGAGCGAGCTGATCGTATCGCCGATCCCCCGTCATCTGACCCGCACTGCAGGGATCGCGCAGGACGCGACACAAGCCGCGTCCGGTGTGCAGGGTGCGCGCCGACCGGACTACCACCCGAGAGGGAGCCACCCATGGCAGGCACCACCCGTACCCGTAAGACCGCCGCGGCGCAGCCCGCGGGGGCGGGCGACACTCCCGTCGCCGAGACCGAGAAGACCACCGCGGAGCCCACGGGCGATCCGGCCAGCGAGGAGGCCACCGCCGCGGCGGCTGCCGAGGAGTCCCCCGCAGTCGAGACCAGCCCGAAGGCGCCCGACGTGGCCCCGCTGGAGCCTCCGGCCGTCCACGAGGCCCCCGAGCCCCCGGCGGAACCCGGTTACGTCTCCCCGACCGAGGTCATCCCCGACGACATCGCCGAGGTCATCCTCGACGACGCCACCAAGCAGCCCCCGGCCGACATCGACGCCGTGTTCCAGCCCGTCACCCCTTACGGCTCCACCCTCCGATGCACCGTCCGCCTGGTCGAGCGGACCTACGTGGGCCCGCACCGCAACCCGATCGAGCGGCTGCTGCAGCCCAAGGGCGCCCACGTCTCCGAGAGCATCGCCGCCCGCATCCGTGAGCGCCTGGTCGCGCAGGCCGACGCCACCAGCACCGAGAAGTAAGGGGGCCCGGGGTGTCGGTCGTCGACTACGAACCCATGTACGGCGGGGCGCACTACGACCCCGAACCGGCCGGCGGACAGGTCACCAGCCTCGTCCTCTACAACGGCCCGGAACGCACCACCGAAGTCGCCGCGGCAGGGCCGGGCACTCGACTGCGGCCCGGGACGTACCGGTTCGCGTTGCCCGACGTGCCGCCCGGCCGGTACTGGGCCACCGTCACCTTCACACCAAGCAGCGGCGCCCAGCCCGTCAAGGACCAGTCCCTACGGCTGGACCTTCCCCTCGGGCTGGGCCTCGCCACCTCCCCGGAAGCCGTCGCCGACGACCTCGGCGTACCGCTCCCGCTCACCCCCGCGCAGCGCGACGCACTCACGACCGCGATCCGCCGGGCGCAAGCCGACGTCGAGGGATACCTGGGACGGTCTCTCGTTCCCCGCGTCGTCACCCGCACCGCGGTCACGCCCTACTGGCGCCCCACCGAGGATCTGGCCGACCCCGAGGCATGGCCGTTCGACATCGACGACGATTGGCAGGTATCCGCCTACCGCGACCGCGGAGACGGCACGTACGACGTCGACCTCCTCGTGGGGCTGAACGGCGCCGCCGAAGACCCGATCGTCCGCTACGTCACCGCCCACGCCGCGGAGTCCGAACGTAACCGGCCCGGCGGCGTCGGCGCCCAGGGCCGCCGTGTCTCCTCCGTGAGCGCCGAAGGACAGTCGATCTCGTACGACTCAGCGCCCACGACCGGTCAGGCCGGCGCCCTGCCGACCATCGACACCCTGTCCCGGCTGAAGCGCCGCCTGTGGCAGCCGCTCAACATCCCACCGCGCCCTCCGTGGCCGTACTCCTCGACCCGCTACCGCAGCGGCCGCTGACGAAGGGAGCTGCCCCGCCATGGCCGTCGTACTGCCGAACGCCAGGCTGACGGTGTACGTGCTCGCACACCCCTGGGAGCGCGACGCCAACGGCGTGCCGGTACCGCCGAACCCCAACGAGAAGCCGCCCCCGCGCGGCACCTGGCCCGGGTCGGTCCTCGAGCAGAGCGACGGTTCATGGTCGGTGCGCCTCGACCCGCAGGCGTGGCCACTGGAGGCCGGCGACACCATCACGGACGAGACCGGCCGCTCCTGGACCTTGTCCAGCGCCCGGCTCCACGCCGTTCCCGGCTGCGCGGATGCCGACTACGTCCAGGCCGCGGCCACGCTCAACCCTCCGGAGGTCCCCTGATGGCGAAGTTCACGCCCGCGCCGGGCCTCGAAGAGGCGCTCGCCAGGATGGTGGCGCCCTCCGTCCACCGCATCGCTCAGCAGGTAGAGATCGAGGCGAAGCGACTCGCCCCGCCCGTCAAACGGTGGGTCACCGTAGCCGACGACAAGGTGCGCCCGACCCACGTTGCTGCCCAGGGCCAAGAGGTCCCGGGCAATCTGCGGTTCGCCATCAACTCGATGGACTGGGACCGCCGTCACCGCGGCGTCGGAGCGAAGACGTACATGCGGGAGCCCAGGGACCAGTCGTCCCGCGCCGTCGCCAATATCAAGAACTGCCGGTGCACGACCCACAGCGACCCGGACGGCATCGCGAAGAACATCAACACGGGCCAGCCCGTCGTCGCCGGGAAGAAGGTCACCGTGACCGTCACCGCTCGCGGCCGCCTGGTCGTCGAGGCCGAAGTGGGCACGGTCTACCCCGGCAACCTCGTTGCCGACGGCGCGCACTTCATGTCCCGCGGCGCCGCCATCGTCGCCGCCCGACGCTGAGCACGCGACACAAGCGGCCCGCGCCCACACAGTGCGCACCATGGCTACGAACACCACTCCCAGGAAGCCGGCGGAGGAGTCCGCCGAGACCGTTACCGACACCGCCGCGGCCCGCCCCGAGCGCGCCATCCGCCGGGCCCCGGCTCTCGTCGGCCCGCCCCTCGGCGAGGGCCAGGAGCCGGTCACCGTCACCCTGTCGCATCACCTGCGCATCGACGGCACCGACTTCACACCCGGCGCCGAGATCACCGTGTCCCCCGACTACGCCCGCCGCCTCCGCGGACAGGGCTTCACCGCCCGCACCTGATGGCCGAACTGACCTTCGCGGACGCCGACCCGGTCTCCGTACTCCTCGCCTGGCTCCAACAGAGCGCCGCGGCCGCCGACGCGCTCGGCGGCTCCGGCCGCGTTTCCGGGATGGCCGAGGCCCCATGGCCGCACCTCGCCATCGGGCACGGCCCCGGCGGAGATCTCCGTGACCTCCGTTGGGCCACAGCACCGGAGGTGACGCTCGAGGCGTACGGAGATCCCGGCGGCTGGCCGGGCAAGGCGGAGCTGCGGCGCATCCTCATCCGCTGCGCGAATGCCGCCCAGGACATCGTCGAGGCGCCCCACACGCCCGACCGGCCGGTCATCAACGGTGTGAAGCCCTCCGGCCTCCTCGTCTGGTCGCCGCTCGTCGACGGCCAACCCCGGTGGTTGATGAACCTCTCCGTGACCCTCCACCCGTGACCACGCGACGTTAACCACCCCGGCTCTCCAAGGTGTCCGCGCCCTAGCACCGGACACCTTGGAGAGCACGTCATGGCAGGCGAGAGCGCCAACAACAACGAGATCGTCATCCCGGCGATCACCCGGATCTACCTGGCCCCCGTCGGGTCGCAGGCCCCGGCCGACGCTACGTCGCCGATGCCCGAAGCCCTGCGGAACGTGGGCCTCACCACTGAGGACAGCCTCAAGTTCAACAGCGAGCCGAACTTCGAGCAGGTGCGGAGCGCACAGTCCTCCTACCCGACCCGGACGTTCCAGACGACTGACGCGGCGACGATCGAAGTCGACCTGCAGCAGTGGTCCGGCACAAACTTCCGGGCCGTGTACGGCGGGGGCGAGATCACCGAGATCACCGTGGCCGGCCAGACCGGCGTCAAGCACTACAAGTTCGCCCCGCCGAAGATCGGCGGCCGCACCGAGGTCATGGCCGTCGTCGAGGTCGTCGACGGTGGCAAGCACTACCGGTACGTCTTCCCGCGCGCGATGCAGATGGAAGGCGTCTCCAAGGACCTCGCCAAGACGAAGGAGGCCGTGCTGCCCCTGCGTCTCGCGGTCCAGGGCGGCGACGAACTCGACGCCTGGTACCTCATCACCGACGACCCAGCCTTCGCGCTGCCGACCACTCCGTGACCCCTCGCGGCAGCGCGCGACGCAAGCCCTCACGGCTTGCCACTGTCCGCGCGCTGCCGCACCACCGCGACTCAGCTACGCAGACACGAGAGGTCACGCACATGTCGTTCGTCATCGACCTGGACGCCGAACGCCGCGAGGTTCAGTACCCCGACGGTATCCCGGTCAAGTTCGGCGGAGAGCAGTTCATCTTCCCCGCGGAGTTGCCGGCCGAAGCCCTCGATCCGATCCTGTCGGACGAGTTGGACCTGGTCGGCCTCCTCGGTGACGTCATCGACTCCGCCGACGGCGACGCCGGTATCTCCGAAGTCGTCACCGCCCTGTTCCGGCGCCCGTCCCTGCCGCGGAAGTTCCTCGCCGCGATCCGGGAGACGTACGCGATCCTCCTCCGCGACCAGCACGAGGACTTCCTCAAGCAGCGCCCGTACATCGGCGACTACGTCCGCCTGACGACCGCCCTGACTCGCGTCTACGGGGTTGAGCTGGGGAAACTCTTTCGGTCGGTCGACTCCTCCGCGAACGATTCGCAGACGTCGAATCCGACCTCTCCCGCTACCACGGCATCGACGCCCGACGCGTCTGGCTCCGACCAGGACAGCGCGGATTCCTCGGAGTCCGACGGCTGATCTCCCTCGTCGACGGACTGCCAGACGACTCCCGGGTCCGCTCCGCCCCCATCGGGGGCTGGACCAAGGTCCTGGAACTTCTGGCGCTGATCGTCGACGAGGTCGGGCTCCTGGCCGCAGACAAGCGGCGTGAGGAGCCGACCCACGTCATCCGCCCGCTTCGCTCCAGCGAGGGCACCGCACGCCAGCGCAGCGGTTCCGCACCGCAGGCAGCGCAGCCCGCCCCGGAGCAGCAGGCGCCCCGCATGACCGGCCACCGGCAAATGCTCGCGGCCGCCATGCAGAGAGGAATGGTCCGAAGTGGCTGAGGGCCTGCAGGCCGGTCGCCTCGACGTGCCGGTCGTCGCTGACCTTGCAGGCTTCGCCGCGAAGCTCCGCACCGAGGTCGAGTCGGCCGCCGAGGGACTGGCCGCCAAGATCAAGGTTGAGATCGACTCCAAGGGCCTCAAGCGCCGCTTGAAGGAGGTCGTCAAGGAGGCGTCCAAGGGCGTCTCCGCCACCGTCCGCGTCAAGGTCGACGAGGAGCGGTTCCGCGCCGATCTAGACGGCATCCGTCGCCGTCTCGATGACGCAAACCTCAACCTCCCCGTGCGCCCCAGTGGTGACGGGGATGGAGAGCGAAGCGGCGGACTGCTCAGCGGACTGCGAAACCTGATCACCGGCGCCCAGGGCGAGGCCGACCGGAACCCGGTCAACGTGCCGGTCCAGATACGCATGCCCGGCCGCGGCCGGGGCCTGCGCATGCTCGGCGTCGGCGCGATCGTCTCCCTCCTGCAGCCCGCGGTCGCCCTCATCGGCCAGTACGGCGCCGGCCTGACCGCGCTCGTATCGGCGGCCGCGCCCGCGGTCGGTGTCCTTGGTGCGATACCCGGGCTGATCACCGCGGCGGGCACCGCAGCGATCGGCACGAAGATCGCGTTCAAAGGCTTCGGTGAAGCGCTCAAGCAGTCGAACGCGGCGCAGCAGATGCTCGCCACGGACGGCAAGGTCACCGAGGCCCAGCAGAAGAAGCTCAAGGAGGCACTGGACAAGCTCTCCCCTTCAGCCCGCGACGCGGTCAAGGCCGTTTCGTCGCTGCAAGGGGCGTGGAGCAAGGTCCGCATGTCCGTCAGCGACCGTTTCTTCTCCAAGGTCGCCGACGACATCAAGCCCCTGGCGAAGACCGTCTTCCCGCTCCTCGAAGACGCCCTCGGCGACTCCGCGTCGCAGATGGGCTCCCTGGGGGAGCGCGCCGCGAAGGCGATGCAAAGCGGCCCGTTCCGCAAGGACTTCAAGACCGTCGCGTCTTCGAACTCGCGGGTCATCGGCCACCTGACAGATGGCATCGCCAACATGGCCGGCGCCACCGGGGACTTCTTCGTGGCCAGCGGCCCGTTCGTCGAGCGGGTCGCGCGTGGCGGTGAACGGCTGACGCAGTGGGTCAGGGCCTCCGTGAAGGCCGGCCGGGAAACCGGCAGCCTCGCGAAGTTCCTGGACCACGCCGGAGACAAGGCCGCGCAGCTCGGACGGACCACCGGCAGCCTCATCCGAGGACTTGGCGGTGTCGGCCGCGCGGCCATGGACACCGGCAACGCGCTGCTCAACGGTCTCGAAGGGAGCATGCTCCGGTTCGAGCGCTGGGCCAACTCGGGCGTCGGCCAGGGCGCCATGCAGCAGTTCTTTTCGGACGCTGCGCCCGTGTTCCACGAGGTCAACGCCTTGTTCGGCGACCTCATGCGCGGGATGGGCCGGTCCATGAAGGACGGCGGCATTCTCGACCTGGTCCGCCAGATCCGAACCGAACTGATGCCGGCCTTGGGCACCTTCTTCAACGCCCTCGGTCAGACCGTCGGTCCGGCGATCATCTCAGTCATCTCGAACATCGCTACGGCGATCGGGAACCTCTCTGCGGCCGGGTCCGGGCTCGGCGTACTGCTCGTGGCGTTCAGCGGCCTGCTCGAGGTCTTCAACACGCTCATGAGCATCATCCCCGGTGCGAACACCGTCCTGGCTACCTTCCTCGGCACGATGCTCGCCCTCAAGGTGATCAGCGGCGTCGTCGGCATGCTGGGTCGCTTCGGTACCTCCGTCGCAGCCGCGGGAACGTCCGCACGCACGCTCGGCACCACCATGCGCGGAAGCCTGGGCCCCGGTGTCATGGGCCCTCAGATCACCACATGGCAGCGCATGGGCCTCGCCTACCAGGGCGCGGCAACACAGGGAAACCGCCTGTCCGGCGCCATGCGCGGAATCGGCGCAGCCAACCGCGTCGCCTCCCGAGCCATCGGCGGCATCACCTCTGCGCTCGGCGGGCCGCTCGGTATCGCGCTCATCGGCGTCACTATCGGGCTCGGCCTGCTTGCCTCACGGCAGGAAGAGGCCGCCCGCGCCACCCAGGCGCACCAGGAGCGGGTGAAGTCGCTGACGGACGCACTGGTCGCGTCCGGCGGGGCAATCGACGCCAACGTGAGGGCCCAGGCCGCCCAGCTCCTCCAAGACACGGAGCTCGCCGACGGCAAGGGCAAGCTGGTCGACAGTGTCCGCGAGGCAGGCGTCAGCCTCGGCGATCTGACGAACGCGTACCTCGGGCAGGGTACGTCCCTCGGTGATCTGCAGAAGAAGCTCCAGGAGACAGCCGACGCGCACAAGGTGTGGGTCCGAACCGCGACCGGCGCCGCACAAGCATGGGACGACGAGGGCCTCGCCGCGATCCGGGCCCGGGACGCCATCGGCACCGTGAAGGGCGAACTCGAGGACAGCCAGAAGAAGCACAAGGAACTCGCCAACGCCATCAACAACTCCGGCACCACCGGCACCGATGCGTACGGCCGGCTCCAGTCCGCCGTGACGACATTCAGCGACAAGACGAAGTCCGCGGACGAACGTGTCGATGCCCTCAAACGGGCTCTGGACGCACTGAACGGCAACACCCAGAGCTTCCATGACGCTGAGGCCCAGCTCAATGCTGTGATGCTGCAGATCGACGACACGATGAAGTCGAACATCGAGAAGGCCGACGGCTGGGGCAAGGCGTTGGTCGCCAACGACGGTCTGGTCAACACCACGACCAAGAACGGCCAGAACCTGAACGGTCAGCTCACGGAGCTGCGCGACGGCATGCTCGGAGTGGCGACCCGGGCGCAGGAAGCTGCGGAACAGGGCCTGATGCCCATGTCCACCGCGATGGACAAGAGCCAGGAGGCGATGGAGCGGGCCCGCGCGAAGGCCATCCAACTCGCCACGGACATGGGCATCCCGAAGGCTCAGGCCAAGGCACTCGCCGATCAGATGGGGTTCGTCCCGGACACCATCACCACCCTGGTCACCGCAACGGGCATCCCGGCGGCGACCGCCGAAATCCTCGCCCTGCGCGGCAAGCTGGAGAGCATTCCGCCGGGCAAGGGCATCCAGATCAAGGCACCCACCATCGAGGCCCGCACACAGCTCGAGGCCCTCGGCTTCACCGTGCAGCGAATCCCCGGCAGCAAGAACGTCTCAGTCACCGCCCCGACCGGCGGCGCGCGTGTGAACATCTCCGCCCTGGCCCAGGACATCGCCAACGCGCCGGACAAGAAGAAGGTCACCGTCCAGGCGATCATCAAGCAGGCCGCTGGCGACCTGAAGAACGTCCAGGAGAAGGTGGCGGGCCTGCCCAAGGGCAAGAGCATCGACGTCAAGGCGCCCACGAAGACCGCGCAACAGGCGTTGAAGGATCTCGGCTACAAGATCAAGACGGTCGACGGCTCCAACGGCAAGACGGTCCGGATCACCGCCCCGACGAAGACTCCGCTCGCGAACGTGCAGTCCATCCAGCGGGCGATCAACGGCCTTACCGGCAAGACCATCAACGTCACGGTGCAGTACAGCGAGTCGGGCAAGCCGTCTGTTGTCAGGACGCACGCGGACGGCGGGATCGTCCACTACGCCAACGGTGGCATCCGCGCGGCTACCAACCGAATCAAGGCGTTCGCGGCCGGCACTGAGCGGCACATCGCACAGATCGGAAGAACGGGCGAAATACGCATATGGAATGAACCAGAGACTCAGGGGGAGGCTTACCTCCCTTTGGCCCCCAGCAAGCGCAAGCGCAGCAAGGCCATCCTCGAGCGCGTTGCGGAGATGTTCGGCGGCCAGGTCGTGTACTTCGCGCAGGGCGCCCTTCGCCAGTACGCGAACGGCGCGGTGCGCTCCACCGCGGCGAGCGCGCCCCGTTCCCGGGCGACCGCTTCACCGGCCGCCGCGGCGCTCGTCGGCGGCGACCTCAACCTGACCATGACCGGCGCACCCATGACCCCGGGCGCGGCCCTGAGCGACGCTCTGTTCGAGCTGCGCCGTATCCGCCGAGGAGGCGCACATGCCACTCCGTGAGGGCGAATGGAACCTCTCCTACGGTGCCAACGGGGTTCACCCGGCGGCGAACTTCACCTTCGGCACGATCGAGTCCGGCTATTACCTGTTGGAGCCGTACGAGATCACCTATGCCGACGTCGACGCCGGGGACACCCCCATGCCGCGCGAGGACGGGGCCCGGTTCGGCGAGGACTACCGCGGCCAGGCCACGGTCACCTTCGAGGTGGGAGTGGACACCGTCGACGACGCCGCGAACATGCTCGGCCGCCACGCTGCCAACCTGGACGCGGTCTCGGTTATGGGGCAGGCCTGGGACGGCAAGGCGGTCCGCAAGCGGACGGCAACCCCGGCGGTGCTGCGCACCACCCAGGGCGGCCGGCCGCGCCGCTTCTACGGCCGCCCCCGCAAGTTCGCTCCCGCCGGGTCCAGGCTCACCCGCCAGGGGTACACGCCGGTCGTGGCCACGTTTGTGTGCGTCGATGACACCGCGTACGACGACACCGAGCAGACGCTCCGCGTTGACCTCAATCCGCCGCCGCATCGCGGGCTCGTTGGGCCGCTTGCGGAGCCGCTGTCGATGACAGGGCAGGGAGCGACCAAGGTGCCGGGCGAGGCAGTCATCGGGGGGAAGAGTCCCACCTGGCCCGTCATCAGGTTCTACGGGCCGATCAGCAATCCGACGTGCGAGGTTGTCGGCGGCTGGAAGCTGACGTTCAGTGGCCTGACGCTGGGCGCCGGACAGTACGTCACCGTCGACCCGCGGCCGTGGGCTCGGACCGTCCTGCGGAACAGCGGGGCGTCCGTCGCGGGCGACATCACCCGCGGCTCTCCTCGACTGCAGGACCTGCTCCTGCCCGTGGGACGGCACGACTTCGTCCTCCGCGGGACCGACGCCACCGGCACGGCGTACATGACGATCGCCTGGCGCGACGCCTACCCCTACCTGTGACCCGGGCGCCCCGGCAGGGCGCGACGTTAAGGCCCGCCGGGGGTGAGCCTCCGCTGTCCATCAACAGCAGCGGAGGTAAGACACATGGCGTGGGATTCAGTGCCCTGGTTCACCGAGGGCGGCGCCGAGCACAGCTCCGAGGTGGCCCGACTTCTGGCCTACGCGGCGTTCGCCGGCGCCGAGGGCATAATCGGTAACTCGGATCTGCAGGTGAAGGCCCTCAGTTCGCCAGGGTCCTCGGTGCAGGTCATGACCGGGGCGTGCGCCATCCTCAACCGCGCGTCCGGGGCGAGGTACCAGGCGTACGCCGCACGGCTTCCCAGCGCGGACACCGTGAACATCGCGGCGACCGGCGCGACCGCGCGCAGTGACCTGATCGTTGCGCGCATCGAGAACCCCTACAGCTACGGCGAGACGTGGAACCAGCCAGCCGACCCGACCGTCGGCCCGTACATCTTCACTCGGGTCATCTCCGGTGTTCCGAAGACTACGACCCGGGTCAAGCAGGTCCGCGCCGGTGACTCTGCGATCACCCTGGCCCGCATCGACATTCCGGCGAACACGTCCGCGATCAACCAGGGCATGATCAAGGACCTGCGGGAGATGGCGAACCCCCGCCGCCGGCGAGTCGTGCGCGCGCTGCGCGGGACGTGGACCACGCCTGACGAGGTCGGGAACACCAAGTTCCCGAGCTGGGAGGAGTTCCCCAACGGCGCCCGCTGGGACATCGAGGTTCCTGAGTGGGCCACCAAGGCGACGATCATGGCGACCTGGGCGGGGCTCGACCAGCGCAACGCGAAGGACTCGTACGGCCATCTGCGGGCAGTCCTGGGGTCTCTGGCGACTCCCATCACGAACTTCAACTGTGACTGGGTCGGCAGCGCTCAGCGGTTCACGTTCGTCGGTGGCGGCGATGTCACCATCCCGGCCTCCATGCGCGGCAACGTCTACGACCTGGTGCTTGAGGGCTGTGGCGCGTCGAGCGGATACACCGGGGTCCTGGAGGCAGACGGCGGTGCCACGGTCTTCGCGGACATCGAGTTCGTCGAGGACCCGACGGAGGACGCGGTCTGATGCAGGGGTGGCGGTTCATCGCTCAGCGCGCCCTCGGCGATGAAGTCCTCGACTGGGAGGTGCCGTTCGCCCTGTCCTCGAACCCCAAGCGGGACCTGTCCGGGCCGGGGGCGATGACGGGGACCATCACCCCCGAGTACGCGCGCATGATGGGCTCGGACGGCACCCCGATCCTGCAGGAGTGGGGCACCAAGATGTATCTGGAGATCGACGGCGACATCCGGTGGGGCGGCATCATCACGAAGACGTCGTTCGACGGGCCCCAGTTCACCGTCGCCTGCGAGGGGTTCAGCAGCTACCCGCACGGCATCCCGTACGAGAGCTACATCATCTCCGGGAAGAAGATCACGCCCAAGGACCCGTACGCCGGTAAGGACAAGAACCATGACGGCTGGGTCGACGGACAGAAGGGCAAGAAGAAGGTCCCTCCGCCGCCGAAGCCGTACGGCGGCCCCCGCATTGACGTCTTCGACGGCTTCCGGCACGTCTGGGCTCACGTCCAGGGCAAGCCGGGCGGCAACATCGGCATCAAGGTCGACGCCCACGACCTCGGGGAGCTCCTGGGCACCTCTAATGGTGAGGACCCGTGGGAACTGGCCTGGTGGGACAACCCCGACTGTGGGCAGGTCCTCGACACCCTGACCACACAGACCCCGTTCGACTGGCTCGAGACCCACGAGTGGGCGAACGCGACCAGCAACACCATCAACCACCGCATCCGGCTGGGGAAGCCACGCCTCGGCCGCAAGCGCCCCGACCTGCGATTCATGGACGGCGAGAACATCGCCGCCATCGCCAAGCCCGAGGGCATGGGCGACGACTACGCCAACGAGGCCATCGTCCTGGGCAAGGGCGAGGGCAAGAAGATGAAGAGGGCACAGGTCTACCGCCCACGGACCGGCGGCCGACTGCGCCGGGTCGTCACGGTCACCGACAAGACCCTCGCCTCCGACAAGTCGCTTCGCAGCCGCGGGGACAAGGAGCTTGCCGGCCGCACCGCGAACCTGCAGATCCCCGCCATCCAGATATGGGACCACCCGAACGCCCGCTTCGGATCGTGGTCCCTGGGCGACGACATCCGCGTCCAGGTGCACGTCCCGTGGGTCGGCGACATCGACGTGTGGCACCGCATCATCGGCGACGAGATCAGCGCGGACGGCCGCTGCACCCTCGCCTTGAGGCGTTCGGACTCCTTCCATTACTAACGACCTCGGGGGAAATAGTGATCGCCCAGGTCGGGCCGTGACATGAGAAGGACCGCACGGGTTGGGTGAGTTGTGAAGCTGACCTGGGCCCGTGCGGTCTGTTCCCATCCTGCCCTGTCTGGTGTCTCCCGCGCACATTTCGGCGAGTTGTTCGCCGAACTTGCCGGACCGTGGGAAGCGGCCCGTCAGTCCGTGCTGCGTGCGGCACGAGGTGGCCCGCGCCGACGGGCGGAAGGGGCGGGGCGCAAGCCGAAGCTGGTCTTTTTCGACCGGCTGCTGGTCGCCCTGGTCCATCTGCGCCACCAGTTGCCGCACGCGGTCCTCGCCGAGCTCTTCGCCGTGGACCGCTCCACCGTCTCCGAGGCCATCCGTCAGGCCCGTCCGCTCCTTGCGGCCCGCGGCTTCGCCGTACCCGACCGGGCGGGACTGCGACTGAAGACCCTGGAGGACGTCTTTGCCTATGCCGAGGCCGAGGGCGTAGAGCTGCGGATGGACGGGGCCGAGACCCAGGTCCGCCGCCCTCAGGCGGGCCGTCCGGGGCGCCGGGCGTTCGTCTCCGGCAAGCGCAGGCAGAACACCATCAAGACCACCACGTTCAGCGACGGCCAGGGCCGCATGCTGCTGTCCGGCGTGGTCCGGCCGGGCCGCATGCACGATCAGACCGCCCTACGCACCGAGGGCATCGCTGAGCAGTTCCGGACTCGTCCCACGGTCAAGGCCCGGGTCGACTCCGGGTACCAGGGGCTGGCCAAGGAGTTCCCCGACCAGGTCAGCGCACCGCCGAAGAAACCCGCGGACGAGGCGTGCGACGGCGACAAGAACGCCTGGCAGGAGGCCAGGCGCCGCCAGTCCTCGGCCCGGATCTGCGTCGAGCACACCAACGCCGAGCTCCGCCAGTGGGCGCCCCTGCGCAGGTTCACCGGACGGCGCGACACCTACGCCGAGACCCACCTTGCGATCGCCGGTCTCGTCTCCGACCGATCCGCCCAGCGCACCACCCGCCGACAGACGAGCACCGAACTGGTCCTCGTCCGCGACACAGCCTGCTGATCACCCACCAGCCGAACCGCCAGGCCAGCACGCCCGGATCTCAATTTCCCCCGAGGCCGTAAGCACGCGACGTTAGCCATGGCCGCCGTTCACCATCCGCGGCCATGGCGAACTTCCTCGACGATCAGACCGATGCGAAGCGCCTGGCGCAGTTGCTTGACGACTACGACCGGCGCCTCAAAGCGCTGGAGCGCACCACCCAGGCCAGCTACACGAGCATCGAGGGCGGCTCCCTCGACATCTACGACGACGAGGGCGTTCTCAAGGGCAGCGTCGGCGTACAGCCCGACGGCGGCGTCGCCCTGGTCCCGGTCAACACCACCCCGCCCCCAACACCCACCGCCCCGACCGTCGAGGCCGTCCTCGCCGGCCTCCTCGTCGGCTGGGACGGGCAATGGGATGACGCCTACACCACCCCCACGGACTTCTCCCTCGTCCAGGTCCACGTCAGCACGACCGCGGAGTTCACGCCGGACCTGACCACGCACGTAGCCACGATCACGGCCCAGCTCGGCGGCACGGTGACGATCGCCATCGAGGGCTACGACACCGTGTGGGTGCGCCTGGTCGGCCAGAACACCGGCTCCCTCACCGGGTCCCCTTCCGTGGCCGTACAGGGCCAGCCCCGGCAGGCCGTGGAGCAGGACCTCATCGACGGCATGGTCACGGAGAAGAAGCTCGCCGAGAGCGCCGTGACCGCCGCGAAAATCGCGCTGGGAGCTGTCGGCACCACCGCGCTCGCCGACGGGGCAGTCCTCGAGGACAAGCTGGCCAAGGCCGCGGTCACGCTCGGAAAGATCGCCAACGGGGCCGTCACCATCAACGCCCTCGGCGGCGCCCTCAGCGACAGTGCGGCTCAGCGCTACGTCGACACGATGAACGACCCGGCGGCCTGGACGGTCACTGACAAGGGCACCGGGGCCACCTGGGAGTTCCTTACCGGTGTCGCCGATGCCCCGACCAGCCAGCGGGTGGGCCAGTCCACGGGCTACAACCGGCTGCAGGGCACCACGACCATCCCGTACGAGCCGGGGGTGCTGTACCGGCTGAGCGCCCGGGTGCGCCTCAAGGCCGGAACCAGCGACACGTTCTATGTCGGCATCGCCGGCATCGGCGCGGACGGCACGACCCTCGTCAACCGCATGGGTGTCGCCGGAAGCCCGAACTCGCACTACTACGTCGCCGCCTCCGGACGGGCCATCACGCAGGCAGACGGCTGGGTCACGGTCGTCGGGTTCGTGAAGGACCGGGCCGCGACCGGCTCGGCCGGCCCCAACAACGACCCGCGGTCCCCGGGCCTGATGCACAACGACGTCCGGTTCATCGCGCCGTACGTGTGGCTCAACTACACGGGGCTGGGCGCAACGTCGACGAACGTCACGCAAGTCGACTGCGTGACGCTCGAGGCGCTCAAGACGGGCATCGTCGACTCCGTCAACATCACGGCCGGGGCCGTGAACACCGCGGCGCTTGCCGCGGACGCCGTGACCGCGGGGAAGGTCGCCGCGGACGCGATCAGCGCCCGGGAGCTGCAGGCCAATTCCGTCACCGCGCTGGAACTGGCGGCCGGGTCCGTCACCGCGAATGCCGTAGCGGCCGGAGCCATCACGACGGACAAGCTCACCGTCACGGGCGGATCGAACATCCTGCCCGACCCCAGTTTCGAGGGCGCGGTCACCGCCTCACTGATCCTCGGCCTCTCCTACGCCACGCAGGACAAGACCAAGGGCAACGGCTCGGCCGCATCCTTGAAGATCGACGGCCGGTCGGCCACGGCCTTGTACCGGGACGTTCCGCTGACGTTGATTCCAGCGTTGCCGGGGGATCAGTTCTACCTCGCCACGGACTACTTCGTATCCGCGGACTGGGTGGGCACCTCCCTCAACATTCACGCGCGCTGGGAAGACGCCGCAGGGGCAATCGTCGGGTACGGCGTCGTCGGCACGACCGGCACGCCGGTACGGGAAGCGTGGGCGCGGATATCCGGCACTGTTACGGCGCCGGCCGGAACGGTCCGCGCTGCCATCCGTGTGCAGACCGCACTGACGACTGCGGGTGACGCCTGGTACGACAACGCGGCGGTCCGTCCGGTGGTCCCGGGGGTTCAGATCGCAGACGGCGGCATCACCGCGCCGAAGATCCTTGCTGGGGCGGTCACCACCGACAAGCTCCTCGCCCTGGCCGTGACCGCCGAAAAGATCGCGTCCTTGGCGATCACCACGGACAAGCTCAACGCGCTCGCCGTGACGGCCGACAAACTCGCGGTGAACTCCGTGACCGCTACCAAGATCGCGGCCGGAGTCATCGACGCCACTCACGTCAAGGCCGGGTCGCTCACTGCGGACCGGCTCGCGATTGGCGCGGACGGTGGCAACCTGATCGCCGACCCCTCCTTCGAGGGCGCCGTGAGTGTCCAACGCGTCTCCGGGAGGGCGGCGTGGACGCTCGTCGCCGGCGGCAACGGCACCGCGCAGGCACTGCGCCAGGATGCCACCAACACCGATGAGCTTCCGCTCGTCGGCCCGATCCCCGCCACGCCTGGTCAAAAGATGTACCTCGCCATCGACTACAACGCCTCCAGCGACTACGTGGGCGAACAGGTCCTCATCTATGCCGAGTGGCAGGACGCTTCTGGCACCGCCATCGACTGGGCCAACGTCACCACCGGCGCGGGTCCTGTCGTCCGGGGCGCATGGGCGCGAATCGCCGGGATCGGATCAGTCGTCGCTCCGTCCGGTACCGCGCGGGTAGTCGTCCGCCTCAAGTCGTTCCACTCCACGGCGGGCAGCGTGCTGTGGGACAACGCCGTCGCGCGCTTCGTGACCGCATCCGGCCACGCCGGAGCGCGAGCCGAGCTGTCGCCGCTCGGGTTGCAGTTGTACGACGAGGAGGGGGAAGAGGCCGTCGCGCTTCTGACCGGTCGCCCCAACTACCTGACCCTCAGCGCGGACGGCGTGCCGGTCGCCACGATCGACCAGGAGGGCAAGGCGGGGTTCCAGTCCCTGGCCATCGCGGAGGGCTTGACCGTGGGCGGTGACGACATCGCCTCGATTCTCGATCAGCGACCGCGCGGCATCGTCGCGTACGGCGTGCCCGCAACCACGGTGACATCGACCGGCACGGAGATCGGGTTGTTCGAGCTGCCCGCCACAATCGTGGCGGGGCGGATGTACCGCATCAAGTTCCACGCCACGGCCGACTTCGACACGGCCAGCGACGGCGAGGCCCGCGTGTATCTCCGTGACGGTGGTGCCTCCACACCATCGATCAACTCGACACTGCGCCAGCACGTCGTCCTGACCCCGTCACACACCGGCCGGTACTGGACGGCGGAGTTGGAGCACATCGTTCCGGCGAGCGCGCTGGGCGCAGGCCTGCACCGGTTCCTGATCTCCTTCGAGAACACCGGCGGCACCACGGGGCAGACCTTCGAACTCGGCTTGCCGACGACGGGGCGCAGTTGCTACTTCATCGTCGAGGACATCGGCCCGGAGATCCCGAAGACAGGCGGCAACAACACCGGCGGCGGCACGGCAGCACCGCCTGTTGTCCAGTACACCAAAACGTACTCCGCGACCTGGTCCGGGTCGTACGCGAGCCGCGGCTCGTACAACTCGTACTTCGGCAACTCCTGCTACCAGGGCTACTACAGCTCCACCAACGGGATGCAGGCGAGCCTGATCGGTTTCGCCTCCTCTTTGGGCACGGACCTGTCCGGCGCCACCATCCAGAAAGCGGAGGTCTACCTCTACTTCGATCACTGGTACAACAACAGCGGCGGGAAGGCCGTGATCAAGGCGCACAAGCACACCTCCCGTCCGTCGACCTTCTCCTGCGACGCCGAGTCCAAGACTGTGACCTGGGCGAAGAACGAGGGCAAGTGGGTCGACATCACCTCCGTCTTCGACAGCACGACGTGGCGGGGCATTGCCCTGGACCCAAACACCTCCGGCCTGACGTACTACGGCCGCGCGCGCGGCTACGGCCAGACCAATCCCCCGAAGCTGCGCGTCATCTACACCAAGTGAGGAGGGGCCCCGCCTTGCCTGACCTGCCCCTGTCCCTGAACGCCATCTGCGGTCTCGCCTGCGAGCCGACGTTACTTCCCCGCATTCGCATGGCCATCGCGATGGTTGCGCAGGAAGTATTTGCCGAGCCCCCGGAGACGGCGGGGTACCCCATGCGCTGGAACCTGTCGAAGACCGTGCTCAGCCCCACCGAGTCGCAGGCCGCGCAAATGATGGTCGGCATCGTCGCCTCGCCGCCCATGCTCGCCGCGGCCGCCGCTGCTGCCGCGGGCGGAGCTACGGACTCGGCGGCCATGGCCGCAGCCATCACGGATGACCAGATCCTCGACGCGATCCGAAGGGGCTGGAACGCCGTCGCCGGCGTCGGCCCCACGTACGCGCAGACGAGGCAAGCCGAGCAGCAGGAGACGTAAGCGCCCGTCGGGGTGCAGCGTTCTGGGCCGCGGGGAGCCGCGGGCCTTCGGGCCCCGGCTCCCGCGCACCCCCATCCGACTGACGATCTAGGAGGCGCCATGGAATGGCTTATCTCCCTGGCGCCTGTCCTCGGCCCCCTCTTCGGTATGACGGGCGTGCTGGGCGGGGCCTGGATGGTTCACCGCCGGGAGAACCGTAAGAACAAGAAGGACGCCCATACGGCGGAGGCGAACACCTACGTCGCTTCCGTCCAGACGGTCACGGACGGCTTTACGCAGCTCCTCGAACAGCAGCGGGCAACGAACGCCCAGACCCTTGAGCGGGTCGCCACTCTGGAGACCAAGCAGACCGCACTTGAGCGGAAGGTCGAGGTCCTGGAGGAGGAGCAGCGACAGTGGCGGCGCTGGAAGGCGGCCGCGGTTGAGTACATCCACCAGCTTCGCGACCTGGTCGCCAAGCTCTACGAGCGGCCCGTACCGGCCCCGCCCAGAGAGATCGCGGAAGACCTCGGCGACAGCCCCACCTCCTGAGCCCGCGACACAAAGCCGGGGCGCCCTCCAGAGTCCGCCCGTCACACAACCTCGTGAAGGGCAGGACCTCATGTCGCAGACGCTCGAATCCCTCTCCAACGGCGCCCAGGTGGGCGCCGTGCTGCCGCTCCTCACCGCGGTGGTCCAGAAGCCCGCCTGGTCGGCGAAGTACAAGAAGGTCGTGGCGGTCGTGGCCGCGCTCGTCGCCGGCGTCTTCGCCGTGGCAGCAGACGGCGGATGGGACCAGTTCCAGCACGGACAGCTCACGGCCGCGACCCTCCTCGGCGTCCTGGCGGCCTCGCAGACGAGCTACGACCTCGTCTGGAAGCCGAGCAAGCTCGCCCCGATGATCGAGGCCCTGACCACCAGGAAGACGGCTCAGCAGGCCGAATAGCGCCCAGGGCACCTGCCCGGCCCTTCGCCGGCGGGTACCATCAACTCTCGAGGTGGCCGTACCGCTGCCGCGACAACAGCGTTGAGATAGCCGTCAGGCGTCATTGGATTCTCGGACACCGCGGTGACCCTTCTCCAGGGACGCGCCTGACACCAGGCATCGAGACCACCGGGTGCGTGCAGAGCACTCGGGGCCGGGGAGCACTGCTCAGCGATGAGCCGGCACACGCTGTCGCAAAGCTCGGTACGGCCACCTCTTGCTGCCCCGGCAGCGCCGAGAGCAGCGGGCCCAACCCGAGGAGGAACAGACCGCATGGCCGAAGCACAGGAGATCGAGGCGGAGATCAAACGCCTGTCAGGCATGTCTCCCGATGGCCTGATGAACGCGGTCGTCCAGTACGTCACCGGCGGGTCCAAGACCGGCGCCCCACGCGACGTCCAAGGCGCGGCACTGCTCTCCCCTCAGATGGCTCCGCGGACCCTCGATGCGCTGGAGCTGGCGCTCAAGCGGGTGCGCAGCTTCATGCCCCGCCAGGAGGGCGAGAGCAAGAACCAGCAGGCGGCCCGCATCGCTCCGTTCCGGGCAGCTCTCCAGGCGGCCACGCGTCCGTATGAGGACGTCGTCGACGACCTCGCGCACGAGGAGGCCAAACAGCTCGCCGCGCTCGACGACGAGACGTTCGCCCGTCGGTGGACAGCGTTCGTCCGCGACCAGCCGGTCACAGGACCGGTGCCGCGGCGGGTGCAGGCTCTCGCCTTCCGCTCACCGAGAGTAGCGAGCAGGGCTGAGGCGATCTGCCGTCTGATGATGGAGGAACCGGCCCGGTTCCTGCCGTCGGCCGCGGCTGGCGAAAGCCGCAAGGCGCGCGATACCCGGGTCAAGGAGTTCCGCGACCGGGTCCTGACGGAAGCGCGCTTCCTGCGGTACGGCATCCAGTTCGCCGAGGCGCGCCACGGCCGGATGCCGAGCGAGCCGAACGTTCGACTGCGCGCGCTCCGTCTCCTCGGCCAGCAGCACCCCGAGGAGCTGTCGAGTCTCCTGCGCCAGGTCCGCGAGGAGCTGATGGAAGGGAAGAAGCAGGCGCGCCGAGACGCACGAGCGGTCCGCCGTGCCGCCGGGCAGAGCGCGCTCTAAGGGCGCGACACCGGCCGGGTCGTGGAAAGAGGGCGCGCCTGGGGCGCGCCCTTCGTCGTCCCCGTGCGCGCGCGATCGGCCCGGCCAGGCGCGCCACTGGCGCGCGCTCGAGGGGAACCGGCGCGCGCGCTCGATCAGTACCCCGCCGAGCGGCGCGGCCGGACCGCGCGGTCGACGGCGCGCTCGAGGACCCGCGCCCTGCTCGCCGCACGCCTCCTGCGCTGGCCCGTTCACCCCACGCCAGGCAGGCGCGCGCCACGCAGCCCACGGGGCGCGCCTCGATGAATTCGCAGGTCACAGGGCGCGCGCCATCGACTCGGAGGGGCGCGCCGTCCTGAGCGCGCCATACCGCGCGGCTACGCAGGCGTGGGCGCGCCGGTCGAGATCAAGCGCGCCGCGCCAGGCGAATCGGTGGGCGCGCTGCGCGCCGATCGGGGGCGCGCCCTTCCCCGGCGCGCGCCATCGCGCGGGTTCGCAGGCGCGCCAAGATCAGCGCGCGGCGCGCCCCACGGAGGCGCGCCAGGGTCCCGGTGGCGCGCCTCGGATTGCGCGGGCGCGCGGCGCGGGCGCGCCCCGGGAGGCGATCATGGGCGCGCCGACCACCGATCGGAGGCGCGCCTGCAGGCGGTGGCAGGGCGCGCCGCGTCCCGTGAGGTGAGGTGAGGTGACGCAAGGAGGGAGACGCGCGAGAGCGGTGGGCGCGCCCCAGAGGCCCCGGGCGGCCGTCACCTCACGTCACCTCACTGCCCTGCGGGCGCGCTGTCGAAGTAGGGGGCGAACTTCTTCGCGAGACCAAGATCCGGCATCGGCGCGCGCCGGTAGACGTCGGCAAGGACGGGCTGGTCGTTCTCCTCCAGGAGCGCGATCACCTCGGCGCGCTGCCCCTGCACGAAGTCCCGGAGCTGAGCCAAACCCGGCTCTCCGTTCGCGTAGATCGGCTGGAGTAGGTCACGCCGAGTAGTGAACTTCAAGCGGGCCTGTACCTCGGCTTCGTCGAGCAGAGCCTGGCGCGCGATCTCCGTCGGGTCGTTCGGCTTCTTCCTCGGGGCGCGTCTGGCCGCGGGCCGGGCCGGGATGTCCTGCGGCTCCTCGGCCGCGCTGGTGTCCTCGGGTGTCTCAGCGGACGGCGGCTCCTCGGCCTGCGGGTCCGGCGGCGGAGGGGTGCGCCTTCGGCCGGAGGCTCCTGCTCGGGCGTGGGCGGGACCGGCGCCGAGGACTCCGGCGGCGTCTCGCGGTGCTCGCGCGCCTGGTCCTGCTCGACCGCGGCCGGCGGAGTGCTGGTCGTCTCTCCCTGCCCGTCGTCGGTGCCGGTCGTCTCTCCCCGCTGCTGGTCCCCCGCGCCCTGCTGGCACTTCTCGGCCTGTGCCTTGATGTACGCGAGGGAGCGGGCGATCAGGGCGTCCGCGCTCATCTTCCCGAGCCGGGACTCGGTGGGGATCTGCTGAAGGGTGCGGATGCCCCACTCCTCGCGGATGCCCTGCAGGGCCATCTCGGGGTTGGTCGGGTCTTCCAGCGCCTTCTTGATGAGCGCGGCCGCCTTCGGGCCGGTCAGCTCGTTGTCCGCGGGGCGCTGCTGAGCACGCTGGGGCTGGGTGGGCTGCTGCTCGTCGAGGTAGGCCTCCGGGCGCGACTCGGTGACCTGGCGGTGTGTGGCCGCTTCCTCGAACCCCATACGGCGCAAAAGGGCGTCGATGCTGAAGTCCTCGAACCGGACGGTATCGCCGGGCTTCACGTCCCAGTGCAAGGTGCGCACTCCCGTCAGGTACGCATCACCGATGCCGCGCATCTCCACGATCGCGTCGACGGCGGCCGGAAGATTCTTCTCCGCCTTGATCTTCCGGGTCGTATTGCGGGTGGGCTTGTCGTTCTCGAAGGCCGTGACAACCTCCTGACGGGCGATCATCACCACGGGCCCGGCGTGGCGGCGGAGCATCCAAAGGATCTCGCCCCACCTGTCCTTGGCCCGGTTCCACAAGTCAGGGTCGACGACGACCGGATCGTCCAGGCTGGGTGCGCGGCGACGGCTCTCCTGTGCCTTGTTCACAGCTCGTCGCCGGGCGAACAGGGCCTGCTCGTCGCTGATCATGTCCCACAGGTTGGAGCCATTGTCGATGACGATCATGTTCGGCTTGCCTGCGACGCGTTGCGGCTGGTGCACGGCCCATCGGATGGCGTCGAGGATGTCCTGGTAACTGCCGTCATGCGGAACGATCTCGTAGTTGGCGCCAGGGACTCGACCGTAGTAGTCGGCTGTTCCCTCAGACCCGCCGATCTCAATCCAGAACGCGATGCCGATCAGGTCGGAGCCGGTACCACGGGCGGCCTCGTGGCTCTTGCCGCATTTCTCCGGACCGCACAGCACGATCATGGGCGGGTTGGGGAGACCGGTCGGCCGGCGGGACTTGCGTTCACGCAAGGGCGTGGTGATACCAGGCATCGGTGATCCTTCGTTCGGGACGCGCGGGTTGCTCTGCCCGCGCAGAATGAGACAGCGGAACCGTTAAGCTCTCACAGTCTCATTGCTGCACTATTCTACCCGTACGAAGGCCTGACTCAATGCCTGTTCAGCAGATCAGCGACAGGTTTTTCGAGGTCAGGGTCGTGATCCTCGCGATGCCGGGCGTACCAGGCGTCTAGGTCCTCTGCGCCTTCGCCCTCGGCGTCGGCCTCGCCCTCGTGCGCGCTCCACTCGGCGACGGCGTCCGCGTATTCCCCCTCGACCGTCTTCGGGTCGCGACGGTTCAGCGCCTTGCTGATCTCCTGCCAGTCGGCGCCAGCCAGGGCTTCGCCGAGTACGACTCGGTCCACGTACTCGTTGACCATCTGTCGCAGTTCGCGTGCGCGCTGGATGCGCTCGGTGGAACTGACTGGCTCGGCTGTCGCGCCGACCGCCTGACGGGCCAGGTCGGAAAGGTCGCGGGCGGCACGGGCGGCGGCGATCCGGGCCAGGATCTCCGGTCTCATGAAGGGTCCGATCATGCAGGCGGCGGGCACCCCCGTGGAGGGTGCCCGCCGCGTTGGTGCGGGTGGGTGCAGCATGCCTTACGGCAGTGCTGCGGTCATCACGTCCTCGACCGTGAAGTTGTCGGGCAGGGTCTGGTTCAGGAGGTTGGCCGCGTACGTGGAGAGCAGGCGGCGGCGGACCTTGCGGCCGTTCTGCGCGGTCTGGCCCATCGCCCGGCCGATGGCGGAGCCGGTCAGGTCTCCGCTGTTGAAGCGGTCTATGTCGCGGGCCTGGATCGCATCCTTGATCATGTCGTACACCTGCGCCTCGGTGAGCGGGGTCGACGTCGCCGCCGGAGTCGGGGCGGGCGGCTGAGCAGAGGGTGCGGGCGCGGGGGATAGGGCTGAGGGCGGGGCCGCTGTGGGTGTGGGAACGGTGGCGGTCACCCGGCGGGGCGTCGCCTGCGCAGCCGGGACGGGCGCGAGCGGCTTGGCGCCCCCTGCCGCGGGAGCAGGCAGAGCAGCGAAGGGCTCGGTGGTCTCGATGCCGGCCGCGGCGAGCCCGTCCGGCGCGGTCTCGGCGAGGGGGATGCCATTGCGCGCCAGGCGCAGCGGCAGCAGTGCCTCGACCGGCGCCTTCCGGCGCCACTTCCGGCCGAACCGTCCGCGGAGCTTGGCCTGGTAGACCAGGCGCTCCTGCTCCAGTTTGAGGACGGTGTCATACGACTCCTGCTCCCACAGATTCATGCGGCGCCACAGCACGAACGTGGGCCCCGGGGAGAGGAGCCAGCGCTTCCAGCGGACCTTGTCGAGGCGGCGGCGACGGCCGGTCGCGGCGCCGATGCGGACGGCGTAGACGTGTGCGGCGATCTCGGAAACGCCTACCCACAGCAGGGAGATCGCGCCGTGTGCGACCTTCGCCCACAGGGAGTTGCCCGCGGCGACGTTCAGGGCGCAGGTGATCAGGCTCAGCGCCCAGGGCACGAACCGCACCCACGCCAGAGCCATGTCCATACGGATCAGGTAGAGGTTGGCCGCGGTGAACACGGGAATCGCCGAGTCGATGGACACGGGCAGAACCCATGGGTCATCGAATCCCCAGGACACCGCTTTGAGTGAGACCGCGTCGAAGGACGCGTAGAAGCCCAGGGCGCCGACGCCGACGGCGAGCAGCGAGGTGAGGACGGCGCCGAAGCACTCCCAGCGGGTGAGCGGCGGCACTCCGGACTCGGTGAGCGGCCTCGGCTGCTTCGCCCTGCCCTTACGGGCACGCAAAAACGGCAGATTCGACAAGACACCATCCCTTCGTTCGGGTCGCCCCGGCCGACGTATGCTCATAGCCGTCCGGGTCGATCAAACGATATAGCGTCTTTCCTTCGCACGCTCTGACGTAATTCACACCGCGTCAGTTTCGTCCCGTAAGGGGGCATTTCTCGGCGCGGTCACCAGTCGAGAGGCTTCGCCGGCTTCCGTCGGTCCGGTCCGTGGATCTTCACGAGGTGGGCGGAGGCTTCGAGCCGGGACAGCAGCCGCTCGCCGAGGATGTCCACCACACCCAAGCCGGGGTGTTCCTCCGACCGGCGGCTGCGCAGGTTTGTGGAGAACGCCGTGGCGCGGCCGGCCGCGAGCCGGGAGTCGATCAGGTCGATGGTCTCCTTGCGAGCGAACTCCGTGGCGGTCATGTCCATCTCGCCGCACAGCTCGTCGAGAATCAGCAGATCGCAGGTGACGAACCGCTCCCGCACCTGGTGCGCGGTCAGGTTGTGCGGAGCGGAGTCGGGACGGCGCCATGTCAGGTAGGTGGCGTGCTTCACGAACCGCACGACCAGGCCCTGCTCCGCGGCCTCGTTGCCGAGCGCGCACACTGCGGCCGTCTTTCCGCTGCCGATGTTCCCCGGCACGATCAGGTTCAGGACCTCCGGCCGCGCCTCGCGCTTCTTCGCCTCAACCAGTGAACTCATCCAGTTCCGCAAGGTGTTCGGCTTCTGGCTCGGGTCCAAGTGCTCGAAGCGGAAGTGCAGGTACTCGTCGTGCGCCGCGTCCGTCATGCTGTTCCTCCACAAGTTCCGCCGTGCGCGGGCCTGCGGAACGCTCACGTCTTCCCACAGTCCGTCTTCCGGCTCCGGCTGCGCAGGCACGCCGAGCTTGGACATGTCCGCCCCGCCGCGCTCCAGAACAGCCATCAGGTGCTCGCTGAGCGCGCCGAAGGAGTTCATCCCGCGGGCCGGTGCGGGGACCGCCGGGGCGTCCGTGGTGAGAGACATCAGGGTCACGCTCCTTACGGTCGTTCGACGATGCCGAACGTGGCGTCGTCATGGTCGTCATCAGCGGGTGTGCTGGGCGGCGGGGCGTTGGTGGCTCCCGGGATGATCGACGTGCTGTCGCCCGGACCGCCCCACGTCGCGGCGTCGTTGTACGGGACGCGGCCGCCAGCGTTCCGGGGCTGGATGTGGTTGGTGACGATGCCGAGGGCGTCCTGCCACTGCTGTGCGCTGGGCCAGTGCTTCGCGGCGCGGATAAGGGCCTTGCCGCACTGATTCTTGGTGTAGCCCTTCTCCAGGGCGTTGCGGACCTGCTTGCGCATGCCGAGGTATCCGCGCTTGTCCCCGACGTACGGGCCGTACCGCTTCTCCGCGTCCGCCCACCACCACTTGGCGACCTCCTCGGCGTCCGCGTCGAGGAGGGCTTTCTCCGCTGCCTTCTGGGCGGCCGCTTCCTTCGGCTCCTCGGCTGAAGCCTTGGGCGTCGCCTTCTTCGCCGGAGCCTTCTTGGCGGCCGCGGGCTTGGCAGCCTGGGAGGGCTTCGGTGCCGGGGAGGCCGGCGTCTCCGGCTCCTCGGCGGGCGTCTCCTCCTCGAGCTCGTCGTCGAGGTCGGGCTCGGCGCCCGCGGCCTCGGTGGTGAACCCATCGGTGCCGAACGAGCCGTCGGGGTAGTGCACTTGGAAAGAGCCGTCCTCCTGCTCGACCACCGGGACGGTCAGGTTCTCACTGAAGGTGACGTAGTCCTTGGCCCACTGCTCGACGCGGAACTCGGAGATGGCGGTACCCATGGCGTTCTGGCCGTTGCGGAACCGGCGGCGCTCCAGGCGGTAATGGCCGCGGCGCGCCAACTCGTGCAGCGCTTTGCGGACGGCGTCCCGTCCTTCCCGGCCCTCTCCCTTGGAGAGCTGTTCGGACTTCACCTGCCAGTCCTCGCTCTGATCCAGGAGGTACGTCAGGATTCCCAGGGCGCGATAGCTCATGGCGGTGTCGCGAACCGTCTGGGAGTCGACGTGGACGTAGGGGCGTCGGTTGATCCGGACGCCGTTACGACTGGTCAAGCGGCTCACGGAGTGGCCTCGGTGGCGTTGTCGTCGACGAGGCGGGCGTACGTGCGCCACGTCGGTCTGCCGGTGCTGCCCCTCTCGTAGCGCCGGTCGTGCTCAATGAGGCCGGCCGCGCGCAGTTCGCTGATAGGCAGGCGGATCTGGTGGGAAGTCATCTCGAGCTGTTCAGCGACGGAGGAGAGCGGGACCCATCCTCGTTCCATGTCTACCGCGAGCACGTAGAGGATGCGGAACGCGCGGTCGGATATGCCGCTGGCAAGTGCCGGTTTCATCACGTCAGTGGGCGTGGCCATCGTTGTTCCTCAGGAGGGAAGCGGGGCCCGGCCGCCGGGGGCTGGGCCCGGGGCGGTCAGTGCTGGGCGTCCTCGGCGGTGGGCCGTGGTCCGGCCATCAGCTCTGGCTTCTCCTTGAGGAGGTCGTTCAAGGCCCCCTCCTGGTAGAGGCGCATCAGCCGCTTCTTGCCGACCTCGCCCTGCTCCCACGTCCACGTCAGGTTCCCCGTGGGGTCCCCGCCCTTCTCGTACTTGAGGCCCCGCACCACTTCGCCGTTGCGGGTGTCGATGATCTGTCCCGTGTCCTCGTCGTACTTGGCGTACGTGAGCAGGGACGCTTCCCATGTGGGGTTCCGGCGGATGATGACCTCTATGCCGCCGTGGCTGTCGGCGTACTCGTTGAGTGCCGCTTCGTTGTCTTCGTCGACGACGACCTTCGGCTGCGCCAGGTTGACCTTGTACCGGCCGATCACGTCGTCACCGACTCGGATGATGAGGTCCGACTGTCCGCCCTCGACGTACCCCTTGATCAACGGGACCTTCGGCGCGTCCACCACCGGCTTGACGACCTTCTTCTGATGGTCGTTCAACAGGCGGGCAAGGGCGCCGATCAGACCGACGTCCGAAAGACGAGGCTCGGCTGACTGGTCGGCCTGCGGGTCCTCCACGGCGTCGTTCACCATTGCGGTGTTCCTTCCTTCCCCGGACGCCAAGGCCCAGGGTTTTGGGACTGTCCCGGGCGGGGTGTTCCGGGGCGTCGTATGGAGGTACGACAACCGCCGATTTTTGTTACACCTAGGCCCAGGTAGCTGGGTCGCTCTCCCAGCCGCTTTGGATAGTACAGCAATGAGACTCGCGTGTGTAGACGCGACGTTAGTAGGGCTTTGTTAGGTACCCCGATTGATCATCGTCAGGTAGATTGTGATGTTCTGTCAGGTGTGACACCTGAGGAGATGGAGACGGTCCGCCCGCGCCTGGAGGCGTTCGCGGCGGAGATGCTCGGTTCGCTGGCGCGTCGGGACCAGCGGGCCAAGGGCGAGCTGTATCTGCGCGGGCTGATGCTGGACGGCAAGCGCAAGTCCATGCAGCCGATGGCCGAGCGCCTGGGCGTGGACCACCAGCAGCTGCAGCAGTTCGTCTCATCGTCCACCTGGGACTACTCCAAGGTCCGTGAGCGGCTGGCCCGTTGGGCTGCCGCGCACATTTCTCCCGAGGCGTACGCGATCGATGATGTCGGCTTCCCCAAGGACGGCTACGACTCACCGGGGGTGGCGCGGATGTACTGCGGCGCCCTGGGTAAGCGCGGCAACTGCCAGGTCGGCGTCAGTGTGAACCTGGTCAGTGACCGTGCGTCATCGGCTGTCGACTGGCGCCTGTTCCTGCCCGAGAGCTGGGACGACACCAAGTACGGCGAGGACGCGCTGATGGCCGAGGCGATCCGGCGCCGCCGCGCCAAGGCGGGAATCCCGGACACCGAGCGGCACCGGGAGAAGTGGCGCCTGGCGCTGGACATGCTCGACGAGGTGCGCGACAACTGGGAGTTGCCCGACCTTCCGGTCGCCGCCGACGCCGGATACGGCGACGCCACCGGCTTTCGCGAGGGCCTGACCGAGCGCGGCCTGACCTACGCGGTCGCGGTCAAAGCCACCACGACCGCGCACCCCGGCAATGCCACACCCCAACGCCCGCCGTACTCCGGGCAGGGCCGCCCTCCCGTGTCCGCCTACCCCCAACCGCACACCACCCTGCGCGCCCTGGCCCTGGCCGTCGGCCGAGCGGCCACCCGCACCGTCACCTGGCGCCAGGGCAGCAAGGCCACCAGACGCAACCCGAACGCCGAGATGCGCTCGCAGTTCCTGGCCCTGCGGGTCCGACCGGCCAACCGCACCATCCGCCGCGCCGCCGACGGCTCCCTGCCCGACTGCTGGCTGCTCGTCGAGTGGCCACCCGACTCCGCCGAGCCAACCGACTACTGGCTCTCGACGCTTCCCGCCGACACCCCACTGCGCGAACTGGTACGAATCGCCAAGATCCGATGGCGAGTTGAGCACGACTACCGCGAGCTCAAGGACGGTCTGGGCCTGGACCACTTCGAGGGCCGCAACTACCTCGGCTGGCACCGCCACGTCACCCTCGCGTCCCTCGCCCAGGCCTTCTGCACCATGCTCAGGCTCGACCCAAAAGCCCCTGCGCCGGCCTGACCCTCTACGCGGTCCTCCGCGAACTCCAGGCCCTCCTGGCCACCTGGACCGGCGCCTGCTCGATATGCGGCCAACCCGCACCAGCACCCGAACCCCACCACAGGACCTAACAAAGCCCTACTAGTAGGGCTTTGTTAGGTACCCCGATTGATCATCGTCAGGTAGATTGTGATGTTCTGTCAGGTGTGACACCTGAGGAGATGGAGACGGTCCGCCCGCGCCTGGAGGCGTTCGCGGCGGAGATGCTCGGTTCGCTGGCGCGTCGGGACCAGCGGGCCAAGGGCGAGCTGTATCTGCGCGGGCTGATGCTGGACGGCAAGCGCAAGTCCATGCAGCCGATGGCCGAGCGCCTGGGCGTGGACCACCAGCAGCTGCAGCAGTTCGTCTCATCGTCCACCTGGGACTACTCCAAGGTCCGTGAGCGGCTGGCCCGTTGGGCTGCCGCGCACATTTCTCCCGAGGCGTACGCGATCGATGATGTCGGCTTCCCCAAGGACGGCTACGACTCACCGGGGGTGGCGCGGATGTACTGCGGCGCCCTGGGTAAGCGCGGCAACTGCCAGGTCGGCGTCAGTGTGAACCTGGTCAGTGACCGTGCGTCATCGGCTGTCGACTGGCGCCTGTTCCTGCCCGAGAGCTGGGACGACACCAAGTACGGCGAGGACGCGCTGATGGCCGAGGCGATCCGGCGCCGCCGCGCCAAGGCGGGAATCCCGGACACCGAGCGGCACCGGGAGAAGTGGCGCCTGGCGCTGGACATGCTCGACGAGGTGCGCGACAACTGGGAGTTGCCCGACCTTCCGGTCGCCGCCGACGCCGGATACGGCGACGCCACCGGCTTTCGCGAGGGCCTGACCGAGCGCGGCCTGACCTACGCGGTCGCGGTCAAAGCCACCACGACCGCGCACCCCGGCAATGCCACACCCCAACGCCCGCCGTACTCCGGGCAGGGCCGCCCTCCCGTGTCCGCCTACCCCCAACCGCACACCACCCTGCGCGCCCTGGCCCTGGCCGTCGGCCGAGCGGCCACCCGCACCGTCACCTGGCGCCAGGGCAGCAAGGCCACCAGACGCAACCCGAACGCCGAGATGCGCTCGCAGTTCCTGGCCCTGCGGGTCCGACCGGCCAACCGCACCATCCGCCGCGCCGCCGACGGCTCCCTGCCCGACTGCTGGCTGCTCGTCGAGTGGCCACCCGACTCCGCCGAGCCAACCGACTACTGGCTCTCGACGCTTCCCGCCGACACCCCACTGCGCGAACTGGTACGAATCGCCAAGATCCGATGGCGAGTTGAGCACGACTACCGCGAGCTCAAGGACGGTCTGGGCCTGGACCACTTCGAGGGCCGCAACTACCTCGGCTGGCACCGCCACGTCACCCTCGCGTCCCTCGCCCAGGCCTTCTGCACCATGCTCAGGCTCGACCCAAAAGCCCCTGCGCCGGCCTGACCCTCTACGCGGTCCTCCGCGAACTCCAGGCCCTCCTGGCCACCTGGACCGGCGCCTGCTCGATATGCGGCCAACCCGCACCAGCACCCGAACCCCACCACAGGACCTAACAAAGCCCTACTAGTGCTGCTCCGCGTTAGTTCGTGGAGGGTGGTGTGGTCCAGGCGGTGGGGTCGTTGAGGTAGAGACCGCAGGCACAGTCGAGCGCTTCTTCGGGTGAGCCGAATGGCAGGCCGGTAGGCAGGAAGTTGTCTTGGTATTTGCCGCTGCTGGCGAGGTAGATGGCAAAGCCCCAGGTGTGTAGGACGCCGGTGAAGCGCAGACGGCACAGTGGCAGCGGTTCCTCCGTGCCCGGCATTTCGCCTGCCACGTAGGCGAATCCGGTCCGAAAACGGACCTGGACGCCCGAGAGCTGGGGCCAGCGTTCCCGCGCGCGGTCGCGCAGGCGGACGCGGAGGTTGTGCTGCATGGATTCGGGCGGGTTCTTCGGCACGGTCCCCATCCTGCCCGGCAACGATCGCGCTGCGCCATGATCACCAGTCATGGGCGGGAAGAGACAGGCAGTGTCGGTGGTGCTGGACGAGGCGTTACGAGCGCGGCTGACAAGCCTTGCCGGCTCCACGCGCGGGCAAGTGCGGGAGGTGCTGCGGGCGAAGATTGTGCTCGCTGCCGCTGCGGGGGCGTCCAACGCGGCGATCGCCCGCACGCTGGGAGTCAGCGTGAACACCGTCCGCAAGTGGCGAGGGAGGTTCACCGCCGTTGGGATGGAGGGACTCAAAGACGCTCCACGCCCAGGACGGCCCCGCCTTTACGACAGCCGGGTGCGGCTGGCCGTGGTGGCTTCCGCGACCAGTGCACCGCCCCACCCGGAGTCGACATGGACGCACCGGACCATCGCCACCCTGGTCGCGGACACCACGTCCGCCCGTATCTCCCCGTCCCAGGTCGGCCGGATCCTGGCCGGCCTGGACCTCAAGCCGCACAAAGTCCGCGGCTGGCTCACCCGCCGCGACAATCCCCAGTTCTGGGAACGGGCCGCCGATATCTGCAATCTCTACCTCAACCCGCCGAAGGACGCGGTGGTGCTGTCCATCGACGAGAAGACCGCCATCGCCGCCCGCTCCCGCAAGCACCCCGGCCGTCCCGCCGGACCCGGCCGGCCGTCCCGCCAGGAATTTGAGTACATCCGCCACGGCACCGTCTCGATCAGCGCCGCGCTCAACGTGCGCACCGGCGAGGTCCTCACTCAGCCCATCGCCCGCAACAACGCAGTGACCTTCATCGACTTCCTGCAGATGCTCGAGCGGACCATCAACCCGTGCCACGCCATCCACGTCGTGCTGGACAACGGCGCCTCCCACATCGCACGGACAACCAAGGCATGGCTGGCCGACCACCCCCGCTGGCACGTGCACTGGACCCCGCCGCACGCCTCCTGGCTCAACCAGATCGTGCGACACGAAAGCCGCTTGAGAAGAGCGGACTCACCGAAGGAGGATCGACTGATGTCGAAGGTGTAGCTCCCGAGCCAGTGCACAGGGCTCGTTCCCGCCTCAGCGTGCGTCGTGAGTAATCGCGGGGTGCGAAGCCTGGGGAAATGCCCAAGGATCCTCGTTCCATCCGGGGGTTACAGGCTGGGAAATGCCGGACGGGTGAATGCGAATGAACCCTTGATGATGCCTCGTCATGAGCACTCTCGCCGATGGGTCGTTTCAGCGAGAGATAGGGACTGGCCGCTGGAAATCGGCAGGCGCCGACTGGGGAAATCTGGCCAGTCGGGAGTGCACCGCCGTCCCCGGGGTGCAGAGGGCCCCCTCACCGGCAGCATCTCTCTCATGCGGAACGTGACAACCCCGATGGAGTCCAGGCAATGCAATTCTGACCTGGTAAGCCAACCGCAAGGAAGGCCCAACTCTCCAGCGGGCGCAGGAAGACCCAGCAAGCGAATGCCGGTCGCCGAAAGGCAACAGGAAACCGGGAACCATGCGCTGACACCTCCGTCGGTGGTCCCCGCATAACTGGCCGGATAGGGGCCGACGTCCCGGCCTGAAAGGGCGCTGACGTGGGTCTGGTGAGCCCGTGAAGAAACGATGACCAAAGACACCTGAACCGAAGGGCAAGTTGGACGCCGTGACGACACACGTGGCTGGGGCGGCGCAAGCCGCTGCGACCGCAGCCGGCATGGCGAACGGACCGGAGGACGAGATCACCGACTGGCCGTCGATCGACTGGCGGACCGTCGAGGACGACGTACGGCGTCTGCGGCAACGCATCTTCACGGCATCGCAGGCAGGAGACCTGGCCAAGGTCAGGAATCTGCAGAAGTTGATGCTCCGCTCCCGCGCCAACACACTCGCGAGTGTGCGGCGGGTCACGGAAGTCAACGCTGGCCGCAAGACGGCGGGCATCGACGGGAAAGTCGTCCTGCTGCCCCAGGGAAAGGCCGAGTTGGCCGACTGGGTCCAGCATGGCGCGGCCCCGTGGAAGCCCAAGCCCGTCAAGCGGGTGTATATAGCCAAGGCGAATGGGAAGCAGCGCCCACTTGGAATTCCTGTGATCGCCGACAGATGCCTTCAAGCTCTGACGCTGAATGCACTGGAGCCCGAGTGGGAGGCACGGCTGGAACCGAAGGTCTACGGTTTCCGTCCAGGCCGTGGCTGTCATGACGCGATCGTTGCCATCCACACGACGGCGAGCGGCAAGAACGCCAAACGCTTGTGGGTGCTCGACGCGGACTTGAAAGCGGCATTCGACCGAATCGACCACGATCACCTGCTCGCGTCATTGGGCTCCTTTCCCGGGAGGGGAATGATCGCCGGATGGCTGAAGGCGGGTGTGGTCGAGAAAGGTTGGTTCACCCCCACGGTGGAGGGAACTCCCCAGGGCGGGGTGATCAGTCCCGCGTTGTTGAACATCGCCTTGCACGGCATGGGAAAGGCTGCTGGAGTCCGCTACCAGAATCTCGGCAGTGATGCCACGATTCTGGCGCGCGATTCTCCGGTTCTGGTCGTCTACGCCGACGACCTTCTCGCCCTGTGTCATTCTCGGGAACAGGCCGAGCAGGTCAAGGCGCGGCTGACTGTGTGGCTCGCGCCCCGGGGCCTGGCCTTCAACGAGGACAAGACGCGCATTGTCCACCTCGATGAGGGCTGCGACTTCCTGGGGTTCAACATCCGACGCTACCGCAGCAAGCTGCTGACCAAACCGAGCAACGCGGCCTTGCGGCGGATCCGGGAACGGCTTGCCGCCGAGGTGCTGGCCCTGCGAGGGGCCAACGCCGACGCGGTGATCGCCAAGCTCAACCCGATCATCAAGGGCTGGGCTGCCTACTACCGGATCGGGGTGTCCAAGCGGGCGTTCAACTCGCTGGACGCCTACGTGTGGAGACTGGTCTACAAGTGGGCCAAGTTCTCCCACCCGAACAAGCCGATGCGCTGGGTGACTGCCCGGTACTTCGCCATGTTCAACCCGTTCAGGCAGGACACATGGGTATTCGGGGACCGCACCAGCGGTTTCTACCTCTACAAGTTCGCCTGGACGCCGATCGTCCGGCACCGGATGGTGCCAGGGAGGGCGTCAACCGACGATCCCGCCCTGGCCGACTTCTGGGCCAAGCGGTGCCGCCGCGGCAAACTCCCGCTGGGCAAGGGCACCTTGCATCTGTTGCAGATGCAAGACGGCCGATGTCCGCTCTGCGGAGGGCTGCTGCTGCACGCCGACCACGAGCCGCAAACTCCCGACCAGTGGGAGCAGTGGCTCAAGGTCACCCGCATCGCGATCCGCAAACACGCGGTCACCGCCGAAGCGGGCAACGGCAAGCCGGACAAACCCGCCGCCTCACGCCTGATACACACCCACTGCCGGCGTCGGCTGGCCACTGGCCCCGGCCGGTGACCAGCACTTCTGTTCGCCCGCGAGCCCAAGGGGCTTGCTTGAGCCGGTTGCCTGGAAAGCGGGCACGGCCGGTTCTGAGGGGGGACCGCTGCAGCAATGCAGCGGTCCTACCCGACGAACTGTTCTTCTCAGCCCTGACCCGCCGGGTCCTACGGCACGGCGACTTCCCCAGCCGCGACGACCTCATCGACAAAATGGACGCCTACGTGATCGCGCACAACACCACCGCCAAGCCCTACCGCTGGACCTACGACGCCAGGCCACTCAAAGCCGCATGACACCTCCACGAACTAACGCGGAGCAGCACTAGTAGGGCTTTGTTAGGTCCTGTGGTGGGGTTCGGGTGCTGGTGCGGGTTGGCCGCATATCGAGCAGGCGCCGGTCCAGGTGGCCAGGAGGGCCTGGAGTTCGCGGAGGACCGCGTAGAGGGTCAGGCCGGCGCAGGGGCTTTTGGGTCGAGCCTGAGCATGGTGCAGAAGGCCTGGGCGAGGGACGCGAGGGTGACGTGGCGGTGCCAGCCGAGGTAGTTGCGGCCCTCGAAGTGGTCCAGGCCCAGACCGTCCTTGAGCTCGCGGTAGTCGTGCTCAACTCGCCATCGGATCTTGGCGATTCGTACCAGTTCGCGCAGTGGGGTGTCGGCGGGAAGCGTCGAGAGCCAGTAGTCGGTTGGCTCGGCGGAGTCGGGTGGCCACTCGACGAGCAGCCAGCAGTCGGGCAGGGAGCCGTCGGCGGCGCGGCGGATGGTGCGGTTGGCCGGTCGGACCCGCAGGGCCAGGAACTGCGAGCGCATCTCGGCGTTCGGGTTGCGTCTGGTGGCCTTGCTGCCCTGGCGCCAGGTGACGGTGCGGGTGGCCGCTCGGCCGACGGCCAGGGCCAGGGCGCGCAGGGTGGTGTGCGGTTGGGGGTAGGCGGACACGGGAGGGCGGCCCTGCCCGGAGTACGGCGGGCGTTGGGGTGTGGCATTGCCGGGGTGCGCGGTCGTGGTGGCTTTGACCGCGACCGCGTAGGTCAGGCCGCGCTCGGTCAGGCCCTCGCGAAAGCCGGTGGCGTCGCCGTATCCGGCGTCGGCGGCGACCGGAAGGTCGGGCAACTCCCAGTTGTCGCGCACCTCGTCGAGCATGTCCAGCGCCAGGCGCCACTTCTCCCGGTGCCGCTCGGTGTCCGGGATTCCCGCCTTGGCGCGGCGGCGCCGGATCGCCTCGGCCATCAGCGCGTCCTCGCCGTACTTGGTGTCGTCCCAGCTCTCGGGCAGGAACAGGCGCCAGTCGACAGCCGATGACGCACGGTCACTGACCAGGTTCACACTGACGCCGACCTGGCAGTTGCCGCGCTTACCCAGGGCGCCGCAGTACATCCGCGCCACCCCCGGTGAGTCGTAGCCGTCCTTGGGGAAGCCGACATCATCGATCGCGTACGCCTCGGGAGAAATGTGCGCGGCAGCCCAACGGGCCAGCCGCTCACGGACCTTGGAGTAGTCCCAGGTGGACGATGAGACGAACTGCTGCAGCTGCTGGTGGTCCACGCCCAGGCGCTCGGCCATCGGCTGCATGGACTTGCGCTTGCCGTCCAGCATCAGCCCGCGCAGATACAGCTCGCCCTTGGCCCGCTGGTCCCGACGCGCCAGCGAACCGAGCATCTCCGCCGCGAACGCCTCCAGGCGCGGGCGGACCGTCTCCATCTCCTCAGGTGTCACACCTGACAGAACATCACAATCTACCTGACGATGATCAATCGGGGTACCTAACAAAGCCCTACTAGGGCGACGACCTCGCCTCGCCGAACTTCCTGTAGGTTCCGCGCCCGAATGAACAATGCGGGTACTTCCTGAACACTGCTTGAACAGTGGTTGGGAGTGCGCCGCTGAGCATTTCGCAATCATGCCCACTCCGACGGGGTGCATGCGGAGCAGCGTGAATTTCTACCGGTGAGGGTGAAGTCCGGTGATCGGTGGGGGTGCTCGGGGTTCGACTGCTTGATCGTATGGGCCAGTTGCTCGTGATCAGCGCGGGCTGAGCGCGAAGGTGCGCGATGGTCGCAATACGTAGGCGTGGTGCCGCAGGAGCGGCGGCGTGGATCCGGTACGGCGAGGATGGGCCTTGTCCCCGAGTGGTGGACACCTCTGAGCCCGGCCCCGGCAGGGGCCGGGTAGGAGGGATCTCTTATGGTGATGAAGGTCTACTCGCCGGAGTTCAAGGCGGACGCTGTCGCGCTGTACCTGTCGGACCCGAGCCACACCTTCGAGGGCATCGGCAAGGATCTGGGGATCAGCCGGGAGACGCTGCGCAACTGGGTCCGGGCCGAGCGGGCCCGCCATGGCGGGGGCAGCACGACGAGCACGAGCACGGAGAAGAACACGGTGGATTCCCCGCCGACGGCCGAGGAGCTTCAGGCCGAGAACGAGGCCCTGCGCCGGGAACTGGCGGCGGTGCGCAAGGAGAACCAGAAACTGGCTACCGAGCGCGACATCCTGCGCAAGGCGACGAAGTTTTTCGCGCAAGAGATGACCTGGTGAACCGCTTCCAGTTCATTGAGGACCACCACCGCGCCTGGGGCGTGAAGCGGTTGTGTGCCGTGCTGGAGGTGGCCCGCTCCAGCTTCTACAAGTGGCGGGCCGGCCGCGAGGCCCGCGCCGCGCGCGAGCGGGCCGATGCCGCGCTTGCCGGGCGGATCCGGACCGTGCATGCCGAGTGGGACGGTACCTGGGGCCGCCCCCGGATCACCGCCGAGCTGCGCGACCAGGGCGAGCGCGTGAACCACAAGCGCGTCGGGCGGGTGATGCGGAAGTTCGGTATCGCCGGGCTGCGGCTGCGCAAGCGCCAGGTCACCACCGTGCCCGAACCGTCCGCCACGCCGGTGCCAGACCTGTTCCGGCGCGACTTCACCGCAAGCATGCCGAACACCAAGTACGTCGGGGACATCACGTACTTGCCGGTGGGCGACGGCGAATTCCTGTATCTGGCGACGGTGATCGACTGCTTCTCGCGCCGCCTGGTGGGCTGGTCGATCGCCGACCACATGCGCACCGAGCTGGTCGCCGACGCGCTCCGGGCCGCCGCCGCGACCCGCGGCAGCCTGGCCGGCGCCGTCTTCCACAGTGATCACGGAGCCCAGTACACCTCTCGCGAATTCGCCGACGTCTGCGCCGAGTTGGGGGTGCGGCAGTCGATGGGCGCAGTCGGCACGAGCGCGGACAACGCCCTCGCCGAGTCGTTCAACGCGGCCCTCAAACGCGAGACGCTCCGTGGCACCCGCCGCTTCGACGGGGTCCGTGCCTGCCGCCTGGCGGTCTTCCGCTGGACCACGCGCTACAACACCCGCCGACGGCACTCGGCGAACGGACAGCAGGCGCCGATCGCCTACGAGCAGCAGTCAGCTACCCTGACATTTGCCGCATAACGACACGAACAGGTGTCCACTCCTCGGGGACAAGGCCCGATGAGGTGCGGGAGGTGTCGTTCGAGCAGCTTGGGCAGCGGCATTTCGAGGGTTCGGTTCCGTGGCGGGCGATGCGGTCGAGACGTGGGCAGGCGCATCTGCCGGGCAGTTACTGGTCGTCGACGATGGGTGGCCAGGTGATCTTCGAGAGTCAGTTGGAGCTTGCCCAGCTGCTTCTGGCGGACTTCGACCCGGATGTGATTGGGATTCGGGCGCAGCCGTGTTGGATGCGGCACCGGGTGAAGGAGCGGGTGCGTCGGCATGTCCCGGACTTCCTGCTCACGCTGCGCAGCGGCTTGGTGCGGGTGGTGAATGTGAAGCCGGCCGACCGGGCGAAGGATGCGAAGGTTCGTGAGGCGCTCGCGTGGCCGGGGGAGCTGTTCACCGCGCACGGGTGGCTGTATGAGGTCTGAGATGTGAATCCGCCGTTCCGTAGGCAGGGGTGACCGTCACCCGGCAGCAACGGAGAAGCGGGGTGGGCGACAGTCAGTTGGCAGGTTCGGTTGTGACGTTCAGGCCGAGCTCTTCGAGCTGGGCGATCAGTCGGCGGGCACGGTGTTCGGGCGAGTAGCGCCGGCTGATCCAGTCCGCTCCGAGTTCCCGAAAGGGCACCCGGTCGCGGACGATGTGCCAGTAGGCGACGATGATGTCGTGCCGGGTGGCGCCGATCGCCTTGTAGCGTCCGGCCCGGCCTCGGATCTGCGCATGGTGGGCAGCGAGGTAGGTGCCCTTGGTGCGGGCCGCGCCCCAAGCCGCCTCGGTCAGGGCCTGCTTGAGCCAGCGGGAGCCGGGCCGGGTGCGTCCCGAGCGGCGCTTTCCGCCGGAGGCATTGTTGCCGGGGCAAACCCCGGCCCATGAGGCGAGGTGTCCGGAGGTCGGGAAGATGCCCATGTCCAGGCCGATCTCGGCGATGAGGACCTGGACGGTCTTGGGCCCGACACCGGGAATCGTGCACAGCAGGTCCAGCATCGGCTGATGCGGCTCCAGCCGTCGGGCGATCTCGGTGTCCAGCTCGGTGATCGCGGCATCAAGGGTGTCCAGGTTGGCCAGCAGCCGGCGGGCGAGCACCCCGTGGTGTTCGACGCGGAAACGGTGCCCGAGTGCCTCCTCCAGCCTCTCCCGCTTGGACCGCAGGCGGCCCTTGACCAGCGAGGCCAGGACCTTCGGATCGCGTTCCCCGGCCACCAGCGCGTCCAGGATCGCCCGGGCGGACTTCGAGTACGCCTGGGAGGCCACCGAGGTGAGCTTGATCCCGGCGTCCTGCAGCACCTTCTCCAGCCGCTGGATCATCCGGCTGCGTTCCTGGGTGACCGCCGTGCGCGACCGGGTCAGGTCCCGCAGGTCCCGCATCTCACACGGCGGGACGAACGAGGGCCGCACCAGGCCGTGTTCGAGCAGCTGGGCAATCCAGACGGAATCGGCCACGTCCGTCTTGCGACCCGGTACGTTGTGCATGTGCTGGGCGTTGAGCAACCAGCAGGTGAACCGCTCCTCCAGCGCGCTGAACACCGGCTTCCAGTACACCCCCGTCGCTTCCATGCCGACGAGCTCGACCCGCTCGACCAGCAGCCAGTCGCTCAACTCGGCCAGCCCGCGCTGGGTCGTGGGATACGTTCGCGTCTCCTGACCCCGGCTGTTCCTGCGCTTGCCCGGCCAGCGGACCGTGGCCACCACCGTGTCGCGGTGCACGTCCAGGCCCGCACAGCGGGCCACCACCACATCCATCCCGGCCTCCCCTCGCACGCGGCATCGCTGGCGGACGCCGCCCGAAGGGGCCTACCGGTTCGAAGAGTCTGAGATTCGCGCTCGTGGCAGCAGTCAGAAGTTCCTCAAGCCCCAGCGTCATACTTTTTTCCGGACTCGCAGTACCACACGGCACCGACGTCTGCCGGGCGACGCCCCCTCGATGATCGCCCACCCTGCGGGACCCACGCACCAGCGCACGGCAGCAACCCCAGCGGCGCGTGAGAGCACCAGCCACCGAGGCGCATTCTCATCGCGCGCCGGTGCGGGCCCGCAGGGCCCCCATGGATACTTTTTTCAGGATCTCGATCGTCTGCTGCTGTTCACGCACCTCCTTGCGCAGTTGCTTCAGCTCCTCGCGCTCGGCGCTGGTTAGCTCGCCGGACTCGTCCTCGCCCTGGTCCGCCTTTGCCCGGCGGTACCAGGCGCGCAGGGACTCGGAGCTGATGCCGAGTTCCCGGGCGACGGCGGTGACCGTCCTGCCCGACGAGTCAACGCGCGCGATCGCGTCCCGCTTGAACTCCTCGGTGTACCGCTTCGTGTACTTGCTTCCCACCTGGTGCTACTTCCTCTGGAACCTCAAGATCCCAGTCTCCAGATGTCCACGATCAAGGGGAAGCTTCAGCCAGTCGGTTCACACAGGCATCCTCGCACCGAAGCGCACGGCCCGGCAATCGAGCCCCGCCCGGGACTCACTCCGAGGGGCCGACGCCGCTAGCGCCGCCGCTGGCCACAGACTCGCTCACGACGAGCGCCAGCTTCGCCGCGGTCCGCTGCTCCATCATGTCGCGGGGGGAAATGTCGAGCCCGTGACCACGAACCCTGGAAACCACCTTGATCGACATGATGCTCTCTCCTCCGAGGGCGAAGAAGTCGTCGTTGACCCCCACCAACGGTCGGTCGAGAACCTCCGCGAACACCGTGCAGAGGATCTGCTCCACGGGAGTACGCGGGGCGCGGTAGGCGCTGTCGAGCGATCCGGGATCGGGGAGGGCCGATCGGTCGAGTTTCCCGTTCGGGGTCATCGGCAATCGATCGAGCTTCACGTACAGCGGCGGCACCATGAATTCCGGCAGGTGCCGGCCCAGGAACTGCCGCAGCTCGCCGCCCCACGCCTCGCGCCGTTCGCCGCCGGTCGCCGTCTCGTCCGCATGCGGCTCGCCCACGGGGTCGGAACCGACCACATACGCAACCAACTGCCTGCTACTCACCGACCCGGCGACATCGCGCACCACGACCACGGCGTGAGCTACCGCGGGATGCCGCATGAGAGCCGATTCGATCTCGCCCAACTCGATCCGATACCCGCGGACTTTCTCCTGCGTGTCCACGCGACCGACGAATTCGAGATCTCCTCCGGCGTTCCAACGGACCAGGTCTCCCGTGCGATACATCCGCTCGCCCGGCGCTCCGAACGGACAGGCGACGAAACGGCTCGCCGTCATGGCGGGACGCCCCAGATAGCCCCGGGCCAGACCTGCTCCCGCCACGTACAACTCGCCGACGACTCCGACGGGAACCGGCTGGATTCGCTCGTCCAGAACGTACACGCGACTGTTCTGAATCGGAAGACCGATAGACGGCGGGCGGCCGTCGGCCAGATGCGCGCACATGGTCGGCATGACCGTGGTCTCCGTCGGACCGTACGCGTTGGCCATCTGCCGATGCGGAGCCCAAGCGGTGACCAGCTCCGGCGAGATCGGTTCGCCCGCGACGATGAGACAGGAGACGCTCGGCAGCGAGCCGAGCGGCAGCGCCGCGAGCACGGAAGGCGTCAGCAGGACGTGGGTGACCGCGGCCGCACTGATCGTATCGACCAACGGCTGTCCGGGTTCGAGCCGTTCCTGCGTGTCGACGACGAAGGTGGCCCCGGAGAACAGCGCCATACACAGTTCCCATATCGACGAATCGAAACTCGGCGAGTTGAACTGCAGCACTCTGGACTCCGGCGTGACGCTCAGCCGCTCGATTTGCGCCGCCAGCAGGCTGGCCAGTCCCCGATGAGTGACCGCCACTCCCTTGGGCGTACCGGTTGATCCCGACGTGTAGATGAGGTAGGCCGTGTGTGCCATCGTCAGTGGCGCCAGCCGATCGGTGTCCGTCACAGCGGTCGTCTCACAGTGCGTGAGTGCGGTGATCAGCGCGGGGTCGTCCAGCCGCAGGACGGGCGTCGACCGACCAGCCCCGTGTGCGGCCGTCGCGGATTCGGCGATGATGACGTGCGCGCCCGAATCCTTCAGCATGAAGTCGATGCGCTCCGCCGGATACGCGGGGTCCACGGGCATGTAGACGCCGCCCGCCTTCGCGACCGCCAGCGCCGCCGTCCAGAGGTCGGGAGAGCGCGTCACCATCACGGCGACGACCACTTCGGTGCGCACACCATGCTCGATCAGGAGACGGGCCAGCCGGTTGGACCGGGCGTCGAGATCGCGATAGCTGATCGTCTCATCACGGAACACGATGGCGGGGGCATCCGGACTCGTCATGACACGTCGTCCGAAGAGTTCGGGAATCGTGCCGGGGTTCACCTGCGCGCGCGTCTGATTCACAAGATCGAGCACCTGATGCCGCTCGGCCGGGTCGATGACGTCGACGGAGTTCACGGCCACGGTCGGATCGCCGGCTGCGATCGTGGCCGCGCGCACGAGACACCGCACCAGCCGGCGCGCGGTGTCCGCGTCGAACACGTCCGTGGCGTAGACGATGTCCACGCGAAGGCTCGCCCCGTCACGGGGCGAGACGACGATCCGCGCGTCGAACGGCGCGGTTCCCGGCCGCTGCGGAGCGGGTCCCACCGAGCGGCCGTCGCGACTGTCGGCCCCGCCGTGCCAATCGAACCCCACCTGTGTCAGCGGAAGATGGGCCGTCGGTGGATCGACGACCAGAACCGAGACCACGTCGTCCAGCGCCATACCCCGGTGCTGTCGGGCCGCCTGGACCCGGTCGTGCACCGCGCGGAGCAACTCCCCGAACGAGATGTCGCCGGGCATGTCAGCGCGCAGTATCCAGCGGTCATCGCTCGATCCGCCCTCCATGCCCGAACACGCCTCGGCGCCGCGCACGTTCCGTGCGCCGATCGTCACCGTCGTCTGCCCGGTGAGGCGCCGAAGCGTCATCGCCCATGCGGACAGCAGGACGACGGCCGGGGAGACCCCCTGCGCAGCGGCCAGCGCCTCGACTCGGCCCCGAACGTCGGCGGTGAGTTCCACACCGACGACCCCGACGTCGAGGCTCCGATGTGGCGGGCGCGGTCGATCCATCGGCAAGGGCAGGGGCTGAGGCACGTCGGCCAACTCCTTCGCCCAGTAGGCGGCGTGCCCGGCGGAGGACCCCTGCTTCGGCGGCACGGGCCCTCGTGCCTCACTGGCGCTCACGACAGAACCCACCCCTTCACACCGCGGCCACTCCTCGGGCGCGGCCGACTGAGAGGCCACCGGTGGTCAGACTTCACGTCGCGGAGGGCGCGTGAAGGACGGCCTCTGGGAGAAGAAGTTCAGCCGCTCCTGAACATCACGGAAGTTCGCTTGCGTCACTTCGCCGGTGATCGAGAGGAGTAGCTGGTCCGAGGACTTCGGGCCGTCCAGATAGCCGTCGAGAGGTCCCGCGACCGCCGCGGGACGATCGTGTGTCTTCGAGCGCGTCGGGTCCGCGGACGCCGCACTGTCCCGCATCTTCTGCACGGTCCTGACCGCGTCGGGCGCCCCCGTCAAGGACTTCGTCTGCGTCCCGCCGAGATTGTTCCGCGGAAGGTGCAGGTGCATGTCTCGCCACGAGAAGATGAAGACGCGCAGATCGGCGACGTGACGCCTCAGCCGGGCAACGCCGCTCCCATCGGGGGCGGTGTCCTCCAGAGCCATGACCTGCTGCGCGAACTGTTCATACAGATCTGTGAACAGGTGGAATCGCATGGCGACGGAATGGCTGCCACTCGTCATCCCCAGATTCTCGCGGATCTGGTGGTAATCGAACGTGCTCAGATTGTCCACGATCGGCGGCAACGACGCCTCGATCGCGGGATACAACGACGCGGCGCCGTCGAGCAGTTCGAGCGCGCGCGCGTCATCGCCGTCGCGCAGCGCCTTGGTCGCCAATTCGAGCCGATCGTTGATCTCCCTGACCAAGAGCTCGGGAATCTGATGCAATGCGCGGAACTGCGTGAAGTAGGTGTCGCCGACCAGATGATGTTCATGGACGGCATGACGCAGATGGGAGGAGGCGAGCGCTGCCTCCAGCGCCTCTGCGGGCTGGGGGTGAACCGCGCGAGCCAGATTCGTGGCCCACACGCGCGCGTCGTGATTCACGACGCGCACGCAGTGAAGAATCGCGTACGCGCTGTCGGTCAACGATGCCTCAGAGATGGCGGTCCTGACGTCCAGCTCCCCCCGGTCGACGAACTCGGCCAAGGAGCCGTCGAACGACTCCAGCGCCCTCGTGAACTCGGCGAACGCAGGCGTGTCCTGGAGTGGCCATCGCGGCGCGGTCACTGGCCAGTTGCTGCTGATGCGCAAGGCGTCGCCGCTCAACCGCACCAGCAGCCGATGGAAGCTCCGGGTCCACAGCAGCTTGATCGCACACGCATCGACATCACCCGATGCCAGATCTGCGCCGGCGCGCGTGAGGAGATCGGCCACGTTGTACATGGCGATCTCCGATGACTGATAGAGCCCGATGAGCAACGCCTCGGGTGTGGCGCCCGGAACCGTCATGGTCGCACGAGCCGCCTCGATGGCGCCGATGCTCTGCAACTCGTGATAGTTCTCCGCTATGACGCCGCGGTCATTCTTGATCTTGCCCGACTCCATCAGATCATCTGACATCTGAAATCCTCCTCATAGACGACGAACTGCAACGCACGAGAAGACCGCGCTTTGCAGGGTTGAGAACTATCTGACGGCACGTCATGCCCGACGCACCGGCGCCTCGTCCACGACATCGCGAAGCGACCGCGGCCTCATATCCGTCCACTCACGTTCGATGAAAGCGAGGCACGGTTCCCTCCCGTCCGACCCGAAGACGCGCTTCCATCCCGTCGGCCTGTCGGCGAAGGCCGGCCATAGTGAGTACTGCCCCTCGTTGTTGACCAGGACAAGGAATTGCGCCTCGTCATCTTCGAACGGATTGCTGCTCATCGTCTACCCCCTGCCATCCCTGATCCTCTCGGCCAAGAACGACAGAACGGCCGCTTTCGCACCTGGATCGAGCACCAAGCCGTCTCGGTCCGTCGAGATCTCGACGACTTCCTCCGAGCGGCTTCCCACCCAATCCGCCACCGGATGCGACTTCGAAATCAATTGGAGTACATCCCCGCCCCAATGCGGCCACTGAGCATTATGAGCGGCAATCAGATAGACCAGCCAGTCGGAGAACCATTCAGCGAAGATCCCGACATCCCTGGCGATGCCGGGGCCCTCTCCGTCGGGGCGCTGTTGCGCACCGATCGACGTCATCGAGTCGTGGATCTCCCGGGCGATCTCGCGAGGCTGAGCGAGCAGTTCGTCATCGGAGAGTGCGCGTGTCACACCGTCGGCGACGTCGGCGCCCACCATCTGGGCGATACGTCGCAGGGCTGTCCCCCACTGCTCTCGGATCGCCTCGCCCGTCGACGGCTCACCGTCCAGGACCACGAGGGGCACCTCGTAGTGAGGTGACGAAAGCCTCGCCGCCACCTCCTGCGCGATCGACCCGGCCATGCAGTAGGTCACGACCGCCGCCACCTCGGAACCCGCGTAGGTGTGCGGTTCGATGAGCGCGGACGCGTAGCCTGCGGCGTCGAAGGCGCGGACATAGGGCGGTCTCAGGATCTCGACCACCCGGAACCCGTGGTCCTCCAAGCGAAGCGCGGTCAACGGCGGCTCGGACCTCAAGCCCACGTAGTCGACGACGAGGATGGTCCGTCGACCGGTGAGCGTGCGTTCTTGATTGTCGTGCATCGACGTCACCGAGGGCCCTTCGCGTCGCTGACGAGCCGGGTCAACGCCGTGATGTAGGCACTCGTCATCGCCTTGAGGTCCTCGTTCGTCCACCAGTGAGCGCTGGCCGAGCCTTCCACCCGCATCGCACCGCGGCTCGCCTCGTGAACGACTTCGATCAGGAGGGGCAGACTCGTCGCGTCCACAATGCGTGTTTCATCGATCCAGACCTCCGGGCGCTTCTCGAACTCGACGTAATTAAAGGCGCCGTCGAAAAGCGCATGCCCGGCCATTTCCCTGATCTTCAGATACGGGAAGTTCCCGAAGGTGGTGATCTGGCGTTCGGCCTCGAAGACCCGCCGCACCAGTTCCGTACCCGTGGCGTCCACACGACAGTGCAGCGGAAGCAGGTTCAGGAAGAGTCCCACCATCCGCTCCGCCCCGAGCACGGGTGGGCGCCCGTTGATGACCACCCCCGTCGACGGGGCATCCACGGCATGGATTTCACCCCACGCCACGAGGTGGGCGGCCAGTGTGAAGCTCTTGACGGGAAGTCCCGTATGCGCCGCGGCGCGCACGAGGTCGGTTACAACCTCGGGGTCGACGTCAGCGCGAGTACGCACCGTTTCGCCGCCGACAGGCCGCGGGCGTGTCCGGGGCAGGGACTCGGCATAGGCCGACCAGAACTTATGGGCATCGGGCGAGGTCAGGGCCTCCCGCTCGCGTCGGACCAGCTCATCCATGCCGGCCACGGCGGGCGGCAGAGCCGGGACCGCTCCCCGCAGTATCGACGCATAGCCGGACATGAGCTCCGAGGCGAACACCGTCTCGCTCCAGCCATCCATGATGGCGTGGTGGAATCCGTAGGTGAGCCAGAACGAGCTGTCATCCGGCACTGAGACGCAGACTCGGAGAAGCGGCGCTATGGTCAACGCGAATTCCTGGCCGGCGCACGCGACATCGTCGGTGAGATCGACTTCGTGCTGGCCGGTCCGTGCGTCGTGCACGTGGACGGGGATCGTCGTCGACGCCTCCGTTACGCGCATCACCTCGTCGTAGTCGGTCAGATTGAATCCGGTCCGCAAAGTTTCGTGCCGGGCCGTGAGGATGTCGAGCGCGGAGCGCAGAGCGGTCTCATCGAACGGAAGCCGGACGCGATGGGACACTACGTCCAGGTACACCGCACCCGGTCGCAGTTCGGACTCGAAGAGGAGGCCCTGCTGCAAGAGGCTGGCCGGACCGATCTGCGGTCCCTCCGCCACCGGCTCGGCCGCAATGGCCGGCGCCGAGGAGGCCGAATCTCCGTCGGGCGCATCCTCGACTGCTGACACCACCTGGCTGAGCTCCCTGATCGTCGGGCTTCCGAGCATGTCGACGAGGGTGGTCACGATCCCGCGCGACTCGGCATCGACGATGGCTCGAACCGCGAGCATGGAGTTACCGCCCAGAGCAAAAAAGTTGTCGTCGAGCCCGATCGACCCCGTCTCGAGGACGTCGGCCCATACCTGAGACAGGACACGCTGAATGTCCGTCAGACTGAGGTCGACGGCGCCATTGGATTCAGGGTTCATATCCATCCTTCGTCACTGCATCCGCAGGGGAAGCTTCGAATACCCACTTAGCAGGTTCGAGTAAATGGGGAGCGGTTCGCCGGCCAGTTCCATCTCGCGCACTTCCTCTCGCATCGTCCGCAGCAGGGCCGCCACCTCGATCTTCGCCAGATAGGCACCGATACAGAAGTGCGGACCATGGGACAACGTCACGTGGCGGTTGGGCGCCCGCGTCACGTCGAAGTTCGCGGGATCGCTGAACTCGGCCTCATCGAAATTGGCCGATGACAGCCAGGCGATGATGAGGTCGCCCTCGGCCATCTCACGCCCGCCCAGCGTCACCGACGCGCCGGCCGTACGCCCCACGTGCATGACCGGTGTGCTCCACCGGAGCACTTCGTTGACCGCCGCGTCGATGGGCGTCCCTGACTTCAACAGCGTCCATTGATCGGGACGACGGACGAGCTCCAGGACCCCGCTGATCATGGCGAGTCGCGTCGTCTCATCTCCGCCGAGGATCAGACTGTAGCAGTTGTAGATGATCTCCTCAGGCCGCAGATTCTGGCCGTCGATGGTCCCGTCGATAAGCACATCCATCAACGGAGACCTTGAGGACGACGGCTGACGAGAGCAGTCGGCAACGAAGCGGGTGAAGTAGAGCAGGATTTCGCTCTTGGAACGCATGGTTTCCTCGGCCGTGTGCTCCTCAGTATCCGAGCTGAGGGCCGAACTCGCGTGGCGCAGGATGAACGCCCGGTCCGATGCTGGAATGCCGAACAGATCGCAGATGGCCATGAGCGGGATATGGGCCGCCACGTCATGCGCGAACTCGCACGACCCGTCGGCGACCGCTCGACGGATCAGGTCGCGGGTGTTGGCCCGGACACGGTCGGCCGTCTGACTCAGGGCCTCGGGCGTGAGCGCCCTCCACAGCAGCTTGCGAATCGCGGCATGGCGCGGACCGTCCGAGACCGCGAGCATCTGCTGGGCCGCCGTATCACCACCCGCGAGCAGCGTGTTGAGCACGTTTCCCCGGCCGGACGTGAACACATCGGCCGATCTGCATACCTGCACGACGTCGGCGTATCTGGTCACATTCCAGAATCCCGGAACGCCATCGCGGGCAGGCTGCCACGCCACCGGGTCATGCCGCCGGAGCTGCCGAAGGTGGTCGTGCGCGGCTGTACCCGCGTGGAATCCTGGATCGGCGAGGTCCGCTGCCGGCTCTACGGGCGTGGTGAAGGTCATGTCGCTCCCGCCATATCTGCGTGGCCATTCATATGGCCACCAATTCCCGTGCCGCCACGGCGAATTCGGTGCCGTCCATATCAAGTCGATAGACGACGTGGTCGAGGAGTCTGTCGACCTGCTGCAGCATCTCTTCGTGGGTCTTCGAGTGCCCAGAAATGACATCGAGCGGATTAGTCATGACGTTCAGGTCCAGTGGATCGCCCTTCTGGTAGTAGGGCGTGTATTGCGAAACGCCCTCAAGAGCGGTGACCGTGGCCCCATGGGCGTTCGCCGCCAATCGGGCCGGCCTCCGCGGGGCAGGCGTGTTGTATTGCCAGTACACCCCGGGAGGGGGACTGAACATCGACGGCGCCGGATCCTCTCCGAGCGCGATGGTCCCCGCGATCTCGATCGGCGATGGGACGCCGGTGCGTTGCGCGAGTTCGTGGATGTGGCCGCCGAGCCGACCGTTGATCTCGATGATGCGAGGTCCGTCCGGTGTCAGTTTGATCTCGGTATGCGTCACGCCCTGACGCACGTCCAACGCGGTAAGGCCGGCGGTCGCGAGGTCCAGTGACGCGCGCCGTACGTCCTCGTCCAGCAGGGCGGGCCAGAACTGTCCGACCTCTCGGAACGGCGCCGCGAGGGCGAACTTGCCGGTCACCGCCAGATGGGTGATGCGCCCGTCCACGACGGCGCTCTCGATCGAGATGTAGTCCCCGACCCCGGCGGGCATCCAGCGACCGCCCAGCAGCTCTTCGATGACCAGCCCCGCCGGGAGATACCTGTCGAGGATCGCGTCGACGAGCTGCGCGCCCTGGTCCGGGGCAGTGATCACATGCGTATCCCGGCTCGCCCCGCCTCGGGCCGGCTTCAGGATGACCGGCGCGTCGATTGCCGCCATCGCCGCGGCGACGTCAGCGCGGGTCCGAATGCGACGGGTCACGGTCGCGTCCACACCGCGTTCGCGCAGGCGCAGCCGCTGCAGATGCTTGTCCTTGAGGCATCCCAAGGTCGGTTCCTGATGGTAGGGAAGACCCAAATGCCTCGCGAGCTCGGCGGTGGGTTCCACCATGTCCTCGCTGAACGTCACGATGCCCGCGGGTGTGAACCCCCGCAGGCGATCTGCGGACTCGCTCGCCGAGGACCCGAGAACCACCGTCTCGCCCAGCCTCTCGACCACGTTGAGGACCCGCTCACCGTGTTCCGACGGGGCCACGGCGAACACAGGCTGCGCGATGGCGGACAGCCCGGTGTAAGCGTCGAGTGGGTTTACCGCGCCCTTGTCATAGACGACGATCAGCTTCTTCATGCGTCCGCGATCTCCAGAGCGCTCACGAATGCGCCGAAGGTGCTGTTCTTGAGCAGCACCTTCACCGGCACCTTGTGGCCGAGGAGGCTGCTGAGGCGTGCGCAGAGGCGCAGCGCCTTCAGGCTGGTGCCGCCCGTCTGGAAGAAGTTGTCTGTCTCCGCCGGGACGGCTCCGTTCAGGACCGCCGCCCATGCGGTAGCTGCGTGTTCCCGGGTGCGGCTGACGATTTCGTCGGTCAACGTGTCTCCCTCGACAGGGCAACCGGCAGGCGGTCGATACCCCACATGAAATTGGACCTCATACGCTCCACCGGGCCGGTGATCTCCATATGCCCCACCCGTTCCGCCAGCACCTGCAGCAGCACCTTCAGCTCGGCCCGTGCCAGGGGCGCTCCCAGGCAGAAATGCGGCCCTATCCCGAACGTGAGGTGCCGGTTGGGTGTACGTCCGAGGTCGAATCGGTCCGGGTCGGGGAAGACGCTCTCGTCCCGGTTTGCCGAGGCGTTCCACAGCACCACGGCTTCGCCGGCCCGGACGTGCTGCCCGCCAAGCTCCACGTCCTGCGTGGCGACGCGCATGACGTGCAGGGCGGGACTGGTGTAGCGGAGCACTTCGTCGACTGCGGACTCGATGTCGACCTCGCCCGCTTTCAGACGCTGCCACTCCTGTGGGTTCTCGATGAGCGCGATCAGCCCGGCGGACGAGCCATGACGGGTCGTCTCGTTCGCGCCGGTGACGAGTCCGTCACAATTGAGCAGGACTTCCTCGTTGGTGAGCTTGCGTCCGCCCATGTCGCCCCGGATCAGCGCGCTGACCACATCCTCCCCGGGGTTGCGTCGGCGCTCTTCCACGAGATCCATGTAGTAGAGGAAGATCTCCGCGTGGGCTTCGGTCTTCCGTAGCTGGTCCATGGGGCACCCGCTCGAGGTACCTACCGATGCGCCGAACGCCTGGCTGGTCAGCTCGATCATCCTCGAGCGTTCCGCCTGCGGCACGTTCATGATGTCGCAGATGATCGCCGCGGGCAGGACTGCGGCGATCTCTTCGACGAAGTCGACGCTGTCTTTCTCCAGCGCCTGCTCCACCAGCGGCTCGATCACCCGGCGCATGGATTCCTCGAGCGTAGCCACCACCCGGGGCACGAATGCCGAGTTCATGAGCTTGCGCAGGCGAGGGTGGACGGGTGGGTCGCTGACAATCAGCATCTTGCCGGCCGCCGCCTTGACCGCGGCTGAGTCGGAGTCGACCCGCATGCCCTGCTCGGAGGTGAAAGCAGTGGTGTTGCGGTAGACCTGGAGGGCGGGCTCGTACGACATGACGGACCAGAAGCCGGGGCCGGGTGGGTGCTCGGTCCAGACGACAGGTGTCGTGGCGCGCAGTTGTGCCCACACGGCGATCGGATCGCCGGACTCGTAAAGGCCGGGGTCCGCGACATCGATGATGTCGGACACAGCTCAGGCTCCCTTCCGGACAGCGAAGGCCTCGTAGATTTCGGTGCCGTCCAACAGCGCGTCCTGCTCGAGAGCGACCGCGAACCCGTGCTTGTGCAGCAGTGAGGTGAACCTTTCGAGCGCACCGTCGATGTCGTGGACTTCGGCGACGACTTGGCGAACCTTCGGCCAGTCCTCGTCCGCCAGGCCGCGCAGCACCTCCAGCTCGCTCTTCTCGACGTCGATCTTCAGGAGATCGATCGAGGTAATGCCGCGCTCGGCGATCACCTCGGACAGGGTTCGCACCGGACATTCGACGGTCTGCGTCGCATGCCGGCCGCTGACCATGTCATCGACGTCCTCGTCGTCGAGCCCGCTGCGCGTCAGGAATGTACGCATCAGGGCCGACTCGGCCTCCGGGTCGGCGTGGAAGCCGGACATCGAAGTCGAATCCGGGTAATAGGTCAAGGTGGCGGCACCTGAATGATCGGAGAGTGCGCAGGGCGTCGTATGCCCCTGGATGCCGTGCAGGGAAAAGTTCTCCTGCAGCGCCGCATACGGAATGGGCGCCGGCTCGAAGGCATGAAAGGTCAGCCCTTGGCATTCCAGATGCAGAAACAACGAGGCCATGCCGATATTTGCGCCGACATCGAGCACCGTATCCCCGGGGTTGAGCGATATCGCGTGCTGCATATAGCAGCGTTCGACAAATATGTCTCGGTACAGCAGGGCGGTCTCCCCTGCGTTGACATGGCTCACCGTCAGCCCATTGGGGAGTTTCATCGCTTGCATTACCGCGACCCTTCTAGGGAAATACCCTGAACTAGCAAACCCCTTAGGCCACGGAAGAGTCGAGTGCTTCCCGAAGACTCAGCGGTCTCATGTCCGTCCAGGCGGAGTCCACGTGACGCATGCATTCCTCTTCGGTGCCGGTGTATCCAGCGTCCCGCCATCCTGCGGGAAGCGGCAGGTCAGCGGGGTGCAGCCCGTACTGTTGCTCCGAGTTGACGAGAACGGTCCAGGCGAGAGTGGTGGCGTCGGCCATGAGTCGCTCCAGTGGGTGAGGGGAAGAACACGCGGATCCAGAGTGGTCTCCAGGTGGCGCCGGCGGCCGCACTCACAACGAAGTCGAGCTCGACGAGAACGTACTGAAATCACTTTCACCGTATACGAGAGTGAGCGCATTCCTAGCACCGATGCATCGGCCAAACAATATGCGCAAGGCGCCAAGAAGTCCATCCACTATTTTCAGCCAACGATATGAGCAAGGCGGCAAGAAACCCACCCTTGATTTTATGCGTTGAAGATGATGTACTGCGAACCGATCCAGCGCTCACGCCTTCAGGGCAGCCACCGAAGTCCGTATCAACTACGCGTCTTGCATACTCCGCCGCCAAATGGACTTTCCCGACATCTTTCGCGTGCGGGAGACGCGCAGTTGAGCGCTCACGAAAGGTTCCCTTCACTCAGTGACGGAAGTGGGTTTCAGGCAATGACTGCACAGCAGGATGTCGTGGATATCGCAGTGTGTGACGACGGACGAACAACAGCCGGAGATCCCTTCAATCCCGCAGCAGCAGTTGCCGTACACGCTTGCAAGACTCCTGGAACCGTGGCCGTGCGTGCGTATGACGGCACCTACACGTTCGGGGAGCTGAACGAGCGGGCGGACGCGATCGCCGCCGAACTGCTGCGCCTGGGCGTGGGCCCGGAGACGGCCGTAGGGGCGCACCTCGACCGGTCCCGCGATCTGGTGGCCACGCTCATCGGTACTTGGCGCGCAGGCGCCGTGTTCGTAGCGCTCGACCCGGGTCATCCGGACGCCCGGCTGGCCACACTGGTCCAGGACTCCGGCGTCGCAGCAGTCGTGTCCCGCGACAAGGCCGCATTCGCGGCCGGCCAGATCGCACACCTTGACCCGGCAGTCGTCGGCACATCGCCGTCAGCCGTTCTGCCCGGCCCGCTGTCCCCGCATTCCATGGCCTACATCGTCTACACCTCGGGCACGACGGGCGCTCCCAAGGGTGTCGGAATCACCTACGGAAACATCACCAACCTGCTCGCTGCCGTCGACACCCTGGCGCCGGCCGAAGGCCTCGAAGGCGGCAATGTACTGGCCCCCTCCTTCGACGGCTGGCTCTGGTCCACGCTCATCCCGCTGGTGAACGGGCGGGGCGTGGTGCTCTCGGACCCGCGGGACGAGGGCGGCTCGCTCCTTCGTGGCGAGGTGGCCTTCATGACGGCTACCCCTTCTCTTCTCGCCGTCAACGAACCACCGGCACCGGATGCGGGCCTGCGGGCCCTGGTCTCCGCGGGTGAGGCATGCCCTCCCGACCTCGCGGCCCGCTGGGCGAGCGGACGGCGGTTCATCAACGCCTACGGACCGACCGAGACGACGATCTGCGCGACATGGGCGGATACGGACGCCGGCGACGACCCGTCGACCATCGGCCGCCCCCTGCTCAACTACCGCGTTCAGGTCCTGGACGAACGGCTGCGTCCGGTCGCGCCTGGGGAGGTCGGAGAACTGTGCATCTCCGGTGCCGGTGTAGGCCGCGGCTATCTGAACCGGCCGGGCCTCACAGCCGCGCGCTTCGCTCCCGACCCGTCGGGAGATGGCGAGCGGATGTATCGCACCGGCGACCTCGTGCGCAGCCGTCCCGACGGAGCACTCGAATACGTCGGACGGGTCGACGGCCAGCTCAAGATCCGCGGTTTCCGCGTGGAGCCCGGCGAGGTTGAGAGTGCCGCGCGGGCATTGCCCGACGTACGGACCGCCGTGGCCTTCGCCGCGACCGTGGCCAGTGACTCCGTGCTCGCCTTGGCTGTGGTCCCCGAGGCCGATGCGGTGCTGGAACCCGAAGCCGTACGGGATGCACTTCGGGCAGAACTGCCCGAACATCTGGTGCCGTCCCGGATCCTGCGTCTGGACCACATACCACAGACCGTCGCTGGCAAGGCGGATCTGACCCAACTGGTGCGGCTGGCCCAGGAGGCCGACCAGACGCTGCCGGCGGCTGGCCTCAATACGCCGACTCAGGAGCTCGTAGCCGAGGTCTGGGCCGCCGTGCTTGAGGTGCCGGTCGAAAGCGCTGACGCGGACTTCTTTGAACTCGGCGGCCATTCACTGATCGCCACGCGCGTCGTCGCCATGCTCCGCGACCGCCTCGGCGTGCGCCTGACGATGCGCCAGCTGTTCGCCTCCCGCACCGTCAGAGCGCTGGCGGCCGAGCTCGACGATCTGGTCGCCGCCCAGCCGGCCGACGCCTGATTACGTCGACACCTGATCCTCCGCCGACACGCAGACCTCAGCCCAGGAGCCTCTCATCTCAGCTCGCTACACAAGCCCCTCCGGCTCTACGCCGACCGTGTCGACTGCGGGCACCAGGAGCGCGGCGCGGCTGCCGGGTTCCTACTTGCTGTGGCTGGCCGGCGTTCTGGCGTCCCTTGCCGGGGACGCGGTCTTCTACTTCGCGATCGGCTGGGCGGCGAGCGCGAGTGGCGGCGCGGTCGCAGGACTGGCCCTGAGCGCCATCACCCTGCCGAGGGTGCTTCTGCTCCTCATCGGCGGTGCCGTCAGCGACCGGTTGAGCGCGCGTCGCGTCCTGATCGCAGGTGACGCGGCTATGCTGGTCTTCTCCCTCATCCTGGCTGCCGTCGCCTACCGCCTCGGAGCCTCGCCCGCCGTGCTCATCGTGGCCGGCGTCGTGGTCGGCGTCATCGACGCGTTCTACCTTCCCGCCTCCGGCTCCATGCCCCGCCGCCTGGTAGGCAAGGAGCAGTTGCCCCGTGCGCTCTCCCTGCGCCAGGTGGGCGGTCAGGTGGTCAACATGGGAGGTGGGCCGCTGGGCGGCATCGTGGTCGGCCTGGCGGGGCTGGCAGGGGCCGCCCTGGTGAACGCCGTAACCTTCGCGCTCGTGCTGGCGGTACTGATCGCCGTCCGGCCCCGGCACGAGCCACCTCCCGCGCCGAGGACGGGCCATCTGGTCAAGGACGCCTGGGACGGTGTGAGCGTCGCCTTCGCACACCCGGTCCTGCGTCCGGCGCTGCTGATGACCGGTGCCGCAGCGGGCTTCCTGTTGCCGGTCCTTCCCCTGCTGCTCCCGCTCCTGGCGCGCGAGCAGCACTGGGACGCGAGTGCCGCCGGGCTGGCGATCGGAGCGCAGGGGGTCGGTATGGTCGCCGTCACGCTCCTGGTCCTGCGCCGCGGAGCGCTGGGCCGACCCGGGCTCCTCGCCGCATGCGGCCTCATCGTGGCCGGTGCCGGTGTCCTGGGCATGGCGCTCTCACCCGGTGCGGGAGTTGTGCTCGTGGCCAGCTTCGGTGTCGGCATCGGCAACGGCCTCTTCGCCGCACACATCATGCCCCTGGTCCTCGCGGTGACACCCGACAGTCACCTTTCGCGCATCCAGGCGGTGCTCGTTCTCGTCCAGAGCCTCGCCCTGCTGCTCATGAACAACGTGCTGGGCAACCTCGCCGGATTCAGCAGTGCGGTAACGGCCCTCACCGTCTGCGCTGCCGTGATCGTCGCCGTCGGGCTGCTGGGACTGGCCTCGGGCCCGCTGCGCAACAACCGCGCGGGGCTGGATTCGGCCCCAGCCTGAGCCACGATGCGCCGTACCTTGGAGAGAGACATGCCTGACACCGGTGATCCGGTTGCTCTGTCTGCAACGCAGGAACGTCTTTGGGTCGTGGACCAGCTGGCCCCGGAGGGCAGCTACAACGTCCCCTTGTGCTTCCGGCTCACAGGGGCGCTCGACGACGCCGCTCTGCACCGGGCGGCGCAGTCGGTGACGCGACGCCACGGCGCCCTGCGCACGCGCTTCGACGACACCATGGGCGTGCCCTCGGGGAGACTGACACCGCCGGAGGACGTCCGGGTCGACGTGAAACGAGCCGAAGCAGACGGCCGAGGCCGTGCCCTGGACAGGCTTCTGTACGACGCGGCGATACGGCCGTTCGATCTGAGCACGGGGCCCTTGCTGCGCCTGCAGGTCGTGAATCTGCCGGGGGCGGTCCATATGGTGCTCGTCGTCGTCCACCACGGCGCCTTCGACGGACTGTCCGGCCCCATCCTGACCCGGGAGCTCTGGCACCTCTATGACGCCTACGCCTCCGGGAAGGACCCAGCTCTACCTGAGCCATCCGCCGCTTACGGCGACTTCGCCCGGCTGCAGCGTGACTGGCTTGACAGCGCCGACGCGGCTGAACAGCTGACCTACTGGACACAGCGGCTTCTCGATCCGCCCGCACCGCTGCACGTCACCGCACCGGACCTGCGTCCCGCCTTCCCTGACGAACTCTCCCGGGGGGTGGTCGAGTTCGACTTTTCGCTCGAGGCCGTGCAGGCCACCGCGCGGGCCTGCGCCGACCTGGGGGCCACCCCGTTCATGGTGCTGCTGGCCTCGTTCGCCGCGTCGCTGGCACGCCGCACCGGCGCTCAGGACCTGATCATCGGCACGCCGGTCACCGAACGCCCCGCAAAGGAGTTCGAGGCCGTCATCGGTCCTTTCGACAACACGTTGCTGATCCGTCTCGACGCGGAACCCGCCGCTACCGCCGGACAGTTCGTGGAACAGGTCAGCGACGTCACGGTGCAGGCCCTGCTCCACAAGGACATACCGTTCCAGCACGTGGTCCGCTCGGCGGCTCCGGCCCGAGGTGAGTCCGCCGCACCGGCGCTGTGCAACGTGGCGTTCTCCGTGGAGGAACGGCCGCTGGACCCGGGGGCGGTGCACGGGGCCGTGGTGAGCGCGGACCCCTGGCTTTTCGTCCCGCCGGCCCGGTTCGACCTCACTCTGATGGTCGAGCTGTCCGAAGGCTGCTTCACGGGACGTTTCTACTTCGACCCCGAGCGGGTGGGTGAGTCCGCGCTGCGGGCGCTGGCCGAAGACCTGGTGGCGATGCCGGTCCTGTTCGCGCGTGAGCCGGATTCTCCGCTGTTTCCCGCCGGCAGGCAGTCGCGCAACGCATCTCATGAGAAGAAGGGATCTTCATGAGCACGGCGAACGCCGATGCCCTTGGCCAGGGCCTGAACAAGTGGTTGTGGGAACCACGGCCGACCGCAGCGGGACCGCGCGCAACACTGGCCATCCTGCCGCACGCCGGCGGGCTGGCCCAGGGATACGCCAAGTGGGCCCGGTGGTTCCCCGACGATGTGCGGGTCGTCGCTGTGCAGTATCCTGGTCGCGGCCCCCGCTTCGCGGAGCGCGCCGCCCTCTCGGTGGCCGAGCTCGCCGACCCGGTAGCCGAAGCCCTCGCAGCGGAGGAGGAGCTTCACGTCTTCGGCCACAGTCTCGGCGCCATGCTCGGCTTCGAGGTGTGCTGGCGCCTGGCACGCATGGGACGGCCGGTCAGGGCCTTCTTCCCCTCGGCCGCCCCCGCCTCGCACATCCGGCGTGACGTCCTCGTGCCGGACGGCGAACCGACCGACGCGGAACTCATCGAGGCCCTGGTGGACCGCGGCGGAATGGACCCGGAAGCCTTCGAACACCCCGAACTCATGGAACTGGTCCTCGAAACGCTGCGCGCCGACCGCCGGATCTCGCTGTCGTACCGCTACGGGGAACAGCACCGCACGCTGGACTGTCCCGTCGTGGCCTTCGGCGGCACCGCCGATACCGCCGTCGTCCCAGCGGACGTCGCGCGGTGGGCGGAACTGACGACGGGCCCCGGCGAGGTGCACCTTCTGGAAGGCGGCCACTTCTACGTCAACGATCATATGGCGCCGGTGACCGCCCGTATCCGGCGGCAGATCGCGCTGTGAGCAGTCGTGCGCACTCGACCCCACGGCTGACACCCGACCATCCGAGCTGACCGTTCGAGTCGCTCCACAACAACTCCAGGACCATGACGAACCAGCCTTTCACCCTCGTTTGTCTCCCCTTCGCTGGCAGCGGAGCGTCGTTCTACCGCGCCTGGCCGCCGGTTCCCTTCGGCGGCCAGGCCCGCGTCCTGGCCATTCAGTTTCCCGGTCGGGAAGAGCTGTTCGGAGAGGAGCCCTTCGACGACGTCCGGTCGGCCGGGGCAGCCCTCGTCCCAGACGTACTCGACGAAGCCGATCCCGACGCGCCCCTGGTTCTGTTCGGGCACAGCCTGGGCGCAGTGGTCGCGTACGAGATGGCGCGGGCCATCGAACGATCACACCCCGGCCGCCTGAGCCACCTCTACGTGAGCGGGTCCCCCGGGCCGCGGGGTGGCCGCACCGAGCGGGCCACCGGTCTCGACGACGAGGAATTCCTCGCCCGTGTCCACGAGTTCGCCGGGTACCGCCACGAGGCGTTCGACGTGCCGGAACTGCGTGAAATCCTCCTGCCCGTTCTGCGCGCCGACGTCGCCATGCACGAGAACTACCGGCCGGCCGACGGCGAACCGCTGGCCGCGCCGATCACCGCGCTGCGCGGCGCCGACGACCTCCTGGTGTCCGCTCGGCAGTCGCGTGAATGGGCGACCTGGACCCGAGGCGCCTTCGCCTACCGGGAACTCCCCGGCAGCCACATGTACCTGGCCGAAAGCCCTGATCCGCTGCTGCGCGTCCTGTCCAGCACACGGCTCTGAGGGGGACGACACCATGAGACTCACGGGCAAGACAGCGCTGATCACCGGCGCAGCACGCGGCCTGGGACGCGACTGCGCCCTCAGATTCGCCGCGGAGGGCGCCGATCTGGTGCTCCTCGACATCGGACGGGACATCGACGGTGTCCCGTACGCCCTCGGTTCGCAGGCTCAACTGGACTTCACGGCCCAGGAATGTGAACGGGCCGGTGCCTGCGCCGTCGCCGTCACGGCCGACGTGCGCAGCCAGGACGACTGTCAGGCCGGTGTCGCCGCCGCCCTGGAACGCTTCGGGCGCCTGGACGTCCTTGTCAACAACGCGGGCATCGCCGCGCCTTCGGGAAAGCTCATGGAGGACATCACCGAGCCGGAGTGGTTGCTCATGATCGACGTCGATCTCTCCGGCGCCTGGCGCATGATGAAGGCGGCACTTCCCCATATGGCCGGGCAGCGTTCGGGCAGCATCGTCAACGTCTCCTCCACCGCAGGCCTGGTCGGGTACCGGCGCTTCGCCGGATACGTCGCGGCCAAACACGGACTGATCGGCCTGACCAAGGCCGCGGCACTGGACTACGCGCCCGCGCAGGTTCGCGTGAACGCCCTCTGCCCGGGATCGGTGCACGACGCCCCGGCGCGAGAGGGCCGCATGCTCTCCGAGATCGCACGGTCGCTAGATGTGTCCGTGGCGGAACATGAAACGATCTTCGTTCGTGACCAGCCCATGAACGCCCTGATCGACCCCGCCGATGTCTCCCATGCCGCCCTGTGGCTCGCGAGCGACGAATCCCGCCAGGTCACCGGCACCGTTCTCACGGTCGACGGCGGCTTCACGGCTCGCTGACGGTACCCACTCCCACTCACCTTTGCACCGGCGGAGGACCGTTCATGACCATACGCGCGATCACGGATACCGTGCCGCTCCAGCCGGGTGCGGCATGCCACAGCCTCGCTGTCAGGCTCGCGCTCGGCTTCGAAGCCGAGCGCACACGCGAACGGCTCGCCGAAGCCGATATGCAGACCGTGTACGGCGGGGCGAAGCTCTGGACCACCCGCGTGCACGCGCGGGTGGCGGCACCCGAGGCACAGCGCAGACGAGCTGCTGAGGCGGCGCGTCCGATCCGCGCAGGAGTCGCTCCGCTGCGTGCGGTGCTGCTGCGCTACGACGACGCGCACGATCTCATTCTGGTGGCGGACCGTTCCCGCGTACCGCTTCCGAGCCTGCGCCAGGCCGCCGCTGTGCTGACATCTCTGCTGACGTCCGAAGACCCCGCCTCTGGTGCGGTCCTGGCCTGCGACATGCTCCCGGAGCCTGCCCCGGACTCCGGCCGAGGGGACGCCCTTCGGCCCGCATGGGGACTCCCCGACCACCACGACGCATCCCCGACAGGCTGGACCTCGCTGAACCTCGCGCTGGAGAGCGCAATCGACAGGACGTCCCTCACCGGGGCCACGGCGCTGACCGTGGCTCGGTACAGCGGAGAGGAGACCGTCCGGCTCGGCACCCTGGACCCCGCCGAACATCCGGAGCCGCGCGTCATCACCCTCACGACGTATGAGGGCCGTCACGACGTGTCCGACCTGCTCGCCCGCGCCGCAGCCCGCCCCGAGGAACGAACGGATCACGAACCTCTGCCGAGTGTGGGCATCATCCACACCAAGGAGGGCCGAGAAGAGTACGAGCCCACACTGGGGCCGCTGTTCCCCCTCACCCTCCGCGTCACCGAACGGGCTGACGGAACGCTGGACGCCATCTGCCGATTCGAAGAGGCAGCCGTCTCCCGCACCATCGCCGAACAGTTCTGCTCCTATCTGGCCGGGGTCGCCGCGCAGCTGGGCTCCGGGACAGGGCGGCGGCTGCTCACTGAGGTCGACCCCCTGACCGGTGATACCGCACGCGACATCCTCGCCCTGGGGGGACTGGGCACCACGGCTCCCCCGTCGGATGGGGCGATTCACCAGCGCTTCGCGGAGATCGCCCGGACGTCGCCTCATGCCACGTGCTTGACGGCCGGCTCCACCCGGCTGACCTACCAGGAGCTCGACAGCCGTGCCGAGATCTGCGCGGCCGGACTCCGCGACCTGGGAGTCGCTCCCGGGGACCTGGTGGGTGTGTGCCTCGAACGCGACGCAGACCTCGTCGTGGTTCTGCTGGCCGTCCTCAAGGCCGGTGCCGCCTACGTCCCGATGGATACCCGACACCCGGTCGAACGCCTGCGATACACGGCTGCGGACGCGGGCCTGTGCGTCGTCGTCACGACGCTGGACACGTTTCCAGCACCGGACGGAGCGGTGGTGGTGAGCCCCGCCGATGTGGCCGAACGAGGCACCGCCGCGCCGTCGCCCGAGCTGGAGCCCTCGGCCGGCGGCGCGGCGGGCACGGCGTACGTGATCTACACCTCGGGTTCGACGGGACGTCCAAAGGGCGTCGTCGTGCCGCACCGCAACGTCATTGCCCTGGTGGAGGCTACGACAGCTGATCTCCGCCTCGGCCCGGACGACACCTGGACCCTCTTCCACTCAAGCGCCTTCGACTTCTCGGTCTGGGAAATGTGGGGATGTCTGCTCACCGGTGGACGTCTGGTGGTGGTGCCGTACTGGGTGACACGGGACACCGACGAATTCTGCAAGCTTGTTCTCACCGAGCGGGTCACGGTGCTGAACCAGACGCCCTCGGCGTTCTCCCAGCTCCTCCACGCGGGCAGGTTGCAGGAACGCGATACGGCGCTCCGGCTGATCGTCTTCGGCGGTGAACCGCTCGACACCGGGATGCTGGGAGCCTGGTACGCCCGCCGTTCGCCCGCGCACTGCCGGCTCGTGAACATGTTCGGGATCACTGAGACCACAGTGCATGTCACCTCCCACACCGTGACACCGAAGGACGTCGCCTCCGGGTCCCGTTCGGTCGGCAGACCTCTGCCCGGTTGGCACGTGTCCGTCCGCGACACGCACGGCCGGCTCCTCCCCCCGGGGGCGATCGGCGAACTCTGCGTAGGGGGCGCGGGAGTGGCCGACCGCTATCTGGGCAAGCCCGACCTCACCGCCGAGCGTTTCGTGCACGACCCTGTCACGGGCGAACTCATCTACCGAAGCGGAGATCAGGGGCGGATGCGGCTCGACGGCAGCTTCGACCACCTGGGCCGCTTGGACAACCAGGTCAAGGTGCGCGGCTACCGCATCGAGCTGGACGAAATCCGGGCCGCGTTGATCGACTCCAGCGGCGTTTCCGCAGCGGCTGTGGTCGTGCGTCAGGACGACCCGGCGAACCCGGCGAGCAGGCGGCTCGACGGCTATGTGGCCGCAGCGGACGACACATTGGACCTGGACGCGGTGCAAGCCCGCCTCCGAGCCGTGCTGCCTGACTACATGGTCCCGTCCACCTTGACGAGGCTCACCGAGATCCCTCTGACCATCAACGGCAAGCTCGACACGACCAGGCTGCCTGATCCTCGCGCTGCCGCCACTCGCCTCTCAGCGGTTTCCGCGGAAGTGGCACCGCAGACGGCTCGGGTCTCCCCTGCCGACCCGGCCGCAACCGTCATTCGCGTCTGGAGCGCCCTCCTGAAGACCGAGGTCGGACTGGATGACAACTTCTTCAAGCTGGGCGGCAATTCGCTCATGGTGGTCCAAGCCCTTGCCGCGCTCCGCGCCGAAGGGCTGCCCAAGGTCTCACCCAGGGAGCTCTACAGGAACTCGACGGCCCGCCAGTTCATTTCACTGGTGCAGCAGCTCACGGAAACCTCCCATTGATCGCGGACACCTGAAGACCGGGGCCTGAGGTTCCCGAGGGAAGTAGCACCATGCGGGAAGCAGGAACAACCGGAAGGAGCCACGCGCATGCCCACGTTCCCGTCTTTCGACGGCCTCGAACTCACGTACCACATATCCGGGGAGGGGCCACCGATCGTCTGTCTGGCGGGAGGTCCCGGACGAGCGTCCGCCTATCTCTCCGGAATCACCGCCGGCCTGCCCGGCAGCACCGTCATCCGCCTGGACAACCGTGGCACCGGGCAATCCGCCACCCCGGACGACCCCGCGACGTATCGTGCCGCCGCCTCGGTCCACGATGTCGAGGCATTGATGAGGCACCTCGACTACGAGCGCCCCGTTCTGCTCGCGCATTCATCCGCCGCCAACACCGCGATGCTCTACGCTCTGCGCCATCCTCACCGGGTCTCTCATCTCATCCTTGTCGCTCCCAGCAGCCGTCTCGTGGGCATCGACGTCAAGGACTTCCACGAAGCGCTGTTGCTGCGGACACACGAAGAGTGGTACCCGCAGGCCCGCCAGGCGATCGACGGCTGGGTCGGCTCCAGCACCATGGCGGAAACCCTGCCCTACCGAGTGCCTGCGGCTCCCTTCTACTACGGCCGTTGGGACGAAGCGGCGCGGACGCATGCGGAGAGCGAACCGGAGCAGATCAGCCTCGCCGCGGCCGAAGGCTTCTACGAGGGATTCGACTTCGACGCTGAATCCCTGCGCACGGCTCTGCGGCAGCTGCCCGTTCCCGTACTGGTGATCACCGGTGAGCTGGACCCCTTCCCCACTCCGAGCACCGGCGAACGGCTCGCAGCCGTATTCCCCCACGGGAAATCGTTCGTTCAACCGTCGGGAGGTCACTTCCCCTGGCTTGACGACCCTTCCGTTCTCGCTGAGGCGATCCATGACCACCTCAAGAGCGGCGGGGCTGCTTAGCGAACGTGAGGCTGTGGGTACCTGGTCGACAACCCGGGTGACCGGGACGCCGTATGTGTCCCTACTGATGCTCCCTGTGAACACACCAGGTCGAAACTACCCCGGTTGTCTATGCGCAGTGAGCTTTTTCAGCGTGGCCACTGATCGGGTGACGACGTCGGCGTCCGCAACGGACAAGGCTCCTATGCCGTTGAGAGAGGTGTTCGACGTCTCAACTCAATGGCGCAGGAGCCTTGTTGGTTCTCTATCCTGCCGCACTCGACCTGCCTCATGCCCTGGTCGAGTGGGTCACCATGCTCATCATCACCCGAGAGGGTGACCGCTGCTGCAAGCTCCCACCGCACCAGCGTGCCCTCGTCTGCCTGGTGTACTTGCGGCGGCACGACACCCTCGCCCAACTCGCGGCCGGCTTCGGCGTTTGTGTCGGCACCGCCCACGCCTGCACGGCAGCCGTCATCGACCTGCTCGCCGACCGGGCACCCGGGCTCCTGCGGACCCTGCGCGAAGCCGACCCTGACTACGTCCTGCTGGACGGCACCCTCGCAGAGTGCGACCGGGTCGGCGACAGCCGGGCCGACTTCTCACAAAAACACCGACGCCACGGGGTGAACGTCCAGGTGGTAACCGATCCAGCAGGACGACTGCTGTGGATCTCGCCCGCACTGCCCGGCCGCGCGCACGACCTGACCGCGGCCCGCACCCACCGAATCATCCGAATCTGCGAACGCCAGGGCATCCCAGTCCTCGCCAACCGCGCCTACATGGGAGCCGGTCCATGGGTGACAACACCTCTCAGACGCCCGCCAGGCCGCGACCTCACGCCCACCCAGCAAACCGTCAACCGCGCGCTGTCCGCAGCCCGGGCACCGGTCGAGCGCGGCGTCGCACGGCTCAAGTCCTGGCGGATCTTCCGCAAAGCCCGATGCATCCCGAATCGAATGTCGTCAATCGCCGCAGCCGTCCTCACCCTGGAGCGGCAACGCTGAAAAGGCTCAGTGATTCCTAATGAGGTCTGTCAAGCGGCGAGGGTATGGGGCGACGTGAAGCTTCCCCTTGATCGTGGACATCTGGAGACTGGGATCTTGAGGTTCCAGAGGAAGTAGCACCAGGTGGGAAGCAAGTACACGAAGCGGTACACCGAGGAGTTCAAGCGGGACGCGATCGCGCGCGTTGACTCGTCGGGCAGGACGGTCACCGCCGTCGCCCGGGAACTCGGCATCAGCTCCGAGTCCCTGCGCGCCTGGTACCGCCGGGCAAAGGCGGACCAGGGCGAGGACGAGTCCGGCGAGCTAACCAGCGCCGAGCGCGAGGAGCTGAAGCAACTGCGCAAGGAGGTGCGTGAACAGCAGCAGACGATCGAGATCCTGAAAAAAGTATCCATGGGGGCCCTGCGGGCCCGCACCGGCGCGCGATGAGAATGCGCCTCGGTGGCTGGTGCTCTCACGCGCCGCTGGGGTTGCTGCCGTGCGCTGGTGCGTGGGTCCCGCAGGGTGGGCGATCATCGAGGGGGCGTCGCCCGGCAGACGTCGGTGCCGTGTGGTACTGCGAGTCCGGAAAAAAGTATGACGCTGGGGCTTGAGGAACTTCTGACTGCTGCCACGAGCGCGAATCTCAGACTCTTCGAACCGGTAGGCCCCTTCGGGCGGCGTCCGCCAGCGATGCCGCGTGCGAGGGGAGGCCGGGATGGATGTGGTGGTGGCCCGCTGTGCGGGCCTGGACGTGCACCGCGACACGGTGGTGGCCACGGTCCGCTGGCCGGGCAAGCGCAGGAACAGCCGGGGTCAGGAGACGCGAACGTATCCCACGACCCAGCGCGGGCTGGCCGAGTTGAGCGACTGGCTGCTGGTCGAGCGGGTCGAGCTCGTCGGCATGGAAGCGACGGGGGTGTACTGGAAGCCGGTGTTCAGCGCGCTGGAGGAGCGGTTCACCTGCTGGTTGCTCAACGCCCAGCACATGCACAACGTACCGGGTCGCAAGACGGACGTGGCCGATTCCGTCTGGATTGCCCAGCTGCTCGAACACGGCCTGGTGCGGCCCTCGTTCGTCCCGCCGTGTGAGATGCGGGACCTGCGGGACCTGACCCGGTCGCGCACGGCGGTCACCCAGGAACGCAGCCGGATGATCCAGCGGCTGGAGAAGGTGCTGCAGGACGCCGGGATCAAGCTCACCTCGGTGGCCTCCCAGGCGTACTCGAAGTCCGCCCGGGCGATCCTGGACGCGCTGGTGGCCGGGGAACGCGATCCGAAGGTCCTGGCCTCGCTGGTCAAGGGCCGCCTGCGGTCCAAGCGGGAGAGGCTGGAGGAGGCACTCGGGCACCGTTTCCGCGTCGAACACCACGGGGTGCTCGCCCGCCGGCTGCTGGCCAACCTGGACACCCTTGATGCCGCGATCACCGAGCTGGACACCGAGATCGCCCGACGGCTGGAGCCGCATCAGCCGATGCTGGACCTGCTGTGCACGATTCCCGGTGTCGGGCCCAAGACCGTCCAGGTCCTCATCGCCGAGATCGGCCTGGACATGGGCATCTTCCCGACCTCCGGACACCTCGCCTCATGGGCCGGGGTTTGCCCCGGCAACAATGCCTCCGGCGGAAAGCGCCGCTCGGGACGCACCCGGCCCGGCTCCCGCTGGCTCAAGCAGGCCCTGACCGAGGCGGCTTGGGGCGCGGCCCGCACCAAGGGCACCTACCTCGCTGCCCACCATGCGCAGATCCGAGGCCGGGCCGGACGCTACAAGGCGATCGGCGCCACCCGGCACGACATCATCGTCGCCTACTGGCACATCGTCCGCGACCGGGTGCCCTTTCGGGAACTCGGAGCGGACTGGATCAGCCGGCGCTACTCGCCCGAACACCGTGCCCGCCGACTGATCGCCCAGCTCGAAGAGCTCGGCCTGAACGTCACAACCGAACCTGCCAACTGACTGTCGCCCACCCCGCTTCTCCGTTGCTGCCGGGTGACGGTCACCCCTGCCTACGGAACGGCGGATTCACATCTCAGACCACGGCGTGCGCGAGGCCTCCAGCGGCCCCGCCGACCAGGGAGACCCGGGCGGCTCGCCAGGTGGCCTGATCGGTGGTCTGGTCGATGCGCGCGCCTGCCGTGCGGTACCTGCCGAGCAAGAACGGGGCCATGGTGCCCGAGCGGACCTGGTCGGCGGTCTGCTTGTCGACCATGTACCAGCGCCTCATCCCCAGCAGCCGGCGGTCCTTCGAGGTGGCGAGCGATGCGATGTAGCTGATGCGGGCCGCTCGCACGCTGGCCACGCCCTTCGGCAGCGCGGCCAGGACGAGCAGCGGCAGCAGCACCGGGTGCACGGCGGTCAGCACGCACGCGGAGGCGATCAGCGACGCCGACGCCGACGCCGCGAGGATGTACTGCGTCTCCGTCAGGAGGTCCCGGGAGACCTCCACACCGCGGTCGGCCGCGTCCCACCGGTCGTTGTACCCGGGGTTGTCGTACGCGGACAGTTCCGCCTTGGTCGCCGCCTCGAGGAGCTCGAGCTCCGCTTCGCGGGAGATGCGGGGCGCCAACCGGGCCGACAGCGAGGACGAAGCGATGCCCAGGAGGGCGCGCAGACCGATGGCCCCAGTCAGAACGGCCAAGGACGGTGCCGCGTCCACGAGCTGGGCGCGGCCCACATGCCGGGAGGCGATCAGCGGCTGGATCGCTCCGGTGGTGGCCACCAGCCCGAACGCTTCCAGCACCCCGGAGAGGGCTTGTACGGCCAGCAGGGCGATGACCACCCTACGGTCGACCTGCCAGCCCAGCGCGAGAGCGCGGCGGATCAGCTCGGGCAGGCGGCGGGCCATGGAACGGCTGGTGATGGCGTTGGCAGCCTCGATGCGCCGGTCACCGGGGACAGCCAACCTCAATTCCTCGTCCGGTACCTCCGCGTCTCCGGACGGCGCGGACTTCGCGGTGGTTTTCGGAGTGGCCGTCATCGGTTCCATTCCTTCACCGGCGCGCGCCGGGACCGTAACTGGAGATCGTGGGAGAGCACAGGGCGTTGCACGGCATTGGTCTCAGCGACCATCGCCAACTCGGCATCGCCCGCGAACAGGTCGTCGAGGTACGGCAGGGGCTCGAGAGCAGCGGGCACCGGTCCGCCACTGCTGCCCGCCACACGCTGCGGAGAACCCGCAAGAGCCGCCTGGTTGAGAGGTGTGGTGAGATCCGTCGGTATGCCGGGGCAGATGCGTCGGCGGTAGGAGGAAGTGCCGGCGAAGGCGTTCACGAACTCCACCCGCCCCACGCGCGCGGACGGTTCTCCCGGCGCAGGTTCTCCAGCATGGTGTGGGCCTCGTCGACGAGGCCGATGTCATGGTGCCTGATCCCCCAGGACAGCGAGTCGAGCGCGTCCAGGGCCCCGTACGTCCGGCACGCCGCCAGCTCCTCCTCAGTGAGCCGACGGCCGTACCCGTGATGGAACGCGGCATTGAGGTCGGGACGGTGGAGCAGGATCCGGTAGCGCAGGCGGCTGAAGTCCCGTCGTGCGGCGGGCTGAAGTTCGGCCCGTTCGAAGTCGATGATCCGCAACCTCTGCTCGGTCTCGTCCCACAACCAGTTCCGTGGCATGTAGTCGCCGTGCCCGGCCACCTGCGGTAGACGCGGCGGCGCCTCCCGCAGGAGCTCTCGCACCGACGTGATCTCATGCCCGGGCACGTAACGCGCGGCCCTGTCGAGCAGTTCCGCGACCGTCGCGGCCCACGCCTCCTCCGTCATGTCTGCGGTCATCGGCCCGTCCGCCGCCGCGGCGTGGTGCCGGGCGAGGAGTTCCCCGGCCTGCTCGTAGGCCTTTCGCTCCTGCTCGGCCGGCAGGCGCAGGGTGTCCAGACTGCGCCCGGGCACTCCGGTGACCAGGACGGCGCGCATCTCCGTGTCGGAGGCGACCAGTTCGGGCGCGCGGTCGGCACCGAGGAAGACAGTCCATTTCCGGTACGCCACTTCGCGTCGGTGCAGTTTGGGACCGGCATGCTGCTTGGCGAACCACCGCTCGCCGCCCGGTCCGTCAACCTTCCAGACCGACGGCCGCATGTCGCTGGGCCGGGGATGTTCGGCTACGACGGTGTACGTGCCGGTCACCGACCCCATCAACCGATGGAGTGCACTGGGCATATCGGTCACGTCTGTACGCCCTTCCGTTGGCCAGGCACCCAGCTGAACCACGTTCGGTATTTGATCGGGTGCGTTGAGTGTTCACATGGGGTCGGTAGCTTGCCAGGAGCCACTGACAATGACCGGCGACCTGGTCGTAGCTGATTCGGCGGTCCCGATGCCGACTGGCGTCAGACGCCGTTCAGCCGGGCTGGTCGGTGGGCAGCAGACGAACAGGCAGTGTGCGGTGCCCGTTGACGATGAGGCTCGCAACCGGTTCGAGGTCTTCTGCGGGAACGGCGAGAGCCATGTCTGGGAAGCAGGCGAAGAGGGCGGGTAGCGCCGTTCGGGCTTCGGCTCGGGCCAGAGGTGCGCCGAGGCAGAAGTGCGCGCCGTGTCCGAAGGCGAGGTGCTGCTTGTCCTGCCGCGTGACGTCGAACATCCCGGCTGTGAGGCCGTGCAGGTTCGGATGGCGGCCGGCAGCCCCGTACGAGGCGAGGATCGCCTCGCCCTGGCGGATCACTGTTCCCTCGGGGAGGGGGATGTCCTCTACGGCATACCGAAGGGGCAGGTGGCTGATGGGCGCGGCGTAGCGGAGGGACTCCTCGATCACGTCGTCCCAGGTCGCTCGTCCCGCGCGCACATGGGCCAGCTGGTCGGGGTGGGCGAGCAGTGCCGTGGCGGCCTGGTCGAGCAGGTTGACCGTGGTCTCGTATCCAGCGCTGATGACCAGGAGCAGCGTGTCCAGGAGCTCCTGCTCCGTGAGGGCGGACCCGTCGCCCTCGTCGTCGCGCACGTCGATGAGCGTGGACGTGATGTCCTCGCCGGGTGTGGTCCGCTTCGCCGCGACCAGTTCGGTGAGGATGCCGTACAGCGCTGCGGTGTTGGCGGCGGCTTGCTCGTTGCTGAGCGTGGTGTCGAAGACGGGGTCGACCACGGTGCGGAACCTGGGCCAGTCCTCCTCGGGCAGTCCCATGAGGCCGCCGATGACCTGGATGGGCAGGGGGAACGCGAGCGCTTCACGCAGATCGACTACCTCGCCGGGTCCGGTCCTGGCCATGTCGTCGATGATGCGGGCCGTGATCTGCTCGATGCGCGGCAGTATCTCGGTGATGCGTCGCGCGGTGAAGGCCTTGCTGACGAGGCGCCGCAGTCGCCGGTGGTTGTCCCCGTAGGCGGTGAACATGTTGTCCACTCCGACCCACAGGGCCAGCGGCCACTTCTCGGTGATCTCGCCGCTGATGAACGCCGGCCAGTGCCTGCTGGCGTCCTTGGATACTCGGGAGTCGTTGAGGAGGCTCCTGAGGACAGTTGGGTCGCTGACGGACCAGGCCGGCACGCCGAGGAGATCCACGAGTATGGCGGGACCGCCGGCGTGGAGCGCGGCTTCCTCTGCGGGGCGGGCCAGGCCCGTGAGGTCGAGGACAAGGGGTTCGGTGCGGTCCATGGCAGCTCCTTAGGCCAGCGCGAGAGGCGGGGTCGGCGGGAAGTGGACGGGCAGGCCCGTCAGCGAACGGTGGAAGGGGCCGGGGCGGTACGTCAGTTGGTCCACGGGAACGGCCAGTTCCATCTCGGGAAGGGCGTCGAGGATCTGCTCGATGGCCGATTGCGCGATCAGATAGGCCAGGGACTGGGCGGGGCAGGCGTGCGGGCCGACACTCCACGTCAGGTGCGATCGGTTGCCCGCGAGGTGGTCGGACGCGATGGCGGGGTCGTTGTTACAGGCGGCCATGCTGATGACGACCGGCTGGTCGGCAGGTAGGACCAGGCCGTCCATCTCGACGGGGAGCGGGGGGTAGGAGACGCAGAAGTTGGCCAGCGGCGGGTCGACGAAGAGCAGCTCGTCGAGGGCGTCACGGACGCTGAGGCTGCCGCGCAGGACGTCGCCGGAGAACCGGTCGTCGCCGAGCATCAGCCGGAGGGTGTTGGCGATCAGGTTCGTCAGGGGCTCGATGCCGGCGCCGTAGAGAGTGACCAGTTGGTGCAGCATCTCCAGGTCGTCGAGCCGGGCTGGGTGCATCAGCAGTCCGGTGGCCACGTCCATGCCCGGATGGCGGCGCTTGAGGTCCACGAGCTCGGTGAGTGCCTGGGCGAGCATGACGTTGCCCTGCTCGGCGTTCACGCCCTCGAAGACGGCGGCCATCCCGGCGGCGACGCGCTGGCCGATTTCGGGCGGGCAGCCCAGGACCGCGTTGAGTACCTGGAATGCCAGGGGGTGCGCGTACTGGGTGAGCAGGTCGGCCCGACCCGTGACGGAGACCTGGTTGATCAGGGGCAGGGCGACCTGCTGCACCGTGGCGTGCAGGGCGTGCTGGCGGACGTTGTCGAGCGCGGAGACGTTCACGGCCCGGTAACGGTCGTGGGCGAGACCCGCGCTGCGCAGCGCGTTGGGCCGGTGCTCCAGCATCGGCAGGATCGGGCAGTGAGCGGGGACGGTCTGCTGCCAGCGCTGCGGGTCGGCGGGGAAACGCTCGGGGTCGTGGAGGATGCGGACCGCGGCGTGGTAGCCGATCACAAGGGTGGCGGGCACTTCCGGGTCGAGGAGCACCGGTGCCAGGGAGCCGTACCGTTCACGCATGTGCTTGTACGCGGCATAAGGGTCAGCTGCGAACTCGGGCATGTACATGGGGTATCGGTGCTGGCCTGCAGGGGCGGGCCAGCCGTGGGCGGGGGACGAGGTCGGCGTGTTCACGCGAGGTGCTCCAGTCGGCGGGATCGGTTGAGGAATTCGACAAGGGAGATCAGCGCGTAGATCGAGGATGTTTCGTCGCGCGCGTCGCAGGAGGTGAGCACCACGTCGTCCGGGAGTGCGAGGGCCTGGCGGATCTCGTCCAGGGAGTAGCGCGGGGCGCCGTCGAACTCGTTAACGGCCACGGCGAAGGGGAGTCCGCGTTCTTCGAACAGGCCGAGAACCTCGTCGGAGTCGTCGAGCCTGCGGGTGTCGACCAGGACCAGGGCGCCCAGCGCTCCGCGGAACAGGTGTTCCCAGAAGGGTGTGAACCGGTTCTGTCCGGGGGTGCCGAAGAGATACAGCGCCAGGCGAGGGCTGAGGGTTCGGCGGCCGAAGTCGAAGGCGACCGTGGTCTCGGTCTTCCCGGGTAGCCCCCTGAGGTCGTCGATGCCGACGCTGGCCTGTGTGATCGGCTCCTCCGTGCGAAGCGGCCTGATCTCCGAGACGCTGCCGACCAGTGTCGTCTTCCCCGCCCCGAAGTGGCCCGCGACGAGGATCTTCGCCGACCGCGTCACGGTGGTGGGCAGGTAGACGTGCTCAGACGAGAGCACGGAGTCCATCGAGTACTTCCTTCAGAATGTCGATGCTCGGGGCGTCATCCGGCACGAGAGGCGCGGGGGTGTCGAGGTGGCCGGTGTCGAGGAGACCTGACACGACGATGAGGGCGACGGTCGGGGGCAGATCCAGAAGTGAGGCGATCTCGGCCACCGACAGGGGCCCACTGCAGAGGCGCATTACGCGGACCGCGTCGGCGTCGAGACCCTGCAGGGGGCGGTCCGCGGCGCGGACCAGGGACGTCAGTTCCAGGTCGTCGCGAGACGGAGACGAGCGCCCTCTGGTTCTGACGTACGCCCGGATCATGTCCGGATCGCGCCGCGGACGGCTCACGACCGAGCGCCGCCTTCGCCATCCTGGCGCCGAGCCGGACTGGCCAGCTCCTCACCGACGCGTTCGGCCACACCGTTCATGCGGTGCGTGACCACCTGGGCGTCCACGAGATCGGTGGTCGAAACGGCCAACAGGGTGTTCACACCGGCCGTCTTGACGAAGAGGAGTCCCTCGTCGAACTCGCCCACCACCTGACGCAGGCCGTTGTCCGCGCCTCCGCAGAACGGCGCAAGCGCCACACCGATCGAGTGGAAACCGCTGGTGGACGCGGCGACCTTGTCCGCCGTGTCGCGGTCCACCGACTCCGAGTAGGCCAGGGCCATCCCGTCCGCCGCCAGCAGGACGACGAAGCGGACCTCAGGCATTTGCGCCAGATCGTTCAGCATCCAGCCGAGTCTGTTGCCGGTCCCGTTCACCTGCGTCGTCATGATTCCGATGACCTCGCTTCCTGCGTCTGGGCAGCCGTGTCCCGGCTGCTTCTGCTGCTCTCCTGCCAGGCGCCGATGACGCCCGGGCGGGCGGGCGCCGTGCTCACGCGCCTCGCAGTCGCGGGCTGCTGTTCTGCCGACGTGTGGCGGCGGCGCCGGATGCTCAGTCCGTTCTCGGTCACCGCGGAATCGGCGCCCGCCTCGACGACGGCCAGTGGAGTCGTCGCCGGTTCGCTCGGCACGCTGGTGAGCAGGGCCTCGGGGATGAAGACCGAGGCGCGCATGCCGCCGTAGCGGTTCGGCCCGGACAGGACGACCTCGATGCCGTACCGGCGTGCCAGCAGGGCCACCACCGACAAGCCGACCTTGGGATAGGCCTCCATGGCCAGGATGTCGACCTGACGCCGGCCTTCGAGGATCTGCCTTGCACGCTGGAGCTGCTCGTCGCTCATGCGCTTCCCGGCGTCGTCGATGAGGAGCGTGACCCCGTGATGACCGGCCTGGGCGCTCACCTCGACGTACGTCTGCGGCGGTGAGTAGCGGGCGGCGTTGTCCAGAAGATGGCTCAGGATGAGCCTCACCGGTCCCACCATCCGGCTGACGACCGCCGTGTCGGACGTGTAGGGCTGAACGCGTGCGTAGTCCCGGATCGCCCCCTGGGCCGCACCCACGACCTCGGTCAGCGTGCTGGCCGGCCACCTCTGCCCCAGCAGGCCGCCGGCCAGTACGACGTACGACTGGGCCTGGTGGAGCATCTGCTGTACACCGTGATCGATCCTGGTCAGCGTCGTGAAGACGGCGCTGTCGTGGTGTTGGCGGAGGGCCTGCGCGATCTCGCTGCTCACATCGATGCCCACGCTCACCATGGCCGTGGCGAAGGACTTGACCGCCGCCTGGGCCGCCTCGCGGGCCTCGTCCTCGACCTGGCGCCTCGTCGAGACCGCTGTCTCCGTCTGCACTCGCTGCAGATCGGCGACATACCGCTCCCCGAGCACGCGCAGGTCGTTCACGAACCCCGAGTCGGCCAGGCAGTCGGAGACGTCGAACTCCGTCGCAGCGGGCTGCGGCATCTGCACGGAGGATGCGACGGAGCCCAGCCCCTGGGCGACGAGACCGTGCAGAGCCTGGTCCCGTGCCACGACCTGCTCCTGCCAGTGGGCGGCCTGGGAGCGTTGGCTACGGGACAGCCAGGCGAAGTACGTGGCCAGTCCTGCGACGGCGACGACCAGGGCGGCCGAGCCCAGGGACACCACAACGGCTATCTCGTGACTCATCAGTTCTCTCACGGGGATCGAAGGGGCGGCGACAGCGGGGGAACGACGGGCAGTCGCATGAGGGCGGGCTGACGGCTGCCAGAGGGACGACCGAGCGATGTGGCCCGCGTTGGTCGCGGGCCGTCGGTGGTCGGCTAGAACCTGATCCCGCTGATCATGTTGGCGAGGCTCGTCACGGCCTGCGAGACGGTCGGCGCGATCGAGGAACTCGCGAGGTAGAAGCCGAACAACGTGCAGACGACCGCATGACCGGCTTTCAGCCCGCCCTTCTTGATCAACAAGAAGGTGACGATTGCCAGGAGAAGGACGGCCGAGATGCTAACCGCCATACGGCACCACCGAGTTGCGCGCTGCGGCGGACCGTGTCACGGAGATCCCGTGAAGGAGGCTGGCGCTGTCGGTGAACACGTGACGACCCTCAGGGGGAAGCAGCCAGACCCCCATGCAGGTCGAGTACGCCGATCCCTGCCTGTCGACCGAGCACACCCACGTTTCCGTACGGCACACGGTCTGCGGAGCGTGCCACCTGTACGCCGTCCCCGGTTCGACGGGGATGTGAACGAGGGAGTGCTTGATACAGCATAGAACCGGTCCAGCAGGAAGCCCTCGCTCGCGAACGCACTCCACCGCTCGCAGTCCCAGCAGCAGCCCCGCCTGCACGACGTCGGCAGCGCCGAGCTGCCGAAGCGGACTCATCCCGAGCTGAAGCCTCCACGGCAGTGCGGTCTGCCTCGGGTCCGGTGGCGTCGAACCCGCCAGCAGGGGACGGTAACAAGACGGGGACTCGCCGTACCCGGGCACGGCACGTAAAGCCGACGGCTGGGCGTCAGGCAGATCAGAGGCGGCTTCGAGCCGGCCTGGAGAGGCAATCACCGGGATCTCCCGTACGTCAGAACGCACTGACTGGGTCGTGGTCCAGGCGACTTCTCTCACCAGGACGCTCACTGATCCCCAAGACTGTTCACTGCAAGGTGATTACGCACATTCCGAGGGTGATATCACTTAGGTGATTCCGGTTCCGACAAGGGCCTGTCGGCCGCGCGCTCGGCCAGGGGAGGAAAGGGTGTTACAGCCGACGCAGCGACGTTGTGATCGATGCGGCTGCTCCCTGAGCCAGTACAACACGGACACGCTGTGCTCCGCCTGCGCTCGCTCACGAACATGGGAGGCGAGCATCCCCACCGTTCCGGAGCACGTCTGGTCCGACCAGGACGTCCGAAACGCCCTTTCTGCATGGAACTTTGGCCGAGCCAGCCGTCTTATTCGGCTCCGCAGCGGTCTCCGCCAAGAGGACATGGCCCAACTCACGGGCCTGAGTCAGGCATTCCTGTCCATGCTGGAATCAGGCAGCCGCCGCCTTACGAACATCGACAAAATCGTCGAATTCCTGACGGGCCTTGCCGTGCCCGCCGAGCTGCTCCCGCTGCCCATCCCCCGGGCGCCCCTCCCGGCCCGGCAGGAACCCCTGGCGCAGTTCGCCGGCGACGCCGATCCGACCCTGCCGTGGACCACGGCCCGTATGGTGGCAGCACTGGATACTGCGGTAGGAGGGAGCGCAATGAAACGCCGACGATTCCTCACCGCCAGCGGCGTGGCACTCACCGCCTTCGTCAACCAGTGGGACCGCGCGGAAGCCGAGCCTCTCCAACACGCCGCCGAGGGAAGCCAACTCACTCCGGACCTACTCGACAGCCTCCAGCGCACCACCGACGGCCTCCGGACCATGGACGCCAGCAGCGGCAGCGGCCCCCTGACCGAACTGGGCAACACGCACCTCAGGTTCCTGAGGCACCTCGTGGACCACACTTCCTACGACATGGCCACGGGACGGCGGCTCGCGGCGATCATCGCCGACACGGCGACCCAGACGGGCTGGTTCGCCTTCGACTCCGGCGAACGCGAGCAGACCCTCGGTTACCTGTACGCCGCTCTCCGCGCCGCCAAAGCCTCCGGAGACGTCCGGCTAGGAGCCGGCGCTCTCTCATACATCGCCATCCACGCCTACTCCACCGAGGCACCACATCACGCCGTCACCGCAGCACAGACGGCATGGGAGAAGGTCAGGAAGCTCGGCACACCTGCTCTCGAAGCCATGCTGCTCACTCGACAGGCCCGCGGGCACGCAAAGCTCGGCGAGCGGCAGGCCGCACTCGCCGCACTCGGACGCGCCGCGGAACTCTGCGCCCAAGGCCGCTCGGAACACGATCCGGAGTGGCTGTACTGGATCAACGAAGGCGAGATCCACGGACAGACCGGCAGCTGCCATCTCGACCTCGGTGATCCCCGGAGCGCGGTTGCCAGCTTCACCAAGGCACGGGAGGCCCTCAACCCCGGTGACCACCGGACCAGAGGCTTGTTCCTCTCTCGCGCCGCGACCGCGCACTTCGCCAACGGCGATCTCGAAGCCGGATCCGTCACGGCGCACGAAGCCCTCGACCTCGCTGACCAACTCCAGTCCGCCCGCCTGAACGACCACATCGACGTCATGCTCGGCCACCTCCGACCGGTGATCCACAGCCCGTACGCTCAAGGCGTACTGGAACGAGCCGCCGGCGCGGCAGGAACAGGGAGCCGAACTTGACGGAGACGCCGATGGTCCTTGTGCTGTGGGACATCGACCGCACGCTGGTGTATGTCGGCGACATCGACCGGCAGGTCTATCGCGAAACCTTCGCGGAAATCGTCGGGCGCCCCGCAGAACGCCTGCCTGCACGGGGAACCGGCGTGACCATGCCCCTCGCCATCCGGTCCCTGCTCCTGGACAACGGCGTCCCGGAACCGGACGTCCCCCACCTGGTACCGCGCATGGTGGAACTTCTTCCTGACCGCCTTGCGGCGCGCTCAAAGGATCTGCGCGAGCAGGGCGTCCTCATGCCCGGCGCCGTCGCAGCCCTGGAGGCAGTCCACGCGCAGCCGAACCTCGTGCCCACTGTCGTCACGGGAAACCTCAAGCCCAACGCGGTCCTGAAACTGGAAGCGTTCCACCTCGACAGGTACCTCGACACGGAGATCGGCAGCTACTCCTCGGACGACGACCACCGCCCCGCCCTCGTCGCCGTCGCGCAGAAGCGGGCCCAGGCCAAATACGGGTCGGCCTTCACCCGCTCCAACACCGTCATCATCGGAGACTCCCTCGAAGACGTCCGTACGGGACTCGAAGGAGGCGCTCCGGTTATCGGAGTCGCGTCCGGCAAGACAACCGCCGCCGAACTCGCCTCGGCCGGGGCCGACGTGGTCCTCGACGGCCTGGAGGACGTCCCGCGGCTCCTGAGTGCGATAGCCGCGACAGTCTCCGGCAGCTGAGGCGCGACGGACAGCACCAGACGTCAACTGCGCGTATTACAGGTGTGATAGCGGCCTACTCGTACCCCACGTACCCTGACGTGCGCAGACGAGAAACGGGGGTGCGATGCGACAGCACACTCGCGTGTGTGCAGACTGCGGATGCCGGTTGAGCCAGTACAACGACGAGGACCGGTGCGCCACGTGCGCACGTGGCAGGCGTCTTGGCTCCCGCTTCGAACCCCGGGTTCCGGACACCATCTGGCGGGATGAAGAAGTCCAAAAAGCCATCGCCGCGTGGGACTTCGGCCGCGTCAGCCGCCTCGTCCGGGAGCGGGCCAAGCTCCGCCAGGACGACATGGCCGATCTGACCGGGCTGAGCCAGGGCTTCCTGTCGATGCTCGAAGCCGGAACCCGTCGCCTGACTAGCCTCGACAAGGTCGCCAGGTTCCTCAGGGGCATCGAGACGCCTGATGCCCTCCTCCCGCCGCCGTTCCGCGAGCACCACGAGGGTTCGACGCACGTTCCCCTGTCGCACAGGAGACCATCAGTAACCGACCTTCAGGTTGCGACCGGCGAACGGACCGGCAACCTGCATGAACTCGCGGCACAGGCCGCGTCACAGTCGCTGCAGTTCACGGAAGAGGTCACGAAGAGCAACGTGAGCGACGTCGAGCTGGAGGCACTGGAATCCAAGATCACCCGCATCGCGACTGATTACGTTCACGCTCCTCTCCACCCGCTCTTCCACGACCTGTTGTCCACGCGAGACCGGCTCTTCTCGCTCCTGAGCGGTCACCAGCCGCCAGGGCAAACCCGCGAACTGTACCTTCTCGCCGGTACGAGTTGCCTGCTCCTCGCTCACGCCTCACAGAACCTCGGCGACCAGGACTCGGCGATCGCCCAGCTCCAGACGGCCTGGACGTTAGCCGATCACGCCGACCACAACGATCTCCGGGCATGGGTCAAGGGCACAGCCGCGCTGATCGCGGAGTGGTCGACTCACCGGTTCACGGCCCTGGAGTACACGCAACAGGCGATCCGGCACGCTCCCGACGGTGAGACGCGGATCAGGACCGCCGCCATCGAGGCCAGGGCAGCGGCACGTATCGGCGACCGGAACACAGCACTGACCGCACTCCGGGAGCTCGAACGCGCCCGTGAGCAACACACAGATCCTGACGGACTCACGCGTTTCGGAGGGCTGCTCACCTTCCCGGAAGCCAAGCAGGAGTACTACATCGGCGGGACGTACGCCCTGCTGGGCGAACACGAGCTGGCCGAGCACCACGCCGCCGCGGCGATCGAGTTGTACGCGACAGGCCCGGCGGAGCAGCGTTCGTACGGTGACGAGGCCCTGGCACGCCTCGACATCGTCACCGCGCGTATTGCAGCGGGCGAGATCGAGGGAGTCGGCGAACAGCTCCACCCCATCCTCGAACTGCCGGTGGACCGTCGCATCCGACAGCTCGGCGACGCGGTGCAAGGAGTAGCTAGGCTTCTGGAAGACCCACGGTTCGCCGGAAGCCGCGTTGTGCGCGAGCTTGCCGACGCCACCCGCGGCTACCAGGCGATCGACACCCGAGCGAAGGCCCTCATCTCATGACAATGACGGTCTCTCCTGAGTCCGCCGCCCGCATGGCCTGCCGGGCATCAGGTCTGACAGACCGATCCCTCGCCCATCTTCACCATCACGCCACCTCCGTGTTCCTCCTAACAGCGGAAGACATGGTGGTACGAGTGAGCCCTATCGCGCAGCAGCAGAACCTCGCGACGGCCGTCTCGCTCACGCGCTGGCTCGTCGCGAACGGCTTTCCGGCGACAGAACCCGCTGACGTGCCCCAGCCGGTGGTGTACGAGCCTTACGCCGTTACGTTCTGGCGGCACTATCCCCAGCCCACGCACGGCCGGCCCCCGACCGGCCGGTTGGGGGACCTTCTACGCGCCCTGCACTCCCTGCCGGCCCCGCCAGTGACGCTGCCGCAGTACCAGCCCCTTGCCTCGCTTAAGGCCACCGTGGAATCCAGCACATACCTTGGGCCCGACGTGCGAACGTGGCTCATGGAGCGCAGGCAGGAACTCCTGAACGCTTACGCAGGGCTCGAATTCCCCTTGGGCTACGGCCACATCCACGGCGACGCCTACCCAGGCAACACCCTCTGGGACGATCGGAGCATCAGGCTCGGGGACTGGGACGAGGCGGCGGTCGGGCCTCGCGAGATCGATCTGGCCAACACGTTCCAAGGGGTCCGCTTCGGGCGCACCTCCGCAGAACTGGATGACTTCAGCCTCCGATACGGCTACGACATCAGGGAGTGGTCAGGTCTCCCGGTCCTGGTCGGCATCCGAGACCTGCACACGCTCGGCTCCTTCATTCGGCGGGCAGACCACGGAGACACAGCCGCCGCCGACCAGCTGTCGTATCGCATTGAGACTCTGAGGAACTTGGACGGCCAAGCGAAATGGGGCTCGGCTTGAAGAGTCCGAGGTCGCTCCGGAACCAGCTGCCGTCTCCGTAAGGACCCAGGCAGAGACACCTGACGCAACTGGACGGACGCCCTGGGTGACGGCCTGGTCCGTGTAACCTTCAGGGTGCCCGCTGCTCAGTTCCACTGGGACGACCGGGTGTTCGCAATGATCATTTTTGGCTTGGAGGACGGGTGGCAGTACAGCGGATCTCGACCCGCAATGCCCGTTTCCAGCAGCTGCAGACGCTGCTCAACAACCGCACCAAGCGAGGGCGCGCCAAGGAGTTCCTGGTCCAGGGCGTACGTCCGATCACGATGGCCGTGGAGCACGGCTGGACCATTCGCTCCCTGCTCTACGACGCCAGCCGCCCGCTCTCCCGATGGGCGGAGGACCTGCTGCGCCGTGTCGGTGCCGAACGCGTGGCGATGGTGCCGCAGCTTCTCGCCGAGCTCAGCGAGAAGGCCGACGGAGCTGCGGAGGTCCTGGCGGTGGTCGAGATGGCACCGGACAGTCTGTCGCGGATCAAGGTCAACGACGACTTCCTCGGCCTGGTCTTCGACCGGCCCACGCAGCCCGGAAACATCGGAAGCATCGTGCGCTCGGCCGACGCGTTCGGTGCCGACGGGCTCATCGTGACGGGGCACGCTGCGGACCCCTACGACCCCAAGTCGGTGCGTGCCTCCACGGGGTCGTTCTTCGCCGTGCCCGTGGTGCGCAGCCAGTCGCACCACGAGGTCATGGAGTGGCTGGAGAAGGAGCGCGCCCAGGGGCGCCCAGTGGCCGTCGTGGGCACGGACGAGGACGGCGACGCCGACGTCTCGGAATTCGACCTGACCCAGCCGGTCCTGCTGCTCATCGGCAACGAGACCGCGGGCCTCAGTGCGGCCTGGCGTGAGCTCTGCGACCACGTGGTCAGCATTCCGATGACGGGCTCGGCCAGCTCCCTGAACGCGTCGAACGCCGCCTCCGTCGTTCTCTACGAGGCGCGCCGTCAGCGTCTCGCGAGGCAGCGTACGGCGTGATCTTCCGAGGTCACGTCCAGACCTCGCCGCTGACTGCTCTCTTGTAGACCGCCAGGTACTGACGTGCGATGGTGTGGTGACCCCATCGGTCCACCGCTGTTTCGCGCACGGTCCGGGCCGTAGGCAGCGATGCCAGCGCCCGCTTCGCGTCTCCGGGCGTGATCTCCTGCCCGACCGGGAGAATCATGCCGACACCGGGGACGATCTCGGGTAGGCAACCGTTGTCGCTTGCGATGACCGGGGTGCCGCTGGCGGCGGCCTCCGAGACCACGGTGGCGCCGGGTTCGATCCATCGTCCGCTGAACGGTCCTCCCCAGGGCTGTGACAGCACGAGCTGCGCTCGGGCTCGTGCGATCAGTCGGGTACGTGCGCTGCCGCCGACCTCGCCCACGTAGCGGACGGTGTGCGGGAAGTCCGCCAGTAGAGCGTCCAGGTAGTCCTTCTCCCAGGCTGGTCCGGCGACCGTCAGTGGCAGGCCGGCGGCGCGCGCGAACGCGGCCGCCTCACGTACGCCCTTGTGCGCGGAGACCCGGCCCAGGAAGAGGAGGTAGTCGTCCTTCGCTTCCTGGAACGGATATCGCGAAGGGTTGACCGGCAGCCTGATCACCGGGGCGGACTCGGCCCCTGCGGCGGTGCGTTGTGCCCGGGAGAGGTACACGCCGTTGATCTGACGCTCCGGCACGCCGTTGAGGTGGTGCGTGCTCACAGTCGGCCTGAGCCCGCCGGGTGGAAGTGCGGCGGCGTTCGAATGGTCATGGACGACGTCCGGGGCGAACGCCTCGATGGCGACGTGGATGTCGGTTCTCTCGACCGCGGTGGACACCGTGACACCGTCCTGTACTGGACTTTCAGGAGCTCCGAGCAGCAGGATCTCGCACCCGGCCTCCAGCAGCCCGTCCATGAGCGTGGCAACGACCCATTGGATGCCGCCGTAGCCCTGGGGTGGCACGGTGATCCACTCGGTGGGGTTGGCCCCGTACCGGTAGGGCGGAATGACCATGGCCACCTTCATCGGTCGCCCCTGGACTCGGTGTCGGCGGCGCCGGCCCGGCGCCGCGTGATGGCCTCCCAACAGACGCCAAGGAGGACGCTGGCGGTGTAGAGCACCGCGAGGGCGGCCCGCACTGGACGGGCACCGTCTCCCGACCGGTTACGGTCCCATTCCTTCCTGATACCTCCCCGCGCGTCGTTGCGCCGTGTTTCGCTGCGCCCCTGCCAGAAGGCGCGGCGCAACAGATAGGCAAGGGTCAGCCGATGGGCGGGGATCAGGTGTCGGACCTCGGCGTCGTGCAGGACCGTCGCGGTGGCGCCGCGGGTGGTCATCTCCCGTACGAAGGTGGTGTCCTCGGCGGAGGTGAGGGAGCTGCCGATCCGGCCAAGGCGTTCATCGAAGGCGACTCCGAGCAGGCGGGCGTGCTCGGAGTCGATGGCGAAACTGCCGCCCCAGATCGTCGCCGGCCGGGCAGGGGCGTGGGACCCGAGGTAGTGCAGCTGACCAGAGGTGAGGAACCACGGGCGACGGCGCCCCTGAAGATGGGCGGTGATCCGCGTCCCGGTGACGTGTGCGCCGGCGGCCAGAGCGGCCCGCATCTGCGTCAGGGCCTCGGCGGTGGGGACTATGTCATCGTCGAGGAAGACAAGGTGCCGCGTCGTGGCCTCCTTCATGGCCTTGTTGCGGCTGTAGGCGAGTCCCTGGTTCTCCTCGTTGCAGATGACGCGGATGCAGGACGGGGGCAGCGAGGAGCTCGCGGGCACCGTCGGAAGCTGCTGAGCGGGCATGTCCGCGATGATCAGCAGGCAGTCTCGCGGCCCGATCGCCGCGGCGGTACGAGCGACAGCTCCCGGCAGGCTATCGGGGCGGTTGCTGCAAATGACTATGGTGAGGGACAGGTTGGCGCCGAGAGTCACGGGTGCACCTCCTGGCTCGGCCATGGGCAGCGCTCTTCGCGGCCCACGGCCCAGAGCACATCGGTCAGGTCTCCGAGGGCCGCGACGGTCCAGTACCTCGTGCTGCCCTCAGCGGTGTGGCCCTGACGGCTTTTCAGTTCGCGGTAGGCGGCCACGATCTCGGGATCGACTCCCGCTGGCGCACGCCATCCGCCGTCGACGCTGACGATCGCTGCCGAGCAGCCGAGAGCGAGTGCCGGAGCACCATCGTGGTCGGTCCGGTCGCCGACGACCACGGTGTGTTCCGGCTTCCAGTTCAGACGATCCAGGGCCCACTCGAAGAGCCGGGGGTCGGGTTTGGCGTAGCCGACGAGGGAGTCGAGTGCGACCAGCCGGACCTGTTGCTCGATGCCCATGGCGCGCAGGGCGGAGAGGCATTCCAGGGGCTGGTTGGCGACGATGCACACCTCGTACTCCCCGGCAAGTTGGCTAAGCGCGTCGACGGCTCCAGGGATGGGCTGGACGAGCGAGGTCCAGCGTTCACGGACGCACTGCCAGCTCTTCGTGCCGTTGGGCGGGAAGAGGCTGGGCGGGGGTGTTCCAGGCGTGCGGTGGCGGTAGAAGTCACGCACGGCTTGGAGGAAGGCGTCCATGGTGAGGGTGGGATCGTCCTCCTGCGCAAACTCCCAGACGCCCTGGAGCCAGGCGAGGTCGAAAGGTTCGTCGTAGTAGAGGACGCCGCCGACGTCGACGGCGAGCGTGCTGCCCGTCATGACGTGACCGCCCGTCCCGAGGCCCAGGTGAACCACTCGGGCTTGTCCGCGGTGTCGTTCTCGATGCTGAGGGACGTCGCGGGTTCCACGGGGCCGTGCTCGCGGGCCCAAGCCGCGGTGCGGCGCAGTCCGTCAGTGAGCGGGGTGTCGGTCCAGTCGCCGAGCGCCCTACGAGCGAGGCTGTTGTCGGTGTACGCGGCGTGGACCTCGTGGCGGGCCGCCAGGTGCTTGATCGGGTGGTCGGGGACGCCCATCGCGGCGCGTACGGCGTGCGCCATGTCCAGCACGGTGGTGGTCTGTGAAGAGCCGACGTTGAAGACCTGGCCCCACGCGCTCGGCTGGTCGGACGCGGAGAGGAAGGTGCCGACGATGTCCGGGGCGTAGGTGAAGGCGCGGACCTGGCTGCCGTCTCCGTACACGCTGATCGGCTCGCCACGCATGATCTGGTTGAGGAAGATGGCGACGGCGTTGCGGTAGGGGTCGCCCATGTTCTGCCGCTCGCCGTAGACGTTGTGCATGCGCAGCGCGAAGTGCGGCAGGCCCTGCAGCTCCATGGTGACGGCGAGTTCACGCTCCACGGCGAGTTTCGCGTTGCCGTAGCTGTCGGCCGGGACGGGGTGCTCGTCCTCGCGCATCGGGACGTGTCCGTGGCCGTACACGGCGACCGACGAGGCGAAGCCGAAGAACCTGACCTTGGCGGCCAGCGAGGCGTTGATCAGGTTGATGCTGCCGAGCACGTTGACGGAGTAGTTGTGGTGCTTGACGGCGTGGCTGATGCCTTCGGCGGCGAAGGCGGCCAGATGGTAGACGCCGTCGAAGCGGTACGAGGCGAAGAGTTCGGCGACGGTGGCCTGGTCGGCGACCGAGCCTACGACGAGGGTCGCGTCGGCAGGCACGTTCTCGGTCTTGCCGCCGTCGAGGTTGTCCAGGACTACGACGTCGTCGCCGCGCTCGATCAAGGATGCGACAAGGTGGGACCCGATGAAGCCGGCGCCGCCGGTCACCAAATGCGTGGGCATGGTTGTCGTGTCTCCCTTTCATCAGTCGGTCCCCGCTGCTGTCCAGGAGCGGTTCACAGCGGGTCGTGCGGGATTCGGTGCAGACGAGCCGCGTGTGGAGCTGGGAAGTTCAGCCTGCGAGGAGCCTGTTGATCTGGGCGAAGTCGCTGCGGGCGCGGTCCGTGATCAGCGGGAGCCGCTGCTGCAGGGTGGTGCGCAGCACGGTCGCGTCGGTGTCGTGGACGATCCGGTCGATGACGGTGTTGTCCTGGGCGAAGGCCCGGACGTCTGCGTGGATGTCGTCGACGTCGACGGTGTCGCCGTAGGTCTCGGCGAGCACGCCGTTGAACTTGTGCGAGTGCCCGATCGCGATCGCCGGGACGCCGCCGGAGAGCGCACCGATCGCGGCGTGCAGGCGCTCGGAGATGACGAGTTCGGCGCGGGCGAGCACTCCCTTGTAGTCGGAGGCCGTCAGTGCGCCGGGCAGTGCCATGACCTGGGGCATGCCGGCGGCCTCGGCGATGCGGGCCGCGAGGATCCGGTCGTCGTTGTGGGGCCGGGAGTCGTGGCAGTGCGGTACGAGGAGGACCGGCATCTTCCGGGTGCGGACGAGAGCAGTGGCCAGTCGGGTCAGTGCGGCTGCGTGCTGCATCTCCCCCAAGGCGCTGAACCGGGTGATGCCCTGGCTGGGGGCGAGGCATATGTAGGGGTCCTCGGGGGTGAGCCCCAGGGGTCTGAGCACGGCCGACGTCCGCTCGTCGGTGGCTGTCGGCAGCAGGAAGGCGGGGTCGGAGGACAGTTGCACGCGGTGCTCGGGAAGACCGAGCTTGCCCACGAGGTAGCGGTGGGAGACGCTCTCCCGGACGGTGAGCAGATCGCACCGGTCTGCGACCGTGAGCCATGCCTCGGCGTCGGCGGGATCGCCGAAGGGGCCGACGGACTGGCCGATCACCGCTGTCGGGATGTCCCGCTGCTGCGCGGCGGTCAAGGCCCGCAGGTACGGTGTGGAGACCCCGTAATCGGAGGTGTGCAGGTCACCCCCGGTGGCGATGACCAGATCGGTTTCGGCGAGCAGCTGTTCGCTGCGTGCGATCAGTTCGGCAGGGCTCTCCTGAGGGCGCATCTGCTGCCAGGAGCGGGAGACGACGAAGGGATCGGCCACGCAGCGCGCGGTGGTGGAGGCGAGGGCTTCCTCGTCGAGCGCCGGGGTCTGGGTGAGGACGGTGACCCTGTTGCCTCCTTCGCTGGTCAGTTGCTCGGCGATGGCGCGGGCCAGGGCCTCGACACCCCGGCTCTCGCAGCTGGTGATACCGGTGATCAAGACGTTGGACACAGCGGACCTCACAGTGGTCATCGGGTGAACCGCATGAGTTCGGCCAGGAGGGCCTGGTAGTTGAAGCACTCGTGGACTCGGAGCTGGACAGCCGCCAGGCGCTCGCGGTATCGAGCCGGCTCGCGCATCATCCGGGAGAGGGTGTCGGCCGGATCGTCGCCGAGCAGGAAGAGCTCCACGTCGTCGCCGTAGAGTTCGGACAGGTAGTCCAGGCCCGGCCAGAGCGCGGTGATGCTGCCCGAGGCGAGGGTCTCGAACATGCGGGGGGTCAGGAGCCTCATCCGTGCGAGCAGCGGACGGGCCAGCACCGGTGTGATCGCAGCCTGGGACATGGCGGCGACCACATGCCCGAACGGAACGGGCGGCGCCACCTCGACACCGTGATCCTGCATCCAGCCGGGCTCGTTGGTGGTGGCGGTCAGGTGGTCGGGGTGCGGGTCGCCCGTCCACCAGCGTCCACACACCCGGATGCGCTCGATCGGTGGTTCGGCCGCGGCTGCGGCCTGGACAAGGCTGGTCATCGCCTCCCAGCGCCACCAGTTCGAGCCGACGTACTGCAGCTCGTACGCCAGGGACTGTGGGCCCGGGAGGTCCGTGGCGAGGCGGTTGATGTCCGGCATGCCGAAGTAGCTGAAGAACTCGGCTCCGTCGGGGAGCCGTTCAGCAAGGCGGGGCTGCAGGATCACGTCGCTGAGGTCGGCATACAGCTTGTGCCAGGACTCGATGGTGTCCGCGCCCGCGTTGTCGTCCAGGTCGGCGGTGACGTACGGGCCCCAGTGGCCGTCGGGGTCCAGGATGATGCGCCGACAGCGCGGCACGGCCTCGCACAGCTCACGCTGCTCGGTCGAAAGGAACTGCCGGCCCTCGAAGACGAGGACGAGGTGGGTGGCCCAGGAGAGGTCGTCCACGAGCGGCAGGTGGACGTTCACCGTGCCGTCCAGGCGTGACAGTTGGCTGGAGACGCCGACCTCGCATCCCACCTCTGAGGCGACCCGGGCGTACTCGGCGATCATGTGGCTGGAGCCCGCGTTCCAGTGGAATACACCGGCGAACAGGATCCGGGGTGTGGTCATCGCGCGCTCCTTGCCTGCGAACGACCGGCACCGACCGTCTGCCGGCCGAGCTGGTGGTGGGCGCGGCGGCGGGCCCTGATCAACGGTGCACGGCGCGCGAGCCAGCACACGGCTTCTGCGGTCTCCCATGTCCCGCGCCACCAGCTGGTCACCCCGCCCACGCCACGCCCACGCAGATCGTCGTTCAGCCACCGACCGGCCAGCCGCAGCATGGGCAGCGCGTGCCAGTCGATGTCGGTGAGGAGGTAGTAGTAGCGATTGCGGCGCATCTGGATACGCCGGTAGTTGCTGCCCGCGGTTCCGCCGCCACCGAAGTGCTGTATCCCGACGTCGAGCACGAGGGCGGCGCGCCACCCCGCCCAGCGGGCGCGACGGCACAGATCGGTCTCCTCGTAGTACGTGTGGAAGACCTCGTCGAAGAGTCCGACGGTGTGTAACAGCTCGGCGCGGACGAAGAAGGCCGCCCCTTGGACGTAGGCGTGCTCCAGGGTGTTCGGAGCACGGCCTTCGGGCGGGCTGGCAGGTGAGGGGTGGTTCGGCCAGTCGCCGGCGAAGGCGTGCTGCTCGCCCCAGCGCAGAGCCGTCTTCGACCAGTCGTTGTACGAGCCCAGAGCGGTGCCGCCCGACTCGTCGTACTCGTACTGCATGGGACCGACGACGCCGTAGTCGGCCCAGGCCTCCATGAACTCGGTCAGATCGCGTACCAGCGACTTCGGTGTCTGGGTGTCCGGGTTGACGAGGAACACGTAGTCAGCACCGTCGTCGAGCGCCGCCCGCATGCCGATGTTGTTGGCGCGGGCGAAACCTACGTTGCTCCGGTTCTGGATGACACGCACCTCGGGGAAGCGGTCCTCGACGAACGCCGTGCTGCCGTCGTCGGAGTCGTTGTCGACGTACCAGACCGTCAGGTCGATCCCGGGGGTGTCGCTGTCCACGAGTGTCGCGAAGCAACGCTCCAGCCAGCGGCGCTCGTTGGTGCCCACCGTGATGGTGGCCACCCTCACTCTCGGGCTCTGGCCAGCGGGGTTGGGGCTGGTCACGGCAGCTCCAGATCAGCGGGGGCGAACTCGATGACGATGCTGCGCCGGATCCGAGCCGAGCGGTTTCGGCGCGAGGCGTGGGCAATGCGCACGTCGTGTACGGCGACGTCACCGGCCGTCAGTGGGAGGGCGTGGACCGGGCCGCGGGCCTGGACCTCATCCACCTCCTCGTCGTCGGGCGCCAGGTGTGAGCCGGGGACGAATTCGAGGCATCCGTTGTCCGCGTCGGAGTCGTCGAGGAAGACGCTCAGGTTGCACACAGTGTGCGGCGGAACGTCGGTACGGTCCCGATGCCAGGGCACCGGGGCGGCCACCCCGGGCAGTTTGACGATCATGGCGCACGCGGTGGCACGCACGGGACCGCCCAGGATGGAGGCGGCCATCAGGTGCAGGGGACCTTCGTCGGTGTAGAGCCGTGCCACGGTCGGGGAGCCCTGGTTCTCCAGGTTGTGGATGCGGTAGAGGACGGGCGCGTCCATGCCGGCGGGCGTGAAGTACCAGTAGTCGTCCGAGCGGAACCCGTCCTGGGTGAAGCGCCGGATCAGGTCGTCGGCCTCGGTCCGCAGGGCCTCAAGTGCGTTCCCTGTGATCCTCTGGCGCAGGACCGCGTAGCCTTCCGTACGGAAGCCCTGGAGCCCGTCGTCAGGCCGGTGGTTCCGTAACGGCGTCTCGGCAGTCCCCGCCTGACGGAGTGCGTGTCGCGTCATCGTTCCCTCGCTGCGGTGTCGTTGAGCTGTGTGGCGAACCAGTCGATGGTGGTACTCAGTCCCTTGCGGGGATCGGTCTCCGGCTTCCAGCCGAACTGCTCCCAGGCGAGGGTGATGTCCGGTCTGCGGCGCCCCGGGTCGTCGACCGGTCGGGCGACGAACTCGATCGGGGCGGCGGACCGGCTCAGGTCCCGCACCAGATGTGCGAGCTCCAGGACCGTGGTCTCGGCGGGATTGCCCAGGTTGACGGGACCCGGGTGGCTGCTTGCGGCGACGGCGAGGATGCCCTGGACGGTGTCGTCGACGTAACACAGCGACCGCGTCTGCGAGCCGTCGCCGGTGACGGTCAGTGGCTCACCCGCTAACGCCTGGCGGATGAAGGTCGGTACGGCCCGCCCGTCCTCCGCGCGCATCCGCGGCCCGAACGTGTTGAAGATCCGTACGATCGCGGTGTCGACGCCGTGCCTGGTGCGGTAGGCCGTGGTCGCCGCCTCGGCGAACCTCTTCGCCTCGTCGTACACGCTGCGCGGCCCCACCGGATTGACGTTCCCCCAGTACGACTCCTGCTGCGGGTGCTGGAGCGGGTCCCCGTACACCTCGGAGGTGGAGGCGAGCACGAAGCGAGCCAGCTTCTGCCGAGCCAGTTCCAGGGCGTTGAAGGTTCCGAGAGAACCGGCCTGCAGCGTCTCGACCGGCAAACGCAGGTAGTCCTGCGGGGAGGCCGGCGACGCAAGGTGGAGTACCAGATCGACCTCACCAGGTACCGGGATCGGCTCCGTGACGTCGTGGACCAGCAACTCGAAGCGGTCGTCCGACAGGCAGTGCACGACGTTGTCCCCGGTGCTCGTAAGGAAGTTGTCGACGCACACCACCTCGACATCGCTGTCGAGCAGCAGGTCGTCGCACAGGTGCGAGCCGACGAACCCACAGCCGCCGGTGACGACGGCACGCCGGATAGGGCCGCCCCAGTTCGAGTGCGGGCCGTTCCTCCATCGGGAGGTGTTCATAGCGCCTCATTCTTCGTAACCAGGTTGAAAAGTGGCATGACTGCGCCTACGTGCAGGTGTGGCGAGAGGTGGGACGGGCTCAGCAGCGTCCTGCCGGGCAGGTTTCCGCGCCCGCAGGACCGTCGGGCTGCGTAAGGACCAGCGCCCACACGGGCTTGCCACGCGGGTCCGACGTCCAAGCCCAGTCCGGGGTGAGTTCACTGGCGGCTTGGTCAGCAACCTCGACGACGCCATCGTCATAGAGCGTCCAGGCTTCGGACTCCACGGCACCGAAGTCCCCCATGACCGTAACGGCGTTGCCGACCAAGCCGGTTGTGACCGGGCCATCGTCCGCGACGACATCCAGGCCCCGCTGGCCGCTGAAGCAGCGGCGAACGAGACTGCGGGCCAGACTCACAGCGACCGACCCAGCCGTCAGAGAGCACCGGGATCGACACGTCCTCGTGAACTGCCCGGTGTTGAGCGTCAAGGTCATCGTCTGGCACTCGCCAGACGTGGTCCCTTGCCTGAGCACGGCTTCACCTCCGTCGGGAGCCACCGCGAGATGTGGAGCCTGCGCGGTTGGCCCGCACTCCACGATGACGGCGAACCGTCCACATGCTTATGAGCGTTTATGAGCGTCCTGCCTTGCCCCCGCCCAGCAGGAGGTCTCGGTACTGGAGGACCGCCTGTTCGTCCACCTCGAACGTCAGCGCGTCGACAAGTTCGCGAAGGTGGACGGGGTCGTCCGTACCGACGGCGACCGCGCTTACCGTCGGGAGGTCGTAGGCGGCCCTGAATGCTGCCTGCATCTGGGTGACGGGGCCGGGAGGGTCTCGGAGGAAGACGCGGGCGTCGAACCTGCTCCATACAGGGTCGTGGGCGTTTCCGCTGAAGGGGCTCATGCCCCACACCTGGGTCTTGTGATCGCTCCACTGGCGTGCAAGCGACTCCGCCGCGCGGAGGGTGTGGACGCCAACGAATAGGCCACACCTGACCATCAGGACGGCCGGCTTGGCCACGGCGGCGTCGATCGCGTCGAGCAGCGGAGAGGGACCCCAGGTGGAGATGCCCCAGGCACCGCAGAGCCCCTTGTGCATGGCGTCTTCCAGTGCCGCGCACGCCTGGGCGAGAGTGTCGCGAGCAACCTCCGTAGCGGTGTCCCGAAGACTGCACTCCGGGTTGTGCAGGAAGACGAGGTCGGGTGCGCGGCCCAACTCATGGTTCGTCTGTTCCAGCGCCCCGATAAGGCGGGCCGGATCGAGTGAGTGCTCGGCCCCGCCTGGCCGTGGGAAGAAGCCGACCTTCGTGGAGATCGTGAGGCGGTCAAGCAGGCCGCGACCGACGTCCGCGAGGGTCGTGTGGGAGGTGAACCCTCGGTAGTTGAAAGCCGTGTCGATCGCGGTGATCCCCAGGTCGAGCGCATTGGTCAGCTGGTGGCGCTGGTGACGAGATCGGTGTAGCCCGAGGACAATTCGGCGGTCAGGGGCGCGCACAGCTCCTCCTCCGTAAGGATCTTCGCGACCTGCTCCACTTCGGCACCGACCTGGCTGGCTGCCTCGTCGATGTGCACGGGGTGGCCGCTCAGCAGGAGGCGCAGCGCGGGGAGCGCCTTGACCGCGAAGGTCAGCTTCTTGCGTGCCGCGACGACCTCGACCGTGTCGTCGTGCTCCACGATGCGCGGCGGGAAGTTGGTGATGCAGACGACGGACGTCAGGGGGCCGAAGAAGTCGACATACGGCACGTGCCGGGGCGGAGCGACTTCCTGTTCACGGGCGGCCAGGAAGTCCGCCGGGCTGCGCGATCCGATGAGCGAGACCGTGGCTTCGGCCAACTGTTGCTGCTGGGCCTCCTGTTCGTTCGCGCTGCCCCATCGGTCGAGGTCATGGCGGAAGATCTCGGTCTCGCGGGACCAGTCGGCGAGCCAGGACAGCCAGTTCACCCCGGTGCGCTTCTCGAACCCGAGTGTCATGTGCAGGCTCTGCCCGGAGCCGCGTCCGTTGCGCGTGGCCTGGTGCCAGTGGCCCCGCGGGATGTGCATGACGTCGCCCGTCTTCATGGTGCCGGCCCAGACGATCTCCTCGCTCGGGGAGTCGTTGCGTGCCGCGTCGCGGTACATCGGGTAGGGGCGTGAGATCCCACGGACCTCCCACTCCTTCTCCCCGGCGAGCTGGATGATCACGACATCGTGGTCGTCCCAGTGGAGCCTGAAGCCGGCGGCCTCGTTCGTGGTGAGGTAGATATTTGCCTGGACGTGTTCGCGGGACCACCACTGCAGCGCCCGGCAGGCCACCTCCATCGTGGGATCGAACACGTTGGACTGGTCCAGGACCATCGTGGCACCCTCGCGGAGCAGGCCCGCCAGGAGCCGCATGTTCACCATGTCGACGCTCTGGCCGCGGCGGCTGACTTCCTGGTTGAGGTACCGGCTCGGGTGCAGTTCCTCGCCGTCGCGGAACATGCGGAACTGCGGGTGGGCGAGGGTGCGCCGCATCGTCATGTCCAGCAGTCGCTGTGGGGTCAGCATTCGTTCGGTCAGCGCGGTGTCCGTGAGGCTGCCGCGGGCGAAGGCTCCTCCGAGACCCTCGGGGCCGTTCCACCCCAGCGCCTGCTCGATGCCACGTATCAGTCGGTGCTCCATGTTCTCCCCATCTTTCGAGTGGAAACGGGCTGCCCGGACGGGGACCGCGCAGGATCACACGGTCCCCGTCCGGGCGTGTGCTGGCTGCTACACGGGGTGGTTCAGGCCGTCGCCACCGGGCCACGGACCATCACCGCCGCCGCCCTGCGACGGGTCGGAGGCGCTGGTGTCGTTGCGGTCGTGTACGGCTGTCAGAACCTCGACGGCCACGAGCAGGCCACCAGGCGCCGGGGGTGCGTTCTCGTTCACCGCGTACTCCTTCCACTTCGTTGCCCACCGGGGCTCCGATGGGCGGTCTTGGGGGCCAGGTCCAACCTGGGGAGCTGTCCGGCTGGAACTGCAGAGGTCGGGCCAACGCGGTGCCGGGCACTGGTCGTCTTCCTGCACCAGCCCTCGCTCACCTCCGTGCCCAACCTGCTTCAGGCGGCGGGCAGTCGCACATCACGGCCGTGATATCTCTTCGGTGATCCAGTTGGTTTTGGACAGCGCCGAACAGCGGCGGGCCTCCGCACCGGACTCCCGTTGGGCCGGGCAGAGTTCAACCGAGCCTCGGCTGGTGGGTTTGGACGCAGGGACCGCGCGGCAAAGTAGATCTGCGGGACGTTGAACAGCTGGAGATGCGCCTGATCACCTAGTAGGGCTTTGTTAGGTCCTGTGGTGGGGTTCGGGTGCTGGTGCGGGTTGGCCGCATATCGAGCAGGCGCCGGTCCAGGTGGCCAGGAGGGCCTGGAGTTCGCGGAGGACCGCGTAGAGGGTCAGGCCGGCGCAGGGGCTTTTGGGTCGAGCCTGAGCATGGTGCAGAAGGCCTGGGCGAGGGACGCGAGGGTGACGTGGCGGTGCCAGCCGAGGTAGTTGCGGCCCTCGAAGTGGTCCAGGCCCAGACCGTCCTTGAGCTCGCGGTAGTCGTGCTCAACTCGCCATCGGATCTTGGCGATTCGTACCAGTTCGCGCAGTGGGGTGTCGGCGGGAAGCGTCGAGAGCCAGTAGTCGGTTGGCTCGGCGGAGTCGGGTGGCCACTCGACGAGCAGCCAGCAGTCGGGCAGGGAGCCGTCGGCGGCGCGGCGGATGGTGCGGTTGGCCGGTCGGACCCGCAGGGCCAGGAACTGCGAGCGCATCTCGGCGTTCGGGTTGCGTCTGGTGGCCTTGCTGCCCTGGCGCCAGGTGACGGTGCGGGTGGCCGCTCGGCCGACGGCCAGGGCCAGGGCGCGCAGGGTGGTGTGCGGTTGGGGGTAGGCGGACACGGGAGGGCGGCCCTGCCCGGAGTACGGCGGGCGTTGGGGTGTGGCATTGCCGGGGTGCGCGGTCGTGGTGGCTTTGACCGCGACCGCGTAGGTCAGGCCGCGCTCGGTCAGGCCCTCGCGAAAGCCGGTGGCGTCGCCGTATCCGGCGTCGGCGGCGACCGGAAGGTCGGGCAACTCCCAGTTGTCGCGCACCTCGTCGAGCATGTCCAGCGCCAGGCGCCACTTCTCCCGGTGCCGCTCGGTGTCCGGGATTCCCGCCTTGGCGCGGCGGCGCCGGATCGCCTCGGCCATCAGCGCGTCCTCGCCGTACTTGGTGTCGTCCCAGCTCTCGGGCAGGAACAGGCGCCAGTCGACAGCCGATGACGCACGGTCACTGACCAGGTTCACACTGACGCCGACCTGGCAGTTGCCGCGCTTACCCAGGGCGCCGCAGTACATCCGCGCCACCCCCGGTGAGTCGTAGCCGTCCTTGGGGAAGCCGACATCATCGATCGCGTACGCCTCGGGAGAAATGTGCGCGGCAGCCCAACGGGCCAGCCGCTCACGGACCTTGGAGTAGTCCCAGGTGGACGATGAGACGAACTGCTGCAGCTGCTGGTGGTCCACGCCCAGGCGCTCGGCCATCGGCTGCATGGACTTGCGCTTGCCGTCCAGCATCAGCCCGCGCAGATACAGCTCGCCCTTGGCCCGCTGGTCCCGACGCGCCAGCGAACCGAGCATCTCCGCCGCGAACGCCTCCAGGCGCGGGCGGACCGTCTCCATCTCCTCAGGTGTCACACCTGACAGAACATCACAATCTACCTGACGATGATCAATCGGGGTACCTAACAAAGCCCTACTAGAGGTGAGACCGGGATGGCTGGCGAGTTGGAGCGGCACTGCTCGGTGTGCCGTGCGACGCTCAGCCGTTTCAACGCGGGAACGCGGTGTGGGCCCTGTCAGAGGGGTGGCGCAGTGCCCCGCGTCGAGAAGGGGTTCTGGGCGGATCCCGCAGTTGAGGCAGCAGTCCGGGCCTGGGATCTTGGTGTGGTCGTGCGGCTCTTCCGTCAGCACACCGGCCTCTCACAGGCAGCAGTCGCTCGGCTCGTCAACATTGATCAGGCCGAAGTGAGTCGCCTTGAGCGGGGTCGGAAGAAGATCCGTGACCGCCGCCAACTTGCCCAGTGGAGCGAGGCTCTCGGAGTGCCCGTTGGACTCCTGGGTGCGCTACCCGACGCAGACCAGCCCTCGTCAACCGCGGACAGCCCCCGTGGCCGCCTCGCCCTTCAGGAAGGACCGGGGCAGCTCCTCCTGCCGGCAGGGCGGAACCTGCCGCCCACGGCACTTCCCACGCTGACCGGGTCAGCCGCCTCCTTACAGAGGGACGCCCTCTGGCTCACGTCCAGCCGGGAGGCCGAGGCATGGAGTCAGATGCCGCTCAGGGCGCTGTTCGCCGTGCGCCACGGCGAAGTCGGGACAGAGCGGCACTTCGTCATGGACGTGCGCGGGGGCGACCGCGACCAACTGGGCAGCTCTTTCGCGATCCCCGTGGCCTACGAACTCGACGATCTCACTTACGGAATCCTCTGGGCCACGGCAGGGTTCGACTCCGCAGTCCTCGGCGACGACGCAGCATTACACGGGAATCTCGCTCTTCTGTCCCAGCCCCGATTAGGAACTGACAGTCGACCGATCGCTGCTGATGCCCTCACTGACGGTTCCCAGATGCTCGTCGGCTCGCGAGCGTGCGCCCGCTTCATCCTCGACCAGCGCGATGAGCTGGCCAGCGATCCGGTCTTCTGGACCCGCGAACAGCGAGGGGAGGAGGCTGCGACCTGGCTGCTCTTCGAACACAAGCACCGCTACCTCCGGACGATGGCTCCCACGCGTGCACACGACAGCGTCGGACGAGCCTTCTGTATCCCCCACCAGGAGGTCGTCGCCTCGCCCTTGTACGAGCGCGTGTTGTTGTTCCTTGCGATAGCGTTGACGGAGTCGTACGGCGTCACGACCTGGGTGACCGACGAGGCGGACCTCCAGCAGACGGAGGGCTTCGCGCTTGTGCCGGGACACAGGGCCGCGATAGCGACCTGGGTACGCACCGAACGCGCTCCCCAGACCGCACTAACCGCCAGGGCGCGTTCGCTGCGAGCCTTCGCGGACATCACCGGCCACGCGCGAACCCACACCGTCACCACGGGAACGACTCCCGGGGAACGCCTGGCGGCGACTTCGGACTACCTGGGCCTTGACCGTGCCTGGCTGATCCGCCGCTGTGGAGAGCTTGCCGCTGTGGGCACCACCGGGCTCGCCAGGCCACGAAGCCGCCACCTCAGCCTCGACGCCTTGGACCGTGCCTGCGCATACGTGGCAGGCGAGTTGCAGCCCGAAGCTGGCGCTCCTGTAGGGGCGACCCGATAGCCTGCTCGGAAAGATCTCCGAGGAAGAGATCCAACCAGGCTGAGTCGGATGGGAAGTTGGGGCGATGGCGGGCGTGACGCGAACGGTGGCTGTCTACTCTCTCGGTGGCACCATCGCGATGACCACCGACCCGGCGACCGGAGGGGTTGTGCCGGCGCTCTCCGCGCATGATCTCCTGGCTGCCGTGCCCGGCCTGGACCGTCACGGCATCGACCTGCGTGTGCATGACTTTCGCCGGGTGCCCGGCGCCTCGCTCACCTTTGACGACCTCACGGAGCTCGGCGCGGCGATCGACAAGACCCTCGACGGCGGTGACGTCGACGGCGTTGTGATCACACAGGGCACCGACACCATCGAGGAGACCGCGTTCTTCCTCGACCTTCATCACGATCACGACCAACCGGTCATCGTCACCGGCGCCATGCGCAATCCCACCATGGCCAGCCCTGACGGACCGGCCAACCTGTACGCCGCCGTCATCGCCGCAGCTGACCCGCAACTGCGTGGCGCCGGAGTGCTGGTCGTCCTGAACGACGAGATCCACGCGGCACGCCACGTCCGTAAGTCCCATACCACCAGCCCTGCCGCCTTCACGTCACCCGGCGCCGGACCCGTCGGCCGGGTCGCGGAGGACCGCGTACGGCTGGCTTCCCCGCCGCCCACGCGAGTCGCCCCCCTGGCACCGGCTGCTCGTGACGCACGCGTGGGCCTCTACACGGTCAGCCTCGACGATGACGGCACGCTACTCGAGGCGTGGGACGGACGGTGCGACGGGCTTGTCGTTGCCGCCTTCGGTGTGGGACATGTTCCCCAGCGGCTCGTCGAGAACCTCGAACGGCTCGCCGGACGCATCCCCGTGGTCCTCGCCTCTCGCATCGGCAACGGCCCTGTCCTGACAGAAACCTACGGCTTTCCCGGATCGGAGAAGGACTTGATCGGCCGGGGGCTGATCCCAGCCGGCGACCTCGGCCCGTACCAGGCGCGGCTCCTGCTGCAGACGTTGCTCGCCCAGGACGCGGACCACGAGACGATCACCTCGAAGTTCTCCGCCTTCGCGCGCTGACCCACGAACCTCAGCCCCATCCGAGAGGACCCACATGCGTGCCCACGTGCTGAACACCGGCAGGACGTTCGGCGTCACCTTCGACCACGGCGAGGACTTCTTCGACGCGCTCTCCGCGTTCTGCCGTGACCATGGGGTGCGGCAGGGCTACATTCCCTCGTTCATCGGCGCGTTCGCCGAAGCCGAGATCGTCGGCGCCTGCGGGAAACTCGAAAACCCGGACGCCCCGGTCTGGGACAGGACACACGTCACCAACGTCGAGGCCTTCGGCGCGGGAACGATCGCCCACGATCCGGAGACGGGGGCCATTCTGCCGCACATCCACGTGTCCGCCGGCCTGAAGGCACTGTCCGCCGACGGACGCACCAGCCACCTCCTGAGCGCCAGGGTCCAGTTCCTGAGCGAGCTCTACGTCGTCGAGGTGATCTCGCCGGCCATGACCCGGCCTCGAAACCCTGAGTTGTACGACGTGCCACTGCTCACTTTCCGCACACCGGAGTGATGTCCTCGCCCGTCGAGCACCCGGCCAACGGATCCATCACGGCGCAAACGCTCAACGCGCTCGGAGATCCGCCACGATTCGATCCGCCTCGATCCGGGCGAGCCTCATCCGGGGATCACCCGGATCGGCATGCGGGCCAAGGATCTTCGTGCAGAAGAACAATGACATAAGCTTGCCGTCCCGACTCTCCAAGTCCCGCCGCCGCTCTCGCCGGACACGCTCGGCCAACTCCGGGAGAACGAGGGAGTTCCCCCACAGCCAGGCGGCATCCAGGCTCCGTGGAGCCATCCCCCAGTCCTCCCAGTCGAACAGGCAGAACTGCGGGGTGGTCATGTTCGCCCAGTTCAGGTCCGCGTGCGCCGGCGCCCACTCCCCGATGGTCGTGTCCGATACCCCCGGGAACGTCTCCTTGATCGCGGCTGTGACTCCTGCCTGAGTGATTGCGACGGTATCCGGCGTCGCCACGCGTGTCGTGCGCTGTTCAGCGAGAGCGTTCAGCGAGCTGTTCAGTGCCTTCCACCACTCCTCTGACAGTGCCAACACCGAGTCCGGACCCACTGGCTCCCCGGGAAGCAGCTCGGTCTCGTCGGCGCGCCACATCGCCGCTCCAGCCGTGTCGCTCCAGGACATACCCTGCAACCACGCGGGCTTCGCAACGCCATCCAGAACTGCGGCGCACTCCGTACCGTTCCAGCCCTGCCCTTTGACCTTATCGAGCGGACGCCGCTCGATCCGTACCCACGTTCCACGGTCCGTTCGCGCACCAACCGTTCGGCGCTTCCGGACCAGCGACTCCGGCTCCACACGCATGTCGAGCGCACGCTCCACGTGTTCGAGTACCTCGTCAACCGACTGAACGCGCAAATCGATGGAAGTGACGGTCGGCAATGACGCTGTCATGGAGATCCTTGGCTACTGTGCCGCGATACTGACAAGAAGCAGCCCCACGCGTGATCGCTCCTGCTCCGGTGCTTCTCCGTCCCAAGGTAACGAACGCTGTCCAGCTGCAATATCACGCACGTGATGTGCTCAGAGCAGCTCCGAGGTGCAGAGTTGGGCCGACAGGAGCACCGGATCCCGCGGTCGCGAAGCCCGCCACCTCTCGACTACGTGAAACGGCAGTCATGTCCGCTCACCGTGACCGCCCTGATGAAGCTGCCCTGACCTTCGGTCCCCCCGTAGCCGAAGGCCAGGGCTCTCTCCTGACGTACGGCCAGCACGTCGTCCACTCGAGGCTCTCCAGTGCCCTCACCTCGTCGCCGCTGTGGGGGCCTGCACGGGGCCACCAGACCGCCGATCGACATCACCAGTGTGGGCGACTATCAAGATGCGTACGGTCAGACGGATTCCCCACCCTGCGGTGACTTTCTGTAGTCTCACTCGCGGTCTGGCAACTGGTCCGAGGGGAGCAAGTCGGCATGGCACGCACGTGGTTGTCCATCCGCGTCGAGCTGGTGTCCGGTCACGGAGCGGATCTGTGGCCTCGCCCCGGCCGGATCCTCGCCGCGGCACGGACCCATTCCTTCGCCCAGCTCGCGGAGGCCATCGATCGCTCCTTCGCTCGCTGGGACCTGGCCCACCTGCACATGTTCACGCTGGCCGACGGAACGGGCGTCAGCCCGCTGGACTGGTGGGACGGTGAAGCCCCGGACGGCACCCTGGACGGCCACACCGCCAAGCTCAGCAGGCTGCAGGCCGGCGAGCAGTTCGCCTACGTCTTCGACATGGGAGACGACTGGGCGCATCTGTGCACGGTGGGCGACAAGCGCATCGATCCGCTGGAGGAGTTCGGCGAGACGCCCGGCAGCCCGGTTCCGTACTGGGGCTGGGGAAGTCTTCCGGATCAGTATGGTCGCCGCTGGGACGGTGACGACGGCGAGTCGCCGATGCCCAAGCGGCCCGCCCGAGGGCTGAGCGATCTGCCCCCGATCCTGCCTTGGTGGGGAGATCGGCGTCGCAGCTGAACTTCACGCTGTGTAGCTGAAATGGCGGACAGTGGGAATCGAAGTGGCCACGGCGAACTCGCCGCCAGCGCACCGGAGATTCGGAAACATCCCCTCCGAATGTCCGGCATCGGGACGCTTTCAGGCCGCTTGGTACTCGGCTCGTGCTCGTGCACCGACTATCGGCAAGGGCTTCGCCAGCACCGGAGGGGCGTTGCCTGTGCAGCTGGCCATGGCCTGCTCAGTCGGCACCTCACTATGCGCGGTCGCCACGGTCATGGTCGCTTCTGCTGAGGATGGCACTTCCAGTTCGAACCAGATCGTCTTCCCCGCGACGCAGGATTGCGAGCCCCACTCTGTTGCCAGTGCAGCAACGAGGAAGAGACCACGCCCGTGTTCGTCCACAGGCAGAGCTTGTGAGAGAGCCACCGGCGTGGGATCGACATCGGTGACTTCCACACGGAGCCGCTCTCCGGTCCACCGTATGCACACCACGCACGCGGCCTTCGTGTGCGTGACCGAGTTCGCGACCAGCTCTCCGGTGAGCAGCTTCAAGTCGTCGGTCAGTTCCTCGCCCAATTCCAGCCCAAGCCGCCGAGCACGGTCCGCGACGCGGTCTCGTGCTGCCGGCACCGCCTCGACCCGAGGCGGGACGGTGAACGCGTAGGGCGATTCCTCAAACGGGCGCGACATAGCTGGAACCTCTCAACGGGCAGGAGCTAGTGTCTCGTGATCCTGATTGTGTTACTTCGAGTTGTTATTGACGAGTTTCTTCACGCTGGTCTGGACGAGTCGGACCTTGGCGAGGATCTCGTCGGCGGTGGCGGTCCAGGTGAAGGGCTTCGCGTTTTCGTTCCAGGAGTTGATGTAGTCGCGGATCTGTTTGACCAGGACGTTGACGCTGGAGAACGTGCCACGGCGGATGGACTGCCGGGTGATGATCCCGAACCAGATCTCGTCGGGTAGGACCGCTGCATTGCTGCAGCGGTCCCCCCTCAGAACCGGCCGTGCCCGCTTTCCAGGCAACCGGCTCAAGCAAGCCCCTTGGGCTCGCGGGCGAACAGAAGTGCTGGTCACCGGCCGGGGCCAGTGGCCAGCCGACGCCGGCAGTGGGTGTGTATCAGGCGTGAGGCGGCGGGTTTGTCCGGCTTGCCGTTGCCCGCTTCGGCGGTGACCGCGTGTTTGCGGATCGCGATGCGGGTGACCTTGAGCCACTGCTCCCACTGGTCGGGAGTTTGCGGCTCGTGGTCGGCGTGCAGCAGCAGCCCTCCGCAGAGCGGACATCGGCCGTCTTGCATCTGCAACAGATGCAAGGTGCCCTTGCCCAGCGGGAGTTTGCCGCGGCGGCACCGCTTGGCCCAGAAGTCGGCCAGGGCGGGATCGTCGGTTGACGCCCTCCCTGGCACCATCCGGTGCCGGACGATCGGCGTCCAGGCGAACTTGTAGAGGTAGAAACCGCTGGTGCGGTCCCCGAATACCCATGTGTCCTGCCTGAACGGGTTGAACATGGCGAAGTACCGGGCAGTCACCCAGCGCATCGGCTTGTTCGGGTGGGAGAACTTGGCCCACTTGTAGACCAGTCTCCACACGTAGGCGTCCAGCGAGTTGAACGCCCGCTTGGACACCCCGATCCGGTAGTAGGCAGCCCAGCCCTTGATGATCGGGTTGAGCTTGGCGATCACCGCGTCGGCGTTGGCCCCTCGCAGGGCCAGCACCTCGGCGGCAAGCCGTTCCCGGATCCGCCGCAAGGCCGCGTTGCTCGGTTTGGTCAGCAGCTTGCTGCGGTAGCGTCGGATGTTGAACCCCAGGAAGTCGCAGCCCTCATCGAGGTGGACAATGCGCGTCTTGTCCTCGTTGAAGGCCAGGCCCCGGGGCGCGAGCCACACAGTCAGCCGCGCCTTGACCTGCTCGGCCTGTTCCCGAGAATGACACAGGGCGAGAAGGTCGTCGGCGTAGACGACCAGAACCGGAGAATCGCGCGCCAGAATCGTGGCATCACTGCCGAGATTCTGGTAGCGGACTCCAGCAGCCTTTCCCATGCCGTGCAAGGCGATGTTCAACAACGCGGGACTGATCACCCCGCCCTGGGGAGTTCCCTCCACCGTGGGGGTGAACCAACCTTTCTCGACCACACCCGCCTTCAGCCATCCGGCGATCATTCCCCTCCCGGGAAAGGAGCCCAATGACGCGAGCAGGTGATCGTGGTCGATTCGGTCGAATGCCGCTTTCAAGTCCGCGTCGAGCACCCACAAGCGTTTGGCGTTCTTGCCGCTCGCCGTCGTGTGGATGGCAACGATCGCGTCATGACAGCCACGGCCTGGACGGAAACCGTAGACCTTCGGTTCCAGCCGTGCCTCCCACTCGGGCTCCAGTGCATTCAGCGTCAGAGCTTGAAGGCATCTGTCGGCGATCACAGGAATTCCAAGTGGGCGCTGCTTCCCATTCGCCTTGGCTATATACACCCGCTTGACGGGCTTGGGCTTCCACGGGGCCGCGCCATGCTGGACCCAGTCGGCCAACTCGGCCTTTCCCTGGGGCAGCAGGACGACTTTCCCGTCGATGCCCGCCGTCTTGCGGCCAGCGTTGACTTCCGTGACCCGCCGCACACTCGCGAGTGTGTTGGCGCGGGAGCGGAGCATCAACTTCTGCAGATTCCTGACCTTGGCCAGGTCTCCTGCCTGCGATGCCGTGAAGATGCGTTGCCGCAGACGCCGTACGTCGTCCTCGACGGTCCGCCAGTCGATCGACGGCCAGTCGGTGATCTCGTCCTCCGGTCCGTTCGCCATGCCGGCTGCGGTCGCAGCGGCTTGCGCCGCCCCAGCCACGTGTGTCGTCACGGCGTCCAACTTGCCCTTCGGTTCAGGTGTCTTTGGTCATCGTTTCTTCACGGGCTCACCAGACCCACGTCAGCGCCCTTTCAGGCCGGGACATCGGCCCCTATCCGGCCAGTTATGCGGGGACCACCGACGGAGGTGTCAGCGCATGGTTCCCGGTTTCCTGTTGCCTTTCGGCGACCGGCATTCGCTTGCTGGGTCTTCCTGCGCCCGCTGGAGAGTTGGGCCTTCCTTGCGGTTGGCTTACCAGGTCAGAATTGCATTGCCTGGACTCCATCGGGGTTGTCACGTTCCGCATGAGAGAGATGCTGCCGGTGAGGGGGCCCTCTGCACCCCGGGGACGGCGGTGCACTCCCGACTGGCCAGATTTCCCCAGTCGGCGCCTGCCGATTTCCAGCGGCCAGTCCCTATCTCTCGCTGAAACGACCCATCGGCGAGAGTGCTCATGACGAGGCATCATCAAGGGTTCATTCGCATTCACCCGTCCGGCATTTCCCAGCCTGTAACCCCCGGATGGAACGAGGATCCTTGGGCATTTCCCCAGGCTTCGCACCCCGCGATTACTCACGACGCACGCTGAGGCGGGAACGAGCCCTGTGCACTGGCTCGGGAGCTACACCTTCGACATCAGTCGATCCTCCTTCGGTGAGTCCGCTCTTCTCAAGCGGCTTTCGTGTCGCACGATCTGGTTCAGCCACGAGGACCCGACAGGGGTGAAATGGAAGTGGACGTGCGGGTTCTTCGCCAGCCACGCCTTCACGTCCGGGGTGGTGTGCGTGGACAGGTTGTCCAGGACGACGTGGATCTCCTTTCCCGCATGCGGCTTGACGGCCTTCTTCAAAAACGCCAGGAAGTTCGCGCCGTTCCGGCTCGGCTTGCACTCGCCCAGCACCTCACCGGTCGTGACGTTCAGCGCGGCGAACAGGTTCGTGGTGCCGTGCCGGACGTAGTCGTGGGTGCGCTGCTCGGTGGCCGCGAAGGCCACCGGCAGCACCGGCTGGGTCCGGTCCAGCGCCTGCACCTGCGTCTTCTCGTCGACCGACAGCACCACGGCGCCACCGGGCGGGGCCAGGTACAGCCCGACGATATCGGCGACCTTCTCCGCGAACGCCGGGTCCTTCGAGATCTTGAAGGTGCCCGAACGGTGCGGTTTCAGATTCTCCTCACGCCAGACCCGGGCAACGTAATGCCAGGACACCGAAATGCCCTCGCGCCGCTTCAAGTGGTCGGCCAGCGATCGCGTCGACCAGTGCGAGAGCCCGGAATCCACCGGCGGGGACATCCTCGTCAAGGCGATCACCCGCGCCCGCACCCGAGGCGGCACCTGAGTCCGCGGCCCGCCCCGGCGTTTGTCCTCCAGCCCGGCAACACCACGCTCGGCATAGCGGGACTTGCACCGGTCCACCGTCAGCGGTGCCACACCGGCGAGCTCGGCGATGTCCTTTCGCCGCCGCCCTTCGGCCGACCACAACACGATCCGCGCGCGAAGCGCCACGACAGCTGGCACATGCCGCGAACCCGCCAACTCCCGCAGCTCAGCAATCTGTTCAGAGGAGAGATCCATACCAGACTCAACGATCACAGAGGCCTCAGGTTCCACAAACAGAATCACAAGACACTAGGGCGTCAACGCGATCTCCTGGAGGTGAATGGATCGCTCGCCGGCCTCACCGGGCATCCCTACAAGGTGACTGGGAGATTCGGTAAAGCCCGGCGCTGGCGGATGACCACCATGAACTACTGACCACCCAATTCCCAATTCCTCCGGTGATATCACCGTCGCGATGTCAATACGGCGCGGAGTCCTCACCGCAACCTGCCCGCGTCCGTCTGGGTCAGCACCATTGAGATCGAGTTTCCGGCCTGGGAGGGTTGGGGCAGGGGGCCAGGGCGTGGCCGCGAGCGGCAGCGGTGGGAGCAAACGAGGCCCGAGCTCGGCCGGAACCACGGGCCAGTAATCGGATCAGTCACGGCAGCTGTAGTTCGTGATCACGCCGCTGCAGTGACCTCGTTCCAGTAGCGGTGGCAGGTGGCGGCCCGGTGTTGGTGGCGTCGTCGCCAGTGTGACCAGTGCAGGACGTGTTGGGCGTCGGTGACGGGCTGCGGCAGGACGAAAGCCCGTAGAAGCCGCAGGAGTTCGGGTCGGGTGAGGGCGATCATCGGTTCGTGCTCGGTGTCGGGCTCACCGCTTTCGGTGTCGCCGGGGTGCCGGGCGGCGGCCACGGCGAGAAGGGAAGCGGCGATGAGGCTGATCAGACTCCAGCGCATCCAGGAGTTCCAGCAGGTCGCCTGCCCTTGGTCGAGCCCGGCCAGGGACTTCGCGGCCTGGAAATCTTCCTCTACGCGCCAGCGACAGCAGATGACTTCGACGAGGTCGGACAGGGTGACGGGGGTGGTGGAGTGGCAGCGATAGAAGGAGAGTTCACGGGTGTAGCGGTGGCGGCGGACAAGCAGGAAGCTGTGGCCCGTCTCGTGCCCCTGCGGGATGTCGTCGGCGGTCACCTCGATCATTACCCAGTCGTAGTGGCGGTCGCCCTTGGTGCCGTGGCCGGTGCGGATCCGCTGCCAGGCCCTGCGGGGCAGCTTCGCCAGCACGCCGGCGGTGTCGAACCGGCCGGCCGGGGTGGTCACACGGTGCGAGGCGGGTACGGCGACGGCGTAGTCGAAACCGAGCTCGCGTATGCGTCTGCGCAGGTCGACGCCACCGTAGACCTCGTCGGCGGCGACCCAGCGAGCCGGGAAGCCCTGAGCGCGGGCCTGGGCGAGCATCGCGGCGGCCAGCTGCGGCTTGGTCGCGAAAACCAGCTCGTCGGGCACCCCCGTAAGCAGCCGCCGTTCCTCGTCAGCGGCCCAGTCCCGGGTCAGGTACAGGGCGCGGTCAATCAGCGCGTGCCCGGCCGGGCCCACGTAGGTCAGATGGACGGCGACCTGGCACAAGCCGACACCGCCCAGCGCGCCAGAGTACTGATGGGCGGCGCCCACCGCATCGGTCGAGGACTTCGCGTCGCCGGTCTCGTCGACCACCAACATCGCCTGGTCATCAGCGAGATGTCCCACAGTGAAGGCGGCAAGACGCGCACGGACCGCCTCGTCGTCCCACACCGCCCTGGACAGGAAGTGCTGCAGCCGGTGCGGACCGCAGTGCCCGAGCGCCTCGGCCAGCGTCCAGCAGTTGATCCGCTCCAGCCCCATCAGTACCGCCTCGACCGTCTCCCGCAGCGTCCGCCGCGTCTCACGGCGTGGAAAGCAGTCCGCTACCAGCCCCATGGCCGCCCCGAAGCCGTCCCGCCACACCGCCTGCGCTACCGTGACCTCCACGGCCACCGCGTCCTGATTCGTCGTCACAAACGGTCATGATCACGGTGGCCGTACCCATGCCCGCAAGCAGCCTCGTGGAACCGCTGACCAGCCCGGATCCGTTACCGATCACGAACTACAGCTGCCGTGTCAGTGTGCCAGCGAAGCGTCATTTAGCACGTCGAAGCGAAGGGCCTCCTGTGGAACCGCTTGGCCGGTGACCAGCAGGCGACGTGCCTGATCGCGGACTGGGATGGGGAGCCATGCGACCAGCTCTCGGGCCTCGGCGTCCGGTGTGGGACGACCCGGGCGTGAGGGTTGAGCGGCGAGCAGGGCCCAGAGGCGTTCGGCCGGCCCTGCCTGAACACCGGCGTGCTCAGCCACGGCGCAGGCCGCAGTGGCGATCTGGAGACCGGCAGCATCCAGGTCGCCGAGGTAGTCCAGACGTGTGACGGCGAAGGGCAGCGTCGCAAGAGACTCCAGGGGCGCGGTGTTGCGGCCCTGGACCCAGGCGACGGCAGCCCAAGGTGGGACGGCGCGAGCGCGCAGGACGCGGAGAAGCGTGCGAAAAGTGGCGTGATTCTCGACGCAGATAACGGCACCAGGGTGGCGGATATCCGACGTGATTGGTTCCCAGACAAAGGGGGTCGGCAGGCGCTCGCAGCGCAGCAGCTCGAACGTCAGCCGGCCGGGCGCCCACAGAGTGCTTCCACCACGCGGAGGATTGGCATCGAACACCTTCTCGTCGAGGAGGAGTTCGTAGGCCCGTTCGGCGACGGACACGACCGGGACCTGCCCGCCGTCGGTACGCCGGAGCCAGTCGTTGACGGCCAGGAGGAGCTGTCGTTGTGTCGTGGAGAGACGGAGCGTGGCTGCCCAGCCGGCGAGTTCGCTACGCAGTGGTACGTCGACGGGCTGCAGCTTGTCGGCGGGGCGGGCCGTCCCCAGCAGGGTTACCGCCTTGGGTAGAACCGTTCGTCCCCGACGTACGGTCGTGGTCCGGCTCGCCGACCACAGCCCTTCCTGCTCCCCGCGCCTGATCGTGTCGTGGACGACTTCCGGCAGCGCGGACGCCTCGATTCCGGGATTCTGCGCGCCAATAGCGGCGGCGATGTCGTCGGCGTGGCGCCGGCCACCGCGCCCATCAGGGTCAAGGGCGGCGATCAACGCGGCCAGGTCAATGGAACTCATTCTCCGAGCACCGCCCTGACGTCGCGTTGCACCAGAACCAGGTCGACCAACTCGCGGGATCCGTCGTCCACAACCACGACCTTCTCGCCCGAGGACGGGCGCGAGCGCCGGCCGAGCATGATGGTGCGGTCGAACATCGACAGTGCGCCTTTGTCCTTGGGCGCGGCGGTGAACAGCAACTGCAGGCCGAGTTGGTCGGCAGCGCGTCGCATCGTCCGGACGAACTGGTCTGCGGACGCCTGGCCGAACGGGTTGTCCAGCCACAGCCAGCCAACCGAGGTGGTGTCCGAGAGGGCGCGGACTTTCGTCATCGTCGCGTAGAGGAGGACGCCTGCGGTCACTCGCTGCCCACCGGAGAAGTTCTTCAGCTCGGCGACATCCACGCGGTCGAGGGAGAGATCGATGTGCGGTTTGAGCAGGCGCACCCTGAAGGGCGCGTCGACCAGCGCCCGGGCGGCGGCGAACAGCAGCGACTGCGCGTCCGACCGGCCGGCGCCGGGCGTCAGCAGGGAGTGGACGACGCGGGCAACCCGGTCGATGGCGACGGATTCGTCGGCCGGAACCTTTTCGTGCTCGATGACGACGAAGCGCCGCTCGGACCACTCGCCCAGTCCGTCCGGGAGTCGGGACTGGTTCTGGTAGGCGCGAAGCCGGTCGAGCGCTCGCGATGCCTGCACGTGCAGCATGACTGCACAGGTGTGGACGTCCCGGTCGTGTCGGTCCAGGTCGTCCCGCAGCGAAACGGCCCGCTGTTCGAGTTCTCCCGCGATGCGCTCTGCCTCCGCGGGCAGCTGCTCGTCGCCGCGCAGCCGTGAGATCAGATCGGTGACACGGGAATCCTCCGCGGCCTCGACCTTGCGAGCCTGCGGGCTGTTGGCGTGCGCGCGGACTGTGCCGGCCTCTCTCTGTCGGGTCTGCTCGCTGTCCACCAGTTGCTTCCGTGACTCGCGAACGCGTTCGGCGAGGCCTGCGATTCGGGTGGTGAGTGCGGCGATGTCGTCCGCACGGCGGCCGGTCAGTGCCGGGTCGGCGAGGTAGCGCAGCCCGCTCACGCTTGCCTCGACGAGCTGGGCTGACTGACGTGCCGCGGTCGCGGCGGTCTCCGCGTTGCGGGCGAGTTGTTCTTCGGAGCGCTGGGTGAGCAGCGACTGAGCCGCCAGTTCGTCGAGTTGGTCGGCGAACCCCTCGGCCTCGTCGGCCTCAGCGACCAGATCGGCCGACGGGAATCCCTCGACGTCCGGGGAAGAACGGTCTGCCCGCTCCTCGGCCTGCCGCTGGTGTTCCCGCTTGGCCGTTTCGGCGGCCTGCAATGCCCTCGCGTACGCCTCGCGCGCTTCCGCCTCGCTAGCCTCAGCACGGCGGGTCGCCGTGCCGAGCGCAACAGGGTGCCGCGCGTCATCGGTGCCGACGAACCGCTCGGCCAGACGCCGCTGCTCGATGTCGGCGTCCAGTTTCGCGTCCAGGTCCGCGAGGCGTTGCCTGGTGTCAGTGATCTGCTGGCGAAGTTCCGGGTCGACCGCCGCGTCCTCCAGAGCCGACGTGACGCTCTCCAGGCGCGCTCGGATGGTGGGCACGTCCTCGGCGGGGACGGGGCCGTGGGTGGTGGCCGACAGTCCCGCTCTGCGTAGTTCGTTGGCAGCATCGTCCCGACGGCGCTCGTGGGTGCCCACACGGTCACGTGCTCGATCGACAACGCCAGCGAGGTCAGGTATCTGTTCACCAAGCTGGTCGATACGGCGACGGTGCTGGGCCTCGGCCGTACGCAGGCCCGGCAGCCGCTCACGGGCGCTGGAGAGGGCGTTTGCAGCGCTGATGGCGGGGACTAGACGAGTTATTCCGAATGCTGACGGTGCGTCCGGGAACGCAGACAGGGCGTCCAAGATCGTTGTGTGACGAACAACCTAGACGCCCTGCTGACCGCACTGTACGTGAAGATCGACGACGGGATCGGAGGCACCCGGTGGCTGGGCCGACCGCCGCGGCTGACGGACTCCGAGCTCGTCTGCCTCGCCGTCGCGCAGGCGCTGCTGGGTTTCACTTCGGAGTCGCGGTGGCTGCGGTTCGTGGACTCCCGGCTGGGCGCGATGTTCCCGTACGTGCCCAAGCAGCCGGGCTGGAACAAGCGGCTGAGGGCCGCGTTGCCGCTGGTCAAGAAGGCGATACGGCTGCTGGCCGCCGACACGGACTTCTGGTTCGACAACCACTGGATCGTCGACTCCACGCCCGTGGAATGCGGTCGCTCGCGTCCCACGGTGAAGCGGTCGGACATGGCCGGCTGGGCCGGATACGGGTACTGCGCCAGCCACAGCCGGTTCTTCTGGGGCCTGCGCCTGTTCCTGGTGTGCACCCCGGCCGGGATGCCGATCCTGTGGGCTCTGGCGACCCCGAAGATGGACGAGCGCGAGGTACTGACCGCGATGCTCGACCGTGAACCGGAGACGGTCACGGACCGGCCTGGGCTGCTGGTGATCTCGGACAAGGGCTTCGCCTCCAAGGAGTTCGAGGCCGATCTGGCCTTGAGGGGCGCCGAGTTGCTGCGGCCTTCGTTCAAGCGTGAGAAGAAACGCAAGGGCGAGAGCCTCCTGAAATCAGTGCGACAGCTGATCGAGTCGGTCAACGACACTCTCAAGGGCCAGCTCGACCTGGAACAGCACGGCGGCCGGACCTTCGAAGGCGTCGCAGTCCGCGTCGCCCAGCGCATCCTCGCGATGGCCGCAGCAATCTGGCACAACCACAAGACCCGCCAGCCGATCACCCGATCACTGATCGCCTACGACCACTAACCATTCGGAATGACTCGTCTAGGAGCCGTCGGGCCTCGGTCGCGCGGTCGATCAGTTCTTGTGCCGCGTCTCGTGCGGCCTGGTGCTCCTGCTTGAGCCGAGCAAGGTCCCGGAGGGCGTCCGCCGCGGCTTGTTCGTCGTTTCGGGCTGCTTCCATCCGTTCCTGAGCGGACCTGATCTTCTCCTGTATGGCGGTACGTGGGTCCTCGGGGAGGTCTTTCCAGAACTGGGTCAAAGCCGCGAGGGCGCTGCGGGCGTCGGTGGCGCGCCGGCCGGCTTCTTGGAGGCGCAGAGTCGCCGAGGTCAGCGCGTTCTCGGCGGCGGCGACCATGTCACGCGCCGCCTCCCGGTCGTAGGTACCTGGGTGCGGGAGGAGGACTCGGGCGAGTGTTCCGTCGGCGTGGTCGGCCGCACTCGGTGATACGGCGGCCTCCGGGTCGAGGACGGCACCGACCCAGACCGCCGTGTCGGTGTCGAGATCACCGATGGCGTCGAGGGCGCGGCCGAAGTGGTTGGGGTGGGAGACGACCACCCCGGACGCGATGTCGGGACGTGCCGTCGCGAAGGACAGGGCGGCGCGGGAGGTCATCGTGTCCGCCAGCCACCGCCATCCCGGCCAGGCCGGCACCTCGGCGTCCTGGCAGCGCCGGACGGCCTCCTCCACCAGAGCGGACCCCGGAAGCAGACCGTCGGCGCCGACCGCGTCGAGCGTGCGCCGAGCCTCATCGGCGGCAGCGCGTGCCTCGGCGGCGTCTCTGTCGGCTGACTCGGCCCGTTGGCTCAGTGCGTCCGTGAGTGCTGAGCGGGCGCTCCACAACTCGATGCCGCCGTCGCCAACCGCGTCCCGTATGCGTTCGTCGCCCTCCAGCGCGCGGACCCTGTCGTTCACCTGCTGTAGCTGACGCTCTCCGTTCTCCACGTCGTGCCGAGCGGCGACAAGCGCGTTCTGTGCCTTCGACATGGTCTTCCGCTGGGCATCAGTCTGTTTGTCGACGGTCTTGAGCGCCTCGTCAGCCGCTTCGCGGCTGCTCAGCGCCGAAGCGGCTTTCTCCACCCATTCGGCTTCTGCCACTGCCGGATCGGCGCCCTCCCGAACCAGACCGGCGGTGACCGCCTCGGAGAGGATCCGTTCGGACTCGGTGATCTGTCCACCAACGTGCCGGAGCTGCTCGACGGCCGTCGCGTGTGCCACGACGGCCCTGCGCTGTTCGTCCTGAGCCGTCGCGAAGGCAGCGGAGGCCCGTTCCCGTTGCTCCTCGGCGGCACGGAGATCGGCAGCGGCACGGTCGCGGTGGTCGGTGAGGAGGCGGGCGAGGGAGTGCAGATGCTGCTGCTCCTCCTCGCGGAGCTCCGCGGTGTGCTTCTCGGCGGCCTCAAGGCGGGCCGTGAGCCCGGCCAGCTGGGTCCTGGCCGTACTGGCGCCGAGTACGTCCTGAACGAGTCGCCACGCGGCCAGTTCGTGGACAGCCCGGTCGCGGTCCGCGCGGCGCTTGTCGGCCAGGGCTGCTGCGGCGGCGGCCCGGAGTTCGGCCGCTCTCAGCCGCATGCGCAACCGGTGTGCCTGTGCCCTGCGCGCGGTCGCGCCCGCCTCCCGACGCAGGCGTTCGTGCTCCTCGTGCTTCTCTCCGGCACTGGCCTCCTCGGCGGCCAGTTCGGCCAGGGTCACCTCGGAGTCGGCCACCACAGCCGCGGCGTTCGCCTCGGCGGTGGCCACCGCACGCCGGTGAGTGGCGACCTGATCATGCGCGATCGCGAGGCGCAGCAACGGTTCGGTGAGGCTCTCCCAGAGGGCGAGTTCGTCGGACCATCGGGGCCGTGCGGCTGCGTTCGCCCGCAGGACTTCGATGCTCTTGCCGATCTGCTCGACGGTCGTGGTCGGGGTGGTCGCGCCGATGAGCCACCGGACGCAGGCGTCGGAATCAGAAAACCGCATCACGTGGTCGACGCCGCCTTCGGAGGCGTTCATCTCGGACTGGAACCGCAGCTGCTCCACATCGACTCCGGCGGCGGCCAGCCAGTCGACCCATGTCCGTTGGTGGTCCGACGGGCGATGCGGCGGTAGCGCGCCGCCGTTGGGCAGCATCCCACGCACTGCTTCTACGAACTGCGCATGGGTTGCCCGTCGGCCGACGTTGGTGCGGAACGGCAGGTCATCGATGGTCGGCCCCGAGCCGTAGGTCACCCATCCGTAGAAGTCGCGCTGCAGCTTGCGCGGGTTGTCGAGGTCCTGAGTGCCGCCGTCTGCCCAGTCGGCGACCATGCCCATGACGATGCGCTGTAGTTCGCCGTCCACGACTCGGGTGGCCTGCTCGACCACGTGACAGACATCGCCTGAGCGCACCAGCTTCGCCAGGGACCGGTCGGATTCACCGCGAATGAAGTCCCGGGCATGCGGCAGGTACAGCCCGAAACGCAGGGCCGTGATCGTCGTCTTTCCTGTGCCGTTGTCGGCCCATAGCGCGGCGTGTCCGGTCGGCTCGAAGGGATCGGACCAGTTGATGCTGAGCCCCTCCAGCCGTGATTCGGGGAAGCCCGCGCCGGCCAGGTAGGTGCGTTCGAGGCGCCAGCCCGTCTGCATCATTCGCCCCTCTCGTCGAAGGGCTCGCCGTAGCCAGTGGGGACGGACGGACCCCGGCGGTCCTGTCGGTGTCCTTCCAACACCTGCGAACCGATGATCGTCTGCCACACGAGAGGGCCGCCGGCGATCGCGATGTGGGCGCGGAAGCGGTCCGTGGAGCGCCACACCTTCAACTCATCTCGCGGAGGCGGAACCGTCCTGTCGACCACGACCAGCCCGAACGACGCGTGAAGTTCCACCCTGTTCGTGGACAGCGGGTGGTTACGCTGCGGGGGTGAGGTCTTGCGTCGCCAGAGCTCTGGTTTCGAGCGGGGTGACGTAGCCGTACTCGGGGTGCTTGCGCAGGCGGGTGCGGTTGTACTCGACCTCGATGAAGCGGAACAGATCGGCTCGGGCGGTTTCGTGGGACTCCCAGACCGTGGTGCCGATCTCCGCTTTCAGCAGACCGCTCGACAACCGCGCAGGTCAAGACGCGAAGTACTGCTGGAGTACTAGTAGGGCTTTGTTAGGTACCCCGATTGATCATCGTCAGGTAGATTGTGATGTTCTGTCAGGTGTGACACCTGAGGAGATGGAGACGGTCCGCCCGCGCCTGGAGGCGTTCGCGGCGGAGATGCTCGGTTCGCTGGCGCGTCGGGACCAGCGGGCCAAGGGCGAGCTGTATCTGCGCGGGCTGATGCTGGACGGCAAGCGCAAGTCCATGCAGCCGATGGCCGAGCGCCTGGGCGTGGACCACCAGCAGCTGCAGCAGTTCGTCTCATCGTCCACCTGGGACTACTCCAAGGTCCGTGAGCGGCTGGCCCGTTGGGCTGCCGCGCACATTTCTCCCGAGGCGTACGCGATCGATGATGTCGGCTTCCCCAAGGACGGCTACGACTCACCGGGGGTGGCGCGGATGTACTGCGGCGCCCTGGGTAAGCGCGGCAACTGCCAGGTCGGCGTCAGTGTGAACCTGGTCAGTGACCGTGCGTCATCGGCTGTCGACTGGCGCCTGTTCCTGCCCGAGAGCTGGGACGACACCAAGTACGGCGAGGACGCGCTGATGGCCGAGGCGATCCGGCGCCGCCGCGCCAAGGCGGGAATCCCGGACACCGAGCGGCACCGGGAGAAGTGGCGCCTGGCGCTGGACATGCTCGACGAGGTGCGCGACAACTGGGAGTTGCCCGACCTTCCGGTCGCCGCCGACGCCGGATACGGCGACGCCACCGGCTTTCGCGAGGGCCTGACCGAGCGCGGCCTGACCTACGCGGTCGCGGTCAAAGCCACCACGACCGCGCACCCCGGCAATGCCACACCCCAACGCCCGCCGTACTCCGGGCAGGGCCGCCCTCCCGTGTCCGCCTACCCCCAACCGCACACCACCCTGCGCGCCCTGGCCCTGGCCGTCGGCCGAGCGGCCACCCGCACCGTCACCTGGCGCCAGGGCAGCAAGGCCACCAGACGCAACCCGAACGCCGAGATGCGCTCGCAGTTCCTGGCCCTGCGGGTCCGACCGGCCAACCGCACCATCCGCCGCGCCGCCGACGGCTCCCTGCCCGACTGCTGGCTGCTCGTCGAGTGGCCACCCGACTCCGCCGAGCCAACCGACTACTGGCTCTCGACGCTTCCCGCCGACACCCCACTGCGCGAACTGGTACGAATCGCCAAGATCCGATGGCGAGTTGAGCACGACTACCGCGAGCTCAAGGACGGTCTGGGCCTGGACCACTTCGAGGGCCGCAACTACCTCGGCTGGCACCGCCACGTCACCCTCGCGTCCCTCGCCCAGGCCTTCTGCACCATGCTCAGGCTCGACCCAAAAGCCCCTGCGCCGGCCTGACCCTCTACGCGGTCCTCCGCGAACTCCAGGCCCTCCTGGCCACCTGGACCGGCGCCTGCTCGATATGCGGCCAACCCGCACCAGCACCCGAACCCCACCACAGGACCTAACAAAGCCCTACTAGGACGTACCGCAGGGCCCGCCGAGGCCATAATACTCGGGTGACTCACCCCTCCCCCCACATCAACTCCCTTTCCCCGCAACGTTTTCCGGTCGTCGTCGTGGGCGCCGGGCCGGCCGGGCTGACGCTCGGCAACATTCTGCGGGCCGCGTCCGTCGACTGCGTGGTGCTGGAGGTGGAGAGCAGGGAGTTCATCGAGCAACGGCCACGGGCCGGGGTCCTCGAGGAGTGGGCCGTGCGCGGGCTCGAGCGGCGGGGCCTGGCCGGGAATCTGCTGGAACGCGCCCAGGTGCACACCCAGTGCGAGTTCCGCTTCGGCGGGCAGCGTCACCGGTTGCCGTACGCCGAACTGACGGGGCAACACCACTTCGTCTACCCGCAGCCGCTGCTGGTGACGGACCTGGTGCGCGAGTACGCCGACATACGCGCCGGGGACATCCGGTTCGGAGTGCGGGACGTCCAACTGCACGACCTGGACACCGACCGGCCCTCGGTGTCGTACACCTGCCCCGAGACCGGTCGACGTCAGGTGCTCCACTGCGACTTCGTGGCCGGCTGCGACGGGGCGCGCGGCGTGGCGCGGACCACGCTGCCACCGGAGCGGGTCCGCATTGCGCGGCACGACTACGGCATCGGCTGGCTGGCGCTGCTCGCCGAGGCGCCGCCGTCGTCCGACTGTGTCGTGTTCGGCATCCACCCGCGCGGGTTCGCCGGGCACATGGCCCGCAGCCCTCAGGTGACCCGTTACTACCTGCAGTGCCCGCCGGGCGACGACCCGGAGAACTGGCCGGAGGACCGCGTCTGGGCCGAACTCCAGGAGCGGCTCGGCGCGGCCGACACCCCACCGCTCACCGAGGGCCGGCTGATCGAGAAGCGCGTGCTCGACATGCACAACCACGTCGTCGAGCCGATGGCGTACGGCCGGCTGTTCCTGGCCGGCGACGCGGCCCACCTCACCGCGCCCATCGCCGCCAAGGGCATGAATCTCGCCCTCCACGACGCCTTCCTGCTCGGTGACGCGCTCGTCGCGTACCTCACCGAGGGCGACGCGAGCGGGCTGCACGGCTACTCGGCGGACAGCCTGGGCCGGGTGTGGGACTACCAGGAGTTCTCACAGTGGCTGTCCGAGGTGTACCACGGGACCGCCTCGGGCGACCCGTACCGCGCCGGCACCACCCTGGCCCGGCTGCGCCGCCTGTTCACCTCGCCCTCCGCCGCGACCGCCTTCGCGGAGCAGTACCTCGGCATGGAGGCGACGGTCTGACTCAGTCGTGCTCCGGCCGCCCGGTGAGCCGGTGGTCGGCAAAGCTCAGCGCTTCGTCCAGGACCCTGCGCAGATGGCCGTCGCGCAGGGCGTAGATCACCCGGCGGCCCTCCTTGCGCGGGGTCACCAGTCCCGCGAGCCTCAGCCGTGCCAGGTGCTGGCTGACCGCGGGCCGCGCCGCACCGCACGCCTCGGTGAGCGTGGTGACGTCGGCCTCACCACCGCTCAGGGCGTGCAGCAGGGTCAGGCGGGTGCGGTCACCCAGCAGCGCGAGGAGTTCGGCGGCGAGCGCGAACTGCTCCTCGCCCGGGGTGCGCGGATGCGCATCGTGCGCAGGTGACAGGTGCATGCGTGCGCTCATAGGCACATAATGTCCCCAGGGAGCGGGTGCGTCCACCAACGCACCGAACCCGTTCGTCCACCCCCGCGCATTGAGAGGGGATCCACGTGAGCGACCGGCACGACCACCTGCACGATCACGGACATCCGCACCGTCACGGGCACGGCGAGCACAGCCACAGGCATGAGGACCGCCCTGAGAACGGCCTCCGCCGTCTCGCCCACGCCCTCACCCCGCACTCCCACGACACCGCCGACAAGGTCGACACCGCCCTGGAGTCATCGGCCCGCGGGATGCGTGCGCTCTGGGTCTCACTGGCGGTACTCGGCGCGACCGCGCTGGCGCAGGCGGTCGTGGTGGCGGCGTCCGGGTCGGTGGCGCTGCTCGGCGACACGGTGCACAACGCCGCGGACGCGCTGACCGCCGTACCGCTCGGCATCGCCTTCGTGCTGGGCCGCCGCGCGGCGACCCGCCGCTTCACATACGGCTATGGCCGCGCCGAGGACCTGGCGGGCATCGTGATCGTGCTGACGATCGCCGCGTCCGCCGCCTTCGCCGGGTGGACGGCGATCGGGCGGCTGCTCGACCCCCGCCCGGTGGAGCACATCCCGGCGGTCGCGGTGGCTGCCCTGGTCGGTTTCGCGGGCAATGAATGGGTGGCGCGCTACCGGATCCGCGTCGGCCGCTCGATCGGCTCGGCCGCGCTGGTCGCGGACGGACTGCACGCGCGTACAGACGGATTCACATCGCTGGCGGTGCTGCTCAGTGCCGGCGGCGCGGCGCTGGGCCTGCAACTCGCCGACCCGGTCGTGGGGTTGGCGATCACCGCGGCGATCGTCCTGGTGCTGCGGGACGCGGCGCGCGAGGTGTTCCGGCGCGTGCTGGACGCCGTCGACCCGGCCCTGGTGGACCGGGCGGAGCGGGCGTTGTGTGAGGTGCCGGGCGTGCACGAGGTGGGCGAGCTGCGGCTGCGCTGGATCGGTCACCGACTGCGGGCCGAGGTCGCGGTCGTGGTGGACGGAGACGTGACCGTACGTCAGGCCCACGCGATCGCCGTCGAGGCCGAACACGCCCTGCTGCACGCCGTACCGCGCCTCACCGCCGCCCTGGTGCACGCCGACCCGGCCCACGCGCCGGGCGAGGCCGACCCGCATCTGGCGCTGGCCCACCACGCGACGGCCGCCTGAACTCAGGCGATTCCCAGCCCCTCCAGCACCGCCGCTCCCGGCAGTTCCGCGAACGCCTTCCCGGGGACCAGCAGCTTGCCGCGCCGTCGGCCGCTGCCGACCAGGACGTACGGCAGGTCGACCACGGCCGAGTCCACCAGCACGGGCCAGCCGTCCGGCAGTCCGATCGGAGTGATGCCGCCGTACTCCATGCCGGTCTCACCCGTGGCCGTGTCCATCGGGGCGAACGAGGCCTTGCGAGCACCGAGTTGGCGGCGGACGACGCCGTTGACGTCGACCCGGGTGGTGGAGAGCACCACACAGGCGGCCAGCGTCGTCTCGCCGCCGCGCCTGCCCGCGACCACCACGCAGTTCGCCGACCGCTCCAGCAGCTCCTGGCCGTAGTGCTCCACGAAGACGGCGGTGTCGGCCCACTGCGGATCGGTGTCGACGTAGACGATCTGGTCGGCGGGGACGCTGCCGCGCCAGTGCCGTACGGCGTCGGCGACCGGGCGGGTCAGTACGTCGAGGCAGTCGGGGGCGGGGGCGGCCTGGTCGAAGTGTCCGATGGGTGCGCGCATGTCGGCACGCTAACAGCCGCCCCACCACAGGAGACGGGGGGTCTCAATGCACGGGCGGCACCGAGACGGCCAGCACCATCTCCGTCGGTACGTCGCCGTCGTTGCCGTAGGTGTGTGCCGCGCCCGCCTCGAAGAACGCGCTCGCGCCCGCCGGTACGCGGTACTCCACTCCGTCCACGGTCAGCGTCAGCTCGCCGGCCGTGACATGGACGAGTTCGACGGTGCCGGTGGGGTGCGGGTCCGAGGAGCTGCTCTCGCCCGGCATCAGCCGCCAGTCCCACATCTCCAGCGGGCCGGGGGCCTCCGTACCGACGAGGAGTCGGCTGTAGCTGCCCGCGTCGGTGTGCCACAGCCGTACCACCTGCTCGGCCGGGACGACCCGCACCTTCGGCCCCTGCTCGTAGTCGAGGAGGGTCGTGACGCTGACCCCGAGCGCGTCGCCGATCTTGACGACCGTACCGAGGCTGGGGTTGGTCCGGGCCTGCTCGATCTGGATGAGCATGCCGCGGCTGACCCCGGCGCGGGCGGCCAGCGTGTCCAGGGTGAAGCCACGCTCGGTACGCCAGCGCCTGACGTTGCGCGCCAGGGACTGGTTCAGCAGATCGAGGTCCGACACATTCCGTCCAATAGTCTGGATGATTTGGTTCATTCTACTGAACTGCGGGTCAGTGCACCCCATGCACCTCGTTCGTGCGCCGCACTGCACTGCGCCGTCAGCGGCAGAGGTGTAGCCGGCCCCTCAGGACTCGAGGTCCAGCTCGGCGAGCTTCGCCGCCGTCTCCTCGTCGAGGCCGGCGAGCGCCAGCAGCTGATCGGACGTGACCCCGTCGGGTATGGGCACCGGCGCCGGGGTCCTGAGCGGCGGCTGCCAGCCGTCCGAGGGTGTCCAGCGCCGTACGATACGGGCAGGCGCCCCCGCCACCACCGCGTGGTCGGGCACCACACCGCGTACCACCGCCCCCGCGGCCACCACCACGTTCCGCCCGATCCGCGCGCCCGGCAGGATCACGGCGCCGGTGCCGATCCAGCAGCCCGGCCCGATCTCCACCGGCTCCATCCGCGGCCACTGCTTGCCGATGGGCTGGTGCGGATCGTCGTACGAGTGGTTGGTGGACGTGACGTAGACGTACGGCCCGAAGTAGCAGTCGCTGCCGATGGTGACCGTCGTGTCGGCGATGACGTGGCTGCCCCGGCCCAGGACGACACCGTCGCCTACGCGCAGGATCGGCTCGGGACCGAGGTCCAGGTCAGGCATCAGACCGGCGGTCAGGGTGACCTGTTCGCCGACGATGCAGTGGGCGCCGAGGTGGATCCAGGGTTCGCCGAAGACCGTGCCCAGGGGGAAGGCGAGCCTGGTACCGGTTCCCATCGCGCCGAAGCGGAACCGTCCCGGGTGTTCCGCCGTGACCGAGCCCGTGCGCTGCAACCAGGCCCAGCCCGCGTGGACGGCCCGCTGCGCCAGGCGGCGCCGCCAGGATGAGAACGTGTTCTTGCTCTTCGGCACCCGCTCACGGTACTCAGCGTCGGCTGCCCTCAAGGCGCGGTAGGGCTGTGATCTTCGCCCCACCGGGTGGCGTACCGTGCGTGTTGTTCACGACGAGGAGGCGGAGATGGCACAGCTGGCGTTGATCACGGGCATCGGCGGCAAGGAGCCGAAGGTCGATCCGGAGGCGTTCCTGGCGCCCACGGCTTCGGTGATCGGGGACGTGACGCTGGGGGCGGGGGCGAGTGTCTGGTACGGGGCCGTACTGCGCGGCGACGTCGAGCGGATCTCCGTCGGCGCGAGCAGCAACGTCCAGGACAACTGCACACTCCATGCGGATCCGGGATTCCCGGTCAGTGTCGGGGAACGGGTGTCGATCGGGCACAACGCCGTGGTGCACGGTGCGACGGTCGAGGACGACTGTCTGATCGGGATGGGGGCGACCGTGCTCAACGGGGCGGTGATCGGTGCCGGTTCGCTGGTCGCCGCGCAGGCGCTGGTGCCGCAGGGGATGCGGGTGCCGCCGGGCTCGCTCGTCGCCGGGGTACCTGCGAAGGTTCGGCGGGAGCTCAGCGTGGAGGAGCGGGAGGGGGTCACGCTCAACGGGACGATGTACGCGGAGTTGGCCAAGGCCCACCGCGAGGTGCACGAGTGAGGGAGAGTGCGGGCCGCGGGTGGCCGGTCGCGCCGACACGGCGAAGCCGCATGGCGCCCCTCAGGGGGCGCTGTCGCCGGCCGGAACCAGCTCCGCACCCGACTCCGGCTGCACGACCTGCGCCTTCTTCGCCTTGCGCTTGAGCACCAGCATCGACGTGAGACCGATCAGCACCGCCAGCACCAGTCCCACCCACGAGAACCGCTTCAGCCATGCCTCGGCGACGACGCCGACGTAGTAGATGACCGCGGTGGTGCCGCCGGCCCAGAGGATGCCGCCGAAGACATTGGCGATCAGGAACTTCCAGTACGGCATCCGCAGCACGCCCGCGAGCGGCCCGGCGAAGATGCGCAGCAGGGCGACGAAGCGGCCGAAGAAGACGGCCCACATGCCCCACTTCTCGAAGGACCGCTCGGCGGTCGCGATGTGCGCCTCGCTGAAGTGCCGCGGGAACTTCCCGCCGAGCCAGGCGAGCAGCGGCCGTCCGCCCTTGCGGCCGATGGCGTAGCCGATGGAGTCGCCGATGATCGCGCCGGCGCTGGCGCACGCGCCGAGGATGACGGGATCGATGTCGCCGTGCTGGGAGGCGAGCAGCGCGGAGGAGACCAGGATGATCTCGCCCGGCAGCGGGATGCCCAGGCTCTCCAGGCCGATGACCAGCCCCACCAGCGCGTAGATGCTGACCGCGGGTACGGTCTCGAGCCACTCCTGGACGTGCACCGCCGGTCCTCCGATTTGCGTGCCTTGGTGGAAGCCGCAGACATACGGCGTGCGCCCGTTTCGGGCGCACGCCGCGAAGCCTACCGGGTCCCACCGACACCTCCGCGGCGGATCACCCGAGGGCGGAGGCGACGGACACGGCACGGGACGTGACCGCATCCCGTACACCGGCCACGAGCTCGCGCGCGTCGGGCTCGGCTGCCGACGGCTCGGCGCTGTCGCAGCAGCCGGCCTGGGCCATTCGCGTCTCGTACCGCTCCGGCGGATCCTCGGGTCCCGGCTCGCGCGGGGCCTCGCCATCCGGCGGGCGCTGTTCACCGTGGTCCGACCCCCGCCCCTCGGGATCATCGGCGCCCGGATCGCCGCCCCGCGATTCTCGCTCGGCCCGGCCTTCCGCGTCCCGCTCGGCGTGCCCCTCGCCCTCGCTGCTCTCGCCGCCCTTCTTCGGCATCTCCTCCGCCTCGTCGGGCGCCGCCTCCAGCCGCCATCGCTGCCCCGCGGAGCCGTCCCGGTCGGCGACGACGACTTCCCCGTCCGGACCGGCCGCCAGGAGCTTGCCCTTGCGCCGACGGAGCAGGAGTTCACCGCGCGCCGTCAGGTCGTACTGCACCTGGCCGGAGTGCACCACGCAGTCGGCCGACCCGACCGCCCCCTTGCGGACGTGCGCGTCGAGGCAGAGCGTCGGGTCGGCGACGCTGCGCAGCAGACCGTCGTCCTGGTACGACCACTGCTGCGACGCGGCGGACGAACACACCGCCAGTACCGCCGCGGTCCCGGGCGCGCCCTTCCCGCCGTCGAGGCAGAGGTCGAGGGCGAGGTTGCGCAGCCGTCCCCGGGCGGCCTCGACGGGGCGCGCGGCCGAAGCGGCCGACGGTGTTCCGGCGGAGGGGGCCTCGGACGCCGGGCTCGGCCTCACGGTGCGGCTGCTGGACACGCCCCAGGTGGCGTCCGGACCGTGGGCGACACCGTTGTCGCCGGACCAGCTTCTGGCGACGAGCACCGTCGCGAGCAGTGCGAGGGAGGTCAGGCCGACGCCCACGACCACGGCCATGGAGGGTCTGCGCGACAGGGGTCCGGCCGGGACGGGCCGATGGCGCCCGCCGGTTCTCGGGCGGGCGGTGCCGGGGCGGGCCCGCGGGGGTGTCGGTGGTGCGCTGCGGCCGGGGCGTGAGTCAAGGTAGCGGCGGGCGCCCCAGCCGAGCACGGTTTCGGCGAGGAGCACGTCCAGGCCGCCGTCGAGACGGCTGAGCTGTTCGGCTGCGTGCCGACAGTAGCGGCATGCCGACAGATGCTGTTGCACATCCGGCAGCAGGGCTCCTCCGCGGCGCATGGGGACGTCGAGGAGACGGTTGTAGAAACGGCATTCTCCGGCCGGCGCGAGCTCCCGGTGGGCGCGTACGCAGCCGGCCCGGAATTGCTCGCGTGCCCGCTCCAGAGCAGCCGACGCGGTCAGCGCGTCCACGCCCAGCAGATCGGCCGGTACGGTTATGGGCTCGGCCTCGACCTCGGTGTGCCACAGCAGGCATTGGGAGGCTCCCGGAAGAGCGCGGAAAGCGCGCTCTGCGAGGAGCCGCTTTTCGGGCGTCACAGACCGCGCCGCACGCAGTCCGCGGCCGCCGGTGGGTTTGCGGAGTTCCGGCAGCAGGGCCGCCACATCGTCCTCGGCGGCCCATTCCCGGACGGTCTCCCGCACGGTCGCGAGGAGGTGCGGGCGCAGCGCACCGACCGCCGCTCCACGGCCGAGAACCTGCTGGAACGCGGCGGCGGCCGCCATCGGCGCCGACGCCGCCGAGGAGGCCAGGCAGATGACCGCGTACTCGTACACCGCGCGCCAGTGCCGGGCCAGCAGCAGGGCTGCGGCCCGGGTGCCCGGATCGGGCCCGCCCAGCCGGGCGACGAGATCGCGGTCGGACTCCCCCGGGCGCGAACCGGGTCTGGGCGGGTAGGGGGGACGTGGGGGGTAGGGGGGTTGCACTGGACCATTTCCTTCCAAGCCGCAGGACGCGACGCAATACACGTCCTTCGGAAAGCAGGTGCCTGAATGGTGCGTACTTATGAGCCCGGCCCAGCCTTTTGAGCCTGGCCTTTTACCTTCCCGCGGGGTGCCACACTTTCGCACACGCGTCTCGCAGGAAACAAGGAGTTCGGGTGACGGATGCTCAATCGGCCATGAATTGCCGCGTGTTACCCGAGGTATCCGCACCCGCATTCGAAATCGCCGATACGCCGGGCGTCAACTTGTGTGGGCGCAAAGCGAGTTGATCCACAGAATCTCCAACTCCCCGCCCTGACCAACAGCGCATTCTCATGCACCTCTCGGCGATCCCCCATCTCCGTGCCCCACCACGGGCCGCCCGGGCTCGAGGGCGGCTGCACCTCGAACCGGCGGGCCGCCGACCTGAGCGCGCGGGCGCACGGAAAGGGCCCCGCCGCAGTGACGGGGCCCGCGCGACCGCTCGGACTCAGCTGTTGGGACGAAGGGTCCAGACGACGGTCATCTCTGTCGTGACGGCGCCGTCCTCGCGCTGGATGGCAACGGCCACCGGGAACTCGGGGCGCTTGCCCTCGTCGAGTTCGGCGACCACCTCGGCGACGGGGCGGCCGAGGGTCGCGGTGGCCGTGACGGGACCCAGCGCGATCTTCTTGAACGCGATCTCGGCATGCACCGGCAGCGGTACCGCACGCGAGAGCTGGTCCCCGAACGCGGCCAGGACGATCGCGCCGCTGGCCGACTCACCGAGGGTGAACATGGCCCCCGCGTGCGGCCCACCGACGTGGTTGCGGTACTCGCTCTGGTCCGGCAGCGCCAGCACGGCCTTCTCCGGAGTGGTCTCCAGGTACTCGAGGTTCAGGGTCCGAACCATCGGCACCGTGGCGGCGAGCAACTCGCCGATCGACATCTGGTCTGCGCTCATGGCCGCATGTTACCCACGGGTAGCCTCGGCTGGCCAGATGCAGGTGGTGACGGGCGTATCGCGGTGGCCCATGTGGCAGGAGAGCAGGCGTGTCGGGCGGCCTGACCGTAGGGAGCCGCTCCGACTCCCTTTTCGCTACGTCCCTGACAAGGGGCAGTGACCGAATCGTGTCCACAGCGGCACTAGGGTTACCGCTCATGTGGCCAGGACAGCAGCCGCCCGGGGGCGAACAGAACCCGCAAGGGCAGAACAACCCGTATCAGCAGCCGGGATACCAGCAGCCGAATCCCTATCAGCAGCCCGGCTTCCAGCAGCCCAACCCCTATGCGCAGCAACCGCAGTGGGGCACACCCGCGCCGGCGGGGGCCCCGCAGCCGCAGCCGGGCGGCGGGGGCGACGGCAACCGGACGAAGCTGGTCGCGATCGTGGCGGCCACCGCCGTGGTGGTGACCGCCGGCGTCACCGGCTTCCTGGTGCTCGGCGGCGACAAGGACGACACGGCGGACGGCGGCACCAAGAAGAAGACGAGCCCGTCACCGTCGGCGCCCGCCGACCCGAGCGGCTCCGCGTCCGGCTCGGACGACAACCCGCGCGGCACCGAGACGGAGAAGCCGACGATCGACGGCTGGAAGGTGGTCGTCAACCCGAAGCGGGGCGTCGCCTTCGACGTACCGGCGGACTGGGAGGTCGAGTCGCCGGGCGTGAGCATCGGCTTCGAGGACGAGAAGTCGGAGGACGCCAAGCCACTCGCCATCATGTCGGCGCCCGCGTACTACAAGTCGAAGTGGTGCACGACCGACGAGAACAAGGACGGCCGGACCGAGGACACGGCGCTGGCCGCGGTGGGCTCCAAGGGCGCGGACGGCGCCAAGAACACCGACGAGGTCGCCGTGAACACGGTGGCCTGGTGGGTCTACGGCGGCTACACGCAGCCCGACAAGAAGAGCCTCACGTTCGACGAGAAGGCCAAGCCCTACACCACCACCTCGGGCATCGAGGGCAGCATCGCCTGGGCCCAGTCGACGAACACGCCCCAGAAGGGCAAGTGCGCCAGCGACGGCAAGGCGGTCACCTTCGGCTTCAAGAACTCGGCCGGCGACTTCGTTTCGTGGAACTTCTACGGCGCCAAGGGCGTCGACGAAGAGGTCCCCAAGGCGACCATCATGAAGATCCTCAGCACGGTGCGGCTGCACGGGGAACCGACCGGGGGCTGACGAGCGGGACGACCGGGAATCGGGTTGGCAAGCCGGGGGTCGGCCGGTGATAGTCGGCCGGTGACTTCTGCCCCCACCGCCCACCGCCGCCCCGCCTGGGCGGGCCGCAATTACACATTGCTCACCGCCGCCGCGGTGATCACCAGCCTGGGCAGCCAGGGTGCCCTGATCGCGGCGGCGTTCGCCGTCCTGGAGACGGGCGGTGACGGCGGGGACGTCGGCCTCGTGGCCTTCGCGCGGACCCTGCCACTGGTGCTCTTCCTGCTGATCGGCGGTGCGGTCGCGGACCGCCTGCCCCGGCACCGGGTCATGGTCGCGGCCAACACGCTCAACTGCCTCTCCCAGGCGGCCTTCGCGGCGCTCGTCCTCGCCGACGAGGCGCAGCTGTGGCAGATGATGCTGCTGTCCGCCCTGGGCGGCACCGGGCAGGCGTTCTTCAGCCCGGCGGCCGAGGGGATGCTGCTGTCCTCTGTCACCAGTGAACAGGCGGGCCGGGCCTTCGCGCTGTTCCGCATGGCGTCGACGGGAGCGTCCCTGAGCGGCGCCGCCCTGGGCGGGGCGCTGGTCGCCGTGATCGGGCCCGGCTGGGTGCTGGCGGTGGACGCGGCCGCGTTCGCGCTCGCCGGCGGGCTGCGTGCGTTCCTGGACGTGAGCCACATCCCGCCGCGTGCACCGGGCTCGGGCCTGCTGGCCGATCTCCGGGAGGGCTGGCGAGAGTTCACCGCCCGGTCGTGGCTGTGGGCCATCGTGGTCCAGTTCTCTCTGGTGAACGCCGTCATCGTGGCCGCTGACGCGGTCTACGGCCCCCAGGTGGCCCGGGACCACCTCGGCGGAGCGGGTCCCTGGGGCCTGGCGCTTGCCCTGTACGGAGCCGGCAACGCCGTCGGCGCGCTGCTGATGACCCGTTGGAAGCCCCGCCGGCTGCTCCTCGTGGGCACGCTCTGCGTCTTCCCCTTCGCCCTGCCGTCCGCCGCCCTGGCCGTACCGACCCCGATCGCCGTGCTGTGCGCGGCGATGTTCGTGAGCGGTCTGTCGATCGAGGTGTTCGGCGTCTCCTGGATGACGGCGCTGCACCAGGAGATCCCCGAGGACAAGCTCTCCCGTGTCTCCGCCTACGACTGGTTCGGTTCGGTGTCGATGGTGCCGCTCGCGACGGCGCTGGCGGGCCCGGCCGAGGCGGCCGTCGGGCGTTCGGCGGCCCTGTGGGGGTGTGCGGGGCTGACCGTGGTGGCCACGGCTGCGGTGCTGTGCGTACGCGACGTACGGAACCTCACCCTGCGCTCCAAGTCGGTGACCAATGGACCGGCCGAGATCGGACCCGCTTCATCCGATACCGAAGGCTCCGCCGGGCGGCTCGGGTGACGGTACGGCGTCCTCGTCCCGGACCGGCCGGGCCGCGCCGATGAACTCCCGCAGCCCGGCCCCGTACTCGACACGGGCCGGGAAGGCGTCGGCGGCGGTACGCCGGGCCAGGGCGCCGGTGTCCAGCGGGCGGTGTGCCGCGAGCAGCACCGCGTTGCCGAAGCGCCGGCCGCGCAGCACGGCCGGTTCGGCGATCAGCGCGAGCTCCCCGAACACCGAGGCGAAGGTGGCCAGTTGGGAGCGCAGGAAGGCGAAGGGCGTCGCGTCGGCCAGGTTGGCGAGGTAGACGCCGCCGGGGCGCAGCACCCGCTCGGCCTCGCAGGCGTAGGCGACGGACGTCAGGTGGGCCGGTACGCGTGAGCCGCCGAAGACGTCGGCGACCACAATGTCCGCGCAGTCCGTCGGGGCGGCGGCCAGCCAGGCGCGGGCGTCCGCAGCGTGCAGCGTGATGCCGGCGTCGGCGGGGAGCGGCAGGTGCTCCACGACCAGCTCCAGGAGCCCTCGGTCGGCCTCGACGACGTCCTGTCGGGAGCCGGGCCGGGTAGCGGCCACGTACCGGGGCAGCGTGAGCGCACCCCCACCGAGGTGCAGCACGTCCAATGGGCGCCCCGGCTCCGCGACCGTGTCCAGGACGTGCCCGAGCCGCCGCGCGTACTCGAACTCCAGATGCGTCGGCTCGTCCAGGTCGACGTACGACTGCGGCGCCCCGTCGACCGTGAGCAGCCAGGCCCGCTTCCGGTCGATGTCGGGCATCAGCTTGGCGGTCCCCTGATCGACGTCCCGGATCACGGGTATGGGCTCGTTCACGGATCCATTGTGACGGGACGGCGGGATTCGGCCGCCGCGCGGCCATGAGGTGGGCCCCGACGCCGGAGCACCGACGTGACCGGGGCCCGCCTCCGTTCGAGAGGCGGGCCCCTGCGTGCGTCAGCCGACGGCCGTCACCGTCCCCGCGCCGACCGTGCGGCCGCCCTCGCGGATGGCGAAGCCGAGCCCGGGCTCCAGCGGCACCTCGCGGCCCAGCTCGACCGTCATGGTGACGGTGTCGCCGGGGCGGGCGACCGCCGTCTCGCCGAGGTCGATGTCGCCGACCACATCGGCGGTGCGGATGTAGAACTGCGGCCGGTAGCCCGTCGACACCGGCGTCGCACGGCCGCCCTCGCGCGCCGACAGCACGTACACCTGGGCCGAGAAGCGGCGGCTGGGCGCCACACTGCCGGGCGCTGCCACGATGTGGCCGCGCCGCACCGCGTCCCGCGGCACTCCGCGCAGCAGCAGCGCCACGTTGTCCCCGGCCTGCGCCTCCTCCATCGGCTTGCCGAAGGTCTCCAGGCCGGTGACGACGGACTCCAGCCCGGCGCCGAGCACCTCGACCCGGTCGCCGACCCGGACCGTGCCGCGCTCGACGGCGCCCGTGACGACCGTGCCGCGGCCGGTGATGGTGAGCACGTTCTCCACCGGCAGCAGGAACGGCGCGTCCAGGTACCGCTCGGGCATCGGCACATAGGTGTCCACCGCGTCGAGCAGCGCCTCGATGGACGCCGTCCAGCGCGGGTCCCCCTCGAGGGCCTTCAGTCCGGAGACCCGTACGACGGGGACGGCGTCGCCGCCGTAGCCGTGCTCGGTGAGCAGGTCGCGGACCTCCAGCTCGACCAGGTCGGTCAGCTCCTCGTCACCGGCGTCGGCCTTGTTGAGGGCGACGACGATGTGGTCGACTCCCACCTGTCGGGCGAGCAGCACGTGTTCGGCCGTCTGCGGCATGATCCCGTCGAGTGCGGAGACGACGAGGATCGCCCCGTCGAGCTGCGCGGCGCCGGTCACCATGTTCTTGACGTAGTCGGCGTGGCCCGGCATGTCCACGTGCGCGTAGTGCCGGGTGTCGGTCTCGTACTCGACGTGCGCGATGTTGATGGTGATGCCGCGCGCCGCCTCCTCCGGGGCCCGGTCGATGCGGTCGAACGGCACGAAGGTGCCGGTGCCGCGCTCGGCGAGGACCTTGGTGATGGCGGCGGTGAGCGTGGTCTTGCCGTGGTCGACGTGGCCCATCGTGCCGATGTTGAGATGCGGTTTGGTGCGGACGTACGCCGTCTTGGGCATGGCGGTACCTCGAAGTCTCTGCGGAATGCTGAGTGATGGACCCGACGGAGCGCGTGGGCGAGCGGCCGGGACGGGGACCCCAGGAGACTTGCCGACCCTCCCCCTGCGGGGTCCGCCGGACGATCCGGGGAGGGTCAGCTTCGGGCGCCGTCGACGGTTGCCGTGACGATCAGGACGGCAGCCTTCGGGGCATCCGCTGCGGCGGATGCGGCGAGAACGAAGGCGTACCGGAACATGACGCAGATCATTGCCGACGGTTCGCCCCGCGTCGAATGGTTTTTCCCGCTGCTGCGGAGTCGGGCCCTCTCGCCCCGGCGTTCACGCCCCGATGTTCTTCAGCGCCTCCCGCACCGACAGCGGCGCGAACCGTCCGCCCTCGCGCGCGAGGAAGGCCCATACGGCCTCGGGGTCGGTCTTGGCGTACTCGCGCAGACACCAGCCGATGGCTTTGCGGACGAAGAAGTCGGGGTGGCCGGACTGGCGCAGGCAGTAGGTGAAGAGGCGTTCGGTGTCGGTGCGTTCCCTGTAGCGCAGCTGGTGGAGCAGGGCCGTGCGGGCGACCCACAGGTCGTCGTCCACGATCCAGGCGTCCATGTCACGCTTCAGCCCCGGGTCGGAGGCCACCAGGGCGCCCACCACGTGGGCGGCGATCAGGTCCACGGTGTCCCACCAGGAGACGGTGGTGACGAGCTGCCGGGCCACCGACAGGAAGGCGGACGAGCAGCGTCCCACGTGGCGGCGCAGATAGTCGACGGCGAAGTAGTGGTACTCGCGCTCCGGGAGCTGCCAGCAGCGCTGGGCGACGGCGGTGCAGTCGGCCTCGTCGGGGCGGGCCGTGCCGGCCACGACAGTGCGGGACAGGGCGCGGCGCACGGGCGTGGTCAGGCCGAGGAACGGCGCCACGTCCTTCATGTACGCGCGCATGGGCCCGGCACGCTCGGGGTCGGCGGCTGCGGCGTACGTCACAGTCAGCCGTTCCAGCAGCGTGTCTGCGAGCACGCTGCGCGGGACACCCACCGTTCCCGTACCTGTGACGCCCATGAGACGAACCATACGGCGATCACACATATTTGTCGGTTAGTGTCACCGGATGCTCGATGCCACCACCCGCTCCGGGGGCACCGCCACGGCCGCTTCCCAGGCCGCCATCAAGGCCTCTCCCCAGGCCACCACAACTGTCCCGGAACTCGCGGCCGCAGTCCCCGGCGCCGGCGCCGTCCCCGTCCGGCTCGGTCTCACCGCGCGCTGCGTGCGAGCCCTGCTCTCGCCCTGGTCCCGGTTCTCGCTGCTCGTCGCGCTGCTCGTGGGAGCCGCTTCGGCGGTGCTGCTCTTCGAGCCGCAGCGGCTGCTCGCGCACGGCTGGCCGCCACAGCTGGGCGGTGTGGCCGCGGCGCTCGTGTTCGCGGTGGCGTACGGACTGGTCACCGTGGCGTTCGTGCCGCGGCCGCTGCTGAGCCTGGCGGCGGGTGCGCTGTTCGGCTCGCAGCTGGGCATCGCGACGGCGGTCGCGGGTTCGGTGCTCGGCGCGGGGATCGCCTTCGGGCTCGGCCGGGTGCTGGGCCAGGACGCGCTGCGCCCGCTGCTGCGGGGCAGGGTACTGACCACTGTCGACGGGCAGTTCAGCCGGCACGGGTTCCGTTCGATACTGGCGGTGCGGCTGTTCCCGGGCGTGCCTTTCTGGGCGGCGAACTACTGCGCCGCCGTGTCCCGCATGGGCTGGCTGCCGTTCCTGCTCGCGACGGCGCTCGGGACGCTCCCGAACACCGCCGCGTACGTCGTCGCCGGCGCCCGTGCCTCCACGCCGACGTCGCCCGTCTTTCTCATCGCGATGGCCTGCATCGCCGTACCGGGCCTGGCGGCCGCGGTGGTGGCCTGGCGCAAGCGTCACCACCTGCGGGGGCGCTGACCGCCGGTCACACGGCTTGCAGGATCATCGCGTTGGCGAGGCCGCCCGCCTCGCACATCGTCTGCAGGGCGTAGCGGGCGCCACGCTCGCGCATGGCGTGCACGAGGGTGGTGGTCAGCCGGGTGCCGCTCGCGCCGAGCGGGTGACCGATGGCGATCGCACCGCCGTGCACGTTGACCTTGGCGAGGTCGGCGCCGGTCTCCTGCTGCCAGGCCAGAACGACGCTGGAGAAGGCCTCGTTGACCTCGAACAGGTCGATGTCGTCCAGGGTCAGGGAGGCCCTGCGCAGCACCTTCTCCGTCGCCGGGATGACGCCGGTGAGCATCAGCAGCGGGTCGGAGCCGGTGACGGCGAAGCTGTGCAGCCGGGCGAGGGGGCGCAGGCCGAGGCGGGCCGCGGTCTCGCTCGAGGTGATGAGGACGGCGGAGGCGCCGTCGTTGATGGGGCTGGCGTTGCCCGCGGTGACGTTCCACTCGATCTGCGGGAAGCGCTCGGCGAACCCGGAGTCGTAGTAGGCGGGCTTGAGGCCGGCCAGGATCTCCGGGCTGCTGCCCGGACGCACGCACTCGTCGCGCGCGACGCCCTCCAGGGGTGCGACCTCGGCGTCGAAGAGGCCGCCCGCCCAGGCCGCGGCGGCCTTCTGGTGCGAGGAGACGGCGAAGGCGTCCATCTGCTCGCGCGTGATGGACCACTTGGCGGCGATGAGCTCGGCGCTGATGCCCTGCGGAACCAGGCCCTCCGGGTAGCGCTCGGCGACGCCGGGCCCGAAAGGATCCTTGCCGGCCGGGACGTTCGACCACATCGGCACACGGCTCATCGACTCGACGCCGCAGGCGACCACGAGGTCGTACGCGCCCGACATGACGCCCTGCGCCGCGAAGTGCACGGCCTGCTGGGACGAACCGCACTGGCGGTCCACCGTGGTCGCCGGGACCGTCTCGGGGAAGCCGGCCGAGAGCACGGCGTACCGCGTGGTGTTCATGGCCTGTTCGCCGACCTGGTCGACGGTGCCGCCGATGACGTCGTCGATGAGCGCCGGGTCGACGCCGGAGCGCTCGACGAGGGTGCGCAGGGTGTGGGCGAGGAGTTCGACGGGGTGGACGTGGGCGAGCGAGCCGTTCGGCTTGCCCTTGCCCACGGGGGTGCGTACGGCTTCGACGATGACTGCGTCACGCATGGTGCGGGCCTCCTTGGCCGCCGGGACGATCACTGCAGCGATCAACGGCCCGACCGAACACCGATCGACCGGCCGGCGACCGGCTCGCTACTAGTGAGTAGGAAATCCAAACTCACCATAGCCCAGCAGGTTGGAAAATCAAACCCTCCCATATGCTGGGCTCCATGGCCGCCACCAAAGACCCGCGCCCCTGCTCGATCGCCGACGCCCTGGCACTGGTCGGCGAGAAGTACTCCCTGCTCGTCCTGAGAGAGGTGTGCCTGGGCAACGGGCGCTTCGACCAGCTCGTGCGCAACATCGGCGCCCCGCGCGACATCCTGGCGACGCGGCTGCGCCGCCTGGTGGACGCCGGAATCCTCACGAAGCGCGCCTACAACGAACGCCCGCAGCGCTTCGAGTACCGGCCCACCCAAGCAGGGCTCGAACTGGAGCCGGTCCTGCTGACCCTCATGGAGTGGGGCAACCGCCACCTGCGCAGCGAGGACGACCGCCCCATGGTGATGGAGCACGTCTGCGGCAACGAACTGGTCCCCGTGGTCACCTGCCGGGCCTGCGGCGACCCGGTGGCCCACGAGGACCTGACGCCCCACCCGCAGGCCCCCGGCTGGACGGTGACGGGGCCTGCGGCGGCGTGAACGGCGGCTAGCCGGCGGGATACACCTCGAGCCGCCCGCACATCCCGAACTTCCCGCGCGCCGAGGGCTGTTCCGCCCGTACGACGGCCCCGGCAAGGTGGGACACGTCCCCGCGTTCGAGCCGATCGAGCTGCTCCCCGGTCGCCGAGGCGGCCGCCTGGGCACCGCGGCGCCAGCGCTCACGCCACTCGGCGAGCCGGGGCCGGACCAGCGCGGCCGCGGCGCTGTGGAACTCGGCCAGGGCCTGCGGCCCCTCGGCCCGCAGCACCTGGTAGCCCTCGAGGGCGAGGTCACGCCGCGCGCGGGCGATGCGCTCCTGCTCCGCCACGGGCGCGTCGGCCGGGATCACCGTCGCGGCGGCGTACGTCTCCGGATCGGCGAGGTACTTCGGCGGCAGGGTCAGCACCGCGTCCCCCGCCTCCGGCAGCCCGCTGTTCTGCATCAGGACGGTGATGCGAAGATCGGCGTCGTTGACGAGGCGGTGGATCGTGCCGGGCGTGAACCACGCCACCGTGCCGGGCGCGAGCGGCGTGACCTCGTACCCGGACGTCGTGAGCGTCTGCACGGCACCCCGGCCGGCGGTGACGACGTACGCCTCCGAACACGTCAGATGCATATGGGGAGTTCCGCCGCACACCCCGTCCGCCGCCGGCCAGTCGTAGACGGACAGATGGGAGACGGCGACCCCGCCCGGGAGCCCGGTGAAGGCTCCGGGCGGTCCGGCGGACTCAGTGCTGCTCACCATGGATGCGCCTCCAGGTACTTGGCGGTCTCCTCCCGTTCCCAGGCTCCGTCGGCGACGACGACCCGGTAGCGGCGGGCGAGGGTGTCGCCGGGTGCCAGTTCCAGTTCCTCGTGGAAGGCCCAGGAGGGGGCGACGGCGGCGAACGGCTCGTTGCGGACGAACCAGTGCGCGGGGTGGGTGCCCCGGGCTCCGGTGTGGTCGTTCTCCGGGGCGTGCGCGAACACGAGCGTCGCGTGCCCGTCGAGGCCGTCGTGCTCCCCCGAGTACGCCAGCCAGGGGGCCTGCTCCCCCATCAGCTCCGGCCCCTCACTGTCGGGCCCGAGGACGCGCCCGTCCCGGAAGGCCCTCGGTCCCCGCCAGAACAGGCCCGTGTAGCCGGCCATCTCGCGGCCCGCCGTGGTCGGGCTGCCGAACAGCAGCGGCTCGTCCCGCCGGTTGGTGATGACGCTGGTCCAGGTCAGTGCCCACGAGCCGGCCGCCGGGTCCACGTCGTGCACCTCGATCCGGCGCTCCTCGTCGGCCCACAGCTCCCCGGTGTACGGGTGCCAGGTGAGCCGCTCGGCGATCACCGCGCGGGAACCGTCCGAGGTGACCTCGTCGAAGCCGACGTGCGCCATCGAGCCGACGCGTTCCGGAAGCGCGAGATATCCCTCGCCGTGAACATATGTGTTGCCACCCCACAGGTTCTGGCCGGAGAGATGGGAGGCCGTCATCTGCAGGCCCTTGTGCCACCGGTGGTCGTTGGGCCGGTAGTCCGTGACGACGGCGCCCGCCAGGGTCCGGATCGGGTGCAGATACGGCTTCGGGGCCTCCCAGGCCGACTCGGGCCGGTAGACGTAGCTGAAGAGTTCGACGCCGGTGGTGGGTTCGGTGACCGTGATCCGGTCGCCGTGCACGTGGACGATCTGCAGGCCGGTCATGCGGGCACCTCCTGGCTCGGGGCGGATTCGGGCACGACGGGTGCCCAGCCGGGGGCGCCCCCGTGCAGCGCCGTGTAGTACGGGTCGCCGGGGCCGATCTCACCTCGCCGCACCGTCGTGTCCGTGAACGCCGACTTGTACAGCGCGGTGATCAGCTCCAGGCTCTTGCGGCCGTCCGGCCCGCTGCTGCGCGGCCGCTCGCCCGCGCGCATGCTCGCGACCAGCTCGCGCAGCTGCGCCAGATGTGAGCTGGGCACGTCGGCGCCGAAGTCCTGCCAGGCCATGGCGTCCGCCTCCGGCACGTCCGACGCCGGGGTGATGCGCCAGTCGGCGTTGGCGTGGCCGTACAGGTGGGTGAGTTCGACGGTGGCATGCTCGCAGTCGACGCGGATGCGGCTCACCTCGTCGGGGCTGAGGACGCTGTTCACGACGGTCGCCATGGTGCCGTTCTCGAAGCGGACCAGGGCCGTCGAGACGTCCTCGGTCTCCACGTCGTGCACCAGCCGGCCGGCCATCGCGCGCACCTCGCTCCACGGCCCGAGCAGATCGAGCAGCAGATCCATCTGGTGGATCCCGTGTCCCATGGCGGGGCCGCCGCCCTCCGTATGCCAGCGGCCGCGCCAGGGGACGGCGTAGTAGGCGGCGTCGCGGTACCAGGTGGTCTGGCAGTGCGCCACCAACGGCCGGCCCATGGCCTGCTCGGCGAGCAGCCGGCGTACGTGCCGGGCGCCGGAGCCGAACCGGTGCTGGAAGACGATCGAGGCGTACGGCCCGCCGCTCTGCCCCTCCGCCGCCTCTACGGCGTCGAAGTCGGCGAGCGTGGGCACCGGCGGCTTCTCGCACCACACCCAGGCACCGGAGCGCAGTGCGGTGATGGTCTGCTCGCGGTGCAGCGTCGGCGGCGTGCAGATCGTGACCAGGTCGGGCTGCTGTTCCCGCAGCATCAGCTCCAGGTCGGTGTACGCGTGCGGGATCCCGCCTGTCGCGCAGAACTCCCGGACCGCGGCGGCGTCGATGTCGACCGCCGCGACGACCTCCGTCTCGCCCTCCTCGGCGAGCCGGGCCAGTGCGGGCAGATGGCAGCCGCGGGCGATGCCGCCCGTGCCGATGACGGCGGTTCTGACGGGGCGGTCGGAGAGCGGGGCGGAGGGGGATCGGGAGGCCTGGGGATCGTCTGTCGCGGATGTCTCGGACGCCGTGGGTGTCGCGGATGTCACACGTGTCACCGGTGTCGCGGGCGTGGGCATGGACCTGATCAGCACTCCTCCGGGGTTCCTGGGCATGTAGCAAGCGCTTTCCCCACCGCAACGTAGGCCCGCCGCCGCAACCGGTCAACACCCCGAACCGATCACTGTCGATCACCCCGCAAGCCCCTGTGCCGGGCCCGATCCCGCGGGACGCTACCCTTCCCCTCGACACAACCGATCACCGCGCGCGGAGACTCGGTGTGTCCGTCGTCCGTTCCACGATCGGCACTTGGACTCCGTAACTTCATGTCTTGGTTCGAATCACTCATCCTCGGACTCGTCCAGGGGCTGACCGAATTCCTCCCCGTGTCCTCCAGCGCGCACCTGCGCCTGACCGCGGCCTTCTCCGGCTGGGAGGACCCGGGCGCCGCCTTCACGGCGATCACGCAGATCGGCACGGAGACCGCCGTCCTGATCTACTTCCGCCAGGACATCGGACGCATCGTCTCCGCCTGGTTCCGATCCCTGTACGACAAGGCGTGGCGCAGTGACCACGACGCGCAGATGGGCTGGCTGGTGATCGTCGGCTCGATCCCGATCGGGCTGCTCGGTGTCACGTTCAAGGACCAGATCGAAGGACCGTTCCGAGATCTGCGGATCACCGCGACGATGCTGATCGTGGTCGGCGTGATCATCGGCATCGCCGACCGGATGGCGGCCCGCGACGAGAGCGGGGGCCGGCACCGGGCGCCGAGCCAGCGCAAGGAACTGAAGGACCTGGGCGTCAAGGACGGCCTGATCTTCGGCCTCTGCCAGGCCATGGCCCTCATCCCCGGCGTCTCCCGCTCCGGTGCCACCATCAGCGGCGGCCTCTTCATGGGCTACCGGCGCGAGGCCGCGGCCCGCTACTCGTTCCTGCTCGCGATTCCCGCGGTGCTCGCCTCGGGCCTGTTCGAACTGAACGACGCGATGGAGACCGGCCATGTGTCGTGGGGGCCGACGATCTTCGCGACGGTGATCGCCTTCGGCTCCGGGTACGCGGTCATCGCCTGGTTCATGAAGTTCATCTCGACCAAGAGCTTCATGCCGTTCGTCTGGTACCGCATAGCGCTCGGCATCGTGATCGTCGCGCTGGTGACGATGGGCGTCCTGAGCCCCCACGCGGCGGAGTCGGCGGGCTGACACGCCGGGGTGGTGACCAAGCCCATACGGGATGAGTAGCCGCCCGGTAGCGCAGTGTCAGTGCTTGCCCCTAGGCTTGCTCGCATGTCCCCTGAGTCCATGGCCCCTGGTTCCGTGCGGTCTGCTGCCGAGGTGAACGAGCAGATCCGTGAGCTGTGGCTGCGTGCGGGCGGCACGCTGTCGGCTCAGGAACGGGCGGAGTACGAACTGTTGGTGGTCGAGTGGGCCGCGGCCATCCGCGGCGAGGTCATCGAGGCGGCCTGAGGCAACGGCGTGGAACATCTCACCGACGTGCCACCGCGACGCGGTCTCGTCGTCTTCCTCAACGGCACGTCCAGTTCGGGCAAGTCGAGCATCGCGGCCGAGTTGTTGCGGATCCTCGACGAACCGTACTTCCACATGCCGGTCGACGCCTTCCACGCGATGCGGTCCCGCACCCCCGTCCCGCCGGACCAGCTCGACACGATGTTGCACCGGACCTGGCAGGGCTACCACCGCGCGGTCGCCGGAATGGCCGCCGCCGGCAACAACGTCGTCATGGACCACATCCTCAGCGCGCAGTGGCGGCTCCGGGACTGCCTGTCGCTGTTCGTACCGCAGGACGTGGTCCTCGTCGGCGTGCACTGCCCCCTGGACGAGCTGGAGCGACGAGAGCGTGAGCGCGGGAACCGGCCCGTCGGACTCGCCGCCCGCCAGCTGAAGCAGGTCCACGCCCACGGCGTCTACGACATCGAGTGCGACACCAGCGTCTCCGACCCCCTCGAATGCGCCCGCCGCATCAGGGACTTCCTGCCTGCCAGACCCACCCCCACCGCCTTCCAGCGCCTGCGCGCGGGCAACTGACGACGCTCACCGCCCGACACCCGCAACACCGCCCCCGTCGCACAGGAGGCGTCCACGACCACCGAATATCACGGCATGCCCTCTTGGCGCGGCCCGCCCCGTGCCCAACACTGAGCCGATGACGCAGCGCGTGGAGCTCGCGGCCGTGATGGACCGGCTCGCCGTCGACGGACTGATCACCGACTACGCCGTGGCAGTGGACGACGGCGACTGGGAGGCGTACCGAAATCTGTTCACACCGGACGGACGGGCGGACTACCGCTCGGCCGGTGGTATCGAAGGCGACGCCCGCCAGGTGGCCGCGTGGCTCGCCGAGAGCATGCGGCTGTTCTCGATGCGGCAGCACCTGATCGTCAACCGCCGGATGCGATTCGACGTTCTGGAGCGGGACACCGGCGACACGGCACGGGTCCAGGCCGACTACGTCAATCCGATGCGTTTCGCCGGCGAGGGCTCCGCGGAGCCCGACTTCGTGTGCGGCGGCCGGTACGCCTTCGGGCTGCTGCGGACCGACGACGGCTGGCGGCTGCGCGAGGTGATCGTCCAGGAGAAGTGGCGGCGACTGCCCGAGAGGGCCGAAGTACCCGTGATCAACTGAGCCGACGCCCTCTGTACCGAGATCGTCGGCAGCGCGCACACTGGAGCCACGGGTAGGGAGGCGCCGTATGAAGACGTTGGGCCGCTGGCTCGCCTCCCCGTGGCGGCGTTCCGCGGTCGCCGTGGCGGCGGGTGCCCTGCCCATGCTCGCCTTTCCCGCCCCGTCCCTGTGGTGGTTCGCCTCCGTCGCCCTGGTCCCGTGGATCCTGCTCGCCCGCACCGCGCCGACCGGGCGGCGGGCGCTGTACGACGGCTGGTGCGGCGGCTTCGGCTTCATGCTGGCCGTGCACCACTGGCTGCTGCCGAACCTGCATGTGTTCACGTTCGTCATCGCGGCGCTGCTCGGCGCGCTCTGGGCGCCCTGGGGGTGGCTGGTGCGGCGGTTCCTCTCCGGAGTGCCGGCGCCGGGCCGGATCGCGGCCGCCCTGCTCGTCCTGCCCTCGGGCTGGCTGGTGGTGGAGCTGGTCCGTTCCTGGCAGGGACTGGGCGGGCCGTGGGGCATGCTGGGTGCCAGCCAGTGGCAGCTGGAACCGGCGCTGCGGCTGGCGTCGGCGGGCGGGGTGTGGCTGCTCAGCTTCCTGCTGGTGGTCGTCAACGTCGCCGTCGCCGTCCTCGTCGCGGTGCGCAGGTCGCGGGTGCCCGCGGTGGCCGGTCTGCTCGCCACGGCGGCGGTCGGCTCGGCGGCGTGGATGTGGTCGCCGCGCCCCGAGGTCGACGGCCATGTCCGGGTGGCGGTCGTGCAGCCGGGGGTCGTGGGCGGCCCCGACCGCCGGTTCGACCGCGAGGAGCAGCTGACCCGACAGCTCGCCGGGCAGGACGTCGACCTGATCGTCTGGGGCGAGAGCAGTGTCGGCTTCGACCTCGGCGCCCGCCCCGACCTGGCGCAACGCATCGCGGCACTGTCACGCGAGACCGCGGCGCCGATCCTGGTCAACGTCGACGCGCGGCGCTCGGACCGGCCCGGCATCTACAAGAGCTCGATCCTGATCGGCCCCGACGGCCTGACCGGCGAACGCTACGACAAAATGCGGTTGGTCCCCTTCGGCGAGTACGTCCCGGCCCGCTCGCTGCTCGGCTGGGCGACGTCCGTCGGCGAGGCGGCGCGCGAGGACCGCAGGCGGGGCACCACGCAGGTGGTGATGGACGTGGGCGACGGGCTGCGGATCGGCCCGATGGTCTGCTTCGAGTCGGCGTTCCCCGACATGAGCCGTCACCTGGCCGAGGACGGCGCGGACATACTCGTCGCCCAGTCGGCGACGTCCACGTTCCAGCAGAGCTGGGCGCCCGCGCAGCACGCCTCGCTCGCCGCCCTGCGCGCCGCGGAGTCCGGCCGCCCGATGGTGCACGCGACGCTGACCGGCGTCTCCGCCGTCCACGGACCGGAAGGGCAGCGGATCGGCCCTTGGCTCGGTACGGACGCGAGCACCACGCAGGTCTACGAGGTGCCGCTGGCCGACGGTGTCACGCCGTACGTCCGCTTCGGCGACTGGCCGGTGTACGGGGCCGTGCTGGTGCTCGCCGCCCTCGGCCTCAGCGAGGCGGCGCGACGGGCCCGGCGGCCGCGCCCGCGCGCTCCAGGACCGCGTGTACCACCTGCTCGCACAGCTCGTGAGTCGCCAGCGCGTCCCGGGCGCTGAGCAGCCGGCCCGCGCGCACGGCGTCCAGGAAGGCCAGCACCGCCTGCTCGATACCGCGCTGCCGGGCCACCGGCACCCAGTCCCCGCGCCGTCGCACCGTCGGCTGCCCCTTGTGGTCGATCACCTCGGAGAGGTTGAGCACCTGCCGCTTGGTGTCCTGCCCGGAGACCTCCAGGATCTCCTCATTGGAGCCGCTGAGCCGGTTCATGACACCCAGCGCGGTGAAGCCGTCGCCGGCCAGTTGCAGCACCACGTGGTGGACCAGCCCGTGCTCGGTCCGGGCCCGCACCGTCACGTCGTCGATCTGGCCCGGCACCAGGAAGCGCAGTGTGTCGACGACGTGGATGAAGTCGTCGAGGACCATCGTGCGCGGCTCCTCCGGGAGCCCGATCCGGTTCTTCTGCATCAGGATGAGCTCGCGCGGATGCTCGGCGCACTGCGCGTACGCCGGCGCGTGCCGCCGGTTGAAGCCGACGGCGAGGCTCGCACTCCGCTCCTCGGCGAGCGCCACGAGCCGTTGGGAGTCGGCGAGTTCGTACGCCAGCGGCTTGTCGACGTACGTCGGTACGCCCGCCTGGAGCAGCTGGGTGACGATCTCGGGGTGTGCGTCGGTCGGCGCGTGCACGAAGGCGGCGTCGAGGCCCTGGGCGAGGAGGTCGTCGAGGGTGGTGTGCCGCCGGCCCTGCGGCAGGTGGAGGCTGTCGGCGACTCGGGCGAGGGTCGCCGGAGTGCGGGTCTGCAGGTGCAGGTCGACTCCGGGCTGGACGGCGAGCACCGGCAGATAGGCCTTCTGCGCGATGTCGCCGAGTCCGATGCAGCCGACCTTCACTGGTTCTCCTCCACCGCCTGCCTGCGCCTGTTCCGACGGAAGCATACGGCTGCTGCGGCGGCCGCCGGTCGGCGATGCCGCCGAAGCTGCGCAGGAAGAGCGCCGGTCCCGCCTGCGACAGGGCGGCCACAGCGGCATTGCGTACGGGGCCGCTCGTGAAACTCCTCGAAGAACCGGCGGAGTTGGGACAGGATGCGCATATGACGACCGAGCGCCGTGAGCCTGCCCAGAACGCCGACGAACGCACCATGCTGGAGGGATGGCTGGAGTACCACCGGCAGACCCTCGCCCTGAAGTGCGAGGGTCTGAGCGATGCCCAGCTCAGGACCGCGTCCGTGGAGCCGTCCGAGCTGTCCCTGATGGGGCTCGTGCGGCACCTGGCGGAGTGCGAGCGAGGCTGGTTCCGCAAGGTGCTGATGGGCGACGACCCGGGGCCGATCTACTACACCGAGGAGGACCGCGACGGCGAGTTCCACCTCACCGAGGCGGACACCTGGTGAGGAGGCGTACGCCACCTGGCAGGCCGAGATCGAGATCGCCCGGCGCAACGCGGCCGGCTTCGCCCTGGACGACCTGTCCAAGGGCCGCAGCAGGTTCACCGACGAACCCTTCAGCCTGCGCTGGATCTACACGCACATGATCGAGGAGTACGCGCGCCACAACGGCCACGCCGATCTGATCCGCGAACGCATCGACGGCGCCACCGGCGACTGATGTCACCCTCGCCGGGCCCGCGCCCTTCGTACGAGGGCGGGGGTCACCCGTCCGGAGCAACCTGCGCTCGTCCGCTGGGCCCGAGGGGCCCGGAAGCAGCAGAGTTGCGCGGGTGCATCGAACGACGACCACCGCAACGCTCCTGGTCACCGTGGCTGTCTCGGCCCTGGCCGGCTGTACGAGGGTCCAGGGCCCGCCTGTGGCCGGGCCGCCGACGGCGCCGTCCCAGCCGTCGCCGGCCGGCCCGGACGGCCGGACCGAGCCGCAGATCGTGCAGGCGCCGGCCCGTGAGGCGCTGGAGCTCATCGGCCCGTCCCGCCGACCGCAGCCCTCGGCACCCGCGACGCCGAGCCGTACGGCGGTCTCCACCCCGCCGCCGGTCCACCAGCCGCGGACGCCCCGCCCGCAACCGAGCCGACAGTCCCGACCGGAGCGTTCGGAGCCCTGGCAGTCGCCGTCTCCGGTCATCCGGCTCCCGGACGTGTCGGACACGCTCCGGGACACCACGAATGTGTGCGCCCTCGGCAGGAACTACGGCGGCTGGCGGCCGGACAGCGCCGAGGCGGTGATCTGCGAGCGGACGTACGGCCGTTGACAGATCACACCGCAGCTGCGCGCGGTCGTGCCGCGGGGCAGGGCGCCGACAGAGCCGCTGCCTGGGCGGCGGAGGCGCTAAGGCCGCTGCCTGGGTGGCCCCCACGTCGCCCCGCCGGCCGCCCCGTCCTCGCCCAGTCGTAGCGCCAGCCGTCCGATCGCCGCGCGCACTCCCTCCCCGTAGCTGTCGTCGCCGAGGGCGTCGGCCGCGCCGCGGGCCCGGTGCAGATGGGTGCGGGCGGCCTCGGAGCGGCCGAGCTTGACGTAGTCGGCGGCGAGATTGAGGTGCAGGGAGGGGTAGAGGGCTCGGACGGCGGTGGCGCCCTCGTGAGCGGCGAGCCGGTCGTCCGTGAGCTCCTCGGCGGCCGTCAACGCCCGTAGGTCCCAGGCCAGTTCGTCCGAGGGGTCGTCCTGGGTGTCGGCCATGTAGTGCGCCAGCGTGCACCGGTGCAGCGGGTCGCCGTCCACGCCGATCTCCGCCCAGAGTTGCAGGAAGCGGTGCCGGGCCTCCTCGCGGTCGCCCGCGTGATGCAGCATGACGACCTGCCCGATCCGCGTCATCACGGCATCCGGCGCCGTCTGCTCCTGTCGCTCCGCCACCGCACTCTCCCAGCACTCACCGACGTCCGATCCGTCCCGACGCTAGCGGCAGCCACCGGCAATCACGGCGAGGCGGGGCCGACCCACAGGATCGGCCCCGCCCGGACCTCCGAGGTCAGCCCAGGTCGCCCAGGTTCGGAATGCGCCAGTCGACCGGCTCGTGCCCCTGCGCGGAGATCGCCTCGTTGATCTGCGTGAACGGGCGGGAGCCGAAGAACTTCTTGGCCGACAGCGGCGAGGGGTGTGCACCCTTCACCACCACGTGCCGGCTCTCGTCGATCAGCGGGAGCTTCTTCTGCGCGTAGTTCCCCCAGAGCACGAAGACCGCCGGGTCGGGCCGCTCGGCCACCGCGCGGATCACCGCGTCGGTGAACTTCTCCCAGCCCTTGCCCTTGTGCGAGTTGGCCTCGCCGGCGCGGACGGTGAGCACCGCGTTGAGCAGCAGCACACCCTGCCGGGCCCAGGGCATCAGATAGCCGTTGTCCGGGACCGGCAGGCCGAGCTCTTCGTGCATCTCCTTGTAGATGTTGCGCAGCGAGGGCGGGGTCTTCACCCCGGGACGCACCGAGAAGCACAGGCCGTGGCCCTGGCCCTCACCGTGGTACGGATCCTGGCCGAGGATCAGGACCTTCACCTGCTCGTACGGCGTGGCGTCGAGCGCGGCGAAGACCTCCTCGCGCGGAGGGTAGACGGGACCCTTCGCCCGCTCCTCCTCGACGAACTCCGTCAGCTCCTTGAAGTAGGGCTTGTGCAGTTCGTCGCCCAGGACCCCGCGCCAGGACTCGGGCAGCATGGCGATGTCGGTCACGTCAACTTCCTTACGGTGTGCGGTCGCTTCCAGAGCACAGAACCTACCGGCGACCACTGACAATCGACGCGGCGGAGGACTCACCAGCTGGTCTTGCGGTACAATTCCCACACCATCATGATCGTCGACGGGTCCAACGCGCGCTCCCCGCCGGAGATCTCCCCGCTCGCGGCGACATACTGCTTACCCTGCCACAACGGCAGCAGGCGCGCGTCGTCGACGAGGATCTCCTGGGCCTCCTCGAATTCCCGCTCCACCTGGGCGCGGTCGCTCTCCTGGCGGGAGCGGGGCAGCAGCACCTTGGTGATCTCGGGCGCGGGGTACGGCGTGCCGAGGGCGTTCTCCTCGCCGACGAAGGGCGCGATGTAGTTGTCGGCGTCGGGGAAGTCGGGGAACCAGCCGCGGCCGAACACCGGGTACTCGCCCTTCTGGTAGCCCTCGACGTACGTCTTCCAGGGCCGGCTCTTGAGGGTGATCTCGAACAGGCCCGAGGCCTCCAGCTGCCGCTTCAGCTCCTTGAACAGAACGGCGGTCTCGGAGCCGTAGCGGTCGGTGGTGTACCAGAGGGTGAGCGGGACGGGCTCGGTGATGCCGGCCTCGGTGAGGATCGTGCGGGCCTTGTCCGGGTCGGGGTCGCCGTAGTTGTCGAAGAAACCCGTGGTGTGGCCGGTCAGGCCCTTGGGGACCATCGAGTACAGGGGGTCGACGGTGTCCTTGTAGATCCTGTGGGCGATGGTCGGCCGGTCGACGACCTGGGCGATGGCCTTGCGTACCGCAACGTTGCCGGCCCACTCGTCCTTCGGGTTGAACACCAGGTAGCTGATGTCGGTGCCGGCGCCCTCGACCAGTTGCAGCGTGTCGGAGTCCTCGCCCTCCAGGGCGACGATGTCGTCGGCGGCGAGGCCGCGGTAGGTCACGTCGATGCGCTGCTCCCGCAGGGCCTTGACCATGGCGCCGGAGTCCTGGAAGTAGCGGATGGTCACCGCGTCGTTTCTGCGCTCGGCGAAGCCCTTGTAGCTGTCGTTCCGGACGAGTTCGGCCTGACTGCCCTCGTCGTACGCCTCGAGCGTGTACGGCCCGGACCCGGTGACTCCGCCGTCCTCGCGCAGGGAGTCGGCGGGGTAGTCGTCGGGGTCGACGATGGACATGGCCGGGGTGGCGAGCACGAACGGGAAGGTGGCGTCGGTGGTCTTCAGGTGGAAGACCACCTCGCGGTCGCCCAGCGCCTGCACCCGGTCCAGGCTGCCCAGCAGCCCGGCGGGCCCGCCCGGCACGTTGATGGCGGTGATCCGGTCGATCGAGTGCTTGACGGCCTGCGCGTCGATCGCGCCGCCGTCGGAGAACGTCAGGCCCTCCCGCAGCTCGCAGCGGTACGCGCGGTTGGTGCCGTCGGTGAACGCACAGCTCTCGGCGGCGTCGGGCTGGGGCGTGGTGGCGCCGTTGGGGTAGCTCAGCAGCGTCTGGTAGACGTTGCGGAACAGCTCCCAGGAGCCGTCCCAGGAAGCGGCCGGATCCAGTGTGCTGGGGGCGCTGGTGGTCCCCACCACGATCGGCCCGTCGTCACCGGTCTCGCCGCCCGAGAACAGGCTGCATCCGGCCACCAGGGATATGGATGCGATCACGGCCAACTGCCGCAGGCCTCGGTTCCGGTTGAACACGCGCACGCTCCTCGATCTGCCATACCAAGGGTCGGCAGACCCTATCGCAGTGCTCGGCCGGCTGAACCGCAGTTACGCGAGGTACTTGATCGGCATCGTGATGACGACGTTGTCATCGCCCTGTGGAGTGCCTGTACATGGACAGGGGCGCCGTTTCCGTCAACGGATCCACGTCCCGCCGACGGAGCCGACGCCCCTGTGTGTCCTCGGCCCGGTCAGCCCACGCCGGCGTTGAGGAAGATGCCGCCGTCCACGACGAGCGTCTGGCCGGTGATCCAGTCGGCCTGCGCCGAGGTGAGGAACGCGGCGGCGCCACCGATGTCGGAGGGCACGCCGAGCCGGCCCAGCGGGTAGGCCGCAGCGGCCTCCGCCTCGCGGCCCTCGTACAGGGCCTGCGCGAACTTGGTCTTCACGACGGCCGGGGCGATCGCGTTGACCCGCACCTTGGGCGCGAACTCGTGCGCCAGCTGCAGGGTCAGGTTGATCATCGCGGCCTTGCTGATGCCGTACGCGCCGATGAAGGGCGAGGCGGAGACACCGGCCACGGACGCGATGTTGACGATCGCGCCGCCGTTGTCCTTCTGCCAGGCGTGCCAGGTGCGCTGGGCGAACCCGAGGGCCGAGACGACATTGGTCTCGAACACCTTGCGCGCGACATCGAGGTCGAGGTCGGCGATCGGCCCGAACACCGGGTTCGTACCGGCGTTGTTGACCAGGTAGTCGACCCGCCCGAAGGCGTCCATCGTGCGCTCGACGGCGACGGCCTGGTGGTCGACGTCGTGGGCCTTGCCGGCCACGCCGATGACCCGGTCGGCGCCGAGCTGCTCGACGGCCTCCTTGAGGGCGTCCTCGTTGCGGCCGGTGATGCACACGCGGTCACCGCGTGCCACGAGCGCCTCGGCGACGCCGTAGCCGATGCCGCGGCTGGCGCCCGTGACGAGCGCGACCTTGCCCGAAAGCTCCGGGAGTTCCATGGAAGTGATCCCCTTTAGTCGAGCGGTCCGCCGGCCACGTACAGCACCTGGCCGGAAACGAAGCCGGCCGCGTCGCCCGTGAAGAAGGCGATGGCGTTGGCGATGTCCTCCGGCTCGCCGACACGCTGTACCGGGATCATGGCGGCGGCCGCGGTCTTGAAGTCCTCGAAGCCCATGCCGACGCGTTCGGCGGTGGCGGCGGTCATGTCGGTGGCGATGAAGCCGGGGGCGACGGCGTTGGCGGTGATGCCGAACTTGCCGAGCTCCTTGGCGAGGGTCTTGGTGAAGCCCTGCAGACCGGCCTTGGCGGCGGAGTAGTTGACCTGGCCGCGGTTGCCGAGGGCGGAGGACGAGGAGAGGTTGACGATCCGGCCGAAGCCGGCGTCGACCATGTGCTTCTGGCAGGCCCGGGACATCAGGAAGGCGCCGCGCAGGTGCACGTTCATGACGGTGTCCCACTCGGCGACGCTCATCTTGAACAGCAGGTTGTCGCGGAGCACACCTGCGTTGTTGACAAGGATCGACGGCGCGCCGAGCTCCTCGGCGATGCGCGCGACGGCCGCCTCGACCTGTGCCTCGTCGGAGACGTCGCAGCCGACCGCAATGGCCCGGCCGCCCGCCGCGGTGATCTTCTCCACGGTGTCCTTGCAGGCGGCCTCGTCGAGGTCGAGCACGGCGACCGCGCGGCCCTCGGCCGCCAGGCGTACGGCGGTGGCGGCGCCGATGCCGCGCGCGGCACCGGTGACGACTGCGACCCGCTGCTCAGTGGTGGACATTGCTGCTACTCCTCGCCCTTGGATGCGGCTCAGCGGCACACTCTTCGATGAGCGACCGCTTAGTACCTTCAGCAGACGTGACGCTAGAAGCCCTGGCACCCGGTGTCAACGGCCCATCGGGTGCATGTGATCCATCACCTCACCAGCAGGTCGAGCAAACGCTCCGTCTCGGCCGTCGGATCGGCGGTCAACCCGGTGTGCACCGGGCCGGGCTGCACGACCGTCGAGCGGGGTGCGATCAGCCAGCGGAAACGCCGGCCCGCGTCGTCGCCGGCCGCCTGCCCGGCCGCCTCCCCGCCGCCGCACACGCTCTCGACGGCACGCAGCGCGGCGCGTACGCCGGCCACGTCGGCCGCCGGGTCTAGGGCCAGCAGCCGCGCCTCGTCGAGATGCGTGCGGGCACCGACGTACCCCTTGGCACGGCAGTACACGAGCACCCCCGCGTTGATGCACTCGCCGCGCTCGACGCGCGGCACGACCCGCAGGAGGGCGTACTCGAAGACGTCCCGGCCGCCGCCCTGGCCGGCCCTGGTGATGTGGCGCTCGCTCACTTGACCCCCTGAACGTGTTCGTGGATGACGGCGGCGCGCGCGAGCAGTGATCGCGCGTAGGCCCGGCGCAGGTCGTCGGGCGTGTCGAAGCCGGGCTCGCCGGTCAGCCACGCGTCGGGAATCTCGGCGGTGACCTCGGCCAGCAGTTCCTCGGTGACGAGGGGCGCGAGAGCGGCGGCGGCCGCGGTGATGTCCGGGGCGAAGGAGCGCAGGGCGTGGTCGGAGGCGTCGTAGGGCCGCAGCGCGGAAGCTTCGGCGCCGGGCCAGTTGTGGTGCCAGATCATGGTCGCGCCGTGGTCGATGAGCCACGGCTCGCCGTGCCACATCAGCAGGTTGGGGTTGCGCCAGGAGCGGTCGACGTTGTTCACCAGCGCGTCGAACCAGACGATCCGCCCCGCTTCCTCGGGGCTCACTGCGAAGGCGAGGGGGTCGAAGCCGAGGGCGCCGGACAGGAAGTCCATGCCGAGGTTGGTGCCGCCGCTGGACTTCAGCAGCTCCTGCACCTCCTGGTCGGGTTCGCCCAGCCCCAGCAGCGGGTCGAGCTCGACCGTCACCAGGCGCGGCACCCTGAAGCCCAGCCGGCGGGCGAGTTCGCCGCAGACGACCTCCGCCACGAGTGTCTTGCGGCCCTGGCCGGCACCGGTGAACTTCATGACGTACGTCCCTAGGTCGTCGGCCTCGACGAGCCCGGGAAGCGAGCCGCCCTCACGAAGAGGTGTGATGTAGCGGGTTGCGGTGACTTCTCGCAGCATTTTCCCAGGCCGCCCAATGTCTCAACCTTGCAATCGACAGCGGAGGATGGCGAGAGCAAGACGAGAAGTCGGCCGCGATCAGCCCTGGGAAGAATCTGGGGAGTTTCGGCTGGCACCCTGATCCTCCTGTCTCCCCAGCAGTCCGTCGATGGCGGTGCGCCCTTTGCTTCCGGCCTCCGGCATGAAGTGAGCATAGTAACCGAGCGTGATGGCTGGCGAAGAATGCCCGAGCCGTCGCGCCAGAGTCACCACGGACTCCCCCGCCTCCAGCATGACCGAGGCATAGGTGTGCCGCAGCACGTGGAAGCCGTCCTTCGGCGCCGCCTCCCACTGCCACGGTTTCGCGTCCTTGGGGCGCGGCGGAATGATGCCGGCCTCGGCCAGCGCGGGTTTCCACGTGTACGTGTTCCACGTGTTCACCGCCACGGCGTTACCGAATCGCGTGTCGAGGAGAAGGGAGAACTTCCTCTGGGGCCGGTCCGCCCCGGCCTCTCCCAGGGAAGCTCCACCCCGACCGGCGGGAATGATTCGATGTGACGCTTCAACTCTTCGGCCACCGAGGAGGGCATGTCGACGGTGCGCGTCTTAGCGCCCTTCGGCAGGGCGAAGTACAGCTTCCCGCCTACCGCCTGGACTTGGCGGCGGACATGAAGGACACCGCGGGCATAGTCGATGTCTTCCGGGCTCAGCCCGAACACTTCTCCCTGACGCAGCCCGCAGCCCAGCCCGAGGACCACGGCTATCCGGTTTCGCGGGCTGGTCACGTCCCGAACACGGAGCGCCGTCTCCAGCGACCACGCCTCACGCCGCTCCTTCGAAGCCCTGGGCCACCGGACAGACTTTGCATGCATCGGGTTCCTGGCCAGCCGATTATCGTCTACTGCGGCTTCCAGAATGCTGGACAACTCCGACAGGATGCCCCGCCGGTAGTCGACCGAGGAGACGGTGGCTTCCAACTTGGCTATGCAGGAGCGCAGCTCAGACGCCGTGATGCTTTTGAGCGGGAGTTCACCCAGGTGCGGAACGATATGAAGCCGCGCTCTCCGCTCCCGGTTGTTCTGAGTCTTCGGAGCGCCCCCTGCGCCTGGTGCCCAGTGCATCGCGATGTAGTCGGCCAGAGTGATGGATCCATCACGCGGATCCACGAACTCGCCGCGCTCCTCGTCCGTGGCCGCCCGACGGAGCCACGCCTTGACATCCTCCAGGGTATCGAAGGAGCGGTCTCGGACCCCAGGGATACCGGCGACCTTGTACCTCTTGCCCTTGCCGTAGCGAGCGGTTCGCTCCCTCTTTCCCGTGATCGGGTCCTTCTTCTTCTTGATCCAGCGGTCTTCGATATAGCCGGGCAGGTGAGCCTCCTTGTCGAGGGGGAAACTTCGCTCTCTGCGGCGTCTGGCGCCTCAGACGCTGGTGGTACGGCTGATCCGTTGCTGCGGAGTCGCGCTCACCGGGTTCAGGGCGGTGTTGGAACGGGAGTCGGCCTGTTCCTGTTCACGGATCCAGGCATCGAGGGCTTCCCGCCTGTACATGACGCGACCGCGAGGCCCCATGCGGAAGCTCGGCGGCCCCTGCCACCGGTGCCGCCAGACGTAGAGCGTGTGTGGTGAGAGGCCGAGGTACTTGGCAGCGTCCTGCACGGTGAGGAACGCGGAGCGCATAGCGCCCGGAGAAACGGGCGCGGACGAAAGACATGCAACGGATTTGCGGGCACGAGAGAATCTCTTTGGGGTGACGACGGTTGCAGGTCGGGTGGGCGGAGAGCTGGCTCTCCGCCCACCCATGACGTTTCGCACACCTCGTCGACGGTCAGCTTTGCCCCAGGTCGTGCTGCTACTGCCATGACTCCACCCCGCTGTTTTCATGAGCGTCGAGGAGGAGCTGGGCAGCCATCTCGCAGCGAAAGAGGGCAGGGGGTATCGCAAATCGGCACATGGGGTGGGGTTCCTTGCGAAGAGGCGCGTAGAGCGACAGAGCGGAATCAGCAACGCCGGGGCCCCGCCAGTTCGGCGTGGCATCGCTGCCTTTCAGCGGACAAGCGTTGCGTTTCGGTGCAGCACCGGCCGTGAACCGCTCATTACCTCCCTACGTCTTTGCGGCACGGTCATGCTGTTCGCCACGGCTCCACCGCCAAGCACAGCCGGGTACGAACACCATCAATGCTCTGCACGATCCCCGGTTTCGGTAACCGGGGATCGTGGTCTATATTTCGCCCCGCCTTCGAGGGCTACGAGGCCAAGCGGTAAGACCTGAGCGCGGGGTGTGCGTCGTCATCGACCAGGACCAAGAGCCCGTCCTCGGTGAGCCGGCTGAGATTGCGAGTCACGACACGCTCGGGGGCACCGACAGCTCGGGCAATGCCACGGGTCTCAGCACCAGGGTGGGCCGCGACGTGCGCGAGAACCATCAGGTCCTGGCGGTATCCGCGCTGCACCAAGTCCTCACCGAAAAGCCCAGCCGCACATACGCAGAAGCACAGGGCGGTGGAGAGAGCGGCGTAGTCGGACGTCGTCTGGGCGGTCCATGCGTTCATGGCGCCGAGCGCCAGGAGGACCGGGGCGGTGAAGCGGACCGATCGAAGTGTGGACTTCGGCAGGTGGGCCTCCTTGGTAGGGACCATGGCGCGAGACAGGGGACGGAGACCGGCGCCGGAACAGCTGGCACCCTCACCGCTTGGAACGTCTCTGAACTGACCCTATGAGGGCCGGGCCCCCTTCCCTGCTCAGCCCGGCGATACCTATCGTCCGGGTATGTACGGGCTCAGGAAGGAGGCCCTCGATGTCTGTCTACGTCGGTATCGACGTGCACCGCAAGCGGTCACAGATCGCGGTGGTCGAGGACGACGGTGCGGTGCGGGCCAACCGCAACGTGCCCAACGGGGTCGAACCGGTCCTGTCGGTGATCGGGGATCTGCCGATCGGCGCCCCGGTCGCCTTCGAGGCCGCCTACGGCTGGGGCTGGCTGGTTCAGCTGCTGGAGGACTACGGCTTCGAGCCGCATCTGGTCCACCCGCTGCGCTGCAAGGCGATCGCCTCCGCGCGGCTGAAGAACGACAAGGTCGACGCGGCCACCCTGGCCCAGCTGCTGCGCGCCGATCTGCTGCCGGAGGCGTGGATCGCCCCGCTGGATGTGCGGCAGCAGCGCGCGTTGGTGCGGCACCGCTGCCAGCTGGTGCGGTTGCGCACCCTGCTGCGCAACCGGGTCCACGCCGTCCTGGCGGACTACGGCTGCGACCGTCCCGGCAGCTGTTTCACCGCTCCGGGCCGCATCTGGCTCGACAGCCTTGATCTGCCCGACGCCTCGCGCCGCGTGGTCGACGACCTCCTGGTCCTGATGGACGCCCTCAAGGAGCCGATCGACACGGTGGACCGGCAGCTGCTCGCCACCGCACGGGGCGACCCCCGCATCAAAGCGCTCACCCGGCTGCCGGGGGTGGGCGTACTCACCGCGCAGGTCATGGTCACCGAGATCGGTGACGTCACCCGCTTCCCCTCCGCCCGCAAGCTCGCCGCCTGGGCCGGACTGACCCCCACCGTCCGCGCCTCGGACCTGACCGTGCGGCACGGACACATCTCCAAGCAGGGCTCCAACTGGCTGCGATGGATCCTGTGCGAGGCCGCACAGAGCGCCAAGCGGTCCCCGCAGTTCGCCCCCGCCTACCAGCGCCTGGCCCGCCGCCGCGGCAAGAAGATCGCCACCACCGCGATCGCCCGAAAACTGCTCACCCACGCCTACCACCTGCTGCGCGCCGTCCCGGCCCGGCAGGACCACCGGGGGGCGCGATGACAGCAGCACACGACAACCGCCACAGGCGGTCGCAAACCCCCGGGCGAGCTCGCAAAACACCATGAGACGGCCCTGTGGCCGCGCTCGATGACCTGACTGAGCAACCCGGATCCCCGCACCATGGTCATGGCGCCGGCCTGCGGCCGGACGCCGAATGGGTGTGTGTGAGACCACTCCGCCGACCAGCCGGTACCGGGGATGACAACGACCGTTTCTGCCAACATCCGTGACGCTTCCTCGGCCTCCATTCTCGGCCGCCGCTCGTCGGCGTCCAGCTCGTTCGTCCTCGCCCCGCTCGTCCCTCGCGGGGCTCCGGGCGCTCCAACTGGACCCCTCCCACGCGGCGGCCCCCCACAAAGACCGCGAGGAAGGTCCGCAAGGAAAAACGCCCCGGCATCCCACCGAAAAGCCGCAGGCGGGGGCCGTCTACGCCCCCTTGACAGGCCCGGCCCTCATGGGTGGTGTTTTCCGGGGGGTGTACGTTGACATGATCTCCGGGAGTGGTTCCAGTCCCTTGGCGCTCTTTCTCGTCTGCCGTGGGCGAATCCAGTGAGGCCGTCGGTGAAGGCCGTCTATCCCGGTGGGAGAAGGGGGCCGGCGCCTTCGTCACGGAGCATCTGCGTCACCTCGTCGATCAGGGCCTGGTCATCACCGACGGGCCGAGTGGTCCTCACGTTCACAGCGGGCCCGTGCTCCGGGCCGAACACCGCTGCCGAGACCTGCACTTGGGTGCCGGTCTCGTCATATGAGGCATGCACCGAGCAAGCCGTGTGGCAGTCCCCTCGCAGTTCGCCGAGGACACCCCGCTCGATGCCCCCGGCTCCGGCGCCGTGAGGTTGCGGGTGCGGTACAGCAGGAGCCGACGGCGGCCAGGCGCACGGTCGGCATCGTCGATGTGCACGCAGTGCGTGAACAGAGACTTGTCCGTCAGCAGACCGAAGCGGTCGTAGACGTCGATGTAGGAGCGTCCCCGGTAGATTTCGCGCACCGTGGCGATTTTTACGGCGGACGGCTCTCCGTCAGCCTCGACGAACTGATCGACGAACCCTGGCTGTAGCGCTTGGATCAGGCCCAAGGACGGCACTGTCACGCTCCTCCCGCCTCCCAGGGGGACGTGCGTACCGTTCGGATGTCATCGTGACCAGTGTCCTCCGGCAGATCTTCCCCGTCGGCCCGAGAGGCATCTCCTGTACACGGAGGAGGAGTTCGGGCAGCTTTCGACGTTCGAGGCCGCGTTCCCGTTCCAGGAACTCGTTGAGACTTTCCAGGGTGGGCGGTGGCGCGCCCGGTGCCTCGCGGACGCACGCGCACAAGCGCTCGCCCAGGTCGGCATCGGGTACGCCGACGCACGCGACCTCGGCGATGGCGGGATGCGCACCGAGTTCCCGCTCCACTTCCGCGAGGCTGATGTTGTAGCCACCGCGTACGACGATCTGCTTGAGGCGGCCGAGCACATGCAACCGGCCGTGTTGGTCCAGCATTCCTCGGTCACCGGTGCGTACCCAGCCCGTCGCGGTCCGGTAGCGGGCGTCAAGGTCGGGACTCGCGACGTAGCACAGGGGGGTCATCGGCCCCTTGGCGTAGATCTCACCCGGTTGCCCCGGAGGCAGCGGGTTGGCGTGGGCACGGCTGTCGGTGGCGTGGAGATCGACGATGCGGATCTCCGCCACCGCGGGGTCGGGAAGTCCTGTGCCGGTGTATGGGGAGAGCCCGGTGGCAGCCGTGTGGCAGTTGACGCCGTCCGACGATCCGTACACGGTGATGACAGGGCGGCCGAGCCGGCGACGGCACGCGTCGGCGGTGGCGCGAGGGAGCGCCGCCCCGCTGGACACCACTGCTCGCAGGGACGTGAAGTCCTCGTCCGGCAGGGCCGGTTGGTCGGCCAGGCGGCGCAGCATGGTCGGCACCCCGAAGACATGCGTGGGACGCTCAGCGGTGATCATGCGCAGGGTCGCGGCCGGGTCGAAGGATTCCCGTACCAACAGTGTTCCTCCGAGAGCCGCGATCGTGACGGAAGTTCCGCAGGAGCCGAACGACGAGGCGAGAGGGACCAGGACGAGGTTGCGCATCGGGGCGTCGCCGCGGTGGAGCGCACGCAGGTAGTTGGCGCGGCCACCGGCCATCGCGTTGTGCGAGTAGGCGATCATCTTGGGTTCGGATTCCGAGCCGGAGGAAACCAGGATCCGGGCCGGCGCCTCGGGGTCTACAGGCCGGGGATGCCAGCCGCGCCTGGAAGGCGTGTCGAGCGACAGCGCGCCAGGGCGTCCCCGACCGAACGTGAACACGGCTTCCAGATGGGGAAGCCGACGTCTCAGCGCGGTGTCGAGAGGGTCCGTGAAAATGGCCCCTCGGGCGCGGGACCTGCCCAGCAGGCTCAGCGTGTCCCGGCTGCCGCGCCCGGGCGGGTACGCCAGCGCCACAGCGCCGATCGCCGCCACCGCGAGCTCGGCGACCACCGCATGGCGGCCGTTGGGCAGGCGGAGGGCGATGATGTCCCGCTCCCCCAGCCCCACTGCGGCGAGCACGGCGGCGACCCGCCGTACGTGGGCGTCGAGGGACGCGTAGTCCATCGACCCGGCCGGGTCGATGACGGCCTCCCGGCCGGGGTGCTGCCGGACGTGCTCACGGAAGAGCGTGTAGAGGTCCCGGTCCGGGCAGTGTCCCTGTGCGGCCCACGCGCGCCGATCGGCCGCGGGCACGAGGTCATGGATCTCGACGCCGTTGTTCGACACCCACGCCTCGCTCATGAGAACTCCCACGGGGCCAGGGGAAACACGTGTTCCCCGACCGACAGTGCTCTGCTGAAACGCGGGTCCCTGGCCAGCTGCCGAAGGTCGGCGCACACCTCGGTCGCGGTCAGGCCCGCCTCGGCGAGCCGCCGCGACCAGAACGCCGTGGGCAGATTGCGGAGCTGCGAGGTGATCTCGGTGATGCCGGCGCAGGCGCCGAGCCCCGTGGCTGCCGCCAAGTGCTCCGGCCGTTCGCGAGCCTCGCGGCCCAGGGCAAGGTAGCCGTCCTCCGTACGCAGCGGCCGGTCCAGCGCCGTCCACTCGGCGCGCCGGGCGGGACGGGGCAGCACGGTCGCGGCGGAGTACAGGGACGAGTCGACGCGTCCGCCGTGCCCGGTGCGGATCCGGGCGAGCAGCGCCGCCAGCACGCCCTGTGCGCACACCAGCCCTCCGAGTACGTCGGTGAGCGTCATCAGGGAGGGCGCCGGCGGTTCGTCCGCGGGGCGCAGTGCCGCGGCCAGCCCGCTGTGGGCCTGTACCAGGAAGTCTGTGCCGAGCGGCGACGAGGAACCGAGGCTGTCACCCCACCCAGAGGCCCAGGCGTAGATCAGACCGGGGCGTGTACGGCGTAGATCGTCGGCGTCCAGTCGCAGCTGCGCCGCTTTCCCCGGCGCCCAGTTGTGCAGGAAGACGTCCGCTCCGGATACCAGCTCATGGACGGTCCGGCGCCCTTCGGCCGTCGTGATGTCGGCCTCTGTGACGGACTTGCCCGCGTTGAGCGCGCTGAAGCGGGCCGAGCAACCGCCCGCGATCGGTGGGATGCCGCGCATGGGGTCGCCTCCGGGTGGCTCGATGCGCACAACGTCCGCACCGAGCATCCAAAGGATGTGTCCGGCCATCGGGCCTTGCACCCGCCGGGTTGATTCGATGACACGTATCCCGGCGAGTGGTCGATCCGATACCGGGCCGGCCTCCGCGCTCTTCCTCTGGCCGGGCAGGCCCGAAGAGCCCTGGTCCGGGAAGGGAGCCAGCGTCCAGGGCCGAGCGGGCGCCGGCGGTCCCGGGTCCTCCCTGACCGGCAGTACAGAGGCTCCCGCGCCATCGGCCGCCGCACGGACGGTCGTGAACGATGTCCGCCGTACCGTCTCGTGCAACTCGGGGGGCAGGGGGCATGTGGCGGTTGCGAAGCGCTCCTGGAACGGCCGCCATCCGCGCTTGGCAGCGGCGGGGTCGGCGCCCAGCCGTGTCCAGAAGCGCAGCCACCGCTGCGGATCCAGCGTTTCGAACTCGAAGCGCACCCCGTCCGCGGAGACGAACGTGGAGCTGCCGGGGACGGTGGGTTCCCGCCAGTCGTCGTCGGCGGTCGCGGCCCCGAGGTACTGCGCGAGGACGAGCAGCGCGGCCTGGCTGACCGAGGTACGGACTGAGGTCACCCGCACGCCTCTCGACCGGGCGATCCATGCGGCGAGGATCCCTTGCGCCGCCAGGACGCCCGCCGCCGCAGAGGCGTAGTCGACGGCGAGCGGAGCGGGGCGTCCGGCGGCCCGTCCATGGACGTGCATGATGCCGCAGGCCGCCTGCACGGCGCGCTCGTCGGACAGCGGGAGGTCGACGGGGCCTGCCCAGCTGATCTCGCACTCCAGCGGGCCGGCCCCGGAGCCGTCCATCAGGTCGTCGAGGTCGGCCGGCTCTGCCACGAGACCCAGCGATCGCGCGGCGACCTGCGCCCCCGTCGCAGACTCCACGAGGGACAGGGAACGCGTCACAGGGCTGCCTCCTCCGCTCCCGGGCGTCGGCCCTGTACCGAGTACATGACGCTGGACGCGGCACGGAAGGACGGATCCCGCAGCAGTGTCCGCACCTCGTCGAGCTGCTGCTCGGTCATGCCCGCGGCGATCAGCTCGTCCCGCAGGTGGTAGGTGTGGTGCACTGCGAGCCGGAGACCGGCCGATCCGGCGTGCCACGAGGTGATGTGCGGCCGGGGATCGATGGCGACGAGGCCCGCTGCGCGCAGGGCGGCCGGTACGTGCCGTCCCCACTGCGGATCGACGCCGGCGGCCCGCATCACGGCGCACTTGGCGCGGAGGAACGCACGGTACAGCTGCGCCGCGTGCGCGTCCGGGGCGAGCAGCAGCGGTTCGTAGGAAGTGTCGAACTCGTCGATCTGGAGCCAGCCGCCCGGCTTGAGGGCGGCCACCAGCTTGTCGAGTACGGCCTGCCGGTCCGGCAGGTGCCGGAGAACGAGACGAGCGACGATGAGGTCGAAGGCCGCCTCTGGCAGCGGATCAGTGGTCACGTCGTGTCGGAGCACGACCATCCCCGGCCGGTCGGTGATGTGGTGCGGTTTGATGTCGGTGGCCACCACCTCTCCGGTCGGGGCGACGCGGTCGGCGAGCCACCGCGCGACGGTCCCGCCGCCCGATCCAACCTCCAGGCACCGCCATCCCCTCGTGACACCGGTCTCGACCAGTCGTCCGAGGGTCAGCGGGTCGTACGCCTCGGCGAGGCATCTGTGCTGTTCCCGGCTGTGCGCGTTGTCGTTGTCGAAGACATAACCGGTCTCCGCGGCGTCGAAGACACAACCGGTCTCCGCGGCTCCCTCGGCATCCGCGGCCAGGGGCTGACGCACTGGTGACTCCTCTCCGTTGTCGGCCCGTCGGTTCCGCCTCGATCAGGTCCATCGGCCGGACCCGCAGGTGTCGGTGCGCCCGGTGAGCTGCTCCAGCAGCGCTGTGCGCCGCACTTTTCCGGTGCCGGTACGCGGCACCTGCTCCCAGGTGAGGACGACCGGCTTCCGCAGGGGCGGAAGGTCGTGCACGGCGCGCTGCCAGCTGTCCTCGTCCAGTTCCCCGTCCCCGGTGACGACGACGGGCAACGGCGCCTCGCCCGGACTGTTGAGCACGACGCACTCGACGGCCTGCGGCAGCCGGTCTTCGAGCACGTCCTCGGTACGCAGGCAACTCAGCCGCGGTGTGTGGTCCACTTCGCGGTCGAGCAACTCGATGGTTCCGTCGTGGTGGCGCACGGCGATGTCCCCCGTGTTCCACCAGTCTCCGATCCTCTTGGCCAACCATCGGTCCGCCTCGCCCACGTAGCCGAGGGCGCAGGCGGCGGTCCTGGCCAGCACGAGACCTGCCTGTCCCGACGGAAGCGGCTGGAAGGTCTCGGTGTCCACCACCCGCAGCCGTGTCTTGACCGGGACGGGGCGGCCCAGGTTGCGGGTGGAGGAGCCGGGCGATCCCTTGGACAGGGAGCGCCGCGTGTGGAAGCGGAACGTCAGCGGGCCGGTCTCGGTCTGGCCCCATCCCTGCATCCACACCGGACCGCGGTGCCTGCTCGCCCGCAAGTAGGCGCGGATGGTGGGGGGATGCATGGCGTCGTAGGTGCTGACGAACGTGCGGACCTGTCGGAAGGGGTTGTCCAGTCGCTCGGTCAGCGGCTGGAAGCAGACGTACGACGCGGGCAGGGCCTCCATGACGGTCGGGGGATGGGCACGCAGCACCGGATCGGCGAGGTCCGGGTCCTGCCCCGTGATGATCACGATCTTCCGTGGGGCCAGACACATCGCGCTCGCCGTCCAGCAGAACGTCCTGCCGTGCGCGAACGCGCTCGCGTTGACCAGGGTGTCGCTGCGCCGCAGGCCGATCACCGGGTAGCGCACCGTCTCGAACCGCGCCAGCTTCCCGATGATCGTCCGGGTCGAGTGCACGACGAGTTTGGGTACGCCTGTGGTGCCCGAGGTGTGATGGATGACCAGGGGTTCATCGTCGTGCCGCCGCCGGGGGCGGGGAGCGGTGTGTCCCCGTACGTCGTCCAGTGCGACCGCACCAGGCACCGCCGCGTCCAGCACCAGGACGGTGGGGACGACGGAGGCGAGGTCGACGCCTTCGCCACGGCCGCGTTCCAGCACGCCGGCCGTCGTGACGAGCAGCGTGGGTTCCAGGCGTCCGAGCAGCGTCCTGAGCGTCTCTGCGGGAAGGTGCGCGGACAGTTGCGCGGGAACGGCGCCCAGGCGCACGGCCGCGCAGGCCAGCAGGTCGTAGTCCCAGTGGTTGTCCTTGACGATGGCCACGCGGTCGCCGTGACGTGCTCCGGTGGCAGCCAGCCAGCCGGCGGCGTCCCGGACCAGCGCGGCGAGTTGGACGACGCTGTGCTCGGTCCTGCCGCCGCCGAGCCCGGCTTCGTCGGCGTCGGCGTTGGTCGAGATGTCGAAAGGCCGGTCCAGGTGGACGCGGGTTCCGGCGCCGCGGTCCGCGCACGCGTCGAACAGGGTCCCCATGTCGTGCGGTTTCAAGCGGTCCTCCGCCCGTCGCCGGTCCGTACGGTCGTACGCGCAGTGGTGCGTGGGGGGTGCCGCAACCGGCTGAGGACCCGAGAGGCAGCGAGTGCTCCCGCCCGCACGGCGCCCTCACTGGCCGGTCGCAGCATCACCCAGTCGCCGGCGTACTCCACCGACCGGACAGCGCGTGCCATGAACCGCGCACGCCGCCGGAGCGCTTCGGGGGTGGCTTCCGGCAGGCCGTGGACGAAGGAGTGCACGAAGGTCCGCCCGCAGGCCGCTTCCAGTCCGGGGACGTAACGCCGAGCGGCGCGGACGAGCCTGCGCACGACCTCGTCCGCGGGTGCCTTGAGCAGGTCCGGGATGGTCCGCGCCGCGGCCGTGAGACTCAGCAGGCCCTTGCCCGCGGGCGCTCGGCCCGGGTGCTTGACGTGGTCGAAGATGATGCCGGAGAGCACGGGGTCCTCCGCTTCCGGGGTGAGGAGGATGTACATCGGTTCGCGTGACGACGGTGCGAGGGGCCGGTCCAGCAGGCAGCTCACCTTCAGGGTCGGCGTAAAGGTGCACGCCGAGAGATAGGGGAGCTCGTCCTCGGGCGCGTTGGCGTGGAGCCGGACCGCGATCGGGGCGGGCACGCACAGCACCACGGAGCGTGCGGTGACGATGTCGTCGCCGAGAAACAGCCGTGCGTGGTCGCGCTCGCTGACGACCTGGTGGACCCGGTGGCCGGTGACGACGTCGAGTCCCTCGGCGAGGCGCCGTGCCAGCAGGTCCATGCCGTCGCGGTACGTCCGCCAGCTCCCGGCAGGGCCCACGGACAGCAGCATGCTGACCATCGGCGCCGCCGCCGAGCGCGCCGTGTCCCAGCCGAAGAAGCAGCCCGATACCGGCTGGAACAGGTAGTCCTGCAGATCCCGGTGGTAGCGCGCGGTGAACTCCCTGATCGTCACCGCTCCCAGCGGAGTGCGCTCCGGGTGGTCGCAGTCGAACTCCGCGCGGCGCGACGCCGTCCAGGCCAGGAACCGTGCGAGATCGACCCGGGCGCGTGGTGACAACCCGGCACCCCTCAGCACCGCGGAACTGTCCGCCACTCCGGGGCGGGCCCGGCCGTCGCGCCATATTCCGACGGAGCTGCCGATCCGAGGCACGTCGCTCAGCGGTACGCCCAGTCGCCCGAGCAGTTCCCACGTCGCGCGGTAGCCGTGCGGCGAGATCTGTTCGGCGCCCTCGTCGACGGTGTATCCGTCGTGCCGGAAGTTGTGCATCCGGCCGCCGATGTGGTCCCGCTCCTCGAACACCCGGACGTCCAGGCCGGCGCGCCGCAACTCGTGCGCGGTGGTCAGCCCGGCGATCCCGGCCCCGACGACGGCGACATCGAGGTCGGGGCTCACGCGGCCGCTCCCCGTCCGAGGAGCAGATTCGCGGCGATCAGGAGCAGCAGGCTGACGCGGTGCACGGTGAATCCGAGTCTGCGGGCACGCATGATGTCGCCCTGCCGGAAGCCGATGAGGTACTGCCTCGCGCGCAGCACCGTCACGGGCAGCATCAGGGCCGCGAACCACCAGGGGGCGACACCGGTCACCGACACAGCCACGCCCAGGAGGAACTCGGTCACCGACAGGGCACCGATGAAGACGGCGTTGCCCTTAGGCGACACCAGGCACGCGACGGTCAGCCGCCCGACCCTGCGGTCCCCTTCTACGTCGTTGGTGTTGGAGTACACGCCGAACATCAGCGGCCCCAGCCCGAACAACACCCCTTGGAGAAGCACGAAGCCGGATAGCTCCCCCGTCGCCAGGCCGTACGGCGCCACCACCAGCGCCGCGCCCAGCGCGACGAGGAACAGTTCCTGGAAACCGTGATAGCTGATCTTCAGCCCGTAGGAGTACTGGAGGGAGAACACGAACAGGACGGCCACCAGCACCACGGTCCACACCGGCCGGTGCGGTGCGACCGCCACGGCCGCACCCCACAGCAGCGCGCCGACCGCGGCGGCGGACCACGCGAAGCCGAGTGCCTCACCTGGGGTCAGGGTTCCCGCCACCAGTGGTTTGCGCAGCTTGTTCCGCAGCGGGTTGTCCGGGCCGTAGTTGACGGCGTCGCTTCCGTCGCGGAAGCCGGTCACATCGTCCAGGGCGACCATCGCCATGACCACGCAGACCTCGCCGAGCAGGAACAGCGCGAGCATCCAGGCGGTGGCCGGTTCGAACCGTGAGACGGGCAGCAGCACCGCGGACAACGCGATCGCGATGCTTGGGTAGTAGTCGTAGACGTCCAGCTTGCCCAGGCGGGCATAGCTGCGCAGCTTGCTCTCCGGTCGTACGTGGTCGGCCGTACCAGGCCCGACGGCGTGGCCCGTCATCAACTACGCTCCTTCGACTTGGCTCAGGTCACCGAGTGGTCCCCGAGCGCGGGTACACGGCGCGCTCACTTCCCCGCGAACTCGCACACGGCGTCGGCGATGTACTCGACTTGGGCATCGGTCAGATGGGGATACACGGGAAGCGCCAGGGCCTGCGCACTGGCCCGTTCGGCGTTCGGCCACCGGTCCTGCGGCCCGGTGAAAGGGGCGAACGCCGCCTGCCGGGGCAAGGGCAGCGGATAGTACGCGTGGGAGCCGATGGCCCGGTGCAGCAGGTGCTTCTCCAGCTCCTCGCGGCGCTGCGCGAGCACCGCGTAGACGTAGTAGCACCTGCCGTTTAGGCCCGGTGGCGGCGGCACGACGCCCCGCGTGGACAGGGCGGCGAAGCGCTCGGTGTAGTACGCGGCGATGGCCGCTCGTCGTTCCAGCCGCTGGGGAAAGCCGGCCAGGCGGCGGCTTTGGAACGCGGCCTGGATCTCGTCGAACCTGCTGTTGTGGCCCACGACGTGGTGGACGAACCGCCGGATGCCGTCCTGCCCGTGATTGCGCAGCATCCGCACCCTTCGGCCGATCTCGGCGTCCCGGGTCACGACCGCCCCGCCCTCCCCCGGCATGCCGAAGGACTTCACCTGGACGAACGAGAAGACTCCGGCCTCACCCCACAGGCCCGCCGGGACGCCGTCGAGCGTCGCGCCCTGCGCGACCGCCGAATCCTCCACCAGCCGGACACCCCACCGCCGTGCGATCGCGGCGAAGCGCGGCATGTCCGCCATGACCGAGAACATGTGCGCGGGCATGATCGCCTTGGTGCGTGCGGTGATCCGCCGCTCCATCTCGTCGGGATCGGCGACCATTGTGCGCGGATGGATGTCCGCGAACACGGGCGTGGCTCCCCTGAGGACCACGGACGCGGCCAGCGGGGCGCAGCCGAAGGCCGGCACCACCACCTCGTCTCCCGGCCCCACGCCCATCGCGGTCAACACGAGGCCGAGCGCGGAGGTGCCGCTGCCGCAGGCGACCACGTCGGCGGCACCGAGGGATTCCCGGAGCAGGTCCTCGAACCTGCGCGTGTGCTCGCCCAGGATGAAGCGCTGTCCGGGCGCCGTACCGATCTCGCGCAGGAGACCGAGCATGGTGTCCCGGTCGTCGTCGAACAGGTCCGGCGGGAAGAAGGGGATCCGCGGGCCATGCCCGTTCCGCGCGCTCGGTGGCACCGACGCTTCGCTCGTCACATCGCCCTCCCGGTGTAGAACTCGCGCACCGACTCGCAGACGCGGTCGATCTGGGCGATGGTCAGGTCCGGATAGAGGGGAAGCGCCACCGCGCGTTCACTCGCCGCCTCGGCGTGTGGGAAGTCCCCACGGGAATGGCCGAGTTCCGCCAAGCAGGGCTGCAGATGAAGCGGGGTGGGGTAGTACACCTCGGTGCCGACACCACGCCTCGCCAGGTGCCCGACGAGTTCGTCCCGGCGTTCCGCTTCCACCAGGTACACGTAGAACACGCCCGAGGCGTCCGGTCCTCGGTCGGCCACTCCAGGCAGGCGTGTGATTCCGGGAACGTCCCGGAGCCGTTCCGTGTAAGCCTCGCTCAGCTCCGCGCGCCGCTGAATGTCCTCGTCCAGGCGGGTCAGTTTGGCCAGGAGGACGGCGGCCTGGATGTCGTCCATCTTGCTGTTGACGCCGGGCATTCTCGTCTCGGAGGAGATCCCGGGGAAGTTGTCGATCGTGGGGGCGAACCGGCCGTGGTGGCGCAGGCCCGCGACCCGTTCCGCCACCTCGGGGTCGTTGGTGAGCACGGCGCCCGCGTCACCGAGGGCACCGAGAGTCTTGCTGGGGAAGAACGACAGGACACCGCCCCGCCCGTGCAGACCCGCGTGAATCCCCCGCTGCCGCATACCGATCGCTTCCGCGCTGTCCTCCACCAGCGTCAGCCCATGGCGTCCGGCGACATCGGCCAGCGCCCCCATGTCCGCCATCTGGCAGAACAGGTGAGCGGGCATGACGAGCCGACTCGCCGACGTGACGGCCGACTCCAGCGACTTTGGATCCATGGCGTAGGTCTCAGGATCGATGTCGACGAACTCCGGCCGCCCCCCGCCAGCACCACGGACGTCGCGGTGGCCACGAACGAATAGGCGGGTACGAGCACTCCCTCACCGGGACCGAGCCCACACGCCCGTAACAGCAGGACCAACGCGTCCGTTCCGCTGTTCACACCGACCACGTGGCGGGCACCGGTGTACGTGACGAGCGCCTGCTCCAGTTCCGCGACCTGGCGGCCGTGCGAGAACTTCCCGTTGTCGAAGACCTCCCCCACGAGTGACTCGATGAGCGGCCACAGCTGATCGAAGGTGGCCGCCTGGGAGAAGAAGGGGACCTCCTCAGACGTCACGTCCGAACGGGCCCCGTCGCCACGGGACATCTCACTGAAGCCTCCGCCGAGAGACATGCCAACCCCACCCCCGGAACACATCGGCAGATCACGTGCGGCGGCACAACTACCCATCAAGCAAAGGGCATTACCGAAAGAGCAGCCTTATTCACACCTTGGGGTACAAAGATCCTGCATACCTTGACTCGTTCCCGTCGGCACGCGACCGTCGCTTGCCGGTGGAGCCGCGTCGAAGCCGGTCGGTTCCCGCCGCTCCCGCCGCGCGCAAGGCGTCCGCCCCCATGCCCTCACCTGACGGAGGACGATGCTGCAACCCCTCATCGTCGGACTCGGCCGATCCGGAGCCGGTCTGCATCTCAAGGTCCTCAACCGGATGGCCTCCTCGCCGGACGGTCCCCTGTTCGCCCGCCCTCCGATCGCCTGCGACCCACGCCCGGAGGCAGGCCGTGACCTGCACGGCGTGACGGTCACGGGCTCGATCGCGGACGCCTCCCGGCTCGTCTCACCCCCGTCCGCCGTCGTCCACGTCTGCACACCGCCGACTTCGCGGGTGCCCGTGCTCACCGAGCTCGCCGAACGCGGCTTCGTGAAGCTGCTGGTGGAAAAACCGCTGGCCACCGACCGCACAGAACTCGACCGCATCATCCGGCTGTGCTGTCGGCACGACCTCGAGCTCGTGGTCGTCTCCCACTGGCTGCACGCGAACCTCACGCACCGACTGCGGCAGCTGGTGCGGGAGCGCACACTCGGCCGCCTGCTCTCGGTCACCGTCGCCCAGGACAAACCGCGGTTCCTGCGGTCGCTGACCACACAGGGGCACCCGACCGCATTCGACGTGGAAGTCCCGCACGCCCTCGGTGTCGTCCTCGATCTGGCCGGTCCGGCCCGGCTCCTCGACGCGCAGTGGACGGACATGCGCTGCGGTGACACCGTCCGGCCCCGCATGGCAGGTGCGCGGCTCACCCTGGACCACGGCTCCGGCGTACGCAGCGATATCACCTCCGACCTCACGGCACCCGTTCAGCGACGCAGCATCACGCTCACGTTCCGGCACGGCCGCGCGATCGGCCACTACCCGCTGAGTGAGAACGACGACCACGCACAGCTGATGATCCTCGGCGACGGGCACAGTCGGCACACCGTGCGCGCCCACCACGTTTTTCGCGACGACGCGCTGACCACCTTCATGCGCCGGACGTACCAGCGCTTCGCCGAGGGCGAACGGGCCGACCCTTCCCCGCACCTCGATGTCGTCCGGCTGCTGTGCACGGCCAAGGACCACTGCCGTGCCGAGGACCGGCGCCGCACGCAGGACCGACCGCGAACGGAGAGCGCCCGTGCCCACTGAGCATGCCCCGCCCTGCCACCGGCTCACCGGAATCGGCGACGAGGCGGCCGCAGACCTCGAAGGACAGATCGCCGCCGTCCAGGCACTGGGCTGGTCCGCACTGGAACTGCGCACGGTGAACGGCACGGCGATGGCAGACCTCGGCCCGGCAGCCTTCCGCGGGCTCGTCGACCGGCTGCGGGACGCTCGCGTCGACGTGGTGTGCCTGGCCTCCCGCATCGGGAACTGGGCCCGGCCCGTCACCGGGTCGTTCGACGACGACCTCGCCGAGCTGGAAACACTCGCGCAGCAGTGCGCCGTACTGCGCTGCCGTCACGTCCGGATCATGTCGTACCCCAACGACGGGCTGGCGGAGGCCGAGTGGGCACGGCGCGTCCTGGACCGGATGTCCCGGCTCGCGCGCGTCGCCGAACAGGCGGGCATCACACTCGTCCACGAGAACTGCGCAGGCTGGGCTGCGGACCGCGCCGACCGGATGCTGCGTCTGGTCGAGGACACCGGCAGCCCCGCGCTGCGGCTGCTCTTCGACACGGGCAACGGCGTCCCCCACGGCTACGACGCCTATGAGCTGCTGGAGAAGGTGCTGCCCTACGTAGCCCACGTGCACGTCAAGGACGCCGTCCGTACGGGAGACGAGACGGTGTACACCCTGCCCGGTGAGGGCCGGGCACGGGTCGCCGCATGCCTGCGGCTGCTCCGGGAGTCGGGGTACTCGGGATGGCTGTCCCTCGAGCCCCACCTCGCCGTCCGTCCCCACAAAGGTCTGCGGTCGCACGGCGACGCGCCGGCGCTCTTCGTCCGCGCGGGACAGCGGCTCCGTCTGCTGCTGGACGCGCCGGCCGCGCCGGTACCGGCCGGCGATCGGGGAAGCGGCGCCGGGCGATGAGCGCGGGAACAACGCGAGAACCCGCTCTGCGGACGGGCCCGCCGACGAAACGTGACGTTCTGCTCGGACCCGGCGACCACGAGCTGCTCCTGCGGCTACTGCGGACACCGACCGTAGGGCCGCTGGAGGCTGGCAGCGGGGACGGGCCGACCCGGCTGTGGCAGGCACAGCGTGCCTACGCACTCGCCGCCGACACGCTCGGCATGCGGGTCGTGCATCACGCCTGCCCGCCCTCCGCGTCGGTGCGGCGCGACGACGTGCCCTCCGTCGTCCGGCACGCCGCCGAGGACCCCAGCTTCCTCGCGCAACAGCCCAGCCTGGTGCTGCGCCTGGGGCCGGAACTGCCGCCCGAGTCGACTGTGATGTTCAACGTGCACCTCGACACGGTCAGCGGCCTCGAACCCGTCACGTTCGACGGTTCCCGCTTCACCGGACGCGGCGCCGTCGACGCCAAGGGTCCGGCGGTGGCCCTGCTGGCCGGTGTGCGCGCGGCGGCCTGCCGGAACGCCTCCATCGGGCGGGACGTGGCGGTCCTCGTCCAGGCAGTCTCCGGCGAGGAGGGCGGCGCGATGGGCACCTACGGAACACGGCCCCTGGTCGAAGCGGGATTCACCGGGCGCCTCAACGTGTTCTGCGAGCCCACCGGTCTGCGCCATCTCCCCCGGTCCACGGCGTCCATGACGGCATGCCTCACCGTCGACGGCGAGGACGCGATCGACGACCGCCCGGACGCGGGACACAACGCCACGGTCCTGCTCGGATTCCTCGCCCAGCACCTGGCACGGGCGCTCGACTCGCCGGCGCCGGGCGGCAGGGTCTGTGTCGCCGGGCTGCACACCGGCGACCTGCACAACCGCGTCTACGGCCGCGGACGGCTGCTGCTCAACCTCTCCTACGGGTCCGCGGCGGAAGGCGCGTCGTTCGAGACGGCGGTGGCCGAAGCCGTCGCATCCGGCGTCCGGGAGTTCGGCGAACGCTTCGCATCCTGCCGGGAGTTCGGTCGTACGGCACGGGACGCCGCCGCGATCACCCGCCTGGAGTGGATCAAACGCGGGCTGCCCTGCCTGGACAACGCCGACCCGTGGTGCGAAGCGGTCCTGGAGACCGCGGGAGTAGCCCGATGGCCGGACCACGAACCCGCCTTCACCTGCGACGCCATCTGGATGGACGGGGTCCCCGGAGCCTTCACCACGGTGCTCGGCCCGGGCCTGCTCGACTCCAACAACGCCCATGCGCGGGGTGAGTTCATCAACCTCGCCGACCTGGACGCCTTCGCCTCGACGGTGTCCGGACTACTCATCGCCTTCGCCGAACAGAGGAGCCCCGCTTGACGGTCACACGACACGACATCCGACAGGACAGCGGGCAACGCCGGACCGTGCTGGTCGCCCACAACGACCTGCTCCGCGCCACGGCCGAAATGTTCGTCACCCGTGGAGTCCCGGCCGCCCGCGCCACCGCCGCCGCCACGGCCCTGTGCTACGGCGATCTCGCCGGCCTCGACTCCCACGGCGTGTTCAACCTGAGCCGCCTGTATCTCCCGCTCTTCGAATCCGGCCGCACCGATCCCACCGCGGAACCCGACATCCTCACCGACCTCGGGGCATGTACGGTCGTCGACGCCCGGCGCGCCCTCGGCCTGTGGGCGGCCTCCGAGGCGATGGACCTGGCCGTGACCCGTGCCCGCAGCCACGGAATCGGCCTGGTGTCGGTCCGCAACGCCACCCACTTCGGCTGCGCGGGGTTCCACGCGGCCCGCGCGGCGGACCAGGGCATGATCGGTGTGGTCGCCAGCAACTGCGGGGGCCAGCGCATCGCCCGGCCACCACGCGGGACGCTCGCCATGCTGGGCACGAACCCGCTCAGCGTCGCCGCGCCCGCGCTGGATGGTCATCCATTCGTCCTCGACATGAGCACGACTGTCGTACCGACCGGCAGGATCCGCATCGCAGCCCGTCGTGGCGAGGCCATCCCCGGAGGATGGCTCGAAGACCCCGCTTCCGGAGACCCGGTCACCGACCCCACCGCGTTCGACCGTGGTGAAGCCTGTCTGCGGTGGCTCGGCGGCGACCCGCACACCGGCGCCTACAAGGGATTCGGCCTGGGACTGGCCGTCGAACTGCTCGCCGCCGTCCTGCCGGGAGCAGCCGTCGGACCGGACCCTTCCGCGCTGGACGGCGACGGCCGTCCGCACGGCCGCGACGACGACATCGGCTTCTTCGTCCTCGCCATCGCACCGGCAAGACTGCGCGGGGAGGAGGACTTCCAGGCCGCGGCGCGCTCGGTCTTCACCACGCTCGTGGACTGCCCTCCGGTCGACGGGAGCAACCCCGTGCGCTACCCCGGCTGGTGGGAGGCCGAGCGCGCGCTGACACGCCAGCGCGACGGGATCCCGCTCCCGGCCTCCCTCCACGAGGAGCTCACCGGACTGGGACTCGTCCTCCCTGTGAACGGAGCGCTCTGATGCCGCCCCGCAACAATGTGCCGCCGACCCGCCGCGTCGGACTCGTCGGGCTCGGCGCCATCTCGACGTACTACCTGGCCGCGATCGACCGACTCCCCCGCTGGGACCTCGTGGCCGTGTGCGACGTACGGCCAACGGCACTGGCCCCGTACCGCGGACGACTGCGCTGCTACGACGACCATCGCTCGATGCTGGCGGAAGGGGACCTCGACGCCGTCGTCGTCACCGTGCCGAACGACGTCCACGCCGAGGTCTGCCGGAACGCCCTGCTCGCCCGCTTTCCGGTCTGCGTCGAGAAGCCGCTCGCCCTCTCCGCCGCCGAGGCACGCGAACTCGGCGCACTCGCCGGCGACCGGGGAATCGCGCTGCTGACCGCGTTCCACCGCCGTTACAACGACAACGTCCTCGCCCTGCGACGACGTCTGCCCCCGGAGGCCCCTGTCGCGTCGATGAGGGTCCGCTACCTCGAACGCATCGAGGAGCACATCGGATCGGACGCCTGGTACCTCGATCCCCGGCGCTGCGGAGGCGGATGTGTGGCCGACAACGGTCCGAACGCCTTCGATCTCGTACGGCTGTTCCTGGGGGACGTCGAGGTCACCGACGCGGTGATCCACCGCGACAGCCGGGGAACCGACCGGCAGGCCGTCATCGACCTGCGGGCCGCAGCAGGGGGCGGGGCCCGGGTCGAACTCGACTGGTCGCACCCCGGTGAGACCAAGGACGTCGAGGTGCGGCTGGAGGACGGCACGGTGCTGCACACGGACATGCTGACCGGCCACCGGGGATTCAAATCGTCACTGTGGCATGAGTACGTCGGCATCCTCGACGATTTCGACGCCGCCCTGCGGGACGGCCTGAGCGCCGACGACGGCCTGGCCGCAGTGGAGTTGGTGGAGGCCGGTTACCGCGCGGAACGCAACGCGGCGACAGCGGAGAGGACATCGTGACCGAGAACGCCGAGAACGGCGCCAAACGAGCCGTGACAGGACTCCTCGTCAAGACGCTCCTGCACCGGCGGACCGACCGCGGCATGGCCCTCGAACCCTACGCGAGCCGCTGCGTGCGGCGTGGCGAGCTGCACGAGCTGGTCACCACCGACCACCGCGAGACAGCGCCGGGATCCCAGATCGACCGCGTGGGGTTCCTCGGCTTCGCGGAGCTGACCTGTGGAGGAGTGATCGACCGCGGTGACGGGTTCTGGATCGGTGACACCCGCATCGGCACGGTGCTGGGATTCGACGCGTGCCACTTTCCCAACCACTACAACATCCTGATCAGCACGGACCGGCTCATCACCGGAGGCGACCTGGGCCTGCGGCCGGAGACTCCGGTCGGCTTCACCCCGGCGCCGGTCGCGGCCCCCTGACACGCCGCGGCCGGTGGTCCCGCTTTCGCGGAGACCACCGGCCGCGGCGCGCTACAGCACCGGCCGGGCGGTTCAGCCCAGCAGCTCAACCTCCAGGCGACCGAAGTGGTAGTCCCGTACCGCGGCGAGCAGTTCCTCGAGCGACAGCTCGCCGTCGCCGTCCGTGTCCACCCGGGCGAACGCGTCCCGGGCCTCCTCGCCGTTCACGCCGATCCCGGACAGCCACGCCCGGAACTCCTCGGCGTTGATCCGCCCGTCGGCGTTCTTGTCGCAGATCCCGATGATGGCCTTCACCACGGGGCCGAGCACGCGATTGAACTGCGCCTCGCCCTCCTTGAAGATCAGGTTGCCCGTGACGCGCAGGAAGTCGCCCTGGGAGAGCGCCCCGTCGGCGGGAACGCCGCTCTCCCGCGCCAGGTAGTCGAACAGGCCGTCGAAGGCGTCCCTCAGCGCCTGGACCTCGCGAGAGTCGGGTGCTTTGCCGAAGGCGTGGGCGATCTTGGCGGCTTCCTCCGTGAAGTCGGCCCGCTCCAGCTGTCCGTTGGCGTCCGCGTCCCACTTGTCGAAGCGCTTCTTGAGTCGCTCGTTCGCGAGGGCAGTGATCATCTATCTGCACTCCTTCCTTTTCGGGTTCGCCGGCAGACAACGACGCCGAATTCCGGTTCCGACGCCGTCTCGCGTGGACTCCACAGAAGTACGCACGCAAGCTTGCGGCCTGAATCTTTTCTCAGGCTTTTTTAGGAGCTGCTTCAGAGCAGGGTCACTTGTCTCCCCATGGCCTTTCCGCGAGTGTCCAGCAAGGCGCATTTCGCTCGAGCCAGCACGGCCATGTCATAAGCGGAATGGTCCTGCAAGAGAATCGCCAGGTCCGCAGCGGCCAGGGCATCGGTCAGGCATTCCATCCGCTCCACGACGGCACCATCCACTGTGAAGCGCGGTACCTGCGGGTCGTGGTAAACGGTCCGGTGTCCCTCGGTGAGGAGTCGCCGCGCCAGCGGAATGGCCGGCGACTCCCTGGTGTCGGCCACGTCCGGCTTGTACGCGACCCCGAGCAGCAGCACGGTCGCCCCGCCCTGCGGCTTTCCGAGTTCTTCGAGCAGAGCGGTCGCCCGGTCGGCCACATGGTGCGGCATCCACTCATTGACCATCCGGGCAGCGGCGACCATCCGCAGCGAGACCCCCTCGGCCTCCGCCTTGCTCGCCAGGTAACACGGGTCGACGGGGATGCAGTGCCCGCCCACCCCGGCGCCCGGGCTGAACGATGTGAACCCGAACGGCTTGGTCGAGGCGCAGTGCAGCACGTCCCACACATCGATACCGGTCCTGTCGCAAAACAGTGCGACCTCGTTGACGAGCGCGATGTTCACGAACCGGTAGGTGTTCTCCAGCAGCTTGGCCATCTCAGCCTCGCGCGTGCCTTTCGACACCACCAGCGTGTCCACCAGCCGGCTGTAGAAGGCGATGGCATGTTTGACGCACAGCGGGGTGCAGCCGCTCACCACTTTCGGAGTGTTGTGGATCCCGAAGACCGCGTTTCCCGGGTCGATCCGTTCGGGCGAGTAGGCGAGGTGGAACCCCTCGCCGACCCGAAGGCCACTGACCTGTTCGACAATCGGCCGCACGACCTCCTCGGTGGTACCCGGGTAGCTCGTGGACTCCAGCACGACGAGGGTTCCCGGCCGCAGGTGCGAGGCCACGCTGCGAGAGGCCGCCCGGACTGCGGCGAGATCGGGTTCCCGGCCCGCCGAAAGGCCGGTCGGCACACAGATCACCACCGTGCCGACGCGACTGATCACCGAAGGGTCGGACGTGGCACGGAATCCCACCGCCAGCATGTCGGAGATGTCCTCGTCACTGACATCGTCGACATGCGAGCGCTTCCCGGCGATCCCCTCCACCACCGACGCGGAGACGTCGTAGCCGACGACCGACAGACCCGCCGCGCACGCTCTTCTGGCGAGCGGCAGCCCGACGTACCCCAGGCCCACGACGACGAGATCAACGCCTTCACCGGTCTGCGGCAGGCCCATCAGATGGAGAAACTTCCGCTGCCCGCAGCCACATGCGAGCCATATCCGGGTTCCACGGTGAGGCCGGGGTCGAGGCACAACGGATCCGCGTGAATCCGGAGAGGCAGGTCTGTCCGGTTGGTGAGCACGTGGGCCGCGGCCGGCAACTTGTAGCATCCTTCGGCGGGATTCGTGTAAACCGTCAATGGAGCGGTTTCGACCTCGAAGACGACGACTTCACCAGTGGCCGCGTTCGCGGGAGCCGCCGTTACACCCAGGGCCAGAACAGCCGCTGCAAGTGCGGTGAGTGTGGAGCAGATCCGGCGCATTCGTTTCCCTCCCCTGGAAAATGCTGTCCGCTCTCAGCCTCTCCACCTGGCAATGCACTCAATGCTCGCGCCGCCCCATTACACCCGAACCGGTGGCACGACGCCGATAATCACATGTACGCGATTGCCGTCTTGGGGTTTCTGCGCTTCTCGGTAACTCCCGATACGAACCTCTGTATCGCTTTCGGTGGCCTGAAACCGGCGGCTGATTCCCACCCTTGTTTCTCAGAGATCTTTTCTCGTGTGTTTCGTCCCTGAATTGAGGTTTCCCGTGAGGCGGGATCACGCCAGGAGGCGGTGGCCCCACCGGTGAGGCGGCAGGGGCCATGTTTGTAAGCACTTGAGCTGGCCCCACGGTACGGACGAGTTTTGGCCCCACCCTCGAACTGGTGGCCGACGACTCACCCTCGCCCCTGACGGCCTCTTCTCGCTGGCTGCGCCTGTGCACCGGCCCTCCACCGGCCCGGCAGTCGAACTGCTGCCGGGGCCAAAAGAACCTGGTACGGCGGGGCCAGATCTCGTGCTTACAGACAGGTCGGGGTGCTCGGCGAGCCAGGCACGGACCTTGCGGGAGCGGTGCGCGGAGCGGCCGTCCAGGACGAGGTGGACCTTGCGGTCGAAGTGGCCCGCGAGCCGGTCCAGGAAGCGGCACATCACGTCGGCGTCGAAGGTCTCGGTGAAGACCATGAAGTGCATCCGGCCCTTCGTGCTGATCGCGGACATCGCGTTGACCGAGAACCGGTTGCCCATGCGGCGCACGACCGGCGTGCACCCCCTGGCGCCCCAGGTGCGGCCGGTGACCTGGTCGGAGCGGATGCCCGGCCTGGTCGGCGAAGAGCACCTCACCACCCTCAGCCTTCGCGTGGATCGCCGCCAGGTCTCCTCCCGCCAGACACGGACCGCTTCCGCGTCCTGCTCGACGGCCCGCTTGTCCGGACGCTGGAAGGACAGGCCCCAGCGGCGCAGGTACGTGCCCACCCCCTGCCCGGTCAGCCGCACCCGGTACAGCTTCGCGATCAGATCCCCCACCCCGGCCCGCGTCCACAACTGCCCGGCCAACCCCAGGTCACACGGGCGGTGATCCAGAACGGCCTGCCGGACCGCCTGCTGCTCGACCTCGCCAAGAAGCTGGTGTTCACCGACCCGACGCCCACGCGGCCGGGCCACCAGTGCCTCACGACCGCCTGCCAGCCACTTCGCCCACCAGTTGTCCACGGCCTTGAGCGAGACCTTGAACAGCGCCGCGACATCCTCACGGTCCCGGCCCGCCACCAGCGCGGCCACCGCCCGCAGCCGAAGAGCCTCCTGCGCCGACGGCGGCAACTGCCGCGCGTCCCCCACCAGTTCACTCACGCAGAGACCAACGACCCAGAACACCTACCGTTTCAGATCAATAAGCGATTGCTCGAGTGCGAGCTGGACACGTAGAGGACACGATTGGTTCCCTTGCTGCTGGCTTTCTCCACCGCCAGGCTCGACGGGGTATGGAACAGTGCCTTTGAGGAGCCTGGCCACGGTGATACGTCCCGCCTTCGTGACGGTGGCGATGTGATTTCGGGCGTTAACGGCAGCATAGAGAGATCCATCACTCCCGAGGGTAATTCCATCGATACCCTTGAGGTCCGGCCCTGAGGCGAAGATGGCGGCGGCCCTTGGCCGGCCGAAAGCGTCCAGGGAAATCCGTACGACGCCTGTGGTATCGAAATTCCCCAAGTGCATGGCTTTGTTGGCCTTGTCCAAGGCGATGCTGTCAGCGCCGAGCGACCGTCCTTTGGTCCCGGGTGCGCGGGGTCGGGAGCCAGGAGGGGGCCCTTCCACCACACACTGACCGAGGAAGACGAGGACCTTCGGCGCGGGGGTGTGACCTGTGGACAAGGGAGGAGCGGTACGGATTCGGTAATGCCGTCTCGTGGGAGACTGGCGATCTCGGGCGGCGACGGGCAGGGCGGGCGACGAGGGAGCAGTCCACTCTTCGTGGCCCCCAATGGAGCCGTGAAGAGCTGCCCTGCGCTCATGCGCCTGGGGCGCACCACTGGCACCGTTCGCAAGGACTTTTTTCTCCTGGCGTCTGTCACGGCAGCTGTAGTTCGTGATCACGCCGCTGCAGTGACCTCGTTCCAGTAGCGGTGGCAGGTGGCGGCCCGGTGTTGGTGGCGTCGTCGCCAGTGTGACCAGTGCAGGACGTGTTGGGCGTCGGTGACGGGCTGCGGCAGGACGAAAGCCCGTAGAAGCCGCAGGAGTTCGGGTCGGGTGAGGGCGATCATCGGTTCGTGCTCGGTGTCGGGCTCACCGCTTTCGGTGTCGCCGGGGTGCCGGGCGGCGGCCACGGCGAGAAGGGAAGCGGCGATGAGGCTGATCAGACTCCAGCGCATCCAGGAGTTCCAGCAGGTCGCCTGCCCTTGGTCGAGCCCGGCCAGGGACTTCGCGGCCTGGAAATCTTCCTCTACGCGCCAGCGACAGCAGATGACTTCGACGAGGTCGGACAGGGTGACGGGGGTGGTGGAGTGGCAGCGATAGAAGGAGAGTTCACGGGTGTAGCGGTGGCGGCGGACAAGCAGGAAGCTGTGGCCCGTCTCGTGCCCCTGCGGGATGTCGTCGGCGGTCACCTCGATCATTACCCAGTCGTAGTGGCGGTCGCCCTTGGTGCCGTGGCCGGTGCGGATCCGCTGCCAGGCCCTGCGGGGCAGCTTCGCCAGCACGCCGGCGGTGTCGAACCGGCCGGCCGGGGTGGTCACACGGTGCGAGGCGGGTACGGCGACGGCGTAGTCGAAACCGAGCTCGCGTATGCGTCTGCGCAGGTCGACGCCACCGTAGACCTCGTCGGCGGCGACCCAGCGAGCCGGGAAGCCCTGAGCGCGGGCCTGGGCGAGCATCGCGGCGGCCAGCTGCGGCTTGGTCGCGAAAACCAGCTCGTCGGGCACCCCCGTAAGCAGCCGCCGTTCCTCGTCAGCGGCCCAGTCCCGGGTCAGGTACAGGGCGCGGTCAATCAGCGCGTGCCCGGCCGGGCCCACGTAGGTCAGATGGACGGCGACCTGGCACAAGCCGACACCGCCCAGCGCGCCAGAGTACTGATGGGCGGCGCCCACCGCATCGGTCGAGGACTTCGCGTCGCCGGTCTCGTCGACCACCAACATCGCCTGGTCATCAGCGAGATGTCCCACAATGAAGGCGGCAAGACGCGCACGGACCGCCTCGTCGTCCCACACCGCCCTGGACAGGAAGTGCTGCAGCCGGTGCGGACCGCAGTGCCCGAGCGCCTCGGCCAGCGTCCAGCAGTTGATCCGCTCCAGCCCCATCAGTACCGCCTCGACCGTCTCCCGCAGCGTCCGCCGCGTCTCACGGCGTGGAAAGCAGTCCGCTACCAGCCCCATGGCCGCCCCGAAGCCGTCCCGCCACACCGCCTGCGCTACCGTGACCTCCACGGCCACCGCGTCCTGATTCGTCGTCACAAACGGTCATGATCACGGTGGCCGTACCCATGCCCGCAAGCAGCCTCGTGGAACCGCTGACCAGCCCGGATCCGTTACCGATCACGAACTACAGCTGCCGTGTCTGTCCACCACACTCATGGGCCGGGACTCGCCTGGTCCCCAGCCCATAAGTGATCAAGAGCCTTGTGTCGTGCGTCCGTTGACGATCTCAGGGAGTTTCATGTCCACCGCTCCGCAGGTTCCCGACATCCTCTCACCCGAGTTCGCCGCGGACCCCTACGCGGCTTATCGGGTGCTGCGTGAACATGCCCCTCTCATCTGGCACGAGGCCACCCAGAGCTACATCATCTCGCGCTACGAGGACGTGGAGCGCGTCTTCAAGGGCAAGGACGGGGAGTTCACCACCGACAACTACACCTGGCAGGTCGAGCCCGTACACGGCAAGACGATTCTCTCGCTCAGCGGGCGGGAGCACGCGGTGCGGCGCGCGCTGGTCGTCCCGGCCTTCCGCGGCGGCGACCTGCAGAGGAAATTCCTTCCCGTGATCGAGCGCAACTCCCGTGAGCTGATCGACACCTTTCGGCACACTGGATCCGCCGACCTGGTGGCCGATTATGCGACCCGCTTCCCCATCAACGTGATCGTGGACATGTTGGGCCTGGACAAGGCCGACCACACTCGGTTTCACCGCTGGTACACCTCCGTCATCGCCTTCCTCGGCAACCTCTCGGGCGACCCGGAGGTGATCGCGGCCGGCAGGCGGACCCGGGTGGAGTTCGCCGCGTACATGCTCCCGATCATCCGGGAGCGCCGTGACAACCTGGGTGATGACCTGCTGTCCACGCTGTGCGCCGCGGAGGTGGACGGCGTGAAGATGAGCGACGAGGACATCAAGGCGTTCTGCAGTCTGCTGCTCGCCGCGGGCGGCGAGACCACCGACAAGGCGATCGCCAGCATCTTCGCGAACCTTCTGCTGCACCGGGAGCAGCTGGCGGCCGTATGGGAGGACCGCGGCCTGATCGCCCGCGCCTTCGCGGAGACGCTGCGCTACACACCACCCGTCCACATGATCATGCGGCAGTCGGCGGCCGAGGTGGCACTCAGTGGCGGGACCGTACCGGCCGGTGCCACCCTCACCTGCCTGATCGGCGCCGCCAACCGGGACGACAGCCGCTACCGGGAGCCGGACCGCTTCGACATCTTCCGCGACGACCTGACAACGGCGACCGCCTTCTCGGCTGCCGCCGATCACCTTGCCTTCTCGCTCGGCCGACACTTCTGCGTGGGGGCCCTGCTCGCCAAGGCCGAAGTCGAGATCGGTGTCGGCCAGCTCCTCGACGCCATGCCCGACGTGCGGCTCGCCGACGGCCTCGAACCCGTGGAGCACGGAGTGTTCACCCGGGGCCCCCAATCCCTGCCGGTGCGGTTCACGCCCGTCACGGGCTGACCACCTGCGGGGAAGTCAGCTATCAGCTGACGGGAGACCGACCCACACCACACGGGGCACACTCGCGACCTTCGGGGGGAGAGGGCTGCGGACCGACGGACATTCCGATGGAAGGCGCGGGCAACGCACCCATCAAACGGCAACCGGCGCGGTGGGCTGTAAACGACGCGCGGGCGCTTCCGAGCGTGGTGCTGGTGAGTGCTGATGGCATGGCGAGGTCGCGGATTTCGGGCCAGACCCAGTGGTAGGTGGTCTAGCTGATGATGCCGCCGCGTTCGCCGTCATCCGCCGGGTCAGCGCCCCACAACCACGCAACGCGGCAGGTCATGGGGCTCGCTGGCCTCTTCCGGGACGACTGCCCACGCAGAGCGGGCCGACGAAGCGCTCCGCTCACGGCAGTCACTCAGCGTGCCTGTGGCGGCGGTGGTTTTCCGCTCGCCGCCGCAGGTGGCAGCGGCACTCCTTGGGGAGAATCTGGGGAGTAACCGCGCCGCTGGGGAGCGCGTGGAGAGAATCGACCGCATAAGACGGCACGCCCGTGAAAGACCCTGAACGACATAACTGTCCAGGTCAACCACGGGTGCTGTCGAATCACCGCAGGTCCACGCCACTAGCTGGACAACTTCATGACGTACATCCCGAGATCGTCGGCCTCGACGAGCCCCGGCAGCGAGCCGCCCTCACGCAGGGGCGTGATGTAGCGGGTCGCGATGACTTCCTTGAGCATCGCCCCAGGTTACTGGGGCGTTCGGGACGGTTGAGGCGCCACCCGTCGGCTCGCGGCCTCGATCGGGTGACGAACCGCGTGGCGGCTGAACCGGGGCCGGTCGCGGCCCGTACTGCTGGACATCACATGACGACCGCAGAAGGGAACCCAGCATGGCCAGCGAATCGCTTCACTCCGTGGCGGGACCGGCCCGCCGTACCGTGATGGCGGCGGCCGGAGCCGCGGGGCTCGCCGTCGCGCTGACCGCGTGCGGGTCGGGCGACGACTCGTCCGGTTCCGGCACCGTCCTCGGCAAGACGTCCGACGTCCCCGAAGGCGGCGGGAAGATCTTCGGCGACGTGGTCGTCACCCAGCCGACGGCGGGCGAGTTCAAGGCGTTCTCCTCCAAGTGCACCCATCAGGGCTGTGCGGTGAAGGACGTCAAGGACGGGGTCATCGTCTGCCCCTGTCACGACAGCCGGTTCTCCGCGACCGACGGCAGCGTGCAGAAAGGTCCGGCGACCCAGCCTCTGCCCGCCGAGGAGATCACCGTAGAGGGGGACGAGATCAGGATGGCGTGACGGTCAGCGCCGGCGGGGTCCGTTGCAGCAGCCCAGCACCTCGTCGGTGGTCGCGAGGGTGGCGACCAGAGCGAGGGTGTGCCGGATCATCGCGGGGGTGTAGTCGGCGGGCACCCCCGCGATGGCGTCGGTCGGCACGACGGCCGTGTAACCGCGGTTCACGGCGTCGAAGACGGCGCCCGGGATCGCGACGTTGGCGGAGACGCCGGTGACGATCAGGGTGCGGCAGCCGAGGTTGCGCAGCAGCGCGTCGACGTCGGTGCCCTGGATGGGCGACAGTCCGTGCAGCCGGCGTACGACGAAGTCCTCCTCGGCGACCTCGATCGGCGGTGCGACGCGCACCGCCGTGGTGCCGGACAGCTGCTGGACGGGGAGCCGTTCGGCGGCGCGGAACAGACGGGCGTTGCGACTGGCGCCCCGTCCGTCGGGGCGGCGTTCGGCGAGGGCGTGGATCACCTGGATGCCACTCTCGTGGGCGGCGGCCACCAGCCGCGCGATGTTGGCGAGGGCGCCCGAGGAGCGGGCCTGACGGGCGAGTTCCGGCAGCGCGCTGTCCGGGCCGACGACGCCCTGCTGGCACTCGACGGTGAGGAGCACGGTGACGGCGGGGTCGAGAAGTTCGCTGAGGTGCTCGTACGACGGCATGGTTCCCCCTCGGTGTGGGAGCCGGTGAGGTCAGCCACCATTGCACGGGGACGGAAGAAGCTCCATCCTTTTCTGACATACCGTCAGGTGTTGTTCTGTCGAGGGGAATCGCATGACAGTCACTCAGCGCCGGGGCCGCAAGATCATGATGACGCCCGGTGAGCTGGACGAGTTCCTGACCAGCCAGCGCACGTGCCGGGTCGCCACGGTGTCGGCCGACGGCGCCCCGCATGTGAGCACGCTGTGGTTCGCCTGGGACGGCACCTCCATGTGGCTGTACTCCGTGGTGCGCAGCAAGCGGTGGGCCGATCTGCGGCGTGATCCGCGGGTGGCCGTCGTGGTCGACACGGGCGAGGAGTACGACGAACTGCGCGGCGTCGAGCTGTCCGGGACCGTCGAGTTCGTGGGCGAGATACCGCGCACCGGCGAGCTGCGTGCCGAACTCGACGTTCCGGAGACGCTGTTCGCCCGCAAGAACTTCGGCCTGGAGGAGATGCCGCACGACGGGCGGCACGCGTGGGTGCGGCTGACGCCGGAGAAGATCGTCTCCTGGGACTTCCGCAAACTGGGGTCGCCGTAGGGCGCCCGCTCAGCTCGCGCCGACGCTCTCCCCCGCGGCCCGCAGTGCCTGCACCGCCGCCCGGATCGACGGGCGGCGGTCGGCGTCCGCCCGCCAGACGACGTACACATGCCGGCGCACCCGCTGCCTCAGCGGCACGGTGACGACCCCGGCCGGCATGGGATGGCGGCCCAGCAGCGGGGCGATGCATACGCCGAGACCGGCGGCGACCAGCCCGAGCTGGGTGTGTGTCTCGGCCGCGCGGTGGCCGACGATCGGCTCGATGCCCCGCGACCGCAGGGTGAACATCAGCCACTCGTGGCAGAACTCGCCCTCGCCCCAGGTGATCCACTCGTCCTCGGCGACCTCCCCGAGGTCCACTTCGTCGCGGCCCGCGAGCGGATGGCCGGCCGGCATCGCCACATCGGCGGGATCGTCCAGGATCGGCGCCTTGACGAGACCGTCGGGCAGTGGCATCGGCTTGTTGTACCAGTCGAGGACGACCGCCAGGTCGAGGTCGCCGCGCACCACGCCCCTGATCCCGTACTCCGGTTCCAGCTCGCAGGAGCGCAGCCGCAGCGCGGGGTGCGCGGCGCGCAGCGCGGCGAGCGCCGTGGGGAACAGTCCGCGCGCGGCGGTCGGGAACGCCGACAGCCGCAGTTCGCCCGCGACCTGTCCGCGCTGCGCCTCCAGGTCGGACTGGGCCAGTTCGACCTGCGACAGGATGCGCGCCGCGTGCTCGGCGAGCAGCCGCCCCGCGTCCGTGAGCCGCACGCCCCGCCCGTGCTTGGCGAGCAGCCGCTGGCCCACTTCCCGCTCCAGCTTGGCCAGTTGCTGCGAGACGGCCGAGGTGGTGATGTGCAGGCCCTCGGCCGCTCCGCTCACCGATCCGTGCCGGGCGAGGGCGTCGAGGGTGCGCAGGCGGTCCAGACTCAACATGTAAGCAATGCTACGAGGTACAGCGTGCGAAATCTCGATTGTGCTACAAGGTTCGCTCACCCATCGTTGGTTCCATGACCACCGCCACCACCACCCGAACGGCCGACCGCGCCGCCACCCGCCCCCGCCGCACCCTCGACTGGCGGCTCCGCTTCGCCGCCCTCTCGCTGATCTGGGGCTTCAGCTTTCTGCTCATCAAGGTGGGCACCGAGGGCTACGCCCCCCTCCAGGTCACGCTCGGCCGGCTGGTGTTCGGCACGGCGGTGCTCGCGGCGGCGATGATCGTGCAGCGGGAGCGGCTCCCGCGCGCGGCGCGCACCTGGGGACATCTCACGGTGGCCGCCTTCCTGCTCAACGCGCTGCCCTTCTCACTCTTCGCCTACGCCGAGCTGACGATTCCGTCCACGCTCGCCGGCATCTGCAACGCCACGTCACCGCTGTGGGGCATGGCCCTGTCCCTCGTCGCCCTCTCCGAGGACCGGCCGACCCGGATCCGGGTCGCCGGCCTTGGCCTCGGCTTCCTCGGAGTACTGACGGTGCTCGGCGCCTGGCAGGGCTTCACCGGAGTGGACGCCACCGGCACGGCGCTGGCCCTGCTGGCCTCACTGAGCTACCCGATCGGCTGGATCTACGTCCGCCGCACCCTGGCGGGGTCGCGCGACTCGCATCTGTCCCTCACCGGGGCCCAGTTGCTGCTCGCCACCCTCCAACTGGCGGTCGTCACCCCGCTGTTCACCAGCCTGCCGACCCGGTTCCCCGTCGTGCCGCTGCTCGCCGTCGCCGCCCTGGGCGCGCTCGGCACCGGTCTCGCCATGCTCGTCCAGTACAGCCTCGTCGCCGAGGTCGGCCCGACCACGGCGCAGATGGTCACCTACTTCATCCCCGTCATCGCCACGGCCGCGGGCGTCGCGATCCTCGGCGAGTCGCTGACCTGGTCGACCCCGGTCGGCGCGGCGATCGTGCTGGCGGGGGCTGCGCTGACACAGGTCCGGCGGGCCTGAACCGCTCGCCGACGGTCACTCGGCCGGCGTGCCGATCCGCAGGCGGTTGCCGTCCGGATCGCGCAGCTCGATCTCGCGCGCCCAGGGAGCATCGGCCGCCTGCACCCCGAACTCGGCGGCGACCGCGTCGACATCAGCGACTCTCAGGTACACCAGCGTGTCCGGCCGGGCGTCCCCGGTGTGCTCGGACAGGAACAGCCGCATCCGGCCGCGCGCGACCTCGACGAACGCCGGCAGTCCCGGCTCGAAGCGGTGCTCCCACTGCTTGCCGAAGCCCAGGCGCTCGTACCAGCGGACCGCTGCTGCGGCGTCGGCCACGCGCAGGATCGGGATGACTTCCTCGTCCATGGCGCCATGGTTCCAGACGCCACTGACAGTGCCTCCAGACGCCACTCACAGCGCCGACTGACAGCGCCGACGATGCACTAGACATACCTACGCACCGGCGCCGGTCCCACCGCTGAGGCGATCGCGTCGGCCAGTGGACCGGCCTCGTCCGCGGTCAGTGTGGCGACGGTGACCCGGATGCCGGGCGGGGCGCCCATCCGGAAGCGGGCACCGGGGGCGACCGCCCAGCCGGCGTGCAGCAGACGGGCGACGGCTCCCGTCTCGCCGGGCACCGGAATCCACACGTTCAGGCCGCTGCGCCCGTACGCCGCGATGCCACGCCGTGCGAGCTCGCCGATCAGGGCGTCCCGGCGCCGCCCGTACGCCGCCGCGACCGCCGACGCGTCCACCGCGCCGTCGGCCCACAGCAGTGCCACCGCCCGCTGGGTGATCCGGCTGACCCAGCCGGGCCCCAGCCGCTGCCGCCCGCGGACCCGGTCCAGCGTCGTCTCGTCCCCGGTGAGCACGGCGAGCCGCAGGTCGGGGCCGTACGCCTTGGCCGCCGAGCGGACGAAGGCCCAGTGGGCGGTGACGCCTGCCAGGGGGTGCAGTGGCAGATCGACGATCCCGTGCCCGTGGTCGTCTTCGATCAGCAGGATCGCCGGGTGCTGACGGAGCACGGAGCGCAGGGCACGCGCGCGTGCAGGGCTCACTACGGCTCCGGTGGGGTTCTGCGCGCGGTCCGTGACGATCAGGGCCCGCGCTCCCGCCGACAGGGCGCGCTCCACGTCTTCGGGGAGCGGTCCGTCGTCGTCGAGGCGGACCGGCACCGTGCGCAGGCCGAGCGCGGGGACGAGGTCGAGCAGGCTGCCCCAGCCGGGGTCCTCGACGGCGACGGTGTCCCCGGGCTTGAGGTGCACGGCAAGGACCCGCTCGATGGCGTCCAGCGAGCCCGAGGTGACGACGACGGGCCCGTCCGGCACTCCTGCGGCGTTCAGGTCGGCCCGGGCGATGCGGGCCAGCTCGGGTTCCACGGGTGCGTCGCCGTAGAGCACCGGCTCCCGGTCCGCCTGAGTGGCAGCCGCTGCGAACGCCGCCGCCAGCGAGGGCAGCAGCGCCGGGTCCGGATTGCCGGCGGACAGGTCGCGCACGCCCTCCGGTACGTCCACGCGCATGTCGTCGCGCCCGGTGGTGGCCGGCTTGGGCCGCACCCGGCTGCCCCGGCGCCCGGCGGTCTCGATGACCCCGCGCTCGCGCAGGATCCGGTAGGCGGCGGCGACGGTGTTGGGGTTCACACCGAGCCGGGACGCCAACTCCCGCATGGGCGGAAGCAGTTGCCCCGGGACCAGGGCACCGGCACCCACCGCGCGCTCGACGCTCGCGGAAATCTCTGCTGCACCCCGACCCTCGATCGGATAGTCTCCTAGCACAAAGCCAAGTATGCACTAGTGCAATGGAGAACGCCATGCAGGGAACCCAGGACACGCCGTCGCAGGCCTCGTACACCGCCACCGACCGCACGGTTCCCACTCGCGCCGCGCACAAGGCCTCGTACGACAAGGACGTGGTGCACGCGATACTCGACGAGGGCTACGTCTGCCACCTCGGCTTCGTCCGCGACGGGGCGCCGGTCGTGCTGCCCACCCTGTACGGCAGGGTCGGCGAGCGGCTCTATGTGCACGGCTCCACCGGCTCGCGCCCGCTGCGGATGGCGGGTCAGTCCGATCCGGGCCTTGCGGTGTGCCTGACGGTCACGCATGTCGACGCGCTGATCCTGGCCCGCTCGGCCTTCCACCACTCGATCAACTACCGCTCCGTGGTGGTGCACGGCATCGCCCACGACGTCACCGACGCCGACGAGAAGCGCCAGGCCCTGGACGCGCTCGTCGACCACGTGGTGCCGGGCCGGTCGCAGGACTCGCGGCCCGCCAACGCCAAGGAGTTCGCCGCCACCGCCGTGCTCCGCCTCGACCTCGACGAGGTCTCCGCCAAGATGCGCACGGGCGGTGTCAACGACGAGCCCGAGGACCTCGCCCTCCCGCACTGGGCCGGCGTCGTCCCGCTGCGCAAGGGCTACGAAACCCCGGTCGGCGACCCGGACCTGGCCCCCGGCACCGAACTCCCGGACTATCTGGTGGCCGACCGGGCCTGCCGCCAGGCGTGACCCGCGGGGCGGGCGCGCACCGGGACAGGCCCTGGGCCGTCCGTCACCCGAGCGGCCGCTCCTCCCGTACCGCCCGTGCCCCGCGCGCCTCGGTCACCGCGAGTCCCGCGACCGCGCCGAGCATCAGCAGGGTGCCGGTCAGTGTGGCGGTGGTGAGGCGTTCACCGAGCAGAGCGACGGCGAGGACCGCTGCGCTGACCGGCTCGAGGAGCATGATCACGGACACGGTGGCCGACCGTACGACGGCCGCGCCCGCGAAGTACAGGGCGTACGCGAGCGCCGTGGGAACCGCAGCGATGTACGCCACGAGCCAGAGCAGCCGGGCCGGTTCGGCAGTGTGCGGCACGAGCCCCTCGACGAGCGCGAACGGCAGCAGGCACAGGGTGGTGACCGCGAACGCCCACACGGTCGTACGGGAGGCGTCCGCCCCGCCGTCACGGCCCCAGTAGCGGGTGAGCAGGGTCATCGCCGAGTAGCCGGCGGCGGACAGCAGCGCGAGTGCGACGCCCCAGGGCCGTACGGTCGTGTCCCCGCCGCCGAGCACGAGCACCCCGAACCCGGTGAGCGCCCCAGCCACGGCCATGAGGCCGGCGCGGCCGAGCCGCTCCCCCATGGTCAGCCGCGCGCCGAGCGCAATGAGCACGGGACCGGCACCGAGGGTGACCACGGTCGCGACGGCGAGGCCGGTGGCGGACACGGCGGCGAAGTAGGCCGTCTGGAACATCGCGAGACCGAGGCCGGCGACGATCAGATACAGCAGGCCTCGCCCGACGGGCAGGCCGGAGACAGCAGGGGACGCAGTGGACACGTGTTCTCTCCGCAAATGCGCAGAATTGCGCGGAAGTTCGGGGACCGCCGCTCAGCGGGGTCGCGGACGTCTTCCGCGGGCAGCACCGTTCCGCCCGGCGAGATACCGCGGGGCGTGTGGGTCGGAGGCCCGCCTCAGGCGGCCGGAGGCGGAAGAACGCGTGCGTCCGAATGCATGGTCAGCACCTTATGCCGCTGTTCCGCGGGCCGACAACTCGCGTTCGGGCCCGCCGCCGGCGACCGGCTCGGCGGACCCCTTCGCGGGCGTCGACGACTGCGCGATGAACGCCCCCGCCAGGACCACCGCGCCGCCGACGATCTGCGGCGTCGACAGGTGCTCGCCGAGCAGGACCCAGGCCAGCACGGTCGCGATGACCGCCTCGAGGCAGGCCACCACGCCGGCCACCTGCGGCGAGAGCCGGCGCACGGAGAGCACGCCGGTGACGTACGCGACGACGGTCGCGACGAGCACGATCCAGGCCAGCAGCAGCACGGCCGGGACCGCGGTGCCGTCCATGTGGGCGGCGTTCCCGAGCACCGACCAGTCCATGGACCAGGGGCGGGCGACGACGGTGAGCACACCGGCGCCGATCAGCAGGCCGTAGGCGATGACGCCGAGCGGGTCCGGTGCGTCGGCGCCGGAGTCGCTGCCCTGGTCGGACAGGACGAAGTAGCCGACCTGGCAGCAGGCTGCGCCGAGCGCGAGGAGCAGCCCGAGGGCGTCGAAGCCGAGCCCGGACCACACCTCGACGACACAGGCGAGACCGCCGACCGCGAGGACCACGCCCAGCGCCGCGGCACGCGTCACCGGCCGCCGCTGCACGAACCGCACCCAGCCGAGGACGAGAGCGGGCGCGAGGTACTCGACGAGCAGCGCGACCCCGACCGGGATACGGGAGATGGCGGCGAAGTAGCAGGCCTGCACACCGGCGACGGCGAGCAGCCCGAACCCGGCGAGCAGCGCGGGACGGCGGCGTAGCAGCGTCCGATGGCGCACGGCGAGCGGCAGCATCACCAGGGCCGCGCCCGCCACCCGCAGCCACACCACGTGCAGCGGGTCGAGGCCCGCCTCGATCAGTGGTTTGGCCGCGACTCCGGAACCTCCGAAGGCGACCGCCGACCCGAGCGCGAGCGAGAGCCCGACGCCCTTGCCGCGGCTGCCCTGACTGCTGACTGACGTACGCACCGGCACATGATGACAGGCGATGACATGAGCGTCACCCCCTTTGACACCTGTCTCATCGGCTGGACGCCGCGCGTCGCGTCAGCAGCCGGTGTCGCCGCCGACGACGTACTCCTCGGAGCGTGTCTCGATCCGGGTGAACAGCTCGCCCGCGTCGACACCGGCGCGGTCGAGCACCTCGACGGCCCGCGCCTGCGGGTCCACGACGATCGCGGCAAGCAGATCGACCCCGCGGGCCAGGTCGTCACCGCGCCGCGCGGCCCGCTCACCGGCGTACGACATCGCTCCCGCGGCCAGCGGCGAGTACCCCTCGGCCTCGGGTACGACGGGAATCGCGCCGGAGTCCTCCACGGTGCTCTGCCAGCGCAGGCCGTAACCGATGCTGCGCTGCACGAGATAGCCGAGCAGCCGGGCGAGCTGGGGTCCGCCGTCGAAGACGGCGCGCACCTGGGGGTCGTACTCCAGTAGTGAGTGCAGCAGATGGGCGGTGTCGATCTGCCGGTCCCCGTCCCTCAGGGCCCGCCTGCGGGCACCGGCGACCACCGCCGCCAGCTCCGCGCTGAGCCCGGCATCGTTGTCCGCGCCGTGGGCGCCCTGGTCGTGGGCCGGCTGTTGGGGGATATGGGGTTGCACACTCTCACCCCATCAGTCCCTGCGGCTCCGGTCATCCCCGGGCAGAAGCATTTTTGCGTCCCACACAGAGCGGATGTCCCCGGCCGGAATCTCCTCCTTACGGATGAGATCACGCCGAATCGACTGCGGGGGCGCGCGCCGTCTTGCCGTGCGCCGGGTGCGCAAACCACCGCACTCCAGCGGCCTCCACACTTTCTGACGGTTCATCAGTATTGAATGTTCCGGCCCCTGCGGCTACGTTCCGCGACACCCAAGCCCGACACGAAGAGGTGGTCGCATGGCCGAAGTCAGCGCGGAGGCACGCATCGAGGCACCGGCCGAGAAGGTCTGGGCGCGACTCACGGACTGGTCCACGTACGGGGAGTGGAACGCGACCCACACGAGCTTCCCCAAGGGCGGCCCCTCGACCCTGGAAGTCGGCGCGACCTTCCAGGAGAACATGAAGCTCATGGGCTTCCCGGCCGAGGTCGAGTGGGCCGTGGAGGAGCTGGAACCGGCCCGGGTGCTGGCCATTCGCGGCAAGGGCCCGATGGCCGTCACCGTCGCCACGCGCTACACCCTCACACCCGACGGCGACGCCACGACGGTCCGTATCGACGGTGAGTTCACCGGCGCGGCGGTCTCACTGATGGCGGGCAAGCTCAAGGACTCGGCGACCGCCGCGCTGGGCGAGTCGCTGCGGAAGCTGGGCGGGCTGGTGGCCTGAACTTCCCGCGGCCCGAGCTTTCGGCAGGTATGCGGAGGCGCCCCGCGGATCGTCGTTCCGCGGGGCGCCCTTTTTCAAGGCTGTACGGCTTCTTACGCCGTACGACGGGGAGGCTGTCAGTCCTCGTCGGCGAGGATCAGGTACAGCTTCTTGCGGGCCTCGTTGATGACGCCGACCGCCTTCTCCCGCTGCTCCGCACTGCCGGTCTTCCAGACCTGACTGAAGGCCTCCATCAGTCCGAAGCCGGCCTGGCGGATCTCGCCGAGAGCCTCCCAGTCGATCCCGCGCGAGGCCGCCTCCCAGGGCGCCTCGGGGCCTTCCTCGGCCGCCGCGCGGCCCGACTCCGTGAGCGAGAACAGCTTCTTGCCGCCCTCGGTCGCGCTGACGATCAGGCCCTCGTCCTCCAGCAGCTGGAGGGTGGGGTAGACCGAGCCGGGGCTGGGCTTCCACGCCCCGCCGCTGCGCTCGGCGATCTCCTGGATCATCTCGTAGCCGTGCATCGGCCGGTCCTTCAGCAGGGCCAGGATCGAGGCCCGTACGTCACCGCGCCGTGCCCTTCCCCTCGGACCTCCTCGCCCTCGTCCACCCCAGGGTCCGGGACCGAAGCCGGGCCCGAATCCGTGGTGCCCGCCGGGTCCGAACGGCCCGAAGGCCTCACGCCGGCCGTCGAAGTCACTTCGGCCACGCCGGGGGTCGCCGTGTCCATGCCCACGCTCGTATCCATGGCTGCGCATCGCCGTCACTCCATTCCATCGTTGATCTGTCGCGATGCTTCAACGATATATCGGAATAGCTCGCTCGACAACCCTGAACCGAGAACGACGATGTCCCGTCTCACTCAATCGAGTCGTTTTCTCAACGAACCGAGTCGTTCGGGCTTCTGTCTCAGCGAACCTAGTCGCGCGACTGAGGGCGCTGGGGGTGCTGGATGGCTGTACCGGCTGGAGTGGATCAGGCAGGTCCGTGCATCGAGTTGTCGTACGTCGACGCCGTACACGGGCGTCGACGGCGTCCGTTGCGGGACTGTGTGACGAGCCGGTTCGAGGATGTGGATCCGGTACGTACGTTCCGCTGGTCGCGCGGCGAGCGTCACTTCCCGGGTTGGTACTGGGCGGCGACGTCCGCGCGGCACGTCGGCTTTGAGTCGTGGCTGGAGCGGGACCGACTGCTGCTGATGGACTTCGATCCCAACGTGGTGGGCATCGGCTCGCAGCCGTTCTGGCTGCACTGGCATGACGGCGAGCGGGAGCGTCGGCACGCCCCGGACTACTTCATCCGCCGCCCGGACGGCTCCGCCGTGGTCGTCGATGTCCGTGCGGACGAGCGAATCGAGCCGAAGGACGCCGAAGCGTTTGAGCTGACGCGCCGAGTCTGTGTCCAGGCCGGGTGGAGGTTCGAGCGGCTGGGGGTGCCAGACGCGGTGCTGCTCGCGAATGTCCGGTGGCTGTCGCGCTACCGGCACCCGAGGTGTCTGCGCGAACCGGCGGCCGCCCGGCTCCGGGAGGTCTTCACAAAGCCGGGACCGCTCATGGCTGGAGCGGACGCGGCCGGGGACCGGCTGTCGACACTGCCGGTGTTGTTCCACCTCCTCTGGCTCCAGGAGCTGACCGCCGAGGACATGCCTGCCGAGTTGCTGGGACCGCGCACGATCGTGCAGTTGACGAGTGGAGTTGACCGGTGACCGGGAAGAGGCGGGTGCCGCCGACGTCCCGGATCGCGGAGTTCCCGGAGGCTGCCGCTGAGCAAGCCCGCTGGTGGGAGGGGCACATCCTGGAGGTCCTGCACGGACTGCCGCCGGATGCTCCGGAGGGGGCGACGCCCCGGCCTGAGTTCGATCCCAGACAGTGCTCGCTGGCACAGCGCGAGCGTGCCAAGGCAGCCGAGCTGACGGCAGCCGGGCACCGGGTGTCCGCCAGCGGCATCAAGCAGCGGCGGCAGCGCTATCAGCGGGATGGGCTGGTCGGGCTGGCGGATGGCCGGTCGGCCAAGCAGACGCAGGCCTTCCGCCAGGTCGACCCGGCCGTAGTGGAGGCCATGCGAGGGGCGATCGCCGAGACGGCCGACGCGTCGTCGAGGACGATCGGCTTCATCATCTGGCGGACGAAACAGATCCTGTCCGGCCGGGAGGAGACCGCTGACGTTGAGCTGCCGTCGCGGGCCACGCTCTACCGGTTGTTCGACAAACTCGCCACCGGCACCCACGCCACCGGGTCGGCCCGCGCCCGCCGCTCGATCGCGGCACGGCCGACCGGGCCGTTCGGCGAAGTGCCGGCCAGTGCGCCCGGCGAGCTCATGCAAATCGACTCCACGCCGATGGACGTGCTGGTGCGGCTGGACGACGGCGTCGCTGAGAAGGTCGAGCTGACGGCCATGGTCGATATCGCCACGAGGTCGATCACCGCTGCGGTGCTGCGTCCCTCCACGAAGGCCGCGGATGCCTCCGCGTTGCTGGCCCGCAGTGTTACCCCCGAGACGTTGCGCCCGGGCTGGACGGAAGCCCTGCGGATGTCCCGGTCAGCGTTGCCCCACCGGCGGCTGCTGAGCATCGACGAGCGGCTGGAGCATGCAGCTGCCCGCCCGGTGATCGTGCCGGAGACGATCGTCTGCGACCACGGCCGCGTGTTCATTTCGCACGCCTTTCGGGCGTCCTGCCGTTACCTGGGCATCAATCTGCAGCCGGCGCACAAGGCGACGCCGACCGACAAGGGCACGATCGAGAAGACATTGGGTTCCGTGGCCACGTTGTTCGCCCAGTTCGTCGCGGGATACACCGGCTCAACGACGGACCGCCGGGGCCGCGGCCTGGAAGGCGGGCCGCTGTGGTCGCTGCCCGAACTTCAGAACCTTCTCGACGAGTGGATCATTGCCGTCTGGCAGACCAGGCCCCACGACTCGCTCCGCGATCCGGACGCACCGGCGAGGGCCTTCTCGCCGAACGAGAAATACGCCACGCTGCTTGAATCCTGCGGATACGTGCCATTGCCGCTCGGCGGGGAGGACTACGTCGAGCTGCTGCCCGAGCGCTGGCAGGCGATCAACGCCTACGGGATCCGCATCAAGCACCGCACCTACGACAGCCCGGAGTTGAACCCGTTGCGCCGCCAGCGCTCGGGGGTGAGGGCGAAGAAGGATCTGTGGGAGGTCCACTACGACCCCTACGACGTCTCCCGGATCTGGGTACGCGACTCCCGCGCCGATCGGTGGATCACCGTGTTCTGGAAACATCTGCACCGCGTCGGCGTCCCCTTCGGTGAGCTGGCCTGGGATCACGCTCGCGCCCAAGTCCCCGGCGGCACCGAGGAACAGATCGCGGATGCGGCCGCAGCGCTGCTGCGGCGGGCCCACGACGGTCCCGCTGCGGAACAGGATCGTCCGGCCAGACGTTCGCGGCGCGACCGCCGTGTCGCCGCTCGAACTCGGGCCACCTCGACCGACCGTCCTGTCCTCGCTCCGCCGGTCACCGAGCCCGAATGCGACGAGGAGTCGGACACCGAGCTCGCCGAAGTCATCCCGCTGGGTCTGTTCGACCCGCTCGCCAACCCCTGGAGGCGACCATGACCCTTCCCTGCCCAACGGCCGGGCCCGCGACAGTGCAGGAGGCCGACGCCGAGGCGAACCGGCAGCTGACCACTCTGGCCGGGTGGCGGAGGTTCGTCGACGGTCCGCCCCCGCCCCCGGGCCGACTGCCCCCGGAGCAGTTGAAGCAGCTGTCACCGACCGAGCGGGACCTTCACGACGAGGACCGCCTCGACCATCACGCCCGGATGCTCACGGTCTCCACGTCGTTCGTGGAGAAGACGCGGATCTGCGGCCGTCGCCTGGTCCTGCTAAACCGGCACGCGATCAGTGCCCGCCGCGGGCTGATGGTCTCGGGGCTTCCCGGCACGGGCAAGACCAGCGCCATCGCCCAGCTCGGCCGCGCTCACGAACTTCTCGACCGGGCCCGTCACCCGAAGATCTCCGATCGAATTCCGGTTCTCTACATCACGGTTCCGCCTGCTGCGACCGCGCGCATGGTCGCGGCGGAGTTCGCCCGGTTCCTGGGACTACCGGTCCGTCCCCGGTCGAACATGACCGACATCATCGAGGCCGTGGTGGGTGTCTGCACCGATACCCGCACGGGTCTCGTGGTCGTCGACGAGATCCACAACATCTCGCAGAGGACCCAGGCCGGCGCCGAGGTCTCCGACACCTTGAAGTACTTCTCCGAGCGCATCCCCGCCACCTTCGTCTACGCCGGGATCGACTTGGAGACCAGTGAACTGCTGGTCGGCACGCGGGGCGCTCAGATCGCGGGCCGCTTCACTCTCGTCCCCACCGGCCCGTTCCCTTACGGCGACGAATGGAAAGGGCTGATCGCGACCATGGAAGAGACCCTGATCCTGCACGACCATCCACCGCGCAGCCTGGTCAAACTGGACCGTTACCTGCACAACCGCACCGACGGGATGATCGGAGCTCTGTCCCATGCCATCCGGGGCGCCGCGATCGACGCGATCCTCAACGGCACGGAACGCGTCACCAAGGAGGGACTCGACGCCATCCCTCTCGATCACGCGGCGGAGTCCGTCCGCCCCGCGCGGAAGCCCGTCAGGCAGCGATGAGCGATATCCCGCCTCCCAGCCTGCCGGTCTACGTTCGCCCAGCCGACGGCGACACCCTCGACTCCTACATCCGCCGTCTGGCACACGCCAACTACCTCCCGCCCGCTGATCTGCGCTCACACCTCTGCGCGGCGGGCTCCGCCGGCCCTCCCCTCGTCGAGAAATTGGCAGCGGTCACGGGACGACCTCTTGCTGACCTGCAACGAGCACTGACCGACACGCGATGCGGCATCTGCTCCCAGCCCCTGCGCTCCCAGACGGTCAAGGGCCGACCCGCACATTGGTGTTCCGACCACTGCCGCAGGATCGCCCGCCGGAAGCGCGTCCCGCTCTCGCTCCAGGGCGCCCGCAGGCACGCCGCCCACAGCGCGCCCTGCGCCCACTGCGGCACCGTCGTCGAACGCAACCGCCCCTTTCGTTGGTGCTCCGAACCTTGCAGGCAGGCCTCTTGTGAAGCCCGGTGGGCCAAGGGCCAGTGCGGGCACTGCGGGCAGAACCTGCGGCGGAAGGCAAGCTCCTCGCGCGGAAGTGGGCACCAGACGATGTGGTGTTCACGTATTTGCCGCGCCGCGGCCCACCGTGAACGCCTCAGAGCCCGCCCCGACCTCAGCCGTCTGCTCGAACGCGACGATTAGTGCCACCGCTACAGCCGCTTCCGCGCACCGTCCCCCTCTTTCACAACGAGACCCTGGACTCCTTCCTCCACAGGCTCGCCGCCGCCAACCACCTTCCCGCCGACCAGTTGCTGCCCCTCTTGGAGATCCGCCACACCAAGAAGACCCCGGTCAACACGCTCCTTGAGCCTCTCGCCGCTGCGGCCGGAGTCCGCCCAGGCACCCTGGAACTGGCTCTGCCCGAATTCCTCGACGCCGACGCCGACGCCGTCGACAAGCCCGGCGCCATCGGCCGTCCGCGCTCAGCTCTGCACACCGCCATCCAGCGTCCCGCCTGCCGCCGTTGCACCCACGCCGCAGGCATCACCATGACTGTGACCTGCTGGACCACTCATGACCGCAACGTCTGCCTCCGCCACCGCCTCTGGATCGGCAACGGCATCGCCAACGCCGACGAGCAAGTCGACATCAGCCGACTCCCCGACACGCTACGAGCCCAGAGACACCACCGAAACCTGGTGGCCCGCCACGGCCGCCGCTGGGTTCGCAACGCCTATCCGGATGCGCGAAAGATGTACTTCGCCTGGCTGCAGCAGTCCGCTGACCCGTTCGATCTGCTCGACACTGCACGCCGCATCCTCACCGACGGCACCGGGAAACTCCCCTCTCCCGAGCTGACGCTCACGATGGTCTTCCACCCTCAAGTCGTGACGCTCGCCGGACTTCTCGCCGGCCGGGAGTGGGAACACCGCGCCGTCGCCACCGGCCACGTCACCTGGCTCGTCGAGCAGATCACCGTCCGAAACATCCTTCTCGGCTACGTCCCCAAGGACCGCAAGGACCCCCTGATCCAATGGGTGGAGCAGCATTTCTCCACCCACAAGTTCGTCGCCTTCCACCGAAGCCCGAGGATCTACGACGCGTTCTTCCCTCGCGAAACGATCCCGCCACCGCGCCAGCCCGATGAAGCCGACGCGGAAACACGGTGGAGCCCGTTCCACCCCTATTACCGCTGCTGAACGTGCGTATGCCGGATCGGTGTCGGTCCGCTGCGAGAGAAGGGGACCCTCGTGACTCTTGACCTTGCCCAAAGGTGAAGGCCGACAGTGTCTGCGGCAACCAAGCCGACGAGCTGAGCGTGATTGGCTTTGACCGAGCCCGGATGAGAGGAACCTGCATGGATGACGACGCTCTCCTGGCAGAGCAGAGGGCCTACTACAGGGCCGCCGCGCCCGAATACGACCGGCCCTACGCAGAGTACGAGGCCCTGCAGCAATTGCTGGCTGTCGTCGATGACCTCCCGATTGCCGGGGATGTGCTGGAGCTGGCCTGCGGAACGGGCCAGTGGACCCCGAGGCTTGCCGCACGGGCACGTTCGGTGACGGCCGTCGACGCAGCAACCGAAGTATTAGCCCTTGCTCGGGCGCGCACCACATCCCCCACCGTCCAGTTCATCGAGGCCGACCTGTTCCAGTGGCAGCCGCCACGGCGCTACGACACTGTGTTCTTCGCCTTCTGGCTCTCCCATATCCCGCCGACGCGGTTGCCCGACTTCTGGAACACCGTCTCGGCCGCACTCGCGCCGGGCGGCAAAGCAATCTTCATTGACGACGGCCCCGCCGCAGCCGCATACGAGGAAGTCCTTACCAACCAGCCGACCCCGGCAGCGCTGCGTCGGCTCGATGACGGCAGCCAATACCGCATCGTGAAGGTATTCCACGATGCCCAGACCCTCACGGACGACCTCACCGCGCTGGGGTGGTCAGTCCACATCCAGACCAAAGCCGGGAACTTCATCGGTATTGCAGAACCGCCGACCACCGTCGGCTGACGAGACACGGGGCTGCTCGGCTCAGCCCGTTCCGACCCCGAGACCGTGAGTCTGTCTCAACGAACCCAGTCCATGCGTCTCACCCAACCGAGTCCACACACGTCAGCGGCATGCGGGCGACTAACTTCGTTGAGACAGGACAGACGACCCCGGCAACGGGGCCAGCACTCGCGAATTGGCCTTGGCCTGCGGCGTTGCGGAGTCCCTAGCGTCATGACCATGCAGATTCGAATCGTCGATGCCTTCACCGACCGCCCCTTCGCCGGCAACCCGGCCGGGGTCCTGCTCCTCGACGCCTTCCCCGACGACGACTGGCTGCAGAACGTGGCCATGGAGGTCAACCACGCGGAGACCGCGTTCGCCCACCCGCTCCCCGAAGGCGGCGAGGCCGACTGGGCGCTGCGCTGGTTCACCCCCGCGACCGAGGTCGCGATGTGCGGTCACGCCACCCTCGCCACGGCCCATGTCCTGCACAGCACGGGCACCCACGAGGGCCGGGTACGGTTCGCCACGCGCAGCGGTGTGCTCGTCGCGGAGCCCCACGAGGACGGCTCGGTCACCCTGGACTTCCCCACCGCCCCGCTCACACCGGCCGACATCGCCCAGGGCATCGCCGACGCCCTGGGCGCAGAGCCGGGCGCGGCCTTCGACACCGGTCCGAACGTCGGCGACCTGCTCCTGGAACTCGCCGACGAGAAGACGGTCCGTGCCCTGCGCCCCGACCACAAGGCCCTCGGCGCCCACTCGGCGCGCGGCATCATCGCCACCGCCCGGGCCGAGGACCCGTCCCGGGGCTACGACTACGTCTCGCGCTGCTTCTTCCCGAACGTCGGCATCGACGAGGACCCGGTCACGGGCAGCGCCCACACGGCTCTCGCCCCCTACTGGTCGGAGCGCCTGGGCCGCCCCGACCTCACCGGCCTGCAGGCCTCACCCCGCTCCGGCCGCGTCCGCACGGAACTGCGCGGCGACCGCACCCTGCTGAGCGGCCGCGCGGTCACCGTCATCGAGGGGGAGCTGCTGGCGTAGTCACGCCGTCGGCAGCCAGTCCACCCTGCCTGCGAGCAGCGCGTAGCCCACGAACGCGCCGATGTCGAGCAGCGAGTGCGCGACCACCAGCGGACCGACGCGGCCCCAGCGCCGGTACAGGTAGACGAAGACCACGCCCATCACCATGTTGCCGATGAAGCCGCCGATGCCCTGGTACAGGTGGTACGAGCCGCGCAGTACGGAGCTGGCCACCAGCGCGGAGCCCGGCGACCAACCCAACTGGTCGAGCCTGCGCAACAGGTAGCCGACGACGATCACTTCTTCGAGGATGGAGTTCTGCAGGGCGGAGAGGATCAGCACCGGGTACTTCCACCACACGTCGGGCAGGGCCTCGGGGACGACGGTGAGGTTGAAGCCGAGGCCGCGCGCGGCCAGGTAGAAGGCGATGCCGCTACTGCCGATCACCGCGGCGATCGCGGCGCCCCGGCCCAGGTCCGGCCAGGGCCGGGTGCGGTCGAAGCCGAGGGTCTTCAGGCTGTGCCCCTCGCGCAGCAGGAAGTGCGCGACGAGGGCGACGGGGACGAGCGCGGTGGCGATGCCGAAGAGCTGCCAGGCCAGGTCGAGCCAGGGGCGGCCGGGAGCGGCCGATGCGTTGAGGGTGGCGGCCTGGTCCTTCAGGCCGCCGGGCCTGGTGACGGATCCGATGAAGCTGATCAGTGCGGACACACCGCTGGCACCGAGCGACAGCCCGAGCACGAGCAGCGTCTCATCACGGAGAATCCGTCGCGACGGCCGCTCCTGCGGCTCGGATTCGGCCACCCGGCCCGTCTCCGCCTGCACGCCTGCCTCCAGTCGAGTAGTCCTGCTCCGCGCTCATCCTCGCCCGTCGGCATCCCGACGAGATTACGAAGATCGCACACTTCGACCACACGACAGCCTTGCAGACGCACCTTCCCCGGCCCGCGGCTCCCCCGCCCAAGGAAGCCGTCACCCCATCCGCGCCGGCTCCGGCAACCCCACCGGCCAGGTGTGCACCGGTTCCCCGAGGTGGCTCAGCTCGGCGTAGCGCCGCGTCGTGGCAGCCAGCGCCGGCGCGCGCGACAACCCGCCCTCCAGGGCCCGGTGGAAGGTCGCGACCTGCCAGGACGCCCCGTTGACCCGGCGCCTGCAGCGCTCTTCGATCACGCCCAGGTAGAGGTCCCGGTCGGCCGGTTCGACGCCCCACGCGTCCAGCCCTGCCTCGGCGAGCGGCAGCAGTTCGTCACGTACGAGACTGACCGCTTCGACCTGGGTCGTCCCGCCGTACCGCCCGCGCCGCGGCCAGGTGAAGCGTGCGTCGATGCCGTACCGGCACGCGGCGTCGAAGTTGGCCGCGGCCGCCTCGAAGGGCAGGCGGGTCCACACCGGCCGGGAGTCCTCGGCGAGCGCGCGGACGATGCCGTAGTAGAAGGCCGCGTTGGCGATGACGTCGGTGACGGTGGGCCCGGCGGGCAGGACGCGGTTCTCGACGCGCAGATGCGGGACGCCGTCGGCGATCCCGTACACGGGACGGTTCCAGCGGTACACCGTGCCGTTGTGCAGGACGAGCTCGGCGAGTTTCGGAACGCCCCCGGCGTCGAGCACCGCCAGCGGGTCCTCGTCGTCGCAGATCGGCAGCAGCGCGGGGTAGTAGCGCAGGTTCTCCTCGAAGAGGTCGTACGCCGAGCTGATCCACCGCTCCCCGAACCAGGTGCGCGGCCGGACCCCCTGGGCCTGCAGTTCGGGCGGGCGGGTGTCGGTGGACTGCTGGAACAGCGGCGGCCGGGACTCGCGCCACAGCTCGCGACCGAACAGGAAGGGTGAGTTGGCGCCGACGGCGATCTGCGCCGCGCAGGCCGCCTGTGCGGCGTTCCACACGTCGGCGAAACGGGCCGGGGTGACCTGGAGATGCAGTTGCACGGAGGTGCAGGCCGCTTCGGGCGCGATCGACTTCGACGTGCAGGTCAGATGCTCGACGCCGTCGATGTCGAGGGTGAAGTCCTCGCCGCGGGCGGCCACGATCTGATCGTTGAGGAGGGTGTAGCGGTCGACGTCGGAGAGGTTCGAGGAGACCAGATCGTCGCGGTCGAGTGTGGGCAGAATGCCGATCATCACGATTCCCGCGTCGACCTCACCCGCTTTCCGGTGGGCATATGCCAGGGACGTACGGACTTCTTCCACGAGCCGATCGAATACCCGGCCGCCCAACCTGTGTGGGGCTATGTTGACTTCCAGGTTGAACATGGCGAGTTCTGTTTGGAAATCTCGGCTTGCGATCTTTTCCAGAACCTGCGCATTGAGCATTCTCGGCATGCCGTCGGCCCCGGCCAGATTCAGTTCGATCTCCAGGCCCATGAGGTTCTTCGGGCGATCGAACCGCTTCTCCTCCAGCAGCCGCTCCAGGCCCCGCAGACACTGCCGCAGCTTGGTGCGGTAGCGCTGGCGATCGGACAGGTCGAACGCGCCCGCCACGACCTTCTCCCCCATCGAAGCGTCCCTCCTCGGTGGGCAGGCCGAAGATCCGGCCGCCGGTGTCCGGGTCAGGGGGGATGATGCCCAGCCCGGGCGATCCGTAACGCCCGCGGCGCGTGCCCGCACCCGCTACTCTGGGCACTCGGACCAGAGATGACCGGCGGCACATTCACCGGGCAGGTGCACCGCACACTTTCCGGCGCGAGGAACTCGTGAAAAACGCCGACGCGAATTGGCCGACCGCACGGGGAGCATTCCCCGAGGTCATCGCCGTACGACCGGTTCGGAATCGGGATGTTTTCCACGTATCGCCGACCGAATGAACCCTTGTGCGAGTGCCCGGAAGCGTTTAGACGAAACACCGGCTGAACAAATGTCGTATAAACTCCGCGGAAGACAGAAGGTTGGCGCCCGCGGTCGGAGGAACCTGCCGTCGAGATGGCGTACGGCAGGCCTCACACCCACGCCCCTCTCGCACAGACCCCGGCCCTCGCCTCTCTGTCCCCGTGAGCTGACAGCGCCGTCCGCCCCCGCCACCTCGCGCCTACTTGCCTGTCGAATGAGAGGCGACCCACCATGCCGCTGCATGTCCCCCCGGCTCCCGCGCCCGCGCTTCGTTCCGTCCTCACAGCACTCGGTTCCCCGACCGCCGTCCGTGAGGCCCGGACCCCCTCCCTGCGCGGCGCCCACGGGCCCGCCACACCCGAACTCCCGTTGCCCGTCCACGTGCTGGACCGGATCACCGCCAAGGGCACACCCGTCACCCGGCTGGCCGGCTGGCGTTTCCTGATCCGGTGCGGCGACCAGGCGGTGGCCGCGGCGGAGACCATGCTCACGCCCGACGGCTGGGCGTTCTCGCATTTCTTCGAGGGGCCGTACATCGCCTCCACCGAACGTGCACTGCGCCAGGCCGAGACACTCGCTCAGTCGTACCAACCGCGCCTGCTGTCCGTGCCGGGCCTCTACATGCTCACGCTCTGGCTGCACGGCGACTGCGCCGCCGACGGCGCGGCCGGCCACCCGGCCGCGACGGACCTGCTGGTACCGCTGGCCCCCGCGCCGCCCGGTATCGCGGCCCACCGTCCGCACCGGGTCGCAGAGCTGCTGCCGGTGCTGACCCATCGGGTGACCCCCGTGCCCCTGCTCGGCTCACCGGCCTGACCTGTTCCACAGAACCGCACCCGTACCCCGCCGCCGAATTTCCCGGCGGCGGGGTACGCGCCGTTCTGCACCGTTCTGCACTGTTCACCGCACTGATCCCCGCGCTGATCCCGCCAGGGGCATTGCTCGCACGAGCGGCCGATTACCCGTACGAGCTATTGAAAGGCTTTCGACCCGGCCGGGCTAGCCCCATCCGGCCACTGCGAACCACCCGAAGGGACAGTGCAGTTGAGGTGAACCGCCCGCGCGAGTGATGCGTCATCAACCTATGAAGGAGCCGTGCAGCGAAATCCCTGCGGATTCACGCCCGTAGGGGAACACTGGATTCGGACCGACTTAACGGGGGGCGGCCATGAACGACGCTTCACGCCGCGGGACAGACACGACAGCACACTCACCCATCACGACAGAGCGAAAGATCCCTTCCATGTGCCAGCACCAGCCACCGTGCCCCACCGCAGAATCCGCCGACCGGGAATCCGCCCGTCTCGTGGCGCACCACCCGGAGCAGGGCTGGAGCCTGCTGTGCAACGGAGTTGTGCTCTTCGAGGACACCGGTGAGCTTCTGCCGGACGGCCAGGCCATCGCCCCGCACCGACTGCTGCACGGCAGCCCGGTGATGACGGCCGCCTGACGCCGACGGGCGACAGCGCAAGCACGCCCGGACACAACCGGGGCCGACCGCGGACCTGCTCCGCGCGCCGGCCCCGACGTATGTCCGGGGGCAGTCACTCCCGTGATCGCACCATCGCGAACACCGGCAGGCGGCCGACCAGTCGTAGCCGGAGCCGGTCAGGCGGACGCCGACGGCATGTTGACGCCACCGGCACCGGAACGCCCGGCCTGCTCCTCGGCCGGGGTCGGCTGGGCGACCACCTTCGCGGCACGGTTGTCTCCCCGGACCGGCGCCCTGCGCAGGCTCAGCACCATGGTGAGGCCGCCGCCGGGGGTGTCCTCGGCGTCGAGGGTGCCGCCCATGGCCTCGGCGAAGCCCCGGGCGACCGCGAGGCCCAGGCCGACTCCGGCACCGCGCGGGGCGTCCCCGTAACGCTGGAACGGCTCGAAGATCCGCTCCTTCGCGTCGTCGGGAACGCCCGGTCCGCGGTCCACGACCCGGACCTCGACGCGGTCCGCGAGGGCACTGGCGGCGACCAGCACGGGCGTACCCGGCGGGCTGTACTTGACCGCGTTCTCCACGACGTTGGCCACAGCACGCTCGAGGAGGCCCTTGTCGACGTGGACCATCGGCAGCGTCTCCGGGACGTCCAGCTCCACGCTGTCCCCGGGCACGCCGCCCAGCGCCATCGGCACCACCTCGTCGAGGTCGGCCTCGCGGATGAGCGGCGTGACCGTGCCGGTCTGCAGGCGGGACATGTCGAGCAGGTTGCCCACCAGGTGGTCGAGGCGGTCGGCGCCCTCCTCGATCGCCTCCAGCAGAGCCGCCTGGTCCTCCTCGGACCACTCGACGTCGTCCGAACGCAGCGACGTGACCGACGCCTTGATGCCGGCCAGGGGCGTCCGCAGGTCATGGCTGACGGCGGCCAGCAGGGCCGTGCGGATGCGGTTGCCCTCGGCCAGCGTGCGGGCCTGGTCGGCCTCCTCCTGGAGCCGGCGGCGGTCCAGGACGACCACGGCCTGCGCGGCGAACGCGGCCAGCACCCGGCGGTCCTCCGCGGGCAGCACCCGTCCGGTCAGCGCGAGGGCCATATGGTCACCGACCGGCATGTCCACGTCCGCCTCCTCCGGGCTCTGACACGGTCGGAGCCCGACACTGCCCGCGCACGTCCAGGGCGCCACGTCGCTCTCGCGCTCCAGCAGCGCCACCGACTCCATGCCGAAGGTCTCGCGCACCCGCTCCAGCAGCGCCTCCAGGCTGGTCTCGCCGCGCAGCACGTTGCCCGCGAGGAACGACAGGATCTCCGACTCCGCCCGCAGCCGGGCCGCCTGATGCGTGCGCCGGGCCGCGAGGTCGACCACCGACGCCACCGACACCGCGACGCCTATGAAGATCACCAGGGCGACGATGTTCTTCGGGTCGGCGATGGTCAGCCGGTGCAGCGGCGGTGTGAAGAAGTAGTTGAGCAGAAACGTTCCGAAGGCCGCCGAGGCCAGCGCCGGGTAGAGCCCGCCGAGCAGGGCGGCCGCCACGGTCAGCGTCAGGTACAGCAGCATGTCGTTGGCGAGGCCGACCGTCGCGACGCTGGTCAGCAACACGGTGAGGAGGACGGGGCCCAGTACACCGACGAGCCAGCCCCAGATGATCCTCATCCGGCCGAGGCGCGCACCCCGCGCCACCGGCAGCCCACGCCCCTTGCCCGCCTCGTCGTGGGTGATCAGGTGGACGTCCAGGTCGGGTCCCGACTCGCGGGCCACGGTCGCGCCGACGCCAGGTCCGAAGACGTACTGCCAGCTCTTGCGGCGGGAGACGCCCAGCACGATCTGGGTGGCGTTCACACCGCGGGCGAAGTCCAGCAGGGCAGCGGGTATGTCGTCACCGACCACGTGGTGGAAGGTCCCGCCGAGGTCCTCGACCAGCGTGCGCTGCACCGCGAGTTCCTTCGGCGAGGCGGCCGTGAGCCCGTCGCTGCGCGCTATGTACACCGCCAGCACCTCACCGCCGGCCCCCTTCTCCGCCAGCCGCGCCGCCCGCCGGATCAGCGTCCGCCCCTCCGGACCCCCCGTCAGACCCACCACGATCCGCTCCCGCGAACCCCAGATCCTCGACACCCGGTGATCACTGCGGTACTGCTTCAGATACTCGTCGACCCGGTCCGCCACCCACAGCAGCGCCAGCTCCCGCAACGCGGTGAGATTCCCCGGCCGGAAGTAGTTCGACAGCGCCGCATCCACCTTGTCCGGCTGGTAGATGTTGCCGTGCGCCATCCGCCGCCGCAGCGCCTGCGGCGACATGTCCACCAGCTCGACCTGGTCCGCCCGCCGCACCACCTCGTCCGGGACGGTCTCCCGCTGCCGGATCCCCGTGATCGACTCCACCACATCGCCGAGGGACTCCAGATGCTGGATGTTCACCGTCGAGACCACATCGACCCCGGCCGCCAGCAGCTCCTCCACGTCCTGCCAGCGCTTGGCATGGCGCGAGCCGGGGATGTTCGTGTGCGCCAGCTCGTCGACCAGGGCCACCCTCGGCCGCCGGGCGAGGACCGCGTCCACGTCCATCTCGGTGAACACCCCGCCGCGGTACTCGAGTTCCCTGCGCGGCACCTGTTCCAGCCCGTGCAGCATCACCTCGGTGCGCGGCCGGCCGTGGGGTTCCACGAACGCCACCACGCAGTCCGTGCCCCGCTCCACCCGCCGGTGCGCCTCGGACAACATCGCGTACGTCTTGCCCACCCCCGGTGCCGCACCCAGGTAGATCCGAAGCTTGCCGCGTGCCATGTTCATCCTTCGAAGCGGTAACCCATGCCGGGTTCGGTGACGAGGTGACGGGGGTGCGAGGGGTCCGCTTCCAACTTGCGGCGCAGTTGGGCCATGTAGACCCGTAGGTAGTTGGTCTTGTTGCTCTGGGAGACACCCCAGACCTCCTGGAGCAGGTGCTTCTGTGTGATGAGCCGGCCGGGGTTGGTGACCAGGATCTCCAGCAGATGCCATTCGGTCGGGGTGAGTCGTACGTCGTGTCCGTCCCGGACCGCCTTCTTGGCGAGCAGGTCGATGGTGAACCCGTCCGTCTCCACCACCGTCGTCTCCGGGGCGAGCGGGGTGTCCTCGGTGCGGCGGACGCAGCCGGGCCATGAGCTCATCCATGCTGAACGGCTTGGTGACGTAGTCGTCGGCGCCCGCGTCCAGCGCCGCCACCTTCTCGTCCGACGCCTGACGCGCCGACAGCACCAGGATCGGGACACGGGTCCAGCCCCGCAGTGCCCTGATCACGTCGACGCCGTCCATGTCGGGCAGTCCGAGCCGACGGAACCGGGATGTGCTCCGGCCCGCCGGCTCCCGCTCGGGTCGGGTAACGCCATCAGCTCTTCGCCACAAGTTCCCTGAGTGCGATGTTGAGTTCGAGGACGTTCACCCGGGGCTCGCCGATGAACCCGAGGGTGCGGCCCTCGGTGTGCTCGTCGACGAGCTTCTGGACCTCGGCGACCGGCAGACCGTTCTGCTCGGCGATCCGGTGCACCTGGAGGTCGGCGTACTGCGGGGAGATGTTCGGGTCCAGGCCGGATCCGGACGACGTCACGGCGTCGGCGGGCACCTCGGACGGCTTGACCGTGTGGCCGGGGACCGAGTTGTCCTTGATGACCGCGGCCTTGGCGTCCTTCACCCACTGGATGAGCTCTTCGTTGTCGCCGGACCGGTTGGTCGCGCCGGACAGGATGAGCTTGTACCGGGTGTTGACGCTGTTGGTGCCGAGGCCGTTCTGCGGGCGGCCCTGGAACCACTTCAGGTCCGGCTCCGGGATCTCCTGGCCCTCCTTCAACGGCAGGTGGTACGCCTGCCCGATCAGCGATGAGCCGACGACCTTGCCGTCCGCCTTGATCTCCGAGCCGTTCGCCTTGTTGTTGAACAGCCCCTGGGCGATGCCGGTGACGACCAGCGGGTAGATGACGCCCGTCACCAGGGTCAGCACGAGGAGAGCGCGCAGGCCCGCCCCGAGCAACCGGGCTGTGTTGATTACCGAGTTGTTCATGGCGATCAGCCGATTCCGGGGATGAGGGAGATGATCATGTCGATGATCTTGATACCGATGAAGGGGGCGATCAGCCCGCCCAGGCCGTAGATCCCGAGGTTGCGGCGGAGCATCTTGTCAGCACTGACCGGCCGGTACTGCACGCCCTTCAGGGCGAGCGGCACCAGCGCGATGATGATCAGCGCGTTGAAGATGACGGCCGACAGGATCGCGGAGTCCGGCGAGGACAGGCCCATGATGTTGAGCTTGTCCAGGCCCGGGTAGACGGCCGCGAACAGCGCCGGGATGATCGCGAAGTACTTCGCGACGTCGTTGGCGATGGAGAACGTCGTCAACGCGCCTCGGGTGATGAGGAGTTGCTTGCCGATCTCGACGATCTCGATGAGCTTGGTCGGGTTGGAGTCGAGGTCGACCATGTTGCCGGCCTCCTTGGCGGCCGACGTACCCGTGTTCATCGCCACGCCGACATCCGCCTGGGCCAGGGCCGGGGCGTCGTTGGTGCCGTCGCCGGTCATCGCGACCAGCTTGCCGCCGGCCTGCTCCCGCTTGATCAGCGCCATCTTGTCCTCGGGAGTGGCCTCCGCGAGGAAGTCGTCGACGCCCGCCTCCTCGGCGATCGCCTTGGCGGTCAGCGGGTTGTCACCCGTGATCATGACGGTCTTGACGCCCATGCGGCGCAGTTCCTCGAACCGCTCGCGCATGCCGTCCTTGACGACGTCCTTGAGGTGGATGACGCCCAGGACCCGGGCCCCGGCGCTGTCCTCGACGGCCACCAGGAGCGGCGTACCGCCCGCCTCGGCAATCTTGTCGGCGAGCGTGTCCGCGTCCTCGGCGACCGCTCCGCCGCGTTCCTCGACCCAGGTGATCACCGAACCGGCCGCACCCTTGCGGATCCTCCGGCCGTCGACGTCCACACCCGACATCCGGGTCTGGGCGGTGAACTCGATCCACTCGGCGCCGGCCAGTTCGCCCTGGTGGCGCTCGCGCAGCCCGTACTTCTCCTTCGCCAGTACGACGATGGAGCGGCCCTCGGGCGTCTCGTCGGCCAGCGACGACAGCTGGGCGGCGTCCGCGACCTGGGCCTCGGTCGTGCCGCGCACCGGCACGAACTCCGCCGCCTGGCGGTTGCCGAGCGTGATGGTGCCGGTCTTGTCGAGCAGCAGCGTGGAGACGTCACCGGCGGCCTCGACCGCACGGCCCGACATGGCGAGCACGTTGCGCTGCACCAGGCGGTCCATGCCGGCGATGCCGATCGCGGACAACAGCGCGCCGATCGTCGTCGGGATGAGGCAGACCAGCAGGGCGACCAGCACGACCATCGTCAGATGGGTGCCCGCGTAGTCGGCGAACGGCGGCAGGGTCGCCACCGCGAGGAGGAAGACGATCGTGAGGGACGCCAGCAGGATGTTCAGCGCGATCTCGTTCGGCGTCTTCTGCCGCGCGGCGCCCTCGACCAGGCCGATCATCCGGTCGATGAAGGTCTCGCCCGGCTTCGTCGTGATCTTGATGACGATCCGGTCGGAGAGCACCTTCGTACCGCCGGTGACCGCACTGCGGTCGCCGCCGGACTCACGGATGACCGGCGCCGACTCACCGGTGATCGCCGACTCGTCGACGCTCGCCACACCCTCGACGACGTCACCGTCGCCGGGGATGATGTCGCCGGCCTCGCAGACGACCAGGTCGCCGATGCTCAGCTCAGTACCCGGCACCCGCTCCTCACTGCCGTCGACGAGCCGCCGGGCGACGGTGTCCGTCTTGGCCTTGCGCAGGGTGTCGGCCTGGGCCTTGCCACGGCCCTCGGCGACCGCCTCGGCCAGGTTGGCGAAGATCACCGTCAGCCACAGCCAAGCGCTGATCGTCCAGCCGAACCAGTCGCCCGGGTCCGTGAAGGAGAAGACGGTGGTCAGGACCGATCCGATCCACACCACGAACATCACGGGCGACTTGACCAGCACCCGCGGGTCGAGCTTGCGGAAGGCGTCCGGCAGCGACTTCACGAGCTGCTTGGGGTCGAAGAGGCCCGCGCCGACACGGCCCTCGGGGGACTTGTGCCCGGTGGGTACGTCGCTGTGCGGCGCCTGGGTCGGAGTGGCTGTGGACATGGAGTCCTCTTGATTCGCTGTACGAGTGGTCATCACGCCAGCCCCTCGGCCAGCGGCCCGAGCGCGAGGGCCGGGAAGTACGTCAGACCGGTGATGATCAGGATCGCGCCCACCAACAGGCCCGTGAACAGCGGCTTCTCGGTGCGCAGGGTGCCCGCGGTGACCGGCACCGGCCGCTGCTCGCCGAGCGATCCGGCGAGCGCCAGCACGAACACCATCGGCACGAACCGGCCGAGCAGCATGGCGATGCCGAGCGTGGTGTTGAACCACTGCGTGTCCGCGTTCAGGCCGGCGAAGGCCGAGCCGTTGTTGTTCGAGGCGGACGTGTAGGCGTAAAGGATCTCGGAGAATCCGTGCGCCCCGCTGTTGGTCATGGAGTTCACCGGGGTCGGCAGCGCCATCGCGAAGGCGGTGCCGATCAGCACCAGCGCCGGGGTGACCAGGATGTAGCAGGCCGCCAGCTTGATCTCGCGGGTGCCGATCTTCTTGCCCAGGTACTCCGGGGTACGACCGACCATCAGACCGGCGATGAACACCGCGATGATCGCCATGATCAGCATGCCGTACAGGCCGGAGCCCACACCACCGGGCGCGATCTCGCCGAGCATCATGCCGAGCAGGGTGATGCCGCCGCCGAGGCCGGTGAAGGAGGAGTGGAAGGAGTCCACCGCGCCCGTCGAGGTGAGCGTGGTCGACGTCGCGAAGATCGACGAGGCGCCGACGCCGAAGCGGACCTCCTTGCCCTCGTACGCCCCGCCGGCGATCTCGAACGCCGGGCCGTGGTGGGCGAACTCGGTCCACATCATCAGGGCGACGAAGCCGACCCAGATGGTGCCCATGGTGGCGAGGATCGCGTAACCCTGCTTGACCGAGCCGACCATGACACCGAAGGTGCGGGTCAGGGAGAACGGGATGACCAGGATCAGGAAGATCTCGAAGAGGTTCGTGAACGGGGTCGGGTTCTCGAAGGGGTGGGCGCTGTTGGCGTTGAAGTAGCCGCCGCCGTTGGTGCCCAGCTCCTTGATGGCCTCCTGCGAGGCGACCGCGCCGCCGTTCCACTGCTGCGAGCCGCCCATGAACTGACCGACCTCGTGGATGCCGGAGAAGTTCTGGATGGCACCGCAGGCGACCAGCACGATCGCGGCGACGAACGCCAGTGGCAGCAGGATGCGCGTGACACCGCGCACCATGTCCGCCCAGAAGTTCCCGAGTTCACCGGAGCGCGGCCGCGCGAAGCCCCGTACGAGAGCGACGGCGACGGCCATGCCGACGGCCGCGGAGACGAAGTTCTGCACCGCCAGACCGCCGGTCTGCACGACATGACCCATGGTCTGTTCGCCGTAGTACGACTGCCAGTTGGTGTTGGTCACGAAGGACACGGCGGTGTTGAACGCCTGGTCCGGGTCGATCGAGGAGAAGCCGAGCGAGCCGGGCAGGACGCCCTGGAGCCGCTGCAGCAGGTAGAGGAAGAGGACACCAGCCGCCGAGAAGGCGAGGACACCGCGCAGGTACGCGGTCCAGCGCATCTCGGTGTCGGGGTTGGCGCCAATGCCCTTGTAGATCCACTTCTCGACGCGCCAGTGCCGGTCGGAGGAGTAGACCTTGGCCATGTAGTTGCCAAGGGGGACGTGGATGATCGCCAGCGCGCCTATGAGAGCGAGCAGCTGGAGGACGCCGGCAAGGACGGGACCCATGTCAGTGCTCAGAACCTCTCCGGGAAGATCAGGGCGAGGACGAGATAGCCCAGCAGGGCGACGGCCACGATCAGGCCGACGACGTTTTCGGCGGTCACAGCTTCGTCACCCCCTTGGCGACGAGGGCCACCAGTGCGAAGAGCGCGACCGTGGTGACGACGAAGGCCAGATCGGCCATCGCAAGCTCCTGGAGTCGAGGTTCGGTTGGACAAGGACGGTTAGAGGAAACCGCGTCTGTGGCCGGATTCGACCGTCATTGACGGCTCCCTTACGGGGCACTGCGCGGCTTTGACGGGTCTCTTACGGCACAGGACGAAGCTCGAGCCGGCGAAGACGAGGATGCGCGGGCGGCTCGGCGCCCCGCTGGGACGGCGTCAAGAATCGACCGGGCGCCCGTCAGAGTCCCGTCGAGCGAGGTGGACCCGGCTCACCCGGTCCCTAGCGTCAGCGCTATGGAACCCCCCGACGACGTGCGACACGATCTCTCCCCCGCTTCCGAACGGCACTCCGGCGCCGAGGCGTACGACCACGGCTGGACACGGGACCTGCACAGCGCGATTCGCTGCGCGGCCGTACTCCTGGCCCTGCTGCTCCTCATCGACTGGGGCGCCGGCACCTTCACCCCATGGCGCACCGCGCTGTGGTGCACCCTCGCGGCGCTGCTCTTCGTGGTGCTGTGTCCGCCCCGCGTCTCGGCGGGCGCGGGCTGGCTGCGGTCGCGTTCGCTGCTGCGCACCCGGACCGTCCGCACGGACCTGCTGGTGTCGGTCCGCTGCCTGGACGGCGTCGCCCAGCGGCTGGTGCTGCGCGACGCGTTCGGCGAGCGCGTCGAGATCCACCCGCAGGTCCTCGTCGCCAACCCCGACCTCTGGTACCGCCTCGACGAGGATGCCCACACGTCGGAGGCGCGCGGGTCACTGCTGTGTGGCGCTACGGCCCTGCACCGCATGTCGGAGCGGATCGACCGCGAGACCGCGCGGAGGGTGTTCAAGGTGTCGGGGCTCGAATGACGCCGCCCACAGGCCGTTCTTAACGGAAGCTTGACGCCGATGGACCTCTGGTGCGCGGGCCCATGCGTCACTCTCCGCATACGCTGAGGGCGCCGTCCGCGTGATGGCCGAACCGCACGCAAGCCGTACATCAGGAGCACGCCGATGGCCACCACCGAGCATCCGCCGCCCAGTCGCCTGCGCGGCTGGATGCTGGAGGGGCTGTCCGACATCGGCAAGGGCGGCGGCCCCCAGGGACCCCACGCCCAGCCGGCGCCCCCACACGAGGGCCAGCCCTGGTACCGGGTGATGTGCCTGACCGGTGTGGACTACTTCTCGACCCTCGGCTACCAGCCCGGCATCGCCGCCCTCGCGGCCGGTCTGCTGTCGCCCGTCGCGACCATCGTGCTCGTGATCGTCACCCTGGCGGGCGCGCTGCCGGTGTACCGGAGGGTGGCCGAGGAGAGCCCGCACGGACAGGGCTCAATCGCGATGCTGGAGCGGCTGCTCACCTTCTGGAAGGGCAAGCTCTTCGTCCTGACCCTGCTCGGCTTCGCCGCCACCGACTTCCTGATCACCATCACCCTCTCGGCCGCGGACGCCTCGACCCACCTGGTGGAGAACCCGCAGCTGCACGATGCGCTGCACGACAAGCAGATGCTGATCACCCTCGTGCTCATCGCGCTGCTCGGCGCGGTGTTCCTCAAGGGCTTTCTGGAGGCGATCGGCGTCGCGGTGGCTCTGGTGGTGGCCTACCTGGCGCTGAACGCCGTCGTCGTGATCGTCGGCCTGTGGCACGTCATCACCGAGGGGCATGTCGTCACCGACTGGTCGAACGCCCTGACCGCCGAGCACGGCAACGTCTTCGTCATGATCGGCATGGCCCTGATCGTCTTCCCGAAGCTCGCCCTGGGCCTGTCCGGCTTCGAGACCGGCGTCGCCGTGATGCCCCACGTCAAGGGCGAGGCGGGGGACACCGAAGAGGACCCCAAGGGCCGGATCCGGGGCACCAAGAAGCTGCTCACCACGGCCGCACTGATCATGAGCGGCTTCCTGATCACGACCAGTTTCATCACCACCCTCCTGATCCCGGGGCAGGAGTTCGAGGAGGGCGGCAAGGCCAACGGCCGCGCCCTCGCCTATCTGGCGCACGACTACCTGGGCAACGCCTTCGGCACGGTCTACGACGTCTCGACGATCGCCATCCTGTGGTTCGCCGGCGCCTCCGCGATGGCCGGACTGCTCAACCTGATGCCCCGCTATCTGCCCCGCTACGGCATGGCCCCGCACTGGGCCCGCGCCGTGCGCCCGATGGTCATCGTCTTCACCCTGATCGGCTTCCTGGTCACCTGGATCTTCGACGCCGACGTCGACGCCCAGGGCGGCGCGTACGCCACCGGCGTGCTGGTGCTGATCAGCTCGGCCGCGATCGCGGTGACCATCGCCGCGCGGAAGGCCGGCCAGCGCAACTGGACGATCGCCTTCGCGGTGATCTCGGCGGTGTTCCTCTACACGACGGTCCTGAACATCATCGAGCGCCCGGACGGCGTGAAGATCGGCGCCTGCTTCATCGCGGGCATCATGATCCTCTCCCTGGCCTCCCGGCTGGCCCGCGCCTTCGAGCTGCGGGTGACCAGCGTGACGCTCGACGACATGGCGGAACGATTCGTCCGGGACATCGCCAGCCGCAAGATCCGGTTCATCGCCAACGAGCCCGACAAACGCGACATCGCCGAGTACCGCGACAAGATCGAGCAGATCCGCCAGGACAACGACGTCCCCGGCCAGGAGGACTTCGTCTTCGTCGAGGTGACGGTCACCGACCCGTCCGAGTTCGAGTCGGGTCTGACGGTGCGCGGCGAGGTCATGCACAACCGCTACCGGGTCCTGACGCTGGAGTCCTCCTCCATCTCCAACTCCCTGGCCGCGCTGCTGCTGCACGTCCGCGACACCACCGGCCGCACCCCGCACATCTACTTCGAGTGGACCGAGGGCGACCCCTTCGCCAACTTCCTGCGGTTCTTCCTCTTCGGCCAGGGCGAGATCGCCCCGGTCACCCGGGAGGTGCTGCGCGCGGCGGAACCGGATCCCGCACGCCGGCCACGTGTGCACACGGGCTGAGCGGTCAGCGCCGGAAGCCTCGCCGAGGAGCGCGGGTCACGACCCGGCCGTAGCTGAGGCGACCGCACACCTCCACGCGCAGCACCACGGGCCCGTCCGCACCTCTGGACCCGCGCGTCCTGATCTTGGAGTAGTCCGTGACCAGGGCATCGGTGTCCACCACGACGCCGGGCCGCGTCACCAGCCGCAGCGTGCCGCCCTGCATGTCGAGCTCGATGCGCAGGGTGTCGTACGTGAGGACGGCCTCGGTGAAGTCGAGCGTCACGTCGCCCCAGGTCGACTCGATCGCCAGCCGCCGCGGCACCGCCCAGGCACCGTCCCGCCGGACCGAGCTGCCCTCCTGCTCGATACGGACGACATCCTTCGCCTCGGCCACGACGGGCAGATCGCCGGTCAACGCGGCCAACTCCCCCATGGTCCGGGCGGACAGCGCAGCCCCGACCCGTTCGTCGAGCTCCTCGGCGGTCAGCCGGCCGTCCCCCGCGGCAGCGGTCAGCACCTCCACGACGCGGTCCCGGTCCGCATGCGAGGCCCGCACCTCGGACGACGTACCCGAACCCAAGAGCTCGGCTGACATACCCTCACCCCGATCACCCATCACGAGTTAACGCTATATCGCGTTATATCCAATGGCCAACCCCGCGTCCACCAGGCACGCCTGCCGCCCTATCGTGACCGGCATGCACTCCTACACGATCGGCCAGGCCGCACGCCTGCTCGGCGTCAGCCCCGACACCGCACGCCGCTGGGCCGACGCCGGCCGGGTGGCGACCCATCGGGACGACAGCGGACGCCGGCTCATCGACGGGCGGGACCTGGCCGCGTTCTCGGTCGAGCTCGCCAAGTCCGGCAGCGGCGAGGAGGAGGCCCCGTACACCTCGGCCCGCAACGCCTTCCCCGGCATCGTGACCGCGATCAAGCTCGGCGATGTCGCGGCCCAGGTCGAGATCCAGGCCGGGCCCCACCGACTGGTCTCCCTGCTCACCCGCGAGGCCGTCGAGGAACTCGGCCTGGAGGTCGGCATGGAGGCGACGGCCCGCGTGAAGTCGACGAACGTCCATATCGACCGCGCCTGACACGCCCCGAGCCGCACATGCGATCACCCATCGCACATTAGCCTCGATCGTGCGATGCGACAGTCGACTCATGCCTTGCATCTGCGCCAGTATGATCGACGCATCGGAAGAGTCCGGCGGGCTCTTCCTCCAGCGGACAGAGGGAGTGAACCCGTGAGTGGACCCGTGATGCCCCGTCCCCGACACCGGGCCCTGCGGGCGGCCGGCGCCGGAGCCGCCGCGCTGCTGGCGCTGAGCGCCTGCTCCTCCTCGTCCGATTCCGGCTCCTCGGCCGCCGGGTCCGACGCGTCGGACCGGCTCACCGGCGAGGTGACCGTCTTCGCGGCCGCTTCGCTCGAGGAGAGCTTCACGACGCTGGGCAAGGAGTTCGAGAAGCAGCACCCGGGCACGAAGGTCACCTTCAGCTTCGGTGGCAGCGACTCCCTCGCGGCGAGCATCACCGGCGGCGCCCCGGCGGACGTCTTCGCCGCCGCCAGCCCCAGGACCATGGCGATCGTCACCGACGCCGGTGACGCTTCCGGCACCCCGACCACCTTCGTCCGCAACCAGCTGGAGATCGCCACCCTGCCGGGCAACCCCGACAGGATCTCCTCCCTCGAGGACCTCACCGAGTCCGGCCTGAAGGTCGTGCTCTGCGACGAGTCGGTGCCGTGCGGCGCCGCCGCGCAGAAGGCGCTGGACGCGAGCAGGCTGAAGCTCACCCCCGTGTCCTACGAGCAGGACGTCAAGAGCGCCCTGACGAAGGTGGAGCTGAAGGAGGCCGACGCGGCGCTCGTCTACAAGACCGACGTGAGGGCGGCGGGTGACAAGGTGGAAGGCGTGGGCTTCCCCGAGTCGGCCGATGCCATCAACGACTACCCGATCGCCCTGCTCAGGGACGCGCCCAACGCCGAGGCGGCCAAGGCCTTCATCGACCTGGTGAAGTCCGCCGAGGGGCAGAAGGTGCTGACCGGGGCCGGGTTCCTCGCGCCGTGACGGAAACCCTCAAGGGCGGCCCCCGGCGAGGCCGGCTCCGCAAAGGTACCCGCGGGGTGCCGCTGCCCCTGCTCGTTCCGGCGCTGGCAGGCCTGGCGTTCCTGCTGCTGCCGCTGATCGCCCTGCTCGTACGCACTCCCTGGCGCACCCTGCCGGATCAGCTCACCAGCCCCGCGGTGTGGGAGGCCCTCCGGCTGTCCCTGTTCTGTGCCACGGCGGCGACCGCCCTGAGTCTGGTGATCGGAGTCCCGCTGGCCTGGCTGCTGGCCCGCGCGGACTTCCCCGGCCGCCGACTGGTCCGTGCCCTGGTGACGCTGCCGCTCGTGCTGCCGCCGGTGGTGGGCGGTGTGGCACTGCTGCTGGCGCTCGGCCGCAACGGCGTCGTCGGGCAGTGGCTCGACTCCTGGTTCGGGATCACCCTGCCGTTCACCACCGCGGGCGTGGTCCTCGCGGAGACGTTCGTGGCGATGCCGTTCCTCGTCATCAGCGTGGAGGGCACCCTGCGGGCGGCCGACCCCCGCTACGAGGAGGCGGCCACGACCCTGGGCGCTTCCCGTTTCACCGCCTTCCGCCGCGTCACCCTGCCGCTGATCGCCCCGGGCATCGCCGCCGGCGCGGTGCTGGCCTGGGCCCGGGCACTCGGCGAGTTCGGGGCGACGATCACCTTCGCGGGCAACTTCCCGGGCCGTACGCAGACCATGCCGCTCGCGGTGTACCTGGCCCTGCAGAACGACCCGGCCGCGGCGATCGCCCTCAGCCTGGTCCTGCTCGCCGTGTCCATCGCCGTCCTCGCAGGCCTGCGCGACCGCTGGATGACCGCCTCATGACCCACCTCGACGACTCCACCGCCCCCACCTCGGGTGACGTGCACGGCGAGGGGCTCGACGCCCATCTCGTCGTCGACCGCGGCCCCTTCCGCCTCGACATCACGCTCACCGCAGCGCCCGGCGACGTCGTCGCCCTGCTCGGCCCCAACGGCGCCGGAAAGACGACCGCCCTGCGCGCCCTGGCCGGGCTCGCCCCGCTCACGGCCGGCCATCTCCGGCTGGACGGCACCGAGTTGGACCGTACGCCGCCCGAATCCCGGCCGGTCGGCGTCGTCTTCCAGGACTATCTGCTCTTCCCCCATCTGACGGCCCTGGACAATGTGGCCTTCGGACCGCGCTGCCACGGCGCGACGAAGGCGGAGGCCCGCAATCAGGCCGCCGCGTGGCTGGACCGCATGGGCCTCGCCGACCACGCCGGCGCCAAACCCCGCCGTCTGTCCGGCGGCCAGGCCCAGCGCGTCGCCCTCGCCCGCGCGCTGGCCACGCACCCCCGGCTGCTGCTCCTCGACGAGCCCCTCGCCGCCCTGGACTCCCGCACCCGCCTGGAGGTGCGTGCCCAACTACGGCTCCATCTCGCCGACTTCGAGGCCGTGGCGGTACTGGTCACACACGATCCGCTGGACGCCATGGTCCTGGCCGACCGGCTCGTGGTCGTCGAGCACGGCCGGATCGTCCAGGAGGGCACACCCGCCGACATCGCCCGCAGCCCCCGCACGGACTACGTGGCCCAACTCGTCGGCCTGAACCTCTACAAGGGCACGGCAGCGGGCCACACCGTCCACCTGGATGCCGGCCCCGCCATCACCACCACCGAGGACCTCACGGGCCCGGTCTTCGTGGCCTTCCCGCCCGGCGCCGTCACCCTCTTCCGGGACCGCCCCACCGGCGCCAGCGCCCGCAACCTCTGGCGCTGCGAGGTCACCGGCCTGGAGACCCACGGCGACCAGATCCGTGCCGCCCTCACCGGCGAGCTCCCCCTCACCGCCGACCTCACCACGGTCGCGGCCGCCGAGCTCGACCTGCACCCGGGCGCCTCGGTCTGGGCCACGGTCAAGGCCACCCAGACGCACGCCTACCCGGCCTGAAACGAGGTGCGGGCCCCGCATCGAACGGCGAGGCCCGCACCTGCGTACTCGGTCGTACTCAGTCCTCGTACGCGTCCAGCGGCGGGCAGGAACAGACCAGGTTCCGGTCGCCGAAGGCCTGGTCGATTCGGCGCACCGGCGGCCAGTACTTGTCCGCGGCCGAGACACCGTCCGGGAAGACGGCCTCCGTACGGCTGTAGGCGTGCTCCCACTCACCGCCGAGCGCCGCGGCCGTGTGCGGGGCGTTCCGCAGCGGGTTGTCGTCGGCCGGCCACTCACCCGAGCCGACCTTCTCGATCTCCGCCCGAATCGCGATCATCGCCTCGCAGAACCGGTCGAGTTCGGTCAGGTCCTCGGACTCGGTCGGCTCGATCATCAGCGTCCCGGCCACCGGGAAGGACATCGTCGGCGCGTGGAAACCGTAGTCGATCAGCCGCTTGGCGACGTCGTCGACGCTCACGCCGGTCGCCTTGGTCAGCGGTCGCAGATCGATGATGCACTCGTGCGCGACCAGCCCGCCGGGGCCGGTGTAGAGCACCGGGTAGTGCGGTTCGAGCCGCTTGGCGATGTAGTTGGCGCTCAGGACCGCCACCTGCGTGGCTCGCTTGAGCCCCTCACCGCCCATGAGCCGGACGTACGCCCACGAGATCGGCAGGATGCCCGCAGACCCCCACGGCGCGGCCGAGATCGGGCCCACACCGGTCTCCGGACCGGCCTCCGGCTGGAGCGGGTGGTTCGGCAGATACGGCGCCAGGTGCGACCGTACGGCCACCGGGCCGACGCCCGGACCGCCTCCGCCGTGCGGGATGCAGAACGTCTTGTGCAGGTTGAGGTGCGAGACGTCACCGCCGAAGTGCCCCGGCTTGGCCAGCCCGACCAGGGCGTTGAGGTTGGCGCCGTCGACGTACACCTGGCCGCCGGCCTCGTGCACCTGCGCGCAGATCTCGGAGACGTGCTCCTCGAACACCCCGTGCGTCGAGGGGTACGTGATCATCAGCACCGCCAGTTCGTCGCGGTACTGCTCGATCTTGGCCCGCAGATCCTCGACGTCGATCTCACCGTCCTCGGCGGTCTTCACGACGACGACCTTCATCCCGGCCATCACGGCGCTGGCGGCGTTCGTTCCGTGCGCGGAGGACGGGATGAGGCACACGGTCCGCTGCTCGTCGCCGTTCGCCCGGTGGTACCCGCGCACCGCGAGCAGACCGGCCAGCTCGCCCTGCGATCCGGCGTTGGGCTGCAGCGACACCTTGTCGTAGCCGGTGACCTCGGCGAGACGTTCCTCCAGCTCACGGATGAGGGTGAGGTAGCCCTGCGCCTGCTCGGCGGGTGCGAAGGGGTGCAGCTGCCCGAACTCGGGCCAGGTGACCGGCTCCATCTCGGTGGTCGCGTTGAGCTTCATGGTGCAGGAGCCCAGCGGGATCATGCCGCGGTCCAGCGCGTAGTCGCGGTCGGCGAGCCGGCGCAGGTAGCGCAGCATCGCGGTCTCGGAGCGGTGCTGCTGGAAGACGGGGTGGGTCAGGTAGTCGTCGGTGCGCAGCAGCGCGGCCGGCAGCGCGTCCTCGGTGCCGGCGTCCAGGGCGTCGACGTCGCCGTCGACCCCGAACGCGGCCCATACGGCGCTCAGTTGGGCCCGCTTGGTGGTCTCGTCGCAGGCGATCGAGACGTGGTCGGCGTCCACGAGGTGCAGGTTCACGCCGCGGTCTCGCGCGGCCGCGACGACATCGGCCGCCCGGCCCGGCACCCTTGCGGTGAGCGTGTCGAAGTAGGCGCCGTGGACGGTCTCGACGCCGCCGTCGCGCAGCCCCGCGGCGAGGATGGCGGCGTATCGGTGTGTGCGCCTCGCGATGCCCTTCAGGCCCTCGGGCCCGTGGTAGACGGCGTACATCCCGGCCATGACGGCGAGCAGCACCTGGGCGGTACAGATGTTGCTGGTCGCCTTCTCCCGGCGGATGTGCTGCTCACGCGTCTGCAGTGCGAGCCGGTAGGCCTTGTTCCCGTCGGCGTCGACCGAGACGCCCACGAGGCGGCCGGGCAGGCTGCGGGCGAACTTCTCCTGCACGGCCATGTATCCGGCGTGCGGCCCGCCGAAGCCCATCGGCACGCCGAACCGCTGGGTCGTACCGACGGCGATGTCCGCGCCGAGCTCGCCCGGCGACTTCAGCAGCGTCAGCGCCAGCAGGTCAGCTGCGACGGTGACCAGTGCGCCCAGCTCGTGCGCCTGGTCGATGACCGGCTTGATGTCGCGTACGGCCCCGGAAGCGCCCGGGTACTGGATGAGCACGCCGTTGATCTCACGCTCGGCGATCTCGGCCGGGATGCCGTCACTGAGATCGGCGACGACGACCTCGGCGCCGGTCGGCTCGGCGCGGGTCTCGATCACGGCGATGGTCTGCGGGAACGCGTCCGCGTCGACCAGGAAGAGGCCCTTCTTGTTCTTGCCCATGCGCCGGGACAGGGCCATGGCCTCCGCCGCAGCCGTGCCCTCGTCGAGCAGCGAGGCGCCCGAGGTCGGCAGCCCCGTGAGGTCGGCGACCACGGTCTGGAAGTTCAGCAGCGCTTCGAGCCGCCCCTGCGAGATCTCCGGCTGGTACGGCGTGTAGGCGGTGTACCAGGCCGGGTTCTCCATCACGTTGCGCAGGATGACGGGTGGGGTGAACGTCCCGTAGTAGCCGAGCCCGATCATGGAGTCGAGGACCTGGTTGCGGTCGGCGAGCGAGCGCAGCTCGGCCAGCACCTCGGCCTCGGTGCGCGCGCCCGGCAGGTCCAGGGCGTCGGCGTTCTTGATCACATCCGGTACCGCGGCGGCGGTGAGCTCGTCGAGCGAGCCGTAGCCGACCTGCGCGAGCATCTTGGCCCGCGCCTCCTGGTCGGGCCCGATGTGGCGCTGCTCGAAGGGCGTGCCCTGTTCGAGCTCGGAAAGCGGAATGCGATGGGCGGTCATTGCGGAGGCCTCCTGGTCTGACGCGACCTTCGAGGGGCACCACGGCGCGGGTACCCCGGCGGCCTCCCCCTCTGTCATCTCAACCTGAGAGCTTCACCGGACCGCCCGAGGACGTCCGGCTTGCACCGTCGGTGAGAGCGGAAGCCGTCGACACCCGCTCTGCTTTCCAGAGTGACCTCGTCCGTGCGGTACGTGGGCCTGAGAGATTCCGGGGAGGATTTGCTCCTTCGGCGCCTCCGATGGTGTCCGGAGGACTCTCCCGCACGGGGTCAGCAGCCGTTTGCCAGACTACCAGCGAGGTCAACGCCCGGCGTTCGAGTGGCCGCGTGCCCCAATGTGCTCTTTCGTAGTGCTTACGGATGAGTTGCGAGCAAGTGGAGGGCCCGTGCAGACCGACATCGATCCGCGCAACCTGATCGGCCGCAAGGCCTTCGACCGCAACGGCAACAAGATCGGCACGATCGACGAGATCTACCTCGACGACGCAACCGGCGTCCCGGAGTGGGCCGCGATACGCACCGGCCTGTTCAGCAGGGACGCCTTCGTGCCGCTCGAGCCCAGCGAGCTGATCGAGGGCAGTCTGCACGTCCCCTTCGACCGCGCCCTGATCAAGGACGCCCCCGACTTCGGCGTGGGCCGTCACCTCTCCCCGGAACAGGAGCTCCAGCTCTACCACCACTACGGCCTCGACGTGGCCCCTCCGCCCCGGCTCCCGGACCACGACTTCGGCAAACTGGCCGGCACGGACGACTCCTGACCGCAGGGCTCAACCCCCAACCGACGAACCACCCTCCGGGCCCGAAGCCACCCGCTCCCCGGGTCTTCGCGCCACCAATGGCGGCGGATCCGCCGACTCCAGCGCGGAATCGTCGATCCGGAACGTCCGCACCCGCCCGGGCTCCGAGTCGGGCGTCTCGAACCGCACGGTCACCCTCCCCAGTCCGCTCCCCTGCACCCACCCGTGCCCGTACTCGGCGTGCCGTACGTCGTGCCCCGCGGGCCATCGCCGCTCGACCGGCACAGCCGCACCCTGCACGGGCTCGTCCACCACGTCCTCCGCCGACCCCTCCGCCCGCTCCCCCGCGGCCTGCGCGAACAGATCCTCCTGCGTGTAGTCGGCGAGCCCGCTGACCCCCACTCCGAGCAGCCGCACGCCGCCCGTGGTGTCCACGGAGTCCAGCAGCCGGGCCGCGGCCTCGCGCACCACCGCCGGATCGTCCGTGGGCCCGCGCAGCGTCTCGGACCGGGTCAGCGTGGAGAAGTCGTATCGCCGAACCTTCAGCACGATCGTCCGCCCCGACAGCCCTGCGCCGCGCAGCCGCCGCACACACCGGTCCGCGAGCCGCTGCACCTCCAGCCCCACCCGGAGCCGGTCATGGATGTCCATGTCATAGGTGTCCTCGACCGACACCGACTTCGTCTCCCGCTCGGCGACCACCGGCCGGTCGTCGCGGGCCAGCGCCATGGCGTACAGCGCGTGCCCGTGCGCCTTTCCCAGAAGTCGTACGAGCTCGTCCTCGCCCGCCTCGGCGATCTCGTCGATCGTGGTGATGCCGGCCCGCCGCAGGTGGTCGCCCGTCGCGGGCCCCACCCCGGGAAGCGTCCGCACCGACATCGGCCCGAGCAGCGCCCGCTCGGTCCCCGGCTCGATCAGCACCAGCCCGTCGGGCTTGGCCTGCTCGGAGGCGATCTTCGCGAGCATCTTGGATGCGGCGAGACCGACGGACCCCGTGAGCCCGGTCACGGCCCGTATGTCGGCCCGCAGCTTCATCCCCGCCAACCGCGCCGACTCCTCGTCCCAGGCCCCTCCCCCGGCCTCCAGGTCCACGAACGCCTCGTCCAGGCTCAGCGGCTCCACCAGCGGCGACAGGGCCCGCAGCAGCTCCATCACCTGCTCGCTGATCGTCCGGTACAGCCCGAAGCGCGGCACGAGATACGCGGCGTTCGGCGCGAGCCGACGCGCCTGGGCCATGGGCATCGCCGAATGCACCCCGAACACCCGGGCCTCGTACGAGCAGGTCGCCACCACCCCGCGGGGCCCGAGTCCGCCCACGATCACGGCCTTCCCGCGCAGGCTCGGCTTGGACGCCTGCTCCACCGAAGCGAAGAAGGCATCCATGTCGAGATGCAGGATCGTGGGCGCGGTTCTCACATCTCCGATGCTGCACCACGCCACTGACAATGCGGCGGCACGGCCACGACAGCGCGGCCTGCACACCTACCGACGCGGCGCCCGGCAGGCCACCAGAGGCGCCGGGCGGCCGCGTCGCTCAGACCGCCCGATTGCGCCGTCGTGCCAGCTCATCCGCCGGGTTGTGCCCGACGAGCGTCTCGCCGGTGTCGATGCGCTCCCCGTGCAGCTGTGACAACGCGCTCTCGACGTCCCGCCACACCACCCCGACCGCGATACCGAAGATCCCCTGGCCGCCCTGGAGGAGCGCATGGACCTCGTCGGGCGAGGTGCACTCGTACACGGTCGCGCCGTCGCTCATCAGCGTCATGCGTTCCAGGTCGCGGAAACCGCGTTCCCTGAGGTGCTGCACGGCCGTGCGGATGTTCTGCAGCGACACCCCGGTGTCGAGGAACCGCTTGACGATCTTCAGGACGACGACGTCCCGAAAGCTGTACAGGCGCTGCGTCCCGGACCCGTAGGCGGGCCGCACGCTGGGCTCGACGAGCCCGGTGCGGGCCCAGTAGTCCAGTTGCCGGTAGGTGATGCCGGCGGCCGCACAGGCCGTCGGGCCGCGGTAACCGATCTGCTCGGACGTCATGGACGCCGCCCCTCCGCTGGTGGGAATGGGCGTCGGTCGCTGCGGAGTGTGATCGGCCGCCCTGCCGGGGAGCGGGTACGGACCGCTCTCCCCGAGACTGCGTCCGGGGGCACCCCCACCCGTACCGTCGCCGCTGCTTCTCACGCCGACCTCCGTCCTTGACCTGCCTTCTCGACGGTAGGCAGTCACCAAGGGTGCGTCAACGATCGCCACACTCGGCACGCCGAGTGATAATCACCCTAAGAGTGGTTTCCCGCCCCCAACCGTGGGGAAAGGCTAGCCGAATGCGCTTGCGGGGAGCCGCGAGACGCCCTCACCGGCCGTCGGCAATTGCCGGTACGGAGGCCGTCACCGACCGCAGGACGACCCGTCGAGGATCTTCACGTCCGCCTGGGCCGACCACGTCTTACTGGCTGCTGGTGCCGAAGTCCTCGGGCGAGATCTGGTCGAGGAACTCGCGGAACTTCTCCACCTCGTCCTCCTGCTCGTCCGGAATCGCGATACCGGCGTCGTCGAGCACGCCGTCGCTGCCGTAGATCGGCGTTCCGGTGCGCAGGGCCAGCGCTATGGCATCGGACGGACGGGCGCTCACCTCGACCCCGCTGGCGAAGACCAGCTCGGCGTAGAAGACACCTTCACGCAGATCCGTGATGCGCACTTCGGTGAGCTCCTGGCCGACGGCCTCCAGCACGTCCTTGAACAGGTCGTGGGTCAGCGGTCGCGCGGGGGCCATGCCCTGCTGGGCGAAGGCGATCGCCGTCGCCTCCCCCGGCCCGATCCAGATGGGGAGGTAACGGTCGCCTCCCACTTCGCGCAGGAGCACGATCGGTTGGTTGGAGGGCATTTCGACCCGGACACCTACGACATCGAGCTCGTTCACACAGCAACCCTAGGCCGTGCCCGGGACGTTTGGGTAGTCGGGCCGACATCGGAGCCCCGATCCGGCTTTCCCCAACCCCACCGAACCCCCACCGGCCCACCCGACGCCCCCGGCAACACGCCGCTCCCCGCCCAGACCCACGCCGGTACCTCGAAGAAGCCCTGCACCGGGCAGCACGGTCCGTCCGAAGCCCATACCGCCCCACCCGAAGCCACCCTCAGCCCCGCACCGCCCCGCGCGAACCACGCAAACCCCTCCACCGACCCGCCGCCCCGCGCGAACGCCCCGAAGCCGCCCCCACCAACCCACACGGCACCTCCGCAGATCACACCGTCCCAGCCCCGCGTAGCCCCGCATGCAGTCCGAAGTCCTCAGCCGTCACCCGCACGGCGTCCGCCGACAGATCGCATCGTTCCTGCCCAGACCCACGCCGTCCTCCGCGGCCGGTCCAGGCTCGTCCGCCGATCCGAGCCGTACAGGCCGCGAGCCACACGCCCCTGCCGGCAGGCCGCCCTCAGTCAGGGCAGTCGCACGCCCAGCGCGGTCTGCACAAGCGCCGCGTGCAGCTTCACCGTGAGCCCGGCCAGCTCCTGCACACGGGCCTCCGCGTGCGCCCTGGTCTGCGGATTGCGGTGCCGCTTCAGCGGAGCCACCACCTGGTCCACCAGCCCGGCCTCACGGTCGGCAGCCGCCTTCATCACCCGTAGGTGACGCGGCTCGATGCCGAAGCGTCCCAGCTCGGCGACCAGCGAGGCCACGGTGGCGGTCTCCGCGTCGTACACCCCGTCCGACAGCGGAGTGATCAGCCCGTACGACTCCCACTCCGCGAGTTCCTGCTCTCCGATACCGGCGGCCGCCAGCAGCTCCGCCCGCCCGATGCGCGCCGCCGTCGGTCTCTCGGAGGACTCCGGCGGGGCTTCACCGTCACGCTGTCGGCCCAGCGCGGGCAGCCGCACCTCCTCGCCGCGCTCCATCGCGTCGAAGTACTCGCGGATCACCTTGAGTGGGAGATAGTGGTCCCGCTGCATCCTCAGTACGTGGCCGAGTCGCTCGACATCGGCCGCACTGAACTTGCGATATCCCGAGGGGGTCCGCTGCGGCTCGATGAGCCCCTCGGACTCCAGGAAACGGATCTTGGAAATGGTGACTTCGGGGAACTCCTCGCGCAGCACGTTCAACACCGTGCCGATACTCATCAGCCCGCTGTCCGCGGCGGTGATGCCGTTGCCGGCACCACCGCTCGGTGTATGAAGCATGGACCTTCCCTGGGGTCCCCCCGGACGAAGCCCGGGGGACGGTCAGATGCCCTGCCGGCTCGCGTAGAAGACCAGCCGATACTTGCCGATCTGTACCTCGTCACCGTTCGACAGAGCGACCTGGTCGATCCGCTCACGGTTGACGTACGTGCCGTTCAGACTGCCCACGTCGGCCACCGTGAACGAACCGTCCGGGCTGCGGCGGAACTCCACATGCCGCCGCGAGACCGTCACGTCGTCCAGGAAGATGTCGCTCTGCGGGTGACGCCCGGCCGTGGTCAGGTCGCTGTCCAGGAGGAAGCGGCTGCCCGAGTTCGGCCCGCGACGCACGACCAGCAGCGCGGAACCCAGCGGAAGAGCGTCCACCGCAGCCTGCGCCTCGGGCGAGAGCAACGGCATCGGGGTCTGCCCGGTGGCCTCGGCGTCGTAGGCCTCGAGACCGCTGATGGAGATCGTGGAGGTCGTCTCGGACGGACGCTCGGCGGCCGCACCCGCCCGCAACGGCGCACCGCAGTTGGAACAGAAGCGGCTGCTCTCCGCATTGCGGTTACCGCACCTCGTACACACCAGGGCCGACATGGACGGATCCTCCTGCCGCGGCTGCCCCGCCGGGGCATTGGACGCGTACGGGCCGGCGGAAAACCCTCCACCCGTACTTGAGGTTGACGGTTGCCCGAAACCTATGCCGCCGGACTGGGCAGGGTCAACCGTCGGCGCGCCCTGACCTCCGGAAATGTCACCGCCCGGACCAGCGACCTGGTCGCGGAACAGTGGGCGCTGGCCCTCTGCGTCAGGCTGTGCGCGATGACGAGCGGTGGCGTTGCCGCTGCCTTCTCGTGCGCTCTTGCCGAACAACTTCGCAAACAACTTCACGGGCGATTCCCCTTGACCTCAACAGACCCGCCCGTGGGGCAGGACGAACCCTGACTGCACACTCCGGCCGACCCGGACATCCTCACAACGTCCGTATCCACCAGACAGTTTCCACCACGCACCACCCATTCGGTGCGCCGACCCCCCGCAACCTCATGCCCTCGCCGGACGACCCCCATGCACCCCCGGTTCACTGGGAGGACGACCGAGCGTAGTCAGGTCGCTTCGCCGCTCGCAAGGCGTCCACAACGATCTTGTCCGACCGCTCGACGGTAACAGTGGCCTGCTCCTTCTCGAGCGTCTGCACCACGCCTCCTGGAATGTTGAGCGCCGGTTCGAGGTCCTGCGGCTTGCCGATGACCTTGAAACGATAGGGAGCATTGATCTTGTTCCCGTCGACGCTGACACTCTGCCCGGAGTCGGTCAGATACGTGCCTGCGACCACGCGCACCCCGTTCACCTGGATCGCCTCCGCGCCGGCCGCCCGTAGTTCCTGGATCGCGTCGAGCAGCATGTCCGCCTCGACCGTCCCCTTCGTGTCGTCGATGGTCATCGTGATGCCGGGTCCCTGCGCCGCCACCGTGCCCGCCAGAATGCCGAGTTGCCGCTCCTTCTCGATCGTCTGCTTGCGGGCCTCCTCGGCCTGGTTGGAGCTGTTCTCCAACTCGTCGCGCTGCTTCTCGAGCCCTTGCTTCTCGTCCTCAAGACGCTGGGTGCGGTCGTCGAGTTCATCGAGGATGCGTACGAGATCCTCCTGCCGCGCGCCCCGCAGCGCGCTGTCGCCGTCGCTGTTCGAGGCGACCTGCACGGCCAGGCCGAAGCCGAGCCCGAACAGGAGCAGTGCAACGATGAGTTGGGCACGGGTGACGCGCGGCGGCCACAGGCCGTGCACAAGCCGCTGCCGGCCGGTGAGCGTCGGCTCGGACTCCTCCTCGGGGCGGTCCACCGTCGCCGTGGCCGTGGCCGGCACCTCGTCGGGCAGCTCCTTGCGCAGCCGGTTCTCGGCTGTCTCGTCCTGCTTGCTCATCGGCCTCACGCCCGGAACACGTGCCGACGGATCGCCGCGGCGTTGGAGAAGATGCGGATACCGAGAACCACCACGACACCGGTGGACAGTTGCGCGCCGACGCCCAACTTGTCACCCAGGAACACGATCAGCGCGGCGACGACCACGTTCGACAGGAACGACACCACGAAGACCTTGTCGTCGAAGATGCCGTCGAGCATCGCCCGCAGACCTCCGAAGACTGCGTCCAGCGCCGCCACCACGGCGATCGGCAGGTAAGGCTCGACGGCCGCCGGAACCTCGGGCCGGACCAACAGGCCGGCCACGACTCCCACGACGAGGCCCAGTACGGCGATCACGATGTGCCTTTCTCAGTTCTCGGCTGTGCTGACTCGGTTATCGGCTCTGCTGTGCGGACGATCACACTCGGCGCCGCCGGCAGCCGCACCTCGTCCTCCACGGAGATGCTGGTACGGATGCCGAAGTTCTCCTGCAGGGCATGCAGATAGAGCCCGTCCGCGCTGTTCTGGAACCTGGTGCTCAGCTGCTTCCCGTCGCCCACCGCGAGCACCGTGTACGGCGGCACCAGTGGCCGGTTGTCGACCAGTATCGCGTCACCCGCAGCCCTGATCGCCGACAGCGCCGTCAGCCGCTGCCCGTTGATCGAGACGGCCTCGGCGCCCGACTCCCAGAGTCCGTTGACCACCCGCTGCATGTCACGGTCACGCACCCGCCCCGTGTCGGAGAAACCAGACGTTCCGCGCGGGTCGCTGTCACCACCGACGGCGGATTCCTTGGCGTCGTTCACGACCAACTTCACACCGGGGCCGCGTACTTCGGTGGCGCCCGACAGGATTCCCACCAAGTTGGTCTGATCACCGCCGCCGCTCTGCTTCAGCGCCTCGCGCTGGCGGGCGCTCACGTCGTCACGCAGCTTGTCGACGTCACTCTCCAGCGCGTCCGCAGCCGCGGTCTCCCGGTCGATCCGGTCGATGAGCTCCTCGCGCTCCTTGGCGACCACAGGAGCTGCCACCCGCGCCTGTGCGGCGCCGACGGTCACCACCAGGGCCGCGAGCACCAGGCCGGCAGCGAGACCGAGCTTCGCCCTGAGGGTCCTGGGCATGCCGTCGGCGCCCGCCGCCTGCTTCCTGGCCGCGGCCTCGGCGTATCCGTCGTCGAGGCTGTGATCCATGACGTTGGTGAGCAGCGACATGGACGCGTCCGGGCGTGCGGGGGGCGTGGAACTGCTCCGAACGGGGGGCTGCTGCGGCATGCCGCACATCGTCGCACGTCGCGGCCGCTACCTCCGCACGGCCCCACCGGCGTGCCGGACAGGCCCCCTTGGGGACACTTGTCCGGCACGCGCGCGTGCTGCCCGTTTACCGTCCGGCGCTGTCCACGACCGCCGACCACTCGTCGAGCAGGGCCTGCGCAGAGGCGTCATCCGGCCCTTCCGCCCACAGGTGGGTGACCGCCTCGGCCGGGTCTGGCAGCACCATGACCCAACGCCCATCGGCCTCCACGACGCGCACACCGTCCGTGGTGTCCACGTCGCGATCTCCGGCCGCTTCGACGACGCGCCGCATCACCAGCCCCTTGACGGCCCAGGGAGTCGCCAGATCCCGCTTGAGGACGTGCGCCCTGGGGATCCGCGCGTCGATCTGGCTGAGCGTGAGCTGAGTACGCGCCACCAGACCGATCAGCCGCACGAAGGCCGCCGTACCGTCGAAGACACTGCTGAACTCCGGGACGATGAATCCGCCCCTGCCGTCGCCACCGAAGATCGTCGTGTCATCGCGCCCGACCCGCGTCAGGTCGTCAGGGGAAGTAGTGGTCCACTCCACCTGGGTCCCGTGATAGGCCGCGACCTGCTCGGCGATCCTGGTCGTGGTCACCGGTAGGGCGACCCGCCCGCTGCGCCGCTCAGCGGCCACCAGGTCGAGCATCACGAGCAGCGCCCGGTCGTCCTCGACGATCCGCCCCTTCTCGTCGACCAGCGACAGCCGCTCACCGACGGGATCGAACCGCACCCCGAATGCGGCCCGCGCGGACGCAACGATCTCTCCCAGCCGCACCAGCCCCGACCGCCGGGCATCCGCCGTCTCCGTCGGCCTGGACTCATCCAGACCGGGATTGATCGTCAGGGAGTCCACGCCCAGCTTGCCGAGCAGGCTGGGCAGCACGAGCCCCGCACTACCGTTCGATGCATCGACGACGACCTTCAGCCCGGACTCGGCGATGCCGGTCGTGTCCACATTCCGCAACAGCGACCCGGTGTACGAGTCGAAGACACTGGCCGGGAAGTGCAGGTCCCCGATCTCTCCCGGAAACGCACGCCGGTACTCCTGCCGCGCGAACACCCGGTCCAGCTTCCGCTGACTCGCCTGCGACAGGTCGGCTCCTCGCCCGTCGAAGAACATGATGTCCACGGAATCCGGCACGCCTGGCGAGGTTCGGATCATGATCCCGCCGGCACTGCCTCGTGCCGTCTGCTGCCTCGCCACCGGCAGCGGTACGTTCTCCAGGTCCCGTACGTCGATGGCGCTGGCCTGCAGCGCGGAGATCACCGCCCGCTTCAGCGCACGCGCACCACGGGAATGGTCACGGGCCGTGGTCACCGTGGAGCCCTTTTTCAAGGTCGTGGCATAGGCACCGGCGAGGCGTACGGCCAACTCGGGCGTGATCTCGACGTTCAGAATTCCGGAGACGCCGCGGGCGCCGAAGAGATGCGCCTGCCCCCTCGATTCCCATATGACCGAGGTGTTGACGAAGGCACCGGCCTCGATGGTCTTGAACGGGTAGACCCGCACATTGCCCTGCACGATCGATTCTTCGCCGATGAGGCACTCGTCGCCGATGACCGCGCCGTCCTCGATCCGCGCTGCCCGCATGATGTCGGTGTTCTTGCCGACGACGCAGCCCCGCAGATTGCTGTGCTGCCCGACGTACACGTTGTCGTGCACGACGGCCTTGTGCAGGAACGCCCCGCTCTTGACGACGACATTCGAGCCGACGACGGTGTGCTCACGGATTTCCGAGCCGGCCTCGACCTTGGCATAGTCACCGATATAGAGCGGCCCGCGGAGCACGGCGTCAGGGTGCACCTCGGCGCCTTCGGCCACCCACACACCAGGTGAGATCTCGAAGCCGTCGAGTTCGACGTCGACCTTGCCCTCCAGGACATCGGCCTGCGCCTTCACATAGCTCTCATGTGTGCCGACGTCCTCCCAGTACCCTTCGGCGACATAGCCGTAGATCGGCTTGCCCTCCTTCATGAGCTGCGGGAAGACATCGCCGGACCAGTCGACGGGGACATCGGCCTCGACATAGTCGAAGACCTCGGGCTCCATCACGTAGATGCCGGTATTGACGGTGTCCGAGAACACCTGGCCCCACGTCGGCTTCTCCAGGAACCGCTCGACCTTGCCCTCTTCGTCGACGATGGTGATACCGAATTCCAGTGGGTTGGGGACACGCGTCAGGCAGACAGTGACCAGCGAATCCTTTTCCTTGTGGAAGTTGATCAGCTCGGTGAGGTCGAAGTCGGTCAGGGCATCACCGGAGATGACGAGGAACGTGTCGTCCTTCAACGCCTCTTCGGCGTTCTTGACACTTCCGGCGGTACCGAGTGGCTTCTCCTCGTTGGCATAGGTGAGCTCCATACCGAGCTCCTCGCCGTCACCGAAGTAGTTCTTGACCAGTGAGGCAAGGAACTGGACAGTTACGACAGTCTCGTTGAGCCCATGCCTTTTGAGCAGCCGCAGAACGTGCTCCATGATCGGCCGGTTGGCCACCGGCAGGAGCGGCTTGGGCATGCTTGAGGTCATAGGGCGAAGGCGCGTGCCTTCGCCACCGGCCATCACGACGGCCTTCATGTCGGAAGCGTCCTCCTCGAAGAGACGACGGTCTAGCCGACTTCACCCGTCCGAATTGTCCCGCACTTTTCCCTCGCGGGCCATCGCACCGCTACGGCCGCACGTTCGGCGAGCTCAATCGGTCATGGCGTCCGCACGAACCAGGCGGCGGACCTGCACCACATAGAGGACTCCTGCCCACCAGTAGAGGGTTGTACCCCATCCTGCGAACGCCCATCCGAAAATAGCAGCGAGTGACGAGATCCATCCACTTCCGTCACTGAGCAACAGCAAGGGGAAGGCATACATCAGGTTGAAGGTGGCGGCCTTCCCGAGGAAGTTCACCTGCGGCGGCGGATAGCCGTGACGCCTGAGGGTGCCCACCATCACCAGCAGGACCAGTTCCCGCGCAAGCAGTACGGCGGTCAACCAGATCGGCAGAATCTCTCGCCACGTAAGACCGACCAGGGTCGAGAGAATGTAGAGCCGGTCAGCCGCGGGATCAAGAAGCCGGCCGAGACTGCTGATCTGGTTCCAGCGTCGGGCAAGTTTGCCGTCCAGGTAGTCACTGATCCCGCTGAGAGCCAGCACCAACAACGCCCAGCCATCACTCTTCGGTCCCCCGAACTCGGGCCTGAGGATCAGCCACAGGAAGAGGGGCACGCCGACGAGCCGCGCCATGCTGAGGATGTTCGGGATGGTGAGGACCCGGTCCGTCTGGACGCGAGTCTCCTGGACCTCCAACCGGGGGCCTCCTGTCGAAAACGAGCCAACTATGCCCACTGACCTTACCTCAACGCAAAAAAGCTCTGGCTCTCGGGCCAGGTGCCCAAGAGCCAGAGCTCTAAAAGGAGTTCGGCGGCGTCCTACTCTCCCACAGGGTCCCCCCTGCAGTACCATCGGCGCTGTGAGGCTTAGCTTCCGGGTTCGGAATGTAACCGGGCGTTTCCCTCACGCTATGACCACCGAAACACTATGAAACCGTGAACGCCGCACCACGCGTGGCGGCGCGGGGCTGTTCGTGGTTTCAGAACCAACACAGTGGACGCGAGCAACTGAGGACAAGCCCTCGGCCTATTAGTACCGGTCAACTCCACCCATTACTGGGCTTCCATATCCGGCCTATCAACCCAGTCGTCTACTGGGAGCCTTACCCCATCACGTGGGTGGGAGTCCTCATCTCGAAGCAGGCTTCCCGCTTAGATGCTTTCAGCGGTTATCCCTCCCGAACGTAGCCAACCAGCCATGCCCTTGGCAGGACAACTGGCACACCAGAGGTTCGTCCGTCCCGGTCCTCTCGTACTAGGGACAGCCCTTCTCAAGACTCCTGCGCGCACAGCGGATAGGGACCGAACTGTCTCACGACGTTCTAAACCCAGCTCGCGTACCGCTTTAATGGGCGAACAGCCCAACCCTTGGGACCGACTCCAGCCCCAGGATGCGACGAGCCGACATCGAGGTGCCAAACCATCCCGTCGATATGGACTCTTGGGGAAGATCAGCCTGTTATCCCCGGGGTACCTTTTATCCGTTGAGCGACGGCGCTTCCACAAGCCACCGCCGGATCACTAGTCCCGACTTTCGTCCCTGCTCGACCCGTCGGTCTCACAGTCAAGCTCCCTTGTGCACTTACACTCAACACCTGATTGCCAACCAGGCTGAGGGAACCTTTGGGCGCCTCCGTTACCCTTTAGGAGGCAACCGCCCCAGTTAAACTACCCATCAGACACTGTCCCTGATCCGGATCACGGACCCAGGTTAGACATCCAGCACGACCAGACTGGTATTTCAACGACGACTCCCCCCGAACTGGCGTCCAGGGCTCACAGTCTCCCAGCTATCCTACACAAGCCGAACCGAACACCAATATCAAACTGTAGTAAAGGTCCCGGGGTCTTTCCGTCCTGCTGCGCGAAACGAGCATCTTTACTCGTAGTGCAATTTCACCGGGCCTATGGTTGAGACAGTCGAGAAGTCGTTACGCCATTCGTGCAGGTCGGAACTTACCCGACAAGGAATTTCGCTACCTTAGGATGGTTATAGTTACCAC
>NZ_CP176503.1:7655000-8185000 GCF_046267975.1 Streptomyces flavusporus | reverse complement strand
GGCGGCGGAACCCGCCGCACTATCGGAGACGGGTGAGATGGAGACAACGCTGCGAGGCGTCGGTGTGAGCCACGGGGTGGCGATCGGCGAGGTTCGACACATGGGAACGGCGGTGCTCGAGCCGCCTGCCAAGCAGATCCCGGCGGAAGAGGCGGAGCGTGAACAGGGGCGCGCCCGCCAGGCCGTGGAAGCCGTGGCGGCCGACCTGATAGCGCGCGGAAATCTGGCGGGGGGCGAAGCCCAGGCGGTGCTCGAGGCGCAGGCCATGATGGCTCAGGACCCCGAGCTGATGGCGGACGTGGACCGGCGGATCGCCGTCGGCAGCACCGCCGAGCGCGCGGTGTACGACGCCTTCGCCGCGTACCGGGATCTCCTCGCTGGCGCCGGTGAGTACCTGGCCGGCCGGGTGGCCGACCTCGATGACGTGCGGAATCGCATCGTCGCACGGCTGCTCGGCGTACCCATGCCCGGTGTCCCGGACAGCGACGAGCCGTACGTCCTCGTCGCGCGCGATCTTGCGCCGGCTGACACTGCGCTGCTGGACCCCACACTGGTCCTCGGTTTTGTCACCGAGGAGGGCGGTCCGACGAGCCACAGCGCGATCCTGGCGCGGGCTCTGGGTGTGCCGGCCGTGGTGGCCCTGCCGGGTGCCGGTGAGCTCACCGAGGGCACGGTCATCGCGGTCGACGGCAGCACCGGCGAGATCTTCGTGGCTCCCAGCGCCGAGAAGAAGGCGCAGCTGGAGGCTTCGGCCGCTCAGCGAAAGGCGGCGCTGGCCGCGTCGACCGGGCCGGGGGCCACGTCCGACGGCCACAAGGTGCCGCTGCTCGCCAACGTCGGAGGTCCCGCGGACGTTCCGGCCGCGGTGGAGGCGGGTGCCGAAGGTGTCGGTCTGTTCCGGACCGAGTTCCTCTTCCTGGACGACAGCAAGAAGGCTCCTTCCGAGGAGAAGCAGGTCGAGGCCTACCGACAGGTTCTCGAGGCGTTTCCCGAGGGCCGAGTCGTGGTCCGTGTACTGGACGCGGGCGCGGACAAGCCGTTGGACTTCCTGACGCCGGCCGATGAGCCGAACCCGGCCCTGGGTGTGCGTGGGCTGCGCACGCTGCTGGACCACCCCCAGGTGCTGCGCACACAGCTGACCGCTCTCGCGAAGGCCGCCGAGGGTCTGCCGGTCTACCTCGAGGTGATGGCTCCGATGGTGGCGGACCGCATCGATGCCAAGGCGTTCGCGGACGCGTGCCGTGAGGCCGGTCTGCAGGCCAAGTTCGGCGCGATGGTGGAGATTCCGTCGGCAGCGCTGCGGGCGCGTTCGATCCTGCAGGAGGTCGAGTTCCTGTCGCTGGGGACCAACGACCTCGCGCAGTACACCTTCGCCGCCGACCGTCAGGTGGGTGCCGTGTCCCGTCTGCAGGACCCGTGGCAGCCCGCGCTGCTGGACCTGGTCGCGGTGTCCGCCGAGGCGGCGAGGGCCGAGGGCAAGAGCTGCGGTGTCTGTGGTGAGGCCGCGTCCGACCCGCTGCTCGCGTGTGTGCTGACGGGTCTGGGTGTCACCTCCCTTTCCATGGGTGCGGCGTCGATTCCTTATGTCCGGGCGACGCTGGCGAAGTACACGCTCGCGCAGTGCGAGCGCGCTGCGGCGGCGGCGCGGGCGGCGGACAGCGCCGAGGAGGCGCGCAGCGCGGCTCAGGCGGTCCTTTCCGGCGAGTAGGAGAGCCGGCCACCGGCAGATCTTTTTCTGGGGCGCTCCACCTGCGGGTGGGGCGCCCCTTCGTCGTCAGGTGTTCAGTGGTGGTGCTCCGTGGTGGGTCCTCCGTCCGGTCCCAGGTCGGGTGGTTCGCAGTAGTCGACGCCTGATTCGGGGGCGATGAGGTCTCCCGATTCGACGTCGGTGCAGTAGGCGTCGAAGACCTCGCCGGCGCTGAGGGGTTCGAGGCCGTCTCCGCGGAGGCGCCATCCGTAGATGCGGTCTGCGGTTCCGGGAGTGGTGGTCCGCATGACGAGTCCGCTGGGGGTCTGGGTGGCAATGCCCAGGGCCAGGACGGTGCTGAATTCGAGGGCTTCGGCCTCGTCGAGTCGCGTGGTGCCATCGGTGTCGTCTGCGTGGAGGACGGCGACGAGGGTCTCCGGCGTGGCTGAGACGCTGCACACGAGGTGCCGATTGCCCGGCGGGGCCGTGTCGAGGATGCGGACGAGGAGGTTTGTGGCGCGGGCGAACGCGGCACGGCCGAGGTCCTCGCCGCAGGTTGCGCAGGCGCCGAGGCGGGCCAGGAGCGTCGAGGCGTATTCCCAGGTCGCTTGCCGGACCGCTTCGTCGACGAGTACGGGAACCAGGTCGGTGAGGGTCTGGCCTTCGTAGGGAACGGTGGGGCCCGTGGCCGCCAGTTCCGCTGTGAAGCGGGTGCGGCTCGCCGGGATGTCGGGGTCGAGTCCCTGCTCCGCGCAGTACTCGGCGTACTCCCGTGGGTCGAAGAGGGCCACCGTGGTGTGGCTGCCCTGCGAGGCTCGTGTCCTGAGCAGGGATTCGACCTCCTGGAGGTAGGTCTTGTGGTCGTCGAAGGTGAAACTGCGGTAGCGCCGCATGGCTCGGAAGTCGTGTTCATCGGTCAGCAGGCCGATGGTGCCGGCGATTTCGCGGCGCAGGACGCGTCGCATGGTCTGGTGGTCGGTGTGCGCCATCTTTCCCCCTGTGCGCAGTCGATCAATGCTCACTCACAGTAACCGGCCACACTGACAACGGTGTCCGAGATGGTCGATCGCTGACGAACAGCGCAGGTCACAGCGGGCATGGCCGACTGGCGTACTTCGGCCTCGGACGTCGACGTCGTGGTCGGTGAACGGGAGGCAGCCGTGCTTGATCGCTTGCGGTACGGGGTGGTCAGGCTCGCTTGCGGGCCAGGTCCTCGTAGAAGTGGAGCAGCTCGAGGTTGTCGATGGAGCCGGGATTGACGGCCTTGTCGAGGGGGGTGCCCTGGAGCAGGCGTTTGACCGGGACCTCGATGCGCTTTCCGGTGAGGGTGTGCGGGATTCCGGGCACCTCGATGATTTCGTCGGGGATGTGGCGCGGTGAGAGCTGCTCGCGGATGGTCTGCTTGATGCGGTTCACGAGGGCCTCGTCGAGGGTGGCTCCGGGGGCAAGGTGCACGAACAGGGGCATCCAGTAGCCGCCGTCGGGCTGTTCGATGCCGATGACGAGGGATTCCTTGATCTCGGGGAGGCGTTCCACGGCTTCGTAGATGTCGGCCGAGCCCATACGCACGCCCTGCCGGTTGAGAGTGGAGTCGGAGCGGCCGTGGATGACCACGGAGCCTCGGGAGGTGACGGTGATCCAGTCGCCGTGGCGCCACACGCCGGGGTAGGTGTCGAAGTAGCTGTCGTGGTAGCGGCTGCCGTCTGGGTCGTTCCAGAAGTAGATCGGCATGGACGGCATGGGGTTGGTGACCACGAGCTCGCCGACCTCGTCGATCAGAGGTGCGCCGCTCGGGTCCCAGGACTGCAGGTCGGTGCCCAGCCCGGGCGCCTGGAGTTCGCCGATGTACACGGGCAGGGTCGGTACGGCTCCTGCGAAGCAGGAGCACACGTCCGTGCCGCCGCTGACGGAAGCGATCCACAGGTTGTCGCGGACCTCGTCGTGGAGCCAGCGGAATCCGTCGGGGGGCAGGGGCGATCCGGTGGTGGCGACACACTGCACTGTGGAGAGGTCGTAGTCCCGTGCGGGATGCAGATCTGCCTTGCGGCAGGCCATGACGTACGCGGCCGAGGTGCCGTAGAGGGTGGCTGCCGTGCGTTCGGCGACGCGCCACTGGGCACCTGTGTCGGGATAGCCGGGACTGCCGTCGTAGAGGACGATCGTGGTGCCGGTCAGGAGGCCGGAGACGAGGAAATTCCACATCATCCAGCCGGTCGACGTGTACCAGAAGAATCGGTCCTCGGGGCCGAGGTCGCAGTGCAGGCCGAGCTGCTTGAGGTGTTCGACGAGGATGCCGCCCTGGGACTGGACGATGGCCTTGGGGAGGCCGGTGGTGCCGGAGGAATACAGCACCCACAGGGGGTGGTCGAAGGGGACCTGCTCGAAGTGAGGGTCGGTGTCCGCGCTCGTCAGGGCGGACCATTCCAGCGCTCCGTCGGGTGCTTCCGTGCCCAGGAGGGGGATGTGCACGACGGCGCGCAGGGTGGGGAGCTCGCGGCGCAGCTCGGCGACGGTGTCCCGGCGGTCGTGCTGCTTGCCGCCGTAGCGGTAGCCGTCGACCGTGAACAGGACCACCGGTTCAACCTGCTGGAAGCGGTCGAGGACGCTGCGGGCGCCGAAGTCGGGGGCGCAGGAGGTCCAGACGCCGCCGACAGTGGCCGTGGCGAGGAGTGCCACGACGGCCTGCGGGATGTTCGGGAGGTAGCCGCTGACGCGGTCTCCTGGGCGGACGCCGAGGGCGCGCAGTTCAGCGGCGAGGGAGCCGACCTGGCGGCGCAGCTCGGACCAGGTGACCGAGCGCGGCTCGTGGGTCTCGTCGACGCACACGAGGGCCGGTTCGTCCGGGCGGGTCGCGGCCGCGCGCAGGGCGTGCTCGGCGTAGTTCAGGGTCGCGTCGGGGAACCACTGCGCGCCGGGCATCGCTCGATCACCGAGCACGCGCGCGTAAGGGGTCGAGAACCGGACGTCGAACCATTCGGTGACGGCTTCCCAGAACGTCTCGAGTTCGTCGACGGACCAGCGGTGCAGCGCGGCGTAGCCGCCCTCGGACGGGGCACCGTGGTGCTCAGCTGCCCAGGCCTGGAACTTGGTGATCTGTGCCTGAGCGATGCGTTCCGGGTCTGGCTGCCAGAGCGGCTGGGGGTTCACGATCGACATGAGGCGGCTCCCGGGCTGTGCGCGTTGTGTGCGTCGCTCGCGCACGGGCTGGGGTGTGCGCGTGACGCGGCTGTCACGGACGATGCCATGTGATCGACTGGTACACCAGGGTCCTACCCACATAGTCCGCGTCGTGAAGATGTGGTCCCGGCACGGGTGAACGGCAGTTGAACGGCACCCGCGCATGGGCCGGTCAATGGCAGGCTGAGCAGCATGGACGGTCGTGACCTGGTGCGTTCGATGAAGGCGGTGGGTTCCGTGCGGGCGGCCCAGGGGTTGCGTACCGTTCGGGCGGCGTGGCGCAGAAGGCGCGCCGACGCCACAGGGCTGCCGCCGCGGGGCGCTGAGCGGGCGAGAGTGCCCGGACAGGTGCGGGATGTGGAGCCCGGGCCGGGTGGTGGCACTCTGCGGTTCAGCAGATCCCAGCTGCGGATCATCGTCGCGGTGAACGGGGCCGTCTTCTGGGGCTGGGACGGTGCCGGGCCGGAGCCCTCGTACGCGCTCGCCGGCCGCTGCCCGGAGCCCGATCCCCGCGCGGTGCTGGAGCCGGACAAAGACGGCGGCTGGCGCGTCGTGGCCGAGCGGGTGACCGTCGTGGTGTCGCGGAACGGTGCTGTCGAGGTGCGCACTCCAGGGGGTGTGACCCTGCGTCGCGCTCTGCCGCCGCGGTGGTGGGAGCCGGTCGGAGGAGGCCGGGCGCGTTGGTTGCAGCGGTCGGAGGTGCCGGCGGACGCATGCTTCTTCGGGCTTGGCGGGCGTGTATCCGGGCCGCGGTTGCGGGACGGTACGTACCGGCTGTGGAACACCGATCCGGGCCGCGCATTCGCACCTGGGGACGATCCGCTGTACATCACGATGCCCGTGCAGTTCGTGGTGGCCGATGCGGGCTCGCATCTGGTGTTCCATGACAGCACGTGGGACGGCACCGTCACGCTGCGGGAGGGCGAGGAGGGGGCCGGTTCCGGACACGACCGGGCAGGGATGAGCGAACTGCGCATGGACGGCGGTCCGCTGCGGTGCTGGGTGATCGTGGGCACTCCCGCGCGCGTGCTGCTTGCCTGGGCCTCGCTCACCGGGGCGCCCGCACTGCCGCCGGCATGGGCGCTGGGCCACCATCACGCGCGGTGGGGCTTCGGCAGTGAGCAGGAGGTACGGCGGATCGTCGCGGGGTACCAGGAGCATGGTCTGCCGCTCGACGTGGTCCATCTGGACATCGACCACTACGACGCCCATCAGGTGTTCACCGTGGACCAAGAGCACTTTCCCAAGTTGCCGGAGCTTGCCGAGGAACTGCGGCGGGACGGGATCCGGCTGGTGTCCATCGTCGATCCGGCGGTGAAGGCCGAGCCGGGCAACGACGTGTACGACAGCGGGTCGGCGGAGGACGCGTTTGTGCGGGACGGCTCAGGGGAACTGGTGCGGGGCGTGGTGTGGCCGGGCGATGTGGTGTACCCGGACTTCACGCACGCGCGCGTGCGTGAGTGGTGGGGTGGCCTCTATGAGGAGCGGCTCGCTCAGGGGTTCTCCGGGTTCTGGCACGACATGAACGAGCCGACGTCGTTCGCGGCTTTCGGTGAACCGACCCTGCCGAGATCGTCCCGGCATGCCCTGGAGGGGCGGGGCGGCGACCATCGCGAGGCGCACAACGTGTACGCGCTGTGCATGGCGATGGCGGGATACGAGGGGCTGCGCGAACTGGCGCCACAGCAGCGACCGTTTGTGTTCTCGCGCTCTGGCTGGGTCGGCATGCAGCGCTACGGGGGCACCTGGTCCGGTGACGTGGCGACGGGCTGGCCGGGGCTGCGGGCGTCACTGTCGCTGGTCATGGGGCTGGGCCTGTGCGGTGTGCCGTATTCGGGGCCGGACGTGGGCGGCTTCGACGGGAGTCCGTCATCCGAGCTGTATCTGCGCTGGTTCCAGCTCGGAGCGTACCTGCCGCTGTTCCGCACGCATGCGAGTCTGCGAGCGGGGCGCAGGGAGCCGTGGGAGTTCGGTGCCGAGGTGCTGGAGCATGCGCGCGTGGCGCTCGTCGAACGCCGGCGGCTCCTGCCGTACTTCATGACGCTGGCGCACCTGGCCCGCCGTACAGGGGCGCCCTATGTGCGGCCGCTGTGGTGGGGCGCGCCCGAGGACCGGGCTCTGCGGGACTGCGAGGACGCCTTCCTGCTGGGCGACTGCCTACTGGTGGCGCCCGTGCTCGATCCCGGCGCGGACCGGCGTGCCGTGCAGCTGCCGCGGGGGCTCTGGTACGACACGGCCACGGAGCAGACGTACGAGGGGCCCGCACAGGTTCTCGTCGAAGCCCCTTTGTCGCGGATTCCGGTGCTCGCGCGCGCGGGTTCCGTCCTCCCGGTGCGCGGGGATGACGGCGCACTGGAACTGGAGGTGTGGGCTCCCGCTCCGGGACGCGGTGGAGGCGGGCTGGTCGTCCCCGATGTCGGCGACGGGTGGGAGGAATCGGAGATCGAGCGGTATGCCGTGCGTTGGGAAGGCTCGCGGGTGGTCGTCGAGCGGGAGGATGCCGACCGCATGGGCGAGCCGCCCCACTCGGTGCGTGTACGCGGGCTCGGAGACCGCTGACGTCAGACGTACCTGCCCTCGAACCAGGCTCGGACGGCGAGCGTGTGCAGGGGGAAGGCGAGTTCCTCAGGCCTGCGCAGGAGGTGCCAGCCCTCCGTCTCGTCAGTGGCAGCCGGCTCCGGGAGGCTGTCGGCGGGACGTTCCGGAAGGACACCGAACAGCAGCAGATGGCCGTCGGGCGAGCTCATCGCGTCGACGAGCCGTACGTCGCGGCTCGCCGCCTCAATGCCCGTCTCCTCCTTGAGCTCTCGGACGACGGCGTACCGCCAGTCCTCACGGTCGTCGATGTAACCGCCGGGCAATGCGATGCCCCCGCGCGCGGGGGCCACGGTTCGGGTGACGACGACCAGAGCGGTGCCCTTGGGGTCGTAGACCGGCTGGAGGGCGACCGCGACCGGGAGTGGATTGTGGTACGCGACGGTGCCGCAGGCCGGGCAGGTGCGGGGCCAGCCGGAGATGCCCTCTCCGTAGGGCGATCCGCAGCTCGAACAGTGGGAGTTCGGCGCGGGGTTGGGGGTGGGGTGTTGAGTCTCGGACACGCGGCGGACTGTAGCCGATCTTGGCGAGGGCGTCTTCCCCAGGCCGCTCAGTGGTCGTGGGCGAGCGACTTCGCCGACACGGGGAAGTCGAAGTAGGTGTCCGGGTAAGGCTCGGGCTTGTACGTGTAGTGCCACCATTCCTCGGCCAGGTTCACGAATCCGAGGTCTTCCAGGACGTTCTTGAGCAGGAGCCGGTTGGCCCGCTGCTCGCCCTGGATGCGTGGGTCGAGGGTGTGGGAGAGGGTGTCGAAGCAGTCGAATCCGGTGCCCATGTCGACGGTGTTGTCGGGGAAACGCTCGCTCTGGGGTGCGTAACAGGGCACGAGGGGTTCTCCGGGTACGTAGGGCCGGGTCGGCCTGGCCGGGAGCTGCACGATCGTGAGATCCACGGTGGAACCGCGGCTGTGGCCGGACTTCTCGGCGATGTAGCCGTCCGCAAACAGGCGGGTCTTGTCGACATTCGGATAGAACTCGTTCTTCATGGCCTGGTCGTCGAGGTCCTTGGCCCAGCGGACGAAGTGGTTCACGGCTCGCTGTGGCCGGTAGCAGTCGTAGACCTTCAGGGTGTAGCCCTGGCGCAACAAGGTCGCCTGGGCCTCGTGGAGCGCCTCGGCGGCGGGGCGGGTGAGGATGCAGAGGGGCTGCCGGTAGCCGTCGATGCGCTCGCCCACGAAATTGTGCGGGGTGAAGTAGCGCATCTCCTGAATGATCGTCCGGTCCATGGTGCGCAGTGCGACGAAGCCGTGTGGTGCCTTGGGCTCGGTCTTCGCCTGGGCGGTGGCGGAGGCGGTGGTCAGAGCCAGCGCGGCGGCGAATGAGGTGATCAGGCCGCGGACCACCAGGGAAAGTTGTGTCATGTCTCCTACATGTTGGCGGAGAGATCGGCGTCCGGGAAGCGATAGGGGGCAGTGCGCGTCCGATCGGGTGACGGGACGAGCTTGTCGTGGCAGACTCCTGACGGCCCGTCAGTTCTGCTTGCCGTGCGGGAGGACCATTGCGTACACGCACACCCGTGGTGGCCGGATGGTTCACCGGTGACGGGGACGGCTTCCGTCTCCTGGGCACGCGCTGCTCGGCCTGCGCCGCGGTCTTCTTTCCGCGTGAGGACGCCCATTGCCGCAACCCCGGGTGTTCCGGCGGGGCTCTGCAGGAAGTGCCCCTCTCGCGCCGGGGCCGCATCTGGTCGTACACGGACAGCCGGTACCGGCCCCCGTCACCGTATGTGACCGATCCGGAACTCCCGTGGGAGCCGTACACGTTGATCGCTGTGGAGCTGGAGCCCGAGCGGATCGTGGTCCTGGGGCAGGCAGTTCCCGGAGTGACCGTCGCCGACCTGGCGGTGGGCATGGAGGTGGAGGTCGTCCCCGGCGTGCTGCACGAGGACGCGGAGACGATCTGGACGACATGGAACTGGCGGCCTACGGGGGTGACGAAGTGACGGGAGACGTGGCGGTGCTCGGGGCCGGCATGCACCCGTGGGGCAAGTGGGGGCGCAGTTTCGTCGAGTACGGAGCGGCGGCGGCCCGCGCGGCGCTCGCCGACGCCGGGCTGGACTGGCGGCAGGTCGGCTCGATCGTCGGCGCGGACACCGTGCGCGGCGGCTATCCGGGATATGTGGCCGGGGCGACGTTCGCCAGGGCGCTGGGCTGGCAGGGGGCGCGGGTGACAAGCGTGTACGCGGCGTGCGCATCAGGGGCACAGGCCGTGTACAGCGCGCGGGCCCAGATCCTCGCGGGGCTCGCGGACGTGGTGCTCGTGGTGGGCGCCGATGCCGCGCCCAAGGGGTTCTTCCGGCCGGCCGGCGGTGACCGGCCCGACGACCCCGACTGGCTTCGGTTCAGAGTGCTCGGAGCGACCAATCCGACGTACTTCGGGCTCTACGCACGGCGAAGGATGGCCGTCCACGGGGACACCTTGGCCGACTTCGCGCAGGTCAAGATGAAGAACGCGGCGCTGGGTGCGCTGAATCCGAACGCGCGCTACCGCAAGAGGGTCACCGCGGAGGACGTCGCCGCCTCTCCGATGGTCGCCGATCCGCTGCGGCTGCTCGATATCTGCGCGACCTCGGACGGCGGGGCGGCGCTGGTGCTGTCCAGCATGGAGTTCGCGCGGCGGCACGGGGTGGACCGGCCGGTGCGGATACGGGCGGTGTCCACGGTGACTCCGCGCTACCCCAACACGGTGCTGGACCTGCCGAACATCGCGACGGACTCCGCTGCGGCAGCGGCGAGCGCCACCGAGCCGTTCCGGGCGTCCATCGCGCGTGCGGCCTACGAGGAGGCAGGCACAGGCCCGGAGGACCTGTCCGTAGCCGAGGTGTACGACCTGTCCACGGCCCTGGAGTTGCAGTGGTACGAGGATCTGGGGCTGTGCGGCGCGGGCGAGGGCGCGAAACTGTTGCGGGACGGCGCGACGGCACCGGGCGGGCGAATACCGGTGAACGTGAGCGGTGGGCTGGCCTCGTTCGGGGAGGCGGTTCCGGCCCAGGCGATCGCCCAGGTCTGCGAGGTCACCTGGCAGTTGAGGGGGCATGCCGGTGACCGGCAGGTCTCCGGGGCGCGCGTGGGGATCACGGCCAACCAGGGCCTGTTCGGGCACGGATCTGCGGTGATCGCGGTTCGGTGAGCAGCAGGCGTGCCCACGGTGCGACCGACCGCAGTACGCACACTGACGGCTTGGCGCACGGGGGTCACCGAGTCGAACGTATGCGTGCGGCTTCAGCGGCTCGGCAAGGCTGGTGGCAGGCTTTTCGTACGCTGCGTGATCGGCCCGGAATCCTGCGTGAACGTCTTATGAACTGGGCCTCTGTGCGCTCCGGCAGCGCCATCATGCTCCCGTGCACTCCTGGTCGGATACGCTCCGCTTCGCTTTCCAACCGGTGGTCAACCTGTCCACCGGCGGGATCGCGGCCCTGGAGATCCTCGCCCGTCCGGAGGCCGGCGATGTCCTGGCCGAGGCCCGTCGGGACCCCGAACTCGACGGCCAGTTGGCCGTGTTGGGGCTCCGCGCGGCGGTTCGCAAGGAGACGCTGCTGCCGCTGCATGTGAACGTGTTCGCCGGCACCCTGGCCGACCTGGGCGGTCTCGCCTCGCTGCACGATGCCGTGCGCGCGGTGGGCCGGATGCCGTGGGAGGTGACGATCGACGTCTGCCCGCCGTACACGCATGTGCCACAACAGGCCCTGCTGGAGGCGGTCACCGCGCTGCGCGAGCAGGGCTTCCGGATCAGCGCGGACGGTGTCGGAGACGGCGACGTACCGCTGCGGCTGCTCACGGACATCGCCCCCGACCTGGTGAAGCTCGACGCGTCCCTGCTGGCGCGGGCGGCAGCGGTGAGGGCGATGCGGACGCTGTGCGACGAGGTGGGGGCGCTGCTGTCCGTGGAAGGGGTGGAGACCGAATTCCAGTGCGCGGCGGCGCTGTCGGCCGGGGCGCAACTGGCCCAGGGTGAGCTGTTCGCACCGCCGGCCAGGCTGCCCACAGTGGATGTATACGTTCCGCTCCGCTCCGCCGGGGTCGAGGCACCGGCGCGTTCGGGCCCACTGGTGCGCGAGTTCGTCCGGCCTGCCGCGTTGCTGCCCGCGCACGCGTCCGCGGCCCAGGTGCGGGCACTGCTGACCGGCTCGCCGGAGGTGTCCGGCGTGTTGCTCGTGGACGGGGAGGGGGTGCCGGTGCGGTCCGTGCACCGTTCGCGCTTCCTGCTGTCGATGTCGGGCCGTTACGGACACGCCTTGTACGCCGACCGGCCCGCGGCGAAGCTGGGTGATCCGCCGCGGACGGTGGGGGTCGACGCCACCGCGTGGGAGGTGCTGGACGTGGTGGCGGACGGCGGCCGGGACCGCACCTCGGACGACGTGGCCGTCGTCGACGCGTACGGCCGGTGCGTGGGCGTCGTACGACTGGCGGACCTCGTGCGGGCGCTGGCCGAGACCCGCGTCGAGGAGGCAGCCGGACTCAATCCGCTGACCCGGCTGCCCGGTTCGGACGCGATCACCGGTGAGGTGGACCGGCGGATCGCGGACGGGCGGACGTTCGCGCTCAGCTGGCTGGATGTCGACCACTTCAAGCAGGTGAACGACGGAGCGGGGTTCGCGGCCGGCGACGAGCTGATCCGGGCGGTGGGGCGGGCGCTGCAGCTCGCGGCGTCCGGCAGCACCCGCGTGGGACACATCGGCGGGGACGACTTCCTGGTGCTGGCCGACCCGGAAGGGCTGGATCCGCTCGCCGCCTCGGTCCTGGACACGCCCTGGTCGGCGGGCGGGCGCCCGGTGACGTTGTCCCTCGCCACGGTACTGTGCGCGCCCGGAAGCGTGACGGATCATCGGCAGGCGGCCGCCTGGCTGGCGCCGCTCAAGAAGGCTGCGAAGTCGCTGAACGGCGCGAGCTGGGTGCTGGGCCGCGCGGGGGCATCCGGGCACGAGATCCGCCGTGGTTCGGAGTCGGCGGCAAGCCAGGCGGGGTGCGCGGTGAGGGATCCGGGGCGGGGGTGAGCGGTCGGCCCGGCGCGGGCCGGTTGCGGCACCGGTCCCGGGGTTCGCTCCGGTCGGTGCCGAGCCCTGCTGCACAGCGAGTCAGCGTGGACGGTGGGCCGACGCGCGTACGCGGGCTCCGAACCGTTGCTGTCGGCGACCTTGACGCCCCTTGGGCGCCGGTGAACACTTCCCGGTGTCAGTCGACATCGCCGTACATTCTCGGCGTATTACGGCAATGCGCCGCATGGGCCCTCTGAGCCAAGGCCTGCTCCCCCACGGGTGATTCGGCTGCCACGGCACGCTCGTCATGGACGCCGGGCGGGGCGCGGAACCCTCCCTGCCTTCGGCTGACGTCGGCACGTGAGCAACGGGACACGCACCCTGCACGGAGGACCGGGGTCGATCACTCCGGGCCAGCGCCTAGGAGCCGCCATGAGCAACGGAGACATCTTCGTCGGCGAGATCATCGGTACCGCGATCCTCATCCTGTTCGGGGCCGGTGTCTGCGCCGCCGTCACCCTCAGATACTCCAAGGCGCGGGCCTCGGGGTGGATCGTGATCGCCTTCGGCTGGGGTTTCGGCGTCCTGGCGGGCGCCTACACTGCCGCTCCCCTGTCGGGTGGGCATCTCAATCCGGCCGTCACCCTCGGCATCGCCGTCGACACCGGCGAGTGGGGCACGGTCTGGGTCTATCTGCTGGGCCAGATCATCGGTGCCATGCTCGGCGCCGTCCTCGCCTACCTGGTGTATCTCGCCCAGTTCCAGGCCAATGTCCGTACGTCCGGCACGACCGAGGGCACGGCTGACGAACCGACTCCGACCCTCGGCATCTTCTCCACCATCCCGGAGATCCGGAATCCGCTCGCGAACCTCATCACAGAGATCATCGCGACCATTGCGCTGGTCCTGCCGATCCTCGCCTTCGGACTGACCGAGGGGCTCGGTGAATCCGGAACCACCGTGCTGATCGTCTCGCTGCTGGTCGTCGGCATAGGTCTCTCCCTCGGCGGGCCCACCGGCTATGCGATCAACCCCGCGCGCGATCTCGGCCCGCGCATCGTGCACACCTTCCTGCCGATCCCGAACAAGGGCACCTCCGACTGGGGTTACGCCTGGATCCCGGTCGCCGGCCCGCTCGTCGGAGGAGCACTCGCGGGCCTCATCTACAACGCAGCCTTCTGAACCGAGTCCAAGGGGTAGCCATGGCGGACCACGCCGAGAAGTACGTCGCCGCGATCGACCAGGGCACCACGTCGAGCCGCTGCATCATCTTCGACCGGAATGGCGCGATCGTCGCCGTCGACCAGCGCGAGCACCGGCAGATCTTCCCCAAACCCGGGTGGGTGGAGCACGACGCCACCGAGATCTGGTCCAAGGTGCAGGCCGTGGTCGCCGGAGCGATCGCCAAGGCCGGGCTGCGCGCCGACCAGCTCAGCGCGCTCGGGATCACCAACCAGCGCGAGACGACGGTGCTGTGGGACCGTGCCACGGGCAAGCCCGTGCACAACGCGATCGTGTGGCAGGACACCCGCACCGCCGCACTCTGCAACCAACTCGGCGGCCCGGACGGCCAGGACCGGTTCCGCGAGCAGACCGGACTGCCGCTGGCCAGCTACTTCTCCGGCCCCAAGGCAGCCTGGCTGCTCGACAACGTGCCCGGCCTCAGGGCACGCGCCGAGCGGGGCGAGATCGCCTTCGGCACCATCGACTCCTGGCTCATCTGGAATCTCACCGGCGGCACCGACGGCGGCCGGCACGTCACCGACGTGACCAACGCCGGACGCACCATGCTCATGAACTTGGAGACACTCCAATGGGACCGGTCCGTCCTCTCCGCGATGGACGTGCCCGAGTCCGTCCTGCCCGAGATCAGGTCATCGGCCGAGGTGTACGGGACGGCCGTGGGCCAACTCGCGGGCGTCCCGGTCGCATCGGCGCTCGGGGACCAGCAGGCGGCCGTGTTCGGGCAGGCCTGCTACGACGTGGGATCGGCGAAGAACACATACGGCACGGGCAGTTTCCTCCTGCTCAACACCGGCAACCGGCCGGTGCCGTCGAAGAGCGGGCTGTTGACAACGATGGGCTACAAGATCGGCAGTGAGGCTCCTGTCTACTGCCTGGAGGGCTCGATAGCCATAACAGGCGCCCTGGTGCAGTGGTTCCGCGACCAGCTCGGCATCATCCGTACCGCCGACGAGATCGAGACGCTGGCGGCAAGCGTCGAGGACAACGGCGGCGCTTACATCGTGCCCGCGTTCTCCGGCCTGTTCGCCCCGTACTGGCGCTCCGACGCGCGTGGCGTCGTCACCGGACTCACCCGGTACGTCACGAAGGCGCACCTCGCGCGCGCGGTGCTCGAGGCGACGAGCTGGCAGACGCGCGAGGTCGTGGATGCCATGTTCCAGGATTCCGGCGTGCACATCACGACCTTGAAGGTCGACGGTGGCATGACGAAGAACAACCTGCTCATGCAGCACCAGGCGGACGTGCTGGGCGTGCCGGTGATCCGGCCGAAGGTCTCCGAGACGACGTGCCTGGGCGCCGCGTATGCGGCCGGACTCGCCACCGGCGTGTGGAACGACCTCGACGAGCTCAAGGCGCACTGGCAGCGGGACGTCGAGTGGACGCCGGCCATGGAGGCGTCGGTGCGGGAACGCGAGTACCACAACTGGCGCAAGGCCGTGGAGAAGAGCTTCGGCTGGGTGGAGGACGGCGAGGACTGAGCCACGCGCGCGTGGGTGCCGTTTTCGGACTGCGGCCCGTACCCCGGTCGGCGGGGGTACGGGCCGTACTCGTGCGTCAGGTGGCGACGGTCTGGCGGCGGTCCGCCGCCAGCGCCATCGCGTGCTGGACGACGCCGATGAGGACCTCCTTGACCGACTCGCGGTCGCGCGCGTCGCACATCAGGAGCGGTACGTCGGCGTCGAGGTCGAGGGCTCGGCGGACGTCCTCGGCCGGATAACGGGCCGCTCCCTCGAAGCAGTTGACGCCAACCAGGAGGGGTATGGAACGCTGCTCGAAGTAGTCGACGGCGGCGAAGCAGTCCTCGAGACGGCGGGTGTCGGCGAGTACGACGGCGCCGAGTGCGCCCTCGGAGAGCTCGTCCCACATGAACCAGAACCGCTCCTGGCCGGGCGTGCCGAAGAGGTACAGCACGAGGTCTTCGCGCAGCGTGATGCGGCCGAAGTCCATGGCCACGGTGGTGGTGTGCTTGCCCTCCACGCCGCTGGTGTCGTCGACCGGGCGCCCGGCTTCGGTGAGCAGTTCCTCGGTGCGCAGCGGCCTGATCTCGCTGATCGCGCCGACGAGGGTGGTCTTGCCGACACCGAAGCCGCCGACCACCAGGATCTTGAGCGTGACGGGCTCGACCGGGGGCTTGCCGCGCTCAGAACGCCCGAAGATCATCGATCTCTTCTCCTGCTTGATGGGGGTCGGGGGGCGGTGGTCCGTAGCCTCCGCCGCCGGGGGTTTCGACAACGAGTACGTCACCGGGGCCGACGTCCGTCGCATCGCTTCCGCCGAGTGTGGTGACCGTGCCGTCCGCGCGCTCGACGCGGTTGGCGCCGAGGGTGCCGGGCTCGCCGCCCGCCATGCCGTACGGGGGAACCCTGCGGTGCTGGGAGAGCGTCGAGACGGTCATCGGCTCGTGGAACCGGATGCGGCGTACCGCGCCGTCGCCGCCGTGCCACCGTCCCGCGCCTCCGCTGCCACGCCGGACCGAGAACTCCTCGAGCTGGACGGGCAGGCGCCACTCCAGGACCTCGGGGTCGGTCAGCCTCGAGTTGGTCATATGGGTCTGGACGACGCTCGCGCCGTGGAAGCCGTCACCCGCGCCGGATCCGGAGGCGACGGTCTCGTAGTACTGGTGGCGGGCGTTGCCGAAGGTGACGTTGTTCATGGTCCCCGAGCCCTCTGCCTGAACCCCGAGCGCGGCATACAGGGCTCCGGTAATGGCCTGGGAGGTCTCCACGTTGCCCGCGACGACGGCGGCGGGCGGCTCGGGCGCCAGCATGGACCCGTGCGGTACGACGATGTCGATCGGGCGCAGGCAGCCGTCATTGAGGGGGATGTCGTCGGCGACCAGGGTGCGGAAGACGTAGAGGACAGCCGCATTGACGACGGAGTAGGGCGCGTTGAAGTTGGTGGCCAGCTGGGGTGACGTACCGGTGAAGTCGACCGTGGCGGAGCGGTTTTCGCGGTCCACGCGCACACGTACCCGGATGACGGCGCCCGAGTCTGTCTCATAGGCGTACTCGCCGTCGTCCAAGGCGTCGATGACGCGGCGCACGGCTTCCTCGGCGTTGTCCTGGACGTGCCGCATGTACGCCTGGACGACGTCGAGGCCGAAGTCCCGGATCATGCGGGCGACTTCGTCGACACCCTTCTGGTTGGCGGCGATCTGGGCGCGCAGGTCGGCGAGGTTGGTCTTCGGGTTGCGGGACGGCTGGGGTGCCTCGGTGAGCAGGCGGTGGGTCTCCTCCTCGCGGAACCGGCCGTTCTCGGCGAGCAGCCAGTTGTCGAAGAGGACGCCTTCCTCCTCGATGGTGCGGCTGTTGGCGGGCATGGAGCCGGGAGCGATACCGCCGATCTCGGCGTGGTGGCCGCGCGAGGCGACGTAGAAGAGGATTCGGTCACTCTGCGTGTCCTCGGCGCTGTCGGTGTCGAAGACCGGGGTGATCACGGTGACGTCGGGGAGGTGGGTGCCGCCGTGGTACGGGTCGTTCACCGCGTAGGTGTCCCCGGGCCGCATGCTGCTGCCGCGGCGCCGGATGACCTCCTTCACGCTCGTGCCCATCGAGCCCAGGTGGACAGGGATGTGGGGGGCGTTGGCCACCAGGTTTCCGTCCGGGTCGAACAGGGCGCAGGAGAAGTCCAGACGCTCCTTGATGTTGACGGACTGCGCCGTGGACTCGAGTCGGGCACCCATCTGTTCGGCGATGGACATGAAGAGGTTGTTGAAGACCTCAAGGAGAACCGGGTCGGCTTTCGTGTCGAGTTCGGAACTCTGTGTAATCGTCGCGCGTTCCATGACCAGATGCCCGTCATCGGTCGCCGCGGCCTGCCAGCCGTCGTCGACGACGGTCGTCGCACTGGCCTCCGTGATGATCGCGGGGCCTGTGACGATGTCGCCCGGGGGCAGGTCCTCGCGGCGATGGAGGGGTACGTCGCGCCAGGCGCCGCCGGTGTGGAGGCGGACGGCCTGCGGGGCGGTGGGGCGGCCCTCGTAGGGGGCGAGAACGGAGAGATCGGGGGGTTCGGTGATGCCGGTGGCTTCCACGGAGAGGGCTTCGACGACGATCGGGCGGTCGAGGGTGAAGGAGTACGTGGCGCGATGACGTTCTTCGAAAGCATGCTGCATCGTGGCGGGATCGGTCAGCTCGACGGTGAGGGTGGTGTCTGTGCCGTCGTAGCGGAGCTGAGCGCGGCGGGTGACCTCGATACGGTCCTCGGGGACGTCCTCGGCGAGGAGCTCGGCGCGGGCGGCTGCCTCCAGGTCGTCCGCCGTCTTGAGGACGCCGGGCATGGCGGCGGGCTCCAGGGAGGCCTCGACGGACTGCTCGCGCATGGCGGTGGTATCGGCGAGGCCGATGCCGAGCGCGGAGAGGACTCCGGCCATGGGGGGTACGAGGACGGTGCGGATGCCGAGCGAGTCGGCGACCATGCAGGCGTGCTGGCCGCCCGCACCGCCGAATGTCGTGAGGGCGTAGCGGGTGACGTCGTGGCCCTTCTGGACGGAGATCCGCTTGACGGCGTTGGCGATGTTGGCGACAGCGATCTGCAGGTAGCCCTCGGCGACCTGTTCCGGGGTGCGGTCGTCGCCGGTCTTTTCGCGGATCTCACGCGCGAGGGCGGCGAAGCGGTCGCGGACGAGGGGCGCGTCGAGGGGCTGGTCGCCGTCGGGGCCGAACACGTGAGGGAAGTGGTCGGGTTGGATCCGGCCGAGCATCACGTTGGCGTCGGTGACGGCGAGCGGGCCGCCGCCCCGGTAACAGGCGGGCCCGGGATCCGCGCCCGCCGAGTCCGGCCCTACGCGGTAGCGGGAGCCGTCGAAGTGGAGGAGCGAGCCGCCGCCGGCCGCGACGGTGTGGATGTCCAGCATGGGGGCACGCAGTCGGACGCCGGCGATCTGTGTGGTGAAGACGCGTTCGTACTCACCGGCGAAGTGCGAGACGTCGGTGGAGGTGCCACCCATGTCGAAGCCGATGACGCGGTCGAAGCCGGCGAGCTGCGACATGCGGGCCATGCCGACGATGCCACCCGCGGGGCCGGACAGGATGGCGTCCTTGCCGCGGAACTGGCCGGCTTCGGCGAGCCCGCCGTTCGACTGCATGAACATCAGGCGTACGCCTTCGAGCTCGTCGGCGACGTGCTGGACGTAGCGGCGCAGCACGGGCGACAGGTAGGCGTCGACGACGGCGGTGTCGCCGCGCGGCACGAGCTTCATCAGCGGGCTGACCTCGCTGGACAGCGAGATCTGCGGGAAGCCGATGCGCCCGGCGAGCTCCCCGACGGCCTGCTCGTGGGCGGGGTGGAGGTGGCTGTGCATGCAGACCACGGCAACGGCTCGGATTCCGTCGTCGTACGCCTGCCGGAGGGGGCCTGCGAGAGCGTCCAGGTCGGGGGCGCGCAGGGCGGTGCCGTCGGCGGCGAGGCGCTCGTCGGCCTCGATCACGCGTTCGTGGAGCAGCTCGGGGAGGTCGATGCGGCGGGCGAAGATGTGGGGGCGGTTCTGGTAAGCGATGCGCAGGGCGTCACGGAAGCCACGCGTGGTGACCAGCAAGGTGCGCTCACCCTTGCGTTCCAGGAGGGCGTTGGTGGCGACCGTCGTCCCCATCCGCACTGCTTCGACGGGGTCCGGGGAGCCGGCCAGCAGTTCGCGGACGCCCGCCACGGCCGCGTCGGCGTATCGGGCCGGATTGTCGGACAGCAGCTTGTGTGTCAGCAGCCGACCGTCCGGGCGCCGCGCGACGATGTCGGTGAAGGTGCCGCCCCGGTCGACCCAGAACTGCCAGCCTGTCACGTCTCCACCTCGCTTCCGCGCTGCTCACAGCGCCCGGAGGCCGTTGATCACGTCGCGCAGAATATTCTCGTCCGGCAGCTCGGCCGGGGGTACAGGGCGTGTCACATGGATCAGTTCCGCGTCCACGAGGTCCCCGATGAGGACCCGTACCACTCCGATGGGCAGGTCGAGTTCGGCTGCGAGTTCGGCGACCGACTGAGGGGCCTCTCGGCAGAGCGCGATGATGTCCACGTGCTCCGGGGACAGCGCCGGGTCCGCTTCCGGATCGTCCGCGTGGGGCTCCGTGACGACCACCGCGATCAGATCGAGGCGGTGCTGGGCCGCATGGCTGGTGCGGCCGCGCGTCATGGCGTAGGGGCGGACGACCGGTCCTGCTTCGTCGTCGAACCAGTGGCTTCTTGCCTGACCGTCTGCGCTCATGTCATCCCACTACCCGCCTGCGGGCAGATCGGTGCGCGGAGCGGTGGTCAGATGCGCGCCGACGCGCTTCACGAGGAGCGTCATCTCGTAGGCGACCTGACCGACGTCCGAGTCGGCGTCGGAGAGGACGGCGAGGCAGCTGCCGTCGCCGGCGGCCGTGACGAACAGGAAGGCGTCGTCGAGCTCGACCATCGTCTGCCGCACGTTGCCCGCCTCGAAGTGCCGGCCGACGCCCTTGGCGAGGCTGTGGAATCCGGAGGCGACGGCGGCCAGGTGCTCGCCGTCCTCCCGGGTCAGGTCCTTGGAGACACCAGTCGCCAGGCCGTCGCCGGAGAGCACGACGGCCTTGCGGATGCTCGCGACGCGGTCCACCAGGTCGTCGAGGAGCCAGTTGAGCTCGCCGGACTTGCCGTTCGCGGTGTGGCCGGTCGCCTTCGGTGCGGTCATCGACCGTCCCCCTTAGTCGTTCCTTGTGGTGCTGTGCCGCGCTGGGCGCCGTCGCCCGCGGCGTTCTGCTCGCGGCCGCGCTGCCAGCCGCGCTGGAGCGAGGCCATCCGGCTGCGGACCTCGTCGGCGTCCCGTTCCGCGGGTTCCGTCCTGTCCTCGGTGCGGCGGCCGGGGTCCTGCCGGAGTTGCGGAGCCAGGCTGGCCTGGCGGACGCGCTGTGGGAGCGGACCGATGGCGGACCCGGGCTCTTCGGCCGTGGTGCGCTCGGCGGTGTCGTCGACTGCGCCGGACTCGATCGCAGAGGGCGCTGTGCGCCTTGGGAGGGCAGGAGGCGCCGCCGGTCCGGCGAGGCCACGCCCGGGCCTTGCGGTGCGCCCGCCGAGGTCGCGTACCGGGGACTCGGCGCGCTCGGCGCGGCTGCCCCCCGGGGAGTCGGAGCGCTCACCACGGTCCTCGCCCTGGGAAGCTGGGCGCTCGCCGGCACGGCCGTTGGGGCTGGAGGACCGGCCGAGTGGCGAGCCGCCACGGCGACGGGTCGGCAGAGGTGCTGTTCGCTCCGTCTCCGGTCGGCGTGCGGCGGGGCCGGTCGAGTTCTCCTCGTCGGATTCCTGGCGACGGGACCGCTGCTCGGCGACCGGGCGTCCGTGGGAGCTGACCAGCTTCGGGGTCCGTCGGCGGGGCAAGGGCACCGGGGTGCCGAGGTGATCGTCCGTGTCGGCTCGGCCGGATCCGTCGAGAGGGCCGACGCCCGGCTTGTCGTCGGCGCTGCTCGTCTTCTCGTCGTCCGCGCGGGTGAGGGAGCGGCGCGGACGGAACAGGCCGCCGCGCTCGGTCTCCTCGCCGTCGAGCCCGCCGGGGAAGTCCTCGATGGTGTCCAGGTCGACGGGGGCCTCCAGTTCGACCGGCCCGTCCAGGAGCGAGGTGGGCAGGCCGGGCAGCTGCACCGGCACCTGGGAGAGTGCGGTCCTGCGGCTCTCCTCGAGTTCGGCCTCCTTGGAGGGCCGGGGGCGGTCGAGGCGGAAGCCGATACCGTTCGTGTCCGGTACCTCGTCCGTCAGCAGCGAGTCGGGAATGAAGACGACGGCCGTGGTGCCGCCGTAGGGGGACGGCTGCAGCGAGACCCGGACGTTCTGCCGCTGGGCGAGCCGGCTGACCACGAACAGCCCGAGCCGGTCGGTGTCGGACAGCTCGAACTCCGGGGTCTCCGCGAGCCGGAGGTTGGCCTCCAGCAGGGCCTCGGCCGCCATGCCGAGGCCACGGTCGTGGATCTCCAGCGTGAAGCCGTTGGCGACCCGCTCGCCGAGTACATGGACGGCCGTGTGCGGGGGCGAGAAGACCGTGGCGTTCTCCAGGAGTTCGGCCACGAGATGGGTGAGGTCCGCGACTGCCGGGCCGGTGACAGCGGTGCGCGGCAGGCGGCGGACCTCGATCCGCTCGTAGTCCTCGACCTCGGCGACGGCGGCGCGTACGACGTCCATGAGCTGGATGGGTTTGCGCCACTGCCGGGAAGGGGCGGCGCCGGAGAGGATCACCAGGCCCTCGGCGTGTCGGCGCATACGGGTGGTGAGGTGGTCGAGGCGGAACAGGTCGGCCAGTTCCTCGGTGTCCTCGGTCCTGCGTTCCATGGCGTCGAGGAGCGTGAGCTGCTTGTGGAGGAGGACCTGACTGCGGCGGGCGAGGTTCACGAAGACCTCGGAGACACCGGAGCGGAGTTGGGCCTGTTTGACGGCGGCTTCGACGGCAGCGCGCTGCAGGGTGTTGAGGGCCTGACCGACCTCGCCGAGCTCGTTCCTGTCGTACTCCAGGCGCGGGACCTCGGTCTCCACGTCGACCTCTTCGCCCGCCGAGAGGCGGCGCATCACGCTGGGCAGTCGTACGCCGGACGCCTCGTGCGCCTCCAGGCGCAGTTGTCGCAGGTCGCGAATGTGGCCGCGGCCGATGCGGACGGACACGAAGAGCGAGGCCAGCAGTGCGATCAGGCCGAGCACTCCGGCGACGACGACCTTGACGATGACGCCGATCGCGATCGGGCGGACGCGGTCCTGATAGCGGTCCGCGGCCTCGTCGTCGAGGGTGCCGAGTTCGTCGAGGACGTTCCCGGCGGCGGTGTCCCAGCTCTGCGCGGTGACTCCGCCGGCATCGCCAGAGGGCTCGGAGACGGCGGATTCCTCGGCGGCGCGCAGGGGAGCGCTGGCGGCGTTCTTCCAGAATCTCTCGTAGCGGTCGCGCTCCGAGGTCGGCAGCAGCGGCAGGTTGGTGTCGTACATCAGTGTGCGCTGGGCCATGAGGTCGGTGATGTCGCGGATCTCGTCGCGGGAGAGCTTGCCGACGATCAGCGCGGAGCCGAGGAGAGCGTCCTCGCGGGAGAGCAGTTCGCGGGCTCGGGCGAGGTTGACGAGTGCCCGGTGCTGCGTATCCATCTCCACATTGTCGACGACATGGAGATCGGCGAGGAGGACGAAGCAGGGGTCGACCAGGTGGTTGTACAGGTCGAGGGCCTGGGTGCGGTTGACGGTGCCGTCCTCCACACTGCTGCGCAGGGATTCGATGCCTTCGAAGGCGTCCAGCACGGCGGTCAGGCGTTCGTTCGTGCCCTCGCCGAGGGCATCACGCACCTCGGTGTCGCGGGCGTTCTTGCGGACCTTGGCCAGGGCTTCGTCGGTGGCGGTCCGGCTGCGCCTGAGCGCGGCGAGTCCGTCGGAGGCACGGGGGTCGGCGAGATGGACCAGGGTCTGGCGGCGTTCCTGCTGGAGGACCCGGACGGTGTCCTCAATGGGGTAGCCGATATTCTCGACCACGGACGAGACGCTGACCAGCCGACCTGCTTCGCGTCCCGTAAGTACCGTGGCAAAGGCCCAGATCGCGGTCAGGGACACCAACGGCACGAGCAGCAGCGCCACGATCTTCCTGCGGATGGACTTCCCGCGAAAGCGCATGGCCTCCCCCAGCTCGACCCCCACTGGCAGGGGGTACATGTGCATCAACAAACGGCGCGAGCCTACTACCGTCGCACAGTTAACTCGAAGGGCCTTCCGGAGGTCGAGCTTCCGTACGGGTCGCCGAGCATGGGGAGTTGTCCGGTCATTGCGGGAGATTGCCTCCCGGATTCCGGCCGAGGCCCCGAGACCCGATCAGGTCGGCATGACTGGGCGTTTGGCCGGAATTTTTCGCTCGTTGGGAATCTTCGGGGCGCACCGTTCGTCCTTCTCTACAGGAAATGGGGGGCGGAATGGGCCACAGGAGCCGCATCCTGCACCCGGGCGGCGTAAAACAGCGCAAGCCGGGCAGCCACTGGGGAGTCGGGTCTTCGGACCGGGGCGAGCGGTCTGCTGGCGGTGGGGAGTGACACGGTGATGGGCACGGCGGAGCTTCGTGAGGCGCCCGCGGACGGCGCGGCCGCGCGGGTGAGGGAGCAGCGGGACACCAGGGCACCGGATCGCGACATTCCGGCAGGCGGACCCGAGCCGGCGGACCGGCGCGCGGCCAGGCAGGGACGGGAGGCGGCCGACGCGGGCTTGTCGGGGGAAGGGCGTGACGCTCCGGCGGGTATGGGCACCGAAGCGGCGGGATACGGGCGCGCCGCGGGGTCCGATGAGTCGGATGCAGCCCAAGGGCGGTCGTACTACCGACCGTTGTGGATAGAGGAGCCCGCGAAGCGCCGTCGGCTGCCCGACCCGGTGCGGACGGCAGCCGTGCGGGCGGTGCTCATCATCGCCGTGACGTTGATCCAGGCGATGGTCGCCTTCCTGTGCACGATGGCCGGATCCTGGCTGGCGTTCCCCATGGTGATCAGCAGTGTCGTCAGCACCGTGGTGGCGACCTGGAGTGTGCTCGACGTATGGGTGACGCGTCAGGTCTGGAATCAGCGCAACGGCGTGGTGTCGAGGCCGAGCAGCACCGCACGCGCTTTGCGCCGCGAACGGCGCAGGGCACGGCGCAGGGCACGGGCCACCGAGCGCACGCAGCAGCGAATACGCCGCCGGGGCGGCACCGGACAGCTGTCGCACCCCTGAGGTACCTGTCCTCGGCGGCGGGAGCCACGGCGTCGGGCTCCCGCCGGTGGCGGCGGTCAGTCTGTTCCGCCAAGAGGCTTCCACTCAGAGTGCGGACGACTCCACTCTCCCTTCCCCGCCCACGGACTCGCGTCCTTCCTGGCGCAGAGTTCGCGCCCCTAATTTGATCAAGGTGCCGGACCTCGATCGCGTCGAGCACGGATTGATCAAGGTGGCGCTGCGCGAGTGGCTCCGCTACGCCTGGGTTGTGCCTCGCCGACGAACCCCCCTCCTTCGAGGAGACGGTGACGGGCGCGGCCGTCGAGCGGCTTGGTGACGCGGCCGCCATCGAGCACTACGGCACGGAGAACCTCGTGCTCGGAAAACGCATCACCTATGACGTGAAGGCGAACTGGAAGCTGATCGTCAAGAACTTCATGGAGTGCTGCCACTGCGCGACGATCCATCCCGAACTCACCAATGCCCTCCCGGAGTTCGCCGACGGCTACGCAGCGGTCTTCATCAACCTCGTACCGGATCACGTCATCCTGCACCGGATGTTCCCGCCGGCCGAGGGCCGCACGGTCGTCGACTGCGACTGGCTGTACGCGCCGGAGGTGGTGGCGTCGGGGGCGGACGTGTCGAAGTCGGTGAGGCTGTTTCACCGGGTGAACGTGCAGGACTTCGAGGCGTGTGAAAGGACCCCGTCGGCGATGGGTTCCCGCGCGTACCGCAAAAGGGGTGTGCTGTCCCCAACGAGCACCACATCGGGGTCTCCCACGAATGGCTGGTCGAGAGGCTGGGAGGCAGCCATGCCGGACCTGTTCATTGACGGCGAGTGGCGCCGTCTCCTCGACGAGCGCACCCGTGAGATCCGCTGCCCCGCAGACGGCTCGCCGGTCGCAGCGCGGCTGTGCTTGGGCACGGTCTGGATCAACGACTACCAGCCGTACGTCCCGCAGGCGGAGTGGGGCGGCGTCAAGCACTCCGGATTCGGGCGCGAACTCGGGCCGGCGGTGCTCGCCGAGTACCGCGAGACGAAGCACATCTGGCGCAACACCGCGCCCTCCCCCAGGGCTGGTTCAGTCCCGCCCCACTGATCCCGGCACCGCACGAGCCGCGTACTCCCCACCGTCCCCCAGCCCCACCAGGAGCCCGCCCATGACGACAACCCGGCAATCACCCGCCGGACAACCCGGTCACGACGACGACGAACTCGCCGAGTTCGGCTACAAACCCGAACTCAGGCGCACCCTCGGCAACTTCCACACCTTCGCCGCCGGGATCAGCTACATCTCGATCCTGACCGGCACGTTCCAGCTGTTCTACTTCGGCTACGGCAGCGGCGGCCCCGCCTACTGGTGGTCGTGGCCGATGGTCTTCGCCGGCCAGTTCATGGTCGCCCTGTGTTTCGCGGAGCTGGCAGCTCGCTATCCGGTCGCGGGCTCGGTCTACAACTGGTCGAAGAAGATCGGCAATCCGCATCTGGGCTGGCTCGCGGGCTGGATGATGCTGGTCGCCTCCATCGTCTCGATCTCGGCCGTGGCGCTCGCGTACCAGCTGACGCTTCCGCAGATATCCGATGTGTTCCAGTTCGTCGGGGACGGCACCGGCACCTACGACGTGGCGACCAACGCGGTCATCCTGGCCGCGGTGTTGATCCTGTTCACCACCGTGGTGAACGCCTTCGGCGTCAAGCTGATGGCCCGGATCAACACGGCGGGCGTGTTCATCGAGCTGATCGCCACCGTCGTACTGATCGTGCTGCTCGCGGCGAACATCACGCGTGGCCCACAGGTGGTCACGGACACCGCCGGCACCGGCGCGGGCCACTCGGCCGGCTACCTGGGCGCGTTCCTGGTGGCCTCGCTGGCGTCGGCGTACGTCATGTACGGCTTCGACACCGCCGCCTCCCTCGGCGAGGAGTCCCTCGACCCGTCCCGGAACGCGCCCCGCGCCATCATCCGGGCGATCGTCGCCTCCTTCGCCCTGGGCGGACTGGTCCTGCTGCTCGCGCTGATGAGCGTCTCCACCCTCAACGGGGACAAGCTGTCGACGGAGGGTCTGCAGTACATCGTGCTCGACGTGCTCGGCCCCACCGCCGGCAAGGCGATGCTGTGGTGCGTGCTGATCGCGGTCACGGTGTGCGCCCTGTGCCGTCCACACGGCGGCGATCCGGCTGGCGTTCGCGATGGCCCGGGACAACAACCTGCCCGCGCCCTCCCTGATGGCCCGGGTCAGCCCGCGCTTCCAGACGCCGGTGCTGCCGGCCGTGATCATCGGGGTCCTCGCGCTCGCGATCCTCGTGGTCAACATCCGCCAGCCGCAGATCTTCACCGTCGTCACCAGCATCGGCATCATCATGATCTACCTCGCCTACCTCGGCGTCACCGCGCCCATGCTGGTGGCCCGGCTGCGGGGGAAGTGGCAACCAGCGGAGGGCAGGTTCTCGCTGGGTCGCTGGGGGCTGCCCGTCAACATCGGCGCGGTGGTGTGGGGCGCGGTCATGACGGTCAACCTGATCTGGCCGCGGGCCTCCGTCTACAACGCAACGGCCCCGTTCCACTGGTACCTGCAGTGGGGTGCCGTGCTGTTCGTCGCGATCATCGCGGGCGGCGGCTTCGCCTACTACTGGTTCGTCCAGCGCCACCGCACCGGCGTCCTCGCCGAGCACCGGCTGGAGACCGCCGCCCCGCTCACCGCCCCGCCGGCAGACTGAGATCCGGCCACAATGAGGTCAACAGCTCAGGTACATCGATGAGTTCGACTACGTGGCGGTCGGCGGCGGCACGGCGGGCAACGTGGTCGCGGCCCGGTTCTCCGAGAACCCCAAGCGAATCTGATCAAGGCGGATGACTAGGCCGGTCGCTTGAACATCCGCGTCGCCGTGATCTCGCTGTGCCCGGCTTCGCCGGCGGGAGCCTCACGCGGAAGTCCCGGCCGGAGGTGTTCCTCCACGCTGATGTACTTCAGGCCCGCGCGCAGGTCCGCGTCGTTGCGCAGCCGGATGACCAGCGGGAACTCGGCGAGTGCCGTGGTGTCGAACAGGCCGGTGGTGTAGAGGAGCTGGACGCCCAGAGCGTCCGACACGGCGCGCTGGAGCTCCAGCAGGTACGTGGCGTTGGCGCGGCCGATGGGGTTGTCGAGGAACAGCGTGCCGGCGTGCCGGTGCTTGTCGCGGCCCCGGTCGTTGGAGCGCAGCGCGGCCATCGTGCAGTACAGGGCGATGGCCGCGGTGAGCAGCTGGCCGCCGGAGAACACATCGCCCATCTGCCCGACGGGGACGCGCTCCGCGCGCAGGACGGCGTCCGGCTTGAGGATCTCGACGGCGACGCCCTTGGGCTGGAGTGCCGCGGCCACGCCCCGCAGCAGCAGGGACATGCCGTCCCGCCGCAGGTCGGAGTTCTTCTTGACGGCGGCCCGGGTCGCCTCGTCGATGACCTCGCCGAGCCGCTCGGTGAGGGTGGCCTGGTCGGGTTCCTCGAAACGGATGCGCAGGAACTCCTGCCCGGACCACTCGCCGAGCCCTTCGGGCAGCCGGGACAGCCGCTGCGCCGAGCGCAGGGTGGCCAGCGCCGAGTCGACCAGCCCACGCAGCCGGTCCACGATCGAGTCACGGTTGCGCTCCAGCTGCGCCAACTCGTCGGTGAGGACGCGCAGTCGGGGCGCGAAGGCATCGGCCCACTTCTGGGCGTGCTCGGGCAGTGCGGATGCGGGCAGCTCGCGGATCTGCTGCCGGGCGGGGGTGCGCACCTGCTCGTAGCGGGTGGAGTTGGCGTGCCGGACGAGGATGTCGCTCGCCTCCCGGACGGCGGCCTCGGCGGCCGACAGGTCGGCGGCGCAGCCGCGCAGGGACCGGCGGGCCTCGGCGGCGGACTGCCGGGCGTCCTCGAGACCGCCCGGGTACGGCTCCGGCGCCTCCTGCTCCTCGTCCCCGGCGTGCTCGCGCAGCAGGTCGCGCAGCAGCGCGGCGATCTCGTCGAAGCCGCCCGCCGCGTCCTCCGCGGCGCGATGCGCGTCGAGGAGCTCGGCGTGCGCCTCCCGGGCCTGCGTCAACGCCTCCGTGCGCGAGGCCAGCTCCGCGGTCGCCGTGCGCAGTAGCGCCTGCGCGTGCTCGGCGTCGCGGGGCTGGAGCTCCTCGGGCAGCTCGGTGTGGGCGTCGCCGTCCTCGGGTGCATGCCGCTCGGCCTCGCCGCGCAGTCGGCCGAGGTGCTCGCTGGCGCTGGACATCCGGGTCTCCAGGAGCTGTACGAGCTCCTCCGCGCGCGCGGCGGCGGCCTGCCGGGACGGCCCGTCGGAACCGTCGGGAGACTCGAGCAGCTGCTCCGCGCGCGTGCGGACCTTGTTGCTCAACCGGTCCAGCTCCGCGCGCGCCGCGCTCTCGTCGCTCTCCGCGCGCGCCTGCTCGGCCCGCAGGTCGGCGCCGACGCCGACCTTCTCGTACACCTGGGACGCGGCGCGATAGGCCTCGCGCAGAGCGGGCAGGGCCGCCTTCGGCGCGTCCGTGACGTCTTCCGGTACGTCATCGGGGGCGCCGGCGATCTCGGAGCGCTCGGCGCGCAGCGCACGCGCGGTGCGGCGGGCGTCGTCGGCGGCCCGCTGGGCGGCACGCCGGTCCTCGTCAGCGGCGCGGGCACGCTCCAGGCAGGCCTGGGCGCGGGCCTCCGACTCGGTGGCCTCGTCGGCGAGTTCACGCAGCTTCACCTGCCAGCCGGCCCGCTCGCGCAGCCGGAAGGCCAGCCCGGCGAGGGCGTCGGCGGCGCGCCGGGCCTTCTGTGCGGCCTCCTGCCGCTCCTCGCGCACCTGCGCGGCCTCCGCGGCGGCCTCCTCGGCCTCGGCCCGCACGGTTCGTGCCTCGGTCAGCTCGGCCTCGGTCTCTTCGGCGAACGCGCGCGCCTCCCGCGCGGCCTGCGCCAGTTCGACCAGCCGGCCGGCCGGACAGCCCGTACGCCACGAGGCAAGGCGTGCGGCCAGTTCACGATCCTTGCCGAGCCGCGCCGCGAGCGTGCGGATCCCCTGGTCCCGTTCGGTGGCCCGCGCGCGCAGCGCCTGCCGCTCCTCGTCGGCGGCGTGCTCGTCGTGCATGGCCGGGTTCGGCGGGACGAGGAACACGTCGCCGGGGGTCGAGTCGGCGGGCGGGGTGGGTGCGAGCAGGGCGGCGGCCGTGCCGACCGCCACGGCGGAGCGGGGCAGCAGCGCGGCCTCGCTCAGCGCCTCCCGGGCGCGTGCGTGCGATGCCGGGTCGGTGATGATCACGCCGTCGACCAGCTCCGGACGCGCGGCCAGCACGCGCGCGTGGTCGGCGGGATCGACGGCCTGGGCGAGATAGCGCCAGCCCGGCAGCGCGGGGATGCCGTGCTCGCCGAGGTACTCCACCGTGGCCAGCACGTCCGGGCCGGGCGGCAGCAGCCCGCCGTCACCGAGCGCACCGAGGATCCGGGCGTCGTCGGCTGCGGCCGTCCTCAGCTCGAACAGCTGCCGCTCGGCCGAGGAGACCGCGTCGTCGAGCAGCTCGCGCAACTCGTCGGCGAAGCGGTCCAGTTCCTCGGCGGTGAGGGCGCCCTCGGCGAGGGGACGCTGAGTCCTGCGGGCGTCCTGGCGCGGGCGGCGCGACGGGGTGTCGGCCGCGTCCGTGCCCGCACCCCGCCCGGCCGTGCCGTCGGCTGCATCGGCACCCGCCGCTGGAGCGCTGCCGGTGAGGCCGTCCGCGGCCTCCGACGGGGCACCGTCCCCGGAACCCTGTCGCCCGCCCCCGCTCGTCCCGTCGGCACCCGCTCGAGATGCGGGCACGGGACCGGACGCCGCGCCGCCGGAGCCGGGCAGGCTGAGCAGCTCCGCCAACCGCTCCTCCGCGGCCAGCCCCTCGGCGATACGGCGCTCCGCCTCGTACGACCGCTCGGCCGCCGAGGCCGCGTCCGCCGCGCGGGCCGCCGTCAGCTCGGCGCGGGACTCCGCCGAGGCGGCCTCACGCGCGTGCTCGCTCGCCCGGCGAGACGCCTCACGCGCCGTGTCCCAGGCGGCCACCGCCGACTTCTCGGCATCGCTGGCCGCGAGGGCCGCGCGGGCCGGATCGGCGTCGGGTGCGCTGTCGTCGAGCCAGCCCGCGCGCACCGCCTCGGCGGTCTCCTGCTCGACCTCGGTGAGGCGCTGACGCAGGTGCCCGGTCTCGCTGCGGGCCCGCTGCGCCTGCGTGGCGGCGGCGGTGGAGTCCCCGTACGCGGACTCGCTGACCTCCTGCAACCCCGCGGACCGCTCCTCCTCCTCGTCGGCGAGGACCTCGGCGCTCTCCGCGGCCGCGTGCAGGGCCCGTACGAGGTCGACGGCGGCCTTGGTCCGGGCGGCCAGCGCGGGGGCGGCGTCCCGCTCGGCCTCCTGGATGGCGGCGGCCACGCGTGCGACCCGGTCGGCGGCGGCGCGGTGCCGCAGCACGACTTCGGCGGCCTGCCAGGCCGCGTACAACGTGCGTGCGTCGGCGAGCTCGCGTTTCTGCGCGGCCGCCGACTTCTCGGCTGCGGCCAGCGCCAACGAGGCGTGCCGGTAGGCGAGTTCGGCGGTGATCAGCGCGCTGCGCTCGCGCCCCGACTCGGCGTGGGTGACCGCGTAGGCTGCGGCCGTGACCCGCTGGGCGAGGTCGGCGGCCCGCACCCGCTCCTGGGCGCCGCGCGCGGACAGCCGCCGGGCCAGCGTCCGCGTCCGCCGCTCGGCGCCGGCGTGGATGTCACGCGCGCGGGCACGCGCTTCGGCGGCCCCCACGATCCGCCCGAGCAGGTCGACCGACCCGGCAGTGAAATCACGCTCGGCGATCAGCTCGGCGCGCCGCCCCAGCTTGTTGCCGAAGCCGCTGACGAGGTCGGCGAGCCCGTCGGTGTCCCGGGTGTCGGTGACCGCGCGCAGCAGCAGGTCGGTGAAGTCGGAGTCCTTCTTGACCGCGAAGAGGCCGGCGGCCTCGCCCTCGTCGGCGTTCATCTCCCGCTGGTAGCGGAAGAGTTCGGGGTCGAGGCCGAGGTCGCCGAGGTGCTCGATCCACCGGTCGTGGATCTCCTCCCAGTGCACTTCCAGGTGCGGGTACGCCTTGCCCGCCTCGGTGAGCGCGTCCCGGAAGCCCTTCATGGTGCGCCGACGGCCCTGCGCGCCGGACTGGCCCTCGGCGGGCGGCCGTATGGCGGTGGCCTCGGCCACGGGCAGGTTGTCCAGCGTGAGCCCGGGCCCGGGACGGAAGGAGTACCAGGCCTCGGCGAACTTCCGCGGGTCGTTGGAGACCTGACGGCCCCGCCATTCGCTCACCTTGCCGACGACGACGCACTCGCCGGTCTGCACATGCTGCCACTCCAGCGCCACGTGCCCGCAGTCGTCGGCGAGCAGGAACTTCCGCAGCACTCCGGAGCTGGCGCCCCCCAGAGTGTTCCGGTGACCGGGCAACATCACCGAGAAGATCAGCTTCAGCAGGACGGATTTGCCGCCGCCGTTCTCCAGGAAGAGCACACCGGCGGGCGCGGGCCGGCGCGGCGGACCGACGGGCTCCTCCTCGAAGAACTCCGCCTGGGTGGGCGCGGGGTCGGGCACGGGCTCGCCCACACCGCGCAGGTCAAGCACGGTGTCGGCGTAGCGCGCACCGGCGGGCCCGATGGAGTAAAGGCGGACCCGGGACAGCTCGTACATGGCGGACTCTCGTAAGCCTTCGTCAGTCTTCGTCAGGAATTCGTCAGGAAAGGGAGTTCAGGCGGAGTGGAACGGCAGCCCGGCGTCGGCCACCAGCTCCAGGTCGTCGGTGTCCTCGGCGGGCAACAGTGTCGGCGTGCCGTCGGTGACCGGGACGACGCCCAGATCCAGCAGCTCGGCCATGGCGGCGCTGCCCGCCATGTCGCGCACCTGGAGCTGGTAGCGGGCGGTCGTCCGGTACGTCCCGCCGTTGTCGTCGCCGGTGCGCTGCAGGAACCCGGAGTCGGTGAGGAACGCCACGGCCTTGCCGACGATGCCGGTCGTGGAACCCGCGAGTCGGCGCGCGTCCTTCGTGGCACCCGTTGCACTGCGTCTGACCCAGATCCGCCACGCGGCTTCCAGCCCGGGCGCGTCCGTGGCGGGGTCGGTGTTCTCCCCCTGCTCGGCCGCCCGCTCCTCCAGCCGCCGGCAGGCCTGGCGCACGAAGGCGTCGACGCCGTTGACCGTCACGCGCCCGATGTAGCCGTCGTCGGCCAGATCCTCGGGCCGCGGAAACGCCATGGCTGCCACGGCGAGATGTGCGAGCCCGTGCAGGAACCGGTCCCCGGAGTCGGCAGCTGTGCGCCGCGCATAGTCGCCCATGCGAACGGCGAACACCGAATCCTCCGCAGCGGTCACCGCCATCCCCGCACGCGGCGAAACCTCCAGGACGACCAGCCCGAGCCCGGTGGCGACGGCATCCGCGAGCCGCGCGAACGCCGGATCCTCCCGGTACCGGCGCAGCCGATCCGCGTACTCCTGATCCCGTGCGGGCAGCAGCTTCGGCTGCAGTCCGAACGCCACGAGCCGCGCCGCGTCGGCGGCGTCGGCAGGGGTGACGGCGGCGGAGGCGGGCGGGGCACCGGCCTCCGGCTCACTCCGGTCGACGTTCTCGCTCACGGTCGGTGCTCCTCGCTGCGCTGGTGCTCGTATGTACTCATGCCGCCTCTGTCCTGTCGGCCGCCATCCCTGCCGCATCCAGCAGAGCCGTACCGACGATGAGATCGGCCCCGCCGAACTCGGGGTCGTCCAGCTCGGTCCCGTCGTCCACGGCGAACAGGAGCTTCTCCTCCCCCTGCCGGTAGGCCGTGCCGACCGCCGGGCTGGCCGCGTGGACAGCCAACAGGGCGACGAGATAGGGCAGGTCGGGATCGCGCCGCCGAGCCTGAGCCAACAACCCCGACAACCGCCGCGGCGCATCCGCCGGCAGATCCAGCAGCTCCGTGGCCGCCGCCAACTGCTCCTCGCTGAACCGGCTGTCGTCCGGCGTCGCGATCAGGTCCGGCTCCGGCATCTCGGCCCCCAGATGCTCCCGCTCCGCCGGCGGAGTCAGCAGGAGGTCCAGCAGGTCCCCCATCCGAACGGACACCGGCGTGCGCAGTCCGGTGCCCCGCGCGAAGAATGCGTCCGTGACGCGGATCGCCTGCTTCAGCGGCAACGGGAGCACCGGCGCGACGAGATGGCCGTACAGGTCTATGCCCGACGTCGCCATCGGCGCGGCGAAGGCCTGCCGGTCCTGCTCGGCCCGGAACAGCGGGCCGGCCTCCAACAGCCGCGACTGCAACTGGGTGTGCCGACGGATGCAGTCCTTGACGATGTCGACCAGTTCGGCGGCCCGCCGCTTGTGCTCGGGGTCCTCCGACTCGTCGCGCGCCCTGCGGATGTTGGTGAGGATCGCGTTCTCGTGCCGATAGCGGTCTGCCACGTGGTCGAGCGCCTCGGCGATCATGTCGGGCACGGTGTTCAGCCAGTCCACTGCACGGACGTTGCGCCGAGTCGCCTCGAGCGCCTTGCGGAGGGTCTCCGAGTACTGCACGGTCCGGTAGCGGGCCTGCTCGGCCGCCAGCTGGGCGTCCGCGAGCCGGCCGCGGTTGATCAGCACCTCCAGCTTGACCTCGGCGGCGATCTGCGCGCTGGTGACGTCGGTGTCGAGGGCGCCGACGAGGACGTTGACCGCCTCGTCCGTCGTACGGAGATAGACGCTGCCGCCGGGGCCCGGCACCTCCTCGATCAGCTTGAAGTCGTAGTCACGCCGGACATACGTCCCATCCGGTGCGAATGTGCCGTACACCGCCCGAAATCCGCGGTCCACGCTGCCGACGTTGATCAGGTTCTCCAGCACCCAGCGGGCCACACGCTCGTGCTCGGCGACGGGTCGCTGCGGGGCCTGCGCGGCGATGCGAGGCAGGAGCCGGGCGACGACCTGGTCGTGGTCGGCGCCGGTGTCGAAGTCCATGTTCAGCGTGACCAGGTCGATCGCCGCGAGGGCGACCTCCGCCATGCCGTACACCGCGTACTCGCCGGCGAGGTTGGCTTTGCGCGCATCGAGATCGTGCAGCGGCGCGGTGCAGGCGAGCGCGCGCAGCCGCCGCGCCAGTCCCTCGTCGGCGGCCGGACCCGGAGCGGGTCGCGGCCCCGCGCTGAACTGGGGCGGAACGCTGTCCGTCGATGCAGGCGAAGTCACGGTGCACAGATTAGGTCCTCGGTCTGACAACGACCCAAACGACGCAGATGCGCCCCTGCGTCAGGGTTGTCACACCGACGACGGTGAACGCTCTAGTCGTCCTCGCCCACCCGACGCCGGTACACCTCCACGACCCGCTTGAGCGAGTCGTCGAGGTAGGTCTCCAGCAGCCGCTCGGCCTCGACCCGGTCCCCCGCCTGCAGTGCCTGGAGGATCTGGCGGTTGCGCATGAGGTACGGCTCGTGCAGCCGGCGTGGGTCGTCCACGACATGGAAGGCGAGGCGCAGTTCGGCGAAGACGCTGCGCATCAGCTCGTCGGTACGCTCACTGCCGGCGAGCGCGACCAGCTCCCGGTGGAAGTGGATGTTGGCCGTCCCCAGACCTTTCCAGTCATTCTCGACGGCGGCCCGCTGCCCCTGCGTCACCGCCGACGCGAGGCCGTCGAGGCCGTACGGCGGCTCGCCCAGACCGCGGACGACCGCGCACTCGACGAGCCGTCGGGTGCGGTAGATGTCCTCGACGTCCTCCACCGCCAGCACCCGCACGAACACGCCGCGGTTCAGCTCGTGGACCAGCAGACGTTCATGTGTGAGCAGCCGGAACGCCTCGCGCAGGGTGTTGCGGGAGACCCCGAGCGCTCCGCCGATGCTGTCCTCCGACAGCCGGGTGCCGGGCGGGAAGTATCCCTCGGCGATGCGACTCCTGAGGATGTCCGAGACCCGTTCGGCAGTGCTGGTACGCCCCAGGAGAGCGCGGTCGTCGGCCAGTCCGGTCAGCTGCTCTGCCATGCCCGGAATTCAATCGCAGATACAAGAACGAAACAACATGAGTATTGAGGGATCGTTCAACGATCCTCTACCTTGCTACGAACGGCGCCGCCCATCCCCACCGCGGCACCGACCGCCTCCGCACGGCACGGCTCAATCCTCAAGCACCCTCCGTCCTCCCACTGCGAGGTGCCCATGAGCACGACCCCTCCACCGCAGGCCCTGACCACCGACACCCGCCCCGGGGCGGGTGAACACACCGCCGACGACGGCGCGTTCGCCTGGCTGCGCGCCCTCGGCCCGCGGGGCCGCCGCGCCTTCGCGGGCGCGTTCGGCGGCTATGCGCTGGACTCGTACGACTACTTCACGCTTCCGCTGAGCATGGTGGCGCTGGCCGCGTACTTCGGCCTGGACAGCGGCCAGACAGGCCTGTTCACCACCGTCACACTCGTCGTCTCCGCGGTCGGCGGCGCCCTGGCCGGGGTGCTGGCGGACCGGATCGGCCGGGTCAAGGCGCTGATGATCACAGTCATCACGTACGCCGTCTTCACCGTGGCCTGCGGCTTCGCGCCCAACTACGAGACTCTTCTGGTCTTCCGGGCCCTGCAGGGGCTCGGCTTCGGCGGCGAGTGGGCGGTCGGCGCGATCCTGGTCGCCGAGTACGCGAGCGCGAAGCACCGCGGCCGCACCCTCGGAGTGATCCAGAGCTCCTGGGCCGTCGGCTGGGCCCTGGCCGTGATCGTGTACACCCTGGTCTTCTCGTACCTCGGCGACGACCTGGCCTGGCGCGTGATGTTCTGGACCGGCGCGCTTCCGGCGGTGCTGGTCATCTGGATGCGACGCCAGGTGCACGACGCACCCGAGGCGGCCGCAGCTCGGGAGAAGAACCCGCAAAAGGGTTCCTTTGCGGCCGTTTTCCGGCCGGGCACGGCCGAGGCGCCCGGTCTGCTGCGCACCACGTTCTTCGCGGTGCTGCTCTCCACCGGCGTCCAGGGCGGTTACTACACGCTCGCGACCTGGGTGCCGACCTATCTGAAGACGGAGCGCGATCTGTCGGTCGTCGGCACCGGTGGCTATCTCACGTTCCTCATCTCCGGCGCCTTCATCGGCTATCTGACAGGCGGTTACCTCACCGACCGGCTGGGCCGCCGGCGCAACATCTGGCTGTTCGCGCTGCTGTCGGCCGTCTGCATCCTGGCGTACGCGAACATTCCCAGCGGCGCCAACACCCTTGTGCTGGTGCTCGGTTTCCCGCTCGGGTTCTGCATGTCGGCCATCTTCAGCGGCTTCGGTTCCTTCCTGAGCGAGCTGTACCCGACCGCGGTGCGGGGCACGGGGCAGGGATTCACGTACAACACCGGTCGCGCGGTGGGCGCCGTCTTTCCCACGACGGTCGGCTTCCTGGCGGACAGCTGGGGCGTGGGCGGCGCGCTGGTCTTCGGTGCCGTCGGCTACGGACTCGCGGCGCTGGCGCTGCTCGGGCTGCCCGAGACGCGCGGGAAGGAGCTGGCGTGAACCGCACGGAGGACCGTCCGCTGACCCTTGTCGACGAGCACGCGCGCGCGTGGAGCCCGAAAACGGCCCGAGCCCGCTTCCGCGCGGGACTGACCGGCCCGACGGCCGGGGTCGCGGCCGGCCACACCCAGGTCAACCTGATCTCGGTGCCCGCGGACTGGGCGTACGACATGCTGCTGTTCTGCCAGCGCAACCCCAAGCCCTGCCCGGTGCTCGACGTCACGGACGCCGGCTCGTGGACGACGGTGCTGGCGGCCGGCGCGGACCTGCGCACCGACCTGCCGCGCTACCGGGTGTGGCGGGACGGCGAGTTGGTGGACGAGCCGACGGATGTGCTCGGCCACTGGCGGGAGGACCTGGTGTCGTTCCTGATCGGCTGCAGCTTCACCTTCGAGTGGGCGCTCACCGGCGCAGGCGTGCCGATCCGCCATATCGAGCAGGGCCGGAACGTCCCGATGTACGTCACGAGCCGTCAGTGCCGGCCGGCGGGACGGCTGCACGGCCCGCTGGTGGTGTCCATGCGCCCCGTGCCGCCCGAGCACCTGGCGGCGGCGATCCGGGAGAGCAGCCTGCTCCCGGCGGTGCACGGCAGCCCCGTGCACTGCGGCGATCCGTCGGGGCTCGGCATCGACGACCTGGCCCGCCCGGACTTCGGCGACCCGGTGGACGCCGAAGCGGACGACATCCCCGTGTTCTGGGCCTGCGGGGTGACTCCGCAGGCCGCGGTGATGGCGTCCCGACCGCCGTTCGCCATCACCCACGCACCGGGCCAGATGTTCCTGACCGACGCCCGCGACGAGCAGTACCGCGTGGCCTGACCACCAGAGGGGACCATGACCGCGATCGATCTGAACGCCGACCTCGGCGAGGGCTTCGGCCGCTGGCGGCTCACCGACGACGAGCAGTTGCTGTCCGTTGTCACCAGCGCCAACGTGGCCTGCGGCTTCCACGCCGGGGACGCGGCCACCATGCGCCGGGTGTGCGAGCTGGCCGCCGCGCGCGGGGTGACGATCGGCGCCCAGGTCTCCTACCGAGACCTGGCCGGGTTCGGGCGGCGCGCGATGGACGTCCCACCCGCCGAGCTGGCAGCCGAAGTGGCGTACCAGATCGGCGCCCTGGAGGTCTTCGCACGGGCGGCGGGCGCCCGCGTGGCGTACGTCAAGCCGCACGGTGCGCTGTACAACCGCGTGGTGCACGACGAGGAGCAGGCCGGCGCGGTCGTCGACGGCGTGCTCCTCGCGGACGTCACGCTGCCCGTGCTGGGGCTGCCCGGCTCGCGGCTGCTGGAGCTGGCAGCCAAGTCGGGGCTCCCGGCCGTCACGGAGGCGTTTGCGGATCGCGCGTACACCGACGAGGGCAACCTCGTGCCGCGCGGCCAGGAGGGGGCCGTCGTCACCGATCCCGATGCGGTCGTGGAGCGGTCCCTGAGCCTCGCGCGATCCGGGACGGTGACCTCCCGGTCCGGCTCCTGCATCGAGGTACGCGCGCGTTCCCTGTGCCTGCACGGAGACACGCCCGGCGCCGTCGAGCTGGCCCGCCGGGCGCGGGCGCGGCTGGAGGAATCGGGCATCCGGGTGGAGGCCTTCGCATGAGGGCGCTGCCCGTCGGCGACGACGCCCTGCTCGTCGAGGTGTCCTCGGGCGAGGAGGCACAGGCGCTGCACGCGGAGCTGCTGCGCCGCCGCGCGGAGGGCGCGCTGTCGGTCCGTGAGATCGTCCCCGCGGCCCGCACCGTCCTCCTCGACGGCCTCGCCGATCCGGTGCACCTGGCTGCCGAACTGGCCGCCGCCGAGGTGCCGCCCGCTCCCCCACGCGCGCGTGAGGTCGTCGAACTCCCGGTGCGCTACGACGGCCCGGACCTGGCCGACGTCGCCGCACACTGGGGCGTCGACGAGCAGGAGGTGGCGCGCATCCACGCGGGCACCGAATTCACCGTCGCCTTCTGCGGTTTCGCCCCCGGCTTCGGCTACCTCACCGGCCTGCCGGCGCGCTACGACGTCCCGCGCCGGGCCACGCCGCGCACGGCCGTCCCGGCCGGTGCGGTGGCGCTGGCGGGCCCGTACACGGGCGTGTATCCGCGCTCGTCGCCGGGCGGCTGGCAGCTGATCGGCACCACGGACACCGTGCTGTGGGACCACGCGCGCGTGCCGGCCGCGCTGCTGTCACCGGGCACACGCGTGCACTTCGTGCAGGTGGGACCTGTGGGACGAGCCGGACCGGTGCGACAGACCGGAGCGGCTGGACCGGTTGGCGCGGCGGGACCGGCGGTGGCGGAATGACCGACCGCGCGCTCGCCGTCGTACGGGCCGGGGCGCTGACCACCGCCCAGGACCTGGGCCGCCCAGGCCACGCCCACCTCGGAGTGCCCCGCTCCGGGGCGCTCGACGCACCTGCGGCGGTGCTCGTCAACCGGCTGGTCGGCAATCCGCCCGAGGCGGCCGTCCTGGAGACCACCCTCAACGGCTGTGCGCTACGGCCGCGTTCTGCGGTCACCGTGGCGGTCGGCGGCGCCCCGTGCCCGGTCACGGTGGACGGACGCCCGGCCGCCTGGGGTGCGCCGGTGCGGGTGCCCGCCGGGGCGCTCCTGGACGTCGGCGCGGCCGTCTCCGGGGTGCGCAGTTATGTGGCCGTCTCCGGCGGTATCGCCGTCGAGCCGGTCCTCGGCAGCCGCTCCACCGACCTGCTGTCGGGGCTCGGCCCGCCACCGCTCACGGACGGGGCGGTGCTTCCCCTGGGGCGCCCGGTCGGCCCGCACGCGCGCGTGGACGTCGCCCCGCAGCCGGCGCCCCCGGCCGAGCTCGTCCTGCACGTGACCCTCGGTCCCCGCGACGACTGGTTCACACCGGCGGCCGTACGCGCGTTCACGTCCCGCACGTACCGGGTGTCCGCCGCGAGCAACCGCATCGGGCTGCGCACGGAGGGACCCGCCCTGGAGCGGGTCCTCCCCGGTGAACTCCCCAGCGAGGGCGTGGTCCTGGGAGCGGTCCAGGTCCCGCCCGACGGCCGGCCGGTCGTCTTCCTCGCCGACCACCCGACCACCGGCGGCTACCCGGTGATCGCGGTCGTCGGCGCGAGCGACCTCCCGGCAGCCGCGCAGGCGGTGCCGGGCACCCCGGTCCGCTTCGCGGCCGTACGCCGTCGCTGACTCAGGCACCCCCTGTGTGCGCTATGCCGCCTCCGGCTCAGGTTGCTGCTCCGGCACCGACAGCCCCTCCGACAGGGACCGCTGTCCCGAAACGGACCGCTGCTCGGGCACCGACCGGTGCCCCGGCAACGGCATCGGCTCCGGCACGGACAGCGCGGCCAGCGCCTTGGACACCGCCTGCGCCGCCCGCAGGTCGAGCCGGCCGCTGGTTCCCCTCGCGCGGTGGCGCATCTCGTCGGCCGCGAGGCGCAGCAGCTGGGGCAGCAGGTCGTTGCACCGGCGGACCACCCAGGCGGTACCCGCAGTGGCCAGCCACAGCAGGCTCGCGGACCTGGTGGTCGGCGGGAACTCGGGCTCGGGCCGGGGCGCGGTCCCCGTCGCGATCCCGGCGTCCGCCAGCAGCCCGTGGAACCGTATGGCCAGCTGCCGGTGTCCCCGCTCCCCGGGGTGCAGCCGGTCCGAGCTCCACATCGCCCGGTCGTCGACCCAGTCGCCCTCGGCCGCATGCAAGTGCAGGGCCCCGTACCGCTCGGAGAGCGCATGGACCACGGTGTTGACCGCCCGCTGCCGCCGGGCCAGCGGTCTGGCCAGCACCCCGGGCAGCCCGAGCATCGCGCCGGGGTCGGGCAGGCAGGCGGTGAGCACGGCGGTGCCCTGCCGGGTGAAGGCCGCGTAGACCTTGTCGAGGCGTTCGGCGACGTTGTGGATGTCGAACGTGCGACGCAGTGTGTCGTTGACGCCGACGAGGACGGACGCGACGTCCGGGCGCAGGGCCAGCGCGGCGGGCAGCTGGGTCTCCAGCACGTCCCGCGTCTGTGCCCCGCTGACCGCGAGGTTGCTGAATTCGACGGGCGGTTCGCAGAGCCCGCGGGCGAGCAGCGCGGCCCAGCCGCGCCACTCATTCCCCACGGGATCGCCCACCCCCTCGGTCAGCGAGTCCCCGAGGGCGACGTAGCGGACCGGCCTCATGCCGCGCCCTCCGCACGTACGAAGGGACGCGTCGGCACCGCCGCGTCGTGCGCGGTGAGGAAGGCGTCCACCGCCGTGCCCCAGCCGAAGCACTCCGCACGCGCGCGTGCCGCCTCCCGGCGCTCGCGCTCGGGACGGTCGAGCAGCATCTCCACGGCGTCCGCGAAGGCGTCCCCGGTGTCCGCCGCGGTGGCGCCGGCGGATCCGATCACCTCCGGCAGCGCGGAGGACGCGCTCGCCACGACGGGCGTGCCGCAGGCCATGGCCTCCAGCGCGGCGAGCCCGAACGTTTCGGCGGGCCCGGGAGCCAGGCAGATGTCGGCGGAGGCCTGGAGCGCGCCGAGCAGGCTGCGGTCGGCGACATGCCCGAGGAAGGTCACCGGCAGGTCGCGCTCCTGTGCCCGCTGTTCGAGGCGTGCGCGCAGCGGCCCGTTCCCGGCCACCACGAGCACCGCGCGCACGCCGCGCCCGCGCAGCGCCTCCAGGGCGTCCAGCGCGGTGCCGGGCCGCTTCTCCACGGACAACCGGGAGCACATCACGAGCAGCTTCTCGTCCGCACGCGCGTGGGTGTCGCGCAGCGCGGCGTCGCGCAGAGTGGGACGCCGGTTCATCAGGTCGACGCCCAGCGGAGCCCGTACGAGGTTGCGGGCGCCGATCCGCACGAACTCCCGCTCGGCGAACTCGGTGGTGCACACGACCTTGGCATACGTGTGGGCCGTACGGACGTTGAGGGCGTCGGCGGCGCGCCGGGACAGGTTCTCCGACAGGCCCCAGGTGCGCAGCACGCCGTCGGCGGTCTCGTGGGAGACCATCACGGCGGGGACCCGGGCGCGGCGGGCCCACTTGCCGGTCCACCGCAGCGTCGTACGGTCGGAGACCTCGAGGCGGTCGGGGGCGAGCTCCTCCAGGAGGGCCGCGACCCGGCGCTTGTCGATGAGCACACGGTAGCCGCCGGTGCCGGGCAGCACCGGGCCGGGCAGGGTGATCACCCGGCCCTGCTCGGTCTCGCAGTCGCTGTACTTCTCACCCGGCACGATGAGGACGGGATCGTGGCCCGCCACCTTGAAGCCCTTGCCCAGCTCACGGAGCGCGGTGCGCAGCCCTCCGGAGGCGGGGGCGACGAAGTTCGCCAGCCGGACGATGCGAAGTGCGGTGTTCATGCCGCCACCGCCGGCCTGCGGGCCTGGAGCACGGCCTCGTAGTGGGCGATGAGCTGGTCGCCGATGGCGGCCCAGGTGCGGCCCTCGACGGTGGCTCGTGCGGCGGCCCCGTAGGCGGTGCGCAGCACCTGGTCGGCGGCCAGGGTCCGTACCGCCTCCGTGACGGCGTCCGCGTCGTGCGGCGGGACGAGCAGCCCGGTGCGGCCGTGGTCGACCAGGTCCAGCGGGCCGCCGGCGGCGGGCGCGACGACCGGGACACCGCTCGCCATGGCCTCCTGCACGGTCTGGCAGAAGGTCTCGAAGGGTCCGGTGTGGGCGAAGATGTCCAGCGAGGCGAAGATCCGGGCGAGGTCGTCGCCGCCGCGGCGGCCCAGGAAGACCGCGCCGGGCAGCGCCTCGGCCAGGCCGGGCCCGCTCGGCCCGTCGCCGACGATCACCACCCGCACGCCCGGCAGGCCGCAGACCCCGGAGAGCAGCTCGATGTGCTTCTCGGGTGCGAGCCGCCCGACATAGCCGACGATCAGCTCGCCGTTCGGGGCGAGTTCACGGCGCAGTGCGTCGTCCCGGAGGTCGGGGCGGAAGCGCGCGGTGTCGACACCGCGCCGCCACAGGTGCACCCGGGGCACGCCGTGGGCCTCCAGGTCGGCCTGGGAGGCGCTGGAGGGGGCGAGGGTGCGGTCGGCGGCGGCGTGGACGGAGCGGATGCGCCGCCAGGCCGCGGCCTCGCCGGCGCCCACGTAGGTACGGGCGTAGCCGGCCAGGTCGGTCTGGTAGACGGCGACGGCCGGGAGGCCGAGCCGGGCGGCGGCGGCCATGCCGCGGACGCCGAGGATGAAGGGGCTGGCCAGATGCACGATGTCGGCCTGGTGCGCCAGGAGCGCGGCGGCGAGCCGCCGACTGGGAAGGGCGACGCGGACCTGGGGATAGCCCGGGAGCGGTAGGGAGGGGACGTGGACGACAGGGCACGGCGCGAGAGCGGCGGCTGCCTTGCTGCCCGGAGCGGGGGCCGGTGCGACGACGAGGGGAGCGTGACCGCGATCGACGAGGTGTCGGGCGGTCTGAAGCGCGCAGTGGGCCACGCCGTTCACATCGGGGGGAAAGGATTCGGTCACGATGACGACACGCATACGGGTGTTGTCGCCGCGCTGGACGTGGCCGCGTCAACGTCGATCTTTCCGAACGGGGAACGATCCATGAGCGTTGCGCTGCGCACTCGAGCAGGTCAGGCCGCGTCCATGCGCCTCTGACCGGTGAGTCATCCCACGTTCACTTTGCGGGCCCGACGCGTCCGAATTCAGCCGTCGGGCCCGGCAGGTCCGAGTTCACTCAGCAGGTACGCCAGGTCCGGTCCGGCTGCCATCGCGTCGTTCACACAGCGGGTGCGTCGGGCCCGATCCGGCTGCGTACCGCCGTCTGGACCTCCGCCTCCTCGGCCGGGTCCGCGGCGAGCCGACGCAGTTGCTCGACGACCCGGGCGTCGCCTGTCTCGGCGTGGCGGGCGGCGAGCTCGCGGGTGGTCTCCTCGCAATCCCAGAGGCACTCGACGGCGAAGCCCGCTGGGAAGGAGGGATCGGTGGCGGCGAGCGCGCGGGCGGCCCTGCCGCGGAGGTGGGACGAGGCGGTCTCGCGGTAGATATGGCGCAGAACCGGTGCGGCACAGCCGATGCCGAGCCGTCCGGCGCCGTCCACGAGGGTCCACAGCGTCGGTGCGTCCGGCCCTTCGCCCCGTACGGCTTCGCGCAGGGCTCCGAGGACCAAATCGCTGTCGTGGGCCCCGCCCCGGCAGGCGAGCATGCGTCCGGCGGCGGCGCCCAGCGGATCGGGCCGTCGCGCCCAGCCGCGGGCCCGGTCGACGGCGGCGACGCTGCGCATCCGCTCGAAGGCGTCGAGGGCGGCCTCCACGACCGGCGCCGAGCCGGTGGCGACGGCAGCCTCGATCAGGTCGAGGGCGTCGGGATCGTTACTGTCGGCGAGATAGCGCAGGGCGGTGCAGCGGGCACCCTCGGTGCCGTCCTTGGCGGCCTGGACGATCTCGGGCCGGTCCTCGGGGCCGGCGACGGCCGTGAGGCAGCGGGCGGCGGGCACATGGAGCGAGACGCCGCGTTCGAGGCCCTGCTGGGCCCATTCGAACACCGCCTGCACACTCCAGCCCGGACGGGGCCCCGTGGGCCGCATCTGCCGCTGCCATCGGTCGAAGCAGCCGGTTTCCTGTGCGGCACGCACGCGCGTGCCGATCGATTCGCGCGGATCCTCGGCCCACAGCCGCCATGGCCGGGGCTCGAAGGCGTCCCGCACGGCAGCGGCCAGCTCGGCCTCGCCCTCGGCGTCGGCCGGGAAGCGGGCCAGCACGGGCGCGGCCAGGGCGCGCAGACCGGCGTCGTCGTCGCGCAGGGCGAGTTCGTCCAGGGCCCAGGCCCAGCTGGAGCCGTGGGCGGCGTAGCGGCGCAGCAGTTCCAGCGCGTCGCGCCTGCCGTAGGAGGCGAGGTGGCCGAGGACGGCGAGGGCGAGCCCGGTGCGTGACTCGTCGGTGTCGACGATGTCCTCGGGGTCGAAAAGATGCGCCTCGATCGCGCCCAGGTCGCCGCCCAGGTCGAGGTAGAGGCGGGCGTAGTACAGGGAGCGGTTCTCCACCTGCCAGTCGTGGCGGGGGTCGCGCAGCACACAGTGGTTGAGGGCCGCGAGCGCCTCGGCCCGGGGGGCGGTGAGCGCGTGCAGTGTGCCGTCGCCGCGGCCCCGCTGGAGCAGGCCGAGCAGCGTACCGCTGGGCGCTATGACCGGATCAAACATGGGAAACAGCCTCACATCAAGCGTCGACGCAACCGGGAAACGTGCTCTACCTGGCCGCGTGACAACACGTCGGGGCGCCCGCCGTCTCTTGCTTGCTGTAGACCATCTTCCTCTGCCTCTCGTCTGTGGCCCATGCGGACCGATCACGGCCCGCGCGGTGCGGCAACACCTGCCCAGCCATCGCGTCCGTGAATCACGACGTCATGATGACCCGGCTGTTCTCGATGCCGCGACCGAAATTTCCGGCGGCCCGGTACCGCCTCCCCCGTTTTCCGTGTCCTGCCTGATCAGGACGGCTCTTTTCGCTGGTCAGGGCGATGGTCTCAGTGTGCGCCGAACAGTTCCAGCAGTTCCGTCCTGCCGAACATCCGGGCGGTGTCGACGGCCGACGGGGTGCCGGCGGCCGGGTCGGCGCCGCCCTCCAGCAGGGCCTTGATCACTTCTTCCTCGCCCTTGAAAACCGCCCCTGCGAGCGGGGTCTGGCCTCGGTCGTTGACCCGGTCGGCCTCGGCGCCACGGTCGAGCAGCGCCCGCACGGTCCCGGCGTGCCCGTGATACGCGGCGAGCATCACGAGGGAGTCACCCCGGTCGTTGGTGAGGTTGGCCGGAACGCCCGCGTCGACATAGGCCACGAGCGCCTCGGTCTGTCCCTGCCTGGCCAGATCGAAGATCTTGGTCGCGAGCTCCACGACCTCGGGGTCGGGGGCTTCAGTCATCGGCCGGACCACCTCTCACTACGCACGTCGAGGACCCTGGGAACAAGCGTACGGCCGTGAGCGGTACGACCGTACGGGTGAATCGCCAGCGTACTGGCTGCACAGGAACATGACCGGCTGCAACCGAGGCAAAGATCACCAATGCACCCGTCGGGCGCAAGCCCGCCACCGGGCCGCACCGAGTCGAATCCGCCACATGGGCGAAATCCGCAAAATTTCACCCAGTTGCACCTTTTATCGTATGGATACATCCTGTGATCCTGGAAGTACTCATGGTGACTGTCCCCCTCGACACCAGGAGACCTCATGATTCTGTCCATCTCAGGCGTCGTCCTGCTCGGCGTCGTCGTCTTCATCTTCTGCCGCAAGGACGGACTCAAGGCGTCCCATGCACTGATCGCGGTCCTGTTCGGCTTCTACCTGGCGAGCACGGCCGTCGCTCCGAGCATCAAGGCGGGCGGCGAGAGCCTGGCGAGTCTGCTGGGCGGCCTCAAGTTCTGACGTCGCCCGCACCGCCCGGACACACCATCCCGCACGTACGCACCTCCAGGAGACACCTGTGGCCCGGCGCCCCCTCCCCCGCATTCTGAGCAACGGCAGCGCACAGCTCGCCCGGAGCCGGGAGCTGGCCCGGACGGCGGCCGACAGCGCCACCGACGTCCTCCACCCCCTGATCACGATCGCCCGCGGTCTGCGCCGACTGGCATCGGCCGGGCGGCGCAAGTGGGCCGACACCCCCAAGGACCGGCGCGGCCCGCTGCTGTTCCTGATGGCCTCGGTGTTCCTGGCCGTGGCGCTCGTCCCGTACGGCCCGCTGCTCGCCGTCATCGCCCTGATGGCGGCGGCAGCCTGGCAGGGCCGCAACCGCGCCGCACAGACCCCCGAGGGACCCGACGAGTCCCAGATCCAGCGCCTGCAGTCGCTGTACGAGGCGATGGTCCCGTACTTCTCGACCGCCGAGGACCCGGCGCCCCTGTACGCGCACGGCGGCGAGTGGGAGAAGGCCTTCCCGGAGTACGAGTTCGACGCCACCGGCCGCATCACGCACCTCGCGATCCGCTACCCGGCGTACTTCCCGGACGGCGAGGCCGAGGCGCGCGCCCGGATCGAGCACCTGCTCTCGGCGAAGTCGGGCCGCGGCCGCGAGTACCGCTTCGCGTGGGACGAGGAGGGCAACCAGCTCACGGTCACGGTCCTCGCGCCCCTGCCCACCGACATCGCCGTCCAGCGCTTCGTGACGGCACCCGGCGAGACGGTCCTCGGTTTCACCGACCCCACCGAGGTCCAGCGCACGCTCCCGCTCGGCCACGGTGCGCAAGCGCGCGACGTTCCGCCCGTCGTGTGGCGCACGGGCATCCGCTCCACCGAACCGCACCTGCTGGCCGTCGGGCAGCCGGGCAGCGGCACGTCGACTCTGCTGCGCTGCATCGCCCTGCAGGCCCTGCAGTTCGGCGACATCGTCATCGTCGACGGCGGCGGCACCGGTGACTACGCCTGCCTGACCGGCCGGGACGGGGTCCTGGCGGTCGAGTGCGCCCTTGCCGGGGCGCTGGCGAGCCTGGAGTGGGCCACCACCGAGACCGAGCGACGGCTGATCGCCGTCAACCGCGCCCGGCAGGCGGGCCACCCGCCGCCCGAGGACACCAAGCGCCCCCTGTGGCTCCTCCTGGACCGCCCGACCGCGCTGGGCCAGGTGGCCGCCGCGGACGGCCACAAGGACCCCCAGTCCCTGCTCCAGGTGCCGCTCCGGCACGGCCGATCCGCCAATGTGACGGTGGTCGTGGCCGAGCAGTTCGACGGCCTGGACGCCCTCAGCGACCCCGTACGGCAGCACACGCGCGCGCGGGTCGTGCTCGGCGCCGCCACCGCCGAGCAGTTCGAAGCGGTCCTGGGAGCGCCCCCGCACACCACGCCGGTCCCCCAGGTTCCGCCAGGCCGCGGCTACGCCCGGCTGGGCGCGGGACCGGTCCTGCGCCTCCAGGTCCCGGCGACGCCCGACCCCTATGACGACGCGACGAGCGACGACCACCGCCAGGCGGTGCTGGACCTCCTGCCGCCGCGTACGACACCGGCGGACGCGGAGCTCGAGCGGGTGCCCGCGGAGCCGGAGCCGGTATCCGCGGAGGCCGTGGTGGCGGAGAGGTCCAAGGCACGGACGTAGCCGGGGCTCTGCAGCCCCGTGCCGCCGGGGCAGCTGCCCGAGATCCCTCAAGCCACGAACGACCCCGGCGCCACCGCCCCCACGGTCCCCCCGCTCTCCACCAGCCGAGCCGCCGCCGCCAGCCGCACCGCCGCCTCCTCCGCCACCGCACCCCCCACGGTGAACGGCAGCCGCACATACCCCTCGAAGGCCCCGTCCACTCCGAAGCGCGGCCCGGACGGCACCCGCAGACCGACCCGCTCGCCCGCCTCCGCGAGCCGCGAGCCCGACAGGCCACCCGCGCGCACCCACAGTGTGAGCCCGCCCCGCGGTACCTCGAACTCCCAGCCGGGCAGCTCCCGGCGCACCGCGGCGACCAGGGCGTCCCGGTTGTCCCTGGCCTGCTCCCGGCGCACCGCGACCGCCTGCTCCCAACCCCCGGTGCCGAACAGCCAGTTCACCGCGAGCTGCTCCAGCACCGGCGTGCCCAGGTCGGCGTAGGCGCGCGCGGCCACCAGGCTGCGGATCACGTCCGGTGCCGCCCGCACCCAGCCGATGCGCATCCCGGCCCAGAAGGCCTTGCTGGCGGATCCGACGGTGACGACGGTGGACCCGGCCGGGTCGAAGGCGCAGACGGGCCGTGGCATCTCGACGTCGGGGTCCAGCCACAGCTCGCTCATCGTCTCGTCGGCGACGAGCACGGTGCCGGCCGAGCGGGCCGCCTCCACCAGCCGCCGCCGCTGGTCCTCGTCGGCGAGCGCCCCGGTCGGATTGTGGAAGTCGGCGACGACGTAGGCGATCCGCGGCGCGGCTTCCCGCAGCACCTGCCGCCAGCGGTCCAGGTCCCACCCGGCGAGCCCCTCGGCCATCGCGACGGGCACGAGCCGGGCGCCTGCCTCCCGCATCAGCTGCAGGATGTTCGCGTACGACGGCGACTCGACGGCGATGCGCTCACCACGCCCGCCGAAGAGGTGGCAGATGGCGTCGATGGCGCCCATCGCGCCGGTCGTCACCATGATCTGCTCCGGCATGGTGGGTATCCCGCGCGCGGTGTAACGGTCGGCGATCATCGCGCGCAGTGCGGGCAGTCCGGCCGGGTAGTCGCCGTGCGTGCGCGCGTAGGGCGGCAGCTCCTCCAGGGCGCCTTGAACGGCGCGGGTGAGCCAGGGTTCCGGCGCGGGCAGTGCCGCGCAGCCAAGGTCGATCACCGAACCGAGTGCCTCGGGCGGCAGCGGTTCCAGGCCGCGCGCGGGGATCGGATTTCCGGCCGGTACGGCGGTCCAGCTGCCGGCTCCGCGCCGCGACTCCAGGAATCCCTCGGTGCGCAGCGCCTCGTAGGCGGCGGCGACCGTCGTACGACTGACGGACAGCGCGAGGGCGAGTTCCCGCTCGGCGGGCAGCCGGGCGGCCACCGGCACCCGCCCCTCGAGCACCAGCAGGCGGATGCCGTCGGCGAGCGCGCGATAGGCCGGCGGACGGCGCGACCCCGGGCCCGCCGGGCGGTCCTGCTGCGACTTGAGCAGCCGGGCGAGCTGCGCCGCCCCCACCGCCGAGGTCCACTGAGCCATGCGCACCAGTCCACCTTCCCCGAATTGGCCATGGATGGCGTTACTTCCCAAGCCACAGAGTGTCATGCATCAGGCCACTACCACCACCAGGGGGGCACGTCTTGTCCACGCAGGGGCATCTCATACGTCGGTTGACCCAGCTCTACGCCGGCCTCGCGCTGTACGGTGCGAGCTCCGCGCTCCTGGTGAAGTCCGGTCTCGGCCTGGAGCCCTGGAACGTGCTGCACCAGGGACTGGCCGAGCGCACGGGCCTGAGCATCGGGACGGTGCTGATCATCGTGGGGGCGGCCGTCCTCCTGTTGTGGATCCCGCTGCGCCAGCGTCCCGGCCTCGGCACGGTCTCCAACGTCTTCGTGATCGGCGTCGTCATGGACGGCACGCTGGCGGTGGTGCCCCATGCGCACACCCTGGCCGTGCAGGTTCCGTTGATGCTGGCGGGCGTCGCTCTCAACGGCGCCGCAACCGGCCTCTATATCGCCGCGCGGTTCGGTCCCGGTCCGCGCGACGGGCTCATGACAGGGCTGCACCAGCGCACCGGCCGCTCGATCCGGCTGATCCGGACCGCCGTCGAGGTCGCGGTCGTCGTGACCGGCTTCGCGCTGGGCGGCACCATCGGTGTCGGCACGCTGCTGTACGCGGTGTCGATCGGCCCGCTCGCCCAGCTGTTCCTGCGGGTGTTCGCCGTCCCCTCGGCATCCGGCGTCAGTACCGTCGTTGCCACCGGTCAACCCCGGCGCGCGATACTGCGTCCGTGAGCACGCGCATACGCCACCCCTTCCTGGACCACCCCGGCCCGATCGCCTTCGCCCACCGGGGCGGGGCGGCGGACGGCCTGGAGAACACCGTGCTGCAGTTCCGCCGTGCGGTCGAGGCGGGCTACCGGTACATCGAGACCGACGTCCACGCCACGCGGGACGGCCGGATCGTCGCCTTCCACGACGCGACGCTGGACCGGGTGACCGACGGGGCGGGCCGGATCGCCGACCTGCCCTGGGACGACGTACGGCACGCGCGCGTGGCGGGCCGGGAACCGGTGCCGCTGTTCGAAGAGCTCCTGGAGACCTTCCCCGACGTGCGCTGGAACATCGACCTCAAGGCGGAGTCGAGCCTCCACCCCTTCCTGGAGCTGATCGAGCGCACCGACGCCTGGGACCGGATCTGCGTGGGCTCCTTCTCCGAGGCCCGCGTGGTCCGCGCCCAGCGCCTGGCCGGACCGCGCCTGGCGACCTCGTACGGCACGCGGGGCGTGCTCAATCTGCGGCTGCGCTCCTGGGGCGTGCCGGCCGTGCTGCGCCGCTCGGCGGTCGCCGCCCAGGTGCCCGAGTCGCAGTCCGGCATCCAGGTCGTGGACCGCCGCTTCGTTCGGACCGCCCACGCGCACGGACTGCATGTGCACGTGTGGACGATCAACGAACCGGAACAGATGCACCGGCTTCTGGACCTCGGCGTCGATGGCATCATGACCGATCACATCGACACGTTGCGCAAGGTCATGGAGGACCGGGGCGTCTGGGCCTGACACCCCGGCCGGCCCCGCGCACGGCACCTTCTCGGGGAAGCGAGGGCACGGGTGGGCACCGAGACCGTGCGGACACCGGAGGCGGACGAGGCCGCCGGGCGGCGGCGCGAGCAGCGCGGCTGGTACTTCTACGACTGGGCGTGCTCCGTCTACTCGACGAGCGTGCTCACCGTGTTCCTGGGCCCCTATCTGACCACGGTCGCCGAGTCCGCCGCAGACGCCGACGGCTTCGTCCATCCGCTGGGGATCCCGGTGCGTGCCGGTTCCTTCTTCGCCTACTCGGTGTCCCTGTCGGTGATCGTGGCCGTCGTGGTGATGCCCCTGGTGGGCGCGGCGGCCGACCGCACCGGACGCAAGAAGCCCCTCCTCGGTGCCGCCGCGTATCTGGGGGCCGCGGCGACGGCGGGCATGTTCTTCCTGGACGGCGACCGCTATCTGCTCGGCGGCGCACTGCTGGTCGTCGCGAACGCGGCGCAGTCCGTGGCGATGATGCTCTACAACTCCTACCTGCCGCAGATCGCCCCGCCCGAGGAACGCGACGCGGTCTCCTCCCGGGGCTGGGCCTTCGGCTATGCGGCCGGAGCGCTGGTCCTGGTCGCGAACCTGGTCCTCTACCTCGCTCACGACACCTTCGGTGTCTCCGAAGCCATGGCCGTGCGTATCTGCCTGGCGTCGGCCGGCCTGTGGTGGGGCGCGTTCGCGCTCATTCCGCTCCGCCGTCTGCGCGACCGCCGCGGGGCGGGGCGGGAGGGGTCCGTGACCGGCTGGCGGCAGCTCGCCGCCACCGTCCGCGACATGCGCCGCCACCCGCTGACGCTGTCCTTCCTGCTGGCGTACCTCGTCTACAACGACGGCATCCAGACGGTGATCACCCAGGCATCGGTCTACGGCTCCGAGGAGCTGGACCTCGGACAGTCGACACTCATCGGCGCCATCCTGCTCGTGCAGGTGCTCGCGGTGTTCGGCGCGCTGGCGCTGGGCCGGCTGGCCCGTCGGTACGGCGCGAAGCGCACTGTCCTCGGTTCACTGATCGCCTGGACGCTGACCCTGGCCGCCGGCTACTTCCTCCCGGCCGGGGCGCCGGTCTGGTTCTTCGTGCTGGCGGCCGGGATCGGGCTCGTCCTCGGCGGCAGCCAGGCACTGTCCCGTTCGCTGTTCTCCCATCTGGTCCCGGCCGGCAAGGAGGCCGAGTACTTCTCGGCGTACGAGCTGAGCGACCGCGGAATGAGCTGGCTCGGCCCGTTGCTGTTCGGTCTGACCTACCAGCTGACCGGAAGCTACCGGGACGCGATCATCTCGCTGGTGGCCTTCTTCGTCCTCGGGTTCGTGCTGCTCGCGAGGGTTCCGGTACGGCGTGCGATCGGCGAGGCCGGGAACCCGGTTCCGGACAGGATTTAGCGCTCACGGCGAAAGGGCTGTAGTGTACGCGTTTGGCCTGCCAGGCGTACCGTTACTGCGCGTCAAAGAAGCCAAAACGCTGGGTGACATCTACTGCCAGATGTGACAAACCGGGCGCCGGTGGGTACAACATGGGCGGCTACGACGGCGACGCATGACCCGGAACGGGACTCCGAACGGGAATCTTTACCGCCGACCGGACGTTGACCGGATGACGACGACAGCGACACCTGTCCTGTGGGCGACAAGCCCGGGAGGCACGATTCATGAGTGAGCGAGCTCTTCGCGGCACGCGCCTCGTGGTGACCAGCTACGAGACGGACCGCGGCATCGACCTGGCCCCGCGCCAGGCCGTGGAGTACGCATGCGAGAAGGGGCACCGCTTCGAGATGCCCTTCTCGGTCGAGGCGGAGATCCCGCCGGAGTGGGAGTGCAAGGTCTGCGGTGCCCCGGCACTCCTTGTGGACGGCGACGGTCCGGAGGAGAAGAAGGCCAAGCCGGCGCGTACGCATTGGGACATGCTGATGGAGCGGCGCACGCGTGAGGAGCTCGAAGAGGTCCTCGAAGAGCGTCTCGCCGTTCTGCGTTCCGGCGCGATGAACATCGCGGTGCACCCCCGAGACAGCCGCAAGTCCGCGTAGTCCCTGCGGGGCTCGGACCGGGGGTTCAGCGCACGCCAATGACCGCGGGCGCCGTACGTGAGGTTGACGTACGGCGCCCGCGGTCTTGTGTGCGACGGTCGCGTCCCTGTACTCAGCGCGTCAGCGGAGGGCGAGGTTCCTGCGGGGTCTCTCCGGGCTCGTCCCTGACGACCTCACCCTGCACGACCTTGCCGTCCGGGCGGTGAATGCGGGCCTGCTGAAAGGCGTCGCCGAGGCTACCGGGTGCGGCGCGGCGGAGTCGGCGGTCCACTGTGCGCTCCGCGTACCGGCTGAGGGCCTTCTGGACCGGCGGAATCAGCAGGAGCAGGCCCACCCCGTCCGAGATCAGACCGGGAAGCACCAGAAGCAGGCCGCCCAGCATCATCAGGCCGTTGCCGCCGCCGCTCGACGGCGCACCGCCGCGCTGAAGTGCCTCGTTCAGGTTCTGGAAGGCGCGCCGGCCCGCCCGCTTGATGACCACCGTACCGAGCACCAACCCGGCGAGCAGCAGCAGGAAAACCGTGAACCCGCCCGCCCAGCCGGCGACCACGGTCAGCAGCCAGATCTCCAGCACCAGCCACGCGGCGATGCCCAGCGGCAGGAAGGTGCGCAGCCGTGAGCGCCGGGGCCGCGTGGAGTAGGGAGGGGTCGAAGCGCCAGTCGTCATGCGTCCAGTGTGCCTGGGCCCGGCTCAGCACGGGATAAACCCCTACGACTGCGGCGGCCGTCCCCGGCCCAGGATCTTGCCGACCCGCTCCCCCACGCCCCATGTGGTGACGCGCCACAGCGCCTCGACGAGGATGTCGCGGCTCATCTTGGAGTCGCCCAGTTCGCGCTCGACAAAGGTGATCGGCACCTCGACGACGTGGTAGCCGGCCTTCACGGCACGGCGGGCCAGGTCGACCTGGAAGCAGTAGCCCTGGGAGGCGACGTCGTCGAGGCCGAGGCCCTCCAGCGTCTCGCGGCGAAAGGCGCGGTAGCCGCCGGTGACGTCGCGGATCGGCACGTCCAGCAGCACGCGTGAGTAGAGGCTGCCGCCACGGGAGATGAACTCGCGGCTCCTGGGCCAGTTCACGACCCGGCCGCCGGGCACCCAGCGCGAGCCGAGCACCAGGTCGGCACCCTTGAGCGCGGTCAGCAGCCGGGGCAGTTCCTCGGGCTGGTGGGAGCCGTCGGCGTCCATTTCGATCAGTACGCCGTACCCGTTCTCCATACCCCAGCGGAAGCCCGCGAGGTAGGCGGCGCCGAGGCCCTCCTTGCCCTTGCGGTGCAGGACCCGGACGTGGTCGTCGCCGGCGGCCAGCTCGTCGGCGAGCTTTCCGGTGCCGTCGGGGCTGTTGTCGTCGGCCACGAGGACGTGCGCCTCGGGAACCGCGTTACGCACCCGGCCGACGATGCTCTTGATGTTCTCCGCCTCGTTGTAGGTCGGAATGATCACCAAGGCAGTGCCGAGCGGGCCGAAGCGCCTCCCCCGGGCCTCTGCCGCGCGGGTCCCCTCGCCGTCGTTCACTGCTGCCCCTTCATGTCCGTCGCAGACGTCCACCATAGTGGCCGCAGCCTGCGCGGACGTGAACAGGACGGTCGTAAGGCGGTGTCGATTCCGCGGGAGCGGGGTAAGGATGCATTTTCGGCCCTCTATGCGAGCCGCGCTGCGGATGGGGGCCCGGCGCCCTTCGGGCCGACCTGGGACCCGCCGGCTGCGGGTCGACCTGAAGCCGTTGTCTACTGAGCTCCCGAGCCCCACCCTGGTCACACTCTTCCCCCCTCCGAGCTGTCGACTTCGCTCAGGCAGGGACGGACCCCCGTCCGGCCGGACGTTCCCCAGCCGCGGCGCGGTCGCTGAGCCTGGCTCCCAGTGACGGTGCCCCGGTGCGGTACACCGTCCCTGACCCAGCGGTGCCGCGACACGTACGCGGACGTTCGCCGGTCGGGTGTCCCGTGGTGGACCCGGCCGAACCTACCGGCCCCGGGCCGCGGCCTGTCAACAGCCGCGTGAGCTACGGGGTTTCCCACCATGCCCAGGTCGACCCCCTGGACACGCAGGTCGCGCAACGGCGCGGCGGGCGGTGAGGTCCGCCGCGCCACCCCGGGAGATCACTCGCCCGGCCGTACGAACACCGTCCGTCCACCCACCACGGTGCGCAGGCAGACGGGCAGGTCGGAGCCCGGGGTCAGGTCGGGCAGGCCGGGGGTGCCGGAGCGGGGGTCGGTCGACCAGCGCGCGACCCGGTCGTCGGGCGCCTGGACGACCAGCTCACCGGTGCGCCACACGGCGTAGTCCGCGGGCGCGCCCGGCACCAGAACGCCCGCGTCGTCGCGTCCGGTCGCCCGCCAGCCGCCGCGCGTGTGCGCCGTGAACGCGGCGCGTACGGAGACCCGGTGCTCGGGCGTGCGATGGAAGGCGGCGGCCCGGACGGTGCCCCAGGGGTCGAGGGGCGTGACCGGGCTGTCGGAACCGAGGGCGAGCGGGACGCCGGCGCGCAGCAGCGCGGCGAAGGGGTTCAGCGTGCGGGCACGCTCCACTCCGAGGCGCTGGGCGTACATGCCCTCGTCGCCGCCCCACAGCGCGTCGAAGGCCGGCTGCACGGACGCCGTCAGACCGAGCTCGGCGAAGGCCGCGATGGTGTCGGGGGTGAGCATCTCGGCGTGTTCGACGCGGTGGCGGGCGGCACGGATCCGGGCGAGGCCGACCTTCTCGGCGGCGGCGCGGACGCCCTCGACGACGGTGGTCAGGGCGGCGTCGCCGATCGCGTGGAAGCCCGCCTGGAGGCCTGCCTCGGTGCAGGCGACGACATGGGCGGCGACGGCTGCCGCGTCGAGGTAGGCGGTGCCGGTGTGGCCGGCGTCGGCGTACGGCTCGTGCAGGCAGGCCGTGTGGGAGCCGAGGGCGCCGTCGACGAACAGATCCCCGGCGGCGCCGGCCGCCCCCAGCTCGCGCGCCTTCTCGACGTCCCGCTCGGCCCAGTAGCCGACGACCCGCGGCCCCGGCTCCTCGGCGGCGAGCCGCAGCAGCGCCGTGAAGTCGTCCTCGGAGGAGATCTCCGGCCCGGCGCACTCGTGGACCGAGCCGATGCCGAGGGACGCGGCATGGGCGAGGGCGGCGCGCTGGGCCTCGGTGCGCTGGGCCGGGGTGACGGCGGCGAACGCGGCGGCGCGTACGGCGTGATGGGCGTCGCGGGTGAGAGGGCCGTCCTCCCGGTCGAGGCCCGGAACGAGGTCGAGCAGGGCGGTGGTGACGACCGCCGAGTGCACGTCGATCCGGCTGAGGTAGAGGGGACGGCCGCCGGTGGCCTCGTCGAGCTCCGCGCGGGTCGGGGGACGGCCGCCCGGCCAGCGCGCGGCGTCCCAGCCGTGGCCGAGCAGGACGCGGTCCGTCGGGCGGGCGTCGGCGAAGTCCCGGACCAGTGCGAGGGCCGCCTCCAGCGAGGGCGCGCCGGACAGGTCGAGGCCGGTGAGCGCGAGGCCGGTGGACGTGGTGTGCACATGCGCGTCGGTGAACGCCGGGGTGACCAGGGCGCCGTCGAGGTCGATCACCTCGTCCACGCCGTCCGCGAAGGCGTCGGCCGCGCCCTCGGAGCCGACCCAGGCGACCTGGCCACGCTCGACGACCATTGCGGTCGCGAACGGGTCGGCGGGGCTGTGGACCTCTCCGCGGCGGAGCAGGACGGTCTTCGGCGGGGCGGTGCGTTCACTCATGACCGACAGTTTCCCGCCCTGCGCCGGTTGTGCTGCACCCGGGGCCCGGCGGTCGGGGTCGGCAGGCCCCGTCGGCCCGTTCAGATGCGCGGTGGCCGTGCCTCGTACGGCGTGGACAACACCACCGTCGTCCGCGTCGACACCCCCGCCAGCGACCGCAGCCGCGCCAGCAGCTCCTCCAGCTCGTGGGGGGTGGCGACCCGCACCTTGAGGATGTAGTTCTCGTCGCCGGCCACGCTGTGGCAGGCCTCGATCTCGGGGACGTCCGCCAGGCGGTCCGCGATGTCGTCGGGGGCGCTGGGATCGAACGGTTTCACCGAGATGAAGGCGGTCAGCGGCAGCCCGACGGCCTCCGGGTCGACGACCGCGGCGTACCCGCGGATGACGCCACGCTGTTCCAGCCGGCGCACCCGCTGGTGCACGGCCGACGTGGACAGGCCCGTGGCCTTGCCCAGGTCGGTGTAGCTCATCCGCCCGTCCTTGACGAGCAGCTGCACGATCTGTCGGTCCAGCTCCTCCATGGCGCTAGAACCTACAGTGCGCTCGATCTCCTCGGATACCTCAGCAGCGCAGGTCATACCCGGTTCGTGATGTGCCCGAGAGCCGGCTGGGGGACGAACGTGCCGCGCCGGGCACCTGCGAGCGGCATGTGACGAACGCCACAGGCTTCGAACGGTCTCCGTGATGAAGTCGTGATTACCCCGGAGAGCGGACGGGAAGTGCTTGCTGTGGTCGAGGCCGCAGCGCCTTCACGGCCCAGCACGAGGGGGAGAATCCCATGCAGAGTCTTAAGCGCCCTGGTCGCACCGCGCCCAAGCGTCAGCAGCCGGTCGTCGAGCCCGAGCCGGAGGGTGTCGAACCCGACGCCTTCGAAGCCGACGAGCTCGACGCGTACGACACCTTCGAGATGTACCGGGTGATCTGCCCGGACTGCGCACAGCCCATCGCCTTGCTGGCGGACGAGGATTTCCTGCCGGAGCACGCGCTGTGCGCCTCACCGTGGAACCCGTTCGGACTCACGGTCTGCGCCGGCACGGGCCGCAGGGCCGCCGACGCCCGGCCCGCGGACGAGTCCATCGAGCCCCAGGAGCAGGACACCGCCCTCCTGCTGACGCTCCCTCAGGGGCTCGACTGGCGGATGCAGCCCTTCTCGCACGTCGGAGGCCCGGGCTCGCGCCCGATGCGCGTCCCGGCGATGCGCCGCCACGCTGCCTGAGCGACCTCGCTCGACCCAGTAGCTGCCCTGCACCATGGCCCGCAGGCTGCCATGGTGCAGGATCAGTGTGCCCGGGACCGGCGGGAGGCGGACGCCGGCCACCCCAAACCACCCTGGACGCAATCTAGTTGACGGTACGTCAGAGGAATGTCGGCGGCCGGACGCAGTCCCGGACCGTTTCGTGAACGCACGCTCGATTCCGGAGATCGGTGACCTGCCCGCACTGGGTCGCGTTGCCCAGGTATGACCCCCACCTACTCCACGACCGGGCGTCAGCACCGAGCGTTCGTTCCCGCCTCGGCGGACTCGGTTCCGCGGACCCCTCCGCCGCCCGCGCCGCCACTCCAGGACCCGCCCATCTACAGCGATCTGATGCGCACCTGGGCCAACCGCGGCCGCACGCTGCCGGGGCGCCACGATCCGGAGTGGATCCGGCTGGCGGCGCCCCTGGTCAGGCGGGGTCAGTTCAGCGGGTCTCCGGGCCCGCGAGGTGACGGGCGATGACCATCCGCTGGATCTGGTTGGTGCCCTCGACGATCTGCAGGACCTTGGCCTCGCGCATGTACCGCTCGACCGGGAAGTCCGCGGTGTAGCCGTATCCGCCGAGGATCTGCACGGCGTCCATGGTGACCTTCATCGCGGTGTCGGTGCAGTGCAGCTTTGCCATGGCCGCCTGCTTGGCGAAGGGCCGGCCGGCGTCCCGCAGCCGCGCGGCGGCCAGGTACAGGGCACGGCCCGCCTCGATCTGCGTGGCCATGTCGGCGAGCATGAAGCGCAGCCCCTGGAAGTCGGCGATCGGCCGCCCGAACTGCCGCCGCCCGGTCGCGTACGCGACGGCCTCGTCGAGCGCCGCCTGGGCCAGGCCGATCGCGCAGGCCGCGATGCCGAGCCGTCCGGAGTCGAGGGCGGACAGGGCGATCGCGAAGCCCTGGCCCTCGTCGCCGATGCGTCGGACGTCGGGGACCCGTACACCGTCGAAGTGGATCTGGGCGGTGGGCGAGCCCTTCATGCCCATCTTCTTCTCCGGCGCCGCCGCGCTCAGCCCCTCGGCGTCGCCGGGCACCAGGAACGCGGTGATCCCGCGCGGGCCCTCCTCGCCGGTGCGGGCCATGACGGTGTAGAAGTCGGCGACCCCGCCGTGTGTGATCCAGGCCTTGGTGCCCGTGATCACCCAGTCGTCGCCGTCCCGGACGGCCTTCGTCCGCAGTGAGGCCGCGTCGGAGCCGGAGGAGGGCTCGGAAAGGCAGTACGCGCCGAGCAGGCCGCCGCCGAGGATCGCGGGCAGGTGCTCGACCTGCTGCTCCTTGGTGCCGTAGGCGGCGAGGGCGTAGGAGGCGAGGGTGTGGACGCTGACGCCGAGGCCGACGGTCAGGCGGGCCGCGGCGAGCTCCTCGAGCACCTGCAGGTAGGCCTCGTACGGCTGGTCGCCGCCGCCGTACTCGGAGTCGTACGGCAGGCCGAGCAGTCCCGACTCGGAGAGCAGGGTGAAGACCTCGCGCGGGAAGCGTCCGGCGTCCTCCTCCTCGGCCGCGTGCGGGGCGATCTCGCGCTGCGCGATGTCGCGGACGAGCGAGATCAGGTCCCGGGCCTCGTCCGTGGGCAGTTGACGGTCCACCGGCTGCGGGGCGCGGTCGGGCATGGCGACGCTCTCCTCCCTTTCGGGCACTGCGGCGGAGGTGCCGTGGGTGTGGGCGGCTCCGCCGGGTCTCACGGGTGCCCAGCCGACGCTCCGGCTCCCGGGTCACGGAAGGCGCTGACCAGCGGCTGTGCGCTGTGAGTATGCCCGATCGGAGGCATCGAGTCACCGGTTAACGGTCGCTTACTTCAGGAAACCCCCGACCGCCCAAATTGGTCCGCACCATTGACCAGCTGGTCTAGTCCTCCTACCGTGGCGGACCGAACGACGCTTTATCGCGTTCATGCCAATCGGCGCCCGTCACCCTCTCCCCCACGAGGAGACACCCGATGCGAACCTCCCACCGTCCCCGCGCCCGGTTCCGGGCGCTCGTCGCCGCCGCGTGTTCCGCCGTCCTCGGCGCCGGACTGCTCGCCGGCGTCGGCACCGCCACCGCCGCTCCCACAGCGGAGCGGGCAGCCGGCTCCAAGGTCGTCGGCTACTTCACGGAGTGGGGTACCTACGACCGCAAGTACCTGGTCAAGAACATCGAGACCTCCGGCTCCGGCGCCAAGCTCACCCACATCAACTACGCCTTCGGCAACGTCACCGGCGGCAAGTGCGCCATCGGTGACGCCTATGCGGCGACCGAGTTGGCATGACCCGTGGCCGACGGCAAGATCGATGCCGTCGGCCGCGCCGGGCGACTCAGTACGTCGACTGGTACAACCGTTCCTCACATTGCCGGACGCTTCACCCGACTCCGCTTCCGGTAGGCCCCGGACTGCCCCGCGAACGGTCTTCAGGGTCAGAGGGCGCGCTGGTCCACTTCGGCGATCCGCGTCTTACGGCCGACAGGCTGCGCGAAGTCCTCAGCGGGGCTTGGTCCGCCCTCCCGCGGTCCTCGGCCGCAAGCGCCCCGGCGGGTAGCTCTCTCGGCACGATCCTCTGGTCGTACGCGAGTCACACCTCGCCGATAACAGGCACTCCGCTGTAACCGACTCCAGCACCATATCACTCAGAGGGAGCAGCCGTTGACCAAACGTGACCGACGGCCATGCAGGCGTCCGCCTACCCGATGACGTACGACTTCTTCGGCGCCTGGGACACCACCGGCCCGGTGGCACCCCACTCGCCCCTGACCTCGTACTCGGGCATCCCGAAGGCCGACTTCCACACGTCGGCCACCATCGCCAAGCTCAAGGGCCTCGGCATCCCGGCCTCCAAGCTGCTGCTCGGCATCGGCTTCTACGGCCGCGGCTGGACCGGCGTGACCCAGTCGGCGCCCGGCGGCACCGCGACCGGCACGGTGGGCGGCACCGCGTACGCCAAGTGCGGAAACGACTGGTGGAGTTACGACACCCCCGCGACCGTCGCGACCAAGATGACGTACAAGAACCAGCAGGGCCTGGGCGGCACCTTCTTCTGGGAGCTGAGCGGCGACACCGCGGACGGTGAGCTGATCAAGGCGATCAACTAGCCGCAGGGAACGGTACACCCGGGGCGGAGGTTCCTTCTTGGGCCTCCGCCCCTCGCTCATGGGTCCCGACGGGCGGACGCGGGGGCCGGGTAGGCGGGGTCCAGTTCCTCGATGGCGCGCAGGGCACCGCCGAGGGTCTTCACCAGCAGCTCACGCATCGTGTCGCGGGAGAGCTCGGGCTGATCGATCCAGTCGAGGGTGGCGCCCTCGACGGCGCACACCCAGCCCAGCAGTCCCATCCGCGCGAGCGGGTCGATCTTCCGCCTGCCGTACGCCCCTTCGGCGATGGTCGCGACGATCGCCTCGCGCACCCCGTCCCGGATCGCCTGCACCTCGGTGTCGAAACCGACGCCGCCGCTGACGATCGTGCGGTACGCGGCGTGGTTGTGCTCGGCGTAGCGCAGATAGCCGTCGATCGTGCGGTGGACCCGCTCCACCGGCGGAAGTTCCAGGCCGCCGGCCGCGAAGGCGACCAGGTCGGCGACCGAGTCCTGGACGATGGCCAGGTAGTAGCCGCGCTTGGAGTGGAAGTAGTAGTAGATCAGCCCCTTGGCGACATGCGCCTGCCGGGCGATGTCGTCCATCGACAGCGCGTCGTACGACGTGTCGGCGAACAACCTGCGCCCGATGGCGATGAGTTCGGCGCGGCGCGCCAGCGAACGCTCGGTGCCACGCGCCCGGGGGCGGGCCGCGTCGCGCTGTTGACTGATCTTCACTGTCGACCCTGGTTCCAACGGGCGGCGGGACACCCGCAGTATGTCAGGTCGCCGTGTGGGTCAGTTCACAGCAGACCGAGCTGAGTCACGAGCATGGCGAGCACCACGACGAGCGTCCAGCCCATGACGTGCTCGACGATCTTCGGGCCGTCGTCCTTGGGTCCGCCGGTGCGAACGCGGGCGGCAGTGGCTGAGTGTGCGGTCATGGCGTCTCGCTGTGTGTCGTGCGTGCAGTGGACTCTCCCCCACGGCTCCCCCGCCGATCCGTCCACCTTGCCACTCCTGGCGGCTTTTGCGGCGGAGACGTTGGTCACAGCCGACGGCCCCCGGAGCGGATCCGGGGGCCGTCACGGGCCGGTTCAGCGCACGCCCACCACCGCGAGCGCCATGCGCTGGCGCGGGGTCGGACGGGCCGGGAAGTAGAGGTAGCAGACCCCGCCGGTGCCGGAGACGACCTTGCCGGAGGCGTTGTACCGCTTGGTCCTGAGCCAGATGTTCTCCCACTCGCGCCGCCGGTAGACGCGTCGCACCGCCTCGTTGCTCGGCGAGGCGGGATCGTTGGCGATCACATCGCCGTCGGCGGTGAAGCCGATCACGGTCATCAGATGGCCGGAGGTGCCGTATCCGGCTCCCGTCAGCTCCGACGCGAGGAACGACTGGGACGTTATGGCCGGGATCCCGGCGGCGATCAGTGTCTCCAGGTCGGTGAGCGAGCCGAGCCGGGTGACCACGCCCTGCAGGCCCTTGAAGGTCGCGGCGTAGGCGGCGTTGAAGGGCCAGTTGCCGCAGCCCGCGTACTGGTAGTCGTAGGTGTACCGGGCGGCGTGGCACACCTGCGGGTCGGCGTAGCTCGGATCGACCCAGGCCAGCTGCTCCTCGCTGAGCCGGCCGCCCCAGTACTCGATGATCATCTGTGAGGAGGTGGGGCTGCACCAGGCCTCGCCGCCGTTGTCGTACTCCGGGTACTGGCCCTTGTGGATCTCCTGCGAGTACCGCGGGACGATCAGTTCCTCGGCCAGGCCGGGTGTCGAGGCGGGGACGGTGAAGCGGTCGGGGACGTCGGAGCCCATGGCGCCGAGCCGCCACACGGTGGGGGTGAGCTTGGTGCCCGGCTTGCGGTACAGGGTCAGGCGCAGTCGGTACGAGGTGAGGCGCAGGCCGGTGGCCGGGTCGTCGACGGCGAAGGTGTCCGTCCAGACTGTGCTCCGGCCGTCGGTCTGGTCGTCCACCGAGGTCCGCCGGATGTCCTGGTCGCCGGCCGCCCAGCGGCCCATCACGTACCAGGGCGTGTCCGTGCCGTCGGAGTAGGTGCCGCGCAGTTCGACCTGGAGCCAGGTGCCGGCCGGGGTGTGCGCGTTCCAGGAAGCGATGGCCTCGGTGGAGGGGACGGCGAGCCGGTGGACCGGGGAGGTCCAGGTCGCGTACTCCCAGGTGGAGGTCTTGCCGGTGTGCGGGTCGCGATAGTCGACGGTGCCCGCCGGGGCGGCGATCACGACGCCGGGTCGGGCGCCGGCGACGGCACGGGTGCCCTGGGCGGTGCCGCCGCGCCAGTCGGTGTACGTCGTCCAGGCGCGGTTGTCGACGGAGCGGGCGGTGGTCCGGGCGGGGCCGGCCGCGGGGGTGTCCGGATGGGGTCCGGGGTTGTCCGGACGGGTTCCGGCGACGGCCACCGCCGGGCCCGCACTGCCCGCGACGGCGGCGGCGACCGCGGCGGCCAGGAGGGTTCTGCGGGAGGGCTGTTCGGCTCTGCTCATGGGCGGAAAACTCCCGGGATCCGAGTCGGGGGCTGGTCCAGTGCACAGTTGCGTGCGCCAACTATGGCCGTGGGCGGCCGGTACTGCCAGCACTTCGGGGCATGCCGCGCCCATCAATATTGGTCAGGACCACTGGCATGACCTGGATCGGAGCACACCTGAGCGCGGGGCATGATGGGGGCGTGTCGCCCTCCAGCCCCGCCCCGCACCCCGCGTTGCACGACCTCGCCCGCAGGCTGCGCGCCCTGCCCCCGTCCTGCGGTCCCGTCCGACTGATCGGCGTCGACGGTCACGCGGGCTCCGGAAAGACCACGTTCGCCGGGCAGTTGGCCGAGGCCCTGGGCGGCGCGCCGGTGCTGCACCTCGACGACATCGCCAGCCACGACGAACTGTTCGCCTGGACCGGCCGGCTGCTGCCCCAGGTGATCGAGCCGCTGCGCCGCGGCGAGACGGCGCACTACGCCCCCTACGACTGGCGGGCCCGGCACTTCGGACCGCCCCGCCCGCTGCCGCCCGCCCCGGTGGTCCTGGTCGAGGGCGTCGGCGCGGGCCGGCGCGCCCTGCGTCCCCATCTGGCGCAGCTGCTGTGGCTGGAGCTGCCCCACAAGAAGGCCTGGGCGCGCGGGCAGTCGCGCGACGGGGCGGAACAGCGCGAGTTCTGGGCCGGGTGGGTCGTGGCGGAGCGGCAGCATTTCGCCGAGGATCCCTCGCGACCGTTTGCCGACCTGCTGGTGCGGCAGGTGATGGAGGGGTACGAGGTGCTCCCGGGGCCCGCCGGACCTACTGATCCGGACCAGTAAGTCACGCACGGTGACGGGCCATCCGCAATGTGCTGAACTTGTGAAGACCCCTGCGGCGGAACTTGGCCGAGTGCCTCAACTCGGCTTGACCGGGGGCCCGTACAGGACTTACGTTCTCAATGAGCGGCCGAACGAGGTCGCCGACAGACGCGAAGCCCCCGGTTGTTCCCCCGTGATCGGGGGCTTCGTTCTGTCCTCTTCCACTTCTTCCGGGCGCTCCGAGGCGCGATCCCCTCACCCTCGGTCACCATGCGCAGTGTGCGCCCCCTCTGCTCCCACCTCGCCGAACGGCCGGTGCGGCACCCTTCGGCGGGCACCGACCCGCGGGTACGATGCCCTCGGTGCGACCTGCGGACGGCTGCTCCGCGCACCGTTGCAACTCCGGTCCGCGGCACAGCGGTTGGACCGAGTCGGTCGGCGGGCGACGGCCCGGCGGCGAACCAGCGGGGGCAGGTTTGTGGGGGGACGTGATGGACTTCGGCACGCAGGGCCCCGAGGCCCCTGCCGACCTCGCCTGGCTGCGAGGCGTGGACGCCTACACGATGGGCGCGTATCCGCAGGCGGAGGAGGAGTTCCGGACCGCGGTACGGCTGGATCCCGGGATGGCCGACGGCTGGCTGGGGCTGCACGCGCTGCGCGTGGACACGACGACCGCGCTGCTCAGGATGTTCCGCCACCGTGAGCGCTTCGGGGAACAGCGCAGCCGGCACCGCCGTACGCTCAACTCCTGGTACTGGCTGGGCTGGTGGGTGCAGCCCGTGCTGGAGAGCCCGCGCGATCTGCTGCTCGCGCACGCCTCGCACTGGCTGGACGGCCGCCACGTCCCGGAACTCGATCGCGCGCTCGCCGGTCTGCCGCCCGTCGACACCGATCCGCAGGTGCGCTTCCTGCATGCCTGCCGGGCCTATCTGGTGAAGGACTGGGAGCAGTTGGTGCGGCACACCGACCCGCTGCTGGGCGATCCCCTGCTCGGCATCGAGGCCGGTCTGTTCGGTGGCATGGCCCGGGTCCGCCTCGAGATGTACGGACAGGCCGAACCGCTGCTGTCGGCGGCCCTGATGCGTTGCCGCAGCGAGCAGCCGCAGCGCAAGGAGCTGCGCTACTGGCTGGCCCGCGCCCACGAGGGCACCGGCCGTTCGGCCGCCGCGCTCCCGCTGTACCGGGCGGTGCACCGCGTCGACCCCGCGTTCATGGACACCTCGGCCCGGCTGGCGGCGATCGCCGAGGGGGACGGGTACGACGACGCCACCGACCTCGCCGCGATCGCCCTCGCCGGGACCGGGCAGGACAGCCTGGACGGCCCGGACGGACTCGATCCGCTCTACGGCACCGAGGGCCGGGACCTCAAGCTCTCCGAGCCCGGTCTGCCGCCGACCGGGCCCCCGCCCTCGGTCAGCGACCCGGCGGTGCGGGAGAAGAACACCGGGGCCGCGCCGTCGCTGCCCGCCGGACCGACCGACCCCGCATTACTCGAGGAGGCGCTCGCCGAGCTCGAGCGCATGGTGGGCCTGGAGCCGGTGAAACGCCAGGTCAAAGCGCTGTCCGCGCAGTTGAACATGGCACGGCTGCGGGCCGGGCAGGGGCTGCCCGTCCAGCCGCCCAAGCGGCACTTCGTCTTCTCCGGCCCCTCCGGCACCGGCAAGACCACGGTCGCCCGCATCCTGGGCCGGGTCTTCTACGCCCTCGGCCTGCTCGGCGGTGACCATCTCGTGGAGGCCCAGCGGGCCGACCTGGTCGGCGAGTACCTGGGGCAGACCGCCGTGAAGGCCAACGAACTGATCGACTCCGCGCTCGGCGGTGTGCTGTTCGTCGACGAGGCGTACTCGCTCTCCAACTCCGGTTACGGCAAGGGCGACGCGTACGGCGACGAGGCGCTCCAGGTGCTGCTGAAGCGGGCCGAGGACAACCGTGACCACCTCGTGGTGATCCTGGCCGGCTATCCGGAGGGCATGGACCGCCTCCTCGCCGCCAACCCCGGCCTGTCCTCCCGCTTCACCACCCGCGTCGACTTCCCGTCGTACCGGCCCCTCGAGCTCACCGCGATCGGCGAGGTGCTGGCCGCGGAGAACGGGGACGTGTGGGACGAGGAGTCCCTGGACGAGCTGCGGTCGATCGCGGGTCACGTCGTCGACCAGGGGTGGATCGACGAGCTGGGCAACGGGCGGTTCCTGCGGACGCTGTACGAGAAGAGCTGCGCGTATCGGGATCTGCGGTTGTCGGCGTATCCGGGGGCGTTGTCGCGGGAGGACCTCTCCACGCTGCGGTTGCCGGATCTGATGCAGGCGTATGGAGAGGTGCTGTCGGGAAGGGGACCGCAGGATCCGTCGGCCATGTGACTGCTGACGTTGGTGCTGATGGGTGGGCGCTGACCCGCGCTCGCGCGGTGCCGCTGCGCCCACCCGTGCCGCCCCAGCGGCACGACTGCCCGCAGCTAGTGCCGCGGCAGGCAACGTTTGCCCGTCAAGGAGCGGCGTCCGGTGCGTGCTCTCGGCGTGCCGGCCGGAAGTCCTCGTACTGGACGTACTTGGGCTTTCGGCCGGTGCGGCGAGAGGGCGTGCCGGGCGTCGCGACGGGGCGAACGTTGCCTGCCGCGGCACTAGTAGGGCTTTGTTAGGTACCCCGATTGATCATCGTCAGGTAGATTGTGATGTTCTGTCAGGTGTGACACCTGAGGAGATGGAGACGGTCCGCCCGCGCCTGGAGGCGTTCGCGGCGGAGATGCTCGGTTCGCTGGCGCGTCGGGACCAGCGGGCCAAGGGCGAGCTGTATCTGCGCGGGCTGATGCTGGACGGCAAGCGCAAGTCCATGCAGCCGATGGCCGAGCGCCTGGGCGTGGACCACCAGCAGCTGCAGCAGTTCGTCTCATCGTCCACCTGGGACTACTCCAAGGTCCGTGAGCGGCTGGCCCGTTGGGCTGCCGCGCACATTTCTCCCGAGGCGTACGCGATCGATGATGTCGGCTTCCCCAAGGACGGCTACGACTCACCGGGGGTGGCGCGGATGTACTGCGGCGCCCTGGGTAAGCGCGGCAACTGCCAGGTCGGCGTCAGTGTGAACCTGGTCAGTGACCGTGCGTCATCGGCTGTCGACTGGCGCCTGTTCCTGCCCGAGAGCTGGGACGACACCAAGTACGGCGAGGACGCGCTGATGGCCGAGGCGATCCGGCGCCGCCGCGCCAAGGCGGGAATCCCGGACACCGAGCGGCACCGGGAGAAGTGGCGCCTGGCGCTGGACATGCTCGACGAGGTGCGCGACAACTGGGAGTTGCCCGACCTTCCGGTCGCCGCCGACGCCGGATACGGCGACGCCACCGGCTTTCGCGAGGGCCTGACCGAGCGCGGCCTGACCTACGCGGTCGCGGTCAAAGCCACCACGACCGCGCACCCCGGCAATGCCACACCCCAACGCCCGCCGTACTCCGGGCAGGGCCGCCCTCCCGTGTCCGCCTACCCCCAACCGCACACCACCCTGCGCGCCCTGGCCCTGGCCGTCGGCCGAGCGGCCACCCGCACCGTCACCTGGCGCCAGGGCAGCAAGGCCACCAGACGCAACCCGAACGCCGAGATGCGCTCGCAGTTCCTGGCCCTGCGGGTCCGACCGGCCAACCGCACCATCCGCCGCGCCGCCGACGGCTCCCTGCCCGACTGCTGGCTGCTCGTCGAGTGGCCACCCGACTCCGCCGAGCCAACCGACTACTGGCTCTCGACGCTTCCCGCCGACACCCCACTGCGCGAACTGGTACGAATCGCCAAGATCCGATGGCGAGTTGAGCACGACTACCGCGAGCTCAAGGACGGTCTGGGCCTGGACCACTTCGAGGGCCGCAACTACCTCGGCTGGCACCGCCACGTCACCCTCGCGTCCCTCGCCCAGGCCTTCTGCACCATGCTCAGGCTCGACCCAAAAGCCCCTGCGCCGGCCTGACCCTCTACGCGGTCCTCCGCGAACTCCAGGCCCTCCTGGCCACCTGGACCGGCGCCTGCTCGATATGCGGCCAACCCGCACCAGCACCCGAACCCCACCACAGGACCTAACAAAGCCCTACTAGTGCTGCGCCAGCACCTCCTCCGGCGCCCCACTGCCGCGAGGCTCCGGCATCGCCCGATGCGCCGGATCCCGCACCTCCCCCACCAGCAGCTCCAGTACGTCCTCCAGTGCCACCAGCCCCAGCACCTTGCCCGCCCCGTCCGCCACCTGCGCGAGATGCGTGGCAGCCCGGCGCATCACGGTCAGCGCGTCGTCCAGCGCAAGCTCGGACCGCAACGTCGTCATGGGCCGCCAGAGATGCTGCGGAACCGCCCGTTCGGAGTCCTCGAGGTCGAGTACGTCCTTCACGTGCAGGTACCCCATGAAGGCGCCGTTCTCCGCGGCCACCGGGAAGCGGGAGTAGCCCGTGCGGGCGGTCAGCTCGATGATCCGGCCCGGCGTGACCGAGGGGCTGACCGTGATCAGCGACTCACGTCGGAGGAGGACGTCGGTGACCGGGCGGGAGCCCAGCTCCAGGGCGTCCTCCAGGCGCTCGGCCTCCTCGGGGTCGAGCAGTCCGGCCTGGCCGGAGTCCTCCACGAGCCGGTTGAGCTGCTCGCTGGTGAAGACCGCCTCCACCTCGTCCTTGGGTTCGACACGGAACAGTCGCAGGACGGCCCGGGAGCAGGCGCCGAGGGCGACCGTGATCGGCCGGCACAGCCGGGCGAAGGCGACCAGGCCCGGGCTGAGCCACAGCGCCGCCTTCTCCGGAGCCGCCATCGCCAGGTTCTTCGGGACCATCTCGCCGATGACCAGGTGGAAGAAGACGACGGTGGCGAGGGCGATGACATACCCCAGCGGGTGCACCATCGCGTGCGGCAGATGGATCCACTCGAAGACCGGTTCCAGCAGATGGGCCACCGTCGGCTCGGCGACCGCGCCCAGGGTCAGCGAGCAGACGGTGATGCCGAACTGTGCGGCGGCCATCATCTGCGGCAGCCGCTCCAGGCCGTACAGCACCTGCCGGGCCCGGGCGGTGCCGAGCGGCTCGATCTGGCTGCGGCGCACCGAGACCAGTGCGAACTCGGCGCCCACGAAGAAGCCGTTGGCGAGTACGAGCAGCGCGGCGAACAGGAGTTGGAGCACGCTCATCGCACGGCCTCCATGACAGGGGCGGTGCGCACGATGCGCACCCGCTCGGCGCGGTAGTGCCCGACCTGGCGCACGGCCAGCCGCCAGCCGGGGAGTTCGGCCCGGTCGCCGACGGCCGGGATCCGGCCGAGCAGGTCGGCGACCAGTCCTGCGACCGTCTCGTACGGGCCCTCGGGCACGTCGAGGCCGATGCGCCGCAGGACGTCGACGCGACAGCTGCCGTCGGCGTCCCAGGCGGGGCGGCCGTCCTCCGGCGGGGCGGCGGCGAGTTCGGGCTGGTCGTCGAGCACGTCGTCGTGCTCGTCACGTACCTCGCCGACGATCTCCTCGACGATGTCCTCCAGGGTGACCACGCCGGCCGTGCCGCCGTACTCGTCGACGACGACCGCGATCGGCTGCTCGCTGCGCAGTCGGGCGAGCAGTGGCCGGACCGGCAGTGTCTCCGGAACGAGCAGCGGCGGCCGGGCGATCCGGCCCACGGGGGTGCGCAGCCGCTCGGAGGACGAGACGGCCAGAGCGTCCTTGAGGTGGACCATGCCGACGATTTCGTCGATCTTCTCCCGGTAGACGGGGAAGCGGGACAGGCCGGTGGCGCGGGTCAGGTTGACCACGTCCGCGGCGGTCGCCGAGGACTGGAGCGCGCTCACCTTCACGCGCGGGGTCATGACGTGCTGTGCGGTCAGCTCGCCGAGCGACAGCGTCCGTACGAAGAGGTCCGCCGTGTCCTGTTCCAGGGCACCTGCGCGCGCGGAGTGCCGGGCCAGGGAGACGAGTTCGCCGGGGGTGCGGGCGGAGGCCAGCTCCTCGGTGGGCTCGATGCCCAGGGCGCGGACCAGGCGGTTGGCGACGGCGTTCAGTGCGGCGATCACCGGCCGGAACACGCGCGCGAAGACATGCTGCGGGCCCGCGACGAAGCGTGCGACCTGCAGCGGCCGGGACACCGCCCAGTTCTTGGGTACAAGTTCGCCGACCACCATCTGCACGGCCGAGGCCAGCAGCATGCCGACGACGACGGACACGCCGGGCACGGCGCCCTCGGGTATGCCGACGGCCGTGAACGGACCGTCCAGCAGCCGGGCGAGCGCCGGTTCGGCGAGCATGCCGACGACGAGGGAGGTGATGGTGATGCCGAGCTGGGTGCCGGAGAGTTGGAAGGACAGTTCCTTCAGCGACTCGACGACCCGATGGGCGCGTCGGTCGCCCTCGGCGGCGGCCTTCTCGGCGTCCGGGCGGTCGACCGTCACCAGGCCGAACTCGGCGGCCACGAAGAAGCCGTTGGCGAGAATGAGCAGGAACGCGGCTGCCAGGAGCAGCAGAGGGATGGTCATGATGCCGCCGCCCGTGCGCTATGTCGGCAGGGGGCGGCGCAGGTACTGCAGGACGATCCGTCCATCGCCGGAGGGAGTCACTCCTCGGGTAGCAGGAACCCCTGCGCACCGGCCGGCACCACAGGGGCGGAGGCGCAACGGGCACGCCTCCGCCAACAGATTAATCAAGACACCGGCCGATACGGCAGGGTGAACGGCCCGGAGTCGGCCCGAGTCAGCTGTGATGTTGCTCGGCCCGGGCCTCGACCAGCGCTCGCAGGGCCCGGGCGTCGGCGATGGCGTGCTTCTTGGCGATGCCCGGCTGGATGCCGATCGCGGCCAGGCTGGTGCCGTCGCTGAGGTCGAGGAACACCCAGGGGTCGCCGACCCGCAGATGCACCTGGACGATTTCCGCCCAGGCCAGCCGACGCGTACTGGCGAAGTTGACGACCGTGACGCCGGATTCGTCGGCGACGACCTTCGGCCGGGCCAGCACCAGCACCACCGCCGACAGAAGCGCCGCGGTGAGAACGAAGCTGAGCCGCTCGGCCGTGCTGAGCCGGTCCAGCAGCAGCGCGACCAGCGACACGGTCACGAAGATCGCGACGGCCGCGGTGAGCAGCACGGCGCGGGTGCGGCCCGGCCGGAAGGTGACGGGCAGCTCGGGAAGAGGGGTCGAGTCCGACATGGGTGTGTGGCGCCCCTCAGAGACGGCAGGCGTGGATGGCGGTGGTCAGGATGGCCCGCGCGCCGATGGCGTACAGGTCGTCCATGATCCGCTGGGCGTCCTTGGACGGCACCATGGCGCGGACCGCGACCCAGCCCTCGTTGTGCAGCGGCGAGATGGTCGGGCCCTCCAGGCCGGGGGTGATGGCGACGGCCTGTTCCAGGTGCTCGGCGCGGCAGTCGTAGTCCATCATCACGTACGTCCGGGCCACCAGGACGCCCTGCAGCCGGCGCAGGAACTGCTGCACCTTGGGCTCCTCGGTGTCCGCCCCGACCCGCCGGATGACGATGGCCTCGGACTTCATGATCGGCTCGCCGATGACCTCCAGGCCCGCGTTGCGCAGCGAGGTGCCGGTCTCGACGACGTCCGCGATGACCTCGGCGACACCGAGTTCGATGGCGGTCTCGACGGCGCCGTCGAGGTGGACGACGGAGGCGTCGATGCCGTTGTCGGCGAGGTGCTTGGCGACGATGCCCTCGTACGAGGTGGCGACGGTGCTGCCGTTCAGGTCCTCCACGCCGTTCGCCGTGCCGGGCCTGGTGGCGTAGCGGAAGGTGGAGCGGGCGAAGCCGAGCGGGAGGATCTCCTCGGCGTTGGCTCCGGAGTCGATCAGCAGGTCGCGGCCGGTGATGCCGATGTCGAGACGGCCGGAGGAGACGTAGATCGCGATGTCGCGGGGGCGGAGGTAGAAGAACTCGACCTCGTTCTCCGGGTCGACGATCCGCAGTTCCTTGGTCTCCCGGCGCTGCTGGTAGCCGGCCTCATGCAGCATCTCCGCCGCAGGGCCGGACAGTGAACCCTTGTTGGGGACGGCGATGCGCAGCATGAGGTCGGCTTCCTTTGCGTGAGAGGTGCGAGTGGGGGTGTACGGCTCAGAGGTGGGCGTAGACGTCGTCCAGGGAGATCCCGCGGGCGACCATCATCACCTGGACGTGGTACAGCAGCTGCGAGATCTCCTCGGCGGCCGCCTCCTTGCCCTCGTACTCGGCGGCCATCCAGACCTCGGCGGCCTCCTCGACGACCTTCTTGCCGATGGCATGAACGCCCTTCCCGACCAGCTCTGCGGTGCGGGAGGTGGCGGGGTCGCCGTTGGCGGCCTTGTGCTGGAGCTCGGTGAAGAGCTCCTCGAACGTCTTCTTGGACATGGTGGCGCCCACTTTACGCGGTGTACCGGGCGGCCTAACGCCATGGTTCAGATACTGAGCGGAGGGTGGCCGCCGTGGCCACCGCCGCCGTCACCGCCTCGTGGCCCTTGTCCTCGTTGGAACCGGGCAGACCCGCGCGGTCCAGGGCCTGCTCCTCGGTGTCGCAGGTCAGCACGCCGAAGCCGACGGGGACGCCGGTGTCGACCGACACCTGGGTGAGGCCCTGGGTGACGCCCTGGCACACGTACTCGAAATGGGGGGTGCCGCCGCGGATGACGACGCCGAGGGCGACGATCGCGTCGTAGCCCCGGCCGGCGAGCACCTTGGCGACGACCGGCAGCTCCCAGCTGCCGGGGACCCGGAGCAGGGTCGGCTCGTCGATGCCGAGGTCGTGCAGGGCGCGCAGGGCGCCGTCGACCAGACCGTCCATCACCTTCTCGTGCCACTGCGCCGCGACGACGGCGACCCGCAGGTCACCCACATTGCGTACGGACAGTTCCGGTGCGCCCTTGCCGCTCACGTTCTCGTCTCCTCGCTGTTCGCTTACTGGTTGCTGCAGGTGGACACGGCAGGCGTGTCCAGCCACGGCAGGTCGTGCCCCATCCGGTCCCGCTTGGTGCGCAGGTAGCGGAGGTTGTGCTCGCCCGCCTGGACGGGCATCGGCTCGCGGTCGGTGACCTCGATGCCGTGCCGGACGAGCGCGTCGGTCTTCTCGGGGTTGTTGGTCATCAGGCGCACGCTGCGGACTCCGAGGTCCGTCAGGATCTGCGCGCCGGCGGCGTAGTCCCGGGCGTCGGCGGGCAGGCCGAGCTCCAAGTTGGCGTCGAGGGTGTCGCGGCCGCGCTCCTGCAGCTCGTACGCCCGGAGCTTCGACAGCAGCCCGATGCCGCGGCCCTCGTGCCCGCGCAGGTAGACGACGACTCCCCGGCCCTGGGCCTGGATGCGCTCGAGGGCCGTCTCCAGCTGGGGGCCGCAGTCGCAGCGCAGGGAGTGGAAGACGTCGCCGGTGAGGCATTCGGAGTGGACGCGGACGACAACGTCCTCGCCGTCGCCGATCTCACCGTGCACGAGGGCGATGTGCTCGACGCCGTCGACGGTGGAGCGGTAGCCGTACGCCGTGAAAGTGCCGTGGGCGGTGGGGAGCTGCGTCTGTGCCTCGCGGCGGACGGTGGGCTCGGAGGTGCGGCGGTAGGCGATCAGGTCCTCGATGGAGATGATCGTCAGGCCGTGCTTGCGGGCGAACGGGACGAGTTCGGGCAGGCGCAGCATCTGGCCGTCCTCGCCGGCGATCTCGACGATCGCGCCGGCCGGGCGCAGGCCCGCGAGGCGGGCGAGGTCGACGGCGGCCTCCGTGTGGCCGTTGCGGACCAGCACGCCGCCGGGCTTGGCGCGCAGCGGGAAGATGTGGCCGGGGCGGACCAGGTCGGCGGGCTCGGCCGTGCCGCTCGCGAGCAGCTGAAGGGTGGTCGCCCGGTCGGATGCGGAGATTCCGGTGCTCACACCGTGAACGGCCGAGGCGTCCACGGAGACCGTGAACGCGGTCTTCATCGACTCGGTGTTCTCCTCGACCATCTGCGGGAGACGCAGCCGGTCCAGTTCCGCACCCTCCATGGGGGCGCAGATCAGGCCGCGGCACTCGCTCATCATGAAGGCGACGATCTCGGGGGTCGCCTTCTCGGCGGCGATGACGAGGTCGCCCTCGTTCTCCCGGTCCTCGTCGTCGACGACCACGACTGGGCGGCCGGCCGCGATGTCGGCGATGGCCTGCTCGATCGGGTCGAGGGTGAAGTCGTCGATGTAGTCGGTGTCGTCGGTGCTGTAGAGGATCGGGGCCGCGCTCATGCCGGCGCTCCTTCCAGGACAGGCCGCGCGTCCTTGCGGGAGCGCAGCCACCAGTCGCGCATGCCCCACAGGACAAGTGCGCCGTAGATGACGTAGACGAAGCCGGAAAAGGCGTAGCCGTTGGCGAAGTTGAGGGGCACGCCGACCAGGTCGACGAGCAGCCAGGCGCACCAGAACTCGACCATCCCGCGCGCCTGGGCGTACATCGCGACGATGGTGCCGACGAAGATGTAGGCGTCCGGCCAGGGATCCCAGGACAGGGTCGGGTAGGCGGTGAAGAGCAGGGCCACGGCGACCGTACCGGCGGCGGCCGCGGCGATCATCGCGCCGCGCTCGCGCCAGGTGGCGAAGCGTACGGAGATACGGCCGTCCGCGGCCCGACCCTTGCCGCGGTTCCACTGCCACCAGCCGTACAGCGCGACGGCCATGACGACGACCTGCTTGCCGGCGCTGCCGGTGAGGTGGCCGTAGAACGCCGCGAAGAGGACGAGGCCGGACAGGAACTGCACCGGCCAGGTCCACAGGGAGCGCCGCCAGCCGAGGGCGAGGGCGATGAGGCCGAGGACGTTGCCGACCATGTCCGACCAGATGATGTGCTGGCCGAAGAGGACGAACGCCTCGGAGTTGAGCCAGTTCACTTGGCCGCCCCCTGGGCGCCCAGGAGCCGCTCGACGTACTTGGCGATGACGTCGACCTCGAGGTTGACGGGGTCGCCGGGCTGCTTCAGGCCGAGGGTGGTCAGGGCGAGGGTGGTGGGGATCAGACTGACGGTGAAGTGGTCGGAGCCCGCCTCGACGACGGTGAGGCTGATGCCGTCGACGGTGATGGAGCCCTTCTCGACGACATAGCGCGCGAGGTCCGCGGGGAGGGAGACCTTCACGATCTCCCAGTTCTCGGACGGCTTGCGTTCCAGGACGGTGCCGGTGCCGTCGACATGGCCCTGCACGATGTGCCCGCCGAGGCGGGCGCCCACGGCGGTGGGGCGTTCGAGGTTGACGCGGGAGCCGACGGTGAGGACGCCGAGGCCGGAGCGGTCGAGGGTCTCGGCCATGACGTCGGCGGTGAACTCGTCGCCTTCGTGGTCGACGACCGTGAGACAGACGCCGTTGACGGCGATGGAGTCGCCGTGCTTCGCACCCTCGGTGACGACGGGGCCACGCAGCCGGAAGCGGGAGGCGTCGCCGAGATTCTCGACGGCGGTGACCTCGCCCAGCTCTTCGACGATTCCGGTGAACACTTCCCGGGTCCTCCTGCCTCTTCGGGCACGGACTCCGGGGCTGTCGCTGGACGACAGAATGTACGGGCTGCGGCACCGAGGGCGACGCCGGACAGAACCCGCCCTCACTGGACGAGCCGATACGGCGGCGCGCACGAATGCCCGCCCGCCGCGCACTGCCTCCCATCCGGACTTTAACCGTCGGTCCAGGAATTTCACCTGGTCAACCGGCCGCTGGAAGCGACCGGGTCGCGGACTGTAACCGCCGGTTCGGACTTTCACCGACCCCGGAGTGCGCTGCTTCTGATACAGGGCAAGTGTGCCACGCCGGATCGACGTCCATACGGGCGATGGGTGTGGAGTGGCTCACAGGTCACGTCACTGGCCTTCTCGGCCGGCCGAAGGGGCGTCAACTCCCCGTACGGCCGCATCGGTTTGGAAATTGGTTTATACCTATTGACGGGTGGTCTAGTCCTCTCTAGGGTTTGCGCAAGCGTGCCCCGGCGGCGGTGACGACGGCCCTTGCCCGCCGCCGGGCCTCGCCACGGCGCACGCACGTGTCCCGGCAGGGTGGCCCCCTGGAGTCGGCCGAACAGCGCGTCGCGGCCGAGGAGAGCCGGTTCGGCGCGGTGCCCGAGCGGCAGGAGGAGCTCGTGGCGACGTTCGTCACGGCGGCCCGGGACGGTGCTCTGTCCGGCCTGGAGAAGCTGCTCGCGGCCGATGTGACCTGGTGGAGCGGACGGCGGCAAGGTCACCGCGGCCCTGCGGCCGATCGAGGGGCGCGAGAAGGTGCTGCGCTCCCTGGTGGGCGGGTGGTGCCGGTCGAGCTGCGCGACGGGCTGATCGCCGACCTGCGGGCCGTGGTGAATCCGGACAAGCTGGAATGTGTACGAGGCCAGCTCGCGCGTGCCTGATCGTCCCCGGTGCGGTTGTCACATTTCCCGAGGACTATCGGGGCACAGCTGACGAAGGGCGCTCCACCTGGGAGCGCACGGCGTCCGAAGGAGCTGAACAGCATGACCACGATCCTGGTGACCGGCGGTACCGGGACGCTCGGCCGGATCCTCACCGAGCGGTTGCGCGCGGACGGGCACGAGGTGCGGGTACTCAGCCGGCATGCGCAGCCGTACGCGGTCGATCTGCGTGAGGGGGGCAGCGGTCTGGACGCGGCCGTCGAGGGCGTGGACACGATCGTGCACTGCGCGACCTCGCCGCGCGGCGGCGACGAGGAGGCGGCCGCGCATCTGATCGCGGCGGCACGCCGGGCCGGCGTGGGCCACCTGGTCTACATCTCGATCGTCGGGATCGACCGGGTGCCGTTCGGCTACTACAAGACCAAGCTCGCTGTGGAGCGGCTGATCGAGGAGTCGGGACTGGGCTGGACCGTCCTGCGCACGACCCAGTTCCACGACCTGCTGGCCCAGGTGTTCGACATTCTGGCCAAGCCGCCGGTCATGCTGCTGCCGGCCGGCGTGAACGACCAGCCGATCGAGGTCGCGGAGGTCGCGGGCCGGCTCGCGGAGCTGGCGGCGGGGGCGCCCGCGGGGCGGGTCGAGGACATGGGCGGCCCCGAGGTAAGGACCTTCGACTCGCTGGCCCGCACCTATCTCAAGGCCACGGGCCGGCGTCGGGCGGTGGTGAGCGTGCCGCTGTGGGGCAAGGCGTACCGCGGCTTCCGCAACGGCGGCCATCTCACGCCGGAACGGGCCGTGGGGAAAGGCACGTTCGAGGAGTACCTGGCGACACGCTTCGGTGCAGGACGCGGGGCCTAAGGCCGCTCCGGGGGTGCGAACAGTTCGTCCTGGGCCCGGTCGCCTGCGATCAGCAGCGCGCCGCGCAGCACCGCGCCGCCGCCCAGGACACCGGCCCGCACCTCCGTGGCCAGCGGCGACATCCGCCGCAGCCGCTGCTCGACCCGCCCGGCGAGGACGGCACCCCCGGCCTGTCCCACCTCACCGCCGAGCACCACACAACCGGGGTCCAGGACGGCGACGACGGAGGCGACGCCGACGGTCAGGCGGTCCGCGAGGGCGTCGAGGAAGGGGGCGGCGTCGGAAACGCCGGAGGACACGGCCGCCACCGCGTCCCGCACCAACGCCGCTGCCACCGGCTCACCACCCTCCGCCGAGCCGACCGCCCCGTGCTCCCCCGCCAGCCGGGCGATCGCCGCCGCCCCGGCCAGGGAGTGAAAGCCGCCCTCGCAGTCGGTGGCAGAGGGCAGGCCGGCCGTCCCCGGCACCGGAAGGAACCCGATCTCTCCGGTGCCGCCGGAGGCCCCGCGGCGCAGCGTCCCGTCCAGGACCACCGCGGCACCGGTGCCGTGGCCGAGCCACAGCAGCACGAACGTGTCCCGGTCCCGGGCCGCACCGTCCCGCTGCTCGGCCAGAGCGGCGAGGTTGGTCTCGTTCTCGACGATGACGCGGGCGTCGGGGAGCCGTTCCTGCAGGGCGGCGACCAGACGGCGGTGCCACTCGGGCAGGCCGGAGGAATCGCGGAGTTCGCCGGTGGCCGGGTCGATCAGGCCGGGGGCGCCGATGCCGACGGTGTGCATCCGGTCGGCGCCCGCCTCCTTCGCCACACGTTCGACGAGGGCGACGGCCTGCTCCACCGCGGGTCCGGTTCCCGTGGCGCCGTCGATCGGCACGGACGCCTCGGCGAGCACCCGGCCGAGCAGGTCGGACACGACCACGGAGAGGCCCTCGGTGCGCACGTCGAGCGCGGCCAGGTAGGCCCGGTCGGCGACGATCCCGTACAGCTTGGCGTTGGGTCCGCGCCGCTGTTCCCCCGCCTCCCCGACCACGGCGATCAGACCGGAGGTGGTGAGGCGTTCGACGAGGTCGGCGACGGTCGGCCGGGACAGCCCGGTCAGCTGCTTCAACTGCCCCGCCGTCAACGGGCCCTCCTGCTGCAGCAGTCGCAGGGCGAGCCGGTCGTTGATGGCCCGGGCGGTGCTGGGGGTTGCGGGCATGCCGGGATCCTTCCAGACGGCGGGGCCGCACGACGTGCGGCCGCCGGAATCCCCTATCTATCAGGCAGGGTCCCTGATAGTTTACGCGGCGGACAAGGCGAGGCCGAGACGCGACAAGGGGCGGGAACATGAGTGACGTGGTCCACGAGCACCGCGAGGTGAAGCGCGCACGGTACGCCGTGGCCGCCGTGTTCGCCGTGCACGGCGCCGTCACCGGCTCCTTCGCGACCCGCGTGCCGTGGATCCAGGACCATGCCTCGGTGAGCGCGGGCCAGTTGGGCCTCGCGCTGGCCTTCCCGGCGCTCGGAGCGTCCGTCGCGATGCCGCTCGCGGGCCGGATCAGCCACCGCTTCGGCGCCCGCACCGCGCTGCGCGGACTGCTCTCCTTGTGGACGCTGGCGCTGATCCTGCCGTCCCTCTCGCCCAACCTGCTCACGCTCTGCCTGGCCCTGTTCGTCTACGGCGCCACGGCGGGCATGGCGGACGTCGCCATGAACGCGCTCGGCGTGGAGGTCGAGAACCGTCTCGGGAAGTCGATCATGTCCGGCCTGCACGGCATGTGGAGCGCGGGCGCGCTGGTCGGCTCGGCCGGCGGCACGCTCGCCGCGCATCTGGGCTCGGACGCCCGGCTGCATCACGCTCTGGCGGCCGCAGTCCTGACCCTGCTGGGCCTGGTGGCGTGCCACTGGGTGCTGGACCTGCAGCCGACCGAGGACGAGGAACCGCCGCCGCGGTTCGCGCTGCCGCCGAAGTCGGCGGTGCTGATCGGCGCGGTCGGGTTCTGCGCGGTGTTCGCGGAGGGGGCGAGCCTCGACTGGTCGGCCGTCTATCTGGAGGACGAGCTGGGGAGCTCGGCGGGGCTCGCGGCCGCCTGCACGACCGGCTTCACGCTCACCATGGCGCTCGCGCGGCTCGCGGGCGACCGTGTGGTGGACCGTTTCGGCTCCGTGCGCACGGTCCGCTGGAGCGGTGTCCTCGCGACCCTCGGCGGGCTGTTGATCGTCGTCGCCGACCATCCTGCGGTGGCGATGGCCGGGTTCGCGCTGATGGGTCTGGGCATCGCGGTGGTCGTCCCGCTGTGCTTCGCGGCGGCGGGCCGCAGCGGGCCGAACCCCAGCCAGGCCATCGCCGGTGTGGCCACCATCACGTACACCTCCGGCCTGATCGCCCCGAGCGCGATCGGCTCCCTCGCACAGGCGACGAGCCTGGTGGTGTCGTTCGGCCTGGTGACCGTCCTGTCGTGCGGACTCACGGCCTTCGCGGGCGTCCTGCGCTCGGGCGACCGGGACCGCCCGAAGGTCAGTCCGCCGAGCGCAGCAGTTCCCGACCCGCGGCCCTGAAGCGGTTGCTCCCACGCGAGCGCTCACGTGTGCGAAGCACTCCCGGCCTGCCCTGACAATGGTCCGGACGGACTGCACGCACAACGAAAGCGACACCTCACATGGATCTCGGCGTCCGCTGGAAACTGCACGGCGACGGACGCACCCCCGCACCCGGCGCGGTGGTCCGGCCCGATGAGCGGCTGTCCTGGCCGCGCACGGCCGGGCTCGGCGCCCAGCACGTGGTGGCGATGTTCGGGGCCTCCTTCGTGGCGCCGGTCCTCATGGGCCTGGACCCCAACCTGGCGATCATGATGTCGGGCGTCGCGACGATCGTGTTCCTGCTCGCGACCCGCGGCCGGGTACCCAGCTACCTCGGCTGCTCCCTGTCCTTCGTGGGCGTCGCCGCGGTGATCCGCGCGCAGGGCGGTACGAGCGCCACCGTGACCGGCGCGGTCTTCGTCGTCGGCGTCGCGCTGTTCCTCGTCGGTCTGGCGGTGCAGCGGTTCGGGGCGCGGATCATCCATGCGGCGATGCCGCCGATCGTCACCGGCGCGGTGGTGATGCTGATCGGCTTCAACCTCGCTCCGGTCACGGCGTCCACCTACTGGCCGCAGGACCAGTGGACGGCCCTGCTGGTGATGCTGTTCACCGGCCTGGCCGTCGTCTGTCTGCGTGGTTTCTGGTCACGCATCGCGATCTTCCTCGGTCTGGTCTTCGGCTACGGCATCTCCTGGGCCTTCGACCGGATCTTCGGCCGGATCCACTCGGTGGACGCGAGCGGCAAGCTCACCGACCACTGGCGCCTGGACCTCTCCGGCGTCGGCCAGGCCGACTGGATCGGCCTGCCCACCTTCCACGGGCCGTCCTTCGAGTGGTCGGCGATCCTGGTCGCGCTGCCGGTCGTCATCGCGCTGGTCGCCGAGAACGCGGGCCACGTCAAAGCGGTCGGCGAGATGACCGGCGAGCCCCTGGACGACAAGCTCGGTACGGCGATCTCCGCCGACGGCGTCGGCTCGATGCTCTCCACCGCGGTCGGCGGCCCGCCCAACACCACGTACTCCGAGAACATCGGTGTGATGGCCGCGACCCGCGTCTATTCGACGGCCGCCTACTGGGCCGCCGCGGGCTTCGCGCTGCTCTTCGGTCTCTGCCCGAAGTTCGGCGCGGTGGTGGCCGCGATCCCGGGCGGGGTGCTCGGCGGTATCACCGTCATCCTGTACGGCATGATCGGCCTGCTCGGCGCCCAGATCTGGATCAACGCCAAGGTGGACCTGCGCAATCCGCTCAACCTGGTGCCGGCCGCGGCGGGCATCATCATCGGCGTCGGCAATGTCTCCATGGAGTTCACCGACACCTTCTCGCTGAGCGGCATCGCGCTGGGCACGCTCGTCGTCATCACCGGCTACCACGCGCTGCGGGCCTTCGCCCCCGCCCACCTCAAGACGCAGGCGCCGCTGTTGGACGAGGGCACGTCCCGCTACGACGAGGCGGCTCAGCGCGCCAAGTCGTAGGCGTACGACGGTGTGAAGGTGCCGGGCCTGCCCTTGCACCCGTCCGACTCCCCCGGCAGCTTCACCCACAGGTAGGCGTCGATCCGCTCCTCGCCGGTGTTCATGGTGGGCGCCCGGCCGATCTTCCGTCCCGCCGGGTCGCACCATTCGCCGTCGGTCGGGGCGCCGTTGCCGTTGCGGCTGGTGTCGATCACGGCGCCGAGGCTCGCCGGGCCGCCCAGGGCGTCCAGCACCTGCCGGTCGTAGGCGATCTCGTCGGCCGTGCGGTGGAAGTTGGAGACGTTGCTGAAGATGCCGTCGGAGGAGGCGGGTGAGGCCGCGCCGGCCTGTTTCAGCAGCGCCGCCTGCTCGGCGGCCGGGTGCCAGCCGGAGTGGCCTGCGTCGTGGTAGACCCGCGCCCTGGAGTTGGCGGCCTTGAGGACGCGGCCCGCGCGGGCCAGGGAGGCGAAGCGGTCGGCGCGGTCGCCGGCGGAGAGACAGCCGGCCTGGGCGACGGAGTCGGGCTCCAGGACGACGATGACATCGTCCGAGCCCAGCCCGGCGGCGAATCGGTCGATCCACGCGTCGTACGCGGCAAGGTCCGGCGCCCCGCCCTGGGAGTGGCCGCCGCAGTCGCGGTCCGGGATGGCGTACACCACGACGACCGGCACCCGGCCCTGCGCAGCGGCGCCGGAGGTGACGGCCGCGACCCGGGAGGTGATGGTCGCGGGCGTGAAGTCGGCGAACCACACCGAGGCCGGCTGGTCGGCGATACGGGACTCGATGACCGAGCGGCGCGGGTCGTCCGGGTTGGCCCGGACCCAGTCGAGGACCTGGGACTCGGGGTGGCGGTAGAGCCGGGTGTGCACGGTGGCGGTCCGCTGCTCCCGTTCGGTCCGGCTGGGCGAGGGCGTGGGCGTCTCCTTCTCGGTCGCGGATGCGGATGCAGACGGAGGCGGCGAAGGAGAAGGTGTCACCGGCGACGACGGCACAACCGGCAGACGCTCCGGACGGGTCGAGGCGGACCCGGTCGGCGACGGCCGCGCCTGGTCCGAACCGTCCCCGTCGTCCCACGCGGTCAGCACGCCGGTGACCGTACCGACCGCGACCACGACGGAAGCCGCCGCCACCATGGCGCCCCGCCGGGCGGCGCGACGGCGCTCGGCCCTGCGAGCGGCCAGGCGCCGAGCACGTAAGCCTGACACGGTGCTGCTCCCCCCTCTTCGGCCCGTTCTCGGCCCCGCGCGACGGGCGCGTTCCCCCGTTCCGGGGAAGCGTCGGGCCCATCGGCACTCGGGCAAGCCTAGGACTGGGACCCTGCCCCCATGACGCAGTTGGAACAGTTCCCCACTCCCGTCGACACGGTGGTCGCCCGGATGCGCGCGCTGGACGCGGCCCTTCCGGCGCGGGACGGGGTCGCGGTCTTCAACCGCGTCTACCTCGCCGTCACCGAGGCCGTCGACCGGCGCATCGACGCCGGACGGTTCCCGGACCCACGGGCCGCGATCACGCTGGACGTGCGGTTCGCGGAACGCTATCTGGCGGCGGTCGACGCGGCCGCCGAGGAGCGCCGCCCGCCCGCCTGCTGGCGGCCGCTGTTCCAGTACCGTCGCCATCCCGGCGTACGACCGCTGCAGTTCGCGCTCGCGGGCATCAACGCGCACATCGGGCACGACCTCGCGCTCGCCGTCGTGGACGCCTGTCGTACGCTCGACTGCGAACCCGGCGACCTGGAGGACGAGTTCGACCGCGTGGGCGACCTCCTCGTGACGCTGGAGGAGCGCATCCGCGAAGATCTGATGCCGGGTCCGGACCTGCTGCAGATCGCCGACCCGCTCACCCATCTGCTGGGCGCCTGGAGCCTGGAGCGCGCCAGGGACGCCACCTGGTCGACGGCGCGGGCCCTGTGGGCGCTGCGCCGGCTCCCGGACGTCGCCCGGGAGTTCACCGACCGCCTCGACGCGGCGGTGGGCCTGGCGGGACGGATGATGCTCACCCCGCTGCCGGACTGATCCGGCCCTGGCCGTGCCGTGCGCCGGAACTCCTGTGTGAGAGCTGTACGTTCGACAGAAAAGGACCTCTTGCAAAGGAGCACAGGGCATGGCGACCCGCCTCGGACTCGGCCTCCCCCAGAACAGGCAGTACGACCTCGGACGGGACGTGCCCGACGTGGCGCGCGCCGCCGAGAGGACCGGCTACGACAGCCTGTGGGTGTACGAGCGGGCTCTGTTCCCGGAGCCCGCCACCCAGGGCCTGTACGGCATCGAGGGGCTCCCCTGGCCCGACTCCTACCGGGGCGTGGCCGACCCGCTGGTCACGCTCACCCTGGCGGCCGCGGCCACCGAGCGTGCCGAGCTGGGCACCAGCGTGCTGGTGGCGCCGCTGCACGTGCCGTTCCAGCTCGCCAAGGCGCTGGCCTCGCTGGACGCGGCGAGCGGCGGCCGGGTGGTCGCCGGCTTCGGCACGGGCTGGTCGCTCGACGAGTACGCGGCCGCGTCGGTGCGGCCGTTCGAGGAGCGCGGGCAGATGCTGGACGAGCTGATCGGGGTGTGCCGCGCGGTGTGGGGTCCGGACCCGGTGTCGTACGACGGGCGCGTCACGAAGATCGCCTCGGCCGTGGTGGGCCCCAAGCCGGCCCGGCCGATCCCGATCCTGCTGGCCGCGAACACCCCGAGGGCGCGCCGCCGCCTCGTCGACCACGCCGACGGCTGGATGCCGGTGGGCATGGGCGCCGAGGCCGTGGCCGCGCAGTGGCGCCAGCTGCAGGACCTGGCGGCCGAGCGCGGACGCAAGGAGCCGATCCGGACCGTGCTGCGGGTGAACCCGCAGTACACGGCCGCGGCGTACGACGGCCCCGACCGCCGCCCCTTCCAGGGCAGCGTCGACCAGATCGTCGAGGACCTGGTCGCGCACGCCGAGGTCGGCCTCGAGGAGATCCTCCTCGACCTCCAGGCCACCGTGCGGGACGCCCAGGAACTCAAGGACGTCGCCGGCCAGGTGTACGAGAGGGCCCGAGCGGCCGGAATCTAGCCGGCTAGTCCTCGGGGAGTTCCACCGGCGCGATCTCGTCGTAGCGGTCGCCGGGGCCGGGGTTGGCCGGGTCGGTCGTGCCGCCGAAGTGGTGCATGACGCCCCAGACCGCGTTCAGCGCGGTCTGGACGGCGCCCTCGGCCCAGCCGGCCGTCCAGGAGATGTCGTCGCCGGCGAGGAAGATGCCCCGCTTGTCCTCCGGCAGCCGGTCCTGCATGAAGTGCGTGAACAGACGCCGCTGGTAGCGGTAGTGGCCGGGCAGGTTGGCCTTGAACGCGCCCATGAAGTAGGGCTCGTTCTCCCAGGAGACCGTCACCGGGTTGCCGATGATGTGCTTGCGGATGTCGACCTTGGGATAGATCTCGCCGAGCGACTTCAGCATGACCTCCATCCGCTCGTTCGCGGACAGCGGCAGCCACTTCAGGCTGTCGTCGCACCAGGTGTACGACAGGCAGATCACGGCGGGCTTGTCGGGACCGTCGTCGAGGAGGTAGGTCCCGCGCGTCATCCGGTCGGTGAGGGTCATCGACATGACGTCCCGGCCGGTCTCCTCGTCCTTGTCCAGCCAGAACGGCCGGTCGACCGGGACGAAGAGCTTCGAGGACTCCATGTAGTGAGTCCGCTCGATCGCGGTCCAGTGGTCGATCGGGAAGAGCGAGTCGTCGCAGGCGATCTTCGACAGCAGCATCCAGGACTGGGCGGTGAAGATCGCCGCCTGGTAGGTGCGGATGTCGCCGTTCGCATCCGTCACGGTGATCCGGTTGCCGGCGGTGCGGTGCAGACGGGTCACGGCCGGGCGGGGCTCGCCGTTCGCGTGCAGCGTGGCCAGCGAGGTGCCGTACGGCCAGTGCACGATCTTCTCCGGCTCGCGCTCCCACAGGCGCAGCGGCAGCTGCTGGGAACCGCCGACGATGCCGCGATGGTGGTCGTCGGCCTCGGTGTAGACGACCCGCAGGATCTCCAGGATGGAGTTGGGGAAGTCGGTGTCCCAGCCGCCGGTACCGAAGCCGACCTGGCCGAAGATCTCGCGGTGCCGGAAGGACTTGAAGGCCTCGGAGTCGCAGAGGAAGCCGTAGAAGGTCTGGTTGTCCAGCTTCTCGACGAGCTTCGCCCAGATCTCGCGGATGCGCGGGACGTCGCGCTCGCGCATCGCCCGGTTCATGTCGGAGAAGTCGGCGCCCTCCTCCAGGCACTTGTTCCAGGCCTGAGCCACGTCCCGGTAGACCTGCGGCAGGTCGTCGATCGTCTCGGCGTAGTGCGACTCGCCCTTGAGGTCGACGACGGTGGACGGGGTCGCCTCGGCCAGCGGGTTGGGGAACGGGCGGGTCTCGAGTCCGACCAGGTCGATGTAGTGCTGGAGGGCCGTGGAGGACGGCGGGAAGCGCATCGCGCCCATCTCGGCGGTCAGCGACGGGTCGCAGCCGTCGAAGCCGACGGTCCGCAGCCGCCCGCCGATCCGGTCGGCCTCGTAGACGACCGGCTTGAGGCCCATCTTCATCAGCTCGTACGCGGCCACGATGCCGGACAGGCCGCCGCCGATGACCGCGACCTCGGTGCCGTGCTCGGTCGCGGGAATCTGGCCGAGGCCCGCCGGGTGGGCGAGGAAGTCGTCGTAGGCGTACGGGAAGTCCGGGCCGAACATGGTGATCGGCGGCTGCTGCTCGTCTGCGTGCTCGACGGCGTTGGGCACGGTGGACGTCATGGGGTACGGACTCCTTGCGCGGGAAGTGCTGGGGGGTAGCTGAGGGGGTTCAGACGAGGGACCCGTAGAGGCCGGGGCGGCGGTCCTTCAGATACGGGTTCGCCTCGCGGGAGGCGGCGAGGAAAGCGGGGTCGACATCGGCGAGGACGAGTTCCTCACCGCGCCCGGCGCGGGTGCGGGCGATCCCGTCGGGCCCGGCGAGGGTCGAGAGCCCGACGAACTCGAACTCCCCCTCCTGGCCGACCCGGTTGACGTACGCGACGTACATCTGGTTCTCGAAGGCCCGCACCGGGACGACGCACTCGGCGACGAACTGGAACGGGTGCATCTGCGCGGTCGGCACCAGCAGCAGGTCGGTGCCGGCGAGGGCGTGGGCCCGGACGTTCTCCGGGAACTCCACGTCGTAGCAGATCATCAGGCCGACCCGCAGACCGTTCAGCTCGGCCTGGACGACCGGCTGGTCGCCCGGGGTGAAGTGGTCGCGCTCGAAGCAGCCGAAGAGGTGGGTCTTGCGGTAGTTGGCGAGGCGGGTGCCGTCGGCGGAGATCAGCTGGGCCGAGTTGTGAACGGCGTCCGAGGAGCGCTCCGGGTACCCGTATGCGATGGCCAGGCCGTGCCGGGATGCGATGTCGGCGATCGCGTCGGCGGCATCGCCGTCGGCGGGCTCGGCGAGGCGGGCGATGTCGTCGCCGATCGCGTAGCCGGTCAGGAACATCTCCGGCGTGGCCAGCAGCGCGGCGCCCGCGGCGACGGCGCGCCCCGCGGCCTCGTCGAGGACCTTGAGGTTCTCGACGGTCGAGCCGGGGCGGCCGGAGCTCTGGAGCAGGGCGGTGCGCATGCGTGATCCTCACCGTACGGGGATGGATGTGGGGGCCACGTAGACGGTACGGGCGGCGGGTTCCACGGGACAAGGAGGAGCCGTTGCGCGCCGGTGAGCCGATCGTTGCGTCCGTTCGGGGCGGGGCGGCGATTCGTTGCGCGGCCCGGTTCGGGCGAGCCCGTCACAGTTCGCGCAGCCGCGCCACGATCTCCCGCAGCAGCTCCGGGTCCGTGGCCGGGTCGCCCGCCGCCGGCCACCGCGGCTCGTCGATGCGCACCAGACCGGCCTCGGCCAGATCGCCGAGCAGCACCCGTACGACGGTCAGGGGCAGGTCGGCGTCGGCGGCGAGCTCGACGACCGGCCGGGGGCCACGGCGCACCAGGCCGAGCAGCGAGGCGCGGGCGTGGTCGAGGCCCGGCCGTCCCTCGTCCGCCTCCACTACGGTGACCTGCGACATCAGGTCGACGGTGTGCCGGCCGGTAGGCGAACGCCCGTCCGCGTTCGGCGGAGTTCACGGCCGACTCGGTGCACAGCAGCATGTAGCGCTTGACGGCCCGGTCGGTGGTGGTGCGCCAGGAGTCGGCCGCGACGGCCTCGCCCGCGCCGTCCGCTCCGGCCCGCAGCAGGGCGTTCTCGCTCGCGGTCAACTGCCGGTGCAGGTCGCTGCGTCGGAACTCCTCGAACAGCGCCCGTGAGTCGGACGGCAGGTCGGGCACATAGGTCCGCTCGAAGACCCGGCGGTCCTCGATGGTCGCGGTCAGCGTGTCGTACTGCCGGTCGGTGAGGGTGCCCGCGGCACGCGCCCCGGCGACCAGGGCGTCCTCGCGCGAGACGAACTCCCGCACCCGGACCAGCTCGATGACGACCTGCGCCTCCCGCGCCAACTGCCCGGCCTGCAGGGCGGTGAGCGCGGACTGGACGTCGAAGCCGGGCTCCACGAGGGCGCTGTACTCGCTCACCGCACGGTCCCAGGAGACGTCCCGGGACAGCACCCGCTGGCGCAGCGCCTCCAGCTGGTCGGCGGAGTCCACGACGGCGTCGAGCACCTGCCGCTGCCGCGCGGAGAGCCGGTCGCGGTCGCCGTCCCGGATCGCGTCGCGCATGGCGCTCACCGCACGGTCGGTGCGGCGCTGCTGCTCCAGGAGGTCCACGGCGGTGTCGGTACGGTGCCCGGCGCCCAGGTACGCGGCCGAGAGCCGCCGCTCGATCTGGATCTGCCCGATGGCCGTGTCCACGGGTGTGCCGAAGTCCTCGTAGACCCCCTGGACCCGGATCAGCGCGCGCAGTTCGCCGGTGACGGACCACATGGCGAAGCTCCACAGCATCATCAGAGCGATCACCGGCGCGACCGCGAGCGCCACGATCCGGGCACGCACGGTGGTGGGACGGCCGATGGGCCGGCGCATGGTCTCCCCAGGGCGACAGGACGGTCGGACGGCTGGAACAGTCGGTTACCCACCGGTTCTACCCGCCGGTAGCAAAGCTGCGGCACAACCTACGGGACGGCACCGCGGACCGCAATGGGTCGCCGGCGCCACCCCTGACTCACGGCTTACGCCTCCCACACTCCGTTCCCCCGGCCGCCATCACCAGCGCGGTCACCAGATACGGCACCCCGAACACCGCGAACGCCGTGCTGTGCCCGGTCGACGAGGCGACCGCCGCGTAGCCGCCGAACACGGCGACCGTGGCCAGTTCGGTCCCCAGCCCCGCGACCGATGTCAGGGTCGCCCGCCCGGTGTCGTCGATCCGCCGCTGGAGCCGGGCGTCGGCCAGCACGTTCGCGAGCTGGAACCCGCCGAAGGCGACGGCGACCAGCACCAGCCCGGCCGGCGTCCGTGCCAGGGCGCCCGCCGCGAGGGCCAGTGCGGAGCCCCCGAGCAGCGCCGCGAACCCGGTCCGGCCCAGGCGTTCTCCCGCACCGGCGAGCAGGCTGCCGGCCGTGGCGCCCGCCCAGATCAGCAGCAGCAAGTAGGGAGCGGCCCAGCCGGGGACGCCGGTGTCGCCCACCAGCAGCGGCGTGTACTCGTCGAGTGCACCCCACACCGAGGCGACGAGGGCGACCAGCAGGAGCGCGGCCCGGACGGGCCGGTCGGTCCGGGCCGCGGCGAGCCCGGAACGCAGGGTGCCGGCCCAGCTCGCGCTCCCGGCCGCCGGCGACCGGTGCTCCGGGAACCGGCTCGCCGTGGCCGCCGTCAGCAGGCAGGTCAGCACGCTCGCCGCGCCCACGGCCGGGTAGCCGCCGAGCGCGAACACCGGCCCGGCCAGTCCCATCGCGGCCATCACCGCCACCAGGCCCGCCGCACGGGCGCGGCCCATCACACGCGCGTAGTCGTCGGCCGCACCGAGCCGGTCGAGCTCCTCGTACACCAGCGCCTCCAGGGCGCCGGATCCGAGCGCTCCGCCGACGCCCCACAGGACGAAGCCGAGCGCGAACGCCCAGTACGACGGCGTGAGCACCCACAGGGTGAAGCCGACGGCGGTCAGCAGCGGGCCGAGCCACAGCAGCAGCCGACGGGAGACGGCGTCGGCGAGGGCGCCGGAGGGGACCTCCAGCACGACGGCGGTGACGGACCACAGTGCGAAGAGGAAGGAGATCTGCCCGACCGTCAGACCGGCGTCGCTGAAGAGCAGCGCGTACAGCGGGTAGAGCAGGACGAACTCGTCGAGGAACGCGTAGCCGTACAGCGTGGCGGTCAACCGCCGGACGCCGGGCTCCCGTTCACGTGAAGCTCAATGTCGCCAGGTCATGGCTCCGATGCTACGCGGCGATCCTCCCCCGGCCCAGCGAATTACGTCGGCGACCCCGACGAGAAGCGCCGCAGCAGCGGCGACAGCACGAGCACCGACTTGGTGCGCTCCACGAACGGCTCCCCCGCGATGCGCTCCAGGACCCGTTCGAAGTGCCGCATGTCGGAGGCGAAGACCTGGGCGATCGCGTCCGCGTCCCCGGTGACGGTGGACGCGGCCACGACCTCCTGGTAGCGCTCCAGGCCCCGCTGGATGGTCTCCGGCGAGGTGTTGCTCCGGCAGTAGATCTCGACGAAACCCTCGGTCTCCCAGCCGAGCGCCGACGGGTCCACCCGTACGGTGAAGCCCGTGATGGCACCGGTGGCGCGCAGCCGGTCCACGCGCCGTTTCACGGCGGGCGCGGACAGGCCGACGAGCTGCCCGATGTCGGCGTAGGAGCGGCGGGCGTCCTCGGCGAGGGCGTGCACGATGCGTTCGTCGAGATCGTTCAGCACTGCGGGTGGTTCACTTCACTTCTGCTGCGGCAAGACGGGAACGGCGATAGCCGTACACGAAGTAGAACACGAGACCGGCGGCCATCCAGAACCCGAAGACGACCCAGGTCACGGTGTCGAGGCTGAACATGTTGTACGCGCAGAAGGCGAAGCCCAGGATCGGCAGAACCGGGCCGAACGGCACCTTGAACGTGCGCTCCAGCTCGGGTCGCTTGTAGCGCAGGACGATCACCGCGATGTTGACCAGGGCGAAGGCGAACAGCGTGCCGATGCTGGTGGCGTCGACGAGTTTGCCCAGCGGGATCAGGGCCGCGAGCACACCGCAGAACAGGGACACGATCACCGTGTTGAGGCGGGGCGCGCCGGTCTTCGGGTGGATCTTGCCGAGCGCCTTGGGCACCAGGCCGTCGCGGGACATCGCGAACAGGATGCGGGTCTGGCCGTAGAGCACGGTGAGGACGACGCTCGCGATGGAGATGACCGCGCCGAGCGCGAGCAGGGTGCCCCAGAAGGTCTGGCCGCTGACGTCGTTCATGATCGCGGCGAGGGAGGCGTCGGAGCCCTCGAACTTGGTCCAGTTCCACGCGCCGACGGCGACGGCCGCGACGAGCACGTACAGCACGGTCACGATGATCAGCGACAGCATGATCGCCCGCGGCAGGTCGCGCTTGGGGTTCTTGGCCTCCTCACCAGCGGTGGAGGCGGCGTCGAAGCCGATGTAGGAGAAGAAGAGCGTCGCACCCGCAGCACTCACGCCCGCCATGCCGAGCGGCATGAAGTCGGCGTAGTTCCCGGACTTGAAGCCCATGAAGCCGACCGCGCAGAACAGCACAAGCGCGGCAATCTTCACCGCGACCATGATCGTGTTGGCGCGGGCGGACTCACGGGCGCCGCCCAGCAGGAACACCATCGCCAGCAGGACGACGATCAGGGCGGGCAGGTTGACGATGCCGCCCTCACCGGGCGCCGAGGACAGGGCGGACGGGATGGTGACCCCGATGGTGCCGTCGAGCAGCTCGTTGAGGTACTCGCCCCAGCCGACGGCGACGGCGGCCACCGAGACGCCGTATTCCAGCACCAGGCACCAGCCGCAGATCCAGGCGACCAGTTCGCCCATCGTTGCGTACGCATACGAGTAGGAGGAACCGGCGACCGGGATGCTGCCCGCCAGCTCGGCGTACGAGAGGGCCGAGAACAGGGCGGTGAGTCCGGCGATGACGAACGCCAGGGTGACCGCGGGGCCGGCCTCGGGGACGGCGTCGCCGAGGACGACGAAAATGCCGGTGCCGAGGGTGGCACCGATGCTGATCATGGTGAGCTGCCACAGCCCCAGGGAGCGCCGAAGCGCGCCTCCCTCGCCCTGGCCACCCTCCGCGACCAGGTGTTCCACGGGCTTACGACGCATCAGGCGCGCGGCGACGCCCGGGGACGGCGGGGCGGTCTGGCGATTGTTCTGCGGGGGTGCGCCTTGGTCGAGCACGCGCTGGCTCCTTCATCGCTGCCGGTCAGGGAGACGGGGACCGGCGGCACCCCTTCGAGCAGGGACCCACCGAGCGGGGTCCCCGCCACGCCACGTACGAGGCGACAGCCTACGAGTAGCGGCGTTGCCGTTGTAATGCAGCAACCTTGCGTATGCCCGCAAGATCATTGCGTTCATCGGGGCGGCGTGAGCGTTCGTTGCACGGCGGCTGTCGACCGTTGCGTGAACGCCGTTTCGGCGCCCGTCCGGCTCCCCCGCGGCGCGGGAACGCGAACGGCCCCCGGTTTTCCCGGCGGGCGGGTCAACGGGGGCCGTGCGCAACGGAGTCGGCTCAGTTCCAGCTGGCGTGCAGCGGCTTGCCCTCGGCGTAGCCGGCGGCGCTCTGGATGCCGACGACGGCCTTCTCGGCGAACTCCTCCAGGGTGGCGGCGCCGGCGTAAGTGCAGGAGGAGCGGACGCCCGCGATGATCGAGTCGATCAGGTCCTCGACGCCGGGGCGGGCCGGGTCCAGGTACATGCGGGACGTGGAGATGCCCTCCTCGAACAGCCCCTTGCGGGCCCGGTCGTACGCCGACTCCTCCGACGTGCGGTTGGCCACCGCGCGCGCGGAGGCCATGCCGAACGACTCCTTGTAGAAGCGACCGTCGGGGTCCTGCTGGAGGTCGCCCGGCGACTCGTACGTGCCCGCGAACCACGAGCCGACCATCACGTTGGACGCACCCGCGGCCAGCGCCATCGCCACGTCACGCGGGTGCCGGACCCCACCGTCGGCCCACACGTGCTTGCCGTACTTCTTCGCCTCGGCGGCACACTCCAGTACGGCCGAGAACTGCGGCCGGCCCACGCCGGTCATCATCCGGGTCGTGCACATGGCGCCGGGGCCCACACCGACCTTGACGATGTCGGCGCCCGCCTCGATCAGATCGCGCACGCCCTCCGCGGAGACGACGTTGCCCGCGACGACGGGGACCTGCGGATCGAGGTCACGCACCAGCTTGACGGCGCTGATCATCGACTCCTGGTGGCCGTGCGCGGTGTCGATGACGAGCGTGTCCACTCCCGCGGCGAGCAGTTGCTCGGCCTTGCCGGCGACATCGCCGTTGATGCCGACGGCGGCGGCGATGCGCAGCCTGCCCTGCGCGTCGGTGGCCGGCGTGTACAGCGTGGCGCGCAGGGCGCCCTTGCGGGTGAGGATGCCGGCCAGCTTGCCGTCCGCGTCCACGGCGGGGGCGTAGCGCCGGTTGTGGTGGTCGAGGGTGTTGAAGGCCTCGCGCGGGTCCATGCCGGCGTCGAGCAGGAGCAGGTCGTCCTTGGACATGACCACTTCGAGCTGGGTGAAGCGGTCGACGCCGGTCAGGTCTCGGTCGGTGACGACACCGATCGGGCGGTGCTCCTCGTCGACGACGACACCGGCGTTGTGCGCCCGCTTGTGCAGCAGGGACAGCGCATCGGCGACGGTCTGGTGCGGCGCCAGCACGATCGGGGTGTCCAGGACCAGGTGGCGGCTCTTCACCCAGGAGACGACCTCGGTGACGACCTCGATCGGAATGTCCTGCGGAATGACCACGAGGCCGCCACGCCGGGCCACCGTCTCGGCCATGCGACGGCCGGCGATCGCCGTCATGTTGGCGACGACGAGCGGAATCGTGGTGCCCGTGCCGTCCGGGGAGCTGAGGTCCACGCCCTGACGTGAGCCGACCGCGCTGCGGCTCGGCACCATGAACACGTCGTCGTACGTCAGGTCGTACGAGGGCTGGATGTCGTTGAGGAAACGCACGTGCTGCACATCCCAGTCGATCAGAGGTGGCCCCCGGACAGGTCAGCCAGGGGGAAGAGCACGTACTTCATTGTCCCATGACGGCCGGAATGCGATGCCCGGTCACTTCATCCAGGCTGGTCAGAGCCCTCTTCAGAGGATCCTCCAAGAGCGAGCGCCACGGTCAGCGCCGACGCCACGTCCGCGGCCTGGGCGAACACCTCCTGGGCGGTCTCCCACTCCTGTGGGCGCGCCTTCGCGTACGGCTGCCAGTTCCGTACGACGATCAGCAGCCCCTTCTCGACGGCGTCCTGGGGCCAGACGTCATGGTCGGAGAGGCTGTCGGCCAGCGCGTCCCAGTTGCGGCCGAACCAGTCGGGCAGCTGAAGGACCCGGGCGCAGCGGTCCATCAGGCCGGCCTTGTCCGTGACCCCGTCGAGGTCGAGGGTGACCACGAGCTCCGTCATCTCAGTACCGCCCTGAACGAGTCGTAGTGATCGTCGGTGTAGTAGATCTCGCCGCCCCGCCCGGTGACAATGCGCCGGGCGCCGCGATCGCGCGAGCCGGGCGTCCTGACGGTGTATTCGCGGTAGTAGCCGCGCTCGTGCGTCGGCAGCAGCCGCTCGAAGTTCCCGAAGACGGCACCGTCCCCGGCGTACGGGAAGGGGCCGCCCTGGTCGATGAGCCGGAGCGTCTCGCGGGCCTCGGCGGGGAGCTCGGCCTCCCGGACGGTGGCCATGCCCCGGGCCCACGACGGTGGGGCGGAAGTGTCGCCGCATCCCGCGAGCAGGACGACGAAGAGGCAGGCCAGCACCCGGGGGACGAACCGCAGCACCATGCCGCCGATGCTGTCACGGCCGCCCCCGCACGGCCTTGAAGTCAGGCCCCGTCCGGGTCGGCCCGGTTCAGCGCGGGCCGCGGCGTCGGCCCTGCGGTCATCAGGTAGTCGGCCGCGGACGTGTCCGTCACCAGGCTGGTGACCAGCCCCGACCGCAGCACGGCATCGATCGCCGCCGCCTTGCGCTGCCCGCCGGCGATCGCGACGACCTCGGGGATACGGCGGAGCTGGTCGGCCTTGACCGTGATGCACCGCTCACCGAGGTCCCGTCCGACCCGGCGGCCGTCGGAGTCGAAGAGGTGCGCGGACATCTCGGCGGCGACGCCGAGGGACGCGTAGTGCGCACGCTCCTCGTCGCTGAGCATGTCGTGCACCGTCGAGATGCCCGGCTCCCAGGAGCCGATGGAGACGCAGGCGACCGTGACCTTGTCGAAGTACTCGAAGGCCCGGGCGATCCCGGTCTGGTTGCGCAGCGCGGCCGCCGTGGCGGCGTCCGGCAGCAGCATCGGCGCGTAGATGGGATGCGCGTCACCGCCGGACACCTGCGCGGCCCGCCGCACGGCCTCCACCGAGCCTCGCTCGGCGGTGCCGGCGTCGTACACACCCGTCAGCTGCACCACCGTGCAGGGCGGCAGCCGGTCGAGGGCGGCGGCCATGTGAATGGTGGACCGGCCCCAGGCCAGGCCCAGGACGTCCCCCTCGTTGACGAGCTCGCCGAGCAGGTCGGCGGCCACCTCACCCAGGTTCTCGGGATCCGGGGTCTCCTCGGCCTCGGCCGGGGATTCGACCACGACAGCGTGCCTGAGGCCGTAGCGGGCGCGCAGCGCGTCGGAGCGCTCGGCGTCCAGCTCGGCCGGGACGCGGATCTCGATGCGCACGAGATCCCGTTCGAGGGCGGTCTCCAGGACCCGGGCCACCTTGAAGCGGCTGACGCCGAACTCCTCAGCGATCTGGATCTTGGACTTTCCCTCGAGGTAGAAGCGGCGGGCCATAGCCGCCGCCTGCACCAGCTCAGCGGGTCCCATCCGCATGGCTGACCGGCCCGCCGACATACCCGACACGGCGATCTCCTCACTGCTGTTCACACTCTGGATTCGCCGTTCATCCTTGCAGATCCGGCGCGGTTGATCAGCCCTGATCGACGACCGACGGGCGCCGTTCACGTAACCGTGGCTCAGTGGTCGCACGCCCATGTTGCCTGCTTCGTCACCGCCTCCGCCTTGGCCCGCAGGCCACGCACCGCGGCGGCCGGGTCGGCGGCGCCGTACACCGCCGAACCCGCAACGAAGACGTCGGCGCCCGCCTCCGCACACCGCTCGATGGTTGCGTCCGAGACCCCGCCGTCGACCTGGAGCCACAGTTCGAGGCCGTGCTTGCCGATCAGCTCACGGGTGCGGCGGATCTTCGGAAGCATGATGTCGAGGAACGCCTGCCCACCGAAGCCCGGTTCGACCGTCATGATCAGCAGCATGTCGAGCTCGGGAAGCAGATCCTCGTACGGCTCGATGGGCGTCGCGGGCTTGAGCGCCATGGACGCGCGGGCGCCCTTGGCCCTGATCTCCCGGGCGAGACGCACCGGTGCGGCTGCCGCCTCCACATGGAAGGTGACCGAAGAGGCACCCGCTTCCACGTACTGGGGTGCCCACCGGTCGGGGGCCTCGATCATCAGATGGCAGTCCAGCGGAGTGTCCGTCGCCCGAGCCAGGGACTCCACGACCGGCACGCCGAGCGTGAGGTTCGGTACGAAGTGGTTGTCCATGACGTCGACGTGGAGCCAGTCGGCCCCCTCGACCGCCTTCGCCTCGTCGGCGAGGCGCGCGAAGTCGGCGGACAGGATGCTGGGGTTGATCTGCACGGCCATGCCCCAAGCCTGCCATGCCCTCCGGGGGGTGGCGGCATCCGGTCCCGTTGTGGGAACGGTTACACGGAAACCGCGGGCCGTCCTGTGGCTGGTCGCGCCCACGCGGCGGAGCCGCATGGTAAACACAGCCCCGCGCCCCTTACGGGGCGGTTCTCCGGATGAGCGCCAGGTACATCGCGTCCGTTCCGTGCAGATGAGGCCACAGTTGTACGTCGGGGCCGTCGCCGAGGTTCGGTACGTCCGGCAGCAGTGGGCGGGCGTCGATGAGTTCCGCCTCGGGGAACTGCTTGAGCACGTCGGCGACCACGGCCCGGGTTTCGGCGAGGTGCGGCGAGCAGGTCGCGTAGCCGACGACGCCGCCGACGCGCACGGACTCCAGGGCGGTGCGCAGCAGCCCGCGCTGAAGCGGCGCGAAGCCGTCGAGGTCCTCGGGCCGGCGCCGCCAGCGCGCCTCGGGCCGCCGCCGCAGGGCGCCCAGCCCGGTGCACGGCACATCCATCAGCACGCGATCGAAGGTGCCCGGCAGCCACGGCGGCCGGGTCCCGTCGGCGGCGATCACCTGGTAGGGCCCGGGATTGCCGTGCAGGGCCCTGGCGACCAGCCCGGCCCGATGGGGCTGCTTCTCGGCGGCCAGCAGCGAGGCACCCCGCTCGGCGGCGAGGGCGGCGAGCAGCGCGGCCTTGCCACCGGGTCCGGCACACCCGTCCAGCCACCGCTCGTCAGGCCCGTCGACCGACGCGTTGGCCAGGGCCAGCGCCACGAGCTGACTGCCCTCGTCCTGCACGCCCGCACGACCGTCCCGTACGGCCTCGATCGCACCGGGTTCACCGCCCTCGGTGAGCCGCACGGCGTACGGCGACCAGCGCCCCGGCACGGCGGCGTCCTCACACAGCAGCTCATCGGTCGTGGCCCGCCCCGGCCGGGCGACCAGCGTCACCTCCGGCCGCTCGTTGTCGGCCGCCAGCAGCTCCTCGATGCCGGCCCGCCCGCCGCCGAGCGCGTCCCACAGCGCGGAGACGATCCAGCGCGGATGCGAGTGCACGACGGCGAGATGGTCCTCGGGATCCTCGTCGTAGGGCGGCGCAATCCGCTCCAGCCATCCGTCGAGGTCGTGCTGGGCGACCTTGCGCAGCACCGCGTTGACGAACTTGGCCCGCCCGTCGCCGAGCACGACCCGGGCGAGCTCGACGGTGGCGGAGACGGCCGCATGGGACGGGATGCGCGTCCCCAGCAGCTGGTGCACACCGAGGCTCAGCACGTCGAGCACGGGCGGATCGACGTCCCTCAACGGCCGGTCGACGCACTCCGCGATGACGGCGTCGTACGTCCCCTGCCGACGCAGCGTCCCGTACACCAGCTCGGTGGCGAGGGCGGCGTCCCGCCCGTCGAATTCCCCGCTCTCGCGCGCCTTGCGCAGCAGCGGCGGCAACACCAGGTTGGCGTACGCATCCCGCTCGTCGACCGCCCTGAGCGCCTCGAAGGCGAGGATGCGCACAGGGTCCTTCCTGGGCCGACGGTAGGGCTTGCCGGGTTTGCGGGGCCGACGGGAGGTGTCGCTCACGAAAAGGTGCTCCGGATTTCTGTGTACGGTGTGCACCCAGCGTACGTCGAAGGGCTCCCGCCGGGCCCTCAGGCCCCGAGCGTCTCCCCGTCCGCGATACGCACCCCGCGCGCCCAGTCCGCCGCCCGCATCGGCTTCTTGCCCTGAGCCTGCACCCACAGCAGCTCGACGGCGTACGAGCCGGTGCCGACGTGGACGCTGTTCTTGCCGACCGCCGGCTGACCGGGGGCGAGATCCGTCCGGTCGGGCACGGGCGCGACCTGGACGAGCTTGAGCCGCTCGCCCCGGAAGGTGGTCCAGGCGCCGGGCGCGGGGGTGCAGCCCCGCACCACCCGGTCGATCCGCAGGGCGGGCGCGGACCAGTCGACCCGGGCGTCCTCGACGGTGATCTTCGGTGCGATGGTGACGCCGTCGGCGGGCTGCGGGACGGCCTTCAGCGTGCCGTCCTCGATGCCGTCCATGGTTGCGGCGAGCAGCCCGGCGCCGGCGAAGGCGAGCCGCGTCAGCAGGTCGCCGCTGGTGTCGGTGGGCCGGACCGTCTCGGTCACGGTCCCGTAGACGGGCCCGGAGTCGAGCCCTTCCTCGATGAGGAACGTGGACGCCCCCGTGATCTCGTCGCCCGCCATGATGGCGTGCTGCACAGGCGCGGCCCCCCGCCAGGCGGGCAGCAGCGAGAAGTGCAGGTTGACCCAGCCGTGGGCGGGGATGTCGAGGGCGACGCGGGGCAGCAGCGCCCCGTAGGCGACGACGGGACAGCAGTCCGGCCCGATCTCCCGCAGGCGGTCCAGGAACTCCGGGTCCCGCGGCTTCACCGGCTTCAGCACCTCGATCCCGGCCTCCTCGGCCCGCTCGGCGACGGGGCTCGCGACCAGCCTGCGCCCCCGCCCGGCCGGCGCATCCGGCCGCGTGACAACGGCGGCCACCTCATGCCGCCCGGAGGCAAGCAGGGCGTCCAGAGCGGGAACAGCGACCTCGGGGGTACCGGCGAAGACAAGCTTCATGGGCGGACACGGGCCTCTCGGCTGGGTTGGCAACGGGCAACACACAAGTCTATGAGCCCGGAAAACCGCCAACGACGACCAGCCCCCACGGGAGACGTCGGCTTCTCGCCCACCTGGAAAGGGGTGGTGCGCGGGTGGGAGAAAACCGGAGCCCGGCCGAAGGCCGAGCCGACCGCGCACACCCGGCACGGACAGGCGCGCGCATATGCCCATACGCCCCCACTGCGTGACCCGCGGAGCGAATCCGCGTTGGTCAAGAAAGAGTTGACCACAACGGGCCGCGCGACCATCGCGGCCCGATCCTTTCTCCTCAACGCCGGTTCGAGAGGCTTGTTCATGGCCGACCACGCAACCCACGACGCCCAGGCTCGGGCCAGCCTGCACTTGCTGGTGCGGGACATCGAGCGGGTCCGCCGGCAGGTGGACGCACTGCGCACGCTCACCGCCCAGCTGGGCAACGTCTACCGCCCGCGCCGCTCCGGCCCCTCCACGGGCTTCGTCGTCTACGGACGCGCCCCCGCCCCGACGGTCCGGCTCGCCCAGGAACTGCGGGACAGTGTAGAGACCCTGGTGACGGCCGCGGTCGACTTCGACCGCTCACTGGGCTTCTCGTGGGACGCGGTGGGCTCCGCACTCGGTGTCACCAAGCAGGCGGTCCACCGTCGTTACGGCTCTCGCCGCGCCACTGCACAGGCGGCCGCCGAGGCCGAGCGGAGCACGGATCCGTCGGGCACCCGCACGGTCAATGTCAACACCGGAATCCCCACCGTGCCGACGGTCCCCGCGGCCCGCTCCATGCCGACCCAGCCGACCGCGGGCAGCAAGGCGCTGCGCGACGAGGCCAGGCAGCCGACGGCCCTCCCGGGCCCGCGCAACGGCTGACGCCCACTGCCGCACCACGGCTGCCTCACCCGCCCTCCCGGCCGTGTCCGGGAGGGCAGCCGTATGCCCGACGTCACCGCAGCGGCCGTACCCGCGCTCGCCGAGGCAGGCACGGACCGCCGCCCACACCGCACGCGAACGCGCCTCATCCGATGTCGGGCGGATCGATCCGCACCCGCACCGCCTGCCCGGCTCCCCGAGCCATCCGCGCCGCCTGAGTCGCTTTCAGGGCGGCCGCCAGCGCGGCGCCCTTCCCCGGCGGCACCCGGATCAACGCCCGCTCCCACTGTTCTCCGGCAGGCGGCGTCCCCGGCCGCCGCGGCCGCCCCGCCGCCACGGTCGGGGTCACCGGCAGCGGTACGGGCCCCAACACCTCTGCCTCCGGCGGTAGTTCGACGGCCCCCAGGAACTCCGCGACCGCCTCCGCCGGCCCGGACACCGCCGCCATCCGCGACACCGGCGGAAACCCCAGCTCGGCCCGCTCGGCGAGCTCCCGTACCGCATGCCCGACCGGGTCCCACCGCACCAGGGCCTGCACCGGCCGAAGCGTCGGCTCGGCGACGACGGCCACGGTCCCCCCGTCACCGTGCGGCCGTACGAGCGCGGCGGCTGCGATCCACCGCCGCAACGCGTCCTCACCGGCGCGCAGATCGGGCCGCCCGAGCATGGCCCAGCCGTCGAGCAGCAGCGCGGCGGCGTACCCGCCCTCGGCGACCGGCTCGGCGCCGGGCGTACTCACCACCAGTGCGGGCGTCCCCGGCACCGTGTCCAGCACCTGCTCGCGCCCGGAGGTCCGCACCGGCACGGCCGGAAACGCCCGCCCCAGCTCCTCGGCGGTACGCCGCGCCCCCACGACCTGGGCCCGCAACCGGAACGACCCGCATTCCGGGCAGTGCCAGGAGCCTTCCGCACGCCCGCACCACCCGCACCGCAGCGCCCCGGCATCCCGCGCCTCCAACGGCCCGGCGCAGTGCCGGCACCGCGCGGGCGCCCGGCACTGCGCGCACGCCATCCGCGGCACGTACCCCCGCCGGGGCACCTGCACGAGCACCGGACCGCTCCGCAGCCCGTCCCGGACCACCTGCCAGGCGAGGGTCGGCAACCGGGCGGCCCGGGCGGCCTCGTCCCGTGCCAGGTCCTGGTCCCCCACGGTCCGTACGAGCGGAGCGGCCTCCCGCACCTGCTCCCGCAGCGCGGCGAGCGGCCGCGCCCACCCGCTCTCCACGAGCTGTGCGGCCTCCACCGTGCAGCTCCAACTCCCCAGCAGGAACGCGCACTTGTCCTGGGCCGCACGCAGCAGCAGCACTTCCCTGGCATGCGGCTGCGGTGCGTGCTGTTCGCTGTGGCTGTCGTCGCCGTCGTCCCAGATGGCGACCAGCCCGAGATCCCGGACCGGCGCGAACATCGCGGCCCGCGTCCCGACCACGGCCCGTACGGACCCCCGCCGCACGGCGAGCCACTCCCGGTACCGCTTCTCCGGCCCGGCGTCGGCGGTCAGCAGCGCATGCCGCCCCTCTCCCAACAGGGCGGTCAGCGCGGCGTCGACCCGCGCGGCGGAGCGCCCGTCCGGTACGACGACCAGCGCACCGCGCCCCGAGGCCAGCGTCGCGGCGACCGCGCGGGCCAGTTCCTCGCTCCACTCAGGGCCGGGCAGGGCGTTCCACACGGCACGTGGCGCGCCCCCGGAAGCCAGCGCCTCCAGGAAGGCCGCACCGCGCTCATAGCGCGCCCAGGACCCCGTCTCGGGCACCCCGGGCGGCGGCAGCGGCTCCGGTGAAGGCCGCTGCTCGGCCCGCGCGCTGCGTGGCGGCACGGCGAGCTGCAGGACGTCGGCGAGGCTCCCCGCATAGCGGTCGGCCACGGCCCGAGCCAGGCCCAGCAGCTCCTCGCTCAGTACCGGCTCCGGCGAGACGACCTGGGCGAGTGCGGCGAGCGGCCCGGCGTAGTCGGACTCGGCCCTCCGCTCGACGAGGAACCCGTCGATGAGCCCGCCGCCCTCACGACGCCCTTCCCGCACCCGATGCCGCCCGGCCCCGAACCGCACCCGCACCCGCACCCCGGGCTGCGCCTCGGCATCCAGCTCCTCGGGCACGGCGTAGTCGAAGTACCGGTCGAGGTGGAGCACGCCCTTGTCCACGAGCACGCGTGCGACGGGCAGCTCCTTGGCCAGCGCGGCCCCCCGCCACGTCCGCGGCTTGGCCCGGGGCGCCTTGGCCTTCCGCACGCTCTCCCGAATGAACGCGAGCTGCTCCGGCGGCGCTCCCTCGGCCCCGCCGCCGTCCCGCTGCCTGTGCTCGCTGCTCACGCTTGCATTCTTACCAAACGCCACTGACACCGGCGCCCGCCGAGATCACCTCGGCCACGGACTCACGCCCGGCAGCGCTTCCGCCTTCCTGTCAGCCGTTTTCGCGCATGCCGCACACGCCGAAGCCCGGCCCCCAGGGGGAACCGGGCCTCGTGGAGCGAAGCGGGACCTACAGCCCCGCAGCCGCCCGCAGCGCCTCCACGCGGTCTGTGCGCTCCCACGTGAAGTCGGGGAGCTCACGGCCGAAGTGGCCGTACGCCGCGGTCTGGGCGTAGATCGGGCGGAGCAGGTCGAGATCGCGGATGATCGCGGCCGGGCGGAGGTCGAAGACCTCGTCGATGGCCTTCTCGATCTTCTCGTGGTCGATCTTGGCGGTGCCGAAGGTCTCGACGAACAGACCGACCGGCTCGGCCTTGCCGATCGCGTACGCCACCTGGACCTCGCAACGGGAGGCCAGGCCCGCGGCGACCACGTTCTTGGCGACCCAGCGCATCGCGTACGCCGCCGAGCGGTCCACCTTGGACGGGTCCTTGCCGGAGAAGGCACCGCCGCCGTGGCGCGCCATGCCGCCGTAGGTGTCGATGATGATCTTGCGGCCGGTCAGGCCGGCGTCGCCCATCGGGCCGCCGATCTCGAAACGGCCGGTCGGGTTCACCAGCAGGCGGTAGCCCTCGGTGTCGAGCTTGATGCCGTCGTCCAGGAGCGCCTTCAGCTCCGGCTCGACGACGAACTCCCGGATGTCGGGCGCCAGGAGGGACTCCAGGTCGATGTCGCTGGCGTGCTGCGAGGAGACGACCACCGTGTCCAGGCGGACGGCCTTGTCGCCGTCGTACTCGATGGTGACCTGCGTCTTGCCGTCCGGGCGCAGGTAGGGGATCGTGCCGTTCTTGCGCACGTCGGACAGGCGCTTCGACAGACGGTGCGCCAGGAAGATCGGCAGCGGCATCAGCGTCGGCGTCTCGTCGGAGGCGTAACCGAACATCAGGCCCTGGTCACCGGCGCCCTGCTTGTCGAGCTCGTCGTCGTCGCCCTCGACCCGGGACTCGTACGCCGTGTCCACACCCTGCGCGATGTCCGGGGACTGCGCGCCGATCGACACCGAGACACCACAGGATGCGCCGTCGAAGCCCTTCTTCGAAGAGTCGTAGCCGATCTCGAGGATCTTGTCCCGGACCAGCTGCGGGATCGGCGCGTAGGCCTTGGTGGTGACCTCGCCGGCCACGTGCACCAGACCGGTCGTGATCAGGGTCTCGACCGCGACCCGGGATGACGGGTCCTCGCGCAGAAGCGCGTCGAGAATGGTGTCGCTGATCTGGTCAGCGATCTTGTCGGGATGACCCTCGGTCACGGACTCCGAGGTGAACAGGCGACGGGACACAACGCTCCCTGGGGTTGCAGCGGCTGCTGGCTGATCATTGGCGGACGGGACGGGGGCTGCGCCCGGCGTCGTCCGAGAACAGTTTATCGGTCGCGCTCCGCCGCATGGCCACCGTCTCGCCTCTCGGGAGCGCTGTGACCTGCGGCACGGGCATTCTGCCCAAAGTCCGGCTGCGTTGGCCAGGGTCGCCACGCCTCAAATGTGCACGTGTGCGGAGCGCGGTGGAGCGCATGAAGCATTCAGCGCAGTCGTTCGGACACCAGGTCCCACACCGTTTCGGCCAGTGCCTCCTTCGGGCCGTACGGTACGGGGATCTCGGTGCCGTCGGCGCCCAGCACCACGGCCTCGTTCTCCTCGGAGCCGAAGGTCTTGCGCTCCCCCACCTCGTTCACCACGAGGAGGTCGCAGCCCTTGCGCTCCAGCTTTCTGCGACCGTTGGCGAGGACGTCGTCGGTCTCGGCGGCGAAGCCGACGATCACCTGTCCCGGTCGGGCGCGGTCGGCCGAGATCTCGGCCAGGATGTCCGGATTCCGCACCAACACGATGGGGTCCGGGTCCTGCCCGTCCTTCTTCTTGATCTTCCCGGCGGCGTACGTCGCCGAGCGGAAGTCGGCGACCGCCGCGGCCATCACGACCGCGTCGGCGTCCGCAGCCGCCTTCAGCACCGCCTCGCGCAGCTGTACGGCCGTTCCGACCGGTACGACGTCCACGCCGGCCGGGTCGGGCAGGCCGGTGGTGTTCGCCGCGACCAGGGTGACCCGGGCTCCGCGGGCGGCGGCCGTACGGGCGAGGGCGTAGCCCTGCTTGCCGGAGGAGCGGTTGCCGAGGAAGCGGACCGGGTCGAGGGGCTCGCGGGTGCCGCCGGCGCTGACGACGACATGGCGGCCCCGGAGGTCCGGCTCGGTGACGCCCCGGGCCAGGACGCGGCGGCAGACCTCGAAGATCTCGCCCGGGTCGGGCAGCCGGCCCTTGCCGGTGTCGACGCCGGTGAGCCGCCCGACGGCGGGCTCGATGACGACCGCGCCGCGGCGGCGCAGCGTCGCCACGTTCTCCTGGGTGGCCGGGTGCTCCCACATCTCCGTGTGCATGGCGGGGGCGAAGACGACCGGGCAGCGGGCGGTGAGCAGGGTGTTCGTCAGGAGGTCGTCGGCGAGGCCGTGGGCGGCCTTGGCGAGCGTGTCGGCCGTGGCCGGGGCGACGACCACCAGGTCGGCCTGCTGGCCGATGCGCACATGCGGCACCTCGTGGACGTCGTCCCAGACCTCCGTCGAGACGGGGTTGCCGGACAGGGCGGACCAGGTCGCGGCGCCGACGAAGTGCAGGGCGGAGGCGGTGGGAACGACACGGACGTCATGACCGGACTCCGTGAGTCTGCGCAGCAGCTCACAGGCCTTGTACGCGGCGATGCCGCCGCTGACCCCCAGAACGACCTTGGGCTTGTCCACCGTCTCTCCCCGGACTCGGCAACGTACGACTCCACTGCATCATCGCGGGGGACGACCCCGCACCCCCGAGCAGACCACAGGCCCGGCAGTCGCGCTGCCGGGCCTGTGGATAAGACTGCTGCGAGCAGAAAATACTACTGCGCCGGGCCCTCGATGGCCTCGGAGGTCAGCAGCCCCGCGTTGATCTCGCGCAGGGCGATCGAGAGCGGCTTCTCGTGGACGTGGGTGTCGACGAGCGGACCGACGTACTCGAGGAGGCCCTCGCCGAGCTGCGAGTAGTACGCGTTGATCTGGCGGGCCCGCTTGGCCGCATAGATCACGAGGCTGTACTTCGAGTCGGTGGCCTCGAGGAGCTCGTCGATCGGCGGGTTGATGATGCCCTCGGGCGCGGAGATGGAAGAGGACACGCTCTACCTTCCGATGGATGGGAAAGAATCAGTCAGGGTGATCAGTCAGTCACGATCACACGACGTCCATCAAGGCTAGCAGCTCGCGCGCCACGTCCTTGACGGAGGTGTTGACCAGGGTCACGTCGAACTCCGGCTCGGCCGCCAGTTCGACCTTCGCGGCCCGAAGCCGGCGCTCGATCACCTCGGGCGGCTCGGTGCCCCGGCCGGTCAGTCTGCGCACCAGCTCCTCCCAGGAGGGCGGGGCCAGGAACACCAGCTGGGCCTCGGGCATGGACTCACGAACCTGCCGGGCGCCCTGGAGGTCGATCTCCAGCAGGACGGGCTCGCCCGCCTCCAACCGCTCCAGTACGGCCGCACGCGGCGTGCCGTAGCGGTTGCCGGCGAACTCGGCCCACTCCAGCAGCTCGCCGTTGGCGATCAGCTTGTCCATCTCCTCGTCGGTGGCGAAGAAGTAGTGGACTCCGTGCCGTTCGCCGGGGCGGGGCTTGCGGGTCGTCGCCGAGACCGAGAGCCAGGCCTCGGGGTATTCCTTGCGCAGATGGGCGACGACCGTGCTCTTGCCGACCCCGGAGGGTCCGGAGAGCACGGTCAGCCGCGGACGTTCGCTCATGCAGCGATTATTCCAGCAATCCGGGAGTGCCCGGGACCAGTCCCGGTGTCCCGGAGGAAGTCAGGAACCGGTGCTGCCGAACTCGCGCTCGAGGGAGGCGATCTGGTTGGAGCCGAGACCACGCACGCGGCGGCTCTCGGAGATGCCGAGTCGCTCCATGATCTGCTTGGCGCGGACCTTGCCCACGCCCGGCAGGGACTCGAGCAGGGCGGAGACCTTCATCTTGCCGATGACGTCGTTCTCCTGGCCCTGCTTGATGACCTCGTGAAGGGAGGCGCCGGAGTGCTTGAGTCGATTCTTGACCTCGGCCCGCTCCCGGCGAGCCGCGGCGGCCTTTTCGAGCGCGGCTGCGCGCTGTTCGGGGGTAAGGGGCGGAAGAGCCACGCCTACGTCACCTCGGATGTCGAACTGTCGGATACGGACCGGTGAGGAACCTAGTCGCCCCACACCTGGGGAGCCACGAGCAACACGCTTGCCCGTTCACTCTCGTCGGAGACTAGCGGTCAAGTCCGCCGGAGTCAGCGAGAACAGCGGAAAAGTCCTGGTCAGCCTCTGTCAGGACAGGATATTTCAGACATACTGCCCTGGATTTGAGGATGTATCCAGCCTCAGACCGCTCGGAGACACTGGTCGGAGGGCTCAGGCCGCCGTCACCGCGGCCCGGATCTCCTCCGCGAAGCGGTCCGCGGCCGCACGCAGCGCCCCGATGTCGGGTCCGTGCCGCAGCACACCCCGGCTGACGTTGGGCACGACGTTGCGCACCGCGGCCCCGAAGACCCGGGGAAGGTCGGCCGGAGTGGCGCCCTGAGCCCCGATGCCCGGGGCGAGCAGCGGACCGTTGATGTCGAGGTCGTACGACGAGAGGTCGCCCAGGGTAACACCGACAACCGCGCCGAAGGAGCCCAGGGGCTCGTCCCCTGCGTTCTCGGCAGCCAGGTGTGCCAGCATCGTCGCGCCGACCGTGCGGCCGTCGGCGCGGACGGCGTGCTGGACCTCGCCACCCTCGGGGTTGGAGGTCAGCGCCAGCACGAACAGCCCCGTACCGTTCTCGCGCGCCAGCTCGACGGCCGGCTCGAGCGACCCGTAGCCGAGGTACGGAGAGACGGTCAGCGCGTCCGAGAACAGCGGGGCGTCCTTGTGCAGGAAGGACTCGGCGTACGCGGCCATGGTGGAGCCGATGTCGCCGCGCTTGGCGTCCATGACGACCAGCGCACCGGCCGCCCGCGCCTCCTCGACCGCCTTCTCCAGGACGGCCACGCCGCGCGATCCGAAGCGCTCGAAGAACGCGCTCTGCGGCTTGAGGACGGCGACCCGGTCGGCCATGGCCTCGACGACCGTGCGGCTGAACCGCTCCAGCCCGGCGATGTCGTCATTGAGGCCCCACTCGGTGAGCAGGGACGCGTGCGGGTCGATGCCGACGCACAGCGGGCCCCGCTCGTCCATGGCGCGGCGCAGCCGGGCTCCGAAGGGTTCGAGAGGAGTCATCCAGTCTTCCTTACGTCGGCGCCGACCGCGTCGGCGAGGGTGGCGTACGGGCTCGTACGGAGGCGGGCGGCGAGGCCCTTGTGGATGGCGCGGGCCCAGAAGGGGCCCGCGTAGATGAAGGCGCTGTATCCCTGTACCAGCGTCGCGCCGGCCAGGATGCGCTGCCAGGCGTCCTCGGCGCTCTCGATGCCGCCCACGCCGACGAGCGTGATGCGGTCGCCCACGCGCGCGTACAGACGGCGCAGCACCTGAAGGGAGCGGGCCTTCAGGGGGGCGCCGGAGAGGCCGCCGATCTCCTTGACCAGGGAGGGTTCGGATTTCAAACCGAGTTCGTCGCGCGCGATGGTGGTGTTCGTGGCGATGATCCCGTCGAGGCCGAGCTCGACGGCGAGGTCGGCGACGGCGTCGATGTCCTCGTCCGCCAGGTCGGGCGCGATCTTCACCAGCAACGGAACGCGGCGGTCGGTCACGCGGCGGTCGGCGGCCTCGCGGACCGCGCTGAGCAGCGGGCGCAGGTGGTCCACGGCCTGGAGGTTGCGCAGCCCGGGCGTGTTCGGCGAGGAGACGTTCACGACCAGGTAGTCGGCGTACGGCGCGAGTCGTTCGGCGGACTTCACGTAGTCCCCGACGGCCTCGGCCTCCGGGACGACCTTGGTCTTGCCGATGTTGACGCCCACGACCGTCCTGAAGACCGGCGTGCGCGAGGCGAGGCGGGCGGCGACGGTCAGGGAGCCGTCGTTGTTGAAGCCCATGCGGTTGATCAGGGCGCGGTCCGGCACCAGCCGGAACAGCCGCTTCCTGGGATTGCCGGGCTGCGGCTCCCCCGTCACCGTGCCGATCTCGACATGGTCGAAGCCGAGCATCGCCATGCCGTCGATCGCGACGGCGTTCTTGTCGAAGCCGGCCGCGAGCCCGAAGGGGCCGTGCATGCGCAGGCCGAGGGCTTCCGTGCGCAGCTCCTTGTAGCGGGGCGCCAGCACGGCCGCGACGAAGGTCCGCAGCACGGGGATGCGGACGGCGAGGCGGATCCACCGGAAGGCAAGGTGGTGGGCCTGCTCGGGATCCATCCGTCGGAAGACCAGACGGAAGAACAGCTTGTACATCACTCAGTGTCCTCACGAAGAGGGGGACACCGTTTCCGGTGTCCCCCTCGGGCTGCTAGTCGCGGGCCGCGGTCAGGAGTTCCGCGTGTTCCTGGAGCGAACGGACGCCCACATCACCGTGGTTGAGGGCATCGATGCCCTGGACGGCGGCGGCGAGCGCCTGAACCGTCGTCAGGCACGGCACCGAACGTGCCACGGCCGCCGTACGGATGTCGTAGCCGTCGAGGCGGCCGCCGGTGCCGTACGGGGTGTTGACGATGAGGTCGACCTCGCCGTCGTGGATGAGCTGGACGATGGTCCGCTCGCCGTTCGGGCCGGTGCCCTCGGACTGCTTGCGCACGATGGTGGCGTGGATGCCGTTGCGCTTGAGGACCTCGGCCGTGCCGGACGTGGCGAGCAACTCGAAGCCGTGGGCGACCAGTTCACGCGCCGGGAAGATCATCGACCGCTTGTCGCGGTTGGCGACCGAGATGAAGGCGCGGCCCTTGGTGGGCAGCGGGCCGTAGGCGCCGGCCTGCGACTTGGCGTACGCCGTGCCGAAGACGGAGTCGATGCCCATGACCTCGCCGGTGGACCGCATCTCGGGGCCGAGGACGGTGTCGACGCCGCGTCCGGAGGTGTCCCGGAAGCGGGTCCAGGGCATCACGGCCTCCTTGACCGAGATCGGCGCGTCCAGCGGCAGCTCGCCGCCGTCACCCCGCGCGGGCAGCAGGCCTTCCGAGCGCAGCTCGGCGATGGTCGCGCCCAGCGAGATCCGGGCGGCGGCCTTGGCCAGCGGCACCGCGGTGGCCTTCGAGGTGAAGGGGACGGTGCGCGAGGCACGCGGGTTGGCCTCGAGGACGTAGAGGATGTCCCCGGCCATCGCGAACTGGATGTTGATCAGGCCGCGGACACCGACGCCCTTGGCGATCGCCTCGGTCGAGGCGCGCAGGCGCTTGATGTCGAAGCCGCCGAGGGTGATGGGGGGCAGGGCGCAGGCCGAGTCGCCGGAGTGGATGCCGGCCTCCTCGATGTGCTCCATGACACCGCCGAGGTACAGCTCCTCGCCGTCGTACAGCGCGTCGACGTCGATCTCGATCGCGTCGTCGAGGAACCGGTCGACCAGGACCGGCCGGGAGGGGCTGATCTCGGTGGACTCGGCGATGTACGCCGACAGCCGGGCCTCGTCGTACACGATCTCCATGCCGCGCCCGCCGAGGACGTACGAAGGCCGGACGAGGACGGGGTAGCCGATCTCGTCGGCGATGGCCTTGGCCTCGACGAAGGTGGTGGCGGTGCCGTGCTTGGGGGCCGGGAGGCCGGCTTCCTTGAGGACCTGCCCGAAGGCGCCGCGGTCCTCGGCAGCGTGGATGGCCTCCGGCGGGGTGCCGACGACCGGCACGCCGTTGTCCTTCAGCGCCTGCGCCAGGCCCAGCGGGGTCTGGCCGCCCAGCTGGACCACGACACCGGCGATCGGGCCCGCCTGCTGCTCGGCGTGGACGATCTCCAGCACGTCCTCGAGGGTGAGCGGCTCGAAGTAGAGACGGTCGGAGGTGTCGTAGTCGGTGGAGACCGTCTCCGGGTTGCAGTTGACCATCACGGTCTCGTACCCGGCGTCGGACAGCGCGAAGGAGGCGTGGACGCAGGAGTAGTCGAACTCGATGCCCTGGCCGATCCGGTTGGGACCCGAGCCCAGGATGATGACTGCGGGCTTCTCGCGCGGCGCGACCTCGGTCTCCTCGTCGTACGAGGAGTAGAAGTACGGCGTGCGGGCCGCGAACTCGGCGGCGCAGGTGTCGACCGTCTTGTAGACGGGACGGATGCCGAGTGCGTGCCGCACCTCGCGCACGACGTCCTCGCGCAGACCGCGGATCTCGCCGATCTGCTGGTCGGAGAAGCCGTGCCGCTTGGCCTCGGCCAGCAGGTCGGGGGTCAGCTCCGGCGCCTCGGCCAGCTCGTCCGCGATCTCCTTGACCAGGAACAGCTGGTCGACGAACCACGGGTCGATCTTCGTCGCCGCGAAGACCTCCTCCGGCGTGGCACCGGCGCGGATGGCCTGCATGACCGTGTTGATCCGGCCGTCGGTGGGCCGGACCGCCGCGCGCAGCAGTTCGTCCTTGTCCCCTGGGTCGCCCACGAACGTGAACTGGCTGCCCTTCTTCTCGAGCGAGCGCAGCGCCTTCTGGAACGCCTCGGTGAAGTTCCGGCCGATGGCCATCGCCTCGCCGACCGACTTCATGGTGGTCGTCAGCGTGGAGTCGGCGCTGGGGAACTTCTCGAAGGCGAACCGCGGTGCCTTGACGACCACGTAGTCGAGGGTCGGCTCGAAAGAGGCCGGGGTCTCCTGCGTGATGTCGTTCGGGATCTCGTCGAGGGTGTACCCCACGGCAAGCTTCGCGGCGATCTTGGCGATCGGGAAACCGGTCGCCTTGGAGGCGAGCGCCGACGACCGCGACACGCGCGGGTTCATCTCGATGACGATGACGCGGCCGTCGTCCGGGTTCACCGCGAACTGGATGTTGCAGCCGCCGGTGTCGACGCCGACCTCGCGGATGACGGCGATGCCGATGTCACGCAGCATCTGGTACTCGCGGTCGGTGAGCGTCATCGCCGGCGCGACGGTGATCGAGTCGCCGGTGTGCACACCCATCGGGTCGAAGTTCTCGATGGAGCAGACGACCACGACGTTGTCGTGCTTGTCGCGCATGAGCTCCAGCTCGTACTCCTTCCAGCCGAGGATGGACTCCTCCAGGAGCACCTCGGTGGTGGGCGAGAGCGTGAGGCCCTGACCGGCGATGCGGCGCAGTTCCTCCTCGTCGTGCGCGAAGCCGGAGCCGGCGCCGCCCATGGTGAAGGACGGGCGGACGACGACCGGGTAGCCGCCGAGCTGCTCGACGCCGGCGAGCACCTCGTCCATGGAGTGGCAGATGACCGAGCGGGCGGACTCGCCGTGCCCGATCTTCTTGCGGACCTCCTCCACGACCTCCTTGAACTGGTCGCGGTCCTCGCCCTTGTGGATCGCCTCCACGTTGGCGCCGATCAGCTCGACGCCGTACTTCTCCAGGACGCCGTTCTCGTGCAGCGAGATGGCGGTGTTGAGCGCCGTCTGGCCGCCCAGGGTGGGCAGCAGCGTGTCGGGCCGCTCCTTGGCGATGATCTTCTCGACGAACTCCGGGGTGATCGGCTCGACGTAGGTGGCGTCGGCGATCTCCGGGTCGGTCATGATCGTCGCCGGGTTGGAGTTGACGAGGATGACCCTGAGGCCCTCGGACTTCAGGACGCGGCACGCCTGGGTGCCGGAGTAGTCGAACTCGGCGGCCTGGCCGATGACGATCGGGCCGGAGCCGATGACCAGGACGGACTGGATATCGGTGCGCTTAGGCACGCTGGCCCTCCATCAGGGAAACGAAGCGGTCGAACAGATAGGCGGCGTCGTGCGGGCCGGCTGCCGCTTCGGGGTGGTACTGGACGCTGAAGGCCGGCCGGTCGAGCAGCTGGAGACCTTCCACCACGTTGTCGTTGAGGCAGACGTGGGAGACCTCGGCGCGGCCGTAGGGGGTGTCAGAGACCTTGTCGAGCGGGGCGTCGACGGCGAAACCGTGGTTGTGCGCGGTGACCTCGACCTTGCCGGTCGTCCGGTCCTGCACCGGCTGGTTGATGCCGCGGTGGCCGTACTTCAGCTTGTAGGTGCCGAAGCCGAGCGCGCGGCCCAGGATCTGGTTGCCGAAGCAGATGCCGAACAGCGGGGTGCCGCGCTCCAGGACCGCCTGCATCACGGAGACCGGGTGGTCGGCGGTGGCCGGGTCGCCCGGACCGTTGGAGAAGAACACGCCGTCGGGGTTGACGGCGTACACGTCGTCGGCGGTCGCCGTGGCGGGCAGCACGTGCACCTCGATGCCGCGCTCGGCCATCCGGTGCGGGGTCATGCCCTTGATGCCGAGGTCGACGGCGGCGACGGTGAATCGCTTCTCCCCGATGGCCGGGACGACGTACGGCTCGGTGGTGGCGACCTCGGCGGAGAGGTTCGCGCCCTTCATCTCGGGGGCCTGGCGCACTTCGGCGAGCATGGTGCCCTCGTCGGGCAGCGCGTTGCCGGAGAAGATGCCGACGCGCATGGCGCCGCGCTCACGCAGGTGCCGGGTCAGCGCGCGCGTGTCGATGCCGGAGATGCCGACGACACCCTGGTCGCGCAGTTCCTCGTCCAGGGACCGCCTGGAGCGCCAGTTGGACGGCACGCGCGCGGGGTCCCGTACGACATAACCGGAGACCCAGATCCGCTTCGACTCCGGGTCCTCGTCGTTGACGCCGGTGTTGCCGACGTGCGGGGCGGTCATCACGACGACCTGACGGTGGTACGACGGGTCGGTCAGCGTCTCCTGGTAGCCGGTCATGCCGGTGGAGAACACGGCCTCGCCGAAGGTCACCCCCACGGCCCCATAGGCACGGCCGCGGAAGATCCGGCCGTCCTCCAGGACGAGTACGGCAGGAACCTTCGCGGTTCCCCTGGTGGAGGTCGTCATCGTTCGGCGCCTTCCGTGGTGGTTGCTTTGATCATGGAGTTAATGACGTCGACCCACTCGTTGTGCTCGGCCGCGTGGTCGGAGCGGAAGCCGGAGTCGATCAGCCGGTCGCCGTGCGCCCAGGTCACCACCAGCAGACCGCCCTCGGTGAGGACCTTGCCTGCGATGCCCTTGTCGAGCCGTGCTTCGCGCAGGGCCTCCACGGGGACGAAGAAGTCGGTGGCCCCGGGGCGTACGACGTCCAGTCCCGCGTCGGTCAGCGTGAGCTCGACCCGGCTGCGGGTGCCCAGGCCGTGCGCCACGACGCGGTCCAGCCACTGACCGGCGGTGGTGGAGCCGTGGTAGCGGCCGCTGAGGCTCAGTTTGGCCGGGCCGGGGTCGTCCGGCGCGGTGGGGAGCTCCGGCAGGTCGCCCTGGAGGGTGCCGCGCCACTTCCAGCCCTCGCGCATCAGCCAGTAGACCAGCGCGACGAACAGGGCGAGGCCCACCACCCAGCCGACGCGGGCGGCCCAGTCGGTCACTTCCGCCGATTCCTTCTCGGCGGCCAGCAGGATTACAGGTGTCACGTGAGCTTCCCGTCGACGAGCGTGGCCTTGCCCCGGAGCCACGTGTGCGTGACACGGCCCGGCAGCTCACGCCCCTCGTAGGGGGTGTTGCGGCTGCGCGAGGCGAAGCCCGCGGGGTCCACCAACCCACGGTATGCCGTGTCGACGAGGGTGAGGTTGGCGGGCTCACCTGCCGAGACGGGACGTCCGTGGCCCGTGGCCTGCCCGATCCGTGCCGGCGTGAAGGACATACGGTCCGCGACGCCGGCCCAGGTGAGCAGCCCGGTGTCGACCATCGTCTCCTGGACCACTGACAATGCGGTCTCCAGGCCGACCATCCCCATGGCGGCGGCGGCCCACTCGCAGTCCTTGTCCTCGTGCGGGTGCGGGGCGTGGTCGGTGGCGACGATGTCGATCGTGCCGTCGGCGAGCGCCTCGCGCAGCGCCAGCACATCGCGCTCGGTGCGCAGCGGCGGGTTCACCTTGTAGATCGGGTTGTACGTCCGGACCAGCTCGTCGGTGAGGAGCAGGTGGTGCGGGGTCACCTCGGCGGTCACGTCGATGCCGCGGGACTTGGCCCAGCGGACGATCTCGACCGAGCCTGCCGTCGACAGGTGGCAGATGTGGACGCGCGAGCCGACGTGGTCCGCGAGCAGCACGTCGCGGGCGATGATCGACTCCTCGGCGACGGCCGGCCATCCGCCCAGCCCCAGCTCCGCGGAGACCACGCCCTCGTTCATCTCGGCGCCCTCGGTCAGCCGCGGCTCCTGCGCGTGCTGGGCGACGACGCCGCCGAAGGCCTTTACGTACTCCAGCGCCCGGCGCATGATCACGGCGTCGTGCACACACTTGCCGTCGTCGGAGAAGACGGTGACACCGGCCGCGGACTCGTGCATGGCGCCCAGTTCGGCGAGCTTGCTGCCCTCCAGACCGACGGTGACGGCCCCGATCGGCTGGACGTCGCAGTAGCCGTGCTGCTGTCCGAGCCGCCAGACCTGCTCGACGACACCGGCGGTGTCGGCCACCGGGAAGGTGTTGGCCATGGCGAACACAGCGGTGTAACCGCCACTCGCAGCCGCCCGCGTACCCGTCAGCACGGTCTCGGAGTCCTCGCGGCCGGGCTCGCGCAGATGGGTGTGCAGGTCGACGAGGCCGGGGAGCAGCACCTTGCCGTCGGCCTGTACGACTTCGGCGCCGTCGGCGCTCAGACCGGTGCCCACCCCGGCGATGGTGTCGCCGTCGATGAGGACGTCCTGCGGCTCGCCGCCGAGCACCTTCGCACCACGGATAAGGATCTTGCTCATGTCTCTTACTTCTCCTCGGTACGGGTGTTGGTGACGGCGGGTTCGTTGCCGCCGAGCAACAGGTACAGAACGGCCATCCGGATGGAGACTCCGTTGGCGACCTGCTCGACGGCGGTGCAGCGCCCGGAGTCGGCGACCTCGGCCGTGATCTCCATGCCGCGGACCATCGGTCCGGGGTGCATCACGATGGCGTGCTCGGGCATCCGCGCCATGCGGTCGCCGTCGAGGCCGTAGCGCCGCGAGTACTCTCGCTCGGTCGGGAAGTACGCGGCGTGCATGCGCTCGCGCTGCACGCGCAGCATCATCACCGCGTCGGACTTGGGCAGCGCGGCGTCGAGGTCGTAGGAGACCTCGCAGGGCCAGGAAGCGACGCCGACCGGCAACAGGGTCGGCGGGGCGACGAGGGTGACCTCGGCGCCGAGGGTGTGCAGCAGGTCGACGTTGGAGCGGGCGACCCGGCTGTGCAGGACGTCGCCGACGATGGTGACGCGTCGGCCGGCGAGGTCCTGACCGAGCCCGGCGTCCCGGCCGACGAGCCGGCGGCGCATGGTGAAGGCGTCGAGCAGGGCCTGGGTGGGGTGCTGGTGGGTGCCGTCGCCGGCGTTGATGACGGCGGCGTCGATCCAGCCGGAATTGGCCAGCCGGTACGGGGCTCCGGAGGCGCCGTGCCGAATGACGACGGCGTCGACGCCCATGGCCTCCAGGGTCTGGGCGGTGTCCTTGAGGGACTCGCCCTTGGACACGCTCGACCCCTTGGCGGAGAAGTTGATGACGTCCGCGGACAGCCGCTTCTCGGCGGCCTCGAAGGAGATCCGGGTGCGGGTGGAGTCCTCGAAGAAGAGGTTCACGACGGTGCGGCCGCGCAGGGTCGGCAGCTTCTTGATCGGCCGGTCGGCGACCCGGGACATCTCCTCGGCGGTGTCGAGGATCAGGACGGCGTCGTCGCGGGTGAGGTCGGCGGCCGAGATGAGATGGCGCTGCATCTTTCAGGCTCCGTAAGGCAGTTCATTCGGGAGATTTCGGGCGGGCAGGAGTGCGCGGAGGCGTACGACGGTGGCGTACGCCTCCGTTTGCTAGTGCTGCGCGCCCTGGGCGGTCTGCTTCACACCGAGCAGCACGGTGTCGCGACCGTCCTCCTCGGCGAGCTGGACCTTGACCGTCTCCCGCAGCGACGTGGGGAGGTTCTTGCCGACATAGTCGGCGCGGATGGGCAGTTCACGGTGACCGCGGTCGACCAGGACCGCGAGCTGCACGGCACGCGGCCGCCCGATGTCGTTCAGTGCGTCGAGGGCGGCGCGGATGGTGCGGCCGGAGAAGAGGACGTCGTCGACCAGGACGACGAGCCTGCCGTCGATGCCGTCACCGGGGATGTCGGTGCGGGCCAGCGCACGCGGCGGGTGCATGCGCAGGTCGTCGCGGTACATCGTGATGTCCAGCGAACCGCACGGGACCTTGCGCTCGGTGATCTGTTCGAGCTTGGCGGCGAGCCGCTGGGCGAGGAAGACGCCTCGGGTGGGAATGCCGAGGAGCACCACGTCGTCGGCGCCCTTGGCGCGCTCGACGATCTCGTGGGCGATGCGGGTCAGCACCCGCGCGATGTCGGGCCCTTCGAGCACGGGCCGCGCATCGGACGCTTGCGTGTCCATACGAAACGGACCTCCTTCTCCGCCTCACGGGACGGACCTTAAAGGACGTCGGGATTGCGCCATCCACGGTAGCAGGCCGGGACGACCGCCCTGATCACCCCCGTTACCTTTTTCGTGGCCCCGCAATGGGGCGCCTGGCCCCCGGGTCCGGTATGGCTGTGTGCCCCCTGTCGTACGGATGACCTGGGGGGTGTTGCCGCCGGGCTTCGGGGCACCGCTTGACCGCTGATGAGGGGCCTGACGACCGCCTGGTCCGGCGCAATGCCGGGCCGCTTCACGGGCGGCATGTCTGCGTAACGTGGTTGCCGGCGTGTGGTGCCGCAGGGACGGCCGGGAGCTGAGGAGACGAGTGGCGAGGGGCACGCGCACATGGTCGACACGACCGCGATAGATCTCTTCCTCGGCCTGGACCTGGGCAAGGAGTTCCACCACGCCCACGGCCGGACCGCGGACGGCAGAACCGTGCACGACAAGCGGCTGCCCAACACCGAGCCGAGACTGCTGGAGCTGTTCACCAAGCTGGTGGCGAAGTTCGGCACCGTTCTGGTGATCGTGGACCAGGTCGCCAACATCGGCGCGCTGCCGTTGACGGTGGCCCGCGCGGCCGGCTGCCGGGTGGCCTACCTGCCCGGGCTGTCGATGCGGCGGGCCGCCGATCTGCACCCGGGCGAGGCCAAGACCGACGCCCGCGACGCGTTCGTGATCGCCGAGACCGCCCGCACCATGCCGCACACACTGCGCGCGGTGGACCGCGACGACGAGGTGCTGGCCGAGCTGACCATGCTCACCGGCTACGACAACGACCTGGCCGGCGAGGTCAACCGCGCCACCAACCGGCTGCGCGGCCTGCTCTCCCAGATCCACCCCTCTCTCGAGCGTGTGCTCGGCCCGCGCCTGGCCTACCCCTATGTCCAGGCCCTCCTTCAGCGCCACGGCTCCCCGGCGAGACTGAGGAAACTGGGCCGGGCCCGCTGCGAGGCCCTGCTCAAGGTGCACGGTTCGCGCAAGGCCCACCACCTGACCGCAGAGATCTTCGACGCGCTCGCCGAGCAGACCCTGGTCGTTCCGGGCACCGAGGCCAGCGCGCTGATCGTGCCAGGACTTGCCGCCCAGCTCGCCGCCGCCCACACCCAGCGCCGCCAGGCCGAGCAGGAGATCGCCGCCCTGCTGGAGGCCCTCCCTCTTTTCCACCTCTTGACGTCCCTGCCCGGCCTGGGCGTCAGGACCACGGCGGCCGTGATCGTCGCGATCGGTGACGGCACCGGCTTCCCCACCGCCGGGCACCTCGCCTCCTATGCCGGACTCGCGCCCGCCACGAAGTCCTCGGGCACCTCCATCCGCGGCGAGCACGCACCCCACCGCGGCAACCGGCTCCTCAAACGCGCCCTGTTCCAGGCCGCGTTCGCCGCGATCGGCTGCAAAGCCGACCTGTCCTCCCGGATCTACTACGACCGGCAACGCGCACGCGGCAAGACCCACACCCAGGCGATCCTCCGCCTGGCCCGCCAGCGCGTGAACGTCATCCACGCGATGATCCGCACCGGGGCCCTCTACGAAGCACGCACCCCGGGCGACGTCGACCTCGCCGCCTGACGACTCCACCGCCCTACCCTCCAGGCCCCATCACGCCCGCGTACCGGCACGGCCAATCCGGCCCTGCCGGCCACCGGGCTGCCCATCAGCCACCCGATCCGCCGGGAACACCCCGATCCGCGGGACGTTCCCGAAAACCACGATCAACCCCTACAAGCCGACCCCACCGGGGTTGACGAAACAGATAGGGGCACCCCCCCTGACGGCCGTGGATCACCCGCTCGGCGCAGTCGACCGCCGATACCACGGAGGAGTCGCTGCGGACCATTCGGCTTGACGCAGGAGAGTAACGCTGCGTAACCTCACAGTGAGTTACCAGCCGCGCGGCATGGAAACAAGCCGGCCGCGTCGACACAGTGTCCGGGGAGCCATATGTCCAGCGAATACGCCAAACAGCTCGGGGCCAAGCTCCGGGCCATCCGCACCCAGCAGGGCCTTTCCCTCCACGGTGTCGAGGAGAAGTCCCAGGGACGCTGGAAGGCGGTCGTGGTCGGTTCGTACGAGCGCGGCGACCGCGCCGTCACCGTGCAGCGCCTTGCCGAGCTGGCGGACTTCTACGGCGTACCCGTGCAGGAACTCCTTCCGGGCACCACCCCCGGCGGCGCCGCCGAGCCGCCGCCGAAGCTGGTCCTGGACCTGGAGCGGCTGGCCACGGTGCCGGCCGAGAAGGCGGGCCCCCTGCAGCGGTACGCGGCGACGATCCAGTCGCAGCGCGGCGACTACAACGGCAAGGTGCTCTCGATCCGCCAGGACGACCTGCGCACACTCGCCGTGATCTACGACCAGTCGCCCTCGGTCCTCACCGAGCAGCTGATCAGCTGGGGCGTACTGGATGCGGACGCGCGTCGTGCGGTGTCCCACGAGGAGGGCTGAGCGCTCCGCGGGTTCAGCAGAAACGTGCCGCCGGGGTGGCCGGAACTTTATGGTTCCGGCCACCCCGGCGGCGTTCTGAGCGCTTCGGGGGCCTTCTGAGCACCCGAGGGCGCGAAAAACGCCTCAGGGCCGCAGCGTGCGAGCTGCGGCCCTGAGGCGTTCAGGTGACTCAGTCCTCGGCGTCCTCAGCGGTGCGACGCAGTGAGGGCTTGAGGTCCTTCAGCCGGCCGAGCAGACCGTTGACGAACGAGGGGGACTCGTCCGTCGAGAACTCCTTCGCCAACTGCACCATCTCGTCCAGCACGACGGCGTCCGGGGTCTCGTCGACCCAGATCAGCTCGTACGCGCCCAGGCGCAGGATGTTGCGGTCCACGACCGGCATCCGGTCGAGCGTCCAGCCGACCGAGTACTGGGCGATGAGCTCGTCGATCCGGGCCGCGTGCTCCGCGTAGCCCTCGACCAGCTGCATTGTGTACTCGCTCACCGGCGGCTGCCGGGTGTCGGTCCGGGAGAGCCGGATCCAGTCCGCGAGGACCGTCAGGACGTCGGCGCCGCGCTGGTCGCCCTCGAAGAGGATCTGGAAGGCGCGCTTGCGGGCCGTGTTGCGGGCAGCCACGGTTAGCTGTTCACCCGGCCGAGGTAGTCGCTCGTGCGGGTGTCGACCTTGATCTTCTCACCGGTGGTGATGAAGAGCGGGACCTGGATCTGGTGGCCGGTCTCCAGCGTCGCGGGCTTGGTGCCGCCGGTGGAACGGTCGCCCTGGACGCCGGGCTCGGTCTCGGCGATGGTCAGCTCGACGGCGGCCGGGAGCTCGACGAAGAGCACCTCGCCCTCGTGCTGGGCGACGGTGGCCATGAAGCCCTCGACGAGGAAGTTGGCTGCGTCGCCGACGGCCTTGCGGTCGACCATGAGCTGGTCGTAGGTCTCCATGTCCATGAAGACGAAGTAGTCGCCGTCCATGTAGGAGAACTGCATGTCACGCTTGTCGACGGTGGCCGTCTCGACCTTGACACCGGCGTTGAAGGTCTTGTCGACGACCTTGCCGGAGAGCACGTTCTTGAGCTTGGTGCGCACGAAGGCCGGGCCCTTACCGGGCTTGACGTGCTGGAACTCGACGACGGACCAGAGCTGGCCGCCTTCGAGCTTGAGCACCATGCCGTTCTTGAGGTCGTTCGTGGAAGCCACGGTTGCGGAATCTCCTGGACTGACGTGGACGACCCCGGGGCACGCGCCTACAACGCGAGCAGCTCCTTGGTCGTAATGGTGAGTAGCTCGGGTCCGCCGTCCGCCTCGGGGCGGACGACGAGCGTGTCATCGATCCGGACGCCGCCCCGGCCCGGGAGGTGGACTCCCGGCTCGACGGTGACCGGCACGCAAGCGTCCAGTTTACCCATGGCCGCGGGGGCAAGCTGAGGGTCCTCGTCGATTTCCAGTCCGACGCCGTGACCGGTGAGGGGCGGGAGGCCCTCCGCGTACCCCGCGGAATCCAGCACCTGGCGTGCGGCGCGGTCGACGTCGCGGTAGGCGGAGCCGGGCGCCAGCATCTCCCGGCCGGCCCGCTGGGCTGCGAAGACCAGGTCGTACAGCTCGATCTGCCAGTCGGCGGGCGAGGTGCCGATGACGAAGGTACGGCCGATCTCGCAGCGGTAGCCGCGGTACGTCGCGCCCAGACACACCGAGAGGAAATCGCCCTCCTCGACGCGGCGGTCGGTGGGGCGGTGGCCGCGACGGCCGGAGTTGGGGCCGGTGGCGACGGAGGTCGGGAAGGCGGGGCCGTCGGCGCCGTGGTCGACCAGGCGGCGCTCCAGTTCCAGGGCGAGGTGGCGTTCGGTGCGGCCCACGAGGATGGATTCCAGGAGCTCGCCGAGGGCCTGGTCGGCGATTTCGGCGCCGATGCGCAGGCAGGAGATCTCCTCCTCGTCCTTGACGACCCTGAGCTGCTCGACCGCGCCGCCGAGATCGGCGAGGCGCAGTCGGGGGGCGACCGAGCGGATGGCGCGGTGCCGGGCGACGGTGAGGTGGTGTTCCTCGACGGCGAGGGAGTCGGCGCCCTGGGATGCGGCGAGGTCGGCGGCCGCGACGGCGGGGTCGCCGGCGGGGCCGGGGCCGGGCAGGGTGTGCACGGGCAGGGCCTCGTCGGGGCGGCCTTCCGTCGGTTTCTCGTCCGGGGGACCGGTGCAGACCAGCAGGTCCTCGCGCTTGCCGATCAGCAGGGCGGCACGCTGGGGTGCCGCTCCTGCGAGGTAGCGGACGTTGGCGGGACGGGAGATCAGCGCCGCTGCGCTGCCGGCCGCGTTGCAGCGCTCCCGTAGCCGGGTTCGGCGGGCCGCGTACACCTCTGACATGAGCCGAGCGTACGAGGGGTGAGCGGTGATCGCCGGTTGGGAGGGCCGAGTGGGCGTCTTCTGCGTCTTCGGCGGGGCCGCATGCGGTTGCGTCGTGGGTCGGGGTCGCGGTGGTGCGGCGAGCCCGCCGCGGGTTGCGCCCCTCTACACACTGCCACAGTGGACCGGGGTGGGGGCCAGCTGAGCGGCAGGCTGCGCCGCACCACCACGCCCCACTCCTGTGCGTCGGCGGCTGCGGGTGGGTGGTGGCCTGGGCCCGGCAGCCGCGGGCGTTCCGGGCTCGTTACCACTTCGGGGGGCTGGCGATCGAGCGGGCCAGGACCTCGTCCAGGACGCGGGCCGTGCCGGGTACGTCGAGTTGGGAGTTGTCGATGATCGGGAGGCCCGAGCCGTACCAGCCCGCCATGCGGCCGTGGATGCGGGCGACTTCCTCGTCGGGGAGGCGGCGGTTGCCGGTGCGTTCGGCGTTGCGTTCCAGGACTATGTCGAGGCCGGGAAGGAGGACTACGGGGAGCAGGCCGGGGCCCACGTGCCGTTTCCAGCCGCCGAGACCCACGACCGGGCGGTCCGGGAAGACGGCGTCGTCGAGGATGCAGGAGATGCCGTTGGCCAGGAAGTTGCGCGCGGCGAACCCGCAGGTGCGGCGGGCGAGGCGGTACTGGGCCTCGGAGTGGTCGTTCCATCCGGACTGCGGGTCCGCGAAGCCCGAGCGAACCCATTCGCGTACGTCGTCCAGGCTGATGTGGGCCGTGGGGACCCGGCGGTGGTCCGCCCAGAACTTGGCCACGCTGGTCTTGCCGGCGCCGGCGGGGCCGATGAGCAGCACCGCGAGTGTCGTGGTGCCGGGGTCGGGAGCGGTCGCGGCGGGCGGCGTGCTGGGCATGGCGACGGGGCCGCCGGGCGGTAGCGGCACATGGCCGGTGGTGTCGGGCGCCGTCGGGGCGGCTTGCGCAGCCATGGGGTGCGAGGCGGGCGGGACCGGGGCCGGGGGGGCGCCGGTGAAGCCGGGGGCCGGGGGCGGCGGGGGCACGGGGACGGGTCCCTGCGGCCCAGGCGCGGAACCCTGGTGGTGCGGACCTGGGTGTTGTGCGGCCGGCGACCAGCCGGCGGCCGGTCCGTGCCCCGGCTGGTGGGGCGGCGGCAGCGGAGACCCCACTGCGTGCTGCATCCGGTGCCACTCCGTCTCGTACAGGCAATTGACGCTGGCAGCGAGGCGGGGCCCCGCGCCCTACCGAACGGTACCGTCCCCGGCCACCGATTGGTGAACGGCCGGGGACGGCCCGAAGTGCCCGGTGTGGAGAGGCCGAACGGGCGGAAGGGACCTCTGCGGACTTACTGGCCCACTTCGCCGTAGGCGGCGAGGAGCACGGCCGGGTCGGGTCCTTCCAGAACGGTGGGCTTGGCCAGGCCGTCCAGGACGATGAAGCGCAGCAGGTCCCCGCGGGACTTCTTGTCGACCTTCATGTTCTGCAGCAGCTTGGGCCACTGGTCGTAGCGGTAGTGCACCGGCAGGCCGACCGATTCGAGGATCGTGCGGTGCCGGTCGGCGGTGGCGTCGTCCAACCGGCCCGCGAGACGGCCGAGTTCGGCGGCGAAGTGCATGCCGACGGCGACCGCGGCGCCGTGCCGCCACTTGTAGCGCTCGTTCTTCTCGATGGCGTGACCGAGGGTGTGGCCGTAGTTGAGAATCTCCCGCAGGCCCGATTCCTTCAGGTCGGAGGAGACGACCTCGGCCTTGACCCGGATGGACCGCTCGATGAGCTCGGCGGTGTGCGGGCCGGCCGGGGTGCGGGCGGCCTGCGGGTCGGCCTCGATGAGCTCGAGGATCGTCGGGTCGGCGATGAAGCCGGCCTTGATGATCTCGGCGAGCCCGGAGACGTAGTCGTTGACCGGGAGGGAGTCCAGCGCCGCCAGGTCGCACAGCACGCCGACGGGCGGGTGGAAGGCGCCGACCAGGTTCTTGCCCTCGGCGGTGTTGATGCCGGTCTTGCCGCCCACCGCCGCGTCGACCATGGCCAGGACGGTGGTGGGGATCGCGATCCAGCGGACCCCGCGCAGCCAGGTCGCGGCGACGAAGCCGGCGAGGTCGGTGGTCGCACCGCCGCCGACGCCCACGACGACGTCCGTGCGGGTGAAGCCGGACTGGCCGAGCGCCTTCCAGCAGTAGGCGGCGACCTCGGCGGTCTTGGCCTCCTCGGCGTTGGGCACCTGGATGGCGACCGCCTCGTAGCCCTGCTCGGCCAGATCGGCGCGCAGCGCCTCGCCGGTCTCGGCCAGCGCCTCGGGGTGGATGACGGCGACCCGCTTGGCCTTGTCGCCGACCAACCCGCAGAGCTCACCGAGCAGCTGACGGCCGACCAGGACCTCGTACGGCTCGCTGCCCGCGGTGCCGCCGACCTGGATCCGCGTCACTGACTCGCTCATGCTTCCTTCAACTCCAGGGCGCTCAGGACCTCTTGGGTGACCTCTTCGGGCGTACGGCCATCAGTGGTGACCACGGCCGTGGCGACCTCCTCGTACAGGTGCCGGCGGGCCTCCATCAGCTCGCGCCACTGCTTGCGCGGGTTGACGGCGAGAAGGGGGCGGGCCGCGTTCAGGCCGGTCCGCTTGACCGCTTCCTCGACGTCCATGGAGAGGTAGGCGACCCGCTGCCCGGCGAGCAACGCGCGCGTGTCCGCGTCGAGGATCGCGCCGCCGCCCAGCGCCAGGACGCCGTCGTGCTCGGCCAGCGCCCGGTGCACCGCCTGCTTCTCGAGCGCCCGGAACGCGGGCTCGCCCTCGTCGACGAAGATCTCGGCGATGGACCGGCCCTGCTCGGCGACGATGTCATCGTCGGTGTCCCGGTAGCCGACGCCCAGCCGCTCGGCCAGCAACTGCCCGACCGTGGACTTGCCCACGCCCATCGGACCGACCAGCACCATCTGCGGAGCGCTCATCGGATCGCCAGGTTGTCGAGGTACGACTGCACGTTGCGGCGGGTCTCGGGCACGCTGTCGCCGCCGAACTTCTCCGCCACCGCGTCGGCCAGCACCAGCGCGACCATCGCCTCCGCGACGATGCCGGCGGCCGGCACCGCGCACACGTCGGAGCGCTGGTGGTGAGCGGCGGCCTCCTCGCCGGTGGCGACGTCGACGGTCCGCAGGGCCCTCGGCACCGTCGCGATCGGCTTCATCGCGGCCCGCACCCGCAGCAGCTCACCCGTCGACAGTCCGCCCTCGGTGCCGCCGGAGCGGCCGGTGGCCCGCTTGATGCCCTCGTCGGTGGTGAGGATCTCGTCGTGCGCCTTCGAACCGGGCACCCGTGCCAGCTCGAAGCCGTCGCCGACCTCGACGCCCTTGATCGCCTGAATGCCCATCAGAGCGGCGGCCAGCCGGGAGTCCAGCCGGCGGTCCCAGTGCACGTGCGAACCGAGGCCCACGGGCACGCCGTACGCCAGCACCTCCACGACACCGCCGAGCGTGTCGCCGTCCTTGTGGGCCTGGTCGATCTCCGCGACCATCGCCTTCGACGCGTCCGCGTCCAGGCAGCGCACGGGGTCCGCGTCGAGCTTCTCGACGTCCGCCGGGGTCGGGTACACGCCGTACGGGGCCTTGGCCGCCGCCAGCTCTACGACATGGCTGACGATCTCGATGCCGGCGGTCTCCTTCAGGTACGACCGCGCCACCGCGCCGAGCGCCACCCGGGCCGCCGTCTCCCGCGCGGAGGCCCGCTCCAGCACCGGACGTGCCTCGTCGAAGCCGTACTTCTGCATGCCCGCGAGGTCGGCGTGACCGGGCCGGGGCCGGGTAAGCGGCGCGTTGCGGGCGAGGCCGGCCAGCACCTCGGGGTCGACCGGGTCGGGCGCCATGACCTTTTCCCACTTCGGCCACTCGGTGTTGCCGACCATGATCGCGACCGGCGAGCCCAGGGTGAGACCGTGCCGGACACCGCCGAGGAAGGTGACCTCGTCCCGCTCGAACTTCATCCGCGCACCGCGCCCATAGCCGAGCCGCCGGCGCGCCAGGTGGTCCGCCACCATCTCCGTGGTGATCGGCACGCCGGCGGGAAGGCCCTCCAGCGTCGCGACGAGTGCGGGACCGTGGGACTCCCCCGCGGTCAGCCAGCGCAACCTGCTCAACGGTGCTCCTCAGTGCTCGCGCCCCGGTACTGCCCTGCGTACGCGCGTCCTCGCGTACGGCGATGGCGCGACCGGGGTGCGCGGCCCTGGCCCGCCACTGTCGATCCTCCCACGTCCCGGCAGTCGTCCCATCCGCCGGTCCATCAGGCGGACGCGATCGGCCGCGGCTCGGGAGCGAAGTGGATCAGGCCGAACCGTCCTGCGGACGCTGCTGTGGTGCGTAGGAACCGAGGTGGTCGGCACCGGAGCCCTGCGCCTGCTGGGGGGCGTACGCCCCGAGATGGTCGGCGCCACTGCCTTGCGCCGGCACCTGCTGCGGGGCGTAAGCCCCGAGGTGGTCGGCGCCGCGCCCCTGCCCGTACTGCGCCGCCGCATGCACCGGCTGCCCGCCCCGTGCCGCGCGCCGGTAGGCGATCCTGCGCTTGAGCTTGACCACCCAGGAGGCGACGACGGCGAGCACCACCAGGGACAGCACGGTGATCTGCACCCAGTCCGGCAGGAACCCCAGGACCGCCTCGAAGATCTGGCTCTGCACGGACGCCAGTGACACACCTGTGGACATGGGACTGCGCTCCCCCTCGCTGCTGCTCCGCCCCCTGCGGAATCTCAGCGGATCCTAACGTTCGGCGAGGGCGTGCTCACCGGCTTTTCGCATGGCGTCCAGGGGCGCCGGGCTGCGGCCGGTCATCTGCTCCACCTGCAGCACCGCCTGGTGCACCAGCAGGTCGAGCCCGCTGACGACGGCCCCGCCGTAGGCGGACCAGCGGGCCGCGAGGGTGGTCGGCCAGGGTTCGTAGAGCACGTCGAACAAGGTCGCAGGCCGCTCCGGCACGGCGGCGGCGAGCGTGTCGGTCGTACCGGCCGGGGTGGTCGCGATCACCAGCGGGCGGCGCAGCGCCTCGGTGGCGTCCGCCCAGTCCGCCGTCCGCACCTCGACGTCGAGCCGCTCACCCCACTGCCGCATCTCGGCGGCGCGGGCGGCGCTGCGGACGTAGACCACGACCTCGCCGGTGCAGATCCGGGCGAGCGCGGCCAGCGCGGAGGAGGCGGTGGCGCCCGCGCCGAGGATCGCCGCCGAGTCGACCTGCTCTATGCCGTGCTCGCGCAGCGCGGCGACCATGCCGGGGATGTCGGTGTTGTCGCCGACACGGCGGCCGTCCTCGGTGAACACGACCGTGTTGACCGCCTCGACCGAGGCCGCGGTCGGGCTGATCTCGTCGAGCAGCGGGATCACGGCCCGCTTCAGCGGCATGGTCAGCGACAGCCCGGCCCACTCGGGACCGAGCGTGCCCAAGAAGCCCGGCAGCGCCGCCTCGTCGATCTCGAAGCGGTCGTATGTCCATCCCTCCAGGCCCAGTTGCGCGTACGCGGCGCGGTGCAGCACCGGAGAGAGGGAGTGGGCGATCGGAGAGCCGAGCACGGCGGCCCTTCGAGGTGCGGGCATCAGTCGTCCCTCGACGCGTTGAACTTGTCGACCAACCTCTGGTGTTCCTCGATCGTCTTGGCGAACTCGGTCTTGTTCATGCCGTCCGTGGCGACGAAGTACATCCAGCCGTCCTCCGTCGGGTTCAGCGCGGCCTTCAGTGCCTCGTCGCCCGGGTTGCCGATCGGGCCGGGAGGCAGGCCCTTGTTGGTGTACGTGTTGTACGGGTCCGGGTTGCTGTTGATCTCCGACTCGGAGATGTCGATCTTGCTCTGGCCCTTGAGGTAGTTGAAGGTCGAGTCGAACTGGAGCAGTTGGTTCGTCTCGGTGTTGGTCGGCTTGAGGCGGTTGTAGACGACCTCGGCCATCTTGCGGAAGTCGTCCGCCGTCTTGCCCTCGGCCTGGACGAGGCTGGCGAGCGTGATGACCTGCAGCGGATTCTCCAGGTCGAGCGCCTTGGCCTTCGCGTCGAGGTCGTACTGGCTGTACTGCTCGTTGGCCCGCGTGACCATCTCCTTCAGCACCGCCTCGGGCTTCATGCCCTTGGCCGCGGGATAGGTGCCCGGGTAGAGGAAGCCCTCCAGCGGGTCCTTGATGTCGCCGTTGTTGTTCGCCCAGCTGGGCAGGCCGAGGCTCTTGTACCTCTTCTCGGCGACGTCCTTGGTGGTGCCGGACTCCAGACCGAGCTTCTCGTCGACCCTTTCGTAGACCCACACATTGCGCTGGCCCGGGGGGACCACCACGTTGTTCTGGCTCTTCGGGTCGAGCATCATCTCGACGGCGCTCGCCGCGGACATCTGCTTGTTCAGCAGATAGGCGCCCGCCTGGATCGGCTCCCCGTCGGGGTTCTGCGACTGCGCGGCGACGAAGGCGTCCACGCTCTTGATGACGCCCGCGTCCTTGAGCCGGCGGCCGATCTCGGCTCCGCTCGCGCCCTTGGGGATTTCGACGGTCACCTGCTCGTCGGTGCCGTCCCCCGCGTAGTCCGGGGCGGCGCCGAAACGATCCTGGTAGTACTGGTAGCCGAAGTAGGAGACACCGGCCAGGCCGCCGCCGAAGACCAGGACGACCACCAGGCAGGCACATCCGCTGCGGCTCTTCTTGCTCTTGCCGCCCCGTCCCCGCCGGTCTCCACGGCCACGCCGGTCACCCGGCTCGTCGCCGTCGTCGTCATCGTCCCCGCCCGCGAAGAAGGCGTGCTCACCCTGGTCGGGGCCGGGATCCCAGTCGATCCTCGGCTCCGGTTCGGCGCGCCGCCGGGCGGGCGGCTCCGGCGGCGGGTACGCGTCCGGGGTGCCGTAGAAGTCCGGCTGCTGCGCGCCGTAGGGGGCCGCCTGCTGGGCGTACGGGTCGGCCGGGTCCGGGGTGTACGGGACCTGCGGGTGCGTGCCGGTGGCCCAGCCGCCGGTGTCGTACTGCTGGTGCGGGTCGTACGACTGCTGCCCCTGACCGGAGTACTGCTGCTGCCCCTGACCGGGGTACTGCTGCTGCGCCTGACCGTATGCGGCCTGCCGGCCGTCGCCCCAGTCGCCGTACTGCGGGTGCTGCGGCTGCTCTGGATAGTGCTGCGACTGGCCGTCGTAGGGGGACTGCTGACCCTCGTGGGCCTGCTGTCCTCTCCATCCGCCGTCCCCGTACAACGGGTCCTCCGGATGCCACGGTTCGGAGCCTTGGCCCCGGCCATACTCAGTCATCGATCCCCTAGAGCCGCGAGGCGGTGGTCGCGTGGCTTCCGGCTCGGCTCCCGTCCCGCCTCTTGCTGTGCGGAGGCTGTTCGAACACCACCGCATCGCGCGGAACGTTACCGTATCGCGATCAGATGACCACTTCGACGCCCTCGCCCGGGGCTTTACCTGACACCCGTTCGGATTCCAGCGCCTGCTGCAGGATGATGACAGCGGCTGCCTGGTCGATGACCGAGCGGCCCTTCTTGGACTTCACGCCCGAGGCACGCAGTCCCTGGCTCGCCGTCACCGTCGTCATCCGCTCGTCGACCAGCCGGAGCGGGATGGGTGCGATGCCCTGCGCGAGTTCCTGGGCGAAGCCGCGGACCTTGGCCGCGGCCGGGCCCTCGCCCCCCTTGAGGGAGCGCGGCAGCCCGACGACGACCTCGATCGGCTCGTACTCCTCGACGAGTTGCTTCAACCGGCGGTGCGCTGCGGGGATGTCCCGTCCCGGGACCGTCTCCACCGGGGTGGCGAGGATCCCGTCGGGGTCGCACGAGGCGACCCCGATCCGGGCGTCCCCGACGTCGATCGCGAGGCGACGTCCTCTGCGCATCACTTGGCCGTTTCCGCCACGAGCCGCTCGACGGCGTCGACGGCCTCGCCGATGGCGGCCGGGTTCTGCCCGCCGCCCTGGGCGACGTCCGGCTTGCCGCCGCCGCCACCGCCGAGGGTCTTGGCGGCCGTACGGACCAGGTCGCCGGCCTTCAGGCCGCGCTCGCGGGCGGCCTCGTTGGTGGCGATCACCGTCAGCGGCTTGCCGTTGACCGTGGTGAACAGGGCGACCACGGCGGCCCGGCCGCCCTGGATGCGGCCGCGCACGTCGAGGACCAGCTTGCGCAGGTCGTCGGCGGTGGTGCCGTCCGGGACCTGGCCGGTGACCAGGGCGACCCCGCGCACGTCCTTGGCGGACTCGGCGAGGCCGGCGGCGGCCTGGAGCACCTTCTCGGCGCGGAACTTCTCGATCTCCTTCTCGGCGTCCTTCAGCTTGCCGAGCATGGCGGAGACCTTCTCCGGCAGGTCCTCCGGGCGGCCCTTGAGCAGCTCGGTGAGCTGGTTGACGACCGTGTGCTCGCGGGCGAGGAAGTTGTAGGCGTCCACGCCGACCAGGGCCTCGATCCGGCGGACACCAGAGCCGATGGACGACTCGCCGAGCAGCTTCACCAGGCCCAGCTGGGCGGTGTTGTGCACATGCGTGCCGCCGCACAGCTCCTTGGAGAAGTCGCCGATGGTCACGACGCGCACGCGCTCGCCGTACTTCTCGCCGAACTCGGCGATGGCGCCCTGCTTGCGGGCCTCGTCGATGCCCATGATGTCGGCGCGCACGTCGAGGTCGCGGGCGAGCACCTCGTTGATCTTCTGCTCGACATCGGTCATCACGGCCGTCGGTACGGCGGACGGCGAGCCGAAGTCGAAGCGGAAGCGGCCGGGCTGGTTCTCGGAGCCGGCCTGGGCGGCCGTCGGGCCGAGGGCGTCACGCAGGGCCTGGTGGGTGAGGTGGGTGGCCGAGTGGGCGCGGGCGATGGCCTTGCGGCGGCGGGAGTCGATCGTGGCGTGGCCCTTGGCGCCGACCGTCACCTCGCCGACCTGGACGACGCCCTTGTGGACGTAGACGCCCGGGACCGGCTTCTGGCAGTCGCGGACCTCGATCACGGCGCCGGTGTCGACCTTGATCCGGCCGGTGTCGCCGATCTGGCCGCCGCCCTCGGCGTAGAACGGGGTGCGGTCGAGGACGATCTCGACCTCGTCGCCCTCGGTGGCGGCCGGCGAGGAGACGCCGTCGACGAGGATGCCGACGATCGTGGACTCGCCCTCGGTGTCGGTGTAGCCGATGAACTCGGTCTCGCCGGCGCTGTCGGCGATCTCGCGGTAGGCGCCGAGGTCGGCGTGGCCGGTCTTCTTGGCCTGGGCGTCGGCCTTGGCCTTCTCCCGCTGCTCCTTCATCAGGCGGCGGAAGCCGTCCTCGTCCACGGAGAGGCCCTGCTCGGCGGCCATCTCCAGGGTGAGGTCGATCGGGAAGCCCCACGTGTCGTGGAGCAGGAAGGCCTTGTCGCCGGGCAGCACGGTGGAGCCGGCGGCCTTGGTGTCGGTGATGGCCGTGTCGAGGATGTTGGTGCCGGCCTTCAGCGTCTTCAGGAAGGCGTTCTCCTCGGCGAGGGCCACCTTCTCGATGCGCTCGCGGTCAGTGATGAGCTCGGGGTACTGCTGGCCCATCATGCCGATGACGACGTCGATCAGGTCCTTGACAACCGGGCCGGTGGCACCGAGCAGGCGCATGTTGCGGATGGCGCGGCGCATGATGCGGCGCAGGACGTAGCCGCGGCCCTCGTTGCCGGGGGTGACACCGTCGCCGATGAGCATCACGGACGTGCGCATGTGGTCGGTGACCACGCGCAGGGAGACGTCCGAGTCGTGGGCGTCGCCGTAGCGCACGCCGGTCAGCTCGGTGGCCTTGTTGATGACGGCCATGGAGGTGTCGATCTCGTACATGTTCTGCACGTCCTGCAGAATCATGGCGAGCCGCTCCAGGCCGAGGCCGGTGTCGATGTTCTTGCTCGGCAGCTCGCCGAGGATCTCGAAGTCCTCCTTGCCGGTGCCCTCGCCACGCTCGTACTGCATGAAGACGAGGTTCCAGATCTCCACGTACCGCTCGTCGTTGACGGCGGGGCCGCCCTCGACGCCGAACTCGGGGCCGCGGTCGTAGTTGATCTCGGAGCACGGGCCGCAGGGGCCGGGGACGCCCATGGACCAGTAGTTGTCCTTCTTGCCGAGGCGCTGGATGCGCTCGGCGGGCACGCCGACGACATCGCGCCAGATGCGCTCGGCCTCGTCGTCCTCGAGGTAGACGGTGATCCACAGACGCTCGGGGTCGAGGCCGTAACCGCCCTTGTCCTGGGGCGTGGTGAGCAGCTCCCAGGCGTACTTGATGGCGCCTTCCTTGAAGTAGTCGCCGAAGGAGAAGTTGCCGCACATCTGGAAGAACGTGCCGTGCCGCGTGGTCTTGCCGACCTCTTCGATGTCGGGCGTGCGCACGCACTTCTGCACGCTCGTGGCGCGGGCGTAGGGAGGCTTGACCTCGCCCAGGAAGTAGGGCTTGAAGGGCACCATGCCGGCCGGGACGAGGAGCAGAGTCGGGTCGTCCGCGATGAGCGACGCCGAAGGGACGACGGTGTGCCCGCGCTCCTCGAAGAAGCTCAGCCAGCGGCGGCGGATCTCAGCCGACTCCATCAGTGGTCCTCATTCCGGTTGTACGAGTACGTCGTGCTGTCGATGACGTACGTCTTCGGCTTGTTGCGGTTCTCGATGGCGGCATACCGCCGCAGCGTGGGGAGTTCGGGATCCTCGTGGATGCCGAGCGCCTCCCCCAGCTCGGCCTCCCGCTGGGCCATGTTGTCGCGGACGTCGAGGGCGAAGCCCACCGCGCGGTCCTTGAGCCGGTGGCCCGCGTCGATCGCCTTGTTCGCGGCCGTGGCGGCGAGGCTCTCGGGGGTCAGCTGCTTCAGCTTGCGGTTGACCTTGGTGGTGGCCCACACGCCGGCAGCGACACCCGTGGTGAACCAGAACGTACGGCGGAACATCGCTAGGTCTCAGTCCTTCTTCCGCTTCGCCCGCCGCGCGGCCGGGACGGTCCGGCCCACGATCACGGTACGCCTCGACGTCCTGGCGGGCACGTCCTCTTTGCGGCCGCCGAGGGCCCGGCGTACGCCGTAGCCGAAGGCGGCGACCTTGACCAGGGGCCCGCCGAACGTGGAGGCGACGGTCGTCGAGAGCGCGGACGCGTTCGACGTGACCTCCTGGACGTCCGAGGCGATCGCGTCGACCCGCTCGATCTGGGTCTGTGCGGAGCGCACCGCCGCGGAGGCGTCGGCCAGCAGCGGGACGGCCTGGTCGGTCACGTCCGCCACGAGCTTGGTGGTCGCCCTGAGCGTCTGGGCCAGCCTCGCGAGTGCCACCGCAAGGAAGGAGACCAGGATCGCCCAGAAGACGGCCACCAGGATCCCGGCCACCTCTCCACCGGACACTGCGCACCCGCTCCCTGAAACGTGCCTGAACATCGAAAAAGTCGTGCACCGAGCCTATCGCGCCGGGGCTGGGACTCCGTACCGGATTACCGCCCGGCGGCGCGCGGGCGCCGCGCATGCGGAAGCCCGCCGCCCCGCCCGCCCGGAAGGGCGGGGAGACGACGGGCTGAGGTACTGCCTGCCGGCTGGGATCAGCGGGCGTAGTACTCGACGACGAGCTGCTCGTCGCAGATCACCGGGATCTCCTTGCGGTTCGGCTCACGGTCCAGGCGGAACGCCAGGGCCTTGAGGTTCACCTGGAGGTAGCGCGGGGTCTCGCCGTCGGGGGCGAAGCCACCCTCACGGGCGATGGAGAAGAGGGTCTTCTCGCGGCTGCGCTCGCGGACCATCACGACGTCGTCGGGACGGACGCGGAACGACGGCTTGTCAACCTTCTGGCCGTTGACCTCGATGTGGCCGTGAACGACCATCTGACGGGCCTGGTAGATCGTGCGGGCGATGCCCGAACGCAGGACCAGGGCGTCGAGACGACGCTCCAGCTCGATGATCAGGGCCTCACCGGTCTTGCCCTGAACCTTGGAGGCACGCTCGTAGGCGCGGACGAGCTGGCGCTCGGACACGTCGTACTGCGCGCGCAGACGCTGCTTCTCCAGCAGACGGACCTTGTAGTCCGAGTTCTGCTTGCGGCCACGGCCGTGCTCACCCGGCGGGTAGGGACGGGCCTCGAAGTACTTGACGGCCTTCGGGGTCAGCGCGATACCGAGGGCACGCGACTTCTTGACCTTGGGGCGGGACTGGTTCGCCATGAACCAAACACCTCGTGTTTCTTATGCGAATACGGCTTCACCAGGGTTAGGGGAGGTCGCATCCGCAGCCGGGGAAACCCGCCGGGTCCGCTTACGGACCTGCCGGGCAGCCGCTCCCCTGGTCTGGGCACATACGTGCAGCACGCGAGTGGCCCACCGACCGCTCCCGGAACTTCGGGTGGTGGTGGGCTGCCCGCGACACCGTTCGCCGGTGCGCGACGCTCCTGGAGATCCCTGCCCGGGGGCCGGGTTCTCCGGCTGGATGTCCCGTTCTGGTGGTGCCGGCTCCCCTTTCGAGGTGCTGGGCACGGGACGCAGCGCTTCGAGCAAGTCTACAGGCTGCTCAGGGCCGCCTGCGACCGAGGTGCTTCCTGGTCCACTCCACGGCGTCCGCGTAGCGTGCCTCGGCGCCGTGCCGGGTCGGTGTGTAGTACTCCCGGTCCTTGAGGGCGTCCGGGGCGTACTGCTGGCCGGCGATGCCCTCGGGCAGGTCGTGCGGATACACGTACCCCTGGGCGTGGCCCAGCTTGGCGGCGCCCTTGTAGTGCCCGTCGCGCAGGTGCGGCGGGACGGGGCCGGCCAGTCCCTTGCGTACGTCGTCCAGGGCGGCGCCGATCGCGGTCGTCGCGGCGTTGGACTTGGGAGCCAGGGCGAGGGCGATGGTGGCGTGGCTGAGGGTGAGGGCGGCCTCGGGGAAGCCGATCATGGCGACGGCCTGGGCGGCGGCGACCGCGATGGGCAGGGCGTGGGGGTCGGCGAGGCCGATGTCCTCGCTGGCGGAGATCATCAGGCGGCGGGCGATGAAGCGGGGGTCCTCGCCGGCCTCGATCATGCGGGCCAGGTAGTGCAGGGCCGCGTCGACGTCGGAGCCGCGGATCGACTTGATCAGGGCGCTGGCCACGTCGTAGTGCTGGTCGCCGTCGCGGTCGTACTTCACGGCGGCGCGGTCGACGGTCTCCTCCAGCGTCCGGAGCCCGATCTCCGTCTCGCCCTTGTCGAGCGCCGCCCCGGCGGCGGCCTCCAGGGCGGTCAGGGCGCGGCGGGCGTCGCCGCCGGCGATCCGCAGCAGGTGGGCCTCGGTGTCCTCGGGAAGGGTGACGGCGCCGCCCAGGCCGCGGTCGTCGGTGAGGGCCCGGTGGATCAGACCGCGTATGTCGTCGTCCGTGAGGGGCTCGAGAGTCAGCAGCAGGGAGCGGGAGAGGAGGGGCGAGATCACCGAGAAGTACGGGTTCTCCGTGGTGGCGGCGATCAGCGTGACCCAGCGGTTCTCGACGGCCGGGAGGAGGGAGTCCTGCTGGGCCTTGCTGAAGCGGTGGATCTCGTCGAGGAAGAGGACGGTCTCCTTGCCGAAGCCGCCGGTGGCGCGGCGGGCGCCGTCGATGACCGCGCGGACCTCCTTGACGCCGGCGGTGATCGCGGACAGCTCCACGAAGCGCTTGTTGGTGGCCTTGGAGACGACATAGGCGAGGGTCGTCTTGCCGGTGCCGGGCGGGCCCCACAGGATCACCGAGGCCGGACCCGCCGGTCCCCCGGCGCCCTCGCCGACCAGTCGGCGCAGGGGCGAGCCGGGCTTCAGCAGGTGCTGCTGGCCCACGACCTCGTCGAGGGTGCGCGGGCGCATCCGCACCGCCAGGGGACTTGCGGTCGGGTCCTTCTCCTGGCGTTCTTCTGCGGCGGCGGTGAACAGGTCGGGTTCCACGCTGAAACCCTAAATCACCCCACTGACAACGCCCCCGGGGCCCGGGCTCAGGCCCAGAGCTGGCTGCCCCAGCGGGTGAGGATCAGCATGACGATGATGCCGACGTGCGTGACCGGCAGCACCCAGGTGAACTCGGCGAAGAATCGCTTGAGGCCGGCGGGGGCCGGCAGGAAGTTGTTCCGGATGTTGAACGAGGTCACGTACCAGAACATGACGATCGTGGCGACCCAGGCCAGCGAGCACCACAGGCACAGCGCGTTGATCCGGTACAGCGACTGGAACATCAGCCAGGCGCAGAAGACGACACCGAAGAGCGTGCCGGCGTTGAAGGTGAGCCAGTACCAGCGCGGAAAGCGGGCCCGGGCGAGCAGGCTCATGCCGACGCAGATCACGATGCCGTAGGTGACGAGGCCGAGCATCGGGTTGGGGAACCCGAAGGCGGAGGCCTGGTCGCTCTCCATGACGCTGCCGCAGGAGACGATGGGGTTGAGGCTGCAGCTCGGCGTGAACGTCTCGCCCCGGGCCTTGGCTTCGAGGATCTTGAACTTGTCGAGCGTGATGACCCACGCGGCCAGCAGCCCCGCAGCACCCGTGATCACCAGCAGCAGAGCGAAGGCCCGGCTGCCACCGACCGTCTGCGGCTCGGCGGCGGCGCTCTCCGGTTCGGGCTCGGTGGAGACGTCCCTGACTGTCGTCTTGCTCATCACGCCGATTCCGTCACTCGAGGGGGATCTGCTTCCGGCATGGGCCATTGTGCCGCACGCGCCTGTGTGTCATGCGTTTGCTGCGTATAAGGAGGTCGGCCTGCCGTTCGGTTCCGGACATGCGCGAGGGCGCCGGATGCCTGGGAAGACAGCCGACGCCCTCAGGAACGGCAATCAGCCGAGCCGTGCCTCCAGTTCCGCCACGATCTCGTTGACGCCGACCGCCGTCTGCTCGCCGGACTCCATGTCCTTGAGCTGGACGACGCCCTCGGCGAGGTCGCGTTCACCGGCGACGATCGTGTAGCGGGCGCCGCTGCGGTTGGCGTTCTTCATGGCGCCCTTGAGGCCCTTGGCGCCGTAGGAGAAGTCGGCGGCGATGCCGACCTTGCGCAGTTCGGTGACCTTGGCGAACAGCACCCGGCGGGCCTCCTCGCCGAGCGGCACCGCGAACACGCTGGTGCTGGCGGGGAGTTCGAGTTCGACGCCCTCCGCCTCCAGGGCGAGCACCGTGCGGTCGACGCCGAGCGCCCAGCCGACGGACGGCAATGCGGGGCCGCCGATCATCTCCGACAGGCCGTCGTAGCGTCCGCCGCCGCCCACCGCGGACTGGGAGCCGAGGCCGTCGTGGACGAACTCGAAGGTCGTCCGGGTGTAGTAGTCCAGGCCGCGCACCAGCTTCGGGTCGTCCTCGAAGGCGACGCCCGCGGCGCCGAGCAGCTCGCGCACCTCCTCGTGGTACGCCTTGCAGGCGTCGCAGAGGTAGTCGCGCAGGAGAGGGGCTCCTGTCAACTGCTTCTGGACCGATTCCCGCTTGTCGTCGAGGATGCGCAGCGGGTTGATCTCCGCGCGGCGCAGGGTGTCCTCGTCCAGGTCCAGGCCGCGCAGGAAGTCCTGCAGCGCGCTCCGGTACACCGGCCGGCATTCCTTGTCGCCCAGGCTGTTCAGCAGGATGCGGAAGTTGCTCAGTCCCAGCGAGCGGTACGCCTGGTCGGCCAGGATGATCAACTCGGCGTCCAGGGCCGGGTCCTCGGCGCCGATCGCCTCGGCGCCGACCTGGGAGAAGTGGCGGTAGCGGCCCTTCTGCGGGCGCTCGTAGCGGTAGTACGAGCCCGAGTACCAGAGCTTGACCGGGAGGTTACCCGCCTTGTGCAGGTTGGCCTCCAGGGCGGCGCGGAGCACGGACGCGGTGCCCTCGGGGCGCAGGGCGAGCCTGTCGCCGCCCTTGGTCTCGAAGGCGTACATCTCCTTGGTGACGATGTCGGTGGACTCACCGACACCGCGCGCGAACAGCTCGACGTTCTCGAAGCCGGGCGTCTCGATGTAGCCGTAGCCGGAGTTGCGCAGCGGGGCCGCGATCGCCTCGCGGACGGCCAGGTACTTCGCGGAGTCCGGCGGGATCAGGTCGTAGGTGCCCTTGGGGGCCTGAAAGGTGCTCACGGAAGGTCTCTCGTCACATTCCTCGTCGGGGAGTCCCGGGGACTCCCTGGCCGGCGGCCACCTGCCGCAGATACGGGTTGGTGGCGCGCTCCTGGCCGATGGTCGTCTGGGGGCCGTGGCCGGACAGCACCACGGTCGAGTCGTCGAGCGGCAGGCACACGCGGGCCAGCGAGTCGAGCATCTCGGCCATGTCACCGCCGGGCATGTCGGTGCGTCCGATGGAGCCGGCGAAGAGCAGATCCCCGGAGAAGAAGACCGACGGGATGTCGGCGGTCTCGGGCATCCGGAAGGTCACCGACCCCTTGGTATGGCCCGGCGCGTGCGCGACGGAGAGCTCCAGTCCCGCCAGCTCGAGCCGGACGCCGTCGGCGAGTTCCTTGACGTCGTCGGGCTCCCCCACGGTCAGCTCGCCCATCAGCGGCATCCCGATGGACCGGCCGATGGCCTTCTCGGGGTCGCTCATCATGTACCGGTCCTCGGGGTGGATCCAGGCCGGTACGTCGTGCGCGCCGCAGACCGGGACGACCGAGGCCACGTGATCGAGGTGGCCGTGGGTGAGGACGACGGCAACGGGCTTGAGCCGATGCTTCTTCAGCGCTTCCTCGACTCCGGGGGCCGCTTCGTGGCCCGGGTCGATGATCACGCACTCCTCACCGGCGGCAGGGGCGACGAGATAACAGTTCGTCCCCCAGGCCCCGGCGGGGAACCCGGCAATGAGCACGATCGTCCTTCGTTTGGGTCGGTACGGGCGGACTTGGCAGCAGCTGCGCCTGACGTCAGAGCCTACCGGCGCTGCCGAATCCTCAGCGAACCCATATACGGTACGGGGCACACGCAGGCGGTCGGCTCACAGCACGCGCGCGTACCGGTCGACGTTCGAGACGCATGAGGAGTAAACCCGGTGGTCAGCCAGGAACAGCGGCGGCGTCAGCTCGCCCGGGAGAAGTTCTTGCGGCAGCAGCAGCGGCGCACCGACGCCCGGCGCAAGGCGCGTATGCGCAACGCCGCGATCGCGTCGGCGCTCGGCGTGGTCCTGATCGGCAGCCTCGCGCTGTACACGACCGACGTCCTCAAGGAGGACGAGAAGACCAACGCGGGCGCGGAGGTCACCGAGAGCTCCTCGCCCGCCAGCCCGCTGCCGGACCCGTGCGAGAAGCCCGCCGCGGGCAAGGTCAAGTCGGAGACCTGGAAGAAGGAGCCGGCGATGACCATCGACAAGTCGGCCGCGTACACGATGAAGCTCGCGACGACGTGCGGTGACATAGACATCGATCTGAAGACGTCGGCGGCCCCGCACACCGTCAACTCGTTCAACTTCCTGGCCGGCAAGGGCTACTTCGACCACACCAAGTGCCACCGCCTGACCACCAACGGCATCTACGTGCTCCAGTGCGGCGACCCGACGGGCAGCGGCAGCGGCGGTCCCGGCTACACGATTCCGGACGAGAATCTGAAGGACAAGAGCCTCAAGGGCAACGTGTACCCGGCGGGCACGGTGGCGATGGCGAACACGGGGCAGGCGGACTCCGGCGGCAGCCAGTTCTTCCTCGTGTACCAGGACAGTCAGCTGCCCCCCAGCTACACACCGTTCGGTACCGTTTCCAAGTCGGGCATGACCGTGCTGAAGAAGATCGCCGCCGCAGGTGAGAGCACAGGGGCCGGTGACGGGGCCCCGAACGCAACGGTCGTGATCAACAAGGCAACCGTCACGAAATCCTGACCGCCAACTGCGGAATTTCGGTCGCGCGGGATGCGGACAGGCAACCCGCCGGTCGCCTATGTTGGCCGTGACGAAACTGTGGACGATGCCCGGGGGCTCGAGGCCCTGCGCAGGCATCATGTGGAGGAGGCGCTGTGAGCAGCGACCCGTGGGGCCGCGTCGACGAGACGGGGACCGTGTACGTGCGTACGGCCGACGGCGAGAAGGTCGTCGGTTCCTGGCAGGCAGGCTCCCCTGAGGAAGCGCTGGCCTACTTCGAGCGCAAGTACGAGGGCCTGGTTGTCGAGATCGGCCTCCTCGAGAAGCGAGTGCAGACGACCGACCTGTCGGCGAAGGACGCCAAGGCCGCGATCGACCATCTGCGCGAGCAGGTCGACGCGCACCACGCCGTCGGCGATCTGGATGCGCTCCGGGCCCGGCTGGACAAGCTGGTCCAGACCGTCGAGGCGCGGCGCGAGCAGCGCAAGGCGCAGCGGGCGCGGCAGGCGGACGAGGCGCGGCACGCCAAGGAGGCGCTGGTCGCCGAGGCCGAGGAACTGGCGCAGTCGGACCAGTGGCGGGCGGCCGGCGAGCGGCTGCGGGCCTTGGTGGACACCTGGAAGGGGCTGCCGCGGCTGGACCGCAAGTCGGACGACGAGCTGTGGCACCGCTTCTCGCACGCCCGGTCGGCGTTCTCCAAGCGCCGCAAGGCGCACTTCGCGCAGCTGGACGCGCAGCGCGAGGAGGCCCGCAGGGCCAAGGAGCGGCTGGTCGCCGAGGCCGAGGCCCTGTCGGGGTCGACCGACTGGGGTCCGACGGCCGCGCGCTACCGCGAGCTGATGTCCGAGTGGAAGGCGGCGGGCCGCGCCCAGCGCGAGCACGAGGACGACCTGTGGAACCGCTTCCGTGGCGCCCAGGACGTCTTCTTCGCCGCCCGCAGCTCGGTCTTCGCCGAGCGTGACGCGGAGCAGGCGGAGAACCTCAAGCTCAAGGAGGAGCTGGCCGGTGAGGCCGAGAAGATCCTCCCGGTCACGGACCTGAAGGCGGCGCGGGCCGCGTTCCGCTCGATCAACGAGCGCTGGGAGGCCATCGGCCATGTGCCGCGGGATGCCCGGCCGAAGGTCGAGGGCCGGATGCACGCCGTCGAGCGGGCCATCCAGGAGGCCGAGGAGGCCGAGTGGCGCCGCACCAACCCGGAGGCACGCGCGCGTGCCGAGGGTCTGACGGGCCAGCTCCAGGCCGCGGTGGACAAGCTGAAGACGCAGATCGAGCAGGCGCGCGCCCAGGGCAACAACGCCAGGGCCGACAAGCTCGAGCGGGAGCTGGAGGGCCGCCAGGCCCTGCTGGACCAGGCGCTGAAGGGCCTCCAGGAGTTCGGCGGCTGACCGACGCCCGGCAGGCATGACAGGGGCTCCCGTACCGACGTACGGGAGCCCCTGTGTCGTCTCTCGTGCGGCTCTACGACCTGCTGCGCGCCGACGTCACCCGGTACACGTCGTAGACGCCCTCCACTCCCCGGACCGCCTTCAGGACGTGGCCGAGATGTTTCGGGTCGCCCATCTCGAAGGTGAAGCGGGAGGTGGCGACGCGGTCGCGGGAGGTCTGGACGGCCGCGGAGAGGATGTTGACGTGCTGGTCGGACAGGACCCGGGTGACGTCGGACAGGAGCCGGGAGCGGTCCAGGGCCTCGACCTGGATGGCGACCAGGAAGACCGACGACTGGGTGGGCGCCCACTCGACGTCGAGGATGCGCTCGGGTTCGCGGGACAGTGACTCCACGTTCACACAGTCGCTGCGGTGAACCGATACACCACTACCGCGCGTGACGAAGCCGATGATGGGGTCGCCGGGAACGGGCGTACAACAGCGGGCCAGCTTGACCCACACGTCGTCGACGCCCTTGACGACGACGCCCGGATCGGCGCTGGTGCGGCGTTTGCGGCCGCGTCCGCGCGCGGGCGGCACACTCTCGTCGATCTCCTCGGTGGCGGCCTCCTCGCCACCGAACGCCTGGACGAGCTTCTGGACGACGTTCTGCGCGGAGACATGGCCCTCGCCGATCGCCGCGTACAGCGCGGAGATGTCGGGGTAGCGCATCTCGTGGGCGAGCGTGACGAGGGAGTCACCGGTGAGGATCCGCTGGATCGGCAGGTTCTGCTTGCGCATCGCGCGGACGATGGCGTCCTTGCCCTGCTCGATCGCCTCGTCGCGGCGCTCCTTGGAGAACCACGCCCGGATCTTGTTGCGGGCGCGCGGCGACTTCACGAAGCCGAGCCAGTCCCGGGAGGGGCCCGCGCCGGCCGCCTTGGAAGTGAAGACCTCCACCAGGTCGCCGTTGTCCAGGGTGGACTCCAGCGGGACGAGCCGCCCGTTGACCCGCGCCCCTATGGTGCGGTGGCCGACCTCCGTGTGGACCGCGTACGCGAAGTCGACCGGAGTCGCGCCGGCCGGGAGCGCTATGACGTCGCCCTTCGGGGTGAAGACGAAGACCTCGTTGCGGGAGAGGTCGAAGCGCAGCGACTCGAGGAACTCGCTGGGGTCCTCGGTCTCCTTCTGCCAGTCGAGGAGCTGCCGCAGCCACGCCATGTCGTTGATGGCGTCCTTGTCCTTGCCGGACGCCTTGGGCACGTCGGTGCGCACCTTGGAGGCGCCGGCCACGGCCTCCTGCTTGTACTTCCAGTGCGCGGCGATGCCGTACTCGGCGCGGCGGTGCATGTCGAACGTGCGGATCTGGAGTTCGACCGGCTTGCCGTTGGGGCCGATGACCGTCGTGTGCAGCGACTGGTACATGTTGAACTTGGGCATCGCGATGTAGTCCTTGAACCGGCCGGGGACCGGGTTCCATCGCGCGTGCACCGTGCCGAGGGCCGCGTAGCAGTCGCGGACGGTGTCCACGAGGACGCGGATGCCCACCAGGTCGTAGATCTCCGCGAAGTCGCGACCGCGGACGATCATCTTCTGGTAGACGCTGTAGTAGTGCTTCGGGCGGCCGGTGACGGTCGCCTTGATGCGGGCGGCGCGCAGGTCCTGCTGGACCTCGTCGGTCACTATCGCGAGGTACTCGTCGCGCTTGGGCGCCCGCTCGGCCACCAGACGCACGATCTCGTCGTACATCTTGGGGTAGAGGATCGCGAAGGCGAGGTCCTCCAGCTCCCACTTGATGGTGTTCATGCCCAGGCGGTGGGCGAGCGGCGCGTAGATCTCGAGCGTCTCGCGCGCCTTCTTCTCCTGCTTCTCGCGCTTGAGGTAGCGCATGGTGCGCATGTTGTGCAGGCGGTCGGCGAGCTTGATGACCAGGACGCGCGGGTCCTTGGCCATGGCGACGACCATCTTGCGCACGGTCTCGGCCTGCGCGGCCTCGCCGAACTTGACCTTGTCCAGCTTGGTGACGCCGTCGACGAGCAGGGCGACCACGTCGCCGAAGTCGCGGCGCAGATCCTCCAGGCCGTACTCGGTGTCCTCGACCGTGTCGTGCAGCAGGCCGGCCATCAGGGTGGCCGGATCCATGCCCAGCTCGGCGAGGATGGTGGTGACGGCGAGGGGGTGCGTGATGTACGGGTCGCCGCTCTTGCGCTTCTGGCCGCGGTGCCAGCGCTCGGCGACCTGGTAGGCCTTCTCGATCTGCCGGAGCGTCGACGTCTCGATCTTGGGGTCGTTGCTGCGCACTATCCGCAGCAGCGGCTCCAGCACCGGGTTGTACGGGTTGGCACGCTGGACGCCGAGGCGGGCGAGGCGGGCGCGGACGCGGTTGGAGGAGCCGGAGCGCGGGGTCTGCGGCGTCGCGGCGGGGCGGATCGGGGGCGTGGGCGCGGGGCGCTCGGCAGGGGCAGGCTTGGGGCGCGAGGACTCTGCCGCCTTGGCGACGGGCGCGGACTGGGCGTGCTCCACCGACCCGCGGGTATCGTTCTTCGTGTGCGGCGCGGGTTTGGCCGCGGGCTCCGAGGCGCGCTCGGGCTTGGCGGCGGTCAGGTGCTGGGCCTCGTCTGGCAAGAGGGCTCCTCGTGCGCGATCCGGGTCCCCCGGTCAGGCTCCGGAGACCCCATGGTAGCGATCCTGAGCTCCAGGATCGCCCTCAGACCGATCTGAGGACCATGTACCCCGATAACACCAGAGGCGGGCTCCGGATTCCTCCGGGCCCGCCTCAGCGGTGTCATACGGGTGGCGTGCGCCTTTCGCCTGCCTTGCGCGCAGGTGCCGGGCCGACGTCCTGAACGCCGGCTCAGACGGTGAGGAGCGCCTCCAGGGGTGCCCCGTCGAGGGCCGGTTCCAGGCGGGCGCGGCCGTTCAGGAACGCCAGTTCCATCAGGACGGCGACGCCCGCGACCTGGGCACCGGCCCGGCGGATGAGCTCGAGGGAGGCCTCGGCGGTGCCGCCGGTGGCGAGGACGTCGTCGACGACCAGGACACGGTCGCCTCCGGTCAGGTCCTCGGCGTGCACCTCGATCTCCGCGGAGCCGTACTCCAGGTCGTACGCCTGGCGGAGGGTGGCTCCGGGGAGCTTGCCCGCCTTGCGTACGGGAATGAAGCCGACGCCAGCCCGGACGGCGACCGGGGCGCCGAGGATGAAGCCACGGGCCTCCAGGCCGACGATCTTCGTGGCGCCGGTGCGCCCGGTGATCTCGGCCAGCGCGTCGGTGAGCGCGGTGAACGCCGCCGGGTCCGCCAGGAGCGGAGTGATGTCCTTGAACATCACGCCCGGCTCCGGGTAGTCGGACACGTCGCGGATGCGGCTGAGCAGCAGCTCCTTGATGTCGGTCATCGGCCCTTCCCCGAGGGTCGGCCGCGGCCCCGGTTGCGGGACGCGGGCTGGTTGCGCGGGCCGACGACGGCCGGGGCTGCGTCCTCGGGCTCGTCGGCGAACGACTCGCCGGCGGTCTCGGCCTCCAGCGGCTCACCCTTCTCCCGCTTGGCGAGGACGCGCTTCTTCAGGGCCTTCATCTGCGGCTCGCGCTCCTTGAGGTCGGCGACGAGCGGCGTGGCGATGAAGATCGAGGAGTACGCACCGGCCGCGAGACCGACGAACAGCGACAGCGAGATGTCGTTGAGCATGCCGGCGCCGAGGACACCGCCACCGATGAACAGCAGGCCCGCCACCGGCAGCAGCGCCACCACGGTGGTGTTGATCGAGCGGACCAGGGTGCTGTTGATGGAGCGGTTGGCGACGTCGCTGTATGTCCAGCGGGTCTGCTTGGTGATGTCCTTCGTCTGCTCCTTGAGGCTGTCGAAGACGACGACCGTGTCGTAGAGCGAGTAACCGAGGATCGTCAGCAGACCGATCACCGTGCCCGGTGTGACCTCGAAGCCGACGAGGGCGTAGATGCCGACCGTGATGGTGATGTCGTGGATCAGGGCGACGAACGCGGCGAGCGCCATGCGCCACTCGAAGGCGATCGCCAGATAGATCACCACCAGGATCAGGAAGATCCCGAGGCCCTGCCAGGCCTTGTTGGCGATCTGGTCACCCCAACTGGGGCCGACCAGTTCGGCGTTGATCCTCTCCGAGTCGACCTTCAGGTCCTCGGCGAGCGTTTCCTTGATCTGGTCCGACCTGTCGGTGTCGATACCGGCGATCTGGATCCGCAGGCTGCCGTTGCCGAGCCCCTGGACGATGGCGTCGTGACCGGACGCCTCCTCCGCGTACTCCTCGGCCTGGGAGACCGAGACGGACGTCTTCGGCGTGGTGAAGACGGCACCGCCCTGGAACTCGATGCCCATGTTCAGGCCGCGCACCGCCAGGCCGACGATGGCCGTGATGGTGATCAGGATCGAGATGCCGTACCAGATCTTGCGGTTGCCGACGAAGTCGTAACTGACCTCGCCTCGGTGCAGTCGGGCGCCGAGGTTGCCGAGCTTCGACATCTCACGCCTCCTTCGTTTCGACGGGGGCGGCGGGACGGCGGGTGCGGCGCAGCGGCGGCCGGGCACCGAGTCGCTTCGGGTCGAGACCGGACCACGGGTGGCCGCTGGCGAAGAACTTCCTGCGGGCCATGAGCGTCAGCAGCGGCTTGGTGAAGAGGAAGACCACCACGACGTCCAGCAGGGTGGTCAGGCCGAGCGTGAACGCGAAGCCCTGGACCTTGCCGACGGTGACGATGAAGAGCACCGCGGCGGCGAGGAACGACACGAAGTCGGAGACCAGGATGGTGCGCCGGGCGCGCGGCCAGGCCCGCTCGACCGCGGGGCGCAGCGAGCGGCCCTCACGGATCTCGTCCCGGACCCGTTCGAAGTACACGATGAACGAGTCCGCCGTGATGCCGATCGCGACGATCGCACCGCAGACGGCCGGCAGGTTCAGCGCGAAGCCGATGGCCGGGCCGAGCAGCGACATGATCACGTACGTGAGGGCGGCGGAGACCATCAGGGAGAGGATCGCGATGAACGACAGGCCGCGGTAGTAGACCAGCAGGTAGAGGACGACCAGGGCCAGACCGATGGCACCCGCGATGAGACCGGCCTGGAGCTGCTCGCCGCCGAGCGCCGCGGTCACCGTGGTGACGCTGTCCTCCTTGAAGGTCAGCGGCAGGGCGCCGTACGACAGGATGTTGCCGAGGCTCTCGGCCTCCTGCTGGGTGAAGCTGCCGGAGATCTCGGCGTTGCCGCCGGTGATGGACTGGCTGACGAACGGGCTGGAGACGACCTCGCCGTCCAGGACGATGCCGAACTGGTTCTGCGGGGACTGGTTCTGCGCGAGCTTGCCGGTGATGTCGGCGAACTTCTTGGCGCCCGCGTCGGTGAAGTCCATCTGGACCTTCCAGCCGGCGCCGCTCTGGGTGTCGTAGACGGCCTGGGCCTTGTCGACCTCGGTGCCGTCCACGCCGGCCGGGCCGAGCAGGTACTTGTACCAGACGCCCTGGATCTCACCGCAGCCGACGGTCGACTCCTCGGGCTTGGCGCCGTCGCCGGCCGTGGCCCGGGTCGCTTCCTTGCTGCAGTCGAGGGCCGCGTACTGGGCCTGGAGCTTGCTGTCGTCGGTGGTGCCGCCGCTCGCCGACGGGGAGGCGCTGGGCGATGCGGACCCCGAGGGGGTGGGAGTGGGGTCGGCCTTCAGTGCGTCGGTGACGGCGCGGCCCTGCGTGGTGACGGACGCCGAGGGGGTCTCGCTCGCCTTCTCGGAGCCGGAGGCCGACGGGCTCGCCGAACCGCTGGTGGAGGCGCTGGGCGAAGGCGACGTCGCGGGGCCGCCGGTTGCCTCGGTGGCGAGGACGGGACGGAAGTAGAGCTTGGCGGTGGTGCCGACCTGCTGCCGGGCTTCCTCCGAGTTGGTGCCCTTGGGGATGTTGACGATGATGTTGCGATCGCCCTGGGTCTGGACCTCGGCCTCCGAGACACCGAGACCATTGACACGGCGGTTCATGATGTCGACCGCGGTGTCCATGTTCTTCTTGTTGATCGCGGCCTCGTTGCCGTCCTCGGGGACAGCCCGGAGCGTGATGCTCGTACCACCGGCCAGGTCGATGCCGAGACGCGGAGTGGTGTGCCCGGAGGCGAACATTCCCCCGGTGAGCGCCACGATGGCGATCAGGATCAGGGCCAGCGAGCGCCCCGGCTTGCTCTGGGCACTCGCGCTCCGGCCCTTTTTAGGTGCTGCCACCTTCTCGTACTCCCTCTCGGGCCGCCGCACGCCGGGTCAGCGGGCGAGCGGCCATGACATGGTGTCGGGATCCCGTGCGAGATGCGCATGTCCCGGGGCGCGCGCGCCCGGCCCGCGCCTTCCGGAACATGACTACTTCGCGTCGGAGCCGCCGTCGGTCTTCTTCGGCTCGTCGTCCGTCTCGGCCGCGGTGCTGTCGGAGGGCTCCTCGTCCGCGTCCTTCTTGCCGAGGTCGACGGACTTGTCGGCGGAGGCGGCGGCGTCGGCGGACTCGTCGGTCTCGGTGAGGGAGGAGGCGTCGTCCGGGACGGAGTCCGCGTCGGACTTCAGGTCGTGCTCGATGCCGTGGACGATGCGGTTGTACTCGTCGTCGGAGAGCACGGCACCGATCGAGTTCTTCGCGAAGAGGAGCTCGACGCCCGGGCCGGCGTCGAGGAGGACCGTGTCCTCGTTGACCTCCTTGACCGTTGCGTACATGCCCCCGATGGTGCGGACGCCGGAACCGGGCTGCATCTGATTCCGCATGTCGACGGCCTGCTGCTGCTTCTTCTTGGCCGAGCGGGTCATCAGGATCATGGCCCCGATGAGCACGATGAACGGGAGGAGGGTCACGAGGCTATTCACGGGACGAATTTTCCTTCGCACGACCGCGCAGGTGAGCGGCCTGATGGATGGGGGTATGTCTGCCGCCGGGGAAGGCGGCATCGGCGGAGTCTAAGCGAGTCCGCGCGCATGGAACAACGCTCAGCATGGCACCGGGGTTCCTGGTCCGGCCAATGCCCTCGCCGTCACGCCCCGAACAGGTCCTGTTGTCCGTTTCCCCCGGCTCCCGTGCGGGGCGGGGTGAGGCCGAGATGCGCCCATGCCGCGGGGGTGGCGACGCGGCCGCGCGGGGTGCGGGCCAGCAGGCCCTCCCGTACGAGGAAGGGCTCGGCGACCTCCTCGACGGTCTCGCGCTCCTCCCCCACCGCGACGGCGAGCGTGGACAGGCCGACCGGTCCGCCGCCGAACAGCTTGAGCAGGGCTTCGAGCACGCCGCGGTCGAGGCGGTCGAGTCCGCGGGCGTCGACCTCGTACACCTTCAGCGCCGCGGCCGCGATCTCGCGCGTGATGATCCCGTCAGCCTTTACCTGCGCATAGTCCCGTACGCGGCGCAGCAGGCGGTTGGCGATACGGGGGGTCCCGCGGGAGCGGCCGGCGATCTCGGCGGCACCGTCGGCCTCGATCTCGACGTCCAGCAGGCTCGCGGAGCGGTGGATGACGCGCTCCAGTTCGGCCGGCTCGTAGAACTCCATGTGCGCGGTGAAGCCGAAGCGGTCGCGCAGCGGGGGCGGCAGCAGGCCTGCGCGTGTGGTGGCGCCAACCAGGGTGAACGGCGGCAGCTCGAGCGGGATGGCCGTGGCGCCGGGGCCTTTGCCGACGATGACGTCGACACGGAAGTCCTCCATCGCCATGTAGAGCATCTCCTCGGCGGGCCTCGACATGCGGTGGATCTCGTCGAGGAAGAGGACCTCGCCCTCCTGCAGGGAGGAGAGGATCGCCGCGAGGTCACCGGCGTGCTGGATGGCGGGGCCGGAGGTGATGCGGATCGGGGCACCCATCTCGGCCGCGATGATCATCGAGAGGGTGGTCTTGCCGAGGCCGGGAGCGCCGGAGAGCAGCACGTGGTCGGCGGTGGCGCCACGCGCGCGTGCGGCGCGCAGGACCAGGTCGAGCTGCTCGCGGACCTTCTCCTGGCCGATGAACTCGTCCAGGTCCTTGGGTCGCAGTGCGGCCTCGACGGCCTGGTCCTCACGGTCGGCGACAGAACCCACCAGCCGCTCCGCGGCGGCGGCGGGGGTGTCGGTCGTGTCGTCCCAGTTCACTGAAATTCTCCTGCGGTGGGCGGTTTCCGGCTTCTCGGGGGCGATTTCAGGACGCTTCTGTCCCGTGCCCTGCACGGTGCCCCTCGTCAGCGGGCTCTGTTGAGCGTCTGCAAGGCGGCCTTCAGCAACCGGCCGACCTGGGGGGTGCCGTCGGCGGCCTCGGCCTGCGGGGCGACCGCGGCGACCGCCTCGTCGGCCTCGCGGGTGGCGTAGCCCAGGCCGATCAGGGCGGCGTGCAGCTGGTCGCGCCAGCCGCTGGTGACCGGGGTGCCGGCCGCGGGGGCGCCGATCGGCTCGCCCAGACGGTCCTTGAGCTCCAGAAGCAGCTTCTGGGCGCCCTTCTTCCCGATGCCGGGGACGGCGATGAGGGCCTTCTCGTCGCCGGTCGCGACCGCGCGGCGCAGGGCGTCCGGAGTGTGCACGGCGAGCATCGACTGCGCCAGGCGGGGGCCGACGCCGCTCGCGGTCTGCAACAGCTCGAAGACCCGGCGCTCGTCGTCGTCCGCGAAGCCGTACAGCGTCAGGGAGTCCTCCCGTACGACCAGGGAGGTGGCGAGCTTGGCGGGTTGGCCGATGCGGAGCGTCGAGAGCGTGTTGGGCGTGCACTGGACGGCCATGCCGACGCCGCCGACCTCGACCACCGCGGCGTCGGGGGCGAGGGCGGCGACCGTGCCGCTGACGAAGGCGATCATGCCGTACGGCCTTTCGATGCTGTTGCTTGTGCGGTGTGCAGGGCGATGGCCTGTTGGAGCCGGTTCTGCGCGGGGGCGCGCCAGATGTGGCAGATGGCGAGCGCAAGGGCGTCGGCGGCGTCGGCAGGCCTGGGCGGCGCGTCCAGCCGCAGCAGGCGGGTGACCATGGCGCCCACCTGGGCCTTGTCGGCACGGCCGGTACCGGTGACGGCGGCCTTGACCTCGCTGGGGGTGTGCAGGGCGACGGGGATGCCGCGGCGGGCGGCGCAGAGCATGGCGACGGCGCTGGCCTGGGCCGTGCCCATCACCGTGCGCACATTGTGCTGGCTGAACACCCGCTCCACGGCGACGAACTCGGGCCGGTGCTCGTCGAGCCACTGCTCGATGCCCTGCTCGATGGCGACCAGGCGGTGACCGAGGTCGGCGTCGACGGGCGTACGGACGACGCCGACGCCGAGCATCGTGAGCGGCCGCCCGGGAACCCCCTCGACGACACCGACACCGCACCGGGTCAGCCCCGGGTCCACACCCAGTACCCGCATGCGCGCCCCTCCCTCTCGATCGCCTGTTTGTGCAGGCTATCGGGTGCCACCGACAACGGCGGCGGGCTGGTGGGGGGCATCCCACCGGCCCGCCGAAACTCGCGGCGTCCGCGGCAGCGCTACGCGCCGACCTTCTCCATGATGTCGTCGCTGACGTCGAAGTTGGCGAAGACGTTCTGCACGTCGTCGCTGTCCTCGAGCGCGTCGATCAGCTTGAAGATCTTCTTGGCGCCCTCCTCGTCCAGCTCGACCTGCATGGTCGGGACGAAGTTGGCCTCGGCGGAGTCGTAGTCGATCCCGGCGTCCTGCAGAGCGGTGCGGACCGCGACCAGGTCGGTGGCCTCGCTGATGACCTCGAAGTTCTCGCCGAGGTCGTTGACCTCCTCGGCGCCCGCGTCCAGGACGGCACCCAGGACGTCGTCCTCGGTCAGCTCACCCTTGGGGACGATGACGACGCCCTTGCGGTTGAACAGGTACGACACGGAGCCCGGGTCGGCCATGGAGCCGCCGTTGCGGGTCATGGCGACGCGGACCTCGGAGGCGGCGCGGTTGCGGTTGTCGGTGAGGCACTCGATGAGCACCGCGACGCCGTTCGGGCCGTAGCCCTCGTACATGATCGTCTCGTAGTCGGCGCCACCGGCCTCCAGGCCGGCGCCGCGCTTGACCGCGGAGTCGATGTTCTTGTTCGGAACCGACGACTTCTTCGCCTTCTGGATGGCGTCGTACAGCGTCGGGTTGCCCTCGGGGTCGGCGCCGCCCATACGGGCCGCGACCTCGATGTTCTTGATCAGCTTCGCGAAGAGCTTGCCGCGCTTGGCATCGATCACGGCCTTCTTGTGCTTCGTCGTGGCCCATTTAGAGTGGCCGGACATCTGCCTGTCTCCTTCGCGTAACCCATCTCTGCAACGACGCCAGAGATCCTACAAGGACTCCGCTGTCCGGTTCGCGCGCACCATGTCCACGAAGAGGCTGTGTACACGGTGGTCGCCGGTCAGTTCCGGGTGGAACGACGTGGCCAGCACGTTGCCCTGACGGACCGCGACGATGTGGCCGTCGTGCTCGGCGAGCACCTCGGCCTCGGCGCCGACGGACTCGACCCAGGGGGCGCGGATGAAGACGCCCTCCACAGGATCGCCCGCGATGCCCTTCACGTCGACCGCTGCCTCGAAGGACTCGTTCTGCCGCCCGAAGGCGTTACGGCGCACGATCATGTCGATGCCGCCGACGGTCTCCTGACCCGAGCGCGGGTCGAGGATCTTGTCGGCGAGCATGATCATGCCCGCGCAGGTGCCGTAGACGGGCATGGCGTCCCGCACGCGCGCGCGGAGGGGCTCCATCACGCCGAACAGGACGGCCAGCTTGGAAATGGTGGTGGACTCGCCGCCGGGGATGACGAGGCCGTCGACCTCGGCGAGCTCTTCGGGGCGCCGCACCGGCCTGGCCACGGCGTCGGCCGCGGCCAGGGCGATGAGGTGCTCCCGTACGTCGCCCTGGAGGGCCAGAACGCCGATGACGGGGGTGTGGCTCATGGGTGTGGTGCCTTACCAGCCGCGGTTGGCGTAGCGCTCGGTCTCGGGGAGGGTGTCGCAGTTGATGCCGACCATGGCCTCGCCGAGGTTGCGGGACGCATCGGCGATGATCTTCGGGTCGTCGTAGAAGGTGGTGGCCTTCACGATGGCGGCGGCCCGCTTGGCCGGGTCGCCGGACTTGAAGATACCGGAGCCGACGAAGACGCCCTCGGCGCCGAGCTGGCGCATCAGGGCGGCGTCGGCGGGGGTGGCGACACCACCGGCGGAGAACAGCACGACCGGGAGCTTGCCGAGCTCGGCGACCTCCTTGACCAGCTCGTACGGGGCACGCAGCTCCTTGGCGGCGGCGTACAGCTCGTGGTTGTCGTAGCCGCGCAGGCGGGCGATCTCGTTCTTGATCTGCCGCAGGTGGCGCACGGCCTCGACGACGTTGCCGGTGCCGGCCTCGCCCTTGGAGCGGATCATGGCCGCGCCCTCGGCGATGCGGCGCAGGGCCTCACCGAGGTTCGTGGCGCCGCAGACGAAGGGGGTGGTGAAGGCCCACTTGTCGGAGTGGTTGACCTCGTCGGCCGGGGTGAGGACCTCGGACTCGTCGATGTAGTCCACGCCGAGGGACTGCAGGACCTGGGCCTCGACGAAGTGACCGATACGGGACTTGGCCATGACGGGGATCGAGACGGCGTTGATGATGCCCTCGATCATGTCCGGGTCGGACATACGGGCCACGCCGCCGTCCTTGCGGATGTCGGCGGGCACGCGCTCCAGGGCCATGACGGCGACGGCGCCCGCGTCCTCGGCGATCTTCGCCTGCTCCGGCGTGACGACGTCCATGATGACGCCACCCTTGAGCTGCTCGGCCATGCCGCGCTTCACGCGGGCGGTGCCGGTCGCAGTGTTCTCGTCGGGCTGGGCGGAGTTGGGGAGCGTGGTGGACACGGGTTGACCTCACTCGATGGAAAGAGGGTTTCTTGCTGGACCGAGGAAACGTGACGGATGCAGGCCACAGCAAGGGCCAATGAGGAGGCGGTGGATCGTTTTCCGGTACGGCGGGCTAGGCGGCCCGGTCCGCCAGGGCCGTCGGCGGCTCGTCGTCCATCTCGAAGGCCATGGGGAACGGGGCGTGGCCCGCGAGGCGGAACAGGCGGACCTTGCGGTGGCGACGCAGGGCGCGGGCCGCGCGTACGGCGTCGTTGTGGAAGCGGCGGGCCATCGGCACCCGGCGGACCGCTTCCGTGAGCTCGCGGGCCGCTGCCTCGCCGCCGGGCGCCGCACGGACCGCCTCGACCTGCTGCGGGTCCGCGAACACGGCCCGCAGGGCCTGGCTCAACTCGCTCTCGGCGACCTCCCGCTGGTCCTCCTCGGCCTGCCGTGCGGCGTGCGCCGCCTCGTAGAGCACGATCGACGCCGCCGGGTCCAGCACGCCGGACGTGGCCAGTTCCTGTGCCACCGAGGCGCGGCGCAGCAGCTGCGCGTCGAACGCGGCACGGGCCGCGTCGATACGGGCGTGCAGCCGGTCGAGCCGGCCCGCCGTCCAGCTCAGGTAGAGGCCGATCGCGATGAGGGCGACAAGGATCCAGATGAGGGTTGCGGTCACGGGCGGCAAGGCTACCGGGGCGCTCCGCCGGGTGAGCCGACGCGCTTGCAGGCCTCAAACGCCGGCCGGGCCGGTTTTTCCGCAGTCAGTCCCGTGCCAACCCCAGCCGTGCCCGCAACCCCGTGGTGCGTTCGTCGGCCGCCACCGCCGCGGCGCCGTCCGTGACCGTCTCGTAGACCGACAGGATGTCCGCGCCGACCGTCGACCAGTCGAACCGGCGGACGTGGGCGCTGCCGTGCCTGCGCAGTTCGGCGCGGCGTGCCGGGTCACCGAGCAGCCGCACCGCCGCCGCGGCGAGCGCGTCCGCGTCCTCGTTGGCGAACAGCTCCCCCGCCGCGCCCTGGTCGAGGACCTGCGCGAAGGCGTCCAGGTCGGACGCCAGGACCGGCGCGCCCGCCGACATCGCCTCGACCAGGATGATCCCGAAGCTCTCGCCGCCGGTGTTGGGCGCCACGTACAGGTCGATGCTGCGCAGGAAGCGGGCCTTGTCCGCGTCGCTCACCATGCCGAGGAACTCGACGCGCGAGCGGAGCTCCGAAGGCAGCGACGCCACCGCCTCCTCCTCGTCCCCGCGGCCCGCGACCAGCAGCCGGGTCTGCGGGCGCTCGGCGAGGATCCTGGGCAGCGCCCGCATCAGGACCGGCAGGCCCTTGCGGGGCTCGTCGATGCGCCCTATGAAGCCGATCGTGCCGCCCTCCCCTTCCGACTGCCAGTCGGGGTTCGGCTCGGCCTCGGCGAAGAAGTCGACGTCGACGCCGTTGGGGATGACGACCGCGTCCCCGCCGAGGTGCTCCACCAGCGTGCGGCGGGCGTACTCGCTGACCGCGATCCGCGCGCTGATCTTCTCCAGCGCCGCCTGGAGGATCGAGTACGCGGCGATCATCGCGCGCGAGCGGGGGTTGGAGGTGTGGAACGTGGCGACGATCGGGCCCTGTGCCGCCCAGCAGGTCAGCAGGCCCAGGGACGGCGACGCCGGTTCATGGATGTGGATCACGTCGAACGCGCCGTCGTGCAGCCAGCGTCGCACCCGGGCCGCCGACAGGAAGCCGAAGTTCAGCCGGGCCACCGAGCCGTTGTACGGCACCGGGACCGCTCGGCCGGCCGAGACGACGTACGGCGGGAGCGGGGTGTCGTCGTCGGCGGGGGCGAGGACGGACACCTCGTGCCCGAGGCGGATGAAGTACTCGGCGAGATCGCGGATGTGGAACTGGACGCCGCCCGGCACGTCCCAGGAGTACGGGCAGACGATGCCGATCCTCACGACGGCCCCTTCGCGGGGTCGAGGTCTTCGAGCCACAAGCGCTGCAGCATGTGCCAGTCCTCCGGATGGTCGGCGATCCCCGAGGCGAAGGCGTCTGCCAGCGCCTGTGTCACCACAGACGTCTTCTCGGCCCGGGTACCTGTCTCGGGTACCTCGATCGGGGGATGCACGCGGCCCTGCATGACGGGCGAGTCGTCGTACCAGAGCGTCACCGGCAGCAGCAGCGCGCCCGTCTGCTGGGCCAGCAGGGCCGGTCCGGCCGGCATGCGGGCCGTGTCGCCGAAGAACTTCACCTCGACGCCGGAGGCGGACAGGTCGCGGTCGGCGACCAGGCAGATCAGGCCGCCGTCGCGCAGCCGCCGGGCCAGGGTGCCGAACGCGGTGCCGCCGCTGTGCGGCAGGACCTCCATGCCGAGGCCCTCGCGGTAGGCGACGAAACGGTCGTACAGGGTCTCCGGCTTGAGGCGTTCGGCGACCGTGGTGAAGGGGGTTTCCAGCTTCGTGGTGACCCAGGCGCCAGCGAGGTCCCAGTTGGCCAGGTGCGGCAGGGCGAGTATGACGCCGTTGCCGGCGGCGAGGCCGTCGGTCAGGTGGTGGACGTCCTTCGGGTCGAAGCCGCTCTTGACGCGCTCGGCGCTCCAGGCCGGGAGCCGGAAGGACTCCATCCAGTACCGCAGGTACGAGCGCATGCCCGCGCGGGAGAGCTCGGCAAGGCGCTCAGGGGTCGCGTCGGGCACCACGCGCGCGTAGTTGCTCTCCAGCCGCCGTACGCCCTTGCCGCGCCGCTTCCAGGCCAGGTCGGCCACGGTGTTGCCGAGCCGTACCGCGACCGGCTCGGGGAGCTTCTTGACCGTGCCCCAGCCGAGGCCGTACAGCGCGTCCGTCAGCCGCTCCTGAGCGCTCATTTCGCCGCCTCCCTCCCTTGAGAGGCATTCTCCGTGCTTTCCTGCCCGGCCGCCGCTGCCTCCGCCTCCGCGGACTCCCGGCGGACCGTGACGACCCGCTGGATCAGGGTGACCAGGCTGCCGACGGCAACGATCCACAGGGCGATGGGCAGCAGTACGTCGATGCCGGGCACGCCGAACTTGTGCATGCCCGCGAGTCCGGCGGCGACCAGGGAGATCACCAGCCGCTCGGCGCGCTCCACGAGACCGTTGACCGCGACCGGCAGGCCGATCGACTCGCCACGGGCCTTGGTGTACGACACCACCTGCCCGCTGGCCAGGCAGAAGATCGACACCGCGCACAGCGCGAGGTCGTCGCCGCCGCCCGCGTACCAGAGGGCGAAGCCGCCGAAGATCGCGCCGTCGGCGACCCGGTCCAGGGTGGAGTCCAGGAAGGCTCCCCAACGGCTGCTGCGGCCCAGCTGGCGGGCCATGTTGCCGTCGACGAGGTCCGAGAACACGAACAGCGCGATCACGACCGTGCCCCAGAAGAACTCGCCCTGGGGGTAGAAGACCAGCGCGCCTGCCATCACGCCGGCCGTGCCGATCAGCGTGACCGTGTCCGGGCTCACGCCCCGGCGGATGAGAAACGCGGCGAACGGTGTGAGGACACGCGTGAAGAATGCACGCGCGTACTTGTTCAGCATGGCCTTCCCGAGGGTCGGTGTCGCCGCGCGGCCCCTGCTGGCCACCGGCTGGCCCATCGTAGCCACGCGCGCGCGTGGGCGACGGCCGGGCACCCGCACCGCGTGAGGGCGGGCCACAACCGCCTGCGGGCGACGGGTTCCGGTCCTCCGTATGGACGCACCGTGACGAGAGTGGAAAGCTCGAAGAACGCGGGCGTCGCCGGAGCCGCCCCGCACGGGTCCCGCGTGTCCGCGCCCACAGTGACCTCACCGTGCACGGGAGGCAAGGCCATGGGCGACAAGGCGAATGCACACCCCGGAGCCGCCGGCAGGGCAGTGGCGGCCGACCATCCCGCGTCCGTACGGAATGTGGTGCTGGTCGGCCACTCCGGATCGGGCAAGACGACTCTGGTGGAGGCTCTCGCGCTGACCGCGGGAGCGGTGAACCGGGCGGGCCGCGTGGAGGACGGCGGCACCGTTTCCGACTACGACGAGATCGAGCACCGGCAGCAGCGCTCGGTGCAGCTCTCCCTGGTGCCGGTCGAATGGGACGGCATCAAGGTCAACCTTCTCGACACCCCCGGATACGCCGACTTCGTCGGAGAACTGCGGGCCGGTCTGCGAGCGGCGGACGCGGCCCTCTTCGTCGTCTCGGCGTCGGACGGCGTGGACGGCTCGACCCGCATGGTGTGGGAGGAGTGCGCGGCCGTCGGCATGCCGCGGGCCATCGTCGTCACGCATCTGGAGGCCGCGCGGGCGGACTTCGAGGAGATGACGCGGATCTGCGCGGAGGCCTTCGGCGGGGACGACCCCGACGCGGTACTGCCGCTGTATCTGCCGCTGCACGGCCTGCAGGGGCCGGACGGGCACGCGCCCGTGACCGGCCTGATCGGGCTGCTGTCGCAGAAGCTCTTCGACTACGCGTCCGGGGAGCGCAAGGAGTCCGATCCGGACGAGGACCAGCTGCCGCTGATCGAGGAGGCACGCAACCGGCTGATCGAGGGGATCATCTCCGAGAGCGAGGACGAGACCCTCATGGACCGTTACCTCGGCGGTGAGCAGATCGACTTCAGGACGCTCGTGGAGGACCTGGAACAGGCCGTCGCGCGCGGGACGTTCTTCCCCGTCCTGGCCGCCGCCCCCGCGGCCGAGGGCGCCCGGCAGGGGCTCGGCACGGTCGAGCTGCTGGAGCTGATCGCGCGGGGGTTCCCGACCCCGCTGGAGCACCCGACGCCCGGCGTCACCACGGTGGACGGCAAGCCACGTGAGCTGAAGCCCTGCGATCCGGACGGTCCGCTGGTCGCGGAGGTCGTGCGGACCTCGTCCGACCCCTACGTCGGCCGTGTCTCCCTCGTGCGGGTCTTCTCCGGAACGCTGCGGCCGGACGAGACCGTGCACGTCTCCGGGCACGGACTGACCGACCGGGGCCACGAGGACCACGACGTCGACGAACGCATCGGCGCCGTGTCCACGCCGTTCGGCAAACAGCAGCGCCCGGTGTCGCACTGCGTCGCGGGCGACCTCGCGTGCGTGGCGAAACTGAGCCGCGCCGAGACCGGCGACACCCTGTCCGCCAAGGACGACCCGCTCCTCATGGAGCCCTGGGACATGCCGGATCCGCTGCTGCCGCTCGCCATCCAGGCGCACAGCAAGCCGGACGAGGACAAGCTCTCGCAGGGGCTCGCCCGGCTGGTCGCCGAGGACCCGACGATGCGGCTCGAACAGAACCAGGACACCCATCAGGTGGTGCTGTGGTGCCTGGGCGAGGCGCACGCGGACGTCGCGCTGGAGCGGCTGCGCAGTCGGTACGGCGTCCAGGTCGACGTCGTACCGCACAAGGTCTCCCTACGGGAGACGTTCGCGACCAAGTCGGCCGGGCGCGGGCGGCATGTCAAGCAGTCCGGCGGGCACGGGCAGTACGCCATCTGCGAGATCGAGGTGGAGCCGCTGCCGGGCGGCTCGGGCATCGAGTTCGTGGACAAGGTCGTCGGGGGCGCGGTGCCGCGCCAGTTCATCCCGTCCGTCGAGAAGGGCGTACGCGCCCAGGCCGCCAAGGGGGTCGCCGCGGGCAATCCGCTCGTCGACGTCCGGGTCACGCTGCTCGACGGCAAGGCGCACTCCGTGGACTCCTCCGACGCCGCCTTCCAGACGGCGGGCGCGCTCGCACTGCGGGAGGCTGCGGCCGACGCGAAGATCCATCTCCTGGAGCCGGTGGCCGAGGTGAGCGTCCTGGTCGGCGACGAGTACGTGGGCGCCGTGATGAGCGACCTGTCCGGGCGGCGCGGCCGTGTGCTGGGCACGGAGCAGACGGCCGGCGGGCGCACCCTCGTCCGGGCCGAGGTGCCCGAGATCGAGATCGGGCGGTACGCGGTCGATCTGCGCTCGCTGTCGCACGGCACCGCGCGCTTCAACCGGCGATACGCCCGGCACGAACCCATGCCGGCTCAAGTCGCCGAGCGGGTACGGAAACAGGAGCAGGAGGCGTCATAGGAAGCGGGGAACAGGTGGGAGGCGGCGCGTAGTTGGTACGGGGGCGCGTGCAAGTGGCCTGCGCTGCGGCCTCCGAGCGGACTGCGCGGTGCGCTGCCCCGTGCGCCGGCGGGCGGTTTCGGCCGTCCGCCGCCGAATGTCCGTACCTGCGGATACGCTGATGACCTGATCAACAGGTGTGCAGAGCACGGAAGTCGGGAAGGCCGCAGGAGCGACAGTGGCGGCGATCGGGGGCGGGAATGACCGTTGACAGCGGTTACGCGGACATCTTCGGGCCGCAGGTACCGCGCACGGGCGACGAGGGGCAGACGGCGACGTTCGCGCTGGCCTCTGCGGCGTACCGGGACAACGAGGTCGAGGAGATACTCAAGGCCAACAACGAGTGGCACGAATCGACCGTGAAACCGGGCCAGAAGTGGGCGAAGATCTTCCGGCCCAATCTCGGTGAGGCGTTCTCCCGCGCGGTGGTCGACCGGATGCTCGGCTCCGGTCGCAAGCCGCTGATCCAGTCCTTCGGCACCGAGCCCCAGGTGGTCGTCGAGCACTGTCTCGCCGCAAACCGGATCCGCCGGGAGCGCGACAACCTGCTCACGGTCGTCATGGTCCTGTGCGGGCTGCTGTTCCTGCCCGGCCTCCTGGTGTGGCTGATGGTGTTCACGATCCGCTCCACCATCGCCAAGCGCGAGGACAAGCGGGCCTCGACGCTCGCGACCACGCTGCTCGTCGCGGTGGGCGCGCTGGCCGTGATCTTCCTGGTCCAGATGCCGTTCACGGGATTCTGGGCCTGGTACGCGCGCGCGTCGGTCGTGCTGCCGGTGATCGGCTGGTTCTGGGCCCGGCAGATCTGCGAGCGCACGGCGAAGGACCTGCGGGAGCGCTGGGCCAGCCTCCTCTCGGGCAGCAGCGTGGGCGCGAAGGTGCCCGAGGCGGTGCCGAGCAGCCCCGGGGAGACCGCTGCCGAGCAGTTGCGCCAGTCCCTGGCCCGGCTGAGCGCCGAGCAGCAGTCCAACTCCGTCTTCTATGCCGGGCCCAAGGGCATACTCGGCATGGGCACGCGCTGGGGCAGCTGGCAGCTCGCCGAGGATCTGGCGCCGGCCGATCCCGACCGGGAGATCCATCCCTTCCGCAGCTGGGACGTCATACGGTCCATCCACGACCAGCTGCGCATGCTGGAGCGCGGTCCGCTGAACACCGGCGGTTTCACGAAGCCGTCGATACGGCACTGGATCGTGACGCCGATCGGGGAGAACGCGAAAGAGGTGTCCCGGCCGGAGGGCACCGATGTGGACGCCTACCAGGTCAAGTCGCACGCCATACAGGACATCTGCAACAAGCAGCAGTTCGGCAGCGGTGACCGGCACTACCTGGGCGTGCAGTGGACGCTGTGGGACGGGCAGCTGGTGATCACCATGCTGATCACGGTGACCGTGCTGTACGAGACGCTGCGCATCGAGGTCACCGGGCATGCGCTGGGGCCGGTGCACGCCCTGTTCACCTCGAAGCCGGCGGCCAAGGAGAAGTCGGTGCAGAAGTCGCTGAAGCGGTGGGAGACGCGGACGGTGAAGCTTCCGCTGGTCGACACCGACGAGGTGGTACGGCTGGCGGCTCGGGCACCTCTGACCTGGTATCCCCCGCTGCTGAACTGGCTCGGCGGCACCCTCGCCCTGCCGGAGCCGTTCGGCCTGCGGCACGCCTGGGCCGACAAGCCCTGGCGCCACCGCTTCATGGCCGACGACGCGCTGCGGGCGGCCACACCGGTGCTGCGGGTGGTGCACTCGGCAGCGATCCGGGTCCTCGAGGAGAACGGCGTGGACACGGAGAAGTTCGGGACGCGGTCTGCCTTCCTCAGCACGGCGATCCAGGATCCGACACCGAAGAAGGCGGATCTTTACGACGCGTAGTCCCCTGGTCAGTCCGCGGGCATTCGTGCCGCCTGGGGCGGCACGGGTGGGCGCGGGCGGCACCCCGTCAGCGCCGGGCTGCGAGACCCACCCCCGCCCAGCGCCGCGCCGGGTGCGCGCTCACGCCGCCGGCCAGGCCTCCGCCAGCATCTTGCGGGTGTCAGCCAGCAGCTGCGGCAGCACCCGCGTGTGCCCCACCACCGGCATGAAGTTGGTGTCCCCACCCCAGCGCGGCACGATGTGCTGGTGGAGATGCGCGGCGATCCCGGCCCCGGCCACGGTCCCCTGATTCATCCCGATGTTGAACCCGTGCGCCCCGGACGCGGTCCGCAACGCCGTCATCGCCTGCTTCGTCAGCGCGGCCAGCTCAACGGTCTCGGGCCCGGTGAGGTCCGTGTAGTCGGCGACATGCCGGTAGGGCACGACCATGAGGTGGCCGCCGTTGTACGGGTACAGGTTCAGCACGGCGTACACCTGCTCACCGCGCCGGACGATCAGCCCGTCCTCGTCGGACTTGGCCGGGATGGAGCAGAAGGGGCAGCCGTCGTCGGCCCCCGGACCGGTGGGCTTGTTCTCGCCCTGGATGTACGCCATCCGGTGGGGCGTCCACAGGCGCTGGAACGCGTCCTGCGTCCCCACTCCGATCTGCTGCTCCGGCTCACTCGTCATGCTGTGCAGCATATGGCTTCGCCCGTTCGCGGCGTGTCGCCGGGGCTCGCGGAAGACGGCGGAAGGCCCTCGGGAGGCCGAGCAGCCTCCCGAGGGCCTTCCTCATGTGCACGTCGGGCGGGTCAGACCTGCACCCGCTCCTCGACGACCTTGGCGATCTTCGCGATGGCCTCGTCGAACGGGATGCCGTTCTCCTGCGAGCCGTCGCGGTAGCGGAAGGAGACGGCGTTGTTGGCCATGTCCTCGTCACCCGCGATGACCATGAACGGCACCTTCTGCTTCTGGGCGTTGCGGATCTTCTTCTGCATCCGGTCGGAGGAGGAGTCCACCTCGACCCGCAGGCCCTTCTTCCGTGCGGCCGTGGCGAACTTCTCCAGGTACTCGACGTGCGCGTCACCGATCGGGATGCCGATCGCCTGGACGGGGGCGAGCCAGGCCGGGAAGGCGCCCGCGTAGTGCTCCAGGAGCACCGCGAAGAACCGCTCGATCGAGCCGAACAGCGCGCGGTGGATCATGACCGGGCGCTGCTTGGAGCCGTCCGCGGCCGTGTACTCCAGGTCGAAGCGCTCGGGCAGGTTGAAGTCGAGCTGGATGGTCGACATCTGCCAGGTGCGGCCGATGGCGTCCTTGGTCTGGACGGAGATCTTCGGGCCGTAGAAGGCGGCACCGCCCGGGTCGGGGACCAGCGGCAGGCCCTGCTTCTCGGCAACCTGGCGGAGGGTCTCCGTCGCCTCCTCCCAGGCCTCGTCCGAGCCGACGGACTTCTCCGGGTCCTTGGTGGACAGCTCCAGGTAGAAGTCGGTCAGACCGTAGTCGCGCAGCAGGCCGAGGACGAAGGTGAGCGTCTTGTCCAGTTCCTCGGACATCTGCTCACGCGTGCAGTAGATGTGCGCGTCGTCCTGGGTGAAACCGCGGGCGCGGGTCAGGCCGTGCACGACGCCCGACTTCTCGTACCGGTACACGGTCCCGAACTCGAAGAGGCGCAACGGCAGCTCGCGGTAGGAGCGGCCGCGTGCGTCGAAGATCAGGTTGTGCATCGGGCAGTTCATGGGCTTGAGGTAGTAGTCCACGCCCTCGTCGAGCTGCATGGGCGGGTACATGCCCTCGGCGTACCAGTCCAGGTGGCCCGAGGTCTCGAAGAGCTTCCCCTTGGTGGCGTGCGGGGTGTAGACGAACTCGTAGCCCTCTTCCTCGTGGCGGCGCCGCGAGTAGTCCTCCATCACGCGGCGGATGATGCCGCCCTTGGGGTGGAAGACGGCGAGGCCGGAGCCGATCTGCTCCGGGATGGAGAACAGGTCGAGCTCGGAGCCGAGCTTGCGGTGGTCGCGCTTCTCGGCCTCGGCGAGGAACTCCAGGTACGCCTTCAGCTCGTCCTTCGACGGCCAGGCGGTGCCGTAGATGCGCTGGAGCATCGGGTTCTTCTCGCTGCCGCGCCAGTAGGCGGCCGCGTTGCGCATCAGCTTGAACGCCGGGATGAGGCGGGTGGAGGGCAGGTGGGGACCGCGGCAGAGGTCCTTCCAGCACAGCTCGCCGGTCTTGGCGTCCAGGTTGTCGTAGATCGTCAGCTCGCCGGCGCCGACCTCGACGTCCGCGCCGTCCTCGGCGGATGCGGACCCCTTGAGGCCGATCAGTTCCAGCTTGTACGGCTCGTTCGCCAGTTCCTCGCGCGCGGCCTCATCGGTGACGACCCGACGCGAGAAACGCTGGCCGCGCTTCTGGATCTCCTGCATCTTCTTCTCGATGGCCTTGAGATCCTCGGGCGTGAACGGCTTCTCGACGTCGAAGTCGTAGTAGAAACCGTCCTTGACCGGCGGGCCGATGCCCAGCTTGGCCTCGGGGAAGAGCTCCTGCACGGCCTGCGCCATGACGTGCGCGGTGGAGTGGCGCAGGATGTTCAGGCCATCCTCGGAGGAGATCTCCACCGGCTCGACCTCGTCACCCTCGGCCACCGAGTACGCGAGGTCCTTGAGCTCGCCGCCCACGCGCGCGGCGATGATCGAGCGCTCGCCGGCGAAGAGGTCGGCGGCCGTAGTGCCCGTCGTCACCGTGCGCTCTTCCCGCTCGGAATCGCGTTGGATGATCACACGGACGTCTGACACCGGTCTCTCCTGACTGAAGGTGGATGCGGCGCCATACCGAGAGCGCGCGCAATAAGGGATCGTACCGACCCCGGACCGCCCCAGGCGAAATCAGTCCTCGCTGCACGCCTCCTCGAAGAAGTCGAGATTCTCCTGCAGCGACTTCATCAGCCGGTCCCGCTCCGCCTCGTCCACCTGCCCGGGTACGACGCCACAGGCGCCGGTCAGCCGACGGAAGCCGCCCCTGCTCTCCAGCCGTCCGTGCACCTGCACCGGCAGCCCGACGAGGTGGGCCTGACCTGCGATCCGGTAATCCTCCTCGTCCAGCGTCAGCCGGACGTGCGGGATCTCGGCCCCGGCGAGCACCCGCAGCCGTACGGTGCCCTCGCCGCGCCGCTCCGACCTGCGCATCCGGATCACCTCGCCGGTGATCCGCACCGGCACGGACGGCTCCTCGCGCAGATAGCGGGCCCCGGCCTCGCGCAGCACGGGCAGGTCGCCCGGCGAGAACTCCACCGCCTCGTCGGGGGCGGCGGCGCCCTCGGGGACTCCGGCGCCCGGCGCCCACTCGACGGCGACCCGCGCGCCCTCCGTCCCGCGGACGAGGGCGATGAGGGCCTCGGTGAGCTCGCGGCTGACACCGGCCTCGACGGCGCCGTCGAAGGCGTCCATGCCACCGGTGGCCCGCTGGTAGTCAATGGCCTCGCGGACGGCGTAGAGCGCCTGGTGGAGGCGTACGGCGAGCGGGCGCCCCGGGGCGACGGGCACGAAGGCGGTGAGGCGGCGGCCGCCGGTCGCGGCGCCGACCAGGACGCTCTGCAGCATCGAGGCGGCGGCCCGCTTGTGCCGGGCACCGTAGTAGCCGGCACGCGCGCGTGTGGCGAGGGCGCCGGCGAGCAGCATCTGACGGGCGGCGGTGCGCAGCTGTTCCTCCACGGTCCAGGACGCGGCTCCGGCCGACCCGCTCGGTACATCCCGCCACCAGCGGATCTCGTCGCTGGGCACGGTGAGCCCGACCAGCACCTCGCGCGCCGACGGCGTCGCGCTGCGGGAGAGCGCGACGAGCGCCTCGGCGAGCAGGTCCTCGCTGTCGGGGAAGGCGCGGCTCTCCGGCACGAGCAGGCTGGTGCCGTTGCCACCGGGCCCCGGCGGCGTCCAGCGGCCGTAGCGTCCGACGGCGCCACCCCGGCGCTGCCATCCGTGCCGGTGCAGCAGCGCCCCGAGCACGGCGGGGTCGACCTGGCCGGGCTCCGGCGGCGGCTCGTTCCACGGGGCCTGGGGATGCGGTCGGACCGGCCTCACTGGCTCGTCGAGCGGGCGGTGCGTCACGGTCTGCCTCCCGTCCCGACCCGCGTCATGATCTCGCACAGCGCCCGGTCGTCGAAGATGCGTGAGGTCGGTATGCGGACGTTGGTCCGGTGCCGGCCGGTGATGGCGTGCCCGGCGAGGTTGACCCAGTAGCAGCAGTGTCTCAGGTCGAGCCGGTCGTGGCTGGCGCGCAGCCACTCGTCCTGCGACCGCGGGACGAGCATCACGACCAGGATCTTGTGCACCGAGACCGGAGTGCGGGCGAGTTTCACCAGGTGGTCGTTGTCGAGCGTGAAGGAGAAGAAACGCCCGGGAGGGTTCGGTGCGATCTGGTACGTGGCCTTGAGCTGCACCTTGATGGTGACCTCGTCGTCGACCGTGTGCCCGGGCGCGCTGTGGCTGACGTGCCAGTCGATGCCGTTGTCCGGGAAGGGCTGGGAGAGCGAGCAGCCGGCGGCGGCCGCGACGGCGTGCAGATAACCCACCTGCAGTGTCTCCATGCAGGCGGTGGTGGCGAGTGAACCGCGATGAGGGCCCGTGCGTTCGGGCAGCAGCCCGCCCCGCTCGGGCTGCGCTATCGCCATGACCAACAGCCTTCCAAGCAAAGTGATTTCCCCGCGAGGGCCCGCTGAACTGCACGGACCCGTACTTCTGTTGTCTCCTCCCGGCGTACGGCGCAAACAGCCCGGGTATCACCAAACGGGCAGAAGACGGGGCGTCAGCTGCCATGGCTGAACGAGGAGTTGTGTACGTATGACGTGCTGGTACGAGGGCCCTCTGGCGGCATTCGACACGGAGACAACGGGCGTGGACGTCGAGACCGACCGGATCGTGTCGGCCGCCCTCGTCGTCCAGGACGCCCCTGGCACGCGACCTCGGGTGAGCCACTGGCTGGTGAACCCGGGCGTACCCGTACCCGCCGAGGCGACGGCGGTGCACGGGCTGACGGAGGATCATCTGGCGCGCAACGGCCGCTGGCCGGCACCGGTGATGCAGGAGATAGCCACCGAGCTGGCCGAACAGGCGGCGGCCGGGCGACCGTTGGTGGTGATGAACGCACCGTTCGACCTGACGCTCCTCGACCGTGAGCTGCGTCGGCACCGGGCCTCGTCGCTGGGCCACTGGTTCGAGTCGGTGCCCCTGCTCGTCCTCGACCCCCGGGTTCTGGACAAGCACCTGGACCGCTACCGCAAGGGCCGTCGCACCCTGACCGATCTGTGTGCGCACTACGGCGTCGCCCTGGACGGCGCGCACGACGCGGCCGCGGACGCGCTGGCCGCGCTGGAGGTCGTACGGGCCATAGGCCGCCGTTTCCCGTCACGGCTGGAACGCCTCACCCCCGCCGAGCTGCATCCACTGCAGGCGGTGTGGCATGCGGCACAGGCACGCGGCCTGCAGGCGTGGTTCGCCCGCAGCGGCAGCGAGGAGGCGGTGGACCCGGCGTGGCCGCTGCGTCCGGACCTGCCGGCGGCGGCGTAGGAGACACAAAAGGCCGGTCCGCTGCTGCGGACCGGCCTTTCCGGGTGGGCGATACTGGGTTCGAACCAGTGACCTCTTCGGTGTGAACGAAGCGCTCTCCCGCTGAGCTAATCGCCCGGGAACGCACCGAACAATACAGGTGTCCGCCGGTCTGGTTCAAACCGCTTCGAGGTACGCCAGCAGGCCACGCCGTCCGGCCCGCATCATCAGCCGGTGGTTGCCCCGGAACACCGGCCGGCCCGGTACGGCGAACCGCCTGAGCAGTGGCTTGGTCACGTCGACCACCTGGTCGTAGCGGACGAGACACCCGCCGTCGGCCGGCGTGACCGTCCAGCGCACCCAGCCCTCGATGTCTCCGGACATCGCGACCTCCAGCACCCTCAGCCAGATTAGCGTTCCGTAGCACCCCCGTGGCACACTGTCACATGCACGCCCGGCGCCCAGGCGACGTCAGGCACCCTCCTCGGTGAGGTCGCGAGAACTCACCGACCAGCGTCCGGAGGGACGTGCCACGAGGGCTGACGGCTCCCGCCGTTCAGCACCAGGGCACGAAGACGATTGGCTCACATCCCTGAGCAACACAGGGGATCACTAAGCCGATCAGAGACGCTGCGGAAGCGGTAGTGACTCCAATCCATGAGCCGGGTCTGCCCGTGTCGGGACCACGCTCCCAACATACGAGCGCCGCCGCCCGTGCGGCGGCGCTCCTTCCACCCTCAGCCGGCCCGCTAGGACGGCATCTTGTCACCGACCAGTGCCAGGTTCTGGATCGCCGCCAGCCCGTACAGCGCGGTGGCGTTGGTGGACACCCAGGCCGCCTCGCTGCCCGGAACCAGGGCGGCCGGGCCCTCGATCTTCTTCGTGGACCAGTCGGTGGACTCCTTGTAGTCCCAGGTGTCCCGGCTGTTGTAGAACTGCTGCCACGCCCGGGCGGCCAGCGTGTCGTCGCCGGACTGGACGGCGGCGTAGGCGTCCTGGCGTGAGTGGCCCTGGAAGAGCAGCAGGGACCCGAAGTCGGAGCCGTAACGGGCCTTCTGCTCCGCCTTGGTGGCGTTGAAGTAGCGGCAGTAGTCGAGCCACGCCTCCTTGAACTTCGGCATGTCGATCTGGTCGATCAGCTCGGCGCACAGCTCGACCAGGCCGAACATCGCGGAGAGGTGCGACACCCCGACCACGGGCTTGTCGGCGATGGCGAACTTGCCGGTGTCCAGGTCGTACAGCGCAGTGCCCTGGACGAAGCCGTTGGGCTGGGCGGCGATGGTCTCCATGGTGGACAGGACCCGCGCCTTGGCCTTCTCCCACTTGGGGCCGCGCCGCTCCCACTCGGTGAGCCAGGCGGAGACGAGGCCGCTCCAGTCGGTGCCGAAGCCGATGGACAGGGCGTTGCGGTCGGGGGTGTACGGCTCGGTGCGGATCTTGCGGATGGGGTCGAGGACGAGGAAGGTCTCGTCGGAGTCGACGTTGGCGTGCATGAGGTCACCGACGCGCTCGTCGGCGGTGAGGAAGTAGTAGTAGCGCCGGTAGGTGGTGTTGGCGATGCGCTGCTGCTTGGCGCTGTCGGCGTAGTGCTGGACGCCGTGGCGGGTGCCGAGGCCCGCCCACTTGCCGATGTGGTAGACGTCGACCTCGCCGGTGTGCCGGGTCATCGCCTCGGCGAAGCGGAAAATGTCGGCGCGGCCCGAGCGCATGTACGCGAACCAGAGCCACAGGTCGGGCGAGAGCTCGGAGTTGTCCCAGGCGTAGCCGCCTACGTCGTAGCACCACTGGTGGCGGCTGGGGTCGTAGCTGTGCATGATGTCGCCGTAGTCCCAGAAGCCGTACCAACGGCGCATCTCCACCTGGTCCTTGTAGTAGGTGAAGAGGAAGTCCAGGTGGTCCTCGATCTTCGCCTTGGCGGCGGTGGAGCGGTCCGGCTCGGAGAACAGCTTGCCGAAGACGCCCGCCTTGATGAGCTGCTGGGGCGGGGCGGCGAGCTGCGGCGGGGTGCGGACGGCCTCCACCTGCTTGGCCATCTGCTCGGCGCCGGGCGTGGACTCGTGGGCCCAGAAGAGGAGTTCACTGGTGCGGGCGATGCCGTAGGGGGTGCCGAAGCCCGGTTCGTAGTCCTCGTAGGTGATGTTGAGGCCTTCGAGCTGTTCGGGGTACGTGTCCTGGCCCATGCCGTCGTGGTAGAAGCGCAGGTCCATGGGCTGCGCCTCGGGCGACCAGAGCCAGAGGGTGACCTCGGCCTCGTCGGTGTGGGCGTCGCGGATGTCGAGCTGGGCGGGGAACTTCTCCCAGAAGTCGCGCAGCCCGAAGGCGAACCCGCCGCTCGCGCCACCGACGTACCCGAATCCGCTGGCCCTCCGGTCGCCGCCCGCGGGGATCCAGCCGTACCCCTTCTTGGTGCGCTTGCGGACCGCGAAGCCGTCGGCGGACAGCTGCGAGAGGGTGTAGTCGCCCCACTCGGGGATGTACTGGAGGCGGGTGGTGACCCGCTGGTCCCACGTCGACGGGTCCGGCAGCTTCCTCCCCTCGAACTGGGCCGTCCGCACCGCCGCCCCCGGGTCGCGGCGCAGCCCGGTGATGCCCTTGACGGCCTCACGCAGCAGGCCGGTGCCCTCACCGCCGATGCGGATGTGCCGGTCGTACGCCGCGTCGCGCATCGGCACGGTGAAGCGGACACCGATGCCGCGGATGAAGTCGCCGCTTGCCTTGCCGGGCTCCTGGGTGCCGTCGTAGGTGATGGTGTGCACCATGCGGAAGGAGTCGGCGCCGGCGTAGAAGTAGAGGCGGATGGAGAACGGCAGCCAACTGCGGTCGCCCTTGCGGTGCTTGCCGTCGATGCGAACGACCGCGCGGACCGGGCCCTCCTGCTCGACGGCGACCTCGGAGATGGCGCTCTCGAAGCGTTCGTACTTCACCGTGCCCTGGTCGCCGTTCTCGAACTCCGGCTGGCGCAGCAGCACGAGCCGGCCGTTCCTGGCGATCTCGGTCGATCCACGGGTGACCGACTTGACGAGCGTGGAGCCCGACTTGCCGATCTTCGCGGTGATGAGACCGGTCGATATGTCGATGGTGCCGCCGCTCTTGTCGACGGTGATCTTCTTCTCGGGGGCGGCGGACTCCCCGGGCGTCAGCTTGAGCTTGCCGGAGCCCGAACTCACCGCGTGCGCGGTCCACTTGAGGGAGCCGTCGGGCCAGTAGGCGAGTGGCCACGACTGCACGGGGACCGCCTTGCCGTCCTCGTCCGTGAGCGCGAAGGTCTGGTCCTCCTGATGGGCGCCCTTCGGCCAGGGCACGCCGACCGTGGAGCCGGGAGCGGCGCCGAGGCCGCCGTCCTCCAGCCAGTTCAGTGTGACCGGGTCCGCGTCGGCGGGCGCGGATCTGGGCGCGGCCTGTGCGGTCGATCCGAGCGCCCAGCTGAACTGCGCGGCGGCGCCGGTGATGGCGGCCGTCTTGAGGAGGGACCTGCGGGGGATGGGGGACATGGCCTTTCCTTTCCGTGCGAGTGCAGGGGTAGTCAGGGGCATGACAGAGGTAGGTACGACGCCCTGGGGGCGCCGACCTGGTGCACCACCGGGGTCAGCGGTGCCGGTACCGCTCCTCCACGGCGACCGCCGCCGCCGCGACGGCCCCGAGGACGGGGACCGCCAGCGGCGCGACGAACAGGGCGGAACAGGCGACGACCGCCAGTCCGCCGACGAGCAGGAAGGACCCGGCCGGGTCCAGGACCGTCCGGCGCCCGGCGTCCGCCAGCAGCGCCCGCCACCTGGCGCTCGGCGTCCACACCGCCGCCGCACGCAGCCCGGCGACGGCGAGCCCGATCAGCGCGAACAGGCCGACCGCCCCGACGAACGGCCCGCCGGGAATTCCGGCGCGCGCGGCCTGGACGTCCACCCAGACCGCGGCGACCGCCGCCCACCCGACGAGCCCGACGATCCACCCGCCGCGCACGGCCGCCCGGAATTCCACGACGAACTCCCGCCAGCCGCCGCCCTCGTGGGCCGTACTACGCCGCAGATGCCGCGCGCCGGCGGCGAAGGCCGCGGGGTAGGTGACGACCCCGAGACAGGCCACGGCGATCCACACGCCGGTGAGCAGGCACTCGGCGAAGACCGCGAAGCGCTCGCCGAACACGGACTCCTTGCGCGGGGAGCGGGCCTTCACGCGTGCTTGCGCCATGGTGACCGCCTCAGCCCTTCAGTCCGGAGGTCGCCATACCGTCGATGAGGTAGCGCTGGAAGGCCATGAAGAAGGCGATGACCGGCACCAGCGCCACCAGCGACATCGCGATCATGCTGCCGTAGTTGGAGATGCCCTCCTGATCGCGGAACATCATCAGGCCGAGCGAAACGGTGTACTTCTCGGGGGTGTTGAGGTAGATCAACGGCCCCATGAAGTCGTTCCAGGCGTTGATGAAAGTGAAGATCGCGCTGGTGATGATCGCGGGCCGGCTCAGCGGCAGCACGATCGACCAGTAGGTGCGCAGATGCCCACAGCCGTCGAGCTTGGCAGCCTCGTCGAGTTCCTTGGGGAGCCCGCGCATGAACTGCACCATCAGGAACACGAAGAAGGCTTCCGTGGCCAGGAACTTGCCCGCCACGAGCGGCACCAGGGTGTCGGTGAGCTCGAGGTTGCGGAAGAGCACGTACTGCGGGATGAGCAGCACGTGGTAAGGCAGCAGCAGCGTGCCGATCATCAGCGTGAAAAGCAGGTTCCGCCCGGCGAACCGGATCTTGGCGAAGGCGTACGCGGTCAGCGAGCTGGACAGCACCACACCGACCACGGCCAGGACCGCGTACATCAGCGAGTTGGTGAAGAAGCTGGTGATGGGGATGCCGGAGATGCCGTCGGCTAGCCCGGAGAAGTTCGCCCAGACCGGTTTGGTGGGCAGCAGGTCGAGGCTGGCGATGATGTCCTTGCTCGGCTTGAACGAGGCACCGACCACCCAGATCACGGGATACAGGACGACCGCGAGCACGACGAGCGCGCCCACGTGCCAGGCGATCGATCCGAAGCGCCGCCGCTCGTTCGCGGTGCGCAGGGCAGGGCTGGTGGCACTGGTCACTTGGCGGCCTCCTCGTAGTGCACCCACTTCTTCTGCGACCAGAACAGGACCGCCGTGACGAGCGCCACCGCGATCACCAGCGTCCAGGCCATCGCGGAGGCGAAGCCCATCTGGGCCTCCTTGAAGCCCTTCTGGTAGAGGTAACAGGTGTAGACGAGCGTGGCGTCGGCGGGCCCGCACCGGGTGTCGGAGACGACGTACGCGGAGCCGAACACCTGGAACGCGTGGATGGACTCCAGCAGCACGTTGAAGAACAGCACCGGGGAGATCATCGGCAGGGTGATGTTCCAGAACCGCCGGAGGGGACCGGCCCCGTCCACCTCGGCGGCCTCGTACAGCTCCTGCGGGACCTGCTTGAGGCCGGCCAGGAAGATGACCATCGGCGCGCCGAACTGCCAGATGCTCAGCGCCACCAGGGCGTAGATGACGTAGTCCGGGTTGCCGATCCAGCCGCCCACGTCGAGCCCGAAGATCTTCTGCGTACGGTCCACGATCGCGTCGTCCGAGAACAGCGCCCGCCACACGAAGCCGACGGAGACACTGGCGCCGATGAGCGAGGGCATGTAGAACGCGGCCCGGTACAGACCCTGTCCGCGCCGCTTCTGCGCGAGCAGCAGCGCGACACCGAGCGCGAGCAGCAGCTTCAGCGGTGTGGCCACGACGACGTACTTCAGCGTGACCTCGACCGACTTCTGCCAGCGCGGGTCCTGGAACATCGTCGTGAAGTTGTCCAGCCCCACCCACTGGGGCGGCGTGAACAGGTTGTAGCTGGTGAACGCGTAGTACAGCGACGCGATCATCGGCCCCGCCGTGAGCAGCAGGAACCCCGCGATCCACGGCGACATGAAGAGATAGCCGGCGAGGTTCTCGCGGCGCCGCCCGCGCCGCCCGGCGGCAGGAGCGGCGGGCCGCTTCTTCGCCGGGCGCGCGGGCGCTTCCTTGACGAGCGTCATGGTGGTACGTCCCCTCAGCCCGCGAACGCGGCCTTGGCCTCGCTGAACAGCGCCTTGGCGGCGTCGGACGGCTTGGTCTTGCCCTGGGCGACCTCGCCGCCGAGGCGCAGGAACGCCGCCTCGATGACGTCGGCGCCGGACGGGTGCGGGGTGATCTTCCCGAGCACGCCGGCCTTGGCGACCTCGTCCTCGTAGGCCGCGACACCCTTGTTGTTGTCGTCGGTGGGCGTGAACGCCTCGTACTGCTCGGTCGTGGCGAGGATGCCGCGGTCGTAGCCCATGATCTTGCCGACCTCGGGGTCATGGATCATGAAGTCGATGAACTGGGCGACTTCCTTGGGGTGCTTGGTCCCGGAGAAGGCGCTGAGCATCAGCGAACCGAGGTACTGGCCGGTGTCCTTGCCGTTCGTGGTGGGGATCGGCGCGAGCCCGTAGTCCGACTCGCCCTCGCCCTCGTAGCGGATGGAGAAGTTGTCCCAGGTGAACTCGGACGCGGCGAGCCCCGCCGAGAGAGCGGACTTGGGCTTGACCTGCTCGACCTTCTTCGGGTCGGCCACGAGCCCGGACCGCACGCGCTTGTAGCCGTCCTCCCACCACTGCGTCAGATCGTCCTCGGTGAAGCCGAGATCGGAGTCGGTGAAGAAGGCCTTGCCGTTCTGACGCAGGTACAGGTCGTAGAGGTACATGATGCTGAAGTAGCCGGTGTCACCGGCGATCTTCAGCTTGTCCTGGATCGTCTGCAGCGCGTCGAAGTACTCGTCCCAGGTCCAGCCGAACTTCGCCTCCACGCCCGCCTTCTTGAAGGCCTTGAGGTCGATGACGAGCGCCATGGTGTTGGCGCCGACGGGTATGCCGATCTGCTTGCCGTCGACCTGACCGTTCGCCAGGACGCCGTTGCGGAAGTTCTCCAGGCTCAGATTCCCCGCGTCCGCCTGCGTCTTGAGGTCCATCAGAACGCCGCGCTTGTCGTACTTGCGCAGAAAGCCGACCGCATTCTGGAAAACGTCCGGCGGATTCCCGCCGGAGGCCTGGGTCTGGAACTTCTCCCAGAAGGCCTCGTAGTCGGTGAATTCCGGCTTGATCTTGATCTTCGGGTACTTCTTCTCGAAGAGCGCGATCGTCTTCTTGATGGCGATGGTGCGCGGCTCGCCACCCCACCATGCGTAACGGAGCGTCACCGTTCCGTCTCCGGAACCGCTGTCGCCACCGCACGCGGTCGCGGCACCCAGCCCGAGCGTGGCTGCCGAGGCCCCGGCCACCTTCAGGATCGTACGCCTCTCAACATTCCTGCTGGTTCCCATGGTTGGGCCCCCTCCCCGCAGCGTCATCGCCGACTGCATGAATCGTTTCAAGTAAGCGCTTGCTGGCACAAGCTACGAGGGGCCTCGGAGTGCGTCAATGATTCGGACAGGATTTTCTTGCGGAGCGGCTCCGTGATCCGGCGCGATTCGGGGGCCGGCTGGCGGGAGGTGTGAGGTGACGCCGCAGGTGAGACGGGCATGGTCGGCCAGTCGGACGGCGGGCGGGGTGCCGTACGGGTGTGGCGTTCGACTGAAAGACGTCGGAGGGGTGGGCGTCGGCAGGACGGCCGACGGGGCGGGCGCGGATGGTGAACCGATCCGTGACGAAGCAGGTCGTCGACCCGCGCAGGCTCGGTGAGGTGCGACCCGCAGGCACTGATCGACGTGGGGCTCGGAGCGGGTGCGTCGACCGCGCGGCGAGGTGCGGCTCGCAGACGATGATCACTGCCGGCCCGGAGCGGGCACCACCGCGGGCGCGAACAACGGCGGCCCACCTGCACTCTCGCAGGTGGGCCGCCGTCTTCGGATGGTGGGCGATACTGGGTTCGAACCAGTGACCTCTTCGGTGTGAACGAAGCGCTCTCCCACTGAGCTAATCGCCCGGGCGCAGGAAGAACATTACCCCATGTCAGGCGGTGCCTGTGACCGGCGTCGGCCGGTACCTGCGCCCTAGCGCCTGCCCGGCGGATCATGCCGCAGACGCGGGGCTTGGCACGCCCATCTGCGCCGACGAGTCACCGCCGGTTTCCTGCGACCTGATCCGCCGGACAGGCCCTACCCGCGGATCAGCGGATCACTGGTTCTCGATCTTCCACGGCATCGCGAGGCCGAACTTCCAGAGGTAGACACCGGCGAGGACACCGATGATCACGCAGCCGATCGTCGTCAGGATGATGTTGCGCCGCCGCACCTTGGGATCGAGGGCGCGCTGGGCCGCCTCGGTGACCTTGTGCTTGGTCCAGCGCAGGACCAGCTGGGCCCAGACGAACTCGGTCGCCCAGATCGCCATGCCGCCGAAGATGATCACCCAGCCCGGTCCGGGCAGCGGCAGCAGGATGATGCCGCCGACCACGACCGCCAGGCCCACGAGGAAGACGCAGACCTGCCAGCTCACGTGGAGCAGTCGGCGCCCCTTGATGAATTCCGGTGCTCTCGAGCCGAGCCCCTGCTCGCGCTGCACCTCGTCCCGCTTCGTCTCGTCCGCCACCACGGCCGCCTCGCCAGGCTCGCTACTCCCCGTGTTCATACGGCCAAACCCTACCGGACCGAATCCGATCACCGGAACGGACGCATCCGACGAACGGGTTCTCGGCCGGAAGAGTTACGTAAAGACACGCAAAACACTCAGAGGGGTTTACAACGGCACCGTAGGTGGCATGTCGATTTCGCCGACGTGCGAATCCCCGAGCGCACACTGAGCGAAAGGCCCTGGCGCTTATGAACACCACGGTCAGCTGCGAGCTGCACCTGCGCCTCGTTGTGTCGAGCGAGTCCTCCCTGCCTGTCCCCGCAGGCCTGCGGTACGACACGGCCGACCCCTACGCCGTGCACGCCACCTTCCACACCGGAGCCGAGGAAACCGTCGAGTGGGTGTTCGCCCGCGACCTCCTCGCCGAAGGGCTTCACCGGCCCACCGGCACCGGCGACGTCCGCGTCTGGCCGTCGCGCAGTCACGGTCAGGGCGTCGTGTGCATCGCCCTGAGCTCCCCGGAGGGGGAGGCGTTGCTCGAGGCCCCGGCGCGGGCCCTGGAGTCGTTCCTGAAGCGGACCGACGCCGCCGTGCCACCCGGCACCGAGCACCGGCACTTCGATCTCGATCAGGAGCTCTCGCACATTCTGGCGGAAAGCTAGGCGAGGCCTCACAGAGCTGCCCGGCGCCGTCCAACTCGGGGAGACGGCTCGGGCCAGGACAACCGCATACGGCACACACCGACGTCGCCACCGTGAACCTCCGCGGGGCGGCGCCGGTGCGCGTGTTTTGCCCCCCGCCCCGCCTTCCGGGAACCGCGCTGCCGTCGGCCGGCGTTCTACCGGCAGGCGCAGGCTGGTGCGGGGCGCAGGCAGTGGGGCGCCGTTCCGCGAACCACTACCATCGGCCAGCATCGGCGGGCGCCCGCCCGACCCCCAGGCCAGGGAGCGAAACGTGCTGATCACCCACGACACCCGGTGCGCGCTCGACACCGTGGTCGATCTGGTGAACACCGCACCGGAGGACGACACGACGCCGGACGGGCTGCCGGATGTCGCGGCTCTCGCGGATTTTGTACGAAAGCACGAGATCAGCGACGTCGGGGTGCTCTCGGAGTTCGACCTCTCGGCAGTCCGCAAGATCCGGAGCCGGTTCGCCGGGATCTTCGCGGCGGCGGACGCCCGGACCGCGGCCGGAATGATCAACGATCTGGTCGCCGCCGCCGGCACCACGCCCCGGCTCACGGACCACGACGGCTACGACTGGCACGTGCACTACTTCGCGCCCGGCGCCTCCGTGGCCGATCACCTCGCGGCCGACTGCGGCATGGCGCTCGCCTTCTTCGTGGTCGCCGGGGAACAGGAGCGGCTGCGGCGCTGCGAGGCCCCCGACTGCCGGCGCGCCTTCGTCGATCTCTCCCGCAACCGTTCGCGCCGCTACTGCGACAGCCGCACCTGTGGAAACCGCCTGCATGTGGCCGCGTACCGGGCTCGGCGCAAGGAGGCGACGGGCTGACCGCCCGGCGGGACGGGCGGCGGTCGGCGGAAGTGGGACACCGGTGCCGACGCGGTGCCCGGCGGGTGGCGCCGGGGACCGCGCGTACGGCTCAGAGCAGCAGCAGATCGTGCAGCGCAGCCATGAGCAGCAGACACCCGATCACCGCAAGGAAGATCATCAGCGGTGGCTGGGAAAGGGCGAAAAGGCACCCGCGCGGCTCGTCCTGAGGCGGCGCGGCGTCGCTCTGTGTCGTGTCCAGCATCTCGCGGGCGATGATGGCGCAGCAGACACCCCCGACGCGATCAACACGCTCGGAAGCTACGGGAGTTCGCCGAATTCCATGATCTTGTGCACGATCGGTGTCTCAGGCCGGACGACTTACGACCGCACGCGATCTCTGGTTCGTTTCAGTCATCGGGCCGGCGTCATATGCCGTGCTTCTTCAGGATGGCCTCGATGTCGCTGAAGTCGTCCGCGGAATCGGCCCGGGGCCCCGGCTGGGGCCTGGCCGTCGCGCGGGAGGCCGGACCCAGCGAAGGCGCGGAGGCCTGCGGGGCCAGGGCGTCGGGCTGAGCCTCCGTGGCCGCCTTGCGCTCCTTGCGGGTGCCGCCCCGGCGCCGCTCCACCGCGCGTGTGCCGGCGAACAGCAGCCAGGCGCCGCCGAGCACGCCGAAGCCTGCCCAGGCCGTGGGGCTGAAGGCGGTGTCGGCGGCCCACTGAACGACCCCGGTCATCACCAGACCGAGGGGGACGAGTGAGTAGGCGGCGATACGGGCGGCCATGAGGAAACGCTTGCGGTACGCCGTCACCGCCGCGATGCCCAGGCCGGCCGCGGCAACGGCGGAACAGACGGTCTCGGCAATCATCCGGTCCTCCATGCGGGCTCGGTCGGGCGGGGGCGTTTCGCCCCTTCCATCCTGCACCCCCGGCGCCCTCGCAGGCCATGCTCCGACCGGACATCAGGGACATCTCCGGGTCAGCTCCTCCGCAGGTGCCGGTTCGGACGGACAACGGCACGCACTCCGGCAACCGGGGCCCGTTCAGTCCGAGGTCCCGGTTGGGTCGGTCGAGCCGCGGCTGGGAGACTGGGATTCATGAACGACTCCTCTCCGACCCGCCCCGCGCCCGTCCTCGACATCTGGTGCGAACTCCAGTGCCCGGACTGCCGTAGCGCTCTGGACGACATCCGCGCCCTGCGCGCCCGCTACGGCGACCGGCTCGAGCTGCGGCTGCGGCACTTCCCGCTGGAGAAGCACAAGCACGCCTTCGCCGCCGCGCAGGCCGCCGAGGAGGCCGCGGAGCAGGGGCAGGGGTGGCCGTATGTCGAGGCCGTGCTGGCTCGGGTGGAGGAGCTGGACCGTAGGGGGGAACCCTTCCTGGTCGAGGTGGCCGGTGAACTCGGCCTGGACGCCGAGGAGTTCGACACCGCCCTCGTCGACGGTCGGCACATCCTGATCGTGGACGCGGACCAGGCCGAGGGCAAGGCGATCGGCGTGACCGGCACCCCGACGTATGTCATCGGCGGGGAGCGTCTCGACGGCGGCAAGAGCCAGGAGGGGTTGCGCGAGCGCATCGAGGAGATCGCGGACCGGCTGCTGGCCGAGCGGGGTTGAACCCGGAGCGGGGCTCAGAGCAGGTTCTTGTACAGGAAGTACCTCACCGGCACATAGCCCAGTGACTCGTAGAGCCGCTCGGCCGGAGTGTTGCCCGCGAAGACGTTGAGGCGCAGGACTTCCTTCCCGGCGTCCAACGCCTGCCTCTCGGCCAGCAGCATCAGTGAGCGGCCGTGACCCCGGCCCCGGAAGCGCTCGTCGGCCTCGACGTCGTAGACGTACGCCATGTCCTCGGTCAGCGCGAGCCACAGCGTGCCGACCCTGGTGCCCTCGTGCTCCAGGACACTGAGCAGCATGTTCTCGGTCGCGACGCCGTGCGGGAGCAGATGGGCGTGGTCCCGTTCCGCCTTGGTCCACGCCTCGTCCTCGGCCACCCCGCGGTCGATCCAGCTCTGCGCGTAGTGGGCCTTGTTGTAGGCGAGCCACGGCCCGTACTCCGCGGGCGTCATGGGCCTGCCCCGGCTGCCCGCGGGCAGTTCGGGCGCCACGTCGCCGAGAGGTTTCTCCATGCCACGGTTGCGTTCGACGTAGCCGAGCGCTGTGCCGAACCGCAGCGCGGCGGCGTCGGCGGGCACCGTGATCTCGATCCGGCGGCAGCCCCAGCCGCGCGCCACCTCCTCGGCGGCCAGCGCGGCCACGGTGCCCCGGCCGCGTCTGCGGTCCGCCTCCTCGATGCGCAGGTCGCGGATCTGGGCGACCTTGGGCCCGAAGAGGGCGTGTGTCGCGAGGTGTATCGCGCCGACGGGGCGGCCGTTCACGCACACGTGGTAGTGGCGGGACAGCGCCCCGTCGGCCGCGCGCTGAAGCGGCTCGATCGGCCGCAGGGTAGTGGTCATCAGGGGTGTTCTACCCGCCGCGGCGATCCGGGTCAGCCGAATTTCCGCGGCATCTGCTGTCAGGGATCGAGGTCGTCCCCGGACCGCTCGTCGAAGACCCGCATGGCCTTGGCGGTCACCGGGCCCGGGGCGCCCGGCAGTTCCCGCTCGTCGACGCGATGGACGGCCTGGATGTCGCGCAGCGTGGAGGTCAGGAAGACCTCCTCCGCCCGCTCCAGGACGTCCAACGGGAGGTCCGTCTCCTTGGCGCCGGTCCACTCGACGGTCAACGCGCGCGTGATGCCGGCGAGGCAGCCGGAGGCGAGGGGCGGGGTGTGGATCTCGCCGTCGAGGACGACGAAGACGTTGGAGCCGGTGCCTTCGCAGAGCTGTCCGACCGTGTTGGCGAACAGCGCCTCCGACGCGCCCTGCTGGTGGGCGCGGGCCAGGGCGACGACGTTCTCGGCGTACGAGGTCGTCTTCAGGCCGGTGAGCGCGCCGCGCTCGTTGCGGGTCCAGGGGACCGTGATCACGGCTGTGGAATCGGGGCGGCGCTGGGTCTCGCCGAGGGCGACGACCAGGGTCGGGCCGTGCTCGCCGCGGTCGGAGCCGAGCGGGCCGTGGCCGCCGGTGTACGTGATGCGCAGCCGGCCGAGCGACATGGGATTGGCCTCGAGGACGGCGGCGCAGCCGCGGCGGACCTCGTCGAGGTCCGGGTCGGGCAGGCCGAGGCCGCGGGCCGAGCGGGTCAGCCGGTCGAGGTGCCGGGTGAGCGCGAACGGCCTGCCGTCCACCGCCTTCACGGTCTCGAAGATGCCGTCGCCCACGGTCAGCCCGTGGTCGAAGACGGAGACGCGGGCGGATTTGATGTCCTGCAGTCCGCCGTCGAGCCAAAGCTTCACTGGTCGCTTCCTCGCAAGTCGGTACCGGGGGCGTCGGACCGGCCGGGGGTCCAGGGGGTGTCCCCCGGGCCGGCACAGCACGTCGTCAGTCCCTCTCCACTCACCTCGTATGCCCCCGACGCTACCGCGAGCAGCCTGGCCGCCTTCAGTTCGGTCTCCCGCCACTCCCCCTCGGGGTCCGACCCCCAGGTGATACCCGCGCCCGTACCGAAGCGCAGCACGCCCTCCGCCCGGTCGATCCAGAAGGTGCGGATGCCGACGGCCAGCTCGCCCACTCCCCGGTCGGCGTCCACCCAGCCGATGCCGCCGCAGTACGGCCCCCGGGGTGCCGTCTCCAGCGCGTCGATGATCCGCAGGGCGCTCGACTTGGGGGCACCGGTGACCGAGCCGGGCGGGAAGGCGGCGTCGAACAGTTCCGGCCAGCCCGCGTCGGCACGCAGCTCGCCGCGGACGGTGGAGACGAGGTGCACCAGTCCCGGGTGCTTCTCCACGGCGCACAGGTCGGGGACGGTCACGGTGCCGGTGGCGCAGACGCGCCCGATGTCGTTGCGGACCAGGTCCACGATCATCACGTTCTCGGCGTAGTCCTTCGCCAGGAGGTCCGCCTCGGTGCGTCCGGTGCCCTTGATCGGCCCGGACTCGACGGTGCGGCCGGCGCGGCGCAGGAAGAGCTCCGGGGACGCGGTGGCCGTCTCGACGCCGTGCTCGGGCAGCCGGATCGTTCCTGCGTACGGTGCGGGGTTGCCGCGGGCCAGCAGTGCGGTGAGGGCGTCCACGTCGGCGTCCGGTGCGACCGGCGCGGAGAGCACCCGGCAGAGGTTCGCCTGGTAGACCTCGCCGGCCGCGATGTGCTCACGGATGCGGCGCACGCCCGCCATGTACGCACCGCGATCGAGTGCCGACGTCCAGTCACCGACGGCCGGCCCTCGCCACCGCCCCGGCACCGGAGCTGGTACCGGCTCCTCTCGTACGTCCGCGAAACGCGCGCAGGTCAGACGACCCTCGAAGTCCGCGACAACGGCCCAGAAACCGGCGGAGTCCAGGGCCGAGGGGTCACTGGTGACATCGAGGAGGCCGGTGGCGACGCGGTCGCCGAAGCGGGCGAGAGGAGGGAGGTCGAGCACGTTGCCGAGTCTAGGGCGGGTGTCCCGCAGGTGGCCCGGGCGTGTCCTTCCCGGTGGTCCGACCACGTCCGTGACCAGGCGCAGGGCAGCACGCTGCACAAACGCGTTTTTGTACTGGCCCCGGAATCCGCTAGAGTTCAACACGTCGCCGGGACGCGCAAGCCGACCGAAACGACAGGCGGACGTAGCTCAGTTGGTAGAGCGCAACCTTGCCAAGGTTGAGGTCGCGAGTTCGAGCCTCGTCGTCCGCTCGAAGGAAGTGGGGATCCTCCCGGTCCCCTACACTCCTGGTGGAGTGGCCGAGAGGCGAGGCAACGGCCTGCAAAGCCGTCTACACGGGTTCAAATCCCGTCTCCACCTCCAAGGACGATTAGCTCAGCGGGAGAGCGCTTCCCTGACACGGAAGAGGTCACTGGTTCAATCCCAGTATCGTCCACTGGTCCGCAAGGATCTCGATCCGCAAGGATCTCGATCCGCAAGGATCCCCGCGCGATTAGCTCAGCGGGAGAGCGCTTCCCTGACACGGAAGAGGTCACTGGTTCAATCCCAGTATCGCGCACGCAGTGCTTGTGATCGGCTCCTCGGAGTGACGTGGAATGATCATGGCCCCGAGGACGATTAGCTCAGCGGGAGAGCGCTTCCCTGACACGGAAGAGGTCACTGGTTCAATCCCAGTATCGTCCACACGCCCCGGAACCCCCGGCCGTCTCGTACGGCCGGGGGTTCCGTCGTGAGCACGTACTGTCGGGCTCAGCTGGAGAACAGCATGCGACCGAAGCTCTTGTGGCGGCGGCTGTCGTGGTGGCCCCCGTGATGGCCGCCGTGCGGGGCACCCCAGGCGGGGGCGGGCGGGGCAGGGTAGGACTGCGCGGCGGGCGGTGGCGGCGGGCCCGGCTGGGACCACTGGGACTCGAGGCGGGTCAGGGCCTCCAGCTCGCCGTAGTCCAGGAAGATCCCGCGGCAGTTGGCGCACTGCTCTATCTGGACGCCGTTGCGGTTGTACGTGTGCATCGGCGCGTGGCACTTCGGACACTGCATGCTCGGCTCAACTCCTCGCCGTTCGGTCCTGCTTCGCGTATCGCCAGAACAGACTCTGTCCGGCTGCGGTCGGTTGCACCCTACTTCGCGAAGTTCCGGGGCAACTGGGCGGGGAGGGAAGCCATTCGGGCACAGGCGTCGACGAGGGACTGTTCCACCTCGTCCAAGGGGCGGTCCGCCGCGACGGCCTTGGCGATGGCGAGGGCGGCGGTCTGCACGGTGAGCGCGCGGGCGGGGACGTCCAGGGCGGGCCAGGGGTCGCCGGCCGTCGGGACGGCGGGGCCGTCGGCCGCACGGTAGGCGGTCAGGAAGCGGGTCCACTCGTCGGGCGTGAGCAGCCCGCAGGCGTACCAGGCGGCCGGGCGGGCCAGGTCCCAGGCCGCGGGGCCCACACCGAGGTCGTCGATGTCGATCAGCAGCCAGGGCCCGGCGGGTGCGGGGTGGCGGACGAGCTGGCCGAGGTGGAGGTCGCCGTGGCAGAGGGTGCTGGTGTCCGGCAGGGGGGCCTCGGCGCGGGCCCAGGCGGGGAGGGCTGCCCAGGCGCGCAGGACCGGGGGTGCCGCGGGGTGCGGGCGGCCGGCAGAGCGGAGTCGGGCGATGGCGCGGGCCGCCTTTGCGGGGCCGCGCATGGATGGGAGGGGTACGGGGGGTGGGGTGCGGTGGAGGCGGGCGAGGAGGGTGGCGGCGGCCTCCCAGGGGGCCTCGTCCGGGGCGTCGGGGTCGACGGGGGTGCCGTACGGCCAGAAGGTGACGAGGCGTCCGTGCAGGGTGACTGACGTCGGGCTGAGCGGGGGCAGGACGATGCCGGGGAGGTGCGCGGCGACGGTGAGGCGAGGGGCCAGGTCGGCCCTGGTCATGTCCGGGGCGTGGGCCTTCGCGACGGTGTCGGCGTGCCGGACGACTGTGGCGTCGGAGCGGTCGGCGAGGGTGACGGTGGCTCCGCAGGGGCAGGCGGATGCTGCCGAGTGGGCCCTGGCCTTGACTCGGGCGGTGAGGTCGGAGAGCAGGGTGCTTGTGGTCACGGGGCTCCTGGAGCGGACGGGGCTGTCGCCGAGGGTACGCAGGCTGCGCGGACGAGAGTTGCCAGGTGCCCGGCATCAATGCCTGCCTCGCCGGGGGCTCCGCCCCCAGACCCCGGCCTATGCCCACCCCACCACCCGACTCGGTCGGCCAAGAGGGACCCTCGAAGCCCTCGCAGCTGGACGACACCGGCTGCACAGAGTCCACCGGTTCAGGCGCAAAAAGGTGCCGGCGCAGCTCCCCAGCTGCGCCGGCATTTTGCCGTCCGCCGCACCCCCGTCCCCACGGGGTTATGGGTGGATGTCCCCGCCCGGACCGCTCTTCCGGGCCTGGGGTCGCCGCTCAGCGCCCCAGCATCACGCCCACGGACGACGCCTGTGTGGCCACTGTCTCCCAGCCGTCGAAGACGACGAGGAGCAGGACCGCCAGGGGAAGGGCCATTGCCGTCGCCACCAGGGGGTGGCGGCGGCCCGTACGGCGGGGGCGGAACGCGGCGTATGCCTTGCGTCCCTGCGTGCGGATCGCCGTCCGCGGTGCCGTGTAGGCCATGGTCCCTCTCCTGACCGTTCTCAGTTGTCGTTGGCAGCGGCGGGTGTCTGACCTCGGGGGACGAGTGCTGCACCCGCCGCTTGACCTCAAATCTAGGGGCGCGGCGGGTGCGGGGCGTCATGCCCTCGTACCGATTGGCGGGCCTCCCGGAGGATGAGCGGTCACCTGGGAAGTACTCCCCTGGGTGGAGACGCGGTCCTAGGTCTCCGGGTCTTCCCGGAAGGGGCGTCCGATGTGTCCGGGCTTTTCCGAGCTGTCCTCGCGGGGTACCGGCTGCTCGACCAGGGCCAGGACCCGGTTCGCCATGAAACGGGCCGTACGGACGACAGTCCCGCTTCGGGTGACTTCACTCACTTCCACGACGCCTCGGCGTACCGCCGTCTCCACCCGGCGGCCCGCCCTGCTCGCCACCACCTCGTACGTACGTGTCGTGTCCCCGGCGTCCACGACTATCTCGACTCGGTCACCCTTCACGGGTCCAATCCCCCTTCTACGACGGGCGGTTGGATGCGGGAGGAGGACGAAGGCGCCCTACCCGCACGCTCCTTGACCACCCCTCAAGTCTCCCACCCGGCACTGACAATCCATCGGGCCGAGAGGGCGCGGCCTCTGCGCGCACACGGCCACGGAAACGTAAGCTGTGCCACGTCACACGGACCGGGCAGCGGGGATGAAAATGGCGATGATGCGCCTGAGGCGCGAGGACCCGCGCGTCGTCGGCTCGTTCAGGCTGCACAGACGGCTCGGCGCGGGCGGGATGGGCGTTGTCTACCTGGGCTCCGACAAGAAGGGGCAGCGGGTCGCACTCAAGGTGATCCGGCCGGACCTGGCAGAGGATCAGGAGTTCCGGTCACGGTTCGCGCGCGAGGTCTCCGCCGCCCGGCGGATCCGGGGCGGGTGCACGGCGCGGCTGGTGGCGGCGGATCTGGAGGCGGACCGGCCGTGGTTCGCCACGCAGTACGTACCGGGGCCCTCCCTGCACGACAAGGTCGCCGACGAGGGGCCGCTGCGCGCGGCGGACGTCGCCGCGGTCGGGTCCGCTCTTTCGGAGGGGCTCGTCGCCGTGCACGAGGCCGGTGTGGTGCATCGCGATCTGAAGCCCTCCAACATCCTGCTCTCCCCCAAGGGCCCGCGGATCATCGACTTCGGTATCGCCTGGGCGACGGGGGCCTCCACGCTCACGCACGTCGGCACGGCCGTGGGCTCGCCCGGTTTCCTCGCCCCCGAGCAGGTCCGCGGCGCGACGGTCACTCCGGCCACGGACGTGTTCTCGCTGGGCGCCACGCTCGCCTACGCGTCGACCGGCGACTCGCCCTTCGGGCACGGCAGTTCCGAGGTGATGCTGTACCGCGTGGTCCACGAGGAGCCCCAACTGCACGGCGTTCCCGACGCGCTGGCCCCGCTCGTACGGGCCTGTCTGGCGAAGGACCCCGAGGAGCGGCCCAGCACGCTCGAACTGTCGCTGCGGCTGAAGGAGATCGCGGCTCGTGAGGCGCAGGGCCTTCTGGACGGACGGCCGCCCGCGCCGCGCTCCGGTGAGGCGGACCGGCCCACCGGTCGGCTTGCCGACACCTACCCCGACCGCCCGCTGCGCCGTCCACCGGGGCAGGCGGGCGCGCCCGGGATTTCCACGACCCGGGGTCCGGGCGCGCCCCGGGGTTCGGCGCCGGTGCGGGGCGGAGCTCCCTCGCGCGGCACGCCGCCGCGGGCCGGCAACGCGGCCTCGCGGGGCGGGGGTGCGTCGTCGACGCGGTCCGGGGCGGGGCCCACGCCGACGTCGAGGAACACGCCCGCTTCCCGCAGTACGACCCGTTCCGGCGGCGGGAACCGGCCCGTGCCACGCGGTACCGCAGGGCGTCCGGGGCCCCGGAACACCGGCGCCGGGCGGCGGCCGGCCAATCCACGGCTGCTGCGTCAGCGGCTGTTCGTGTTCGTCGTCGTGACGCTGCTCGTTGCGCTCGGCATCGGCGTGGTGCAGGGCTGCCAGGGGCCGGCCCGGGGGCTCGGCGGCGAGCCGGGCAGCGAACGCGAGCGGCAGGAGCGCGTCCAGCCGGACCACCGGCCGCTGGACGAGGACGCGTTGATGTCCGAGCGGTTCGAGTCGACGATCGAGCAGTCCGCGCCCGAGTAGGGCCTAGGTCTGGGGGCGTCGGCCCGAGTAGGGCCTACCCCTGGGGGCGGCCGGTCGCCACCGCGTAGAAGGCGACCGCGGCCGCCGCGCCCACGTTGAGGGAGTCGACGCCGTGGGACATCGGGATGCGGACCCATTCGTCGGCGGCGACCAGGGCCTGGGTCGACAGGCCGTCGCCCTCGGCGCCGAGCATCAGCGCGACCCGGTCCATCCGGTGCGGGGCCGCCTCGTCGAGGCTTCTCGCCTTCTCGTCGGGGGTGAGGGCGAGGAGCGTGAAACCGGCCTCGCGGACCGACTCCAGGCCCTTGGGCCAAGTGTCCAGGCGGGCGTACGGCACGGAGAAGACCGCGCCCATCGAGACCTTGACGCTGCGACGGTAGAGGGGGTCCGCGCAGTCCGGGGAGAGCAGGACCGCGTCCATGCCGAGGGCGGCGGCCGAGCGGAAGATCGCGCCGATGTTGGTGTGGTCGTTGACCGACTCCATGATCACGACCCGGCGGGCGGTCTGGAGGAGTTCGGCGGCGGTGGGCAGCGGCTTGCGCTGCATGGAGGCGAGCGCGCCGCGGTGCACGTGGTAGCCGGTGACCTGTTCGGCGAGCTCCGGGCTGACCGCGTAGACGGGGGCGGGGAGCTCGTCGATGACGTCGCGCATGACGTCGACCCACTTGGCGGAGAGCAGCATCGACCGCATCTCGTAGCCGGAGTCCTTCGCCCGGCGGATGACCTTCTCGCCCTCGGCGATGAACAGGCCCTCGGCGGGTTCGCGCTTGCGGCGCAGTTCCACGTCGGTCAGGCCTGTGTAGTCGTGCAGGCGCGGGTCGTCGGGGTCCTCGACGGTGATGAGATCGGCCACAGGGTGATACTGCCTTGTCCTGGATGTGGTGCCAACGGCTCGGGACGAGTTGTGTTACCCGCGGTTACGCGGAGGGGTGCGGGCCTACGTTCACGACCGCGCCGACGACGATGACGGCCGGGGGCTTCACCTCCTGCGTACGCACCGCCTCGGCGACCGTCGCGAGGGTCGCGTCGACGCGGCGCTGGGCGGCCGTCGTGCCCTCCTGGACGAGGGCGACCGGGGTGTCGGCCGGCTTGCCGTGGGCGACCAGGGTCTCGGCGATCTTCCCGATCTTGTCGACGCCCATGAGGATCACCAGCGTGCCGGTCAGTTTGGCGAGGGACGGCCAGTCGACGAGGGAGCGCTCGTCGTCGGGGGCCACATGGCCACTGACCACGGTGAACTCATGGGCCACGCCGCGGTGGGTGACCGGGATTCCGGCCGCGCCCGGGACCGAGATCGAGCTGGAGATGCCGGGGACCACCGTGCACGGGATGCCCGCCTCTGCCAGTGCCTGGGCCTCCTCCATGCCGCGACCGAAGACGAACGGATCGCCGCCCTTGAGTCGTACGACCGACTTGCCCTGCTTGGCGTGCTCGATCAGCGCGTTGTTGATGGCCTCCTGGGCCATGAAACGGCCGTACGGGATCTTCGCCGCGTCGATCACCTCGACGTGCGGCGGGAGTTCGGCGAGCAGGTCGCGGGGGCCGAGGCGGTCGGCGATGACCACATCGGCCTCGGCGAGCAGGCGCCGGCCGCGGACCGTGATCAGGTCCGGATCGCCGGGGCCGCCACCGACGAGGGCGACGCCCGGGGTGCGGGTGCGGTGGTGGGGGGCGACGAGGGTGCCGTCGCGCAGGCCCTCGACGACCGCGTCGCGGATGGCGGCGGTGTGGCGCGGGTCGCGGGACTTGGTGTCGGTGGTGAGGACCGCGATGGTGACGCCCTCGCTGTGGCCCGTCGCCGGGGTCCAGGCCGTGGCCGCGTCGGCGTCGTCGGAGCGGACGCACCAGACGCGGTGGCGCTCCGCTTCGGCGGAGGCCTGGGTGTTCGCCGCGTGGTCGCTGGTCGCGATGAGGGCGTACCAGGCGTCGGCGAGGTCGCCGTCCTGATATCGGCGCTTCGCCCAGGTGATCTCGCCCGACTCCGCCATCGCTTCGACCGAGGGGGTCACTTCCGGGGATACGAGGAGGATGTCCGCGCCCGCCGCGATGAGGGCCGGGAGGCGGCGCTGGGCGACCTGGCCACCGCCGAGGACGACCACTCGGCGGCCGGTGAGGCGGAGGCCTACGGGGTAGGCGGGGTGTTCGGCCATGAGGGTGCGGCTCCTCTTTACGGCGGTGCGGGGCCCTGACGTGCGGATTTTACGGTGCGGGTGTTGGTGGCGGCAGAGGTGTCCGGGGGCTGAGCATCGTTGCCGGGTGCGGGTGCGTGGGTCCGTGCCCACCCGTTCCGCCCTGCGGAACGACTGCCCACGGACCCACGGCGTTCCCCATGGACCCACGGCGTGCCCAGGACCCACGCCGTTGCCCACGCCCCCTGTACGGAGCGGCGCTGGACACGGACCCCATACGGACCGCGTCGGCCACACGCCGGCCAGGACCGCTACTTCTCGGTGACCCCCGCTGAATCGAACGTCGCCACCTCGTGCATTGCTCTCGCCGTGCTCTGGACCATCGGGAGGGCCAATAGGGCGCCCGTGCCCTCGCCCAAGCGGAGGTCGAGGTCGACCAGGGGGCGCAGGCCGAGCTTGTTGAGGGCGGCCACGTGGCCGGGCTCGGCGCTGCGGTGGCCTGCGATGCAGGCGGCGAGGACCTCGGGGGCGATCGCGCGGGCGACCAGGGCCGCGGCGCCGGCGCTGACGCCGTCCAGGATCACCGGCGTACGAAGGGACGCTCCGCCGAGGAGGAGGCCGACCATGGCGGCGTGTTCGAGGCCGCCGATCGCGGCGAGGACGCCGATCGGGTCGGCCGGGTCGGGCTGGTGGAGCTCGATGGCGCGGCGCACGACCTCCGTCTTGCGCGCGAGGGTCTCGTCGTTGATGCCGGTGCCACGGCCGGTCACTTCCGCCGGGTCGGTGTCCGTGAACACCGAGATCAGGGCCGCCGAGGCCGTTGTGTTGGCGATACCCATCTCGCCGGTGAGCAGGGCCTTGTTGCCGGCCGACACCAGGTCGCGGGCGGTCTCGATACCCACCTCGATGGCCTGCCTGGCCTCCTCGCGGGTCATCGCCGGGCCGGTGGTCATGTCGGCCGTGCCCGGGCGGACCTTGCGGGGCAGCAGGCCCGGGGTGGCGGGGAGCTCCGCGGCGACGCCCACGTCGACGATGCAGACCTCTGCGCCCACCTGGTTGGCGAAGGCGTTGCAGACCGCTCCCCCGCCGAGGAAGTTGGCCACCATCTGGGCGGTGACCTCCTGCGGCCAGGGGGTGACGCCCTGGGCGTGCACACCGTGGTCGCCGGCGAAGATCGCGACGGCCGCGGGCTCCGGGATCGGCGGCGGGCACTGGCGGGACAGCCCGGACAGCTGCGCGGAGATGATCTCCAGCATGCCGAGCGCACCGGCCGGCTTGGTCATGCGCTTCTGCCGCTCCCACGCCTCGCCGAGCGCCTTGGCGTCCAGCGGGCGGATCTGCGCGACGGTCTCGCCGAGCAGGTCGTGCGGTTCCTCGCCGGGCAGGGCGCGGCGGCCGTACGTCTCCTCGTGCACGACCCACGACAGCGGGCGGCGCTTGGACCAGCCCGCCTGCATCAGCTCCGGCTCGTCCGGGAACTCGTCGACGTACCCCACGCACAGGTAGGCGACGACCTCCAGGTGCTCGGGCAGACCGAGGGCGCGTACCATCTCGCGCTCGTCGAAGAAGCTGACCCAGCCGACGCCGAGGCCCTCGGCGCGGGCAGCGAGCCAGAGGTTCTCGACCGCGAGCGCGGAGGAGTACGGGGCCATCTGCGGCTGGGTGTGCCGGCCCAGGGTGTGGCGGCCGCCGCGGGTCGGGTCCGCGGTGACGACGATGTTCACCGGAGTGTCGAGGATCGCCTCGATCTTCAGTTCCTTGAACTGCTTCGCCCGCCCCTTCGGCAGCGACTTGGCGTACGCGTCGCGCTGACGCATGGCCAGGTCGAGCATCGCGCGCCGGGTCTCGGCGGAGCGGATGACCACGAAGTCCCAGGGCTGCGAATGGCCCACGGAGGGTGCGGTGTGGGCGGCCTCCAGGACGCGGAGGAGCACCTCGTGCGGGATGGGGTCGCTGCGGAAGCCGTTGCGGATGTCGCGGCGTTCGCGCATGACCTTCAGTACGGCCTCGCGCTCGGCGTCGTCGTAGGGGGGCGCGGCCGGGCCGGTGGACTGCCGTGCTTCTGCCACTTCGGCCGTGCCCTCTTCCTGGTCGGCGGCCCGGGTGTCCAGGTCCTCCGCGTGCTGTACGAGTTCCGCGAGTTCGGGGGCCGGCTCCGTGTCGGCCTCGCGGGGGGCCGGGACGATGGCCACGGGGTCGGGGCTCACCGGGATCTCGGACCCCTGCTCCTGCGTGGGGAGGACGACGGGGTGCGGCGGGGTGGGAGCCAGGTGCGGGGTGGTCGGCACCGAGCCCTCCACTGGAACGAACTGGCCCACGGGCCGGTCCGGCTGAGACTCCGACGGGAGACCGGCCGCGGCCACGTCCTGCGGCTGCGCCTCCGCGAGCTGCTGGGCCGGGGCGGGGGTCGCCTCCGGGGCAGGCGTGACTGCGGCCGCGTCCGCCGTGGGCTCGGGCTGCGGAACGGGGCGCTCCGCTGCGAGCTGGTCGGCGGCGTGATCCGTGATGTGGGCGGAGGGGTCTGTGGCGGAGGGACCGGTCACGTCGTGAGCGTCCCCTGCCCCGGCCGGGGCACCCGGCTGCGCGTCCTGCACGGGTGGCGTGGCCTCGGCCGTCTGCAGGGCCTGTTGCTGATCGGCGTTGGGGGGCTGGGGGGACGACGGTTCGGTGGAGGTGGCCGCAGCGGGAGCGGGGGCGTCCGTGGGCTGGGGCTGCGCGGCGTCCGTGACGGCGGGGGCGCCGGGGGCCGTGTCCGGGAGCGGCTGGGCGGGCGCGGGGGCCTCGGGTGCGCTGTCGGATACGGCGGGGGCGGGGGCCTGCGGCGCATCGGGGGTGGCCTGTTCGGGCCCGGGGGCCTGCAGCACGTCGGGGGCGGCCTGTTCGGGCTCGGCGGCCTGCGGCGCGGTCGATGCAGCCTGCTCGGGCCCGGAGACCTGCGGCGCGGTCGATGCAGCCTGCTCGGGCCCGGAGACCTGCGGCACGTCGGGGGCGGCGGTCGCAGGGGCCTGCGCCAAATCGGGGGCAGCCGTGGCGGGAGCCTGCACCGAATCATGGGCAGCCGCCGCAGCAGCCTGCGCCGCTTCGGGCGTGCCGGTTTCCGACGCGGGCTCGGGCGCCACGGTCTCCGGCATCTGCGCGACCTCGGATGCGGCCATCACCTGCTCAGGAGTCCCGTCGGGTGCGGGGGCGGCTTCTACGACCTGGGGGGTTTCAAGGGCGCTGGTTCCGGCATCCGGGAACTGTCCGGAGCCGGCGCCCGCAATCTCGGCAGCCGCGGCGGCCTGTCCGGCATCCGGCGACTGCGCGGCCCCAGCACCTTGTCCGGCACCCGTGGCCAGCAGGGAGCCGTCCCCATGCCCAGCACCCGCGCCGTGCACAGAACCATCCCCATGCCGAGCACCCGAGGCCTCCCCGGCCCCCGGCACCTGGCCGGCGGGCCCGTCTGCCTGACCCACGGCCGCCTGGTCGGAGCCCGCGGTAAACGCGGTCCCGGAAGGCTCTCCGCCCCCCGACTCCGACACGCCGCCCAGCGCCTCCCCCGCGCCCGCGGACGACGTCCCCCCAGCCGCCGGCCACGTCTGCGCGGCGTACGCCTCGCTGGGGCCGGAGGCCCCCACGGCCTCCGTCGCGAGTCGGGTCACCGCGGCCTGTGCGGCGCCCACCGGCTCGGTCTGGTGATGTGTGGTGGGGACAACCGTTTCCGCAGGCGTCGCCTCCGCGCCGACCGGCGTCGGGGCAGGGGCCTGGCCGCCCCACGGCACCGCGCCCTGCGGGGGCGTCTCGCGCACGCGAGGGACGTCGAGGTACTCGGGGCCGGAGGTCGGCGGGCTCGGCTGGCGCGTCGGCGCGCCCGCGGGGCCGCGGTCGGCGAGGGAGCGGACCGGGCTCGCGGAGGTGTCGGGGATCGGCGGGCCGAGGTGCAGCGGGCGCCGGTGGGTCGACGGCGCGGCCGGGGTCGACGGTGGGGTCGGGTCGGGCAGCCGGACCCCGCCGAGGTCGACCGCACCGCTGTCGCGGCCGGACATCTCGTGCGCGTCGGGTTCGTGGACGGCCTCGACGACCGGCTCGGGCGGGGGCGGGGCCACTTCGTTGCCCCAGGCGCCCTGGGCGCCGGGGAGGAGCAGGTCTTCGTCTTCCGCGGGCGTCTCGGAGAGGTAGGTGTACGCCCCGGGCGCGGGGACGCCCGGCTGCTCCACCATGCCTGCGTTCTCCGGCAGCCCCTCGCCCGGGACCTGGCCGGTGTCAGTCATGCGTACCCCTCGCCCATCGGTTGATGCTCCTACGACCAGCTCACCCGGAACGGCGCACCGACCGCCCCGTAGTGAAGAACGAGCGTGCGTGCCCAGCGGCACGAACGACCCGCCGGAAAAGGCGACAAAGCCATTCAGTGGCATTGTCGCGGTCGTCCCTCCGCCACGTCAGCCTGATCCGCGACGGCCCGCTGTGGACTGCGCCACGTTGCGCGTCCTCCGGTTCTGCCGTACCACACCCCACCCAAAACGGGCGTGTTTTCCGGACATTGACCGACGAAGCGTCGGGCGTCCGAGTGCGGTACAACGATCGGCCAGCCTACCGCGCGCGGTACGACAACCGGATCACGGGGAGCGGTCCGGCAGGCCCACTCGTCACCCGACCACCGCCCCTCAGCGAGGAGCGTCCCGCCGCCCCAGATCTCCGGCGAGCAGGAACGCAACGCTCCGCTTCTTCTCCGTCCAGGCCCGGGTGTCGAGTTCCATGGACTGCAGGAGGGCGCACTCGACTGCGTAGCCGTGTTCGGTGAGGTCCCGGCCGACGAGTTCGGCCGCGTCGCGGGTGGCGGCGTGGGTGACGATGCGCTGCGGGCGGCGGTCGGCGACCGCGGAGACCACGGCCGCTCCCCCGCCGCCGACCCGGACGACGTCCGGTTCGGGCAGGTTCTCCAGGACGTGCGGGGCGGTGCCGTGGACGATCTGGAGCTGGACGCCGAAGCGGCGTGCGGCGGCCTCGGTGCGGGCGCAGGCGCCGGGGTCCCGGTCGACGGCGATGACGGCGGCGCCGGCCCGGGCGGCCTCGGTGGCGAAAGCGCCGCTGCCGCAGCCGATGTCCCAGACCAGGTCGCCGACGCGGGGTCCGAGGCGGGCGAGTTGGGCCGCGCGCAGCGTTTCGGTCTCGCCCTCGCCGAGCCGTCCCTCGTACGCCTCGGCGGGCAGGGTCCAGCCACGGGGGCCCACGCCCGGGTCGCGGCCGGCGATCCAGCCGCCGCCGTCGCCCGCGCCGACCGGGCCGGCCGGGCCGCCGATGACGATGACGACGTTGGGGTCGCGCCAGGTGTGGTCGGCGGCCTTGTCGGACGTGACGACGGTGACCTGCTCGCGCCCGGTACCGAGTTCCTCGCAGATGACGAAGGTGCGGTGGATTCCGTCCAGGAGCAGGCCGAGTTCGGCGGGGCCCGCGCCGGGTGAGGTGAGAACCGCGACCTTGGGGTGGGCCCGGCATACATTCACCGCACGTCGCAGGGTGCGGCGGTGTGCGACCACCACCTGGGCGTCGTCCCAGGGCATTCCGGCGCGGGCGAAAGCGGCGGCGACCGAGGAGACAGCCGGGACGACTTCGACCTCCAGGCCGAACTCGGGCGCCCTCAGGGTGCGTACGACACCGAAGAAGCCGGGGTCGCCGTCGGCGAGCACGACCGCGGTGCCGCGGTGTGCGGCGATACGGCGGGCGGCGAGGGCGACGCTGCCGAGGCGGATGCGCTCGGCGGTGCGGGGCACCTCGGTGAGCGCAAGGTGGTGGGCGGCACCGGCCACCAGGGTGGCGGCGCCCAGGGCGGCGCGTGCCGCGGCGGTCAGCGGAGAGCCGTCCCAGCCGATCACCGTGACCCGATCGGCCATCGTCTCAGTCTCCAGGGTGTTTGCGCAGGTCGTCGGGTGCAGCCCGCGGGCAGGCGGGCTCCGTGAGAGTACCTGGTGGTCGCGGGGCGCGCCGGGGCGCGGTCGCCCGTGACATCAGTTCCAGTCCGAGTACGACGTGAAACCGCCGGTGTCGGCCAGTTGCTCGGCCGCGCCCTCGAGGTCCTCGGGCAGCAGGCTCCACACGATGTAGTCGGTGCGCACCTCGGTCCAGGTGTCGTCGGCGGTGCGGGTGCGCGCTATGCAGGCGCCGCGCAGGACGCCCTCGCTGATGCAGCCGATCTTCTGGGCCACCTGCTGCGAGGCGGTGTTGTCGGCGGCGGTGCGCAGTTCGATGCGTTCGAACTTCTGGTCCCCGAGGAGCCATTGCGCGGTGGCGAGCGCGGCCTCGGAGGCGTAGCCCTCGCCGCGCGCCCAGGGGGCGACGATGTAGGACATCTCGGTGGAGCGCACATGCCAGTCGGTGCGGGCGAGCTGGATGACGCCGACCAGGCGCTGGGTGAGGAACTCGGTGACGGCGAGGGCGAGGCCGCGGCCGGTGCTGCGCTCGGTGGGCGCGTGCTCGGTGATCCAGGTGTGTGCGTCGTCCTCGGTGAAGGGCTGGCCCACGTCGGTCCAGGCGATGACCTGCTCGTCGTTCATCATCTCGGCCAGGGCGGGGACGTCGTCCTCGTCGAAGGGACGCAGCACCAACCGCTCCGTGCTGATGGAGATGTTGGGGAAGGTGCTCGTCATGACGCCGCTCCGTAGCCTTCGAACCGTCAGGGCCTGCTGAACTGCCCAGCATGCAGCATGAAAGCACCGAACCGCACCACGGGGTCCTCTCCCGGTGAGGGAGGGGACCCCGTGCGGCGCGGGACCGTCAGAAGGAGGCGATCACGGAGCCGTCGTACTCGTTCTCGATGAACTTCTTGACCTCGGCGGAGGTGAGGAGTTCGGCGAGCTTCTTCACGCGCGGGTCGTCCTCGTTGCCCTCCTTGACGGCGAGGAAGTTGCCGTAGGGGTTGTCCTCGGCGGACTCCAGGACGAGGGCGTCGTCGGCGGGCTTGAGGTCGGCCTCGATGGCGTAGTTGCCGTTGACGACCGCGGCGTCCACGTCGTCGAGGGAGCGCGGGGTCTGGGCCGCCTCCAGCTCCTTGAACTCGAGGTTCTTCGGGTTCTTGGTGATGTCCGCGGGGGTCGCTTCGTTACCCACGCCGTCCTTGAGGGTGATCAGGCCGTTGTCGGCGAGCAGCTTCAGCGCCCGCGCCTCGTTGACCGTGTCGTTCGGGACGGCGATGGTGGCACCGCTCTTCAGGTCGTCGGCGCTCTTGATCTTGTGGGAGTAGAGGCCGAGCGGCTCCAAGTGGACCGTGACGACGGGCACGATGTGGGTGCCGTTCTTCTTGTTGAAGTCGTCGAGGTACGGCTGGTTCTGGAAGTAGTTGGCGCCGACCGAGCCGTCCTCCGTCGCCGTGTTCGGCGTGACGTAGTCGGTGAACTCCTTGACCTCCAGGTCGAGGCCCGCGTCCTTCGCCAGGTTGTCCTTGACGTAGGTGAGGATCTCGGCGTGCGGGGTGGGGCTCGCGGCGACGACCAGAGGGCCGTCGGCGTCGGCGGAGCCGGAGCCGCTGTCGGAGGAGCCGCATGCGGTGAGCCCGAAGGTGAGGGCTCCGACAGCGAGGGCGGCGGTGGTGATCTTGGCGGTGTTACGCACGAAAAGTGCCTTTCCTTATGGGTGGAGCGACCCCGCGTTGGGTGAGCGGGGAGTCTGAGTGGGGTTACGCGACCTTGCCGACGTCGGCTGCGGCCGGCTCCTTCGCCTTCAGCAGGCGGAGCTTGGGGCCGGGGCCGGAGCGGGCGCCGCGGCGGTGCAGGGAGCGGGCCGCGTAGTCGCCGGCGAACTGGATGAGCGCGATGACGACGGCGAGGAGCGCCACGGTGATCCACATCAGCCCGGTCTCGAAGCGCTGGTAGCCATAGCGGACGGCGAGGTCGCCGAGGCCGCCGCCACCGACGGTGCCGGCCATGGCCGAGTAGCCGATGAGGGCGATGACCGTGGTCGTCGTGCTGGCGATCAGCGAGGGAAGTGCCTCCGGGACCAGGACCTTGCGGACGATCGTCCAGGTGTTGCCGCCCATCGACTGAACGGCCTCGACGAGCCCGTGGTCCACCTCGCGGACGGCCGTCTCGACCAGGCGGGCGAAGAACGGGATGCCGCCGATGGCGAGCGGCACGATGGCGGCCTCGCTGCCGATGGTGGTGCCGGTGACCCAGCGGGTGAAGTTCATCAGCGCGACCATGAGGATGATGAACGGCAACGAGCGGCCGATGTTCACGATCTGCCCGATGACCTTGTTCGCCACGGTGTTCTGCAGCAGGCCGCCCTTGTCGGTGAGGACGAGCAGGACGCCGATGGGCAGTCCGAGGACGACCGCGATCAAGGTGGACCAGCCGACCATGATCAGGGTCTCGGTACACGCCTGCTCCAGCAGGGGCTGCATCTCGGACCAGGTCACTTGGCACCTTCCTTCACCAGCACGGGCTCGTCGCCCAGGACGTCGATCTGCAGGCCCTGTTCGCGAAGGAAGCCGATCGGGACGACGTTGTCCTCGTAGCGGCCGGGCAGTTCGATGCGCATCCGGCCGACCTGGAGGCCGCCGACGGTGTCGATGGCGGCGCCGAGGATCGATATGTCGATGTTGTAGGTGCGCGACAGCTGGGAGATGACGGGCTGGGTGGCGGCCTCGCCGTGGAAGGTGACGTCGAGGACGGTGCGGTCGTCGGCGGAGGCCTCGCCGCCCACCGGGAAGAGGGCCGCAGCCAGCTCCGAACCGGGGGTGGCGAGCAGCTCGCTGACGGTGCCGGACTCGACGATGCGGCCCTTGTCCATCAGGGCGGCCGAGTCGCAGATGCTCTTGACGACGTCCATCTCGTGCGTGATGAGCAGGACGGTCAGGCCGAGCTGCTGGTTGAGGTCGCGCAGCAGCTTCAGGATCGAGCGGGTCGTCTCCGGGTCGAGGGCGCTGGTGGCCTCGTCGGACAGCAGCACCTTGGGGTCGCCGGCCAGGGCGCGGGCGATGCCGACACGCTGCTTCTGGCCACCGGAGAGCTGGGCCGGGTAGGCCTTGGCCTTGTCCGCCAGGCCCACCAGGTCGAGCAGCTCAAGTGCCTTGCGGGAGCGCTCCTTGCCCGACGTGCCGAGGATTTCGAGCGGCAGCTCGACGTTGTCCTGCACGGTCCGGGTGGACAGCAGATTGAAGTGCTGGAAGACCATGCCGATCCGGCTGCGCGCCCGCCGGAGCTCCTTGCCGGCGCGGGGTCCGCGGCCGGCGAGCGCGGTGAGGTCCTGGCCGGCGACGGTGACCGTGCCGGAGGTGGGGCGCTCCAGGAGGTTGACGCAGCGGATGAGCGAGGACTTGCCGGCGCCGGACTGGCCGATGACGCCGTACACCTCGCCTTCGCGGACGTGCAGGTCGACGCCGTCGAGGGCGGTGACCTCGCGGCCGCGTGAGCGGTAGACCTTGGTCAGGCCCGAGGTGGTGATCACGTGGTTTCCGTCACTGTCGAGTACGCGGGCGTGGGTGTGCCCTGGTACGGAGGTAAGAGGTGCGCGGGGCAGCTGGGTCACGTACGGGCAGAGGGCGTACGGACATGCCACGGCGGCTCGCTTCGGGGCGCGAGGCTCAGGGGGTGCAGGGGCCCTCTAGAAGGCGCACATTCGACACATACAGCGAGCACCGGGCGTCATGGTCGCCTCGGTCGCAGGGATGCGGCTGCTCGTCGTGGTCATGCGATCAGTAAAGCAGACGTATGAACGCATCCGAGAACCGCTGTCCGCATGCCGGACAGCGGTGGACAGTCGTCAGTCCCGGACGGAGATCTCCACGCCCACGGCGGTGACCAGCGCGGACAGGGCCGACAGGTCCTTCACCACCAGGTCGGCGGTCAGTTCATGGGCCTGATGGGTTGTGGCCAAGGCCACGGTGGTCATCCCGGCGGCGCGGCCGGCCTGGAGTCCGGCGGGGGCGTCCTCGAAGACGACGCAGCGGGCCGGATCGACGCCGAGTTCGCGGGCGGCGAGCAGGTAGGGCTCGGGGTCGGGCTTGCCGCGGGTGACGTCGTCGGCGGCGATCAGGGTCTTGGGGAGGATGCCGACGGCGTCGAGACGGGCCTCGGCCAGCCGGCGGGTGGCCGAGGTGACGACGGCCCAGCGGTCGGCGGGGAGATAGTCGAGGAAGGCCTTGGTACCCGGCAGCAGGCGCACGCCTCCGTTGGGTACGTCCTCCACCTCCAGCTTCTCGATACGCGCGACGGCCTCCGGCACGACATCGGCGGGCAGCAGGTCAGCGGCTATCTCGGCGGCGGTACGCCCGTGCAGTTCGATCTGCGCGAAGTGCTCGGCCGTGATGCCGTACTCCCCGGCCCACCGGGTCCAGCAGCGGTTCACGGAGTCGAGGGAGGAGACGAGGGTTCCGTCATTGTCGAACAGGAGTGCTTCAGCGCGGATCTTCATGTCCCCGACCCTACGGGGCACCGCGGGGGCGGCCGCATCAGGCCTTTTGGCCCGTAATAGGGTCGATGCATGCTTGATGCCCTGACGCTGGCGACCGGTGTCGCCGCGCTGCTGCTCGCCGCGTGGTGCGGTTGGGCCGCGTACCGTGATCAGCCGACGAAGGACTGGCACTTCATCGGGATGGCCGTGGTGTCGGTGCTGGCGCTGGTCCAGCTGGTCGTCGGAGTCGTGCAGTTGGCGCGGGGCGAGAAGCCGGAGCAGGGGACGACGATCTTCGTGGCGTACCTGCTGGGGGCGTTCGCGTGCATCCCGGCCGCGGGGTTCATGTCGCTGGCGGAGCGGACGCGGTGGGGGTCGGTGACGGTGGCCGCCGGCGGTGTGGTGCTGGCCGTCCTGGAGGTGCGGCTCTATGACATCTGGGGAGGCTGAGGTGGCCACGACGACCAGGACACGGTTGATCAGTGGGCCCGGTGTGCTGCTCGTGTGGTTGTACGGCGTGATGGTCGTGGGGGCGGTGTCGCGATCCGGGTACCAGATCGCGACCGAGTTCGACCGGGCGCCGCTCGCCTATTCGCTGTCGGCGGTTGCGGGAGTCGTGTACGGGTTCATCACGTACTCGCTGGTGCGGGGTGGGGAGACGGCTCGTCAGGCGGCGGTGGTGTGTTGTGCCGCCGAGCTGGTGGGTGTGCTCGTCGTCGGTACGTGGACGCTTGTCGAGCCGTCTGCCTTCCCTGACGCGACCGTGTGGTCCGACTTCGGCATGGGGTATCTGTTCATTCCGGTTTTGTTGCCGGTTTCAGCTCTGTACTGGTTGCGGAAGTCGCGGACCGAGCAGCCGGGTTGACGTCAGGCAGTGGCCGCGTACGAGCCCGCCTTCTTCTCCAGGACGATCATGGGGACGCCGTCCGTGCCCTCCGACGTGCCCACCGTCTCGTAGCCGACCCGGCGGTACAGGCGCAGGTTGCTCTCGCTGCGGTGGCCGGTGTGGAGGCGGAACTTCTTGGCGCCGCGTTCCTCCGCGAGTGCCGCCTCGGCCGCGCGCAGCAGCCTCGCGCCGATGCCGTGGCCCTGCATGCGGGGGTGGACGCACAGGCGGCTGATGGAGGCGGCGCCGTCCTCGGTCACCGCGCCGCGTACGGAGCCGATCACCTCGTCGCCGAGGCGAGCCACGAACACGCAGTCGGTGGCGACCTCCTGGCGGACGGAGTCGAGGGTCTGGACGAGCGGGTCGATGCGGTAGTTGCCGTACAGCGCGGCCTCGCTCTGGAAGCACAGGTACTGCAGCTTGAAGATCTGCTCGGCGTCCTGGTCGGTCGCCTCGGAGATGATCACGCTCATGCCCATGTGTGCACGCCTCCCGCTCACCTGTTGCCTGTCGTCCCTCACTCCTATCCCCGCACTTCGCGAGCCGCAACCTCCGCTGCAAGCAATCGCCGTAGACATCCCAGACATCTGGAACGTTCCGGCCCCAGGCTGCCCTGTGAGATACCCAACTCCCCCGCGATTTCCCGGTATGTGAGGTCCTTCGGCGACAGAAGGGCTTCGAGGAGCCTCGGACAGCGGCCGGGCAGCCGGCGCACCGCGTCGCGCAGGGCGCGGCGGCGGGCGGCGGCGAGGGCGAGCTGTTCGGGGCCGCGGTCGCCGTCGTCGGCGGGTTCGCTGTCGTACGGTCGCTCGAGTCTGGTGGTACGGCGGGTGCGGCGGGCCTCCGAGCGGACGGCCCTGCGCAGCCAGCGCTCGGGGTCGTGGGGCGGACCGTCGGTGTCGAGGCGCTCCAGCAGGCGCAGCCAGACCGCCTGTTCCAGGTCGCCGGGTTCGGTGCCGGCGGCGGGCGCCTCGGCGGAGGCTTCCGCGGCGAGCAGCGGGCGCAGTGTGGTGAGCAGGTCGTGCGTCATATGCGGCACGACGCGGCCGCCCGGCGGCGGGTTGCCCCGGGCGGCCGACTGTCACTCCGAACGGTGGCCGGGGACTCAGCCGTTGACGAAGTCCTCGCGGGCCAGCAGGCCGGTGTCGGGGTGGTCGGTGAAGATGCCGTCGATGCCGGTCGCGAAGTACGCCCGGTAGGCGCCGAAGACATCGCCGTAGGCGTCCGCGTCGGTGCCCTTGCGGAAGTCGGCCGGCAGGAAGGGGTTCTCGTTGCGCAGGGTCCAGGGGTGCAGGATCAGGCCGACCTTGTGCGCGTCGGTGACGAGGGGGGTCGGCTCGGTGAGCTTGCCGGCGGCGTCCTTCGGAATGATGAGGTCGAGGGTGGGGCCGATGCCCTGCGCGTAGGAGGCGATCTCCCTGAGGCCGGCCGGCTTGATCAGGTCGGCGACCGTGCGGGGGTCACCGGTCTCGACGAAGTCCCAGGGGCGGGTACTCGCGCCGGACAGCAGGACGACGAGCGGGTTGTCGACCAGCTTGTTGAGGCGCTGGATGCTGGTGGGCTCGAAGGACTGGAGGATGACCGGCGAGTTCCACTTGTTGCGCCCGTACTTGCGCAACACCTTGGCGACCCGCTCCTCCAGGCCGAGGCCCAGCTTGCGGAAGTACGTGGGGTGCTTGAGCTCGGGGTAGATCCAGACCTGCCTGCCGCGCCGGCGGGTCTGCTCCTCCTGCCACTGGAGCACCTCCTCGAAGGTGGGGATCTCCCAGCGGCCGTTGTACAGGGTGTTGTGCGGCCGGTTGGCCGGGATGCGCTCGGTCGCGCGCAGCGTCTTCAGCTCGGCGAGCGTGAAGTCCTCGGTGAACCAGCCGGTGGTGGAGACGCCGTCCAGCACCTTGGTGGTCTTGCGGTCGGCGAACTCGGGGTGGTCGGCGACGTCCGTGGTGCCGCCGATCTCCGGCTCGTGCCGGCAGACGAGGTGACCGTCCTTGGTGGGCACCAGGTCGCCGGCCTCGACGATGTCGGCGCCCATGTCGAGGGCCAGCTGGTACGCGCCGAGGGTGTGCTCGGGACGGTAGCCGCTGGCGCCGCGGTGGGCGACGATCGTCGGCACGGGCAGGGACTTCATTCCGCGGCCTCCATGTCGCGCATCGGCTCTCGCCGTGCCGGACAGACCGAGGACGGCTCCGCTCGCGCCGAGCACGGCCGCGCCGAGGAGCGCCCGCCGTCCGGTGCCGGTGGCGTTCTCCTGTGCCTGCTCGTTCGACTCCTGCGGTCTCATCAGCGGCCTCCCTGCCGTCGACTCGTCGGTGCGCGCCGATCGTAGGGGGGCGGACGTGTCCGTCGGGAGGCCTCGGTTCGAACGCGTGGATGACGTTGGATGTCGTATGGGGTGCGTATTCCAGCCACCCTATGACGGCCCGTCGGCGTTGGCCTCGGCCTCCGGGGCACCCGGGCGTTAGGCCTCCCGCGCGATGTCCGTCACATCGTCGCGTACGGGTTACGCGCCGTCCACGACGCGCCACCGCAGGTAAACGTACGTCAACAGTGCGTAAGGCCTCGGTGAACCCGATGTCCCCGATGTGCGCGACCCGTGCCGCCGCGAGTATCGTCCTCACCTGCACAGACATAGACCGAATCCCTTGACATCCCCAGCCACCCCTAGACACCCGTTGACATCCCCTTGACACCGGAGGGTCCGTTGTCCCGCTTCGCGCTCATCAAGGCAGTGCTCGGTCCGATCATGCGCCTGATGTTCCGCCCCCGGGTGGAGGGCGTGGAGCACATCCCTGGCGACGGTCCGGTCATCCTGGCCGGCAACCACCTCACGTTCATCGACTCGATGATCCTGCCGCTGGTCTGCGACCGTCAGGTGTTCTTCATCGGCAAGGACGAGTACGTCACCGGCAAGGGCTTCAAGGGCCGGCTGATGGCGTGGTTCTTCACCGGCGTCGGCATGATCCCGGTCGACCGGGACGGTGGCAAGGGCGGTGTCGCGGCGCTGATGACCGGCCGCCGGGTGCTGGAGGAGGGCAAGGTCTTCGGCATCTACCCGGAGGGCACGAGGTCTCCCGACGGGCGGCTGTACCGAGGGCGCACCGGCATCGCGCGGCTCACCCTGATGACCGGGGCGCCCGTCGTCCCGTTCGCCATGATCGGCACCGACAAGATCCAGCCGGGTGGCGCGGGCATGCCCCGGCCGAGCCGGGTGACGGTGCGGTTCGGTGAGGCGATGGAGTTCTCGCGGTACGAGGGGATGGACCGGGACCGGTACGTCCTGCGGGCCGTCACCGACTCGGTGATGGCCGAGGTGATGCGGCTGTCCGGGCAGGAATATGTGGACATGTACGCCACCAAGGCCAAAGAGGCGGCGTAGCTCCGCTGGTTGGGCGCGTCCAAACAGGGGCGTTCTCCGGAGGGCCGCCGTTCGTGCTCTCGCCCGGGGTCGGGGACCACAGGACGAATGTCGAGCCCTCGCCCACCCTTGAGAACAGCCGCACCTGACCGCCGTGCGACTCCACGATCTGGCGGACGTTCCCGAGGCCGAGGCCCGCGTGCCGGTCGCGTCCGCCGCCGTTGCCCTTCGCCCGCCAGAACCGGTCGAAGACCCGCGCCTGGTCGTCGTCGAGGATGCCGGGGCCCTCGTCCCGGACGGCCGTCCACAGCCAGCCGTCCGAGCGGCCGGCCGCGACCGTGATGCGGGTGCCGGGCGGGGCCAGTCGTACGGCGTTGGAGAGCAGGTTGCCGACGGCTCGGCGCAGGGCGTTGTGGTCGCCGACGACCGTCAGACACCGCCTCGAACTCTTGGAGCTTCACCGGGTTGCTCCGAGGATGCCCCGGCCTTCGGACCGGAGAGGAATCGGACTCCTGCGGAGCAGGGCAGAGAAAGCCGAATCTCCGTCAGGGCGATTCGGTGTCTGCCGACGGATCGGCGAGCGCGATCTCCAAGAGGTGCACGATCTCGCCGTTGACCGACCGGTGTTCTCGCTTCGCCCGCGCGGCGAGGCGTTCGTGAAGTTCGAGGGGGAGCCGGACGGTGATGCGCTTTTCTTCATCCATGCCATCACTGTAGTTGCGTGAACACACAGAATTGACACATGTTTGACGTCATAACGACAGCAAAACAGCAGAAAGAGGAGGCCGGGCACGCCCGGTACACCTACCGTCTGCGCGTGTCGTCGACCGCCCGCACCGCCCTCATGGCGGAGTGGGACCGCTGCCGATGGATCTGGAACGAGTGCGTGGCCCGATCGCGGTGATCGGTGTGGACTGGGCGTGATGGAAACCGCGACCACCACCAGCGACGCCCACGACCTCCCGCACGCCGAGCACGGCAGAAAAGCACAGGCGAAACTGTCGCGGTACGACCGCATGCTGGCCCGCCGCAAACCCGCCAGGGGACAGGCCGCCTCCAAGGGCTACCGCCAGGCGAAGAAGCTGCGCGCGAAGGCACACAAGAAGGTCGCCCGGCAGCGGCAGGACACCGGCCGCAAGTGGGCCAAGCGGGTGGTGCGCGACCACGACGCCATCGCGGTGGAGGACTTCCGCCCGAAATTCCTCGCCAGGACATCGATGGCGCGCAAGGCGGCCGACGCCGCCATCGGCGCCACCAAGAAGGCCCTGATGGAGATGGGCCGCAAGCACGGGCGGGTCGTGCGTCTCGTGCACCCCGCGCACACCACCATGGACTGCGCATCGTGCGGAGCGAGAACCAAGCACGCACTGCCGCTGTCGGAACGCACCTACACCCGCACCGCGTGCGGAGCCGCCTCCCCCAGGGACGAGAACTCCGCCCGCGTGATGCTCGTCCGGGCAGGTCTGAACCCGGCTGGTGCCGAGGGCGTAAGACCACCCGGAGCGCCGCTCCAGGAGGCAGCCTGAGCCAGGAATCCCCAGCCCTTCAGGGAGGGGAGCATTCAAGACGTCGATCTCACCGATGGAGACGTTGTTCAAGTACTTCTTCGCCGAGAACTGGTTGCTGACCAGGTGGGCCTCGCCGCTGCGCTCAACCGCGAGGTAGGTGGCGCCACCATGCGGTCCTGGCCGACGATCACCCGCTTGACCTCGAAGAGGGCCTCTTCGAGGAGCTTGTCCTCACCGGACGGGGCGGTCACAGCGCCGAGGCGGGGTCGTCGGACGGGGCCTTGGTGCCGCCGCCGTCCTTCCAGGGGCAGTCCGCGCGGTCGGCCGCGCCGCTGCCGTCCTCCTCGACGACGAACCTGATCTGCTCGCGCGGCGTCTCGCCCCCGTCGGCGGCGAGCGCGACACCGCCTCCGGCCAGACCGGCGACGGCCAGGACGGACGCGGTGACGAGTGCTTTCTTCGTACGACGTGTCATGGTCGGTGGCTCCTTCAGCCGTGGCATACGACATCGGGTACAGCGCCAGACCATCAGGCGAAGCCGAAAACGGACTTAAAGCCGGTACGACTACGGGTGCTCGACCGTGCCCGCCAGCTTCTGTCCGCGCAGCAGGAACCAGGCCGCCACAGCCGCCGCGAGCAGGACTGCCGCGCCGACTCCCGACGCGAGCGTGAGCCCGTCGACGAAGGACTGCCGAGCCGCGTCGAGCAGCGCCTCGGACGTCTGCGCCGGCAGACCCGCCGCCGCCTCCACCGCACCGCCCAGCGACTCGTGCACCCCGTCGGGGGTGTCGGCCGGAGCAGTGAAGCCCTGGTAGACGCCGGTCACGATCGACCCGAGCACGGCGATACCGAGGGCGGCGCCCAGTTCGTACGCCGTCTCGGACACGGCGGACGCCGAGCCCGCCTGCTCCTTGGGTACGGAGGCCAGGATCACGTCGGCGGTCACGGTGAACGAGAACCCGGCACCGACGCCGACGACCAGCAGTGCGGTCCCGAGCAGCGGGTAGCCGGTGGACTGGCTCAGCAGGGTCAGCGTGGCCAGCGCCAGGCCGACGGCGGCGAGTCCGCCGGAGACCACGGCCCGTACCGAGAAGCGCCGGGCCGCCCGCCCGGCGACCAGACCGGCCGCCACCGCGCCGATGGCGGCGGGCAGTTCGGCCAGACCCGCTTCGAACGGCCGCCTGCCCTGCACGAGTTGCAGGTACTGGGAGAGGAAGAACACCAGGCCGGACAAGCCGAGGACGGTCAGCAGATCGGCCAGCACCGCACCGCTGAAGCCGCGGTTGCTGAACAGCCGCATATCCAGCAGCGGGGTGGGCAGGGTCAGTTGGCGCCGGACGAACCAGTAGAGGGCGGCCGCGCCCACGAGGCCCACGGCGAGCGCCGCCCACTCGAAGCCGTGCGCGGCGGCCTCCTTGACGGCGTACACGATGCCGACCATGCCGACCAGCGACAGCACGACGCTGTGCAGGTCCCACGGGCCAGGGTCGGGGTTGCGCGACTCCGGCAGCAGCTTGACGCCCACCACGACCAGCACCGCCATCACGGGCAGGTTGATCAGGAAGACCGATCCCCACCAGAAGTGCTCCAGCAGGAAACCGCCGGCAATGGGGCCGACCGCCGTACCGGCGGAGGCGGTGGCGCCCCAGATGCCGATGGCGAGGCTGCGTTCGCGCGGGTCGTGGAAGAGGTTGCGGATCAGGGCGAGCGTGGACGGCATCAGGGTGGCACCGGCGACGCCGAGCAGCGCCCGGGCCAGGATCATCATCTCCGGCGTCGTCGCATAGGCGTTGAGCACGGACACCGCGCCGAACGCCGTGGCGCCGACGAGCAGGATCCGCTTGCGGCCGATGCGGTCGCCGAGGCTGCCCATGGAGACGAGCAGACCGGCGATGACGAACGAGTAGACGTCGCCGATCCACAGCAGCTGGGTGCCGGAGGGCCGCAGGTCCTCACTGATGTACGGGGTCGCGAGGCCGAGGACGGTGGCGTCGACGGCCACCAGCAGCACGGCGAGCACGAGGACGGACAGCGCGAGCCAGCGGCCCGGGCGCTTCACCGCCTCGGTCGCGGTCGCCGGCTGCAGGGTGCTGGTCATGATTCCTCTCTCCGTAGTGCGCCGCCGAGCAGCAGCTCGACGATCATGGTCTGGAAGTCCTTTGCTGCGACCTTGCCGTCATGTACGGACCAGGCCCCGGCGGCGATCAGGCCGTAGAGAGCCTCGGTGAGCCAGGCGGGGGTCAGGTCGATACGGAACTCGCCTCTGTCCTGGCCACGCCGGAACAGGACCGAGACCCGGGCGTCGAGCCGGGCCCAGCCCTCGTTCTGCTGTTCGCCCTCGAACAGCTGGTTCTCGCTGTAGAGGAAGGACAGGAGCCCGGCCGCGGGCTCGATCTCGCGCACCAGTCGCCGTACGGCGTCGCTCGCGCTGCCCTCGTCCAGGCGGGCCGCGTCCAGCGCGGCCTCACACTCCGCGAGGCAGAGCGACTCCAGCGCCCGGACCAGCGCGTCGCGCCCGGCGAAGTGGCGGTGCAGCGTGGCCCGGCTGATCCCGGCGGCCTTGGCGACCTCGTCCATGGTCGCGGTGGATTTGCGGGTCAGCAGGGCTGCGGCGCTGCGGAGTACGTGGTCTGGATCGACGGCCATGAGACAAACATAGCGCATATGAGACATCCGTGTCTCATACTGGGCATGCGTGACTCATAGCCCCAGGCCGGGAAACCCTCAGTGCCAGGGCAACTGCCCGCGCCGCTCCCAGTACGCCTGCGGCTCCTCGACGAGCGCGGCAAGGCGGCTCAGCTGGTCGTCGTCCAGGTCGACGACGGCGGCGTGCAGGTTGGAGGCGAGCTGGGTGACGGTCGCCGCGCCGGAGAGAACGACGCCGGCCCAGGGCTGGCGCAGGATCAGCGCAAGGGCCACGGCGTCGCAGCCGAGAGCGGTCTCTTCCGCTACGGCCTTCAGCGCGTCCGGCGCATACGGCTCAGCGAGCCGGCCGTTGGCCATGGCCTCCTTGACGATCACCGTGAGGCCGGCGTCGTGGGCCTCGGCGAGGGCGGGGGCGGCGGCGGTCTCGAGGGCGTTGTACGTCGATTGGACGGTACGGAAGAGAGGTTCGCCGTCGACCGTCACCTCCAGCGCCGCCCGGACGGCGTCGGCCTGCGCGGGCCCACTGGTGGAGAAGCCGATGGTGAGGCCCTGCGCGGCCGCCTCCGCGAGCCTGGCGTGCAGGTACTTGTCGGTGAGGGCCGGGCTGTCCGGGGTCAGCGAATGGATCTGGTAGAGGTCGAGCCGGTCGCCGAGCAGCTCGGCGCTCTCGGCGCGCTGCCGCTCGAAGGTGGCGACGCTGTGGTCCTTGACCTCGTGCTGTTCCGCGTCGGTGGTCCACTCGGCGGTGTAGGTGTAGCCCCACTTGCTGCCGACCACGATGTCGTCGATCTCGGGGTGGGCGTTCAGCCAGTCGGCGAGGAACTCCTCGGAGCGGCCGTAGGAGCGGGCGACGTCGAAGTAGCGGACGCCCTGGGCGTAGGCGGCGTCCAGGAGCTCGTGCGTCCGCTCGCGCAGGGCCTCGACGCTGCGGTCGGCGGGGAGGTCCTGCTCACGGCCGAGGTTGATGTAACCGGGGCGGCCGACGGCGGCGAGGCCCAGGCCGATGTGGCAGGTGGGAGTCGTTGCCGAGGTCAGTCGGGCGAAGGGCATCGCGGGCTCCGTTCGGTCGCTCCATACGGCGTGCGACCAACGTAACCCGCGATGCCCGGGTGTCACTTACGGGCGTTCGCCCACGCGTGCTGCGCGGTCACGTCCGCCTTGACCTCGGCCAGCTGGACGGCGACGGCACTGGGCGCCGTACCGCCGCGGCCACTGCGGGAGGCGAGGGCGCCCGGCACGTTGAGGACGGAGCGGACCTCGGGGGTCAGGTGGGCGGAGATCTTCGCGAACTGTTCGTCGGTCAGTTCGTCCAGCTCCTTGCCCTCGGCCTCGGCGGCCTTCACGCACTCGCCGGCGACCTCGTGCGCGACCCGGAAGGGCACGCCCTGCTTGACCAGCCACTCGGCGATGTCCGTGGCGAGCGAGAACCCGGCCGGGGCCAGCTCCTCCATGCGCTCGCGGTGGACGGTGAGGGTGGCCATCATGCCGGTGAAGGCGGGGAGCAGGACCTCCAGCTGGTCGATGGAGTCGAAGACCGGCTCCTTGTCCTCCTGGAGGTCGCGGTTGTACGCGAGCGGGAGCGCCTTCAGGGTCGCCATCAGGCCGGTCAGGTTGCCGATCAGGCGGCCGGACTTGCCGCGGGCCAGCTCGGCGATGTCCGGGTTCTTCTTCTGCGGCATGATCGACGAGCCGGTGGAGAAGGCGTCGTGCAGGGTCACGAAGGAGAACTCCTTCGTGTTCCAGATGATGACCTCCTCGGCGATCCGGGAGAGGTTCACTCCGATCATCGCGGTGATGAAGGCGAACTCGGCGACGAAGTCACGGGAGGCCGTGCCGTCGATGGAGTTGCCGGCGCTGCCGTGCTCGAAGCCGAGGTCGCGGGCGACGGCCTCGGGGTCGAGGCCGAGAGAGGAACCGGCCAGCGCGCCCGAGCCGTACGGGGAGACCGCCGTCCGTTCGTCCCACTGGCGCAGGCGTTCCGCGTCCCGGGACAGGGACTGCACATGCGCGAGGACGTGGTGGGCGAAGAGCACCGGCTGGGCGTGCTGGAGGTGCGTGCGGCCGGGCATCGCGACGTCGGGGTGCGCCTCGGCGAGGCCGATCAGGGCGTCCTGGAGGTCGGCGATCAGCCCGCCGATCACGCGGGCGTGATCACGCAGGTACATCCGGAAGAGGGTCGCCACCTGGTCGTTCCTCGACCGTCCCGCGCGCAACTTGCCGCCGAGGTCGGGGCCGAGGCGCTCCAGCAGGCCTCGCTCGAGGGCGGTGTGGACGTCCTCGTCGGCGATGGTGCCGACGAAGTCGCCCGAGGCCACGTCCGCTTCGAGCTGGTCCAGCCCGGCCAGCATGCGCTGCAGCTCGTCGTCCGTGAGCAGCCCGGCCTTGTGCAGCACGCGCGCGTGGGCACGCGAACCGGCGATGTCGTAGGGCGCGAGCCGCCAGTCGAAGTGGACGGACGCGGACAGCTTCGCCAGGGCCTCGGCGGGACCGTCGGCGAAACGGCCGCCCCAGAGCCGTACGTCACCGCTGTTGCTGCTCACTTGCTGTGCTCCTCAAGAGGTCCGGATGTGCCGCCGCCTCCCCACGACGTGAGTGAGGAGGCGGCTGTCAGGCTAGTGCGTGTGAGGTGAGCCTCGGTGCTTACGCGAGGTCGCGCTTCGCCGCGATCTTCGACGACAGGCTGTAGATGTCGATGAAGCCCTTGGCCGCGGACTGGTCGAAGGTGTCGCCCGTGTCGTAGGTCGCGAGGTTGAAGTCGTACAGCGACTCCTGCGAGCGCCGGCCGGTGACGACGGCGCGGCCGCCGTGCAGGGTCATCCGGACGTCGCCGGATACGTGCTGGTTGGCCTCGTTGATGAAGCCGTCCAGGGCGCGCTTGAGCGGGGAGAACCACAGGCCGTCGTAGACCAGTTCGCCCCAGCGCTGCTCGACCTGCCGCTTGTAGCGGGCGAGTTCGCGCTCGACGGTGACGTTCTCCAGCTCCTGGTGGGCGGTGATCAGCGCGATCGCGCCCGGGGCCTCGTACACCTCGCGGGACTTGATGCCGACCAGGCGGTCCTCGACCATGTCGATCCGGCCGATGCCCTGGGCGCCGGCGCGCTCGTTGAGCTGCTGGATGGCCTGCAGGACGGTGACGGGCTTGCCGTCGATGGCGACCGGGACGCCCTCCTTGAAGGTGATGATCACCTCGTCCTCGTCGCGCGGTGTCGCCGGGTTCTGGGTGTACTCGTAGATGTCCTCGATCGGCGCGTTCCAGATGTCCTCGAGGAAGCCGGTCTCGACGGCGCGGCCGAAGACGTTCTGGTCGATGGAGTACGGGGACTTCTTGGTGGTCGCGATCGGGAGGTTCTTCTCCTCGCAGAAGGCGATGGCCTTGTCGCGGGTCATCGCGTAGTCGCGGACCGGGGCGATGCACTTCAGGTCGGGGGCGAGGGCGACGATGCCGGCCTCGAAGCGGACCTGGTCGTTGCCCTTGCCGGTGCAGCCGTGGGCGACCGTGGTGGCGCCGTGCTTCTTGGCGGCGGCGACGAGGTGCTTGACGATCGTCGGCCGGGAGAGGGCGGAGACCAGCGGGTAGCGGTCCATGTAGAGGGCGTTGGCCTTGATCGCCGGGAGGCAGTACTCCTCGGCGAACTCGTCCTTGGCGTCGGCGACCTCGGCCTCGACGGCGCCGCAGGCGAGCGCGCGCTTGCGGATGACGTCCAGGTCCTCGCCGCCCTGGCCGACGTCCACGGCAACGGCGATGACCTCGGCGCCCGTCTCCTCGGCGATCCAGCCGATGGCGACAGAGGTGTCCAGGCCGCCCGAGTAGGCGAGTACGACGCGCTCGGTCACGGGTTTCTCCTCACACTGCATTCGCTGACATGCATGAGTATGCAGGAGACTGCATGATTCGTCAATGCGGTGCCTGCGGAGTCGGAAATCTCGTCGGCGGGTGAACATCCGAAACCGCTTTCCCGTACTTCCCACCGAACACCGGCGCCGGTTCTGTCAACGCACACACCCCCGACCCAAGTGAGGCTTCCGCATGTCCAGGGCTCTTCCGAAGTACAACAAGCGCCGCGTCGCGATGATCGGCGGCGTGTCAGCGGTGGTGTTGTCCGGGGCGCTGATCGCCGGCTCCGCCTTGGCCGGGGAGACGCCCGAGAACGGCGCGCAGGCGACGACAAAGGCGGCGGCCGGCACCATCAGCTGCCCCGAAGTGGCGTCCCAGCTGCCGGCGATCCCGGCGTCCGCGCAGGCCGAGGTCGACCGCAACCTGGCGTTGCTCACCACGCAGATCGACGAGGCCGACAAGCGCCTGAACGAAACCGTCGGGCAGGGCGGACCCAACTTCGTGCAGAACGCCATCCTCGGTCCGCTCGAGGACAAGCGCATCGCGACGCTGAACCGCATCGAGACCGCCATCGGCCGCGCCGCCGAGAAGCCCGAGGGCCTTGAGGCGTTCGCGACCTGCACACTCGACGCCGGCGCAGGTGCCGGGGCCGGCGAGGGCGACACCGCCACGGCGGAGCCGGAGGCCCCGGCCACGGAGGAGGCGGGCGGCGCCGAGGACGCGGGCGACGCGGCGGGCGGCAACACGGCCGCCGGCGCCATCTCCTGCCCCGACGTCGCCTCTCAGCTGCCGGCGATCCCGGCGTCCGCACAGGCCGAGGTCGACCGCAACCTCGCGCTGCTCGACACCCAGATCGACGAGGCCGACAAGCGCCTGAACGAAACCGTCGGGCAGGGCGGACCCAACTTCGTGCAGAACGCCATCCTCGGCCCCCTCGCCTCCAAGCGCACCGCCGCCATCGACCGCATCGCCATCTCCATCGGCCGCACCGCCGAAAAGCCCCAGGGCCTCGACGCCCTGGCCGCCTGCACGCTCACCGAGTGACGTGACAGGTACTGTGGCCGCCCCGTTGGAGCGCCGGCCGGGGCGGCCGCGGTGACTCTCCTGGAAATCCTCGGGCAGGGAAACGACTTTCCTCGACAATCAGTGGTATGGGAAAGACGTATGAGCGCATAGACGGCCGACTCCGTACGTTCATCGAGAAGCAGCCCCTCTTCTTCACCGCGACCGCCCCGCTGTCCGGGGACGGCACGGTCAACCTCTCCCCCAAGGGCGTGCAGGGCTCCTTCGCGGTGCTGGACGAACACACCGTGGCCTACCTCGACTTCGCCGGCTCCAACGCCGAGACCATCGCCCATCTGCGGGAGAACGGCCGGATCACCCTCATGTGGTGTGCCTTCCAGGGGTCGCCGAACATCGTCCGGGTGCACGGCCGCGGGGAGCCGGTGTTCCGCGACGACCCGCGGTTCGGAGAGCTGCTCGCCCGCTTTCCGGACGTCGACCCGAGCCCGCACGGGCTGCGGGCGATCGTCGTCGTGACGGCCGAACTCGTCCGGGACTCCTGTGGTTTCGCGGTGCCTCACATGTCGTACGACGGGGACCGCGACCTGCACGCCCAGCGCTTCGCGCGCGAGGACGACGCCTCGCTCAGCGAGTACTTCGCCAAGAAGGACCACATCGCCACGAGCCTGGACGGGCTGCCCGGCCTGCCGCTGCCCCTGCCGCCCGCCCGCCCGAAGTAACCACTTCGGACGTCTGCCCGCCCGAATGGCTCTTCCGAACTGCCGCTGCCCCTGCCGCCCGTTAGCTTCACAGGCATGCGCTCTGGTGTCACAGCCGTCCTGTCCGTCCTCACCTCCGCCGCCCTGCTCGCCGTCGCTCCGGCAGGAGCCGCCCCGCTGCCCGACCGGATGGCCGACACCGGCGGCGGCAGCCAGCTGATCACCGCCGTGGCGCCGCGGGCCGGCTCGACGACGGGCACGGTCACCTGGTGGGACCGGCGGGACGGCCGCTGGGTGGAGGCCGGTTCCACGCCGGCCCGCTTCGGGGCGAACGGGCTTGTCGAGGGCGCCTCACGGAAGCAGGGCACGAACACGACGCCGACCGGGCTGTACGACCTGCCGTACGCCTTCGGCATCAAGGCGGCGCCGCGCGGGACGACGTACAAGTACCGCCCGGCCCGGCAGAACTCCTGGTGGTGCCAGGACGTCCGCTCCCGGTCCTACAACCGGTGGACCGAGCCCCGCCCCGCCGACTGCCGTGCCACCGAGGCCGAGCACCTGGTGTCGTACGGGAACCGGTACGCGCATGCCCTCGTCATCGGCTTCAACTACCGCAAACCGGTGCACGGGCGCGGCGCCGGCATCTTCCTGCATGTCAACGGGCGTGGGGCGACGGCCGGTTGTGTGTCCGTGCCGGCGGACGCCATGCGGCTGATCCTTCAGTGGGCCGAGCCGGCGCAGCGGCCGCACATCGCCGTGGGGACGGTGAGCGGCGGTACGGCGATCACTCGGTACTGACCGACCTGAACACACGGCCACCCCTGCACGTATCTCTGGGCCAAGGGACTACGACACACCCGTTGCCCCCGTCCCCGGAGGAACCGTGACCACCACGCTCGCAGGCGGCCGTGCCGCCCGGCGTCAGACGATGCGCCGTATCCGCCCGCGCCGCTCCCCCGCCGTCCCGCTGCTGCTCGCCCTGTGGGCGGGCGCGGCCGGGGTGCTGTGGCTGTGGTGGGACAACACGCCGTCCATCGCCGACCGCACCGGTCAGATCCTGGCCGCGGGCCGGATCACCGGTCTGCTCGCCGGATATCTCATGGCGCTCGTGGTCCTGCAGATGGCCCGGGTGCCCGCCCTGGAACGGCGGGTGGGCTCCGACCGGGTCGCCCGCTGGCATGCGATGACCGGCCGCTACACCCTCTGCCTGGTCCTCGCCCATATCTTCCTGATCATGTGGGGCTACGCCCTGCAGGCCGGCAAGGGGCTGGGCGACATCGTCCAGCAGACGATCGACTCCGTCACCCAGCTGCCGGACATGGGCAAGGCCGCCATCGGCACCGGACTGCTGCTGCTCATCGGCCTGGTTTCGATCGGCGGGATCCGCCGCAGGATGCCGTACGACACCTGGTACCACGTGCACCTGATGACGTACGCGGCGGTGTTCCTGACGTTCTGGCACCAGATCAGCACCGGCAACGAGTTCGCTGTCGAACCCCTCGCCAAGACCTTCTGGTACGGGCTCTACGGGTCGGTCACCGCGCTCGTGATCTGGTTCCGGATCCTCACCCCGATCCGACTGAACCTGAAGCACCGGATGCGGGTCGAGGCGGTGATCGAGGAGACGCCGGGGATCGTGTCGGTGCTGATCGGTGGGCGGAAACTGCACCGGATGGGGGCGGAGGCCGGGCAGTTCTTCCGCTGGCGGTTCATGGCGCCGGGCATGCGGTTCAGCTCCCACCCGTACTCGCTGTCGGCGGCGCCCCGTCCCGACATGCTGCGGATCACCGTGAAGGCGATCGGCGACCACAGCACCCGGCTGCGCGAGCTGCGGCCCGGCACCCGGGTGTGGGCCGAGGGACCGTACGGCGCGCTGACCGCGTCCCGGCGCAGCCGCGGCAAGGTGCTGCTGGTGGCCGGCGGTGTCGGCATCACCCCGATGCGGGCACTGTTCGAGACGCTGCCCGGCGCGGCCGGCGACCTCACCCTGCTGTACCGGGCCAACAGCACCCAGGACCTGGCCCTGTGGAACGAGCTGGCCGCCATCGCCGACGAGCGGGGCGCCCGGCTGATGTACGCGGTCAACAGCCCGGACGGGGCGCGCCCGGACATCTCCGCGGAGTCCCTGCAGCGGAAGATCCCGGACATCGACCGTCATGACGTTTTTCTGTGCGGGCCGCCCGGCTTCGCGCAGTCCGTGTACGAGGCACTGCGCGGCGCGGGGGTTCCCGCCCGCCGTATCCATCACGAGTCGTTCGAGATGTGAGCGACGGGTCATCAGGAGACCGGCAACCATGAAGAAGAGCCATCCCGTTCGGCGTGCCGTGCTCGCCACCGCCGCCACCGTGTCCGGCATCGTGCTGCTGCTGTCGCTGAAGCCGGCGTCCGACCCCGGCTCCGCGGCGGCGGGACAGTCGCCCCAGGGCGGCGCCCAGGCCGCCGGCAGCGGCACGGTCACCGGCGAGGTCGCCCAGACCCAGTACGGACCGGTGCAGGTACGGCTGACCGTGAGCAACGGGAAGATCACCCAGGCCGAGGCGGTGCAGGCACCCAGCGGCGGCCGCAGCACCCAGATCACCGCAGACGCCGTACCCCAGCTCAACCAGGCCACCGTCACCGCCGGCAGCGCCGACATCGACGCCGTGTCCGGAGCCACTTACACCAGCACCGGCTACCAGCAGTCCCTGCAGTCCGCCCTGGACCAGATCCAGGCCGGGGGCGGCGGCGCCGCGGACCAGGGCTCGGGCAGTGCCCAGGCCCGGACCGTCACCGGCGAGGTCGCCCAGACCCAGTACGGGCCGGTCCAGGTCCGTGTCACCGTCAGCGGCGGGAAGGTCACCCAGGCAGAGGCGGTGCAGGCACCCAGCGGTGGCCGCAGCAGCCAGATCACCGCCGATGCCGTGCCTCAGCTCAACCAGGCGGCCGTGGCAGCAGGCAGCGCCGACATCGACGCCGTGTCCGGGGCCACCTACACCAGCACCGGCTACCAGCAGTCTCTGCAGTCGGCCCTGGACCAGGCCGGTGGCTGAGCCGGTGACCGAACCCGCACAGGCTCCCGCCGCGGTACGCCGGGCGGAGGAGGCGATGGGGACCGTCTTCTCCTTCGACGTCCGCGGCGGGGATCCCGGCACGGTCCAGGCGGCCCTCGACGAGGCGATCGCCGGACTCCACCGGGTCGACGAGGTGTTCAGCACCTACCGCGAGGACAGTCAGGTCTCACGGCTGGCCCGGAACGAGGTGACCGTCGAGGAGTGCGATCCCGACGTCGCCCTGGTGCTGGAGCTCGGCGCCGAGGCGGAGCGGAGCAGCGAGGGCTGGTTCAGCATGTCGTACGAGGGACGGCTCGATCCGACCGGGATCGTCAAGGGCTGGGCCGTCGAGCGGGCGGCCCGGCGGCTGGCGGCGGCCGGGGTGAGCGGGGTGAGCGTCAACGGCGGCGGTGACGTGCAGCTGCTCGGCACCCCTGGCCCGCAGCGGCCCTGGCGGGTCGGCGTGTCGGATCCGCTGCGGCCGGGCGGGCTGGCGGCGGTGATCTCCGCCGCCGGACTGGACGAGCTCGCCGTGGCCACGTCCGGCACCGCCGAGCGCGGGGCCCATATCGTCGACCCGCGCACCGGGAAGTCCGCGGTGACGGACCTCGTCGCCGTGACCGTGGTGGCACCCCGGCTGACCTGGGCGGACTGCTGGGCCACGGCGGCCTTCGCGATGGGCTCGCGGGAGGGACTGGCGTGGCTGGAGTCGCTGCCGGACGTGGAAGCGCTGCTGATCACGGCGGGCGACGAGGTGAGGTGTACAGGAGGCCTGGCTTCTCGACTGGGGTGAGCGGAGTGACCTAGGGGCGCGGGGAACTGCGCGATCGACCACAGACAACCCGCGCCCGACCGACGAGAACAGCCCCACGGCGCTTAGTGCCCGTTCTGGGCCAGCCGCAGCAGATGCTCTGCGAGTGCCTGCCCGCCGTCCGGCTGCCGGCTGATCAGCAGCAGGGTGTCGTCACCGGCGATCGTGCCCAGGATGTCGTGCAGTTCGGCCTGGTCGATGGCCGAGGCCAGGAACTGCGCGGCTCCAGGCGGGGTACGCAGGACCACGAGGTTGGCTGAGGCCTCCGCGGAGATCAGCAGCTCCTGCGACAGCCGCCGCATCCGCTCCTCCTTCGCCGACTCCCCCAGCGGCGCCCGCGGGGTGCGGAAACCGCCCTCGCTGGGCACCGCGTAGATGAGGTCGCCGTCGGTGTTGCGGATCTTCACCGCGTTCAGCTCGTCCAGGTCCCGGGAGAGCGTCGCCTGGGTGACGGTCAGCCCGTCGTCGGCGAGAAGCTTCGCCAACTGGCTCTGGGAGCGCACCGGTTGCCGGTTGAGGATGTCCACGATCCGGCGGTGGCGTGCGGTGCGGGTCTGCGGCACGGCAGGCCCTGCGTGCCCGTGGTCCTGCGCGTGGCTCATCGTCGTCTCATTCTCCGGCTCGTCCGTCCCCGTGGCTTGCGTCGAGGATGCCGGGCAACGCCTGGAGAAGCGCCGCCACTTCGTCGTCGCCGAGGTTCAGCGGCGGCATGAGCCGTACGACATCGGGGGCGGGCGCGTTGACCAGGAATCCGGCGTCCTGAGCCGCCTGCTGCACCTGCGGCGCGAGCGGCTTGGTGAGCACCATACCCAGGAGCAGGCCCGCACCCCGGACATGGCCGACCAGCGGATGGCCCAGGGACTCGATTCCGTCCCGCAGTTTCTCGCTCTGCCGCTTGACGTTCTCCAGCAGGCCCTCGTTCGCGATGGCGTCGAGGACGGCGAGTCCGGCGGCGCAGGCGACCGGGTTGCCGCCGAAGGTCGTGCCGTGGTGACCGGGCCGAAGCAGCTCGGCGGCCCGGCCGAAGGCGACGGTGGCGCCGAGCGGCAGTCCGCCGCCGAGCCCCTTGGCGAGCGTGACGACATCGGGCAGGACGCCCTCGTGGGCCTGGTACTCGAACCAGTGGCCGGTGCGGCCGACGCCGGTCTGCACCTCGTCCAGGACCAGCAGCGATCCGGTGGCGGCCGTGATCGCGCGGGCCGCCTTCAGATAGCCGGCGGGCGGGACCACGACCCCGTTCTCGCCCTGGATCGGCTCGATGATGACCAGCGCCGTCTCCTCGGTGACCGCGGCGGCCAGCGCCTGCGCGTCGCCGTAGGGGACGTGGGTGACGTCACCGGGCAGCGGCAGGAACGGGTCCTGCTTGGCGGGCTGGCCGGTGAGCGCGAGGGCGCCCATGGTGCGCCCGTGGAAGCCGCCCTGGGTGGCGACCATGTGGGTGCGCCCGGTCAGCCGGCCGATCTTGAAGGCGCCCTCGTTGGCCTCGGCCCCGGAGTTGCAGAAGTAGACCTTGCCGTCCCGGCCGAAGAGCTCCAGCAGCCGCTCGGCGAGCGCGACAGGCGGTTCGGCGACGAACAGGTTGGAGACGTGGCCGAGCGAGGCGATCTGGCGGCTCACCGCCTCGACGACCCCGGGGTGGGCGTGGCCGAGGGCGTTGACCGCGATGCCGCCGACGTAGTCGACGTACTCCTTGCCGTCGGCGTCCCACAGCTTCGCGCCCTCGCCGCGGACCAGGGGCAGCCGCGGGGTGCCGTAGTTGTTCATGAGCGCGCCCTGCCACCGCGCGGTCAGTTCCTGGTTGGCGGTCATACGGCATCCCCCTCTTGCTGGTCGGGCACGACCATCGTGCCGATGCCCTCGTCGGTGAAGATCTCCAGCAGGATCGAGTGCTGGACCCGGCCGTCGATGACGCGGGCGGTGTTCACGCCGCCCCGCACGGCGTGCAGACAGCCCTCCATCTTCGGCACCATGCCGGAGGACAACTCCGGCAGCAGCTTCTCCAGTTGGGAAGCGGTGAGGCGGCTGATCACCTCGTCGGAGTTGGGCCAGTCCTCGTAGAGGCCCTCGACGTCCGTGAGGACCATGAGGGTCTCGGCGCCCAGCGCAGCAGCGAGTGCCGCAGCCGCCGTATCAGCATTGACGTTGTAGACATGTCCGTCGTCCTGGGAGCGGGCGATCGAGGAGACGACCGGGATGCGGCCGTCGGCGAGCAGTGCCTCGATCGCGCCCGTGTCGATGTCGGTGATCTCGCCCACCCGCCCGATGTCGACCAACTCGCCGTCGATCTCGGGCTGGTGCTTGGTGGCGGTGATGGTGTGCGCGTCCTCGCCGGTGAGGCCGACGGCGAGCGGGCCGTGCTGGTTGAGCAGCCCGACCAGCTCCCGCTGCACCTGTCCGGCCAGCACCATGCGTACGACGTCCATGGCGTCCTCGGTGGTGACGCGCAGGCCCGCCTTGAACTCGCTGACGATGCCGTGCTTGTCGAGGGCGGCGCTGATCTGCGGGCCGCCGCCGTGCACGACGACCGGCTTGAGGCCGGCGTGCTGGAGGAACACCACGTCCTGCGCGAACGCGGCCTTCAGGTCCTCGTCGATCATGGCGTTGCCGCCGAACTTGATGACGACGATCTTGCCGTTGTGCCGGACCAGCCAGGGCAGCGCCTCGATGAGGATCTGGGCCTTGGGCAGTGCGGTGTGCTTACGCGTAGTGCTCATGACGAGTAGGCGCTGTTCTCGTGGACGTAGTCGGCGGTCAGGTCGTTGGTCCAGATGGTGGCGGTCTGCTCGCCGGCGGCGAGGTCGGCGACGATGTGCACCTCGCGGTAGCGCATGTCGACCTTCTCGCGGTCCTCGCCGACGCCGCCGTTCTTGCAGACCCAGACGCCGTTGATGGAGACATTGAGCCGGTCCGGCTCGAAGGCCGCCTGCGTGGTACCGATCGCGGACAGGACGCGGCCCCAGTTGGGGTCCTCGCCGTGGATCGCGCACTTGAGGAGGTTGTTGCGGGCGATGGAGCGGCCCACCTCGACGGCGTCGTCCTCGGTCGCGGCGTTGATCACCTCGACCCTGATGTCCTTGCTGGCGCCCTCGGCGTCCCGGATCAGCTGCTGGCCGAGGTCGTCGCAGACGGTCCGTACGGCCTCGGCGAACTCCTCGTACTGCGGGGTGATCCCGGAGGTGCCGGAGGCCATCAGCAGCACGGTGTCGTTGGTGGACATGCAGCCGTCGGAGTCGACCCGGTCGAAGGTCACCTTCGTGGCCGCGCGCAGCGCCCGGTCCAGTACGTCGCTGTCGAGGTCGGCGTCCGTGGTGAGGACGACCAGCATGGTGGCGAGGCCCGGGGCGAGCATGCCGGCGCCCTTGGCCATGCCGCCGACGGTCCAGCCGTCCTTCGTCACGACCGACGTCTTGTGGACGGTGTCGGTGGTCTTGATGGCGATGGCGGCCTTCTCACCGCCGTGCTCGGACAGCTGCGCGGCGGCCGTCTCGACGCCCGGGAGCAGCTTGTCCATGGGCAGGAGTACGCCGATGAGGCCGGTGGAGCAGACGGCGACCTCGATGGCGCCCCGGCCGAGCACCTCGGCGACCTTCTCGGCGGTCGCGTGGGTGTCCTGGAAGCCCTTGGGTCCCGTACAGGCGTTGGCGCCGCCGGAGTTGAGGACGACGGCGGAGACCTGGCCGCTCTTGAGGACCTGCTCGGACCACAGCACCGGCGCGGCCTTCACACGGTTGGAGGTGAAGACGCCCGCGGCGGCGCGACGGGGCCCGGTGTTGACCACGAGGGCCAGATCCGGGTTGCCGTTCTCCTTGATCCCGGCGGCGACGCCGGCCGCGGTGAATCCCTGTGCTGCCGTGACACTCACGGTGCGACTCCGATCGTGGAAAGGCCCAGCTCCTCGGGGAGCCCGAGGGCGAGGTTCATGCTCTGGACGGCACCGCCCGCGGTGCCCTTGGTCAGGTTGTCGATGGCGCTGATCGCGATGATGCGGTGCGCGGCGGCGTCGAAGGCGACCTGCACCTGAACGGCGTTGGAACCGTGGACGGACGCGGTGGCGGGCCACTGACCCTCGGGCAGGAGGTGGACGAAGGGCTCGTCGGCGAAGGCCTTGTCGTAGGCGGCGCGGACGGACTCGCCGGTGACGCCCTCGTGCGCCTTGGCGCTGCACGTGGCGAGGATGCCGCGCGGCATCGGTGCGAGGGTCGGGGTGAAGGACACCGAGACCCGCTCACCGGCGGCGGCGCTGAGGTTCTGGATCATCTCGGGCGTGTGGCGGTGGCCGCCGCCGACGCCGTACGGCGACATGGAGCCCATGACCTCGGAGCCCAGCAGGTGCGGCTTGGGCGTCTTGCCCGCGCCGGACGTGCCGGACGCGGCGACGATCACGGCCTCGGTCTCGGCCAGCCCCGCGGCGTACGCCGGGAACAGCGCGAGGGAGGCGGCCGTGGGGTAGCAACCGGGCACCGCGATGCGCTTGGACCCCTCCAGCGCGGCGCGGGCGCCCGGCAGTTCGGGGAGGCCGTAGGGCCAGGTCCCGGCGTGCGGGGAACCGTAGAACTGCTCCCAGTCGGCGGCGTCCTTCAGCCGGAAGTCGGCGCCCATGTCGACGACGAGGACGTCGGGGCCGAGCTGTTCGGCGACGGCGGCGGACTGGCCGTGCGGGAGGGCGAGGAACACGACGTCGTGCCCGGCGAGGACGTCGGCGGTGGTCTCCTGCAGCACGCGGTCGGCCAGTGGCAGCAGGTGCGGCTGGAGCGCGCCGAGCCGCTGACCGGCGTTGGAGTTGCCGGTCAGGGCGCCGATCTCGACCTCGGGGTGCGTCAGGAGCAGACGCAGCAGCTCTCCACCCGCGTACCCGCTCGCTCCGGCCACTGCGGCACGTACCGTCATGGGACCCTCCTCCTCGATGGCATGACTATACGTGCTGCTGCACGTTTATGCAATCATGCGCCGCACCCGCCCGATGCACCGCCCCCCGGCCCCCGGCCCCCGGCCCCCGGCCCCCGGCCCCCGGCATGATGATCGCCATGACACCCATCACCGGCCTCGACCTGACCGGCTTCACCGAGCGCGAGCCCGGTGTGGACCGACGAGCGCTTCAAGGTACTGCCGCCCTTCGGGACACCCGCGCGGGGCGTGTGACTCAGCTCGACGCCGGCGCCGGGCACGTCGCGCCACGAGTCACCCGACGCCGCCCCTCCCCCGCTTCGCCGCATACGCCCGCGCCGCCCGCACCCGGTTGCCGCACTTCGTCGTGCACCAGCGGCGGGCGCCGTGCGAGCGCAGGAACCAGCGGGCGCAGCCCTGGGCGGCGCACTCGGTGAGCTGCCCGGCCTCCGTGCCGGTGAGCAGCTCCGTGGCGTCCTCGGCGAGGAGGGACAGTGCGGCGGCGCCCGGGTTGCCGGCGTCGGGTTCGTCGGCGCGGCACGGACCGTCGGCCGTCCAGGCCAGCCGGGGTGTCGAGGGGGCGGCCGCGAGGGCCGAGTTGAGCGTGGTGAGGTCCTCGGAGGCGGGCCGGTCATGGGCCGCGTACGCCTCGAACAGCGCGCGCAGCGCCTCCCGCAGCCCCAGGAGGCGCCCGAGCTGCCGACCGTTCAGCGCCACCGGGTCCGGCAGCAGCTCGTGCCGTACGAGCCACAGATGGGCGGCCTCGACGTCGTCGAGCAGGTCGACCTGGCCGTGGCTGAGCGTAAAACGCGTGTTGACCAGGGCCAGCGACGCGTAGCGCTCCTCGCCGGGGACCGGGAGCTGATGCAGGTAGACGGGAGCCTCGTGATCCACGGGCCTCATGCTAATGCTTGCGATTCACCGTGAGAAAACCTAGCGTGCCTCACGGTGAACCAAGGAAGAAAACGTGAGAGGTGAGACGCCGTGGGCTTCGACGTGGACGCGCTGCGCAAGGACTTCCCGATCCTCGAACGGACGATGGACAGCGGCGCCCGCCTCGTCTACCTGGACTCCGGCGCCACCACCCAGAAACCCCTCCAGGTCCTGGACGCCGAGCGGGACTTCTACCTCACCCGCAACGCGGCCGTGCACCGCGGCGCGCACCAGCTGGCCGGGGAGGCGACGGAGGCGTACGAGAACGCGCGCCGCACGGTCGCCGGGTTCATCGGGGCGGTCGAGGACGAGGTCGTGTTCACCAAGAACACCACCGAGGGCATCAATCTCGTGGCGTACGCGCTGGGCAACGCCCGCCGGATCGGCCCCGGCGACCGGATCGTGGTCACGGAGATGGAGCACCACGCCAATCTCGTGCCCTGGCAGCAGCTCGCCGAGCGCACCGGCGCCACGCTGGACTGGTTCGGCCTGACCGACGAGGGCCGCCTGGACCTCACCCGGCTCGACGAGCTGATCGACGAGCGCACGAAGGTGGTCGCCCTCACTCACCAGTCCAACGTGCTGGGCACGGTGAATCCGGTGCGGCAACTGGCCGACCGGGCGCATGCGTTCGGCGCGCTGGTGGTGGTCGACGGGGCGCAGTCGGTGCCGCACCGGCCGGTGGACGTGACCGGACTGGGCGCCGACTTCCTCGCCTTCTCCGGGCACAAGATGCTCGGACCGAACGGTGTCGGTGTGCTGTGGGGCCGGCGCGAACTGCTCGCGGATCTGCCGCCGTTCCTGACCGGCGGTTCGATGATCGAGGTGGTGGAGATGGACCGAACCACGTTCCTGCCGCCGCCGCAGCGCTTCGAGGCGGGTGTGCCGATGACGGCCCAGGCGGTGGGTCTGGCGGCCGCGGTGGACTACCTCGAGGCGCTCGGAATGGCCGAGGTGGCGGCGTACGAGGACCGGCTCACCGGCCGCGCCCTGGAGTTGCTCGGCGAGATCCCCGGGGTGCACATCGTCGGCCCGCGTGATCTCACCGACCGGGGCGGCGCCGTCTCCTTCACGGTGGACGGCATCCATCCGCACGACGTCGGCCAGGTCCTGGACGAGCGGGGCATCGCCGTCCGTGTCGGCCACCACTGCGCCCGCCCGATCGTCAGGCGCTACGGCATTCCGGCAACGACCCGCGCGTCCTTCTACGTGTACAACACCCCGGCCGAGGTCGACGCCCTGGCCGAGGGCGTGCGGGCGGCCCAGGCGTACTTCGGGGTCGCCTGAGCCGCCCGCAGGGTCACCTCTGCTGGATCCTGAGGAACGTGACGGAGTTCGCCGGGAAGGTGTAGGTGAACCTGTCCGCGACACCCGAGAAGGTGGACGTGACCGGGGTGACGGGCGTGTCCGTCTCGGTGTTCACGTCCTCCGGCGCGGCGGCCAGCGTGGTCACCCGGGCCCGGGAGGCCACCTTGGCGCCACCCAGGTCGATCGCCGTACGGGCGGCGGAGGACTGGGCGTTGACGACCTTGACGATCAGGTCGCCGGTGCGCTCGTCCTCGGTGACGACCTGACGGAACGGCTCGGCCGGCTTGTCGTCGGTGAAGCTGCCCCACAGCTCGCCGTCGAGGTAGAGGCTCACCTGGCGGCCCCTCACCTTGACGTCGATGTCGTACGTGCGGCCCGTCTCGATCGCTCCGGCCTTGGAGAGGAGCGTCGACTTGCCGCCGTCGACGGCCTGTTCGACCGCGGAGCTGGTGTTGTTCCAGCCGCCGAGGTTCCACCAGTAGTAGTTGCCGGTGTCCTTGACGCCGAAGGCGACGAGGAAGCCCTCCTTGCCGGACTTCTTGGTGGCCTTCACCTGCAGGTCGTAGTCCTGCCAGGCCGGGTCGCCGGCCGTGACCAGGGTGTTCTCGGCGGCGGCGTCGGTCTGGACGTACGCGCCGTCCTGGATGCTCCAGCTGCCGGTGCCGTGGTGCGTCCACTTCGAGGCGTCACCGGAGAAGTCGTCGCTGAGCAGCGCCGTCCCGTCCGCGGCCGTGACCTTCACGTCGTCGTACGCCGCGCTGGTCGCCCATGTCGACAGGCCGACGGCGCCGGTGATGGGGGCGTTGACGGTCGGGGTGCCGGTCGCCGAGGAGGGGACGACCCGGTCGCCGACGTTGGTCATGAACAGCTTCTGGACCTCGTAGTTGGCGGAGCCCCAGGAGGCGTGGTTGTTGAACCAGATCATGTCGGGGCGCCATTGCACATAGTCCTCGTTGGCGAGCAGCGGGGCGTACGAGGCGAGCTTGACGACGTCGGCGTTGCGCTCCAGGCCGGTCATGTAGGCGGCCTCCGCGAGGGCGTTCTCCCAGGCGTTGCCCTGGGAGGCGTACTCGCCGAGGAAGACCTTGGGGCCGTTCCTGTCATAGCTGTCGTAGCGGTCGTTGTTCTGCAGGAACCACTGCGGGCTGTTGTAGTAGTGCTCGTCGACCATGTCGACGTTCGCCTCGCGGTTGAGCTTCCAGGCGGTGTCGAAGGTCGCCCCCGTGTCGTCCGGGCCCGAGTTGGAGATGACGGTGATGTCCGGGTACTTCGCCTCGATCGCCGCGCGGAACTTCTGGAAGCGGGCGAAGAACTCGTTCGGCAGGTTCTCCTCGTTGCCGACCGCGAGATGGGTGAGGCGGAAGGGCTTGGGGTGGCCCATCTCGGCGCGCTTCTTGCCCCAGGTGCTGGTCACGGGGCCGTTGGCGAACTCGATCAGGTCGAGGGTGTCCTGGATGTGGCGCTTCAGCAGCGCCTCGTCGTCGGTGGCGCGGTTCTGGCCGCATCCGGTGACCAGGGCCGGGACGACGGGCAGCGGCATGGCGCCGATGTCCTCTGAGAAGCGGAAGTACTCGTAGTAGCCGAGGCCGTAACTCTGGTTGTAGCCCCAGAAGTTGGCGTTGGTGGCGCGCTCCTCGACCGGGCCGATGGTGTCCTTCCACTGGTAGGACCGCTTGCGCTGCCAGCCGGAGGCCTCGCTGTAGTCCTGCATGGAGCCGGTGTTGACCAGACAGCCGCCCGGGAAGCGGACGAACGCGGGGTCGAGGGCCTCGATCTTCTCGGCGAGGTCCTTGCGCAGGCCGTTCGGCTGGTTCTTGTAGGTGTCGCGCGGGAACAGCGACACCATGTCGAGGGCTGCGGCCTCGGTGGCGGCGACGGTGAGGCGGCCGCGGCTGCTGGTGCGGGTCGCCGTGAAGGTGGCGGTGTACTTCTTCCAGCCACCCTTGGCGGCCACCTGGCGGGCGCTCGCCAGTTCACCGGCGGCGTCCTTCAGGGACACGGTGAGGGTGGTGCCGGCCGCGGCGCGCGCCCAGACGGAGAAGTCGTACCTCTTGCCCTTCTCCAGCCGGACCCCGGTGTTGTAGCCGGCGTTCGTCACGGACGAACCGGCGTCCAGGGAGAGGTAGTTGCGGTTGCGCTCGTTGAGCCGGCCGTCGTCGTCGAGGACCTGCGCCGTGCCGCCGACCGTCCAGGAGGTCAGGGGGGTGTAGGAGGAGTGGTCGGCGGTGGAGTACTCGAAGGACCGGTTCTGCACGAGCTCGGCGTACAGGCCGCCGTCCGCGGCCCGGTTGATGTCCTCGAAGAAGACGCCGTACATCGTGTCGTCGATCTCGGCGCCGGTCCCGGCCGGGTCGACGGTGATCTCGTAGTCGGTGACGGCCTCGGCGTGCGCGGGGGCGGGCACGAGGGCGAAGGCCGTCAGGAGGGCGGTCGCGGTGAGACCGAGTCTCCAGCGGGTGCGGGCGGTGCGTGACATGGATACTCCGCGGCTCGACGATGGGAGCTGTTCGATATATCAGACACTGGTCAGCACTTCGAACGGCAAGATAGGGAGGGGGCGCAGTGGCGTCAATGGGTCGCGCAGCGACGGGCGGGACGGAGAGCGGGACGGGATGGGCGAGTTCTGGCCAGTACCGGATGTGCTGGCGCATCTGGCCGGGCACTGGCGGGTGGAGCGCTCGGTGCGGGATCTCGCGAGCGGTGAGCGAGGCGAGTTCACCGGGACGACCCTTTTCAGCCCGCTGGCGAGCGGCGGGCTGCTGCACGAGGAGGCCGGCACTTTCGTCTGGCAGGGAGTGGCCCGGCCCGCCGAGCGGACGCTGCGCTTTCTGCCCGGGAGTTCGCCCGGCACGGCGGACGTCCGCTTCGCCGACGGCCGGCCCTTCCACGACCTGGACCTGACCGCGGGCCGTCACCTCGCCGACCACCCCTGCGCGGCCGACCTGTACCGGGGCGAGTTCACCGTCCTCGACGAGGACCGCTGGCGGTCGGTGTGGCGGGTGCGCGGGCCCGCGAAGGACCTCGTGCTCACCACCGACTACGCGCGTGAACCCACTGTCAGTGCCCGCCTCTAAGGTGCTCGGCATGACCCAATGGACCCAGGACTCCTACGGCCACCACGAGGTGAACGTCGTCTTCGCACGGGGCACTTCACTCGACGCCCTCACCGGCGGCCTGCGCGGACTGGCGCGCGATCCCCTCGACCACGGTGAGGGGAACGGCTGGATATGGGCGGTGCACGACATGATCAACGAGGAGATCGAGGACTACGACCCCGTCGACTACCGGCGCGTGTGCCCCGACGGCACCGAGCTGGTCGTGATCGTGACCGAGCCGTGCAGCGCCAAGGCCTTCCCTCCCGACTTCCAGTACTACCGAGACGGCCGTCTGGTCCTCCGGTTCAGCTTCGAGGACGTGGAGCAGCGCGTGGGCGACAACCCGGACCACCTCTCCCCCGAGCTACTGGCCGCGAACCTCATCGGCCCCGACGCGTACTGCCCGCACGCGGACGACGACGACCACGCCTGCTGGGAGCACGCGAGCGAGGACCGGGAGCGGCTCATGAAGGTGATCGCCGACTTCTACAACCTGCCGTCGCCACCGCTGGCCGCGGAGGTGACGGCGCGTTGACGTGGCTCGCCCCGAACACGTTCGTCACCTTCTGCAAGGGCATGGACCTGCCCACCCTGTCCGGTGTCTTCGCCCAGGCCGGGCTGCCCGCCTCCGCCACCGGCGAGTCGTCGGGCTGGGCCTGGGTGTCCCATGACGCCCTCGCCGTGCCGCACGGCGGGAGCGTGTGGAAGCTGGCGCGCGACATCACAGGCTTCCGCTACGAGGGCAACGCGGAGACCGTGTTCCTGGCCTCCACGCCCCCGTGCGCCTGCCCGCACGGGCAGAGCTACCTGGTCGCGCACTGCCCCGAGCACCCGTTCCAGTTCACGTACAACCGGGGCGGCTTCGAGGAGCTGTATCTCAATGTCGGGGGGCGTCGCGAGTCGCGGCGCGGCGGCGGCATGGCCGATCTGCTGGTGCGCGGGCTGCTGGACGCGGGGATCGTCGGCCGGGACACCTCGCGCTACGACGCCGACCCCGAGTTCAACGCGGACGGCGCCCACACGATGCGGATCCTCGTCGAGCACTTCGGGCTCCCGTCACCTCTACGTCCGTGAGGGCTGGGTCGGCACCCCGTCGAACCGCAGGTTCCAGCGGCCCGCCCGGCCGGTGACGGTCGTTGTCGACAGCGGACGGACGTCGAGGTTCCAGTACGTCGCGGGCGGCGCCTTCAGGGCGTACACCAGGGCGGCGCGGATCACCGAGGGCTCGGCCACGGCGACGACCCGGCCGCCGTCCTCCACGGGCCGGGTGTCGAGCCAGCCGCCGACCCGGGCGATGAACGCCAGCAGCGACTCGCCGCCGTGCGGTGTGCCGCGCGGGTCCGCGAGCCAGGCGTCCACCGCCTCCGGCTCGCGGGCCATCGCCTCGCCGAGCGTCAGCCCGCGCCAGCGGCCCATGTCGCAGTCGCGCAGCGCGAGTTGCACCAGCGGCGCGTCCCCGAGGGCGTCGCCGGTGGCGCGGCTGCGCGGGGTGGGCGAGCAGTAGCGCAGCTCGGCCGCCGACAGCGGCACCAGACCGTGGGCGATGCGCTGCACCTCGTCCCAGCCGGCCTGGTCCAGTGGACGGTCGTCCTCAAAGCGCTCCGCGAGCAGCGGGGAGCTGCGCGCCGCGGCGACGAACGTGACCCGAAGTGCCATGCCGCGATCGTGATTCGCGAAAGTACGCAGGTCAAGAGGTGTCACCTCGGAGTTACCCAGGGTACGCGAAACCTTACTTCCAGGTCAGGATCAGCCGGACAACCCGCTAGAAATGGAGCGCCATCCATTGATCCGGCCGCTCCAGCGAAGCGAACCCGAGCTTCTCGTAGACGCCGTGCGCGTCGTGGGTGGCGAGCAGGATCCGGCGCAGCCCGAACGGCCGCAACTCCTCCCGCACGGCACCGACCAGCGCCGTCCCGAGCCCCTTGCCGCGGACCGACGGATCGACATACACATCGCACAGCCAGGCGAAGGTGGCGCGATCGGTGACGACCCGGGCATACGCCACCTGCTCCCCCGACACCACCTCGTACACCCCGAAGTTGAGCGACCCACCGAGCGCACGGTCCTGCTTCTCACGGGGCCGTTCGAGCGCCCAGTACGCGTCCGTGGACAGCCAACGGTGCACCCGCTCGGCGTCGATGCGGGCGGGGTCGGTGGAGATCGCGTAGCCCTCGGCGAGGCTCGGCACGTCAGTCATGCGGGGAGATTCGCAGGCAGCGGGAGCCGGCGTCGAGTGGATTTCGGTGCCGTTCGGCTAGCCGACCTCGGCGCAGGCCGCCCGCAGCCGCCGTACCCCTTCGGCGATCTCCCCCGTCCCGGCCACCGCCGCGAAGCTCAGGCGCAGGTGTGCGGCCGGGGGTTCGGCGCTGAAGTACGGGCGGCCAGGGGTGATCGCGACGCCCGCGCGGAGGGCGGCGGCGGTGAAGGCGGACTCGTCGGTGCCCTCGGGCAGGCGGAGCCACAGGTGGTAGCCGCCCGACGGGATGTGCGGCAGGGCGAGTTCGGGCAGGTGCAGCCGCAGCGCGGACGTCATCGCGTCGCGGCGGGCCTTCAGCTCCGTCGAGACCGTCCTCAGGTGGCGCGGCCAGGCGGGCGAGCCGACGAGTTCCAGCGCGGCCTCCTGCAGGGGCCGGGGCACGAAGAAGGTGTCGACGACCTGGATGGCACGCAGCCGCTCCAGCACCGGGCCGCGCGCGGCCAGGGCGCTCACCCGGAAGCTGGGTGAGGTCGCCTTGGTCAGCGAGCTGACGTGCACGACGACTCCGTCGGGATCGTCGGCGGCCAGCGGACGCGGCAGCGGCGGCGCGTCGGCGTGCACGAGCCGTCGTACGAAGTCGTCCTCGACGACGAAGGCCCCGGCCTCGCGGGCGATGCGCAGCACCTCGGCGCGGCGGTCGGGGGCGAGCACGGCGCCGGTCGGGTTCTGGAAGAGCGGCTGGCAGACGAACACCCGGGCGCCGGTGGCCCGGAACGCGTCGGCGAGAAGGGCGGGACGCACCCCGTCCGGGTCCACCGGGACCGGCACGGGACGCAGGCCCGCCGCCCGCGCGATGGCCAGCATGCCGGGGTAGGTGGGCGACTCCACGAGCACCGGCGCGCCGGGCGGCGCCAGTGCGCGCAGGGCGGTGGTCAGCGCCGACTGTCCGCCGGAGGTGACCAGTACCTCGGCCGCCGTGACCGCGCCGCCGATGCTGCGCGCGAACCACTCGCGCAGCTCCGGCAGCCCCTCCATGGGCGGCCTGCCCCAGGCACCGGGCCGACGCCCGGCCCGGGACAGCGCCGCCGCCATCGCCCGCTCCGGCTGGAGGGAGGGGTGCAGATAGCCGCCGTTGAACTCGATCACGCCGGGCGGTGGGGCGGCGAGCGAGACCAGGACGCCGGAGGCGTCCACCGAGCGCGGTACGAGCTCGGCGGCGCCGTCCGCGCTGAGGGAGACCTCCTGCCAGGAGGTGTCCCCAGCGGGTGCGGCCTCGGCGCGCGGCCGGGCGCGGAACGCTCCGGCGCCGGGCCGGGTCACGACCAGACCTTCGGCCGCCAGTTGCCCGAGGGCACGCGAGACGGTCACCGGGCTCACCCGGAACCGCTCGACCAGGGCCCGGCTGGACGGGAGCTTTCCACCGTACGAGTAGCGGTCGAGTTCCCGCCGCAGCTGATCCGCCAGCTCACCGACACTGCTACGCTCATGCATGAGAACACAGAGTAGCGCTACCGCCCCGACCACGATAGCGGTCAGCGGCCCCACCAAGGCCTCCGCGGGCACCCTTCAGGCCGCCCTCGGCGTCATCGCCTTCTCGCTCACCTTCCCCGCCACCGCCTGGGGCCTGGAGGGCTTCGGGCCCTGGTCGCTGGTCGCCGTGCGCAGTGTGCTCGCCGCGCTCATCGCGGGCGGCTGTTTGCTCGCGGTGGGGGTGCCCCCGCGCGAGCGAAGCCGAGCGTGGGGGAGAGTGCCGTTGCCCACCCGGTCGCACTGGCCGGGTCTCGCGGTCGTCGCCGCCGGGGTCGTCGTCGGCTTCCCGCTGCTCACCACGCTCGCCCTGCAGACCTCGACCACCGCGCACGCCGCGGTCGTGGTCGGTCTGCTGCCGCTGACGACCGCGCTGCTGTCCGCCCTGCGCGTCGGCACCCGTCCCTCCCGCACCTTCTGGACGGCGGCGCTGGCCGGCGCGGCGGCGGTGGTCGCCTTCACCGTGCAGCAGAGCGGCGGCGCCCTCACCTCCGCCGACCTGTATCTGTTCGCGGCGCTGCTGGTGTGCGCGGCCGGTTACACCGAGGGCGGGCGGCTGGCCCGGGTCATGCCGGGCTGGCAGGTGATCGGCTGGGCGCTGGTGCTGTGCCTGCCGCTCACCGTGCCCGCCGCGGCGCTCGCCCTGGCCTACGAGCCCGTCCAGCTCACCGCGCACAGCGTGACCGGGTTGCTCTGGGTCGCGGCCGGCTCGCAGTTCCTCGGCCTGGTCGTCTGGTACCGGGGCATGGCCGCCATCGGCATCCCCAAGGCCAGCCAGTTGCAGTTGGCCCAGCCGCTGCTCACACTGGTGTGGTCGGTGCTGCTGCTGGGCGAGCACTTGACCGTGGCCGCGCCGCTGACGGCTGCGGCCGTGCTCGTCTGCATCGCCGTCACGCAACGGGCGCGAGGCTGAGCGGCGCACACACCGGTACGGACCGGCGTCGCCCGCCCTAGACTCGAAAGTACGGACCGCTGCTCCGCACATGGTGAGGAGGCCCCAGATGCGCGCAAGCGTGGGCGACCAGCTTGTCCAGCACGGCAGGGTGGTCGGCCAACACGACAAGGTCGGCGAGATCGTCGAAGTGATGGGTCAGGAGGGCAACCCCCCGTACCGCGTCAAGTTCCAGGACGGGCACGAAGGCGTGTGCTCACCGGGCCCCGACACCGAGATCCGGCACAAGGAAACCACCGGGCAGTGATTCAGCGCGGGGGCATCGCCGGCTGCTGATAGTGGTCGGCGACCACCCGCGCCATCGCCCCGAGGGCGTCGGCCGCCGCGTCGCGGGCGGAGAAGAAAACGTGCCCGCGCACCTCGGAGTGTTCCCGGGCGAAGGCCAGGTGCCGGGACAGCTCGACCGGGTCCTGCCAGGCTTCGTGCTGCACCGGATCACCGGCCTTGTACAGCGCCTCCCCCACGTACAGCTGTGTGCCGGTACCCCGTGCCGTCTCCACCCACCACGGCACGAGAGTGGCGTAGTCGGCGGCGGCGTTGCCGATGTGCCAGTACAGCTGTGGGCAGATGTAGTCGATCCAGTTCTCACGCACCCACTTGCGGGTGTCCGCGTACAGGTCGTCGTACGTCTGCACGGCCCGGGTGTCCGAGCCGAGCGGGTCGGTGTCGGCGTTGCGCCACACTCCGAACGGGCTGATCCCGAACCGCGTGCCGGGGCGGGCCTCCTTGATCCCGGCCGCGGTGTCGCGTACCAGCCGGTCGATGTTGTCCCGCCTCCAGTCGGCCCGGTTCGTGAAGGCCGCGCCATGGGTCTCGTAGGCCTCGTCGTCGTCGAAGCTCTGACCGGCGACCGGGTACGGGTAGAAGTAGTCGTCGAAGTGGACGGCGTCGACCGGGTATCCGGCCACGGCGTCGAGCATCGCCTCCTGCACGAAGGCGCGTACTTCGGGAATCCCGGGGTTGTAGTAGAGCCTGCCGCCGTAGGCCACCACCCAGTCCGGGTTCTTGCGGGCCGGGTGCGAGGCGACGAGCCTCGTCGGGTCGGTGTGGATCGCCACCCGCAGCGGGTTGAACCAGGCGTGCAGCTCAAGGCCCCGGGCGTGCGCCTCGTCGACCGCCGTGCCGAGCGGATCCCACCCGGGGTGCTGCCCCTGGGTGCCGGTGAGGTACTCCGACCAGGGCTCGTACGGCGAGGGCCACAGCGCGTCGGCCGTCGGCCGCACCTGGAAGATCACCGTGTTCAGCCGGCACCGGACCGCCCGGTCCAGGTGGGCGATCAACTCGGCGCGCTGCTCCTTTACGGTCAGACCCCTGGCGGAGGGCCAGTCACGGTTGTTCACGGTCGCCAGCCACATGCCGCGCATCTCGGTGGTGGTGCGCGGCCGACGGGGGCCCGCACCCGCGTCTCGCGCCATCACCAGGGTCGACAGTGCGGCCAGTGCAAACGCCCGACGAGACAGCTGCCCCACGACACGCACCCCACATACGCTGCGGATCCGCGCCGTCACGGATCGTCTCCGCGCCCAAGGATGCCCCCACCCCGGCGATCGATCATCGATACTTACGGGTAACGTGCACGAATGGAGCAGGCACCGGAACCCGGCGACCTGCCTCGGGACTGGATCAGCGAAGGGGACGATGTGACCGACATCGAGCGCGTCGGAGTGGTGGGCTGCGGCCAGATGGGGGCCGGCATCGCCGAGGTGTGCGCCCGCGCCGGCCTGGACGTGAAGGTCGCCGAAACCACCGGCGAGGCCCTGGAGATCGGCCGCACCCGGCTGTTCAACTCCCTGACCAAGGCGGCCGAACGCGGCAAGATCACCGAGGAGGAGCGGGACGCCACGCAGGCGCGGCTGAGCTTCACCACCGACCTCGGTGAGTTCGCCGACCGGGATCTGGTCATCGAGGCCGTCGTCGAGAACGAGCAGGTCAAGACCGAGATCTTCCAGGTGCTCGACCAGGTCGTGACCCGCCCGGACGCGATCCTGGCCTCCAACACCTCCTCGATCCCGCTGGTGAAGCTGGCCGTCGCCACCTCGCGCCCCGACCAGGTCATCGGCATCCACTTCTTCAACCCGGCCCCGGTGCAGCAGCTCGTCGAGCTGATCCCCGCGCTGACCACCTCCGAGGGCACGCTCGGCCGGGCGCAGCTGTTCACCGAGAAGGTGCTCGGCAAGCACGCCATCCGCGCCCAGGACCGCTCCGGCTTCGTCGTCAACGCGCTGCTGATCCCCTATCTGCTCTCCGCGATCCGGATGTTCGAGTCCGGTATCGCCAGCCGCGAGGACATCGACAACGGCATGGAGATGGGCTGCGCCCACCCGATGGGCCCGCTGAAGCTGTCCGACCTGATCGGCCTGGACACGGTGGCGTCGGTGGCGCATTCGATGTACGAGGAGTACAAGGAGCCGCTCTACGCCGCTCCCCCGCTGCTGCAGCGCATGGTCGACGCGGGCCGGCTGGGCCGCAAGAGCGGCTCGGGCTTCTACACCTACGGCTGATTACCGAGCGCGACGCTCCGCGGGCCCGGCACCTGAGAGGTGCCGGGCCCGCGTCATTCACACACCGTGTGCGCGGCGGGCCCGCATATGCCGCTCGCACACTCTCCCCAGGAACCCACCAGGCGAGTTGACTCACCATGCGCATGCAAGGGACGTAAGACGACTACGGAAAGGAGCGGTTCGTGACCGCCGATCCCGAGCATTCCGTCGCCCAGGAGGAACTCGCAGAGTTACGTCGCCGTCTCGACGTGGCATACGCCCGTGTCGAGGGCGGGCTGGCACTGCTCTCCCATCGCACCGAGGAAACCGCCAAGGAACTGGACGAGTTGAGCACCCGGCTCATCACCCTGGAACACGCCCGATGGCCGTTGCCCTCGGTCACGGCCGTCACGGCCGTGGCCGCCCTCGTCGTGGCCGTCTGGCAGGCACTCGCACGCTAGATGACGGCGTCCTGGCCGAGCCTGAGGTGGTGCAGTAAAAGCAGCGCGGCCGCCATGTTGGCGGCCGGGACCTCGCCGCGGGCGACCAGATCGGGGACGAGCTTGAGGGGGACCCATTCCCGGCGGTCCGACTCGAAGTCGTCCACGGGGTGCCCGACGTATTCGCCCTCGTCGGCCCAGTAGATGTGGTGCCGGGCGTCGGTGAGCCCGTTGGACGGCTCCACGCTCATCAGGTGGCGCAGGGGTCCCGGCCGCCAGCCCGTCTCCTCCTCGAGCTCTCGGGCAGCCGCGACCACGATGTCCTCGCCGTCCTCGACGACGCCCGCCGCGAGTTCCCACCCCCAACTGTCGGTGATGAAGCGGTGGCGCCACAGGAGGAGGACCTCGTTGGCCTCGTTCACCACTGTGGCCACGGCCACCGGCCGCAGCCGTATCAGGAAGTGGTCGAGGTGCCGGCCGTCCGGCAGTTCGACATCTGCGAGATTGACGCTGAACCAGCGGTTTTCATACACAGTTTGTTCGTTCTGTTTCGTCCACTGCACGGTTCTGCCACCTTCCGCCGAGTAAGTGGCAATATCGCAGCAGGAGCGTGCCCACAGCAGAGGGAAAGCGTGGCGTTGCCGTTCAGGCGGCGTCGCTACAGCGGTACGCGCAGTGCCCCGTCGATGAGTTCGGCGGCCTCGGCCGTGCCCGCGCCGCCGCTGCGCACCAGGTGCTCGCGCACCGCCCGGAGTCTGTCACGCAGCCGCTGGGACTCCATGCCGCGGGCCTGCTCGGCCATCTGTACCGCGGTCGCCACCGCCTTCTCGGCGTTGCCCTGGCGCAGTTCGATGGTGCTGAGCATGGCGAGCCGGTGCACCCGGCCCCGGTCGTGCGCGGGGTTGTCCACGGCGGCCGCGGCATGCTCACCGGCGGCGGCCAGTTCGCCGAGGCTGAGCAGTGCCTCCGCCACCTGGACGTTGACCAGGCCCGGCTGGACATAGCCGGTCTCGTCGGGTTCGTGTCCGCGCCGGATGCGTTCGGCGGCCTGCTCGGCCCGCCGTATGCAGGACAGAGCACTCGTGCCGTCGCCGAGGTGGGCGTACGCCTTCGCCTGCATCGCGTACAGATCGGAGGCGAGGGCCGGGGTGATGTGCTTGCCTGCGGCCCGCAGCGCAGCCTCCGCGAAGGCGACGGCCTGGCGGTACTCCCGCATGAACAGCGACTGGTTGACGAGCAACGCGATCACATACGCACCGAGTCCCCGGTCGCCGCTGGCCTTGGCGAGCCGCAGCGCCTGGTGGAAGTAGCGCTGGGCGAGGCCGTGTGCGTCGGAGTCGTAGGCGCAGATGCCGGCGATCGCGACCAACCCGCCGGTGGCGCGGTGGAGTTGGCGGCCGGTGGCGTCGGTGTAGCTGCCGCGCAACAGGGGCGCCGCCTCGGAGTTGAGGAACCCGACGATCCGGGTGCGGGTCGCGACGCCACCGGCCTTGCGGTACATCTGCTCATAGTGGGTGCGGGCGGCGCGCAGCATCTCGATGTCGGCCGGGGTGACCCGGTGCCGACCGCCGCGGGAGACGTCCACGTCCTCGGGCGGGTTCTCCCACTCCCACACGGGCATGACGGCCGGCGTGCCGGTGACGGCGGGGGCGCCGAGGACGTGCGGGCGCTGCTGTTCGTCGGAGCGCCACAGGGCGGTGGCGCGTTCGACGAAGCCGGACAGCGAGGTGCCGTGCGCGCCGGTCGGCTCCCCCGGTACGCCGAGTCCGATGTCGTCGAGTGTGACCGGCCGGTGCAGCCGGGCCGCGAGCACCTCGCAGATCAGGTCGGGCACCTGGCCACGCGGCCGCTGGCCCTTCAACCAGCGCGCCACGGCGGTGTGTTCGTAGCGGAGCGCGAGCCCACGCGCCCGCCCGGCCTGGTTCACATGTGCCGCGAGGCCGGCGTGCGAGATTCCCGCCTCGTCCAGGATCGCGTCGAGCAGAGTGTTGGGCTGCATCGGAAAGGCCCCCAGATGGCTCGGTGTCGACAGCGTAGTGAATTCGCCTTCACACGGGGTGTGAACGGAGTGCGCGAATCCGGGCTGTGCGCGCACTGTTGCGGAGAGTTTCCGGCCGGTTGACTGAAATGCCTCGCAAGAGGCCGGCCGGGCCGTCGGCTCCCCCTCGTACAGCGGCGGCCCGGCGGCGGCGCTGCACTCGCTATGCCGGGGACCGTAGGGCTAGCGGTGGGTTGTCGGCTGCGGGTGGGGGGTGGTTGCTCGCGCCCGCGCGGCGGAGCCGCATGTGTCACTGTCCCACGCCCCTGAGGGGCGTCTGTGGTGCCGTTCGTTGCGTAGTGCCAGTAGGGCTATGTCGTCGGTGGGGCAGCCGCTGGTGTGGCGTAACACGCGGGTGAAGACGGCACTCAGCATGGACTGCGGGGTGTGCGCGCCCTCGTGCAGAGCCTCCGCGAGTACGTCCGGCAGCGGAAAGAACCGGCCATGCGCGTCTCGGGCGTCCTCGGCGCCGTCCGTGAAGAGGAACAGTGCCTCGTCGGGCCGGAGTTGACCGAAGGGTACGGCGGGCAGGTCGGGCGGTAGCGGGAACGGGCCCAGGGGTGGGAGGGGATCGGCTCGGGCGAGCGGCTCGACGTGGGTGCCGAGGAGCCGGTACGGCCAGGGGTGGCCGCAGTTGAGGGCCCGCACCTCGCCGCCCCGCCAGATCTCCAGCAGCAGGACGGTCACGAACTCCTCGGCCACGAGGCCGTCGGCTCGCTCCCTCAGGTACCGGGCCAGGGCGCGGTCCAGCCGGCGCAGAACTCCGGCGAGTTCCGGCTCGTCGTGCACGGTCTCCCGGAAGCTGCCGAGGACGGCGGCGACGGTCCCTATCGCGGCCAGCCCGTGCCCGCGTACGTCCCCCATCACGACGCGGACACCGTGCTCGGTGGCGACGACCTCGTACAGATCGCCGCCGACGGAGGAGCCGCGGTCGGCGGAGAGCTGGGCGGCGGCGACGTTCAGCCCGTCGATGCGCGGGGGCATGGGCCGCAGCAGCGCGTCCTGCGCGGCGGCCGCGACCCTGCGGGCCTGCCGCAACTCACGCAACAGCGTGTGCCGGACATGGAGTACGAGCCCGGTGACGACGGCGAAGAAGACGACCACCAACACGCCCCACATGGTGGGAAGCCCCAGCGCAACCACCCTGCCGGGCACCCGTAGGTTACGGATCATACGGAGGCCCCCCATTGCAGGCCGTAACAGCGCAGACCGGCCTCGAAAGGCCGGTCCGATTCTGTCGCCGTGTGCCCCGTAAGAGCCAGATCGCCCGAACTTGCCACCCGAACGAGTGAGGTGACCGATGGGGGGGGTGTGGGGGGCATGCCCCCCCACAAGGGACGCGGGGAACTGCGCGATCAGCCGCAAACAACCCGCAGCCGCCAAACAACCCGCAGTCCCCGGCGCCCAGCGAAGCTAGCTCCGCAACACCGCCCCCGTACGCTCAGCGGCCAGCGCCACCGCCGCGTCCCGAGCCGCCGACGCCTCGTCGACCGTCAGCGTCCGGTCAGCCGCACGGAACCGCAGCGCGTACGCCAGCGACTTCCGCCCGTCGCCGAGCTGCTCCGCGTTCTCGTACACGTCGAACAGCCGGATGGACTCCAGCAGTTCACCGGCGCCCTCGCGCAGCGCGGCCTCGACCTCGGCGTGCGGGACCGGCTGGTCGACGACGAGCGCGACGTCCTGCGTGGCGACCGGGAACGTGGAGATGCGCGGCGCCTGCGGGGTGCCGTCGCCCACCTGCTCCAGGGCGTCCAGGTCGAGCTCCATCGCGCAGGTGCGGGAGGGCAGGCCCAGCGCCTTCAGGACGCGCGGGTGCAGCTCACCGGCGTGCCCCGCGACCCGCTCGGTGCCGTCGGCGACGACCACGAGCTCGGCGCAGCGACCCGGGTGCCACGGCCCGTACTGGCCCTTGCGCACGACGAGTTCGGCGCCCGCCTCACGGGCCACCGTGCGTGCGGCCTCGATCGCGTCGGCCCAGTCGGCCGGGCGGTCCTTGCCCCACCAGCCGGCCTGTTCACGCGCGCCCGCGAGGACGACGGCCACGTGCCGCGGCTGCTCGGGCAGCGCGGCGTTCAGCGTGGCGATCTCCTCGTCGGTGGGGCGACGGTCGACCGGCAGATGGGTGGCGACGCCCTGGTCCTCACGCGGGTGGAACACCAACCCCGTCTCGAACAGCGCCAGGTCGTGCGAGCCCCGGCCGTCATTGCGCCGCAGGGCACCGAGCAGGCCCGGCAGCAGCGACGTACGGAGCGCGGGCTCCTCGTCATTGAGCGGGTTGACCAGCCGGACGACGCGGCGGGCCGGGTCGTCGGCGTCGAGGCCGAGCTGGTCGAAGACCTGCTCGCTGACGAACGGGTAGTTCGGCGCCTCGACGTAGCCCGCACCGGCCAGGGCCCGGCCGACCCGGCGGTGCAGCCGCTGCCGGTGGGTCAGGCCGCGGCCCGACGGGGGCTTGGGCAGCGTGGAGGGCAGGTTCTCGTAGCCCTCGAGCCGGATGACCTCTTCGGCGAGGTCGTTCTGCTCGAGCAGGTCGGGCCGCCAGGACGGCACGGTGACGATCAGCTCGTCCTGCCCGTACACGTCGCAGCCGATCTGCTGGAGCCGGCGTACGACGGTCTCGCGGCCGTACTCGACGCCCGCGACCTTGTCCGGGTGGTCGGCCGGGACGGTGATGGTGTGCGGCGCGGACGGCGTGATGACCTCGGTGACACCGGCCTCGGCGGTGCCGCCCGCGAGCAGCACCAGCAGGTCCACCGTGCGCTGGGCGGCGGCGGACGCGGCCTCGGGGTCGACGCCCCGCTCGAAGCGCCGGGACGCCTCGGAGGACAGCTTGTGCCGCCGGGCCGTCCGCGCGATCGACACCGCGTCGAAGTGCGCGGCCTCGATCACGATGTCGGTCGTGACGCCCTCGGTGTTCTCGTGGTCGGCGATCTCGGTGTTGGCGCCGCCCATGACGCCCGCGAGCCCGATGGGTCCGCGCTCGTCGGTGATGACCAGGTCCTCGGCGTGCAGCGTGCGGGTGACGCCGTCGAGGGTGACGATCTTCTCGCCCTCCTCGGCCCGGCGCACCCCGATCGTGCCCTGGACCAGGGAGCGGTCGTAGGCGTGCAGCGGCTGGCCGAGCTCCATCATCACGTAGTTGGTGACGTCGACTGCGAGCGAGATCGGGCGCATGCCGACCTTCTGGAGCCGGCGCTGGAGCCAGATCGGGGAGCGGGCCTCGGGCCGCAGGCCGCTGATCGTGCGGGCGGTGAAGCGGTCGCAGCCGAGCGGCTCGGAGACCTTCACCGGATAGCCGTAGGCGTTCGGCCCCGGTACGTCGAGCAGGGCCGGGTCGCGCAGCGGCAGACCGTAGGCGATGGCGGCCTCGCGGGCGACGCCACGGATGGACAGACAGTCACCGCGGTTGGCGGTGACGGCGATGTCCAGTACCTCGTCGACCAGCTCGAGCAGCTCGATGGCGTCCTTGCCGACCTCGGTCTCGGGCGGCAGCACGATGATGCCGTGCGTGCCGTCGTCGCCCATGCCCAGCTCGCTGCTGGAGCAGATCATGCCGTGCGAGTTCCTGCCGTACGTCTTGCGCGCGGAGATCGCGAAGCCGCCGGGCAGCACGGCGCCCGGGAGGACCACGACGACCTTGTCCCCCTCGGCGAAGTTGCGGGCGCCGCAGACGATCTCCTGGGGCTCACCGGTGCCGTTGGCGGTGCCGACGTCGACGGTGCAGAAGCGGATCGGCTTCTTGAAGCCCTCCAGCTCCTCGATGGTCAGCACCTGGCCGACGACCAGGGGGCCCTTGAGTCCGTCGCCGAGCTGCTCGACGGTCTCGACCTCCAGACCGGCCGAAATGAGCTTGGCCTGCACGTCACGACCCGTCTCCGTTTCCGGCAGGTCGACGTACTCCCGCAGCCAAGAAAGCGGGACCCGCATCAGATCTCCATCCCGAACGGCCGGGTGAACCGGACGTCACCCTCGACCATGTCTCGCATGTCCTCGACGTTGTGGCGGAACATCAGCATCCGCTCGATGCCGAACCCGAAGGCGAAGCCGCTGTACTTCTCCGGGTCGACGCCGCAGGCGGTGAGCACCCGCGGGTTGACCATGCCGCAGCCGCCGAGCTCGATCCAGCCCTCGCTGGAGCAGGTGCGGCAGGGCCGGTCGGGGTTGCCGACGGACTCGCCGCGGCAGACGTAGCACACCATGTCCATCTCGGCGGACGGCTCGGTGAACGGGAAGAAGTTCGGCCTGAGCCGGGTCTTCATGCCCTCGCCGAACAGCGACTGGACCATGTGATCCAGGGTGCCCTTGAGGTCCGCCATGGTGAGGCCCTCGTCGACGGCGAGCAGTTCGACCTGGTGGAACACGGGCGTGTGCGTGGCGTCCAGCTCGTCGGTGCGGTACACGCGGCCGGGGCAGATCACGTAGACCGGCAGCTCACGGTCGAGCAGGGAGCGGATCTGCACGGGCGAGGTGTGGGTGCGCAGCACGACGCCGGAGTCGCCGGAGCCGTCCGGGCCCTCGACGAAGAACGTGTCCGCCTCACCGCGCGCCGGGTGGTCCGGGCCGATGTTCAGGGCGTCGAAGTTGAACCACTCGGCCTCGGCCTGCGGCCCTTCGGCGACCTCGTAGCCCATGGCCACGAAGACGTCCTCGATGCGCTCCGAGAGCGTGGTCAGCGGGTGGCGGGCGCCGGCCGGTACGCGGTCGTACGGCAGCGTGACGTCCACGTCCTCCTCGACCAGCACGCGCGCGTCGCGCTCGGCCTCCAGCTCGGCCTGGCGGGCGGCGAAGGCCTTGTTCACGGCGCCGCGGGCCTGGCCGACGCGCTTGCCGACGTCGGCCTTCGCGTGCGGGGGCAGGGCGCCGATCTCGCGGTTGGCGAGGGCCAGCGGGGAGGTGCCGCCGGTGTGGGCGACCTTGGCCTCCTGGAGCGCGTCGAGGGAGTCCGCGGCGGCAAAGGCGGCGAGCGCCTCGTCCCGCATGCGCTCGATCTCTTCCGGTTTCAACGCCTCGACCTCGACAGGGTCGTACGACTTATTCGGTGCCGACATCTCTTCCCGTGCTTCCGATTGGCTGGCTGAAGGTCCCCGTCACCGGCTCGCGGACGAATTCGTCTCCGTCTGTGAGATCCGTCGGGATCCCTGGAGATCCGTCTTGGGACACAAAGGTGCCAATGGCCGAGTCTAACGGGGTTGAGGTATGCGAATGCGCCCGTGGGGCCTCAGGCGAGATACGCCGGCGCCGCCACGGGCAACGTAAATCGAAACTCGGCGCCGCCACCGGAGGCGCGACCGACCGTGATGATGCCGCCGTGCGCTTCGACGATGCCCTTGACGATGTACAGCCCGAGGCCCGTGCCGCCGCGCTTGCTGCCCCGCCAGAAGCGGGTGAAGACGCGGTTCATGGACTCCTCCGGAATGCCGGTGCCCTCGTCGCTCACGGTGACCGACGTGCCGGCGTCCTCCCCTTCGCGGGGAGACGTGGCGGGCGTTACGTCAATCGTGACGGTTCCCTCGCCGTGCCGCACGGCATTTTCGATGAGGTTGCTGAGCACCTGGTCGATCTTGTCGGGGTCGGCCCACAGGGCGGGCAGCGGCTGCTCGATGCGCAGCAGGAACCGGTCGGCGGGCAGTCCGGCCGCGACGTACGCCTGGATGTGCCGGCCGACAGCGGCACCGATGTCGACGGGCTGGCGGCGCACCTCCAGCCGACCGGAGTCGATCCGGGAGATGTCCAGCAGCTCCGCGATGAGCCGGGTGACGCGGTCGGCGTCGGCGTCGACCGTCTCGAGCACCAGCCGCTTCTGGTCGTCGGTGAACCTCTCCCACTTGGCGAGGAGGGTGGCGGTGAAGCCCTTGACGGAGGTGAGCGGCGAGCGCAGTTCGTGGGCGACGGTGGCGATCAGTTCGGCGTGGCTGCGCTCGGTGCGGCGGCGGGCCTCGGTGTCGCGCAGGGAGACGACGACGCGGCGGACGGGGCCGGTGGGTTCCGTACGGACGTACCGCGCCGAGACGAGCACCTCCCGCCCACCCGGCAGCAGCAGGTTCCGCTCGGGCTGCCGGACCCGGATGGCGAGCCCGCCGTAGGGATCGGTCAGCTGCCACCACCGCCTGCCCTCCAGGTCCTCTAAGGGCAGGGCCTTGTCGAGGCGCTGTCCGAGGACGTCCGGGGCGGCAACCGCGGTGATGCGTTCGGCGGCGGAGTTGAAGCAGATCACCCGCCCGTGCTCGTCCGCGACGACGAGCCCGTCGGGCAGTTCGTCGGGGTCGATGCCGAGCTCGGCAGGATCGCCGTACCGGGGCTCGGGCGGGCGCTGTACGTCCCGTCCCCCCGGTGCGCTGCTCGTGCCGACACTCATCCCCGTACCCCACCTCTCAGACGGCGCAGGTGGCCCCGAGCTGGTCACCCTACTAGCTCTCGGTGACGGAGCGGCAGCCTCCGGGGGCGCGCTGTGCACGGGCCGACGCATAGAGACATACGGCCGCGGCGGTGGCGAGGTTCAGGCTCTCGGCCTTTCCGTGGATCGGGACGCGGACGACGGCGTCCGCGAGCGCGCGCGTCTCCTCCGGGAGCCCCCACGCCTCGTTGCCGAAGACCCATGCGGTCGGCCCGCCCATGGTCCCCTTGTCGAGCTCCTCGTCGAGGTCGTGCTCCCCTGCCCCGTCGGCGGCCAGGATCCGCACACCGGCTTCCTTCAACCCCGCCACGGCCCGCTCGACGGGCACGCCCACGGCGACCGGCAGATGGAACAGCGAGCCCACGGAGGCTCGGACGGCCTTGGGGTTGTACAGGTCGACGGAGGCGTCGGTCAGCACGACGGCCTCGGCCCCGGCGGCGTCCGCGCACCGCAGCACGGTGCCGGCGTTGCCGGGGTCGCGCACATGCGCGAGCACGGCCACGAGCTTGGGCCGCGCACGGAGGATGTCCTCGAAGGGCGTGTCGAGGAACCGGCAGATCCCGACGAGCCCCTGCGGGGTCACGGTCGTGGAGATGTCCGCGATGACCTGCTCGGAGGCGAGGTGGACACGGGCGCCGGTGTCACGGGCCAGGCCGATGATGTCCGCGTACCGCTCGGCGGCCTCCACGGTGGCGAACAGCTCGACCAGGGTGTCCGGCTGCGCACCCGCCTCCCGCACGGCCTGCGGCCCCTCCGCCAGAAACAGCTGCTCTTTCCCCCGAAAGTTCCGCTTGGCCAGCCGCCGCGCGGCGGAGACGCGGGGGGAGCGAGGGGAGATGAGCTCGGGGGAGGCGGGGGGCATTCTGTATCACCTTCATCAAGAAATGTCCGCCGCAACGGCGATCAACCACGACGGCGGGGTCCGGCAGCGCCGAAAGAACCCGGTGCTCACACAGCAACGGACCCGCAGGCACAACCCACGGGTCCGTTCAGTCACGTCGGCTCAAAGCCAGCGCAAGCGTCACGCAGCCTTCGGCGCGTTGACGTCGGCCGGCAGCGCCTTCTGCGCGACCTCGACGAGCGCGGCGAACGCGGTGGCGTCGTTCACGGCCAGCTCGGCCAGGATCTTGCGGTCGACCTCGACGTTCGCGGCCTTCAGACCCTGGATGAAGCGGTTGTACGTGATGCCGTTGGCGCGGGCAGCAGCGTTGATGCGCTGGATCCACAGCTGGCGGAAGTCACCCTTGCGCTTCTTGCGGTCGTTGTAGTTGTAGACCAGCGAATGGGTGACCTGCTCCTTGGCCTTGCGGTACAGGCGCGAGCGCTGACCGCGGTAGCCGGAGGCCTGCTCGAGGATCGCCCGGCGCTTCTTGTGGGCGTTGACTGCCCGCTTGACGCGTGCCACTTGTTAACTCCTTGTAGCGGGGCCGTGGTTGGACTCACACGGCCCGGAAACGATTGGGTCCCGGTCCAGACGCAGGGCGCTCGGCGCGCCACTGTGTCACTTGCCGAGAAGCTTCTTGATCTTCTTGGCGTCGCCCGGGGCCATCTCGGCGTTGCCGGTGAGGCGACGCGTCAGACGGGACGACTTGTGCTCGAGCAGGTGGCGCTTGCCGGCGCGCTCACGGAGCACCTTGCCGGAGCCGGTGACCTTGAAGCGCTTGCTGGCACCGCTGTGCGACTTGTTCTTCGGCATAGCGCCGTTCTCTCCTCGTCGGTGGCGCTCCGGTGCCCGGTCGCGAAACCGGGCACGGTGGAGCGTCGCTCTTGTATCGGATATGTCCTGGGACTGACGTCCCCGGGGTCACGCCTCGGCGGGCTCCTCGGTGGGGGCCTCGGCATCGGCGGGGTTCTGCGAGCGACCGGGGTTGGCCTTCGCGGACGCCTTGCGGGCCTCCTGCGCCTGGCGGGCCTCGGCCATCGCCTCGGTCTTCTTCTTGTGCGGACCGAGAACCATGATCATGTTTCGGCCGTCCTGCTTCGGGTTCGACTCGACGAACCCGAGGTCCTGGACGTCCTCCGCGAGACGCTGCAGCAGTCGGTAGCCCAGTTCGGGACGGGACTGCTCGCGACCACGGAACATGATCGTGATCTTGACCTTGTCGCCCTGCTTGAGGAACCGGACGACGTGACCCTTCTTGGTGTCATAGTCGTGCGGGTCGATCTTCGGCCGGAGCTTCATCTCCTTGATGACCGTGTGCGCCTGGTTCTTGCGCGCCTCACGGGCCTTCATGGCCGACTCGTACTTGAACTTCCCGTAGTCCATGAGCTTGCACACGGGCGGACGGGCGTTCGCCGCGACCTCGACCAGGTCCAGGTCGTACTCCTGCGCAAGCTCCAGTGCCTTGGCCAGCGGGACAATGCCCACCTGCTCGCCACTGGGACCGACAAGTCGCACCTCGGGAACGCGAATCCGGTCGTTGATGCGGGGCTCGGCGCTGATGGATCCTCCTCGGTAGCACCACGCGACGGTCTGGCGGACAGCCGCGTAACGTCTCTGTTCGTTAGACCTAACCGCGCCGAAGCACAAAAAATGCCCCGGACGATCACAGGCGGGGCTCCTCGAACTACCGGAGCGACCGCCGCGGTGACCGCGGGGCGCACTTTCGGGCGGTGGCCGCCGCTGGGGACGGGACCGCCTGACCGGTGACCCGCCGCCCTGAGGGCGGCCAGGTGGGAGTTCGAAAGCCTCCACTTGTAGGTCGGTCACACTTGCACACATGCGTGTCCGACCGGTCGTTACACAAGGCTAGCAGCCTCGGCCGGAAAGGGCTAACTGAGGCCGACTGGGGCTGGTTGTCCCTCTGCCCCTATGGTGAACGGCATGAGTGAAGAGACGCCCGACTTCAACGCCATGACCCGCGACATCGCCGAGGTCCCCGCGGTCGAGGTGATCGTGACGGTCGCCGTCAACCTGATGAGCGCCGCCGCGGTGAAGCTCGGTCTGACCGAGGAGGGCGAGAAGCACAAGGACCTGGACGAGGCCCGCAAGCTGATCCACGCCCTGGCCGGTCTGCTGGACGGGAGCGCGACCGAGATCAGCTCGTTCCACGCGGCCCCGCTGCGCGACGGCCTGAAGTCGCTCCAGCTGGCGTTCCGCGAGGCGTCCCTGGTCCCGGACGAGCCGGGTCAGGGTCCGGGCGAGAAGTACACGGGCCCGGTCTACCGCTGACCTAACCCTTTACGTACAGGGGCTTGCCCGGTGGCGTCGTCCCGGCCGGCAGCAGTGCCAGGTCGAGGCCGCGCACCAGGCGGGCCCTCAGCGTTTCGTCGGCGGCCATGCGCCGGGCCACCGCGCGGGCGGCCTCGGCCGGGGCGGCGGCCGGATCGAGGACGAGGGCCAGGGTGCCGTCGGCCTGTCCCGGGCCGAGGTGGGCACGCAGTACGGCCGGCTCGGCGGCGACCGCGGCCCGTACCGCCGCGACGACGGCGGGGTCGGCGAGCGGATCGGTGGTCGTACGCCCCTCGGCCAGCGCCAGCAGTGCGGGACCGGTCAGCTCGAACGGCACCGGACCGGCCAGGTCCAGCACCACGGTGTCGGCCTTCTCGTGCGCGGCCGCCTGGAGGGCCTGGTGCAGGGGTACGGCCACCGGGCGGGCCTGCGGGTCCCAGCGGGCCAGCGAGTCGGTGGACGTGAACGCGGGCAGGGCGGTGCGGTCGCCGGCCTTCAGCGTCGGTACGGCCATGTCGCTGGTCTTCTCGCGGCGCAGCCCGTTCTCGTCCTCCTCGACCTCGCCGAGCACGGCCACCACTGGAACGAGCAGCCGGGCGCCCTTGAGCGCGGCCAGCACCGGTCCCACGGCGCTACGGTCCTCGGCCCAGGCGGCGAGCGCCGCGCTCAGCCGGGGATCGGCCGAGCCGTCGTCGTCGGAGAAGCCGGGGTCGGGAATGTTCTTGTTCGCCACGGTCACGACCCTATAGGGGGGATGCTGCTGTGCTTGTGCGGGCCCGGTAACGCGGCCGTGACACCGCTCATGGGCGCCCCGGCATTTCTGACACACATCTAACGTCCGTCTAACGGCCCGTACAGCTGCCGCCGTCAGCATCGCGGCATGGAGTCCCGCAGAGCCCGCCGCACCCGTACCTTGATCTGCGCTGCCGCCGCCTCCGCTGTCGTGATGGGCGGTACGGCGTATGTGACGGCGCAGGCGCACTCCGGAGTGCCGGCCGTATCGTCGGCCGCGACGCCGTCGGCCTCGGCGTCGGACAACGGGGAGGCATCGGTGGAACCTGTGGCGCAGCCGACGGTGGATCGTGACGCGCTGCTGGCCGAGGCCGTGCGGGGCCTGCCGGTCGAGGACGGCGCGGACGTGTCGGTGGCGGTGCTGGACGTGGATTCCGGGGAGAGTGCCTCGTACGGGGAAGGCACCTTCGACACCGCGAGCATCGTCAAGGTGGACATCCTGGCGACGCTGCTGTTGCAGGCGCAGGATGCGGGGCGGCAGCTGACGGCGGCGGAGCAGGCGTACGCCACGGCGATGATCGAGCACAGCGACAACGACTCCGCGTCGGCCCTGTGGCGGACGATCGGCGGGGCGGAGGGGCTGGACGCCGCGAACGAGCGGTTCGGGCTGACCGGCACCGAGGGCGGCGACGGCATGCTGTGGGGCCTGACCCAGACCACGGCCGTCGACCAACTCGCCCTGCTCCAGCAGGTGTTCGGGGAGGAATCAGAGCTGAACGCGGCCTCGCGGTCGTATCTCCGGGAGCTGATGGGGCAGATCGCCGCCGGTCAGCAGTGGGGTGTGTCGGCCGCCGGGGACGATGCGGCGTGGGCCCTGAAGAACGGCTGGCTGCCGCGGACCGCGACGGGCCTGTGGGACGTCAACAGCATCGGGCGGGTGACGGTCGACGGCCGTGACTACCTGGTGGCGGTGCTGTCGGACGGCAACTCGGCCAAGGAGAAGGGGATCGCACTGGTCGAGGCGGCAGCGCGAGCGGCGGTGTCGGTGTTCGCCGGGACCTCCCTGCAGACGTCGTCCGCTGCCGCCGCTGGTTAGCGCGTCAGGCCGTACCTGCGGCGGCCGCGCCACAGGACGACCGCCGTGATCAGCAGCACGCCGCCGGCACCGCCGGCCAGCGGGGCGGCCCAGCTCGTGGCGTCGTCGTCGGAATCCGCCGTGTCCGGGCCGGAGCCGAAGTACTTGTCGCCGTACGCCGCGGACTGCAGTCCCTCCGGCTTCAGCCGGCCGGCCTCCTCGATGGCGGCGGCCGGGTCGACGAAGCCGAAGCCGCGGGAGTCGTCGCGGCCGTCGGCCGGGGCGTTGCGGGCCGTGTCCTGGAGGAGCCGCTTGACCTGGGCCGGGGTCAGGCCCGGGTGGGCCGACTTGACGAGGGCGACGGCGCCCGAGACGAAGGCGGCGGCCGCGCTGGTGCCCCAGCCCTCGTAGTACTTGCGGTCGGGGGCGGCGATGACGACGTCGACACCGGGGGCGCTGACGGTGGCGTACCAGCGGCGGGTGGAGAAGGAGGCGCGGGTGCCGAACTTGTCGACGGCGGTCGCGGCGATGACGCCCGGGTAGGCGGCCGGGTAGGAGATGTGGTCGCCCTTCTCGCCGCCGTTGCCGGCCGAGGCGACGACGACGGAGCCCTTCTTCAGGGCGTACTGGACGGCCTCGTCCTCGGCGGGTTCGGGGTGGGCGGAGGCGGAGTCGTCGCCGAGGGAGAGGTTGATGACGTCGGCGCCGTGGTCGGCGGCCCAGCGGATGCCGTCGGCGAGGGCGTTGCCGCGGGTCTTCCGGGCCTTGGCGCGGGAGGGGTCGTCGTCCTCGAGGATCACGCGGACGGGGAGGATCTTCGCCTCGGGTGCGATGCCCAGGACCCCATCGGTGTTGCCGGCGCCGTGGCCGTGACCGGCGATGATCCCGGCCATCGCGGTGCCGTGCAGGGCCCAGGCAGGGTCGCCGGGCTCGGCTCCGAAGCGGATCATGTCCTTGCCGTCGAGGACGTTGCCGACGAGGTCGGGATGGTCGGCGTCGACGCCCGTGTCGAGGACGGCGACGGTGATGCCCTCGCCCTTGGTGGTCTGCCAGGCCTCCGCGGTGTGCATGGCGTCCAGCGCCCACTGCTCGGCGCGGATGCCGTCGGCGTGCGCGGCGGTGGGCGGAACGAGGGCGACCGAGGCGGCGACGAGGACGCTCACGAGGCCGGCTCTGCGGGCGGCTGCGACGGGCTTCATGAGGGCTGTTCCGTGGACGAGGTGACGGACTTGCGCAGGCTGCGTTCGACGCGGTCGGCGAGGCCCTTGGCCTCGTGGCCGAGGCCCGCCTGGGCGGGGGCGTTGGTGGCGCCGGAGCGCATCGCCTCCGCGGCGGGCTGCGGTTCGTCGACCGTGCGGGCGTCGGCCCAGCCGGAGACGGCGTAGACGACGACGGGGGCGTCGGTGAGGACGGAGACGGTCCACGAGGCACGCTGCTCGTCACCGAAGCCGGCGGCGACCGTGCCCTTCGCGGCGTACGGACGGGGCATCAGGTCGCTGCGGCGGTCCAGGCGCTCGTCCGTGAAACGGGCGTCCAGGGAGCGCATGGCGGCGGCGTCGGCCTTGGTGAAGAGCAGGCCGACGGTGGTGACGTAGCTCTGGGTGGCGTCGGTGTAGGTGGCGCGCAGCAGGCGCTGGCAGCCGACCGGGGCGAGTGCCCTGCGCAGCAGGGGGTCGAAGGCGTCCGCGCAGCCGCTGTCCGGGGCGACGGCGATACGGGTCCAGATGCGGTCGGCGCCACCGGGGCCGGCGCCGCGCCCCTGCACGGTGGGCGGGAACATCTGATCCACCGGAACGCTGTGCCACAGGCTCCCGGACGCCGCGAAGGCCCCACGCTCCCCGGCCTCCCCCGAGTCCCCGATCAGCCAACTCCCCGTCACGGCGCCCCCGATGAGCCCCAGCCCGAGCACGACACAGGCGGCGACCGCCACGGTACGCCCCCGTACCCGCAGGCCGAACGACCGCGGCCGCGCCGACTCGTCGTACCTCTCGGGCTCCCCGAACGTGACGACCGGCCGCTGGGGCACCGACTGGGTACTCCAGGAGAACGCGGGGTTCGGGGAGACGGGGGTGGCGTTTTCCGGTGCGGATGACGTGGACGAACCGTGCCGCCGCTCCCGTGCCGGGGCCGGGGCCGGGTCCGCAGGGATCGGGCGCAGACGCCGCGTCGTCTCCGAGGGCGCCTCGGCGGGCACACCGACCGGCCGCGGCGGCACGGGCCGACGGGTCGGCCGGGGCGGCACGCTGCTCGGGGCGGCCGAGTCGGGGGCGGCTCCGGGGTGTGCGGGCACGGTGGGGCGGTTGCTCGGATCCGCCGCCCTCTCAGGACGCGCGGGCGCACTCGGCCGATCACCTGGACGCGGCGGCACGGCTCCCTGCGTGGTCGTTCCGCCGCCCTCACCCCGGGTCGGCGGTGGTGCGTCCGGGAAGCGGGCGGATGCGGGAGGCGGGGGCGGGGTGAAGGGGCCGGCGTCTCCGGCCACCGTGGTCCGGCGTCCGCCGTCCCGGTCGCCGGCGTCCGTCCGGGACGGAGCGCGCAGGCTCGGGAAGGTGGTGGTGCTGCCGTTGCGGGGTGGCGGGGGGTCGCCGGCCGCTGTGGTAGGCGTCGGCGGCTCGGTGCGGCGTTCGGAGGGCGCCGTAGGGTCGGGCTCGTCCCCAGGGGTCGGCGGGTGGGGCGGACGGGGAGGTGTGGCCGGGCGGGGAGGTATGGGCGCGTGCCGCGCTTCCGTGCTCATGCACCCCCCGTTTCCTCGTGCCCGGTCCCGTGTCCTCGTACGCGGGCCGTCGTCGTCAATTCGCACGCATACCCGCACCGGCGGACCGGCATCCGGCGCGAGTGGCGCGCAGAGTCGTTCCTCCGTGCGTGCGCGTCACTCTACGGGTTGCCCCCGGTCGAACGGGAACCAGTCCACGAGCCCGGGGGATCTGCCCGGAACATCCCCCTACCCTGCGGTAATCCTGTCTGGCAGGCTTCGTTCATGACTGCGCGCGCCGCCGACCGGGCCCGTTACGACCGGGCCACCGCCCATCTCGACGCCCCTCTCGCGATCGTGGACCTGGACGCCTTCGACGCCAACGCGGACGACATGCTCCGCCGGGCGGGCGGGAAGCCGATCCGTGTCGCCAGCAAGTCCGTCCGCTGCCGTGCCCTGCTCGAACGCGTCCTCGCGAAGGACGGTTTCGCGGGCATCATGTCGTTCACCCTGGCCGAGTCCCTGTGGCTGGCGCGGTCGGGGTTCGACGACATTCTGCTCGCCTACCCGTCGGCCGACCGCGCCGGATTCGCCGAACTGGCCGCCGATCCCAAGCTGGCCGCCGCGGTCACGGTGATGATCGACGACCCCGCCCAGCTGACCCTGATCGACGGGGCGCGCGACGGCGGCCGTGAAGTGGTGCGCGTCTGCCTGGAGTTGGACACCTCGCTGAAGCTGCTCGGCGGGCGGGTGCGCGTCGGGGCCCGCCGCTCGCCGCTGCACTCCCCCGCCCAGGTCGCCGACATGGCACGGGCGGTGGCCCGGCGGCCGGGGTTCGAGGTCGTGGGGATCATGGCGTACGAGGGGCACATCGCCGGTGTCGGGGATGCGGTCGCCGGACGGCCGCTGCGCTCGCGTGCCGTGCGGTTGATGCAGGCCACCGCCCGCCGGGAACTCGCCGAACGGCGCGCCGCGGTGGTGCGCGCGGTGCGGGCCGTGGTGCCGGGGCTGGAGTTCGTCAACGGCGGCGGCACGGGCAGTGTGCAGCACACGGCGGCGGAGGACGCGGTCACCGAGATCGGGGCGGGGTCGGGGCTGTACGTACCGCGGCTGTTCGACAACTACACGTCCTTCACCGGGCGTCCGGCGGCGCTGTTCGCGCAGCCGGTGGTGCGCCGGCCCGGCGTGGGGGTCGTGACCGTGCTCGGCGGCGGCTATCCGGCCTCCGGCGCCGCCGGGGCGGACCGGCTGCCGGTGCCGTATCTGCCGGAAGGACTGCGTTACGACCCCCAGGAGGGCGCCGGCGAGGTGCAGACCCCGCTGCTCGGTTCTCCCGCCGACGATCTGCTGATCGGCGACAAGGTGTGGTTCCGGCACGCCAAGGCCGGTGAGCTGTGCGAGCGGTTCGACGCGCTGCATCTCGTCGAGGGCGACCGGGTGACGGCGACGGTTCCGACGTACCGGGGTGAGGGCCGCACGTTCCTGTGAGGGGTCAGCTCGACGGGCCGACGCTGCTGCCCACGCCGCCACCGCCGGCCTCGTCTCCGATCGCCCGGATCCCCTTGGTGATCCGGTCCATGTCGGCCAGCGGCGGGCCGTCCTCGCCCGCGTCGAAGACGTAGCGCACGATGACCGGCGACTCGGTGCCGACACTGGACTGGAAGGCGAGGGACTGGACATAACCGCCTGGCCCCTCGGCCGTTCTGACGCGCCAGCGCACGAAGTACCCGGCGCGGCCCGCCACCGCGACCGGCCCCGACGCGACGAGTCGGTGGGACTCGATGCCGCCGTAGGGGCGGCGGCCGACGACGTCGCGGTCGTAGGCCTCGTCGGCGGCGTCCGGGATGTCCGCCTTGGCCAGAGCCTCGGAGGACTTCTCGTCGTTCTCGGTCACCGTGCGCGAGATGACCAGTCCGTGCCGGCAGAAGCCGCCGTCGCCGGGGCAGTCGTAGGTGCCGTCCGTCGTCATCATGACGTTGTCGATGGTGACGTTCTCCGGCCGGACCCAGCCGTCGGGCAACGGCAGGGTGATGCCGTTGAGTTCGTCGACGACGACGGCCGGGTCGTCGGCGGAGGGCTCGGAGGTGGAATCGGAGGGTGAGGGGCCGTCAGTCGTCGGCGCCGAGGTGGCGGGCTCGGAAGTCGCTAGCGGCGGCGCGGTGTTCACCTCCGCGCCGCCGTCTTCCTGGCCGAGCACGACCGCCCCTGTGACGATCGCGGTACCGGATGCTCATCCCGGCACTTTGAAGTTCTCTCCCGGATGAATCCGGGAGACTCTCCCCTGGATCGCTCCGGGGAGTTTGACAGGTCATGCCTGTCCAGCAACGACCCTTCCGGCCGCCGGAGCAAGTACGGGACTCGCTCAGGTTGTCGGGGGCTTGGCTGCCGCCCCACGATGCACTGAGCGTATCAGATGCATTACGGAGTGATGTCCAGAGGTAAGGACGCGGCCTACAGCGGTGTGACGTACGCCCCCGAGATCCCGCCGTCCACCAGGAAGTCGGTGGCGTTGACGAAGGAGGAGTCGTCGCTGGCCAGGAAGGCGACCGCGGCGGCGATCTCCTCGGCTTCGGCGAACCGGCCGAGCGGGATGTGAACGAGCCGGCGTGCGGCCCGCTCCGGGTCCTTGGCGAACAGCTCCTGGAGGAGCGGGGTGTTGACCGGCCCGGGGCAGAGGGCGTTCACGCGGATGCCCTCGCGGGCGAACTGCACGCCGAGTTCGCGGGACATGGCGAGCACGCCGCCCTTGGAGGCGGTGTACGAGATCTGCGAGGTCGCGGCCCCCATCCGCGCCACGAACGACGCCGTGTTGATGATCGACCCCTTGCCCTGGCGGCGCATGTAGGGGATGGCCGCCTTGCAGCACAGGTAGACGGAGGTGAGGTTGACCTCCTGGACGCGCTTCCAGGCCTCCAGGCCGGTCTCCAGGATGGAGTCGTCGTCGGGTGGGGAGATGCCGGCGTTGTTGAAGGCGATGTCGACGCTGCCGTAGGTGTCGTACGCCGTCCTGAACAGGGCCTCGACCTGCTCGGGGTCGGTGACGTCGACCTTCGCGAAGAGGCCGCCGACCTCCTCGGCGGCCGCTTTGCCGCGCTGCTCGTCGACGTCGCCGCAGACGACGTGCGCGCCCTCGGAGGCGAGCCGGCGGGCGGTGGCGAGGCCGATGCCGCTGCCGGCTCCGGTGACGACGGCGGTGCGGCCGACGAGTCGGCGGCAGATGATGTCTTCGCTCACTGTGCGGGGCCCTCCGTGCTGATGAAGACGTTCTTGGTTTCGGTGAAGGCGGCCAGTGCGTCCGGTCCGAGTTCGCGGCCGATGCCGGACTGTTTGAAGCCGCCGAACGGGGTCCAGTAGCGGACGCTGGAGTGGGAGTTGACGGACAGGTTGCCGGCCCGGACCGCCTGCGAGACGCGCAGGGCGCGGCCGATGTCGCGGGTCCAGATGGAGCCGGAGAGGCCGTAGTCGGTGGCGTTGGCCAGGCGGACGGCGTCGGCCTCGTCGTCGAAGGGCAGGACGACGGCGACGGGGCCGAAGACCTCCTCGACGGCAACGCGCGCGTGCGGGTCGACTCCGGTCAGCACGGTCGGCGGGAACCAGAAGCCGGGGCCCTCGGGGGCCTTGCCGCGGATGCCTTGGGCGTCGGTCGGGACGTAGGAACGGACGCGGTCCAGCTGGGCCTTGGAGATGAGGGGGCCCATGTCGGTCTTCTCGTCGGCGGGGTCGCCGACGGTCACGGCCTCGATCGCCGGGGCGAGCAGCTCCAGGAACCGGTCATGGGCGGAGCGCTGGACGAGGATGCGGGTGCGGGCGCAGCAGTCCTGGCCGGAGTTGTCGAGGAAGGACATGGGTGCGGCGGCCGCTGCGGCTTCGAGGTCGGCGTCGGCGAAGACGATGTTGGGGCTCTTGCCGCCAAGTTCTAGGGTGACGCGCTTGAGGAGGGCCGAGCCCTTGGCCAGCACCTGTTTGCCCACGGACGTCGACCCGGTGAAGACGATCTTCGCCACGCCCGGATGCTCGACGAGTGCGTTCCCCGTGACGGGGCCGTGTCCGGGCAGCACCTGGAACAGGCCCTCGGGCAGGCCCGCCTCCAGGGCGAGTTCGACCAGGCGGAGTGCGGTGAGCGGGGTTGTCTCGGCGGGCTTGAGGACGACCGCGTTGCCCGCGGCGAGCGCCGGTGCCGTGCCCCAGGCCGCGATCGGCATGGGGAAGTTCCAGGGCGCGATCACGCCGACCACGCCGAGCGGTTCGAGGATGGTGACGTCGAGGCCGCCCGCAACCGGGATCTGACGTCCGGTCAGCCGTTCCACTCCCCCGGCCACGTAGTCGAGCAGATCACGGACGTTCCCCGCCTCCCAGCGGGCGTTGCCGAGGGTGTGTCCGGCCTCGCGGACCTCCAACCGGGCTAGTTCTTCGAGGTGTTCGTCGACCGTGACGGCGAACCGGCGCAGCAGGCGCGCGCGGTCGCCGGGTGCGCGGCCCGCCCAGTCCGCCTGCGCCCGGGCGGCGCGCACGACGGCCGCGTCGACGTCGGCCGCGGTGGCGCCGGGGACGGTGGCGACGACCTCCTCGGTCGCCGGGTTCAGCACCTGGAGTTCGTACGACAAGAAGGTCCTCACATGCGTTCGAAGGAGCGGCGCAGCTCCCAGTCGGTGACCGCGGCGTCGAAGGCCTCGAGCTCGACCCGGGCCATGTTGCGGTAGTGCGCGACGACCTCGTCGCCGAAGGCGCCCTTGGCGATCGGGCTGTTCTCCCAGAGATCGGCGGCCTCGCGGAGCGTGCCGGGGACGTGCGCGAAGTCGGCCGTGTAGGCGTTGCCGGGGCAGGGCTCGGGCAGCTGAAGCTTCTGCTCGATGCCGTAGAGGCCCGCGGCCACCATGCCCGCCACCGCGAGGTGCGGGTTGACGTCCCCGCCGGGCAGCCGGTTCTCGAACCGCAGGGAGCGGCCGTGGCCGACGACGCGCAGCGCGCAGGTGCGGTTGTCGTACCCCCAGGCGACGGCGGTCGGGGCGAAGGAGCCGGGCTGGAAGCGTTTGTACGAGTTGATGTGGGGCGCGTAGAGCAGGGAGAAGTCCCGCAGCGCGGCGAGCTGTCCGGCGAGGAAGTACCGCATGACGTCGGACATGCCGTCGGACGCGCTGCCCGGCATGACGTTCCTGCCGTGCTCGTCCGCCAACGACAGGTGGATGTGGCAGGAGTTGCCCTCGCGCTCGTTGTACTTCGCCATGAAGGTGATCGACATGCCCTCCTGGGCGGCGATCTCCTTGGTGCCGGTCTTGTAGATGGCGTGCTGGTCACAGGTGACCAGGGCCTCGGCGTAGCGGAACGCGATCTCGTGCTGGCCGGGGTTGCACTCGCCCTTGGCGGACTCGACGGTCATCCCGGCGCCGGCCATCTCGTTGCGGATCCGGCGCAGCAGGGGCTCGATGCGGCCGGTTCCGAGGACCGAGTAGTCGATGTTGTACTGGTTGGCCGGGGTGAGTCCGCGGTATCCGGCGTCCCAGGCCTGCTCGTAGGTGTCCTTGAAGACGATGAACTCCAGCTCGGTGCCGACCTGGGCGGTGAGGCCGAGGTCCGTGAGGCGCTCCAGCTGGCGGCGCAGGATCTGCCGCGGCGCGGCCACGACCGGGGAGCCGTCGCTCCAGGCGAGGTCGGCGATCACCATGGCAGTGCCTTCGTTCCACGGCACCCGGCGCAGGGTGCTCAGGTCGGGGTGCATGGCGAAGTCGCCGTAGCCCCGGTCCCAGGAGGACATCTCGTAGCCGTCGACGGTGTTCATCTCGGTGTCGACGGCGAGGAGGTAGTTGCAACCCTCCGTGCCGTGTTCGAGCACCTCGTCGAGGAAGAAGCGCGCGGCGAACCGCTTGCCCTGCAGCCGTCCCTGCATGTCGGGGAAGGCCAGGACGACGGTGTCGATCTCGCCGCCCGCGACGAGGGCGTGCAGTTCCTCGACGCTGAGCGGGGGTGTGCGGTCTGCCACGGGAGGGCCTCCTTGGGGCATCTTCCGTCGTCTTTCCGGCTTCTGCTCGCTTCTTCGGACGGCGCCGAGAGCCATAAGGTATTGCTGAGAACCATTGCTTGGGAAGGGGGCACGGCCATATGCCGGTGGATCCGGTCGGCGGCCCGGACGACCCGCTGACGCCGGTGCTGCGGCCGGTGCGCGCCGGGAACGGCTTCGAGGAGGCGCTGGAGCAGATCCTCCAGGTCGTACGGCTCGGTCTGGTGCCCGGCGGGGAGCGGCTGCCCGCGGAGCGGGAGCTGGCGGAGCGGCTCGGGATCAGCCGGGTGACGCTGCGCGAGGTGCTGAAGGTGCTCCAGGACCAGGGGCTGGTCGAGTCGCGGCGCGGACGGTACGGCGGAACGTTCGTGCTGCCCCGTACGGACGCCGTCGGCGAGAGTGAGCTGCGGCGGCGGGTGGCCGCGGTCGACATCGAGGACGTGCTGCGGTTCCGGGAAGTGCTGGAGGTGGGCGCGGCGGGGCTGTGCGCGGCGCACGGGCTTGACGACGAGCAGGCGGACCGGCTGCGGGACGCGCTCGCCCGCACGCACGACGCCCCGCTCGCCGACTACCGGCGCCTGGACACGCTGCTCCACCTCACCCTCGCCGAGCTGTCCGGATCGCCGACGCTGACCGCGCAGTACGCGGCGGTACGGGCGACGGTGAACGACCTGCTCGACTGCATCCCGCTCCTGGTCCGCAACCTGGAGCACTCGCAGCGCCAGCACACCGCGCTGGTGGAGGCGGTGCTCGACGGGGACGCGGACGGGGCGCGGGAGATCATGCGGGAGCACTGCGCGGGGACCGCGGCACTGCTGCGGGGGTTCCTGGCCTGAGGCCTTGCGCCGTACCACCGCCGGCGACAAAGGTATGAGGGCGATCCATTGAGGGCAGCGGGAGGACGTATGACCGGCAGGCCGCTGATCGGCGTCAGTACGTATCTGGAGGCAGGGGCGCGCTGGGGCGTGTGGGAACTGGACGCCGCACTGCTGCCGGCCGGGTACCCGCGGCTGGTGCAGCGCGCGGGCGGACTGGCCGCCATGCTGCCGCCGGACGCGGCGCAGCACGCGGCGGCGACGGTGGCCCGCCTCGACGCTCTGGTGATCGCGGGTGGCCCGGACGTCGAACCGGTCCGCTACGGTGCGTCCCCCGACCCCCGCACCGGGCCGCCCGCGCGGGAACGGGACGCCTGGGAACTGGCGCTGATCGAGGCGGCGTTGGCCGCGCGCGTACCGCTGCTCGGGATCTGCCGGGGCATGCAGCTGCTGAACGTCGCCCTCGGCGGCACGCTCGTCCAGCACCTCGACGGGCACGCGGAGGTGGTGGGGGTCTTCGGCCGCCATCCGGTCAAGCCGGTGCCGGGCACGCTGTACGCGGGTGTCGTCCCGGAGGAGACGTCCGTGCCGACGTACCACCACCAGTCCGTGGACCGGCTCGGCACCGGCCTCGTTCCCTCGGCGCACGCGGCGGACGGCACTGTGGAGGCGATCGAGCTTCCGTCCGCTGAGGGGTGGGTGCTGGGGGTGCAGTGGCATCCGGAGATGGGTGAGGATCTTCGGGTGATGCGGGCGTTGGTTCAAGCGGCGGCTTGACTGCCCGCGCGGCGCCCAAGAACTCGGTTCCGGCTGCCGGACGGCGGCTGCGGGTCCCGGGGGGCTGGTCGCGCAGTTCCCCGCGCCCCTGGGGGACGCCCTACCCGCCGCGTCCAGGAAGGTGCCGTCAGCCCCGCCAGCCACCCCCCTTGGCCGGCGACACCCGAGTCAGCCCCAGTAGCTCTCTCGCCGGTCCCGTCGGTCGGTGGCCCGTGCGCCAGACCGCCCGTAGGTCGCGGCGGAGCCGTGCGCCGTCCACCGGGACGCTGACCAGGCGCCGGGTGGACAGTTCCTCCCCGACCGCCAGTTCGCTCAGCACCGCCGGTCCGGCGCCGCCGACGGCGGATGCCTTCACGGCCGTCGTGGAGGACAGCTCGATCAGCGGCCGGGCGAGGCCGCCCAGCGCGGCGTCCAGGACCTGGCGGGTGCCCGAGCCCTTCTCCCGGAGGACCAGCGGCGTAGCCGCCAGTTCCTCGGCCGAAAGGGGGCGGCGTCGGCGGGCCCAGGGATGGCCGGGTGCTGTGACGACGATCAGGTGGTCGTGGGCGATGACGACCGAGTCCAGCCCGGTCGGCACCGTCAGTCCCTCCACGAAGCCCAGGTCGGCCTCGTCGGCCAGCAGCCGCTCCGCCACGGCCGCCGAGTTGCCCGCGAGCAGTGACACCGCCGTGTCCGGTCGCTGTGCGCGCAGCGCCAGCAGCCAGCCCGGCAGCAGGTACTCGGCGATCGTCATGCTGGCCGCGACCCGCAGCCGCGAGTCCCGCCGGTCCCGCAGCGCCTGTGCCCCGGCGTCGAAGGCCTCCGCCGCCTCGACGACCCGGCGTGCCCAGTCCGTCACCAGCGCACCGGCGTCCGTGAGCTGCGATCCGCGCGGTGAACGGTCCACCAGGGCCACGCCCAGCTGCCGCTCCATGGAGCGGATCCGGCTGCTGGCCGCCGGCTGGGTGATGCCGACCTCACGGGCCGCGGCGCCGAGGCTGCCCAGCCGGGCCACCGCCAGCAGCAGCTCCAGCGCGCCCAGATCCGGCACCCGGTGCGCCAGTGAGCCACCGCCCGTGGACGGCCGCCCGTTCTCCTGCCCCTTCGACCAGCTCATAACTCCACCTTATGCCCCGACAGAGGCATCCTCCCTGGCTCCCCGGTGGAGGCCTGCTCAGCGGAGAGCTGCTCGCAGGGCCTCGCCCAGCACCCGTGGTGCCTCGACGAGCGACGGCCCGTACCACGTCAGATGCCGGCCGCTGACGAGTGCGCACGGCAGCCCAGCGAAGGCCTCCGGTCCGTCGTCTGCGGTGAAGCGGTAGGGCTCGTCCGGCAGCACGACCACGTCCGGTGCCGCCGCGCGCAGGTCCTCGAGGGGGATCCGTGGATAGCGGTCCGCGTGGCCCGCGTACAGGTGGTCGACGCCGAGCCGGGCCAGTACGTCGCCCGCGAAGGTGTCCCGGCCGAGCACCATCCACGGCCGCCGCCAGATCGGCACCACGGCGGTCGTACGTGGGTCCAGGACGGGTGGCCGCGACCAGGCCGCCTCGGCCTCGTCCAGCCACCGCGGCCGGGACCCGGCACCGCAGGCGTCCAGCACCCGGGCCAGCTCACGGAAGGCCTGCGGCACGTCCCGCACCTCGGTCACCAGTACCTCGACGCCGACGGCGCGCAGGGCGTCGAGGTCGGGGGCGCGGTTCTCCTCCTCGTTGGCGATCACCAGGTCGGGGGCGAGGGCGAGGATACGCTCGGCCTTCGGGTTCTTGGTGCCGCCGACGCGGATGACGTCGAGATCCGCCGGACGGGTGCACCAGTCGGTGGCGCCGACCAGAGCGCCGGGCACGGACACCGCCACAGCCTCCGTCAGCGACGGCACCAGCGAGACGACCCGCACTACCGGGGCTTGTCGTGGACGGCCTCGATGTGCTCGGCCACGGCGACGACGAGGACCCGCGTGTCCGGCTCGGCGGCCCGCCAGCGGTGCCGGACGCCGCCCGTGAGGTACAGCGTGTCGCCGCGGCCCAGGCGATAGGCGCGGCCCTCCGCCTCTATCTCCACCGCGCCGTCCGCGACGTACAGCAACTGGTCGTTGCGGTACTGGAATTCACGCCCGGCGTCATGGTCGCCCGTGAACTCCGAGGCGTGCATCTGATGGTGACCGCGCACCAGGGAGCGCACCTGCGGTTCGGGCGTCGGCTCGGTGCTCTCGCAGCGCACCACGTCGACGCTGCACGCCGGGTCGGCGGCCGCGAGGAGTTCGACGGCGGTGGTGCGCAGGGCGTCGGCGACCTTCTCCAGGGAGCTGCGGCTGGGTCGCGCCCGGTCGTTCTCCACCTGGCTCAGGAAAGGGACCGACAGGCCGCTGCGCTCGGCCACGACGGCGAGGGTGAGCTCCAGGGCGCGGCGCCGCCGCCGTACGGCCGCGCCTACTCGAAGGGACTGCTCTTTGTGGTCGCCCATCGCTCCGGCTCCCTCCTTCGCTCGTCGCTCGCTCCTCGTGCGCCGCTGTCCGGGCGCACTCCGTTCTGATGAGTTCTCTGCACCCTATGCATGTTCGGCAAACCGTTTCATGCGCCTGTCACATCGCCGTCACACCGGGTGCCTCCCGACCTCACAGTTCGCGCCAGTGGATCGGCCCTCACAGTGGTCTTACGCGGGCGTCCTTCTCACTGCAACGCGTGAGGCTCGCCAGGTGTTCTCACCACAGCGGCGGCGGCCACGCGGTCGGGCGGACGAGGCTCGGGCAGGGCGTAGCTCTTCGTGGTTGGCCGGATCCTTTTCGTCCCTTCCATTGTCCGGTACGGGGCAATGCCACGAGGGGTGGGCTTCGCCGCACGCGTCGGTCGTGCGGTGAAGCCCACCCCTCGGGCAGGGCGTGCCGGGCCGGTCAGGTCACCCGGGCACGCGTCGGGGGACGACGGTCACTGCGGTGTCATCCGGCTCACCATGTCGGGGTGCTCCTCGAGCCAGGCGGCGACGGCCTCCTCCTCGTGGCCCTGGCCGCGGTCCTTGATCTCCGCCTCCAGGGTGCCCAGCTCGTCCTCGCTCATCTTGAAGTTCTTGATCCACTTCGTGAGCTGCGGGTACTGCTCCGGGAACTTCTCGCTGGAGATCGTGCGGATCGTGTTGCCCTCGCCGAAGTACTTCTCGGGGTCCTTCAGCTTGGTCAGCTCGTACTCGCTGTACGCCCAGTGGGGTGACCACAGCACGACGGCGATCGGCTCCTGCTCGGCGTACGCCCGCTTGAGCTCGGCCAGCATCGCCGGGGTGGAGCCGTCGACGACCTCGTACTCCTTGTCCAGGCCGTACCCGGGCAGGACCTTGGTCTTCAGCAGGTTCATCTCACCGGTGCCCGGCTCGATGCCGACGATCCGGCCGTCGAACAGGTCGGCCTTGCCCTTGAGGTCCTCCAGGGAGTCGACGCCCTTCACGTAGGAGGGGACGGCGAGCTCCAGTGAGGTCGGCTCGTACCAGGTGCCGAGGTCGTTGAGTTTGTCCTTGTGTTTGTCCCAGTAGTTCTTCTGGGCGTACGGCAGCCAGGCGTCGAAGTTGAGGTCCAGGTCGCCGGAGGCCAGGCCGGTGTAGACCGGGCCGACGTCCATCTGCTTGAGGTTCAGCTTGTAGCCGCGCCGTTCCAGGACGTTCTTCCACAGGTAGGTGACGGCGATGTCCTCGTCCCAGGGAAACCAGGCCACGTCCACGGGGCGCTTGGTCTCGGCGGGGGCCGCGCCGGCCGCGTTCTGGACCGGGGCCAGCTTGTCGACGACACCCTGGTTGTCCTTGAGCCAGGCCCGCACGGCGTCCTGCTGCTTGCCCTTGCCGGCCCTGTTGATCTCCGACTCCAGGCTGGTGAGCTGTTCCTCGCTCAGCTTGAAGTTCTTCAGCCACTCGCCGACGACCGGGTTCTCCTGGGCGAAGCCCTTGCGCGCGACGGTGTGCACACCGTCACCCTCGCCCCAGGCGCCCTTCGGGTCCTTGAGCTTCTTCAGCTTGTAGTCGTTGTACGCCCAGTGCGGCGACCAGAGCGTGACGACGATCGGCTCCTGCTTGGCGTACGCGCGCTTGAGCTCGGCCAGCATCGCGGGCGTGGAGCTGTCGACGACCTTGTACTCCTTGTCGAGGCCGTACTCCTTGAGGACCTTGCTCTTGAGCAGGCTCATCATGCCGGCGCTGGACTCGATACCGGTGATCTTGCCGCCGAACTTCGACGCCTGTCCCTTGAGGTCCTCCAGGGAGTCGACGCCCTTCATGTAGGCGGGCACGCTCAGCTCCAGGGAGGTGGGGCCGTACCAGGAGCCCAGGTCCTCGAGCTGTGCGCCGTACTTCTTCCAGTACTGCTCGTGGGTGATCGGCAGCCAGGCGTCGGTCTGGAAGTCGACGTCGCCCTGGGAGAGCGAGGTGTAGAGCGGTCCGGCCTCGAACTGCTTGGTCTCCACCTCGTAGCCGCGCTGCTCCAGGATCTCCTTCCAGAGATAGGTGGAGGCGACGCCCTCGTCCCAGGGGATGTAGCCGATGCTGATCTTCTTGCCCTGGCCGACGTTCGTGTCGGCGGCGACCGGGGCGGTCTTGTCGCTGCTGCCGAAGACGCCCATGCCGCCCGCCACGAGGGCGAGGACGACGACGCCGACGACGGCGACGGCCGGGCGGGGCCGGTACGACCAGATCTTCAGGCCCTGGGCGGCGCGCAGCCGGGCGGCGGCCCGCCGGCCGAGCGGCGAGACCTCGGTGCCCAGCGCGCTGGTCATACGGTCGAGGTAGATCGCGAGGATCACGATGGCGATGCCCGCCTCGGCGCCCAGGCCGACGTTGAGCTGGCCGATCGCCTCGTTCACGTCGCCGCCCAGGCCGTCGGCGCCGACCATGCCGGCGATCGCGGCCATCGACAGGCCGAGCATGATGACCTGGTTCACGCCGGCCATGACCGTGGGCAGCGCCAGCGGGAGCTGAACGCGCAGCAGGGTGTCGCGCGGGGTGGTGCCGAACGCCTCGGCCGCCTCGACCAGTTCCTTGTCGACCTGGCGGATGCCCAGCTCGGTCATGCGCACGCCCGGAGCGAGCGCGAAGATCAGGGTGGCGACGATGCCCGCGGCGGCGCCGCTGCCGAAGAAGAGGATCGCCGGGATGAGGTAGACCATCGCCGGCAGCGTCTGCATCAGGTCCAGCGCGGGCCGTACGACCGAGCTGACGCGGTTCGAGCGCGCCGCCCAGATGCCCACCGGGACCGAGATGACGAGCGCGATGACGGTGGCGACGACGACGAGCGACAGCGTCATCATCGCGTTCTCCCACAGTTCCAGGGAGATGACGAAGGCGAATCCCGCGAACGTGAGGACACCGGCGAGCGCGCCGCGCAGCCAGAAGGCGATCACGGCGAAGATACCCGCGAGGAGCAGCGGTTCCGGCGCCTGAAGCACGGAGTCGACGCCCTCGTAGGCGCCGCGGAAGACCTGCTCGAAGAAGTCGAAGAGCCATCCCATGTGGGTGGTGAGCCATTCGACCGTGTCATTGACCCAAGAGCCGAACTCGATCCTAGGCATTGGCGATCACCTTCTCTCCGCCCTTGTCGCGCGGGGAGTCGCACGGCTGCGGTGCGCCTGCCTCTTCTCCGAGGAAGCCGACAAGCCGCTGCCGCGGGACGACCCCGACCAGTTCCCGGCGTTTGTCGAGCACCGCGACGGGGTGCGGGACACGGGCGCTGATCGCGCACAGCTCACCGAACGGGGTGTCGGGCGTCGCGGTCTCGCAGCCGCAGTCGGCCTCGTCGCCGCGCACCTCGGTGTCCATGACGGCGCCCGCGGTCAGCACGCGGGAGCGGTCGACGTCCTGGGTGAAGGAGGCGACGTAGTCGTTCGCGGGGCGCAGCAGGATGTCCTCGGCGCTGCCGGTCTGCACGATCCGTCCGTCACGCATGACGGCGATGCGGTCACCCAGACGCATGGCCTCGTTGAGGTCGTGGGTGATGAAGACGATCGTCTTCTTCAGGCTCCGCTGGAGTTCGAGCAGCTGGTCCTGCATGTCGCGGCGGATCAGCGGGTCGAGGGCGCTGAAGGACTCGTCCATCAGCAGCAGGTCGGCGTCGGTGGCGAGGGCACGGGCCAGGCCGACGCGCTGCTGCATACCGCCGGAGAGCTCGTCAGGCCAGGACTTCTCCCAGCCGGCCAGACCGCACAGGGCGAGCGCCTCGCCGGCGCGCTGTTCGCGCTCGGCGCGGGGCACGCCCTGCACGCATAGGCCGTAGGCGGCGTTGTCCAGGACGCTGCGGTGCGGGAAGAGCGCGAAGTGCTGGAAGACCATGCTGATCTTCTTCGCCCGGACCTCGCGCAGGTCGCGGTCGCTGAGCGCGGTGAGGTCCTGGCCGTCGAAACGGACCGAGCCGGCGGTCGGCTCCAGCAGCCCGTTGAGCATGCGCAGCAGCGTGGACTTGCCGGATCCGGACAGGCCCATGACGACGAAGATCTGGCCTGGTTCCACGGTGAAGGAGGCGTCGATCACGGCGGCGGTGATGCCGTCGGCGCGCAACTCCTCCCGGTCTGCCCCTTTTCGGAGCCTGTCGACTGCCTCATCCGGTCGTCTGCCGAACACCTTGTACAGATGCTCGGCCTCTAGCCTGGCTGACACGCGTACCTCTTGTCTCGACGGCAGGGAAAAGGGGCGATGAGCGGACAAACTGTTTGAAAGTGCAACCGGCACCGCTCCGAGGCGGCGCCTGCCCCCGCCCCGCCTGCACAAACGCACTAGTGGCCCAGTTCACAGGGCGTTCGGCTGGTGGTTCACCCCCGGTCGCCTCCGGATGACTGTCGGAGCCGTACGGCATGATGCGAGGCGTGACCGGACGACTGATGCTCCTCGACACCGCCTCGCTCTACTTCCGCGCCTACTTCGGCGTCCCGGACTCGGTGAAGGCCCCGGACGGCACACCGGTGAACGCCGTGCGCGGACTGCTGGAATTCATCGACCGCCTCGTCCGGGACCACCAGCCGGACCACCTGGTCGCCTGCATGGACGCCGACTGGCGGCCGAAGTGGCGGGTCGACCTGATCCCCTCGTACAAGGCGCACCGCGTCGCCGAGGAGCACGAGGCGGGACCCGACGAGGAGGAGGTGCCGGACACACTGTCGCCGCAGGTGCCGGTCATCGAGGCCGTCCTCGACGCGCTCGGCATCGCACGCGTGGGCGTCGAGGGGTACGAGGCGGACGACGTCATCGGCACGTTCACCACACGGGCGGCCGGCCCGGTGGACATCGTCACCGGCGACCGGGACCTGTACCAGCTGGTGGACGACGCGCGCGGGGTGCGGGTGCTGTACCCGCTGAAGGGCGTGGGCACGCTGCAGCTCACGGACGAGGCGTGGCTGCGCGAGAAGTACGGCGTCGACGGCAGCGGGTACGCGGATCTGGCCCTGCTGCGCGGCGACCCGAGCGACGGCCTGCCGGGCGTACCGGGCATCGGAGAGAAGACGGCCGCGAAGCTGCTGGCCGAGTTCGGCGATCTGGCGGGGATCCTGGCCGCCGTCGACGACCGCACGGCCCGGCTCACGCCGACACAGCGCACGCGGCTGAGCGAGGCGCGGCCGTATCTCGCGGTGGCACCGACGGTGGTCCGGGTCGCGACGGACGTACCGCTGCCGGATGTCGACACGACACTGCCGCGCACTCCCCGCGACCCGGCGGCGCTGGACGGGTTGGCCGCGCGGTGGGGACTGGGCGGGTCGTTGCAGCGGCTACTGACGACCCTCAGATCGTGATCATTCCGGCAATCAAGACAACCCGGACTCATAAACTCGCCGGGAGAGAGGTGTTTACTGGGGGAAGATGGTAAGTTAGGCAAACCTAAGTTTTTGGGGAACGGGGAGACCGTCATGGCAGAACGTCCGGCCCGGCAGCCGCGGAGGGCTCATTCCGCGCAGGTCGTCCGCACCGAACGGCTCACTCCGCACATGCAGCGTGTGGTCTTGGGCGGCCCGGGTCTCGCCGAGTTCGCGGCGGGCACGTGCACCGACCACTATGTGAAGCTCCTGTTCCCCGCCGACGGCGTCACCTACCCCGAGCCCTTCGACATGCAGCGGATCCGCGAGGAATTCCCGCGCGAGCACTGGCCGGTCACGCGGACGTACACCGTGCGCGCCTGGGACCCCGAACTGCGCGAGCTGACACTGGACTTCGTGCTCCACGGCGACGAGGGACTGGCCGGCCCCTGGGCGATGCGTGTCCAGCCCGGCGAGACCATCCACTTCATGGGCCCCGGCGGCGCCTACGCCCCCGACGCGGGCGCCGACTGGCATCTGCTCGCCGGTGACGAGAGCGCGCTGCCCGCGATCGGGGCCGCCCTGGAATCGCTCCCGGACGACGCCGAGGTCCGGGCCTTCGTGGAGGTCTCCGGCCCCGAGGAGCGGCAGAAGTTCGACTCCGACGTGGAGGTCGTCTGGCTGTACCGCGGCGACCGTCCCGTCGGCGAGGCGCTCGTCGAGGCCGTACGGGCACTGGAGTTCCCGGCGGGCCGGGTGCACGCGTTCGTGCACGGCGAGGCGGGCTGCGTGAAGGAGCTGCGCCGACTGCTGCGGGTCGAGTACCAGATCCCGCGCGAGGACCTGTCGATCTCCGGCTACTGGCGGCTCGGCCACAACGAGGACGGCTGGCAGGCCGCGAAGCGGGACTGGAACGCCCGCATCGAGGCGGAGCAGGAGAGCGGCGTGGCCGCCGCTTAGTGGTCGGCTCCCGAAGTCCTTCGGGGGTTGACAGCGGAGCAGTTGTGGTGCGTGGTGTCCCGGCTCACCGAGCCGTCACCGTGTCTCCCCGAAGCCACCGAGCGGTGTTGAAGTTCCCCCCGCTGCCCGGACAGCCTGATACTGGGACGGACGGTCCCGGAGGAAGCAGTTCCAGGTAGTGAGCAAGAAGAGCAATACGAGCAAGCGGTACACGGCCGAGTTCAAGCGCGACGCGGTGGCCCTGGTGTACTCGTCGGGCAAGACGGTCACCGAGGTCGCCCGGGACATCGGCGTCAGCGCCGAGGGACTGCGGAACTGGGTCAACCAGGACAAGACCGACCGTGGGCAGGGGCCGGCGGGAGCGTTGACCACGGCGGAGCGCGAGGAACTGGTGCGACTGCGCCGCAAGGTCCGCGAGATGGAACAGACCATCGAGGTGCTGGGAAAAGCGACCGCCTTCTTCGCGAACCACAAGACGAAGTAGACGTAGCCGCGCGCTACGCGTTCGTCGACGTGGAGAAGGCCGGCCCCGACCGTCCGGACGGCTACAGCGTCTCGTTGCTGTGCCGGGCTCTGAAGATCTCACGCTCCGGCTACTACGCCTACCTCGCCGCCCGTCCGGCCGCTGCCGCCACAGCGCGCGAGGAGGACGAACTGGTGGCCGAGATCCGGCAGATCCACGAGGAGTCCCGCCGCGCCTACGGCTCCCCGAGGATCACCGCGGCCCTGCGCCGCCGGGGACGCCGGATCAACCGGAAGAGGGTCGAGCGGCTGATGCGCGAGCACGACATCCGCGGGATCACCCGCCGCAAGCGGCGCAGCCTCACCAAGGCAGACCGTAAGGCGGCACCCTCCCCGGACCTGGTCGGACGCGACTTCACCGCTGTCGAGCCGGGCACGAAGCTGGTCTCCGACATCACCTATCTGCCGACGTTGGCCGGCTGGTGGTATCTGGCGACGGTCATCGACCTGGCTACTCGCGAGGTGGTCGGGTACGCGATGGCCGACCACCACCGCGCCGAGCTGGTCGTCGACGCCCTGAAGATGGCCGCCGGCCGTGGCGCCCTCAAGCCGGGCTGCATCGCACACTCGGACCGGGGCTCGGAGTACACGTCGCGCGAATACCGCATGCTGATACGGGAGTTGAACCTGAGGCAGAGTATGGGAAGAACGGGCTCGTGTTACGATAACGCCGCGGCCGAAAGCTTTTTCGGACTGCTGAAAGCGGAGATCGGAACCACCGTCTGGGAGTCCCACGAAGCGGCCCGCGCTGACGTCTTCCGCTTCATAGAGGTCGAGTACAACCGCACCCGGCTGCGCAAGCACCCCGTGTACGGCTACGTCACGCCGCTCGAGACTAGAACCCTGACGGCCCACGACCTCACCCCCGCAGCGTAACCATCCGCTGTCCAGGTCCAGGGGGGAACTTCACACCCCAGCTGATCCACAACTCTTGACAATGACTCTCGGCGTGACCGTATAGGTGGCTGTCCGCCGTGTCGACGAGTTCCACTCCGGACTCCACCGCGCAACGCAGGCCTTCGAGCAGTTGCGCGTCGTCCGGTCGGCTGGCGCCCGCGGACCACCGGGAGGTGCCTGTGCCGACACCCAGGGGACTCAGGACCAAGCCCCGGGCCACGGAACGGCGGGGGAGATCGCTCGGCAGCATCAGTGCGTGCCACCTGCTCGGTAGAGGAAGATCGCGACGACTCGTTTCCCCGCCTCGTCGGGCTGCACACGCCAGGCACTCGCCAATTCGTTCACCAGAAAGAGGCCTCTCCCGTTCACATCCTCATCGCCGGCCCGTGTCGGACTCTGCGGCACCGCTGCCGTGTCCCCACCGCTGTCGCGGACCTGGACCACCGTCCCCCACGGGTAAAGATCGAGGGAGACAGCGACGGCCTCTCCGGCGTGCTCAACCGCGTTGCCCACCAGCTCGTCGGCTACTAGCACCACGTCGTCTTTGTAGTCCTCGGGGGCCTCCGTGAGCGTCCGGCGGACTATGCCGCGAGCAGCGCTCTGGGGCGCTTCGAGGCCACGGAGGTCGAGCGCGGCATGCCTCATGGGCTGGCCGATGCAGCATTCCTGGCTGATCTGCAAGGCGGTACTGGTGGGACCAAGCACGGGGTCACTCCTCGCTGCATTCACGGTGCCCGGGGGACGGACTGGCAAGTCCTGGTGAATACGGTCGCTCATGACGCATCGCCAGCGACAGTGCCAGGAAGCGAGGGTGGGACGGGTCGGCTGCGGCCCGCCCCACCCGGCGCGGATCAAAAGGGCTTGGTCGGCAGGTACTTGCCGTCCAGGGTGATGACGGCGCGCTCGCCGCCCTCGGGGTCGGCGACCTTCTTCACGTCGAGCTTGAAGTTGATCGCGGAGATGATCCCGTCGCCGAACTGCTCGTGGATCAGGGCCTTCAGGGTGGTGCCGTAGACCTGGAGCATCTCGTAGAAGCGGTAGACGGTCGGGTCGGTGGGGATGCCGCCGGGGATCGAGCCGCGGGTGGGGACGGTCTGCAGCAGCAGCGCCGCATCATCGTCCAGGCCCAGCAGCTCGGCGACCGCCTTCGCGGAGTCCTCCGGCAGGGGATGCTGGCCGAGGACGGCCGCGGTGGTGAAGGCGACCGACAGGCCGGCGGCGTCGGCGATCCGCTGCCAGGAGAGGTCCTTGCGGGTCTTGGCCTCCACGGCCTGAGCGGCCAGGGCCTGGCGGGCGGCGGGGTCGAGCTGAGCGTGCACCATGGGTGGATTCCTTTTCGGTGAGTGCCGCTTCGCGCATCGTTCGCAAAGCGCGCGGGTTCAGAAGAGTGGTCCCGGATGGCGCTGACAGGGCCGGTCCGGGAAGCCGGTTTTCAGGCAGCGAGTGGGGCGGTGGAGCCGGTGGCGTTGAGTTCCTCGACGTGGCCGGTGGCGATGTCGAAGACCCAGCCGTGCAGAGTGACCTTCTGCTGGGCCAGGGCGCGGGCGACCGAAGGGTGGGTGGCCAGGCTCGCCAGCTGGGCCAGCACGTTCTGCCGCACCAGGGCCGGCACGTCCCCCGCGGTGGCGGTACGGGCCACCGAGGCGTCGGCGAGCCGCAGCCAGTCGGCGACCGCCGGGGCGTTGCTCAGGTCGTGGCCGTGAGCGAGGGCGGTCATCGCGCCGCACGCGGAGTGCCCGCAGACGACGATGTCCGTCACACCGAGCTGGGCGACGGCGTACTCGATGCTCGCCGCGACCCCGTCGGCGCCGGGGGCGTAGGCGGGGACGAGGTTGCCGGCGGTGCGGATGACGAACAGCTCGCCGGGCTCGCACCCGGTGATCAGCTCGGGGACGACGCGGGCGTCGGAGCAGCCGATGAACAGCGTGTGCGGGGTGTGGTGGGCGGCCAGGTGGGCGAAGAGCTCCTTCTTGGCCGGGAAGACGTCCTGCTGGAAACGCGCGATGCCCTTGGCGAGGTCATGCATGGGTCACTCCCTTCCTTGGTGGCCCGGGCCCGTGGGGCCGGTGAAATCCACTGTGCATGACCTCGATCTATAGTGTCCAAGAGCCGCTTGCCATGACTGCTATTGGTGACATCTATAGTTGTGGGTATGGCCTTGGAACTGCGTCATCTGCGCTATCTGCTCGCCGTGGCCGATCACGGCAACTTCACCCGTGCCGCCGAGGAGCTGCACCTTTCCCAGCCCACCCTGTCCCAGCAGATCAAGCAGCTCGAACGGGCCCTGGGCGTGCAGTTGCTGGACCGTACCGGCCGCACCGTGCGCCTCACCGACGCCGGCGAGGTGTACGCCCACCACGCCCGCAGCGCGCTGCGAGACCTGGCCGCCGCCGAGCGTGCCGTCCACGACGTGCAAGACCTCTCCCGCGGACATCTACGGCTGGCGGTCACCCCCACCTTCACGGCCTACCTGGTCGGCCCGCTCACCGCCGAACTCCACACCCGCCACCCCGGCATTACCCTGACCCTGCGGGAGACCAGCCAGGACCGCATCGAAACCGGCCTACTGGCCGACGAGTTCGACCTCGGAATCGCCTTCCACGGCCCCCACCTGCCCGGTATCACCGCCACCGCCCTGTTCACCGAGACACTCACCCTCGTCACCAGCACCCATCACCCCACCGCCGACCGACCCCGCCCGCTACCGGCACCAGAGCTCGCCGAGCGACAACTAGCCCTGCTCAGCGGCGACTTCGCCACTCGCAGCCACATCGACGCCTATCTCCGACAGCACCGCGTCAGCCCGCGCATCACCGTCGAGGCCAACTCCATCCAGGCTCTCACCGAAGTCGTCCAACGCACCCCACTGGCGACCGTCCTCCCCGACGCCATCACCCACGACCACCCCCGCCTCACCCCCATCCCGCTCGATCCCGCCTTCCCCACCCGCACTGTCACCCTCCTGCACCGCACTGACGCCTACCAGAGCGCCGCCACCCGCGCCTTCACCCACCTCACCCACGACCTCGTCCGCACCCGCGGATACACACCGGCCTCCTGAACGCACCATCGCCCAGCCCGGCGCCGAGCCAGAACGCCGCCTGTGAGCCGGCGTCGGCGAGGGTCACGGGCGGCGCCTCTTCGAGGTGGCCGGCGTCAAGTTCGGCGCACTGGGCGATGAGGCGCTCGCGCCGTTCGATCACGGGGCAGTCGTCGGCCGGGGGCGTCGGGCACGGTCTGCTCGGCTTCGGCGAGCGCCGCGCGATGTTCGGCGTGCTCTTGGTCCGCCTCGGACTCGGACGCGGCCTGATCGTGGCCGACCCCACGATGACCCAGCCGCTCGCGCCCGCGGCCGGGTCGGGGGGCCGGCCCAGGTTCCCCCCGGTCCAGGCCGTACTGGTCCAACGCCTTTACGGCGAGAGGGAGAAGACGGCCCAGCAGCTCGCCGACATGTCGGGTGCACCTCGCTCCACGGTGTACGGGCACTCGACCACGAGAAGACCGTGCCCCGGCAGCCGAAGCACCCTCCTCGCCTACGGCGTGACCGGCGGGTTCGGCCTACCGCCGAAATCGGTTCCGACGCCAGATGCCTACTGCGGGGCGGTGCGGTTCAGCAGCGAACGCAGGACGGTCTCCGTGTGCGTCCACAACAGTGCGCTGCCTGCGTTCGGTACGAGGAAGCGGCGTGCCGTGGGCATGCGCTGGGCGAGGAACTCCCCGAGGTCCGGCGAATGCATGGGGTTGGTGTCCTGGTCTCCGTACCAGAGGTCGATCGGGACCGGGATCGATGAAGGGACGAACGGCCAGCGGCTCAGGGCGAGTACCGTCTCGCGCGCATGCCCGGCGCCACCCTGCGCAAAGCCGTCCGCGAGTGCCCGCCGGTAGTTCCGGTCGAACACTGGGTCGGCGTAAACGCACTGGTCGGCGCCGTGGCTCATGCCGGCGACGACTCCCCGGAGAGTGTCGGCGTCCGCCGTGTTCGCGAGCAGGAGTTCCGCGGCGGACGCGCTGGCGGCTACCTGTTTCACCAGCATGGCGGCCTCCGGCTCCAGCGCAGGCGCTGCGGCCATGTGGGGATCTGCCCTTCCTGCCCGGTCATGGCGTTGTGCGGGCGGCCCGCCGGGCGCCCCGGGCGGAGGCGCGCCGGGTGAGGTCTTAGGTCTGGCGCACGCGCTGGTGTGCCGGCGGTGGGATCATGCACTGCACTGGGAACAGGTCTGGTCGCGCCGGCCGCCCCGCACCGTCACCCTCCTGCACCGAGACGGCGCCCACGACTCCCCGCTACGAGGGGAAGCCAGAGCTGACGCGGCGTGTGTCGAGCGTCAGCAGGAGCTGCGCTGCCTGCTTGGCTTGGCGGGCCGCGGCGGGTGTGCCTGAGATAGCGGCGGTGGTCATGGCCCCCTCGGCCAGCAGGGCGATCTGGGTGCCGGTGTCTGCCGCCGCTCCCGCAGCTGCCGCCAGCTCCCGCAGGTAGGCGTGGAAGGCGTCCTTGTGGTGCCGGGCCAAGGCGCCGACCTGGGGTGATGTGCCGCCCAGCTCGCCGAAGGAGTTGATGAAGGCGCACCCGTGGAAGTCGGGCTGGGTGAACCAGTCCTCCAGCCAGTCGAAGACGGCAAGCAGCCGCTCCTGCGGAGTTTCCGCGGCCGTGTCGACATGGGCGGCAAGGCTTTGGAGCCAGCGCGTGTCCCTGCGGGCCAAGTACGTCTCGACGAGGTCGCCCTTGGAAGGGAACAGCTGATAGAGGCGCCGCAGTGTGACGCCCGAGGCATCGCGGATCACGTCCATGCCCACGGCTTGGATGCCTCGGGCATAGAAGAGGTCTTCGGCGGCGTCCAGGATGCGCTCGCGTGCCAGATCGGTGTCCACGTTTCCTTCCCCTTGCGTGAGAACCATCGTTCCCCTAGTGTAGGAGACATCGCGTAGTGTAGGAGACATCGCGAGAACGATCGTTCTCGCAGCCGTAATGCTTCCCAGACGAAGGAGTGCGTCATGTCCGAGCAGCGTCCCCCGTTCCCGCCGTTCACCCGGGAAACGGCGATCAGCAAGGTCCGCCAGGCCGAAGACGGCTGGAACACCCGCGACGCCGAGAAGGTCGCCCTCGCCTACACGCCCGACTCGCGCTGGCGCAACCGCGCGGAGTTCGTCACCGGCCGCGAAGAGATCGTGAAGTTCCTGACCCGCAAGTGGAACCGGGAACTGGACTACCGCCTCATCAAGGAGCTGTGGGCGTTCGACGGGAACCGCATCGCGGTGCGGTTCGCCTACGAGTACCGCGACGACGCCGGCCAGTGGTTCCGCGCCTACGGCAACGAGAACTGGGAGTTCGACGACAACGGCCTCATGCGCGTGCGCCACGCGAGCATCAACGACCTGCCCATCGCCGAGGAGGAGCGCAAGTACCACTGGCCGCTGGGCCGCCGACCCGACGACCACCCCAGTCTCTCCGACCTCGGGCTGTAAACCGCACCCGGCGGCCGGCCAGGAGCGCGACCGCGTCCGAGCATCCAGGCCCCGTGCCCGGCGCCCTCACACCCAGCACGAGCGGACAACCGCACTGCAGTGGCCGGCGCCCCGCTCCGACCGCGAGCCACCGCCGGCCACCATCCGGACACCCAACCGGGCCGTCCAGCTCATCAAACGCGCGCGCCCACCACGCCATCACACTCTGCGCCAGGAAGCCGAAGCCGTGGCGTGCTCCCGCAGGCAGCCAGGCGTGAACACGCCGGGCCGGGACCGTCATCGCCCCGGCCCGGCGCAACCGGTTGACACACAAATCCCCTCAGGAGTCAGCCACCTCCGCATCCCTCACGCAGCCCGTTCTGGAGCCCCCCGCCGCAGCGTTCGCGGAGGCGACCGCCAACCCGCCCTACCTCTGACCTGCCTCCGGCGGAGGTCGGCGCAAGGCGGTTGACGAGGTGCAGTCCGGCGAAATCGACAAGCCGGCGATCGACGAGGAGTGGATCACCGTTTCCGGCGGTCCGACAGGGAGCGTCCGGGCGCGTATCGTCAAGCCCGCCGGCGCGACCGGCACCCTCCCGGTGATCATCTACATCCACGGCGCGGGCTTCGTCTTCGGCAACGCCCACACCCACGAGCGTCTGGTGCGCGAACTCGCCGTCGGCGCGAACGCCGCGGTCGTCTTCCCCGAGTACGACCTGTCGCCCGAGGCGAAACGGGACGAGGTGGCCGGCCCCGTGGCCGCGCTCCGGGCGGGGACGGCTGTGGTGAAGGCGGCCGGGCGGTGACCGGCCCGTGCACTGCCAGGCACCAGACCGTGCGCTGACGGTCGAACCTTCTCCCGGGCTCCTCCATAGCCTGATCGCGGCGGCTTCGCGTTCCGGACCGGGCAGCTCTCGCCGGCGTCCTGTACGTCCTGCGGACCGGTGTCGCCTGGCGGGACGTCCCCGCGGAGACGGTGGGCTGTTCCGGAGTGACGGCCTGGCGCCGACTGCGGGACTGGACCGAGGCCGGCGTCTGGCCACGCCTGCATGCCGCCCTGCTGGCCGAACTGCGCCGCGCCGACTCGTTGGACCTGGACGACTGCGCCGTGGACGGATCGCACGTCCGGGCCCTCAAAGGGGGGATCACGTCGGCCCCTCGCCCGTCGACCGGGCCCGCCCCGGCTCCAAGCACCACCTGATCGTCGACCGCCACGGAACCCCGCTCGCCGTTACCCTCACCGGCGGCAACCGGCACGACGTGACCCAGCTCCTGCCCCTGCTGGACGCCGTCCCGCCCATCCGGGGCCTGCGCGGACGTCCCCGCCGCAAGCCCCGGCGGCTGTACGCCGACCGGGGCTACGACTTCGACAAGTACCGCCGCCTGCTGTGGAAACGCGGCATCAAACCCGTGATCGCCCGACGCGGCGTCGCCCACGGCTCCGGACTGGGCAAGGTCCGCTGGGTGGTCGAGCGCGCCTTCGCCTGGCTGCACCAGTTCAAACGGCTCCGCACCCGCTACGAACGACGAGCCGATCTCCACCAGGGCCTGCTCGAACTGGCCTGCAGCCTCATATGCCTCCGCCGCCTGCGAACCTCGTTTTGAAACGATCAGTTAGGCCGAACGACAAACCCCCTCGTGCCCACTCCGGCCGCGAGTCCAGGATGAATCTCTTCTCGTCATCAAGGTTCGAGGGGTTCGCGGGTAGGTGACCATCAGCCCAGCTCCAGGCGACCGCAGCTTGCACAGTGCCTGCAGCTGTCACCTCGACAGCATCGTCGAACCTGTCCGTCCACGGGAGCAGAAGCGTGATCGGCGAGACTCGCAGGGCCACGGCAAGCGCCGCCAGGTCGTCAACGTCCACGCGGCGCGTGCCGGCCTCGATGCGCGAGACGCCGAGCGGCGGAATGGGGCGGCCCAGCTCTTCCGTCCGGTCGGCGAGCTGCTTCTTTGTCATGCCGCGCGCCTCGCGGATGCGCGCGACGTTGGCCCGCACCTGGCCGCTCGCGTATGGGGCGCCGGATGCGACGCGATGGACCGCATGAGCGTGGCCGACGCTGCCCGCGCCTGCTACCAGCCCGGGGGCCCGTCCCTCGCCGAGCTGGAGCAGCGCATCCGCACCGACCGCGCCGACCGCACCTCGGGTGCGCCGATGAGTAGCCCCGCAGAACCGGCCCTCGACCTCATCCAGACCGACGGCTCAGTCATTATTCCCCCCACCATCGCGGGTGACGTGCTGCGTGCACTCGTTCGCGACCTCACAGCCCGCGTGCGCGCCGACGGGGGCGAGGTGGCCCCCGGCGTCCGCCGACTTCTGTACGCGCTACATACGGCGGCACAGCACGCCGAGCACCGGACTGAAATCGAACACATTTCCGATAACGGCACCGCGCCGAACATGACTGACACCGTGGCCACGTCTACGGAGGTGTCGGTCCAAGAGGCCGCCGCACTGCTCGGCTGCGCCGCCGAGTACGTGCGGCGCCTCGCCCGACACGGCGCCTTCACGGCACGACGCATCGGCGCCCGCACATGGGCGATCGACCGCGCCGCCCTCGACCACTACCGCCACGGGAGAACCGCAGCATGACCACGCTACTCGCAGCCATCACCCGCCGATACGAGCGGGCGAAGCCGCCCGCCCAGAACGACGAGCTACGGGCCGCAGTCGCCCACGACCTCGCCATTCAGCGGCCCGCGCAGACCGCCCAGCCTAGGAGCCCCAGCAGTGAACTCGCCCACCCCCGAGCAGGCACGCGCCGCCCTCGCCGTCGCCGAGGCCGAGAAGACGGAAGCCGAGGAACTCGCCGCCGCCCTCGCCGACAAGGTGCGCGCCGGCGACGACTCCGTGACCCCCAAGGACCTCACCGCCGCCCGCGAACTCGCCGAATTCGCCGACCTGCGGATCACGGCAGCCCGCCGCAAGCTGGCAGCCGCCGAGGACGCCGACCGGCACGCCCGCGCCGAGGCCGTCGCCACCGAGGTCCGCGCTCTGGTCGAGCAGGAGGACTCCGCAGAGTTCGCCGCGAAGATGCGGGCCGCGGTCGACGCACTCGCCGCCCTGTACCACACCACCGCCGCCCGCCGTCAGCGCATCCAGGGCATGGCCGAGCGTGTGAACCGGATCGGGGCCGAGCTCGAGATTGCCGGGGTCGCACCCGCCCACGAGGTCGGCAAGCGGTACGGAGTGGCCGCCGACCTCGACAGCGTGTCGTGCTACCGGCCGCGGGCCATCCCGTGCGTCGGCATCACGCCCGCCCTTGCCATCGCCGCCGCCGTTGGCCTCGCCGTGGGACCGGACAACGGCGACCAGGCCGCCGTGTCCAACCAGGTCGAGTACCTGTCGGTCAAGGTCGACGACGTGCTGAGGCAGGTTCCCGCGGTGCGGGCCGAGTTCGCCGGGCATCCGGGAGTCGCCGCATGACCGGCCGCGTACACGAGACATGGGCCGCAGGCGACCCTGCACCGCGCCGCCGCAGCACCGAGCAGGCGGAGTTCCACGATCCTCGCGTGCGGCTCGCCGCCGAAGCGGTCGCGGGGATGACCCGCCCGCCGGCCGACCGATTCACCATGCCGACCACGGCCGCCGAGCTGGGGGCGATGAGCTACGACCACCGGGCCCGCGTGTTCGCCGAGGACCGCGAGCTGTACGACCGGCTGACGGGCCACGCTCAGCCGGTCGCACACGCAGGCGGGGAGTGATGCCCTTATGGCACTCACCGTTGGCGAACTCGCCGCCACCATCACCGTTGACGACACCGAGGCCGAGCAAGGCCTGAACGGCTTCCAGACCCGTCTACGGGCCGTCCTGTCCCGCATCACGCAGCAGTCCCCGCGGACAAGGCAGGCGACAGTCTGCGCGACAACGCCGCTACGAAGGTCGAGCAATTCAAACGCAGTCTGAGCACGGCGTTTATCGACATGCTCGGCAACCAGGTTCTTCCCCGGCTCGAAGGATTCTTCAACTTCGCCCGGGACAATCAGGGGCTGTTGATCGGCCTCGGTGTCGCGATAACCGCTTTGGGTGGCGCGTTCTCCATCGCGGCCATCGGGGTGTGGGCTATGAATTCAGCGATGTTGGCCAACCCCATTTTCTGGATTGTGGCGGGTGCCGTCGCCGCGATCGCCGGAGCGGTCACCTTGATTGTCCTGTACTGGGACGACATCAAAGCCGTCACTTTGACCGCCTGGGATTGGGTGGTCGCAAAACTGGTGTGGGCGAAGGACGGAATCCTTGCCGCGATCAGTTGGCTTGGCCAAATCCCGGAGTGGGTTGAGGGCTGGTTCGGTGACGCCAAGGACTGGGCCGTTCAGAAGTTCACCGAACTCACGACATGGTTGAGCGGTCTGCCGGGGCGAGCGAAGAGCGCGCTCTCCGCGCTGGGGACCAACCTCGCCGCCGCCGCACGGAGCAGCTTCACGTCGTTTCGTACGGCTGCGTCGAGCAAGGTCAGTGACTTCCTTGAGTACATCCGCGGACTGCCCGGCCGGATCGTCCGCAACATTGGCAGCCTGTCCAATCTGTTGGTCGGCGCGGGTCGGGACGTCGTCCGCGGCCTCTATAACGGCGTGGTCAGCATGGGTAGTTGGCTGCGCTCGCAGCTGATCGGTTTCGCCAAGTCCATGATTCCTGGTCCGATCGCGAAAGCGCTGGGTATTGCGTCGCCGTCGCGTGTGATGCGTGACCAGATCGGCCGATGGATCCCGGCGGGCATCGTCGAGGGCATCGAGTCGGGTGCCGGCGCGGTCGATCGGTCCATGTCGAACCTCGTGTCGGTACCGACTGCTGGACAGGCGACCGCGGCGAACGTCGCAGCCTCGACCGCCGGCGGCGCGGTGGCGGGCGGAGGATCCGGACCGTTGAGGATCGAGCTCAGCTCCCGCGACAACGGCGGCGCCGCTGACTTGGTCGTCGCCCTGCTGCGCAACGCGGTTGGCGTGCGTGGTGGGAACGTGCAGTTCGCCGTTACGGGGAGGACGGCATAGCCATGCTCGACGAGCCAACGACAACGTTTGCCGGCATCGGGTGGAGCGCCGCCAAAGGCGGGGAATGGGTGCTGCACCTGGCCCGCCCCGACCTATCCGGCCTGTCGCCGCTGTCCGTGACCTGGCCGGGCCAGGCCGGCCCACCGTCCCTCATGCAGCGATACGACGCCTCGCCTCTCTGGGATACGTGGTGGTCCATGGCGGGCCGGAGGCGTGGACATGGACCGAGGGCGTCGACGACGAGGGCAATGCGATGTTGGCCGCGTACGCGGAGGTCCGTCCGTTGCGCGCCGACGAGCTGCCCGCGATCGACGCAGAGCCCGCATGCGGCTGACCTGGCGCCCGGCACCCTCACTCAGGGGCCGGGCGCCAGGTTAGCGCAACGCCTCGATGGCCTTGACGATCAGAGCGCGCGCCTCCGCCCCGTACACGGCCATGCCGCGCAACTGGTCGAACGCCCGCAGGTACAGGGCGACCTCGGACGGCTGCGTGACCCGGACCCGCGCCGACATCAGCTCCACAGACACCATCTGGTCGTCGTAGACGTGGAACAACTCCTGCGGCCACAGCGTCCGCTGCACAGTCTTGGGGATGATGCCGAGGGACACCGACGGCAGGGCGCCGGCGGTCAGGAGGTAGCCGAGCTGGGCGGCCATGGCGTCCGCGTCGCCCAGCCGGTAGTAGAGGACACTCTCCTCGACCACCATGACGAACCGGTGGCCCGGCTCGTGCACGATCTTCGAGCGCTCCATACGCGCGGCCGCGGCCTGGTCGGCGTCGTTGGGGACGTCGTACAACTTGGCAACGCCGGACAGAACCGCGCGGGCATAGCCCTCCGTCTGGAGCAAGCCGGGCACGAGGGTGGGCGAGTAGATCCGGAACAGCTCAGTGGCCCGGTACAGGTCGACGTAGCTGTCCTGGAGGCGCTTCAGCCCGGCGCGCACCTGCCTCCGCCACTCCATATACGCCGACTCGGCGTCCCGGGACTGGGCGATGATGTCCTCGGCCTGGTCGTCGGCGCCGCATGCGTGGCACCAGCGGCGGATGTCGTCGGGTGTCGGCGGCGTGCGAGCGTTCTCAAGGCGGGACGTCTTGGGGTGGGTCCAGCCGCAGCGCGCGGCCAGCTCGCTGCCTGTCAGGCCCGCGTCGGCCCGCAGGTCGCGCAGCCGCCGGGCGACGCGTTCGCGGGCGGCTTGGGCCGAGGAGGACGGGGATGTGGCCATGTGCTGCGGCTGGACCCTTCGTGTCGTGCTAGTGTATTGAGTCTTTATTTCGCTATAGAAGTAGGCTGGGCTCATGGCGCGTATGGGTCGGCCGACGGTCGAGGTGGTCCTGACGGATGAGGAGCGAGAGACGCTGCTGCGCTGGTCGCGGCGGGCAACGTCCTCGCAGGCTCTGGCGTTGCGGTGCCGGATCGTGCTCGCGTGCGCGGAGGGCGGCTCGAACACCGCGGTGGGGGCGGAGCTTGGGGTCCACCCGGTCACCGTGGCCAAGTGGCGTAAGCGGTTCGCGGCCGACCGGCTCCAAGGCCTGTCCGACGAGCCGCGACCCGGCCCGCCGCGCACGGTGAGCGACGAGAAGGTGGAGGAGGTGGTCGTGCGGACCTTGGAGACCACTCCGAAGAACGCCACGCACTGGTCGACACGGGAGATGGCCAAGGTCAGCGGCCTGAGCCAGTCCACCATCTCGCGGATCTGGCGGACCTTCGGCCTCAAACCGCACCTGGTGGACACCTTCAAGCTCTCGAAGGACCCGCAGTTCATCGAGAAGGTCCGCGACATCGTCGGCCTGTACCTGGACCCGCCCGAGCGGGCCATCGTCCTCTGCGTGGACGAGAAGTCGCAGATTCAGGCACTGGACCGGTCGGCGCCGGTGCTGCCGATGATGCCGGGCATGCCCGAGCGTCGCACCCACGACTACCTGCGCGGCGGCGTGACGACCCTGTTCGCCGCCCTGAACGCGGCCACCGGCGAGGTGATCAGCTCGCTCCACCGCCGGCATCGCGCAGTGGAGTTCAAGAAGTTCCTGGCCAAGCTGGACAAGGAGGTCCCTGACCATCTCGACGTCCACCTGATCTGCGACAACTACGCCACCCACAAGACGCCCGCGATCCAGAAGTGGCTGCTGGCCCATCCCCGGTTCCACATGCACTTCACCCCGACCAGCTCGTCCTGGCTCAATCAAGTGGAGCGCTGGTTCGCGCTGCTGACGGACAAGCAGATACGGCGTGGCGTCCACAGGAACGTCCAAGCCCTGGAGAAGGACATCCGGGCCTGGATCGCCGACTGGAACGACAACCCGAGGCCCTTCGTCTGGACGAAGACCGCTGACGAGATCTTCGAACGCCTCACCGGATATCTGAATCGAATTAAAGACTCAAGACACTAGCTGATCTTGTACTCGTCGTGCGGGATCGCTCGCGCCCAGACCGCCTCGAAGGCGTCAGCGCACAGGCGGGCTGCGGCCGGGGCATGGCTGATCTCGCCGCCTGCCGAGGCGCCGTCACCGGTGAAGTGATTCCAGCGAATGAGACGCCGGTCGATCAGCCAGAAGTCGTTGCCGGGCAAGGCGATGTCGCTGGCCTGCCGCCGGGGAAGCCAGCGGACCTGTTCACCAGCAGCAACGTTCACAACCGTGCCCGCGTGCTCGTACCGGATGTAGTCGCTCACCGGCTCGGACACGATCCGGGCCCGCCGCACGGCCACGCCGCGCGCGACGGTACGGCGGATCAGCTGCGTCCAAGGCGCCCAGTACGGGGACTCGGGATCGTCGTCGACGGCCCCGGTCTCCTTCCAGCGGGCAAAGGCGTCGGCCTCGCTGGCAACGCCGTAGGCGTCCCGCATCTCCAGGTGGACAGCCGACTCGCGGGCGCCGTCCAGCAGCTCAGTGAAGCTGGGCACGCTCTGCGACATCGCACGCCTCCCTCAGGATCGACACCATGCGGGCCGGTACCCGCACCACCTGCTCGTGATCGGGGATGCCGACCGCGTGGCCCGGTACCTGGAAGGCAGCGCACTCTGCCTCCGTCGCCGCGTCCGGCTTCCATCCCTGGATGACGAGTTCGCCTCTGCTCTCGTCAACCCACACGGTCGGGCTCTCGCCCTGCCCCGTGTTGGGGTCGATCCCGATGAACCGTAGTGACACTGCCGCCTCCAACGCTCTGCGTGTACACGGATGTTCACAAGCTCGTCCCAATGGTGGTTTTGGTCAAGGGCGCAAACTCGCCACTGACTAGGGTCGGTAGATCGCTGCGAACATTCGTGAACATCGCTGGCTGTGCAGCACATCGCACTCCTAGCGTCGGGCGGTACGACGAAACCCCGGCGAGGTGGTGGCCTCCCGGGGCGTGGCCGACGCTACGAGGGAGCATCGACATGGCAGAGGGTACGCGCCACCACCGCGCATCGAACACCGTGCAACACATCCCCTGGTCCCCCGCTGAAGAGGCGGCGTACCGCGTCCTCGTCGAGCACACGGGCGGCACTGACACGACCGGCCCCTGTCCCCGGTGCAACAGTCCCGAACGTGACTGCGAGACCGGCGCGGAGATGCGTACGGCACTCCGCGACGCCACCCGTGCCCGCCGCGACCCGCAGGGAACGGACCGATGACCGACCGAACCCAGCGCCAGCCGCTCACCCTCGCTGACGCTCAAGCAGAGGCCCTCACCCGCGCATTGCGGACGGCCGGCGGGTACTGCGCTATGCCTCACCCCAGCGGCCCGCCCGGATCGTGCACCCGCCAGCCTGGCCACCCGGGGCACCATCGGGACTGGTACCAGCGGCAAACGCCACTTGGCCCGTACTTGGACTGGACGGACAGCGAGTACGCACCGCAGGCGACCTTTCGGCGCGTCGTCGACTGCAACGTCGAGATGGGTGGCCACTCGCGCGGAGGCGTCGAGTGAGTGACGAGCAGCCGCTCATGACGCTACGGGTCTCCCGCAACAGTGGCCGTACCTGGGAGCCGCAGACGACCATTCGCAGCACGGACGACCTACCCCCGCTCATGACGTCCGCATGGCCGCCGTGCAGGTGCCCACGGTGCCGTGACGGGAAGGAACCCGGCGCCGCGCGGTAGCGCAGCCGCCCCATCATCGGCCCCGCACGCTGGAATAAGGCGCCTCCCCCGTGGCGTCGACGGCGCCAGCGTGCGGGGCTTCCTCACGTCCTAGACGAGTCATTCCGAATGGTTAGTGGTCGTAGGCGACCAGTGATCGGGTGATCGGCTGGCGGGTCTTGTGGTTGTGCCAGCTTGCTGCGGCCATCGCGAGGATGCGCTGGGCGACGCGGACTGCGACGCCTTCGAAGGTCCGGCCGCCGTGCTGTTCCAGGTCGAGCTGGCCCTTGAGAGTGTCGTTGACCGACTCGATCAGCTGTCGCACTGATTTCAGGAGGCTCTCGCCCTTGCGTTTCTTCTCACGCTTGAACGAAGGCCGCAGCAACTCGGCGCCCCTCAAGGCCAGATCGGCCTCGAACTCCTTGGAGGCGAAGCCCTTGTCCGAGATCACCAGCAGCCCAGGCCGGTCCGTGACCGTCTCCGGTTCACGGTCGAGCATCGCGGTCAGTACCTCGCGCTCGTCCATCTTCGGGGTCGCCAGAGCCCACAGGATCGGCATCCCGGCCGGGGTGCACACCAGGAACAGGCGCAGGCCCCAGAAGAACCGGCTGTGGCTGGCGCAGTACCCGTATCCGGCCCAGCCGGCCATGTCCGACCGCTTCACCGTGGGACGCGAGCGACCGCATTCCACGGGCGTGGAGTCGACGATCCAGTGGTTGTCGAACCAGAAGTCCGTGTCGGCGGCCAGCAGCCGTATCGCCTTCTTGACCAGCGGCAACGCGGCCCTCAGCCGCTTGTTCCAGCCCGGCTGCTTGGGCACGTACGGGAACATCGCGCCCAGCCGGGAGTCCACGAACCGCAGCCACCGCGACTCCGAAGTGAAACCCAGCAGCGCCTGCGCGACGGCGAGGCAGACGAGCTCGGAGTCCGTCAGCCGCGGCGGTCGGCCCAGCCACCGGGTGCCTCCGATCCCGTCGTCGATCTTCACGTACAGTGCGGTCAGCAGGGCGTCTAGGCTGTTCGTCACACAACGATCTTGGACGCCCTGTCTGCGTTCCCGGACGCACCGTCAGCATTCGGAATAACTCGTCTAGTGTCCTGCGCCGGGAATTCGATCAAGATATGCAGCGAGGCGTTGGAGGATCTCGTCGGCGTCCTTGGTCCAGATGAACGGCTTCGGGTTGTCGTTCCACTGGGCGACCCAGGCGCGGATGTCGCGTTCCAACGCCTGGAGGTTCTTGTGGACGCCTCGCCGTATCCGTTTGTCCGTCAGCAGTCCGAACCACCGCTCGTCGGGTAGGACCGCTGCATTGCTGCAGCGGTCCCCCCTCAGAACCGGCCGTGCCCGCTTTCCAGGCAACCGGCTCAAGCAAGCCCCTTGGGCTCGCGGGCGAACAGAAGTGCTGGTCACCGGCCGGGGCCAGTGGCCAGCCGACGCCGGCAGTGGGTGTGTATCAGGCGTGAGGCGGCGGGTTTGTCCGGCTTGCCGTTGCCCGCTTCGGCGGTGACCGCGTGTTTGCGGATCGCGATGCGGGTGACCTTGAGCCACTGCTCCCACTGGTCGGGAGTTTGCGGCTCGTGGTCGGCGTGCAGCAGCAGCCCTCCGCAGAGCGGACATCGGCCGTCTTGCATCTGCAACAGATGCAAGGTGCCCTTGCCCAGCGGGAGTTTGCCGCGGCGGCACCGCTTGGCCCAGAAGTCGGCCAGGGCGGGATCGTCGGTTGACGCCCTCCCTGGCACCATCCGGTGCCGGACGATCGGCGTCCAGGCGAACTTGTAGAGGTAGAAACCGCTGGTGCGGTCCCCGAATACCCATGTGTCCTGCCTGAACGGGTTGAACATGGCGAAGTACCGGGCAGTCACCCAGCGCATCGGCTTGTTCGGGTGGGAGAACTTGGCCCACTTGTAGACCAGTCTCCACACGTAGGCGTCCAGCGAGTTGAACGCCCGCTTGGACACCCCGATCCGGTAGTAGGCAGCCCAGCCCTTGATGATCGGGTTGAGCTTGGCGATCACCGCGTCGGCGTTGGCCCCTCGCAGGGCCAGCACCTCGGCGGCAAGCCGTTCCCGGATCCGCCGCAAGGCCGCGTTGCTCGGTTTGGTCAGCAGCTTGCTGCGGTAGCGTCGGATGTTGAACCCCAGGAAGTCGCAGCCCTCATCGAGGTGGACAATGCGCGTCTTGTCCTCGTTGAAGGCCAGGCCCCGGGGCGCGAGCCACACAGTCAGCCGCGCCTTGACCTGCTCGGCCTGTTCCCGAGAATGACACAGGGCGAGAAGGTCGTCGGCGTAGACGACCAGAACCGGAGAATCGCGCGCCAGAATCGTGGCATCACTGCCGAGATTCTGGTAGCGGACTCCAGCAGCCTTTCCCATGCCGTGCAAGGCGATGTTCAACAACGCGGGACTGATCACCCCGCCCTGGGGAGTTCCCTCCACCGTGGGGGTGAACCAACCTTTCTCGACCACACCCGCCTTCAGCCATCCGGCGATCATTCCCCTCCCGGGAAAGGAGCCCAATGACGCGAGCAGGTGATCGTGGTCGATTCGGTCGAATGCCGCTTTCAAGTCCGCGTCGAGCACCCACAAGCGTTTGGCGTTCTTGCCGCTCGCCGTCGTGTGGATGGCAACGATCGCGTCATGACAGCCACGGCCTGGACGGAAACCGTAGACCTTCGGTTCCAGCCGTGCCTCCCACTCGGGCTCCAGTGCATTCAGCGTCAGAGCTTGAAGGCATCTGTCGGCGATCACAGGAATTCCAAGTGGGCGCTGCTTCCCATTCGCCTTGGCTATATACACCCGCTTGACGGGCTTGGGCTTCCACGGGGCCGCGCCATGCTGGACCCAGTCGGCCAACTCGGCCTTTCCCTGGGGCAGCAGGACGACTTTCCCGTCGATGCCCGCCGTCTTGCGGCCAGCGTTGACTTCCGTGACCCGCCGCACACTCGCGAGTGTGTTGGCGCGGGAGCGGAGCATCAACTTCTGCAGATTCCTGACCTTGGCCAGGTCTCCTGCCTGCGATGCCGTGAAGATGCGTTGCCGCAGACGCCGTACGTCGTCCTCGACGGTCCGCCAGTCGATCGACGGCCAGTCGGTGATCTCGTCCTCCGGTCCGTTCGCCATGCCGGCTGCGGTCGCAGCGGCTTGCGCCGCCCCAGCCACGTGTGTCGTCACGGCGTCCAACTTGCCCTTCGGTTCAGGTGTCTTTGGTCATCGTTTCTTCACGGGCTCACCAGACCCACGTCAGCGCCCTTTCAGGCCGGGACATCGGCCCCTATCCGGCCAGTTATGCGGGGACCACCGACGGAGGTGTCAGCGCATGGTTCCCGGTTTCCTGTTGCCTTTCGGCGACCGGCATTCGCTTGCTGGGTCTTCCTGCGCCCGCTGGAGAGTTGGGCCTTCCTTGCGGTTGGCTTACCAGGTCAGAATTGCATTGCCTGGACTCCATCGGGGTTGTCACGTTCCGCATGAGAGAGATGCTGCCGGTGAGGGGGCCCTCTGCACCCCGGGGACGGCGGTGCACTCCCGACTGGCCAGATTTCCCCAGTCGGCGCCTGCCGATTTCCAGCGGCCAGTCCCTATCTCTCGCTGAAACGACCCATCGGCGAGAGTGCTCATGACGAGGCATCATCAAGGGTTCATTCGCATTCACCCGTCCGGCATTTCCCAGCCTGTAACCCCCGGATGGAACGAGGATCCTTGGGCATTTCCCCAGGCTTCGCACCCCGCGATTACTCACGACGCACGCTGAGGCGGGAACGAGCCCTGTGCACTGGCTCGGGAGCTACACCTTCGACATCAGTCGATCCTCCTTCGGTGAGTCCGCTCTTCTCAAGCGGCTTTCGTGTCGCACGACCTGGTTGAGCCAGGACGAGTAGGTGGGCGTGAAGTGCATGTGGAAGCGGGGGTGGGCCTCGAGCCACTTGCGAATGGTCGGGGCCTTGTGGGTGCTGTAGTTGTCGCAGATCAGGTGGACGTCGAGGTGAGCGGGCACCTCCTTGTCGAGTTTGGCGAGGAACTTCTTGAACTCGGCGGCTCGATGGCGGCGGTGAATGGAGCTGATCACCTCACCGGTGGCCACGTCGAGAGCGGCGAAGAGGGTGGTGATGCCGTGACGGACGTAGTCGTGAGTCCGGCGCTCGGGCATGCCCGGCATCATCGGCAGCACCGGTGCCGAGCGGTCCAGCGCCTGGGTGAGTCGGCGGCGGGAGTTTCACCCGCCGCCGCTCTCAGAACCGTGCGTAAGCCTCTCGGCTTACACGGCTCCCATCGTCCAGTCGTTCGCGGTCACGGCTTGACGAACTTCCAGTGGGCGAAGAGTCCGGGGAACCGCCTGGCGTGACGGCTCAGGGCTTCACGCGCTCTGGCTCGTTTCCGTTTGAACCGCTTGTACTTGCGGACGAGCCACCGCACCAGGTAGTCGTTGATGCGGTTGAGGCTGGGGTACAACGCGGACGGATGGAAGCGCCCGAAGTAGTTGATCCAGCCCCGCACGACCGGGTTGATCTCCCGGGCGAGCTGCTCCAGGGTCGTCTCACTTCGCAAGTGCAGCCGCCAGCGGCGGATCTGCACCCGGATCTGCTTGGCGGCCTCGTCGCTGACGGCCGGGTTGAAGCCGAAGAAGAAGTCTCCGCGCTTCGTCCGGAGTTTCCGTACGCGAAACCCGTACCCCAGGAACACGAACGAGGTGTGCTCGGCCAAGCCACGCCTGTTCCTGTCCCTGCAATACACGATGCGGGTCTTCTGGGGATGCAGTTGCAGCCCCCCGCAGTCGGCCAGCCGCCCGGCGATGGCCTCACGCATCTGATGCGCCTGGACCTCGTTGCGACAGTGGACCACCACGTCATCGCAATAGCGCTCGAACTGGACGCCAGGGTGCTCCCGGGCCATCCAGGCGTCGAACGCGTAGTGCATGAACAGGTTGGACAACACGGGTGAGACCGCCGAGCCCTGCGGGCTGCCGCGGTCCCGGGCTTGCAGGCTGCCGTCCGGCCGCTGGAGCGGGGCCTTGAGCCACCGCTCCACATACAGCAGGACCCACCGCTGGTCGGTGTGGTGCGCGACCGCCTTGAGGACGAGATCATGATCGAGGTTGTCGAAGAAGCCCCGGATGTCCAGATCGATCACCCAGTCCGTCTTCCAGCACCGCTCCCGGCACACCGCGACCGCATCCAGCGCACTGCGGCGGGGCCGGTAGCCGTAGGAGTCCGGGTGGAACACAGGTTCCACCAGCGGCTCCAGCACCATGGCCACCACCGTCTGCGCGATTCTGTCCGCAACCGTGGGCACACCGAGGATCCTGACCCCGCGTCCTCCCGGCTTGTCGATCTCCACCATCCGCACCGGCGGCGGGAAGTAGCAGCCCGACGACATGCGATTCCACAGCTTGTAGAGGTTGCCCCGCAGGTCAGCCTCGAACTGCTCGATCGACTCGCCGTCGACGCCCGCCGCTCCCTTGTTGGCCTTGACCCTCAAGTACGCCTCGAACACCAGGTGTTTCGAGATCCCGAACGACTTTGGTCCGCTCGTCCGGCTCATCCCGGGCACTCCGGTTGACCGCCAAACAGACCCGGACGACCCGTCCCCTTCGCTCCACCCGCATTACCGGGCTTCACCACTACTACGAGACGGTCCGCCCCCGTGCCCCGCTTCGGTACTCGGCCCCTCGCGGTCTTGTCCGCTTGGAGCACTCCCTCTCGCCGCCGGCCCACCGGGCCGACCGCAGTATCGGGGCGACAGGTTCCCACGTTCCGTGCAAGAGCCCGGGCCAGGCTCGCGCCGCCTCCATGCCGGACGCCATCCGGGCAGTCGGCAGGCTCCCCCCGGACTTGTCCCGGAGCCCAAATCATGCCCCGGTTTCGACGCCATTGAAGAAAGTTACGACACGTCGTCAGCGGTTCGCTCACGCTCGCCTTCCTGACCCACACCTGACGCGATCACTGCCGCGCCTTTTGCCGCAGCGCTCACCACGATCGGCACTTAACCGACGCAGCCTGCGGTGGTTTGGAGCCTCCCCCTGCAGGGCGACCCCGGAGGACCTATCTCCATCTCCTGCACAGCACCGCTTCCAGAAGCTGCTACATCAATGCCTCCTTCAGCGTTCGTGGCACACTATCTGGGACTTCTCGTCGACGCACAGGACCAGGGCCTTCTCCGGTGGATCGAGGTAGAGGCCGACGATGTCGCGGACTTTGTCGACGAACTGCGGGTCGTTGGACAGCTTGAAGGTGTCCACCTGGTGCGGCTTGAGGCCGAAGGTCCGCCAGATCCGCCCCACGGTGGACTTCGACAAGCCGCTCTCGGCCGCCATGGAGGCTCGCGACCAGTGCGTGGCGTCCTTCGGGGTGCGCTCCAAGGTAGCCACGACGAGTGCCTCGACCTCCTCGTCGGAGATCTTGCGCGGGGCGCCGGGACGCGGCTCGTCCGCCAGACCGTCCAGGCGCGACTCCAGGAAACGGCGGCGCCACTTGCCCACCGTCTGCGGCCAGATGCCCAGTTCGGCGGCCACCTGCTGGTTCGACTTTCCCTCCGCGCAGCCCAGCACGATCCGGCACCGCTGAGCCAGAGCCTGAGCCGAGGTCGCCCGCCGAGACCAACGCACCAGCGTCTCGCGCTCGTCGTCGGTCAACGTCACCTCGGCCACCGGCCGTCCCATGCGCGCCATGCGAGCAAGGCTACACATATTCAACGAACTTCAGGCGCAGGACACTAGTAGGGCTTTGTTAGGTCCTGTGGTGGGGTTCGGGTGCTGGTGCGGGTTGGCCGCATATCGAGCAGGCGCCGGTCCAGGTGGCCAGGAGGGCCTGGAGTTCGCGGAGGACCGCGTAGAGGGTCAGGCCGGCGCAGGGGCTTTTGGGTCGAGCCTGAGCATGGTGCAGAAGGCCTGGGCGAGGGACGCGAGGGTGACGTGGCGGTGCCAGCCGAGGTAGTTGCGGCCCTCGAAGTGGTCCAGGCCCAGACCGTCCTTGAGCTCGCGGTAGTCGTGCTCAACTCGCCATCGGATCTTGGCGATTCGTACCAGTTCGCGCAGTGGGGTGTCGGCGGGAAGCGTCGAGAGCCAGTAGTCGGTTGGCTCGGCGGAGTCGGGTGGCCACTCGACGAGCAGCCAGCAGTCGGGCAGGGAGCCGTCGGCGGCGCGGCGGATGGTGCGGTTGGCCGGTCGGACCCGCAGGGCCAGGAACTGCGAGCGCATCTCGGCGTTCGGGTTGCGTCTGGTGGCCTTGCTGCCCTGGCGCCAGGTGACGGTGCGGGTGGCCGCTCGGCCGACGGCCAGGGCCAGGGCGCGCAGGGTGGTGTGCGGTTGGGGGTAGGCGGACACGGGAGGGCGGCCCTGCCCGGAGTACGGCGGGCGTTGGGGTGTTGCATTGCCGGGGTGCGCGGTCGTGGTGGCTTTGACCGCGACCGCGTAGGTCAGGCCGCGCTCGGTCAGGCCCTCGCGAAAGCCGGTGGCGTCGCCGTATCCGGCGTCGGCGGCGACCGGAAGGTCGGGCAACTCCCAGTTGTCGCGCACCTCGTCGAGCATGTCCAGCGCCAGGCGCCACTTCTCCCGGTGCCGCTCGGTGTCCGGGATTCCCGCCTTGGCGCGGCGGCGCCGGATCGCCTCGGCCATCAGCGCGTCCTCGCCGTACTTGGTGTCGTCCCAGCTCTCGGGCAGGAACAGGCGCCAGTCGACAGCCGATGACGCACGGTCACTGACCAGGTTCACACTGACGCCGACCTGGCAGTTGCCGCGCTTACCCAGGGCGCCGCAGTACATCCGCGCCACCCCCGGTGAGTCGTAGCCGTCCTTGGGGAAGCCGACATCATCGATCGCGTACGCCTCGGGAGAAATGTGCGCGGCAGCCCAACGGGCCAGCCGCTCACGGACCTTGGAGTAGTCCCAGGTGGACGATGAGACGAACTGCTGCAGCTGCTGGTGGTCCACGCCCAGGCGCTCGGCCATCGGCTGCATGGACTTGCGCTTGCCGTCCAGCATCAGCCCGCGCAGATACAGCTCGCCCTTGGCCCGCTGGTCCCGACGCGCCAGCGAACCGAGCATCTCCGCCGCGAACGCCTCCAGGCGCGGGCGGACCGTCTCCATCTCCTCAGGTGTCACACCTGACAGAACATCACAATCTACCTGACGATGATCAATCGGGGTACCTAACAAAGCCCTACTAGTGCCGCATCAAGCAACGTTCGCCCTGTCGATGAGGGTGCGGAGGCTCTTGTCGTCGGCATGGCGGTTCCGCCAGATGATGTAGCGGCGGATCATGCTGCCCTGCTCCTTGTGGTCGACGTGATCGGTGCCGTCCAGCGCGAAGTAGCGCAGGGCGGTGAACTGGGCCTCGATGCGGTTGAGCCAGGAGCTGTTGGTCGGGGTGTAGGCGATCTCGACGTTGTTGGCGGCGGCCCAGTCGCCGACCCGGCTGTCGCGCCTGGTGGTGAGGTGTGGGGAGAAGTTGTCGACCACGATGGCGATGCGGACCTCGGGCGGGTAGAGGCTGCGCAGGTAGCGGCAGAACTCCAGGAACTTCGTCCGTTCGGCTCTGGCCCCGCCCGGCGAGCCGCACGAAGCCGTCCAACCCTCGTGGTCTGCAATGCCCGGCATCGGGATCGGTGTTCCGGGCTCCGCACCCATGTCGATCTCGCGGGTCAGCCTTCAGAGGGACGCGGGGAGCGCAGGTGCGCCCGTTCCTTCAGCTCCTCCTCGTCGACCAACGTGAGCATCGGCTGACCCGGCGCGCACACCATGGTCACCAGGAACTTGGTCGGTGCGTCCGACAGAGCGTTGCCGTCCTGGTAGTGGATCACGTCACCGCCCGGCTCCCAGAACGTCCCACCGGCCTCGACCACACGCTCCGGCTCGCCCTCGAGCTCGAACCGGAGCGCGCCCTCCATCACGTAGCCGAACGACGGGCCCGAGTGGCGATGCGGAGGGAGCCCAGGGTGACCGGGAGGCCAATCGACGAGGATCGTCATTCCCGAACCACCTTCGGGAAAGAAGGGCGGAGTGACTTCCTGCAGCAACTGGACTTCGGACGGCAAGAAGCCCTCGTGGGAGGTCCCGTGATCTGGGTTCTTCTCTGACATGTACCACACCTCCGTAAGCCTGCCCGGAATGGACTATCTTGCGTCGGCCACCGCATTCCGGACCGGTGTACCGACCCACTCGTTCGGCGGTGACCAAGTTCGCCGATTCCCGGCTCACACAACTCGCTTCACGATGAGGACAAGCCACAGCCGGCATCCGTGACAGGCCGTGTGCCTTCTGCCTCGCCCAAACGGTCTCGAGACCACCCTGCCTCCCCTCGGCGGCCGCCACAATCCGGGAGCCAGCGGCATCGAGACCGCATCGCACCATGTCATCGGCGGGCATCTACAAAGCAAGCGCCTTTGATCAACCAACGTTGATCACCTTGCGCCCAGCCGCCGCGTAAACAGGGCGAACGTTGCCTGATGCGGCACTAGTCGTCGTCCTGCCCCTCTGCGATCGGCCGTGCGCGCGCGCGTAGCCGCGTATCCACGCCCTCCGCAGGATCGACGTGCGCGGGTACGGGCACACCAGGGGTGATTCCTGTCGGCGCCCTGCTTCCTGACCCGCCAAGATCGTTCGCACGATCTGCTCGCGCGTTCCCACAATTCCCCCTTCCTGACCAGCACGTATGACAGGGCCCACCCGTGTCCGACGGGTGAACCCTGCCGCGTCACACGCCCTGCTCGCCCCTGTCGGACACCGGCGCCACCGGGAACAGATCACGGGTCCGAATAGACAGCATCGAGGGCCGCTGGCCGCCGTGATTCTGCGCGCACTGTTGGACGTACCGGTGCGCTTGCGCAAGGAGCCGCACCGCGTGTCGGACGGCATCCGACGCCGTCATACCCGACCCCTGCAACAAGGCCAGGTCGTCGTCAAAGTCCGGCGCCCGGCGCACGGACAACCGCTGCTGCTTGCTCACCGGCGCTCACCACCGGGAAGGGCGACGGCCTCGGACCACGTCTTGCCCGCGGCGAGCGCAGCGTGGGCCTGGGCACTGGTGACGTAGCCGGTGGGCGGGGTCTCCGTGAGGCGCTCGCGCAGATACTCGGTGGTCCACTCGATGCCGAGCGGAGCGCCGTCGAGGACGTCACGGAGCGCGATCTTCGCGTGCATGGCGCGGTCGTTCAGCGCGCGGTCGTGCGCTTCGGTGCCGCCGGCCGTGGCGGGGGCGGGGATGGGGATGTCGAGCGCTTCGAGGACGGCCGCGAGCAAGTCGCGCACGGCGTCCGGGGTACGGTCCTGCATTGGGTCTGGACTCCCTTGATCGGTTGGGGTTCGGATCAAGGCCCCGGCTGGTGCTTGCATCACCGGTTCGGGGCCGCCGTGTCTCCGCGATGGAGACGGGCGTGAGCTGGGCGGACCGCGCGCACCGGAGGGCACAGACAGGGCACATGAGGCCCAGATGACGGAGGAAAGCGCGGGATAACGCAGGATGTGTTTCCGCAGGTCAGACGGGAAGGAATCACATTCCCGCACGTCACGACGAGGGTGCCTCCACTGGTACTTCCAGTGGTTCACGGTGCTGTTCCTGATGGTGACCGTCGCGGTGGGCACGGCCTACCGGGTGTACCGGAGGCGGACGACCGTGCAGGAGATGGCCGCCGTCTAGGTCAGTCGCCCCGCACGCGCGCGTGCAGGTGCATGTCGTGCCAGCCGTCGGTGTGGAGGCCGGCGCTGCGCTTGGTGCCCTCGAGGGCGAAGCCCGTCTTCGTGGCGACGCGGCAGGACGCCGTGTTGGCGACGGCGTGGGTGAGTTCGAGGCGGTGGAAGCTGATCTCGTCGAGCGCCCAGCGGCCGAGGGCGGTCGTGGCACGGGACGCGACGCCCTGGCCGCGGGCCTCCGGCACGGTCCAGTACGCGACCTCCGCCACGCCGTCCTCGAGCACGATGTCGCGCAGGGCCACGCGTCCCATGAGCCGGCCGGTGGCCACGTCGGTGACGGCCCACTGTGCGTTCTTCTCCTGATTCCAGGCCTGGCGCCACTCGTCGATCCAGCCGCGCACCTCGGCCTCGGATCCGGCGGAGCGCAGATGCCAGGCGTGCATGACCGGGTCCTGGAAGGCCTGGTGAACGGCGGGGGCGTCCTCGGCGCTCCAAGGGCGCAGAAGGAGTCCGTCGCCGGTGGGGAGGGTCGGCTGCGGGGTACGGGCGAGGGTGCCGGCGGGCAGGACCGGGCTGGTCAGGAAGGGCATGACCCGCATCCTGCCGGGCGGCGGCGGAAGGGCCCAGTGGTTTTCCGGCGTCGTGCGGCGCCTCGTACGCTTGCACGCTATGAGACGCAAGAGCCGGATTCCGCCCTCCCCGCTGCCGCAGCGTGCCGGGGTGGATCCGGTGCGGGTGCGGTTGCCTGCCGAAGGACCGTGGGCCACCGTCCGTGAGCATCTGGTGGAGCGGCTGTCGGGGGCGGGGGCCGGGATCGTCGACGGGATGTTCGCGGCCGGGCTGATCGTCGGGGCGGACGGGACGGCGGTGGCGCCGGAGGCGGCGTATGTGCCGGGGATGTTCGTGTGGTTCCACCGGGAGCTGCCGGACGAGGTGCGGGTGCCGTTCCCGCTGGAGGTCGTGCACCGCGACGAGCACATCGTCGTCGTCGACAAGCCGCACTTCCTGGCCACGACCCCGCGTGGCAGCCATGTCGCCGAGACCGCGCTGGCCCGGCTGCGGCGGGAGCTGGGCCTCTCGACGCTGAGCGCCGCGCACCGGCTGGACCGGCTCACCGCGGGGCTGGTGCTGTTCACGGTGCGGCCCGAGGAGCGCGGCGCGTACCAGACGCTGTTCCGGGACCGGCTGGTGCGCAAGGAGTACGAGGCGGTCGCCCCGTACGATCCCGCGCTCGACCTGCCCCGCACGGTGCGCAGCCGGATCGTGAAGGAGCGCGGCTCGCTGACCGCCCGCGAGGCCGCGGGCGAGCCGAACGCGGTGAGCTGCATCGAGCTGATCGAGCACCGTACGGACCTGGGCCGCTACCGGCTGGTGCCCGGCACCGGGCAGACCCATCAGCTGCGGGTGCACATGAACGCGCTGGGCGTGCCGATCCTCGGCGATCCGCTCTATCCGGTGGTGACCGACCCCGTGCCGGCCGGTGACTTCCGGCGCCCGCTGCAACTGCTGGCGCGGGAGCTGGAGTTCACCGATCCGGTCACGGGAGTGGCGCACCTGTTCCGCAGTGAGCGGACGCTGACGGCCTGGTCCTGTTTCCCGCAGTGGGCGGGTCAGTAGCCCCGCCACCAGCGCAGGAACCGCTGCCAGGCGCCTGGCCTGCGGGGTGCCGGCTCCGGCGTCGGTGCGACGGGCTCGGCCGGCCGGGGTTCGGGGACGGTGGGCGCCGGCTCGGGTTCGGTCATGCCGACCTGCCAGCTCGTGCGCTGCTGCGGCACCTGCCGCGGGCTCGGCGGTTCCATGACGTCCTGCGGCGGCTTCGGCACGAAGTGCACCGGGAGCTCCACCAGATGGCGTGAGGCGATCGACTCCCGCCATTCCAACTCGTCCTCGTCGCAGTCGAGTTCGACGTCCGGCAGTCGCATCAGCAGCGCGTCGACGCCGACGTCGGCGATGGCCCGGCCGATGTCCTGACCGGGGCACTCGTGCGGGCCGCCGCCGAAGGCGAGGTGGGAGCGGTTGCCCTGCATGTTGGCCGCGAGGTCGGGCCGCACCTTGGGGTCGATGTTGCCCGGGGCCGGCGCGAAGAGCAGTCCGTCGCCCTTGCGGATGCGGTGACCGCCGAGCTCGGTCTCCTGCTTGGCGAAGTAGCCGAGGACGGTGCTGAACGGCGGTTCGTCCCACAGGGACTGCTCGACCGCCTCGGGCACCGTCATCTGGCCGCCGTTGAGCTGGGCGCGGAAGCGCGGGTCGGTGAGCACCATGCGCAGCGCGTTGGACAGGAGGTTGACCGTGGCCTCGTAGGCGGCGAAGAGGACGAGGCGCAGGTGTTCCCTGACCTCGTCGTCGGTGAGCCGGGCCGGGTGGGTGATGAGGTGGCTGGTGAAGTCCTCCTCGGGGTGGGCGCGGCGGCGTGCGGTGAGCCGGCCGAGGGCGTCCATGACGTAGGCGTGGCTGGCGAGCGCGGTCCCGGTGCCCTTGAGCGCGTCACGGGCGCAATGCACCAGCCGCTCGTTGTACTCGTCGGGCATGCCGAGGATCTCGCACATCACCGCCATCGGCAGATGCTCGGCGAACTGGCTGACGAGCTCGGCGTGGCCCTGCTCGCAGAACTCGTTGACGAGCCGCTGGGTGTAGCGGTTGATGTGCCGGCGGATGCTGCGGTGGTCGATGGTCGACATGGCGCCGGTGACGGCGCCGCGCAGCCGCAGATGATCCTCGCCCTCGGCGTGGGAGCAGATGGGCTGCCAGGCGATGTGCGGCATGAGCGGATGGTCGGGCTTGACCATGCCCTCCAGGAGCGGGGTCCAGATGCGGCTGTCCCGGGTGAACAGCGAGGGCGTACGCACCATCTGGAGGTTCTCGGCGTGTCCGAGGACCACCCACACGGGGACGTCGTCGTGCAGCAGCACGGGCGCCACCTGGCCGTGCTCCTCGCGGAGTTGCTCGTAGAGGTCGCCCAGGTCGTCCGCCTGGTGCAGCCGGTGCAGTCCGCCGGGGCCGCGGCCGTGGGCGGGGCAGCCGGGCGGCGGGCCGCCGAACGTGAGGTCGTCGTCCGTACCGGTACGGGAAGGGATGTCAGGCGTCACAGCGGGTCGCTTTCGGGAACGGTGCTGGATCGGGGGGCGATCGGGGATCAGGCGAGCTTGCCCATCAGGGCGAGGGAGTGCAGGAACCGCATCAGGGTCATCAGGACGTCCCGGCTGGAGGCCCGGCGGCGTACGTCGCACTCGATGATGGGGATGGCCTCGGGCAGGTCGAGTGCGGTCCGCAGGTCCTCGACGGGGTAACGGGGGGCGTCCGGGAAGGAGTTGACGGCCACCACGAACGGCACCCCGCGCTCCTCCAGCCGCCCCATGACGTCGAAGCTGACCTCCAGGCGCCGGGTGTCGACCAGGACGACGGCGCCGAGGGCGCCTTCGAACAGGCCGTTCCACAGGAACCAGAAGCGTTCCTGGCCGGGTGTGCCGAAGAGGTAGAGCACGAGTTGGTCCGTGATGCTGATGCGGCCGAAGTCCATCGCCACGGTGGTGGCGGTCTTGGACTCGGAGCCGTAGTTGTCGTCGACTCCGATGCCGGCCTGTGTCATGGTCTCCTCGGTGGTCAGCGGACGGATCTCGCTGACCGAGCCGACCATGGTCGTCTTGCCGACACCGAAGCCGCCCACGATCACGATCTTCACCGCGGCCTGGGCCGTGTGCGGCAGATGATCCTCGGTGCGTGGGCCCGGGATGGTGTCAGAGCTTTTGAAGTCCATGCATCACCGCTTCGAGGATGGAACGGTCGGGGAGCGCCTGGCGGACGATCGGGGCGCGGGCCCGCACCAGTTCGGCCGTCAGCAGCTCGGTGAGCAGGACGGTCACCACGCTGAACGGCAGATTGAGGTAGGCCGACAGCTCGGCCACGGACAGGGGGGCCGAACAGAGCCGGAGCAGCGCCGCCTGCTCGGGCGTGGCGGAAGGCGGGGGATCGGCGTTCGCCACGATTAACGTGACCAGGTCGAGCGGCACCCGGGACCCGTCCTCGCCGGTGATGGTGTACAGCCGCTCGGGGTTCTGGCCGTCACCCTGCTTGGCGGGCTGCGGCGCCGGATCCGGCAGGGGATGACGCCTCTGGCGTTGGGGAGGAGTCATACGGTGCGCCCGCTGCGTCGGGGCGGACTGGTCAGATGGGCGCCGATCCGCACGACGAGGTCGCGCATGTGCGCGCTCATGTAGGTGGGTTCGCACCGCACGTCGGCGAGCACCGCGAGGTAGGCGTTGGCGCCGGCGGCCATCAGGTAGAAGTAGCCGCCGTCGATCTCGACGACGACCAGCTTCATCTCGCCCTCGCTGCCCGGGATCTCCTGGGCGACGGCGCTCGTCAGGCTCTGCAGCCCGGCGCAGGCCGCGGCGACACGGTCGGCGGCGTCCGGGTCGCCGCCGTGCCGGGCGATGCGCAGACCGTCGGCGGAGAGCACCACGATCATCTCGATGCCCGGAACGCCGTCGTCCAGCTCCTTGAGCATCCAGTCGAAGTTCCCTCGCTGCTGGATCACTTGGGGTCCCCCTCGTCATCGGCCTCGGTACGGGCCGGGTCCTTGATCAGATGGGTGAATGCGGCAGGGTCGCGGGTGAACGCGGTGGGGTGGACGCCCGGGGGCAGGTCCTTCTTCAGGCCCTCCCAGAAGGCCTCGAACGCCAGCCCGGGTTCGCGCTCCTTGTGCTTCTTCCGCTCCGGATCAGGCGCCGGTTCGGGCCGGGGCTGCATCCAGCGCAGGGCTTCCTCGTCGCCCTCGCGTGCGGCCTTCTCGAGGGCCGCCTGCTCGGCGAGCCGCTGGTCCAGCGGGATCTTCATCCGGCTGCGCCGCTGCGGCAGGCCCTGGGCGGTCCACTCGGTGACCTCGGGGACCTCGTCCTCCATGGAGACCGTGGCGGGGATGCGCGGGCTGGTGGGGCGGCGCTTCTTGGGCGTGCGCTTGGGGCCTTCCACCGTGCCGGGCGTGGTCTGGGGCAACGCGGTGGCGCCGATGCCGTGGGCGAGGCCGACTCCGGGCTCGTCGGTCATCATCTCGCTGGGTACGACGAGGATGGCGCGGACCCCGCCGTACGCGGAGGCGCGCAGGGAGACCTGCATGTTGTGCGCCGAGCAGAGCCGGCCGACGACGGCGAGGCCCAGCCGCGGGGTGTCGCTGTCGCCGAGCTCCTGCAGGTCACCGCCGGCCTTGGCGCGCTCCAGCATGCCCTCGGCCCGCTTGCGGGCCTCCTCGCTGAGGCTGACGCCGGCGTCCTCGATCTCGATGCAGACGCCGGTCTGCACCTCGGTGGCGGTGACGTGCACCTTGGTGTTGGGCGGCGAGTAGCGGGTGGCGTTGTCCAGGAGTTCGGCGGCGGCGTGGATGACCGGCTCGACGGCGATGCCCTTGATGTTGACCTTGGCGATCGAGGCCAGGTTGATCCGGCGGTACTCCAGGATCCGGGACATGGCGCCGCGCAGCACGCTGTAGAGGGCGACGGGCCGGGGCCACTGGCGTCCGGGGCGGCCGCCGCCGAGGACCGAGACGGAGTCGGCGAGGCGGCCGATCAGCGCGTTGCCGTGGTCGATACGCAGCAGGTCGTCGAAGACCTCGGGGTTGCGGCCGTGGTCCTCCTCCATCTCCCTCAGTTCCTTGGCCTGCTGGTGGACGATGGCCTGGACGCGTCGGGCGACGGTGACGAAGGCGCGCTGGGCGGAGTCGCGCAGGGCTTCCTCGTGGTCCACGATCCGCAGCACGGTCGTGATCACCTGGAGCTCGGCCTCGGAGAGGGCCCGGAAGTCGGGGTTCTCCTGGCCGAGCTGGCGCAGCACCTCGTGGGGCGAGTTGCCGGAGCGCAGCCGGCGCAGCGCGGCCGGCAGATGCTCGTCGGCGAGCCGGGCGATGTGCTCGTCGTGGGCGGCGATGCGCCGCTCCAGATACGCCGTGTGCCGGGCGTGTTCGGCGCGCAGGTCCCGCAGCGCGCGGCTGCGGCGCACCGCCTCGGCCGCGGTCACGATCACCAGGAGCGTGGCGATGCCGCCGCACCAGCCGACCGCGATCCGGGCGGACTGCGTCACCAGGGCGACGGACGCCCCGGTCGCCGCGGCCATCAGTATGGCCGGCAGCAACAGCACGCGCGCGTAGGGAAGTTCACGGCGTACGGGTGGGGATTGAACACTCACCATGTGGGCCCTCTGAAACGAATCGGCTGGGTGTGGGGCGAGCTTGCAGGGGGGTATGTCATGAGAGATGTCGGGATCATCAGGATGTTTGGGAACAAGCGCACGAATACACCGCAACTCGGTGCGCCGCGGGCGAGCTTAGTCCGACCGGATCATCGCCGTGTCATATTCAGCAAGCACCTGAAACGGGGCGCACGACAGGAGTACCCTCGGCCGTTTACACGCTCGGATTGCGTTCGCACACGCTGCGTGACGACGTACAGGCATACGAAAACACCTCACCGTCACGGGTGAACGATCGGCCGGTCAGACCCCGGCGATACGCAGCGCGGCGTCGGCCGCGGCCTCGGCGAACACCGACACCGGCCGCTCCGGATCGGATCGGTGAACGAGGATGACGCCCTCGATCAGCCCGAACACGAGGTCCGTCCGCAGCTCCAGCTCACCCTTGGCGAGCGCCGCGCCGACACCGGTCGCGGCGAGCAACTGACGGTAGGTGTCCTTGAGTTCGGCGCGCACTGCATGGAAGCCGGCGAACCGCTCGGTGCGCACCTCGGGCATCAGGTAGAGCACGCCGAGGTTGTGCGGTCCGGCGCACAGCAGCTCGACGTCGGCGCGGCACAGCTCCCACAGCCGCCGCTCGGCGGCCACCGTGTCGTCCGCGAGCAGTTCCCGGGCGTACGCCAGGGAGGGCGTGACCGTGGACTCGAGCAGCTCGGCGAGCAGCTCCTCCTTGCCGGAGACGTAGTGGTACATGGACGCCTGCCGCATGCCCGCGCGCTCGGCGACGGCCCGGGTGGAGGTGGCGGCGTAGCCACGGGTGGTGAACAACTCCGCGGCGGCGGACAGGAGTTCCTCGCGCGGCGCCAGCCCGCTGTCCGGCCGCTGCGCGGCCCGCGGCCGGCCGACCCGGCGGCCCGGCTGTGCACCCGTCGTCCCCATGCGTTCGATCCTCGCACACGCCGCCGCAGGGCGATCTCCGTGAGGGCTCGGTAACCGAGCGGCAACGCCCGGGCAATCCCGGCGACCCGCCCCGTCCCTAATTTCTGTCGAGCGACAGAAACACAGGAACGATCCGTCGACAGACGAGCCGGAGGACCGCGATGGCGACAGCGACCACATACGGGGCCCGCGCCCACGCGCGCGCCCAGGAAGGCACTCGCACCGAGGCCATGCCCGTCGTCCCGGCCGCCAACTGGCCCGTGCCGCCCTGCGCGGCGGGCCATCTGGTGTGGGCCGAGACGGTGGCGGGCGGCAACTACACGCATCGGGTGCTGGCCCGCGGCACCGAGCTGCGCCTGACCGACCTGCGCGGCGACGCCTGCGCGCACGTCCTGCTGTTCGTCGCCGACCGCCCCTGGGAGCGGCTGAACGTCGCCGACACGGTCAAGGTCCAGTGGAACGCCTACCTCGGGGAAGGCCGGCTGCTGCTTTCCGACCAGGGCCGCGTCCTCGCCTCGGTGATCGCCGACACCTCCGGTCGGCACGACGCGCTGTGCGGCACCTCCACGCTCGTTCGCAACACCGAGAGGTACGGCGACGGCGCTCCGCAGTCGTCCTCCCCCGCCGGCCGTGAGCTGTTCAAGCTGGCCGCCGCCAAGAACGGCCTCGGGCCCCGCGATCTGCCGCCGTCCCTGTCGTTCTTCCAGGGCGTGGAGGTCCGCGACGACGGCACCCTCGACTTCACGGGCTCGGCCGGCCCCGCCGGCAGCGTCACGCTCCGCGCCGAGCAGGACGTCACCGTCCTGATCGCCAACGTCCCGCACCCGGCGGATCCCCGCCCGGAGTACGTCAGCACCCCGCTGGAGGTGCTCGCCTGGCGCGCCGCGCCGACCGGGCCCGGCGACGCCCTGTGGGACGCCACCCCGGAGGGCCGCCGCGCCTTCCTGAACACCGCCGAATTCCTCGCCGCCAGGGGGCTCGTATGAAGAGCGTGCAGACCGAGATCGTTCCGGCCCGCGCCGCCTGGTCCTCCGTGGTCCGCGCCGGGGAGACGCTCACCGTCACCGACCTGCACGGCAACCAGGCCGTCGACTTCCTCGTCTACGACGCCCACGACACGTCCGTGCGCTACAGCGCGCCCGACACGATCCACGCACAGGGCTCGATCTTCCTCACCACGGGCAGCGTGCTCCTGTCCAACGAGCACACGCCCCTGATGACCGTCGTCGCCGACGACGTCGGCCGGCACGACACGGTCGGCGGCGCCTGCTCCAAGGAGTCGAACACCCTCCGGTACGGCCACCACACCTGGGCGCAGCACGCCTGCGTGGACAACTTCCTCGCCGAGGGCGCCCGGCACGGCCTCGGCAAGCGCGACCTCGTGTCGAACATCAACTGGTACATGAACGTGCCGGTGGAGAAGGACGGCACGCTCGGCATCGTCGACGGCCTGTCGGCGCCGGGCCTGTCGCTCACCCTGCGCGCCGAGCGGGACGTGCTGGTCCTCGTCTCCAACTGCCCTCAGATCAACAACCCCTGCAACGGCTTCGACCCGACCCCGGTGGAGATGACGATCGGGGCCCCGGCATGACCTTCGACACCCTCCTGGTCGCCAACCGGGGCGAGATCGCCGTCCGCGTCATCCGCACCGCACGCGAACTCGGCCTGCGCACGGTCGCGGTGTACTCCGACCCCGACCGCCGCGCCCCGCACGTCCGGCTCGCCGACGAGGCGGTGCGCCTGGGCCCGGCGCCCGCGAAGGAGTCGTACCTGGACACCGACCTGGTGCTGAAGGCGGCCAAGGACACCGGCGCGGGCGCGATCCACCCCGGCTACGGCTTCCTGTCCGAGGACGCGGCCTTCGCGCGCCGCTGCGAGGACGCCGGGACAGTGTTCGTCGGCCCGACGCCGCGGCAGCTGGAGCTGTTCGGCGCCAAGCACACGGCGCGGGCGGCCGCCGAGGCGGCGGGCGTGCCGCTGACGCCGGGGACGGGACTGCTGACCTCGCTCGACGAGGCGCTGTACGAGGCATCGCGCATCGGATATCCCGTCATGCTCAAGGCCACCGGCGGAGGCGGCGGTATCGGTATGTCGGCCTGTCGATCAGCCGACGAGCTGACCGAGGCCTGGGAGCGCGTGCAGCGCGTCGCCGCCGCCTCCTTCTCCTCGGCCGGCGTGTTCCTGGAACGGCTCGTCGAACGCGCCCGCCATGTCGAGGTGCAGGTCTTCGGCGACGGCGAGGGCCGGGTCGTCACCTTCGGCGACCGCGACTGCTCCCTCCAGCGCCGCAACCAGAAGGTGGTCGAGGAGGCCCCGGCGCCCGGCCTTCCGGAGCATGTACGTACGCAACTCGCCTACTCCGCCCGGGACTTGTGCGTATCCGTCGGCTACCGCTCCGCCGGCACGGTCGAGTTCGTGTACGACACGGACCGCGAAGAGGCGTACTTCCTGGAGGTCAACACCCGCCTCCAGGTGGAGCACCCGGTCACCGAGGAGATCTACGGCGTCGACCTGGTCGCCTGGATGCTGCGCCTGGCACGCGGCGAGCGCGATGTCGTCCGCGACCCGGGCCCACCGCGCGGTCACGCCGTCGAGGCCCGCCTGTACGCCGAGGATCCCTCCCGTGACCACCGTCCGAGCGCGGGACTGCTGACGCGGGTCGTGCTCCCGCGGGGCGTGCGCGTGGACGGCTGGGTGGAGACGGGCACCGAGGTGACGACGGCGTACGACCCGATGCTGGCGAAGGTGATCGCGTACGGCCCGGACCGCGCGCACGCCCTGCGGCGCCTCGACGAGGCGCTGGCCGGCACCCGGGTGGACGGCATCGAGACCAACCTCGGCCTGGTCCGCGCGGCTCTCACCGACCCGGACTTCCGACGCGCCGCACACTCCACGGCGACCCTCGCGTCCGTCACCGATCCGACCCCCCGCATCGAGATCGTCTCCGGCGGTACCCTCACCGCCGTCCAGGACTGGCCGGGCCGCACCGGCTACTGGCAGGTCGGCGTGCCGCCGAGCGGCCCGATGGACGACCGCTCCTTCCGGCTCGGCAACCGGGCGCTGGGCAACCCGGAGGGCGCCCCCGGCCTCGAATGCACCCTCCAGGGCCCGTCCCTGCGCTTCACGCATCCCACGACCGTCTGCGTCACCGGCGCCCCGGCCCCGGTCACCGTCGACGGCACCCCGATCCCGCAGTGGGAGCCGGTGACGGTGCCCGCCGGGGCCGTACTGGAGATCGGGGCGCCGGTCGAGCACGGCCTGCGGACATACGTCCTCGTCGCCGGCGGCCTGGACGTCCCGCCGTTCCTGGACAGCGCGAGCACCTTCACCCTGGGCCGGTTCGGCGGGCACGGCGGCCGGGCGCTGCGCACCGGAGACGTACTGCACGGCGGAAGGACGGTGCAGGGCACACCCGTACCGCCCCCGGACCGCCCGGCGTTCGGTGCCGAGTGGCACATCGGTGCCGTCGAGGGCCCGCATGCCGCACCGGAGTTCTTCACCGAGGACGACATCCGCGACTTCTACGCCGCCGACTGGAAGGTCCACTTCAACTCGGCCCGCACCGGCGTACGCCTCGTCGGACCCAAGCCGCGCTGGGCGCGCACCGACGGCGGCGAGGCGGGCCTGCATCCCTCCAACATCCACGACACCCCGTACTCCGTCGGCGCCGTGGACTACACCGGCGACATGCCGGTGCTGCTCGGCCCCGACGGCCCGTCCCTCGGCGGGTTCGTGTGCCCGGCGACAGTCCACAGCACCGAGCGCTGGAAGCTGGGCCAGCTGCGCCCCGGCGACACGGTCCGCTTCACGCCCGTGACCGTCGGCGGATCGCCCCGCCCCGAGATCGTGGACGGCGGCATCCTGGCCCGGGACGGCGACGTGACGTACCTCCGCAGCGGCGACGACAACCTGCTGGTCGAGTTCGGCCCCATGCAGCTGGACCTGGCCCTGCGGATGCGCGTCCACGCGCTGATGGACGCGGTGGCCGAGGCGGACCCGGCCGGGATCACAGACCTCACCCCGGGCATCCGCTCCCTCCAGATCCAGGCCGACCCGAGCCGCCTGCCGCAGCCCGAACTCCTCGCCGCCGTACGGCAGCTGGTGGCGGCCCTTCCGCCCACCGACGAGCTCGTCGTCCCCTCCCGCACCGTCCATCTCCCCCTGTCGTGGGACGACCCGGCCACCCGCGAGGCGATCGCCCGCTACATGGCCGGCGTCCGCGACGACGCGCCCTGGTGCCCGTGGAACATCGAGTTCATCCGCCGCGTCAACGGCCTGGAGTCGGTGGACGACGTGTACCGCACGGTGTTCGACGCGGAGTACCTGGTGCTGGGCCTCGGCGACGTGTACCTGGGCGCCCCCGTGGCGACGCCCCTGGATCCACGCCACCGCCTGGTGACGACGAAGTACAACCCGGCCCGCACCTGGACCGCCGAGAACTCGGTCGGCATCGGCGGCGCCTACCTCTGTGTCTACGGCATGGAGGGCCCCGGCGGCTACCAGTTCGTGGGCCGTACGACCCAGGTGTGGTCGCCCTGGCAGCAGCGCGGGGCGTTCGAGCCGGGCTCGCCGTGGCTGCTGCGCTTCTTCGACCGCATCAGGTGGTACCCGGTGGACGCGGACGAACTCCTCGAGCTGCGCGCGGACATCACGTCCGGCCGCTTCGTGCCCCGCATCGAGGAGGGCACGTTCTCGCTCGCCGAGTACCAGGCCTTCCTGACCGAGAACGCCGAGTCCATCGCCGCGTTCCGGTCCCGGCAGCAGGCCGCCTTCGCGGCGGAGCGGGAGGCGTGGGAGGCGGCGGGCGAGTTCACCCGCGCTCAGGCCGCGTCCACCCCGGCGGCTGCGCCGGCCGAAGTGACCGTCCCGCCGGGCGGCCGCCTGATCGAGGCCGAATTCGCCGCGTCCGTCTGGCAGTTGCATGTGCGGCCGGGCGAGGAGGTGACGGCCGGCCAGCCGCTGCTCGCCCTGGAGGCCATGAAGATGGAGTCCCGTGTGCAGGCCCCGATGGACGGCGTGGTCACGGAGATCCTGGCCCGACCCGGCGACCAGGTGGAGGCGGGCACGGCACTGGTCGTCCTGGCTCCCCCGGCCGCGAGCTGAACACCCCGAGGAGCAAGATGTCCACCACCGTGTCCCGCGTCCGCTCCGCCTACGCACGCATCGAGGCCGTCGACCGCCCCGAGATCTGGATCGACCTGCGCCCGCAGGCGGAGGCCGAAGCGGAGGCGGAGGCCCTGGACACACGCATCTGCGCCGGCGAACGGCTCCCCCTCGCCGGACGCCTCCTCGCCGTCAAGGGCAACATCGACGTCGCCGGCCTGCCCACCACGGCGGGCTGCCCCGCGTACGCCTACCAGCCCGCGCAGGACGCGCCGGTCGTCGCCCGGCTGCGCGCGGCCGGCGCCATCGTCCTCGGCACCACGAACCTGGACCAGTTCGCGACGGGCCTGGTCGGCACGCGCTCCCCCTACGGCGCGGTACGAGGCGCCCACGACCCGGCCAGGATCAGCGGCGGCTCCAGCTCCGGCTCGGCCGTCGCGGTGGCCCTCGGCCTCGTCGACCTGGCCCTCGGCACCGACACGGCGGGCTCCGGCCGGGTCCCGGCCGCCTTCAACGGCATCGTCGGCCTGAAACCGACCCGCGGCCTGGTCCCGACGGCCGGCGTCGTCCCGGCCTGCGCCTCACTGGACTGCGTCACGGTCTTCGCCCGCACCCTCCCGGAGGCCGAGCAGGCGCTGACCTTCATGACGTCCCCACCGGCCCGCGAGCTCCCGCCCCTCCCCCAGCGCACCTCCGGCCCCTGGCGGGTCGCTGTCCCTTCCGACCTGGGCGACCTGGGCGACCTGGACGAAGGCTGGGCGCAGGCCTACGAGGCGGCGGTCGAGCAGCTCGCCACGGCGGGAGCGCAGCTCCGCACGATCGACCTCACGCCTTTCACCGAGGCCGCGGCCATGCTCTACGAGGGCGCGTTCGTGGCCGAGCGGTACACCGCCATGGGCGCCTTTGTCGACAAGTTGATGCCAGAAGGCGGCGAGGGCCTGGACCCCACCGTCACCGGCATCATCACCCGGGCCCGCGACATCCCGGCCCACCGGCTCTTCGCCGACCAGGCCCTCCTGGCGACCCTCCACGCCCGAGCCCTGGCCGAACTGGCCGACGCGGACGCCCTGCTCCTGCCCACCACGCCGGGCCACCCCACCCTCGCCGAGGTGGCCGCGAACCCCCTGGCCGCCAACGCCCGCCTGGGCCGCTTCACCAATTCCACCAACCTCTTCGACCTGGCCGCGGTGGCCGCCCCGGCGGGCGAGGTGAACGGCCTGCCCTTCGGCGTGATGCTGATCGGCCGGGCGTTCACGGACGAACGGCTGGCGAGGATCGCGGGACTGCTCCAGCCGGAGACCCGGCTGGCGGTGGTGGGAGCACACCTGACGGGCCAGCCGTTGAATCCCCAGCTGTTGTCTCTTGGCGCTCGCCTGGACCACACGACGACCACGGCCCCGGCGTACCGCCTCCACGCCCTGTCGACGACCCCACCCAAGCCGGGCCTGGTGTACGCGGGGAAGGGTGGAGCGGCGATCGAGACGGAGATCTGGCGCCTCCCCGCAGAGGGCCTCGGCCGCCTCCTGGCCACACTCCCCCGCCCGATGACCCTGGGCAGCGTCGAACTGGCAGACGGCACCCGAGGCCCCGGCTTCCTGTGCGAACCGGCCGCCCTCACGAACGCTGAGGACATCACGTCATACGGCAGCTGGCGCTCGTACCTAAATCGCCGAGCAGGACAACGCCCTTAGGGGCGCGGGGAACTGCGCGACCAGCCACAAACAACCCGCACCCGCCAACCAACCCTCACCCCACCGACGAGTAGGCCACAACCCCCCGCAGCAACCCATCCACCGCCTTACGCGCAGCCCTCCGCACGGAGGACCCCTCAGGCGCCGCCACCTGAATCTGCCCCAGCACATCAATCACCTGCTTACACCACCGCACGAAGTCCCCCGCCGGCATCTCCGCCTCCCGCAGCACCTCGTCGAGGCTCTTCCCGGACGCCCACATGTACGCGGCCCAGGCGAACCCGAGGTCCGGCTCGCGCTGCCCGACTCCCTCGGTCTGGTTGATCCGGAACTCCTCCTCGAGCGCATCCAGCCGCCCCCAGATCCGCACCGTCTCACCCAGCGCGGCCTTGGCCTTGCCCGACGGCAGCTTGGGTGCCATCGCGTCGTCACCGACGCGCGCCTCGTACACCAACGCCGAGACGCACGCGGCCAGTTCGGCGGGCTCGAGTCCCTCCCAGACGCCGGCCCGCAGGCACTCGCTCGCCAGCAGATCCAGCTCGCCGTAGAGCCGGGCCAGCCGCTTGCCGTGCTCGGTGACCTCGTCGTGGCGCAGATAGTCGAGCTCGGTCAGCAGCGCCACGATCCGGTCGAAGGTCCGCGCGATCGTGTTCGTACGTCCCTCGATCCGCCGCTCCAGCTGCGAGGTGTCCCGCAGCAGCCGGTGGTACCGCTCGGCCCACCGGGCATGGTCCTCGCGGTCGTTGCACCCATGGCAGGGGTGCGCCCGGATCGCCGTCCGCAGCCGGGCGATCTCCCGGTCGTCCGCGGCCTGGGACCGCTTCTTGCGGTGCCGCTCCGGCGGGATGTGCCCGGCCTTGGTGCGCAGCGCGGACGCGAGGTCCCGACGGGACTGCGGGGAACGCGGGTTGAACGACTTCGGGATCCGCATCCGCTCGAGCGCTTCCACCGGCACCGGGAAGTCGATCGACGCGAGCCGCTTGACCTGCCGCTCGGCGGTCAGCACGAGCGGGCGGGGCCCGTCGTGGTACTCCAGGCCGCGATGCCCGTTGGACCGCCCGGCCGACAGCCCCGGATCCAGCACCAGCGCCAGCCCCGCGTACTTGCCGGTCGGCACATGGATGACGTCACCCGGCTTCAGCTTCTCCAGCGCGACGGCGGCCTCGGCCCGCCGCTGTACCGCGCCTTGCCGGGCCAACTCGGTCTCGCGGTCCTTCAGTTCCCGCCGCAGTCGCGCGTACTCCTCGAAGTCGCCGAGGTGGCAGGTCATGGACTGCTTGTAGCCTTCGAGCCCTTCCTCGTTGCGCTGCACCTGCCGCGAGATCCCGACGACCGACTTGTCGGCCTGGAACTGCGCGAAGGAGGTCTCCAGCAGCTCACGCGAGCGATGCCGCCCGAACTGCTCGACGAGGTTGACCGCCATGTTGTACGACGGCTTGAAGCTGGACCGCAGCGGATATGTACGCGTCCCGGCCAGTCCTGCCAGGTGTTCGGGGCTCATCCCGCGCTGCCACAGCACCACGGCATGGCCCTCGACGTCGATGCCGCGCCGCCCCGCACGCCCCGTCAGCTGCGTGTACTCACCGGGGGTGATGTCGGCATGCTGCTCGCCGTTCCACTTGACGAGCTTCTCCAGCACCACCGAACGCGCGGGCATGTTGATGCCGAGCGCGAGGGTCTCGGTCGCGAAGACCGCCTTCACCAGGCCCCGTACGAACAGCTCCTCGACGACCTCCTTGAAGGTCGGCAGCATGCCCGCGTGGTGGGCGGCTATGCCGCGCTCCAGGCCCTCGAGCCACTCGTAGTACCCGAGCACGTGCAGGTCCTCGGCGGGGATGGACGCCGTGCGCTCCTCCACCAGCGCCCGCACCTGTTCCCGCGCCTCTTCGTCGTTCAGCCGCAGTCCCGCGTACAGGCACTGCTGGACGGCGGCCTCGCAGGCGGCCCGGCTGAAGATGAACGTGATCGCGGGCAGCAGCCCCTCGGCGTCCAGCCGCTCGATCACCTCGGGCCGGCTCGGCGTCCATACCCGCGACCGCTGCCGCCGCTCCCGCTCACGGTCGGCGTCGCGCATCGCGCGGCCCCGTCTGCGGTCCTGGTACGACGGCCGGCTCGCCTCCATACGGGCCATCCGCGTCAGGTCGGGGTTGACGGCCTTCTTCTGGCCCTCGCCCTCCTCGAACAGGTCGTACATCCGCCGCCCGGCGAGCACATGCTGGAACAGCGGCACGGGACGGTGCTCGGCGACGATCACCTCGGTGTCGCCGCGGACGGTGTCGAGCCAGTCGCCGAACTCTTCGGCGTTCGACACGGTCGCGGACAGTGACACCAACGTCACCGACTCGGGAAGGTGAATGATCACTTCTTCCCATACGGCGCCCCGGAACCGGTCGGAGAGGTAGTGCACCTCGTCCATGACCACGTAGCCGAGGCCGAGGAGGGTCTGCGAGCCGGCGTACAGCATGTTCCGCAGCACCTCGGTGGTCATCACGACCACCGGGGCGTCGGGGTTGATGCTGTTGTCGCCGGTGAGGAGGCCGACCATGCCGTCCCCGTAGCGGCGGCACAGGTCGGAGTACTTCTGGTTCGACAGCGCCTTGATGGGTGTCGTGTAGAAGCACTTCCGGCCCTGCATCAGGGCGAGGTGGACGGCGAACTCGCCGACGATCGTCTTCCCCGAGCCGGTGGGCGCGGCCACGAGCACGCCCTTCCCCGCCTCGAGTGCCTGGCAGGCCTCGATCTGGAAGGGGTCGAGGCCGAAGTCGTACATCTCGCGGAAGGACGCGAGCGCGGTGGCCTGCTCGGCGGCACGCTGACGCGCCGCCACGTACCGCTCGGCCGGTGAGAGGTCCTCTGTCATCGTGCTTTCGAGCGTACCGGGCGCCACTGACAACGGGACGATCATTATCCGGATCCGGTCCTGTGACTCCGGCGATACCCGCAGCTCAGGGGCCCACGACCCGGACGGCCCCGGGTTTGCACTCCACGGTCAGCGGCAGCGGTCCGAGCGGCTCGCCGTCCGCGTATCCCGTGATCCCCTCGGCGGCGAGCTCGACCCGCGCCGCCCGGTGCACGGTGACCTTGGGGTGGCCGACGTGCCCGCCCCGGTACACCGACGGGAACACCCGCAGCAGGGTCGTACGGCTGCAGTCCCCGACGACCGTGACGTCGAACAGCCCGTCGGTGACGTCGGCGCCGGGGCAGATCCGCAGGCCGCCGCCGTACGACGATCCGTTGCCGACCGCCACGAGGGTCGCCTCGATCTCCCGGACCGCTCCGTCGTCGAGGGTGATCCGGTACGGCAACGGCCGGAAGGCGGCCAGTTCGGCGAGGATCGCCAGGTCGTACTTGAAACGGCCGACGGGCCACCGCATCCGGTTGCCGCGGTCGTTGACGCGGGAGTCGAAGCCGGAGGCGAGGACCGTGCCGAACCAGTGGTCGCCGGCCCGGCCGAGGTCGATGTCCCGCACGCGGGCGCCCTTGAGCCCCTCGGCGATCACGCGGGCCGCGGCGGCCGGGTCGCGCACGGGCAGGCCGAGGGTGCGGGCGAAGTCGTTGCCGGTGCCGACGGCGACCAGGCCGAGCGGGGTGCGGGTGCCGGCGACGGCCTGCAGGGCGAGGTTCGCCATGCCGTCGCCGCCGACGGCGACGAGGGCGCCGGCGCCGTCCGCGACGGCGGCACGCGCGCGTGCGAGGGCGTCGACGGCGTTCTGCCCGATGACCGTACGCACGGAGAATCCGGCCGCCCGGAAAGCGGAAGCGGCCGGCTGCGCCGCGCGGGCGCCCCGGCCGCGGCCCGCGGTGGGGTTGACGAAGAGGGTGATCTCGCTGGTCACGCCAGTGACCCTACGAGGTGCTCGCCGATCTTCAGATCACGTCGTCATAACCGTTGCTTCAGGTGACGTCGTCGTATCCGTTGACCCGGTCCTTGCTCGCCTGCTCGGGCAGGGCGCGGCTCGCGCTGACGGTCTCGACCTCGCCGATGTCCTCGGGCGTGAGGTCCAGATCGGACGCCTCGTCGTCGGCGGGACCCATGGCCTCGCGGCGGCGCCTGCGCCGGTCGTTGACGAGAGAGACGAACACGGCGGCGAAGTACAGGATCCAGATGGGTCCGGCGAGCGCCATCATGGTCAGCGGGTCGGTGCTGGGCGTGGCGATCGCCGCGAACACCGTGATGCCCATGATCATCGCGCGCCACCAGCCGAGCATGCGCTTGCCGGTGATCGCGCCGGTGAAGTTGAGCATGACCAGCAGCAGCGGCAGCTCGAAGGAGAGGCCGAAGACGATGACCATGCGCGTGACGAGGTCGAGCAGGTCGTCGAGCGGCAGCAGGTTGTCCACTCCGAACGGGGTGAACTCGATCAGCACGTTCGCGGTGGTGGGCAGCACCTTGTACGCGAAGAAGGCGCCGCCGAGGAAGAGCGGGAAGCCGGTGCCGACGAACGCGTAGGCGTACTTCTTCTCGTGCTTGTGCAGACCGGGTGCGACGAAGGCCCACAGCTGGTACAGCCAGACCGGCGAGGCGAACACGATGCCGGCCATCAGGGACACCTTCAGCGCCAGCGTGAACGGCGCGAGCAGACCGTTGATCGTGATCTGCGCGCACGGCGGCTGGTTCTCGGCATTCTCGGCGGACGCCCGCGCCAGCTCCTCGAACGACTGCGAGCAACCGACCGAGTCGAGGATCGGCTCGGTGAAGAAGTTGATGATGTCGTTGTAGAAGAAGGCAGCGACGACCGTGACGAGGACGATCGCCAGCAAGGCCTTCGCGAGCCGGTTGCGGAGCTCACGAAGGTGCTCCGCGAGGGGCATCCGCCCCTCGGGATCCTTCTCCTGCTTGCGGGCAGACTTCAGCAACCCACGTTCCCATCTCGTGCGGCGGGCCGGAGGTCACCGGCCCTGCGTCAGCGCTTGGTCGTGTCCGTCGGCTCGGTGACCGGGCGGGAGCTGGACACGTCACCGGGTGCGGCCTGGATGATGCGCTGCGCCGGGGGCTGCTGCTCGTCGGTGTGGGGCGGGTCGGCCGGGGCGGAGGACTTGCCGTCGTCCTTCATCGCCTTCGCCTCGCTCTTGAGGATGCGCGCCGACTTGCCGAGCGAGCGGGCCATGTCCGGAAGCTTCTTCGCGCCGAACAGCAGGATGATGACGACGAGGATCAGAATGATCTCGGTGGGTCCGAGCCGTCCCATAAGTCTTTACCTTCTCACCGAGGCGGGCGGGTGGGTGGCTGTCCGACCGGTCGGACAGCTGTCCGAACGATCGTGCTGACAGCGATCGTAACGCTCAGGGGTGAACGCGAGGCAATCCCTGTGCGTACTCCCGGTCCACGGCCCGGGCCTCGTTTTCCGAACCGTGACCAGCAGGGTACCTGCCGGGTGGGGGAAGTTGACAGGGCGAAGCCGCCCAAAGCGCATCAGGCGCAGGACTCACAGGGCCGCACAACCCGCCTCACAGCGCGTCCGCGGACCGGGCCGTACTGACGGCGGCGCGCTCCAGATCCTCCGCGGCCCGGTTGATGCGCCGCGCGGAGTCCGACACCTGCCTGCCGAGGCGCTCCGCCTCCACGAACACCCGGACAGCGAGCACACCGAGAACGGCAATACCCAGGAAACCCACACCCACCGCGAACATCGGCCAGAACATGACGCGCAGCCTAGAGGGTGCTAGGCGGTGGAGTGCAGCCGCAGGGTGCTGACGCCGCCTCCGGTGAGCAGTTCGATGATGCGCTCGCCGGCCGGCTTGCGCACGGACGCGCCGCACTCGGGGCAGGTGAAGGAGTAGAAGGTGGTGCGGCTCGTGGCGCCGATGGCCAGGCGCAGGGCGCTCGCGGTGAGCTCGAAGCGGCCCCGGCAGTCCGAGCAGCCGGCTCTGAACACCACGGGAGTCACGCTTCTCATCCCCGCGAACGCGGACGCCACCGACATACCCCGCACCCCAGACGCCGCCGACTCACTCAAAGTCCCTGCTCCTGCCCGTCGTGTGCCCGTTCCCCTGCCTGCCCCGGATCCACGGCCCGCGCCTCGAGCCCGTCGTACGCCGCCAGGGCCTCGCGGGCCGCCTGCCGGGCGCTGTCGGCCAGCTCCCGCGGGGCGACGATCCGCCCGTCGCGCCCCAGGCGCAGCGCGAGGCGGCGCAGCGACGCCGGGTCGGGGGTGCGCAGGGTGATACGCAGCCCGCCGTCCGCAAGCTCATCCGCACTGTCGTGGGGGTAGTACTCGGCGACCCAGCGGCCGCCCGGGCCGACCTCGACCACGACCTCCGGGTCCTCGGCCGCGGGCTGCACCAACCCCTCGGACAGGTCCCGCAGCTCGATCTCGGGCGGCGCGGACGGCTCGTCCAGGACCCTGATCTCGGCGACGCGGTCGAGCCGGAAGGTGCGGCGCGCCTCGGACCGGTAGCACCAGCCCTCCACATAGGTGTGGCCGACGCTGACCAGGCGGATCGGGTCGACCTCGCGCTCGGTGACCTCGTCGCGGGCCGGCGAGTAGTAGCGGATCCACAGCCGGCGGCGCTCCGAGATCGCCCGGTCGACGTCCGCGAACACACCGCCCTCCGACTCGAAGGTCACCGACAGCCGGGAGCTGGCACCGGCCGCCTCACCGGCCGCCGCCTCCACCTTGGCGGTGGCGCGCAGCAGCGCCTGCCGGTCGCTCTCCCGCAGGCCGGGCAGGGTGGAGACCGCACGGGCGGCCACCAGCAGCGCGGTCGCCTCGTCGGCAGCCAGCCGCAGCGGCTCGGCCGCCTCCGCCCCGAGTGCGGCGGAGTTGTGCCACCAGATCCGCTCGCCGTCGGTGTCGATGTCGAGCAGGTCACCGCCGCGGAAGCTGGTGCCGCACATGGGCAGTACGTCGAGGTCGGAGACCAGCTCCTCCTCGGTGATGCCGAAGGCGCGGGCGACGTCCTCGACCCGGGCGCCGGGGCGCTCCTTCAGATACGTCACCAGGGAGAGCATCCGCCGGGTCTGGTCGATGGCGTTCGCGGGCCTGACCGGTTTGCCAGCCACTGTCTTCTTCCGCTCCCCCTCAGCCCTTGGCCACGGCACGCAGCCGGTCCACGACATCGGCCCGCAGCTCGGCGGGCTCCACGACCACCACGTCCGGCCCGAACTCCACCAGCCAGGCGTCCAGCCCGTGCCCGTACGGAATTTCCAACTCGTCCCAGCCGTCGCCGAGTTCCCGCACGGAGGTGGCCCTCGCCCGCAGCGGGTACCCCGCACCCGAGCGCAACCGGATCAGCGCGCTGCGGTCGGCGGTCTCCCCCGCCCAGCTCGCGACGGTCTCCCGGACGGTGACGACATCGGGCACCTCGGCGGTGAACCGGCCACTGCGGGTGCGCACCTTGCCGGTGATCCGGGACAGCCGGAAGACCCGCTCCGCACCGCGATCGCGGTCCCAGCCCGCCAGGTACCAGTGCCCGCGCCAGCACTCCAGCGCCCACGGCTCGACATGCCGGGCCTCGGGGCGGGCGGCGGTGGCCTTGCGGTACTCGAAGGCGACCGGGCGGCGGTCGCGGCAGGCCAGCATCAGCGGTTCGAACGCGGCCTCGTGCACGGGGATACGCGGCTCCAGCGCGCCATGAGCCTCATACGGGTCGACGTCCTCGGGGAGCCCGGCGGCACGCAGCTTCTGCAGGGCGCCGCTCGCCGCCCCCGCGAGCCTGGCCTGCTGCCAGACCTTGGCGGCGAGCCCGAGGGCCGCGGCCTCCTCGGCGTCGAGGGTGATGGGCGGCAGACGGTTGCTGTCCCGACGGGCCAGGTAGCCGACCTCGCCATCGAGGTTCTCCACCGTCTCGATGACCAGTCCGAGCTCGCGCAGATCGTCCTTGTCCCGCTCGAACATCCGGTTGAAGGAGTCGTCGCTGCCCGCTTCGAGATAGGCCTCGATGGACTCCCGAAGCTCGCGCTTGCTGAGCGGCCGCCGCGTCCCGAGCAGACACAGCGCCAGATTCATCAGCCGCTCGGCCTTGGCAATGGCCATCGACGCCCTTCCCTATGGTGCTTCTGCCGGATGACCGTACCGCTCCGGAGTGTCACGGCAAAAGCCGAGGGCCCATGCCCGAACAGGCATGGACCCCAGCTGATCACGTCCGATCAGACGGCGACCAGGTCGCAGACGAAGATCAGGGTCTCACCGGGGGCGATACGGCCGCCACCGGCACCGCGGTCACCGTACGCGAGGTGCGCCGGGATGGTCAGCTGGCGGCGGCCACCGACCTTCATGCCCTGCACGCCCTGGTCCCAGCCGGCGATGACCTGACCGACGCCGAGCTGGAACTGCAGCGGCGTGCCACGGTTCCAGGACGCGTCGAACTCCTCGCCGGTGGAGAAGGCCACGCCCACGTAGTGGACGGAGACGGTGTCGCCCGCCTTGGCCTGGGGCCCGTCGCCCTCCCAGATGTCCTTGATCTCGAGGTCCGCCGGGGGCTCGCCGCCCGGGAAGTCGATCTCGGGCTTCTCGATGCTCACGTCTCTAGCTCCTGCTGGTGTACGACAAGGCAACTCGGACAGTCTTGCATCCCACCGGCGAACACGCCTCGTCGGCCGCCGGTCGAGACCGGTCAAGGCCGGTCACGGCGGCCCGCCCGTCTCACATCTTGGCCAGGATGTCCACCGAGAAGACCAGCGTGGAGTCCTTCTTGATGCCGCTGCCCCTCGGCGGGTTGTCCCCGTACCCCAGGTCCGGCGGGATGACGATGAGGACGCGGCTGCCGACCTTCTTGCCGGTCAGGCCCTGCGCCCAGCCCTTGACGACCTGCTGGAGCGAGAACGAGGTCAGCGCCTTCCGGCCGTACGTCGAGTCGAACTCCTTGCCGCCGTCCCAGAACACGCCCCGGTACTGCACGAGCACACTGTCCTCGGCGCCCACCTCGGCACCGTCACCCTCGAGAACGTAGTTCGCCACGAGCTTCGTCGGCGGGTCGGCCTTGGCGATCTCGATGGAGGGCGCCTTGCCGTCCGTGTTCGTGCCGACCTTCGGCACGTCCACGTTGTCCTGCGCGACCGGGGCGCCCTTGGCGGAGCTCTTCGCACTGAACGTGGCCTGGATGTCGACGACGAAGACCAGCGTGTCGGTGCCCTTGATGCCCGCCTGCGAGTTGCCCTGCTCGCCGTAGCCCCAGGTGGGCGGCACGGACATCAGGACACGACTGCCGACCTTCTTGCCGGTCAGCCCATAGCGCCAGCCATCGATGATGCCGCCCTGCGCGAGCTGGATGACCAGCGGCGTCTTGCGGTCGTAGGAACTGTCGAACACCTTTGCGGTGTCCCAGATCTGGCCGAGGTAGTTGGCCTGGATGTAGTCGTTCTCCGCAACGGTCCGGCCACCCCCCGCGATGACCGTCTTCACCGCAAGGTTCTTGGACGGCTCACCGCTGCCCTTGGCCACCGTCGGCTTCTCGTCGAACTTCGTCCCCGCGGTGATGGCCGGCAACGGGCCGTCCACGATCTTCGGCGGCGGCGCAGCGGACGTCGCCGGGGCCGACGGCGACGCGGTGTCGGTGGCCTCGGCCGAGTCGGCCCCGCCGTCGTCGTCGCCACATCCGGCGAGCGTGACCAGTCCAGCGGGGACCGCGATGAGAAGTGAGCGTCGGCGCACGGTGGGGGCCTCGTAATCGGTCGATCTTGTTGATGGCGTGCGCGCAACTCTACGGTGTGAGAAGGGCGCCGTACTGGAAACGTACGGCGCCCGTGTTGCGTTCCGGCGTTCGGGCCGAAACGCGATGCTCACATACCGGCGATGAGCTTCTCCACCCGGTCGTCCACCGATCGGAACGGATCCTTGCACAACACCGTGCGCTGAGCCTGGTCGTTGAGCTTGAGATGGACCCAGTCGACGGTGAAGTCCCGGCGCTGCTCCTGCGCCCGCCGGATGAAGTCGCCGCGCAGCCGGGCCCGAGTGGTCTGCGGCGGAACCGACTTACCCTCGAAGATCTTCAAGTCGTTGCAGATCCGGGCCGCTTGGCCTTTCTTCTCCAGCAGGTAGTACAGACCACGACGCCGGTGGATGTCGTGGTAGGCGAGGTCTATCTGCGCGACCCGCGGGTGCGACATGGTCATGTTGTGCTTGGCCCGGTACCGCTCCAGAAGCTTGTACTTCATGACCCAGTCGATCTCGGTGTCGATCCGGTCCAGGTCCTCGGCCTCGATCGCGTCCAGCGTGCGACCCCACAGCTCCAGCACCTGCTCCACGGTGCCGGTGCGGATGCCGCGCCGCTCGCAGAAGTCCACGGCCTTCTCGTAGTACTCGCGCTGCACCTCCAGCGCCGAGGCCTCCCGACCGCTGGCCAGACGCACCTTGCGCCGGCCGGTGATGTCATGACTGACCTCGCGGATCGCCCGGATCGGGTTCTCCAGGGTCAGGTCCCGCATCACCGTGCCCGCCTCGATCATGCGCAGCACCAGATCGGTGGCGCCGACCTTGAGCAGCATGGTCGTCTCGGACATGTTCGAGTCACCGACGATGACATGCAGCCGCCGGTAGCGCTCCGCGTCCGCGTGCGGCTCGTCACGCGTGTTGATGATGGGCCGGGAACGGGTCGTCGCCGACGAGACGCCCTCCCAGATGTGCTCGGCACGCTGACTGACGCAGTACACGGCACCGCGCGGAGTCTGCAGCACCTTGCCCGCGCCGCACAGCAACTGCCTCGTGACCAGGAACGGAATCAGGATGTCCGCGAGCCGGGAGAACTCCCCGTGCCGGGCCACCAGATAGTTCTCATGGCATCCGTAGGAGTTGCCGGCCGAGTCCGTGTTGTTCTTGAAAAGGTAGACGTCGCCCGCGATTCCCTCCTCGTGCAGGCGTCGTTCGGCGTCCACCAGGAGTCCTTCGAGAATGCGCTCGCCGGCCTTGTCGTGGGTGACCAGTTCGATCACGTTGTCACATTCGGGTGTCGCGTATTCCGGATGCGAGCCCACGTCGAGATAGAGGCGGGCACCGTTCCGCAGAAAGACATTGCTGCTGCGGCCCCATGACACGACACGGCGGAAGAGGTACCGCGCCACCTCGTCAGGAGACAGACGGCGCTGTCCCCTGAACGTGCACGTGACGCCGTACTCGTTCTCCAGCCCGAAAATGCGGCGGTCCATGACTGAACATTACGCCCGATCCCCTGAACTGAAACGGGGTTCGGCAGCACGATTTGGATCATTTTCCGACGCGGCCGCAACGACCGCCGCCCTGGCGGGAGCTGCGAGTACCCGCCCCGTGGCCAGCAGAACCAGCAGAGACACGGCCCCGGCTGCACCCGGCACGGCAAAGCCCCACAGCGCCCCGCCCCACTCGACCACCGGCCCCGCCAGCCCGGTTCCGACCGACGCGCCCACCGTGAAAGTCGTCACAAGCCAGGAGAACGCCTCGGTGACAGTGCCGCTCGGCGCATGCCGGTCGACGATGACGAACGCGCAGGCGATGGCAGGCGCGAGAAACACACCGGCGAGCGCCGTCAGCGCCGTCATGGCGACAGGACCCGGCATCAGCATCAGCGGCAGATAACACACCGCCAGAAGGCCGACCAGCAGCCTCAGTCGCCGCTCCGGAGCACCCGCCCACCCGCGCGCCCCGTACACGGCACCGCCGACCAGCGCACCGAGCCCCAGGGCCGCCATCAGCCAGCCGTACACCGCATCGCCTCCATGGTCGTCCGCATACGACACGGCGGCAACCGTGATGGAACCGAGCGCCACGCCCACGAAAAGGAACGCAGCCAGCAGTACCAGCAACCCCGGTGAACGCAGCGCACCGAGCCAGTGCGCCTCACGCGGCGCCGAGCGCCACGCGCGCGAGGGCGGCGACACGACCACGGAGAGCGCACCGAGCACCCCGACGACGTTCAGCACAAGCAGCGCGGCCTGCGCCGACCACAGCGCTGTGCACAGAGTCACCAGCAGCGGGCCGATCGTGAACATCACTTCCTGCGCCACCGCGTCCATGGCGTACGCGGTGTGCACCTGGTCCTCCCTGCGCAGCACAGAGGACCACAGCGCGCGCAGACCGCCCTCCAGGGGCGGGGTGAACAGCCCGGCGCCCGCAACGGCGACGTAGGAGAGCGGCAGTGCCTCGGTGCCGCTGAAGGCGAACACGGCCATCGCGAGGGCGGACGCGAGCGCCGCGGGCAGCTGGACGCGCGGCTGCCCGTGCAGGTCCACCAGCCGGCCGAGCAGAGGCTGACCCACCGCGTTGGCGACGCCGTAAACCGCTGCCAGCGCCCCGGCAAGGCTGTACGAGCCGCCCTCCGCGCGAATGAACAGCACGATCGCGATCGCGGCGGTGGCATTGGGCAGCCGCCCCACCAGCGTGCCGACCAGCAGCCGGGCGGCGTGCCTCGCCCTGAGGATCTCCAGGTATCCCGTGGCCATGTCCCCGCCCTTCCGGCCCAAGTTTTACGTATAACGTCCTCCGTCATACGTACCATGAGCGCTGTCCACACGTCCAGGACGAGCCCGGACCAAGCCCCGACGAAGGAGCAGGCACAGGTGGCACGAGCCGGCACCCGCCCCACCAGCCGGGACGTCGCCCAGGCCGCCGGCGTCTCCCAGGCCGCCGTCTCCCTGGTCCTGGGCGACAAATGGCGCGGCCGCGTCTCGGAAGCAACCGCACAGCGCGTACGCGAAGCCGCCCGCGAACTCGGCTACCGGCCCAACCTCGCCGCCCGCAACCTACGCCTCGGCCACACCCGCACCGTCCTCCTCGTGGTCCCCGCCCTCACCACCGAGTTCTTCGCCGGCGTCTACACCGGCGCCGCCCGCGTCGCCGCCGAACACGGCTTCGGCGTCGTCCTCTACCCCTCCCCCGAAGGCATCGGCCCCGCCAGAGACCCCTTCGCATCCGCACAGGCCGCCCTCGACGGCGTCATCGCCTCCTCCATGGCCGCAGACGCCCTCACCGCCATCCGCGGCGACCAGCTCCCCCTCGTCATGCTCGACAGCGACCCCGAAGGCAGCCTGGGCGCGGCAACCGTCAACCTCGACATCACCGACGGCGTACGCCAGGTCACCGACCACCTGCTCGGCCTCGGCCACCGCACCTTCCTCCACCTGGCAGCCGACGTGCCCTCCTGGACCTTCGAGGTGCGCGCCCGCGAACTCGCCGCCCGCACCGCCGCCGTTCCGGGCACGACCGTGCACACGGCCCGCGCCCCCATCTCCATCCAGGGCGCCCTGACCGCCGCCGAGACCGCCCTCAGGCGCCACCCCGCGACCGCGGTCGTCTGCGACGACGACAAACTGGCGGCCGGCGCCTACAAAGCGATCCGACGCCTCGGCCTGCGCATCCCCGACGACATCTCCGTCACCGGCCTCGACGACCTGGCCCTGGCCACCGCCATCGACCCCGAGCTGACCACCGTCCGCCTGGACGCCGAGCTGTTCGGCGAACGGGGCATGCAGGCCCTGCTGGCGGTCCTGGAGGGCCGCGAGCCCACCGAGGGAGACATTCCCGTCCAGCTGGTCGTACGGGGCTCCACGGCGCCACCACCGGCCGCCTGACACGCGTGTGGGCCCCGGCCGACAACGGCCAGGGCCCACACGAAGCCGGGTGCGGCGTTACTCGTCCTCGGACTCCTCGGCATCCGCCGCCGACGCCGCGCCGTCCGCCTCCAGCAGCCGGGCGAGCTGCCGACCGGTGATCCGCCGGAACTTCCGCTTCTGCGGACGCGTACGGTCCAGCACCGCCACCTCCAGCCGCTCGGCCGGAATCTCCCGCTGAGTGCCGTTGGTGTCACGGGACAGAGCCTGCACGGCCAGCTTGAGCGCCTCGGCCAGCGTCATACCGTCCTGGTGACGCTGGTCCAGATAGCTGCTGATCTGCTCGGCGTTGCCGCCGACCGCGACCGAGCCATGCTCGTCCACGATCGAGCCGTCGTGCGGCAGCCGGTAGATCTGGTCACCCTCCGGCGTCTCACCGACCTCGGCGACAACCAGCTCCACCTCATACGGCTTCTCGGCCGCACTGGAGAAGATCGTGCCCAGCGTCTGCGCATACACGTTGGCCAGACCCCGAGCAGTCACATCGTCACGGTCATAGGTGTAACCCCGCAGGTCGGCGTAGCGCACACCGCCGATCCGCAGATTCTCGTACTCGTTGTACTTGCCGGCCGCGGCAAAGCCGATCCGGTCATAGATCTCGCTGAACTTGTGCAACGCACGGGACGGATTCTCGCCGACGAACACAATGCCGTCGGAGTACTGCAGCACGACCAGGCTGCGGCCCCGGGCGATGCCCTTACGGGCGTACTCCGCCCGGTCGGCCATGGCCTGCTGAGGTGACACATAGAACGGCGTCGACACCGGTTATCCGTCCCTTTCTGTGGAAGTCACTCGATCACCCTGAACAAGATCGGCCGACGACTACAGCAGCGCGGCCCGCGGACCGTCCGGCTGCTCCAGCCGCCGCTCCAGCACCGAACGGGCGATCTGAGAAGCCTCGTCCTCGGTGAGCCGGCGGAAACCGTCCTCAGTGATCACGGTGACAATCGGGTAGATCCGGCGGGCGACATCGGGACCACCGGTCGCCGAGTCGTCGTCTGCCGCGTCGTACAGGGCCTGCACCACCAGGGTCGTGGCCTCGCCCTCGGTCAGGTCGTCACGGAAGAGCTTCTTCATGGCGCCGCGCGCAAAGATCGAACCGGAGCCGGTTGCCGCGAAGCCCGTCTCCTCGGAGCGGCCGCCCGTCACGTCGTAGGAGAAGATCCGCCCCTTCTCCCGGTCGAGGTCATAACCGGCGAAGAGCGGCACCACTGCCAGCCCCTGCATCGCCATGCCCAGGTTGGACCGAATCATGGTCGACAGCCGGTTCGCCTTGCCCTCCAGCGACAGCTGGGCGCCCTCGACCTTCTCGAAGTGCTCCAGCTCCAACTGGAACAGCTTGACCATCTCGACGGCGAGACCGGCGGTGCCGGCAATGCCGACCGCCGAGTACTCGTCGGCGGGGAACACCTTCTCGATGTCCCGCTGCGCGATGACGTTGCCCATGGTGGCCCGACGGTCACCGGCGAGCACGACACCGCCCGGGAACGTGACGGCGACGATGGTCGTGCCGTGCGGCGCCTCGATCACGCCCTTGGTGGGCGGCAGTTGCCGGTTGCCGGGCAGCAGCTCCGGCTGGTGCTCGGACAGGAAGTCCATGAACGAGGAGGACCCAGGCGTCAGGAAGGCAGCTGGTAGACGCCCGGTGCTACGAGTGTTGGCTTCCACGCGATTCCTTCCACGTATGCAGCAGCCCGCCTTATGGCATCGGGCCGATCCTTGAACTGCCCCAGTGCAGCGTTGCAGCTGAAGCACAGTACGCCACGGACCCTACCCGTCTTGTGGCAGTGATCCACATGCTCGGGCACAGCCGCCAAACATATGCAACAGACGCCCCCTTGGGAGGCGACCAACTCGTCGCGCTCGGCCTCAGTGATTCCGTACTGCCGCTTCAGATGGTCCTGCCGCCCCCGGATGGCCCGGCACGCTTTGCACCGTGTCGACAGACCATCGGATGCGGTGGCGTTGCGATGCCACTCGCTGTGCGGCTTGACCTCACCGCACATCCGGCAGAGCTTGTGTCCGGCCGGAACGTCCACCTTCACCCATACCGGCTTACCCATGGCTTCCCGGCGGCGCCGGTAGCGCGCGGCGCTGTACTCCGCCACGCACTCCCGGCACCGCACCTGAAGGCCATCGCGCCGGTTCTTGTCCCGTGCGAATGCCTCAGGAGGCAAGTCCCGCTTGCAGCCCGTGCATTGTTTCGCCTTCGGATCCCCAGCCACCCTCATCCCCCGCGACCTTCGATTCGAAGGCAAAAGCGGCCCGAATCCCTTTACTGGCCACCTTTTTGCACGAATGAGCGCACGAAATCCTCGGCGTTTTCCTCGAGTACGTCATCGATTTCGTCCAGGACGGAGTCCACGTCGTCGCTCAGCTTCTCCTGCCGCTCCTTGAGGTCCTCCGCAGCCTGCGCCTCCGCAGCCTGCTCCTCGACCTCCTCAGTAGAGCGCGTGGCCTTCTGCTGTCCGCCGCCGGTGTCCTTGGTCGCCATATCCCTCACCCCGCTCGGTTCGCCCGACATGGTCGGCAGGTCGGCTTTCCTGCCGATCGGTCATGATCAGACCCTACAAGCCGGGTCTGACAATGTCCCCGCAGTTCCTACAACGTACGGGGACCATCTCGATGATTCCCTGGGGCCGGGATTTCCACCCTGTGTGCCCGGCCCCGTCCGAGGACCCGCTCACCCGCCGGACAGGACCCTGACCAGGTCTTCTGCGGTGCGGCAGCGGTCCAGGAGCTCCTTGACGTGATTACGCGTTCCGCGAAGCGGTTCCAGGGTTGGAACGCGCTGGAGCGAGTCCCGTCCCGGCAGGTCGAAGATCACCGAGTCCCAGGAGGCCGCGGCGACGTCGTCGGCGTACTGCTCCAGGCAGCGGCCGCGGAAGTACGCGCGGGTGTCCTCCGGCGGCTTCACCATCGCCCGCTCGACGCCCGCGTCGTCCAGGAGGCGCTTCATGCGGCCGCGGGCGACGAGACGGTTGTAGAGGCCCTTCTCGGGGCGTACGTCGGCGTACTGGAGGTCGACGAGGTGCAGCCGGGCGGCGTCCCAGTCGAGGTTGTCGCGGCGCCGGTAGCCCTCCATGAGTTCTCGCTTGGCGACCCAGTCGAGTTCGCCGGCGAGGCTCATGGGATCGCGTTCCAGGCGGTTGAGGGTGTCTTCCCAGCGGGTCAGGATGTCTTTGGTCTGGTCGTCGGCGTCGGCTCCGAAGCGCTCTTCCACGTACTTGCGGGACAGCTCGTAGTACTCCATCTGCAGTTGGACCGCGGTGAGTGTGCGGCCGCTGCGGAGGGTGATCAGGCGCTGGAGTGTCGGGTCGTGGGAGACCTGGTGGAGGGTGCGTACGGGCTGGTCGACGGCGAGGTCGACGGCGATGAAGCCGTCCTCGATCATGGACAGCACCAGCGACGTCGTGCCGAGCTTGAGGTAGGTCGAGATCTCGGAGAGGTTCGCGTCGCCGATGATCACGTGGAGGCGGCGGTATTTCTCCGCATCGGCGTGCGGCTCGTCGCGTGTGTTGATGATGGGGCGCTTGAGGGTGGTCTCCAGGCCCACCTCGACCTCGAAGTAGTCCGCGCGCTGGCTCAGCTGGAAGCCGTGTTCGTGGCCGTCCTGGCCGATGCCGACGCGGCCTGCTCCGGCGAAGACCTGGCGGGAGACGAAGAAGGGCGTGAGGTGGCGCACGATGTCCGAGAAGGGGGTTTCCCGCTTCATCAGGTAGTTCTCGTGTGTGCCGTAGGAGGCGCCCTTGTTGTCGGTGTTGTTCTTGTAGAGGTGGATGGGCTGGGCGCCGGGCAGCTGTGCTGCGCGTTCGGCGGCTTCGGCCATGATCCGTTCGCCGGCCTTGTCCCAGAGAACGGCGTCGCGGGGGTTGGTGACCTCGGGGGCGCTGTATTCGGGGTGGGCATGGTCGACGTAGAGCCGGGCGCCGTTGGTGAGGATGACGTTGGCCAGGCCGATGTCCTCGTCGGTGAGCTGGCTGGCGTCGGCGGCCTCGCGGGCGAGGTCGAAGCCTCGGGCGTCCCGCAGGGGGTTCTCCTCCTCGAAGTCCCAGCGGGCCCGGCGGGCCCGGTGCATCGCCGCCGCGTAGGCGTTGACGATCTGGGATGAGGTGAGCATGGCATTGGCGTTGGGGTGGCCGGGGACGGAGATCCCGTACTCCGTCTCGATGCCCATTACTCGCCGTACGGTCATGCGGCCCTCCTTGCCCGGCGGCTCCCTCGGTCGTGGGCGCCGCTCAGATACCGCTGGCGCTGGGTTGCGTGTGCGGTGCCCGTCCCCGCACTGCGCGACTCGGCGGTACCGACGAGCCTAGAACGCCTCCGCGCCGGTGGGGAGATCATTTGCGTCATTAGCCTTGCTCCAGCCGTGGCCCGGAAAGCAGTCGGCTGCGGGTACCCGGAGAGGGGACCCGCAGCCGCCCTGTCTTTTACAGGTACTGTCCGGTGTTGGCCACCGTGTCGATGGAGCGTCCGGTGTCCGCGCCCTGCTTTCCGGTGATGAGGGTGCGGATGTAGACGATCCGTTCGCCCTTCTTTCCGGAGATGCGGGCCCAGTCGTCCGGGTTGGTGGTGTTGGGCAGGTCCTCGTTCTCCTTGAACTCGTCCACGCAGGCCTGGAGGAGATGGGAGACGCGCAGGCCCTTCTGGTTGTGTTCGAGGAAGTCCTTGATCGCCATTTTCTTGGCGCGGCCCACGATGTTTTCGATCATGGCGCCGGAGTTGAAGTCCTTGAAGTAGAGGACTTCCTTGTCGCCGTTGGCGTAGGTGACTTCCAGGAAGCGGTTTTCCTCGGTTTCGGCGTACATGTGTTCCACGGCCGTCTGGATCATGGCCTGGACGCATGCGTCCTTGTCGCCACCGTGTTCCCCGAGATCCTCGGAGTGAAGCGGGAGGCGCTCGGTGAGGTACTTGCCGAAGATGTCCTTGGCCGCCTCGGCGTCCGGGCGCTCGATCTTGATCTTCACGTCGAGTCGGCCGGGGCGCAGGATGGCCGGGTCGATCATGTCCTCGCGGTTGGAGGCGCCGATCACGACCACGTTCTGCAGGCCTTCCACGCCGTCGATCTCGGCGAGCAGCTGCGGGACGATGGTGTTCTCCACGTCGGAGCTGACGCCGGAGCCGCGGGTGCGGAAGAGGGATTCCATCTCGTCGAAGAAGACGATCACGGGGGTGCCCTCGCTGGCCTTTTCACGGGCGCGCTGGAAGACGAGGCGGATCTGGCGCTCGGTCTCGCCGACGTACTTGTTCAGGAGCTCGGGGCCCTTGATGTTGAGGAAGAAGCTCTTGCCGGCGGCCTGGCCGGTGACCTCGGCGACCTTCTTGGCCAGCGAGTTGGCGACGGCCTTGGCGATGAGTGTCTTGCCGCATCCGGGGGGTCCGTAGAGCAGGACGCCCTTGGGTGGGCGCAGTTCGTGCTCCTTGAACAGGTCCGGGTAGAGGTACGGGAGCTCGACCGCGTCGCGGATGGCTTCGATCTGGTTGCCGAGGCCGCCGATCTGGTCGTAGCCGATGTCGGGGACTTCTTCGAGGACGAGTTCTTCGACCTCGCTCTTGGGGACGACCTCGTAGACGTAGCCGGAGCGGGGTTCGAGCAGCAGGGCGTCGCCGGCGCGGATGGTGACGTCCAGCAGCGGCTCGGCGAGCCGTACCACCCGTTCCTCGTCGGTGTGCCCGAGCACCAGGGCGCGTTCGCCGTCCTCGAGGATCTCCTTGAGGGTGACGATGTCCCCGACGCGCTCGAACTCCATGGCGTCGACCACATTGAGCGCTTCGTTGAGCATTACTTCCTGGCCACGCCGCAGGTCGTCGAGTTCGACGCTGGGGCTGACGTTCACGCGGAGTTTGCGGCCGCCGGTGAAGATGTCGGCGGTGCCGTCCTCGTTCGCCTGCAGGAAGACTCCGAAGCCGGCCGGTGGCTGTGCGAGCCGGTCGACTTCTTCCTTGAGGGCCACGATCTGGTCGCGGGCCTCACGGAGCGTGTTGGCGAGTCGCTCGTTCTGTGCGGACACGCCGGCCAGGTTGGTCTGCAGCTCGACGATCCGCTCTTCGAGAATTCTCGTGTGTCGCGGAGAGTCGGCGAGCTTGCGTCGCAGGACGGCGATCTCCTGCTCAAGGTAGGCAATCTGCCCGGCCGGGTCTTCGGACCCGCGTCCCGGGCGGATGCCGCGGTTCATGTCGTCGTCGTGGGCTGCCACGGTCCTCACCTCCTCCAAGGGGAGCTGGACGCTTCCAGACCCTACCTGGGTGGGTGTCGATTGAAACCCCTAGATCACAAAGACGGTCGGGGTGTGTCCGATCTTCACCCTTGCGCTCTCCCTCACGCCAGGGGAATACCCAGGGAACGCGAGGAGAAAGCGGGCGCAGGTAGTGTCGAACCGTTCAACACCCGTCAGAGCTGGCCGGATTCCCGTACGGCTCGACACATAAACGGCAGGAGAAGTGACCGTGCAGCAGGAGGCCGGAGTCGACGGCGAGGCACTGGAGGTCTGGATCGACCAGGATCTCTGTACCGGTGACGGCATCTGCGCCCAGTACGCGCCCGAGGTGTTCGAGCTGGACATCGACGGTCTGGCCTATGTGAAGGGCGCGGATGACCAGTTGTTGCAGGCGGAGGGGGCCACAACGCCCATACCACTGCCGCTTCTCACGGATGTGATCGACTCGGTGAAGGAGTGTCCGGGTGAGTGCATCCATGTACGTCGAGTTTCGGACAGCGTGGAGGTGTACGGTCCGGACGCAGAGTGACCAAATCCGTACGGTGGGTTACGACTGTAGGATTTCTCACACGCGTGGGTTGCGGGCGTCAGACGCTTCGGGCGTCTGCGGGTGACGAGCGGACGAACGCACCGTTCTTCCACTGCCACTTAGCGTTCTCCTTCGTGTCCGGGCAGCATGTCGGTACGTCGTCGGAGGAGTAGCCGAGCAGGGTCGCCAGCACCGCTCCGTCGCGAACGGCGAAGTCACTGACGGTGAACCGGTCCTTGGGGTCGACGAGGGTCGCCACGATGCGGACCTGTGACGCATCCTCGCCCTGGGTGAGCACGTACACGCCGTCGGGCGGCGTGCTGATGCCTGCGTCGCAGTGCACCACGGCGACCGTCTCGGGCCGGCCGTCGCCGTCGAGGTCACCGGAGGCCTTCTGTTCCACCACGGCCTGTACCGGGCCGCATTCGAGGGGGAAGTCGACGTCCTCGGGGGCGGGCGGTGCGGCGACGGGTGCGGACCGGGTTCCCTGGGACGGCGTCTGGGCGGCGGTCGCGGAGTCCGGCTGCAGGAGCGAGGAGAGGGCCACGACACCGGCGACAGCGGTGGCGGTGGCAAGCCAGTGGATCGGGCGGGTGTGGGTGTGTGCCAGTTCCGGGATGGCGGATTGCTGCACTAGGAGTGTCTCCCGTGAGGGCTGTGCCGGTGGGGGTGGCCAGCATGGTGCCACACGTCACAGTGCGGGGGAACGGCGGGGTCGACCCTTGTGCCGGTGGTGTCTTGGCGAGGCAGCCCCTTCGGTGCGGCCTCAACGGGAAAGCGCCATGGCCGAGTTCCCGGCGGGTTGCGGGAACTCGGCCACGGCGCGGTGACGTTGTGTGCGGCAGGGGGCCGCCTCAGCGGCCGATGCCTCCGTCGGCGTTGGGGCCGGAGTAGTCCTCGCCGTAGGCGCCCTTGGCGGGCCGGCGGCGACGCATGGGCGGTTCGACGCCGTCGGCGAGGCGGCGGGCGGTGAGCAGGAAGCCGGTGTGGCCGATCATCCGGTGGTCGGGGCGGACGGCCAGGCCCTCGATGTGCCAGTTGCGGATCATCGTCTCCCAGGAGGTCGGCTCGTTGAAGCAGCCGATTTCGCGGATGGACTCGACGGTCCGGGCGAGCTGGGTGGTGGTGGCGACGTAGCAGCACAGGATGCCGCCCGGGACGAGCGCCTTGGAGACGGCTTCGAGGCACTCCCAGGGAGCGAGCATGTCGAGGATGACGCGGTCGACGTCGGTGTCGCTGAGGTTGTCCTGGAGGTCGCCGACGGTGAGCTGCCAGGCGGGGTGCGGGCCGCCGAAGTAGCGTTCCACGTTCGCCTGCGCGATCTCGGCGAAGTCGGCGCGGCGCTCGTAGCTGTGCAGCATGCCCTGGTCGCCGATGGCGCGCAGCAGGAAGCTGCTGAGCGAGCCGGAGCCGACGCCGGCCTCGACGACGCGTGCGCCGGGGAAGATGTCGGCGAAGGCGAGGATCTGACCTGCGTCCTTGGGGTAGACGACGGCTGCCCCGCGGGGCATGGACAGGACGTAGTCGGGGAGCAGGGGGCGCAGCGCGAGGTAGGCGACGTTCCCGGTGGTGCGGACAACGCTGCCCTCGGGGGCGCCGATCAGTTCGTCGTGCGGGAAGGAACCCTTGTGGGTGTGGAAGTTCTTCCCGGCCTCGAGCGTGAACGTGTAGTGGCGGCCCTTGGGGTCGGTCAGCTGTACCTGGTCCCCGACCTTGAAGGGCCCGCGCCTGCGGGCGGCACCGGTCGGTTCGGACATGTGACCAGCCTACCGGCGTTTCAGGTGGGCGCCGACCACGGGCCGCCGGGTGCTACGAGGGCCTGGCCATGGCCTTGACGAAGGCGCGCTCGACGTCGGCGGCGGACAGGACGCCGTAGATTTCGCCGGTCTCCTCGACGACCAGGTACTCGGTGGCAGGGGTGGCGCGCAGCACCTCCAGGAGGTCTTCGCCGGCCAACTCGGCGGAGACGCGCATGCCGTCGCTGAGCTCCTGGGCGAGGCCGCTGACGGCGACCCAGGGGCGGCGGTGTTCGGGTACGCCGACGATGGCGGCTTCGCGGACGAGTGAGATGGGGTTGCCGTCGGCGTCGACGACGACGAGTGCGCGGGCGCCGGCGGCGTTGGCGCGGCGCAGGGCCTCCGAGAGGGGTGTGTCGGACTCGACGGGCACCGCGCGGCGGGTGAGGGTGCGGGCGCGCAGTTCCGGGAGGTGTTCGCGCAGGCGGGCGACGCGCAGGCTGTTGCCGGCGCCGGTCCAGATGATGGCGGCGAGGATCGCGGCGAGCAGGGCGTCCATGACGGTGTCCATGCCGACGTTGTCGACGGCTTCGGTGCCGAGGGCGCCGGACTGGGTGAGCAGCGGGAGGCCGATCAGGACGGCGACGGCGAGGGCGCGGCCGACCCAGGCGGCGGCGATGGTGCCGCTCATCGGCTTGCCGGTGATCTTCCAGACGACGGCACGGAGCATGCGGCCGCCGTCGAGGGGCAGGCCGGGCAGGAGGTTGAAGGCGGCGACGATCAGGTTGGAGATCATCAGGCCGGCCAGCAGGACGCCGGGGACCGTGCCGGGCTCGACCGGCTGCAGGACGAGGTAGAAGAGGCCGGCGAGGACGAGGGAGAGCAGGGGGCCGACGAAGGCGAGCACGAATTCCCGGCCGGGGGTCTCGGCTTCCTTCTCGATCTCGGAGACGCCGCCGAAGAACTGGAGCTGGATGCGGCGGACCGGGAGCTTGAAGCGGAGGGCGGCGACGGTGTGGGCGAGTTCGTGTACGAGCACGGAGGCGTAGAAGGCGACCGCGAAGAAGAGGGAGACCAGATAGCGGGCCGCGCCGAGCTCGGGCAGTACACGCTCCAGTTGCCCGCCGAACACCCAGGTGATCAGGGCGGCGACCAGGAACCAGCTCGGGGCGACGTACACGGGCACACCGAACGGCCGCCCCATCAGCAGCCCGCCTCTGGGCTCCGGACGCTGCGGGGCGGGGCCCTTCTCGGGGCCGGTGCCGGTGTGGGCGAGGTGGCGGTGGGCGGGGGGAGAGGCGGGTGCCGGGTCGTCGTCGGCGGGGCGGGCCGAGTCGGGGTCGGCGTCGGCCGGGTCGGTTTCCGCGCGCTCCGCCGGGGGCGCCTCGGCTGCGGGCGGTTCGGTGGGCGCAGCGGGTGTCCGCCAGGGCGCGTCGGGGCGTGTGGGGTCGGTGGTCGGGGCCGTACGGTCCGTTTGCTGCTCGGCCGTTTCGTCGGTGCCCGACCGCGGCTGCCCGCTCCCGCCGCTCTCGTCCACGGTGTCCCCTCGTTTTGAAGCGTCTCCCGCGCCTGCCGGGCGGAAGGGTCTCGGGTCGATGGTATGCGGCCGTCGGGATGCGTTCCGCCCCGGCACCCCCCTCTGTTTCCCTTGCCGTGGCAGGGGTTGCGGCCGCGGGGTGCGTCACTGTCAGTGGTGGGCCGTATGGTCTGTGGGTATGGACACCAGCACCGAGGGCGCGGCGCAGGCCCACAGCGGCGGCACGGCCGGGACCCGGACGGATCCGTCGGTCATGGCCGAGCCTACGACGGCGACGGCAGCGACGGCTGTCGCCACCGAGCCCGTCGTCATACCGCCGACCTCGCTCTCGCCCTCGCGTGCCGGCGACTTCATGCAGTGTCCCCTGCTGTACCGGTTCCGGGTGATCGACCGGCTGCCGGAGAAGCCCAGCGAGGCGGCGACCAGAGGCACCTTGGTGCATGCGGTCCTGGAGCGGCTCTTCGACGCCCCCGCGCAGGAGCGCACCGCGCCCCGGGCCAAGTCGCTGATCTCCGGCCAGTGGCAGCGGTTGCGACAGAGCAGGCCGGAGGTCGAGGAGCTGTTCGCCGACGACCCGGACGGGGAGCGGCTGGCGCGCTGGCTGGGCGAGGCGGAGCAGCTGGTGGAGCGCTGGTTCACGCTGGAGGATCCGAGCAGGCTGGAGCCGGCCGAGCGTGAGCTGTTCGTGGAGGCGGAGCTGGAGTCGGGGCTGCGACTGCGCGGGATCATCGACCGGGTGGATGTGGCGCCGACCGGTGAGGTGCGGATCGTCGACTACAAGACGGGCAAGGCGCCACGGCCCGAGTACGCCGAGGATGCGCTGTTCCAGATGAAGTTCTACGCCCTGGTGGTCTGGCGGCTGAAGAAGGTCGTCCCGCGGCGGCTGCAGCTCGTCTATCTCGGCAGCGGTGACGTTCTGACGTACGATCCGGTCCTCGCCGACCTGGAGCGGGTGGAGCGCAAGCTGCTGGCGCTGTGGGAGGCGATCCGGCGGGCCACCGAGACGGGCGACTGGCGGCCGCGGCCGACGAAGCTGTGCGGCTGGTGCGATCACCAGGCGGTGTGCCCGGAGTTCGGCGGCACTCCCCCGCCGTATCCGCTGCCCGTGAGGGGGGTCGGGTCGGGGGATTCGGAGCAGGGCAGAATGGGGCCGGACTAGCGAAGGAGACTTACGTGGCCATCCGTGTCCTACTGGTCGACGACCAGCCGCTGCTGCGTACGGGCTTCCGGATGATCCTGGAGGCCGAGCAGGACATCGCGGTCGTCGGCGAGGCCGGAGACGGCCTCCAGGCACTTGACCAGGTGCGGGCTCTGCAGCCCGATGTGGTGCTGATGGACATCCGCATGCCGCGGATGGACGGCGTGGAGGCGACCCGGCAGATCACCGGCCCGGGGCGGGACGGCCCGGCGAAGGTGCTGGTGCTGACCACGTTCGACCTCGACGAGTATGTGGTGGAGGCCCTCAAGGCGGGCGCCAGCGGTTTCCTCCTGAAGGACGCCCCCGCCAACGAACTGGTGCAGGCGATCCGGGTCGTGGCGGCCGGCGAGGCGATGCTCGCACCGAGCATCACACGGCGCCTCCTCGACAAGTACGCCACGCATCTGCCGTCCGGCGACGAACCCGTCCCCGACACGTTGAACACCCTCACCGAGCGCGAGGTGGAGGTTCTGAAGCTGGTGGCGCGTGGACTGTCGAACGCGGAGATCGCCGCCGACCTGTTCGTCAGCGAGACCACGGTCAAGACGCATGTGGGCCATGTGCTGACCAAGCTGGGGCTGCGGGACCGGGTGCAGGCCGCGGTGTACGCGTACGAGAGCGGTCTGGTGCGCCCCGGCGCGCAGTGACCCCACCTGCGGCCGTACGACGCCGAGGGCGCCCCCTTCCGAGGAAGCGGGCGCCCTGACGCATGTCGGCTGCTCAGCCCTTGCTGATCTCCCAGAACCGGAACACGGTCGAGGCGTCGAGGCAGTACTCCAGGCCGTAGACGGCCTCGCGGATCACCGCGTACTGCTTGGCCTGCCAGACCGGCAGGACGGGGAGTTCCTCGGCGACGATGTCCTGCAACTCCCCGAACTCCTCGTCGGTTCCCGCGCGGTCGCTCTCGGCGGCGGTGCTGGGGATGAGGGTGCCGGTGATCTCGCTGTTGGTGTAGTTGTTGCCCAGGACGTTGCCCTCGCCGAAGAACGGGGCGGTGAAGTTGTCGGCGTCCGGGTAGTCGGGCACCCAGCCCTTGACATACACGCCGTACTTGCCGTCGGCGATGTCCTTCTCGTACTGGTCGAAGGCGACGGACTGCACGTCGGCGGTGAACAGGCCGCTGGCGTTGAGCTGTGCCGCGATCGCCGCCAACTCCTGGTCAGTGGCGGGTCCGTAGCGGGAGGGGGTCGACCAGAGGGTGAGCTTGACCTTGCCGGTGATGCCTTCGGCGCGCAGCGCGGCCGCGGCCTTCGCCTTGGAGGGGCGGGCACCGTAGGTGTCGAAGAAGGCCGTGTTGTGGCCCGCGATACCGGCCGGAATGATCGAGTACAGCGGGGTCGCGGTGCCCTGGTAGACGTCCTCGATGAGGGCCTCGCGGTCGATCAGGTGGGCGATGGCCTTGCGGACGCCGGGCTGTCCGGCTACGGGGTCGTCCATGTTGAAGACCAGATGCTGCACCTCGGCGCTGCTGCCCTCGATGACCTTGACCCCGGCGTCGTCGTCGGCGTTCTCGATGTCGGCGATGTCGCCGGCGCTCAGGCCTCGGTAGGCGATGTCGATCTCGTTGCCGAGGAGCGCCTCCTTCAGGGCGCTCTGGTCGCCGTGGAAGAACTTCAGGGTGACGCCGCTGTTCTGGACCTCGGCGGTGCCCTTGTAGTTCTCGTTGACCGAGAACACGGCCTCGTCGTCGCTGAACGAGTCGAGCTTGTACGGGCCGGAGCCGACCGCCTCGCCGTCCTTGCGCAGCCCGTTCGCGTCGTACTGCCGGTGGTTGACGATGGAGCCGGCACCGGAGGCGATCTTGCTGGGGAAGGTGGCGTCGGCGACCTTCAGGTTGAACACGACGGTCTTCTCGTCCGGCGTCTGGACCGAGTCGAGCATGGGGAACATGACGGCCGGACCGGCCTCGTCGTTGATCTTCAGCATGCGGTCGAAGGAGAACTTGACGTCCTTCGAGGTGAGCGGGTCATCGTTGCTGAACTTCAGACCGTCCTTCAGCGTGCACTTGTAGACCTTGGTCGACGTGTCCGTGAAGGTGCACCCCCGGGCCGCCTCCGGCTGCGGTTCAGTGCCGCCCTCGGGGAAGCTGAGCAGGGACTGGAAGACGTTGTTGAACAACAGCCACGAGCCGGGGTCGTAGCCGGACGCGGGGTCCGTGGAGAGGACGTCGTCGGACATCCCCATGACCACGTTGGAGCCGTTCTCCCCGGAGTCGCCGGTCTCGGATCCGCATCCGGTCAGCAGACCGGAGGCCAGCCCAGCCAAGATCGGCAGAACCGGCCATTGGTTGCGCATGTTCACTGCGTGTGCCTTACGTCGTTCTCGAAGGCCCCGGGCCGCCGTCCAGGAGCCGGGCACGGAAAGGGGGATGGGTCAGCCGCTCACGCCGCGGCTGAGCTCCCACAGCTGGAGGGTCGCGGAGGAGTTGAGAGCGTACGCGACGCCCGTGACGTCGTCGCGCGCGGCCACGTACTGCTTGCCCTGCCACAGCGGCAGCATGGGTACGTCCTCGGCCACGATGTCCTGGATCCGGTTGAGGCTGTCGGCGGCACCCAGCCGGTCGGCCTCACGACGGGACTCCGGGATCAGGGAGTTGCGGATCTCGCTGTTGGCGTACGGCGACTTGAGGAAGTTGTCCTTGTCGAGGAACGGGGCGACGAAGCTGTCGGGGTCGGGGAAGTCGGGGAACCAGCCCATGCCGAACACGTCGTACTCGCCGTTGCGTTCGGCGGGTACGAAGGTGTCCCAGGGCGTGCCCTCGATGCTGACGTCGAACAGGCCGCTGTCGTTGAGCTGCTGCTGCAGCTGCTCGAACTCCTTCTTCGTGGCGGCGCCGTAGTGGTCGGTCGTGTAGTGCAGCGTCAGCTTGACCGGGGTGGTGATGTCGGCGGCGGTCAGCAGGGCCTTGGCCTTGGTGACGCTCGGGTCGCCGTACTTGTTGAAGAACGCGTTGGAATGGCCGGTGACGGAGGCCGGGACCAGCGAGTACAGCGGTTCGGCCTGGGAGCCGTAGACCTTGGAGATCAGTTCGCTGCGGTTCACGATCTGGGCCATGGCCTGCCGTACGGCCTTGTCCTTCACCGTCGGGGCGTCGGTGTTGAAGGCCAGGTAGCGGATCTCCAGGCCGGGCACCTCCACGAGTTCGACGTCGCTGTCGGAGGCGGCGGAGAGCTTGTCGATCTGCTCGGGCGTCATGGAGCGCGTCATCATGTCGATGTCGCCCTTGTCGAGGGCGACGCCCATGGCGTCGGCGTCCTTGTAGGAGACCATGTCGACCTCCTGGTTGTTCACCGACAACGCCCCCTTGTAGTGGGGGTTCTTGGTGAACTCGGCCCGGACGAGTTCGTCGTTCTTCTCCTCGGCCTCAAGGGTGTACGGGCCGGAGCCGTCGATCTGGAAGCCCTCGCGCAGCTTGTTCTTCTCGTAGTTGTCGGGGTTCACGATGCCCGCGACCGGAGTCGACAGCTTGTACGGGAAGGTGGCGTCCGCGGTCTTGAGGTGGAAGATGACTTCGTTGTCGCCCTGCGTCTCGACGGTGTCGACGGTGGACAGCAGCGCGAAGACGCCACTGTCGGCCTTGATAGCGCGGGCCCGGTCGATGGAGAACTTCACGTCGGCCGCGGTGACGGGGTCGCCGTTGGAGAACTTCAGGTCGGCGCGCAGCTTGCAGGCGTAGCGCTCGTTGCCGGTGTCGGTGAAGCCGCAGCTCTGGGCGGCCTCGGGGACGGGTTCGCCGTCGCCGCGCGGCTGGACCATCAGGGTCTGCACGGTCTGCCGCAGCACGTTCCAGGTGCCGACGTCGTAGGCGTACGCCGGGTCGAGGGGCGCGGGTGCGTCCTCGGTGGCGATGAACCGGTCCGTGGTGCCGACGACGATCGCATCGCCGCCGTCGCTCCCGCTGTCCGACCCGCCACAGGCGGCGAGCGCGGGCGCGAGCAGGCCGACCACAGCCGGCAGCACCAAAGTCTTGCGGTTCATGCTCGAGTTTCTCCAGAGCTGTCAAGTCCGTGTATCCGGCATGCAGGGGTGGCGCAGCGGAGCACGGGAGCGGGGCAAGGTTCTCGCGACGAGATTAATGCGCACCCGCTCCGGGGTTCGCAGCGGCGGGAGTTGAGCGCCCATCACGCTGCGAAACCGGGCGCGGACACACTGAAAACCCGACAGCGGAAGGATTAGTACAGCGTTCCATGAATCGGGACACAAAGGCAGGGTGACCGCCCCGTATCGGGGCCGCGAGACACGCAGGCAGCCCCCTGTCGACCCCTCAAGAAGTGGCGAACATCACACTTTCGCACAGGGTTCAACAGGACCGGAATTCAGCCATCCGGGAGTTCGAAATTCTTTCGCAAGTGCACCCGGTGAATTACTGTTCTGGCGAAGCAGTACGGTGGGTGAACACCTAGCACATTTCCGTCATCAGGCCGCGCAGAAATGCCAGGTCCACCTGTTCGAGAGAGTCCACCACGGTACGCCGGGCAGCCGGGGCGATCGGGGCCACCGACGGTACGGCCACCACCGGGCAGCCCGCGGCCTCGGCGGCCGCCACACCGGTCGCGGTGTCCTCGACGACCGCGCATCTGGCCGGTTCCGCGCCGAGTCCCGCGGCGGCGAGCAGATACGGGTCGGGGTGCGGCTTGGTGCGCGCCACCTCGTCCCCGGCCACGGTAAGGGCGAAGTACTGGGGGCCGATCGAGCCCAGCACCCGGTCGATGATGCGCCGGTGCGAGGCCGAGACCAGCGCCGTCGGGACCTCGTGCGCGGCCAGCTCGGCCAGCAGCCGGGCGGCACCCGGCATCAGCGGCAGTGCGCGGTCGATACGGTCCTCGAACCCCTGGTTGAGCAGGACGGTGAGCTCGGCGAGGGTGATGTCGGCGCCGGTGGCCTCGATCAGGAACCCCGCGCTGCGGGTCATGGGACCGCCGACCACGACATGGCGCCAGGAATCGTCGAGGGTGTGACCGAGGCCTGCGAAGACCTCGACCTCGACGTCCCACCAGAAGCCCTCGGTGTCCACCAGGGTGCCGTCCATGTCGAGGAGTACGGCCTGCAGGGCGGAGCCCTCCGCCGTACGGGTGCCGAGTGCGGGGACCGTCGTCGTCATCCGGTGGTACCTCCTGAGGGACTAGCAGGCCGGTTCCCTGACGGGAACCGGCCTGCTGTGGACCGACCAGTGTACGACGTATCCGATCAGCGTGCGTTGAAGTACTTCGCCTCGGGGTGGTGGATCACGATGGCGTCCGTGGACTGCTCGGGGTGCAGCTGGAACTCCTCGGACAGCCGGACCCCGATCCGCTCCGGCTCGAGCAGGTCGGCGATCTTCGCCCGGTCCTCCAGGTCCGGGCAGGCGCCGTAGCCGAGCGAGAAACGCGCTCCTCGGTACTTCAGCGCGAACATGTCCTCGATGTCGGCCGGGTCCTCCCCGGCGAAGCCCAGCTCGGCCCGCACGCGCGCGTGCCAGTACTCGGCGAGGGCCTCGGCCAACTGCACGGACAGACCGTGGAGTTCGAGGTAGTCGCGGTAGGAGTCGGACTCGAACAGCCGGGCCGTCTCCTCCCCGATCCGCGAACCCACCGTGACGACCTGGAGCCCGACCACATCCGTCTCGCCGGCCTCTTCCGGGCGGAAGAAGTCGGCCAGGCACAGCCGGCGGCCGCGGCGCTGGCGCGGGAAGGTGAACCGGGTGCGCTCGTTGCCCGCGTCGTCCAGGATGATCAGGTCGTCGTCCTTGGACACGCACGGGAAGTAGCCGTACACCACGGCCGCCTCGAGCAGGTTCTCGGTCTGGAGGCGGTCCAGCAGGCCGCGCAGCCGGGGCCGGCCCTCGCTCTCGACGAGTTCCTCGTAGGAGGGGCCCTCGCCGGTGCGGGCCTGCTTCAGCCCCCACTGGCCCTTGAACAGGGCGCCCTCGTCCAGCCAGGACGCGTACTCCTTGAGCTGGATGCCCTTGACGACGCGGGTGCCCCAGAACGGCGGCGTCGGGACGGGGTTGTCGGTGGCGACGTCGGAGCGGACGTGCCCCTCCTCCGGACGCTCCTCGACGACAGCGGTGGCGGTGGCCCGCACCCGGCGCTGCCTGAGCTCCGGCAGCTTCGCGCCGGGCACGCCCCGCTTGACGCCGATCAGGGCGTCCATCAGGCGCAGGCCCTCGAAGGCGTCCCGGGCGTAGCGGACCTCGCCCTCGTAGATCTCGTGCAGGTCCTGCTCGACGTAGGCACGGGTGAGGGCGGCGCCGCCGAGGATGACCGGGTAGTCGGCGGCCAGGCCCCGGGCGTTGAGCTCCTCCAGGTTCTCCTTCATGATCACCGTGGACTTCACCAGCAGCCCGGACATGCCGATGACGTCGGCCCTGTGCTCCTGGGCGGCGTCCAGGATCGCCGAGACCGGCTGCTTGATGCCCAGGTTGACCACGTTGTAGCCGTTGTTGGACAGGATGATGTCGACCAGGTTCTTACCGATGTCGTGCACGTCGCCGCGCACGGTGGCCAGCACGATGGTGCCCTTGCCGTCCGCGTCGGTCTTCTCCATGTGCGGCTCGAGATGGGCGACGGCGGCCTTCATCACCTCGGCGGACTGCAGCACGAACGGCAACTGCATCTGCCCGGACCCGAACAGTTCCCCGACCACCTTCATGCCGTCCAGCAGGGTGTCGTTGACGATGTCCAGGGCGGGCCGGTCCTGCAGGGCCTCGGCGAGGTCGGCCTCCAGGCCGTTGCGCTCGCCGTCGATGATGCGCCGCTTGAGGCGCTCCTCCAGCGGCAGCGCGGCCAGTTCCTCCGCCTTGCCCGCCTTCAGCGACTTGGCGGTGGCGCCCTCGAACAGCGCCATCAGCTTCTGCAGCGGGTCATAGCCGTCACGGCGGCGGTCGTAGATCAGGTCGAGGGCGGTGGTGACCTGCTCGTCGTCGAAGCGGGCGATCGGCAGGATCTTCGAGGCGTGCACGATCGCCGAGTCCAGGCCCGCCTTGACGCACTCGTCGAGGAAGACGGAGTTGAGCAGGATCCGGGCGGCCGGGTTCAGGCCGAAGGAGATGTTCGACAGGCCGAGCGTGGTCTGCACCTCGGGGTGACGGCGCTTCAGCTCGCGGATCGCCTCGATGGTGGCGATGCCGTCGCCCCGGGACTCCTCCTGCCCGGTGCAGATCGTGAAGGTCAGACAGTCGATGAGGATGTCCGACTCGCGGATGCCCCAGTTGCCGGTCAGGTCGGCGATCAGACGCTCGGCGATCTCGACCTTCTTCTCAGCCGTACGGGCCTGGCCCTCCTCGTCGATGGTCAGGGCGATCAGCGCGGCACCGTGCTCCCGGGCCAGCTCCGTGACCTTCGCGAACCGCGACTCGGGCCCGTCACCGTCCTCGTAGTTCACCGAGTTGATGACCGCCCGGCCACCCAGCTTCTCCAGACCCGCCCGGATCACGTCGACCTCGGTGGAGTCCAGCACGATGGGCAGCGTCGAGGCGGTCGCGAACCGGCCGGCCAGTTCCTCCATGTCGGCGACGCCGTCCCGGCCGACGTAGTCCACGCACAGGTCGAGCATGTGCGCGCCCTCACGGATCTGCTCCCGGGCCATCTCCACACAGTCGTCCCAGCGGCCCTCCAGCATCGCCTCACGGAACTTCTTGGACCCGTTGGCGTTCGTCCGCTCACCGATCGCCAGATACGAGGTGTCCTGACGGAACGGCACCGACTGGTACAGGGACGCGGCGCCCGGCTCCGGACGCGGACTGCGCTCGCTCGGCGTGGTGTCCCGGACCCGCTCCACGACCTGCCGCAGATGCTCCGGCGTCGTACCGCAGCAGCCGCCCACCAACGACAGCCCGTAGTCCCGGACGAAGTTCTCCTGCGCGTCGGCAAGTTCCGGCTCGGTGAGCGGGTAGTGGGCGCCCTCGGCCGTCAGCACGGGCAGGCCGGCGTTCGGCATGCAGGACAGCGGGATGCGGGAGTGGCGGGCCAGGAAGCGCAAGTGCTCGCTCATCTCGGCCGGGCCGGTCGCGCAGTTCAGGCCGATCATGTCGATGCCGAGCGGCTCCAGGGCGGTGAGCGCCGCGCCGATCTCGGAGCCGAGCAGCATGGTGCCGGTGGTCTCGACGGTGACCGAGACGATCAGCGGCACGTCGTAGCCGGCCGTCCGCATCGCCCGGCGGGCGGCGACGACCGAGGCCTTGGTCTGGAGCAGGTCCTGCGTGGTCTCCACGAGCAGCGCGTCCGCGCCGCCCGCGAGGAGGCCCTCGGCGTTCTGCTGGTAGGCGTCGCGGATCGCGGCGAAGGTGGTGTGGCCGAGGGTGGGCAGCTTGGTGCCGGGGCCCATCGAGCCGAGCACCCAGCGCTGCTGCCCGGTGCGCCGCGCGAACTCGTCGGCGGTCTCCCGGGCGATCCGGGCACCTGCCTCGGACAGCTCGTGGATGCGGTCGGCGATGTCGTACTCGCCGAGAGCGCTGAGGTTCGCGCCGAAGGTGTTGGTCTCCACACAGTCCACGCCCGCGGCGAAGTACTCGGCATGCACCGAGCGCACGATGTCCGGGCGGGTGACGTTCAGGACCTCGTTGCAGCCCTCGAGGTGCTGGAAGTCCTCGAGAGTGGGTTCCTGGGCCTGGAGCATGGTGCCCATCGCCCCGTCGGCCACCACCACTCGGGTGGCGAGCGCCTCGCGCAGGGCGGACACGCGGGTCCGGCTGTCGGTGGAACTGTCGATGGAAGGGGTCTGCGGCAACGAGGCCATGTATGGGCTCCCTGGAGTGCGACGGCTGTCGGCTTTGCGCTTCCTGTCCAAAGCCCGCGCGGGCTTCCCGACGAGGGCGCACGCCGCCAGGGTAGCCGGGACCCGGGGCCTATGGTCAGGGCGTCCACGAGACGGACCACGATAGCGGTCTGGTCACCGCCGGTGGACGTGTGACGCAACAACTGCCGACCGACCATTGGCGGCAGATCGGCATCGACAGGTAGTGTTCGGCATTGCCGAACACTGGACATAGTCGAACATCGGCGAACAGCGAGGCGGACGTCGTGGCTCGACGGTCGCACAGGGGACGGAGGCAGAACGGCGATGGCACGGAACATCCAGTCGCTCGAACGGGCGGCCGCGATGCTGCGCCTGCTCGCGGGCGGCGAGCGGCGGCTGGGTCTGTCCGACATCGCCTCGGCCCTCGGCCTCGCCAAGGGCACGGCCCACGGCATCCTGCGCACCCTCCAGCAGGAGGGCTTCGTCGAGCAGGACGACGCCTCCGGGCGCTACCAGCTGGGCGCCGAGCTGCTGCGCCTGGGCACCACGTACCTGGACGTGCACGAGCTGCGCGCGCGGGCCCTGGTCTGGACGGACGACCTGGCCCGCTCCAGCGGGGAGAGCGTCTACCTGGGGGTGCTGCACCAGCAGGGCGTGCTGATCGTGCACCACGTCTTCCGGCCCGACGACAGCCGGCAGGTGCTGGAGATCGGGGCCATGCAGCCGCTGCACTCCACTGCCCTGGGCAAGGTCCTGTCGGCGTACGACCCGGTCGCGCACAGCGAGGCACTGGAGAGCGACCGCAAGGCGTTCACCGACCGCACCGTGTGCGAACCGGACGGTTTCGAGCACATCCTCGACATCACGCGCGCGCGTGGCTACGCGGCGGACGTCGAGGAGACCTGGGAGGGCGTCGCCTCCGTCGCCGCACCCATCCACGACCGGCGGCGCATGCCGGTCGGCGCGGTCGGCATCACGGGCGCCGTGGAGCGGCTGCGCCCGGACGGCGAGCTGCGCCCCGAGCTGATCGCGGCGGTACGGGACTGTGCCCGCGCGGTGTCGCGGGACCTGGGCGCCGGGCGGTTCTGACAGATACATCCGAGCAAACCGGGACGTCAGTACGGCGTTCCGGCTTTCGCCCTACCCTAAAAACGGACATATAGGGCAGATTTCAACACATCCGCCCCGAGAAATCGACAGCTCGTAGCGATCAATAACGATCGCATTTTCGGCAACAGAACTCTTGACGTGCACGTAACGCCGAAGCAAGACTCCCGTCCATCGGTCGGCATTGTCGAACACCTACCGGCAATACGCGCTAGAGTGTGACAACGTCAAGGGCCGGTATCGCCCTCACCTGCGAGGGCTCGCGGACCCCGGAAGGGACTCGGGGTTCGGCTTCCCCTGGACGAAGGACAAAGGAGTCGCGGGTGTCCAGCTCCGACATCTTCATCGGCGAGACCATCGGTACCGCCATACTCATCCTGCTCGGCGGTGGCGTCGTTGCCGCCGTCGTTCTCAAGGCCTCCAAGGCCCGCAACGCCGGCTGGCTCGCGATCACCTTCGGGTGGGGTTTCGCCGTCCTGACGGCCGTCTACGTCTCGGCGCCGCTGTCCGGCGCCCACCTCAACCCGGCGGTCACACTCGGTATCGCGATCAAGGACAGCGACTGGGGCAACCTCCCGGTCTACTGGGGCGGACAGCTGCTCGGCGCCATGATCGGCGCGACCCTGGTCTGGCTCGCCTACTACGGCCAGTTCCACGCCCACCTCACCGACAAGGAGATCGTCGGCGGCCCGGGCGCGCAGGCCACCCAGGCCAAGGCCGTCGAGGCCCAGGAGACGGGCGCCGGCCCGGTCCTGGGCGTCTTCTCCACCGGACCCGAGATCCGCAACGCGGTGCAGAACCTGGCCACGGAGATCATCGGCACCTTCGTGCTGGTGCTCGCCGTGCTCACGCAGGGCCTGAACGACAACGGCAACGGCCTCGGCACGCTTGGCGCCCTGGTCACCGCGCTCGTCGTGGTCGGCATCGGCCTCTCCCTCGGCGGCCCGACCGGCTACGCCATCAACCCGGCCCGTGACCTCGGTCCGCGTATCGTGCACGCCCTTCTGCCCCTGCCCAACAAGGGCGGTTCGGACTGGTCCTACGCATGGGTTCCGGTGGTCGGTCCGCTGATCGGCGCCGCCATCGCGGCAGGCATCTACAACGTCGCTTTTGCTTAGAACCGGGTCCGTCCGCTCTCGCAGCCGCAAGCATGACGCCGTAACCCGAGCCCCAGCCCCAAGGACTTCCAGGAGCACACAGTGACCGACGCACACACCGCCGGCCCGTTCATCGCCGCCATCGACCAGGGGACCACCTCGTCCCGCTGCATCATCTTCGACCGTGACGGCCGTATCGTCTCCGTCGACCAGAAGGAGCACGAGCAGATCTTCCCGAAGCCGGGCTGGGTCGAGCACAACGCAACCGAGATCTGGACCAACGTCCAGGAGGTCGTCGCCGGCGCCGTCGAGAAGGCCGGCATCACCCGCGACGACATCAAGGCCATCGGCATCACCAACCAGCGCGAGACCACCGTGCTGTGGGACAAGAACACCGGTGAGCCCGTCCACAACGCCATCGTCTGGCAGGACACCCGCACCGACGCCCTGTGCCGGGAACTCGGCCGCAACGTCGGCCAGGACCGCTTCCGCCGGGAGACCGGCCTTCCCCTCGCGTCCTACTTCGCCGGCCCCAAGGCCCGCTGGCTGCTCGACAACGTCGAGGGCCTGCGTGAACGTGCCGAAGCCGGTGACATCCTCTTCGGCACCATGGACACCTGGGTCATCTGGAACCTGACCGGCGGTGTCAACGGCGGCCACCACGTCACCGACGTCACCAACGCCTCCCGCACCCTTCTCATGAACCTGCACACCATGCAGTGGGACGAGAAGATCTGCGAGTCGATCGGCGTACCGCTGCAGATCCTCCCCGAGATCCGCTCCTCCGCCGAGGTCTACGGCGAGATCACCGGCGGCAAGCTGGGCGACCTGCTCGGCGGCATCCCGGTCGCCTCCGCGCTCGGCGACCAGCAGGCGGCCCTGTTCGGCCAGACCTGCTTCGCCGAGGGCGAGACCAAGTCGACGTACGGCACCGGCACCTTCATGGTGATGAACACCGGCGACAAGATCATCAACTCCTACAGCGGGCTGCTGACCACCGTCGGCTACCAGATCGGCGGCGAGCAGCCGGTCTACGCCCTGGAGGGCTCGATCGCCGTCACCGGTGCGCTGGTGCAGTGGATGCGCGACCAGATGGGCCTGATCTCCACCGCCGCCGAGATCGAGACGCTCGCGCTGTCGGTCGAGGACAACGGCGGCGCCTACTTCGTGCCGGCCTTCTCCGGTCTGTTCGCCCCGTACTGGCGCTCCGACGCCCGCGGTGTGATCGCCGGTCTGACCCGGTACGTCACCAAGGCGCACCTCGCGCGCGCCGTCCTGGAGGCCACCGCCTGGCAGACGCGGGAGATCGCCGACGCCATGACCAAGGACTCCGGCGTCGAGCTGACCGCCCTCAAGGTCGACGGCGGCATGACCTCCAACAACCTGCTGATGCAGACGCTCGCCGACTTCGTGGACGCCCCCGTGGTGCGCCCGATGGTCGCCGAGACCACCTGCCTCGGCGCCGCCTATGCCGCCGGTCTCGCCGTCGGCTTCTGGAACAGCACCGACGACCTGCGTGCCAACTGGCGCCGGGCCGCCGAGTGGACCCCCCGCATGGACGCGGAGATCCGCGACCGTGAGTACAAGAGCTGGCTCAAGGCCGTCGAACGGACCATGGGCTGGCTCGACGAGGACGAGAGCTGACGAGAGCTCGGAAGAGCTCCACCTAGCTGACGAGGAGCAACAACCCACCATGACCAGTCAGTCCACCCTGCAGTCCGTGCCTGCCCTGGGGACACGCCCGGCCTCCGGCTCCAACCCGAGCCGCGCCGAGACCCGGGAGCAGCTCTCCAAGGCGTCGTACGACCTTCTCGTGATCGGCGGCGGCATCCTGGGCATCTCCACCGCCTGGCATGCCGCGCAGTCCGGGCTCAGGGTGGCCCTGGTCGACGCCGGCGACTTCGCCGGTGCCACCTCTTCCGCCTCCTCCAAGCTGCTCCACGGCGGTCTGCGCTACCTGCAGACCGGCGCGGTGAAGCTGGTGGCGGAGAACCACTTCGAGCGCCGTGCGGTCTCCCGCCAGGTGGCCCCCCACCTGGCGAACCCGCTCACCTTCTACCTCCCCGTGTACAAGGGCGGCCCGCACGGCGCCGCGAAGCTGGGGGCCGGTGTCTTCGCCTACTCGATGCTGTCGGCCTTCGGCGACGGCGTCGGGCACCTGCTCTCCCCCGCCAAGGCCCAGGCGGACGTGCCCGAGCTGCGCACCGAGAACCTCAAGGCCGTGGCCGTGTACGGCGACGACCAGATGAACGACGCGCGGATGGCCCTGATGACGGTCCGCGCGGCCGTCGAGTCGGGCGCGGTCGTCCTCAACCACGCCGAGGTGACCGGACTGCGCTTCACCAACGGCCGGGTGACCGGCGCCGAGCTCAAGGACCGCCTGTCCGGTGACGAGTTCGGGGTGAGCGCCCGCCTTGTACTGAACGCGACCGGCCCGTGGGTCGACCACCTGCGCCGTATGGAGGACCCGAATGCCGCCCCGTCGATCCGCCTCTCGAAGGGCGCACATCTGGTCCTGAAGCGCACCTCCCCCTGGAAGGCCGCACTCGCCACCCCGATCGACAAGTACCGCATCACCTTCGCCCTCCCCTGGGAGGACATGCTGCTGCTCGGCACGACCGACGAGGTGTACGAGGGCGACCCGGCCGATGTCTCGGTCAACGACAAGGACATAGCCCAGATCCTGGACGAGGCCGCGTTCTCCATCCGCGACCAGCAACTCGACCGTGACCTGATCACCTACGCCTTCGCGGGTCTGCGGGTGCTGCCGGGCGGCCCCGGCGACACCGCGAAGGCCAAGCGCGAGACGGTGGTCACCGAGGGCCGCGGCGGGATGCTGTCCGTGGCGGGCGGCAAGTGGACGACCTTCCGCCACATCGGTCGGACGATCATGAAGAAGCTGGAGGCGCTGCCGGGCCGCCCGCTGGGCGAGGACTTCGAGCCGATCTCCACGCTGCCGAAGAAGCTGCCGCTGCCGGGTGTCGCCAACCCCCGCGCGGTCGCTCACCGGCTGTTGGTCGACCGTCCGGCGCCCGGCCCGCGCATGGCGGCCGACACCGCCAGGCATCTGGCCACGCACTACGGTTCGCTGGCCTTCGACATCGCCCGGCTCGCCAACGAGAACCCGGAGCTGGCCGAGCGGGTCCACCCCGACGCCCCGGAGATCTGGGCGCAGGTCGTCTGGGCCCGCGACCACGAGTGGGCCGAGACGCAGGACGACGTGCTGCGCCGCCGTACGACGCTGACGATCCGCGGCCTGGCCACGGACGAAGTCCGTACGAAGGTCCAGGACCTGCTCGACAAGAAGTAACGCCCGCACAGCGAAGGGGGCGGCTCCACGCCGACGGAGCCGCCCCTTTCCCCGTCGGTCGGCGGACGGCACCCCCATAATGTGTTGAGACATCGGAGGTCTGAGCTACAGGGAGGCCGGCCATGGCAGTGACTGACGAGGCGATCGAGAAGATCAAGGACATGATCGTCTCCGGTGCGCTGCGTCCCGGTGACCGGCTGCCCAAGGAGAGCGAACTCGCCGCCGGCCTGGGGCTGTCCCGCAACTCCCTGCGCGAGGCGGTACGCGCACTGTCGCTGATCCGGATCCTGGACGTGCGGCAGGGCGACGGGACGTACGTGACGAGCCTGGATCCGCAACTGCTCCTGGAAGCCATGAGCTTCGTCGTCGACTTCCACCGTGACGACACGGTGCTGGAGTTCCTGGCCGTGCGCCGCATCCTGGAGCCGGCCGCCACGGCGATGGCGGCCGACCGCATCGGCGAGCAGGAAGTCGACGCCCTGACAGCCCAGTTGGACGCCCTGGGCGGCGATCCCTCGGTGGAGGAACTCGTCTCCTGCGACCTGGAGTTCCACCGGAGCATCGTGCAGGCCTCCGGCAACTCGGTGCTGTGTTCCCTGCTCGAGGGCCTGTCCGGGCCGACCACCCGGGCGCGGATCTGGCGCGGCCTGACCCAGGAGGACGCGGTCAGCCGCACCCTGTACGAGCACCGTGCCATCCTCGCCGCCCTGCGCGGCGGCGACGCGGAGGCGGCCCGCTCCTGGGCCACGGTGCACATCGCGAGCGTGGAGCAGTGGCTGCGCAGCACCCTGTGAGCCAGGCCCGTCTACCAGGCGACAGCTCGGATGAATCATGGGGTGTTCCGGGGTGGCGAACGGGGCAGTGATCCGTTCACTCCCCCGTGCAGGGGGCTGCGGGCGCCCCCGCCGCACGCCGTAAGGTTGGGTTGTTAGGCGAGGGCACGTCGGAAGGAGGCACTGGGTGATCGAGCTCGAGGGGGTTCCCGAGCTGATCGACCCGGTCATGGTGGCCGCGTTCGAGGGCTGGAACGATGCCGGCGACGCCGCCTCCACCGCGGTCGCGCATCTCGAGAGGGAGTGGAAGGGCGAGGTCTTCGCGGCGCTGGACGCGGAGGACTACTACGACTTCCAGGTGAACCGGCCCACGGTGTGGATGGACGCCGGTGTCCGCAAGATCACCTGGCCGACGACAAGGTTGTCGGTGGTCCGGGTCGGCGGCGACAAGCCGCGTGATCTGGTGCTGGTGCGCGGTATCGAACCGTCCATGCGCTGGCGCTCGTTCTGCAACGAGCTGCTCGGCTTCGCGCACGAGCTGGGCGTGGAGCTGGTGGTGATCCTGGGCGCCCTGCTCGGCGACACCCCGCACACCCGTCCGGTCCCGATCAGCGGGACCACGTCCGACGCGGACCTGGCCCGCCGGATGGACCTGGAGGAGACCAAGTACGAGGGCCCCACGGGCATCGTCGGCGTCCTCCAGGAGGCCTGCACGCATGCAGGTGTACCGGCGGTGTCGCTGTGGGCGGCGGTGCCGCACTACGTGTCGCAGCCGCCCAACCCGAAGGCGACGCTGGCCCTCCTCAACCGTCTGGAGGACCTGATCGGCGTACACATCCCGCTGGGCGAGCTGCCCGAGGACGCTCGCGCCTGGCAGGTGGGGGTGGACCAGCTGGCCGCCGAGGACAGCGAGGTCGCGGAGTACGTCCAGACGCTGGAGGAGGCGCGGGACACCGCGGAGCTGCCGGAGGCGTCGGGCGAGGCGATCGCCCGGGAGTTCGAGCGGTACCTGCGGCGCCGGGACGGCGGCACCCCGCCCGGCGGGCACGCCACGGCGGACGGCGGGGACAGCCCGCCGTATCTGCGGGACAACCCGGGCGGCCGGACCCGGCCGCCGAAGCCGGGCAACGACGACGAGGATTCGCCCGAGGAATGAGCGTACGCAGCGCGAATGGGCCGCTTCCCCCGTGCGGAGGAAGCGGCCCACTGCGTTGACCGATGTTGTCGACCGGCGTCTTACAGGGCCACGCCCAGCAACGCATCCACCGCACGCGTCACCACACCGGGGGCGCCGGTGTCCGTGCCGCCCTGCTCGTGCTGCGCGGCGGCCCAGCGGTCGACCGCGGCGAGCGCGGACGGCGCGTCCAGGTCGTGGGCGAGGGCCTCGCGGATCTCCTCGACCAGCGCGTCGGCGCTCGGCCCGTCGGGGCGGGAGACAGCCGAGCGCCAGTGGTCGAGCCGCGCCTGGGCGTCCCGCAGCACCTGGTCGGTCCACTCCCAGTCGGCCCGGTAGTGGTGGGCGAGCAGCGCGAGCCGGATGGCGGCCGGGTCGACGCCGTCCCGGCGCAGCCGGGAGACGAAGACGAGGTTGCCCTTGGACTTGGACATCTTCTCGCCGTCGAGGGCGACCATGCCGGCGTGCACATACGCCTTGGCCATGGGGAACTCGCCGGTCAGCACCTGGGCGTGCGAGGCGCCCATCTCGTGGTGCGGGAAGGCGAGATCGGAGCCGCCGCCCTGCACGTCGAAGCCCATCCCGAGGTGGTCGAGGGCGATCGCGACGCACTCGATGTGCCATCCGGGCCGGCCGCGGCCGAGCAAGCCGCCGTCCCAGCTGGGCTCGCCCTCACGGGCCGCCATCCACAGCATCGGGTCGACGGGGTTCTTCTTGCCCGGACGGTCCGGGTCGCCGCCCCGCTCGGCGGAGAGCAGCCGCATGGCGGCAGCGTCCAGGTTCGAGACGTTGCCGAAGTCGGGGTCGGACTCGACGGAGAAGTAGGTGTCCCCCTCGAGTTCGTAGGCGGCGCCCATGTCCCGCAGTCGCTCCACCAGCGGCACGATGCCGGGTATCGCCTCGACCGCGCCTATGTAGTGCTGCGGCGGCAGCATCCGCAGGGCGGTCATGTCCTCGCGGAACAGCGCGGTCTCCCGCTCGGCGAGGGCGACCCAGTCGATACCCTCGCGATCCGCCCGCTGCAGGAGCGGATCGTCGACGTCGGTGACGTTCTGGACGTAGTGCACCTGCCGCTTGGTGTCGAGCCACACGCGCTGCACGAGGTCGAACGCGTTGTAGGTCGCCGCGTGACCCATGTGGGTCGCGTCGTACGGCGTGATGCCGCAGACGTAGATACGGGCGACGGGACCGGGGGCGAGGGTGACGAGGCCACCGGTCGCTGTGTCGTGGATCCGGAGGTCGCGGCCCTTGCCGGGCAGGGCGGGGACCTCAGAAGCGGGCCAGGCATGCATGTCCTGAGCCTAACCGGACTGGAGTTCCGTATACGAACCGGACCAGGCGGGATGGCCGGGAAGGCACTCTTGCGCGGTCCCGGCCCCGTGTGCAGACAGGTCCTACACGGGCGGCCACGGGATGGCCGGCCACTCCCCGTTCGGCTCGGGGTGCACTCCCGAAGCGAGGAGTACGTCCACCCGCGCGCGCGTGGCATCGATTTCGGGGCCGGTGATCAGCGCGGCCAGCCGCTCGGCGAGCGCCCCGCCCGCCTTCAGCTCCTTGCGGAGCCGCTGGAGCACCTCGACGGCCTCCGCGGTGAGCGGCTCCCCCGCCCACCCCCACAACAGCGTGCGCAGCTTGTTCTCGGCGTTGAAGGTGACCCCGTGGTCGATGCCGTACAGCCGCCCGTCGCCGGACGGCAGCAGGTGCCCGCCCTTGCGGTCCGCGTTGTTGATCACGGCGTCGAGCACGGCGAGCCGCCGCAGCCGCTCGTCGTCCGCGTGCACCAGCAGCGCGGTCTTCCCGTCCCCGACCTCGGCGAAGCCGATCGCCTTCCAGCCGGGCCCGGGCTCCTCGGCGTCGATGAGCGCGAGCAGCTCGCCGTCCGGCTGCGCCTCGATCCACAACTGGCACATGCCCTCGCCGTACGGCCCGTCGCGCAGCACGGTGGGCGGTACCAGCCTCCACCCGGTCGCCTCGGAGACCTCGTACGCGGCCACCTCGCGCTGGGCGAGGGTGCCGTCGGGGAAGTCCCACAGGGGCCGCTCCCCGGCGACGGGCTTGTAGACACAGGCCGCCTCCCGCCCGTCGTGGGTCACCGTGCAGTACAGCGCCGCGTTGGAGGCGTCCCGGATACGTCCGCGCACGGTCAGCTCGCCGGCTGCGAGCAGCGCGGCGTCCGCTGCGCTGCTCGCAGTGGCTGCCGTCATGCTCCGCGGCGGTATCCGTTCTGGCGCGGACATACGTGTCCTTCCGGGTCGAGCGGCAGGCTGCACAGGGGGCACGGCGGCCGGCCGGCGTTGACGACGTCGAGGGCGCGCTTGGCGAAGGCGCGGGCCTGCGCGCCGGTGAGCCGGACCCGCAGCATCGGGGGACCGTTCTCCTCGTCCTGGAGCAGCCTCTCCTCCGCCTCGGCGAGGTCCTCCTCGGAGTCGGCGTCGAGCTCCACGAGGGCCTGCGCCTCGACGATCATGCGCTGCTCCTCGCCGTCCCAGGCGAGGGCCATGGTGCCGACCCGGAACTCCTCCTCGATGGGGGTGTCCAGGGGGCCGGTGTCGGTGACCTCGGTGGGCGCCACGGCCGGCACGGCCGCGCTGCCGCCGCTGCGGCGCACCACCTCGTCCAGCAGTTCGTCCATGCGCTCGGCGAGCGCGGCGACCTGGGTCTTCTCCAGGGCCACGCTGGTCACCCGGGATCCGGCCGTGGCCTGGAGGAAGAACGTACGGCGCCCGGGCAGTCCGACCGTACCGGCCACGAAGCGGTCCGGGGGGTCGTAGAGGAACACCTGACGGGACACGTCCTGTCTCCATTGATTCGTGGGTCGACATCGACATCGGAACCGACCGGCCGCCGTGCGGACGCTCGGCTGCGGACAAGTACGGCGCTACTGCGACCGCTTCACCCTACTGCGGCGGACGATCACGGTGCGCCCGCACCGCCCCCGACCGGTGCGTCCCCGCCCGGAGCTTCCTCGCGCGGCACCAGGGACGCGAAGTCACCGGTGTCCCCGAGGCGCACGAGAAACGGCCTGAGACGGGTGTAGCGGATCGCGGTGACGGAACACGGTTCCACGGAAATCCGCTGGAACAGGTCGAGATGAAGTCCGAGTGCGTCCGCGACGAGGGACTTGATGATGTCGCCGTGCGAGCACATCAGGTACACGGCGTCGGCGCCGTGATCACGCTCCACGCGCGCGTTCCACTCGCGTACCGCCTCGGCGGCCCGGGTCGCCATCGACCGCATCGACTCGCCCGCGGGGAACGCGGCCGCCGACGGATGCGCCTGCACGACCTCCATCAGCGGCTCGTCCTTGAGCTCGGCGAGCTTGCGTCCGGACCAGTCGCCGTACCGGCACTCCCCGATCCGCTCGTCGGTGTGGACGGGCAGCCCGGGACGGGCGTCGAGCAGCGGCCGGATCGTCTCCTGGCAGCGTTGCAGCGGGCTGGTGACCACCTCGGCGATCGGCAGCTCGGCGAGCCGCCCGGGCAGTGCGGCGGCCTGCGCGGCCCCGCGCTCGTCGAGAGCGACACCGGGCGTCCAGCCGGCGAGCACTCCCTCGGTGTTGGCGGTGGAACGTCCGTGCCGGACCAGGATCAACGTGGGCATGCGGCCCAGGGTAGGCGCACGCCGCCCGCCGGAGGGGCCCGGAGTCCCCGCGGGGGCGGCCATGGCCGAGATCCCCACGGTGATCGTGGGGATCTACGGCAGCGTATCGGCGGTCATCGGACTCGTGGCCGCCCTGGAGGTGAGGCCCGGCCTGCTCCGGCGTCAGGCGAATTCGGGTGCCGCGGCCGCGGGGCCGCCGAGGGCGTTGCGGCGCTCCGGCATCTTCAGGGACACCATGCGCCGCCAGCCGCCGAGCCGCTCGTAGCAGTACACGGCGTGGATGCCGAACGCCAGCACCGCCGCCTTCGGCTTCGACCAGCCGAGGATGCGGCCCATGTGGGCCATGACCGCGAGACTGACGTCGCGGTAGATCCGGATCTCCGCGAGCGCGCACTCACGCAGGGTCCGCTGGATGGCCCGGCCGTGCCCGGCGTACGCGAAGCGCAGCAGTTCCTCGTGGCAGTAGGCGAGGTGGTTGTCCTCGTCGTTGGAGATCATCTTGACCGCGCGGCCGAGGTCGGGGTGGTCGCCGAAGTACTTGCGCAGCATCTCCATCTCCTCGGAGGCGCGCTGTTCGGTGACCCGGCTGTGCGAGAGGTACGTGACGATGTCCTGGACGGTGAGCGGCTCGTCGCGCTTGAGCTTGTCGTGGGCGAGGCCGATGCCGTCCTGCTCCAGAAGCATGGTGTAGTCGGTCTCGGGCGGTACGGGGGCGGGTTCGAGACCGCGCTTCTTCATCAGGGCGTTGAAGATCCGCCCGTGCTTGTCCTCGTCCGCACCGTGGCGGGTGATCTTGGGGGCGAGTTCGCGCTCACTGGCGGGGACGAGCGCGGCGATGCGGGCGTTCTCCCAGCCGCCCTGCGCCTCACCGCTGGCCGCGATGGAGCAGAACAGCCGGAAGGACTCGTCGTTGTCGAGGATCTCCTGGAACAGACTCTTGGCCGAAAGCATCTGTGGGCACCTCTCTGCAGGATTCCGCAAAGAACGAGTCAAAGGGGCGCGCCAGGGTGGTGCAACAGTTCTGTCGGACAACTCAGTCAAAAGAAGGACCGACGGGGTCGCGTCGGGTGCGTAACCGCGCGCGTGTCGGCGCGTTGTTCCTGCTGACGGCCGTGGCGGGGAAGACCCCCGAGCCCCCACCACGGCCGCTGAGACTTGTCCACGCCTGCGACGAGGTGCGGTTACGCGAGCCCGGCCCGCTCCAGGGCCTCGGAACCGGCCCGCAGCGAGGCGAGCCGCTCGTCCAGGGTGAAGCCCGCGGGGGCCAGGCTGAGCGTGGTGACTCCCGCCTCGGAGTAGGCCTTCATACGGTCGGCGATCCGGTCCACGGAGCCGAGCAGTGTGGTCTGGTCGATCAGCTCGTGCGGTACGGCGGCCGCGGCGCCCTGCTTGTCGCCGGACAGGTACTTCTCCTGGATCTCGGCGGCCTCCTTCTCGTAGCCCATGCGCTGGGCGAGCTGGTTGTAGAAGTTCTGCTTGGGGCTGCCCATGCCGCCGACGTACAGCGCGGTGTACGGGCGGAAGGTGTCGGCGAGGGCCGTCACGTCCTTGTCGTCGCCGACGGCGAGGGGCAGGGTGGGGCAGACGTCGAAGCCGTCCATGGTCTTGCCGGCCTTCTCGCGGCCCGCCCGCAGGTGCTTGATCGCGGTGTCCTCGAGGTGGGCCGCGGAGGGGAAGATCAGGAGGGCGCCGTCGGCGATCTCGCCGGTCTGTTCGAGGTTCTTGGGGCCGATCGCGGCGATGTAGAGCGGGATGTGCTCGCGCTGCGGGTGGACCGTGAGCTTGATCGGCTTGCCGGGGCCGCCGGGGAGGGGGAGGGTCCAGTGCGTGCCCTCGTAGGTGAGGCGTTCGCGGGTCATGGCCTTGCGGACGATCTCGACATACTCGCGGGTGCGGGCCAGGGGCTTGTCGAACTTGACGCCGTACCAGCCCTCGGAGACCTGCGGGCCGGAGACGCCCAGGCCGAGGCGGAAGCGGCCGCCGGACAGGGAGTCGAGGGTGGCGGCGGTCATGGCGGTCATCGCGGGCTGGCGGGCCGGGATCTGGAAGATGGCCGAACCGACGTCGATGCGCTCCGTCTGGGCGGCGACCCAGGTGAGCACGGTGGCGGCGTCGGAGCCGTAGGCCTCGGCGGCCCAGCAGACGGCGTAGCCGAGGCGGTCGGCCTCCTGGGCGACGGCGAGATTGTCCGCGTCCATTCCGGCGCCCCAGTAGCCGAGGTTGATCCCGAGCTGCATGGCCTTCCCCTTACTGATCAGTAACGTCCCTTGTGACGTCGACATTAGCGTGAGGTTGGTGGATGGCCCAGGTTGTGGGTGGGGTGCGGGCGTGCGGGGCCGGGAAATCGGTTGTCCACAGGCCCCCCACGGCACCAGTTCTGGCCAGTAATCTCGGCGCTCATGGAGCAGAGGCATCTCGGCCGTACCGGCCTGCGTGTGTCCCGTATCGGACTCGGCACCCTGACCTGGGGGCGGGACACCGATGAGCATGATGCCGCGGACCTGTTGAAGACGTTCTGGGAAGCCGGCGGGACACTCGTGGACACCGCGGACGTCTACGGGGACGGGGAGGCCGAGTATCTGCTCGGGCGTCTCATGGAAGGGCTCGTGCCGCGGCGGGACCTGGTCATCTCGACCAAGGCCGGGAGCGTACCGGATCCGGACCGGCGGTTCGACGGGTCGCGTGGGCATCTGCTGGACGCGCTGGACGCTTCGCTCGCGCGACTCGGTACCGACTATGTCGATCTGTGGCACGTCCATGCCTTCGACCCCGACACGCCCCTGGAGGAGACGCTCCAGGCGCTGGACATCGCGGTGAGCAGCGGCCGGGCGCGGTATGCGGGCGTGTCCAACTTCTGCGGCTGGCAACTGGCGAAGGCCGCGACCTGGCAGCTCGCAGCACCCGGTCTGCGGACCCGGCTGGCGAGTACGCAGATGGAGTACTCGCTGCTGCAGCGCGGCGTCGAGCGGGAGGTGCTGCCGGCCGCGGTGGATCTGGGCATCGGGCTGTTGCCGTCGTCGCCGTTGGGGCGTGGTGTGCTGACGGGCAAGTACCGCGGCGACGCCATGCCGCCGGACTCCCGGGGAGCTTCGGAGCACCTGGCACCCTTCGTCGAGCCGTACCTCGACGACACGGCAGGCCGCATCGTGGACGCCGTGGCGACCGCGGCGGACGGGCTGGCCGTCACCCCGCTCCAGGTGGCCCTGGCCTGGGTCCGGGACCGGCCCGGCGTGGTCTCCCCGATCGTCGGCGCGCGCAACGCGCAGCAGCTCACGGGGGCATTGTCAGTGGAGGCGCTTAGTCTTCCTGACGAGATCTGCCGGGCGCTCGACGACGTGTCGGCGCCCGTGCACCGCTATCCCGATCACGACTGGAGCACGCTGTGAGCACGGAGCCGGAGACCACCGAGGACGCCGCGCCGGAGACCCCGGGCGCCCCGGCGGAGGGCGGCGCCCCGGGGGCCGAGGCCGCACAGGACGCCGAGGGCACGAGCGCCGCCGCCGGTGAGGTGTCGGAGGCGGAGGCCGAGCTGGCTGCCCAGCGGGTCGAGCGGGAGCGGATCGAGCGGCGCAAGGCGGAGAAGAAGGCACCCATCGAGGCCGGGGCCAAGCTCAGCGGGACCGCCGCCGATCTGCTGGCGGCCGTCCGCGCCGTGGAGAGCGGCGAGAAGCCCCCCGCCACCGTCTTCGAGGAACCCCCGCCCCGGCGGCCGGCTCCGGAGCCGGTGCGGCGGCCGCAGCCGGTGGCCCCCACCGCCGCCCCGGCTCCCGCGGCGGAGCTCGTGGAGTCCGTACGGCGGGTGCTGAGCGACGGCGGCGCTCCCGAGGCACTCGGTCCGCAGGTCGCCGCGGTGCTGGGCGAGGGTGCGGACGATCTGCTGCGCGCCGATCCATGGCAGTTGCTGCGGGTCGGCGGAGTGCGCCCCGAGCAGGCCGACGGGTTCGCGCGGGCCCTGCTGGGTGCGGAGTGCGGGCCCGACGACGAGCGGCGGGGCCGGGCCGTCACCGTCTGGCTGCTGGAGCAGGCGGCGCTCGCCGGGCACACCGCCCTGGAGATGCCGGCGCTCATCGCCGCCCTGGCCCAGCGGGGTGTGCCCGATCCGGACGCGGCCGTGCAGAGCGCCCTGGCGGAGGGCGAGGCGCTGGCGTTCCAGGACGGCCTGGAGGAGTCGGGTGAGGGCGAGGAGGCGGAGACGGAGGCGGGCGAGGAGCGCCCCGTGCGGGTGCTCGTCGGGCTGGAGCGGTACGCGCTCGCGGAGGAGAGCCTCGCCGACGGTCTGGCCCGGTTGATCAACTCGGTGCCCAAGGAGGACGGTTCGGCCGAGGAGTGGGAGCGGGCCGCGTCGGCCGCCGAGGGGTCGGCCGCCGAGCTGATCCGCGCGGTCGCCCGGCACGGGCTGGTGCTGCACACGGGTGGTGAGGCGTCCCGGGCCGAGGCCGCGGCGCTGGTGGATGCGGCACGTGGTGTGGGCCTGCGCGTCTGGGTCGCCGCCCACAGTCCCGTCGGCCGGGGGCGGTTCGCGGAGCTGGTGCGGGACGAGTCCGGGGTCGCCACCGCCGCCGGGTTGCTGTCCGGTGCCGAGGGGCCGGGGCGCGACCCGGAGGGTGCGCTGGACCTCGATCTCCTTGTCGTGCTCGACGCGCCCCAGCTCGATGTGGAGGCCGCGGCCCTGCTCACCGAGTCGCTGCCGGACGGTGCCCGGCTGGTGCTGTCCGGGGATCCGGCGGTGCTGTGGTCCGTGGGGCCCGGGCGGGTGTTCGCGGATCTGCTGGCGGTGCGCAGGTGCCCCCAGGTCGCCTCGCGGCGGCCGGACCCCGGTCCGCTGGGCGAGTTGGTCTCCGGCATCGGCGTGGGCGAGCTGCTCCAGGTCGACGCGCCGGGCAAAGAGGTCGTGATCGTACCGGTGCGGGACGCGGGTGAGGCCGTGCACCGGACCGTGCAGCTCGTTGCGGACTCGGTGCCGCGGGCGATCGGCGTGCCCGCCGAGCAGACGGTGGTCATCACGCCGGGGCATGGCGGCGCGGCCGGGACGCGTGCGCTGAACGCCGTGCTGAAGGAACGGCTCAATCCCGGTCCCGGCCGGTTCGGCGGCTTCGACCCCGGGGACCGGATCGCCTACTCCCCCACACCGGGACGTACGGTGCCGGGCCAGGTCGTCGGGGCCGACGCCGCGGGGCTGCATCTGTCGTGCTCCGGCGAGAGCGTCGTCGTACCGAAGGAGCGGGTGGAGCAGTCCGTCCGGCACGGGTGGGCGCTGACGGCGCACCAGGCGGTGGGCGGCCGGTGGCCCGCCGTGGTGGTGGTGCTACCCGGGGATGCCGCGCAGGCCCTCAGCCGCCCGTGGGTGTACACGGCGTTCGGGCGGGCGGAGCGCCATCTGTCGGTGGTGCACGGTGTGGAGCAGGCCCTGCCGCGCGCCGTCGCAGAAACCCCGGCAAAGCCCCGCACAACCCGCCTGCCACTGCTCCTGACCGCACAGGTGCCGGCGGGCGACTGAAGCGGCCGTGGGTGCGGCTTCAGGGGCGCGCCCACCGGCGTTGCGGCTGGGCGGGGCTGGGTCGCGCAGCCCGGCACTGACGGGGTGCCGCCCGCGCCCACCCTCCCCCACTCTCGGCTTCGCTCGAGCGGGGGACCCCCATCGCCCTGGGGGCACCTCCCAGGCCCTTAAGGCACTGGGGGAGGTACGACTGCCCGCGGCTCGACGGGGCTACCGACCAGAAACCCCGGAGGCCGCCGCACCCGCTGCCGCGGACCAGCTCAGCGGTCCGCGTCCAGCGGCTCCAGGTCCTCGTCCCCGTCCAGCTCCGGCTCGTCCTCGAGATCGTCGTCGGTCTCTTCCTCGTCCTCGATGTCCTCGATGTCCTCGATGTCGTCGATCTCGTCGTCGAAGACCGCGCTGACGTCGAAGCGGCAGACGACGTGCTGCGGGTCGATGCTCTCGAAGGGGGCCTCCAGCCACTCGCCGGGGTCGGCCGGTTCCTCAGCGGCCGTGACCCACAGCGTGGAGTCGCCTTCCTCCAGCCCGAACTCCTTGTGGCGGGAGGCGATCTCGTCCGGTTCGAACTCCCCGAAGAGGATGCCCAACGCCCCGTGGACCGTGCCGGCGGCCTCCGCGCCCGTACCCTCGTCGTCCGCCGCCTCGATCCGCTGGGCCTGCGCCAGCAGTCGCTGTGGTTCCGCCACCGCGTAGTCGCGGCGGATCAGCACACTGAGCGCGTTCGGTTCCTCGGGACCCGTGTACGGCGGCAACGTTTCCTCCGCGCCGGGGATCTCGAAGGGTGTGACTTCGTCGTAGCGGTCGTAGAGCAGCTCGTCGTACGCCTCTGCGGCCGCGGCCAGCTGGTTGAACGCCTCGTAGACGGCCGGGTCGTCCTCGCCCGACCTGCGTTCGACCGCGGCCAGATGACGGTCGAGCGCGGTCTTGATCGCCTCGGCGGCGGCGCGTACCTCAGCAGCGGTGGGCTGCGCAGCATCAGACATAGTGCAGACGCTATCCGTACCCGGCCTGTGCCCGCACAATAGATTCGATGCCGGAATACGAATTTGTCGACGTGTACGTGCCGCGCGGGGTCTCCCGCAAGGACGCCACACGCTTGCTGACGGACCATGCCGAGTACGGACACTGGGAGTTGCATCGTCTGAGCCTGCTGCGCGACGGCAGTCGCAGGGTGCGGTTGCGGCGGCGGATCATCCGCCAGGTGCGCGCCACCTGGTGAGCTGAGGCGCCGAAGTGGAGCGGACCCCCCCGTGGCGGGGCCCGCTCCACTTCGGGTTGCGCCCTTACGCCGACGCCCGCGCCCGGCGGTACAGGACCGCTCCGCCCAGCAGCGCGCCCGCGCCCAGTGAGACGGCGGCGCCGATCGGCAGCTCGCTGCCCGTTTCGGCGAGCGCGCCGGTGCCGCGGGGCTGCGCGACGGACTGGCCGCCGGGCCGGTTGACGTCGGTGGAGCCGTCGTCACCCGGCGTCTCGCCGCCCGGGGTGGGCGGAGTGCTCGGGGTGCCGGGCTCCTCCGGGTCACCGGGGTTGCCCGGGTTGCCCGGGTTTTCCGGCGTCCCGGGTGGCGTCGTACCGTCGCCGCCTCCCGGCGGGGTGGTGTGACCGTCGCCGGAGCCGTCGTTCGCGCAGTCGTTGCCCACGGCGGTGTTGCCGACGCCGATGACGTCGACGCTGTTGCCGCAGACGTTGACCGGCACGTGGATCGGCGCCTCGACGTGGTTGCCCGAACCGACGCCCGGGGAGCCGTCGGCGTGCCCGCCCGCATGGGCGCCGGAGCCGTCCGTGTCGCCGGACGAGTCGTTGCCGCCGTCGTGGTTGGCGCAGGAGTTGCCGGCCGACGGGTTGAGCACCCCGACGACGTTGACGGTGTTGCCGCAGACGTTGACCGGCACGTGCACCGGCGCCTGCACGGTGTTGCCGGAGAGCACTCCGGGCGAGTTCGAACTGGAGCCGCTCGCACCCGAGTCGGCGTGGGCGTGGCCACCCGCGGCGGCGAACACGCCGGTCGCGGCCGCCACGGTCATCAGGCCCTTGCGGGTAATCTGTCGCATTGCTGAATCTCTGCCTTCCCCCTCATGACCAACGTGAAAAGACCGGTCGGTCCCGGAGCGCATTGGGCGCGCTCCGGGACCGACGGCATGGACGGACCTCAGAAAGGCAGCGTCACTTGTTGATGCAGGTGTTGCCGAAGGCGGGGTTCAGCAGCCCGATCACCGAGATCGTGTTGCCGCAGACGTTCACGGGGACGTGTACGGGAGCCTGAACAACATTGCCGGACGCGATGCCCGGAGAGTGCACGGCAGCACCCTGAGCACCGGAGTCGGCAACGGCCATGCCCGCGCCCGCGAGAACCAGCCCACCGGTGGCAGCCGCAGCAGCGACGACCTTCTTGATCATTATTCCTCCTTGTTGGCAATGCGATCCCAAGTAGCTGATCGCATCACCTGTAACGAGGAGGAACTAATAGGGCTACGACCTGATGAGCGCATTCACTCCTGCCGGTAAGGACCGGCACACGCGGGCGATTTCCGAAGTGTCGTTTCAGCGGGCCAAATCAGGACGCATCGATGAACCGGTCGAGCACCCGCACGCCGAACTGCAGCCCTTCGACCGGCACTCGCTCGTCGACCCCGTGGAACATGCCGGCGAAGTCCAGCTCCGGCGGCAGCTTGAGGGGCGCGAAGCCGAAGCAGCGGATGCCGAGATCGTCGAAGGACTTGGCGTCGGTGCCGCCGGAGAGCATGTACGGCACGGCCCGCGCGATGGGGTCCTCGGCGCCGAGCGCGCTCTGCATGGCGTCGACGAGCTTGCCGTCGAAGTCGGTCTCCAGGGCCTTGTCGGCGTGCACGTCCTCCCGCTTCACGCGCGGGCCGAGCAGCCGGTCCAGGTCGGCGAGGAACTCCTCCTCGTAGCCGGGCAGGAACCGTCCGTCGACGTGGGCGGTGGCCTGGCCGGGGATGACGTTGACCTTGTAGCCGGCGCCGAGCATGGTGGGCGCGGCCGAGTTGCGCAGGGTGGCGCCGATCATCTTGGCGATGCCGCCGAGCTTGGCGAGGGTCTCGTCCATGTTCTCCGGGTCGAGCTCGGTGCCGAGCGCGTCGGAGAGTTCGTCGAGGAAGGACCGCACGGTCTTGGTGACCCGCACCGGCCACTTGTGCCGGCCGAGCCGTCCGACGGCCTCGCACAGTTCGGTGATCGCGTTGTCGTCATTGGTCATCGAGCCGTGGCCGGCGGTGCCGTCCACGGTGAGCCGCATCCAGTGCATGCCCTTCTGGGCGGTCTCGACGAGGTAGAGCCGCAGTTTCTCGTTGACGGTGAAGGAGAATCCGCCGACTTCACCGACGGCCTCGGTCACGCCCTCGAACAGGTCGGGGTGCTTGTCGACGAGGTGGCGCGCGCCCCAGGTCCCGCCGGCCTCCTCGTCGGCCAGGAACGCCAGCACGATGTCCCGCGGAGGCTTGCGGCCGGTGCGCAGCCGGTCGCGGACGACCGCGAGGGTCATCGCGTCCATGTCCTTCATGTCGACGGCCCCTCGGCCCCACACGCATCCGTCGGCGATCTCGCCGGAGAACGGGTGGTGGGTCCAGTCGGCCGCGTTGGCCGGTACGACATCGAGGTGCCCGTGGATGAGCAGCGCGGGCCGGGACGGGTCCGCACCCTCGATGCGGGCCACGGTGGAGGCGCGGCCCGGGTGGGATTCCAGGATCCGCGGTTCGAGGCCCACTTCGGCGAGCTTCTCGGCGACGTACTCGGCCGCCTTGCGCTCGCCCGGACCCGAGTGGTCGCCGTAGTTGCTGGTGTCGATCCGGATCAGCTCGCGGCAGAGGTCGCCGACCTCGTCCTGGCCGGTGACGCCTTCGGTCGTGCCCGTCTGGCTCACGCTGTTTCCTCCCGCAGTCGCCGCTGGTGGTCCCCCTCATCCTCCCCCCGAGGCGGGTCGCGCCCCAAGACCGGTCCCGGCCCGTCACACGGCGTTCACGACGGCCAGGGGACGCACGGGGTGTGATCGGCCACCCTCGAAGGCCTGGTAATGTTTACGTCGTCGCCGCGGGGGAAACCCAGCGCGACAGACACCTTGTCCGGGTGGCGGAATGGCAGACGCGCTAGCTTGAGGTGCTAGTGCCCTTTATCGGGCGTGGGGGTTCAAGTCCCCCCTCGGACACCAACGAGACCCCTGTTCACCAGGGGTCTTTTGCTTTGCCGGAGGCACGGGCCGACGGTGTGCACCGCCCGCTGTGTGGGCCATCTCTCCCCCGGCGGAAGATCCCGAGGTCATGGCATACGCCAGGCTGCCCATGAGTACCCGAACGACCACCCCAAGTGGCCGACAAGCAACGTGAAACCTGACGTCGTACTAAAATTTCCGGCTTGTTACGGAGCTGGAGCCGGACAACCCCAGGCAGACCTGCGGGCCCGCCAGCGCCCCGGAGGCTTCCGGGATCGAGACGCGAGGACCCGATGGCAGCCATACAGGAGAGCAGTGCTCTCGGCCTGCTCGACGAAGAGATCCGCGAGCGGCTCGGTGACACGGCACGTTTCTCCGGGGGGCCGGCGGCCTCCCCGCGCACCCTCGTCGACGTCTTCGACGCGTCCGTGCGGGCCTACCCGGACGAACTCGCCCTGGACGACGGCACCACGCGTCTCACCTACCGTGCGCTGGCCGTGGAGGTGGAGCGACTGCGGGGCCGGCTCGCGGCGGCCGGGGTGGGGCTCGGGGACCGGGTGGGAGTGCGGGTTCCGTCCGGCACGAACGGTCTCTACGTGGCGATTCTCGCCGTGCTCACGGCCGGTGCCGCCTACGTCCCGGTGGACGCCGAGGATCCGGACGAGCGGGCCGAGTTGGTGTTCGGGGAGGCGGACGTACGGGCCGTCATCGGGGCCGGGCACGAGGTGACCGTGAGCGGGCGGTCCGGGACTCCCGCAGGCCGGCCCGGCGTCGAGCACGACGCGTGGATCATCTTCACCTCCGGGTCGACCGGGAAGCCCAAGGGCGTCGCCGTGAGCCACCGCAGTGCCGCCGCCTTCGTGGACGCCGAGGCCGCGCTGTTCCTCGCGGAGGATCCCATCGGGCCCGGGGACCGGGTCATGGCGGGGCTGTCGGTGGCGTTCGACGCGTCCTGCGAGGAGATGTGGCTGGCGTGGCGGTACGGGGCCTGTCTGGTGCCCGTGCCCCGGTCGCAGGTGCGCAGTGGTGCCGATCTCGGGCCGTGGCTGGTCGAGCAGGAGATCACCGTCGTGTCGACCGTGCCCACGCTGGCCGCGCTGTGGGAGCCGGAGGCCCTGGGCGACGTACGGCTGCTGATCTTCGGCGGTGAGGCCTGCCCGCCCGAGCTGGTGCAGCGGCTGGTGACGGAGGGGCGCGAGGTCTGGAACACGTACGGGCCGACCGAGGCGACCGTCGTGGCCTGTGCGTCGCTGCTGGGCGGCGAGGAGCCGGTGCGGATCGGGCTGCCGCTCAGGGGGTGGGAGCTGGCCGTCGTCGACGAGGCCGGGGAGCCCGTGCCGATGGGTGGCAGTGGGCAGTTGGTGATCGGCGGCGTCGGGCTCGCCCGGTATCTTGACGCCGAGAAGGACGCGGAGAAGTACGCGCCGCTTCAGTCGCTGGGGTGGGAACGGGCGTACCGGAGCGGCGATCTGGTGCGGGCCGAGCCCGAGGGGCTGGTCTTCCTCGGGCGGGCCGACGAGCAGATCAAGCTCGGCGGGCGGCGGATCGAGCTCGGTGAGGTGGACGCCGCCCTGCAGGCGCTGCCCGGGGTCGCGGGTGCCGCGGCCGCCGTGCGGACCGCGCGGAGCGGAAACCAGCTCCTCGTCGGCTATGTCGTCACCCAGGACGGATGGGACGCGGGAGCGGCGGTGGAGCGGCTGCGGGCCGAGCTGCCCGCGGCGCTGGTGCCGCTGCTCGCGCCGGTCGACGACCTGCCGACCCGCACGTCCGGCAAGGTCGACCGGAACGCGCTGCCGTGGCCCCTGGAGGGGCTGGACACCGGTGGCAGGGCGGAGCGGCTGTACGGCACCGAGGCCTGGCTTGCCGAGCAGTGGACGGAGGTCCTCGGCATCCCGGTCGGCGCGGCCACCGACGACTTCTTCGCGATCGGCGGCAGCAGCCTGGCCGCCGCTCAGCTCACGACGCGGCTGCGCACCCGTTATCCGAGCGCGGCGGTGCTCGACATCTATCAGCAGCCCACGCTGCGCAAACTGGCCCGTCGGCTCGAGGAGTCCGCGCAGGAGGACGGCGCCGCGCGGGTCGTGGCGCCGGTTCCGCGGCGGGCGCAGACCGTCCAGCTGCTGCTGCTCGTGCCGCTGTTCACGCTGCTCGGGCTGCGCTGGACCGTCGTACTCGCCGCGCTCGGGAACGTCCTGACCGCCTACTCCTGGCTGCCGACCGCCCCTTGGTGGCTCGTCGGGGCCGGTGCCGTGCTGTTCTTCAGTCCGCCGGGGCGGCTCGGGATCGCCGCGGGCGGGGCGCGGCTGCTGCTGCGCGGTGTGCAGCCGGGGCGGTATCGGCGCGGTGGGAGCGTTCATCTGCGGCTGTGGGCCGCGGAGCGGCTGGCGGAGGTCAGTGGGGCGACCTCGCTGACCGGTTCGTGGCTGGAGCGGTACGCGCGGGCGCTGGGCGCCAAGGTCGGACCGGACGTGGACCTGCACTCGCTGCCGCCGGTCACCGGCATGCTCAAGCTGGGCCGGGGCGCGGCCGTGGAGTCCGAGGTCGATCTGTCCGGGTACTGGCTGGACGGCGACCGGCTGGAGATCGGGCCGGTCAAGGTCGGTGCGCATGCCGTCGTCGGCACGCGCAGCATGCTCTTTCCGGGCGCCCGCGTGGGCAAGCGGGCCGAGGTGGCACCCGGTTCGGCCGTCGCCTGGCAGGTTCCGACCGGGCAGCGGTGGGCGGGTGCGCCCGCGGTCAAGCTCGGCAAGGCCAAGCGCACCTGGCCGAAGGGGCGGCCGGGGCGGGGTGCGTACTGGCGGGTGATGTACGGGGTGACCGGCGTCGCGCTGAGTGCGCTGCCGGTGGTCTCGGCCGCTGTCGCACTGCTGGTGGCGGGCCTGTTCGTCGGCCCGGACGCCGGGCCGGCCGAGGCCGTGCGCGGGGCCGCGCTCGCGCTGGTGCCGGCGACGCTCGCCTTCGGGCTGGCGTATGCGCTGCTGATCCTGGTCGCCGTACGGCTGCTGAGTCTGGGGCTGGGCGAGGGGACGTATCCCACGCACAGCCGGACCGGCTGGCAGGCGTGGACCGTCACTCAGCTGATGGACCGCTCCCGGGACACGCTGTTCCCGCTGTACGCCGGGCTGGTCACGCCGGTGTGGCTGCGACTGCTCGGGATGCGGATCGGGCGCGGTGCGGAGGTGTCGACGGTGCTCGCGCTGCCCAGCCTGACCACGGTGGGTGAGGGCGCGTTCCTCGCCGACGACACGCTGACAGCGCCGTACGAGCTCGGTGGTGGCTGGATGCGGATCGGGCGCGCGGAGATCGGGCGGCGGGCGTTCCTCGGCAACTCGGGGATGACCGCGCCTGGGCGCAGCGTGCCGGACGGCGGTCTGGTGGGCGTGCTGTCCGCGACACCGAAGAAGGCCAAGAAGGGCAGCTCGTATCTCGGACTTCCGCCGGTGAAGCTGCCGCGCAGTGCGGCCGACGGGGACCGGAGCCGGACCTACGATCCGCCGGCGCGGCTGCTGTGGGCGCGTGGGCTGGTGGAGCTGTGCCGGATCGTGCCGGTGTTCTGCTCGGCGGGGCTGGCCGTGCTGACGGTGGCGGCGCTGTGTGCGCTGGGCGGCTGGGCGTGGCTGTTTGGCGGGCTGGTGCTGCTCGCGGCGGGCGTCGTGGCGGGTGCGGTCTCCGTCGTGGCGAAGTGGGTGCTCGTGGGGCGGCACCGCAGCGGGGAGCATCCGCTGTGGAGCGGGTTCGTGTGGCGCAACGAGCTGGCGGACACGTTCGTGGAGGTGCTGGCCGTGCCGTGGCTGGCGGGGTCGGTGCCGGGTACGCCGGTGATGACGGCCTGGCTGCGCGGGCTCGGGGCGCGGATCGGCAGGGGTGCCTGGGTGGAGAGCTACTGGCTGCCCGAGGCGGATCTGGTGACGCTGGAGGACGCGACCACCGTGAACCGGGGCTGTGTGCTGCAGACGCACCTCTTCCACGACCGGATCTTGCGGACGGATACTGTGGTTCTCCGTGAGGGCGCGACACTGGGTCCTGGCGGAATCGTCCTGCCCGGCAGCACGATCGGGGCCCGTACGACGCTGGGTCCCGCGTCGTTGGTGATGGCTGCGGAGTCCGTTCCCGACGACACCCGCTGGCTGGGCAACCCGATCGAGGCATGGCGCCGCTGAGTGCTCTTACGGCGACGGGGGGCGAGGGACGTCGTACGAGCACAGCGCAGGGAGCAGACGCAGCAGTGGCAGTTCAGCAGTCCGTGGGAGCGGACCCGTACTTCCCCGGCAACGGTGATCCCCGTTACCGGGTGCACCGCTATGAACTCGCGCTGGACTACCGCCCGGGACCCAACCGGCTGGCCGGCACGGCACGGATCAACGCGATAGCGGGGCGGGCGGCGCTCGCCGAGTTCCAGCTCAACCTGGCCGACTTCAGGATCGGCCGGGTTCGGGTGGACGGGCGGCAGGCGCACTACACCCACCGGGGTGGCCGGCTGCGGGTCCGGCCCGCCAAGCCGCTGCGGGCCGGGGCCGCGTTCACCGTGGAGGTGCACTGGTCGGGCAACCCCAAGCCGGTGAACAGCCCCTGGGGCGGGCTCGGCTGGGAAGAGCTGGCGGACGGGGCGCTCGTGGCGAGCCAGCCGGTCGGGGCGCCGTCCTGGTACCCGTGCAACGACCGGCCGGCCGACAAGGCGTCGTACCAGATCTCGGTCACCACGCCGTCCGCGTACGCGGTGGTGGCGGGCGGGCGGCTGCTCACCCGGACGACGAAGGCCTCGACGACCACCTGGGTGTACGAGCAGTCGGCGCCGACGTCCAGCTATCTGGTGGGGCTGTCCGTCGGGAAGTACCAGACGGTGCTGCTGGGCGATCCGGGGCCGGGCGGTGTGCCGCAGCACGGGCACATTCCGGCGCATCTGCTGCCGGAGTTCTCGCGGGACTTCGCGCGCCAGCCGGCGATGATGGAGCTGTTCCAGGAGCTGTTCGGGCCGTATCCCTTCGACGAGTACGCGGTCGTCGTGACCGAGGAGGAGCTCGACGTCCCCGTCGAGGCGCAGGGGTTGTCGCTGTTCGGCGCCAACCACGTGGACGGGGCGCGGGGTTGGGAGCGGCTGGTGGCGCACGAGCTGGCGCATCAGTGGTTCGGGAACAGTGTGTCCATCGCGGACTGGCGGCACATCTGGCTGAACGAGGGGTTCGCGAAGTACGCCGAGTGGCTGTGGTCGGAGCGGTCGGGCGGGCGGACGGCGCAGCAGCACGCCGCGGCCGCGCACCGGTTGCTCGCCGGGAAGCCGCAGGATCTGAAGCTGGCCGATCCGGGGCGCAAGCTGATGTTCGACGACCGGCTGTACCAGCGGGGCGGGCTCACCGTGCACGCGGTGCGCTGCGCGCTGGGCGACGAGGCGTTCTTCCGCATGCTGCGGGGCTGGGCGGGGCTGCATCGGGGCGGTGCCGTGACGACGGCGACGTTCACCGCGCACGCGGCGCGGTTCGCCGCCGAACCACTGGACGACCTGTTCAGGGCGTGGCTGCAGGAGACGGCACTGCCTGCGCTGCCTGAGCAGGAGATACGGATTCCGGTGCGGCCGGCCCATCCACCGACCGGCACCGGCCCCGCGTAGCTCGTCCAGGTTCCTACGAGTTGGGCACCTTCAGCTTGTCCCAGCTCACCTTCCCCGGGATGCCGTCCGCGTCCTTACCCGTGAAGCCGAGTTTCTGTTGCCAGGCCTGGTAGGAGCGGCGGTCGGCCTCCGTCCACTCGGGGCCCGGGCCCTCCTCGTAGCGGCTGCAGCCCTCGGCGACGAGACGGCGGCCCATGGCGGTGATGATCGGGGAGTTCTGGCCGACGTGGAAGAAGCCGCTGCCGGGGAAGGGCTCGTACGTCGGCTTGGGCTGCGGTTGCGGCTTCGGGTCGGGCGCCTGGGGCTTGCCGCCGAGCCGCTGGGCGATGCGCCTGCGCATGCTGTCCATCGTGAAGCCGCGCGGGTCCACCTTGCCCGGCTGCCACTCCTTGTGGCCGATGACGGAACGTTCGGACCAGCCGTGGTGGCGGCAGATCGCGGCGGCCACCTTCTCGATGGCCTCCTTCTGAGCCTCCGGCCAGGGGTCCTTGCCATTGCCGAGGTTGATGCACTCGAAGCCGTAGAAGTGCCGGTTGCCGTCGGTGTCGGCCTCGTTGTCGGGCGGCAGTTTCGTCTCGTTGATCACCGCGCGCAGGACGTCGCTGTCGCCGAGCCCGGCGTGGTTGGCGCGGCCGTTGCCGACGAGGTGGATGTGGCCCTTCTTGTCGATGACGCCGTGGCAGAGAGGGCCGGGGAGGCTGGAGTAGCCGTCGTAGCAGATGTCGACGGACGCGGCGGTGCCGGAGGTGACGGTGTGGTGGATCATCACGCCGTTGACCGGGCCCCAGGGGCCCTTGCTGTTGCGGTTGTGGTTGCGCCAGTTGCGGACCTCATGGACCGTCAGGCCCTCCGCGCGCAGGATCTCCACCATCTTGGACGCGCTCAGTGGCTTTGCCATCACTCGTCTCCTTCCACGGCGGCCTCCGCCTGTGCTGTGGTCTGCGACCGTCCGCCGGAGGGGTCGGACTCGGCCGCCAGTTCCTCGCGGCGGGCCTGGTCCTCCGCCGCGAGCGTCGCCTCGTCCGCCGCCGGCATGCTGCTGGCCAGCGGGCCGAAGGCGAGGCGCAGGTCGACCGCGCTGCCCTCGCCCTTGATCAGGGCCAGCGGGGCGTGGTGGCGGGCGATACCGGCCGGGGCCTGGAGCAGGGGGCGGCGGGCCGGGTCGGCGGGCCACTCGACGCTGCCGGTGGCGGTGCGGGCGGGGATGATCCAGTGGTCGCCGGTGCGGTAGCTGCCGCCCTTGGCGAAGTAGACCTCGACGCCGTCCTCCAGGGGCAGCCACTCCCCCTCGGTGACCGGAACGGCTCCGCCGCGCAGGGCGGTCGTACGGCCCTTGCGCCTCGGGCCCTCGTGGTGGTCCCAGCGGCGCAGGAAGGGGTGGAGGTGGGGCAGGCGGCCGACGCCCGGTGCCGGTTCGGCGGAGAGGCGGACGCGGCGGCCGGGGAGGTCGAGTTCCTCGACACGGAGCAGAGGCAGGGGTTCCAGGCGGGAGGCGTGGGCGGTGTCCGTGAACTCGACGTGGTCGCCGACGTCGAGGTCCAGCTTCTCGTCGTGGCCGAGGGACGCCAACTGCACCCAGGTACCGTCGAGTTCGTCCACCGGGAAGACCACGGAGCCGTTCTCCCGGGACCACTTGAAGGTGGCGTCCTTCGCCTCGCCGCCGGCGTGTACCTCGACGCGGTACAGCTGGTTCTCGGGGCCGCGGTAGCGGGCGTCGGGTTTGACCAGGCAGGGGTCCTCGTCGGCGTGGTCGGGGCGTTCGCTGCGGGCGGCGAGGTGGGCCGAGGGGGAGGACCGGCGCTGCGCCCAGCGGGCGAAGGCGGCGCGGACGACCTCCTTGGACGGGTCGGCCTCCTCGATCTCGAGGGCGGCCAGGGACAGCGGCAGGACCTGCCAGACGACCTTGACGCGGGCGGCGGTGTCGGGCATCGCCGCGCCGAGCGCCACCTCGCGCAGCGCCGGGTCCTCGGCCGCGGTCACCGAGCGCTCCCAGACGTGCAGGTAGACCACGAACGGGGACTGTGCGGGCGAGGGCAGCCGGTCGCCGGGCTTCTCCGGGTCCCGGAAGCCGTCGGGCTGGTCCCAGTACGTCCAGTGCGCGGGCGGCTGCTCGCTCTCCTGCCCCTGGGAGTCCTCGTCGGGCACCGGTGTGCCGGGAGCCGGGCGGCTCGCGTCGCACAGGATGCCGTCGACGTAGTAGCGGCCGCCGTGGATGTGCAGGGTGTCCAGGTCGTGCTTGCCGCCCACGTACTCGATACGGAATCCGGCGGCGTCGCGCGGTCCGCCGTGCGGTCCGATCAGGTCGGCGGCGAGGGTGCGGGCCTGGTGGAGCTGGATCGCGGTCTGCTCGTTGGTGTCGGCGTCCAGCTGGACGCGGCCCTGCTGGGCGACGACCGCGGAGTAGTGCCGTTCCGGGCGGAACGTGAGGCGGGAGAGGTCAGCGTGCATGAAGGGGGTCCCCCTGGTTCAGGAATGTGCGTGTCAAGTCGGTGGCGGTGCGGCTCACGTCACGAAGAAGATCCCGACGTCCGTGCCGGCGGGCGTGTACTCCGCGAGGCGAGCGCGCAGGCCGTCCTCGCGCTGCGGCCGGTACAGGTCGTGGAAGGCGCCCATCTCGGCGCCGTCGTCGGCGCCGCGCCGGATCTCCTCGGCGATGGGGGTCCCCCCGCTCATGGGGGTCCCCCCGCTCGAGCGAAGCCGAGAGTGGGGGAGAAGCCGAGAGTGGGGGAGGTCGGCCAACTGCCCGTACCAGGGCGTCCCGTAGCGCTGGGAGACGAACAACGGCCGCACCTGACCGGTCAGATCCGGCTGGCAGCGGTACCTGCGCGGCGTACGCGACCCGCTGGGGACGTACGAGAAGCGCAGACAGCCGATGCCGCGGCGGGCCACGTGCAGGCGTCCGGTGAAGAGCGAGTTCTCGGCGATGCGGACGGCGTGCGTGTGGATCTCGCCGATGACGGTCGTGCGGTGCAGATGGAGCACCGCGTGGGCGTGCCGGCAGTCCGGTGCGGACAGGGCCTCGCGGTCGTCGGCGGTGGCGTCGAGGATGCTGTCGCGCAGATGGATGTCGAGGGGCTCCTCGGTGACCTCGTCGCCGATGACCTCGATGGTGCCGAGGATGCTGTGCTCGACCTGGAGGCAGGCGGTGGTGCGCTCCAGGACGATGCTGGGCTCCTCGGGCGAGTGCGGGTCGCACTCGGGTTCCAGGGACCAGCCGGGGACCAGGGTGCTGTGCCGGACCACGACGGCGCCCATGGGGCCGGTGACGTTGATGCCGCGGCCGGAGACGAGGAGCCCGTCGAGGGTGACGCGGGGGCGTTCGTGCGGGGCGCAGTCGTCGGACACCGCGCGGATGTTGAGGGCGTCGGGGCGGTTGCTGTACCAGTCGAGCAGGCGGATGACCGGGCGGGTGCCCTCGGCGGCGCGCAGCTCCAGCCGGTCGCCGGGGTCGAGGTCGAAGTCCAGCTGCTCCTGGTAGGCGCCGCTGTGTGTGATCTCGATGATGCCCTCGGGGCCGGTGCGATCCGCCCGGCGGTCGTGCTGCCAGGCCCGGTAGGCGTCCATGATCTGCCGGTACGGCTGCCCGGGCCCGACCCGGTAGAAGGTCGCGTCGGGGCGGGGCACGCGGTCGTCCCGGGTGTACTCGCCGCCGCCCAGGTCGGCGCCGGACGCGTAGTGGTAGTCCACCCAGACGCCCTGGCGGGGCGCGGAACGGGAGCCGAAGGCGATACGGCCCAGCTCCGGGTCGACGGCCACCTGGCCTCGCCTCGGCCGGTAGCGCCAGTCGGACAGGTCGGCGACGACGATGTCCGAGGGCGGCACAGGCTTGTCCTCGCCGTCGCGCCGGATGACGAAGCTCTTGCCGGGGCCGTAGTGGTCCAGCAGCCGGTCGTGGAGCTGTCGGCGGCGGATGAACGCCGGGACGTTGTCGACGGTGGCGGTGGGGGTCCCCCCGCTCGAGCGAAGCCGAGAGTGGGGGAGGGTGGGCGACGGCTCCGGGAAGGGCTTGGTGACCAGCGGGGTGTCGTTGCCGAGGATCGAGAAGGTGTAGAGGTTGCGGGCTCGGTCGACGCAGTAGGCCGGGGCGGACGTGAGCGAGTGCGCCTTGAGCCGCCAGACGAAGAGGGCGACTCCTGCCGGGGTCCAGCCACCCTGTCGGTGAGCGGAGTTCGCCCGTCGTACGTCCGCCGTACGGGCCGTCAGGGAGAACGGTCCCGGAAGGTCGAGCGCGGCACCGTCGCGGACGTCGGCGAGACGGCCGCGCTCGATGCGGTGACCCGCGCCGAGCTTCACGGGCTGGTGGTGGGCCACGAGCCGGGACAGCTCCACCGCCCGCGCGGGCCAGTCGGCGACCTGCTCGGACAGCTCCTCCAGCAGGTGCAGCGTGCCCTTGCGGCGGCGGCTCGCGACGGTCGCCGCCACGTCGCGGCGCGGGGCGACGGCCTCGGCGAGCGCGGGGCGGCCCCCGTCGTGCAGGCCGGTGGTGAGCACGCGTTCGTAGCCGGGCAGGGTGCGGTAGCCGACGAGGTCGCCCAGGTACGGCAGCACCCAGGGCGCCGCGGTCTCCACGAACAGGTCCTCGTAGCTCTGCTCGACGCCGTCGCGGACGCGGTCCAGCTGCTCGGCCATGACGGCGAGCAGGGCGCGCAGAGGTCCGCCCTCCTCGGCGTCGCGCAGCAGGTGCCAGCGGGGCAGCAGCGCGGCGAGCGCGTCGGGATCCCTGGATGCCGCCGCTCCCGTGCTCTCGAACTCGACGTCCGGGGACATCACTTGACCTCCGTCAGTATCAGGGTGTCCGCGGCGCGCGGCGACAGCAGGGCGAGCTGGGCCGGGCGGATGCCGCGGAAGACGTACACCGACCGGCCCCTGGGCAGGCGCCGGGTGTCGGTGATGTCGGGGTTGAGGCGCAGGAGTTCGGCGAGCGGGATGCCGTGCCGGGCGCAGATCGCGGAGAGGGTCTCGCCGCCGGCGGCGCTCACGGTGTGGATCCGCTCGTCGTAGGTCGCCGGGTGGGCCGACACGTGGGGTTTGGGTGTGCCGGGGTGGGCGAACAGCTCGGTGAGCTGTTCGGGGGTGGCGGACGCGGGGACGCCGGTGAAGACGTCGACGTCCACGTAGTCGACTCCGGGCACGGAGTGGGCGGCGGCGAGGACCTCCGACAGCCGCGCCGGCTGTCCCAGCTCCCGGCCCTCGAAGCCGAGCCGGCGCAGCAGGGCCTGGCGCAGGCGCGGTGCGACCGTCTGCCAGGCGTGGTCGGGGGCGACCTTGACGCGGGCGGCGAGGAGCAGCAACACCAGTTCGCGGACGTCCACGCGGACGGGGAGGTTCGGGTCGCCGTACTCGGTGAGGGCGCTCCGCAGGGCGCGGAGCGTGTCCGAGTCGTCGGCGATCGGCACATCGTCCGTGCCGGCGACCGTGACGTGCAGGACGCGCCGCCGGCCGTCGAAGAGTTCGCGTGCGGCGGCCCGGCCGATGCCGGCGCGGGAGCGGGCGAAGTCCTCGTAGTCGCCGACCGAGACGAGCCGGTCAAGGGCGGAGACGGCAAGGGGGATGGTACGGCGGGTCAGGCCCGGTCCGTCCCCGTCCGAACCGCCGGTCGCCGGGCGCGGGTTGGTGACCGCGGTGACGCCCAGCGGTCGGGTGAGGGGCTGGGTGATGCGATCGGCGGCGACGTTGGCCGCGCGGCCGGTGCCGAAGCGGTAGCGGGCGCGGACGTTCTCGTGGCCGGTGGGCAGCCGGGCGCCGTTGATCCCGTCGCCGAAGGTCACCGTCGTACGGCCGTCGGCGGTGCTGCCGGTGATGTAGACGCGCTCGCGCGGGCCGCGTCCGGCGAGGCTGTCGACCTCGTGCCAGAGCACGCCGTCGATGCGGATCTCCAGGACCGGTGTGGCGCCGAGAGGGTTGTCGTCGGCGAGCCAGGTGAGCGGGGTCTGCCAGAGGGCGAAGGTCTGGTTGACGCGGTCGGAGTCGCCGCTGCCGATGGCCTCCTCGCGGCTCTCGCCGTGGGTGGCCTCGACGACGTTGCCGAGGATCCGGACGGTGTCGCGGCGGTAGCGGTGGGCGAGGTCGGCGGTCAGGGTCAGCCGGGTGTGGACGTGGTCGCCGGGGAGCTGCGGGTCGACGGCCGGGTCGGCGGCGGCGATGGTCACGACCTCGGCGGCGGTGACGCCGGCCGCCCCGGGGATGTCGCTGCGCTCGCCGGCGACGACGAGGGTGCGGCCGGGGTGCAGTCCGTCGTACAGCTCGGCGAGTTCGATCTCGTTGCCGTGCACGTCCTCGCCGAGCGGTTCGTCGGCCAGGCGCAGCGGTTCGCCCGCCGCGTGCACGGTGGTGTCGCGGATGTGCGAGAGGAGGACGTCGAACTCGTCCAGCCAGGGGTCGGCGAGGGTGAGTTCGGTGCCGCGGCCGGTGATGCCGTAGTTGGTGTACGCGGCGGTGCGGGCTGCGACGACCTGGGTGGTGACGAAGGCGAGCTTCGCGTCGCCGGGTATGCCGCCCTGGGCTCCCTTGGCGGGGCGCCGGATCGCCACCCAGCTGCCGACGGTGATGCCGTGGTGGACGGTGTCGAGCTGGAGCACACGGCGGTTGACGGGCTGCGGTTTGCTTGCGATGACCACCTCGACGTTGGGCTCGGCGCTGCCCACCGTGTACCGGATGCTCACCTCGTACTCGCCGTGCGTGAACTGCTCCGCGCCGCCCGGCCGCAGGGCGATCTGCTCGGAGGTGCCGTTGTGCACGCCGACGTGGACCAGACCGTCCGCGTCGGGCCGGGACACGAACAGGGTGCGCTCGGGCAGACCGGAGTGCAGACGGGCGGTGACGCCGGGGTCCTGGGAGTCGGTGGGGCGTCGGTTCAGCCAGCTCAGGTCGCGGTCCTGGCCGGAGCGCACGGACAGGTCGACCTGGCCGGTGCCCAGCGGGAAGGTGATGAACTGCGGGACGGGCAGGTTCTCGGCACGCTGGTCGGAGCTGCTGCCCTCGACGTACTGGAACTCCGCCCGGACCGGGACCTTGCCGCCGGTGTCGTACACGACGCGCAGGGTGACCAGCGCCGCGCCGGTGAGCGGCCAGTCCGCGGTGCGGATGACGCGGCCGCGGTTGTCCTGCACCGGCTTCAGCGGGGCGGTGGCGCCGAAGGGGGCGGCGGCGGTGCGCATCGCCAGCAGCTCGCGCAGGAGCTGCGGAGTGCCGGGGGCGGCGGCGGTGCGCCAGGCCGGGTAGAGGGTGCCGAGGTTCGGGTTGAGGACGGTGAGGAGGCGGGCGGTGTCGGTGCCGGGGTGGTGGGGGCGGGCGCGGGTGGCCGGCCCGGGGGTGGGAGTGGAGGTGCGCAGGGCGGGGAGGACGGCGGACAGGGCGCGGAGGGCGGCTTCCTGAGGGCCGGGGGTGGCCTGTGCCTTGGCCTCGGAGGGCTCGTCGGGTTGGGCCGGTGCCAACTCCATTGCCCGCTCCGCGAGTTCCGCGAGCACCGCCTCCAACTGCTCGAACCACGCCGCCACGTCCTCGTACGGCTCCGCCAGCACCTGCGCCTCACCGAGTCGTGCGACGGGCTCCGCGAGGCGGGCCGCGAGCCGCTCCGGGGTCGTGAGGTCATCCAAGTCGGCCCTCAACGGGGCGAGTACCTGGTCCTCGAAGTCCTCGATGAGGCGGCTGACCGGCCGCGGATTGGGCACCTCGGATGTGGGCGGCTCGTCGCCGGGCTCGCCGGGGGTGGCGGGCTCCGCGCTCCAGCGGCGTACCTCGTCGATGAGCTCCTTCAGCGTCGGCGGGGCCGACCTGGGCAGGGAGATCGCCGTGATCCCGTCCTCCCGGTCGACGCGGGCCGTGGCCACGGGCAGCAACGTCCGCTCTCCGCCCGCCTGTTCACCGAAGACGAAGAGGAGCTGGTCCCCGGTCTGCAGGGAGTTGGCCGTGCCCTCGACGAACAGCTCCGAGCGGCGCTGAAGGTCCTCGGGGGTGACCAGGGAGGGGCGCCGGCGCCTGACCTTCAGCTCGTTGAAGTCCCAGCGGGCCGTCAGGTCGTGGCTGGTCTCGAAGGTCAGGGACTCCTCGTCGGCGGAGGCGGGCACGCTGTGGCTGCGTGCCCCGCGCGGGATCAGGACCGGCAGGGTCTCGGCACGCGGGTCGCGTTCGAGGGTGTACGCGAGATGGGTGGCCGCGGCCGCCCCGGGGCGGGGCCGGTGGCCGACGAGCCGACCGAGCAGCACCAGGGAGCGGTGCTCGTCGGCGGTGCGGATGTAGGCCTCGTCGGCGATGCGCTCGGAGTGGAAGGTGAGCAGGTCGCCGAGGACGGCGGTGGCGTCGAGCAGGCCGATCGCCGGGTCGTCCGGGGTGCGGACGGTGAGGCCGCCGAGGGCCGGGTACGCGGGCGAGGCGAGCCGGTCGAGCAGGGCGGTGAGGAAGGAGCCGTACTCGCCGACGCGGTAGTCGAGGGCGGTGCGGCCGGGAGGATTGTGCAGGGGGGCCGGGGCCAGGCGCTCGGCGTGGCCGCCGCGGCAGGCGCCGCCGCAGGTGCATGCGTCAGCCGTCATCGGGCGCCTCCCAGGGAAATCGCCAGCCGGCCGTTCTCCGGCCGGTCGGGGTCGTTGTCGCAGGTGGCGATCTCCAGCGGGCCGAGCCGCAGCACGCCGTCCTCCCTCTCTCCTCGGTCCTGCTCGAACAGCCGGCGCAGCCGGGTGACGTGCACGCTCTCGACGCCCGGGACGGCCGCGGCGACGGCGACCAGCCGGCTCAGCCGGACCGGTTCGCCGAATGTCAGCGCGTCCGGGTGGAAGAAGCCGCGGGGGCCGGCGCCGAGCACCCGGTACAGCTCGGCCAGGATCTGCCCGTGCTGGTGTCCGGGCGCGGCGCACACGGTGAGCGCGATGTCGAGCGGCACCAGCCGGGCGGGGCCGACGACGAGGTCGTGGCCGATGCGCCGGTACGTCTCCAGGGACTGGGCCACGGCAGCGAGCAGCTCGTCCGACGGGGTGCCGTCGCCGCAGGCGTCGACGGCGATGTGCGCCTCCTGGACGCTGCCGGTCCAGCGCAGCTCGGCGGCCGCGCGCTGCACTCCGGGCAGGGCGGAGGCGAGGGCCGCGTAGTCCTCGGCGGTCACCGCGCGCAGGCGGGTGCGGCGCAGGTCGAGCGGGGCCAGCTGGCGTACCTGTTCGACGGGTTCGGGTTCGGTGCCGCCGGTGGCGGGCAGCGGGTTGCGGACCACGGCGGCGGGCGGTTCCTCGCAGTCGTCCGCGACGACGATGTGGTTGATGGCCTCCGCGCCGACGTTGCCCGCGCTGCCGCCGCCGAGACGGTAGTGGATCCGCAGGCGGGCACCCGGGGTGGGGCGGGCGCCGTGCCGGCCGTCGCCGAACCGGAGGGCCAGCCGGCCGTCGTCCTCGAGTTCGCCGACGAAGTGACGGTCGCGGGGGGCGCTGTCGAGCAGGTCGCGGCGGGGCTGCCAGATCTCCTCCCCGTCCTGGATGCGTACGGCGGGCAGGGCCCGGCGCGGGTCCTGGGTGAGGGCGCCGATCGCGGAGCCCCGCAGCACCGGCTCGTCGGGGTGCAGTCCGGCCGCGTACGCCGGTCCCCAGCTGTGCGCGATCTCCCACGCGATGTGCCCGTCGAGAACCGTGCCCGCGCGGGCGCGTGCGGCGAGGACCTCGGTGCGGCGGAGCTTGGCGTCGAGCAACTGGTCGCTGCGGTGCAGGAGTTCGCGCAGCGCCCGGACGGGATGGAGGCGCAGTTCGAGGCGCTCCAGGATCTTCAGGCCGTAGATGACGGCGAGTTCGGAGATCTCCTCGTCGCCGAGCCCGTCGCGGTCGCGGGCGCTGCGCCACAGCTCGACGAGTCGCTGTCGGACCCGCCCCGGGATGGCGGCGATCCGCTCGGCCTGGCCCGCGGCCACGGTCCGGGCGTCGGGGAACGGCACGGCCTGGGCGACGGGGGCGCGGCCGAGGACCGGGCGGAAGCGGGGCCGGATGCCGGGGTAGAGGGACTGCGCGAGCAGTGTCCGCAGGGCGGCGGCCTGGGCGTAGGCCGTGCCCGGCACGACACGCTCGTGGCGCTGTCCGGCGCGTTCCAGGCCGAGTCCGGCGCGGGTGGTGGCGGCGAGTCCGACCACGTCGTGGAGTTCGCGTACGTCGTCGGGGGTGAGGGCGTCACCCGACTCCGCTCTGTTCGTGAGGAAGTTGATGAGCCGCGCGGGCGCGTTGCCCTCCGTCCGGTCGGCGCAGCCGAAGGCGAGCGAAGCGAGATGGGGGTACCCCCGGCCGGAGGCGGGGGGAGGGTCGCAGGGGGCGACGACGGCGGGCTCGGGCGGCACAGTGGCTGTCTCCGGGACGGGCAGGGAGCGGCCGTGGTCGACGAGGACGACGTTGCCGCGGGCGAGGGTCACGTCGTCGACCGGGAGGCAGTCGCGGCCGCCGCGGGTGCTGAGGCGGAACGGGAAGCTCAGGGCGTCCTCGGCCGCCCAGGTGACCTCCAGGACGGGCTGGTCCTCGATGCGGTCGACGGCCGGGAGCACGGAGGTCAGACGGACGGCCTGCCGGTGGCTCGGGTCCGCGTCGCCGGGGGTGCCGGTGCGCGGGCCCTTCACCTCCTCCAGGACGAGCAGGTCGCCGGGCTTCAGGTCGAGCCGGCGTTCGCGGCAGGTCTCCGGGTCCACCCACTCGTCGCGCAGGGTGGCCGAGGTGGCGCCCTTCGGCAGGGCGCACACCTCGCCGCCCCACGTCCACAGCCGGATCGCGTTGTGCGCGACGCGCAGCTCCAACTGGTCGGCGGTGACCACCGGTTCGAAGACCTCAACCGAACCGCGCTCGTCGAGGTCGGCCAGGTCGCCGTCCCCGATGACCGTGCCGGGTTCGGGGCGGTCGTGCGGGTCGAGGGCGCGGACGTCGACGGAGGCGAAACGGTAGGTGCCGGGAGCGAGCGTGTGGTCACCGGCGGTTTCGACGGTGACGTAGGCCCGGGCGGTGCAGCCGTCGTGCATCGCGTAGTCGATGAGCCGCATATGGCGGCGTACGGAGACCCGGCGGCGGGCGGTGTCGAGGTAGGCCTCGGTGGCCACCGCGTCCTGCTGGTAGCTGATCTGGTCGCCGGTGTACGCCAGCAGCTCGACCAGGGTCATGCCGAGGTCGGCGGGGTTGCGTTCGGCCCAGTCGGGGGTGGTGAGCGCGAGGCGGTCGAGGAGCAGCTTGCGGATGGTGTCGTAGTCGCGCGCCGTGTAGTCGATGACGGGCGCGGCCGGGAAGGCCGGTTCTTCGGAGTGGTCGTCCTTGCAGTCGAAGGGAGTCGGGCAGTCGGGCCGGAAGGAGAAGGACGCGCTGTGGTAGCGCTGGTCGAAGCCGCGGAAGGGCTCGGTGCCGGGGCGGCCGTACGGGTCGGTCTCCACCAGGGAGAGGCGGTAGCGGGAGGTGTCGCCGGCCCGGTCGAGGGTGACGTAGAGCCGGTCGTCGAGCTCGGGGTCGTCCTCGCGTTCGATGCTGACGTCGATCGCGGTGATGCCGGTGATGCGGCGGCCGCCGTCGATGCGGACGTTCTCCGGGGTGAGGCCGTGCGGGGCCTTGCCGAGGAAGGTGACCGTCAGGAGCAGTCCGTCGTCGCTGACCTCGACGGCGTCGACTCCGTTGAGCTGGGCCGCTCTCACCTTGTTCCGGCGGGATGCGGTGGCGCCGGTGGTCATGCGGCCCTCCCTGCGAAGACGTCGTCGCGGCGGGTGCCGGTGGCGCGGACGACGTACGACAGGTACACACGGACGACGGTGTCCTCACTGACCACGTCGAGGGCCTCCACCTCGATGAGGTCGCCGAGCCAGCGCTGCAGGGCGGCCTGGACGGACAGTTCGAGGGTGTTGATCAGCTCGGGGCTGTTCGGGGCGAAGACCAGGTCGAGGAGTCCGCAGCCGAAGTCGGGGCGCATGACGCGCTCGCCGGGGCTGGTGAACAGGAGTTGCTCGATCAGGTCGTGGACGTGGTCGCCGTGCCGGGCGTGGGCGGTGCGGCCACGGCGGTCGGCGCGGAAGGGGAAGGCGATGTCGGTGGTTTTCGTGGCGCTCATCGGACGGTGACCTTTCGCTGCGCGGCCTGGACGACGGGCGGTCCCTGCGGCATCAGGGCCGCGGTGAAGCACTGGGCCGCGGAGGTGTCGAGCAGCACGGGCGCGCCGTCGACCGTGACGCCGGTGCTGTCGGCGGTCCAGCGGACCGAGACGCAGGGCATGGGCACACCGTCGACGGTGTGCGGGCAGCCGGTGACCACATAGCTGTGGGCGGCTGTGGCGACGGGGACACCGTCGCTGAACACGGCCCCGGTCGGTGTGGTGGCGGCGGTGACGCGACCGCCGTGCGGGCAGCCGATCACGGCACCGGCGTCGAGCAGACTCGCGGACAACGTGTTTACTCCCCCGTCTTCTATCGCTTCGAGAGCACGGTCAGCTGGCCCTCGTTGATGGTCACTTCACGGCCGCGCAGAACGATCTCGGCGCCCGCGCCGGTCGCGATGACCACGGCTTCCTCGGTGATACGGATGTAGGCGCCGCCCTTGGCCTGGAGCAGGATCCCCTCGTCGGTGCCGGGCGTGTCGCTCATGACGAGCTTGTGCGCCAGGGGCGTCTGGACGACGACCGGCTTGTTCGCCGCGTTCGCCCGGAGCTCGCGGCGCGCGTCGGGCGGCAGTTCCTCGGCGGCACCCCACCAGCACCCGGTCCACACCGGGAAGCTCGGGTCGCCCTGTTCGAACTCCACCCACACGCCGGTGCCGGGCGGCGGTACGACGAACTGTCCCGACTCGGGCCCGGTGAACGGCAGACAGGGCAGCGCCCACGTCGACGGCTCGCCGCCGAGGACGTCCGGGACCTCGACGGTGATCCGGCCGATGCGCAGCGGGTCGTCGTTGTCGACGACCCGGCCGCGGTACTTGCCGAGGTAGCGATTGCTGGGTGACGCCATGGGGGACTGCTCCTGCTGGTGTCTTGGTGGTTACGGCCGGACGTAGGCGCTGCGGGCTTCGAGGCCCTCGCGGGAGAGGGTGAAGTTCTGCTGGAACGAGCCCGGGCGCAGGTTGTGCGTCACGGACTTGACGTAGTAGTCGCCGTCGTACGCCCGTCCCGCGCCGCGTACGCCGACGAGCTGGCGCGGCTGGAGGATGTAGCCGTGCCGGTTGACGTCGAGGGAGCCGGAACCGGAGACGACGTCGGCGGAGGTCGCGGCGCGGGCGAGCAACTCCGCCTCGGCCTGGCCGCGTTGCTGCTTGGCGGTGCCGGACAGGGTGCGGCGCTTGAGGGCCGGGGTGGGCCGCTTGCCGAGGGGCGGGCGCAGCGGGCTGATCGGCGGCTGCGGGAGGAGGGTGGACAGCCGGGTGTCCGGGTCCTGCCAGCGGGCCTGCGGCTCCTCGCGGGCGGTGCCGTCGTAGGCGAAGGTCAGCTGGTCGACGGTGGAGTTGGCGTCCATGTTGACGTTGAGGGCGTGCTGGCGGATGCCGAGGCGGACCTCCGGCCCCCAACGGGCCGAGGACTGACCGGGGTTGGGCCCTGGCTCCAGGTAGAAGGTGTAGCCGTTGGCGCGGGCGAGCTCGGTGACGTACTGGAGGTCGGTGCCGGTCTGGTAGTGGACGCGGAGGTCCTGGTGCGGGGGCTGGGCCACCTTCTCCGTGTAGACGTCCGGGCGGATGCCGTAGTCGGAGTAGCTGCGCAGGATGGCCAGCACCCGCTCGGAGGGCCGCAGATTGGGGTAGCGGGCGGTCCGCTCCTCCAGGTCCATGAGCAGGGTGAGGTCCTCGCCGGTGACGGTGAGGGTGGAGTGGCCGGGCTGGTTGCTGGCGCCGACCTCGTGCCGTACGACCAGGCCGTCGAAGAGCACGCCGGGAGTGCCTTTGACGGTGACGGTGACGATGAGGCGGGTCTTCGGGTCGAAGAAGCCCTCGGGCAGCAGCCGCCGGCTGATGATGCCGTTCTTGGTGAGGTCGAAGGCCAGCTGGAAGCCGCTGCGCTCACCGGCGGTGGCGGTGATCTGGGCGGACAGCAGGGCCTCGGTGACCTCGGCGGGGACGGGCCGGGCGAGCTTCGGCCCCATGAGGAGCGTGATGTGCACGGGGCCCTGCCCCACGGGCAGGTCAAACACGCCGGTCCCCCCGGGGGAAGCCGCCCGCGAGCGGCACGTCGATGGTCCGGCCCGCCTCGTCGGTCAACTCGCGTGGATCGAGTACGGGGTTGGCGTCGGCGATCTGCCACCACTGGGCGGGGTCGCCGTAGTACCGCTGCCCGAGCAGATCAGGGCGGTCGCCCGCTGCGACGGTGCGCTCCTGCGTGTCGCCGCCGTCCAGCGGTGGCAGCAACCGCCGCTTGGTGTACCGGACTTCGGTCCCGTCGGGCCCGCGATGGATCCCGATCTCGGCATCGTGGTAGCGGCTGGTGCGCGGGTACGGGTGGGCGCCCGGTATCGCGTCCAGTGCGCTCTCGTACGGCTCGATGTCGGCCATGATGTGCGGGTCAGCCCCTTCCGATCACGGCGTTGGTTCCGGTGAGCGCGAGCGAGCCCGGACTGCCCCCGCGTGCGGCGGCGGCGAGACGCTCCTTCTGCGCGAGGTGCGCCATGTAGAGGTCGGCGCCGCGGTGTCCGGCGGGCAGGTCGCTGACGGTGAGGATCTTCATGCCGATGCTGAGGGAGGCGCGGATCGGGTTGAGGTTCACGTCGAACGCGGACTCGTTGACGGAGAGCTCGGTGAGGCGCACGGGCATGACCCGCTTGCTCCCCCACGTGAACAGCGTCAGCGGCATCTCGATCGGACTGATCTCGATGGTCCCCTGCTGCGACAGCCGGCTCGCGGCACGCAGTTGGGCGGTGGTCGGCTGCACCAGCATTTCCAGCGTCGCGAGCTGCGGGTGGATCCCGTCGGGCGCGGCGATCTCGAACTGGTCGGTGGCGTCGATCTCCGCGGTGAACTTCCAGGTCTCCTGGGCGGGACCCTTGAGCCGCAACGCCTCGTTCCGGTCCCCGCTGCCGGTGCCGCCGCCTCCGGCGTCGCCGCTGTCGCCGGCCGACTGGGGGGAGACGCTGCGCTCCAGGGTGTCCGGGTTGAACTGCAGCACGATGATGCGCTGGGGGGCGCCGGTGTCGGGGTTGACGACGACGATGCCCGAGCGGATGGGTTTGGGGATGTCGGCATAGCGGGTCATGGGTTCCTGTCCCTGTGTCTAGCGGAGGCGTTCCGCGAGCCGTGCGTGCAGGGGCGCATAGTCGTGGTCGGGAAAAATGCGCGGCAGGACATCGAGCATATTCCTCAACCGTTGGGCAGACTTACTGAATTCTGCAGATTTCAGTGGCGCATCCGTGAAAAGATGCTGCCAATCGAAGCACCCCTTCGTCACGGTCAACGTCCTCATATATTCGCAGTAATTGAGATCCATGCGCCACAGGCCCTGCAAGTGATGGGCGAACCAAATCTCAGGATCGGCAACCCTAGGCTGGACCCTGAGTGCGGCATAGGAACCCGAACCGGTGTAGGGAGCCTCGTCGATGATGCGGAGCTGGGATCCCACCGCGCGCTCGGTTTCCGTGTGGAGGGACGACGAGAAATCAGGAGCTTCTTCTCGAACGGCCTGCAGGACAGGCGTGAGAAAGAACTCACCGGACACGAGAGTATGCGGTGTGACAGTGCCCCATTGACACCCGATTTCAGAGAAGCGTGGACTGCACTCGACAAGTTCCGGATCCAGGGACACGCCCATCGCGCCCCCACCCGCAGCAAGGCTCTCGAGCTCCGCTTCAGACTCCAGGTGACCCAGCACTTCATTGCTGACGTCCACCCCGGACGTCGTGCGCAGTTCGGCCAGCACCTTGATCCACGCCTCGTCCTGTGCACGCATGTCAGTCATCCGGTCAGCCGACCCCTCACGATCAGAAGAACAACTTTCCACTGCTTTCGGCGAGCTTGAGTTTGGCGACCACCGAGGTACGCGCCTGTGGCAGGCCCGCGTTCGCCAGAGCGTTCTCAAGATCGGTCATACTGTTGAAGGTCTTTCTCCGGGCTTTACGGTTGAGCTTCGTCAGGCCTGCGATCAGGTCGGCAAAATAGGGAGAGATCCCTGTGGCCCTTCTGATGGTTGCCGATTTGTCGAAGTTCACGTTGGCCCTGGCGGGCCCGGGTCCGCCGCCACGAGCCCACGGCGGCGGATCGAACTGTCCTTCTGACCAGCGACCGGATCGCTCGCCACCGGCGTACTCGCGCTCCCACGAGCCGTTCCGCTCGCGATAGCCTCCCCAGCGCACAGTCATTGAGGCCGGAAATCCGGGATAGCTGTTCCTGAGTGTGATATCGACGTCGTACCAGAGCATCCTGCTGGGCTCACCCGAACCTCCCCACCCCTTTCCGTTCACCACGTGGCCGAGTGAACGAGCGGCCGGGTGCTCCACAGCGCCGGCGGCGTTTTCATTGTCCTCCTTGGTCGCCGGCACGAGGTTGGAAGTCGAGGCGTGGCCTCCGATACGGGCCGGCAGCAAATGCATCCGCACCCACTTCGCACCCCTGCTGTAGGTAGGGGTGATCTTCTCCCAACCCAGCGGCCACGCGTCCCTGCGGTCCACCGCTTCCGTGCCCTCGGGCGTCGTCTTCTTGATGTAGTGACTCTTGAAGCTCCTCGCCAGAGTGTCGTCGGAGAAGGGCGGGAGTACGGTCGGTGGCAAACCCAATGGATTCTGCGGGGAATAGCGCCGCTCCAGCAGATCCGCCAATATCTCCATCTGGGTCCTCAGAGCCTCCAACTGGCGCCGGAACTCCATGTTCCCCTTGTCCGGGAGAATGATGGGCGTTTTATGGCCGCCGGGTGCTCGCTCAGGCAGCCGCTGGTGCGCAGCGTCCACAAGCTTTCGCCTCAGGTGAGCCCGCCGCACAAATTGCTCCTGCTCCGCGAAGCGTTCCGGATCAGAGCTCTCCAGCTCCTTGTTACTCCTTCGCCAGTCGTCGAGGTACTCCTGGACGTTCTCCAACTCGCTTCGTACAGAAAGTTCGGCGCCTCTGCCCCTGCCGCTGAAGAGCAAGGTGTGCGCCTCATTGGCCACGGTGCGGAAGTGAACCTGTGGCAGGTCGTAATGCCTCTGGCCCTCGGGCTCCCGCCGCCGGTCCCTTTGGTCATTCCGGCGATCCCTCGACCGATCCCGGTCGTTCCGGCGCCGCCACTGGTCCCGCAGCCTGCGCAGCCGGTCGTTCAGCCTGTTGCCGAGTTTGCGGCGGGCCTTGCCGACGAGCTTGCCGGTGGCTCGGCGGGCCCTGTTGACAGCCGACTTGATGGTCTGGCGGGCGCGCCGGACCAGGCTGTGGGTGCGGCGGCGGTCGCGGTCCTTTTCGGTGTCGCGACGCCTGTCTTCCGCACGCCTGCTGTCCGGATGGCGGTCGTCCGTGCGCTTGCCGTCGTCCTTTCGGCGGCTGTCCTCAGGACCGTTCCTGGCGGGGCCCCGGCCGTCCGTACGGTCCGTGTCGGACCGGCGGCGGTCCGGGCGGAGAGTGTCGCGGGCCGGGCCGCGGCGCGACGGGGCGTCGGAGCCGTCGTCCTTGTCGGTGCGCGTGCGCTGCTCCGCGTCCCGCATCCGCTTCCGCGCAGCGTTGACCTCGCGGCCCTCCTCGCGGCGCCGCTCGTCGTCGCGGCGCTTCTTCGGGCGGGTGGTGTGTGAGGGGCGCTTCTTCTTCTCCGGGGCGGAGCGCTTGCCGGGGCGTGGCCTCGTCGGCGGGCGGGACTTGTTGTCCGTGGAGGGCTTGCGCGGCGTCGGGCGGTCGTCGTCGCGGTCGGTCGAGCGGGCCGGGTCCGGTGACCGGTCGTTGGTCGTGGGCACGGAGTCCTGGTCCTTGGGCTTGCCCGGAGCGTTCGGCTGTGCGGGCGGTGCGTCGGAGCCGTCCGGCTTGTCCTTCTTCTTGCGGAGGTTCTTCAGCATGTCGCCGAGCTTGTCGGCCACCTTGCCCATGAACCTGCCGACGCCCTCGATCAGGAACTCGTAGATCAGCTCGAGCAGGGCGACGACACCGGCCGCCACCGCCTTCGCGAAGGGCAGGGCGCCATTGCCGCTCTTGACCGACTTCAGGAAGTCCATGAACAGGCCGAAGGCGGCGAGGATCTCGCTCAGCGCGCCCCATGCCGTCTTCAGGGCGTCGATGATCGCCATGACCCAGCCGGCCCCGGGGATCAGCTTCGCGACGACCTTCTCCACCACCAGCACACCGATGATGACCGGGAGTTGGGGCAGCGCCTCGTCCCACGCCATCCGAGCCATCTGCTCGACCGTCACCCCGCCGGAGATCAGCTCCTGGAAGTCCTCCATCGGGATGCCGATGATCTCCTGGACCTTCTGGTTGAACCAGGCCTTCACCGCGCTGGTGACCTCGTTGAAGAGGTGCTCCCTGGCACCGGTGTCCGCGGCGGCCCCCGCCTTGCTGATCCAGTCGCCGGGGTCGGAGACGATGTCGTTGAAGATGGCGGCCCATTCACCGAGGCCCTCCACCACGGCGGCGCCGAACTCCAGCGCACCGACGGTGGCGGTCTCGGCGACCTCGACGGCCGCCAGCATCCCGGTCTCCAGGACGTCGAGCCCCGCGAGCAGCGCCCCGCACAGGCCGTCGAGCAGCTTCCCCGCGATCTCCTTGAGGCCGTCCGCGATCTGGTTGACCTTGTCCACGGCCCAGTCGCGCGCACCGTCGATGGTGTTGCGCCACTTGTCGCGCATCGCCGGGTAGTCGGCGAGGAGTTCGTCACCGAGGGCGATCAGCGCGTCCGCGAACTTGTTGATCTTGTCGATCACCCAGTTGCGCGCGTCGTCGATGAGCTTGAAGACCTGCTGCTTGAACTTGTCGATGAGGTCGGTGACGATCTGCCGCGCCTTCTCGAAGACGCTCTTGATGGCGTTCTTGAGCTCCTCGAAGAACTGCTTCAGCTTTTCGATGGCTTCTTCGAGCCAGTTGTCGGCGTCGTCCTTGCCCTCCTCCTGCTTCTTCTCGGCCTCCTTCTCGGCGTTGGTCTGCTCGTCGGTGATCTTCTTGTTGTCGTCCTGGGTCCGCTTGTCGACGTCCTTGTCGGTCTGCTCTTCCTTCTCCTTGATGTCCTTGCGGACCTCGTCGTACTTCCTGCCCTTCTTGCCGTCGATCTCCGTGGTCTTGTCGTCCTGTTCCTTGCGCCACTTGTCGCGGGAGTCGGCGATGTCGGAGCGGCCCTTGTCCCGGGCGTCGGCCTGCTGCCTGCTGCTTCTGTCGACCTCGCGCTTCAGGTCCTGATCGTGCTTCTGCCGGTCCGCCTGCGCCTTGTCGTCCTTGGCCCTGCGCTCCTGCGTCATCTTCTGGCGGCCCTCGGAGAAGCCGGCCTGGATCTGCGGACCGCGGTCGTGCTCGGCCACGGCGGACGCGGACTCGATCGGCACCCCGGCGCCGGACATCGTGCGCCCGGCACCCTTGGCGTTCTTGCCGTTGCCGCCGGGCACCTTGCCGGTCAGGGTCTCCTTGGGCACGTCCGGGTAGATCTGGTCCTCGCCCATCGGGCGGGCCGCGTCCTCCCGGCCGGAGCGGTGCAGCTCCGTCTTCCGCTCGTCGAGCTTCCGGCCCTGCTCGTCGGTGCGCTGCGGATCGGAGTCGTTCTCCAGCGGCAGCCGCGGCGCGTCGCCCACTTTGGCGTTCTGCAGGCCCTCGTCCTTCGTCGGGAGCCCCAGGATCGAGTCGATCAGGTCGTCGAGCGGCAGGATCTCCTTCAGGAGCTTGCCGAAGAGCTGCGCGCCGATGGTGACGGCGATGTCCCACCAGCTCGGCTCGGGCACATTCGCGCCCGGTACCTCACCTTCCGGTTTCTGCTCGCCGGTGATCTCGGGCGTTTTGCCCGGTGCGGCCTCGGTACGGGCCACCTTGGCGTTGGTGTACGTGCCCGGGGCCGCCGGCGTCGGACCGCCCGGCACCGTCCGCGGGGAGCCGGACGGGCGCTGCTCCTTCGGCGGCGCCTTGCGCAGCGCCGTACGTTCCTTGTCGACCGAACGGCCGACCGCGCCGTTCACGCCCTTGAGCGTGTCCAGCATCTGATGCGGCTTCAGGCCTGCGGCCGTCGCGAGTCCCGCCTCGGGCGTGGCGTTCGAGACGTCCGGTGCGGCGGCTTCCTTCTTGGGCTTCGCCGGGGCGGATGCGCCTGCGCGTCCGCCGCCGGCCCGCGTCGGCGCGGGAGCCGAGGACGAGCGACCACCGCTGCCCCCGCCGCCTGAGCCACGGCGGGCGCTCCGCGCGACCTGCCGTGCGGCCTGCCGCTTGCTGCCCGACGGCTTGGACCGGGCGGCGGATCCACCGCCGCCGGAACCCGAAGTGCCGGATCCTTTGGGGGTGTTGGTCCTCGCCTCCGAGGCGGACATGGGTGAGGGGCCGTTGCCCGGCGCCAGTTGCGGAGCGGAGCCGGGCCCCGGTGTGGAGACCTTGTCCGGGCCGGTTTCCGGTCCGGGGGAGGTGGCGTGGCCGTTGCCCTCGGTGACGCCCTGGTCGTCGGGGGTCGGGGTCGGCTTGGTGCCGGGAGTGCTGCCCTGGCCGGTGCCGGTGCCGCTGCCGCCACCGCCCGCCGTGTCCTCGCCCTTGTCTGCCGGCTTCGCGGCCCCCTTGTCCGCTCCGGCGCTCGGCTCCGTCTCGCTCTTCGCCGGGGCGCCCGCCGACTGCGATCCCTGCTTCGCGGTGCCTTCGGCCTGGCCGCCGCCGTCCGCCGGCTTACCGGACGCCTGGGACGGACCGGCTCCCTGGGTACGTGCGTCCTCGTCCGCCTTGGCGAGTCGCTCGGGCCCGGCCGGCTCACCGGGCGGCGGGGTCGCGCCGGCTCCCGCACCATCAGCGGTGCGGGCCTCCTCGTCCCGCCGACGGGCCTCGGCGTCCTCCGCACGCTGCTCCGTCTGCATCTTGTCGCCGATGCCTCCGGCGGAGTCCGCCGAGGCCGTCGTGGTGAGCCCGGACGCATCGGCTCCGGTGCCGGTCGCCCCGCCGGCTCCGTCCGGCCCGAGGTCCTGCTCTGCGGACGCGCCGGTGAATAGGTCCTGGTCGGTGAGTCCCTGGGGCTCGTCGTCCACCCCAGAACGTGCGGGAGCGCCCTGCGGTGCGGGAGACGCGTCCGCCACCTCTTCCGGCGCCGGTCCGGCATCCGTGGACGGAAGGGAAGGCCGGGAGGCGTTGCCCTTCTTCCGCTCCTCGACGATGCCCGGGTTCTTCGCCGCCTCCGTGTAGCCGACGAGGTCGATGTCGGGGACGGGCTCGTTGCCGCGGGCCGCGGGCGTGTCCTCGTCGGCGCCCGGCTCCTGCTCCGCGGGCTCCGAGTCCAGCCCCAACGGCTCGTCGTCCGCGTCCTGCTCGTTCTCCGGATCGCCCGCCGAGCGGATCGGGCCGGTGTCGCCGCCGGTCCGGGGCTTCTCGCCGGGCTCGGCGCCGCTCCTGTCGACGGGCGACGGGGCGGCCGCGGTGTTCGCGGCGACCGCCGGGCCCTCGTCCTGGCGCGTCTGCTGCTCGCCCGCCTGCCGCTCCGGCTCCTGCGGGGCCTCCTCCTGGCTTCCGGCCTCTTCCCGCTCCTTCTCGGCGGCGGCGTCGTCCTGCTTCGCCTCGTCCTGCTGCGCGCCGTCGTCCTCGGCCTTGCGCTGCTCGTCCTGCGCGGAAGCGTTCTGGTCCTCGCGGGCAGCGGCGTCCTTGTCCTCCTGCCCGGATTCCGACCGGTCCTGCTCCCGTGCCCCGGCCTCCTCCTTGTCCTGCGCAGCGGCCTCTTCGGGGGACGTGTTCCCCTTCCCGTCGCCGGCCGCTCCCTCACCGGGCTTTTCCTGCTCGCCCTCCCCGCCGGCTTCCGGCCCGCTTTCGGCGCCCTCCGGCCGCTCGCGCGCGTCCGGGCGTTCCCCGGCGGTCTCGTCGCGCCGGCGCTCCTCGGCGACCTCGTCCGCCGCCCCGGGCACGGCCGAGGGCGCCGCCGCCGCATCCAGCGGCAGCGGCCCCGCCTGTTCCGCCTCCTCGACGAGGCCCAGCACCCGGTCGAGTACGGGCGCGGGCAGCCGTACCTCCAGCCGGTCGAGGACGAGGTCCTGCATCTGCGGTGCCAGCCGTGCCAGCTGGAGCCGGACCCGGCCCGACCGGTCCTCCGGGTCACCGCGCAGGGAGCGCAGGACTCCGTTCGCGACGCGGTCGACCAGGGTCGCCGGGTCCAGCTCCTCCATGCGGCGACGATCGGCATTCACGGTCGCGTACCGCAGCCATCCCGGTGTGGCCTGCCCCGGCTCGATCTCCGGAGCGGACTCCTCGCCCCGTACGAGATCCTGGGCCGCCCCCTCCGCCTCCCGCTCGATCCGCTGGTGCGGCAGGCTCACCGCGCCGAGGTCACGGCCGACGCGCAACGTGCCCAGGCCGTGCGGGTTCTGGATGGTGTGCAGGAGCTCATGGGCGAGCAGGCGCCGGCCGTCCGCCGTGCCGGGGCGGAAGGCGCCCTCGCGGAAGAAGATGTCCTGGCCGACCGCGACCGCGTCCGCGCCGAGCAGCTCCGTCAGCTGTCCGGCGTCGCGGCCGGTGTGCAGCCGTACGCGTCCGAGGTCGTGGCCGAGCCGCTCCTCCAGCTCCCGTCGGACACCGGGGTCGAGGGGCTGGCCCGCGCCGCTGACGATGTCCTTCGGTTCCGGTGTACGGGACTTGGCGGCACGCTCCCTGCGTTTGCGGCGGCGCTGCTCGGCCAGCTGCTCGGAACGGTCGTCCTGGGTGTGTGCGTTGCTCACCGGGTCACCTCCCCGTGGCCGCTGAGCCCTTCGTGCACCGCGCGCGCCAGCTCCTGCCCCAGCCGCCGGGCGGACAGACCGGCGGGCAGGGGCGGCAGTCCGGACAGGGCGTCCACGGTCAGCGGGCCGTCCGTCGCCAGCGGTACGCCGTGGGTCCGGATCAGGCGGGTGAGCTCACGCTCGAACGCGGCCGAGACCCGCTCGGGGTCCACCCGGAAGCCGCTGAGGGCCAGTTCGCCCACGTCCACTCGGATCTCACGCGGTGTCACACCCATCCGCGCACCTCCGTCGGCGTCAGGGACCGCTCGAGCTTCAGGTACTCGGTGCGAGCTGCCGCGAGCATGTGCCGCATCTGGAGCCGGTCACCCTCCTCGGCGGCGAGGAACGCTCCGGACAGGGCGATGTTGCGGATCGAGCCGCCCGCGACGGTGAGCTGGGCGAGCAGGTCGCAGTCGATGTCCTTGACCGGGGCCTGTGGCGGCAGGACGCGGCGCCAGATCTCGGCTCGTTCGTGTTCGGCCGGGAAGGGGAAGTCGACGACGAAGCGGATGCGGCGCAGAAAGGCGGTGTCGAGGGCCTTCTTCATGTTGGTGGTGAGGATGGCGAGGCCGCGGTAGGCCTCCATCCGCATGAGCAGATAGCTGACCTCGAGGTTGGCGTACCGGTCGTGGCTGTCCTTGACCTCGCTGCGCTTGCCGAACAGCGCGTCGGCCTCGTCGAAGAGAAGCAGCGCGCCGCCGCGCTCGGCGGCGTCGAAGACACGGCGGAGGTTCTTCTCGGTCTCGCCGATGTACTTGCTGACCACCTGGGAGAGGTCGACGACGAAGAGGTCGAGGCCGAGTTCCTTCGCCATGACCTCGGCGGCCAGCGTCTTGCCGGTGCCGGAGCCGCCCGCGAACAGCGCGGTCACGCCGAGTCCGCGGCGCAGCGTGCCGGCGAAGCCCCACTCCTGGTGAACGGTCGGCCGCTGCCGTACATGGGCGACGATCTCGCGGAGCACGCCGACCTGCCGCTCGTGCAGCACCAGGTCGTCCCAGCCGGCCTGCGGTTCGATACGCCGGCCCAGCTCGTCCATGCCGATCCGGGCCTCGGCCAGCCCGGCCCGCCACGCGAGTCGGGCCGCGTCCAGCTCGTCCTCGGTGGGCAGGTCACGGCGTACGGTGGCGGCCGCGGACCGTACTACATGCGGGGGCAGCTGGAACTGAGCCACGAGTGAACGGAGTTCGAGTTCGTCCAGGTCGATGTCCGCGAACGCGTCGGCCCACAGGGCGAGTTGTTCGTCGTCGTCGAGCCGGGGCACGCTCACGCGGGCGCCGTGCGGCCGGTCGGAACGCAGCGGGTCCTCGCTCGACACCACCATGGGTACGGCCGCCTGGACCAGGAACGCCTCGGCCGCCGCCCGCTGGTCGCGGTCGAGTTCGCCCACCTCGACGAGCAGCGCGGCGGGCAGCAGGATCGCCTCACGCTGCCAGAGCCGGGCGAGCCGGTCCCGTTCGGCGGGGTCGGTGGGCAGGTCCTCGGCGCTGATCGCGTAGAGGCCGAGCCCGGAGCGGGCGGCCGCGGCGGCGGCGATATCGGCCCGGCTACGCCGGTCCCCGCCGGTCAGCTCGACCAGCAGGGGCGCATCAGGGGTCGCTCCCGCCGTCCAGCCCGCGGCGACCCGGTTCGCAGCCAGGTCGTACGAGGGTGGCAGCCGGTCCGGCACCGGGGTGCGCCGCAGCCGGCCGTGCAGCCGGGCGTCCAGGTAGGGCGAGCCCAGCAGGAAGTGCAGGATGCGTTCGTCGAGCCGCAGCCGGGAGGTGGTCAGCCGGGACTCGTCGTCGAGCTCGACGATCCGCCAGCGCCGCAGCGGCGCGACGGGGGTGAGCGCGCTCCAGTGCGGCTCGGCGAGGGCTGCCAGGGCGAGCGAGAAGGTGGGGTACGCCCGCTCCGGGTCACCGCTCGCGGCGGCGCACCGGACGGCCGTCGTGGGGTCCAGGTCCTGGGCGGCGATGAGCAGGACGAGATCGCGTTCGAACGGGGTGAGTCCGAAGCAGGCGATGAGTGCGTCGAGGGGTGCGGCGGGCTGCCGTACAGGAGCGGGGGCGACGTCGGGCTCGGGTTCCGCCCGCTGTGCGCCCGGCTCGGCGGCGCGTGCCGCGTGGGCGTCGACGCGGGCCAGGACGCGCCCGATCTCCGCGATCAGCGTCGCGCCGCTGTCCCGCTCGCCGGCCGCGTTCGGCTCGTGTGCACCCATGTCCTCACCTGCCCCCCTCGCGCTCATCCCGTGTCACTTCTCCGTGTTCTCGCCCGCGCCGTCCGAGTTCCGTGGGCCGGGGCGGGCCGGCCGAGGGGTGCGGGTGGTCGCCTTACGGGTGCGCGCCGACGTCTTGGCGACGGCCTTCGCGGCCTTCTTGGCGACAGGCTTCTCGGTCTTCTTGGCGACGGCCGGTGCTTCGTCCTTCGCATCCTCCGTCGTCGGAACAGGGACTGACGGCTCGTCACTGCTCCGCTCCACCCCCGGAGGGACCGGCGCCCCCGGCGCCCCGAACGGCAGCACCCGTACATCCGTCCGTTCGACCGGTTTCCGCGGCACCGGCGTCTCACGCCCGTCGATGAAGACCAGCGCCGCCTGATAGACGACCGACAGTGCGTACGGCGTCTGGTGGAGCATCCCCCACAGCTTCGACGTCTCGTCGACGTCCATCACCGTCGGTGTGAACCGCACCCGCTGCGCCGCCTCGACGAGGTCGCTGCCTGCCAAGTACGGCTTCTCACCGGCGAGTTCGATGACTCCCTTCGGCAGAATCGGGGTCTCGTGCAGGGTGCGCACCACGGAGCCGATCAGACGCTGCCCGACGAGTTCCGTCTCGTCGCCGTAGGCGCTGATCAGGTAGTGCAGGTCGAGTGCGGCAGCGGGCCGTTTGACCAGAGTGCCGTCGGCGGCGCGGGTGGGCAGGTCGTTGTTGCGCTGTGAGGTGTTGGGCGTGACCTGGTAGAGGAACACCGAGATGGTGGGCTGGTCGGTCGGCGGGTCGGCCGGCGGCTTGCGCGGTTCGACCTTCACCGCCATGTCGATCTCGGGCCCGATGTTGGACTCGATGAGCAGGGCGAGGGCCTGGGTCACATGGGCGATGGCAAGTGCGTTGCTCATGGCGTGAGTTCCTCGGTCCCTGTCGTCCTGATGCTTCCTGTGCCGCTCATTCACGCCCCCGGGCCAGGTACTCCGCGAGGCTCACCGCTGCCCCCGGCCGCTCGGTCCCGGGCGTCCGCTGCCGGGCCCCGCCGGACGGCGACGGTGCCGCGGTCACCTCGAGCCGCCCGATCTGCACCTGCACCACCTGCTCGGACGCCCGCACCGTACGGCGGGCCGCGGCCTGCCGTACGGCCTCGCGTGCCGCCGCCGTGTCCGCCGCCCTGGGCCGAGGGGCGGCCGGCGCGGCGGGGAGAGCGGCGTCCGTACCCGAAGGGGTGGGTACGGACGCCGCGGTCGGGGCGGCGCGCTCCGGGCGGCCCGGCGTACGCCGCCCGGCATCCGGGGCCGGTCGGGGGCCCGGCAGCACCGGCGCCACCGGGCGCAGCAGCGGCGCCTCGGCCACGGCCGGTGGCGCGGGGGGCTGCGCCGGGTCGGCGAGCAGTCGTTCGGTGCGTACGACGGTCCGCTCCCGTTCCGTGTGCAGCCGTGCCGCCCGGGCGGCCGGAGCCGCACGCGGGGTGTCCGGGCGGAGTGCGGCGGAGGGCGTCGAAGAGGGCCACACCGGCTCGGCGTCCTCGCCCGCGTTCCGCGCCCGTACCGCCTCGATCCGTTCGAACGGGCCGGGCAGCCGAGGCCGTACGCGCACCGCATCCGGGCGCGGGCCGGTGGCGGCCGGCGCGTGCCGGGCGATCAGCCGGTCGAGGAAGTCGGGCACCTCGGAGCCGGGCGTGGACTCAGACATCGGCGCACATCTCCAGGTAGTAGCGGCGCCGCAGCGGGCTGAGCGCCAGGATCTCCGGCTCACTCCAGCCGTACGCGGTGGCGAGCAGGTGAACGTCGAGGAGCAGGTCCCTCGCCCAGGAGTCGAGTTCGGTCCACAGGTACGAGGCGATGTCCAGCTCGGCCCGGGTGGCCCGCCCGCACTCGGGGCAGGCCACGTTGAGGGTCACGTCGGCCCCCGGGTCGGCGGCCTCCACCGCCTCGGCGATCCGGCGCTGCACGGGCGCGGGCAGGGCGTCGGCGGTGACCGCCGCCCCGTCGTGCACCGCCGAGACGAGGCACCGCGCCAGCAGCGCCCCCCGCGGATCCACGTCCCGCGCCGCTGCGGTCAGGTCGCCGGAGCCGGGCAGCCGGAACTCGACCTCCCACCCGTCGTGCGCGACCCGTACGACCGTGTCACCGCGGACTCCGACCGAGCGGGCGAACTCCCCGGCGTCCAGGTCGAACTCCATGTCCGCCCCGCACTCCGCGCAGTCGAGCCGCACCTGCATGCGCTCGCCGAACAGGGCCCGGCGCAGTGCGAACAGGTCCGCCTCGCGCTCGCCCACCGGAAGGGCTGGCAGTGCTCGGGCATCGAGGTCCGGGCGCGCGGTGCGGTGCAGCAGCAGCGCGCGCCCGGCGGATGCCTCGGCGAGTCCCGCCTCCCAGGTGGCCAGCAGATCGGCCGCCCCAGCCATCAGCTCCCCCAACCTCCTTCAGTTCAGGCCGGGTTCAGGAACGAGGGCTCCTCCGGCTCGGGCACCTCGTAGTCCCGCTCCCAGCCCTCGCACTCGAGCTTCAGCGACTGTATGGCCACCGCGTTGGCGTTGGCGTCCAGCTCGCCCAGCACCTGGTACTCGCTGGGCCAGGTCCGGTACAGCTTGTGCGAGACGGCGACCTGGCCCGCCTCGTTGAGGACCTGGATGACGATGTCCTTGCGGAAGTCGGCGAGCGACACCTCGGAGCCGAGACCGGCCCCGACCTGCCAGACCTTGTTGGCCCAGCGGTCGAACTCGGGGTCGTGGGTGACCCCGCGCTCCAGGGTGATGCCCTCGAACTCCGAGCGGCCCGGCGACTTGCGCGGCGAGGAGGGGTCGCCGCCGTGCCGGTGCTTGACCACCTCGGTGGTCCGCTTCAGGGGACTGATCTTGCTGATGCCCGCGACCGTACGACCGTCCCACAGGACCAGGAACTTGAAGTTCTTGTACGGGTCGAAACGATGGGCGTTGACCGTGAACTCAGCCATCGAAATTCCTCGGCATTTCTCGGTATTCCTACGAGCGCGATCAGAGCGCGAACTGCCCGGACGTCTGCTGGATCCTGACGATCACGAACTCGGCCGGCCGCACGGGCGCGATGCCCACCAGCACGTTCACGACGCCGCCTGCCACGTCCTCGTCCGTGGTGGTCTCGTGGTCGCACTTGACGAAGTAGGCCTCGCGCGGCGTGCTGCCCTTGAACGCACCCTGACGGAAGAGCGTGTGCAGATACGAGGAGGCGCTCAGCCGGATCTGCTGCCACAGCGATTCGTCATTGGGCTCGAACACGACCCACTGCAGGCCGCGTTGCAGGCTCTCCTCCACGTGCAGCGCGAGCCGGCGCACGGGCACGTACTTCCACTCGCTGTCGAGCGCGTCGGAGCCGGCGAGGGTGCGCGCGCCCCACACCAGCGGGCCGGTCAGCGGGAAGGTACGCAGGCAGTTGACGCCGAGCGGGTTGAGCAGCCCCGTCTCCCGGTCGGTCAGCTCGACGGTGAGCGAGTGCACGCCCGCGAGCCGCGCCTCGGTGCCCGCCGGCGCCTTCCACACACCGCGCTCGGAGTCGGTGCGGGCGAAGACGGCGGCGACCGCGCCGGACGGCGGGAAGGAGCGCAGCCGCCCGGTGAGCGGGTCGGTGAGCTGGAGGTGCGGGAAGTACAGGCCGGCGTGGTCGCCGCGCACGGCGTCGAAGGCGGCGAGCCCCGCGCGGGCCGTGTCCACACTGACCCAGGTGCTCGGGGCGTCGACGAGCAGGAAGATCCGTCGCTCCTGGCACAGCCGCTGGGCCGCCGAGACGACGGTGAGCATGTCCTCGGTCTTCTCGTACGACGCCAGCTCGGGCAGCGCCAGCAGGTTGACGTCGGCGACGCCGCGCAGAGCCTGGATGCCGGTCTTGTCGGCCTCGGAGCCGATGAGGTCGCGCGGTCCGGGCGCCTCGCCGTCCTCGCCGCCTTCCAGCGGGAACACCGGCGGGTTGACGGAGGCCTCCAGACCCAGGTCGTTGGCGCACTCGCCGAGGAAGCGGACGACGTCCTCGGGATCGGTGGAACCGGCGACGACCTGGATGCGCCGGCCGAAGGCGGTCACCTCGGCGCCGGCGAAGGCGTGCTTGCCGGGCGCGTCGGGCAGGGCGCGCAGCTTGCGCTCCAGCAACAGCGCCAACTCGGCGACACTGGACGGGGCTTCGCCGTCGCAGTCGGGGTCGTGGAGCCGGAACTCGCGCTCCACGTCGCCGATCTTGACGGTGAGTTCGACCTCCAGGTTCGGCAGCTCGTCCCCGAACGGCTTGGAGACGGTGCCGGACGGGTCGGGGCGGCCCTCGCCGACGGCCTCGACGCGGATGAGGCGCGAGCCCGCGTTGATCACCGTGGGCGCGTAGCGGCCGTGCCCGGCGTCCATGGACAGGCCGGTGAAGCTCTCGCGGGTGTCGCCCTTGGCGTCGTACACCCGCAGGTTGAAGGTCTCGTCGGGTTGAGGCGTGTCGTAGTCGACGGCGACGCGCAGGCCGTTGCCCCAGACGCCGGGTTCCTTGGCGTGGACTTCGAGAACGCGGCTCTCGCTGTGGCCCTCGGTGGACTCCAGGACGACGCAGGCAGCCTTTCCGCTGCCGGCCTTGGCGACCCGGACGATCACGGCGACGCTGCCGCCGCCCGCGAAGAACTGGTGCACCGCGTAGGCGACGGCGCTCTGCGAGCCGAGCCCTCCGAAGCGGCGCTCGAACTCGGCGAAGCCGGTGACGCGCACCGGTTCGTTGAGCGGACCACGCCGGGTGTGACCGACGAACGCGGTCACCGACGTGGTCACGGCGGAGATGGTGCGGCTGCTGCTGGGAAGCTCTTCGACGTAGACGCCGGGATACGTCGGTCGGGCGGCGCTCACTGCATTCGTCGGCATTCCCCCTCCAATCCCTGTCTCGGGCACCAGACGAAGGCACCAAGAGATGACAGAGGGAGACTTTCCGGACCGATGCGCACGAACGCCACCCACACGGGCGACGGTGATCACGCGCACCGCATCGGTTCCCCCGTCAGCACGCCGGGCGGTCGGTCGCCCGGCCAAGCGCACGCTTGTGACTCCTGATGCTCGAGTGCTCGATCCACCTTGGTGAGTGGGGAGTTGTCGAGCAAGACGTGTTCACGCCAGCCCTGGGGGAGGTTCGATGAAGGGTGGCGAACACAACTCGCACACGATGTGCGCGTGTCGGGGCGGGTGATCCACCACTTCTGCACAGCCGGTGTTGCAGCAGAATGGAGCGCATGTCCCGACGCCCCGCCCGGCCCCGCCGGCCACACCCCGCCACCCCTTCGCACAACCCTTCGTGCCCTTGCGGTCTTGCGGAGACATACGAGATGTGCTGTGGCCGATTTCATCGGGGTGCCGCCTCGGCGCCGACCGCCGAGGCGCTCATGCGGTCGCGTTACAGCGCCTTCGTGAAGCGGGACGAGGGGTATCTGCTGCGGACCTGGCATCCGCGGACGCGCCCACCGCGGGTCGAGTTCGATCCCGGTATGCGGTGGACCGGGCTGGAGATCCTCGACACCGGCGACGGGACCGCGTTCCACACGACCGGGACCGTGACCTTCCGGGCGTCGTTCAAGGGCGGGGCGGTGCACGAGCGGAGCCGGTTCGAACGGGTCGACGGGGCGTGGGTGTACGTCGACGGGGAGTTCCTCGAGTCAACTACCCGGTACTAAAGCGCCAGGCTTGCACAACGGGCATCACTGGCGGTGATGCTGCGTTTGCGTCCAGCCCCACCCCGGCGCGTGCGCTCCGGAGGTGAGGCAGGGGCCGTTGACTGGGCCCCGCGTCGCCACAACTCCCACGCGCGGGCGCGGATGTTGCGGGAGCCTCCCCCACTCTCGGCTTCGCTCGAGCGGGAGGTGCCCCCATCGGTCCGCGTGCGCAACGACGCCGCAGTTCCGGCACGCGAACCAGGCCTGAGAGACCCGGTTCGCCTTGTCCACGTGGCCGCACTCGGCGCAGGTGCGCGAGGTGTACGCCGGATCGACGTGCACCACCGGCACCCCGGCCCGGCGGGCCTTGTACGCGATGAACCCTCCGAGCTGGGCGAAGGACCAGCTGGTGTGGGCGGCCCGTTGGGGTTTGCGAAGCCGTACCCGTTCGCGGATGCCCGTCAGGTCCTCCAGGGCGATCCCGCGACCGGTGCGTTCTGCCTCGGCCACCACATGTTTCGCGATCTTGTGGTTGATGTCCTTCGCCCGCCGCGCCTCCTTGCGCCGCCGCTTCTTCAAGCGGCGCCTGGCGGACGGGGTGTTCTTCTTCTGCAGCTTGGTGCGCAGCGTGCGTTCCCGCAGCCGCGTGCGGTTCAGCTCCCGCCCGGCCATGATCTCGCCGTCGGAGGTGGTGGCGATGTTCACGATGCCCAGGTCGATACCGAGGAAGTCCGCCGGATCGGTGTTGGGCTCGGCCTCGGGGACCTCGCAGGTGGCCAGCAGGAACCACATGCCGTCCCGGCGCACCAGGTCCGACTCTCCCCGCCGGTGCAGGGCCAGGGTGGCCAGCTGCTCTCTGGAGGCGGTGAACGCCACGTCCTTCATCCGTCCCGACACGGTCCAGATCGAGATCCGTCGTTCGGCGATCTGCCAGGACAGCATCCGGTCGTCGTAGGGCTGTGCCCCGTCCGGTCGGAAGGCGATCGGTTTCTCGGTGGCCCTGCGGTACCGCTTCGAGCCGGGTTTGCCGAGGTTCCCGGCCTTCAGGTTCGCCGTCAGCGTCGCGTAGGCGTCACAGGTCTTCTTGATCACATGCTGGGCGGCCTGGGCTCCCAGGCTCCACCGCGCCTTCACCTCGTCATAGATGAGCCTGCGCAGCGCGAAGTTCTTCTTCACATCCTTTTCGAAGGCCACCTCACTGGCCCAAGTGGCCGCTTGGTTGCAGGCGTGCAGGGTCGCCTCAAGCGCCGCCGCCTGCACGGGCGTCGGCAGCAGCTTCACCTGCACCACGAGCTTCACACCCGCGACGCTAGCCGGAACTCCCAGGTCTCACATTCGAACACAGGAAATTCCCCCGTCATCCCGGACCGCCTTCCCGGCGCTCCGCGCCGGATGCCACCGCGGTGCTCCGCACCGCTCACCCCAGGATGCGATTCCTCCCGGGCGTGAACGCCCGGGTACTTCAACCAGGACACCGCCAGTGTCCCCGACACCAACGAAACGGGCGACGGCTTCGGCTGCGAGGTGAAGCTGACCGACGTCACCGGTGACGGCAGGGCCGACCTGACGGTGGGCGATTGCTGGGAGAACACCAACGGCGCGGCGTTCTACCTGCCGTCCAACGGTACGAAGATCACCCCCGGCGACCGGGAGATCTTCGCCTCCTCGGTGGGCGTGGACTCCGAGGGCTACCCCAACTTCGGCGCCAACGCGGCGAACTGAAAAACACCCGGGCCGGGGCGGTTGCCCGGGCCCGGGTTGGTGGTTCGACTGTTTGCGACTGTCCCGGAGACAGCCTCTATATGACCAGGGACAACAGCAGCACCAGCGCCCCCGCGACCACCGAGATGATCGTCTCCATGATCGACCAGGTCTTGATCGTCTGGCCGACGTTCAGCCCGAAGTACTCCTTCACCAGCCAGAAGCCGGCGTCGTTGACATGGCTGAAGAAGAGCGAACCGGCGCCGATGGCCAGGACCAGCAGGGCGGCGTGCGTGGTGGACATGTCGGCCGCGAGCGGGGCGACCAGTCCGGCCGCCGAGATGGTCGCGACGGTTGCCGAACCGGTCGCCAGCCGGATCGCCACCGCGATCAGCCAGGCCAGCAGCAGGGCCGGGATCGACCAGTCCTCGGAGATGTCCAGGACCATCTGGCCCACGCCGGAGTCGATCAGCGTCTGCTTGAAGCCGCCGCCGGCGCCGACGATCAGCAGGATGCCCGCGATGGGCGCGAGGCCCTTCTCGACGATCCCCGAGATGCGCTCCTTGGAGAACCCGGCGGGGCGGCCCAGCGTGAAGATGCCGACGAGCACGGCGGCGAGCAGGGCGATCAGCGGGGAGCCGACGACGTCGAAGACGCGCTGCACGGTGTTCTCGGGGTCGTCGACGATGATGTCGACGAGCGCCTTGGAGAGCATCAGCACGACCGGCAGCAGGATGGTCGCCAGTGTGGCGCCGAAGCTGGGCCGCTTCTCCAGTTCCTCGGACGCCCGCTGCGGGATCATCCGGTCCGGGGCCGGGACGTCCACCCAGCGGGCGGCGTACTTCGAGAACACCGGACCGGCGATGACCACCGTCGGGATCGCGACGAGCACACCGAGAGCCAGGGTCACACCCAGGTTGGCGCCCAGCGCGTCGATCGCGACCAGCGGACCGGGGTGCGGCGGGACCAGGCCGTGCATGACCGACAGGCCCGCGAGCGCCGGGATGCCGATGCGCATCAGGGAGTAGTTGCCGCGCTTGGCGACCATCAGCACGACCGGGATCAGCAGCACGACGCCGACCTCGAAGAACAGCGGCAGACCGATCACGGAGGCGATGAGGACCATCGCCCACGGCATCGAACGGCCGCTCGCCTTGGCGAGGATCGTGTCGACGACCTGGTCGGCGCCGCCGGAGTCGGCGAGCATCTTGCCGAGGATCGCACCGAGGGCGATCAGCACACCCACGCCGGCGACCGTGGAGCCGAGGCCGGTGGTGAAGCTGGTGATGGCCTTGTCGAGCGGTGCCCCGGCGAAGGCGCCGAGCGCCAGCGACCCGATGGTCAGCGCCAGGAAGGCGTGAAGCTTGAACTTGGTGATCAGCAGGACGATGAGCGCGATACCCGCCAGCACGGCGATGCCCAGCTGGGCGTGGCCGGCCGAGGTGATCGGCTCGACGGTGTCCGCTGCCAGCATCTCGACGCTGAGTCTGGTCACGGGGGTTCCCTTGTCAGTGGAGGGGATGGGGAGGGGAGGGGAGGGGAGGGGAGTGATGCGGGAGTTCTACGAGGTCTGCGGGGCCGTCTGCTCCAGCCCGTCCAGCGCGGCCAGGGCGCGCTCGGTGATCTCCTCGGGCGTGCCGGAGACGTCGACGGCGACTCCGGTCTCGTCCGGCTGGAGCGGCTGAAGCGTGGCGAACTGCGAGTCCAGCAGGGCCGTCGGCATGAAGTGACCCTGCCGGTGCGCCATCCGGTCCTCGATGAGGGCCCGGTCTCCGGTGAGGTGCACGAACACGATGTCGGGGGCCGCGGCCCTGAGCCGGTCGCGGTACGACCGCTTCAGCGCCGAACTGCTGACCACCCCGCCCAGCCCGGCCCGCCCGTGCGCCCAGGCGCCGATGGCGTCCAGCCAGGGCCACCTGTCGTCGTCGTCGAGCGGGGTACCGGCCGACATCTTGGCGATGTTGGCCTGGGGGTGGAAGTCGTCGCCCTCGGCATAGGGAACGCCGAGCCGGGCGGCGAGCAGCGGACCGATCGTGGTCTTGCCCGTTCCGGCGACGCCCATCACCACGACGACGTGGGGGGTACGCATGTCTGCCTCGCTGTCTTCCTCGACATACGACGTCGCATCCGACGTCGGCCAAATGAAACCTTTTAGGTACGACGAATTCAAGAGCCTGTGACAAATAAGTCTGACTTTTTGTTCCCGTGATCCGGCACGTACGCTGAGTGCATGAGCACACCGGGCCGGGGGCTGCACGGCCAAGTACTGGACACCCTCGGCCCCGAGATCACCGCGGGTGAGTACCCGCCGGGCAGCGTTCTGCGCACCGACGAGCTGGCCCAGCGCTTCGACGTGTCGCGCTCCGTGATGCGCGAGGCGGTCCGCGTGCTCGAGTCCATGCACCTGGTCGAGTCCCGCCGCCGGGTGGGCGTCACGGTCCGCCCCAGGTCGGAGTGGAACGTCTACGACCCGCAGGTCATCCGCTGGCGACTGGCCGGCGCCGACCGGCCCCACCAGCTGCGCTCGCTCACGGTGCTGCGTTCGGCGGTCGAACCGGTCGCCGCTGGGCTCGCCGCCAGGAATGCCACCGCCGAGCAGTGCAAGGAGCTCACCGAGTGCGCCCTGGGCATGGTCGCGCACTCACGCGGTCACCAGCTGGAGGGCTACCTCTTCCACGACATCGCCTTCCACCGGGTGATCCTCAACGCCTCCGGCAACGAGATGTTCGCCCGCCTGGGCGATGTCGTCGCCGAGGTGCTGACCGGTCGTACCCAGCACGACGTGATGTTCGAGGATCCCGACCCGGCCGCCGTCACCCTGCACGTCAAGCTCGCGGAGGCGGTCCGGGAGCGCGACGCCGCCCGCGCGGAGGAGCTGACCCGGGAGATCGCGGTGGGCGCGCTTCAGGAGCTGGACATCCTGGCGCCCTGACGGCCGCTCTTCAGCGTCGCCAGAGCGGATGCTCCCGCTCCGCCCACTCCCCGCTCACCGACCCGGTCCGCATCCCCCGCCGGGCCTCCGGATCCGCCAGCGCCATGCCGATGTGCCCGGCGAGGACGATGCCGATGGTGAGGGCCAGCCAGTCGTGGACGAAGGTCGCGCTGGTGCGCCACACCAGCGGGGTGAGGTGGGTGAACCACATGATCAGGCCGGTGCCGAGCATCACCAGCGTCGCCCCGGCGATCCAGGCCGCGTAGATCTTCTGCCCGGCGTTGAACTTCCCCGCCGGACGCGCCGCGTGCCGTCTGTCCCGGCGCAGGGCGGCGCGCAGCCAGACCCGGTCGTGCGGGCCGAAGCGGTTCAGCAGCCGCAGGTCACCGCGGAAGGCGCGGGAGGCGAGGCCGGCCAGCACGGGCACGGGCAGGGCGAGCCCCGCCCACTCGTGGACGGTGACGACGAGGGCACGGCGGCCGACCAGCTCCGCGAGCTCGGGGATGTACAGACAGGCCGCGGTCAGCACGCACACGCCCATCAGCGCGGCCGTCGTGCGGTGCACCCACCGTTCGGCCCTGCTGAACCGGCGGACCTCGGTCGCGGTGGCGGGGCGTCAGCTCGTGGGCTCATCGTCCCGTCCGTTCGAACGGCCCACCCAGGCGTCGATGTCGTAGCCCCGCTTCTCCCAGTAGCCCGGCTGCACGTCCTCGGTGACGGTGATGCCGGAGAGCCACTTCGCGGACTTGTAGAAGTACATGGGGGCGACGTAGAGGCGTACGGGTCCGCCGTGGGCGTGACTGAGATCCTCGTCCTGCATGCGCAGGGCCACCAGGACGTCGGCGCGGCGGGCCTGGTCGAGGGTGAGGCTCTCGGAGTAGGTGCCGTCGAAGCAGGTGAAGCGCACCGCCCCGGCCGACGGGCGCACTCCCGCGGCGTCCAGGAGCCGGGACAGGCGCACCCCCTCGAACGGCGTGCCCGGGACCCGCCACCCGGTGACGCACTGCACGTCGCGCACCATCCGGGTCTGCGGCAGGGCGCGCAGGTCGGCCAGCGTGTAGGTGTGCGGTCGGTCCACCAGTCCGTCGACGGTGAGGCGGTAGGTCGTGGCGTTCTTGTGCGGTACGGAGGAGGCGACCGAGTAGTAGCGGAAGCCGCCGCCGTTGGGCAGCAGGCCGGTCAGGCCGGTGGGGTCCTTGTCCGCGGCGCTGCCGAGGAAGGACTCCAGTCCGCGCTGCAGGGTGGGCGCGGCGACCACGCCGAGGGCACCCAGGCCGAGGGTGCCGAGCAGGACGCGACGGCCGATCGGCCGGCCCTCCTGCTCGGGTTGTCCGGTGTTCACCCAGCCATTCGAGCACCCGGGACCCCGCCGCGGCCAGGGATCGCGGACGCCCGTCAGAATTCCGTAACCACCGCTGACCACCGCTGCCGAAACCACCGTTCCCGCCCTGCTTGGATGGCCCCATGAGCGCTGCTGACGAGATCCTCGACATCGTCGACGAGCACGACCGCGTCATCGGGCAGGCCCCGCGCGGGGAGGCGTACGCGCAGGGTCTGCGTCACCGGTGCGTGTTCATTCAGGCCCGGGACGCGGCGGGCCGGATCTTCGTCCACCGCCGCACGCCGACCAAGCTCGTCTTCCCCTCCTTGTACGACATGTTCGTCGGCGGCGTCGTCGGCGCGGGCGAGGCCTACGACGATGCGGCGTTGCGCGAGGCCGAGGAGGAACTCGGCGTCACCGGGCTCCCCCGTCCCGCGTACCTGTTCAAGTTCCTGTACGCCAACGGCGCCGGCCACAACTGGTGGTCCGCCGTCTACGAGGTGCGCTGCGACCTGCCGGTCCAGCCGCAGGCGGAGGAGGTCGCCTGGCACGACTTCCTGCCCGAGCAGGAGATCGAGCGGCGTCTCGCGGAATGGCAGTGGGTCCCGGACGGCCTGGCGGCCTACGCGCGCCTGAGCGCCTACCGGTCGGCGGGCTGATCCACCCGCGCACCCCGATAGGGTCGTGCACGTGATCGAACTCGTACGGAACGTCCGGCTGTGGTTCGCACCCCAGCGGATCCGGGCGGAGGGCGTCACGCCCGACTACCGGTTCTCGCTGGCGAACGAGCGCACGTTCCTGGCCTGGTTGCGCACCGCGCTCGCGCTGATCGGCGGCGGGTTCGCGGTGGACCAGTTCCTGCCGGACCTGAGCCGGGGCTGGCGGGTCGGGCTTGCGCTCGCGCTGCTCGCGGCGGGCGTGCTGTCCTCCCTGCGGGCGGTCAACCACTGGATGCGCTGCGAGCGCGCCATGCGCCGGGGCGAGGACCTGCCGGTGTCACGGTTCCCGGCGCTGCTGAGCCTGGTCGTCGCGGTGGTGGCCGTCGCGATGGTCGCCGTCGTGCTGGTCGGGTGGGAGGGGTGAGCGCCGTCGCCGCCCCGGAGCGGGATCCGGGACTGCAACCGGAGCGGACCCGGCTCGCCTGGCGGCGCACCACGCTGTCGGGCACCGTCGCCGCCGTACTCGCCGTGCGGACCGCACTGCACGGCGGGACGTCGGCCACCCGGCTCGTCGTCGGTGCCCTGTGCTGTGCCCTCTGGCTGGGCTTCCTGCTGGTCGCCCACCGCCGGATCCACGCGCTCGCGGCGACCGACCGCCCCGCGGCCCTCACACCCCGGTACGCCACGGCCGCGGCCCTGTGCACGGTCGCCCTGGCCGCCTGCGCCTCGGCGCTGGTCCTCTAGTAGGGCTTTGTTAGGTACCCCGATTGATCATCGTCAGGTAGATTGTGATGTTCTGTCAGGTGTGACACCTGAGGAGATGGAGACGGTCCGCCCGCGCCTGGAGGCGTTCGCGGCGGAGATGCTCGGTTCGCTGGCGCGTCGGGACCAGCGGGCCAAGGGCGAGCTGTATCTGCGCGGGCTGATGCTGGACGGCAAGCGCAAGTCCATGCAGCCGATGGCCGAGCGCCTGGGCGTGGACCACCAGCAGCTGCAGCAGTTCGTCTCATCGTCCACCTGGGACTACTCCAAGGTCCGTGAGCGGCTGGCCCGTTGGGCTGCCGCGCACATTTCTCCCGAGGCGTACGCGATCGATGATGTCGGCTTCCCCAAGGACGGCTACGACTCACCGGGGGTGGCGCGGATGTACTGCGGCGCCCTGGGTAAGCGCGGCAACTGCCAGGTCGGCGTCAGTGTGAACCTGGTCAGTGACCGTGCGTCATCGGCTGTCGACTGGCGCCTGTTCCTGCCCGAGAGCTGGGACGACACCAAGTACGGCGAGGACGCGCTGATGGCCGAGGCGATCCGGCGCCGCCGCGCCAAGGCGGGAATCCCGGACACCGAGCGGCACCGGGAGAAGTGGCGCCTGGCGCTGGACATGCTCGACGAGGTGCGCGACAACTGGGAGTTGCCCGACCTTCCGGTCGCCGCCGACGCCGGATACGGCGACGCCACCGGCTTTCGCGAGGGCCTGACCGAGCGCGGCCTGACCTACGCGGTCGCGGTCAAAGCCACCACGACCGCGCACCCCGGCAATGCCACACCCCAACGCCCGCCGTACTCCGGGCAGGGCCGCCCTCCCGTGTCCGCCTACCCCCAACCGCACACCACCCTGCGCGCCCTGGCCCTGGCCGTCGGCCGAGCGGCCACCCGCACCGTCACCTGGCGCCAGGGCAGCAAGGCCACCAGACGCAACCCGAACGCCGAGATGCGCTCGCAGTTCCTGGCCCTGCGGGTCCGACCGGCCAACCGCACCATCCGCCGCGCCGCCGACGGCTCCCTGCCCGACTGCTGGCTGCTCGTCGAGTGGCCACCCGACTCCGCCGAGCCAACCGACTACTGGCTCTCGACGCTTCCCGCCGACACCCCACTGCGCGAACTGGTACGAATCGCCAAGATCCGATGGCGAGTTGAGCACGACTACCGCGAGCTCAAGGACGGTCTGGGCCTGGACCACTTCGAGGGCCGCAACTACCTCGGCTGGCACCGCCACGTCACCCTCGCGTCCCTCGCCCAGGCCTTCTGCACCATGCTCAGGCTCGACCCAAAAGCCCCTGCGCCGGCCTGACCCTCTACGCGGTCCTCCGCGAACTCCAGGCCCTCCTGGCCACCTGGACCGGCGCCTGCTCGATATGCGGCCAACCCGCACCAGCACCCGAACCCCACCACAGGACCTAACAAAGCCCTACTAGTAGGGCTTTGTTAGGTACCCCGATTGATCATCGTCAGGTAGATTGTGATGTTCTGTCAGGTGTGACACCTGAGGAGATGGAGACGGTCCGCCCGCGCCTGGAGGCGTTCGCGGCGGAGATGCTCGGTTCGCTGGCGCGTCGGGACCAGCGGGCCAAGGGCGAGCTGTATCTGCGCGGGCTGATGCTGGACGGCAAGCGCAAGTCCATGCAGCCGATGGCCGAGCGCCTGGGCGTGGACCACCAGCAGCTGCAGCAGTTCGTCTCATCGTCCACCTGGGACTACTCCAAGGTCCGTGAGCGGCTGGCCCGTTGGGCTGCCGCGCACATTTCTCCCGAGGCGTACGCGATCGATGATGTCGGCTTCCCCAAGGACGGCTACGACTCACCGGGGGTGGCGCGGATGTACTGCGGCGCCCTGGGTAAGCGCGGCAACTGCCAGGTCGGCGTCAGTGTGAACCTGGTCAGTGACCGTGCGTCATCGGCTGTCGACTGGCGCCTGTTCCTGCCCGAGAGCTGGGACGACACCAAGTACGGCGAGGACGCGCTGATGGCCGAGGCGATCCGGCGCCGCCGCGCCAAGGCGGGAATCCCGGACACCGAGCGGCACCGGGAGAAGTGGCGCCTGGCGCTGGACATGCTCGACGAGGTGCGCGACAACTGGGAGTTGCCCGACCTTCCGGTCGCCGCCGACGCCGGATACGGCGACGCCACCGGCTTTCGCGAGGGCCTGACCGAGCGCGGCCTGACCTACGCGGTCGCGGTCAAAGCCACCACGACCGCGCACCCCGGCAATGCCACACCCCAACGCCCGCCGTACTCCGGGCAGGGCCGCCCTCCCGTGTCCGCCTACCCCCAACCGCACACCACCCTGCGCGCCCTGGCCCTGGCCGTCGGCCGAGCGGCCACCCGCACCGTCACCTGGCGCCAGGGCAGCAAGGCCACCAGACGCAACCCGAACGCCGAGATGCGCTCGCAGTTCCTGGCCCTGCGGGTCCGACCGGCCAACCGCACCATCCGCCGCGCCGCCGACGGCTCCCTGCCCGACTGCTGGCTGCTCGTCGAGTGGCCACCCGACTCCGCCGAGCCAACCGACTACTGGCTCTCGACGCTTCCCGCCGACACCCCACTGCGCGAACTGGTACGAATCGCCAAGATCCGATGGCGAGTTGAGCACGACTACCGCGAGCTCAAGGACGGTCTGGGCCTGGACCACTTCGAGGGCCGCAACTACCTCGGCTGGCACCGCCACGTCACCCTCGCGTCCCTCGCCCAGGCCTTCTGCACCATGCTCAGGCTCGACCCAAAAGCCCCTGCGCCGGCCTGACCCTCTACGCGGTCCTCCGCGAACTCCAGGCCCTCCTGGCCACCTGGACCGGCGCCTGCTCGATATGCGGCCAACCCGCACCAGCACCCGAACCCCACCACAGGACCTAACAAAGCCCTACTAGGGCCCTGACCGCCGGACGGGCCCCGGTCAGCCGCGGGTGGGGGTACTCGGGCGCCACGCATGCCGGATGCCCGGATATGTTCCGTTCGCGTGGCAGCCTGTCCGTCGTCATCACCCGCACCCGAAGGTGAGCGCCATGACCACCCTGCACCAGGAACACACCTCCCACACGCACACCCACGGCCCCGCCTGCGGGCACGCCGAGGTGCCGCACGGCGACCACATCGACTACGCGCACGACGGCCATCTGCACCGCGCCCACGACGGCCACTGGGACGAGTGCGAGCCCGCCGCGCACACCGCCCACGAGGGGCACGACCACCGGCACGGCGAGGACTGCGGCCACATGCGGGTCCAGCACGGCGACCACGTCGACTACCTCCACGACGGCCACCGGCACGCCGCGCACGACGATCACTGGGACGACCACTGAGGTCCTGACGCCCCGGCACTGGCCGACAATCACTCCTCGACAGCTCCCCGCCGACCCGCGCGGGGAGCTGTCGGCCTATCGTGGCTCCGATCACGTTCGGGCGGCCCTCTGGACTACATACCGACCGGTCGGCATCATAAGTCGGGTCCTGTTCACACGTCCGTAGGAGCGACGATGGTTGCCGACCACCCGCCAGGCCTCGATCCCGACCGGCTGCGCGGCCTGCTCGACCGTGAGCGGCCCGGCCTGGTGCACGGCCCGCTGACCGGCCGGCTGATCGAGGGCGGACGGTCGAACCTCACGTACATCGTCTCCGACGGCGTGTCGCAGTGGGTCGTACGACGGCCGCCGCTCGGTCATGTCCTGGCCACCGCGCACGACATGAAGCGCGAACACCGGGTGATCAGTGCCCTGTACCCGACGAAGGTGCCGGTGCCGCGTCCGGTGCTGCTGTGCGAGGACGAGGAGGTGCTCGGGACGCCGTTCTACGTCATGGAGTTCGTGCCCGGCACCCCGTACCGCACCGCCGAGCAGCTCGCCCCGCTCGGCCCGGAGCGGACCCGGGGCGCGGTGCTGTCGCTGGTGGACACGCTCGTCGACCTGCACGCGGTCGACCCCGACGAGGTCGGGCTCGCCGACTTCGGCCGGCCCGAGGGCTTCCTGGACCGGCAACTGCGCCGCTGGGGCAAGCAGCTGGACGCCTCCCGCAACCGCGACCTGGCCGGCATCGACGAACTGCACGCCGCCCTCGGCCGGGAGCTGCCCCGCTCCGCCGCGCCGGCCGTCGTGCACGGCGACTACCGGCTGGACAACGTCCTGATCGGCGAGAACGACCGGATCACGGCGGTGCTGGACTGGGAGATGTCCACGCTCGGGGATCCGCTGACCGACCTGGGCCTGCTCGTGATGTACAGCATGCCGCTGGGCATGTCCGACTCGCCCGTCTCCACCACCGCCGAGGCCCCCGGGCACCCGGATCCGGCCGAGATCGTCGAGCGGTACGCCGCCCGCTCCGGGCGCGATGTCTCGGCGATCTCCTGGTACACGGCGTTCGCCTGGTTCAAGCTCGCCGTGATCCTGGAGGGCATCCACTACCGCTACACCCTCGGCCAGACCGTCGGGCGCGGCTTCGACCGCATCGGCGACCTGGTTCCCGTCTTCATCGAGCACGGCCTGACCACCCTTCAGGAAGGCTGATCCGCCATGGACTTCGCGTTCGACGCGCGCACCGAGGAGCTGCGCGCCAAGCTGCTCGCCTTCATGGACGAGTACGTGTATCCGGCCGAGCAGGTCGCCCACGAGCAGCGCGAGCGACTCGCCTCGCCGTGGGACACCCCGCCGATCGTCGAGGAGCTGAAGGCCGAAGCGCGCCGCCAGGGCCTGTGGAACCTCTTCCTGCCCGACTCCGAGTACGGCGCCGGTCTGACCAACCTCCAGTACGCCCCGCTCGCCGAGATCACCGGCCGCTCCCCCCAGCTCGCGCCGACCGCGACGAACTGCGCCGCGCCGGACACCGGGAACATGGAGGTGCTCGCGCAGTTCGGCGACGAGCAGCAGAAGAAGCAGTGGCTCCAGCCGCTGCTCGCCGGTGAGATCAGGTCGGCGTTCGCGATGACCGAGCCGGAGGTGGCCTCCTCGGACGCCACGAACATCACCACGCACATCGAGCGGGACGGCGACGAGTACGTCATCACCGGCCGCAAGTGGTACATCTCCGGGGCGATGAACCCGGACTGCAGGATCTTCATCGTGATGGGCAAGACGGACCCCGACGGGGCGGACATCCGCCGTCAGCAGTCCATGGTCCTGGTCCCGCGCGACACTCCCGGCGTGACCGTCAAGCGCGCCATGCAGGTCTTCGGCTACGAGGACCACTACCACGGCGGCCACGCCGAGGTGGTCTTCGACCACGCGCGCGTGCCGGTGTCCAACCTGATCGGCGAGGAGGGCGGCGGCTTCGCCATCGCCCAGGCCCGGCTCGGTCCCGGCCGGATCCACCACTGCATGCGGTTGATCGGCATGGCCGAGCGGGCGATCGAGCTGATGTGCCGACGGGCCGTCTCCCGCACGGCCTTCGGCAAGCCGCTGGCCCAGCAGGGTGTGGTCCACAACTGGATCGCGGACGCGCGGGTCGCCGTGGAGCAGCTGCGCCTGCTGGTACTGAAGACGGCCTGGATGATGGACACGGTCGGCAACCGGGGCGCCCACACGGAGATCCAGGCCATCAAGATCGCCACGCCCCGCACGGTCGTCGACATCCTCGACAAGGCGATCCAGCTGCACGGTGCGGGCGGTGTGAGCCAGGACTTCCCGTTGGCCGAGCTGTACGCCGGCGCACGGACGCTGATGATCGCCGACGGCCCCGACGAGGTGCACCAGCGGTCGCTGGCGCGGCGGGAGCTGAAGAAATACCTGTGAGCGCATGGGTAAGGGGCGGCCTCCATGGGAGGAGGCCGCCCCTTACTTCCACGTTCAGGGCCGCAGCGCACGCAGCAGCAGATCCGCCAGCTGGTCGGCGACCTCCTGCGGGCCGAGCGGGCCGTCGGGCCGGTACCAGGTCGACAGGTGGTGGACGGACCCGAAGTGGTAGTCCACCACCAGGTCGGCCGGGGTCGCCTTCGAGAAGACGCCCTCCTCCTGGCCCTCCTCGATGAGCGCACGGAAGCGTTCGTGGTAGCGGCGCCGCTCGGCGCGCACCTGCTTGTTCTTCTCCGGGCTCAGGTGGTGCATGGACCGCCAGAAGATCATCGCGTCGTCGAGGTTCTCGATGGTCGTCACCACGACGTCCGCCGCCGCGTCCCGCAGTCGCTTCTCCACCGGCTCGTCGGCCTGCGCGAAGGCGTCCAGACGCTCCTGCTGGAGGCGCAGCACGCGCGCGTACACCTCGTGCAGGAGGTCGTCCTTGGAGCCGAAGTAGTGGTACAGCGCCCCCTTGGTGACGCCGGCCGCCTCGACGATCTCCTGCACCGAGGTGCGGTCGTAACCCCGCTCCGCGAAGAGCCGGGTGGCGGCGGCCAGCAGCCGCTGCGGCACAGGAGCCCCGTCTCCGTCCATCGTCCTGGGCACTGCCGCCACCTGCCTTCCGTGATGTCCTACTGACTTTCGTGCGAACGGGAACGCAATTCCCGACGGAGGATCTTCCCACTCGCCGTCTTCGGCAAGTCGGGCAGGATCTCCACCTGCCGCGGGTACTTGTAAGCGGCCAGTCTCTCCTTGCAGTACGCGGCGAGCGCGTCGGGGTCCGGATCGGCCCCCGGGCGGAGGCTGATGTAGGCCTTGACCGTCTCGCCGCGGTACCCGTCGGGGACGCCGACGACGGCCGCCTCGCGTACCGCCGGGTGGGTGTAGAGCACGTCCTCGACCTCGCGCGGCCACACCTTGCTGCGTTTTCTGGGGGACACCCCCAGACCCCCGGCGGACGCGTTGATCATGTCCTTCTTGCGGTCGACGACATACAGCCAGCCCTCGGCGTCCATGAACCCGATGTCCCCGGTGCGCAGCTCGCCGTCGGGGAAGGTCTCGGCGGTGGCGTCGGGGCGCCGCCAGTAGCCGGGCACGACCTGGGGCCCACGGACGACGATCTCACCCTGCTCCCCGAACGGCATCTCCGCCCCCTGGTCGTCGACGATGCGTACGACGGTGTCCGGCCCCGGCACGCCCACGGCCAGCGTCCCCGACGCCGGGTCGACGGGCGCCTCCCGGCCGGGCGGGACGGAGGCACAGGGGGCGGTGCACTCGGTGAGCCCGTAGCCGTTGCGGATGTACGGACCGAAGCCGGCGCGGAACTTCTCCACCAGGGCGGGCGGCAGCGGGGCGCCGCCGGAGGAGATGATCCGGAAGGACGAGAAGTGGTCCGGGGTGACGGACGGGTGGGCGGCCGGCGCCATGAAGGCGGTGGACGGGCCGACCGTGTAGTGCGGCCGGTGCGCGGCGAACGCGTCGAGCACGACGCCCGCCTCGAACCGGTACGCCAGCACCAGCGTGCCCGCACTGTTCAGGCACGCGCCGAACTGGCAGGCCCCGGGGATCACATCAGGAGGCCCGCGCTGGTGCCTGAATCCCCTGAACCAGGCCGACGGCATCACTCGTTCGGGTGAGCAGTCGCTGATGCACGCCTGTGGACGGTGCGGCGTGCATAGGTTGCTGAGTGCGACCTGGGGCGCCAGGTGTGTTGCCAGCGTGTGGGGCCCCCGCTCCACCAGAGAGATGGTCCGGGGCCTCTCCGCCGCCTCTGAGCACGCCCCGAGGCCAGGTCGTGAGGGAATCCGCCCGCCGGGAACGGACCGCGTACGGGATACGCGTCGCCGACCACGGTGCGAAAGCGGAGGACCAGTGCGTCCAAGACCGTTCGGGACGTGCCGGTGAAGCAGGACTTGGTCCCGCTCGCTGCCAAGGAACGGTTGACCGGCACGACGATTGCCCCTGCGCTTCCGGCGCCAAGCAGGGACAGCCCCATAGCCGCACCGCGCGATCAGCAGGATCGCGACCCGGTCGCCGCGCTCCAGACCGCGCGCGGCGAGGTGCCCGGCGACGGAATCGGTGAGCTCGTCGACGTCGCGGTACGTCAGGCGCCCGTCGAAGTAGGCGAGGAACGTACGGTCCGGCGCTTCGCCCATGACCCTGCGCAGGGCGTGCACCAGGGAGTCGGCGGGGTCGATCGGGGCGCGCTGGGCGTCGTCGAGCAGGTCCAGCCAGGGTTTGGCCTCGTACCTGGAGCCGGTCATCGGGCCGCCTCCCACTTCTGCTGGATGTGGTTCATGTTGGTCAGCCAGCGGTCCGGGTCGGTGGCCCGGGCCTGGTAGTACCCGGCGACCTCGGGGTGCGGGAGGATCAGGAAGCGGTCCTCCTCGATGCCCTTGAAGAGGGCGTCCGCCACGTCCTCGGGCTCGATCGCGGTCGGCACCAGCACCAGGTCGCCCGCGCTGCCGGTACCGGCCAGCATGTCGGTGCGCACGCCCTGCGGGCAGATCGCGTGGACCTTCAGGCCCCGGTGGCGGTAGGTCAGGGACAGCCACTCGGCGAAGGCGTAGGCGCCGTGCTTGGTGACGGCGTAGGGCGCGGCGCCGATCATGGTGAGCAGCCCGGCGGCGGAGACGGTGGACACGAAACGCCCGCTGCCGCGCTCCAGCCAGTCCGGCAGCAGCGCCTGCGCTGCACGGACGTGCGCCATCACGTTGACGTCCCAGGCGAGCGCCCAGACGTCCGCACCGGCCGCCTGGGAACCGCCGGAGGCGACGCCTGCGTTGGCGCAGTAGACGTCGACCGTGCCACCGAGCGCGTCCCGCGCGTCGGCGACGATCGCGGAGGCGTCACCCGGGACCGCGATGCCGCCGATCTCGCCGGCGACCGCCTCGGCCTTGTCGGCGTCCAGGTCGTTGACGACGATGCGAGCTCCCTCGGCGGCGAAGCGGCGGGCAAGGGCCGCGCCGATGCCACCCCCAGCCCCGGTAACGACGACTCCGGCACCCTGAATGGCTTCCACCATCGCTCTCCTTCGACTGCGGCTCTCCCAGGACGGCCAGACTAACCGGTCGGTATGTCACTGGGAAGGGCGACTGCAGCCAACCCAGGGGCGCGGGGCTGTGTCGATATGCGGCTCCGCCGCGCGGGCGCGACAATCCACGAACCACCAGCACCTTCCCCACGACCTGCGGGAGCAATACCGTGCCCCCCATGCGCCTATCCAGACGAGCCCTACTCGCAGCGACCATGGCAGCAACCTCCCTCACCGCCGCATCTCCCGCCCACTCGGCCGAGCGCCGCAGGCAACTCCGTACCGGCTTCGAGAACCTCGCCGCAACCGGATACGCAGCCCTGCGCGGCCGGCGCACCGGCATCGTCACCAACCCCACCGGCATCACCCGCGACGTACGCCACATCGTCGACGTCATGCATGCCGACGACCGGGTGAATCTGACCGCCGCCTTCGGCCCCGAGCACGGTTTCCGCGGCACCGCCCAGGCCGGCGGCTCCGAGGGCCGCTACGACGACCCGGCGACCGGCCTGCCGGTGTATGACACGTACCTCAAGAGCGGTCAGCCACTCGCCGACATCTTCACGGCGTCGAACGTGGACACCGTCGTCTTCGACATCCAGGACGTCGGCGCACGCTTCTACACCTACATCTGGACCCTCTACGACTGCATGGAGGCGGCCAGGCTCGCGGGCAAGCGGTTCGTCGTGCTGGACCGCCCGAACCCGGTGACCGGGCGTTCGGCCGAAGGACCGGTGCTGCACAAGGAGTTCGCGACGTTCGTCGGCCGGCAGCCGATCTCCCAGGCGCACGGGATGACGGTCGCGGAACTGGCGCGACTGTTCAACGAGGAGTTCCTGACCGCGCCGGTGGAGCTGGACACCGTACGGATGACCGGCTGGAAGCGGTCGGAGTTCTACGACGCCACCGGGCTGCCATGGGTGCCGCCGAGCCCCAACATGCCGACGCCCGACACCGCCCTCGTGTACGCGGGAACGTGTCTCTTCGAGGGCACCAACCTCTCCGAGGGGCGCGGCACCACCCGCCCGTTCGAACTGCTCGGCGCCGAGGGCATCGACGGGCGCTGGGCCGCCGCCGCGAACGAACTGGCCCTGCCGGGCGTGCACTTCAGGGAGGCGTACTTCGCGCCCACCTTCTCCAAGTTCCAGGGGAAGACCGTCGGAGGCGTGCAGCTCCATGTGCACGACCGGAACGCCTACGACCCGGTGCGCACCGGAGTCGCCCTCCTCATGACGGCCAGGAAGGTCTGGAGCGGATTCGCCTGGCGCTCCGACAACTGGATCGACAAGCTGACCGGCTCCACCCTCGTCCGCACGATGATCGACGCCGGCGCGAGCGCCGACGAGGTGGTGGCGGGCTGGCAGGAGGAACTGGCGGCGTTCCGGCGGGTACGCGGGGAGTACCTGCTCTATCGCTGAGCCGCGGTGCTCCGGCGCGGCAGGCCGTGTCGGCCGGTCCGCCGCGCCGGACGAGGGTCACCGGTGTGAGGTGAACTCCACGACCTGCTGGTACGTCGGCCGGTTCTGCCAGCTGATTCCGCGGTGGCCGATGCCGCCGAGCGCGCGATGGACGACCGAGTCCGCACACCACTGGTCGCCCGCCGAGCATGCGTCGTCACCGGGGTAGACCTGGGCGGCGGTCCTGCCGGCCGCCTCCTTCAAGGTGCTGATCAGGGTGTCCCTGCAGGCGCCGAGGCTGCCGTCGCCGCAGTACGTCCTGGCCAGCGGTCCCTGCACCTGCTCACCGAGCACCGACCGGATGTCCTTGTCGACATAGCTCCACCACCCGTACTGGTAGGCGCTTCCGGCGTGTGCGCCGGTCGGGCCGTGGGCGGCCGACGGGGACTCGTCGACCGGCAGGTTGGCGGTGAAGGCGCTGTACAGGTCGCTGCCGAGGCCGGGTTCGAACTCGGCCTTCACCAGCAGCGGCCACCAGGCGTCCAGGATGCGGATCGCGTCGGCGTGGGCGTAGGTGTGCGAACCGGCCGAGGTCTCCGTACGCCGTGACCCGGCCGACACCCACGCGGACAGCTCGCCGACCGCCGCCGCGGCCGCCGGGTCCGTCACCGGCGAGCTGTTGATCACCTTCAGCAGCTTCGGCAGCACGTCCTCCGCGCGCAGGTCCGCGAGCCCCGCCTCGGCCATCGCCTTCACCAGCGAGGCGCGCGTCACGCCACCCGTGTCCACCAGCTTCTTCACCCGGTCGTCCAGCAGATTGCCGCGGTGCACCGACCCGTTGCCCCAGGGCGCGGCGGCGTAGCCCTCGGCCTGCTTGTTGTTCCAGGAGATGTAGTAGTCCTGGTCGATCGAGTTCGGGTGCTGGGAAGGCGGTGTGTAGGAGGCGGTGTTGGTGTCCGGGTTCCAGTTCCGCCATTCGTACGCCGGCTGCGCCCAGGCCGGGAACTCGGCGTCGACGCCGTTCGCGCGTACCGGGTTGTCGCCGCTGTTGTAGTACGCGGTGTGCTCGGAGTCGGCGTAGAACCAGTTGAAGGTGTAGTTGATGTGCTGCACCGCGTTCTGGAAGCTCTCCGGGCCCTTGACGTGGTCGGGGTCGTTCAGCATCTGGAAACCGATGATGGAGTCGGCCTCGTGCAGGAAGGAGGAGCGCAGGGTGGTGTAGGCGACCTTCTTGCCGTCGACGGTGGCGCGATGGGTGACCGGGCCGTATTTCGTGCGCCAGACGCGCATCGTGTACGAACCGGCGGCGGTGCCGTCGGCCACGGTCGGCTTCCAGGCGTTCTTCTGCTCCACCTTCTGCATCGGCGTGCAGGTGCCGCGGTACAGGTAGTGGTAGTCGTCCTGGCAGAGCTCGACGGCGTACGTGTCGATGATGTCCTGGCCGGAAGTGGTCGCGCTCCAGGCGTAGTCCTGGCCGCGGCCGAGTTCGACGTAGAAGCTCAGGCCCGCGAAGGAGGCGCCGCGGGCGCTGATGCCCGGGCCCTGGATCTCCTGGAGCATCAGCAGCTGCGGGGCGAAGTAGCCGGTCTGCGGGCCGAAGACGGCGACCGGGTGGCCGCTCGCGGTGTGCTCGCCGCTCACCACGAGGGCGTTGGACATACCGCGCTTGGCGGAGGTGACGGCGTTCGCGGCGGCGTCGGCCGAGGCGCCGGTGGCACCCGGGGAAGCCGCGCTGCCCGTACGGTCGAAGACGAGCTCCTCGCGGGTCACCGAACCGGCGTCGGGCAGGGCCTCGCCCTGTGGGTCGGCGGGCTTCCGGCCGTACGGGAAGCTGCCGTCGTGGACGGTGAGGACGGCCTCGGGGTCGTTGCGCTCCCGGAAGGACTCCCACACCTTGGTGCCCTCGGTGACGCCGTACTTGGACTGGGCGGCGAGCAGCGAGAGCGCGTTGCCCACTTCACCGCCGCCGCCGGAGCCGAACAGTGCGCCGATGACGGAGGCCAGCGCGACCAGGTCGGTGGGCTTGAAGTGCGCGATCGTGCCGGCGTTGGTGACGGAGTCCTTGTGGCCGGTCAGGACGTACTCGCCGGGGAAGTAGCGGCCGCTGTCGGAGGCGTCGATGTAGGCGTTGATGCCGTCGACGTAGGCGTTGACGTCGGCGAGGGCCTGCCGGCCGCGCTCGCCGTTCGAGGCGACGGCGTTGTCTATCTGCGCCTGCAGATCGGCCTCGGTGTACGGCGCGTTGCGCCAGAACTCCTGCTCAAGGCCCTGGTTGGAGGCGGCGCCGCCCGCGAAGGAGGTGAGCTGGCCGCGCCCGACATGACGGAAGACGTCCATCAGCCACAGCCGGTCCTCAGCCGCCGCATAGCCGGCGCCGAACTCCGTGCCGTACCGAGTGGTACCGGTGATGTGCGGCACTCCCGTCTTCTTGTCGCGGACGATCGTCACGTCGCTGCGGCCGGCGGGCTTGACGGTGGAGGCGACCTGATCGGCGGGGATCCCGAACGACGCGTCGTTGAAGAAGGTGTTGATCGTGGCGTCGGTGAGCGTGGGGTAGCCGGTGGCCAGGGAGGCGTACGGACCGAGTTGGTCCTCGGCGTGGGCGGGCTGGGTGCCGAAGGCCTGGTGGAGGAGGATCTGCGCAAGGGTGGCGTTGCCGTTCTGGCCGGGCGGCAGGATGTCCGAACACTGGTTGCCGCAATGGTCGGTGACGGCCGCGGCATCAGCGGCAGGCGCCTCGGGGGCAGCGGCCGCCTGGGAAAGCGGGGACAAAAGCCCGGCAATCAGGACGCATACGGATGCGGTCTTCAGGAACCCGAGGGATCTCTGGGGAGTTCTCAGTCTGTCGAGCGCGTTGCGTGGGGTGCGCCGTGGCATGGCAGCTCCTCCCGACGGGGGTGGGCGGGATGTTACCGCCGGTTATCCCCGAGTTTGAAGATGAACATGCGTCACTTTTGGAGTCGAAAGGACCGGCCAGGAGCGGCAGTTGGAGACGGAGAACATCGGATGGAGCCGATTCGCTTGTCGATACGTCTATTCGGAGACGTCCGTACGACGACGCCGAAGTGACCGAAGTACAGGTGCAGGTGTGACGGAGGTGCAGGGCGATGGCCGGTTTCCGGAGTCTGGCGAGACAGGCACGCGACCCTCGGTGCGATCTGGCGCTACGGCGCTATTCGCTGCGCAAGTGCCTTGAACGGTTCGCCCCCTACGGGCACAGGGCGACCTGGGACCACTTGTGCTCCCGGGCCGGATTCGGCCCGGAGGACCGATCTCCCGAACCGGCGCGGCTCGTGGCCGCGTTGGAGGAGTTGGAGGAGGCGCGGGCGGTGTGGCTGGCCTACGAGGTCGAGTTCGCCGAGCGCCGCAAGAAGGAGAAGCACGACGGGCTGCGCAGGCCGGGCACGGTGGACGACTGGCACCGGCTGACCTGGGGCGGTTTCGGTGTCGCCTGGTGCGACGACCCGCGGCTCCACCCGGTCGAGCCGCTGGCGGAGGTACTGCGCCGGCTGATCGCCGCGTTGGAGCGCGAGCCCGGATCGGCGTGCCCGGTGTGCGGCGGGGAACGCCTCGTCTGGAAGTACGACCTGGACCACGAACCGTCGTCGGGTCCGGTCTGCACGGACTGCGGGATCCTGGTGCCGCGTCCCGTGCTCACGCCTGAGGCCCTGGCGTATGCCAGGCGCGAACGGCTGCTGATGTCCGCCTGAGGATACAGGTACTCACCTGAGGATACAGGTACTCAACGGGGGCAAAGAGGGGACAGTTGGAGGCGGTGAGACGCACCCGAACCACCTCCCGTCGGCAGCCCCTCAGCTACAGTCCCCGGACTGCCGCTGCCGCGGCCTGCCCTGCGGCCGGCCTCTCCCTCGCTCCACCATCAGGCGGGAGCCCGACTGGCGTTCACCGAAGGCGTCATCGGGGTTGGACAGGATGCAGGTGTCCAGGGAGAGGCAGCCGCAGCCGATGCAGTCGGTGAGGTGGTCGCGGAGGCGGTTGAGCTGCTTGATGCGCTCGTCCAGTTCAGAGCGCCAGGCCTCGGAGAGGCGGGCCCAGTCCTCCCGGGTGGGCGTGCGTTCCTCGGGGAGCTCGGCGAGGGCCTCGCGGATGGTGACGAGCGGAATGCCGACGCGTTGCGCGGCGCGGATGAAGGCGACACGGCGCAGCGTGTCACGGGTGTAGCGGCGCTGGTTGCCGGCGGTGCGACGGCTGCTGATCAGGCCCTTGGACTCATAGAAGTGCAGGGCGGAGACGGCGGCGCCGCTGCGCGCGGAGAGCTGGCCGACCGTGAGCTCGTGGATCTTCTCGGGAATCTTGGGCACTTCTCCGACCCTACCGACCCGCCATGACCGACCGTCCGTTGACATGGGCTCCCGATCGCACCATGCTAAGCAGTCGCTTAGACAAGCTACGCGAGAGGCCGGGACATGGCAGAGCCGAGGATCTTCACGTCCGTCGACGAGCTGAAGGCGGCGGTGGGCGAGCAGCTGGGGTACACGGACTGGCTGGAGGTCGACCAGAAGCGGATCGATCTGTTCGCCGACGCGACCGGTGATCACCAGTGGATCCATGTCGATCCGGAGAAGGCCGCCGCAGGTCCGTTCGGTACGACCATCGCGCACGGCTATCTCACGCTGTCGCTGCTGCCGTTGTTCGGCCCGCAGCTGATCGCCGTCGAGGGCGTGAAGATGGGCGTCAACTACGGCACCAACAAGGTCCGTTTCCCCTCCCCCGTCCCGGTCGGCTCCCGGCTGCGCGCCACCGCGCGGATCACCGGCGTCGAGGACGTGCCGGGCGGGGTACAGGTGACGGTCGCCTTCACCGTGGAGCGCGAGGGCGGGGACAAGCCGGTGTGCGTCGCCGAGTCGGTGTCGCGGTACTACGGCTGAGGTCTACTTCTCGGCGCCCGGCGCCCGCTGCGCCCCCACCATCCGCAGCACGAGGTCGGCGTACATCGCGCCGACCTCGTCGGGCGTCCAGGGGCCCTGGACATTGAACCAGCGGGCCACGTCGATGCAGAGCGAGAGCACGGCGAGGGTCGTGCCCCGCACGTCGAGCACGTCGAACTCGCCCGCCGCGAGGCCGTCCTCGATGATGCCGCGCACCTCGGCGTCGCACTGTCGCCGCAGTGCGACGATCTCGGCGCGGGCCTCGGGTCCGAGGGAGTCCAGTTCGTACTGAACCACGCGCGCTGTCGTGCGGCCCCCGGCATGCCAGCGGACGAAGGAACTCACCGCGTCGGCGAGCCGCTCGGTCGCGCTGCCCTCACGCCGGGCCGCCGTGCGCAGGATGTCGAGGGCTCTTTCGTGGCCGATCCTGCTGATGCGGTGCAGCAGCTCTTCCTTGGTCTTGTAGTGGATGTAGAGCGCGGCCGGGCTCATGCCGGCGCGGCCCGCGATGTCACGGGTCGTCGTGGCGTGATAGCCGCGTTCGGCGAAGGCCTCCACGGCGGCGATCAGCAGTCGCCGGGCCGCGTCAGGGGTGACCTCGGCCCACGGCTGCATCTCGCCGCCGGCCGTCTCCTCCGCCGTACTCATCGCTCGTTCGCCCCTCTCGCCCGCCCGTCTCCCACCGCCGCCCTCAACGGAGGCCCTTCGGGCCGCACCTTTTGATCGGTCGAAGCACCACCATACCGCCGAAGGGTGAGCGAGCGCTTAGCGAGGCCGCTCAGAGCTTCTCGAAGGGGTCGTGCTCGGCCAGCAGCTTCTCCAGGCGCGCCTGGTCGACCCGGCTGACGATCTGCCCGGCCTCCTGCCGGTCGCGGATGACCTTGGCGAGCGTGAAGGCGGACGTGACGAGATAGAGGACGGCGATGCCGAGGAAGCCGCGCACCCAGGGGTCGGCGTCCAGCTGGAAGATGCCGACGGCCGTGGCGGCGAGGGCGACGGCGAACGACGCGACGGCCTGACCGTAGAAGGCGGCCGTGCTCTGCTGCTTGACCGGTGTGTCACTCATGGGGACAAGCGTCCGCAGATGTGGCGCGGCCCACATCCGCTCAGGTACTCAGAAGGTACTCAGAACGCCGGAACCCCGGTCAGCGCCCTACCGATGAGCAGCTTCTGGATCTGGCTGGTGCCCTCGTAAAGGGTCATCACGCGGGCGTCACGCAGCAGCTTGCCCACCGGGTACTCGTCGATGTAGCCGTAACCGCCGAAGACCTGGAGGGCGTTGTTGGCGGCGCGGACGGCCGCCTCCGAGGCGAAGAGCTTGGCTTTGGACGCCTCGGTGGCGAAGGGCAGGCCGCGGTCGATCAGGTCGGCCACCCGCCAGGTCAGCAGCCGGGCGGCGTCGACGTCCACGGCGATGTCGCTGAGGAGCTCCTGGACGAGCTGGTGACGGGCGATGCTCCGGCCGAACTGCTCGCGCTCGCCGGCGTACCGCACTGCCACGTCCAGCGCGGCCTGCGCTATACCGACACAGCCCGCCGCGACCGACATCCGCCCCTTGGCGAGGGCGGACATGGCGACGGAGAACCCCTTGCCCTCCGCTCCGAGCATCGCGGAGGCGGGGACGCGGACATCCTGAAGGAGCAGCTCGGCGGTGGCCTGGCCGCGCAGGCCGAGCTTGCCGTGGATGGTGCGGCGGGTCAGGCCGGGAGCGGAGGCCGGCACGAGGAAGGCGGAGACGCCCTTGTGGCCGGGGGCGTCCGTGGAGCGGGCGAACAGCAGGACGACATCCGCCCAAGTCCCGTTCGTGATGAACATCTTGGTGCCGTTGATCACGTAGTCGTCGCCCTCGCGGACCGCGCGGGTGGCGAGGTTCCCGGCGTCGGATCCGGTGCCCGGCTCGGTGAGGCCGAAGCAGCCGACGCACTCCCCGGAGGTGAGCCCCGGCAGCCACCGCCGCTTCTGCTCCTCGCTCCCCCAGGCGGCGATCGTCTTGGCGACCAGGCCCAGCGAGACGGACACGATCCCGCGCACGGACGAGTCCCCGCGGCCGAGTTCCTCCGTCACCAGGCAGTACGCGAGATGGTCGCCGCCCGAGCCGCCGTACTCCTCGTCGACGGTCAGCCCGAGGAACCCGACCTCACCGAGCTTCTTGACGATGCCGCGGTCCACCTCCTCGGCGCGGTCCCAGGTGATGACGTTCGGGGCGATCTCGCGGTCCACGAAGTCCCGGGCGAGCTGCCGTACGGCGGTCTGCTCCTCGCTGAGCTCGAGGTTCATGACGGGTCACCCCACAGATCGAAAGTCGCACAGTTTCCATTTAAATTAGCACTGCTAGTTTCCAGTCGCAGCCCTACTATGTGCGCCATGGCCCGACCGCGCAAGCCCCTGCTCAGCACCGAACGGATCGTCGAGACGGCCCGCGCGCTGGTGGACACGGAGGGCCTGGCGGCCGTCTCCACCCGCCGGCTCGCCGCGGAGCTGGGAGTGAGCGGGCCCTCGCTCTACAACCACTTCCGCACCAAGGACGAGATCCTGGAGGCGGTCGCGGACTCGGTGAGCGCCCAGGTCGATCTGTCGATGTTCGAGGACGGCCGGGACTGGCGGACCGCGCTGCACGACTGGGCCGTCTCCTACCGGGCCGCGCTGCGCGACCACCCGAACATCGTCCCGGTCCTCGCCCGCGGCCCCGGCCGCCGCCCGGCCGCGCTGCGTCTCGCGGACGCGGTCTACGGCGCGATGGTCGAGGCCGGCTGGCCACCCGCGCAGGCCACCTCCATCGGCGCGCTGATGCGGTACTTCATCATGGGCTCCGCACTGGGCTCGTTCGCCGGGGGTTTCGTGGACGACGTGAGCGCATACGACCCCGCCGACTACCCGCACCTCGGGCAGGCCCATCTCCTGGCCGAGCGGCAGGAGAAGATCGACGAGCGCGCCTTCGAGACCGGCCTCGCGGCCCTGCTGGACGGGTTGGCGCAGCAGTACGAGCAGGTCGCCCGGCCTACGTAGGGACGGTTCGGTGGGCACCGAAAGGTGAGTGCACCATGCTGGGTGCATGACCTCCAGGGACCCCCGGGCGCCGGAGCTTGCGCGGCTCGCCGGACTGATCGCCGACGAGACGCGCGCCGCGTGTCTGCTGGCGCTGCTCGACGGGCGGGCGTGGACCGCCGGCGAGCTGGCGCGGCATGCGGGGGTGGCCGCGTCGACGGCGAGCGAGCATCTGCACCGGCTGGTCGCGGGCGGGGTGCTGGCCGAGGAGCGGCAGGGGCGGCACCGGTACGTGCGGCTGGCCGACGCGCGGGTCGCGCAGCTGGTGGAGGATCTGGCCGCGCAGGTCGCGCCCGGTGCCGTGGTCCGACGGCCGCGTGGGCTGCGCGAGACGAGTGCCGGGTCTGCCATGGCCCGCGGCCGTACCTGCTACGACCATTTCGCCGGGCGGCTCGGCATCGCGGTCACCGATGCGTTGACCGCACGCGGACTGCTGCTGCAGGACACCGGGTTCGCGCTCACGGACGCCGGACTGAGGTGGTTCGACTCCGCGGGCATCGCCCTCGACCGCACGGGCCGCCGCCCGCTGGCCCGCGCATGCCTGGACTGGACCGAACGCCGCCCACACCTCGCCGGCGTCGCGGGCGCGGCCCTGTGCCGACACGCCCTCGACGCCGGCTGGTGTGTGCGCATCGGCTCGGAGCGGGCGGTGAAGGTGACGCCGGAAGGTGAGCGCGCCCTGTCCGAACTGCTCGGCATCGAGGCGGGAGCGCTGCGCTGAGCGCCGGCCGCGGGCTGCGGCGCCGTTTCCAAGAAGGCGCCGCAGCCCGCGGCCGGATCGGGGTCAGCGTGAACGTGCCCTGTCCGCAAGGACCTTGATGGACAGCAGCGCGATCACGGCGAGGCCGATGATGTAGGCGGACACCGCCATCGACGTGTCCGTCGTCTCCAGGAGCAGCACCATCACGAAGGGGGCGAGGCCGCCGCCGAACACGGCCGCGATCTGGTAGCCGAGGGAGGCGCCGGTGTAGCGCATCTCGGGCGTGAACAGCTCGGCGAACAGGGCGGCCTGGGGACCGTACATGATGCTGAGGAAGCAGCTGGCGACGAACGTGCCGACCGCGAGCCACAGCAGGGATCCGGTGTCGATCAGCAGGAACAGCGGTACGGCCCACAGCGCGATGCCGGCCGCGCCGAGCGCGTAGATCCGGATGCGGCCGACACGGTCGGACAGCGCGGCGGAAGCCGGGATGAGGACGAGCTGGGTGAGGCTGACGCAGAGGGAGACGGTGAGCACCGCGCCGCGTTCCATGTCGAGTTCGCGGGTCGTGTAGTCGAGGACGCCGGTGATGAGGATGTAGAACGTCGCGGTGTTCACGGCGAAGGAGCCGCCGGCGAGGAGGACCGTGCCGAGGTGGTGGCGCAGGATCGTGCGCAGCGGGGAGCTCTGCTCCGACTTCTCCTTCTCGGCCAACGCCCTCTCCGCGGCGCGGAACTCGGGGGTCTCCTCGACGCGGGTGTGGATGTACCAGGCGAGGGCGAGGACGAGGATGCCGACCAGGAAGGGGACGCGCCAGCCCCACGCCTCGAACGCGGACTCCGTGGTGAGCGCGCCGGCCAACAGGAAGACGGTGTTGGCGGTGACCACGCCGATGGGGACGCCGAGTTGGACGACGCTGCCGTAGACGCCGCGTTTGCCCTCGGGGGCGTATTCGGTGGCGAGCAGCATCGCGCCGCCCCACTGCGCGCCGACCGCGACGCCCTGGGCGACGCGGAGGGCGACGAGGAGGATCGGGGCTGCCACGCCGATCGTCTCGTACGTGGGCAGCAGGCCGATGCCGGTGGTGGCGACGCCCATCAGGGTGAGCGCGAGGACCAGCATCGGCTTGCGGCCGCGCCGGTCGCCGAGGTGGCCGGCGACGATGCCGCCGAGGGGACGGGCGAGGAAGCCGACGGCGAAGGTGGCGAAGGCGGCGAGTACTCCGGCGGTGGGGCTGCCGGCCGGGAAGTACAGGTCGCCGAGGACGAGGGCGGCGGCGATGCCGAAGACGAAGTAGTCGTACCACTCGACGGCCGAGGCGAGGGCGGCTGCGGTGGCGACCCGACGGCGGTTGGGGGTGGCCGGGGCGGTGGTGAGCGGCTGGGCGGAAGGTGCCGTGTCCATGCGTGCACACTCCGGTGGGTGCGGGGACGGAACAGGGGGTGGCTCGGGTTCCGGGAACGTACTGACCGGACGGTATGGCCGTCAACGGGTCATGCAGCAGGAGTTTTGCCTGTGCATGGCACGGAGAACGACGTGCGGGCATACCGAAGCCCCGGCCCGCCCACAGGGGCCGGGGAGCGCGGGGCGGCCGGGCTAGAAGACCACCAGGGCCCGGCCGCCCTTCCCCGCCGACATGTTCTCGAAGGCCGCCGGAATGCCGTCCAGGGCGATGTGTTCGGTGACCAGCGCTGTCAGGTCGAGACGGCCGGAGCGGACGTGGTCGGCGAGGACGGGGAGGTCGTGCTCGGGGTCGGAGTTGCCGTAGACGCAGCCGGAGAGGGTGCGGCCCCAGTGGAAGATCTCCAGGGCGTTGAAGGTGACCTGCTGGTCCTTGCCGCCGATGCCCACCACCGTCGTACGGCCGCCGCGGCGGGTCGACTCCCACGCCGCGCGGATGGTGACCGCGCGGCCCACGCACTCGACGGCGACGTCGACGCCCTGCTTGGCGGTGCGGGCGCGGATCTCGCGGGGGGTGTCGTCGGAGGCGAGGACGTAGTCGGTGGCGCCTGCCGCGCGGGCCAGTTCCTCTTTGTGCGGGGAGACGTCCACCGCGATGATCCGGGACGCGCCCGCGATCCGGGCCGACTGGAGGGCGGCCAGGCCGACGCCGCCCACCCCGAACACGGCGACCGTCTCGCCGGGCCGGACCCGCGCCGAGTGGTGCACGGCGCCATAGCCGGTGAGCACCGCGCAGCCGAGGAGGGCCGCGTCGGTGAGCGGGACGCCGGGCGGGGCGGGCAGGGCGCAGGACGTGGAGACCACCGTCTCCTCCGCGAACGCGGCCACGTTCAGCCCGGGGTACAGCTCCGCGCCGTCGCGGGAGCGGTGGGCGTGGACGTCGGCCGCGCCGTTCAGGGCGTTGGCACACAGCCAGACCTCGCCGAGCCTGCAGGCGGGGCAGGTGCCGCAGGACGGGGCCCAGTTGAGGACCACGCCGTCACCGGGCGCGAGGTGCGTCACCCCTTCGCCGACCGCGACGACCGTGCCGGCGCCCTCGTGGCCGAGGACGGCGGGGACCGGTACCCGCAGGGTGCCGTTGGACAGGGAGAGGTCGGAGTGGCAGACACCGGCGGCGGCGAGGCGGACCCGGACCTGGCCGGGGCCGGGATCGGGCAGGTCGATCTCGGTGATCTCCAGCGGGGAGCCGATGGCGGGCAGTACGGCGGCACGGACGGTCATGTCGGGGAACTCCGTCAGAACTGGAGGGACTTGGTCTGGAGGTACTCGGCGAGGCCGTGCACGCCCAGTTCCCGGCCCACGCCCGACTGCTTGTACCCGCCGAAGGGCGCGAGCGGGTTGAAGCGGCCGCCGTTGATGTCGACCTGGCCGGTTTCCATACGGCGTGCGAAGGCGACCGCTTCCGCCTCGTCGCCGGCCCAGACGGCGCCGGCGAGCCCGTACACCGTGCCGTTCGCGATGCGCAGGGCGTCCTCCTCGTCCTCGTAGCGGAGGATCGACAGGACCGGGCCGAAGATCTCCTCCTGCGCGACGGTCATCTCGGGGGTGACGTCGGCGAAGACGGTCGGGCTGATGAAGTAGCCGCGCTCACGCGGGGGTTCGACGCCGCCCGCGACCAGGCGGGCGCCCTCGGCCAGGCCCTTCTCGATGTAGCCGCGCACCCGGTCCCGCTGCCTGGCGTTCACGACGGGGCCGATGCGGTCGCCGTACTTGGCGGCCGCCCGGGCGGCCAGCTCGACGGCCGCGTCGTACTGCGCGGTGTGGACGAGCATGCGGGTCCATGCGCTGCACGTCTGGCCGGAGTTGGACATCACGTTGGCGACGCCGACGTTGACCGCCCGGGCCAGGTCGGCGCTCGGCAGGATGACGTTGGCGGACTTGCCGCCCAGCTCGAGGGCGACCTTCTTCACGGCGGCACCGGCCGTGGCCGCGATCCGACTGCCGACGGCCGTGGAGCCGGTGAAGGACACCAGGTCGACGTCCGGGTGCCCGGCGAGGGCCTGCCCGGCCACCGGGCCGAGGCCCGTGACGAGGTTGAGGACGCCGGCCGGGACGCCCGCCTCGTGCACCGCGTCCGCGAAGGCCTGCGCGGTGAGCGGGGTGTCCTCGGCGGGCTTCAGGACGACGGTGCAGCCCGCGGCGAGGGCCGGGGCGACCTTGGCGACGATCTGGTGCAGGGGGTAGTTCCAGGGCGTGATGGCGCCGACCACGCCGATCGGCTCGTGGTAGACGGTCGAGTTGCCGACCTTCTCCTCGAAGGCGTACGTCGCCGCCAGCTCGGCGTACGAGCCCGCGACCGCGATCGGCGTACCCATGTGCACCGCCTGCGAGAACGCCAGTGGCGAGCCCAGCTCCGCGGTGATCGTCCCGGCGATCTCGTCCTTGCGTGCCACGAGGACGTCCCGCAGGGCGGCCAGTCGGGCGGCCCGCTCGGCCGGCGGTGCGGCGGCCCAGGCCGGGAGCGCGGCGCGGGCCGCCCGGACCGCGTGGTCCACGTCCTCGGCGGTGCCCGCGGGAACCTGCCCGATGACCTGCTCGTCGACCGGGTTCACGACGTCGATCGTGTCCCGGCCCTCGGCGGGGCACCAGACGCCGTCGATGTACAGGGCCTGCCGCGCCTTCATGATCTGTCTGCCTCCCGAGCCTGTGCGTCGCCCGGCACCCAAACTAGCGGTGTTAGTTTTCCGGCGCCAGGGGTGCCCCCGAAGCCTCCGGCACCAGAGGTACCCCCAGCGCGTGGCGTCAGGCGTCGCTCTTGCGCTGCGCCGCCTGGTGAGCTGACGGACGTCTGCCGGCGGACGCGGTGTCCTCCTCGGCGGGCCTGGCCGGGGAGCGCAGTGCCACGCCCGCCGACAGCAGCAACAGCCCGCCGAGCATCACGAACGGCGCGGCCACGCCCGCGATCCCGGCGATCAGGCCGGCCGTGGCGGGAGCGGCGACCTGGCCCAGGCGGTTGCCGGTCAGCCGCAGGGCGAGGGCCGTGGAGCGGGCGCCCTCGGGGGCGGCCTGGACGACCGTCGTCATGGACAGCGGCTGGCCGACGCCCAGGCAGAAGCCGAGGGCGGCGAGGATCAGGGCCAGCGCCCACACCGGCACCGGCAGGGCGATGCCCGCGCACAGCAGGGCCGCCAGCAGGCAGGTCACGGTGAGCAGCAGGGTGCGGCCGACCAGCCGCAGCAGGGGCGTGAGGACCAGACGGCAGGCGATGGTGGCCGCCGCGCGCAGACTGAGCAGCAGGCCGATCACGGACGGTGCGATGCCCCGTTCTTCGCCGACCACCGGAAGGTAGGCCGTGAGGACGTCGGTCGCGGACAGTACCGAGAGGCTGATGAGGATGCCCGCGGGCACGCCCCGCGCGCGCAGGATGCGGTGGACGGGGATGCGGTCGCCCTGTCCGGTACGGGACGTGGGCGTCGTACGACGATCCTCTATGCGCCACAGCGACGTGAACGCCACCGCTGCACCCGCGCCCGCGACGAGCAGGGCGAGCGCACTGGTGCCCGCCATGTCGTGGCCGCCGATCAGCGCCCCGGCCGCGATCGGGCCGACCAGCTGGCCCAGCGAGGCGCCGATGGTGAAGTGGCCGAAGTTGCGGTCCTGTTCGTGCGGGGCGGACTGGCGGGCGACCAGGGACTGGGCGCCGATCACGAAGCAGAGGTGCCCGAGGCCCATGACACCGCTCCAGATCGCCATCGCCCAGAGGGAGTCGACGAGGCCGCTGAGCGCGCAGCCGCCGGATATCAGAACGACACCGGCGGGCAGCAGGGGCGCACAGCGGCCGTGGTCGGTACGGCGGCCCAGGGGGACGGCGGCGAACAGGGGGAGCAGGGCGTAGACACCGGCGATCACACCGACCGCCCGCTCGTCGGCGCCCAGCGCGAGGGCCCGGTAGGAGACCGCCGGCCGGGCCATCGACACCGCCCCCTGCGCGAAGCTGAAGGCGATGACGAGACGGAGCAGCCAGCCGCGGTTCCTGCCGGGCCTCACGATGAGCGAACCTCCACCGGTCAACGGGTCAGATGATCCCGAACAGGATGCCTGCCCCGAGGATCACGAGGCATGTGAGGACGGCCCACTTCACCACGAACCGCGTGTGGTCGCCGAATTCGACCTTCGCCATGCCGACCAGCACGTACACGGCAGGGACGAGCGGGCTGGACATGTGCAGCGGCTGGCCGACGAGCGAGGCGCGGGCCATCTCCAGCGGCGAGACACCGTGCGCGGCGCCGGCCTCGGCGAGGACCGGGAGGACGCCGAAGTAGAAGCCGTCGTTCGACATGAAGTAGGTGAGCGGCAGGCTCAGGATGCCGGTGACGAGGGCCATGTGCGGGCCCATGCCCTCGGGGATGACGTCGACCATCCACTTGGCCATGCTGTCCACCATGCCGGTGCCCTGGAGCACGCCGGTGAACACGGCGGCGGCGAAGACCATGCCGGAGACGTTGAGGACGTTGTCGGCGTGGGCGGCGAGCCGGGCCTTCTGGTCGGGAAGGTGCGGGAAGTTGACGGTGAGCGCGAGGGCGGCACCGAGCAGGAACAGCACCGGGATCGGCAGCAGCTCCATGATCATGGCGGTGAGCAGGCCGACCGTGAGCAGCGCGTTGAACCAGTACAGCTTGGGGCGCAGGGTGGGCCGGTCGGGGTCGAGGCCCTGGAAGTCGTCGTCCTCGGGAGCATCCGTGCCGGTGCCGGAGCCGGAACCGCCGGTGCTCGCGACGCCCTTGCCGGTGCCGGAGCCGGAGCCGCTCGCGACCAGGACCGTCTCCTTCTCGCTCTCCTCCACCAGCACCTCGTCCAGCGTCAGCACGCCGAGCCGCTTGCGCTCGCGCAGACCGAGGACGTACGAGAGGACGATCACGAAGAGCAGACCGACGGCCAGGGCCGGGATCATCGGCACGAAGATGTCGCTGGCGTCCAGCTTCAGGGCGGTGGCGGCGCGCGCGGTCGGGCCGCCCCACGGCAGGGTGTTCATCACACCGTTGGCCATCGCCGCGACACCGGTCAGGATGACCAGGCTCATCTTCAGGCGCTTGTACAGCGGGTACAGGGCCGAGACCGTGATCATGAAGGTGGTCGAGCCGTCGCCGTCCAGCGACACGATCGCGGCGAGCAGGGCCGTACCGACGACGATCCGCATCGGGTCGGCCTTGCAGAACTTGAGGATCCCCCGGACGATCGGGTCGAAGAGCCCGACGTCGATCATCACACCGAAGTAGACGATCGCGAACATGAGCATCGCCGCGGTGGGGGCGAGGCTGGAGACCCCGTCGATGACGTAGTCGCCGAGATGCGCGCCCTTGCCGACGAAGACACAGAACAGTGCGGGTATGAGCACGAGCGCCGCAATGGGCGACATCTTCTTCATCATGATCAGGACCAGGAAGGTCGCGATCATGGTGAAGCCGAGGATGGTCAGCATGAGTGGATACCTAACGTTCGCCCTTGAACTCCCACCAGGGCCGGCGGTGCGACGACGTTAGGTCCCGTCAAGCGGCGTTAACAAGACGTTGACGTGCGAGCAATAAGCGCAAAACTGCTGGTCACAGCTTTACTCAGGTCAGCGGGGTGAGCTTTTCGGTCACGGCGGAGACTTCCACGGGCACTCCGTTGAGGACCGCGTTGCCCGACAGCGGGTCGAGCAGGCTGCCGTCGAGGAGCTGGTTGACGTTGACGCCGGGATCGGTGGCGGCGTGGGTGAGGCGGGTGCCGGGGCGGTCGTGGCCCCAGCCGTGCGGCAGGCTGACCACGCCCCTGCGCACACCGTCGGTGATCTCCGCGGGTGCGCTCACCTCTCCCCCGGCGCCCTTCACGCGCACGGGTGCCCCGTCGCGCACACCGAGGCGTTCGGCGTCCTCCGGGTGGATGTGCAGGGTGCAGCGGTTGGTGCCGCCGGTGAGGGCGGGCACGTTGTGCATCCAGCTGTTGTTGGACCGCAGATGGCGGCGGCCGACGAGGACGAGCCCGTCGGGTCGTTCCCGCAGCGCCTCGCGGAGCCGGGGCAGGTCGTCGGCGATGGGCCGCGGGAGCAGTTCGACCTTCCCGCTCACGGTCTTCAGCGGCTGCGGGAGCCGGGGCCGCAACGGGCCGAGGTCGATGCCGTGCGGGTGGGCGAGCAGTTTCTCCAGGGTCAGGCCGTCCGGTCGTACGCCGAAGCCGTCGCCGTAGGGGCCGAGGCGCAGCATCATGTCGAGCCGGCGTTCGGGGCCGTTCGCACCGGTGAGCTGTGCGGCGAGCTCCTTCGGGTCGCGGCCGTGCACCGGCGAGTGAGGTTCCCCGACCGCCTTGCCGAGGGTCTGATCGACGACCATCGCGTCCACGGCCGCCGGGTCGGCGCCGTGCATGCCCGTGGCGGCCAGGACCAGGCGGGCGAGGATCTCGGTCTCGGCCATCCTGCCGGGCTCCAGGGGCACGGCGGGGCGGGTGTAGCGGACCTGGTTGCGGATGGCGAGGGTGTTGAAGGCGAAGTCGTGGTGGCCGCTCTGCGCGGGCGGGGGCGGCGGCAGCACGACGTGGGCGTGCCGGGAGGTCTCGTTGAGGTAGGGGTCGACGCTGACCATGAAGTCGAGCGAGTCGAGGGCCTTGTCGAGGCGGTCGCCGTCGGGCGCGGAGAGCACGGGGTTGGCGGCCACGGCGATCAGCGCCCGGACGGACTCGCCCTCCTCGGTGGCGGTGTCGATCTCCTCGGCGAGCGCGGACAGCGGCAGCTCACCCTTGGCCTCCGGGTGGCGGCTCACCCGGGAGTGCCAGCGGCCGAGCGTGAACCCGCGGCCGGGTCCTGCGGGCCGGGGCGTCCGGTCGGTGGCGGCTTGCGGGAACAGGGCACCACCCGGCCGGTCCAGGTTGCCGGTGAGGATGTTGAGGACGTCGACGAGCCAGCTGGCGAGCGTGCCGTGCGGGACGGTGCAGCTGCCGATGCGGCCGTAGACGGCGGCGGTGGGGGCGGCCGCCAGTTCGCGGGCGAGCGTGCGGATCGTGCCGGCCTCGACATCACAGGCCGCCGCGACGGCTTCGGGACTGAAATCCCGTACGGAGTCCCGGAGTTCGGGCAGGTCCTGGACATGCGGCGCGAGGTCACCGAGGTCGACCAGGTCCTCCGCGAAGAGGGCATACGCCATCGCTGCGAGGAGCAGGGCGTCGGTGCCGGGGCGGACGGCGATGTGCCGGTCGGCGAGTCCGGCGGTGCGGGTGCGGCGCGGGTCGATCACGGTGAGGGTGCCGCCGCGCGCCTTGAGCGCCTTGAGCCGGCCGGGGAAGTCGGGGGCGGTGCACAGACTTCCGTTGGATTCCAGCGGGTTGGCGCCGATGAGCAGCAGGTGGTCGGTGTGGTCCAGGTCGGGCACGGGGATGGCGTTGGCGTCGCCGTAGAGCAGCCCGCTGGAGACGTGCTTGGGCATCTGGTCGACCGTGGACGCGGTGAACAGGCTGCGGGTGCCGAGCCCCGCGACCAGGAGCGGCGGGTACAGCGCGCCGGCCATGGTGTGCACGTTGGGGTTGCCGAGGACGACGCCGACGGCGTTCGGCCCGTATCGCTCGACGACCGGCCGGATCCCCGCGGCCACGGCGTCGAACGCCTCCTCCCAGGTGGCCTCGCACAGCTCCCCGTCCCTGCGCACGAGCGGGGTGCGCAGCCGGTCGGGGTCGCCGTCGACGGCCCCGAAGGAGGCACCCTTGGGGCAGATGAAGCCCTGACTGAACACGTCGTCGCGGTCACCACGGGCGCCGGTGATGCGGGTTCCCTCGATGGTGAGCGTCAGCCCGCAGGTGGCCTCGCACAGGGGGCAGATACGCAGGGCGGTGCGAGACACGGGTCCTCCCGGAGGTCTGGCGGCAGCGGTGACGCACGGACTGCGCCGAGCATACCGACCGGTATGCATGGAGGGGAGGCCTCACCGCGAACGGGGGCCGGAAATCGTCGGCCCTCAGTCCAGTACGCGCGCCAGATACGCCCGCAGCATCTCCCGCATCTCCCCGATGATCTTCTCGTCCCCTTCCGGGTCCACCCGGAACGCCAGATGCACCAGGGTGTCCGCTGTCTCCACCGCGATCAGGAAGGAGCGACGCAGTTCCTCGTCGGGGGTGCGGTCGAGGTGGCCGGAGAGCAGGTCGGTGAGACGGTCGGCGACGCGATGGTTGGGCTCGCCGTGGCGGACACCGACCGGGATCTGGTTGCCGAAGTCGACCAGGGAGAAGCCGGGTGCGGTGCGCTTCATGGCGAGGTACTCGTCGACCACGGCGTCCATGGCGGTCCGCCAGTCGCCCCGTTCGGCATCCTTCAGCCGCTCGGTGACGCGCTCGGCGTAGCGTTCCAGGTTGCGTTGCGCGAGCGCGTCGGCCATCTGGCGCTTGTTGCCGAAGAAGCGGTAGACCGAGCCGATGGGGACACCGGCGCGCTGGGCTACCGCGCGGGTGCTCAGGTCGTCGTAGCCGACCTCGTCGAGGAGGTCGGCGCAGGCGTCCAGGATCCGGGTCAGCCGTTCGGCGCTGCGCTGCTGCACGGGCGCACGACGGAGCGTTGTCGCATGGGGCACGGGCTTCATGATGCCCGGTCGGCGTGATCCGGTGAACCGGCGGGTCCCTTGGTCGTGGGCGCCGGCTCGGTTCCCGAGGCGGTGATGTCGGCCGTGCACTCGACGGGTTCGCCGTCGACCGCCCAGACGGTGCCGTCGTCGGCGTACAGCCGCGCGGTGACCTGGTGGGTGCCGCGGGGGACGAGACCGGCGGCCAGACGGTACTCGGGCGTGCGCAGTCGGGCGACCGGGCGGCCGTCCACGAAGAGGCGGGCGACCCCCTGGCCGGGCACCGCCTTCGGCCGCGTACCGGCCGACGAGAAGCGGAAGTCACGGACGGTCAGCCGTACGTCCCAGCCGCCACCGGAGGCGTCGGGCTGGACCTCGACATCGACCTCGGGGGCGCGCTCCTCGTCCACCTCGCGGTAGAGCTGCCCCTCGTCGTCGGTGTCGTCGAGGAGTCTGCCCACCGGCGACGGCGACTCCCCGTTCTTCTGCCCTCCCGCAGCACTGGTGCCGCAGCCCACGGATCCGGTCAGCAGCAGGACACAGACCGCGAGCGCGGCGAGGGGTCGGCGCGTACACGACATGCCCGGGAGACTAGAACACCTGTCCGACACTCCGAATCCCCCTGGAGTCTGGTTCTCGTCATCCTCCGGGTCGTCCGTGGAGAGGAGGCCGTACGGCCTCTTGCGTCCCCCGAGCCGCAATCCTACGGTGAACCATAGGAATCAGCGTGCAAGGGAGCACCGATCATGAGCGGGGACGCGCGGAAGACCGCCGAAGGACTGGCCCACCTCCACGGGTTCGGCAACGAGCACAGCTCCGAGGCCGTCCCGGGCGCACTGCCCGAGGGCCGCAACTCACCACAGCGCGCCCCCCTGGGCCTCTACGCGGAGCAGCTCAGCGGGACGGCCTTCACGGAACCGCGGGCGCACAACCGCCGCTCCTGGCTCTACCGGATCCGCCCCTCGGCCGCCCACCCGGTCTTCACCCGCACCGACAACGGCACACTGCGCACAGCGCCCTTCACCGAGACCGTGCCCGACCCGAACCGGCTGCGCTGGAACCCCCTGCCGGAGCCGGCGCCCGGCACGGACTTCCTGGCCGGCCTGTGGACCCTGGGCGGCAACGGCGACGCGACCCAGCGCGCCGGCGTGGCCGTGCACCTCTATCACGCCGACGCCGACATGGACCGCGTGTTCAGCGACGCGGACGGCGAGCTGCTGATCGTCCCGGAGCGCGGCGGGCTGCTGCTGCGCACCGAGTTCGGGCTGCTGGCGGCGGAACCGGGACATGTGGCGCTGATCCCTCGCGGGGTGCGCTTCCGGGTGGAACTCCTCGACGATTCGGCCCGGGGCTACGTCTGCGAGAACTACGGCGCCCCCTTCCGCCTGCCCGACCTCGGCCCGATCGGCGCCAACGGCCTGGCCAACCCCCGCGACTTCCGGGCACCGGTCGCCGCGTACGAGGACGTCGAGGGCCCGGTCGAGGTGGTCAACAAGTTCTGCGGCAACCTCTGGACGGCCACCTACGACCACTCGCCACTCGACGTCGTCGCCTGGCACGGCAACCATGTGCCGTACGCCTACGACCTGCGCCGGTTCAATGTGCTCGGCACCATCAGCTACGACCATCCCGACCCGTCGATCTTCACGGTGCTGACCTCACCGAGCGACACCCCCGGCCTCGCGGGCGTCGACTTCGTGGTCTTCGCGCCGCGCTGGCTGGTGGGCGAGGACACCTTCCGGCCGCCGTACTTCCATCGCAACGTCATGTCCGAGTACATGGGCCTTGTCGAGGGCGCGTACGACGCGAAGGCGGAGGGCTTTGTGCCGGGCGGCGGCTCGCTGCACAACATGATGTCGGCGCACGGCCCGGACCGGGAGACGTTCGAGCGGGCCGGCGCGGCCGAGCTGCGGCCGCAGAAGGTCGACGACGGGCTGGCGTTCATGTTCGAGACCCGGTGGCCGGTGACCCTGACCCCGCAGGCGGCCCGCGCCGAGCACCTCCAGCAGGGCTACGACGACGTGTGGCAGGGCCTGCAGCGGCACTTCGGCCCCTTGCACTGAACATTCCCCGGCCGGTACGGATGGCCCCGTGACCTCCTTCGCCCCGGACTCCATCGTCCTGAACCGCAAGCTGCCGCTCTGGTACCAGGTCTCGCAGTCGCTGCGCGCCTCGATCCTCGGCCGCTCGCCGCGGGACCCCCTGCGCCTGCCCACGGAGGAACAACTGGCGGTGCACTACGGCGTGAGTGTGCTGACCATGCGGCAGGCGCTGAAGGAGCTGGAGGACGAGGGCCTCATCACCCGGCACCGCCGGCGCGGCACGTTCATCGAGCCGAACGCCCGCCGTGGCACCCCCGTACGGCTGCTCGGTTCGGTGGACGCGATCGTGGCCCAGCAGTCCGGCATGACGACCGAGCTGCTGGACCACGGCCACGCGCGGGTGCCCGCGGAACTCGCCGAGTTCTTCCCGGATCTGGCCGAGGTGGCGACGTACCACCGGCTGCGCAGCGACGAGAAGACGGGCGAGCCGACCAACCACGCCCACAACTACGTCCGTCCCGAACTGGCCGACCGCATCGACCTGGACGACCTGGTCCGCTGGCCGATGACCAAGGTGCTGCGGGACATCGTGGGCGCGGACATCAGCCGCATCACGGACACCGTGGAGGCCCGCCTCGCGGACCCGGAGACGGCCCGTCTCCTCAACGTCCCGCTACTCAGCCCGATCCTGCACTACACGGGTATCACCTACGACATGGCCGGGCGCGTGCTGGACGTGGCCGTCATCCACTACCGCGGGGACCGCTTCTCCTTCACGGTGACCCTGGACGCCACATGACCCCGGTGTCGGAAGCCCGTCGTACGATGCCCGGCGTGACGCACGACGACGCTCCGCTGCTCGCGGACCTCATGCCGTGGTCCGTCGCACCGCCGCGACTCGGCCGGGGGTGGTCGACGGCCCCCGATCCGTCCTCCCTCAAGTCCCGCTGGGACGCCCTGATGAAAGCCGAGGGCGCGGACCGGGAGGCCCTGTTCGAGCCCACGCGCTCACGCACGCTGCACTCGGCGGTCGGGCAGTTGCCGGGCCGGTCCACCGGCACGGAGAAACTGCTGCGCGCGCAGGGCCCCTGCCCCGAGCCGGTCCGGGTCCTGTTGTCCCCCTTCGACGAGCAGTGGCTGATTCCGGACCACCGTCTGATCGACGCGGCGCGACCGGAGTTGTGGCGGGTGGCCGACGAACGGCAGGTGTTCGTGGTCGAGAACCCGGAGGGCGGCGGCCCCCACCTGCTGGCCACCTCCCTGCTCCCGCTGCTCCGCCCCGGCCGGATCCGCCCCCTGTACCGCCGCCCCGGCGGCGCGGAACCCAACCTGGCCCCGGGCCTGCTGGAGCACCTGGCCACCCGTCTCGGACAGGCCCCCGACCCGGTCGACGTGCTGGCCTGGATCCTGACCGCGGTACGGGCGGACCTCACCGTCCCGCTCACCGACGACCCCGGCCTCTGGTCGCACGGCGTCGAGACCGGCCGCCGCATGCTCTGGCTGCTGCGCCGCGACGGCGACCGCCCCAAGCTCCCCGGCGGCCGCCGCCCCTACGTCCGCGCCCCGCTGCCCGCCCGCCCGCGCACGCTCCACTACGACCGCGACGAGGAGACCCTGCACCTCGACGAGGGCCGCATCTCCCCCGTGCCGTCCCCGGCCTGGGACTTTGAGGCGGGCGGTGTCCGGGTCCTGGAGCAGTGGTTCGCGGCACGGACGGCCGAGGGCGAGCCCGGCACGCTTCTCGCGATCCGCCCGGCGACCTGGCCCCAGGCGTGGACGTCGGAGCTGCTGGAGCTGATCACGGTCCTCACGCTGCTGGCCGAACTGCCACCGGTGCAGGCGGAGTCGCCCCTCACCGCGACCGACCTGCGCGACGCCGGCGTCCTGCCGGTCCCCGCGGCGGCCCGCCGCCCCGCGTCGGTCCTGGACGCCCACGAGGAGGGCCCGGAGGGGCAGTTGGCGCTCCTCTAGACCTCCTCCACCAGGACCTGTGCCGTGTAGTCGGCGCCGATGGTGGGATCTGTCAGGGGTGGGGCGGCCGATGCTGAAGCTGTTCGCGATCGAACAGCCACGAGCGGGGGTGGAGGCACGAAGCGCCCGCTCCCGGTGGTACTTGGGAACGGGCGCTTGCGAAGGGCTCCCTACTGGAGCTTCATGCCCTTCGGCGAGGTCAGTCCCTTGTCGGGGTCGGCTCGGAAGGTCGCCGTCCAGACGGTGGGCGGGCAGGACGTGCCGTTGGGGTGCTGCTCGGTCAGTCTGGCCCGGGTGCTGTCCATGACCACCGGATCGCCGGTCTCCGCCGACGTCACGGTGAGCTTCACCGGCACGGTGGACGCGCCGATGTCGTCGGGCAGGCGGACCGACACCGAGCCGAACGGGTCGTCGGGGTCGCCTGACGCCCGCTCCCTGCACGTGTCGTCCACGCACAGCTTGATCGTCGCCGCGTCCCGGCCGCCGAAGTCGGACGGCCGCCACACGAGGGAGACCGCCGAGTCCGCGTCGGCCTGGGCGCACGGCGTGTCCTGACCGACGAACGAGCATCCGGTCAGGGCCAGGGCGAGGAGCGTTGTGAGCACAGTGCGGCGCATGTCAGTTCCTCGCAACCGTACCGGGGAAGGCGCTGTTGGCCAGTCCGATGTCTGTGAAATACAGCCAACACGGGTCGAAAAGGCCGCCGCTGTTGTCGCCGCCACCGCCGCCTCCACCTGAGATGATGCCCTTGGCGTAGGCGCGGCCGCTGCCGTCGACGGTGTACGTCGGACCACCGGAGTCGCCCTTGACGGTGCAGGAGCCGGACGTCTTCTTGGCCACGACCATGTTCCTGGCGACGGATCCGTCGTCGTCGTACTTGACGGTCGCCCTGGTGGACTTGACCTTCCAGCCGCACTTCTCGCCGGTCATCATGCCTCCCGTGCAGAACTGGTCGCCGCTCTGCGCCCAGCGCCGCCAGTAGTCCTTGACGGGGCGGGATGTGCCAGACGTCTTGCCGCCCTTGTAGATGCGGGCCGAAGCGGAGCTGTCGCTGTTGATCCGGTACAGGGCCAGGTCACCCGAGTAGTAGCTCTGACCGGACAGCTTCACCGACCCGTACCCGTTCTTCCAGTTGTCCCGGACCACGGGTCCGATGTAGTCGCTCTCGCTGGGGTTCATGACGGCTCCGTTGCCGGAGGTGCAGTGGCCGGCAGTCACCATGTACCACTTGCCGTCGTACCGCCAGGGGAAGCCGGCGGTGCACCACTTGGACGACGTTCCGGTCACGTACGACTTGATGCGCGCCCCGCCGTAGTAGGGCGAGGTGTCGTACTGACGGTTGGCCTGCGGCTCCGCCGTGTCGACACCCGGCGTGACCTCCAGGGCCACCGTGTCCGTGCCGTACCGCTCGCCCAGGGCCGTGACGAGGGCCGGCTGGGCCGACTCGGACTCCACGACGACACGGTTCTCCACGGCGTCCACGAAGGCGACGTTCAGGCCGCTCACACCGGGCAGTTCCGCCTCCGACAGCCTCAGGACCTCGTCGCGCACGGATTCCAGATCGGAGGATCGGAGGCAGGGATGACCTGCCAGGGGTTGTGAGCTGCTGCCGCATGGCAGCGCATGAGTGTGTTCTGGCGTGTGTGAGTGAGTGTCCGGCTGTCTCCTGTGGCGGGCCTGGCGCCGGGGAACGGGAGTTCTTGTGCCGAATGGGTGACCTTTCCCGGAGGTGGTCGTTGGGTGAGGGGATGGGATTCTTCGGCCCCGGAGGGGAGGGTGATCGGGATGGATGGGCTGCGGGAGGTGGCGCCGCCGTTCGTGGTGCCCGGCCCCACCGGTGTGGCGATCCGTGACAGGCTCAAGCACCTCACCCCGGAGGATGAGAAGGTGCTGCGTCTGGTCGGCGCGCATCTCGGCTCTCTCGCCTCGAAGGACCTCAAGACGCGCTGCGCTGACGGCCTGGAGCACTCCACGGACACGTGGGCGGCCCGTAAGCGAGAGCTGACCGCCGCCTCGTCGTCCCGGTGGGCGGGCAGTATCACGAAGGCCACACACGATCAGTGGGCACTCGCCCGGCGCGGCCAGGCGGCGCATGTCCAGTCTCTCGAAGCCGGTATCGAGACCATCGAGCACAGGCTGTCGCTGCCGGTCGGCCAGAAAGGCTCCAAGCGGGCTCCGGGCGGCTATCGTTCGACGCACGAGTGGTTTCACAAAAGGCGCCGCCTGCACGCTCTTGAGGACCGGCTCGACCAGGTCCGCACCGACCGCAAAGCGGGCCGGGTGCGTGTCGTACGCGGTGGCAAACGTCTGCTGGGCACCCGCCACAACCTCGCCGCCGCAGGGCTGAGTGAGGACGAGTGGCGGCAGCGGTGGGAAGCGGAGCGCTGGTTTTTCGCCGCTGACGGCGAGTCGGGCAAGAGGTTCGGCAACGAGACGATCCGCGTCAGCCCCGGGGGCGAGATCAGCATCAGGCTGCCCGCCCCGCTCGCCGGCCTGGCCAACAGTCGGCACGGCCGGTACGTGCTCACGGCGAAGGTGCGGTTCTGGCACCGTGGCCAGGAGTGGGCCGACCGCGTGGAGGCCAACCGTGCCGTGGCCTACCGCATCCACCACGACGTGCAGCGCGGGCGCTGGACCTGACCGCCTCCTGGCAGATCCCGCCGTCGATGACCATCCCGCTCGAAGCCGCCCTCGCCGAGGGTGTGATCAGCGTGGACACCAACGCCGACCATCTCGCCGCCTGGCGCCTCGACACCCACGGCAACCCGATCGGCAACCCACGCCGCTTCCGCTACGACCTGTCCGGCACCGCCGACCACCGCGACGCCCAGATCAGACACGCCCTGTCCCGGCTGCTGAACTGGGCCAGGACCTGCGGTGTGAAGGCCATCGCCGTGGAAGACCTCGACTTCGCCGCGGAGAAGACCCGCGAGAAGCACGGACGCCGACGACGGTTCAGGCAGCTGATCTCCGGCATGCCCACCGGCAGGCTCCGCGCCCGGCTCACCTCCATGGCCGACGCCACCGGCATCGCGATCATCGCCGTGGACCCGGCCTACACCTCCAAGTGGGGCGCCCAGCACTGGCAGAAGCCCCTCACCTCGAAGAACCGCACGACCACTCGTCACGACGCGGCTGCCGTGGCGATCGGACGACGCGCCCAAGGGCACCCGATCCGGCGACGGACGACACCGCCCCCTGCTCACCGGAGCGATGGGCAGGGGCATCGGACCGTCCAGGCCAGACCGGGCGCTGTTGGGTGTGAGGGACCCCGCCCCCGCATTCCCGGACCACACACAGGATGCGTGCCACCGGACGCGGAGCGTACGCGGGCGACCAGGACATCCAAAACCGTTCGGGATGTCCGCAGTGGCCAGGCATGGGTACAACACTCACTCCTGCTCACTGATTAGGAACGGTGCTTCCGGTGGCGGAGGCGGCACGGAAGCCGGCCTCGGTTCTCGATCATCACGAAGAGGGCCCCGAGGGCCAGTTCGCACTGATCTAGTTCCGGGACTCGAAGGCGTCCAGGATCCGGCTCAGCATCAATTCAAAAGCCCCGTCGAGATCGATCGGCCCAGGATCCTCCGCGAACGCCGCCGCCAGCCTGGGATACGCCCCGCCGGCCACCTGACTCCCGAGGTAGGCGATCCGTACCGCGTTCTCCTGCTCCGCCGACCACGGCAAGGACCGGGTCCGCTCTGCGTTGGCGAGCTCCGTCGCGACATACGACGTCACACACCCGTTCAGCATCCCGATGAGCTGCATCTTCATGCCGTAGGGCGCCTCCAGGGGGTCCAGGCAGGCCAGGCAGTGCTCCAGGTAGCGCAGGGCGTTGGGGCTGAAGCCGTAGACCGGTGACATCAGCCGCGTCATCCAGGGATGCCGGTGCATCAGCGAACGCGTCTGGTGAGCGACCCGGGCCATGTCGGCCCGCCAGTCCTCGCTCGGCTCCCGCAGCTCGTGCTCCCCGCTGACCATGTCCACCATCAGCTCGTACAGGTCTTCCTTGCGGGGGACGTAGTTGTACAGCGACATCGTCCCGCAGCCCAGCTCGCCCGCGACGCGCCGCATCGACACCGCGTCCAGCCCCTCCGCGTCCGCGATCCGCACCGCGGCCGCCGCGATGTCGGCACGGGTGAACGCCGGTTTCGGCCCTCGCCCCGTCCGCTCAGGTCGCGCCCAGATCACCCCGGGTTCGGCCGCTCCGCCCGCCATCGATCATCACCTCGGCCACCATCCTAGTTACGTACACCGTACGTAGTGCGCTATGGTCGGGCCATGACTACTACGTACGCTGTACTTAGTGAAGGTCTGGAGAAGCGGTTCGGTGAGGTCCACGCCCTGCGCGGACTGGATCTGGCCGTCGCGCAGGGCACCGTCTGCGGACTCCTCGGCCCCAACGGCGCGGGCAAGACCACGGCGGTACGGCTCCTCACCACGCTCCTGCGACCGGACGCCGGCTCGGCCCGCATCGCCGGGCACGACCTGCTCCGGGAGCCGGCAGCCGTCCGGCGCCGGATCGGCGTCACCGGCCAGTACGCCTCGGTCGACGGCGATCTCACCGGCCGGGAGAACCTCCGGCTGTTCGCCCGGCTGCACCGGGTGCGCGGGCCGGCCGAGCGGGCTGGCGAGCTCCTGGACCGCTTCGGGCTGGCCGAGGTGGCCGACCGGCCGGCGTCCACGTACTCGGGCGGGATGCGGCGCCGCCTCGACCTGGCGGCGAGTCTCGTCCGCCGCCCCGACGTGCTGTTCCTGGACGAGCCCACCACCGGCCTCGACCCGGCCAGCCGCAACCGCATCTGGGACGCCGTACGGGAGCTGACCGCCGACGGTACGACCGTGCTGCTGACCACGCAGTACCTGGAGGAGGCCGACCAACTCGCCGACGACATCGCCCTGGTGGACCGGGGGCGGGTCGCGCACACGGGTTCGCCCGCCCAGTTCAAGGCACTCATGGGCGCACACGTCGAGGTCGTCGTCACGGACGCCGACGTCATGGTGAAGGCGGCGGCCGTACTGGATCAACTCACCGGCGCCGAGCCTTCGTTCGACCACGAGCGGTGCGCCGTCGGCGCGGTCACCAGGGACGTCACGCTCACGCTCCCCCGCCTGGTGCGCGAACTCGACGCGGCGGGCGTGCCGTTGCTCGACGCGAGCCTCAGACCACCGACCCTGGACGACGTCTTCCTGCGGCTCACCGAGGAGCGTGCGGCATGAGTACGTTGGCGTACGACGGCGGCGCGATGCTGGGCCGGCAGCTGCGGCGGATCCGGAACAATCCGGGGCTGCTGATCCTGACCCAGACCATGCCGGTCACCATGCTGCTGTTCTTCGGCTACGTCTTCGGCAGCGCCCTGGCGATGCCCGGCGCGGAGTACCGGTCCTTCCTGGTGCCCGGTCTGCTGGTGGCGACCGCCGCAGGCGGGATCATGACCGGCATGTTCCAGGCCGCCCAGGACACACACCGGGGCGTGATGGACCGCTTCCGGACGCTGCCCGTGAGCCGGGCCTCCGTGCCGCTGGGGCAGGCGGCCGCGGATCTGGTCGTGACGGCCGTCGGGACGGTGCCGTTCCTGCTGGTCGGGCTCGCGGTGGGGTGGCGGATCGAGGGGTCCGCGCTGGGAGCGGCGGGCGCCGTGGGGCTGTTGCTGCTGTTCCGGTTCGCGACGACGTGGGTCGGGATCTTCCTGGGGCTGCTCACGCGGAACGAAGAAGCGGCCGGTCAGCTGGGCGGAGCGACGTTCATCCTGCCGCTGCTGTCCAACGCGTACATCCCGACCGACGGTCTGCCGGGCTGGCTGCGCACCCTGGCCGAGTGGAACCCGATCAGCGCGGTCACCACGGCCCTGCGCGCCCTCTTCGGCAACGCGCCCGTACCGGCCGGCGCCGCCTGGCCGGTCGCCCATCCCGTCGCCGGGTCGCTGGCATGGTGCGCGGTACTGCTCGCGGTGTTCGCTCCGCTCGCCGTACGCCGGTATGCGCACGGCGAGCGGTGACACGCGCGGACACCACGGTGGGACACGGGCGGGCGCCCAGCACTGCCGGGTGGGGGCGCGGCGCGTGGCGGCCAGGGGGGACGTACCCGCGCTCGAGCAGTACACCGGGGCGTTGCCGCGTGCCGTGGGGATGATGGACGGCGGTGTCGCGGCGCTGCGCCGGGACGGTGTGGCCGGCTGAGCGCGGGTCCTCGAGGCGTCGAGGAGACGCAGGTGTCGGTCAGCGCCCGCCGAACAGCGTGCGGCGCAGCCGGCGCAGCGGCGCGAAGAGCGAGACCCGGCTCACTCGCGCACCCCTGGCGCTGGGGGTGTGTGCAGGCTCACGCGCGGTCAGCTCACGCATCAGCGAGGTCGCCTCGGCCGTCTCCCTCTGGGGGACCGCAGGGCCCGCCAGCACCGAGAGATGGCGGTCGAGGCGCGAACTGGTCGCGCTGCTCCCGCAGGTGATCGCAGGGACCCTTGCCCTGCTGCGCACTGTTATCTGTTCCATGTCACTCCCCACCCGTACGAGTCCACCCGGCCCGGGCAGGGTAACCCTATCGCCCCCTTTGGGGCACGCGTGTATCGCGGGCACAGGATTCACCTTCCCCGTAAGGGTGTTGACGGTCACTCTCCGAATCCAACAGATTTCAGGGCGAGTTGAACAACTGGCTGGCTGGTGGGCTGCGCTGAGCCACCGTCGGGTTCGACGGTCACGGCGAGTGACGTGGCGGACCGGTCGAGCCCGGTTGCGACCAAGGGCGTGTCGCCGTCGAAGAGGCCCAGGGAGCGCGGTTGCTCCTGGGGGCGCATGAGCCACAGCTGGTGCACCCGGTCGTCCGGCAGCTCGCCGTATCCGCTCAGGGTGACCACCGCACGCCCCTCAGATGCGGAAGCGATCACTCCGATACTTCGGCCCTCGCTGTCCCGGCCGGTCGTCGCCCGTGCGTCGGGAGCGGCCAGGACGTGGGCGATCTCACGTGCCTGGGCGCGCTCGGCAGCCAGTTGCTCCTGGGTCCGGTTCGCCTGGACGGCGAACAGCGAGGCGACGACGAGGGCCGCCGCGGCGGTCGCGGTGGCGAACGGGACGAACAGGGGGCGCGGCCGGGGCGCACGGGTGCGCGCCGGGGGCGGCTGGGTCCCCCACACATGGGGCGGCAGCGTGGGGGTGTGCCCACGCGCCGGGGCGGGTTCCTGCGGAGTGGTCCGTACGGCGGCCAGGACCCGGTCACGCAGCGCGGCCGGCGCCGGGGCGGCCGTGGACCAGGCGAGGCGGACGGCGTCCTCGGACAGCGCCCGCACCTCGGCGGCGCAGCGGTCGCAGCGCGCCAGGTGTTTCTCGAAGCGGCGCCGCTCGTCGGGTTCGAGTGCGTCCAGCGCGTAGGGCGCGGCGAGGCTGTGCTGGTCCTCGCGGCCCAGCAGTCGGCCGAGGATGCTCACGCGACTCCTCCCAGGCACTCGCGCAGCCGGGTCAGTCCGTCGCGCATCCGGGTCTTGACCGTGCCCAGCGGCAGGGAGAGCCGCTCGGCCACTTCACGGTAGGTGTAGCCGTCGTAGTAGGCGAGGGTGACGGACTGCCGTTGGAGGGCGGTGAGCCGGTCCAGGCAGCGGCGTACCCATTCGCGTTCGAGCTGGGCCTCGACCTCCTCGGAGACCTGGTCGAAGGCGGGGTGGTGGGCGCGCCGGGCCTCGCGCTCCTCGCGTTCGCCGGCCGCGCGGGCGCTGCGCACCCGGTCGACGGCGCGGCGGTGGGCGAGGGTGAGGACCCAGGACAGGGCGCTGCCGCGGGCCGGGTCGAACCGGGCGGCGGACCGCCAGAGTTCGAGCAGTACTTCCTGGGCCACCTCCTCGGACTGGGCCGGATCCCGCACCACCCGCTTCACCAGTCCGAACACCGGCCCGGACACCAGTGCGTAGAGCTGCTCGAAGGCCTTCTGGTCGCCGTCCGCGACGCGCACCAGAAGTTCGTCCGCCCCCACTCGGTCCCCCTCTCTCCGGCCGCACAGGGCCGGTCCCGTCCCATGAGGCATTCGCAACGATCCCACCTCCGGATGGGGTTACGGATCAGCGGGCCGAAAGCGCGGGTCGAGCAGCGAGGAAATGAGTTTTCAGGTTCGACCAATCCGGTCCGGGCGTGGCTCCGAATCCCCGGCGTCAGGCAAGTCGGCACTGAGGACGGACGGCATGACAGCTATCTCCAAGCGCGGCGCAGGACTCAGGAGCGTCGCCACCCTCGTCTGTGGTGCGCTGGCCGCCGGAGGGCTCGCAGCCGCCGGCGTGACCGCGCTGGAACCGGGGGAGGCGGAAGCCTCCAGCCACCGGGAGGCCCCGCTGATCTCGGGGACCCCGCAGTACGACAACATCGACGTGTACGCGTTCGTGAGCCCGGACAAGCCGGACACGACGACGATCATCGCCAACTGGATCCCGTTCGAGGAACCGGCCGGCGGTCCGAACTTCTTCACCTTCGCCGAGGACGCCCAGTACGACATCCACATCGACAACAACGGCGACGCGCAGGGCGAACTGCTGTTCCGCTACACGTTCAAGACGCATACGAAGAACGAGAAGACGTTCCTCTACAACACCGGTCCCGTCGAGAGCCTCGACGACCCGGACCTCAACGTCACCCAGACGTACGACATCGAGCTGCTGAAGCTGAAGGACCAGCACCTGCAGTCCCGGACGAAGATCGCCGACGATGTGCCGGTCGCGCCGTCGAACGTCGGCAAGGCGTCGATGCCGGACTACGCGGGGCTGCGCAAGCAGGCCGTCCATGAACTGGCCGGCGGCTCGACGACGTTCGCCGGGCAGGCCGACGACCCGTTCTTCCTGGACCTGCGCGTCTTCGACCTGCTGTACGGCGGGAACCTCTCCGAGGTCGGCAACGACACGCTCAAGGGCTACAACGTCAACTCCATCGCCCTGCAGGTGCCCAACGAGATGATCCAGGAGTCGGCGGACCAGCCGATCGTCGGCATCTGGTCGACGACCCAGCGCAAGAACGCCCAGGGCCACTTCACGCAGGTCTCCCGGCTCGGCAATCCGCTGGTCAACGAGGTCGTCAACCCGATCGAGGACAAGGACACGTTCAACGCGTCCGCGCCGTGGGACGACGCGCAGTTCCTGGAGAACGTCACCAATCCCGAACTGCCGAAGCTCATCGAGGCGATCTACAAGATCAAGGCGCCCGCCGAGCCGCGCAACGACCTGGTCGACGTCTTCCTCAAGGGCGTGAAGGACCTCAACCAGCCGCCGCACGTGACACCGTCGGAGATGCTGCGCCTGAACACCTCGATCAAGCCGACGGCCGAACCCAAGCGACTCGGCGTCCTCGACGGCGACAACGCCGGCTTCCCGAACGGCCGTCGCCTCACCGACGACGTGATCGACGCCTCGCTCCAGGTCGTCGAGGGTGAACTGCTCGGCCAGAAGAACGACCTGGGCGACGCGGTCGACAAGAACGACAAGGAGTTCGAGAAGGCCTTCCCGTACGTCGCCCTGCCGACGGAGGGTTCCCGCGGACCGCTCGCCAAGGGCACCTCGGGCGGCAACGACGTGCGCAACCAGATCGGCGACGCGCTGCAGCCGGCCGGGTCCTCCGACGACAACATGACGCTGATCGCCGCCTCCGCGGGCGCGGGCGCGGCGGGGATCCTCCTGATCGGCGCCGGCCTGATGTGGTGGCGCCGGATGCGGGGCCGCGCGTACTGACGCGCGCCCCCTACCGACTGGCGCGGCCCGTCCCTCCCCATCCTCCACGGCACGGGCCGCGCCGCCTCACTATGACGACCCTTTTGTGTACGAGGAGAGGGCATGGTCCCGCGTACGAACGACAACGAGCCGGAGCACGAGACCGACCGGGGCCCGGCCACCGAGGGAACCGCGGCCCCCATGGCCCCCATGGCCCCCGCGGCCACCGCGGACACGGCCACCGAGACGACCTCGGGCGCGGCGGACGCCGGCCGTAGCGCCGCGGGCGTCGACGAGCGGGTCGCTGCTCTGCGGCGGGTTGCTGCGGCCGGGCGGCGCCTGCGGGGCGGGCGGGTTGCCGGGTGTGCCGCCCTGTTGGCCGTGGCCTTGACCGCCGGTTCGATCGCCGTGGGGAACATCCGGGACGGCGACGGTCGGGGCGTTGCCGCGGCGCCCGGTGCCGTCGCTCCGGCCGTGCTGGCGAGCGGCGACCTCGACTCGAGCATCGGCACCCTGCAGGCGCATCTCCGCGCCCAGCCAAGGGACTTCGGCGGCTGGGCCACCCTCGGCCTCGCCTACGTCGAACAGGCCAGGGTCGACGGCGACCCCTCGCGCTACCCGCAGGCCGAGCGGGCACTGGACCGTTCCCTCGCTCTCGAACCCGAGGGCGACCAGGCCCTGGCCGGCCTGGCCGCCCTCGCCGCGGCCCGGCACGACTTCACCGGCGCCCTCGACTTCGTCGGCCGCGCCCTGAAGCAGAACCCCTACAACGAACGCGCCCTGGCCACCCGTATCGACGCCCTCGTCGAACTCGGCCGCTACGACGCCGCGTCGAAGGCCGCCGACACCGCCGACACCCGCCGGCCGGGGATCCCGGTCTTCACGCGGTACGCGTACGTGCGCGAACTGCGCGGCGACGTCCGCACCGCCCGTCGGGTCATGGAACAGGCCCTCGACAACGCCGTCGCACCCGGCGACGTGGCGTACGTCGCGACCGCACTCGGCCAACTCGCCTGGAGCCAGGGCGACTACACGACCGCCCTGGATCACTACGCCCGCGCCCTCGCCGCCGACGACACCTACCTGCCCGCTCTGGAGGGCCGCGCCCGCGCCCAGGCCGCGAGCGGTGAGCTCGCCGAGGCCGTGCGGGGGATGGAGGCGGTCGTCGCCCGCGCCCCGCTGCCCGGCGCGCTCGTCGCCCTCGGCGAGCTGTACGAGGAGCGCGGCGCGGAGGGCGACCGGGACAGGGCCCGCGACCAGTACGCCCTCGTCGACGCCTGGACGGCGCTGGCCCGCGCGGGCGGCGTCAACCCCGACCTCGACACCGCGCTCGCGGCCGCCGACCACGGCGACGCGGACCTGGCCCTGCGCGCGGCCCGCGCCGAGTGGTCCCGCCGCCACACCGTGCACACCGCGGACGCCCTCGCCTGGGCGCTGCACGTGGGCGGCCGCGACGAGGAAGCCCTGCCCTACGCCCGCCGGGCCACCGCCACCGGCTACCGCAACGCCGCCTTCCTGCACCACCGCGGCATGATCGAGCTCGCCACGGGCCGTACGAAGGACGCCCGCGCCTCCCTGACGGCGGCACTGGAACTGAACCCCGGGTTCTCCCCGTCGGCCGCTCGCGAGGCCCGCGCGGCGCTGAAGTCCCTGGGGGCCGAGTGAGGCCCCGTCGTGTTCTCGCCTCCGCCGCGGCCGTCCTGGGCGTCGCCGGCGCGATCGTGCTCGTGCCCGCCACCGCCGCAAGCGCGCACCCCTTGGGCAACTTCACCGTCAACCACTACGACGGTCTCGTCGCCGTCCCCGGCGAGCTGCGCGTCGAGCATGTCGAGGACCTCGCCGAGATCCCGGCGACCCAAGCCGGACCGGACGTGGCACGGCTCGGCGTCACCGCGTGGGCTCGCCAGCGGTGCGCGGACGCCGCGCGGGACAGCGAGGCGACGGTCGACGGACGCACGGTCAGGCTCGATGTCGCCGACAGCCACGCGCGTGTGCTGCCTGGTCAGGCAGGGCTCGACACCTTGCGGGTGGAGTGCCGGCTGACGGCTCCGCTGCCCGAGGCCGACTCCGTGACGGTCGGATTCCGCAGCGCGGGCGCCGACTCCGGCCCCGGATGGCGGGAGATCACCGCGCGGGGGGACCGTATGACGCTCACCGCGTCGGACGTGCCGGAGAGGTCGCCGTCGCGCCGACTGACCGCCTATCCCGAGGAACTGCTGTCCTCCCCGGCCGACACGACGTCCGCGTCCCTGCGCGTGCGCCCCGGCGGTCCCGCCCTGGCCGAGGAGCAGGGCGACGCGCCCGCCGCGGCCGTCCTGCCACGCGGCGCCGACCGCTGGACCCGGGCCCTGGAGTCCCTGGTCGCCCGGCACGACCTCACCGTCGGCTTCGCCGCCCTGGCCCTGCTCATCGCGGTCGGTCTCGGCGCGATGCACGCGCTCGCACCGGGCCACGGCAAGACCCTCATGGCCGCGACGGCGGCGGCCCACGGCGGCCGCGCCCGTATGCGGCATGTCCTCCCCCTGGCCGCCTCGGTGACGGTCACCCACACCCTCGGCGTGGTCGCCCTCGGCCTCCTCGTCACGGCCGGCTCCGCGGCGGCACCCTCGGTGATCGCCTGGCTGGGCATCGCGAGCGGGGTGCTGGTGACACTGGCGGGAGCGGGCCTGGTACGACGGGCGTTCCGCCACCGCGAAGAGGCCCATGGCCACGCCCACACGCACACCCATGACGACGAACACGAGCACGCCCACGACCACGACCACGACCACGCACACACCCACGACCACCACGAGCACAGCCACGGCGCTTCCGAAACCGACGGGCACGGCCACGCCGTACACGGTCTTGCGCACCACCACCCGCACCCTCACGACCACAGCCACCCTCGACCGAACGCCGGTCACGCTCACCTACGTCACACCCATGGCGGCCACACCCACTCCCACCCCATCGCCCCCACCCTCCGCGGCACGATCCTCATGGGCTTCGCCGGCGGGCTCGTGCCCAGTCCCTCGGCCGTCGTCGTGCTCGTCGGCGCGGCCGCGCTCGGGCAGGCCTGGTTCGGGCTTCTGCTCGTCGTCGCGTACGGCGCCGGGCTCGCGCTCACCCTCACCGCGGCCGGGTTCGCCGTCGTCCGGTTCGGCAGCGGCGTCACCCGGGCGCTGGTCCGGCGGCCTCGCTGGACCGCCAATCCGCTGGCCGCCCTGGTCCGCCGTACCGCGCCGGTGGGTTCCGCGTTCGTCGTCGTGGCCCTCGGGGCCGGATTGGTGCTCAGGGGGGCGGCATCCGCATTCGGGTGAGCTACTTTTGGGGAGAAATCAGGCGAGACATCACTCGCGGATGCGAATGGGGGCGCCCGTGTCCGTAGATCCGGGCAGTGAACGCGTGATCGCCGGCCGCTACCGCCTGCTGTCCCCGCTCGGCGAGGGCGGCATGGGGACGGTGTGGCTCGCCCGCGACGAGGTGTTGCGCCGCGAGGTCGCCGTCAAGGAGGTGCGGGCTCCGGCCGGGTTGCCGGCCGCCGACGTGGAGCGGATGTACACCCGTCTGGAGCGGGAGGCCTGGGCCGCCGCCCGGGTCGCGAACCGCAATGTGGTGACGGTGTACGACGTGGCCACTGACGAGGACCGGCCGTGGATCGTGATGGAGCTGGTCCGCGGGATCTCCCTCGCCGAGCTGCTGGACGCCGAGGGCCCGCTGTCCCCGCAGCGCGCGGCGCACATCGGCGCCGAGGTGCTGTCCGCGCTGCGCGCCGCGCACGAGGCGGGGGTGCTGCACCGGGACGTGAAGCCGGGCAACGTGCTGCTGTCGAACGACGGCCGGGTGGTGCTCACCGACTTCGGTATCGCGATGGTGGAGGGCAGCTCCGCGCTGACCATGACGGGGGAGGTGGTCGGCTCGCCCGAGTTCCTCGCGCCGGAACGCGCGCTCGGCCGCACGCCGGGTCCCGAATCGGACCTGTGGTCGCTCGGCGTGCTGCTGTATGCGGCGGTGGAGGGCAGTTCCCCGTTCCGCCACGACACGCCGCTGAGCACCCTGCGGGCGATCGTCGACGAGGAGTTGCCGCCGCCGCGCCGGGCGGGTCCGCTCACCCCCGTGATCGAGGGGTTGCTGCGCAAGGACCCCGCCGAGCGGCTGTCGGCGGCGCGGGCCGAGCAGGACCTGCGGCTGGTCGGCGCGGGTGGCGCGCCGCGCGCGGACACGGCCCCGACGACGCCCTACACCCCGTACGCCCCGGCCTTCGCGGCCCACCGGCAGCCGCAGCCGCCGACTCCACCCCAACCCGCCCCCGCTGCCGCTGCCCCTGCCCCTGCCCCTGCCCCTGCCCCTGCCCCTGCCCCTGCCCCTGCCCCTGCCCCTGCCGCGACAACCGTCAACGAACCGCGCCGCGACCGCCGCACCGCCGTCGTCCTGATCGCCGGCGTCACCGCCCTGGCGCTGGCGATCGCCGGTCTCACGTACGCGCTGCTGAACCGCGACGACGGCGGCGACCGCACCGCAGCGGGCGACAACACCCCTACGGCGGGGGCGACTTCGACGGCGCCCGAGGAGGAGACCACTCCGGGCACCACCGCTCCCACCACCCCGACCCCGAGCAGCAGTCCGACGACCGCTCCCCCGCCGCAGTCGGTGACGGTGACCCTCGCCGGCGCCCGCACGGAGTACTCGGGCACGTGCCCGCCGCCGAACGACCAGGCCCCCGCGTTCACGGCGACGTTCACGGTGGGACGGCTGCCCGCGGAGGTGGACTACCGCTGGGTGACCAAGGACGGCGAGGTCGAGAGCTGGAAGACGCTGTCGTTCCCCGAAGGGGGCGAGCGGACCCGGCAGGACCAGGTGATCGTGACGACGTACGCCGACAGTGGGACGTATCAGAACGAGATCAGTGTCGAGGTCCGCGATCCGGTCCGGACGACGTCCGATGCGGTGGCGTTCTCGGTGACCTGTGTGACGGAGACCCCGACGGGCGGGGCCTCCCCTTCACCTACGCCGACTCCCTGAGGATCACGCGGCGTTGTTGAACACCGGCAGATAGCCGCCGGACTGGCCGTTCGCGGTCGGGTGGTACGACTCGCCGATGTTGAGCCAGTTGACGCTGTGCAGCCAGGAGTTGCCGGAGCAGATCTCGTGGCCGGTGAAAGTGCCGCGCACGTCGCCCCAGGTGAAGCCGTGGTTCAGGGCGCGCTTCTGGATGGCGGTGTTGAGGTGGTCGGAGGCGTCGTTGATGGCCTTGCGCTTGGTCTCGGACAGACCGAGGCACGCCTGGCCGAGCTTGTAGAAGCGGGGGTAGCCGAGCACGACGACCTGCGCCGCGGGTGCCTTGCTGCGGATCGCCGAGTAGACGCTGTCGAGCTTGCCGGGCAGCGTCGTGTCGACGTACGCCTTGGCGGTGTTGATGCGGGAGATACAGGCGCTGTCGGACTGGAGTACGCACGTCGTCATGACGTCCGCGAAGCCGGCGTCGTTGCCACCGACGCTGATGGACACCACACCTGTGCTCGCGTTGAGCGGGGCCAGCTGACCGGCGAGAACTTCATCCGTTCGGGCGCCGGAGCAGGCCGTGAAGGCGAACGACGAGGGTGAGTTGGCGGCGGCCCAGAGGTACGGGTACGCCTTCGTGCTGCGCTTGCAGTCGCCGCTGGAGCTGATGTAGCTGCCCGCGCCGACGCCGGAGGAGTAGGAGTCGCCGAGCGCCACATAGCCGGTGGCGGCGGCTTCGGACGCCTGCGCCGAAGCGGCACCGGTGAGGGCAGCCGATGCGGCGAGGAGGAGAGAGCCGAGTAACACGACAAGTCGGGAACGTCTCATGGAACCTCCCTTTAGCAGGATCTCTGCCTCAACCGTCGTACCAACTACGCGTGTTGAACGGAAGTGTCCATGCCAAGACTTTTCACCCATCCTCCACATGAACCCTGCGCGTTCACCCTGGAGTTGATTACGTGCCCATGACAGATTTGTTGACAGGTGCTCAACTCCCTTGTTCTACGCACGTAGCTCACCCACGCTTTACCGCAGCCCGGGTGGTACGCGACACCCCGGGCCGTGTGCGCGAAGACGCGCGCACCCCCCACATGCGCACGCCCCCACCCGGGCGGGCGCCGCCTGGAGGAGGACTCCCCCGTAATGGCACAACTGCGTAGCAAGAAGGCCCGGTTCGCCGCGACAACCAGCCTGGCGACCGCCGCCCTCCTGGGCGGGCTCACCGCACTCCCCGCCCAGGCCGCCCCGGCCGAGGGCAAGGTCCTGGCGGCCGGCTCCCCCACCGCCGTCAAGGACAGCTACATCGTCACCCTCAAGAAGGGCGCCGGCTTCAAGGCCGCGTCCAGCGAGGGCAAGGGTCTGATCAAGGAGTACGGCGGCACGGTGAAGCAGACGTTCGGCAAGGCGCTGAACGGCTACACCGCCAACCTCTCCGCGACCGAGGCGAGGAGACTGGCCGCCGACCCCGCGGTGGCCTCCGTCGAGCAGAACCAGCGCGTCCGGCTCGCCGACACCACACAGTCCAACGCCCCCTGGGGCCTGGACCGGATCGACCAGACCTCGCTTCCGCTTTCCGGCACCTACACATATCCGGACAGCGCGGGCAGCGGCGTGACCGTATACGTCATCGACACCGGCGTCCGTATCAGCCACTCGCAGATCAGCGGCCGGGCCACCTACGGCTACGACGCCGTCGACGGCGACACCACCGCCTCCGACGGCAACGGCCACGGCACCCATGTGGCCACCACGGTCGCGGGTTCCACTTACGGCGTCGCCAAGAAGGCGAAGATCGTGGCGGTCCGGGTGCTGAACAACAGCGGCTCCGGCACCACGGCGGGCGTGATCGCGGGCATCGACTGGGTGACGCAGAACCACTCGGGTCCCTCGGTCGCCAACATGTCGCTCGGCGGCGGCGCTTCGGCGTCACTGGACACGGCGGTCCGCAACTCCATAGCCAGCGGCGTGACCTACGCCGTCGCGGCGGGCAACAGCAGCACCACCGCCTCCTCGTCCTCCCCGGCCCGGGTCTCCGAAGCGATCACGGTCGGCGCCACCACCAACACGGACGCCAAGGCCGGCTACTCCAACTACGGCTCCGTCCTGGACATCTTCGCGCCCGGCTCCTCCATCACGGCCGGCTGGCACACCAGCGACACCGCGACGAACACCATCTCCGGTACCTCGATGGCGACTCCGCATGTCGCGGGCGCGGCGGCGGTCTACCTCGCGAACCACACCTCGTCCACCCCGGCGCAGGTCGCCTCGGCACTGACGAGCGGAGCGACCACCGGCAAGGTCACCAGCCCGGGCAGCGGCTCCCCGAACCGGCTGCTGAAGATCGTCCCGTGACACCTCTGAGCCTGGTGTGACAGGCAGTTCCCCGGGGGCGGACCGCCGCCTCCGGGGAATGTCCGCATGTGCCACAGGAAGCGCATTCCGCGTCTTGACGGCCCGGGCGGCACTGCGCGACATTGAAGCCCGGCATCCGGCGCTTCGGGGGGCAAAGTCGCCAATGCAGACCATCCGCATCAAGACCGATGCATCAGACGCATCAGACGGTGTCGAGGGGACGCGGCCGGGTTCGGGGAGGGACCTGTGGCCCGTGCTCGCGGGCGCCGTGACGGCCGTCGGGGGGATCGGCGCGCTGCTCGCGCTCACCGACTCGGGCTCGCCGCTGCGCGCTCCGTTCACGCTGTTCTTCCTGCTCGTGGCGCCGGCCGCGGCCATCGCCGCCGCGCTCAGCGGGCTGGATCCGCTCAGTCGCGCACTCGTCTCGCTCGCGGGTGCGATCGTCGTCGACATGCTGGTGGCCCAGGGCCTGCTGGCCCTGCACCTGTGGTCGGTACGCGGCGGGATCGCGGCCGTGACCGCCATCAGCGCCCTCACTCTCCTGCTGGTTCTGGTACGGCGCCGCGGCGGCCGTACCGTGAGAAGACAGGGCTCGTGACGTGGACATCAGTGTGTACCGCCCCGGCGAACTGACCGCCGCCGACCGGGCGGCGTGGACGGCCATGCAGGCCAAGGCCCATCTGCACGGTTCGCCCGAGCTGGCGAACCCGTTCCTGTCCCCCGAGTTCGCGCTCGCGGTGGGCCGGTGCAGACGGGGCGTACGGATCGCGGTCGTCCGCGAGGGCGGCGAACCGGCCGCGTTCTTCCCGTTCCAGCGATCGGCGACCGGCGTCGGCCGGGCCATCGGGCTCGGTGTCTCCGACGCCCAGGGCGTGGTGCACCGGCCCGGGTTCGCCTGGGACGCCCGAGAGCTGCTGCGGGCCTGTGGGCTCGCCGTATGGGAGTTCGACCACCTGGTGGAAGGCCAGCAGCCGTTCGAGGCCGAGGCCTCCGGCACCTTCTTCCCGTCCCCGGTCATGGATGTCGACCAGGGCTATGAGGCCTATCTGAGCCATCTGCGTGCCCAGTCACCGAAGTTCACCAGGACCACGCTCGCCAAGGAGCGCAAGCTGGGCCGGGACGCGGGTGAGGTCGTGTACGTCCACGACGAGCGCGATCCCGCCGCCCTGCGCACGCTGATGGACTGGAAGTCCGCACAGTACCGCAGGACGGGGCGCAGCGACCGCTTCGCGCACGACTGGATCACCCGGCTGGTGGAGCAGCTGTTCCACACCCGCTCCCAGCCGTTCGCCGGGATCCTGTCCGTGCTGTACGCGGACGGCAAGCTGATCGCCGCGCACTTCGGGCTGCGCTCCGAGCGGGTGCTCGCCTGCTGGTTCCCGGCGTACGACCCGGCGTACTCGAAGTACTCCCCGGGGCTGGTCCTGCATCTGCGGATGGCCGAGGCGGCCGCCGCCGACGGCATCGCCTATCTCGATCTGGGCCGGGGCCAGAAGGCATACAAGGACTCCCTGAAGACCCGTGAAATTCAGGTGTCGGAGGGGTGGGTGACGCGACGTCATCCGGTGGCGATCGGGCACCGGGCCCGACGTGCGCCGGTGCGCGCGCTGCGCAATGTCGTGGTGTCGCGGCCGGAGCTGTTCGAGCCCGCCGACAGGCTGCTCAAGAAAATGGGCAAGATCCGGTCAGGTCGCAGGTAACGGCCAAACCAATAAAAAGGTGAGGTCAGGTTCCAGGTCTTGCCATAAGGAGTGATAGGTCAATACCGTCATACATCTCACCCGCATCGGACCATCACCAAGCGGAACCAGGGGAGGGCTCAGGGGCCGCGGTGGTGCCGGCGCGGGGCGCGGTAGGGGGGTGCCGTGCTCGGTGGCGTGCCTGTGACCGAGACGTGCCGCGCAACCGGCTGCCGCTTTCCGGGGCCGGTGAGCTTTTGCCAGTGACAACCCCCCTTTCGAACCGGACAAAGAGCCGGGCCGCCCGGGGGTGGGCGGCCCACCGGACGAGAGGGACCAGACTCATGAGCTCTGTTCTGGGCTCGGCAACCACGAGCCAGAATCCGTCAACAGCCGGCGCATACCGGCCGATCTCCTCTCACCTGGCCATTGCGCCACCGGTGAGCGTGGTGATTCCCGCCATGAACGAGGCGGAGAATCTCCCCTACGTCTTCAAGACACTTCCGGGCTGGATACACGAAGTGGTTCTTGTGGACGGCAATTCCACCGACAACACCGTCGAAGTCGCCCGTGACCTGTGGCCGGACGTGAAAGTCGTCGGACAGCGCGGCAAGGGCAAGGGCGACGCGCTGATCACCGGGTTCGAGGCCTGCACCGGCGACATCATCGTGATGGTCGACGCGGACGGGTCGGCCGACGGCAACGAGATCGTGTCGTACGTCTCCGCCCTCGTGTCGGGCGCGGACTTCGCCAAGGGCTCGCGTTTCGCCAACGGTGGCGGCACCGACGACATGACCTTCATCCGCAAGCTCGGCAACCGTGCCCTGTGCGCGGTCGTCAACCGCAAGTTCGGCGCCCGCTACACCGATCTGTGCTACGGCTACAACGCGTTCTGGCGGCACTGCCTGGACAAGATCGACCTCGACTGCACCGGCTTCGAGGTCGAGACCCTGATGAACATCCGGGTGGTCAAGGCAGGGCTGAAGGTGCAGGAGATACCGAGCCACGAGTACCTCCGCATCCACGGCACCAGCAATCTGCGTGCGGTGCGCGACGGGCTGCGGGTGCTGAAGGTGATCCTCAAGGAGCGCTCCAACCGGCGTGCCCTGCGCCGCCGTTCGCACCCCTCTCCGATGCTCGACACGGTCCGGGGAGAGGTGTCTTGAGCAGTCCCGACATCTCCGTCGTGATCTGCGTCTACACCGAGGACCGCTGGGAGGACATCCTCGCGGCGGTCGCCTCGGTGCGGGCGCAGTCCCGGCCGGCTCTGGAGACGCTCCTGGTCGTGGACCACAACCAGGCGCTCCTGGACCGTCTGGCCGGGGAGTACAAGGAGGCCGAGGACGTGCGGGTGCTCGCCAACGCGGGCCCCCGCGGTCTGTCCGCCGGCCGCAACACCGGCATCGCGGCCTCCCGCGGCGACGTCATCGCCTTCCTCGACGACGACGCCGTCGCCGAGCGCGACTGGCTGCGCCACTTCGCCTCGTCGTACGCCGACCCGCGGGTCATGGCGGTCGGCGGCCGTACCGAACCGATCTGGGCCTCCGGACGCCGGCCCGCCTGGTTCCCGGCGGAGTTCGACTGGGTGGTCGGCTGCACCTACCGGGGCCTGCCGCGCGGACTGGTCCAGGTGCGCAACGTCCTCGGCGGCAACGCCTCCTTCCGCCGCAGCGCGTTCGACGCGGCAGGCGGCTTCGCCACCGGCATCGGCCGCGACGGCGACAAGCGCCCGCTGGGCTGCGAGGAGACGGAACTGTGCATCCGCCTCACCCGCGCCCTGCCCGAGGCGGTCCTGCTGATCGACGACCGTGCGGTGATCCACCACCGGGTGCCGAAGGCGCGTGAGCACTTCCGGTACTTCCGTACGCGTACGTATGCCGAAGGTCTGTCGAAGGCGTTGGTGGCCCGAAGTGTCGGCGCGGACAAGGGACTCGAGTCGGAACGCCGGTACACGACCCGGGTGCTGCCCGCCGGTGTGGCGCGCGGGCTGCGCGACGCCGTGCTGGCCCGGCCGGGCGGTGCGGGGCGGGCGGGTGCGATCGTCGCGGGCGTGTTCGCGGCGGCCGGTGGGTACGTCGTGGGGAGTGTCCGGGCGCGCAGGGGCGGCACCACGTTCTCCGTGGCGCCGATCGAGGGGGGTTCCGGTGGCTGAGGTGCGCGTACCGATCCTCATGTACCACGCGGTCGCGACCGATCCGAACGACGCCACCCGCGCCCTGTCGGTCACGCCCCATGCGTTCGCCCAGCAGATGGCGGTCATCGGCGACCTGGGCCTGACCCCGGTGACCACGGCCGACCTGGCGGCGCGGTGGCGCACGGGCCGCCCGCTGCCGCCGCGCCCGGTGCTGGTCACCTTCGACGACGGCTACGAGGGTGTGCACCGGCACGCCCTGCCCGCGCTCGCCAAGCACGGTTTCCCGGCCACGCTGTTCGTCTCCACGGGCTGGCTCAGGGGCGCGTACGACACCGGCGGCGGCCTGGACCGCATGCTCGACTGGGACCAGGTGCGGGAGCTGGCGGACGCGGGCGTCGAGATCGGCGGCCACAGCCACAGCCACCCGCAGCTCGACCAGCTCGACGACGACGCTCTGCGCTTCGAGCTGACCCGCTGCCGGGACATCGTGGCCGGTGAACTGGGCGCCCTGCCCGTGTCGTTCGCCTACCCCTACGGCTACTCCAGCCGCCGGGTGCGACAGGAGGTGCGCGCCACGGGGTACGCCCAGGCGCTCGCCGTCGGCAACGACCTGGCCCGCCGCCACCAGGGGCCGTACGCCCTGCGCCGTGTCACCGTGCGCCGCAGCACCGGTCTCGAGGAGTTCGAGCGGCTGATCGAGGGCCGCGCGATCGCCCGCACCTTCGCCAGGGACCGCGCCCTCACCAAGGGGTACGCGATGGTCCGCAGAGCACGACAGGTCCGCCGGAAGGCCACCAGAACCCGTGTCTGACACGACGACCACAGCAGAGGCCGAACCCACCACGAGGCAGACCCCGGAGCAGCAGCCCCGGCGCCGGCTGCGCCTGCCCGGACTCGACCGGTCGCCGGGCGGCGGTCAGCTGTTCCGAAACGCCTACGCGCTGATGCTCAACACCGGCATCTCCGCCCTCCTGGGCCTCGGCTACTGGCTGGTGGCGGCCCGCTACTACTCCGAGGCGGCGGTCGGCCAGGGATCGGCCGCGATCGCCGCGATGAAGCTCCTCGCGGGGCTCACCGCGGTGACGCTCACCGGTGCCCTGGCCCGCTTCATCCCGGTCGCGGGCCGCACCACCGGGCGGCTCATCCTCCGTACGTACGCGGGCAGTTCGCTGGTGGTGGCGCTGGCCGCGGGTGTCTTTCTGCTGACGCTGGACGTGTGGGGGCCGTCGTACCGCTTCCTGCACGGGCCGCTGCCCGCGGCCGGTTTCGTCGTGGCCGTCGTCGCGTGGAACCTGCTCACCCTGCAGGACGGCGTGCTGACCGGGCTGCGCAGCGCGCTGTGGGTGCCGGTCGGCAACACCGTGTTCTCCGCGGTGAAGCTGGGGCTGCTGGTCGCGTTCGCGGTGGCGATCCCGATGACCGGCGTCTTCGTGTCCTGGGTCGCGGCGATCGCCACCTCCGTACTGCCGTTGGGCTGGCTGGTGTTCCGGCGGCTGGTGCCCCGGCATGTGAAGGCGACCGAGGAGCAGTCGACCCCGCCGACGCTCGGGGAGGTCGGCAGGTTCCTGGCGGGCGACTACACCGGGTCGCTGTTCTCGCTCGCCGTGGTCTATCTCGTGCCGGTGATCGTGGCCGCGCAGGTCAGCTCCGAGGACAACGCGTACTTCTACATCACCGCCACCATCGGCGGCACGGTCAACCTGCTCGCCATCAACATGGGCGCCTCGCTGACCGTCGAGGGCTCGCACGACCCGGGCCGCCTCGCCGCCAACACCCGTGCCGCGCTGAAGCGGATGGCGCGGATCATGCTGCCGGTCGCCGCCGTGCTGTTCTTCGGCGCTCCGTGGATCCTCGGTGTCTTCGGTGCCGGCTATGCGGACGCGGCGACGCCGCTGCTGCGCTGGTTCGCACTCGGCGCGGTACTGCGGGTCGTGATGGAGACGTACCTGGCGGTGCTGCGCGCGCAGAGCCGCACCGCCGGACTCGCTTGGCTGCAGGGCCTGTTGTGCGTGCTGGTGCTCGGGCTGACGCTGCTGCTGCTCCCCCGCATGGGGCTGACCGGCGCGGGCGTCGCGGAGATCGCCAGCCTCGCGGTGATCGTGGCGATCGCCGCGCCCAGGCTGTACAAGATCGTCAGGGCTCCGTCCGTCGACGTCGTCGAGGGCACGGCACCCGACGGGGACCTCGCCGACCTGGGGGCGCGCGAGGTCCCGGCGGCGCCCGGGCCGGTGCGCAAGCGCGGGCCGGCCTGGGCGCTCGACGGCGACACCCTCGCTCTCGGCATCCACGTCGACTTCGACCACCTCGAACGCCGCCCCGACGTGCGGCCGGGGCCGGGGACACCGCCGACGGGCGTGCCCGTGCTGCCGGAGCCTGAGGTGGACGCGCCGTTCGAGCCGGAGGCCGGCGTGGCGGCCGTACCGGAGCCGATGCCGATACCCGCCCCGGAAGCGGATGTTCCCCGTCCGGAGCCGTCGCTGCGACGCCTGTTCCCCACCCGCCTCGGTGTGATCCTCGGCTGTCTGCTGATCGCCGCCCTCCTGCTGTACTGGGTCCCGGCCCTGCGGCTCGGCGAAGCCGACCTGGACCGGATGGGCGGGCTCGGCCTCATCTCCGTGCTGCCGGCCCCGACCCTGGTCGGCGCCGCACTGCTGGTCGTGGTGTTCGCATCGCTGCTGTGGCTCGGTCGCGAGCACCGGACGCTGCTGCTGGTCACCCTGCTGGCGACCGTCGTGTCCCTGCACGCGCTGCCCGCGGTGATCGAGACCGAGCCGCGGTTCGCGACCGCCTGGCAGCACCTCGGGTTCCTCGACCACATCGACCGGACCGGCGTCGCGGTGCCCGACCTGGACGCGCGCTGGAGCTGGCCGGGCTTCTTCGCGGCCGCCGCGTTCGTCGCCCAGGCCTGCGGGATCACGGACCTCACCGAGGTCATCCGCTGGTGGCCGCTGACCATGCAACTGCTCTATCTGGCCCCGCTGTTCCTGCTGACCCGCTCGCTCCGGGCGAGCTGGCGCGCCAAGTGGACCGGCGTCTGGATCTTCGTGCTGAGCGGCTGGGTCGGCCAGGACTACTTCTCCCCGCAGGGCTTCACCTATCTGCTGTACCTCGTCTTCGTGGCGATCCTGCTCGTCTGGTTCCGCGCCCCGCGCGTGATCTGGGCCAAGGCCCGTCCCGGCGAGACGGAGGTCGAGCCGACGAACCGACGGCAGCGGGCCGTGCTGCTGCTGGTGGTGACCGGTCTGTTCGCGGCGACCGTGCCGGCCCACCAGCTCACCCCGTTCGTGATGCTGGGCGTGCTCGCGGTCCTCGTCCTGATCGGCAGGTCCGAACTGCGCGGCCTGCCCGTCCTGTGCGGGGTGATGGTCGCCGCCTGGATCGGCTTCCTGGCCGAACCGTACTGGTCCGGGCACTTCGCCGAGCTGTTCGGCGGGGTCGGCGGCGTCGGCGGCAATGTGTCGTCGTCGGTGTCCGGCCGGATCGAGGGCGGCAGTTCCACCCACAAACTCGTGCTGTACGCGCGCGTGGCGCTGGCCGGCGGGGTGATGGCCTTCGCCTGCTGGGGCTGGTGGCGGCGGCGCGAGCACAAGTACCGGGAGCGTTCGCTGCTGGTCCTCGCCTTCGTGCCGTTCCTGGGCTTCGGCATGCAGTCGTACGGCGGTGAAATGGCGCTGCGCGTCTTCATGTTCGCGCTGCCCGGCGCCGCCCTGCTGGCCGGACTTGCCCTGTTCCCGCGTACCGGCGTCACCGCCGAGGAGCGCGACAAGGACCGGGTGAGTCTCGCCCCGCTGGCCGCGCTGATGGCCGGGCTGGTGCTCATGGGCGGCTTCCTGGTGGCCCGTTGGGGCAACGAGACCTTCGAGCGGGTACGGCCCGGTGAGGTCGCCGCGATGGAGTACGTGTACGCCCATGACGACCCGAGCGTCCGGCTGCTGTGGCTCAGCGACGACCCGCTGGAGACCGTGACGCCGGCCATGCCGTGGGGCGCGCGGGACATGGAGAAGGTGCAGTACGTGCCGACGCAGGCGCCGACCGACCCGGTGCTGGTGTCGGGGCTGGTCAAGGCGCTGAAGGACGCGGGGCCTAACTCGTATCTGATGATCAACCGGAGTCAGGTCACCTTCCTGCGCATGGACGTGGGCTACTCGGCGACCTGGGAGCCCCGGCTGATCCGGAACCTGGACCGGCGGCCGGAGCTGCGGAAGGTGTACGTCAACGAGGACGTCACCATCTACTCCCTGGCCCGGCAGCCCAGGGGTCCCGTGCCGGAGGCGGACCCGGGGCCGGCCGGACCGCTGGTGACCTGGACACCCTGGTCGGTGGTCGGGGCGCTCGCGGCCGTCGCGCTGATCGTGCTGCTGACGGCGCGGGAAGTGGTCCGGGTGGCGGTGCGGCCGAGCGTGCGGCAACTGCGGTGGCTGCAGAGCACCTTCTGGTTCTCGCTGCCGCTGCTGGCGGTGCTGCTCGCCTCGCTGGTGCAGCGGTTCCTGACGATGAAGTGAGCGGCCTACCGCTTGAGCCACTTCACCTCGTACGCCTGCATGTCGAACTGCTTGCCGTCGACCTCGGTGCTGATCGCCCGGTCGAGCGTGTTGACCACCAGGAGGGTCCTGTCGCCGGCGAGGACACATACGTCCGCCGGGGCGGACACCGTCTCGTACGCCGTACCCGGCGGGAACTCGGCGTTGAAGCGGGCGACCAGGTCGTACATGGGCAGCCTGCCGCCCCCGTCGCCGGTCTCGGTCGGCGTCCACAGGCAGCCGGGGCAGTCGGGGCCCGTCTCCTCCTCCGGGTTCCAGTAGAAGCCGGAGGAGGCGCCGCCCTTGACCATGGCGATCATTCCGGCGGCCTGGACGGCACCGCGGCGGGCCTCGGACCAGCCGTGCCGGTCGTCGTTGCCGTCGGACGGCTCGACGTAGTACTCGGCCCACCACAGCGGCAGATCGCCGCCGGTCTGCCGGCGCACCCACTGGCCGACGGCCGTGAACTTGTCCGTCGCGGCGAACTCGTCGGGCAGCAGATCGTCGTCCTTGGTGTAACTGGAGCCGTCCACGACGACGAAGTCGGCGCCCGCCTTGTGCTCGTTCCAGTAGCTGAAGGCGTCCAGGACCCGCTGGTCCATGGCGCCCCAGGGGCCCTTGAGGGTGCGGGAGGCGTTCTCGGTCTGGCGCGGGTCGACGCTGTCCATCACGAGGTACGGGCCGCCGACCATGATGTCGGCGTCGACCTTCTTCAGGGCCCGGTGAACGAGGTTGTACAGCTTGGTGTAGCCCTCGTGGTCCCAGCGGTGCTCCGCGTCGTTCCAGAACCCCTTGAACTCGTTCCAGACGATGAAGTGGCGCACGTCCGGATAGCGCTTGGCGACTGTCGCGGCGAGCGCGGCGAAGTCGTCGTAGTGCTCGGGGTCGGGGGCCGTCTCCAGGGCCGACTGGCTCCAGTCGGTATTGTCGGCGCCTGCCTCGCCGCCCTTCATCCAGTCCGGGGCGCAGCACAGCGTGATGACCGGCGTGCCCCCGGAGGCGCGGACGAAGTCGACCCGGCGGTCCAGTGCCGCGAAGTCGTAACGCCCCTTCACCGGCTCGGGGTTGTCGGCTCCCCAGCCCATGATGTGCTGGTTCTGCGGCAGGCTTGTGTTCTTGAGCAGGCCTTGGACACGCGCGGTGGCGGCGGCGCTGCCCTCGTCGGCGCTGAACTGGGTGTGGGTGAAGCCCCAGCCGACGTCCGGCTGCGGCTCCTGCGGCGGGGTGGCGGGCGTGCCGTGCACCCTGTCGCCGTCGGGCGAGGTGCCCTCGGTGCTCGCGCCGCCGTCGGGAAGCGTGCTGACCAGGGTCACCACCAGGGCCACGACGGCCGCCGACACACCGAGCAGCGCGGTGAGCCGCCACCGCCGTGCCCCCGAATCCCACCCATGACGTCCCATCGAGGGCAACAGTAACGGCGGGCAGGGCGGTTGGGGCAGATGTCGTGGATGTACGACCCGGTAACGGGACGGAGAGGGACACAACAGGAAGAGGAGCGTGCAGCCGACACTCCACGCGCACCGCGGAAACCGGGTGCACGCGGCGCCCGTGTGCCCGATCATGGCGGCATGTCTGCGAACCCACACGACGCTCTGCCGATCCGGCTCAACGTCGACGACAGCGACTCGCCGTCCGACGTCGTCGACGCGCTGTTCCTCGGCCGCTTCGCGACGGGCGAGCAGCCGTACTCGCACGCGGCCAACATCGACCGCGTACGGTCCGGGGCGACACTGCTGCCACCGGACGCCCGGGTGCTGCGCGCGGCCCGCGACGACGACCGCAGCGCCACGCTGGCGGAGGGCGACGGCTGGACGCTGCTCATCTCCCGCTGGAACCGCGGCGCCGACATCACGGTGACGGCGACCAGCCCCGAGCTGGCGCAGCAGGTCCTCGACCAGGCCACGGACGGCGCGGTGGACGAACCCGAGCCGCAGCCGGAGAACGTCACGATGGGCTTCTGGTACGTCTCCCCGAGGCGCGGCCCGCACCGTACGACACGGCAGATCTCGGCGGGTACGTGGGACGAGGTCCGGGCCAACTACACGGCACCGGTCGCGGACGCGATGGACCGCCTGATGAAGACGACCCCCGAGGACATCGCAGGCCGGCTGCTGCTCCTGCACGGCCCGCCCGGCACCGGCAAGACGTCGGCGCTGCGCACGCTGGCCCGCTCGTGGCGGGACTGGTGCCAGGTGGACTGCGTCCTGGACCCGGAACGCCTCTTCTCCGACGTCGGCTACCTCATGGACATCGCCATCGGCGAGGAGGACTCGGCGGGCAAGGGCCGCTGGCGGCTGCTGCTGCTGGAGGACTGCGACGAGCTGATCCGCGGCGAGGCCAAGCACACGGCCGGGCAGGCGCTGTCCCGCCTGCTGAACCTCACCGACGGCCTGCTGGGCCAGGGCCGCAACGTCCTGGTCGGCGTCACCACCAACGAGGACCTCGAGCGCCTCCACCCCGCCGTCGTCCGGCCGGGCCGCTGTCTGGCCCGTATCGAGGTGGGGCCCCTGACCCGGCGGGAGGCGGTCGGCTGGCTGGGCAGCGAGGAGGGCGTGGGCCGCGAGGGCGCGACGTTGGCGGAGCTGTACGCGCTGCGCCGGGGCACGTCACCGACGACGCTGCCGGAGCCGCGGGACGGGTCGGATGCGGGGCTCTACCTGTAGGGCTGCGGCTTCGGCTTCGGCCGGTGCTTTGATGGACGTATGACCCTGTTCGTCGGCACGTCGGGGTGGCAGTACAAGGACTGGCGGGGGCTGCTCTACCCGGAGGGGTGTCCCACGCGTCTGTGGCTGGAGGAGTACGCGGAGCGGTTCGCCACCGTGGAGATCAACAACGCGTTCTACCGGCTGCCGACACGGGAGAACTTCGAGGCCTGGCGGGATCGGGTGCCGGGGGATTTCGTCGTCGCGGTCAAGGCGAGCCGCTACCTCACCCACATCAAGCGGCTGCGGGACCCCGAGGAACCGGTGAACCGCCTGATGAGCCACGCGGAAGGGCTGGGCGACCGTCTGGGCCCGGTTCTGCTGCAACTTCCACCGACGCTGCGCGCCGATGCCGACCTGCTGGATGCCTGCCTCGCCTGCTTCCCCGCCGGCACGCGCATCGCGGTCGAACCGCGTCACGACTCCTGGTGGACGCCGGAGGTGGAGGCGGTGCTGCGCTCCCGGGGCGCGGCCCTGTGCTGGGCCGACGTCCAGGCCCGCCCGGTGACGCCGCTGTGGCGCACCACCGACTGGGGCTACGTCCGTTTCCATCAGGGCCGCGCTCAGCCGTGGCCGCGCTACGGTCGGCAGTCCCTGCGGACGTGGGTCCGGCGGATCGCGGACACCTGGTCCGACGGGCACGACGTGTACGCGTACTTCAACAACGACCCCGGCGGGGCGGCGGTGGAGGACGCGGTGCTGTTCGGGGAGCTGGCGGCGCGGGAGGGGCGGACGGTCACGCGGACTCCGGGGCGGCTGGAACGTACGGCGTGACACCTGGTTCCCGCCGTGGCTGCTCGGTGTGATCCGCACATCTGATTCCCGGCGGGCTACTCGGCGTACGCCGCCCGCAGGGCGTCCCGAACCACATCGAGCGCCGCCCCCTCGCCGAGCCCGAGCCGTCGGACTCGCTCGGCATAGGCCTGCGCAGCCGACGCCGCCTCCCGCTCAGCCGCCGAGCCCGCGGCGGCGACGAACGTCCCGTGCCGCCCCCGCGTCTCGATCACCCCGTCCGTCTCCAGCGCCCGGTACGCCTTGGCGACGGTGTTCGCAGCGAGGCCGAGCGACTCGGCCAGCCCACGCACGGTCGGCAGCCGGTACCCCACCGGCAGCGCCCCGGACCGCGCCTGCTCGGAGATCTGCGCCCGCACCTGCTCGTACGGCGGGGCACTGTCGTCGATGTGGATCTTCAAGGTCACGGGGCGATTGTCCCGTACCCGGCGGAAAATGAGAGGCATCCCGCACTCGTCCCCACGTAACGTGCGCATCCATGACCGTCATCGTGCGCGACCTCCGGCCCGAGGTCCGAGCCGACATCGAGGGCTTCGCCCGCGTCAGGCGCCTCGCCACGCCGTTCCTCCTGATGACGCCGGAGTCCCTCACCCACGACCTCACCCACATGCGTCCCGAGGCCCGTTACCGCCCCCTCGTCGCCGTGGACGACGGCGAGGTGATCGGCACGGCCCAGGTGCACCTGGCCCACGACAGCCCCGAGCCCGGCCAGGGCAACGTCAATGTGTACGTGCACCCGGAACGCACGCACCGCGGCGCCGGTTCGCTGCTGGTCCGGGCCGCCGAGGAGCATCTGGCCGCCCACGGCGCGACCAGGCTGTTCACCTGGGTCCTGGACGAACCCGGCAACCGCGCCTTCGCCGAACGGCACGGCTACAGGGCGAGCCGCTCTGCCCACTTCCTCCGCCTGGACCTGGCGAACGGCACGCTGCCACCGCTCCGGACCCCGCCTCCGGGCGTCGAGTTGTGCACGGCCGCCGACTTCGCGGACGACCCACGCCCGATGTTCGAACTGGACGCGGAGACGACGTCGGACGAGCCGAGCGACATCGACACCGAGTTCACCGACTACGAGGCCTGGATCGAGGAGACCTGGAAGCGCCCACTGCAGAACCTCGAACTGACCACGGTCGCGGTCGTCGACGGCCGCCCCGCCGCCTTCAGCGTGGCCTACACGGACGGCACCAGTTACGCCACCGCCATGACCGGCACGGCCCGCGCCTTCCGCGGCCGGGGCCTGGCCAAGCTCGCCAAGAACGACTCCCTGCACCGCGCACGCGCCGCCGGGTACACGGAGGCGTTCACCGGCAACGACGCCGACAACGGCCCGATGCTTGCCATCAACAAGTGGCTGGGGTACGAGGTCTGCGCGACGGAGGTGCGCTATGTCCGCGAACTCGGCTGAAGCCGCACGCATGGTGGACGTCGTCCTCGTCAAGGGCGGCCGGACGAAGATCCGTTACCCCGCGGAGCTGCTCCAGGACGACGGCGTCCGGATCTCGGTACGCGCCCCCTGGGCAGGCGACACCGCCCGCGACTTCGGCTTCGTACGCTTCGAGCAGGGCGACGTCTTCACGGAGCACTACTGGCGGGACCGCTGGTACTCGGTGAAGGAGGTCCGCACAGCCACGGGCACCCTCAAGGGCTGGTACTGCGACATCACCCGCCCGGCCGTGCTCACCGGCACGGAGCTGGTCGTCGAGGACCTCGACCTGGACCTGTGGCGCTCCGCCGACGGCACGGACGTACGCCGACTGGACGAGGACGAGTTCGCGGAGAGCGGCCTGGCGGAAACGGACCCGGCAGCGGCCGCCACCGCCCTCGCCGCCCTGGACGAACTGGAGACCCTGGCCCGCGACGCCGAGTTCGACGCGCTGCTCAAGTAGCGCAGCCGGCCTCACACCAGGCACACGACCGCGTACCGCTCGTCATCCACGCGTCTCCCCCACAGCCCGGCGTCCTCCGACAACGGCTCCACCCGCACCCGCCCGCCGAGCGGCGCGAGCAGCACGCGAAGCCGCTCGGCCGGTATGCCGACCGGGCTGATGCTCCCCCACACGCCCTCGACCAGCACGAGCCTTCCTCCGGGCCGCACCAGTCCCCGCCAGTGCCGCAGGACGCGGCCGGGGTCGGACAGCGTCCACAGGACGTGCCGTACGAGGACGACGTCGAATCGCTGCGCCCCCACCGGCGGTGCCGCCGCGTCACCGACCAGGAACGCGGCGTCACGCCCGGCGAGCTTCGCACGGGCCCGGTCCACCATGGCCGGGGACAGATCGACGCCCGTGACACGGTGTCCCTGCTCGGCGGCGAGGAGCGACAGGCTGCCGGTGCCGCAGCCGAGGTCGAGGACGTCGCAGGCGCTGCCGGGCAACCAGGAGCGCAGGCGCGTCGCCCAGGCGTCCCGGACGTCGGGATCGCGCAGCCCGTGGTCCGGCTCGTCGTCGAAGGTGGCGGCCGACGCGTCCCAGTCCGCGTCGTCCGCCGAGGTCATTCCGTCCCGGTCATCCGTCATGCGCCCAAGAGTGACAGCCACCACTGACAGTCGAATCGTGACAGCCGCCACTGACAGACCCGTACCGATGAGGAACTCTCACCGAAAGGGTCTACCTCCGTGACACCACGGGACCCGGTAGGCACTGAAGGAGGCAGCCATGCGCCGCGTAACCGTGCAGAAGCCCCTGAAGAAGACGGACGCCCGCCAGGTCCGCGAGGAGACCGACGAGCGCCCCGCAGGGCGCCCGGAGGTGCGCAAGGACATCGCACGAACGTGGTGGCCGGACGGCTGACCGGGCCGGGTACCGGCGTACGGCGCCGCAGAGGCGCGAACCGTACACCTCAGCGCAGCATGAGCACTCCCTTAAAGGGACCATAAGGATCTCCATCACCCGCCTCCAGCAGGCGATTTCACGGTTTCTTGGGGCTAGCTTCTGATCAGCCCCGTTACCTTTTTCGTGGCCCCGCAATGGGGCGCCTGGCCCCCGGGTCCGGTATGGCTGTGTGCCCCCTGTCGTACGGATGACCTGGGGGGTGTTGCCGCCGGGCTTCGGGGCACCGCTTGACCGCTGATGAGGGGCCTGACGACCGCCTGGTCCGGCGCAATGCCGGGCCGCTTCACGGGCGGCATGTCTGCGTAACGTGGTTGCCGGCGTGTGGTGCCGCAGGGACGGCCGGGAGCTGAGGAGACGAGTGGCGAGGGGCACGCGCACATGGTCGACACGACCGCGATAGATCTCTTCCTCGGCCTGGACCTGGGCAAGGAGTTCCACCACGCCCACGGCCGGACCGCGGACGGCAGAACCGTGCACGACAAGCGGCTGCCCAACACCGAGCCGAGACTGCTGGAGCTGTTCACCAAGCTGGTGGCGAAGTTCGGCACCGTTCTGGTGATCGTGGACCAGGTCGCCAACATCGGCGCGCTGCCGTTGACGGTGGCCCGCGCGGCCGGCTGCCGGGTGGCCTACCTGCCCGGGCTGTCGATGCGGCGGGCCGCCGATCTGCACCCGGGCGAGGCCAAGACCGACGCCCGCGACGCGTTCGTGATCGCCGAGACCGCCCGCACCATGCCGCACACACTGCGCGCGGTGGACCGCGACGACGAGGTGCTGGCCGAGCTGACCATGCTCACCGGCTACGACAACGACCTGGCCGGCGAGGTCAACCGCGCCACCAACCGGCTGCGCGGCCTGCTCTCCCAGATCCACCCCTCTCTCGAGCGTGTGCTCGGCCCGCGCCTGGCCTACCCCTATGTCCAGGCCCTCCTTCAGCGCCACGGCTCCCCGGCGAGACTGAGGAAACTGGGCCGGGCCCGCTGCGAGGCCCTGCTCAAGGTGCACGGTTCGCGCAAGGCCCACCACCTGACCGCAGAGATCTTCGACGCGCTCGCCGAGCAGACCCTGGTCGTTCCGGGCACCGAGGCCAGCGCGCTGATCGTGCCAGGACTTGCCGCCCAGCTCGCCGCCGCCCACACCCAGCGCCGCCAGGCCGAGCAGGAGATCGCCGCCCTGCTGGAGGCCCTCCCTCTTTTCCACCTCTTGACGTCCCTGCCCGGCCTGGGCGTCAGGACCACGGCGGCCGTGATCGTCGCGATCGGTGACGGCACCGGCTTCCCCACCGCCGGGCACCTCGCCTCCTATGCCGGACTCGCGCCCGCCACGAAGTCCTCGGGCACCTCCATCCGCGGCGAGCACGCACCCCACCGCGGCAACCGGCTCCTCAAACGCGCCCTGTTCCAGGCCGCGTTCGCCGCGATCGGCTGCAAAGCCGACCTGTCCTCCCGGATCTACTACGACCGGCAACGCGCACGCGGCAAGACCCACACCCAGGCGATCCTCCGCCTGGCCCGCCAGCGCGTGAACGTCATCCACGCGATGATCCGCACCGGGGCCCTCTACGAAGCACGCACCCCGGGCGACGTCGACCTCGCCGCCTGACGACTCCACCGCCCTACCCTCCAGGCCCCATCACGCCCGCGTACCGGCACGGCCAATCCGGCCCTGCCGGCCACCGGGCTGCCCATCAGCCACCCGATCCGCCGGGAACACCCCGATCCGCGGGACGTTCCCGAAAACCACGATCAACCCCTACAAGCCGACCCCACCGGGGTTGACGAAACAGATAGGGGCACCCCCCGGGATTCACCCCAGTGACCGTTACGAGGAGTTCCCCCATGCCCGCACGCCGCAAGGCCGCCGCCGTCGCCACCCTCGGCCTGGCCCCACTCGCCCTGACCGCGCTCACCGCCGCACCCTCCTCCGCGCACGGCTCGATGGGCGACCCGGTCAGCCGGGTCTCGCAGTGCTACGCCGAGGGCCCCGAGAGCCCCCGGTCGGACGCCTGCAAGGCGGCGGTCGCGGCCGGCGGCACGCAGGCGCTCTACGACTGGAACGGCATACGCATCGGCGACGCGAACGGCCGCCACCAGGAGCTGATCCCCGACGGCAAGCTGTGCAGCGCGAACAACGACGAGTTCAAGGGCCTCGACCTGGCCCGCACCGACTGGCCCGCGACCGCCGTGAGCAGCGGCTCGTACACCTTCAAGTACCGCGTGACCGCCCCGCACAAGGGCACCTTCAAGGTGTACGTCACCAAGCCGGGTTACGACCCGTCCCAGCCGCTCGCCTGGGACGACCTGGACCTGGCCGACCCGGTGGCGACGGCCACCGACCCGGCCCCCGTGGGCGGCTTCTACACGTTCTCCGGCACGCTCCCCGAGCGTTCCGGCAAGCATCTGTTGTACGCCGTCTGGCAGCGCTCGGACAGCCCGGAGGCGTTCTACTCCTGCTCGGACGTCACCTTCGGCGGCGGCAACAGCGAGGAGAGCGGCACGGAGAACGCCGGTGGCACCGACGCCTCCCCGGCGCCCACCGCGTCCGCCCCCTCCGAGGAGCAGATCGACGCCGGTACCGACAAGTCGACCGTCGAGAACCACGGCCACGGCGACAACGACGCCGGTACGTCGGCGGAACCGGCCGCAGCGGCCAACCAGCCCAAGGCCGCCGGCGCCACCGAGAACCTCGCCGAGACCGGCGGCGACAGCAGCACGCCGTACATCGCCGTCGCCGGCGCGGCCGCGCTGGCGCTCGGCTCGGCGGCCCTGTTCGCGTCGGTACGACGGCGGGCGGTGGGCGGCGGCCGGACCGGCCGCTGAACCGGACTCCGGGGCCTGACCGGCGGCTCAGGCCGGTCAGGCCCCGGCGATGGCGGGGTGCGGGTGAGCAGCTGTTGGTTGGTTCATAGGTCGTAGTTGGCCGATGCTTCCCTCGTATGAGCGACCTGATCGCTCTTGCCCGCGCGCACAGCTGCGCCGGGATCGCTATCGAAAACCTCGGCTTCGCCGACGCCCGGGCCACCGGCCGGGAGACGATGGGCCGGGGCAGGCGCGGCAAGACGTTCCGCAGGACGGTGGCTGGCATCCCCACCGCCCGCTTCCGCGAACGCCTGCGCGGCATGGCCCACCACGCCGGACTCGTGGTGGTCGCGGTCGACCCGGCCTACACCAGCCGCTGGGGCGGACAGCACTGGACCAAAGCACTCCAAGACCAGTCCAGGAAGACCATGGTCACCCGGCACCACGCAGCCGGTGTGGCCATCGGCAGGCGCGCCCTCGGATACGGGATCCGGCGTCGGCCAGGTGTGACCGCCCGCCACCAGAGGATGGCGGCGCGGAGAGCTGCCGGCCAGACCGTATCCCTGCCGCGGGCGTGCGGGACCGCGAGCCCACCCAGGACAGCGGGCACGCCCACCCAGGGCGGCAAGACCCGACTGCGCCGAGGTGACCAGCTCGCGTTGTTCCCCGGCCCTCAGGACCGTTCGGAGGGCCACCGGACCATACATCCGGATTGCGGCGAGTTGGCCAGCCTTGGCCAACAACGCCAGGAACGGTCAACTGAACACCGACGCGCAGGTGGTGGGCTTCGCCCGCGCAGGATCCAGGGAGTTGACCACCTCATGGAAGGCGATCCGGTCGAACAGCCCGATCGCCAGGTGCTCGGAGAGGTCGACCGGGCACAGGTCCTGGAGCAGGACGTTGCGCACGTTCGCCCCGTCCAGGTACTGGCTGCGGTACGGCGTGGCCACCTGGTCGTACTTGGTGGCGATGACCGTGTACCGGACGCCGGGCACGGTGTCACCGCCCTCGTTGAGCTTGGTGAGGAAGGCGGAACCGGGGATCTGGTCGGCGAGGCCGGGGGTCGCAGTGGAGAGCAGGTCCTCGGCGCCCGGGAAGTACGGCAGCAGATGGGTGAGCCCACTGAGGGTGGCCCCGTGATTGTCGGGCGCGAGGCCTATGAGGGCGTTCACCTCGGCTGCTCCGCCGAGGAACTTCAGGTAGTAGCGGGGCATCATGCCGCCCTGTGAGTGACCGACGAGGTCGGCCTCGGCGGCGCCGGTCGCGGCGAGCACCTTGTCGACGAACGCGTCGAGTTGCTCTGCCGACTTGTCGATCGGACCGAGGCCGTGGAAGAACGGGACGCCCGGCAGTTGGCCGTAGTCGAGCGAGAAGACGCAGTAGCCGCGCTGGGTCAGATACGGGGCGAGGCCCAGCCAGTTGTCGACAGAGTTGCCGAAGGTGCCGTGCACCAGGACGACGGGGCGGGGGTGGGTGGCGGACGGCTTGCAGGAGTAGTCGTTCCAGCCACTGTCCGAGGTCACTGTGGCGTCGGCCGCGTGAGCGGCGGTGGCGGCGGGGAGGGTGGCGACCGCGGCGGTCAGCAGCAGCGCGGCCGCCGATCTGAGCACGCGTTTCCAGGGCAGCATCGGGTGATCTCCTTGCGGCTCAAGGGAGTAGCGATTGCCTTACGCCCTGTGATCCGGATCACGAGGATGCTGTTCACTTGTCAAGTTACGGACGAGTAGTTCAAGTGGGAAGTTACGCGTCAGTAAAAACTTCCAGTGATAACCAGTCACCAGGAGGGACGCAAGGGGTCGTTGGGCGCGAGACGCAGCAACTGGCGGTGCAATGCGCGGACTTCAGCCTCCCCCACCAGACCACTCCACTCGCGCACGACGTCCGCAGCCGCCTCCTCCGCGACCCGCGTACAGGCCCACCCGCGCCGGGTCAGCACGACGAGCCGAGCACGCGCGTCCTCCGGATGCGGCCGCCGCTCGACGTACCCCTTGCGCACGAGCTCGTCCACGAGCTGGCTGGCGGCCTGCTTGGTGATCCCCAGGTGAGCCGCGAGGTCGGTCACCGTCGCACCGTCCGGCGCGAGCCGGGCGAAGGCGAACCCGTACGCCGGCCGCCCTTCGAATCCGCGGGCGACGACACCGTCGTTGATGCGCTTGGTCGGATCGCCCGCGGCGGCGAGCAGGGCGGCGGTCAGGGCCAGAGCCTCGGAGTTCTGCATTCCCCCGGGGACCAAAGCGCTCGCCCACACCGTCACCCGCGAGGAGATCTTCCACCTGCTCATCGGCGAACTCCTCATCACACTCGACGGCCGCACCGACCGCGTCCTGGCGGGCGACACGGTGATCATCAACCCGGCGCCACCCTCGCCGTCGAGAACCCGACCGACCGGACCGCGATCTCCTGGGTCACCACCTCCATCGGCCTGGAGGCAGAGCCGGCCGACGGCACGCGCATCGTGCCGCCGTGGGCCAACTGAACGCCGGTCGAGGGGAGTTACGCCACCAACGACCCCGGAATCACCGCCCACGGCCCGAACTTTGCTCGCGCGCGGTCCGCGACCTCCTCGATGCGGCGGACCTTTTCGTCCACGGGGTCGAAGGTGAGCTGATAGGAGGCCTGTTCGGCGGGAGTGAGGCCCTCGGCGCGCAGGGCGATGGCGCGGACGCGGGCGCGCTGGAGGCCGAGGGACTCATACATGCGGGCATGCGAAAGTCCCGCCCCTCGCGCGCGGGGCGGGACTTCGCAAGAACGGAGTGGATCAGCCGATCTCGGTACCGGTCGCCGACAGGGCCTCCGTCACCGGCTGGAAGAAGGTCTCCCCGCCGGAGGTGCAGTCGCCGCTGCCGCCGGAGGTGAGGCCGACCGCGTTGCTGCCGGAGAACAGCGAGCCGCCGCTGTCACCGGGCTCGGCGCAGACGTCGGTCTGGATGAGGCCGTTGACGATGTCGCCGTTGCCGTAGTTCACGGTGGCGTCCAGGCCGGTGACCGTGCCGGAGTGCACCTGCGTGGTCGAGCCGCTGCGGGTGACCTCCATGCCGACCGTGGCCTCGGCCGCGCCCGAGATCGCCTGCGCGGAACCGTCGTAGAGGTTGACCTCGCTCGGGTGGTCGCCCTCGGCGGTGTACTTGACGAGGCCGTAGTCGTCACCCGGGAAGCTCGAGGCCTCGTTCTCACCGATGACATTGCCGGACGAGTCCGACCAGGTGGAGATCCCCTCGGTGCAGTGGCCCGCGGTGAGGAAGAACGGCTCCCCGCCCTTGACCACGTTGAAGCCGAGCGAGCAGCGCCCGCCGTCGCCGGTGATGGCGTCGCCGCCGGCGATGAAGGGCTTGAACTCTCCCTTGGTGCGCTGGAGTTCGGCCGTACCGCCGAGCTCCTCGACGACCGCGGTCAGCTTCTTCCACTCGGCCGCGGAGACCGTGCGGTCGGCGGTCACGACGACCTTGTTGGTGGTCGGGTCGGTCACCCAGGAGGTGCCGGGGATGGTCGCGTCCTGCTTCAGGGTCGTACGGGCGCTCTTCAGCTCGGCGAGGGAGTTCTCGACGATTCTCGCCTTGGCGCCGGCCTGCTCGACCGTCCGGGCGGCGGTCTCGTCGAGCACGTTCACCACGAGGCTCTTGGCCTTCGCGTCGTAGTACGTTCCCGCCGCGTCCGCGCCGAGGTCACGGTCGAGCGTCGAGGCGAGCTTTCCGGCCGCCAGGGCCGACAGCGTCTTGAGTGCGGGCGCCTCCGGGGTTTCACTGGCGTTCGCACTCTGCAAGGTGACTCCCGCGGCGACCAGTGCGGCGATGCCCGCACCTGCCACGGCGGCCCGCCGCCTGGGTATGCGTCGGTGCTTCAACTCACGTCCTCCTGTGGGGGGTCGGTCCGGGAGGCTGTGGGGGCCTCACGGACCAGAAGGTGTGTGGACTGGCGCCCACTATTCCGACACCCACAGGGAGCACACAAGGTCGACTTCAGGACGCGCGTACGACAACTGGCGTGCGCCCCATACGCCTTGTGCAACTTGAACGTCCACGGTCACGCCAGCGCGATTCGCAGTGCAAACACTACGCGCGAGTAACCGGTACGCATTGAGTGAGGTCTAGCCCTGTCCGAAACTCGACCCTTCGGGGACTGGAACAAGGGCGAGCCCCCGCACGCGAGTTGCATGCGGGGGCTCGCTTGCTGCCGGCTGCAGATCAGGCAATACAGGTACCGATGGCCGACCGAACGTCAGTAGACGCTGACGCCGTAGGCGCTCAGGGCCTCCGTGACGGGCTGGAAGAAGGTCGTACCGCCGGAGGAGCAGTTGCCGCTGCCGCCGGAGGTCAGACCGTACGCGGTGCCGTTGCTGCCGTAGAGCGGGCCGCCGGAGTCGCCGGGCTCGGCGCAGACGTTGGTCTGGATCATGCCGTAGACGACGTCGCCGCCGCCGTAGTTGACGGTGGCGTTGAGGGCGGTGACCCGGCCGCTGTGCGTGCCGGTGGTGGAGCCGTCGCGGATGACGGTGGTGCCCACGCTCGGCGTGGCCGCGCGGGTGATGTCCACGCCGTTCGCCGTGCCGGGCCTGCTGACGGACCCGGAGTACCGCACGATGCCGTAGTCGTTGCCCGGGAAGCTGGAGCCGGTGGTCGAGCCGATGACCGTGGTGCGGCCGGAGTTGGAGTACCAGGTGCCGGCGCCGTCGGTGCAGTGACCGGCAGTCAGGAAGTACTGGGTGCCGCTGCTGTTCTGGACGTTGAAGCCGAGGGAGCAGCGCCAGCTACTCGCATAGATGGCGTCGCCGCCCTGGATCAGCTTGTTGAACTTGCCGGGGGTGCGCTTGATCGTCAGGGCGTCGGCGTTGGCGCCGGCCGCCTTCTTGATCTTCGCGATCTCGGCCGCGGAGACCGTGCTGTCGACGGTGAGCAGCACGCGGTTGGTCTTGCTGTCGACGGCCCAGGCGGTGCCCGGGACGTCGGCCTTGAGCACCGAGTTGCCGGCGCTCTTGAGCTCGGTGGCGCTGAACGTGGCGGTGTCGGACGCGTTCGCGCTGGGGACCGCGATCGCGGCGGCGGCCACGAGTCCGGTGGAAACGGCGATCAGCCGGGTCCGTCTCGCTATGCCGCTGCGGGGGGTGGTGCGCTTGATCCTCACTTTTCGTTCCTCCACTTGGGAAGTCGGGGGCCCGCGTGGGGTCGGGGCCCGTGAGGCGCAGCCAGCGGGCACGACCGTCCGGATTCCGAACCGCCGTGCCCCTGACAAGCACTGAGGGGGAGTATTCGGCCGAACGACCGGTAGGCGCAAGGGCGCCTTTCGGCCGTCAACTTTTGAACCAGCTCCGGGGATTGGCCGCCGCTGCCCCACCGTCAGCGCACATCGACCCTTCCTTCAGCAGCCGTCGCAGGGGCAGCAGCAGTCGCACCCGCCGCAGTTGCAGTCGCAGTCACGGCAGCAGCCCTCGCGCTTCTTGCGGGACCAGGGGCCCTCGTACTCCTTCGCGCAGCACAGCTTGCAGGTGCAGCACAGCAGCCAGAACATCCCGCAGCCGGCCCAGAACCCACGCCGCCCCTTCGGCGGCTGGGCGGCCGGCCCACCGCCGAACCCGCCGAAGTCACCACCGCCACCACCGCCGGGCGCTCCCCCACCGCCCGCATAAGGGTTCCCGCCCGCGTACGGGTTCCCGCCGGCGTACGGATTCTGCGGCGCCCCGTACGGCCCTTGCTGTGGCGGCTGACCATAGGGCCCGGGCTGGTGGGACGCGCAGGCGGGCACCGTGTCGAACGCCCGGTCCACCGAGCGCCGCAGCTCGTGCACGAGCAGCAGGTGCGCCAGCCGACCGTCCACGAACTCCACCTCCCGCAGCGCCAGCCGCACCCCGTGCACGGCGTCGTCCGCGAGCCGCCGCGCCTCGGCGAGCGAGGTCCCCGTGGCCGTCAGCGGGTTCCAGGCACCCGACGCGGCGTCAGTCTCCTGGTCCTCCACGGCGTCCAGCAGATGCGCCAGCCGTCCGAAGAGCCGGCCGGCCTCGGCGAGCGGTTCGGCGTTGCCCGGCCGGCCCGCCAGGATCGCGGTGTGCGCGAAGGCCGCGGCGGTGGCGGTCTCGGTCGGCTCGGTGACGGTCAGGATCGACGTCCCGGGCCCGGCGAGCGCCTCGATGCCGACCTGCCGGTCCACGGCGTCGACCAGCACCGCGGTATCGAACCCGACCACCGCTGCGCCACGAGCCCCCGCACGCCCCCACCCGTCGGCAACCCGGCGCGCGGCGAGCGCCACCGGCCGGCGGCCCAGCAGCCCGTCCCCGTCGGCGACATGGTCGCGCACCTTGGCCGACGCGAGCACCAGCGAGACGGCGGCCGCGAGCCGGGCCCCCTCACCCTGGGCGACGGACGCGGTCCGCATCCCGCGCAGCGGACACGGCCCCGCGGTACGCCGCCACCCGCCGGCGTCGGCCCGCGCGGCCTGAGCCTCCGTCAATACGGAGATGAGAAGCCCGTCGTAGTTCGTCACCACCCGGGCGAACTGTCCGTGGTCACTGCGCAGCGCGAGACACAGTCCGCACAGATGCGCCATCCACTGCGTCTTGAGTCGTTCCCCGAGCCGGTGGCTGCACGGCCTGACGATTCCGAACACAACGATCCCCCGTGATGCGTGTGACATTGAGCAGCCGCATCGTATCGACCGATTTTCACATCGGATCGACCGCCTTGGTTCACCCGTACGCCCCGTCCCTCACCCGTACGCCCTGAAGAATCATATTTCACTCACAGTCAGCAGCTGGGTATGGCAGGACCCTTGGGGCACCCGGGCTCTCGACGGATTCGCTGTGCACCAGTACCGTCACAAACCCCCCGCGCGGCGTCTATCCACTTGGCGCACCGTCCGCATCATGGATGACCATAGGGATGCGGAAAGCGAGAAAGCCCGCTGTGAGAGGAGGCGTCCATGGGATCGGTGCGCAAGGCGAGTGCGTGGCTCGGCCTCGTCGACGACAACGATGACGAGCGTTACTACGACGACGAGTACTCCGAGGGGACCGAGTCCGGGGACGCCTGGGTCACGGACCCCCGGGTGAAGGTGGCCACGGACACGGCCGAGGAGCGGGGCCGCCGGATCGGCACGGTCACCCCGGACAGCTTCCGGGACGCCCGCGCCATCGGCGAGCTGTTCCGGGCCGGCGTCCCGGTGATCATGAACCTGACGGCCATGGAGTCCGCCGACGCCAAGCGCGTGGTGGACTTCGCGGCCGGCCTGATCTTCGGGCTGCGCGGTTCGATCGACCGCGTGTCCAACCGTGTGTTCCTGCTGAGCCCCGCCGACACGGAGATCATCAGCGGGGAGCCCGCCGCCCACCGGGCGGACGGCTTCTTCAACCAGAGCTGAGGCAAGGCCGCTCACCGGCCCTGCCCTTTCCGGTGCGACGGATCACCGGAAGGCATCGACTCCGGTGAGCGCCTTGCCCAGCACGAGTTGGTGCATCTCGACGGTGCCCTCGTAGGTGAGCACCGATTCCAGGTTGGTCGCATGCCGCATCACCGGGTACTCCAGTGAGATCCCGTTGGCCCCGAGGATCGTCCGGGCCGCACGGCAGATGTCGATGGCCTCTCGTACGTTGTTGAGCTTGCCGAAGCTGACCTGTTCGGGTCGCAGCCGGCCGGCGTCCATACGCCGCCCCAGATGATGGGCGAGCAGAATCCCCTTGTGCAGTTCGACCGCCATGTCGGCGAGTTTGGCCTGGGTGAGCTGGAATCCGCCGATGGGCCGCCCGAACTGCTCCCGCGTCTTCGCGTACTCGACGGCGGTCTCGAAGCAGGTCCGCGCCGCACCCATGGCACCCCAGACGATGCCGTACCGGGCATGGGAGAGACAGCTGAGCGGACCGCGCAGTCCGGTCACGTCCGGCAGCACGGCAGCCGCGGGCAGCCGTACGCCGTCGAGAATCAGCTCGCTGGTGACGCTGGCCCGCAGCGACCACTTGTGCCGGATCTCGGGCGCGGAGAACCCGGGGGCGTCGGTGGGCACGACGAACCCGCGGACACCTCCCTCGGTCTGCGCCCACACGACCGCGACCCCGGCCACGGACCCGTTGGTGATCCACATCTTGCGCCCGTCGAGGACCCAGTCGCCGCCGTCCCGCTTGGCATACGTCCGCATCGAGGCGGGGTCGGACCCGTGATCGGGTTCGGTGAGCCCGAAGCAGCCGATCACGTCACCGGCGGCCATGCCGGGCAGCCACCGCTGCTTCTGCTCCTCGGAGCCGAACCGGTGGATGGCGTACATGGCGAGCGATCCCTGCACCGACACCAGGGACCGGATCCCGGAGTCGGCGGCCTCGAGCTCCAGACAGGCGAGCCCGTACTGCACCGCACTGGCCCCGGCGCACCCGTACCCGCTGAGCGACATCCCGAGCGCCCCGATACCCCCGAGCTCCTTGGCGAGCTCCCGGATCCCCGGCAGCTCGCCCGCCTCGAACCACTCGGCGATGTGCGGCAGCACCCGGTCCGCGGCCCAGCTGCGCACGGTGTCCCGGACGGCCAGGTCCTCGGGCTCCAGCAAGTCGTCGATCCCGAGCGGATCGAACGGATCGAAGGCGGGCAACTTCGCGGACTTCTCGGACTTCGAGGACACCGGCACCCTCCGGGCAGCTCAAACTAGCACCGCTAGTCACGGACTCGGGGTGACGTTACGACCCGAGGGCCGGCGGAGCAACCACCCGCAAGCCACCGACGGCGCTCAACCCCCGCGGCCGACGTCCACCGGGGGTGCGTGGGTGGGAGACCCGACGTCGGCACGAGGCGACGGCACCTCCACAGCGACCGTCTCGCCCTGCATGACCCGCGGCAACCGCAACGCCATCACCGCCCCGAGCAGCAACAGCCCCGCACTCACCAGCAGCGTCACATGCAGCCCATGCACAAAACAGTCCCGAGCCGCCTCCCGCAGAGCATCCCCCGCCGGTCCCCCGAGCCGCCCGGCAACGTCATACGCCTCCCCCAGCGAATGCCCCGCCGCAGCCGAGGCCGACGCCGGGACCCCCGGCACGGACGTCAGCCCAGGCGTGTACGCCGCATTCATCACGCTCCCGAGAAGCGCAATCCCGATCCCCGCCCCCAGCTGGTACGACGTCTCCCCGATCGCCGCCGCGCCCCCCGCCTGCTCCGGCGGAGCCTCGCTCAGCATGGACTCGTACGCCCCGAACAGCGTGGTCTCCAGCCCGAACCCGAGCAGCACGAACCCGGCCAGCAGCAGCCCGGGGTTGTCCTGCCGCCCCATCGCGGTCAGCAGCACCACGGCGAAGGCCGTGAGACAGAACCCGGAGCTCACCATCCGCCGCGGCCCGAACCGCCGCAGCATCCGCGCCCCGGACAGCCCCGCAGCCATCGCCGCGAACGTCAACGGCACCAACCGCAGCCCGGTCTCCAGCGGCGACAGGTCCAGCACCAGTTGCAGATACTGCGCCGCGATCAGCTCCAGCCCCACCAGCGCGAGCATCGCCAGCACAATGCACCCGACCGACGTGCTGAACGCCGGACGGGCGAACATCCGCAGGTCGACCAACGGATACTTGCGCCGCCGCTGCCGCCGTACGAACAGGACGACCAGCGCGACCCCCACCACCAGCGGCACCACGGTGAACGCGCTGTCCACCGGCTCACCGCCCCCGAGCCGCTTGACCCCCAGCACCACCCCGAACAACCCGGCCGCCGCCATCAGCGCACCGGCCACGTCCCAGGGCCCGTCCCCCGCGCCCGTCGACTCGGGCAGCAGAAGTCGCCCCACCGGCAGACTGACCAGCATCAACGGGATGTTGACAAGGAACACCGATCCCCACCAGAAGTGCTCGAGGAGGAAGCCGCCGAGAAGGGGCCCGACCGCCGCGCCGACCGCGGCCACCGCACTCCAGACGCCGATCGCGAGCGCCCGCTCGCGCCGGTCGGGGAAGACCTGCCGCAGGATCGACAGCGTCGCGGGCATGATCATCGCGCCGCCGACGCCGAGCAACGCCCGCGCCACGATCAGGACCTGCGCGGTGTCGGCGACGGCCGCCATGGCGGAGGCGACGCCGAACAGGGCGTAGCCGAGGAGCAGGATCCGTCTGCGGCCCACCCGGTCGCCGAGCGTGCCGAAGAGGATCAGCAGCGAGGCGCAGACGAGCGGGTAGGTGTCGACGATCCAGAGCAGTTCTATCGCGCTGGGCTTGAGGTCCTCGGTGACGGCGGGCACCGCCACGTGCAGCACGGTCGCGTCGACCGCGACCAGCAGCAGGCTGGTGCAGAGGACCACGAGGACGACCCAGCGGTTGGCACCGGCCCCGGCCGCCCGACGGCGCAGCCCGACGGCAGCCGTGGTCGTCCCGGACATGTACGTACCTCCCAGATGTTCCCTCGCTTCGGCGGGCTCACGGGGGTGGGGACTCCCCCGTGACTCGGCCGGAGAGGAGCGGTGGTCTCCGGCCCGCGCAACGATCGGCGAGTGACACGTCAGCGTACGCGAGTCCGCCCCCTGAACTAGTGGCGGACCTCTCATACATATGGCGGAACAGTGTGGCGTACGCCACTACCGTCGCCCGCCTTCGCCTGCCATCACGTCGCCGCCGGCCGTGCGGTTGCGTGGGCCGTCGATAATCGAGCCCGTGACCGATCTTGAAACGCCTGTGGCACGCCGCGGCTCCGCGGCCCTGCGCCGGGCGGCCCCGGCCCTTCTCGGGTACGCGGCCGTCCGTGCGCTGGGACTGCTCGCGCTGGCCGGATGGAGCGCGGCGCGGGACAAGAGCGCGTACACGCTGCTGACCGCCCGCTGGGACGCGCTCTGGTACACCCGGGTCGCCGAACTGGGCTACGGCTACGAGGTGCGTCTGCCGAACGGCGACGTGCACTCCAACCTGGCCTTCTTCCCCCTCCTCCCCTGGCTGGAGCGGCTGCTGCACGCGGTGACCCCGCTGTCGTACGCCGACGCCGGCTTCGTCGTCAGCCTGCTCGCCTCGCTCGCGGCGGCGTGGGGGATCTTCGCGATCGCGGACCATGTGTACGGCCAGAAAGGAGAAGGCGCGAAGCGCGGCCTTGGAAGGGTGGTGGGGGGAGACGGGCGGGCAGGGGTCTGTGCGGTGCTGTTGTGGGCGGTGCTGCCGGTCGGGATCGTGCAGTCGATGGCGTACAGCGAGTCGCTGTTCACGGCGCTGGCCGCCTGGTCGCTGTACGCGGTCCTGACCGGTCGCTGGCTCACGGCGGGCTCACTGGCCCTGCTGGCGGGACTGACCCGGCCGGTGGGGCTCGCCGTGGTCGCGGCGGTGTGGGCGGCCGGCATCGCCTCGTTCGTACGAGCACGGGACCGGGACCTTGCTCCATCCGTGCGGTACCGCAGCGCGGCGCCCGATCCCGGCGCACATGCCCTGTCGCGCGCCGCCTCCTCCTCCGGCGGCGCGGGCATCGAGGGCGCGTCGGCCGGGCGGCGCGCCCTCGGCATGCTCCTCGCGCCGCTCGGTGCCGCCGGGTACGTCCTGTGGGTCGGCCACCACACCGGCAAGGGTCCGCTCGGCTATCTCGACGTCCAGGCGGGCTGGCGCAACGGCTTCGACGGCGGATACGCCTTCGCCCGCTTCGTCGCCGAAAAGTTCACGTCGTTTCCGTCGGCCCTGGCCGGCCTGGGCCTGGTCGTCGGGGTCGGGCTGGTGGTCTGGCTGTACGTCGTCTGTGTCCGGCAGCGCCAGCCGCTTCCGCTGCTGGTGTACGCGGGGGTGGTCACCGCACTCGCCCTGTGCGCGTCGAGCTACTTCGGCTCGAAACCGCGCCTGTTGCTGCCGGCGTTCCCGCTGCTGCTGCCCCTCGCGCTCGCCCTGGCCAGACTGCGCACCGCTGCTGCCGCGCTGGTCGTGGGCGGGGTCGCGGCGGCGTCGGCGGTGTACGGAGCCTTCTGGCTGAACGGCTCCGGTCCGCCCTGACCTGCTTCGATCGCCGGTTTTTATTGCCGGGTTATTGCCAGGTTATCGAACGGAAAAGTTCTCCCCATGGCCCGGTGAACGGTTTCATAAGCAGCTGAAACACTACGCCATGGGTCGATCAAAGGAATTGAAGGGAAGGGCTACGAGGGATTTAAGAATCCCCGGAAATAAACCCCTTCCTGAGAGAAATCCCACATCACATCGTCATTACAAACCCGGCGATTGGACGGGGAACTGAGCTCACTCGCTGTAACGTCGATTGTGTGCGTACCGAACCAACGCTGACCCGGCTCGACCGGATCTTCGCCCGACTGGACCGTGAACCCGTGCGGCCGGTCCTCGACGTGCCGCGAATGACCCGGCACCGGGTGGTGCTCTTCGGCGCGACTCTCACCTTCTACCTGACGATCGTCCTCGCCGTGGTGACCACCTCGTGGCTGGTCCGGTTCGACTGGCAGGCGATGCTGTTCCGCCCCTACCAGCAGTGGTCCGGGATCCACGCCTTCCTGGACTACTGGGTGGTCCTCGGGCAGCGCGGCCCCACGGCCGTCATGGTCGCCGCCTGGCTGGGCTGGCGCTGCTGGCGGCAGCACACGCTGCGGCCGCTGCTGGCGTTCGGCGCGGCACTGCTGTTGCTGAACGTGACCGTGGGTGCGGTGAAGTACGGCCTGGGCCGCTCGGGCCCGCACTACGCGACCGAGGTCGGCTCCAACGAGATGTGGCACTGGTTCCAGGCCGGGAGCGACATATTTCCCTCGGGACACACCGCGAACGCCGTCGTGACCTGGGGCATCCTCGCCTATTTGGCCACCTCGCCACGCGCCCGGCGCTGGCTGTCCGCGCTGTCGGCGGTGCTGTCGCTCAGCGTCGGCCTCACCACCGTCTACCTGGGTACGCACTGGCTGAGCGATGTGCTGCTGGGCTGGGCCGCGGGTCTGCTCATCCTGCTGGCGCTGCCATGGTTCGAGCCGCTGATCGCCCGCGCCGAGGCCCGGCTCCTGGACCTGCGCGACCGCTGGCTCGCCGGTGCGCGGCGTACGGCTCCGCAGGCCGCGCCCGTCCCGGCCGAGGCTCCCGCGGTGCTCACTCCGTGCACGGTCGCCGAGGAGGAGGCGGCACCGGTGCGCGAGACCCTCTCCCCGTCGGCGGCCCGCACCACCCGGGCGCCGGTCTATCTGGCCCCGGGCCCGCACAGCACCCGCGCGGAGCGCACCCCGGTCACCTCGGCGGGCAGCCGCCGGCCCCCGCACCCCGACCGTCTCCCGCGCGGCCCGGCCTCGACGGCCCGCCCGGTCACGGGCGGCTGACGGCCCCGACGGTACGCATGACGAAAGGCCCCGGTTCCTCCTGGAGGAAACCGGGGCCTTTCGTCATGCACCGTCGGCCGGTCAGCCCTTCCAGGAGCGCGCCACCACGCCGTCCTTGACCTCGAAGTTCAGCCGGCCCACGCGGTACTCCATCGTGATGATCGCCCCCGGCGGCAGCGAGCGCACCGTCGACCAGCCGCGCTCGCGCGCGAGCCGCTCGGCCGCGGCCTCTTCGAGGCCGATGTATGCCTCGGGACTGTCGTCGGGTTCCGCGGGGGGTGTGGGAATGGGTGCCATGCCGCCACGCTAGGCGTTGCACGGCGGCCGGGGAAGTCGGCCAGGGAAGTGAACCCGTGCACCGTGGGTCACTGATCCCCCCGTGGTCACACTTCTGTCACAAGATCACGACACGCGCTTCGGTGGAACTCCATCACCCGAACGGACGGATCCGTACGCCTTACGGCGGCATCCGAACACAATTCCCGTGTGTCTCCACAACTCCTCGAATTGCCCGGCGGAGAGTTTCTGAAGGACCGTCCCCGGATCCCATTCCCATTCCAGTTTCGGGCGAGCCCGCGGGGAGTCGGCACAACACAGGAAATACCCGGTTCTGACACAGACTCCCCGTACGCCCCCTGTCGCGGCACCCGGCCGCGCGAGCATCATGGCGTGGGCTCGCGGGTACGCGTGGCGCGGGCTCGGCGGGCCCGGGCGCGACGAGCGAAGGGGCGAGCGAGGCATGGGGACGGAGACCGTACCGGCAGCGGCAGGACCCGTACGGACCAGGGCGCGCGGCGAGGTGATCGTCGACTGGCTGACCACCACCGACCACAAGAAGATCGGCCACCTCTACCTGATCACGTCGTTCGCGTTCTTCCTGATCGGCGGGGCGATGGCGCTGGTGATGCGCGCCGAGCTGGCCCGGCCGGGGCTGCAGATCGTGAGCAACAACGAGTTCAACCAGTTGTTCACGATGCACGGCACGATCATGCTGCTGCTGTTCGCGACGCCCAGCTTCGCCGGTTTCGCCAACGAGCTGATGCCGTTGCAGATCGGCGCCCCGGACGTCGCCTTCCCACGGCTGAACATGCTGTCCTACTGGCTGTTCCTGTTCGGCGGGCTGATCGTGCTCGGCTCGCTGCTGGTGCCCGACGGGCCCGCCAACTTCGGCTGGTTCGCCTACGCGCCGCTGAACAGCATGGAACGCTCGCCCGGCGTCGGACCCGATCTGTGGATCATGGGGCTGGCGCTGGCCGGCTTCGGCACGATCCTCGGCGCGGTCAACTTCATCACCACCATCATCGCCATGCGCGCCCCCGGCATGACGATGTTCCGGATGCCGATCTTCACCTGGAACACGCTGTTCACGTCGATCCTGATCCTGATGGCGTTCCCGGTGCTGGCGGCCGCGCTGCTGTGTCTGGAGGTGGACCGGCGGTTCGGCTCGCACGTCTTCGACGCGGCCAACGGCGGTGCGCTGCTGTGGCAACACCTGTTCTGGTTCTTCGGGCATCCCGAGGTGTACATCATCGCGCTGCCGTTCTTCGGCATCGTCACGGAGATCATCCCGGTCTTCAGCCGCAAGCCGATCTTCGGCTACACGGCGCTGATCGGCGCCACGATGGCGATCACCGGTCTGTCCGTGGTCGTGTGGGCGCACCACATGTTCGCCACCGGGGCGGTGCTGCTGCCGTTCTTCTCCTTCATGAGTTTCCTCATCGCCGTGCCGACGGGCGTGAAGTTCTTCAACTGGACCGGGACGATGCTCAAGGGCTCGCTGTCCTTCGAGACGCCGATGCTGTGGTCGGTCGGCTTCCTGGTGACGTTCCTGTTCGGCGGCCTGACCGGGGTGATCCTGGCGTCGCCGCCGATGGACTTCCACGTCACGGACTCGTACTTCGTGGTGGCGCACTTCCACTACGTCGTGTTCGGCACCGTCGTCTTCGCGATCTTCGCCGGGTTCTTCTTCTGGTGGCCGAAGTTCACCGGGAAGATGCTCGACGAGCGGCTCGGCAAGATCCAGTTCTGGACGCTGTTCATCGGCTTCCACACCACGTTCCTGGTGCAGCACTGGCTGGGCGCGGAGGGCATGCCGCGCCGCTACTCCGACTACCTCGCCGCGGACGGCTTCACCGCCCTGAACACCGTGTCGACGATCGGCGCCTTCCTGCTGGGCCTGTCGACGCTGCCGTTCCTCTACAACGTCTGGAAGACCACCAAGTACGGCAGGAAGGTCGACGTGGACGACCCCTGGGGCTACGGCCGCTCCCTGGAGTGGGCGACCTCCTGCCCGCCGCCGCGCCACAACTTCACGACGCTGCCGAAGATCCGCTCCGACTCCCCGGCGTTCGACCTGCACCACCCTCAGTACGCGGAGCTCGAGCAGCACCCCGTTCAAGAGCCCGGCTCAGGCGGTCCCGTGCCGTCCTGATCGCCTCCGTCAGCCCGTCCGGTTCCAGCACCTCGAACTCGAATCCCATCAGCATCACATGAATGACCATCACGTCGAGGCTCGCGGCCCCGGTGCGCAGGATGCAGGCATTGTCGCCGTCGGCCTGAAGCGTCCCCGCGGACGGCGAGATGCGCTCGGCGGCCTCCTCGACGGGCACCAGCAGCCGGATGGCGGCCTGCGTGGCGTACGCGCGCGTGGAGACGCCTTTCGAGACGTACGCGGCCAGGTCCTCGGCGGGCGGGGTGCGCGGGGCGAAGCGCGGGCCGTGCGGCGGCTTCGGGGCGATGCGGTCGACGCGGAAGGTGCGCCAGTCGTCCCGGTCGAGGTCCCAGGCGACCAGGTACCAGCGGCGCTCGGTGCACACCAGGCGGTGCGGTTCGACGCTGCGGCGGGTGGGGGTGCCCTCGTGGTCGAGGTACTCGAAGCGCAGCCGCTCCCCATCCCGGCACAGGCCCGCCAGCTCGGTCAGGACGGCCGGGTCGACGGCGGCCGGCTGGGGGCCCCTCAGCATCGGCACGGTGAAGGCGTTGAGGGCGCCCACGCGTCGGCGCAGCCGGTTCGGCAGGACCTGCTCCAGCTTGGCGAGGGCCCGCACGGAGGTCTCGCCGATGCCGTCGATGCCCTGTCCGGCGGCCGTGCGCAGTCCGACGGCGACCGCGACGGCCTCGTCGTCGTCCAGCAGCAGGGGCGGCAGCTCGGCACCCGCGCCCAGTGTGTAGCCGCCGCCGGTGCCGGGGCTGGCGTTGACCGGGTAGCCGAGCTCGCGCAGTCGGTCGACGTCCCGGCGGACGGTGCGCGGGGTGACGCCGAGGCGGTCGGCCAGTTCGGCGCCGGACCTCCCCCACTGCCTGAAGGGCGTGGGCGGTGCCCCCAGCGGTGGGCCTGGAGCAGCGAGAGCAGGCGCAGGAGGCGGGCGGAGGTTTCCAGCATGGGTCGAGTCTGTCAGCCGTTGCGGACAGGTGCGGTCCTGAAGCGTCACGGCTCGTACGACAGCAGCGGCACGTCGAAGCAGGTGCTGTTCATGTCCCCCTGGGAGACCCAGCCCCGGCCGTCCTGCCAGCGGGCCACCGACAGACAGTTCCTGCGGATCTGCGGCGGCTCGGGCAGCGGCCTGAAGGTGACGGGGAGCAGCAGGCCGTCCGCGGTGTAGCCGTCGCTGCGGTGCACGAAATCGTCGACGCACGCGCGCGTGATGCCGGTTCGGGAGCAGGACCGCGCCGCGTCCGTGAACCACTTGGCCGCCGCCCAGCCCTCCAACTGCCACTGGGAGTGCGTCGGCAGCGACTCGGTGGCGTCCCGGAACTCCCGTACGGCCTCGTTGCCGGTGTCCTGGTGGTTGCGGCTGGACCCGGTCGCCCACAGGGCGTTGCGGCAGCGCGGGGCGTCCCTGTAGTCCTCGGGGACGGTGGACGTCCAGTTCTGCACGTTGGTGACCTTGGCGGTGACCTCGGCGCCGACGTCGTCCATCGCCTTGCACAGGCGGGCGTTGCCGTGGCTGTCGATGGCGTCGAAGACGAGGTCGGCGCCCTGCTGCTTCAGGTCGGCGGCGACGGCACGGAAGTTGGGCAGCGCGAAGTCGACCTGCTCGGTGACGACCTCGTATCCCTCGGCCTTCAGGCCCTGCTCGACGAGCCGCGCGTAGGCGGCGGACGCGGCCTGGTTGTACGAGACGACGGCGGCCGTGCGTGCCCCGTGCTCGCGTTTGAAGTAGCGGTAGACCTCCGTACCGCCGTACAGCTTCCCGTCCCAGCCCGGCGTCCCGTCACGGGGCGCCTGGCTGCCGTAGATGCCGTACAGGTGCGGGTAGGTGTCGTAGGCGGCGCCGATGGGCTGGCCGCCGATGTCGGGCACGCGCGCGCGGGAGACGCGGGAGGCGCCGGCGTAGTCCAGGGCCGTGGTGGCGACGAGGGCGACGACCCGGTCCTCGTCGATCAGCCGGTGCACGCACTCGTTGTTGCCCACGCCGCTGCCGCCGTCGTCGCACCGGCGCACCTCGACACGGCGGCCGTCGATGCCCCCGCGCGCGTTGAGGCGGTCGAAGTAGGCCTGGGCGCCGTCGCGCGGGCCGGTGAAGGCGTTGCCGCCGACCGGGCTGGTGACGCTGGTGATGATGCCGACGCGCAGGGGCTCACCGGTGGCCGGGGCCGGTGTACGCCTGTCGTGCTCGAAGTCGCTCTCCGGAAGCCGGCTTCCGCAGGCCGTGCCCAGCAGGAGCAGCAGGACCGCGGCGGCGGCTTCAGCAGCCCGGTACGGGCGACGCATTGCCGGTCTGGTTCAGCGCGACAAGTCCGCACAGGGTCTTGACCGACACCTTCCAAGTGCCCTGCTGCTCCACGGCGGTACCGGCGGCGTCCGGCAGGGCGGTGGCCCCCTGGAGGGTCAGCGTGTACGTCACGTTCGCCTCGGTCGCCGAGGTGAACTCGACCTTGTCGACCTTCGCCTGCACCTGGGAGCCGCGTTCGTCGCCGCTGAAGGCCTGCAGCACCGGGGCCATCCGGTCGCCGTTCTCCAGGAAGTTCTGCTTGTCCTCCAGGGCGGTGGCCGGGTCGAAGAACTTCTCCCAGTTCTGCCGGATCTCCCGCTCGGCCGCGGCCGTGTCGGCGGGCGCGCTCGCCGCCTGATCGGTCGGTTCCGTCTGCTCCACGGCCGGCGTCGGAAGTGGACTGTCGCTGCCTCCCCCCTCGTCGTCGCTGCACGCCGCGAGGGCCGGGGCGAGGAAGAGGAGCAGGGCGGCCGCCAGTGCCGCACGCCGTCCCGCGTTCGTCCGCCTGAGGTCGCTCCCGAGAACCATCTGGCTCACCACCGGGTGTCGGTCCGGGCCGTGCACGCCGCTTTCAGGGTCAGCTTCCGGAAGGCATAGTGCAAGTCCGTTGGCAGACTTGGACATACAGCCAGACACACCCAGACACACGACGTGTGGGAGCCGGCCATGAGGACAGCCCGACTGCGGACCGTGCACCCCGTCCTGTGGGCCGGCTGGGCGGCGCTCGCGGCCGGCGCGGTGCTGTGCGTCCTGGGCTGGTACGGCGTCTCCGGTGAGCGGTTCGCCGAGCGGCAGCTGCCCTATCTGGCCTCCTGCACGGTCCCCGGCGCCGCGCTGATCATCGCCGGGGCGGTACTGCTCACCCACGGCCGCACCACGCTCGCCGCCGCGCGCGTGGAGGAGCTGTACGCCCTGCTGGTGGCCGCCGAGCCCGCCGACGGGGACGGGTCGGGCCAGGCAGCCGTCGCGCCGGTCGCGGTCAGCGCGGACCTGTTGATGGTGCCGGGCGGCACACTGTTCCACCGTGCGGACTGCCCGCTGGTGGCCGGGAAGGCGGAGGCCGTGCCGGTGGACGGGAAGCTGGTGGTGGGCGGCGAGCTGGGCCCGTGCCCGATCTGCGAGCCCGCCGGGACGACGGGCTGATGTCGTCCCTCACGTACGACCTGACGCTCGCCGGCCTGTCGGTGGGCAGCGCCGCCGCGCTCACCGGGATCGGGCTGATCGTGACGTACCGCGCGACGGGCGTGCTGAACTTCGCGCACGGCGCCATCGCGATGGTGTGCGCGTACGCGCTGCGGCAGTGTGTCGTCGAATGGGGCTGGCCGCTGTGGCCGACCGCCGCGGTGACGCTGGTGGTGCTGGCGCCGGGTCTCGGCGTGGTCCTGGAACGGTGGGTCTTCCGCCCCCTGTCGGTCCTGGGCAGTGATCCGGCGCAGACTCTGGTGGCGTCCATCGGGGTGTTCGTGCTGCTGGTCGGCGGGGCGGCGCTGCTGTGGGGGCAGGGGGCGCGGGACGACGCCCCGGTGCTGGTGTCGGACGAGCCGTGGGGGCAGTTGGCCGTCGTGCTCGTGCTGGCCGCCGGTGTGGCGGCAGTGCTGCGTCCTTCCGGGGGACACCCCCGGACCCCCTGGTGGACACGGTTCGGGCGGAGCTGCGGGCGGTCGTGGACGACCGGCAGCTGGCCGTGCTCGGCGGGATCGACGCGGACCGGGTGGCCGCGGCCGGCTGGGCGTTCGGCTCGTTCACGGCGGGGCTGACGGGCGTGCTGCTGGCGCCGTACGTCCGTCTGGACCCGTACGGGATGCCGCTGTTGGTCATGGAGGTGGTGGCGGTCGCGGTCGCCGCGCGGATGCGCAGTCTGCCGGTCGCTGTGCTGGTGGCGCTGGGCGTCGGGGTCGCACAGAGCCAGTTGACGCGGCTTCACCCGGCTGGCTGGGGCGAGCCGTTGCTGCAGGCGGTCGGCGCGAACCTGTTCGTGGTGGCGTTGCTGGTCGCCGCCCTGGTGCTGCCCGGCATCGGCACACGGGACGCGCTGCCGCGTACGGCGACCGCGCGAGTGCCGACCCCGCCGGGCGCCTGGATCGTCGCCGTGGTCCTGTTCCTGCTGCCGCTGGGCTTCGCCCCCTCCCCCGGCCTGACCGTCCTGCTCGGCCGCAACGGCTCCGGCCGTACGACCGCCCTGCGCGCGCTCGCCGGAACCGTGCCGCTGTCGGGCGGCGCGGTGCTGTGGGACGGCGTCGACGTGACCCGCATGCCCGCCTACGAGCGGGCCCGGCGCGGACTGTGCCTGGTACCGGAGCGGCAGGCCGTGTTCGGCTCCCTCACCGTGCGGGAGAACCTGGAACTCGCGGCGCCGCGCCACGACTCCGCCCTCGCCGCCTATCCGCAACTGCAGCCGCTCCTCCCGCGCCGCGCCGGCACCCTCTCCGGCGGCGAGCAGCGCATGCTCGCCCTCGCCCGGGCGCTGCTGACACGCGCGCGCGTGGTGCTCGTCGACGAACCCGCGCAGGGCATGTCGCCGGCGGTCGCGGCCCGCACGTACGACCTGCTGGGCTCGCTGGACGCCTGCGTGGTCCTGGCGGAGCAGCGGCTGCCGCCCGCCCTGCACGGCCGGGCCGCCCTCGTGTACGAACTGCGCCGCGGTGCGGTCGTCTTCAGCGGGGAAGCGGGCGAGTTGCGGGCGCGGGAAGCGGCGGACCGCACACCGCGGGGGCGTGCTCCGGGCCCTGCGCGCGGGCCGAACCCTCCGGGATGAGCAGCATCATGCCGTGCCTGCGGGCGACGTCGCCTGCTGCGCCAGGGCCCCGCCCGGTCGGTGGACCGGGCGGGGCCCCGTGCTCCGGGCAAGGGGAGCGGCTCAGAGCGCGAGGCGCTGCCCGGGCACGATCACGTCGGGATCACCGCCGATGACGGCCTTGTTGGCGGCGTAGAGCCGCTGCCAGGTGGTCCCGTGCCGGTCGGCGATACCGCTCAGGGTGTCGCCCTGGCGGACGGTGTAGTCGCCGCGGGTCGCACCGCGGTCCGGGTGGCCCGACGCCCGCGCCGGCGTCTTCGCCGGCTGCGCCGAGGTGGACTGCTCGGACTGGTCGGACTGCTCGCCGGCCGAGCCGGTCGCGGGCGCCTCGGGAGCGCCGCCGGACGCTCCGGCGCGCACCGAGCAGGTCGGCCACGCCCCCCAGCCCTGTGCGCGCTGAACCTTGGTGGCGACGGCGATCTGCTGCTCCTTGGATGCCTGATCGGCGGTGGGCGCGTAGGCCGTGCCGCCGTACGCTCGCCAGGTGTCGGCGGAGAACTGGAGTCCGCCGTAGTAGCCGTTGCCGGTGTTGATGTGCCAGTTGCCGCCGCTCTCGCACTGGGCGATGCGGTCCCACACTCCGCCGTCCGCGGCCGCCGCGTTGCCTGTTCCGGCCAGCAGCCCGAGCGGGGCCAGCAGGACCGCCCCGGCGAGGACCGCCGTCGTACGCGTCTTACGGACGTTGTTGCGAGTGGTATCGGCACATTCGGACATGTAATTCCCTCTCGACGGACCCGGGGTCCCCCAAGGCGGGGCGCGTTTCCCGCGCATGGCCGCGGTCGTCGCGCTCCGCCCCGTCCGCCGACGGCTGTGCTGTGCGCCGGCCTGATGCGGCCGGCGCGGCGGCGGACGTACCCGAGCGGTGCTCGTTGCACACGGCCGAGGAATGTACGGAGCTTGAGGAGCCGGCCTCAACCAACTCCTCGTCGTTCCAGGCCAGTTCGCCGTTACCCGAGGTATCGTCAATTTTCGGCCACCCATTTCATTCGCCGATTTCCTGATTTGTCGACCAGTCACTCCGTCGACCTGTGACCCACTTCACCACCACAAGTGCCTTGCCGCTTCCCCGACTTGACGGTGAGTGTCCGATTCCGTGCCGGTCGTGACCGTGTGCGGTGGATGGTTCGATTCCGTTCGCCGGTCAGCGTGACTCCCGCCACAGATCCCCCGTTGTCTTCTTCATGAGCCCGGGACCACCCGGACCACGGGCCGGGAGCCACCCGGCTCGCCACGTACCGCATCCCGAGGGAGCCACCCGTGCCGCGCATGCTCGACGTCAGCGACGAGGTACGCGCCGAGATCGGCGACGAAGAAGCCAACCGGCTGCTCGCCGGAGAGAACGCCCCCGGCAGTTACGACTGCACGTCCTGCCGCACCCCGGGGGACTCCGAGCGCGAGCGGACCAGCACCGTCCTGTTCATCGGCGACGAAACCGCCGTGCTCGCCTTCGCCCACGCCACCTGCCTGCCCTCGCAGGTCGTCCAGGTCACCGAGGAACAGCTCCGCGGCGCCGTGCGGTCCATCAGCGGCGACACGGTCGACCTGGAGCCGGAGCAGGTGGTGCCGGAGCAGGCCGTGCTCGGTGTCACCAGCGGACTGGTGCTCATCGCCGGGGAGTTGCACCCGGCCCTCGTCGTCGAACCCACCGGCCCCATCGTGCGCCCGGGCTCCATCGCCTCCGGTGACGACTTCCTGCCGCTGCTGATCGAGCAGGGCTTCATGCCGGTGACCGAGCTGAGCTCCCTGCCGCCGGTGCTGCACGGCTGGTCCGTGCTGCTCGCCATGGGGCAGCTGCACGCGGTGCTCCAGCCGAGCCCGGGCGGTCAGCCGGTGGCCTGGTGGCAGGCGCATCAGCCACTGCAGGTGACCGAGGGGTGGCGGGCCGCCGCCAACAAGCACCAGCAGGTGCTGATGTTCGCGGCTCCGGTGGGGTCGATCGGGCGTCAGCCCCGGGAGGATCTGCTGCGGGACGCCTTGGACAAGGCCGCGGCCAACGGGAAGCTCGTCGCGAGTGTGTTGCCGCTTGCGGGGACGTGAGCGAGCGAGATCGTCGGGGGTGCAACAGTCCTGCGCCCCTTGCGGTCTCGCTCGGCCGCATCTCTTCAGAGCCGGGGTCGTTTGGACATACGTGCACGCATACGACGTTTCCCGCCGCCAGTCCTTCCAGTCGATCCGGTCCACGCGGCCGGCACAGGAACATTCGGGCGGCCCATCGGCCACGCCGATCTACGACGCGCTCTATGCCGAGTACGTCAAGTCCTTCCGCTCGCTGCCGGGTGACCGCAGCGGCGAGGACGAGTTCGGGTTCACCGCCTTCGCGAGCATCCCGCACGGTTCGGGATCGTTCGGGGGCCACCGCGCGGGATCGTTCAGCAGCTCGTACAGCGCCTACAGCGCGGGCGCGCAGAGCGCCCGGCACGGCAGTGGGCAGCTGTCGCCCTGGCAGCGGGTCGGGCAGATCGGGCAGCACGGCACCGGGATGCACCACGTCCCGGCGGCGCTGCCACCCGGCCCCCGCAAGGGGAGCTGAAGCGACGAGGGCGGCCCGGCGAGGGCCGCCCTCCTGCTACGTCTTGTGCCGTGTCGCTACTTCTTCTTCGCGCCGCGCTTCTCGCGCACCCGCACCGAGATATGGATCGGCGTCCCCTCGAAGCCGAACTCCTCGCGCAGCCGGCGCTCGATGAAGCGCCGGTAGCCCGCCTCGATGAACCCGGAGGCGAAGAGCACGAACCGCGGGGGCTTGGTGCCGGCCTGGGTGCCGAACAGGATGCGCGGCTGCTTGCCGCCCCGGACCGGGTGCGGGTGGGCGGCGACCAGTTCGCCGAGGAAGGCGTTCAGCCGACCCGTCGGGACGCGCGTCTCCCAGCCGGCCAGGGCCGTCTCGATCGCCGGGACCAGCTTCTCCATGTGCCGTCCGGTCTGCGCCGAGACGTTCACCCGGGGCGCCCACGAGACCTGGCCCATCTCGGTCTCGATCTCCCGCTCCAGGTAGTAGCGGCGCTCCTCGTCGAGGGTGTCCCACTTGTTGTACGCGACGACGAGGGCGCGGCCCGCCTCGACGGCCATGGAGATGATGCGCTGGTCCTGCACCGAGATCGACTCGGCGGCATCGATCAGGACGACGGCCACCTCGGCCTTCTCGACGGCCGCCGCGGTGCGCAGCGAGGCGTAGTAGTCGGCGCCCTGCTGGAGGTGGACGCGCTTGCGGATACCCGCCGTGTCGACGAACTTCCAGGTCTTGCCGCCGAGTTCGATCAGCTCGTCGACCGGGTCGCGGGTGGTGCCGGCGAGTTCGTTGACGACGACCCGCTCCTCGCCGGCCACCTTGTTCAGCAGCGAGGACTTGCCGACGTTCGGGCGGCCGATCAGCGCGACGCGGCGGGGGCCGCCCACGGCGGCTGCGAAGGTCTGCTGGGGCGCATCCGGCAGCGCCTCCAGGACGGCGTCCAGCATGTCGCCGGTGCCGCGGCCGTGCAGCGCGGAGACAGGGTGCGGCTCGCCGAGGCCGAGGGACCACAGATAGGCCGCGTCGGCCTCGCCGCTCGGGCCGTCGACCTTGTTGGCGCACAGCACGACGGGCTTGCCGGCCTTGCGCAGCAGTCGTACGACCGCCTCGTCGGTGTCGGTGGCGCCCACCTTGGCGTCGACGACGAAGACGACCGCGTCGGCCGCCTCGATCGCGAACTCGGCCTGCGCGGCCACGGAGGCGTCGATACCGAAGACGTCCTGCTCCCAGCCGCCGGTGTCGACGACCTTGAAGCGGCGGCCCGCCCACTCGGCCTCGTAGGTGACGCGGTCGCGGGTGACACCCGGCTTGTCCTCGACGACGGCCTCGCGGCGGCCGATGATGCGGTTCACCAGAGTCGACTTGCCGACATTCGGACGGCCGACGACGGCGAGTACGGGCAGCGGTCCGTGCCCGGCCGCCTCGATGGCACCCTCGACCTCCTCGAGGTCGAAGCCCTCTTCCGCGGCGAGCTCCATGAACTCCGCGTACTCGGCGTCGCCGAGCGCCCCGTGATCGTGCTCGAACGCGTCCGAGCCGTCGGGCTGGATGTGGTCGTTCATGAAGTCCGTACCTCGTCGTTCATCGTGGTGATCGGTGGAGTACCCGATATCGGGTGATCCACTACTCAGTGTCGCTCAGCGCCCGGTAAGGCGCCTGGCGTTTTCCAGGTGCTCGGTGAGCTGTTTCTGGATGCGCTCGGTCGCCTCGTCCAGCGCCGTGCGGGTGCGCCGTCCGCTGCCGTCGCCCGCCTCGAAGGGTTCGCCGAAGACGACGTCGATACGGTGCCGCAGCGGGGGCAGCCCCTTTATCAACCGTCCCTGCCGCTCGGAACTTCCCAGCACGGCCACCGGCACGATCGGGGCGCCGCTGCGCACCGCGAAGTACGCGAGGCCGGAGCGCAGTGCGGCGAAGTCACCCTCGCCGCGGGTGCCCTCCGGGAAGATGCCGAGGACGTCGCCGGCGGACAGCACGTCGAGGGCCCGCGTGATCGCTGCCCGGTCGGTCGTGTCGCGGTCGACCTTCAGCTGGCCGATGCGGGTCAGGAACGGGTCGAGCGGGCCGACGAACGCCTCCTTCTTGACCAGAAAGTGTGTCGGCCGGGGCGCCACGCCCATGACCATCGGGCCGTCGATGTTGTGGGAGTGGTTCACGGCGAGGATCGCCGGACCGGCCGCGGGCACCCGCCAGGCGCCGAGCACGCGCGGCTTCCACAGCCCGTACATCAGGCCGACGCCGATGCGCCGCCCGACCTCGGCGCCCCGCGCCGACGGCACCTCGCTCACTTCCCGGCCCGCTTCTCCTCGACGAGGGTGACGACGCACTCGATGACCTGCGGCAGCGTGAGGTCGGTGGTGTCCACCTCGACCGCGTCGTCCGCCTTGGCGAGCGGCGAGGTCTTGCGGCTGGAGTCGGCGGCGTCCCGCTTGATCAGAGCCTCGCGGGTGGTGTGGATGTCCACGCCCTTCAGCTCGCCGCTGCGGCGGGCGGCACGGGCCTCCGGGGAGGCGGTGAGGAAGATCTTCAGATCGGCGTCGGGCAGCACGGTCGTCCCGATGTCGCGGCCCTCGACGACGATGCCGTTCTCGGCGGCGGAGGCGATGGACCGCTGCAGCTCGGTGATCCGGGCGCGCACCTCGGGCACCGCGCTCACCGCGCTGACCTTGGAGGTGACCTCCTGGGTGCGGATCGGGCCGGCGACGTCGACGCCGTCCACCGTGATCGTCGGGCCCGCCGGGTCGGTGCCGGAGACGATGTCCGGCTTGCCGGCCACGGCGGCGATCGCGGACGGGTCGTCGATGTCGATGCCGTTGGTCACCATCCACCAGGTGATCGCCCGGTACTGGGCGCCGGTGTCCAGGTAGCTCAGGCCGAGCTGCGCCGCCACGGCCTTCGACGTGCTCGACTTGCCCGTGCCGGAGGGGCCGTCGATGGCGACAATCACGGGCTGGGCGGTCCGAACGGCGCCGTTTTCCACGGGGGGACACCTTCCTGGTGCGGTGTGGTGTGAGTGTGCGGGGCGCGATCGTGCCCCGCACAAGGTTACTGGCTTCGGGTCACTCGTCCGGCCGCACGGCACCTCCCGACGCGGTGGGCTGCCCCACCCCGGCACCTACTGCCGGATCGCCCAGCCCCGCTCGCGCAGCGCGGCACTCAGCACGGGCGCCGCCTTGGGCTCCACCATCAGCTGCACCAGACCCGCCTGCTGCCCGGTCGCGTGCTCGATGCGTACGTCCTCGATGTTGACGCCCGCCCGGCCCGCGTCCGCGAAGATGCGGGCCAGCTGGCCCGGCTGGTCGTCGATGAGCACGGCCACGACTTCGTACACCCGCGGAGCGGACCCGTGCTTGCCGGGGACGCGGACCTGGCCCGCGTTGCCGCGCCGCAGGACGTCCTCGATGCCGGTGGTGCCCTCGCGCCGCTTGGCCTCGTCGGAGGACTGCAGGGCGCGCAGCGCGCGGACCGTCTCGTCGAGGTCGGCGGAGACGTCCGCGAGGAGGTCGGCGACCGGCCCCGGGTTCGCGGAGAGGATGTCGATCCACATCCGGGGGTCGGAGGCGGCGATCCGGGTCACGTCACGGATGCCCTGCCCGCACAGTCGTACGGCGGCCTCCTCGGCGTTCTCCAGACGCGCGGCGACCATGCTGGACACCAGGTGGGGCATGTGGGAGACGAGGGCCACCGCGCGGTCGTGGGCGTCGGCGTCCATGACGACCGGGACGGCCCGGCAGTGCGAGACCAGCTCCAGGGCGAGGTTCAGCACCTCGGTGTCGGTGTCCCGGGTCGGGGTGAGCACCCAGGGGCGGCCCTCGAAGAGATCGCCGGTCGCGGCCAGCGGACCGGACTTCTCGCGGCCGGACATGGGGTGCGTGCCGAGGTAGCAGGACAGGTCGAGGCCGAGTGCCTCCAGCTCACGGCGGGGGCCGCCCTTGACGCTGGCCACGTCGAGGTAGCCGCGGGCGACCCCGCGCCGCATGGCGTCCGCGAGCACCGTGGCGACATGGGCGGGCGGGGCGGCGACGATCGCGACGTCGACGGGACCGTCGGGCGCCTCGTCCGTGCCGGCGCCGAGCGCGGCCGCCGTCCGGGCCTGCTCGGGGTCGTGGTCGGCGAGGTGCACGATGACGCCGCGCTGCACCAGTGCCAGGGCTGCGGAGGTGCCGATGAGCCCGGTGCCGATGACGAGTGTGGTCCTCACTGCGCGATGTCCTTGCGCAGGGCCGCCGCGGCGCCGAGGTAGACGTGGTTGATCTCGGCGCGGGACCGGTCGGACTCGATATGCGCGAGGATGCGGACGACCCGCGGCATGGCGCCCGCGATGTCCAGTTCCTGGGCGCAGATCAGCGGGACGTCGACAATGCCGAGCTTGCGCGCCGCGGCTGCCGGGAAGTCGCTGTGCAGGTCGGGCGTGGCCGTGAACCAGATGCTGATCAGGTCGTCCACGTTCAGCCCGTTGCGCTCCAGAACGGCGGTGAGCAGGGCTCCGACCTGCTCGTCCATATGGCCGGCCTCGTCCCGCTCGAGTTGGACGGCGCCCCGGACCGCTCGTACCGCCACGGCGATGCTCCTTGCTGGTGTGTATCGGCTCTGCGTCCGTCCAGCGTAGTCAGCCCGTCGCCGACAGGTACGCGACGCCCGCCCGCTGAGACGGCGGGCGCCGCACGCCGTTCGGACAGGCCCTAGAGGTCGACCTCCTTCATCAGCATCCCGACCTCGGTGTTCGACAGCCGTCGCAGCCAGCCCGACTTCTGGTCGCCCAGCGTGATCGGGCCGAAGGCCGTCCGCACCAGCTTGTCGACCGGGAAGCCGGCCTCCGCGAGCATGCGGCGGACGATGTGCTTGCGGCCCTCGTGGAGGGTGACCTCGACGAGGTAGTTCTTGCCGGTCTGTTCGACGACCCGGAAGTGGTCGGCGCGCGCGTACCCGTCGTCCAGCTGGATGCCGTCCTTCAGGCGCTTGCCCAGGTCACGGGGGATCGGGCCGACGATGTGCGCGAGGTAGGTCTTCTTCACGCCGTACCTGGGGTGCGTGAGGCGATGGGCCAGCTCGCCGTGGTTGGTCAGCAGGATGACGCCCTCGGTCTCGGTGTCGAGCCGGCCGACGTGGAAGAGCCGCGTCTCACGGTTGGTGACGTAGTCGCCGAGGCACTGGCGGCCCTCGGGGTCCTCCATCGTCGACACGACACCGGCGGGCTTGTTGAGCGAGAAGAACTGGTACGACTGCGTCGCGACGGTCAGGCCGTCGACCTTGACCTCGTCCTTCTCCGGGTCGACCCGCTTGCCCTGCTCCAGGACGATCTCGCCGTTGACCTCGACCCGCGCCTGCTCGATCAGCTCCTCGCAGGCACGCCGCGAGCCGTACCCCGCGCGCGCGAGCACCTTCTGCAGCCGCTCGCCCTCCTGCTCGGCGCCCGGGAAGGTCTTGGGCAGCTTGATGTCCTTCTTGCCCGCGTACCGCTCCCGGTTGCGCTCCTCGGTCCGCGTCTCGTACTCACGCGAGCGCGCCGGTGCCGTACGCCCGCCCTGCTGGGGCTTCTTGGGCCCGCCCTTGGCGCCGCCGCGGGCCGCGCCGCCGCGTCCCGCCTTCGGGCCGTCCTTGGTGGCGCCGGGGCCCACGTCGTAGCGGCGCTCCTCGGGGCGGGGCTTGCGGGGGCGGCCCTGCCCCTGCTTCTGGTCCCTGTTGTTGCCGGCACCGCGATAGTTACCGCGCCCGCCGGTCCCGCCACTCTTGCCGCTGCCGCTGCTTCGCATCAAAGTTCCGTCGTCTTGTCGTCTGCGTCCTCGGAATCCGGAGCGTCCGGATCGAACGACGGCACGCCTTCCTGCGTCTCGGCCTCGATCGCCTCCGCCTCCGGGAGGAAGGGCGCGAGCTCCGGGAGCTCGTCCAGGCCGCGCAGGCCCATCCGCTCCAGGAAGTAGTCCGTCGTCGTGTACAGGATCGCACCTGTTTCGGGTTCCGTGCCCGCCTCCTCCATCAGACCCCGCTGGAGGAGGGTGCGCATCACGCCGTCGCAGTTGACTCCGCGTACGGCTGACACGCGGCTACGGCTGACCGGCTGCCGGTAGGCGACCACCGCCAGCGTCTCCAGCGCGGCCTGGGTGAGCCGGGCCTGCTGGCCGTCCAGGACGAAGCCCTCGACGGCCGCCGCGTACTCGGGCCGGCTGTAGAAGCGCCAGCCGCCCGCGATGAGCCGCAGCTCGAAGCCGCGCCCCTGCACGGTGTACTCGTCGGCCAGCTCGCGCAGCGCGTCGCTGATCTGCCGCCGGGGCCGCTGGAGAATCTTCGCGAGATGCTCCTCGGTCGCGGGCTCGTCCACGACCATGAGGACGGCCTCCAGGGCTGGCTTCAGTTCGAGGTCGGCGACGGTCCGCAGCCCCGCCGGAAGCCCGGTGGTCTCCTCGCTCACGCCTTCTCCTCCTGCTCCTTCGGCTGCTCGGGCGGCCGGTCGAACTCGTCGGTCACCATGGGCTCCGCGTCCCCCTCCCCGCCGGTCCAGCGCACCAGCAGCTCGCCGAGCGCGGTCTCCTGCTCCAGCGCCACGGCCTTCTCCCGGTACAGCTCCAGCAGCGCCAGGAAGCGCGCCACCACGGTCAGTGTGTCGTCCGTGTCCTCGACCAGCGCGCGGAAGCTGGCCTCGCCCAGCTCCTTCAGCCGCGCGACCACGATCCCGGCCTGCTCCTGCACGCTCACCAGCGGCGCGTGGATGTGGTCGACGTACACCTGCGGCCTGGGCTTCGGCTGCATCGCCTTGACCGCGAGCTTCGCGAACCCCTCCGCGCCGATGCCGATGACGACCTCGGGCAGCAGCTCCGCGTGGTGGGGTTCGAGTCCGACGGTACGGGGGTAGCGCCGGGCCTCCTCGTCGAGGCGGTTGCTGAAGATGTCGGCGATCTGTTTGTACGCGCGGTACTGGAGCAGCCGCGCGAACAGCAGGTCCCGGGCTTCGAGGAGGGCCAGGTCGGCCTCGTCCTCCACCTCGGCGGCAGGCAGCAGCCGGGCCGCCTTGAGATCGAGCAGGGTGGCCGCGACAACGAGGAACCCGGTCGTCTCGTCCAGGTCCCAGTCCGGCCCCATCGCCCTGATGTGCGCCATGAACTCGTCGGTCACCTTGGACAGGGCGACCTCGGTGACGTCGAGCTTGTGCTTGGAGATCAGCTGGAGCAGCAGGTCGAAGGGGCCCTCGAAGTTGGAGAGCCGCACCTTGAAGACACCGGACTCGCCCTCTTCGGACTCCGCGGGAGCCTCTTCGGACTCCAAGGGAGCGGTGGGTTCAGGCTCTGGCTCCGGTGTGGCGACCTCGGGTTCCGGCTCTGGCTCCGGTGTGGCGACCTCGGGTTCCGGCTCTGGCTCCGGTGCGACGACCTCGGGTTCCGGCTCTGGCTCCGGTGCGACGACCTCGGGTTCCGGCTCTGCGGGAGCGCCCGGCCCTCTCCCCAGGGCACGCCGACGACCGGCTGCACCGCCGGAGGCCGAGGCGTCGTTCGAGGTCATAGCCCCCGCAGGCTACCGTTACCGCCCACGGAGCCGTCGTACGAGGATGCTGGCGTCCCCCCTGGTCTCCAGATCCGCGAGCACGACGGCGACCGCCTCCCGCACGATCCGTCCCCGGTCGACGGCCAGCCCGTGCTCTCCCCGGAGCACGAGTCGCGCGTGCTCCAGATCCATGAGCTCCTCGGCAGACACGTACACCGTGATCTTCTCGTCGTGCCGCTCACGCCCGCTGGGCCGCCGTGCGGCCGCCCGTCCACGCTTGCGGGGCGTCGCCGCGGCAGATCCTTCCTGCGCCGCCTGACGCCGGGAGGAGCGCTCCGAGGCCGCGGCCCGGCTGCGGGACTCCCCCGCGTCGGCCGGCTCCGCGTCGGCCGCGACATGCTCGGCCCCGTCGCCGTCACCGCCCTGCGCGGGCACCGACTGCGGCGCGTCCTCCACCGCGGCGGCCGCGTCGCCCTCTCCCGCGGGCGGCGGCACTCTGGCCTCGCCGTTGGCCTGGCGCCGGGGAGTGGATGCCTGGAGCGCCATTCCCCCTGTCGTACGGAACAGTTCGTCGGCCCCCGGCAGACTCACTCGGCGTGACACCGGGCGAGCACCTCCCTGGCGAGCTGGCGGTAGGCGGCGGCACCGACGGAGTTGGAGGCGTACGTGGTGATCGGTTCACCGGCGACCGTGGTCTCCGGGAAGCGGACCGTGCGCCCGATGACCGTGTGGTAGACGTGGTCGTCGAACGCCTCGACGACCCGCGCGAGCACCTCGCGGCTGTGCACCGTGCGCGAGTCGTACATCGTGGCGAGGATCCCGTCGAGCTCCAGCTCCGGGTTGAGCCGCTCCTGAACCTTCTCGATGGTCTCGGTGAGCAGCGCGACACCACGCAGCGCGAAGAACTCGCACTCGAGGGGCACGATCACCTTGTGAGCGGCCGTCAGGGCGTTCACGGTGAGCAGGCCGAGCGAGGGCTGACAGTCGATGACGATGAAGTCGTAGTCGGGCAGCAGCGGCTTCAGGGCGCGCTGCAGCGTCGACTCGCGGGCCACCTCGGAGACCAGCTGCACCTCGGCCGCCGACAGGTCGATGTTGCTGGGCAGCAGGTCCATGTTGGGGATCGCCGTCTTCAGCAGCACCTCGTCGGCCGCCATCCCCCGCTCCATGAGCAGGTTGTAGACGGTGAGGTCGAGTTCCATCGGGTTCACGCCGAGGCCGACCGACAGCGCGCCCTGCGGGTCGAAGTCGACGAGCAGCACCCGGCGCCCGTACTCCGCGAGCGCGGCACCCAGGTTGATGGTCGACGTCGTCTTGCCGACGCCGCCCTTCTGGTTGCACATCGCGATGATCTTCGCGGGACCGTGGTCGGTCAGCGGGCCCGGGATCGGGAAGTACGGCAGCGGGCGACCGGTCGGGCCGATGCGCTCACGGCGCTGGCGGGCAGCGTCGGGCGCGAGCGTGGCCGCGTACTCGGGGTCGGGCTCGTACTCGGCGTCGGGGTCGTAGAAGTGCCCGTCGGGCAGTTCGTCGTAGTCGGCGAAGTGGTTGTGGGGCGCGCCACTTCCGTCGCCGGCCATGGCGTTCACGTGATGGCCATCCATGCTCTGGTGTGCTGGGCGAGTCACTCCTGAGGTCTGGTGACTCTGGTGGGCTGCGAAGGTGCGCACCGCGACGGAGCCGACAGCCTCGAACCCCGCGGGAGCCTGGCCCCGCGCAGGGCTTCCTGGTTGACCACCCCCGGGAGAAAATGTCGACTCATTCACAAGTCGTCTTACCTCCTTGGTGACCAGGAAACTTCTAGACAGGTCAGCGTGGCACCATGCCGACGGTTGGCGACTCTATGGCGTGTCGGCGGTTCGCAGCAACACAATCCGCCGGACCCGGCCGGATGTGTCGGCAATGAAACATCCCTCTGTCAAGGGCGTACGGCCGTCGCACGGTAGGTTTCACCGGTGTGCGAATCGGTTCAAGGGTTACGTTCGAGGCGAGTTGACCGAGAGTCGCAAAGTGACCATACACACACCCGGCCGGACCTTGTCGGGCAAGGTCCGGCCGGGTGTGCGGGGTTGACGAGCCGTGACGGTGGTCCCCCTGATCGAGCGAAGCCGAGACCGGGGTGTATCGCCTTCACGAGAAAGCGACTTGGCTCCGAGTCGTGTCACCGGCTCAGTCGTGTCGCTGACTCTGCCGTGTCGCCGGCTCAGCCGAGCAGGGACTCCAGCTCCACGTGCTCCAGGCCGTGCGCCTCGGCGACCTCGCGGTAAGCGACCTTGCCGTCATGGGTGTTGAGGCCCTTGGCGAGCGCGGGGTCACGGCGCAGCGCCTCGACCCAGCCGCGGTTGGCCAGCTCGACGATGTACGGCAGCGTGGCGTTGGTCAGCGCGTAGGTGGACGTGTTCGGCACGGCGCCGGGCATGTTGGCGACGCAGTAGAACACCGACTCGTGGACCTTGAAGGTCGGCTCGGCGTGCGTGGTGGGGCGGGAGTCCTCGAAGCAGCCGCCCTGGTCGATCGCGATGTCGACAAGGACACTTCCCGCCTTCATCCGGGAGACCAGCTCGTTGGTGACCAGCTTCGGGGCCTTGGCACCCGGGATGAGGACGGCGCCGATCACGAGGTCGGCCTCGAGGCAGGCCTTCTCGAGCTCGAAGGCGTTGGAGACGACGGTCTGGATCTTCGTACCGAAGATCTTGTCGGCCTCCTTGAGCTTGTTGATGTCCCGGTCGAGCAGGGTCACGTGGAAGCCCATGCCGATGGCGATCTGTGCGGCGTTCCAGCCGGAGACGCCACCGCCGATGACGACGGCTTTGCCCGCCGGCACACCCGGGACGCCGCCGGGCAGCACACCGCGGCCGCCGCCCGCGCGCATCAGGTGGTAGGCGCCGACCTGCGGGGCGAGCCGGCCCGCGACCTCGGACATCGGGGCGAGCAGCGGCAGCGCGCGGTTCGGCAGCTCGACGGTCTCGTAGGCGATCGCGGTGGTGCCGGACTCCAGCAGGGCGTCGGTGCACTCCTTGGAGGCGGCCAGGTGCAGGTAGGTGAAGAGCGTCTGGTCCTTGCGGAGGCGGTGGTACTCCTCGGCGATGGGCTCCTTGACCTTCAGCAGCAGGTCGGCGGTGGCCCACACCTCGTCGGCGGTGTCGAGGATCTGCGCGCCGGCGGCCAGGTACTCGGCGTCCGGGATCGAGGAGCCGACGCCGGCGCCGCGCTCGATGACGACCTGGTGGCCGTTGCGCACCAGCTCGTGCACGCCGGCGGGGGTGATGGCCACCCGGAACTCGTTGTTCTTGACCTCGCGGGGGATGCCGACCTTCACGTCGATCACGGTCCTTGGCTCAGAAGGTGTAGTACGCGACATACCCGGATGTTCAGGGCACACCGGGAGACACCGCAGGAGAACGTGCGGCAGAGCCAGTCTAATGAAGGCGTTCCCGCTGTCTAGCCTTTCATTGCATCAATCTTCAGTGGATGTATTACGGATTTCGCAGGCGTTAGCGTCTTGTTCCATGGCTGGATCTCGCGTATCGCCCTCCTGCATCTCTTCCCCCAGCATGCGCTCCGCCGCCTTGCGGTGCAGCAGAGCGGCCGTGGAGTCACCGAGGTGGTCCAGGGTGTCGGCGAGCCGCAGGTGCAGCGCGGCCTGCAGTCGTACGTCCTCCGCGCGGCGCGCACACTCGATGGCCTCCTGGCAGGTGCGCAGCGACTCCTCGGGCCGCCCCGCGTACTCCTGGACCCGCGCCAGTTCGCTCAACGCCCGCGCGTGGGCGGCCACATCGCCCAGCTTGCGGTACCCGGCCATCGCGGCGCGCCAGTGCCGCTGCGCCTCGCCGTAGCGGCCCGCGTAGGTGTGTGCGGTGGCGATACGGCCGTACAGCCGGGCGGCCTCCGCGCGCTCGTCGCGGGCCAGACGCTCGGCGAGGGCCCGGCCGAACCAGTCGGCGGCCCGGTCGTGATCGCCGAGCTCCTGGTGCGCGCCGCCTACGGATTCCATCGCGCGTCCGGTCGCATACGGGTCGTTCGCCCGGCGTCCGGCGTCCAGGGCGGCCCGGTAGCGGGTCAGCGCGTCGGCCGTGCGGCCGGTCTGGGCATCCAGGTCACCGAGGTTCAGCAGCGCGGCGGCCTGCTCGCGGGGCAGGTCCTGGCGCTCGGCCACATCGAGGACGAGGCCGTGGATGCCGTACAGGTCGGGCGCCGCCGCCTGCATGCCGAAGTGGGCCACCATCGCCCGCACCAGCTGGGACATCAGGCGCCTGGCCAGCGTGTCCAGCTCCCCGTCGGCGACCGCGAGCCGGGCTGCGGCGAGCAGGGCCGGCTTGCGGATGCTCAGCCAGTCGGCGGCCGCGCGGGGGCTGGGGAAGCGCAGGGAGCGCGGCATGCCGAGCAGCTTCTCGCGGGCCTGCGGGCTGTCGGTCTCGGTGATGGCCCGGCACGACTGCAGCAGCCGGACCGTCCGCTCCAGCATCCGGGCGCGGGCCAGCTGGAGCTCGGCCGGGCGGTCCTGAGCCTCGATGCGATCGCGCAGCAAGGGGTGCAGACAGCCCGGCACCTCGTACTGCGGCAGCGGCGAGTCCACCGTCCGCAGCAGACCGACGGCGACGAGGTCGTCCAGGGTGGTGCGGGCGCCGCTGACCGAGCAGCCGGCGAGCGCGGAGGCGGTGTGCGGGTCGACGTACCCGGTGGGGGCCAGAGTGAGCAGTCGCAGTATCCGGGCGGCGGGGCCCGGCAGGGACGCGTACACGAGCCGGAAGACCCGGCCGAGGGGGGCCCCCTCGTCGCCCTCGGCGCGCAGTTGCTTGGCGAGGTCGGCGACGGCCGCCTTGGGGCGGGCTGCGAGCCAGCCCCCGGCCAGCGTCAGCGCGGTCGGCTGGGCCTGGCACTCCTCGACGAGCCCTTCGGCCGCCCGCGGGTCGACGGTGATCCGGACGGAGCCGGTGAGCCGGGACAACAGCTCGACGGCGGACTTGGTGTCGAGGCCGCCGAGGGTGCAGGGGCGGACGTCCGAGATCCCGGTCAGCGGGCCTTGGGAGACGGCGACGACCAGGCAGTCCGGGGTGTCCGGCAGCAGGGCGTCGACCTGCCCGGCGTCGGCCGCGTCGTCCAGCAGGAGCAGGGCCCGGCGGTCGGTCAGGGCTTCGCGGAGCGCCGCCGCGAGGTCGTCCTCGGCGGCGCCGGGCGGGGTCGGCAGGTCCAGGGCGGACAGCAGTTCGCGGGCGGTGCGCTCGGTGGGGACGGGGGTGCCGTCGGGTTCGCTGAGCCGGGCCCGCAGTACCCCGTCGGGGTAACGCTCCGCGACCTGACGTACCAGCTCCTCGGCCAGCGCCGTACGGCCGGAGCCGGGTCTGCCCGCGATGAGGAGCACGCGCGCGCGTGGTGCCTTCCGGCCGGAGAGGGTGTCCAGTCCCGCACGCTCGATGTCGGCGCGCAGCTCCTTCAACTCCCGTGTGCGGCCCAGGAACTGGCTCTCCGCCGACGTGCGCCCCGACATCTGCACGCCGTCCGTGTCCACCGCCTGATCCGTCACGGGCCACACTCCCGTCCCACCGCACCGCACACATCCCGCCGGGACTCCGGTTCGGGCGCTTACAGAGCCTAGTTCACGCTCTGCGACGAACCGTGTGGAGCACGGCGGGGACGTCCCCCGATCGGATCAGGCGATCGTCACACCGGGGGACGCCGCGGGCGCCACATGCGTGTTCAGGACTCGAAGGGACGCGCGGGCCACGGCGCCTGCGCCGGGCGCAGCGCGTCGAGGCCGTCGCCCTGCCGGGCGGCGACGAGCGAGAGGACGCCCACGACGAGGCAGGTGTTGTGCAGCTCGCCGGCCAGCACGCCACGGACGAGCTCCTCGACCGGCACGCGCGCGAGCTCCATGTCGGCCTCCTCGTCCTCGACCTCGAAGCGCTCGCCGTCGGCGTCGGACAGGCCGCGGGCCAGGAAGATCCGCACGGCCTCGTCGCAGCCGCCGGGCGTGGTGTAGACGTCGGTCAGCACCCGCCAGTCCTCGGCCTTGACGTGCGCTTCCTCGTAGAGCTCGCGCTGGGCGGCGTGCAGCGGGTTCTCGCCCGGGACGTCGAGCAGCCCGGCCGGGATCTCCCAGAGCTTGTGGCGCACGGGGTGGCGGTACTGGCGCAGGACGAGCACGCGGCCGGCCTCGTCGAGGGCGAGAACCGCCACCGAACCCGGGTGCACCTGGTAGTCGCGGCGTACGACGGTGCCGTCGGGCATGACCACGTCGTCGGTGCGGACGGAGGTCTTGTTGCCCACGAAGGGGGTGTCCGTGGCCCGGATCTCCCATTCCTCCGGGGTGTCCTTGATCGTCATGCCCTGTCCTTCCACGTACAAGAATCCCCGTACAAGAGAAACCGGGGAACAAAAGAAACCGGGGTGCTCACCTTTTGAAGGTATGCACCCCGGCCACCGTACAACTGGTGTGTTACTTCGAATTCTTCCGCTCGACCGCGGCCTTCACGAGCCCGGCGAAGAGCGGGTGCGGCCGGGTCGGCCGCGAGCGCAGCTCCGGGTGCGCCTGGGTGGCGACCAGGTAGGGGTGGATCTCGCGCGGGTACTCCACGTACTCGACGAGCTTGCCGTCCGGCGAGGTGCCCGAGAAGAGGATGCCCGCCTTCTTCTCCAGCTCGGAGCGGTAGGCGTTGTTCACCTCGTAGCGGTGCCGGTGCCGCTCCTCGACGTACTCCTTGCCGTCGTACACCTCACGCACGATGGAGCCCTCGGCGAGCTTGGCCGGGTACATGCCCAGGCGCATCGTTCCGCCCATGTCGCCCTCGCCAGCGACGATGTCGAGCTGTTCGGCCATGGTGGAGATGACGGGGTGAGCCGTCGCCGCGTCGAACTCCGTCGAGTTCGCGTCGGCGATGTCGGCGAGGTTGCGGGCCGCCTCGATCACGATGCACTGCAGGCCGAGGCAGAGGCCGAGCAGCGGGATCTTGTTCTCGCGGGCGTACTGGATGGCGCCGACCTTGCCGGAGACGCCGCGGTCGCCGAAGCCGCCGGGGATGCAGATCGCGTCCACGTCGGAGAGCTGCTCGGCGGCGCCGGCCGGCGTCCTGCAGTCGTCGGAGGCGACCCACTTGATCTTGACGCGGGTCTTGTTGGCGAAGCCGCCCGCGCGCAGCGCCTCGGTGACCGAGAGGTAGGCGTCGGGCAGGTCGATGTACTTGCCGACGAGGGCGAGGTTGATCTCGTGCTGCGGGTTGTGGACGCGGTCGAGCAGGTCGTCCCAGGTCGTCCAGTCCACATCGCGGAACGGCAGGTCGAGGCGGCGGACGGCGTAGGCGTCCAGGCCCTCGGAGTGCACGACCTTGGGGATGTCGTAGATGGAGGGCGCGTCCGGGCAGGCGACGACCGCGGCCTCGTCGACGTCGCACATCAGCGAGATCTTCCGCTTGATCGCGGTCGGCACTTCGCGGTCGCAGCGCAGCACGATGGCGTCCGGCTGGATACCGATGTTGCGCAGGGCCGCAACCGAGTGCTGGGTCGGCTTCGTCTTCAGCTCTCCCGAGGGGCCGATGTACGGCAGGAGCGAGATGTGCACGACGAAGACGTTGTCGCGGCCGACCTCATGACGGACCTGGCGGACGGTCTCCAGGAACGGCAGCGACTCGATGTCGCCGACCGTGCCGCCGACCTCGGTGATGACGACGTCCACGTCCTCGGCGGCCATGCGGCGGATGCGGTTCTTGATCTCGTTGGTGATGTGCGGGATGACCTGGACGGTGTCGCCCAGGTACTCGCCGCGGCGCTCCTTGGCGATCACCGTCGAGTAGACCTGACCCGTGGTGACGTTGGCGGAGCCGTCCAGGTCGCGGTCGAGGAAGCGCTCGTAGTGGCCGATGTCCAGATCGGTCTCGGCGCCGTCGTTGGTGACGAACACCTCACCGTGCTGGAAGGGGTTCATCGTGCCCGGGTCGACGTTGATGTACGGGTCGAGCTTCTGCATCACGACGCGCAGGCCCCGGGCCTTGAGCAGCATGCCCAGGCTGGAGGCGGTCAGGCCCTTGCCGAGCGAGGAGGCGACACCCCCGGTGACGAAGATGTGCTTGGTCGTCGTGGCTGTGCTGTTTCGAAAAGCAGCGGGCGGCATGGCCAAGAGGAGGCTCCCGTGGTCGCGTTCTGGAGTGCGGTGCGGCTGTCCGGCCCGGAGATCCCGGGTTTTCTGGAGGAGCCGTCGCTGCGGTTCGGGGGTTTCTTGCCCACCGGTCCACGGGCTACCAGGGTATCAGCGCCACGGCCCGATGGCGCCCGGCCACGCTCCGCGCACAGTCCGCCACGGACACGTACCGCTCACCCGTTTCTCACCCGGTGCTCACTCGTTCGGCGCACGCGCGTTGCCCGGAGCGGCACGCAGTTCATCTACGTGCGTCGTATCCTGCTCGGACACTCGCTGCCGAGCCCGCCGGCACCACGGCACCACCCCCGCCCGTACGCACCGGAACAACAAGAGCTCGTCAGTTCGTTGAGCGACGACGGTCGTTTTGCCCCTGGGCAGAGCGGCAGCTTTACTTCACAGTTCAACGACGCATTACAACAACCCCCTGACCGCTTCAGCGCAAGCCCCCTGTGGGGCTACGTGGCCGTTCGACTGGAGTTGCACGTGGCCGGGCGTATCGAGGACTACGCACTCATCGGAGACATGCAGACCGCTGCCCTGGTCTGCCGGGACGGCACAGTCGACTGGCTGTGCCTGCCCCGCTTCGACTCGCATGCCATCTTCGCCGGTCTGCTGGGCACCGAAGAGCACGGGTTCTGGCGGATCGGCCCTGCGCACGCGGCCGACGCCGAGCCCCCGACGGCGGCCCGGCGCGGCTACCGCGGCGACTCGCTGATCCTCGAGTCGGAGTGGGACACCCCGCGCGGCACGGTCCGCGTGATCGACTTCATGCCCCCCAGGGACGGCGCGCCGCAGCTGATCCGGATCGTGGAGGGCGTCTCGGGCCGGGTGCCGATGCGCTCGGCGCTGCGGATGCGGTTCTCCTACGGCCGGATCGTCCCGTGGGTGCACAAGCACGACGGACGCACGGTCGCGGTCGCGGGCCCGGACTCTGTGTGGTTCGACACATCCGCCGAGACGTACGGCAGGGCGCTGACCACGTACGCCGACTTCACGGTCGCGCCGGGCGACCGGATCGCGTTCACCATCTCGTGGCAGGCCTCACACCGCGAGCCCCCGCCGCTGCCGGAGCCGGAGCAGTCGCTGGAGGCGACGGAGGACTTCTGGCGCGAGTGGGTGGAGCACTGTACGTACCACGGCCCGTACCGCGAGGCGGTGATCCGCTCGCTGATCACGCTGAAGGCCCTGACGTACGCGCCCACGGGCGGCATCGTCGCGGCGCCCACGACCTCGCTGCCGGAGGAGATCGGCGGCGTACGCAACTGGGACTACCGCTACACCTGGCTGCGGGACGCCGCGATCACCCTGTCCTCGCTGCTGCGCACCGGCTACCGCGAGGAGGCCCGCGCCTGGCGCGAGTGGCTGCTGCGCGCGGTCGCCGGCGACCCCGAGAACCTGCAGATCATGTACGGCATCGCCGGCGAGCGCGAGCTGGGCGAGGCAGAGCTGGACTGGCTGCCCGGCTACGAGAACTCCGCCCCGGTACGGGTCGGCAACGGCGCCGCACACCAACTCCAGCTCGACGTGTACGGCGAGGTCACCGAGGCCCTGCACCTGGCCCACATGACGGGCCTGGCCCGCAGCGACTACGCCTCGCTGCTCCAGCTGAAGCTGATCCGCTACCTCGAGGACCACTGGCAGGAGCCGGACGAGGGCATCTGGGAGGTGCGCGGCCCGCGCCGCCACTTCGTGCACTCCAAGGTCATGGCGTGGGTCGCCGTCGACCGCACGATCAAACTGCTGGAGTCCGGCGACGCCGACGGCCCGCTGGAGCGCTGGCGCGAACTGCGTGACGACATCCACCGGGACGTGTGCGAGAAGGGCTACGACAAGGAGCGGAACACCTTCACGCAGTCGTACGGCTCGAAGGAGCTGGACGCCTCGCTGCTGCTGATCCCGCAGATGGGCTTTCTGCCGCCGGACGACAAGCGCGTGATCGGCACCATCGAGGCCATCCAGCGCGAGCTGTCCACGCCGGACGGCTTCATCCTGCGCTACCCGACGCAGGGCGAGGACGCGGGCGTCGACGGTCTCCCCGGCGACGAGGGAGCCTTCCTGGCCTGCTCGTTCTGGATGGCGGACGACCTGGCGATGATCGGCCGCGTCGACGAGGCCCGCAAACTGTTCGAGAAGCTGCTCTCCCTGCGCAACGACCTCGGTCTGCTCGCCGAGGAGTGGGACCCGCGCCTGCAGCGCCAGGTCGGCAACTTCCCGCAGGCTTTCAGCCACGTCCCGCTCATCGACACAGCACTGCGCCTGACGGCCTCGGGAGCGTACGGAGGATGAGACCCGGCCGGAAGGCCGGAAAGGACCGACGGGCCGCCCCGGCCTAGGCTGGAAGCGCATGCGCCCTTCGCCGGAAGGGGGCGGCCATGTCCTCCAAGGCTCACGCGGCCCTCGCCGCGCTTCGTGACGATCTCGACGGCGATGTGTTCGCCCCGTGGGATCCGGGCTACGACGACGTCCGAGCCGTGTTCAACGCCATGATCGACCGCCGGCCGGCCGTGATCGCGCAGTGCGCGCACAAGACCGATGTCGTCCGGGCCGTGCGCTTCGGACGCGACCTGGACCTGAACATCGCGGTGCGCGGCGGCGGTCACAGCGTCGCGGGTATGGGGACGAACGACGCCGGGCTGGTCGTCGACCTGCGCCGGATGCACGACGTCACCGTCGATCCAGCAGCCGAGGCGGTCCGGATCGGCGGCGGCGCCACGATGCGCGACCTGGACCGCGCGACACAGCCGTACGGCCTGGCGACGACGGGCGGACGGGCTTCGACGACCGGCGTCGGCGGCTTCGTACTCGGCGGTGGCAGCGGCTGGCTGGAGCGCTCCTGCGGCCTGGCCGTCGACAACCTGCTCGGCGTCGAGCTGGTCACCGCGGACGGCGAGCAGGTCCACGCCAACGCCGACGAGAACCCGGACCTGTTCTGGGCCCTGCACGGCGGCGGCGGCAACTTCGGCATCGCCACGGCCCTCACCCTGAAGCTGTACGAGGTACCCGAGTTCTCCATCGCCCTGGTGCTGTACCTCCCGGAGTTCGGCCCCGAGGCGGTCCGCACCTACCGCGACATCATCGAGTCCGGCCCCCTGGAGGCGGGCGGCGCCGTCATCCACCTCACCGGCCCGCCCGCGGACTTCGTACCGCCACGGCTGGTCGGCAGGCTGCTGTGCTGTGTGCTGCTGACGTACGCGGGGGCCGAGGAGGACCTGCGCAAGGTGGCCGAGCCGCTGCTGGCACTGCCGCACGAGGCGGAGCTCGTCACCGCGATCCCGTACGCCGACCTCCAGTGCATGATCGACGATCCGCCCGGCCTGCGGAACCACTGGTCGGCGGAGTATCTGACCGGCGCGCCCGACGAGTTCGTGGACGTCCTCTGCGCCCGCGCAGACTCCCTGCCCGTGCCGACCGGCACCAAGCACATGCTGTTCCCGCTGGGCGGCGCGGTCGCCGACGGTCCGGCCGACCACCCGGTGCCGTACCGGGACGCGCCCTGGGCCGTGCATCCCTTCGCCATCTGGGCGGACCCGGCGGACGATGAGCGGTGCACGCGGTGGGTCCGCGACGTCCGTGCCGACGTCCGGCCGTGGAGCACCGGAGCGGTCTGCCTCAACTTCATCGGCGATGAGGGCACGGACCGTGTACGGGCCGGACTGGGCGCCGAGAACATCCGGCGCCTGGGCGAACTGAAGCGGCGCCACGACCCGGACAACGTCTTCCGCTTCAACCACAACATCAAGCCCCTGTAGGCCGGTTCCGAGGTGATCGTTCCCGTAACCGCTCGGAGATGTCGCCGGAGCGTTCGCGCAGGTAGCGTCCGCTGCATGGACAGCCGCACGGACCACCGATTCGACAGCCAGGGCGCCGGCATCACCGTTCAGCGGGCGCTGGAGCTGCCCGGGCTGCGCAGTGGGCTCCCCGAGGTGCTCGCGGGCGCCGACCGGCTGCAGCGGACCGTGCGCTGGGTGCACGCGGGCGAGGTGCCGAACATCGCCTCGCTGCTGAAGGGCGGCGAACTGCTGCTGACCACCGGCTATGGCCTGGGCACCCGGCCGGCCGACCAGCGGGCGTTCGTGCGCACCCTGGCCGAGCGGGGCATCGCGGCCCTGGTGGTCGAGCTGGGCCCGCGCTTCACCCGGCTGCCCGCCGCGCTGGTCGACACGGCGCGGGCGGCCGGGCTCCCGCTGGTCCAGCTGCACCGCGAGGTGCCGTTCGTGACGGTCACGGAGGAGATCCACACCGAGATCGTCAACGGCCACTACGCGCTGCTCCAGCAGGCGGAGGAGGTGCACCGGCGCTGCACCGAGGCCCTGCTGGGCGGCGGCGGAGTACCGCAGGTGCTCGGCATCCTGGCCGACTTCAGCGGCAACCCGGTCTTCCTGGAGACCTCCGACGGCCGGCTCCTGTACGCCGCCGGGGCCGGGCCCGAGGGTGCCGAACCGCTCCAGGTGTGGGAGGGGCTGCGCGGCCAGCACAAGGACACGCCGCCGCCGGCCGGGTCGGTGCTCGTGGACGTGCCGGGGGGCGGTCCGGGGACGGGGTCGGTGCGGGCCCGTCTCGTGCTCCTGCCGGTCCGCGCGCCCCTGGCGCCGGTGCACCGGATCGCGGCCGAGCGGGCCGCCGGCATCCTCGCCGTGGTCCTGATGCAGGCCCGTCAGGAGGAGGAGCTGGCGGCGCGCGGACGCGGCGACTTCCTCACCGACCTCGCCGAGGGCCGGATCACCCCGCAGGACGCCCCGGCGCAGGCGCGCGTCCTGGGCTTCAAGCCGGGCGCCGGCCCGCTGCTGCCGGTGGTGATGCGGCTGGGCGACGCGCTGACACCGGACGGGGGTACCGCCCGCTCGACCGGGGCCGAGAGCGGCGGCGGCTGGGCGGTGCTGGCCCGGGCGGTGGCGGAGGAGCTGGCCTCGGTGGGGGTGCCGGTACTGCTGGGCGTACGACCGGTCGAGGGCCGTGTCCCGTTGTTGCTCGGCCTGCGGTCGGAGTCGGAGCGCTCCGCGGTCGCCGACCGGGTCGCGGCAGCGCTGCGGGCGGGGGTGGAGCGGGCGGGGATGCAGCGGCCGGGAGCCCAGCCGCCGGTGGTGGTCGTCGGGGTGGCCGGCGGCTGGGCGGCGGCGTCGGCAGGGCTGCGGCACGCGGCGGAGACGGCCACCGCGGCACAGGGGCTCAGGGACCGTCCTTGGTACGACGCCCGGCGCCTGGACATCGACCTGCTGCTGTGGCGGCTGCGTGACCATCCCGACCTCGCGGCCTTTGTCGACCGCGCGATCGGCCCGATCCAGGACCACGACCGCCGCTCCAAACCCCCGCTGCTGCCCACCCTGGAGACGTACCTGGCACATGCGGGCCGCAAGGCGGAGACGGCCCGCGAGCTGCACCTCAACCGCCAGACGCTCTACAACCGCCTTGCCCGGATCGGCGAGTTGCTGGGCACCGACCTCGACGACCCGCAGACCGTACTGGCGTTGAGCCTGGCACTGCGGGCACGCCGGCACGTCGGTTAGGCGAACGGCCTGGCCTGCGTCAACTCGTCGTAGATGCTGAGGACTTGGGCGACGGTCTCGTCCTCGGTCGGCCAGGTGGCCGCCTGCCGCAGACCCATCTCCTTGAGCTGCTCCCGCCGTTCGGGGTCGGTGAGGAGCCGTACGACGGCGTCGGCGAATGCCTCCGCATCTCCCGCCGGGACGAGTTCGGCGGCGTCGCCGACGAGTTCGGGGATGCCGCCGACCGAGGTGGCGACCAGCGGCACGCGCGCGTGCAGGGCCTCCTGCGCGAGCACGGACCGGGACTCCCACCGGCTCGGCAGCAGGGCGAGGTCGGCGGACGCGAGCAGTTCGGCCACGTCGTCACGCCGCCCGATGAGCCGCACCGGCAGCCCCTCCTCCTCGATCCGGCGCTGCAGCACCTGCCGCAACGGCCCCTCCCCCGCGATGACGACCAGTGGCACGGGATCGAGCCGACGCCAGGCACGCGAGGCGTCCAGCAGGACGTCGTAACCGCGCTGCGGGTCGAGGGAGCCGACGGCCATCAGCAACGGACGTCCGGTGGCGCCGAGTTCGGCCCGGATCTTGGGGCGCAGCCGGTCGGGGTCGTCGCGCTCGACGGGCGTGCGCTGCCCGGGCAGGGCGACGGCGGCGAGCCGGGCGTCCCGGGCGCCCGCCCTGCGCGCCCGGTCGACGAGGTCCGAGGTGGTCCCGAGCACGACCGCGGCGGCCTTGACCACCCGGCGCTCCAGCAGGCGCAGAAAGCGGGCGCGCGCCCCCTCGGCGTGTGCGCGGTTGTGCCAGGTGACGACCAGCGGGGTGCCCCGTCCGCCGAGGGCGAGCGCGGCCCGGAAGGAGGCGTGCAGTCCGTGCGCGTGCACCAGGTCGGCGCCCGTGCAGGCCGCCCGCAGCACGGCCACGGACGCGGGATCGCTGCTGCGCGGCACATGGACGTGCTCGGCTCCGGCGCCGGTGAAGTCGTAGGTGTGATCCGCATCGAGGGGGGCGCACACGGTGACCCGCACGCCCCGTGCGACGAGCCCCGCGGCAAGAGAGCGCACATGTGCGCTGCTGCCGGCGTTGCCTCCGCCCAGCACCTGCACGGTGCGCAGCGGCGACTGGCCGTGCGGTGAGGGGCTGCTCACGGGGGTCACGTGGCCGGGGCTCCTGGTTCGGCGTCGGACGGTCACGAAGCAACGTACAGAAGGATCGTGCGGAGGGGGTGTACCGCTCGGCTTCCTGGCGTACCCGCCCAAGCATGCCAGGGCATACGGCCGTCAAGGGCCCGTCGACCGCCTCGGCCGTAGGCAACCCAGCGACCCGAGTCACTCACACGAGTGACCTCGCCAACTCGCTGACCCGATCGCCGCAGACCGCCGCGGCCACGACCGCCGCAGCGTGGACGGCCAGCCCGATCCGCCCTCCCCCACCGACGACAACGGCTGCCCCGAGGGCGGCTCCCAGCGCATGCGCGCCGGTGTCACCGATCATCGCGCGCTCCCTCAGGTCATCGGGCAGCACCGCGGCAGCCACCCCCGACGTGGCGGCGGCCATGTCCGCGCCCGGCCCCTTCCGCAGCAGCCCCGGCGCCGCGAGTGCGAGGACCGCTCCGGCAGCCCTCCCGGGCCGTACGTCCATGAGGTTGACGAAGTGCGCGGCACCGGCGATCACGACGCCGGCCAGCACCTTGTCCAGCGGCCGCTCCTTGAGCGCCGCGCCCGCGAGCAGCCCGGCCGCGGAGATCCCGAACAGCTTGACGGCACCGCTGGTGACCTCACCGTCCCGCAGCGCCGCCAGATGCGCCCGGAAGCCGCGCCGGTGATCCCCGGCGACGTCGTCATACGCCCCGCAGGCGCCGACGGCCACCAGGGCGGCCCCCGCGAGCGGACTCACTCGCCCGACGCCGGCCGCCGCCGCGAGGGCGGCCGCGGGTCCGGCGTACAACTCCACGGTCCTCCCGGCGTAGTTCTTCCGTTCCCACCGCTCCCGCCCACCGGGCGCGGTGGCCCGCAGGGCGGCGAGTCCGGCGCGGGTGAGGGCGGCCGTGATGGCGAGGGAGGTGGACCTCGACACCGTCACACGTCCGCCCGAGCCGTCTTGAGCAGCTCCTCCGCATGCGCCCGGGCCGTCTGCGAGTCCTCCTGCCCGGCCAGCATCCGCGACAGCTCCCGGATCCGCTCCTCGCCCTCCAGAACCTTGACGCCGGACCGGGTCACCGACCCCTCGTTCGTCTTCTCGACCAGCAACTGCCGGTCGGCGAAGGCGGCCACCTGCGGCAGATGCGTCACCACGACGACCTGCGCGGTCTTCGCCAGCCGCGCCAGCCGCCGCCCGATCTCGACCGCGGCCTTGCCGCCCACGCCGGCGTCCACCTCGTCGAAGAGATACGTCGGCACGGGATCCGTCCCCGCGAACACGACCTCCACGGCCAGCATCACGCGGGACAGCTCACCGCCGGACGCACCCTTGGCGATGGGCCGGGGCGGCGCGCCCGGGTGGGGCGCGAGCAGCAGCTCCACCTCGTCGACACCGGACTGCCCGTACGCCACCGCACGTCCGCCGACCTCGACGCCCTCCGGGTCCTCGGTCTGCCGGATCGAGAACGACACGCGCGCGTGCGGCATGGCCAGCGAGGCCAGTTCGGCGGTCACTGCGGCGGCGAACCGCTTCGCCGCCTCGGTGCGCGCATCCGTCAACGCCTGCGCCAGCCCGCCCAGTTCGGTCCGCAGCGCGTCCCGTTCGGCGGTCAGCTCCCCGATCCGCTCGTCATCGCTGTCGAGCTCGGTGAGCCGCGCGGCGCCCTGCTCGGCATAAGCGAGTACGGCGTTGATGTCCTCGCCGTACTTCCGGGTCAGCGCGGTCAGCGCGGCCCGCCGCTCCTCGACGGCGGCCAGCCGCAGCGGATCGGCGTCGAGATCGTCGGCGTACCCGGCCAACTCCCCCGCCACGTCGCCCAGCAGGATCCCGACCTCCCCGATCCGGTCGGCCAGCGAGGCCAGCGCCGGATCGTGGGACCGTACGGCCTCCAGGGCCCGGTGCGCGCCCGCGACGAGGGTCGAGGCGTCGACGCCCTCGGGGTCCTCCGGGTTGCCCACGAGCGCGGCGTGCGCGGCGGCCGCGGCCGACGCCAGCGCCTCCGCGTGCCCGAGCCGCTCGGCCTCCTCGGCCAGCTCCACGTCCTCACCGGCCCGCGGTTCCACGGCGGCGATCTCGTCGAGCCCGTACCGCAGCATGTCGGCTTCCTGGGCCCGCTCACGCGCGCGTGTGGTGATTTCCTCCAGCTCGGCGGAGACGGCCCGCAGCCGCCGGTAGGCCTCTGTGTACTTGGCGAGCGGCACGGCGACGGCGTCACCGGCATACCGGTCCAGTGCCTGCCGCTGCCGGGACAGCTTCAGCAGCCCCTGCTGATCGGTCTGCCCGTGCACGGCGACCAGCTCGTCGGCCAGCTCGGCCAGCACCCCCACGGGCACCGACCGCCCACCCAGATGCGCCCGCGACCGCCCCTCGGCGGAAACGGTACGGCTGATCAGCAAGGCTCCGTCGTCGAGCTCGGCCCCGGCCTCCTCGGCCCGTACGGCGACCGAGGCGTTGTCGGGCACGGTGATCCGCCCCTCCACGACCGCTTTCCCGGCTCCGATCCGCACGAGCGCCGGATCCGCACGCCCACCCAGCAACAGCCCCAGGCTGGTGACCACCATGGTCTTGCCCGCACCCGTCTCACCGGTGACCGCGGTGAACCCCGGCGACAGCTCGACGACGGCATCGTCGATGACTCCGAGTGACCGTATCCGCATCTCCTCCAACACGGACACGACCATACGAGGTCGGGGCAGGGAAGTGCACGCGGCCCACCCATGTCACCCACGTGAGTGCATGCCGCTAAGGGGCACGATCAACCACAAACAACCCGCAGTCGCCCACGCACCGAAACACCCACGGCGAACCGCTAATGCGGCGCCCCCCGCCACCCGGAAACCGGCAACGCAAACTTCGCCACCAGCCGATCCGTGAACGAAGCATGATGCAGCCGAGCCAGCCGCACCGGCACAGCCCCCCGCCGCACCTCGACCCGCGCCCGAGGAGGCAACTCCACGGTCCGCCGCCCGTCACACCACAAGACCCCCGGCGGAATATGCGGCGCCACCTCCACCGCGAGCACCGAGTCCGGTGACGTCACCAACGGCTTCGCGAACAGTGCATGCGCACTGATCGGCACCATCAACAGCGCCTCCACCTCGGGCCACACCACAGGCCCACCCGCGGAAAACGCATACGCGGTCGATCCGGTGGGCGTCGAGAGAACGATCCCGTCACACCCGAACCCCGTCACCGGCCGCCCGTCGATCTCGAGCACGACCTCGAGCAGTTTCTCGGCGCCCGCCTTCTGCACGGCCGCCTCGTTCAGCGCCCAGTCGGTGTGCACGATGTCCCCGTTGCTGAGCACGACGACATCGACGGTCATCCGCTCCTCGACCTCGTACGCCCGCGTCACCACCCGGTCGACAACCTTGTCGAGATCGTCCCGCTCGGCCTCGGCGAGGAACCCGACCCGCCCGAGGTTGACGCCGAGCATCGGCACCCCGGAGGCTCGGGCGAACTCCGCGCCCCGCAGCAGCGTCCCGTCACCACCGAGCACGATGAGCAGCTCGCACCCGTCGAGGCACTGCGGGGTCGCCTCCTTGACGAGTTCCACCTCGTCCGGCAGGGGCAGATCCTCCGCCTCCGCCTCCAGCACCCGGACGCCGATCCCCGACCGCAGCAGCCCCTTGACCACCAGCTCGGCGCTGCGGATCGCCGCGGGTCGCCCGGTGTGGGCCAGCAGGAAAACAGTACGAGCTCGGTTCGGTGTCAACGCGGCCCCTCCGCCACTGCACGGTCAACGTCGGCCGGGTCCAGTCGGGGAGCCCCGGCCCGCAGCCACAGAAAGTACTCGACATTCCCCGAGGGCCCGGGCAACGGACTGGCCGTCACACCCTTCACCCCGAGCCCCAGCTCCCAGGCCCGCTCGGCCACCCCGCGCACGGCCTCGGCCCGCAACTGCGGACTCCGTACGACTCCCCCGCTGCCCAGTCGCTCCTTGCCCACCTCGAACTGCGGCTTCACCATCATCACCAGATCGGCGTCCGGCCGCACGCATCGCACCAGTGCGGGCAGGACCAGTCCCAAGGGGATGAAGGACAGATCCCCCACCACAAGATCCACAGGTTCCCCATCGATCGCCTCAAGCGTCAACTCGCGTACGTTCGTACGGTCCTTGACCGTGACGCGTTCATCGCTCTGCAGACTCCAGGCGAGTTGCCCGTATCCGACGTCGACGGCGACGACATGCGCGGCCCCCGCCCGCAGCAGCACGTCGGTGAAGCCTCCGGTGGACGCACCGGCGTCCAGCGCCCGCCGCCCCTCGACGACGAGCCCCTGCGGGACGAACGCCTTCAGCGCGCCGGCGAGCTTGTGGCCGCCCCGCGACACGTAGTCGGGATCGTTGTCGTCGGCCGCGACGACGATGGCCGCCGCGGTCTCCACCTGCGTGGCCGGCTTGGTCGCGACGGTCCTGCCGACGGTGACCCGCCCGGCGGCGATCAGCTGGCCGGCATGCTCACGCGAGCGCGCAAGCTTGCGGCGGACCAGCTCCGCGTCGAGACGGCGACGTGCGACTCCTGCCACGTTCGGTTCAGCTCCTACTGCCATACGACGATGGGGGCACCGGAGGTCCCGGGCGGGCGTCGAGCGCGGTGAGCGCGTCGCGCAGCCCCCGATGTACATCCTCGTACACCTCGAGGTGTCCGTCCGTGGCGAGGTGGTCGGCGTCGGCCAGCCGCTCCAGCTGTGCGTCGACCTCGGGGTTGCCGGTGGGGGTGCGGGGAACCTCGAGCGGGGCGGGGGCGGCGGGGTCGTACTCGGGCTGCGCCGGCGCCGCCTCCTGAGGGATCTCCGTCTGCTGAACCGAGTCGTTCATGCCCCGACGCTACCCCGAAGCGCTGGGGTACCGTCGATCGCTATGGCCACGATCGAGGAGTGCCGCGCCGCACTGGAGAAACTCTCGGACAACATGCAGCACGCCGAGGGCGACGTCCGGGCTGCCGCCGCGCTGGACCGCTCGGTGAGCTGCCGTATCACCGATCTGGACATCACCTTCGTCGGCCGCCTCGAGGACGGCCGGATCAATGTGCACGACACTCTCCAGGGACCGCCGCCCGAGAAGGCGCAGATCCGGCTGACGCTGGCCGGCGACGACCTGGTGGCGCTGGTGGACGGCGAGCTGAACTTCGCGAAGGCCTGGGGCTCGGGCCGGGTGAAGCTGGAGGCGAGCCTGTTCGACCTGTTCCGCCTCAGGAAGCTTCTGTAGCCGCCACGGCCGGGGCTTTCGCCCGGGCCTTGCGCGCCGCCGGCACCACGAGCGGGGTCCCGGTCTCCGGGTCGTCGATGACCTGGCAGCGCAGCCCGAAGACCTCCTCCACCAGCTCGGCGGTGACGATGTCGTTCGGCGCACCCTCGGCGATCACCTCGCCGCCGCGCAGCGCGATGAGGTGCGTGGCGTACCGGGCGGCGTGGTTGAGGTCGTGCAGAACGGCCACCAGGGTGCGGCCCTGCTCCTCGTGCAGCTCGGCGCACAGGTCGAGGACGTCTATCTGGTGCTGGATGTCCAGGTATGTCGTCGGCTCGTCGAGCAGCAGCAACGGCGTCTGCTGGGCGAGCGCCATCGCGATCCAGACGCGCTGGCGCTGACCACCCGACAACTCGTCGACATAACGATCCGCGAGCTCCGCGACACCGGTCTGCGCCATGGACTCCTGCACGACCCGCTCGTCCTCGGTGGACCACTGGCGCAGGAGCCCCTGGTGCGGATAGCGGCCACGGCCCACGAGGTCGGCGACCGTGATCCCGTCCGGCGCGATCGACGACTGGGGCAGCAGGCCGAGGGTCCGGGCGACCTTCTTCGCGGGCATCGACTGAATGACCTGCCCGTCCAGCAGCACCCGGCCCTGGCTGGGCTTGAGCATTCGCGACAGCGCGCGCAGCAGCGTCGACTTGCCGCATGCGTTCGGACCGACGATCACGGTGAAGGAGTTGTCGGGGATCTCCACCGACAACTGCTCGGCGATGACGCGCTGGTCGTAGGCGAGGGTGACGCTCTCGGCGGTCAGGCGGTTCACGGTGCTCCTTGTGTTGTTCAGCTCGGTGCTGTTGCTCGCCGTCATATCCGGCCCGCCCTGCGCTCGGTGACCAGCAGCCACAGCAGGTAGACACCGCCGAGCACGCCGGTGACCACGCCCACGGGCAGCTGGTCGGCGCCGAAGACGCGCTGCGAGATCCAGTCGGCGGTGACCAGCAGGGCGGCGCCCATGCACAGGGACGGCAGCAGGTTCGGGCCGGGCGAGCGGGTCAGGCGGCGGGCGAGCTGCGGCGCGGTGAGCGCGACGAAGCTGACGGGGCCGGCGGCGGCGGTGGCCGCCGCGGTGAGCAGGACGGCGGCCACCATCAGCAGCAGCCGTACGCGCTCGACACGCACCCCGAGGGCGTACGAGACGTCGTCGCCCATCTCCAGCATCCGCAGCCCCCGTGCATTGGCCAGCACGAGCGGTACGAGGACGGCGCACAGCGCGAGCAGCGGCCAGACCTGCTCCCAGTCCCGGCCGCTGAGCGAGCCGGTCATCCAGACCACCGCGCGGGCCGCGTCGACGATGTCCGCCTTGGTCAGCAGATAGCCGTTGACGGCCGTGACGACGGCGGACACACCGATACCGACCAGGACCAGCCGATAGCCGTGCACGCCCTGCTTCCAGGCCAGCACGTAGATGGCGAGCCCGGTCCCCAGACCGCCCACGAGCGCGCCGAGGGTGACGGCGTTCGCGCTCCCGGAGAACAGCACGATCATGACGAGCGCACCGGCCGTCGCCCCCTGACCGAGACCGAGCACGTCCGGGCTGCCCAGCGGATTGCGGGAGATCGACTGGAACAGCGCACCGCCGAGACCCAGCGAGGCGCCGACCAGCAGCGCGACCAGGACCCGCGGCAGCCGCAGCTCGTTGACGATGAACTCCTGACCGGCATCGCCGTTCCCGACCAGGGTCTTCAGCACGTCGCCGGCCGGGATCGGGAAGTCGCCGGTACCGATCAGCACGACGCTCGCGGCGAGCGCGGCGAGCAGCAGCAGGAGGACGACGGCGAGGGTCCGCACGTCCAGGCGCACGGACAGCCCGCCCGGCGTGCGCACGGCACGGTTGGTCTTCACAGCTGGGCCGTCCTCCGCCGTCGTACGAGAAAGATGAAGACCGGCCCGCCGATGATCGCGGTGACGATGCCGACCTGGACCTCCGCGGGCCGGGCGACGATCCGGCCGAGCACATCCGCGCCGAGCAGCAGCACGGGCGACAGAATCGCCGCATACGGCAGGATCCAGCGCAGATCCGGCCCGGTGAAGGACCGCACGACATGCGGAACCATCAGTCCGACGAACACGATCGGCCCGCAGGCTGCGGTCGCGGCCCCGCACAGCACGGTGGCGGCGAGCATCGACAGCGCCCGGGTCCGGTTCAGGTTGGCGCCCAGCGCCTTGGCGGTGTCGTCGCCCATGGCCATGGCGTTCAGCGGCCGGGCGAGCGCGAGCGCGAGGAGCGAGCCGACCAGGAAGAAGGGCAGCACCTGTGTGATGGTCTCGTCGGTCGCCGAGGTCAGCGAACCGACCGTCCAGAAGCGCATCTTGCCCAGCGCGGCATCGTCCATGATCATCACGGCCTGGAGATAGCCGTAGAGCGCGGCGCTGATCGCGGTCCCGGCCAGCGCGAGCCGGACCGGCGTGGCCCCCCGGCTACCGCCCAGGAACCACACCAGCGCCCCGACCGCGGCCGCGCCGAAGAACGCGAACCACACATAGCCGCTCAGGCTCGTCACGCCGAAGTAGGTGAGGGCGGTGACGACCGCCGCGGACGCGCCCGCGTTGATGCCGAGCAGTCCGGGATCGGCCAGCGGATTGCGGGTGAGCGCCTGCAACACGGCCCCGGACAGACCGAGCGCCGCGCCGGCGAGGAGCCCGAGGACCGTCCGGGACAGCCGTTCGTCGACCACGACGTCGCCGTAGGTCCCCGTGCTCTGGAACAGGCCGTGCCAGACCTGCTCCGGAGAGAGCTCCTTCGCGCCGACGGCGATGCTCGCCAGCGCGACGAGCACCATGATCGCCACGGCCACGAGCAGCCCAAAGGCACGTATCACCCGGCGGTTCGGAGGCGCAGAGGTGAGGTCCGCGCGCTGTTCGGGAGGACTTTCAACCAACACGTGGTTAGGTTAGCCTACCCTCTGATCGGATCAAGATCCCGACCCCGGCGCAGGGAAGAGCTGACCCCGTCTCACAAACCCAGCCGCGCCAGCGCCTTCCCCCCGTCCAGCTCGCACGCCCCCTCACCGGCCGCCGTCCAGGCCGCGGCGCACAGGGCGCGCAGTCCGTCCACGGGCTCGCCGTCACCGTCGAGTTCCAGCCGCTCCGCGCCGGCCGTCGCCGTCCAGCCTCCGCACCGGAATCCGTCGCCCGCCTCGGCGATCTCCGGCTGCCCGGTGAGCAGCCCCCGCAGATCGGCGTCGACATACGTCGGCCGGTGCTGCGGCGGCGCGGCGAGCAGCTGCGGCCCGTCGGTCACGCCGGTCAGGACGAGCAGCGAGTCGACCTCGCCGTTGAACGCGCCCTCGATGTCCGTGTCCAGCCGGTCCCCCACCACCAGCGGCCGCTTCGCCCCCGTGCGCAGGACCGTCTCCCGGTGCATCGGAGGCAGCGGCTTGCCCGCGATCTGCGGCTCGGCGCCGGTCGCGATCCGCACCACCTCCACGGCAGCGCCGTTGCCCGGCGCGATCCCGCGTGCGCTCGGAATCGTCAGGTCGGTGTTCGACGCGAACCACGGCACGCCCGCCGCGATGGCGTAGCACGCCTCGTTGAAGCGCCCCCACGGCAACTCCGGCCCGCCGAACCCCTGCACGACCGCCGCCGGATCGTCGTCCGCCGACTCGACGGGAACGAGCCCGCGCTCCCGCAGCGCCACCCGCAGCCCCTCACCGCCGATCACCAGTACCCGGGCTCCCGACGGCACCTGCTCGGCGATCAGCCGCGCCACCGCCTGCGCCGAAGTGATCACGTCCGAGGCCGTCGTGGGTATGCCCAGCGCGGTCAGATGCGAGGCCACGGTGTCCGGGGTCCGCAGCGCGTTGTTGGTGACGTACGCGAGGTGCATCCCGCCCGCCCGGGCCGCACCGAGCGAGTCGACCGCGTGCACGATCGCGTTCCCGCCCGCGTACACCACTCCGTCCAGGTCGAGCAGCGCCGTGTCGTACGCCTCGCTGAGCGCCTGCCCACAGCCCTCGGGCCTGGTCCTGACCCCCTGGCTCATTCCGCATCTCTCCTCGGTTCGGCCTCTTTCCCCCGATCATCCCCCATGCCACCGACACACGTACGATGCCGAGATGAACACAGCAGGTCACCCGGAAGCAACGACGCGCCGAGGCCTGGAACTCACCCCGTTCCGAGGGCTCCGCTACGACCCCGACCGGGTCGGCAGCCTGGCCGCCGTGACATCCCCTCCCTACGACGTCGTCGTGCGCCCCGACGGCCTGCAGCACCTGCAGTCGGCCGACCCGCACAACATCGTCCGTCTGATCCTCCCCGAGGCCGCCACCCCCACCGCCCGTAACGCACAGGCCGCGGACACCCTGCGCCGCTGGCTCACCGACGGAATCCTCACCCCCGACCCGGAGCCCGGCCTCTACGTATACGAACAGCACGACGGCAACGGCATGCTCCAGCGCGGACTCATCGGCGCCCTGCGGGTCTCGGATCCGACGGAGGGTGTGGTCCTGCCGCACGAGGACGTCATGCCGCACATCGTCGCCGACCGCGCGGACCTGATGCGCGCCACCTCCGCGAACCTCGAGCCCCTCCTCCTGACCTACCGCGGCAACGGCCCGGCGGCCGCCACGACCGAAGTCGTGGAACGCACAGCCGAGAAGCCCCCCCTGCTCGCCACGACCACGGAGGACGGCTTCAGCCACCGCCTCTGGTCCGTCACGGACCCCGGCGACGTGGCCCGGATCCAGTCCGATCTCGCCCACCGCCAGGCCCTGATCGCCGACGGCCACCACCGCTGGGCCACCTACTGCCTCCTGCGCGCCGAGCACCCGTCCCCCAGCCCCTGGGACTACGGCCTGGTCCTGCTGGTCGACACCGCCCGCTACCCCCTGCGCGTCCGCGCCATCCACCGCCTTCTGCACGGACTGCCGGTGGCCGACGCCCTCGCCGCCCTCGACGGCTGGTTCCGTGTACGCCGCCTCGACGCACCGCTGACCGAGGCGCTTGCCGCCCTCGGCGACGCGGCGTCCGCCGGCAACGCCTTCCTCCTGGCCGGCGACGGCGCCTTCCACCTGGTGGACCGCCCGGACCCGGACCTGCTCTCCCGTACGGTCCCCACCGACCGCCCCACCGCATGGCGCACCCTCGACGCCACGGTCCTGCACGCCACGCTCCTCGCCCACGTCTGGCACATCCCCGAGGACTCCCCCACGCACATCGCCTACATCCACGACGCGTCCGCCACGGTCACCAAGGCGGAACGCGACGGCGGCACGGCCGTACTGATGCACCCCGTCCGCGAGGAAGTCGTACGGGACCTCGCCCGCCAAGGCGTCACGATGCCCCGCAAGTCGACGTCGTTCGGCCCGAAACCGGCGTCCGGCCTGGTGCTGCGCGTACTGGACATCTGACATACGAAGGGGGCGGGACCCGTCTCCGGGTCCCACCCCCTTCACTCGGGCACGTCAGTGCTTGTCGTCGTCCCGGCCTTCACCGGTCTCGTCACTCAGCTCACTCTCACTCTCGTCGAGAGCGTCGACGAACTCCACGCCGTCCAGCTCGGCAAGCCGGTCCGAGGCATCCGTGCTGCCGTCCCGGTCCGCCTCGACGGCCTTCGCGAACCACTCCCGTGCCTCGCGCTCCCGCCCGGCCGCGAGCAGTGCGTCGGCGTAGGCGTACCGCAGGCGCGCGGTCCACGACTGTACGGAGCTGGAGGCCAGCTCGGGGCTCTGCAGCGTCACGATGGCCGCGTCGAGCTGCCCCATGTCACGCCGGGCACCGGCCGCGACCAGCCGCATCTCCACCTGCCCGGCCTTGTCGAGCTTGTGCACCTCGGGCGCGCCGGCCATGTCGAGCGCCTTCTCCGGCCGTCCCAGGCCCCGCTCGCAGTCGGCCATGACGGGCCACAGATCGACGTTGCCGGTCATACGCCGCGCCGCACGGAACTCGGCCAGCGCCTCCCCGTACTTCTGGTTCGCGTACGCCGCGAACCCGGCAGCTTCCCGAACGGCCGCCACGCGCGAGGCCAGCCGCAGGGCGACCTTGGAGTAGCCGTACGCCCTCTCGGGGTCCTCGTCGATGAGCCTGGCGACCATCACCAGGTTCTTGGCGACATCGTCCGCGAGCGTCTTCGGCAGGCTCTGCAGCTCCTGCCGTACGTCCTTGTCGATCTCGTCGCCGGTCACGTCCTCGGGGATCGGCAGCCGCTTGATCGGCTCACGGTCACGGTCCCGCTCCTCACGGAACCGGCCGCCACCGCCACCGTGCCGGTCGTCGCGGCCACGGAAGCCACCAGGGCGGCCACCACGGTCGTCCCTACGCGGCGCACCACGCCCACCACGGTCGTCCCGACCCCGGTACCCACCGCGCTCACCCCGGCTGTCGTCGCGGCGCCCGTAGCCACCGCGCTCCCCGCCCCGACGATCGTCCCGCCGGAACCCACCGCGCTCACCTCGGTCACCCCGCTCATCCCGCCGGAAGCCACGGTCGCGGTCGTCCCGGCGGTCATCGCGGCGGTCGTCCCGGCGGTCGTCCCGGCGGTCATCGCGGCGGTCATCGCGGCGACCGTATCCACCGCGGTCACTGTCACGCCGGACATCGCGGCGCTCGTCGCGGCGGTCGTCCCGGCGGACATCACGACGGTCATCGCGGCGGTCATCGCGGCGGAAGCCACCACGGTCATCACCACGCCGATCGTCGCGTCGGCCGTACCCGCCACGGTCATCGTCCCGACGGATGGAAGGACGGTCACCACGGTCGTCGTCCCGACGGAAAGCAGGGCGGTCACCGCGGTCGTCCCGCCGGAACCCACCGGGACGGCTGCCACGGTCGTCCCGACGCGGCCCACGGTCACGGTCACCGCGCTGGAAGGACGGACGCGATCCACGGTCACTGTCACGCCGGCCGTATCCACCCCGGTCACTGTCACGGCGATCATCGCGCCTGTCGTCGCGGCGATCATCGCGGCGGAAGCCACCACGCCCACCCCGGTCATCACCGCGGCGATCGTCGCGCCGGCCGTACCCGCCACGGTCGTTGTCCCGCCGGAAACCGCCGCGGTCACCACGGTCACCACGATCGCCGCGGTAGCCGCCTCGGTCGCCGCGATCCCCACCATCCCGTCGCCGCGGGTCGCGCTCCGGTCGGTCCTCGGGAGAGTTGGTGGACATCGGTGACTCCTGTCTTCGGTACCGCAAGTCATTCTCGCGCAGCCGCGTACGCCGCGCGCTCTGGAAAAAACAAAAGGACCCCTGGTCCCAGCTGAACGCTGGTGACCAGGGGTCCTTCAAAGATTGTTCGGCGGCGTCCTACTCTCCCACAGGGTCCCCCCTGCAGTACCATCGGCGCTGTGAGGCTTAGCTTCCGGGTTCGGAATGTAACCGGGCGTTTCCCTCACGCTATGACCACCGAAACCCTATTGGTTTCGAGCGAACAAGCACACTCTTCAATTGTCTGTTCGACTCAAAGCCGGCAACTGTTCGTTGCCTCAGAACTGACACAGTGGACGCGAGCAACTGAGGACAAGCCCTCGGCCTATTAGTACCGGTCAACTCCACACGTTGCCGTGCTTCCATATCCGGCCTATCAACCCAGTCGTCTACTGGGAGCCTTACCCCATCACGTGGGTGGGAGTCCTCATCTCGAAGCAGGCTTCCCGCTTAGATGCTTTCAGCGGTTATCCCTCCCGAACGTAGCCAACCAGCCATGCCCTTGGCAGGACAACTGGCACACCAGAGGTTCGTCCGTCCCGGTCCTCTCGTACTAGGGACAGCCCTTCTCAAGACTCCTGCGCGCACAGCGGATAGGGACCGAACTGTCTCACGACGTTCTAAACCCAGCTCGCGTACCGCTTTAATGGGCGAACAGCCCAACCCTTGGGACCGACTCCAGCCCCAGGATGCGACGAGCCGACATCGAGGTGCCAAACCATCCCGTCGATATGGACTCTTGGGGAAGATCAGCCTGTTATCCCCGGGGTACCTTTTATCCGTTGAGCGACGGCGCTTCCACAAGCCACCGCCGGATCACTAGTCCCGACTTTCGTCCCTGCTCGACCCGTCGGTCTCACAGTCAAGCTCCCTTGTGCACTTACACTCAACACCTGATTGCCAACCAGGCTGAGGGAACCTTTGGGCGCCTCCGTTACCCTTTAGGAGGCAACCGCCCCAGTTAAACTACCCATCAGACACTGTCCCTGATCCGGATCACGGACCCAGGTTAGACATCCAGCACGACCAGACTGGTATTTCAACGACGACTCCCCCCGAACTGGCGTCCAGGGCTCACAGTCTCCCAGCTATCCTACACAAGCCGAACCGAACACCAATATCAAACTGCAGTAAAGGTCCCGGGGTCTTTCCGTCCTGCTGCGCGAAACGAGCATCTTTACTCGTAGTGCAATTTCACCGGGCCTATGGTTGAGACAGTCGAGAAGTCGTTACGCCATTCGTGCAGGTCGGAACTTACCCGACAAGGAATTTCGCTACCTTAGGATGGTTATAGTTACCACCGCCGTTTACTGGCGCTTAAGTTCTCAGCTTCGCCCACCCGAAGGTGAGCTAACCGGTCCCCTTAACGTTCCAGCACCGGGCAGGCGTCAGTCCGTATACATCGCCTTACGGCTTCGCACGGACCTGTGTTTTTAGTAAACAGTCGCTTCTCGCTGGTCTCTGCGGCCACCCCCAGCTCACACTGCAAGAGTGATCACCGGGTGTGGCCCCCCTTCTCCCGAAGTTACGGGGGCATTTTGCCGAGTTCCTTAACCATAGTTCACCCGAACGCCTCGGTATTCTCTACCTGACCACCTGAGTCGGTTTAGGGTACGGGCCGCCATGAAACTCGCTAGAGGCTTTTCTCGACAGCATAGGATCATCCACTTCACCACAATCGGCTCGGCATCAGGTCTCAGCCGTATGCAAGGCGGATTTGCCTGCCTTGCGTCCTACACCCTTACCCCGGGACAACCACCGCCCGGGATGGACTACCTTCCTGCGTCACCCCATCACTCACCTACTACCAGCTCGGGTCACCGGCTCCACCACTCCGCGCTTGTCCGAAGACGCACACGGCGGTTTCACGGGCTTAGCATCACCGGATTCGATGTTTGACGCTTCACAGCGGGTACCGGAATATCAACCGGTTA